>JAJPIO010000005.1 GCA_021324735.1 Bacteroidota bacterium
AGCACTGATGAATGCCTTCCACGATCTCAGCGCCCCAATGCTCCGCACCTGCGATATTACGTTGATCGAGCCAGATGCTAAGACCGTGAGAGCGGAGTCGTTCAACCAAATGAAGCGCTTGCTCCGAATCCTGCCGAGAGTATGATATAAAAATGTCAGACATGAGCGCCTTCTAATTCCTCTATCATGGTTTGAAAATCCTCTCGTTCTCGCAGCGAGTCGAGATCGGGATCGTTGCGAAAGGCTTCAACGTAGACGAATCCACGGGCGCGTGCATTCATAAGGTATTGCATCGCAAGATCGAGCTTCCCTGCTTTAGCAGCAAGGCATCCCAAATTATAGTGGGAGTCGGCATCCTTAACATTCTTCAGCGATTCGAGCAACTCCAAGACCTTCTCACTCCTGCCATCAAAAAAATAGATATTGGCAAGCCAGACACTCGCATGTTCGTCGTCCGGAAATAGTTTTAACCGCTTCTCAAAGAGAGGTATGGCTTGTCCCGCAGCGGCCTTCGCGGCCACGTGATCGCCTAATCGATTATAGGCGGCGATGAGATTCCAATGAGCGGTTAAATAGTTGGGGCGGAAATGAATGCACTCCTGGTAGGCTGCAGCCGCTTCGATAGCCCTGCCTGTTTGATAGTAAAAATACCCAAGGGCAAAATAACTATTGCCATCCGGAGAGACCACAACACACTTTTTAGCCAGTTTTTCTGCTTCCTCTGTTCTACCCTGAAACATCCGTAAACGAGAGAGAATAGAGAGGCTTTCAAAATCATTTGGATCGGCACGCTGTCCGGTTTCGATCAAACGCTCCGCTTCCTCGAGGTGCATTACGTTGCGATCGTACGAGCGATAGAGAGCAAGATGAGCATTAGCACCCCAAATGAACGCGGAAGCAAAGCTAACATCTAATCGACCGGCTTCGAGATAGTGATATAATGCCCGTTCGAATCCTTGCTTTGTATTTCGCTCGATCTCTTCTCCGGCTTTAAGGAAATGCTCGTAAGCAAGCGGATTTTCTGTTCGTTTGGCAATAACTTTCTGCTCTTCGCTGCTTGTCAAATGAAGCTCGAGCCCATGAACGACTTCTCGCGCGAGCGTTTCCTGAATTTCAAAAATGTCTTTGAACTGACCCCGATACGAATGCTGCCACAAATAATCGCCGGTATCGATGTCGAGCAGTTCGACGCTGATCTTTATCTGATCGCTAAACTTGCGGACATTTCCTTCGATAAAATACCGGACATTAAGATCGCGCGCGATCTCGGTCGTTTTGCCCCTGAAGCCTTTGAACTCCATCGAAGTTCGGCGGTCGGGAATGCGAAGGCTTTTAATATTCGACAAGGCACTAATAAGCTCGACCGTCAGTCCATCTGCGAACCACGTATTATCTTCACTGGCTGGTGAAAGATCTTCAAACGGTAAGATCATAAGAGACTTACGCGAGTCTTTCCGCAGAACCTTGGATATGCCATGCTTATGAGCACGTAGAATGGCCGGGAAATCAGAAATGGCCACGCGCTGCAATCCTGCAAGTGGATATTCGAACGAAGAAGGAAGTGATACGGACTGTAACTCGACTGGCAGTATTCGCTTTTGTTTTTCAAAGGCAAGCGTCAGCTCTTTAAGAACATTTTCGGACTCGGTCGAAGATGGAGATAGAAGAACGAGAAACGTGGAACACGAACTGATACCTTCAACGATCTCGGTGGCCCAGTGCTCGGCGCCGAAAATGCCGTGCTGGTCAACCCAAACGGTAAGCCCGTTCGTGCGTAGCTGATCCGCAAGCATCAGGGCCTGGTCCGAATCTTTTCGAGAATATGAGATGAAGATATCAGCCACGCTGCAATGCCTCGACTCGTTTAAGCAACGCGTGAAACTCATCCATGGAGCGCAAAGGGCTTAGGTCCGGGTCATTGTGAAATAACTCAAAGTTCGAGAAGCCTACATCCAGTGCTCGTCCTAAGACCTGGAATGCCGTGGCAAAATCACCCAACCTGGAATAAATGCAGCCAACGTTATAGAGTGACACTCCATCGAGATCTGCCTTCTTTGTAAGTGGTGCAAGAGCTTCCAAGGCACGATCGCGTTCCTTCAAATACTCGAGCAGGGTTGCATAGGCGACCGCCGCGTGCTCATCATCCGGTGAAAGCCGGAGACGTTTTTCAAAATGAGGAAGAGCCGCGCGAGCCCATTTCAATAGACGTTCGCGATCTCCTGCTCGATCCGCAGAGATGACGAGATTGAAGTACGACGAAAGATTCTCATCATTAACCTTGATAGCTTGCTCATACGGTTCGAGAGAAAGCGCCGGCTGACCAATCTCATCATAAAAAAAAGCAAGGGAAAAATGGCTGGCGGCGTTCTCCGGATCCAGGCGGATATATTCTTTCGCAGCGGCTTCTGCTTCAGCAAACTTCCCTTGCATGCGATAGACCGATGAAAGCGGTTGAAATGCGGAAGCGAATTCCGGTCGAATTTCGAGAGCCCGCTTTGAAAGCGACTCTGCTTCTTCCAATAATTTCGGATCACGCTCGTATAACCGGTAAAGCTCGGTTAAAAGATATGCTTTGAAACGTAGCGCCCCGGTATAATTCGGATCCAGTTCAATTGCTTGTGAAAGCAAGCGTATTCCAAGGGCATATCCTTCCCGTGTCTGACGTCCCTGATATTGGTCTGCCTTCAGGTAAAGCTCATATGCCTCGCTATTTTCAGTATCCCGTTCGTGGAGCTTTTTCTTTTCACGTGTTCCAAGGTGGACTTTTAAACCTTGCACAACCTTTTCGGCTACCTTTTCCTGGATATCGAAGATGTCATTCATCGTCCCTTTCATCGAGTCCTGCCAAAGGCTATCTCCGCTTTCGATATCAAGCAAGCGTACGCTGATCTTAATGTTGTCACCGAACTTTCGCACATCGCCTTGTACGAAATAGCGAATCCGCATTTCCCGGGCGTATGCAGTAAGTTGCCCTTGATATCGTTTATACTCCTTTGTCGCTTGGTTATGTGCAACGCGGAGCGCCTTCACATTGGAAAGAGCGCTGATGAGTTCGGAGACCATGCCATCGACAAACCACTCATTATCCCGCGTCGGCGATAGGTCTTCGAAGGGCAAGACCATCAAGCTCTTTTTACCATCCTCTTCACGAACGATCTTTGGCGCCTGTGGCGTAGTCGTCGGGGCCAGGCCCAGCTTTTCAAGTGCCCGGATGATCGCATCGATATTCGTCATCGGTGCTCGTTGCACCCCTGCTAAGTGATACTGCAAATCTTCACTAAGCTGTACCGGCTCTATATCCAGTGGCAGTATCTTCTTTTTCTTTTCCGATGCCAGAGCGACTTCTTTGTGTACGTTCGTCGAGTTATTCGATGCATGCGAGAGCAGCACGACCATAGCCCGGCACTGGTCTATCGCTTGTACGATCTCACGAGACCAGCTGGTGGCGACCTCTATTCCCTGCTGGTCGATCCAACAGGAGAGACCGGCCGACTGCAATAGCTCCGCCAACTCGCTGGCATAAGCGGTATCCGTTCGGGAATATGAAATAAAGACGTCCAAAAGCGATCGACCGAAGTAGGCGAAGGAAGAAGTGCAAATATAAGCGAACTTCCTTTATGTAACTGTTAATGCGCTTAGAATTATTGTTTGTCTAAACGTTGAATGGCGCGCTTCACAAAACCATCACTCTCGTTAAGCATTGCCTGTGCTGCTCGCTTATCACAGTGTGCCCGTTCCATCACGATCGCAGTTTTGACATGTCCCCCGCTCTCATGCAGCAGTTCTTCCGCGCGCCTATAGTCACAACTGGTCGCGATCATTATGATCCGCTTTGCACGTTCTTCCAGCTTCTTATTCGTAAGTTGAAGGTCGACCATCATGTTCTCGTATACCTTGCCAAGGCGGATCATGGCTGTCGTCGTGATCATGGTGAGCACCATCTTCTGGGCGACGGCGGATTTCATTCGCGTTGAACCCATCAGTACTTCCGGTCCTACGACGGGACAGATCGATTCGTGTAAATACTCGTGCGATACGGATTCTCGGGGATTCGTGGTGAGAAGCACGGTATAGGCTCCAGCCTGATAAGCACGTTCGAGAGCACCGAGCACGAAGGGCGTTCGCTTACTGGCCGCAATGCCGATCACCATATCTTTTTTTGACACTGCACACAGGCTGATCGCTTTCGCGCCCTCCTCCGGTTTATCTTCGGCCCCTTCCTGCGCCTTGAATACGGCTTCTTTACCACCGGCGATAAGTGCCTGTATCATCGCCGGCTTTGTGCCGAATGTCGGCGGACACTCCGCAGCATCGACCACTCCCATTCTGCCACTCGTCCCGGCACCGACGTAAAACAGCCGTCCCCCATTCTTAAACTTTGTTACCAGCTCATCAACCACCGTTGCGATGTGAGGGATTTCGGCTTTTACCGCTTCCGCCACTTTTGCATCCTCTTCATTGATGAGGGTAAGTACTTCGGTCGTACTCATCTCGTCCATCGTATAGGAACGCGGGTTTCGCTGCTCGGTAGCAAGCGATTTTACTTCATCAAAGAGAGTATTGCTCATTTATTAGGGCGAAATAGTGATAGAATATATAATAAATTTCTATAATATAACTAAATATCGTGTTCCACGTGGAACGTGGAATGCCGGTGCACAGCGACCATCAAAATGGCAGCATCGGATGGTGTCACACCTGGAAGCCTTGAGGCCTGCCCTATCGTGCGCGGTTGGACTTTGGCTAGTACCTCTCGAGATTCCTTACTGATGGTAGTTAACCCATGAAAGTTGAAGTTTAATGGAATAACCCTTTCCTCACTATCCCTTAGCCGAGCGATCTGCTGCTTATGCTGCTTAACATACCCTTCGTAAGCTATCTCGGTATCGATAAGGGTAAGCAAGTCTTCTCGAGGCAATAGCTGCGCTTTTAGTCCCTCATTTGCTGAGTCCTGAAGATATTGCCTGAATGACCCGCGCTTTGCCTTGATCTGGCTTTTTACCGTATCCCTTACTAATGGATCGGTCGAAACTTTAATTTTCTCTGTCTCTGTCCATTCCATGGCTTTGGCAATGAGATCTCGCTTTTCTCTAACAGATTGCCATTCGGGATCAGAGGTCAATCCATAGGAATGCGCACGCTCGGATAAACGGAGATCAGCATTATCCTGCCTAAGTAAGAGACGATGCTCCGCACTCGAGGTAAACAGGCGATACGGCTCTTCCTGAATTTTATTTATCAGGTCGTCGATCAGTACGCCTATATATGCTTCGTCCCGACCGAGAATAAATTCAGGCTTTCCAGATAGCTTAGCAGCAGCGTTAATTCCGGCCACTAATCCCTGACCGGCCGCCTCTTCATAGCCGGAAGTGCCATTTACCTGACCCGCGAAATACAGTCCTTCAATGTGTTTGCTTTCCAGTGTGTGATGGAGCTGATAAGCAGGGAAGTAATCATATTCTACCGCGTAGCCTGGGCGGAGCATGTCGACGTTCTCCAATCCCGGCAATGTCCGTAATGCTTCAAGTTGGATATCGGCGGGTAGGCTGGTAGAGAAGCCGTTTACATACACCACATCACCGTCGGCTTCTTCTGGCTCGAGAAAAATGTGATGTTGTGACTTATCTGCAAAACGGACGATCTTATCTTCTATTGACGGGCAATATCGCGGTCCTTTACCCTGAATGACGCCACGAAACATTGGGGATTGCTCGAATCCATTTGCCAGGATTTCGTGGGTCTTCGTGGATGTATAGGTAAGGTAGCAGGAGATGGAGTTTGTAAGACTACTTCTCGTTCGGGAGGAGAAGGGAATGGTCTTCTCATCGCCGGGCTGCACCTCGAGGCCCGAAAGATCGATCGATTTAAGCGAAATACGTGGGGGAGTACCGGTTTTAAGCCTGGCAGTCTGCAGTTTTAAGGCTCCCTCAGGCTCGGTACTTAAGGATGCCGCTCTTTCTCCATATCTACCGCCAACAGACTGCCGGAGGCCAGTATGCATCACCCCGTTAAGGAAAGTACCTGCACATACAATAACCGCCTGGGATAGCAGGCGATCTCCATTAGCCAAAACAACACCTACCGCTTTGCCGTCCTCGATCCAGATCCTGGAAACTGAAGCCTCGCAGATGATATCCGGATCAAGTTCTCGAAGTCGACGTTGGGCCACAATAGGGTAGAGGCTGCGGCTAACCTGGCTACGGGGCGACCACACTGCTGGCCCTTTGGATCGATTAAGCATCCGAAATTGCAATGAGCACTCATCGGTGATCTCGCCCATTAAACCGCCAAGTGCATCGATCTCCTTTACGACCTGCCCCTTCGCCGTGCCGCCTACCGCCGGATTACAGGATAATTCTCCTACCTTGCTCGCAGACATAGAAAGTAAGCGAACCATCAGCCCCATTTTATGAGCTGCATTCGCTGCCTCTATACCGGCGTGGCCGCCTCCGATGACTATGATGTCTGCAAACTGTTCCACGTGGAACTACAATAATTAGAAATTAGCAATTAATAAATAATAGTCACTTGCCTATGCACATTTTAGAGAATATATAGTCGAGGCTTTCTTGCCCAACGTTTATTCCTAAGAGTTGTGACAATCTAGAAGCGGCAAGACGTAGTTCCTCGGATAAGATCGCCGGCTCTGCATCGCTTCGTACTTCCCGTAAAGAGACTAAGACCGATTCCAACACCGATCGCTCCGACTCACTAAGGCTAATTTGATTGAGCGTTTCCGAACGCTGTTCGAATTCGTGCAAAAGCCATGCGTGAAATAGCTCGATCCCATCGCCGGTCAGTGCCGATAGCGACAAGCCTTCATTCCAAGAATCGAGATCGATCTTATTGTGAAGAAGAATTTCTCCATCGGAAAGAATAGGGGAGCGGCCGCCAGGCTCGGTTACTCGCAGAGAAATATCGGCATGGCGAGCGGCTTCCGAACCGAGCGAAATACCTCGCGCCTCGAGCGACTCATCGGCTTCGCGCAAGCCGGCCGTATCCACAAGCTTTACACGAAAGCCGCCGACATTGATAAACGCTTCAACATAATCGCGCGTGGTGCCGGGAATATCGCTGACAATGCTACGCTCGAAATTCAGCAGTGCATTAAAGACGCTGCTCTTGCCAACATTCGGCGGACCTACGAGCGCAACCGTAAAATAGCCCGTATTTTCGCGGCGATTCGCGCTATTCCGCACAAGCAGTTCGATCTCACTCGTCACTTCTGCAATGCGAGAATCGAAGTCGTAGATCTCGATCTGGTCGCTATCACCGAAGTCTATTTCTGCATCGACCTGAGCGATAAGGCTAATAAGCTTGTCATGCGCTGACCGAAGGTGCACATATTTCTCAGCGAGTGCAAGCTCCGCTCCTCGCAGCTCGCGCTCGCTTTCGGCATTAGCTTTAACGGAAATAAGCTCTGCTTCTTCGAGTCCGATCTTACCATTAAAGAAGGCGCGCCGCGAAAACTCTCCAGGCTCGGCGTGGCGTGCACCGTTCGCTACTAGCAATGCGACAATTTCCCGCGCTATTACAGGCGAACCGTGGCATGTGATCTCACACAGGTCCTCGCCGGTATAGGATCGGCGAGCGCGGTACACATGTATCACGACATCATCAATTGTGCGTCCCACCGTACCGCGTACCACCTCTTCAGAACCGCGTACCCCCTCCTCAGGAGTGAAACGGATGAGAAGGGGGCTAGCATCGCCCACGATGCGCGGGGGTGGCGGCGTGGAGCCTACAACACTGGTGTAAATAGCCCCGCCTCCTCGTGCCGCAAACACCGACGCCGAATCGCCCACAATTTTCCCCAACATGCCGATCGCATCCGGACCCGAAATGCGCACGATAGCCAGCGCACTCCGGCTCTCCGGTGTGGCTATCGCGACAATAGTATCATGGAATAGGCCCAGCATGGTGTAGTGCTGAGTGCTAAGTGTTGAGTGCTGAGAATCAATCCCAAAAGCGACCGGTTGGGGTGTAACAATTCATTCTCCCAGGGATTGTTACCTTAGAGCAATTCCCGGTCGAATTGCCCTCACCAAAAATTGTGGTTGTGGTATGAAGACACGAGTTCTCATTCCGGTTATCCTCGCCGTCCTTAGTGCACACGTTGCAACGGCCCAGTCGTGGAAGTACATCGCGCCGATGAAGCATGCAAGGGGAGAACACCGGGCAGTTCTTTTGCAGAACGGAAAAATCCTGGTTATCGGAGGACAGGATGGTAATTCCGCGCTTCAATCTTGTGAATTGTATGATCCAAACTCTGATACGTGGACCGAAGCGGCATCCCTGAACGTAGCAAGATATAGATTCCAAGCTTTTGTTCTTAACGACGGGCGTGTTTTCGTTGCGGGTGGACTCTCAGCAATCGGCATTAATCCACCAACACTCACAACGGCCACCTGCGAAATTTATGACCCAAATAAAAATGAATGGAGTCTTGCAGCATCGATGAGTGCACCTCGCGAAGGATTTGCCGCCTGCAAGATCTCAGACGGTCGAATTGCAGTGTTTGCTGGATTAAACGCGAATGACGGCTCCTACCCAAGTTCATGTGAAGTTTACGATCCAAAGACAGGTCAGTTCAGCTCGCTCCCTCCAATTCCTACACCTGCTGCCTTTATGTCTGCGGTGTATGATCCCGTTACAAATACGGCCTTTATTCCGGGAGGTACTTATGGTTTTTTAAGTAGGATACATAAACTTACGCAAGCATTCGGCTTCTCAACAGGGACGTGGTCCTCCAAAGATACGATGCTCGAACTTCAGGGAGGAATGTACAGTACGATTTTAGCCCCGACAAATGATTGCGTAATTGTGTCTGGAGGGAACGACTATCTTGGACATCAGATCGGAAATATTGAAGAATTCGATGTCAAGACCCAAGTGTGGAGGTTTACCGATTCAATCGATTCTCGATGGAATCACAATGCAACGCTTGTCGATGATTCAATCCTCATAACGGGAGGAGTCTATACACTTCCAAGTTCTTTAGAAGCATTTCGGACGGCTTGTTGGTGGTATAACCCGACCACAGGTCGGGCTCGACTCGCACCTCCATTGCTGGAAGGTGAGACGAATGAGGCTCCGATTTACTACGGCTACCATAAAGCTGCAGGCTCGTGCATCCTGACCAAGAGCTTTTACGTTTTCGGCGGCCGTATTGGCGATAACTTGTTTCACAATCGATGCGAAGTACTAGAACTGGCCGATTCAATGCCTATCTCCTCGGATTTGTCTTTGCATAGATCAATCGCCGCATCCTACTATGGCTTGCCTGACTCACTTCCTATGCTGCTCGATGTGAATGCGTCGATAAATCTAGACTCAATCTGGCCAACCATAAAGCAAATTTCTGGCACCTACAGCTGGGATTCCTCCGTCGTGAGATTCGCCGGTTACATTCCACCGAACGGATGGACTACAACAGGACTTGTCTCCCACGGTAATTCAGAAGACTTTACGATTCAAAACCTCGCGTCTTCCCCCACACATCCACTTGATCTTGGGACCGCCCTATTTCTGCCCAAAGTGCAAACACTTACGGCGAGCAACGTTGATCTTCAGAATTTGACACTGCAGGCTGGAAGCAAGTTGCTGACTCCGTGCCTTAGTAGCAACGAAGATCAGCACTGGGCGGTAAAAGTGCTAGGATTGGAAGGGGTAGAGTCATCGAGCGAAGTGTCCGGCTTTTCAATTGATTGGACGAGGATTGAAAACGGAGTGCTCACCGTCGGTTACCATTCACCCGAATATTCTCGTGATATTCGATTCGAGCTATACGACATCGTTGGTCGCAAGGTAAGAGTAATCGAGTCTATCGGCACAAACCCGCTCTCGATAAACATCCAGGATTTATCAGAGGGTACATATCTCCTTCGTGCTTCCGATCGGTCAAGTGTGATCTCAAGAATGATCATAAAATGAAAACTCGAATTCTTCTCACAATCAGTCTCGCCATCCTTAGTGCGCAGATTGCAGCGGCCCAGTCGTGGAAGTACATCGCGCCGATGAAGCACGCAAGGGCACAGCATAAAGCCGTATTGCTAAAGAACGGCCGTATTATGGTAATGGGTGGAGAGAATGGTACGGATGTTCTTAGTTCTTGTGAAATTTATGATCCGCGCACGGATACTTGGCAAGATGTGGCGTCAATGCATGAGCCGCGGCTTCGCTTTACTGCGTTCGTTCTGGATGATGGCCGAGTCTTCGTTGCCGGAGGACTTACGGTTCTTGGCGTCAACATCACTCCCACATCGAAGACCTGCGAAATATATGATCCCAGCATCGACAAATGGACTTACACCGCCTCCATGAGTGTACCGCGCGAAATACAGGAAGATTGCATGATCGACTCCGGACGTATCGCGCTGATTGGAGGTCTCGATGCCAATACAGCAGATTATGTAAATTCTGCCGACCTATATAGTCCTTCAACAGGGACAATGATAGCGTTATCTAACATGCCAGCAAGTGTCGCATTTAGTTCTTGTGTTTACTCACCGGAGGCAAAGGCGATTTTTGTATTAGGAGGAAATCAAGCTGGGTATGGCGGGTTCAAGTCAAAGACAACACAAAAATTTTCAATAGCAGAAATGAAATGGTCTCTCGTCGATTCCATGATCGATAGACAAGGAGCACATTTCAATTCTCTACGCTATCCAAAATCCGGGGACATTTTTGTGTTTACAAATGATACGGGATATAAGCTGAAACTGACTCATCGGGTAGAAGCTCTTAACCCTATGACGGGCCATTGGCGTGATGCGGGTGTGATCATCCCTCGTTCGGATCCGCATGCGACGTTAATCGAGGATTCAGTTATCCTAATTGGTGGCGTCGATTCCAATGGGAACGGCATGCAGAGTACAACGTGGTATTCATTTTTGAATGAGAAATCCTATGAAGGACCACCGCTGCTTGAACCTGTAATGGCTAATATTACGATCTATGCAAAGACTCAATTGCCAGGCTCATGTGTAACTTCTCGAAAAATCTATGTACTAGGTGGTAAAGCTACCGGATATCCGTACCAAAATTCTAATTATGCATTAAATGATTGTGAGATTCTTGACTTGGGAGATCTGTCTTCCCCCTCATCTCTAGCCTGCTCACTTCATCGCTCTATAGCTTCTTCATACTTCGTTCGGCCCGATTCTTTATCTATGCTGGTCGACGTCAATTCTTCGATCAATCTCGATTCCCTGTGGCCGGACTTGCAGCAAATGGCCGGTACCTATAGTTGGGACTCATCCGTCGTCCGATTTGATGGTTACGTCGCTCCGGCCGGATGGATCACATCGAGCATGACATCGCATGGTAACTCCGTGAACTTCACTATAGATAATATCTCATCTACTGCCACACAACCACTGAGCCTTGGTACCGCAATATTTTTGCCCAAGGCCCAAACACTAACTGCCACGGAGGTAAAGTTACAGGACTTGACATTACAAGTAGGGAATCAGGTACTTTCGCCGTGTGTCAACTCCAACGAAGATCAGCACTGGGCCGTGAAGGTGTTAGGGCTGGAGGGAGTAGAATCATCAAGCGAAGAGTCCGGCTTTTCCATTGATTGGACAAGGATTGAAAATGGAAAACTCTCGATAGGTTATCATTCACCCGAATATTCTCCTGATATTCGGTTCGAGCTATACGACGAACTTGGGCGATGCCTTAAAACATCGTTCGCATCAACTTCCAATGTTTCTACGATCGATCTTGTCACGCTTTGCTCCGGAAATTATTTCCTTCGAGTAGTTGCAGATGGAATTTCAGCCTCAAGATTAATTACTCTTAAAAGATAACGCTCGTTTAACCGCACGCATGTAGAGTGGAGAGAAGGAAAGATGTTTTAGAATCCGCTCCGTTAGGAGCGAAATAGTTGTAGCCCCCGATTTCAATCGGGGGGTTAAAAAGTGAAAGATTATTTCAAGCTCCGGTAAGATCGCAATATTTCGGGATCGTCAACAACCTGTTCGATACGCGACTTCCTTGGACAAGGGACCGCGTGGTGTCCGGCGACTCTGCCGGATCCCCTCTCGATCGAGAGAGATTGCATCGTCCCTTCATAGCTTTTGAAAAAAATATACTTGCATCCAGGGGTTGCGCTTCGCTCCACCCCTGGCTAATAACCGATGCCCCTTCGGGGCGATTAGCGCGTAGGTCGAGCATCCACGCTCGACACTCCCCACCAAAATATATAATTGTCAAAATATTACCTATTCTTGGAAACTTTTTGACATTATTCTATGTTCTATTATTTCGTTGCTCGGTATGTGTGCTTGAGAAAGTGAGTTACTGCTGGACAGCTAAGCGGTCCCGATCCTACCTGGTGATACACGCCTCTGTCAGTACAGACATCTAGAGATTAGAGTTACGCGTGATCCCTCCCGTTTAGAAGATAGATCGTCGCTTACGTTCGTGCGTTACGCGAAGTCCTACAAGGAGACAGTAAGGCACCGGGCCCCACCACCCCAACCCCACGGATGTCGAGCGAGACGCTCGACCTACGCGCGCGGTGCGCGTGCTCCCTCAGGTGGCCGTCGTTCGTTGGAAATAGATTGAGTCCTGTTGCAGTGTACTATGCGATGGGACTTTTTGCTCGGTCCGCACGGCTGGCGATCCGGAGATCGCCAGTACACGAGACCCAACTCGTAATTATTAATTACAAAGAGGCTTAGCGTTTCTTGCCAGCGTACTGTTGCTGGCGGACCTGACGCTGTTGCTTCTCCATCTCTTGCAAGCGACCCATGATTCCGCCGCCTTTTTTCGGATTGGCTTTCATCTCTTCGATCGAGGGAGGCGTAGCGATCTTTGTGAGGTAAAGCTGCTGAAGGAGTCCGAAGATGTTGAACATGAAGTAGTACAACGCGACGCCACTCGGCAGATTATTGAACATGAAGATGAAAACGATCGGCATGATATACGCCATCGACTTCTGCCTCGGATCCGTCACCGTAAAAAGCTGCTGAACGAACATCGTAACGACGAGCAGCAATGTGAGTCCGCTGATCTGATCGCCGATGAGCGGGAGCTTCGTACCAAAATGGAAAAGAGCGTCCGGTATAGAAAGGTCGTTGATCCACAATCCGAACGGTGCCTGTCGAAGCTGAATAACATTCTTAAGCACTTGGTAAAGCGCGAAGAGGATCGGCATCTGAAGCACGAGAGGTAAGCAACCTCCTGCCGGATTCACACCGTACGTGCGATAGACCTTCAGCAACTCTTCGTTCATTTTCTTCGGGTCGTCCTTGTACTTATCGCGGACCTCCGTCACCTTCGGCTGCAGGACCTGCATCTTACGCATAGAGCGCATTTGTCCGGTCGAGAGCGGTATCGTTACAAGTTTAATAACGATCGAGAAGACGATAATGACGACGCCCCAATTTGAGAAGAAGCCGTGAAGCCAAAGGAAGAAGGGAAGTAGCAGATGGATCGAGATCGGGCGAACAAGAAATGTCCATCCAAAGTACATCGATTGTTCGAGTCCGACGCCGAGTGCTTCGATGCGGTCATATTCTAACGGACCAAAATACATTGCGAAGCCGAGCGTTTGGTCGTGCGTTCTTCCGATCGGAATATTCATCGAAGCCGAATACTTCGCGATCACTCCGCCGTCGGGTGCCTGAAATGCGCGTCCGCTAAGGTCCGCACTGATGGCCTTTTGCCCAACCGGTATCATCGCTTGCTCGAAGTACTGGTTACGCATGCCAGCGTAACTGATGTCGCCATTGAGCGGCTTGTTCTGCTCGGTACCCGCTTTTGTAACGGTGAGATCTTCCATCTCGCCTGCAATTCCCGCGAACACTTTTGCATTCGACGATTCGTCCTGACTACGGCGTTCCACGTACGGAATAGGATCATCGAGCGAAGCAGTATAATGGTATCCGCTAACCGTATTCTCCAAACCGTGTAACTTATACTCGATGCCGATCAGATACCCTTTGCCAGAAAAGTGAAATACTTTTTCGATCGAGCGGCCGCTATCGAGGCGGTAAATAGCGGAGAAGCCCATGCTATCGCCTGCACCAAGCGAGAGCGGCTTTGGATCGAGAATGAACGGCAGCGAATTCGTCTCGACCGTTTTACCATCCGAAACGACAAACTTCAAGTTGATGTCGCCGCCGTGATAATCCTCGTGATTGATAAGATCAACCGGCTTCTTGTCCCACGTTTTATACTGCTTGAGTTGAAAATCGGAGATCGCGGCACCGTTGGAGCTCACAACAGCAGTAAAAAGTGGAGTCTCGATCGTCTTGGTAACTTCGGGCACAGTAGAAGTTGTCGAGAATACAGACGAGTGTTGAACGGTATCTCGTGTCGGCGGCGTCACTTCAGCCGTTGTGGCTGGTGGGGGAGTTGCAGCCTTAGCAGTATCGGTCGCGACCGGTTTCGCGGTTTTCGGCGAAGGCTTCGGCGTCTGGCCGTTCATATAGATGAACCAGCCAATAAAGACCACGAAAATGAGTATGATCCCGATCGTCGTAGTCTTGTTGTCGTTCATGTGGCTTAAAAGTGCGAGTTGCGGCGGCTAAAACGGAAATGACGCAGTAGCACCGCGCCTATTGTAATTCGCGGCCCCAAACGCCTTTGGCCCATAGAAGGTTTTAGACCGAAACTACCGGGTCGCGGAACGGCCCACGAAAGGGCACCGTTACCCGCGATATCTAAAACTAAGCACCTGTCCGTCGGGACTTAGCACTTAAAACGGCGTGTAGCGCAGCCTGGTAGCGCACTACTTTGGGGTAGTAGGGGTCGTGGGTTCAAATCCCGCCACGCCGACAAAAATCAAGAACCTGGATTTACAGGATTGGAAGGATTTCCAGGATTGATTTTCGGGATTTTGAATGATTGAGTCTCATCCTTTTAGATCCTTCCTAGTGCGATAAAGCGAGCTCCGCATCTCTTAAAAACCATTCCGTAGCGGATAGGCGAGCCCATCCTTAAAAAATCAATCCTGTGAATCTTTATAATCCAGAGAATCCTGGTTAGAAGAGGACCTTTCGATTTCGATACAAATTCATCAGTATCCCAGCCATTAGCAGATTGGTGAGAAGAGCTGAGCCGCCGTAACTCATAAAGGGCAGTGGGATACCGATAACGGGCATGAGTCCCAATGCCATGCCGATGTTAACGGTCACATGTAAAAACCAGATCGCCGCAATACCCATTGCAACAACGCTCGAGAACATACTTCGTACGCTGGAGGCTATGGCAACACCTCGGAATATTACAAAGAGATAAAGAAGCAGAATAACGACCGCTCCAATAAATCCGAATTCCTCGGCGGGCACGCTAATAATAAAGTCGGTCCATTGCTTAGGTACATACCGCAGTTGCGTTTGTGTGCCTTTTAGATAGCCTTTGCCGGTAATACCACCGGAGCCAATGGCCATGCGGGTTTGAATGACGTTGTATCCAGCACCGAGTGGGTCGAGCTCCGGATCGAGCAACACCTGCACACGATTTCGCTGGTATTGATGCAAATGCTCGTAAATAAAATTTGTTGAGAAGGCGACCGCAATTACGACCCCAAAAGCGAGAATCGTTAAAATTATATTTCGGCGAAAAATAAAAAAGAGGATAGCTCCGCCAGCAAGTACGGAAATGACGGTCGGTGTTTGACCGAACAAAGAGAGCACTGCGACCAGCGCTGGAATAACGACTGCCGCCAAAAGGAATAAGTCGACGCCGGACCAGAGGAGAAGGATCACCATTAGTCCTGCAAAGATGACTCCTGTTCCGGGGTCAGGCTCTTTCATAATAAGAGCGACTGGTAATACGACCAAGCCACAAATAATAAGGACGTTCTTCGCTTTACTAAGGTCTCGTCCTTTATTAAGGAAAGCGCCGATGGTAAAGATGGTGGCGAGCTTCGATATTTCCGAAGGTTGGAATTGAAAGCTGCCGATCGCGATCCAGCTTCGGTGACCGTAAACCAGCTTGCCTTTTACAGCTACGAAAACGAGTAGCGCCAGACTGATAACATAGAGGGGATACGCGATCACCTGAAACCACCGGACGGGCAGAAGCGCCATGATGATCATACCGCCGATGCCGCCGGCCGCAAAAAGCAATTGCTGGCCAAAGCGATTGTTCATGTTGGCGGCGTACGTGGCGCTGTATATGGCAAGAGAGCCCGCGATAAGCAGGAGGATCACGGAAAAGAACGTCGTTACATCGAAGTTCTTCCGTTCGAGCATTTCGGGTAACTCGAGCTGTCTGCGTTCGATCGCCATAAAACTATTGATTCTTAACGCCCGGTCGATGTGGTTTCCGCGAGCGAGGCGGACCCAGTACTTCTTTGGTCACAAAAAAGGTCCGAAGCGATTCTTTATCGAAGCTAATTCTGCGCCGAACGGTCGTGGTTTCTTCGTAGGCATCGCGCATTAGTTTCGATTCTTGAGGTACGATCTCGTCGACCCTCTCCGTATCTGCGGTTGCTCGATCGTTATCTACAACAAGAGGCTTTGCATCTTCGGGTTCGGAAGTCTGAGCTTGCTGCAAGAACTGGCCCGTCTCTCGTCGTAATGCTTCAGCTCGCGAGTACAGGGACGAAGATTCGGCATAGCTCTCCATCCGATTTTGGGCCGCCGTTACCGGACCTGCAGCACGTCTAACAGGAGGCTGAGGCGATTGACGTCTTTCCTTTCGCTCGGCTTCGCGCATGGCTTTTCTGCGGGCTTGAAAGATGCCCCACAGAATAAGGATCAGTAAAAAAAGTACCTGTTTCACGATAAACGCTCGCCGGCAACCACCTCACCATGCTTTATGACCGAGACCACATCGCTCATGGCAATATGATACGGCAGATATTCGAGGCGTGGAATATCGTACAACACGAAGTCCGCGACTTTATTCCGTTCGAGCGAACCGTGGGTTTCCGCTCGATCGAGCGCAGCAGCGCCGTTCAGCGTCGCTGCCGTCAGCGCTTCTTCTGGAGACATCTGCATGCCGATCACTGCAAGCGTGAACACGAACTGCATATTCTCACTCATCGAGCTACCCGGATTGCAATCCGTAGCAATGGCCACAGCACAGCCGCCATCGATGAGTTTCCTCGCCGGTGCATACGGCGTTCGAAGGCTAAGGGCTGTCATCGGTAATAGTGTTGCGACCGTATGCTCACTTTTGGCAAGAGCTACAATACCAGCATCGCTAACTTTTAGTAAGTGATCTGCACTAAAGGCACCCAGCTCGACCGCAGTTTGCGCACCATTGGTTTCCGCAAGCTCATCGGCATGCAACCGGATCTTCATACCGAGTTTTTTTGCAGCAGTACAAATTTCTATTGTCTCTTCCTTGGTGAAGTAACCTTCGTCCATAAAAACATCACAGAACTCGGCCATGGAATGAAGCGCTGGCAGTTGGTTGGTGCAGACTTCGCGGACGTACTCGCTCTGAGAAATTCCATTAGGGACGGCATGCGCGCCGAGATAAGTCGTTACCACTTCCATTGCAGTTTCTTCCGCGATCTGCGAAGCTGCCTGGAGTAGTTTGCGCTCGTCTTCAGTGGAAAGCCCATAGCCCGATTTAATTTCCATGAGCGTCGTACCTAACGCCAGTGCCCGCTCAACGAAGCGCTTCGAGTGTTGGAATATCTCTTCTGACGATGCTTCGCGTACCTGCCTGACCGATTCGCGAATGCCGCCGCCCATCCGCGCGATCTCCTGATAGGACCGGCCTTCGGCGCGCATGGTGAATTCTTTACTGCGCTCGCCCGCAAATACGCAATGCGTATGAGAATCGACAAAACCGGGAAGTGCGACGAGACCGCGACAATCGATCGTCTCGATGGGAAGTTGCTCTTCTGTCTTAAATGCGGCCAAATGTAGTTCTTCTTCTACGAACGGGCCGATGTTTACGATGCGACCATCGTCGCCAACGAGGATAGCCGCATTGTCGATTTCAGCGATTTCGCGCATTTTACCGCCTCGAAGTGCTGTTCGTCCGAGCGGCGTATAGAGTGTTCGAATATTGTAGAAGAGCCTCACGGCTACGAAAATACAGCCGTGTCGTATTTTTGTGGCAAAAGAAAGGCTTTCGATTGCTAGTTCTCGACGGTAACTCCCTTACAACTGCGGATGTCGTGCATGTATCACGGCGCGAGGAAACGGACGTTCGTATCTCCGATAATGCAAAACCAACCATTCTTGCCTCACGTAAGCTAGTGGACGAATGGGTCGAGCGTGGTGAAACGATCTACGGCATTACGACCGGCTTCGGAGAATTTGCAAATGTGCGAATTGCGCACGATCAGATCCGCGAGTTGCAGCAAAATCTTCTCCGCTCCCATAGTGCTGGTGTAGGAGAGCCGCTTTCGCCGGAGGTTGTGCGTGCAATGCTCCTTCTCCGAGCGAATGCTCTTGCTAAAGGATTTTCCGGCGTCCGATTGGAAGTGATCGAAAAGCTGCTCGAATTTTTAAAGGCCGATCTACTACCGGTCATTCCATCGCGCGGCAGCGTTGGCTCATCCGGCGATCTTGCACCATTGGCGCACCTTGCTCTCGCATTAACTGGTGAAGGGTCGATACGGGTAAAGGGTAACGAACAAAGGGGAGAAGACATCTCTTCAAATATTCTTCCCGCAAAAGAGGCATTGGATCGTGCCGGTATAAAACCATTGAGGCTGGAGGCCAAAGAAGGTCTTGCTCTCATCAATGGTACGCAGATGATGTCGGCCATCGGTTCGCTCATGCTCGAACGTGCAAAGCAGCTTGCCGATATCGCCGAGATCGCGGCTTCCATGTCATTCGAAGCCTTGCGGGCAACGGATACCGCATTCGATCCGCGAGTGCAGGCCGCGCGGCCACATGTCGGACAGCGATTTGTCGCTGAGCGAATGCTTATGTTAGTCGAAGGTAGCGAGATCCGAAAGTCGCACCTCGACGATGACCCACGCGTGCAGGACGCATATTCCTTGCGCTGTATTCCGCAGGTGCACGGGGCTGTTCGAGATACTATCGACTTTGTGAGCCGGGTTCTATCAACCGAGATAAACTCGGCAACTGATAATCCTCTCATTATCCCGGATAAAGAAGGTGCCCACCTTGAGGGTGGTAACTTCCATGGTGAGCCGGTTGCGTTTGCTTTGGACTATCTCGCAATTGTGCTGAGCGAACTGGCAAATATTTCTGAACGTCGAACCGAACGACTGGTCAACGGCGCCTTATCCTACGGTCTGCCACGATTCCTCACACCGCGCGGCGGACTCAACTCCGGTTTTATGATCGCGCAATATACGGCCGCTGCTCTTGTGAGCGAGAACAAAGTGCTCGCTCATCCCGCGAGTGTTGACTCGATCCCAACGAGCGCGAACCAGGAAGATCATAATTCGATGGGATCGATCGCCGCACTGAAGCTGCTTAAAGTGGTGGAGAATGTTCACCGCGTGCTATCAATAGAACTGCTGTGCGCGGCGCAGGGCATTGATTTCTTAAAGCCGCTTAAACCTGGAAAAGGCAGTGGTAAAGCATATGAGCTTATCCGTGAACGCGTACCGTTTCTCGACGAGGATCGCATGCTTGCACCGGACATTGAAGAAGTTGCACAACTCAGTCTGGACGTTACATTTGTCCCCAAGGTCCTAAGCAACATATAAGTGGAACACGTACCAACGTTTGGCTCGATCCAGGAGTATATGGAATTGGACCATGCGCGATTGGATGCTCTTCTCCTGAATAGCATTGCTAGCAACTTCGATCGAACGATATACAACGAATTTCGTAAGGGCCTATTACGTCACATTGCAATAGAAGAAAAGCTGCTATTTCCTACCGCGAAAAGTGAAGCCAAAACAGCAAAGCTGGTTGCTCGACTTCGCCTTCAGCATGGCGCACTTGCAGCGCTTATTGTGCCTGCACCTAATGAGAAGATCGCAAATGCGCTAAAGGACATGCTTGCTCTCCACAATCAATTGGAAGAGGGAATAGAGGGAGTATATCACACGATCGAACATCTCAGCGATCATCCGATGACTTTGCTCGATTCCGTGATCGCTTATCCCAATGTACCGCTATCCTCTGCGATCGACAAACTGATAGACCTTGCACCGGTCTTTCGGGCGATGGAGCGAGCAGGATTTGAGCCCAAGAAGTATTTTGAACTGTAGATCAAGCTCGTCTACAAATACTCCTTCACCGTCAACCTACCGAGCTGCGGCTCATAAACGGTGGCGATATCAAACAGAATATTCGCGATCGTCTCCGGGGTCGGATGCTGCTTCGGATCTTCACTCGGATACGCGCTCGCTCGCATTTCCGTTTGCATAGCGCCCGGATCGAAAGCGTAAACTCGAACGCCACTATCGATCACCTCGCTTCGCAACACTTGCGATAGCCCCTCGACGGCGAACTTACTCGCAGCATACGCACCCCATCGTTTCGATCCTTTCACACCAGCACCACTCGATACATTGACGATCACTCCTTGCTTTTGCTCGAGCATCGATGGAAGTACCTTCTTCACAAAGTAGAATGTACCGTTTACATTGACATCCATTACTTTGCGCCATGTCTCTTCGGAATAATTCTCTATCGTTTCGCGCGGTCCAAGTATGCTCGCATTGTTGATCAGCACATCGACCTTTTTCCAACGCTCCAAAATTCGTTTAACGAAACCCCGAACGGCAACTTCATCCGCAATGTCGACAACCTGGCTCAGTAAATTCGGAGTGTTTACTTCGGCCTCCAGCTTGGCGATATCCACTTCGTCTCGGGCACAGGTAGCAACCGACCACCCTTCAGCCAGCCATTTTTGAACGGAGGCGCGGCCTAACCCCTTGGTGCCGCCGGTAATGATTACAACATCTGCCATATTTCGGTGAGGAACAGTAAATCGCGAATATTAAACAATAGCAACGAGGGAGGCGTCTCAGGCGTTTGAATATCGCTCGTTACTCATCGCGCTACGTGATTCGTCGGCTATATAGGGAGTACCGTCTCCAGATCATTTTTGCTTTTGCTCTCGTCATTTTCGAGAACATGGCGTACGTGGCTGAGCCATACGTCTTTGGGAAAGCTATAGACGGTCTTCGTGAGGCTCATCGGATTGAAGAAGAGGTCGATTCGAGTATTACCGGCTATCAACTTCGCCAGATTGCCGATAGCGTTCGTGCTCATGTCGTCGATTCACTCCGGCTTCTCGATTCTATCCGGCGGTCCGATTCCTTACAGTCCTTTTCAGGATTTGGCGTTTGGGGAATGGGACACAAGGAGTATTATCTAAAGCCTCTATACTCATCCCATTCGAATATTTTCCTTGCTTCTTATCCCACCGGTGAGGATAGTAAAGCGAAAGAATTTCAACTTGATTCGGAAATGGTCCCTCTTCCAGAGGAAGGGACCCCCGAGCGAGCAGCGATCGATAGCGTTCGAAGAGCATTAGCTAAGCGGGACTCGATCCGCAGCCGATCCATTCGCCGGCGATTGCAACATATGACTCGCGAGGCGGCACGCGATTCATTGCGCCGAGTTATTACAGCAGAAAAACCTCCGGGGCCGGGCAAACCTGCGGGCACCACCACGCCTCCCAAATCGCAGCAACCGTTGTCGTTTTATGTAACACGGGAAGTAGGGCCATTCTTGCCGCCGCTTATTCCATGGGTGCTGCTGTTTCTTATTAATTCGAGTCTCGGTGCGTTCCGGCGCTTGTATGATACTCGTATCTACACGAAGATGTTTGCGAATCTTTCGAGCGACGTGGTTGCACGCCAGCTCGCGCAGGGCGAAGAGTTATCCAAAGTTGCAGCGCGCAGTTCGATGGCTTGGCACAATATCGAGTTCTTCCAATACAATGTGCCGGAGTTTCTCGAGCAGTTAATAGCGGTTGGCGGAGCCGTTATCGCGCTCGGTCTATTCGATTGGCGTCTGACGGTAGTAGGTGGAATTCTCATCGTACTCGTGCTCCTCGGCAGCCGATACTATATGCGTATACTGCAGAAGATCCAGGTGAAGCTGCACGACCGCTATGAAGACGAGTACAACACGTTTGCTACACGCGAGCCGGGGAAGATCCGTCAGTACTATACGGATATTGCCGATCTCGAGATCAAATACTCGCAGCGTTCGACCGTGAGCTATGCGGTTATCCGCACATTTCTGCTCTTCATGTTCCTTTCAACGCTCTACATCTCCATCGACTTAGATCGATTCACCATCGGCTCTCTGTACTCGATCGTGGCTTATGTGTGGAGCTTTGTAACGGCCACGGAATATATTCCATATCTCTCTGAGAAATGGGTGGAGTTGAAGGACGCCTCCCGCCGCATTACAGAGCCTTTGCCCGATACCGTATAAATCGCCGGATTTTCACGAGCTTTTTGCGAGCGAAACCAATGTGTCGCCAGGTCGTTATATGGGCATCCATATAATGGGCGTCAATACGAATGGCCGATACGACTACTGGCATTCTTAATTCTTTGCGCGTGCTCGTCCATGCGTTGCAAGTGGGTTCACGCACGGCAGAGGAACAAGCAGGTATTACGGGAGCACAACTATTTGTGCTCGAAAACCTGGAAGATGCAGGGTCGCTCTCGGTTAACGATCTGGCTCGTCTTACGCATACTCATCAAAGTACGGTATCTGTCGTCATATCGAAGCTCGTCAAGAAGGGGTTAGTGGAGCGCGTGCGCTCGGAAAAAGATGCACGCGTCCAAATGATCTCGATCACAAAAAAAGGAGAGCAGCGATTAAAATCGGCTCGGCGTACCGTGCAGGATAAGCTCATCCGTTCCGTCAAGCAATTATCGGATGCCGATCGTACACGCCTTAATCAAACGCTCCGAAAAGTACTCGCCGGTGCGGGACTTGCAGAACTGGAGCCACAACTATTCCTCGAGAACAAGCGATAAGCAGTGACTACAACGGAACGCCTTTCCAAAGTAACCGCACCCAGCAGTGCGGCAATAAAGGACACTCGCCTTCTTTATATGACCGGTCTTGCCATTATTATTGGTGTTGCCGCCGGTTTTATTTCGCAGATCGTTACCACGATGATCGGTTTTGTAACGAACCTGTCGTTCTATGGTGAGATATCCGGCCATTTTTCTTCACCGGCCGGTAATCATCTTGGCTTATGGGTCATACTTATTCCCGTCGTCGGTGGGCTTATCGTCGGAGTTATGGCGCGCTATGGTTCGAAAGCCATTCGCGGTCACGGTATTCCGGAAACGATGGAGCAAGTACTGCTTAACCAAAGCCGTATACCCCCGCGCATCACGATCCTTAAACCGGTATCCGCCGCAGTATCGATTGGTACGGGCGGTCCGTTTGGTGCGGAAGGTCCTATCATTGCGACAGGCGGAGCTCTTGGCTCGCTCATTGGTCAGCTTCTTCGTACGACCGCCGATGAGCGAAAGATCTTGTTAGCAGCCGGTGCTGCGGCCGGTATGTCCGCGATCTTCGGATCGCCGATCTCTGCCGTACTTCTTGCTATCGAGTTATTGCTCTTTGAATTTCGCAGTCGCTCGTTTATTCCCGTCGCAATAGCCAGCGTGGCTGCAACGGCGGTGCGAGTATTCTTCGAAGGACTAAAGCCGGTCTTCGCAATGCCGACCCTTTCGACGCCAACAGAAGGCGCCATTGTTACCTACGTGCTGATCGGTGCAGCAGTGGGGCTCGTCTCCGTGTGGGTAACAAAAGGTGTATACTGGATCGAAGATGCGTTCGAGCGACTTCCGATCCATTGGGCTTGGTGGCCGGCCATTGGCGGGGTTGCTGTTGGCGTCATCGGCTATTTCGTACCACGCACGATGGGCGTCGGATACGATAACATATCAGGTTTTCTCAATGGCGATTTCACGACCGAAGCGCTCCTCTTGCTCTGCGTATTCAAATTCCTGAGTTGGTCTATCGCATTGGGAAGTGGAACATCGGGTGGTACGCTGGCACCGCTCTTTACGATAGGCGGAGCGCTCGGTGCCGCAATGGCTGTCGGTCTCCACATGATCTTTCCAGGCATTCATATCGATCCGCGCATGGCCGGGCTTATCGGTATGGCTGCTATGTTTACCGGTGCTTCTCGCGCTCTGCTTGCATCCGTAATCTTCGCGTTCGAAACAACGCTACAGTCCTCGGGACTCTTACCACTCCTGGGTGGATGCGCCGCGGCATATCTCATTTCCACGATGTTCATGCGCCATACGATCATGACCGAAAAGATCGCACGACGCGGACTTCATGTGCCATCGGAATACGCTGCCGATCATCTTAGCCGCACATTAGTAAAAGAAGTTGTGACCCAGCAAGTGGTGACGCTCTCTTCTATACAAACGGTCGGTGAAGTTAAGAAATGGATGGAGCAGCATGGCGTCGGATCGTATCATCAAGGCTACCCGGTACTCGATGACCACGGTGAGCTTGCAGGTGTCATAACTCGCAAAGAGATCTTTGGTCCCGATCGTACGAACGACCAAACTGTCGGATCGCTCCTTCACCGTGCTCCGGCAGTTGCCTTCGAAGACAATACACTCCGAGAAGCCGCTGACCTAATGGTGTTGGAAAAAGTTGGCCGCTTGCCGATCGTTTTGCGCGAGAATCCGCTCCAACTCATTGGCATCATCACTCGCAGCGATCTTTTACACGCACATGCTTCACGTTTGGAAGAGGAGCGGAGTGCCTACCAGACCATTCCGGTCAGTTCTCTTCTACAAAAGATACGGGGTGAATCGCAATTACGCGACGGTTCGGGAAAGCTGTAGGATTACCTCTTGTTCATCTTTATACAACGGCGCCAGAATTCTCGTAATTTTGTAGCTGACTGTACTCTAAAAATGATGAAACTACACAAGAACCCCCTGAAATTCGCTCCAATCCTTCTTTCGCTGATAGTTCTTGCCATGGGAGGCTGCCATACGGCTGGTGGCCCGGCCAGTGGCCTCTCGACCAAAAATGAGGTCGTTTGGCACGTGCTCAGCGATATTGAGAGAATGAACCCTTATCTCTCGAATGACGAAGCAGCGACCTACGTGCAGGGATTGATTTGGGAAAATTTAACCACTCAAAATCCACGCACCCTTGAATTTATTCCTAATCTCGCTTCACTGCCACAAGAAAGCCCGGATCATTTGACCTGGACTTACTCCTTGAACCGTGGTGCGTATTGGTCGGATGGTAAACCAGTAACCGCAGCAGACATTATCTTTTCGTATAAGACGGTCTCCAATCCGCTTATTATTAACGCGTCCTCGCTTCGCGGTTATTTTAATCCTGGTCTGGATAGTGCCTATTATCCAAATGGTGATACAACGAAAGTTGCATTGCATTTCCAGAAGTACCGCTTTGATCTTGCTTACATCATCAACTATGTTAAGATCCTTCCAAAACACATTTTTGATCCTAACAACCTGACAGATAAAATTTCGTGGAGTGATCTTCACAATCCCAATTCAAAAAATCAAGCAATGGCTGATTTTGCCAATGCGTTTCAAGACGAGAAGATCGGTCGCGATCCCAAATATCTGATCGGCTCCGGCGCATATAAATTTATGGAATGGATCACTAACGATCGTATCATCGTCCAAAAAGACACGAATTATTGGGGTCGTAATCTTCCCTGGGGTGAGGCCTATCCTGACCGCATCATTTTTAAGACGATCAAGGATCAGAACGCTGCCCTTACAGCCCTCAAAGCGAAAGATATTGATATTACGGAGAACCTGAATGCAAGCCAGTACCTGAACTCACTGGATACAGCGACGCTCAAAGGAGTTAAGAAGGATACCGTATACATGAATGCCTACGCGTTCCTTGCATGGAATAATTCTCGACCGCTCTTTAAGTCAAAGAACGTCCGAAAGGCTCTTACGATGTTGGTCAATCGCGACGAGATCATCCACAATGTAATGCATGATCTTGCGAAGAAGATCGAAGGACCGGTAATGCCTACACAGCCTAACTTTGATCCGAGCGTAAAACAACCCGGATATGATCCGGAGGCTGCAAAGAAATTGCTAGCAGAGGACGGCTGGACACCGGGTCCAGACGGTATTCTTCAGAAGATGATCAATGGCAAGATGACACCGTTTAAGTTCACCTTCCAAGTCAATAGTGGCAACGAGATGCGCAAGCAGATATTACTTGTTGTTGCAAACCAGCTTAAGAAAGCCGGAATCGACGCTGAGGTGTCCGCAATTGAATGGTCGGTTTTCCTTGAAAATCAAAAGACCCACAATTACGATGCGTGTTATAGCGCATGGGTCGGTAATGCGGGTGTTGAAGAGAGCCTGCATCAACTCTGGCACTCCTCTCAGATTCCCAATAAAGGATCGAACTTCTATTGCTATAGTAATCCAGAAGCTGACAGGTTAATGGATGCTATTGAAACAGAGCCTGATAAGGCAAAACGCTTTGAGATGAGTCATCAGCTTCAACATATTATTGTTGAGGATCAGCCTGTCACTTACATGTCTTCTCCACCTTTCTTTTTGGGCTGGGTAGACCGCTTTGACAATTTTGAGCTCATTAATGGTCGCCCACCTTTTGTTGTACCGGAATGGATCGTTCGTGGTTCTGGCGTGAAACGTCGCCCGGGAGCAGCGGTGATGAGTATGAACCCTGCCGAGCGAACAGAGCCAAAGCAATAAAATTGTGCTAGTATTTCAAAGGGCTGCCAGAGGAGGGCAGCCCTTTTTTATTTTAAGGCTATTTCTCTTTTACCCATTTCGGTTTGCGAGCGTTCTTTGTGGTGTCGCCTAAAATATCGGCTGGTCCACGGAATGTGTGAATCGGTTTGCCCTGCATTTCTTGCACGGTCTTTGCTGTTCGAGCAGAATCAGTCGTTGGTTGCGGAATCGGTTGTTTCACGCATCCCACAATTGCGAGCATCCCTACAAACCACCATTTCATCATGATCTTATATCTTGTACGGCATGGCAACGCGGATACACCCGCAGAGCGCGATGACGATCGTGAGCTTTCGAAAAAAGGTATTAAGGTCACCACTGCAATGGCCGAGCTACTTCGTAAAGCAGAGTTCGATGTACCTGACGTGATCGTTACGAGCCCGCTACCACGAGCCGAGCAAACAGCGCGTATTATGGCCGAAGAGTTCGCACCCAAGGCAAAGTTCGAAGTGAACGAGGGACTTCGACCGGGGCGCGACCTCGAAAGTGCCATGTCGATCATCGCATCGAAAAAGGGAAGTGATACGGTGATGATCGTAGGTCACGATCCACTATTCTCACGGCTTGCCAGCGCCTTAGCAAGCGGCTCGGATTTTCCCGCCATCGAAATGCAAAAGAGTGCAGTTGCCATATATGAGCTTACACGGTTTGATGTCCCGAGGATGCGCGGAATATTGAGAGCGTATTTACCGCCCAAGATCCTAAAGAACCAGGATTAATAGGATTATAAGGATGAAGAGGATTGATTTTTAAAGATTAAAAAGTATTGGTACTTTGTAGCCGTACCCTTCAGGTACGGCGAATGCGAAACACTCCGGTGAAAAAATGACAATTTTTGTCTGGCCGACATGATGCGCCACAATTTTACTATATCATCTGCATGTATAGAGATCCACTGAGGTAGCTCCTTAACTCAGACACTCTCTTGGTAAAGGGCGATGTGCGGAAAGCGGCGAGCACCACACAACCATCCCAGCAATTCCCAAATTATGCATCCATTGTTCAGATCGTTGCCAGCACGCAGGAAAATACCGCGTTGATTATCCCTTTGCGATAACTCCTCGCCGAAACTGAGCACCTGCACAATTCTGGAATTTCGGGAACTCGGTTTTTGCCGTTCATGAAATTAAAACGAAAAACAAAAACAAAATTCTATAACATTTCTTTCGCTAAGAAGGAGAATTATGAAAACAGAACTCAATTCTCTCTCGCGACCGCTTAAAATCGTTAGAGCGCAAAAAAGGGAGATGCTTTCGCATCTCCCTTTAATAACGTGGAGTACCCTTAGTTTAGAAACATCCTCGTTACTGGTTGGATATTCTCATCAAATCCACTTGTTAGAAACCGATCGCGGCCTCGATGACCTCGCCGGAGAACTTGCCTTCGTGACGAATATCGCCGTTCGGGAAGTCCTTATACTGCTGCGAAACGTATTCCGCTTTCATCATCACGTTGTTGGTGATGAACCAGCCGATCGAACCGACGATACGATTGATCGATACGTCGAGCGCTGCCGGGTTAAGAGCGGTCTTCGGAAGCTGCGCCGCTAAGTTGTTGTAACGGCCTGCTACCCAGAATTCTTCGTTCGGACCGAAGCGATAAATAACGTCGGCCGAATATTGTGTCGCTTTACGGGTGGTCGATTCCGTGATCGTACGTCCCGACGCGGTTTCGAACATACCGAAGAATTCGAGGCCACCGAACTTGACGAACGGGTTGACCATGAACGCTGTCACTGCTTCACTGAATGATGGATTGAAGCGGCCCGAGAACGGATTTGCCGTCGTTGTTGCGGCTGTATTCTCCATCACGTAGAAGTAGTGCGAGCCGGTGCGGTCGCCGCCAAAGAGCGTGTTGCTGCTCGTGCTGGAAACAGTGTAGATCGAGCCGGTCAGGCGGAAGCGGAAGTCTGGGGTGATCTGATTATCATAACCGAGTTTAGCTACGAATGCCGGATTATAGGTATTGACCGATCCCGTCGCGCTGTCGATCTTGCTTGCTGCTACGACCGTCGAATTGAGCATGCCGCTGGTTACGCCGACCGTTCCGAGGATGCCATTGTCGCCGTGATAGAGCACTTCGCCGCCAACTTCGGTCGCGAAATCATCCATGATGTAATTTTCGACGAACGGATTGTACATCTCGTTGCCGCCATCGGTACGACGATAGTGAGCATCACCGTAGTCCGGCTCGAAATCACCGACCTTAATTGTGACGTTCTTCATCAGGTCATCGAGAGCATCCATGTGAAGGAATGGGAGCTTATCCATCTGAAGATAACCGCCCTTGACCCATGACTCATTGTGATGACGCGCCGAGAGGTAAACGGTTAAGTTAACGCGAATACCATCTGCCAACTGTCCATCAAGGAACATGTTCGCTTCGGCAAGGTTGAAGCCACTGGTCAGCGGCATGAGATTGTAGGAGGTCGAATCGCTCTTAAGGACGCGAACCGGCGTATTGGAATGCGTCAGGAATTGGTAGTCCTGCGCGAATGCTCCACCAACGCGAAGCTTCATTCCTGTGTACGGCGTCGTGTCCTTCTTCGACGTTTCGAACGTATTGATGCCGGACTTGTCAATAGGCCGGTAATACTGCAACGCTGGGAACTGCGCGAAAGCGGTACCCGCCGCGAAGCACACCAGTAGTAGAACGCTCAAAAGGGATTTCATAGTAGTAATTGATTGGTGATAAATCCGTGTGTTAAAAAATTACCGATCTTATTTTACAAAGACCAGAGAATAGGTGAGTGTCAAAGCATCGCCGGTCTTCATCGCGCCAAGCATGAAGGACGGACGATCGACGTTGTAGTCGGACATTTTCAGTGCATAAGAGCCCTGGCAGGTTACCGTGCCATTACTTTGTACCTGAGCATTTACATCCATCGCGATCGGACGCGTTACGCCGGCTATCGTCAAATTACCATTTGCATGGATCACATACTTACCGCTGCCGCTGGGCGTTATTTTCGAGTTCGTCATCACGAACCGGATGTCTTTGTACTTATCGGCCTTGAGCGCTTCGTACGCGTTATCATTCAAGCCATCCTTTTCGCCTTTAAGGTTATGTACCGGCAGAATGAACGTGAGCGCACTGACCGACTCGAGTTCGCCATTATCTGTAAGGTTGAATTGAGCGGTACCCTGTAATTGGTGGGCCGTCATTGTCCAGTTATGCAACGTAGAGGTGCCGAACAGATTGAGCGTGCCTGTAAAACGCATCGCGACCTGGCCGGTAGCGGAAAGTTTGTACATAGGCTCAGCCTTGTTCACCGCATATAGCTGCTGACTATGGACTGTGGGAAGGATCGCAGTCCCCATTGCAAAAGCAAGTGCAAGCAATGGTAACACAATTGAAAGTTTACGTGAGCTAAGGAATCGCATTGTTAGTTATTGGATTTGTGAGATGATGGAAAGTCACGATCCATCGGATGCCAGCGCGCAAGCCAACTTCTGTTCCACCGCTATTCCAGCGCGATTCTACGCATTCGATCACAAGTCTTTGGAAGATTTCCTAACCGTTCTATATCTGATTTTTACACCGGAAATTTTTATGCATATATCTTCAATTAATCTGTTAAATATTTTAAGAAGTGATCGTGAGGATGACAAATCCTTTATTATGTATAGGTAAGATTTTTAAGGATATTGTTCAGCAAACAAGTCGATCTTCTATTTCTTGATCGTGGATCATTGAGAGGGGCTAGAGAAAGATTGCTTTCAGTAAGGAATCGAGAGATTTGAAGGTGCGTAAAGTGGCTCTCAGTCCCGGTATATTTTTTTACATCGGGTTACTATTGAGGTAAGTTTTTTGGCGAAGAAAGGGCTTGATGAGAAGCCGCTGATAGAATTTACTACCACATTTACTTTGTGCGTGCAAAATTTCGAGCGTTAGAGAAGCTTCTTGTGTATACCATTCGTCGACAAAAAAAATTTGAAACGGCTTCTTCACTCTTCATCACACAGAAGCCTATTCGTAAGCTTCTCTTACGACCACCTGTATTTTTTACGCACTGGTGTGCTTTCGTAAGACTGCTCTTATGCTGATTTACACGAGGCGAGCGGTGGAACAAAACTTGGCTGGTGTTAAGACCGGAACGGTATAGTAAGTGATAAAATACATTAGCGAACCATCATTCGCTGTTTGAGACCAACGAAGAAGCACGAAGACGATGTGACGGGCGACCGCGTCACATCAAAGGAAAAATCGGGGGCAGCTACGCATCCATGGAAGCAGGCGTAGCGCCCCCGTTCTCGTAAATACCTGACAATTAGAATAGTTTACTCCCGTGCTTCCACCGTTAACTCTTTCATCCTTTGAGGTAAGAATTCTTCCTCTCCCTTTGGTCTTAGCGCGAAGATATGCCTCGAATACCTTCATTTTTCAAGCGTTTTTGAGCAAATCGGTTCGTGGCACATCGCTTCCTGTATCGTTTCTGCAAAAGGATACAGCAATGGATTCTCATCAAGCCCTGGAGAGCTTTTATTTAGGTTCGGAGGAGGACTGGCCGATGGCACAAACGACCAGAGACATACGATCTTTTCGAAATCATAAGATACACGATCGGTCCGTAGAAAATCGTGACCATTCATACACATCCAAAGGTACACTTCTCATCCTGGAAGACTTCGACGCAATACGCGCTTACCTTTCCGAGCATTTTCGCTCGCATGGTTACCAGGTGTATTCCGCTTCTGCGTTAGGAGATGCGCTGGCTGTTGCTCGTGAAGAAGATCCCGAGGTCGTTGCGATCGATTACGATCTCGGTACTGAAAATGCGTATCAAGCAATAGAACATCTACGGTCAGCGCTTCCGGGAAGCTATATCGTACTTATGGGTGGCCCGGGGACCCATGAGATCGAAGAACGCGCAAAACAGGCTGGCGCCTCACGAGTGCTCGGCAAAGCGTACCATCTCGCAGAATTAGATACCATCGTGAGCGAAGCGGGGACAAACGTCTACTCGATGGTCAGGCCTTCATAGCTCAACGTTAAGAGAATACTTCGATCGGCGAATTGTAGGTGAAGCGTTGCTTCACAACAATTCGTCGGTCCGTTTTATGGTGCTATCGTATAAAGAGTAAGCGCTTCGAGGTAACAGTCCCGGTAGCTTCGGCGCGAACGATGAAGGACCCCGAGGATAACTGTACTGGCAGCTGGATCTGCTGTTGGTTCTTACCCGTCTGACCGCTTATCTGTCCTTGCCAAATAATATGACCTAACGCATCAACGAGCGTCACATCCACTGTTTGCTGTATCGGTGAATGGAAGGAGATGACCAACGTACCGTCGGGTCCCAGTTCCGCATAGTCGAGTGTGAATCGTTCGCCCAGCATCACGGTGCGGAGAAGCGTGTCGCCACAAAGTCCCTTACCAAGAAAGACGGTTGACGCTGCTGGCGACGAAAAGATCGTTGGGCAATCACTTTCGACTCCTGACAAAGAACTTCCGATTACGATCGGTGTAAAAGTAGAATCGGAAACGTATGTTCTAAAAATAAGATAGGCTAGTGTACCATTGGTACCGAGGTCTGCAACGGAAGTGAAATGCAACGTATCGGTATTAACGCCGGGACTAAGTATCGGCAGCGGCCACGAGCTCGTCAAGGTACTTTGAAGTTCGGCATGATCGTATGTGATCACATTATGATTGTACGTCACATAAAGATCGAACTGCTTTACTTTCGAATTCGACGGCAATCCCGATAGTGTTACCGTTGCAGTGGCCTGATTGCCAAAGGAAACAGGAGATGTTGTGACCGAAAGCTGCGTAAGTGTAGAATCGTAAATATACGAAATCGGATACGACAGCGAAAGATCTTGTTTTACTGTATCACCGCAGCGAAGATAATACACCGTTGCGTGTATAATGGCGGGTCCAGCTACTGCAGAGGGCGTTAGTTCGAGTGTTAAGAGGGTGTCACTGCCCGAGACCAGTGTTGGTGTCTCTTCTAAAAAGGTGTAGTCTCCTTTGGTCTGACCGCTCTCCGAGAAGTTGGTTGGAAGAAGCATTACTCCTGGCTGCGAAAGCAGGAAATGCTGGGCAGATGTATCGTATTTGATCTCGATCTTCGAAAGAATAAGTTCATCTTCCGGCTTAACGATCGCATCGGCCATTACATGGATGGTAACCGGCCTGCAAACTGAAGCCGCCGTATTTGATAATTGGAATTTGCGGTCGATATCGGCTGGAGCATGGATCGAGAATGATACGGGAATGAGCGTCATGTGCTCTACGGCATCACCGCAGGCTGTTGGTACATCATTCTTACCAACGGTGGTCGAGCTAATACTTTTCCATCCCTGAAAATTGATCTTGAACAGATCGGAGCCGGTCACATACGGTTCTCCGAGCACGGTCACGATCACCGTACCGGTAATGGAGGAATCGATGTAATACCTTCCTGCCTGGAGTACATTGTGTGGCTCGATACCAACAAAGTGCAACACCGATGCGTCGTACGATATTGGTATGGAAAGTGAAAATATTCCTTCGGATAAAGTGATCGGCGTTGAAAGTGCGACGGTCACTCCAAAATCGGAACAGGTCGTTGCAGAATCGGCGTGGAACAGGATCGTGTGTTGTGCCGAGTCGTGAACGGCTGGCGGAGCGGTACCGCCCGCCATGTACGAATATGCATCCGCAAGGTCGAAACCTGTTACTAATCCAAATATGGGAACAGGAGAAGTGACCGTATGCACACCTGGGAAAACTGAAGGCGTGATCGCACTGTACTCACTATTATGAATGACAATAGGCGCAACCCCTAATGATGAAAGCGGCTTTCCATCGAGTTCGATGGCGTTATACGCGGATGTTGGGAATACCAGCGGCGCCCAGTTCTGGAAGGTACCGAAGGAGGGAGTACTCCAGAGCAATGTGTCGGTGTAGAATGCGGTATCGAGAAGCGTTACAAGTGTAGGATCGCTGACGCCGCCCAAAAATCCTTTGACGGCCACTTCGTTACCCTGTGCAAGTTGATGCGCTTCGACCAGCGGTGGCGGACCCCCGGTCTGGCTATAAATATTAATTTCAGCGCTACCAGCGGCCAAGGCACGAATCCGATTATTAACCGAGCCTACAAATCCATCATTGATCGAAGCAACGAACGGTTGATCGCTGGTTAAGACCACTTCTACAACCGTATCGATAGCTCCAATCGGCGGAGCGAAAAAGTGAGTACCCCACCACTTTTTACCGACAAGCTCGTCCATCAACTCATTGCATGACTCTGCCTTGAGCGGAACATACGCACACGTAAGACCGGAGATCACACTCACCGGTTTGGTAGAATGGATCGTTGAGCCGGAAAGCGAAGGATCGGAAGGATGATCGGATGTATCGGCTTTGACAATGTAGGATTCACCCTGATTCAACGTGACCGTGATCGGTACATTCGCTTGCTCACCAGCCATGGTATTGACGGAAGGAGTTATCGTTACGACCGTTCCATCATACGGCGCGGTTACGACGAATTCGCAGTTATTATGCTCTACATCGGCCGGATCGTCCCAAATACCCCATCCAAAGGTTACATAGCTGGTGTCCAATGCATCGTCTGGAAGCAATTGAGTACCGTCTCCGGCATAGGGCACGTAATCGTGCAGAAAGAGATCGACCGGTTCGGTCGTCTTAACCAGAATACCTTTATTGGACTTGCCAAGATCGTGAATTTGCAGAAGATTATAGGGCAAATCGATGACAGTTGGCGCACCGGAAATAAAATTGAAATTTTGAATAAAGCCGTTCGGCGATTGAACGACCCCACAACCACTATATTGGCTTACGACGGTGAGCGTCAGTTTTGTTGCTGATCGTGCGCTATCGCCCAGAAGATTATCGGGACCTTCGATAATACCGAAGGTAAACGCTCGTCCGGCTCTGGAAAGAACCGATTGTGCTTTTACGCGTGACGTAGCCGACAGCATGGCGAACGCCAGGACCAAAACGAGAAGAGATCGACGAATTCTGACCGACTCCAACATTATACCTACGTGAGGCCACTACCTGTGACCTTTTTGCTCCGACTCATCTATAAAACCGTGAAGGATGAGACATCACCCCGTGAGCGGCTCTTCTTATATAACACACCAACGCCCGAAACGGGTGCAATCGTGCTCCGTTCCGGGCGTGTTTTTGCCCAAAAAAAGCCCTAATGGATGACTATCACTCGAATATGGCTTATGGTGCTGCCGGAGCGTGCCAAAAGCCAATACGAGCCCACCGGAAGATCGCGGGTATCTAAAATAGCCTCTGAGTCATTCAAAATAAAAGATTTTAGGCTTCTGCCGAGTGGATCTACGACCTGAATCTCATTTAGTAAGCTGTTGGCCATAAGCGTTAGTCTGTCACTTGCAGGGTTTGGTGACACCTGCAAGGTGAGGGGTTGTAGGTCAGAAACGGAATTTAGCTGGACTTCGCTCAGAATCCGTTTTGAACCATCCTGCATGTAAGCAGTCAGACGATAACGCTCCGGAGTCGCCGGGGCATTAATATCCGTGAGAGAGTAGTTCGTGCGGCGATCGGCAATAGCAGTACCGACCGTCATTCCATCCTCGGTTCGCTCCACCTCATATCGTACGATCTCATCCTCACTCGCCATCTTCCACTGGATGACCGCAGAGCCGGTAGAAGTGCGATACGCATCCAGCGATAGCAGTTCGATCGGAAGATACGTGGATGCCCCGCTGGTAACGAGTCGGAACATGGGCAGTAAGTAACCACCTTGATCTACTGTGGAAGCCGAAGGCGTTAAGTATGATACTCGACTACTAGTAGCAAATAGCCCGAGCACATCAGGACGGAAAAATCCATATCTCGTATTGGATGCTGTTGTTGAATCGATATAGGTATAATATGCTAAGCCATTCGAGGCATCTCCACCAAGATTCGATCCAGACGACATGACGAAATGAATGCGATAAACAGAATCAGCACGCATAATGTAGGGCGTAGTAAACGAGCCTCGATACCAGCCTTTTGCTGTGGGAGACAACGAGACGGTTCGTGTTGCGCTATCGCCATTACCAACGAGCGTAAGCGTCCAATTACTGGTCGGACTTGACCCTCGATAGTAAAATGCAACGCCTCGCAATGTATCATTGCCTGAACTCGTCGCCGAGTGAAATGTACAGTAGAAATTGGTTGCGGGAGTAGTGGTTGTTCCTACCGTATCTGGCTGACCATCATCGAGCGCGTAGGTATCATCAATGTAAAGGGTCTTATAAAAGATGTTAGTATCGTTTGTAGGATAACTTTCGAAATAATTTGCACCGATCGTAACATAGACGGTAAACGATGGCCCTTGACTGCCTTGAAGATTCCAGGCCGCCATCGGAAAGATCGAATCGGTAAGACCGGATGGGAAGGTGAATGGCCGGGTTTGATCGTACACAATGCGTGCAAGCGCATCTACGATCGTAACATGTAAGAGTGAAACGCCCAGATCGACACCATCACCATTGTTTAAGATACGCACTTTGGGGATCGTCCAGGCTGCAAGATTGCGCGGCACATGAGTATAAGGCCCATTACCTAAGTCGACATCGATCGGTTCGAACTCTGTTTTATGTGCCTGAAACGGTTCGAGGTGGACCGCATCGATAACGAAGTTATCTGCATCCTCAAAATAATTTTGTACTGATTCGCCGTTGCGTGCCTTTAAGCGAAAGCGCACCCTGAAGTGATTGTGAAGATAACTGGTGTCGAGTAAGACTCGGAATGTCTGAGTCGTTGCATCAAAACCACCCGGTATGACGCCTAACAAGCCCCAATCGGATTCGGTAGGATTCCACTTGGAGCCCGACCGTTTCAGTCCCTCAACAAGCAGGGAATCGCCAGCATGTATTATAACACCTGAAGAGCTGACGAGCGGCACATCGGGACCAGCCTGTAGGCGATTGATGATGCCTGCAATTGCGCTATCGGTAGATAAACCGCGCTGATAGTGGAAATAAAGATACACGCTCGAAGACTGGCTCAGATCGAACGGAGCACTCGCCAGTGTATCGCCGCCAACATCGATCGGATATGGATTGCCATTCGCATCCAGGCGGTTTAGAACAACTGCTTTCCCAGAATGAAATATGGTATTGGGAGCATCGCCGACTCGCATGATCGAACTCAAACTACGAGCATCCGCGCCTGCATTGGACCAGACGCACGATGATATGCCTCCATCAAAATCCTCTCGAAAAGGTACTGACTGATTAGAGAGTCCTACGAAGTAACGGGTAACCGTATTATTACCGGCATATTGATCGCTTACATTATTGCGATAGGAGATCGTAAAGGTGATCTTATAACTTGCACAACTAAGGTTCGAGGCCAATGGCGCGTTGTATGTCGTAATAGCCTGCCGTGCACAAGAAATGCTATCGTATTTATTGTAGATCGTTGTACTGGTTGTGAGGTTGGTGATCGTCGTTTGCACGAATACTAAGATCGCTGTATCGCAAACGTTTTGGATCTTACATTGCGGAGTAAGCTGTGTCGTAGTCAATTCATACCGGTCGTTCGGCGGCATCGTTACCGAAGAGATTAAGAACGCCTCGTTCGGCATTCTCCAGAATTTGATGCAAAGGTGATTGTGAAGGGGCTGATTATAATTTGGATTGGGATTCGTGGCGAAGTAATATCCTTTGTGAAGATACATTACACCAAACCCATTGCCGCCATCCGTAAGGCCGATCGTTGCGACTTGCTGTATCAGCGCCGCTGCCGAAACTCCATTGAACGAACCGTCGAACGATTTGTAAGCAAACGTGATCGTACTATCGGCCCCGGCAAACGCTACCTGAAATGTAGCACGTACGAGACCATTCGTGCCTTTAAGAGCAAGATTATAGTATGAAACATAGAAGGAGTCATTAGCAACGCGTACGAAAACTTTCGTGGAATCACCAGTTGTTCGAAATTCCCAATCGGCCCATAAGGGTGCTAAAAGATTCTTTTGCAACGCAGCAGACGGCATGACAATATTGACCGGAGAACTATCACGTCCATTCAGTGTGATCGTGCCATTGGTCGAAAGGCCACTGCCGGGAGACATGAATGGCGTACCGGGCGGTGGAGGCGTTATCTGTTCCGGCGGTTGAAGTACCCAAACGGGTCGACTATAATAATAGAAGAATATCGAATCGATGGTTGAAGGCAAATTCGCAAATCCATCGTCGGTATTCGACCATGTTGTAACGCGACCCCAGGTCCCATACGTTGTATCAACGAAGTTATAGGTCGGTGTTAATGGTGAATCATCGTCGGAATCGACGGGATAGAATTCGCCGCGCGCCTGACCCGTTGTCGGATTCGCGCGCCGTGCAAGACCAGAACCGGCCCAAATGGTAGAGGTGAGAACCGTGAGGAAAGAAAGGAGTAGATATCGTTTCATAACCGCCTCCTGAGAGATAGATTAATTTACCACTAATATAAGCAAACTGCGTGACCCAACGATGCTTTGTTTTGGTTAGTAACAGCAATGATTAGTCTCGATCAGGCTCTGCGTGATGTATTCGAATGGGCAAAATTGCAGGATTTCGCAGGTCACGATCCGCATGACCTGCTGTCGTCTCCACTGTTTAGATCCGTAAATAGCTCATGGCTCAGGCTTATTGCTTTACAACTGGGACGCAAGTCGGTTCTTAACCTACATACTTTATTACACGTCCCCCGCTCGGAGAATGCGAAAGCATTGGCGCTATTCATTTCCGGACTTTCACGTGCAAAAAAGGCAGCCACTCCGGACTGGGACGAACAAGTTCGCAAATTAGGCGAGCGTCTCGTACAGGCTATGCACGATTCTGGTGGTTGGGGATATCCATTTCCGTGGCAGTCACGCACTCATTATTTAGAACGGTATACACCGAACATCGTAACCACGGCGTTTGCTGGCAACGCACTTCTCGATCTTTATGATGAGACGCACAACGATTCCTTACTTGAAATCATCGATAACGTATGTCGCTACATCACTGAGTGCATACCACGGGTTGAGACTAAACAAGGTATCGCCTTCGGCTATGCCAAGAACGACCCGCAGATCGTTTTCAACGCATCCCTGCTTGGCGGAGAATTCCTGGCCTATGCTAGTGAGCGGCTTCACAATTCTAACTATTGTACTATAGCAGAACAAGCAGCGGAGTTCGTAGTACAACATCAGGAGCCCGATGGTAGTTGGTTTTATGGACTCGAGCCTTCTCAACGCTGGCTCGATTCTTTTCATACCGGCTTCGTGATCGTGTCTTTAAAGAGGATCGGAACAATGACCAATAATCCACTCTTGCTTCGATCGGCTGAACAAGGATACGAATACTACCACAACGCATTTTTAGAACCTGACTTTGCAATTGGATATTTCCCACATAAACGGTACCCGATCGACGCTCACGCACTCGGGCAGGCAATGACCACATTTTGCCAATTCGGAGATATTGAGACGGCGAAAAAGATCGCTGCGTGGTCTATTCAAAACATGCGGTCAGCCAACGGATATTTCTATTATCAACGCCATCGCTTGTTTACAAATCGAATTCCATACATGCGCTGGTCTAACGCCTGGATGTTCCGAGGACTTTCAGAGATCATTTATTCTTTGAATGTAAGTAATGGTCGCTGAACGCATTACTACAATGGAAAAACATTCAAGGTCCATCGTATGGATAGACCTCGAAAACTCGCCCCATGTTCCATTCTTTATTCCGATCATTCTCCAATTGGAGCAAGCCGGGTGCACGACATTTATCACCGCACGAGATTTTGCACAAACACGTGAACTGATCGAACAGGCCGGATTGAACGCCCGATTCGTAGGTGGTGAATATGGAAGTGCAACGTTATGGAAAGCCCTCGGCTTAACTACACGCGCACTGCGGCTTGCGTGGATCGCAAAAGGAAGAAACATAAATCTCGCAATTGGCCATGGATCGCGAGGACTTCTGCTCGCCGCTCGAATGCTCCGCATTCCAACGCTTACATTGTACGATTATGAAGGTGCAAGCGTATCGCTTTTTAATAAATGGAGCACCTACGTTATGACTCCCGAAGCGATCCCTCCGGCGACGCTTTATACGTTGGGATTATCAGCAGAGAGGCACCTTACTTATCCTGGCCTCAAAGAGGACATGTATGTATGCGATTTTACTTCAAACGACTCGATACTTTCAGAGCTCAATATCGATCCGAGTAAGATCCTTGTAACGATCAGGCCGCCTTCACGAACCGCTCACTACCGCAGCGAAGCGTCCTTCAGGTTATTCGAGGAGATGATGCGGATGTTAAAAACAAAAAACAACGTACAGGTTGTCATTACGCCTCGAGATAAAAGCCAAAAAGAAGAACTCCAACAACGATTCTCTAACGAGACCAACATTATTATTCCACCGCATGCAGTTAACGGCCTCAATCTATTATACCATTCGGATTTGGTGATCTCCGGCGGAGGCACAATGAACCGCGAGGCCGCAGCGCTTGGCGTGCCATGCATCACAATCTTCAAAGGACAGATCGGTGCAGTCGATCGCGACCTTATCGATAAAAGGAAAATGATCGAGGTCACAAAAGCTGAAGAAGTGCTTCCCTATCTTTTTAAACGCACCGCTGCACTGCACCCTGCCTCCACCAAAACTCGGGAAACGATCGTAAACACGATATTACGATTAGCTTCCCAATAGCTACGGTATATAGAAATTGGCTGCGACTCGAACACCTTCCGGAAGGCTCTGATATAATGGCGGCTTCTTCGCAAAGAGGTCGCGCCACGAAAGGCGCGCAATCCCAAGAGTAAAATCGGTATGTCCGGCGATCATTGTGAAACCGAGTGTAGACTGCGCATCCCAAGTTAACTCGCCGCTCGGATGCTGCTCCGTTGGAAATGGCTTAACGGCAATAATTGGATCGCTCGTTATTGCGAGGTCGTATCGTAAATAATAGCGAAGCATATATCCTAATTCCAGTGCCTGACCGTACAGTAATTCAACCCCGTTCGCAAACCCGATCCTTCGAACACCGTTGGCATTACGATCCCACAATAATTGAGCGCTTGGGCCAAAGATGGAATTATAATAGGGATTAAAAGTAAAATTGACGATGGTTGCAGATGCGCTCATTCCTGTACCCAGCCTGCTGTTCATGATCTGATCGTCCGTAGGCACCTCCCACAGGTCTCCTTTTGTCTGACGTTCCTTGTACGATATCACTCGTTCTGAAATCCACCGACTTAGATCCCATGGATTTGCATATCCGATGGATATGCCGTAATCATTTGGGATCCAGCCATGGGTTGTCCAGTGCGGAGATTCCAGCCGGATCCAGAATGCATGGTCTATGATCGCCTCGGCATCGAGAAAGGAAACTACGAATCGAGAGCGATTCACATAGTCCTGCCGCAATAAAAATTCTCGTTCAAGCGGTGTTGTGCGAAGCTCAAAAGAATCACTAAATTGCCAGGCGAGAGTGTAGCCAAGCTTTAGTACCGGAGTATTGGTGTGATCGGCATACTCTCGCAATCCGTAGGAGATAGCGAGCCCGGTCATCAGCGGAGATATACCAGCGGTGTGAATATCAAGGTTGAAACCCGCAGTATAATCCACGGCACGCTGTATGTCATTCGTAGAATGTGCGCTCAATCCGAAATGCAACAATGGACGCCATTCGCGTTCATACGGTCGTAAATACCTCGTCTGGGCAACACCTTTGTACCCGGCAAAGTAATGACTTACATAGGTATTCCATGTTCTATGCTCGTACGCTGTATCATGCCCATGCACACGCTTATTACGAAGCACATTATCACAGAGCGTAATAAGTAATTCTTCTGTTGCTTCGACGGCCATCTTGCCGCGATCGGATAAGCACTCATATCCCACTTGCCAAGGATTTACGTAGATGTTACAAGTCGAATCCCGTAGGGGATAATCGAAATACTCATTATCACGCTTATCGCCAGCCCGGTGATGCGTTGGACCGGAAAAGAATGCCCAACCCTGAGGATGAAAAATGTAAGGAATAAATGCTGCGGGTTGCCACACTTTGAGGTAAATGATCTTTCCGTCGATATCACGCTCGCAGTGTGCCGGTGAATAGGAATCCGCGACCGTATGCATTAAGGCATACACATCATGATCGCCGGTATGTGATCCTTCCACATTGTTCAATACGAGATAGAACATAGAAGTCATAAATGCGACAACGCGTGGATAAGCCGAGTCGTATAGCATATGAGGGTAGCCATATTGTGGATCGGTCGTCGTATCCCAATACACATCACTCGGTTCGGCCATAAAATGGAAACACTGGGAGTTACCTTCGAACTGACGCGAGAGGACCTTATCGAGATTACCCGACCGAACAACTGGCAATGAGGCAAGAAGATCGCTACTCATCTTCAATCCCCATCGGTGTGGGCTATCAAGAACACGATAGGCGATCAGTGCATCGAGTACATCTTTGCCAGAAAAATCTTTACCTGTGATCCATGAGAGCCGAGGAATAGCCTTCATGTCCAGTAATCGTCGATACGCGATCGCTTCGATAATGTTGTGGCCTTCTGCTGTCCATCCAAAGCATGGCTCGACCGCCGCAAGGCTAAGAAGGGCAATAACTATTAGGTGCCGAAATCGCATTCCGAGGCAAGCTCAACAGAAAAATTATGCCGCTTTGTAGAATCGAAGAGTGTCTATTTTTAAAGTGTAAATTTGCTTATTATTGCGCATTATTCTTGCATTTGTCGGAGGAAGTTTATGCGAATACTCGTGTGCTTTTTACTTTTAGTAAGTGGAGGTTGTAAAATGAACGCCAAACAGAACGGCCAAGCGGACTCAAACCACCATGACGAGGCTCTGGTAGCGACGGCCCCGATCACCGTAAGCTCATCCGCTTTTACGAATGGATCTCCAATCCCACAACGCTACTCGTGTCAGGGTGATAATATTTCTCCCGGATTAGCATGGGGAGCTCCTCCATCGGGTACTCAAAGCTTTGCGCTCGTCTGCGAAGACCCCGATGCACCAAGTGGATTATTCGTGCATTGGGTCCTGTATAATATCCCATCGACCGAACGTGGGCTCGCTGAGAATATTCCGACGAAGGACTCTCTCACCAACGGCACACATCAAGGAAAGAACGGTGCAAATAAAACGGGCTATACGGGTCCGTGTCCTCCGCCGGGGAAACCACATCGCTATTACTTCAAGGTATTCGCTCTCGATGAAAAGCTTACTTTAACAGGTGATGTCGATCATGATAAACTGATGAGTGCGATACAGGGCCATGTCCTCGGCGAAGGGGAAGTGATGGGGACATACCAGAGGCAATAATTAGGAAGAACAATCAATAGATAGGCCCTCTATTTAACCCTATGTAGTATTATATCCCGAATACTGCTTTTTTCTGCTATTCCCTGTTATAGGTGCGACCTTTTTCGCACTCGCTCCTCTTACCCTATGTAACCGCGGTACACAACGCATGAACCTAAAACGAAACGGTTCGTCCAATACGGGCGAGCTGTCAGTGCAAAGCAATATAGAGGCGAAGCAGCAAGCATTTCTTGCCCTGCTTACCCCGGTATTACCGTCGCTTTCACGGTTCGCAAGCGCAATGTGCCGCAACCACAATGGGCGCGATCCAGAGCGCGCAAAGGACCTCGTAAGCGAGACGATTCTAAAAGCATTCGAAAGTTTCGATCGTGTTCGGGAGCATCAGGCATTCCAGAGCTATCTTTTTACGATCGCGGTACGCCTTCAGCGGGACGAGCGATCGAAAAGAAACCGCTGGATGCCATTCTCGAAAGATCATTACGAAATATCGACCGATTCCGAGAATGCACCGGATGCCAATGCAGACATCGACACACTGTATGCTGCGTTGGCAACTTTGCCAAAAGAGCAACGAGAAGCAATCGTTATGAGCGAGATCGTTGGACTGAAGCTGCAAGAAGTAGCAGAGATTCAACACTCCTCGCTTTCGGCGGTGAAGTCGAGAGTATCGAGAGGCAGAATGAAACTCGCTGAGCTGCTGGGGGTGAGTGAAGACGCAGAGAGAGCCTCTGCCGAGAGCACTACCTTACGAAATAACTCATCGGCAAACGGCCATAACCTCTTCCACGCGCGCTTTGCGTTCCAGGCAAAGGAGAAATTATGAAAAAGACGACGAATACATCTCTTAACAATCTTTTCCGCGCGGCGCACGGGGAAGCGGAGCCAAATCTCGTCTCAAACGAAGAAGCAAAAGATCTCCTCGCTCGTCAGGTCATGCATAGTGTACCGAGCACACAATCCATAGGACAGCAGCTATATAAGCGACTGTTCTCCACACCACTCAAACTCGGAATCACAGCTATGACCACCGCATCCCTAATTACGCTTGGACTATTAATCCTTCAACCGGGATCATCCAATACACCGAAGCATATTTTTCCAAAGCCCGCTGTCGCATCTTCTGTCGAGGCAAAGCAGGCGACCTCCGCTCATGCGAGACTGTCGCAGCCTTCCGATGTCGCCACACCACGACGTATAAAAGAACTACCTGCAACACAAAACCTCGTTATAACAAAGTCTACGCCCCCTGTTACTGCTACACCCAAACTACCAACCGATAGCCTAAAGCCTTTCGACCTTACAGTCGACCAACTGGCCCAACTGGGTATAACATTAAATGAGTCTGGTGATATCATAGTATTTGAGAAGACACCCAACGGCCAATCCCTGGAGCGCTATTCTTTCCCTCCAAAATCTGGCGTTCAACTCGCATTGGGCATTCCGGCCAAGAACGTGCAAGGTCTACAATTTCTGGATCATTTGCCGCGGCTGGTTACCGAAGTCAATGGAACAAAACGCATGTTCGCATTCGAGCGTGGTACCGGTTTTACCAAGCTCAACGGTGGTTCGCTGGATACCTTTCAGATATACTCGAAAGAAGTCGTCGCTCCGCAAACCGATGAAACGCCCGATTCAAATCGATGGGTCAAGGTCTTTGATGATTCCTCCACCGCTCACTACTCGAATGGACAAAAGATCCAATTCAATATCGATACAAGTTTGAAATCGTTGGGTATCGATCGTCAAAAAGTCATGCATGTAAAAGTAATGGTGCGAGAGGATGCCGTATTAAAGTCAGATTCTAAGGCGTCTTCTTTCTTCGCGGATGAACTGAGCGAGAGCGATTCCGTAGTACCTCCGGCGATGAAAGCTCATTTGCGTGCTCTGAGCGTCTTGCTGAAACGTCAGGGATCGGATCCTCGCAAAGTCAAATCCGATAATCTCCCGGCTGGGGCTTATCGTGACAGCGTCATTGCTGTCGGTAACGAAATCTCGAAGCTAAGTGTGTCCAGCGATGGAACTGTAATGCTGAATCTTAAGACCCACACCGATTCCGTAGGAGATATTCTTAGCACACTTCGATCTTTCCGTAAAGCCAATGAGGAATACACTGAAAACGAGATTCCCCTCGATCACCTCATTCCGATCCGAGTGCGCAACAACAATCTCGATCACCCGAACGAGCTTATTTTCTGGTACGAACCCTCGCCCGAACTCACGAACATGCTTCCGAAAGCGAGCTACCCCTATCGGGCACCTGTATCGCAGCATCTTGACTTATCGGTTTATCCCAACCCCACGAACGGGCTTTCTAACCTCCATTATGCACTTAAAGATGGGAAGCAGGCGGCTTTTGCCGTGCATGATCTTCTCGGTAAAAAACTGCTCGATCTCGGATCATCCTCAAATGCAACAGGTGATTTAAAGATCGATCTTTCGTCCCTCGAGGCAGGCGTCTATCTTCTTATCGCAACATCGGATGATGGCGAGCGCTCTATACAGCGAATTGTCCTCAGTAAATAAGCAATATCATCTAAAGAAAAAAATAAAACCCTTCTCCGTTTAAGAGAAGGGTTTTATCATTTGTAACGTCTCTTTAATTTGCCATCGCTTCGACTCTTGAGCTAAACGAATAGGCAAACGATTCAGTCGCTGGAACAGGAGCGGCATGCGGGCGATCCTCAAGAATAAAGTGTCTCGCATGCCTAAGGTCGTTTCCCAGTTCGTACTCCACTAACCGAGAAATCGTATGGTGAATATCCTCCATCGAATCGGTACCATCGATCACATGGATTCGGTCGGGGTGCTTCTGTGCCATCGACATATAACCTTGCACCACGTGACTGAAGAAGAGTCGGCTTTCCGATTCCATTCTATCATCACCCATGTCCTTACGACGATGGATGGCAAGTTCGAGGGGAACGTCGATAAGGAATGTAATATCCGGAATGAGTCCGCCAGTAGCAAGGTCATTGACACTGCGAATGTAGGCGAGCGGCAAGCCACGTCCGTAACCTTGATATGCGATGGTTGAATCCAAAAACCGATCGCATATTACTACGGCGTTTCGCTTGAGTGCCGGCTCGATCACTTCCCGCACCAGTTGCGCGCGCGCGGCAGCAAATAATAGTAGTTCGGCTGAATCGGATATAGGCGATCGATGCTTGGCTTCCAATAGTATGGTTCGTACTTGCTCGGAGAGTTCTGTACCACCAGGCTCACGGACTAAGACACATTCTATTCCTTGCTCTCTCAAGCGGTCCGCGAGCAACTTCGCTTGAGAGGACTTGCCACAGCCATCGATACCTTCAAATGTAATGAGCATAAATCATCTCCTTGTTCTGCAGTAACGAGTCGACGAGTGATAAGTAACGAGCGTTCCTGAAGAATCTGAAAACTCTTTATAGGTGCTCACTACTCGTTGTACGTTACTCGTTACAATTACTTTTTTGTCCGGCGTTGTAGCGTGGTTGAGAGTCGGAATGCCGGTCGGTCAGGATCTGTGCATCCCTGGAAGGGCTCTCATCACCGGGGCAAAGCCGAGGCTGAGAATTTTGGGACTAAGCCATCCTGATCTTCCATGATTGCTTATCCCCTAAAAAGAACGACGCTTGGGGGAGCACAGGTTGCATCCCAGCAGGTCAATTCTTAACTCAAATATAACAATTTTGGGAACAAAGTCAAGTGTTGTCAGAACCTAAATTTTACGCTCATTACTGACTTAAAAATGAGTTAAAAAACGAGCATTTTCATCAAACGGTCGAGCTCTCGTTCGGGATCGGCGGTAATACCCGAATGCACCTCGGAAGTCTGCAGCATCGTACTTTTGGGCGCGACCAGCCAATGCCATCGTTCGTGTTGATCGAGCTTGCCAATAGGACCGCTTTCCGATGAACCAATACATATTTTAGGCACGAGTTCGAGATGTTGTTCCACCTCAGCAATATCGACATTCGGATCGAGCGAGCGCAAACGATCATGGTCGAGCTTGATACGTGCTTCCAAATATTTGAGCGGACGCGAGAAGACGATCACGCCGGCATTAATAAACTCCGATCGCTCGACACGAGGTACGATCCGAATGACCGCATAATCAAATGGCGCTTGCTCTGGCACGAATAGCCTCCTTTACAAAAACATGCGACACGTTCAACCTCGATCGGAAATAATCGGCATAGGCATCCCGATGTTCTTCCACTGTTTTAAAATGAGTTTCAACACTCAACCACTCTTCCGGTACCAGCGCCAGCGTGTCCTCAATGACGTGCGATGTCAACTGCGGTTTTAATCTTTCGTCCATCGCTTCTATATCGTTTGCGAACGGCAAGAGCACATGATCTTTTATTGCAGCAAATGGAGATTTGTACTTCTCTCCCACCAGCGGCCATTGATGATGGAAAAAGAGCGACGCACCGTGATCGATAAGATAAAGTTTTTTGTGCCACATGAGCATATTCGTATTGCGAGCGGTGCGATCGACATTCGTTATGAATGCATCGAACCAGACGATCGCGGATGCTAACTCCGAATCAATTTTATTTACGGCCGGATCGTAAGCAATAGAGCCAGGAAGATAATCGATGCCATAATTCAGCCCTACGCTTGTGTTGAGCAAGGTCCGTATTTCATAATCCGGTTCGTTCCGGCCGATAGCAGCGTCGAGCATCATGAACGCCGTTCGTGGCACCGGCAACCCTAGTGATCGTGCAAGCTCCCCAGCGATGACCTCAGCAATAAGCGCTTTTACTCCTTGCCCTGCACCACGAAATTTCAAAACGTAAGTACCGTCGTCATTTGCTTCTACGATCGCCGGCAACGACCCACCTTCTCGAAGTGGTGTTAAATAACGTGTTACGGTAAGCGTTTCCAGCATGGTAGAAGAGAACATGCCACCCTAATGGGTGGTGCGAGTGCATGATGATTGTTGTAACAATAATCGCTCTCTGCCGTTCTTGGTTCAAGAGGAATACTTCAATGAATACGACTGCCGCCACAAAAGCAAGAACATTAGGTAGAGTTGTCAATGCTGAGATTACCATCGAAGGTGGTGGCTTTCAGGTAAAGCGGCTATTTCCTACGAGAGCATTGAACTATGTTGATCCTTTTTTATTGCTCGATGAAGCTGGACCAATAGAATATGGGCCGGGGCATGAAGGTGGCCTTCCGGATCACCCTCATCGTGGATTCGAAACCCTCACCTATGTGCTCGAAGGTGAAATGGAGAGCCACGATTCAACCGGCTTCAAGGATATTTTTCATGCCGGAGATATCGAATGGACGACCGCGGGACGAGGCATCATTCACGGCGGCGGACCAACCGAATTTGCTCGCCAACATGGCGGACGTATGCGAGGATTTCAGTTATGGGTAAACCTGCCGCGCGACAAAAAGTGGATAGCGCCTCAATCGAAACGCATCGCAGCGGAAACAGTACCGTTTGTCGAGCGAGGTGGCTTTTCGGTAAAAGTATTAGGCGGCGAAATGGAGGGCGTCCATGGACCAGTTAAGACGACGTGGCCGATCCTCTACTTGCATTATTCGCTTCGACCGGGTGCACAGGTTACGATCGAATTGCCAGAAGAGAATAATGCAATGCTTTATGTTTTTCGCGGGTCTGTTGCAATCGAAGGTGAAACCCTTGCAACGAATCTATTGGGAATATTCTCGGACGGCGATCGCGCAGTTGTAAATAATAATTCTGTAGACACTAGCGAATTTCTTGTACTGGCGGGTCGGCCCATTAAAGAGTCGGTCGCACGCTACGGACCGTTTGTGATGAACACTCGCGAAGAGGTCTTCCAGGCATTCGATGACTACAACGCTGGAAAAATTGGCACTTGATCTTATGAGAAACAAAAAGGCAGGTTCATCACCTGCCTTTTTGTAATTGCTAATGTTTTGCGTTACTGGCTCGACTTGTCGATCGTGAATTCAACACGACGGTTGAGCTGACGTCCTTCCGGAAGATCGTTCGTGAACTTCGGATCGCGCAGGCCATGACCATGGACGGTCACATTTGCGGGAAGCGTGGTCATAGAACGAAGTGCGGTAACAGCTGCATTCGCGCGAGCTTCGGAAAGGGTTTGGTTGTACTCCGGCGTACCGGTCGCATCGCAATAACCATCGATCTTTACGCCCGTCGCATCGCGGCTAATGCTCTCACTAATAAGCTGAAGCATCTGGCGTGCGCGCTGGTTGATGTCGGCCTTATCAAAATCGAATGATAACATTGCATACTTCTCGAGATTGTCACGATCGACCGTCTTCGGAGTAATGCGGGTGTAGCCATCGGCATGCGCCGTCTGACCCTGATCGTCGGTCACTGTTAGAGTATAGTGCACCGGCTGGTTAAGATAACGCTGAGCGTCCGGGATGTTGGCCGTGGTCGAAGTGGGCGGCGCTCCGGTACCGGTGATCGGCGAACCGAGTTGTACGCCATCCTTATCGAGTGTTACCGTCCAGCTCGTGTAGTTATGGACCGAAGGATCCGGCGTGACGCTCATGTCATAACGGATTTCCGTTTGGCCAACGCTGAGGTCCGAGCGGTTCTCGATACGAATAGGTGCTGTAAGATCCGGATTCGTTGAAGAAATCTCAACGCGACGGTTCTCTTCAATACCGGCCTTCGTTACCGGGTTGGTCGGAAGCTCTGGCAGGTTACGCTGATCGATCATGATGCGGCTACCGTCAATACCCCATGTGCTCTTCAGATAATCAGCAACGGCCGTTGCACGAGCTTTCGAAAGACCGATATTGTTCTTCTCGTCTTTCGTGTTCGAGTTCGTACCAACAATACGGCATGACATGCTCGGATTGTTCTTCAGGCGTTCACCAACGATGTCCAGCACCTGGTGGTTGGCATCCAGAGCATCTTTACCGGCAAGCGCCGTCTGTTCACTATATCCCGTCGCGCCACTGCGGCTGTAGCGGGTGTTGATCACTGCCGATCCATCGTCAAAGAAGACGTACGGAAGCAGCGGGATCGAAGCGCGTGTATGAAGTGCCTGCTGTGGAGAAACGGGTTCGGCTACGATTGAACCATCCGGCATAACACCATGAGCGGTGATCGTCGCAGCGATCGGAGTTGCTGGCGGCGGTGCTGGTGGGCCCGCAAGTGCGAACTTCATGCTCGCTCCGCCCGAAAGCGTGACCGGGAACAGCTCGCGGTTGTTGCTCGGCGGATTCGGGTCCTGTACGTAATCGGTTACCGAATATGTGAAGAAGGCTTCCGGCGTAAGCCAGATCGTATTCCGTGCATTGAGTGGGATGTCATATCCGACACCACCCTTAAGCCCCGCGATAAACTTGGCAAAGTTTGGAATGACGTTCTTCTGATTGACGGCATCCTCAACGGTCTGGCTATGTGCATACCATGGGTCATGGATCGGAGTCGATAAGTTCGCACCGGCCATGACATGGAAATTACTAAAAGCATATTTGAAGAGCAGATCCGCACCGATCTCCGCCTGTGAGATCACCAGCGGTTGGTTGCCAACGGTTGCATCCGCAGTGCTCGCCTGCTGATCCCAGCGTAAGCTGTAATCATTGTATGCGATTCGCGGCGCGAACATCAAGTTCTTCGCGATCGGAATTTCCGCTAAGATGTGGAACTCCGGCTGCACAAGAACGTGGCTTTGATCGTAGCCATATTGACCAGCGATCGGGCCGAGCGGATCGGCTGTACCATTCGGTGGAGCGGTCACACCGGTCGGCATTGTCGAAAATGTACCCGAACCCTGCCAGTTGGCGTTGGCGGCTGCTCCGAAGCCAAGCGTAAACGTGGTGGGCCAGGTGACTTCATCATTCATCACACCCGTGCCGCCTTTTTGGGCGTACGAGTTCGGCGCCGAAAGAGCGGTCGCGAATAAAGCGAGGGCTGCAGCGCCTACGGTCACGAAGCTGGTGCGAGCATATTTGCTCAGGCGACCAGTCCATCGAATTAGTTTAGGTACCATGACACAATGTCCTACTGTTCAGTTTAAACAAGATTCACGTTGCGGTCTTCGCCGGTCGCGCCACAGTAACACGTTGAAGCGCGGCTGGAGAAGCCAACTCGGTGAGGTTAATTATCAAACAATCTATTGACGGCTCGAACCGGAAAAGTGCGACTCGTAAGAGCAATCACGCCTTTTACCGCTTCGGCGTTTCCCGATCGTGACCTGCGACGGTGAGTTCGCAGTTCGATGGAGCACGTTCCGATGACATTCGATGACAAATTCGGATGAACGTGAAACCCATCAATCGAGTAATTTGCGTTTACATCAAATTCCTCGCCAATCGAAAACTGCCTCGTTTGATAGTGATTGAGAGATTTTTGGAAGTCACAATAGCGTGCAGAACAGGGTGATATTCCATTCTTAATAATAGAAGCAAATCAAACACATCACCTGCACTCTTACTCGAAGCTCAACCGTAAGCAGTCGCTTGAACAATTCTCCGAGACATAACAGACCACAAAATGAAAGAGGGCAGACTCATCATCTGCCCTCCCAAGAAAAATGCGAACTGCGATATTCAGTTCTTTGGTAATTACTGGCCCGACTTATCGATCGTGAACTCAACGCGACGGTTCAGTTGGCGGCCTTCCGGAAGATCGTTGGAGAACTTTGGATCGCGCAGGCCATGGCCATGAACGGTGACGTTCGCCGGCAAGGATGTCATCGAGCGAAGTGCCGTTACTGCGGAGTTCGCGCGCGCTTCTGAAAGCGTTTGATTGTATTCGGCAGAACCGGTAGCATCGCAATATCCATCGATCTTTACGCCGGTTGCATCACGGCTGATGCTTTCAGAGATGAGCTGCAACATCTGGCGAGCCCGGAGATTGATATCGGCCTTATCGAAATCGAACGACAACATTCCATAACGCTCGAGATTGTCGCGTTCAACGGTCTTTGCAGTGATCCGAGTGTATCCCTCGGCGTGCGCCGTCTGACCTTTGTCGTCCGTCACGCTGAGCGTGAAATGGATCGGCTGGTTCATAAAACGCTGCGGATTCGGAATATCGGCAGTCGTCGATGCGGGCGGCGCTCCGGTGCCGGAGATTGGCGAACCGAGTTGCATACCGTCCTTATCGAGCGTGATCGTCCAATTCGTATACGTATGGACCGAAGGATCTGGAGAGATCGTCATGTCGTAACGGATCTGCGTTTGACCGACACTCAGGTTCGAGCGATCCTCGATCTTGACCGGTGCTGTCAGATCAGGATCAGAAGACGAGATCTCGACCCGGCGGTTCTCTTCCATTCCTGCCCTTGTAACAGGATTCGTGGGAAGTTCAGGAAGATTACGTTGATCGATCGTCAGACGGCTGCCATCGATGCCCCATGTATTCTTAAGGTAATCGGCAACGGCCATCGCGCGAGCTTTTGAAAGGCCGATATTATTCTTTTCGTCTCTCGCATTGCAATTCGTACCGATGATACGGCATGTCATGCTTGGATCTTTCTTCATTCGCTCACCCAAAATATCGAGCACCTGATGATTCGCGTCGAGCGCGCTCTTACCAGCAAGGGCCGTTTGCTCGCTGTATCCGGTCGCTCCGCTTCGAGTATATCGTGAACTGATAACGGCTGAACCATCATCGAAGAAAATGTACGGAAGCAATGGTAGCGAAGCGCGTGTGTGTACCGCTTGCTGAGGCGATACCGGTTCCGCAACCACAGAGCCATCCGGTAAAATACCATGAGCGGTGATCGTGGCAACGATCGGAGCAGGCGGCGGCGCCGGTGCTTCGCCACCCAAACCGAACTTCAAGCTTGCCCCGGCGGAGACCGTCGCAACGAGCAGGCTATGCGTTGAACTGGAATTTTGTACGAAGTTGGTTAGTGGATAGGTCAAGAATGCCTCCGGGGTCAGCCAGATATCATGCTTTGAGTTGAGCGGAATGTCATATCCTGCTCCTGCCTTTAACGAAGCAAGGAAAGAGGCTACATTCGGTAACGTCGTGCTTGCATCTGAGATATTGGAGCTCGAGTGAGTATACTTTGGTCCGCTGATCGGTGTCGCTACGTTTGCTCCCCCCATGACATGGAAATTATTGAAGGCGTATTTTACCAAAAGGTCAGCACCTAATTCTGCTTGAGAGATTGCAAGCGGCGGTGTACCGCTCCAACTCAGGCTCAGGTCATTATAGGCAATGCGTGGTGCGAACATCCAGTTGGTACCGATCGGAATTTCCGCGAGTAAGTGGAATTCCGGGCGGATCGCCATTGAACTGCCGGTGTATCCAAAATTTTGGTTGGCATCGTTCGTTGCATCGCCGGTGCTGAACGTCCCGGACGATTGCCAATTTCCATTGGCCGCCGCACCAAAACCGAGTGTAAAGGTGGTCGGCCACGTAGGCTCTTCCACGGTTGCACCAGTGGCGCTTTGCTGTGCGTAGGAGTTCGGCGCTGAGAATGAGATCGCGAAAAGAGCGAGTGCGGCAACGCCTGCTGTCACGAGAGCTCGATCGCTCAGGCGGCCACTCCATCGAAGTATGTTTGGTATCATGACACGTGTCGTTTTTTGCAGTGTAACAAGGCTCACGGTGTAGTCTTCGCTGGATGCGCCTCAAAGCACGCCTGGCGAAGGCTTCGCGTAAGAGTTAATTATCAACCATTGACGGCCCAGAGGCGGCAATGTCGCATCGTTCGTTTCGTTCGACCACTACTTTATTATACCCGACGGTGAGTTCGGATATTCGGATTCGATCGGCATCAGCGCAAGATCGATCGCTCAAGCAGCTGTAGGGGGGTCATGTCAAACGTCCGATGCAAAAAAGGCTGAGAATGCGAATCACTTTCGTGCTACGCTACAACATAATCTGCTACCATTGTTATGATAGCGCATCATTCGCAGTCGATAACTTACGAAGAGTGAATTGCCATAGGGGGCTTATTCTTACGGCAGGGATATGGAAGAGTTTCTCCCGGGGTGCACATAAAAAAATCGCTCGTTTTTACAGGAGGTCTCTCAAACAGGGGGGCGCTGCAGTCCGTCGAGGATAACCATAAGGTCCTTTTGCATTTTGGTATGCCTTACATCATTTTGTTCGGCATAGCAACACATTGTTCATCACTGTACAGTTTTTATACGCTTATCTTTAGTGCTTGCGCCATTTTGAGACAATCCTCGAATTTGAAGTGATGCCCATCACTACAGATGTATCATTTTGAGATTATGGTTTTTGTAAAATCATGTGGATTATCTATAATTATTGTAAATCTCTGAATTTGCAAAGGCTGATTTGTGTCTAAATTAGCAGAGAAGGCTGACCGAATTTTATACAACGCTTGATGCCCAAGCTTCCGGTGAGTCTCTAAGTTTAGCACTGCCATGAAAGCCCCTATCGTCGTATTGACCATGGTGTTACTCGCTGGTCGCGCAAACGCCCAGATGAATTACCCGACCAATTTGCCAACGGAATCGGGATACACCATTCAGCAAAATGCTCAGCCGATCGGTATGAGCGCCAGTCGTATCGAAGAGATTTCCCGGGATGCTCAGAAGCAAAATCTGGCCGACGGCCTCAATGCAACGACCCGTGACATCGTCAGCAAAAATATCCAGGGCGCTACCGACCAGCTCATCTCCGGTAAGAACGTCAATATAGCGGCGAGGATCGGTTCTGAAACGAACATTATCGATCAGCACTCGGTCAACGTCCATATCAGCTACGATGCCCGCCCGATCGGTGGCATCCTGAACGTTCGAGTAGAGTTACTGCCGGTCTTTAGCGGTATTGGCTCGGCGGTTCGCCCGACCATCAGCCGCGAATTTGCAGAAGCAGTCGATAATTTCGACGACGAATTTATTGCACAAACGATCCTTCGGCTTACAAAAGAATTAAGCGAAAACTTCGCAGCAAAAAGTTAAAAGTTTTTTTCTCACCACACAACCCTATTTAGGAAGTAGCGAAACGCGCCAGGTAACTCCTGAAGCGCGTTTCTTTTTTGCTACCGTTTGCAACCTGAAGGTTTTCAATGAGTTAATAGTTATTAAACGGACATTCGGCCCGTATTTTGGGTTGCACCTCTGAAACTGAAACTACCGATCTCAATTTAAGTAGAGGTCAGAATGAATAAACAAAGCCACAACTCATTAATGGGGCGCCTTTCGAGCATAATAATGCTCGGCCTTACCTTTTTTATCGCGGCCAGCAGTTACGGTCAAACGCGGCGCGATGTCTTTCAACCGGGTGAACAACTCGTCTATAAGGTAAAATATGGACCGATCAAGCTGGGAACAGTCGTCATTCAAACCGGGCAACCGACAGCCGATGGCACCTTGCCGGCGCACATGGTCCTCTGGAGTGCGGATAATCCGTTCGTTCATACCAAGACGGAAGTCACCGACCAATTCGATCGGCGGGACCTAACCCTTCGCCGTTTCGAGGAGCATTCACAAAATGGCGACCAGAAATACGATAAGTACATGCAGTACGATCCGAAGGCAAAGACCATCACTTATTCGGATGAGACCGTTACCAATAAGGTAACACCGGACGCTAATGCGTATGATGATGCATTAGGCATTTTTATGAACATGCGTGCATGGAATGACGTAGCAATAGGCCACAAGTATTTATTTCACGTTCGTTCGAAGGATGGCGAGAAACCAGTGACACTCGAATTCACGAATCAAACGTCCAATGAATCAGTCCCTGCACTCGATGATAAGGAGATTCGTACACGGGTTATCAATGGTATGATGGACCTGGGCGGCTCGGCCCCGCTCGGAGCGGACGGTGCATTCACCGCTTATCTATCCGATGATGCGGCATCCGTTCCTGTGCGTATCGATATGAGCATCGCCGTTGGTCATATATCGCTGGTGCTCGATAAGATCAAACGCAACGACTGGACCGCGAATAAGTAAATTTTTCAGCAAATAAAATTAAAAGCCCTCATATCGAGGGCTTTTTTATTAGGCCTTAAAAGCCTTACCTACGTTGAATTCTGTAAGGTACAACGGTTCGAGCGAATCGATCGCGAAACCACTGATAGGTGTGCTATTCGTCGATGTCATTACGGACATGATCGCGAGAGACGTTGACAAAAACGAGCAATCCTTAAAGGCTGGGTGAGAATGCTCCTGCAACGATTCGTGAGCGAGAATGAGTGATGCTTTTAAGAGAGACAACTCTTCGCTCGAAATCAGCTTAATGTCTTTCGGCGACCCAGAATTGGATTGATAAAATAAATCCTCGCGATATCCCGGTACAATAATTTCGCATTCGGCATTGTCAAATTCTTTCGACATCACCTCGTGCGGCGTAAGCGCTACGATCCCTGCTCCCGTTGCAAATGCTAATCCTTTGGCGAAGGTAAGCCCGATACGAAGGCCCGTAAAACTTCCCGGTCCAATTATAAGACCTATCCGCTTGATATGGGCGGCGGTTACTCCAGCCTCCGCGAGAAGTCTTGCGCATTCCAACGCGAGCCGTGCATCGTGGATACCTCGTTCACCTGGCGCTGCCGTAGCATTATACTCACGCAATAGCTCGCCATCATCGGAAGCAAGTCCAATGCTCAAATGCGAGGTAGACGTATCGAAGAGGAGGATCAAACGCGATTATACTTGTACTGTTGGTTGCTCTATCGCTATTAGACGTTCTTGTTCGGTTACTACTGTTATTTGCACCCGAATCGCATCCTTTGGGATCAACTCCGCAATTCGCTCCGGCCATTCAACGATCGTTGCCGCATTCCTGGGATAGAGATAATCCTCCACGCCGAGCTCTAACAATTCTTCCGGCTTCTCGAAACGATAACAATCCAAATGGTAGAGTGCAAATGGCACTCCGTTGAGCATGCACTCATATTCGTTTGCAAGTGCAAAGGTTGGAGATGTAAGCTCGCGTTCGTCAATCCCTAAGGCACCTGCAATGCCTTTTACAAAATGAGTTTTACCGGCACCAAGCTCGCCATGAACAACGACGACCATCCCTGGTCGTAGATGATCGTCCGCAAAAGCTTTTCCCGCTCGAACGGTTTCTTCCGGAGATGTAGTACGATATTGCATTGGCAGGATATTCTTAAAACAAGCCAAAGCTTATTCTACATCGCTCATTTCGCTTCGAGCGTTATTACCGGCAGTATTACTTCTTCCAGGGAGATTCCGCCATGCTGGAACGAATCCCGATAGTAATTGAGGAATTTATGATAATCAGTCGGATAAACGAAGTAATAGTCTTCCTTGGCGATAATATAATTGCTCGCCGATCCACGAACCGGTAATTTATAATCTTCCGGTCGTTTGATGATCATCGCTTGCTTCTCTTCCGCTTTAACATTTCGGCCATACTTGTAGCGCAGGCTCGTAGAGGTCTCGCGGTCACCGATCACTTTCGCGCCTCGTAAGCTTCGTATGGAGCCGTGGTCGGTTGAAACGACGATCTTAAGATTCGGCACCGTTGCCAATGCTTTGAACATATCGAATAAGCTCGAATGCAAAAACCATGAACGCGTTAACGAACGATACGCACTTTCATCCGGAGCGATCTCCTTTAAGATGGGGGAATCGCTGCGTGTATGCGCGAGCATATCCACAAAGTTCACGACGATCGCGCTCAAGTGATTTCTCGCATGCTGTGTAATATTTTGAGCGATCGATGCTCCGTAATCACGATCGATGATCTTGATATATTTAGGCTCTTGTCGCAATTTAATTCGCTTGCGTTCGAGCAATTTCGAAAGCATGGCTGCTTCATCGCGATTATGCGAATTTTCGTCATCCTCATTGGAAGACCACGTTTGAGGAAACAGCTTGCCGAACTCGCTCGGAAATAACCCTGAAAAAATAGAATTGCGAGCGTAGGGGGTCGCAGTTGGAAGGATACCGAAATGATAGTCACGCGTGATCTTATACAGATTTCGCAGCTCCGCCTCCATGATCAGCCATTGATCGAGCCGCATACAATCGATCACGAAGAACACAACGTTCGAACTTGTCTGGAGTTGTGGTAGCACCCATTGTTCGATCACATCGGGCGACATCGGCGGCCGGTTGCCAGCATTGGACTCCACATAAATGGTATTGACCCAATTACGATAATTACGCTCGACAAACTTTCCGAATTCTGCATTCGCTTCACGCTTTTGGTCGAGTAACGTTTGTTTGAGTCCTAATCCGGTATACTGATCGAACTCCAACTCCCATGCAACGATCTTTGCATACAGCTCCGTCCAATCCTTCGCTGTCGACGCGTTCATAAGGTCGAGCGACATTCGCGCAAAACCTTCCGTATAATCGCGCGAGACCGCCTCACTTACGATCTGTCTGCCTTCTAAAAATTTCTTGACAGCCAACAACACCTGCGTTGGATTTACCGGCTTTGTAAGATAGTCCGATATTTTTTTCGCGATGGCCTGCTCCATTAGATCTTCTTCTTCGGATTTTGTAACCATCACGATGGGTGTTTCCGGGCTCTGAGCTTTGAGTGCTTCGAGCGTTTCTAGCCCTCCGATCCCCGGCATATTCTCATCGAGAAACACCAGATCGACCGGCTCTTCGGGAAACAGGGCGATAGCATCCTCGCCGCTCATTGCTGTGCGAACGGAATAACCACGTTGCTCGAGGAGCATAATGTGGGGTCGGAGAAGGTCGATCTCATCATCGACCCAGAGAATATTTCCTTTGGCCATAATACGTCCTTCGTTGAACGATGATATAGCAAGAGCGTTTCACGCAAGCAAATATGGTCAATCTATTTTGACCAGAAGCCTTTCCTCTTATAAGATTAATTCGTATTTTTGTATCATTATACGGCGCTACTTCTTAACAACCCACACCATTGAGCATTAAACATATTGTTGCTTTTGGAGGCGACAAGATCGCAACAGAGCCCGAAAATAAGTTATCCGCTGAGTATATTGTTGGGCTTACGGGCAAAAAACATCCCCGCATTGCGTTCATCCCAACAGCGAGTGGGGATTCACCAGCCTACATAGAAGCATTTCAAAAGCGTTATTCAGGGTTTGGCGAAACGTCGTGGCTGGGGCTATTTGTCCGTGAGATCAAGGATATTCGCAGTTTCCTCTTATCGCAAGACGCTATTTATGTTGGTGGTGGGAATACCGCCAACATGCTCGCCATTTGGCGCGTACATGGGGTTGATAAAATATTGCGCGAAGCCTACGATGCCGGCATTGTTCTCTGTGGCTCCAGTGCAGGCTCTATCTGTTGGTTCGAATGCAGTGTGACCGACTCCTTTGGAATGGATCTTTCTCCGCTGAACGATGGACTTGGATTTATCAAAGGGAGCAATTGCCCTCACTATAACAGCGAGCCCAACCGTCAACCTCAGTATCATTCATTCCTCCGAGCCGGATTAGCTGGCGGTTATGCTGCGGATGACGGCGCTGCGTTACATTTCGAGGATGGCATCTTTAAAGAAGCGATCGCCTCCTCTCCTGATGCACGAGCGCTAAAAGTTGAGTTGCATGAAAGCGAGATCGTAGAGACACCACTGCTCGTACGATTTCTCGGAGATCGATCGTAATTTACGCTTCTTCGACGTCGAGCTTTGCTCGAATTTTTCTAAGATAGTGGGAATCGTGCGCCACCAACAGTTGCACGATCTTTAAGATCGAAAGCTCTCCTAACGAGGGATGTATTCCTGTTCTCAGAAAAACATCGGCGGAGAGACCATTTAACTCTATGGCGTATGACCATCGCACGCGCATCAGTTGGGCAAGGATATCATCAAGGGGGAGGGTTTGCCAGCGATGACGTTCAAGAAGATTGAGATGATCGACATCCTGGAATTGTGGCGTATCCTCGTGTAATATTCGTTCGATGCGAGGCCACCAAATGTCACGATCGGTATCGATCATGTGACCTAAGATCTCTTTGATCGACTCTGCACCTTCCTGTTCGCTATGGCGTAGATCGGCCGTAACCAGGTTGCCTCGAAGGCGATCAAGTTGAATAATTAACCCAGCATAATTTCGGCGCAGATCATCCAGCTCCTCCAACGAGATCGGAGCAAGCATTTCTCCAAACTCCGAGATCAGCACTGCACTGAGCGACTCTCCGGAAGATATCGAAACAGGTCCGAACGTCGCGGGACGCTCTCCGTCATGGAATGACGACAGATGGTGCAATTTCGTGCTCATTAGAAAGGGCGCAACCGTAGGATTAGCAAATGACATCCCGGCCCAAATTCACCGGTAATCAAGAAAAGGGGCTAATCGAAGCAGCAACCAACGCAAATATAATGAAAATATTTACCTCAAGTCAAGAATCATCATGGCAAGAATAGCCCCAATGGCCGATGCGACGAAATTTACAGTATTATTTTTGACATTCTTATAGCCACTTATAAGAATAGTAGGTCGACTACAATGTTCCGGGACTTCCACGATGGCGCCGCATTCACCGCATCGAAATCGTGCCTGAAAAGAAGCGCCAAGAATACTGTCGGACACTGCTCCCATGAATCCGGCGATCGCAATGGCCGCAAATACTGATGCCTCAGCCCGCGATTCCAATAGCGAAGTTACAGCTATGACCATCGCCCCGCAGATCGATGCGAGGAATCCGACAGAACTGACGCCGCCAGAAACACCGCTTACTTCTGGTTTGCCGGTCAAAATATTTCGGGAGTGCCTCCCAAAGCGAGTGCCCAATTCCGTTGCCCATGAATCGGAACAGGCGGCAGCGACCGAACCGAAAAAGGCGTGTAGGAACAGAGAGTGATAGCCCGGAAAAAGCCGAGCACCAACTACCACGAGTGCCGGAAATAATCCATTTGCAGCAACTTGCCGCCACGACCTGCCGCGCGGCTCATCAGCGGATACATCGAGCGCTCGCTTGCGCGGTAATTTCGATAATATTGAACCGGTAAGAAAAAATGCGATGAGCGCAACGCTCGGCATCCACCCGCCCATACCGAAGATGATCGCCCCGACGAATACCGCGGCAATCGCCCCCGAGAGATCGAGCGCTTTGAACCTCCAGGCCGGTACTGCGATCGCAGTTGCAGCGGCGAATCCTAAAAAGAAATTTCCCACGTCGCTTACTGCAATTAAAGAAGGGCGGCTTCAAGATCGACAATGAGAGAAAGCATAACAGGCCGAAGCTGTAATTGAAGACGGGTGAGCTGCATCGCACGGTCGATACAGCCGATCGCTACAATAATGCGCTGTGGGTCTCCGAAGCGAGATACGAACCGGACGAGCGCTTCTTTCTGATCGAGATTGATGATTTCGTGTTCGGCTTTGGTCGCAAGCGCCAACGCATCGCGTAGCCACAGCGTCAGCAGCATAAGGCGCTGCTCGACCGCCTGCCTTTTTTCCAAATAGGATCCGCCTGCCGAACGTGGTAGAAATCGATCGACCTCTACGGTCGCATTCTTGCGGCTTCGCGATAGACCCATTCGCAGAAAGTTAACGATCTCGTCCCGCATTTGCTGCACGTTCTCACCGATCATTTGTCTCGCGCGCGAATAGCTGCCAGCCGCCAGGCGTGCAAGAAATGCGGCCTGTGCTTCAGGCAATTCTTCCCGCTCTTGAAGTGCTTGTGCGATCTCGTCTACCAAAAGAGGTTCGAACCGGATCTCCTGACACCGTGAATGAACGGTCGGCAGAAGACGAGTGGCATTCGAACTCGTAAGAATGATGAGCGTATCGGCATGAGGCTCCTCCAGTGTTTTGAGGAAAGCATTCTGGGACTGCGCGTTCATCATATCCGCTTCGCTAATGATAACGACGCGCCGCTTACTTCCGGCAAGGCTTCGTGAGAGCGCCAGACGAAGCTCCCGTACTTGGCCGATCTTTATGGAAGTCGCACGTGGTATCTCCAGATTAAAATAAGGATCGGCTGCTTTTGCCGCACGCTGTTCGCGAATTACTGTAAGGTCTTCTTCCTTTTGTTCTGATTCTTCACGGTCATTATCTTTGCCGGGCAAGGCATGAACAAAGGTTACGGCAGGAGACGTGAAGGAGGAAATGGCTGAACAACTGGCGCATTCATCGCAGGCTTCTGTGCCATTATTTCTCGGGTTCAAACAATTGATCGCTTTCGCCAGCTCGATGGCCGCAGCATCTTTACCTGTGCCTTCCGGACCAGCAAAAAGATACGCGCTCGGCAACTTGCCATGCTCCAGAGCACTCGTGAGAATGTGCTTTACTCGAGCCTCGCCAATGACATTCGACCACATAGTGCCCGACACAACTACGCATGAGATTCAAAAAGTCCTATTCGGGCCCTGCGTGATTAGAAAGCGTTTCTGATGACTGTTTCCTAACCTTCTTGTAGGCAACACTTTAGGGATAGCTGGCACGCTCTTCGAACAAACTCCCGACATAACGTTCATTTACAATATTCAAATAACCGCATTAGGAAGTTCGCCGGGATGGCGTTCAAAAAACAAAAGCTTAAGGAAGAGCTTGAAAGAACGAAATTCTGATGAGCTTCCCGATGTAAGGATGGGCAAGGCATGCTTGAGCTTAGTGCTCGAAGCACAACAGTACGGGGATGACTGGCTCGTTCGATTATTTCACAAACTATCAAAACATTATGTCACTCAAATCACTCAAACATCTCATCACAGCTTCCGCGCTTGCCATTTTTGTGATGGCTGGAGTTTCGAACCATGCGTACGCGCAAAAGGGTGGCGACGGTCAATTGCATGACGAAGTTACCTGGCCGCAGGGCATTACGGTCACCGTCGGTGGCGCAGCGAATGCTAACTGGCAGGAATCCGGTACGTTCTCGGTTGGCGACGGCCTCAGCTACGATCAGTCGCATGGCTTAGCAAACCCATCATTCAGTGTCGGTATGGAAATCCCGATCCTTCAAAACATGATGTTCGTACCGCGCGTGGTTTATAACGATTACAGCGTGCAATTCGACCAGGCGGTCGGTGGTATTCAGCAGCCGCTTGTTGTCAGCTTGCTCACGGTTGGTGGCGATGCTATGTTCAAGTATAGCTTCAACAACTTCCACGTGCTTGCTGGTGGCGAAATTTCGACGCCGGTCAATGCTACCTACGCGCACTCCTCGCACATCGAAGATGCAACGCATTCGACGACCGAGATTCCGGACAAGGAGAACATCCTTGGCGCTCTTAAGGGTGGTGTCGGTTACGATATTCCGCTCAATAGTGGTAACACGATGTGGTTAACGCCGGAAGCATTCTACACGTACCCGCTCAACAGCGCGTCGCGTATTGCGCAGAACGATCTGAAGGTAACCGCACTTTCGGGTGGTGCCAGCTTGAAGTTCCAACTGCCGTAACGTATACGTCAGTTAGTTGGAGTTGAGGTTTCAGTACTTCAAATCCATGAGCCCCCTCTCTACAAAAGAGAGGGGGCTTTTTTCTATGCTCCTGAGTTAGAATACTGTTTCTTGCCGTAAATTTGGGTTATGAAGCGTTCTCTGTATTTTCTGATCGTAGTGGTCCTGCTGGTGGCAATCTACTATACATTCTTTCTGAAAAATCCTAAAACTACGGAGCGTGAAATAATTATTGGCATTCCAAAAGGAATGTCTGTTTCTGCCCTGACAGATACTCTCGCCTCCCACAACCTGCTCCGCTCGCGATTAGCCTTTCAGCTTGCGACTCGCACGCTCGGCGCTGCGAAAAAGCTCCACGCCGGACTCTACCGTATTGAATCAGGGCTTTCAAATTCCGAGATCGTTCGAAGGCTCACCGGCAGTGAGTACGCGCTTATTCTTAAAGCGACCTTTCCGGAAGGGGTCACTATATATCGCGCAGCCGGTATTGCGAAAGAGAAATTGGGCCTCGACTCCGGCATCTTCATGCGCTTTGCAACCGATACAGCCTTCCTGCACTCGCTTGGTGTTCCACGTGAGGCCAAAACTGGAGAGGGTTATCTTTTCCCCGACACCTACGAATTCCTGCTCAGCGCTGATCCAAAAGGTTTACTTACAAAGATGATCAAGCGCTGGAAAAAGATATCGGACGATTCCCTGTACGAGAAGTCTGAAGAAGAAGCTCTCACGCTGCATGAAATAATGACACTCGCCTCGATCGTTGAAGCCGAAGCGCGAAGACCCGATGAACGCGATACCATTGCGGGGCTTTACCTTAATCGCTTAAACATTGGGATGAAGCTCGATGCCGATCCTACGGTGGCGTATGGTCTCCATCTTACTCGCCCTGTAACTCACGACGATCTGGAAATTCCTGGACCGTACAATACTTATAAGAATGCTGGCTTGCCGCCAGGACCAATATGCAATCCCGGAGCTGCAAGTGTGTGGGCGGTCCTGCATCCGGCACACCACAAGTATTTGTATTTCGTTGCGCGGCGCGATGGCTCTGGCGGTCATTACTTTAGCCGCACATTGCAGGAGCAGGAGCGAATGATAAATTTGGCACGGGCGAATGCCGCGACTCCATAGCTACGATTGCACACCGATAGCCAGTGGCTTACCACTCGAAAGAGCCGGTTCGAAATTCGTGTACTCGGTAAAGAGAATATGATCGTGATAGTAATGCGTAAGCAGGAAGCAGAGCACTACAATATAATAACACTGATCGAACGATAATCCCGTATACGAACGCGTAAGCAATAACGAACCGATAAGCGACAATGCGGTGACATTAAGAACAACGTTAAAGCCATAGTAACGCCACCATTCACCCGGTCTGGAAAATAAGCTAATAACTTTCGGTGATTCACCACGATCGTATCGCAAGCGGTTGACGTACCACGTTAGTCCCAGATACTGGAAAGAGTGCCACGTATTCATGCCCTGAAATGCAACGTCTAACTCATGGAAGATCGGCGTAATAAAACTTGCGATGACGGTAACGCCAATAAGAACTGTTTTGGGAATGTTGCCCTGCCCCGACCGGAATTCGCGCCAGGTCTTCATGATATAGAGCGCCAATGCCCCCGCAAATAGTGCAGATACAAACCACCACGTTGCATCCACTTTCAGCATATCCGGAAAGTACAGTGTGTTCTCGCCCACTTTGAACGTACCATGTACGAATCGGTACGTAGCGATCGGATAGAGAGCCGTTAGCACGACACCATAATCGATCGCCCGAGACTTCCAATTGAGCGTTTTAGAAGCTCTGCCGTTGTAGCAATCTACAATATAGATGATCTGATGCAATACATGCACGCTTGCCCATAAGAAGAAGAATGTGAGCAAGAACAAGAAATGGTAATATCCGAAGTAGATAACCAGCGCAGGAATAATGATCGCGGCTGCATAGATGGAGCGATGTCGCTCCCGGAATTCGGGATCGAGCGTTGAGCGCAGATGCGTCGCATACATGTGAGGGCCACCGATAAGAAAGGCGACCATCATATTAACCGCATTGCGGGCATCATCGGGATTGAAACCGATGGCCTGTCCTAAGTAATACGACGCGTAGGGTACGGAGACTAACAGTACCGAGCCAGAGATCCATGTTAGGTCCCACGCTTTGGAACGAAGCCAGAGCGAGTTACCGGCTGAAGACGCAGCGACAGACATGAGCTTTTGTGAAGAGAATTAGAAATAAAAGCGGCAACGAACCATCCACAAGGGTTATGCCTTGTTTCCCCTCATGGTCTTAATTAAATTATAACGACGAATGATTCCTCGTTTTAGTGTGTCGGAATTACTTCGTTTTTGGGCCATGTTAGCCGTCCCATCACGTTTGCCAGAAGTGAAGGATTCTCAACGCCGATCATTTGTCCTCTGTTTGCGGGTTTTCTTCCTTATATCAGGAAGCGCCTTTGGCATTGCAAACCCAGCATTGGCGACGACTTGTACGACGGTAACTAACGGACCCTGGTCTTCTCCCTCCGTCTGGACGAGCGGGATACTCCCTAACCCTGGCGATACGATCATCATTAACCACGGCGATTCTGTTTGGTTAGATGAATCGACCCCAGCACTTGCGGCGGTTCATGTCGACGGCTGGCTCAGCCTTGGAAAAGATACTCTTTTCCTCCGTGGAAACAGGTACGATACTATCGTTACTATTAACGGCACGCTCGATGCCGACACCGGATGGTTTTATGTCGTCGATTCCGTTCGAGCGATCGTTCGATTATCCTCCAGTGGCCGATTTCGAACCGCAGCGGCGTTCCCTTACGTATCACTGAGTATATTTGATTCATCGATCACGCCATTTTTTGCGTGTGACTCCGGTAGCACGTTCGAATATTATTCGCACAATCTTGATCTCATCGATATTACATATCTTGCCAATAATATTATTGGTGGCAAATATTGGAATCTTACACTTACTGGTGTAAATGCTTCTCTCCGCTCCAGACCACTTGCTGTTCGTGGTACATTCCGAATTGGGTTCGGAAGTTCTGTCATTCCGGGTTCTCAGCAGATCACGATCTTTGGAGATGTAGTGAATGAAAATGCAGGGGAATCCGGAGCGCCAGGCGCCGGCCTTCGCGGCTGCGGGATGCAGTCCTCGAGTTTCGATAACTGGATATTCGACCAGTTTCCCAGCGGATCAGGGAAAGATACATGCCACTGGAGCGGACCGTCACAACTGGGTAGCGTCGTTGTTCGACCCCATACCGTGCTTAGCGTACGATACCTTGATGACAAGCATTGCGATTCACTCGATATTCTTACCCATCTTACTGAAGAAAGCATGCCCTGCGGCGGACATGTGATCGGAAAGATCTTTTCAGAGTTTACTCGCACGCTCGATGCTTCCAATCCTATTGATAGCTTTTACGGACTTGGATTAACCATTAAAAGTGGTACGAATCCTTATTTAGGCCGCGTACGTGTCGTTCGAACGGCGGGTTATGAACCTCCCAATTTCTCGGCTTCGAAAAATGGCTTAGGTGGTGGGCAGGCTGTATTACGGTATTACAGGATTACCTCGAGTGCGGGTCCGCAATATGATCCTCCGAACGAGTTGCAAATGCAAGTCCATTGCGACGAATTTAATGGCGCCCACGCGGACCAATTACATTTTTGGCGATCGAGAGATCAAGGTGCGACCTGGGCCTTTAGCGGGCTTACCCATGCAGACCTTGCATCGAATGTATTTGTGTGGGATACGACGGTCCTCGGATGGCCAAATGATTCTGGAAGTTTTTATTGGACGCTTGCAGAAGGCTACGCTGACATTCCGTTGCCTGTAACGGTCCAGAATTTCAGCGCGACCTCGAACGGCTCAATAGTCCTGCTCTCATGGCAACCAACGTCAGAAGCAAACGTGCAAGGCTACGAGATCGACCGAATGACTGATGTTGATTCCGAGATGATCGCTTCCTTCCGAACGGATGCAGATCTTGTAGCGCATTCACCATTAGGGAGTTATTCGTATACAGATAATTACGCTTTATCTAAGCCTGTCCGATACGATCTCTTTGAAGTGACGAAAGATGGTATTCGAGTATGGCTGGGATCTCGTGTTGCCAGTTCGCCAAACGTTGCGCCTATCATTCAAGACATTGCTTACCACAATGGCTCTTTGGTCTTTGAAACCAGCGGTCTGTTACAGGCACAGATAACGATTGTCGATGCCATTGGTCGGGTATGCTTTCAAAACGATCATTTGGTCCAAAATCAGACAGCCATTCCGATTACGCTATTCCCCGGATTCTATCTTATAGAGGCACGCTGGAATACAGGAGTAGTCTTAAGGAAAGCTACGGTAGTAGGCGGTGATGGGTCGTGAACTTTCCCTCATAGAGGGAAGTTGCTCGCGTAGTTAGTTTGTCGGCTTGTTTATAATAGCCGTCATGATGGGTGCGTGTTGCCTCGCGTGCCCTTGCCATTACAGTATAGATCAGAGTTTGCCGCGATGCTTCGATCGCATCCACTCACTTCCCGCACTCCGAGCGATAAACGACCGCTCTTCGGCACAGCTATAACGTTTGTGCTGAGAGCGATAGCTATGCTCACCGTCCTACTTTTTTCGGGAAGCAGCTACGCGCAATTAATGATCAATAAAGGCGCAACGATCGTGACCAAACCGAGCTCGTACATGCAGGTCAACGGCGCGTATCAAAATCAGACCGGTTCGATCGACGACTCCGGCACCGTTACCATTACGACCGATTTCACTAATAACAGCGCCGCTACTGCAGGTGGATCGGGCCTCTATAATATCGGCGGCAACTTTACGAACGATGGTACCTTCGTTCGCAAGACCGGTACAGTGAATCTTGATGGTACCTCCAATCAGAATGTGGGCGGTGCGGTGATCACGACATTCTACGATCTGCAATTCACGAACGGCGGATCGAAAACGTTGACACAAGAGGAAGACGTCGATAGCAATTGCTACTTCACAAGCGGAGTATGCTATACAACACAGACGGATATTCTTCACTTTACTACAAATGGCAATTGGGTAAATAACTCTGGTATGCCGACCTCATCCTGCGCCAGTTATGTCAGTGGCCCTTGTGCAAAGGATGTTAATTCCACTAATCGCTTCTGGTTTCCCGTCGGTAAGGATGGACGCGCTAATACCTGCGCTATCACTCCATCGACATCTACTGCCACGACATTTCGCACCCAATATTTCGATTTCCCATACACGAACACAACGAGTATTCAATCACCATTAATGACCGTCAGTAAAGTGCAGTACTGGCATGGCGATATTACATCCGGTGGTACAAATGCGATCATTCGTCTTTATTGGATTCCCGGTGATTATGTGATCTCGTGGTTACAGTCCGTCTCCAATTTGGTAGTGGCACGATGGGATACGCTCGCCCCGAATCCACCAGGACCCAGACCGGCATGGGTTACGGCTGGTGTTAGTGCACTAAGCCCAACGGCAACATGGAATTCCGGTTGGATCGAGTCCGCTACGGTGACGACTGCACAGTACGGTACATCCACCATTAACCGACCGTTTACCCTTGCGTCTCTTACAGCCGATAATTCACTACCGGTCGAGGTAGGACGCTTTGTCGCTCGACAGCAGAACAACCATGTCGTACTCGACTGGAAAACGTACAGCGAAATTCAAAATCTTGGATTTGAAATAGAGCGTGAGAAAGAATTGGATGGCTCCGCGCCTGGCGCGTCCATGCAATCCCAGTTGATCAAGAGTTTTGTAACAGATTCGGAATTACGTGCGAAAAGTCCGTGGGGTGCCGAATATGAAACGATCGATGACAATTCCCTTGTAACAGGCCGGTACACCTATCGCCTTTATCAAATCGATCTGAATGGCGTTCGTACACAAGTAGGGTTGCAAACGGTAGACTTTAACGAACTTGCGATCCCGAAAGCGTTGGAAGTTACATTATATCCGAATCCGGTAGCCAACGACGCGAACGTAGAATTTGCAATGCCCCAGGAATCCTACGTAACGTTTGCGATCTATGATATTACGGGAAGGGAAGTTCAGAGAGGCGGCGATGGAGAATACTCCGCAGGACCACACACCGTTTCATTCGATGTTTCACGGCTTTCGCCTGGCACTTATACGTTAGATGTATGCTCAGGTTTCACACATCTTTCTAAAAAGTTTGTCGTCGGCAGATAGCTGTCCCATTTTGCACTTGACTGTAGCAAATTCGGTCAGTCTCATCAATAGAGATATTAGTTGTTTAAGAATATTCTTTATTAATTAACTTTCTTATAGCACAGACGCTTGACTTTCCATTTTAAAGTGTCTATATTTGAGACGCCCAAAGTGCCCTTATCGTGTGCTTGGTTGCAGTAAAGCGTTTTAGTTTGCTACAATAATGTCGAGCGTAAGCTTTCGATCCACCCCACTGGAGAGAAGGCAGGACGGGATTGAAGCCTTTTCCCATCCGGCCCTGTATTGTGCCCGATCATCGCGATGCGTTGATCGTGGTGTCGCTCGCCTTGTTGTTGCTCTCGCGCTTACCATCGTTTGCGTCGTCACGGTCCGTGCTCAAAATGTTTCTATCGGTACGGCGACAGCCAATAGCTCCGCACTGCTGCATCTCGAATCGACCACGAAGGGATTGCTCATTCCACGAATGAGCAATACCCAGATGCAAGCGATCAGCTCGCCAGCAACCGGTGATCTGGTATACAATACTACGTATTCGAATTTTTATTACTACAACGGTACCTTTTGGACGCCGATCGTCGGCAGCGGATGGTCCACTACCGGTGATGCCGGTACCAGTGCTTCGACAAATTTTTTAGGGACGAAGGACTCGGTCGATCTCGTGCAGAAGACGAATAACCGCGAACGCATGCGCGTCTATGCAGGCAGCGGCGTCGGGCTGATCAATACGCTTAACTCCGCAGAGGCACTCGTTCTCTATGAGCCTTCCGGACATGGCTCTAATTACACTGCGTTCAAAGCAGGATTTCAGGACAGCACTATCCGCTATACGTTGCCAACGACTGATGGTATCAATGGTCAGGCCCTCTGCGATAGTTTAGGAATAATGGGATGGAAAACATTCGGCACTGTTGGCGGAGGGTTTGGGGATACATTATGGAAGCGAGGCAGCGGTACAGCGTCGCTGTTATCGCTCGGTACTGGCAACAAAGCAAATGGTAAGTGGTCTATCGTGTCGACCGAATACTGTACAGCCGGAGCGGAAGCCTCGTCTGTTTTCGGCGACTCCAATAGCTCGAGCGCGAAATACGGCTGCGTGACGGGTGGATCCAATAATAGCGTTGCAGGACAGGGTGGAAGTACCGTACGAGGAGGATTCTTTAATAGCGCCGGATCACAGAATACGATGATCATTGGTGGTTTATATAATCAGACGTCCGGTCAAAACTCCGTCGTCCTCGGCGGCGATTCGAATAATGTCAGCGGCGGAAATGCGATCATCATCAATGGTGCTGACAACAGTTTTAGCAGTCAGGATAACCTCGTCTTCGGATACAATGCAAAACCAACCGGACAGGATCAATTAATATTTTATCCGCCAACTTCATCGGGCATTAGGACGGGTATTCAGAACACAAGTCCGCAGGAAGCGATCGATGTAACAGGCAACGTACGGTTCGAAGGAACGGGTGTGGGTGTATTAAAGCCTAATGGAAGCGGCGGCTCGAGCGGACAAAAGTTACTTTCCGCAGGCGCGGGCTCTCCGCCAACATGGGGTACGATCTCGATCCCTTCCACCAACTGGGGACTTACCGGATCGTTCGGTACCACTCCACCAACTAATTTCATTGGCACGATCGATTCGGTCGCGTTCGTCATTCGAACGAATGCCACAGAACGAATGCGCGTCCGAGCCAACGGGGTAGTCGGGATCAACACCTCAACCTCATTACATCAACTCACCTCTGTTTCCAGTAGTACCAGCGATGAAGTGGCGGGCATCTTCGCTAATAGCACGGGCAGTTCTACGTCAGAAGCAATAGGGGTTTGGGGTCGCGCAAGTGCAAGCAGTTCCAATACCGGATCGATCGCCTTACTTGCAACCGGTAATGGCAACGCGGCTTCCGGTACAACGAACGTTGCCCTGCAAATTTCGCAAGGTGAATTTGCAATGGGTCGCACCTCTCAAGGTCCCTCTGCCGGCACCGCTGTTGAGCCTGCCGTTTCGGGCACTGCTTATTCTCAGGAAGGGCCTTCCGGCGTAATTCAATTGGCGCTGCTTACAGACCTCACTTCTTCGTCTCCGACCGCCGGAGTCTATCAGGATCTTGGGACTGTCACGATCAATAACCGCTACATTACTTCGAATAGCATCATATTGACTGCTGTCGTTTCCAAGATCGATGGCGGTGGTAATCCGAGCCCGAAGAATTCGATCTATAAAGTAAATGTGGAAAGCAGAACTGCCGGATCGTGCGTCCTGCGTATCGGCATGATGCCATTTGTGACCGATCCAAGCAATTATCAGGGCTCCGATTATATACGTGTTGGCTATCTTGTGATCAATCCGGGCAGATGAAGAAAGCAGGCTACATCGTTATCCTGATCGTTCTGGCCGCGTTACTTGGCCGCGTTAATGCGCGCGCTCAAAACAACGTCGGCATTGGAACGACGGCACCGGATGCCAGCGCACTGCTCGATCTCACAAGCCTTACAAAAGGTCTGCTCGTACCGCGCATGACGGAAGCGCAAAAGCTGGCGATCTCTTCACCGGCTACTGGTCTTCTTATTTATGAGACCGATAATGCGACACAAGGAGCATACGCGGGGCAGACACCGACGTTCTGGTACTACAACGGATCGGCCTGGACTCCCTTCCGTGGATCGGGATGGCTCTTGCTCGGTAATTCCGGTACTAACGCTTCGACCAATTTCATCGGTACTACTGATTCGATGGATTGGGTCATTCGCACCGATAACTTCGAGCGGTTACGAGTCTATGCTGGTAGTAACGTTGGCCTAACAAACACGAACAATTCCGCGGAAGAATTACGGTTCTATCAGCCTTCGGGGATGGGTTCACTTTATTCCGGATTTAAAGCTGGCGTTAATTTAAATTCGGTCACTTATACCTGGCCGCCGGCTGATGGCAACGGTGTAAATTATATTCTTTGCACAGATGGCTTCGGACATCTTGATTGGAAAGGGTTTGGTACAGCAGGCGGTGGTGGTCTCGATACCTTTTGGTCTCGCGGATACGGACGATTTTCCCTTATTGGTCATGGGGCCGGTTGTATTGCATCCGGAGATTTTTCTCTTACCGATGGATTCGATAACAATGCTTCCGGTACTGCTTCAGTGGTATGGGGAGAGAATAACATTGGGTCCGGCTTTGGTACTGTTATCTCTGGCGGGTCGACCGATACTGCGAGCGGAGACTATAGCACGATTGGTGGAGGTAGTAACAATTCGGCAACAGCCAGTTATTCTTCCGTCGTTGCGGGCCAGAACAATAGCGCATGTGGTAACTATGCCGTTGTGGTTGGAGGCAGTAATAATATTGCGTGTGGTAATTACTCGGTTATTCTTGGTGGAAGCAGTAATACAGTCACTGGCAATTATTCACTGGCGTTTGGAGTAAGTGCGACCGTATCGACCGATAATACGGTCGTCTATTACGCTTCAGGAAATACACCTGTTAAGGTGGCCATCGGTAATCAGTCCCCCTCCGAAGCCTTAGATGTTACGGGTAACTTCCGATTTTCGGGCGCGCTCATGCCGAACGGTCTTGCCGGTACACCAGGATATGTTCTGGCTTCCGCAGGTGGTACAACGTCACCAACATGGACACAGGTCTCCTCTTTATACTGGAGCACGTTCGGTAACACCGGTACAACACCCGGTACAAACTACATCGGTACGATCGACTCGAAAGACTTCGTCTTTAAGACCTACAATACCGAGCGTATGCGTATTCTTTCGACCGGTCAGGTCGGTATCAATACGACCACCTCTACTCATCAGCTTTACTCGATCTCCTCCAGCACCACGGACGAGATCGCGGCGGCCTGTGGTCAGACAACGGCTGTCACTACAAGCCAGGGAATTGGCCTGTGGGGCGCGGCCTCTTCGACGAACAGTGCAAACACGGGTACGATCGGCGTGCTCGCAACCGGTAATGGCAATACTGCCAGCGGAGCTTCAAATGCATCACTGCAATTGAACGACGGTGAACTCGCAATGGGCCGCACCACGGAAGCGCCGGGCATCGGTACATCCGTCGAAGGTGCTGCAAGCGGCTCGGCTTATTCTGCACAGGGTCCCAGCGGTGTGATCGAACTAACGCTCGGTGGTGGCAATCTTTCGACAAGCGCACCAACGGCCGGCGTCTTCCAGAACTTAGGTACACTTACGATCAACAACCGGTATTGCTCTTCCACAAGCATCGTGATCGTTAACGTCCTTTCCAAAAGCGATGATGGCATCGCCCCAGATTGCACGCTCGCGGAATATTTAGTCGATGTCGATAACCGCACCACAGGGACTTTTGATATTCGTGTTGGAATGATACCGACGACCACCAGCGCCTCGAATTATTCCACATCGGATAAAATCCGGATCGGATACATGATCGTGAATCCCGGCAGATGAAAAAAACATCGTACATCGTACTACTGATCGTTATTGCTGCGATGCTGCCGCAGGGTGTACGAGCACAGGCAAACGTAGGGATCGGTACGACGTCGCCGGATGCCAGTGCCTTGCTCGACCTGACGAGTAATTCAAAAGGCTTACTGGTCCCGCGTATGACGGAGTCGCAAAAGAACGCCATCGCGACTCCTGCAACGGGACTCTTGATCTACGAGACCGACACGGCAACAACCGGCTCGTATGCCGGACAGGCGCCTACCTTTTGGTATTACAATGGCACGACATGGATACCTTTCCTCGGCGCTGCATGGCAGTTACTCGGTAATTCCGGCACATCGCCGACCTATAACTTTATTGGTACGAAAGATTCGGTCGATTGGGTGATACGCACTCGCGATACGGAGCGTGTGCGCATATATTCCGGCGGGAATGTTGCCTTGCCTAATTTCACGAATACCGCGGAAGAGATACGCTGGTTCATGCAGTCCGGATCCGGCTCGTATTATACTGGCTTCAAGTGTGATACGATGATCCGAGCGACCACCTACATTTGGCCTCCTTCGGATGGCCAGGCAACCAACTGGGTTCTTTGCACGGATGGATTTGGTGATCTTTCCTGGAGAGGCTTTGGCGCCGCAGGCGGTGGTGGTATCGATACCATGTGGTCTCGTGGTACAGGCACGCTCGCTCTGGTTGGTCACGGCGTTGACAATATCTCATCCGGTAATTATTCTATTTCCAGCGGCTATGAAAATACTGCTTCCGGAACCGCCACGGTATGCTGGGGTGAGCACAATATTGCTTCCGGATATGCCGCCGTAGTTGGAGGAGGTACCTACGATACGGCAAGTGGAAATTACAGCACGGTCGGTGGCGGCTCGAATAATTCTGCCAGTGGCACGTATTCTTCCGTTGTTGCGGGGCAGTATAACGAAGCCTGCGGTAAATATGCCGTGGTGGTCGGTGGATCGAATAACACTGCGTGCGGAACGTATGCGACGATACTGGGAGGCTCCGGAAATACGGTGAGTGGTAGTTATTCGCTAGCCTACGGGATAGGATGTAACGTTACAACCGACAACACCATCGTTTATTATTCGTCGAACGGTACGCCTATGAAGGTTGGCATTGGGCTTAGCGCTCCGACCGAAGCTCTGCACGTTTATGGCAATATTCAGTTTTCGGGTGCATTGATGCCCGCCGGCAATGCCGGTACTACGGGCTATGTCCTTGTCTCGACCGGAAGTAACTCTGCACCGGTGTGGTCTTCAACATCCAACCTCTTCTGGAGCCAGTCCGGAAACACAGGCACCAGCGCGAGCAGTAATTACCTTGGCACCAGCGATGCAAAGGATCTCGTCTTTAAGACTAATAATACGGAACGTATGCGTGTGCTCTCGACGGGACAGGTGGGCATCAATACGTCAACGCCGAGTCATCAACTTCATATTGTATCGTCAAGCACAACGGACGAAGTGGCGGCGCTTTGTGCACAGACGACAGCCGCTACTACCACTACCCAAGCCATCGGAGCGTGGGGAATGGCTTCGGGATCCGGCGCGGGAAACACCGGAACGATAGGTGTTTTGGCAACCGGTAATGGAAATCTTACCGCAGGACAGACCAACGTTGCTCTACAGATCAACGATGGTGAGTTTGCGATGGGCCGCACCACCGAAGCACCTGGTATCGGTACATCCGTCGAGGGTGCTGCGAGCGGCACGGCGTATTCCGCGCAAGGACCGAGCGGTGTCATCGAACTTACGCTCGGCGGCGGCAATCTTTCGACCACAGCGCCGACCGCCGGTGTCTATCAGGACCTAGGCACGCTTACCATCAATAATCGATACACGTCTTCTTCGAGCATTGTGCTTGTGAGTGTACTTCAAAAAACGGACGATGGTGTCGCGCCCGATTGCAGACTTGCGCAATATTTTTGTGATGTCAATAATCGTACGAGCGGAGCGTTCGCTATTCGCATCGGTATGATACCAACCACAACGAACGCATTGAACTACTCCACTTCTGATAAGATCAGGATCGGTTATACGATCATTAACCCAGGACGATAATAGATCGATATTGAAAAGAACAGTAACATATAAACAACCGGCTATCTCTGAGCGATAAATTTCAGAGGTCCTGGAAGGCCGCAAATAAAGTTGGTAAGCAATGCTTACCCGGTAGATGTGCATGACATCATACACATCGCCAGTTGAAGCTGCGAAAGCATGAAGGTATTATGTACTTTCATGCTTTTGGACATCGGACGGATGCCAATGTTCGCGGCAATAAGAATAGGGGTCGCCGTGGGGGGTGACCCCTATTTCATTTAGTAAAAATTTCGTCTAACAAGGGCCAAATTTTTTAAAACCTAATGCTTCCTTCTGGAGTTGTATAGGTAGTTTTCAAGACATGTTTTGTTTTGAAAGGTATTTAGTCTTCTTTCTTTTTATTACAATTTGCCTCTTTTTCTCTGATTTCCCTAAAATCAGGTAAAAAGTTTGCCATGAAAGGGAGAGCTGCGTTATGCCTCACTTTTGTCCATCGCAAGGGGCCAACTGGTGTGTCCCGAGTGTTCTTCGGCTTTGTTATCAGGGCTTTGCTGCACTGACCATTGTTGCACTGTTGGGATCTCACCCGTTGCAAGCCCAAAATGTGTCGATTGGTACTGCCACCGCTAACAGCTCCGCGTTATTGCATCTCGAATCGACGACGCAAGGGCTTCTTGCGCCGCGTATGAGCAATACGCAGATGTTAGCAATTGCTTCGCCGGCCACTGGTGACTTAGTATATAATACAACGTACGTCAATTACTACTATTACACTGGTAGCTACTGGACTCCGCTTGGTGGCAGTGGTTGGTCTCTAACCGGTGATGCTGGAACAAGTGCTTCGACCAACTTCCTCGGCACAAAGGACTCGGTCGATCTTGTGCAGAAGACAAAGACCATTGAACACTTGCGGTTTTATGCTGCCGGTAACGTGGGTCTTACCAACTCACAAAACACTGCGGAACAGCTTGCATTTTATGAGCCCTCCGGATCCGGTACCAACTACACATCTTTTAAAGCTGGCATACAGTCCGGGACAGTCCATTATATCTTGCCACTTGCTGATGGTTTGCCGAACCAAGCACTCGTTACAGATGGAGCCGGCAATTTAAGCTGGCACACCTTCTCCACATTTGGTGGAAGTGGAACACAATCACTCTGGAAGCGCGGGTCTGCGGCCGGCGGAGAATACTCTGATAGTTCTTCTAATTCGGATTCAGGTCCGTATTCTATCGCCGCTGGAAAGAGTAATAGCGTAACAGGAAATTATGAAGACGTTTTTGGAAGTAGCAATTCCATTCAAGGATCGTACGGTTCGATCCATGGTGGTGTTAGCAATGGCTCATCCGGAGATTATGATGTGGTCGGTGGTGGGCAAAGTAATAGTGCTCAAGCGACGGCGACCTTTATCGGCGGCGGGAGCAACAACTCGCCGCAGGGCGATAAAAGCGTTATTATAGGAGGTACCGGTAATTCCATCAACGCTACTAACGGTACGATCCTCGGTGGCAGTGCTAATAGTATTGGCGGTAATAATGAGATGTGTTATGGCCAAAGTGTTGCCATGGGCACCTCGGCGTTCGTCGTCTTTAAGATGGGCACCCATCGAACGCTCATGGGTGTAGGTACAACAGCACCAACAGAATATTTAGATGTCGTTGGCAATGTAAAATTTTCCGGTTCGCTAAAGCCTAATAATAGTGCAGGTACCAGTGGTCAATATCTTAAGTCCGCAGGCAGCGGTACTCCTCCGACCTGGGGGACCATTTCACTTCCCTCGACGAACTGGGCACTTACCGGTACGTTTGGCTCTACTCCACCCTCTAGTTTCATTGGTACGATAGATGCGCAGGATTTCGTAACCCGCACCAATGCAACCGAGCGCATGCGCGTTACTTCGGGTGGACTGATCGGAATCAACACCAGCTCTCCCGCACATCAGCTAACATCTCATTACTCAGGTACCGCGACCGAGGTCGCTGCCCTATACGGAAATGCGAGCGGATCGACCACTGTACAAGCTGTCGGTATATGGGGACGAGCGGATAACACCAGTATCGCTAATACTGGCACCATATCATTGCTCGGTGTTGGGAATGGCAATACGACCGCCGGTCAAACGAACGTGGCACTTCAAATAAATGACGGAGAATTTGCTATGGGTCGTACGACAGAAGCTCCCTCTGTTGGTACGGACGTAGAGGGAGCAACTGCAGGTACTCTCTTCTCTGCTCAAGGTCCCTCTGGAGTTATTCAGCTCTCTATGGCAACGGATCTTTCCTCTACAGCTCCAACCGCCGGCATATATCAGGACCTCGGGAAAGTTACAATTAACAACCGCTATATTACCGCCAATAGTATTATTCTGGCTAACGTTGTCGGAAAGATCGACGGTGGTGGGAATCCGAGCCCTAAGAACTCCATCTATAAAGTCAACGTCGAAAGCAGAGCGGCTGGATCTTGTGTAGTGCGCATTGGGATGATCCCATTTGTGACAGACCCGAGCACATTCCAAGGTTCTGATTACATTCGATTAGGATACATTATAATTAACCCAGGGCGATGAAAACAACTGCTAAAATAATTGCTTACGCCCTGATAGCGCTCCTCGTAATTACAGGCGATGCCACAGCGCAGGGGAATGTCGGTATCGGTACAACATCACCCGATGCAAGCGCTTTATTGGACCTAACAAGTCTCTCACGTGGGCTACTCGTACCTCGCATGACGCAAACTCAGCGTAACGCGATAGCAACTCCAGCAACCGGTTTGTTGGTGTACTGCACGGATTCGGTCAATTCCTCAAATCCTTCTACCTTTTATTATTATAACGGTTCGGCATGGGTACCATTTAACGGTGCTGGCTGGCTTCTGCTTGGTAACTCTGGTACAAGTGCAAGCACTAATTTTATCGGCACTAAGGATTCTGTCGATTGGGTCATTCGTACGAACAATACGGAGCGGGTGCGGGTATTTGCCGCGGGCAATGTGGGGCTGATGAACAGCAACAACTCCGCAGAAGAACTTCGCTTTTATGAGCCATCCAGTTCAGGTTCAACGTACACTGGTTTTAAAGCTGGCATTCAATCTGGAAACGTAACCTATACGTGGCCTTTGGCTGATGGCAATGGTACCAATTATGTAATGTGCACGGATGGCTCTGGTAATCTTTCGTGGAGAGGTTTTGGTACTGCCGGCGGCGGTGGAACCGATACATTGTGGCGCCGTGGCAGCGGCCAGGATGCATTGGAAGGAGTAGGACAAGGCAACTCGGCAACAGGAGGCTGGTCAATAGCGGCTGGATATCACAATACTTCTTCCGGAACGTATGCAGTTGCATGGGGAGCCAACAACCGTGCTACTAATACCGGTGCAACGGTGTCCGGCGGTGAATACGATACTGCAAGCGGACAATACAGTGTGGTGAGCGGAGGATTTGAAAATTCGGCTACAGGAGATTATTCATTTGTTGGAGGCGGTGAAAACAATAGCGCATGCGGCCAATATGCTGTTGTCGTCGGGGGATACAATAACACTGCCTGTGGAAATTACTCCGTCGTACTCGGTGGCAACCATAATAGCGCTTCCGGTAACTATGATTGTGTCTTCGGTGTAGGAGCGACCGTTACCCAGGATAGCAGTGTGGTCTTTTATAATTCTGGTGGCGGGCTGCGCCTCGGAGTTGGTCAACAATCTCCCACGGAAGTTCTGGATGTTTCCGGTAATGTAAAATTTACCGGTGCACTCATGCCGAACAATACTGCCGGAACCTCGGGCTATGTGCTTGCATCGACAGGTTCCAGTTCAGCACCGGTATGGACCTCAACGTCGAACCTCTATTGGAGCACATTCGGGAACACCGGGACAACACCTTCGACCAATTACCTGGGTACCATCGACTCCAAGGACTTTGTGATCAAAACGAATAACACCGAGCGAATGCGAGTGCTTGCAACCGGCCAGGTCGCCATCAACACGACTTCAACAACGCATCAATTGCATTCCCTTTATACTGGTACTACGAATGAGACGGCCGCTATCTATGGAAATGCAAGTGGCACGACCTCGAATCAAGCGATCGCAGTATGGGGCGATGCTTCGAATACCAGTACTTCCAATACAGGCACGATCGGTATGCTGGCAACGGGCAATGGAAATCTTACCGCAGGTCAAACTAATGTCGCCCTGCAACTGAACGATGGTGAATTTACAATGGGCCGCACGACAGAGACGCCTAGCGTTGGCTCTGTGGTCGAAGGCGCGACAGGCCATACCGGATGGTCGGCACAAGGGCCAAGCGGAGTGATCGAATTGACGCTCGGCGGCGGTAATTTATCAACGAGTGCTCCGACAGCCGGCGTATTCCAAAACCTGGGTACACTCACTATTAATAATCGCTATACGTCTTCCTCCAGTATTATTTTAGTGAATGTTCTCCAAAAGTCGGACGATGGAGTTGCTCCTGATTGTAAACAGGCAGAATATTTTGTAGACGTCGATAACCGCAGCAGCGGCACTTTCGATATTCGTATTGGTATGTTACCAACCATAACGAGCGCGTCAAACTACTCCACATCCGATAAGATCCGGATCGGATATACGATCATCAATCCAGGGCGTTAAAGCCACAACGCATGACCGCACTATCATACGGTCATGCGCCTGCATCGGACGGATGCCAATAATTTGTGGCAAAAAAGAGTAGGGATCACCGTGGGGGGTGATCTCTGCTCGTTTTAAAACATGTCTTGGCAGCTATCTATCAAATCGCGGCTCGGTTTTATTTTACCGATTCTAACACGAGCTCAGCGATATCTTTTACTTTTACGTTGTCGGATGCCCCTTTCGCTTTCACGCCATCGGAGAGCATGGTCATACAATACGGGCATGCGGATGCAACGACCTCAGCACCAGTAGCAAGTGCTTCTTCGGTCCGTTCAATATTAATGCGCTTACCCTCTTTCTCTTCCATCCACATTTGGCCACCGCCCGCACCACAGCAGAAGCCGCGTGAGCGCGAACGGTCCATTTCGACAACATTTAAGCCCGGTATTGCTTCGAGTGTAGTGCGTGGTTCTTCGTAAATATCATTCGAGCGGCCGAGGTAGCAAGAATCGTGATAGGTAGCACGCTCGAGCAATTCCTTCGACGGTTTAATACGTCCGGAATCAAGGAGACCCTTGATAAACTCCGTGTGGTGCTCAACTTCATAATGTCCGCCAAAATCCTTCCATTCATTCTTGATCGCATTAAAACAGTGCGGACACGTCGTTACTACCTTTGTGACATGATAACGATTTAAGGTATCGACATTCTCACGGATCAGCATTTGGGCAAGATACTCATTGCCCATGCGGCGCGCCGGATCCCCGGTACACTTTTCTTCATTGCCGAGAATACGAAAATCAATACCGGCTAACTGCATTAGTTCAGCGAACGCTTGCGTGATCTTCTTCGCCCGCTGATCGTACGAACCGGCACAACCAACCCAGAAAAGGACCGGCGATTCTTCAGGGTTGAACGACTCCGCCATCGTCTTAATGTTCATGCCCTGCGCCCAATCGCCGCGCTCCGATGGTGAGAAAGCCCACGGAGAAAAATTATTCTCCATATTGCCGAACGCCGATTGCAACTCGGATGGGAAGCTCGACTCCATCATGACCAGATTGCGGCGAAGATCGATGATCTCATCAACGTGTTCGATCATTACCGGGCACTCCTGCATGCACGCTTGACACGTCGTGCATTGCCATAACATTTCTTCCGGTATGTAATCGCCTACGAATTTTTTCGAATCAACCTCTTCTTTTGTGCGTCGTGGCTTCTGCCAAAGAAGCGTGCCTTTTGCATGGTTGACGGTACGGTCCTCGGGTGTGACGATCTCTTCACCACCGGTATTCTCACCTCCCGTTGCAACTTTCGATTTTACGACTTCACCCATCCAGCCATCGAAGCCATACGCACCTTGTGCCGTTAAATAAGGAGCTTTATCGAGCAAGCGCGCTTGCGTCGCGATGATGATCTTGCGCGGATCGAGCAACTTCCCGGTGGTATTCGCGGGACAGACCGACGTACAACGACCGCAATGCGTGCACGTATCGCCATCTAACAATTGCTTCCACGTGAGGTCTTCAATATCCGATGCACCATATTTCGTGACCGTCTCATCCTCGAAGTTGATCGGCTTAAGGTAATTCTTCTTCTTGAGATCGGAGAAGTAAACGTTAGGTAGTGATGTGATGACGTGCAAGTGTTTCGAATAGGGCAGATAATTCATAAAGCCAAGAACGGCTATGATATGAACCCACCAGGCGCTCTCGTACCAGATCGGAGTAAGCGAAGCCGCTTGAGCATGCCCGCCTATAGAGCCAACCAGGAAAGAATGCGAAGCAAGTGCTGCAAGCCAATGCGCTTCCCACGGATATTCGCCGCCCATTGCAATACGCGCGGCGTTATCGATCGTGAGGGAGCATACAATAATAAGAATAAGGAAGAGAATCAGCGCAGCATCGAAACGCTCGTGCGAATCTCCTTCCAATCGCTTAACATGCACGACGAATCGGCGCCAGAAGGAGGCAAGCACTGATACGATCACTAATGATACAAAAACATCTTGCGAAAATGTGATGACCGAATAGAGCGGCCCCAAAAACGAGAGGGAAAAATGTCCGGCCGTTAATCCTTCGCCGATCGATTCAATGACAGCGAAGAGTAATACCAGAAATCCCCAAAAGATAAACGCATGGACGATACCTGCGACGGGATCCCGAAGGATCTTCGACTGACCGATCGCAATGCCGAGTACTCGTTTAACACGTTCGTTCGGTTTGTCGAAACGGTTGGTCCACTTACCGAGCCGGAGGAAGTCGATAAGCCGCTTAGAATTAATGATGATGCCCGCGAATGCTGCAAGGAGGACGATCGCAAAAATTATGGCTTTGATCATTTAAGAATGCCGAATTTTGAAGCGCGAAACAAACAAAGATGAATAGAGGATGGAGCCGAGGACTTCCCTCCCTGAACCATTTTTTGCCTAAAGGCTGTTAGCCGCGCCTGAATTTGGAGTCCGGACTTAGGACTCAGAACTAAGAATTTAAGGACTCAGAAGCTATGAAACGTACGTATCAACCCAGCCGCCGCAAACGGGCCAATAAACACGGATTTCGTGCCCGTATGGCCACCAAGAACGGCCGCCGCGTGCTCGCTGCCCGCCGGGCAAAGGGCCGTCATAAACTGACGGTCTCCGACGAGCGCAAGGCGTAATTCCGCCTAAGTAGGAAGTAAGAGGTAAGAAGTAGGACTTCATCTTACTTCTTACCTTTTTTCATTCTTACTTATGGACCGCCCGACCCGACTATCGATCGACCGCCGGCATTCCCTGGCCGGGCGTAAGAACCTCGAGTGGTTCTTCGCAAATCGCAAATGGGTACGGACGGCAAAACCTCAAATCCTCGAATGCTCTTGGGCCATTCGACCGCTGCCTGATAAGGAGGCTGCCACCCGATTCTTGCTTCTCGCGCCAAGCAAATCCTACAAGCGGGCACACGACCGCAATAAGATCAAGCGGTGGTTGCGAGCCGGGATCGCTGAGGTGCCGGACTTCGCCTCGCTCGAATCCGAGCTCGCTACAGATTCAAAGCAGCTACTCATCATGCTTCGAATTTCGAAACCGCTCGTTGAAGTGAAGTGGCAGGTGATTCTCGATGATCTGCACCTTATCGCTCATCATCTCGCGAAACGGATCGCCAAGGAACCTCTCCAGTAATAGCTTCCCTTGGTAGTTGGCTTTGCGTACGATCTTCATTTTCCTGATTCGCTTGTACCAGCGGCTTATTTCTCCGCTGTTTCCGCCCTCGTGCCGGTTTACCCCGACTTGCTCCGAATACACCGCGGAAGCCATTCAGAAGTACGGTATTTTCCGAGGCACCTGGTTAGGAGTAAAACGCATTAGCCGTTGCCATCCACTTAATAAAGGAGGATTCGATCCCGTCCCATGAAATATCAACGGACTTTCGGCGCACTACTATTCATCGCTTCGATCGTACTCTTGCTGTTCGCGCTCGACCTGTTCGGCTCGGTCTCCGAATGGCTCAGGATCGTTGCGATCTCCATCGTCCTGATTTGCGTCGTGCTGATGGTCGCTCTTCGGCTCCGGTCTCGCGATCAGTTTCGCGGGTCGGCGAAACGTGCTCGCGCTTCCATCTTAAAACATCTCTGGGAGGAGCGTCATAAGCGCGAGTGGTGATCACCTATAAGCCGCTCGCACCAAACTATCGAGCAGAGTGATCGAGGCATAGCCTTCCAGATAGGTCATTACGCGGCCGCTCGGCTTGATCACGAAGGTCTCCGGCCAGCCAATGCGGCCATCCGCTGTCTGCGCATACTGAATATGCGCTCGCTCGAGAGAGTCAACGATGATCTGCTGCCTGATCTTCTTCGTCGTGATGTAATTCAGGATTCCCGCATAGGAATTCGTCAGGTTCGGATCGGCGATGGAGACGATCCGGACGCTATCGCCAAAGATCGCCTGCACCGAATCGAGCGTCGGTAATTGCCAGGCGGCGGTATCCGGGATCGAACGCCAGAACGAGAGCAGGATCGGCTTGCCATAATATCCCGAAAGCGACCGCTGGACGCCAGTCGAATCCTTCCACTGAACGTCGATGCCGCTCCATGGGCCGGAGGGCGACACCACCAGGCCATAGATCTCCGAGACGTTGCCCTGAAACCGGGCATTGACATTCGTAAAATCCTCCGAATTCGAGGCATTGTCGGACGGGGTGCAGCCGGCGAGAACCAAGAGGACGAGAGCGAGATAGCGGAATCGAGACATTTTTTAACTCCTAACGGATTTAACTACGGGATACAACTAAAGGATTTTCTACGGGATAGAAATGAAATTCAGGCCGCAAAGTTACAATTCCTTTTCGGCTATGGAAGCTTAATGGGCTGAGAATTGAGTTTTGTTTTCATAATTCCTTCCTTTAAGAAAGAAATATCATAAGAATTTGTTTTTGTTTTTCGTTTTCATTTAATGAATAAACAGGGTTCCCGGATTTCCGGAAATGTGAAGGGTTAGGCAAAATATATTGCCTGATACTTTTTAGAACTTGTTGGGTCTTTACAGAAGGATCACTTGCGGAGGAGTTCGCTGGGATCGACTTTCAATCCTTTGGCAATTTGGACTAATCCAGATACGGAAAGGTCAATTTGGGCGGCTTCAACCCTGGCAATGTAGTTTCTATGACAATCCGCGAGTTCAGCAAGCTGCTCCTGGGATATTTTTTTTGCATCCCGGTAACGCTTTACGTTTTTGGCGATTGTTTGGAGCAGTGGGGTATTTCTTCGCACGCCACAAACTTCGCCTTTTCACACTATCGTGTCCATACACGATAGTGTGAAAAAGTTTGTATATTTGCATCTGTAACAAACCCGGTTTTCAAAGTTATTCTCGTTATAGGAGGTCCCGATGAGACATAATTGGTTCTTGTTCGCATGTTTGATGTTTGCTTGTACATCAGTTGGCAATGTGTTGGCTCAGAGTAGTAATTCTACCGGCACCATTATGTGGCCCAATAATCCACCGGTGGGAATTGGTACGCAACTTTCGGCGCCCGCTATTCCGCAAAATGCTTTGCATATCCATCACGATCCCGGAGTGGGGACGACATTGCCAGCGATCATTCGCCTGTCGGACGGATCGACCGACACGACCAACATCTTCGCGACCCTTGCGCTCATGCCGTCAACGATGGGCTTTCCACTGCTAAATCACTCGAATCTTGCCAAGCCGAACGATGTGGTGCTGCACGAGGCGATCGGCGATCTTATTCTCGCCGACTTCGATCCGCAACCGCATGCGATCCGCATGTCTACAACGCCGGACGCTTCAACGCTGCCACTCGCGACGCCCGCGCACGACCTCGAACGCATGACCATCCTCTACAATGGAAACGTCGGTATCGACCTGCCGCCGGACGCCATGACCAATTTGGGTAAGCCGATGGAGCAGGTGGAGATCGGGGGCGCTTTTATTCCTCCGCCGGGTGATACGGTGCCCACGCCTGGGCTCACGATCTACGGCGGCAACCGATTCGAAGGAATGCTAAACCCGGCGGGCGGTACCTTCCCGGTCGACTGGCGATATGTCGGGTTCAATTACTGGACTAATCACATGGATTCGAGTGCCAAACGCTATCACCGGCTGGGAAAAATGTCCAGCTCCCGGATTGCTTTTGCACCGAGCGCGGGAGGTACGCTCTCGTTCGAAGCGCTGCCATATATTTCAACGGCTGGGATGGACACGTTTCCGCATGGCTTCTATCTTTCACTGACCGGTAAGCACGGCCTTGAGATATGGAGCGATGAACCGGGCGACCCGTATCATCATCTCTTCGACATCTGGCGACCAGGCGATAGCGGATGGGTCACCGGAGGACTGCGGAATGTGAACGGGTTGTGCATGCACCACACTCCAGTCTATATCGGACCCGGGGATTCCGCATCGACGTGGTATGTACCGAATTTTACGGACCTTGCGAATGTCCACCCCGATCTAGGCGACGGCAAAACGTGGATGCTGGCGGTGAACGGAGCAGCGCTCTTCAAGGAAGCCTATGTAAACTCCGAGGACTGGCCGGATTACGTCTTTGAACCGGAGTACAAACTTCGTTCGCTTGGCGAAGTCGAGCGATACATTCAGGCAAACCATCATTTACCGGACGTACCGCCCGCCAACAACCTTAAGACCTATTCGATCGGTGAGACAGAGACAGCAACGCTGAAAAAAGTGGAAGAGCTGACGCTGTATATCATTGAACTCAAAAAGGAGATTGACAGTCTTAAAACTGAGTTGCATGACCTGAAAGAGGGGAAGTAATTATGAAAAAGCTCATTCTCATTCTAGTTGTTTTCTTCATGTGCCCGGCGTTGCGTGCGCAATGGCGCACCGCAACAGCACGCCATCTTATCATTGCATTTGGTGTGCACGATTCATCGCTCTTCGCAAGTTGTCATGACGCGTTTACGGATAACTATCTTCAACGATACACAGGCTCTTCGGATCCGTTTAACCGATGGGTTATGAGTGATACCGGCATTGACTTTTCGCAGGGGAGAGTCACGTCGTTCGCGTCGCTAGGACAATATTTCTTTGCAGGCATGACGGCTTCCAATAATGGACCGGGGACAGCATGGCGATCATCGGACGAAGGGAGACATTGGACTGCAAACGCGGGTGGATTCGTCTGCACCAATGGCCGCTATATGTATTGCGTTGCTGATGGTATTTACCGCTCTTTAGATTCAGGGGGTTCTTGGCATAAGGTTAATAATACTCAGGCTGAGCTTCTTTCGTCAAGAGATTCAATCGTTTTTGCATTCAGATATGACGCCCGGGTTCGATCTACAGATAGTGGTTCAACATGGTCGAACGTTTCAATGCCACTCTCAAACGTTAAGAGTGCGATATGGTTAAAAGGAATGTTCTTCATTGCAAACAACTCCGATACCATTGCCGAGACCAAAAACAACGGTAACTCTTGGGTGACGATAACTATCCCACGCCGCATAGTTACACAGCTTGCATCAAACGATAAATACATTTTCGCTGGTACGGATTCAGGAGTTTATCTTTCACGTGACAGCGGTGCAACCTGGACCGTTGAGAACGATGGACTTGGTACGATATACCAGGTCAATGCTCTTTGCGTTTGTGACACACTCCTCTTTGTGAACACCGGGACCCAAGATTATTACACCGCCTTTCGGCCGTTGTCAGATTTTGACAAACCGTCAACAGTAACACCAATTGATCAGCAAAAGGAGTTGATCGCCATTTACCCAAATCCCACTCGAAGTTCTTTCACGATCGAGTGTTCCTCTGAGATTCGATCCGTGCAAGTGCTGAATGCGTTGGGCGAAGAAGACCTCACTGCAACGTCAGCTACCACTCGAATGACGCTTGACATTAGTTCGTTGCCGTCCGGTCTCTATTGGTGCCGTGTAAGAACCGCAAACAGCGAACAGGTTCAAAAACTGATTATTGAAAGCTGAGGCAGTTATGAAAAAGCTCATTCTAATTCTTGTTGTTTTCTTCATGTGCCCGACGTTGCGTGCACAATGGCGTACTGCATCGGCAACAGATCTTGTCCTCGCCTTCGGCGTGCACGACACGACGCTCTTTGCAAGTTTCCATACAACCTTCACGGACAATATTGTGATGCGGTACGTACCAACCGCAAAACCGTTTGATAAATGGGTTCAGTCCGATACCGGCATTGATTACTCACAGGGGAGAATTACATCGTTTGTATCGCTCGGGCCATACTTCTTTGCAGGGCAAACATTCAAAGACGGGACTAATGGTGGTGAATATCGCTCCAATAATAACGGTCTTTATTGGAACGCGCCCTTGGTTAATAGTCCGATGGGGAGTAATGGAACATATCTCTTTACTAGTAGCGATGGAACGGGTTATCGTTCTAGAGACACAGCAGTTCAATGGTCGGCAGTAAATTGTCCCGGCAATGCGATTTTTGCCGGAGCCGGGTCCTATATGCTTGCCTCTACTCCCAAGGGATTGTGGCGCTCGACTGATAGTGGAGGAAACTGGTCACAGGTCACAAACTTTAATTCTCATATTCGGCAATTTGCGCTCATGGGGAGCGTCGTCTTTGCGGTCAATAGCACTTCTGACACGCTTTTAAGATCGAAGGACTCTGGCTCGAACTGGACATCCATTTTATTGCAACGTCCGGTAATAAGGGTACTGGCTGCAACCAACAAATTGATTTTTGCTGGTACCGATTCCGGTATCTATTTCTCCCGCGATTCCGGATCGACATGGACGCTTGATGCAAACGGGCTTGGAAAGCTGTACGATGTAACAGCCTTGTGCGTGTTCGACACATTTCTGTTCGCTAATACGCTCTCCTTGTCGCATTACCAAACATGGTATCGCCCCCTCGCCGAGTTCGAAGAGTCACTTGCAGTGATCCCGATCGAGCCGCCCAGGACATCGGTTGCCATTTATCCGAATCCGGCCCACGATTGGATCGCGATCGAATCCGACGATGAGATCAGATCGGTGACGGTGCTTAACTTGATGGGTGAAGAAGTACACCGTTCATCAGCAGTAGGTAATAATCTTGTGCTAGATTTGTCGGCGTTACCTTCGGGTATGTATTGGTGTCGAGTCCAAACGCAGAACACAGAACACATTGAGAAACTTGTCTTAGAAAGATGAGGTGTCTAATGAAGTATGTGATTATTTTTCTTGCGGTCTTTCTTTTTAGAGGTGTTGCATCGGCACAAATTTATATTAACCCCGACACGACGATCTCACGCGCCGGTGACATCTATATTCAGAACCCAAGCACGCATGACGTCTATTATGGTGTCATGCGGCGCGATGACGGCACGTGGCAAGCCGTCTATCCGGATACACTCGCCTCTCGGGAAGCGCTATCCAATCAATCGCAATACCTTCTGGATTCGAATGGCCTGTTGCATTTTTGGCCGCCATACACGATCAAGGCGCACGATAGCTCCACAACGCTGCTCTGGCAGCGGCTTTTTACAGCTCGTGATAAGCCGGATCATACGCATTCCGATATTATCGCAGGCAGTCGTGTTACGGATGACACGGCGCGAACGCATGGATACGGAAAAGTGACCCTCAACCGCAATGACGATGTGGACTTTCGTGCGAGCGGTACGATCAAGCTCGAGAGTGGTTTTCACGTCCGGCCCGGCGCTTTTTTCCGTGCGTATCAGGAGCCGCGATGGGGTTCGCTTGTCTTCAACGACGATTTCGATTCAACGGCGATCTCCCGGGACCGATGGTTCGTAGCAAATGCCAATGACCCCAAATTAGGTGCGGGGATCGAATGCGTGCAGGATACCAACGCCATCGTCGATACGGATTATGAGGCGGTCGATACGAAAGTACTCCACCTTATTCTGCGGGAAGACACCAACAAGTGTACCCGATACGAGGAATATTATTCAGACGAACATCCATGCTCACCAGAAACTGATACTTTAATTCACAACCAATTTATCTTTACATCCGCAGCAATCCGGTCGTGTCCGTGGCCGAATGCGGCGCCGGACACTCCATTTACCTGGGCGTATCAACACATGCCATACGGGAAATGGGAAGTGCGCGAGAAGTTGCCCCACCTCGCATTCCATAATAATCAATGGATGCTCGGAAGCAATCTGGAAATGAATATGGGTGAGAACTACCCGATCCTTCCACACAATGCAAATCCAACGCTCTATCACTGGTATCGGTATGGCCCGTTCAAAGGCAAATTCGATACCACCGGAGGTATCGTTTCCTTTAGAGGTTCTGCCGACTGGTGCCAATCGAACGTTCCAAACGCGTTGTTTATCGATGGCTTCCGATACGACGTCGATACCAATGGCGCGAATCGGGTGGTCCAGAGTTTTCAATTACGAGATCACGGCGGCTTTCCGGCATCTCTCGTTTCGCGTCAGGATTCGACAGAATTCTATTACTCACGAGCCGAAGATAACAAGTCCGACAACCTGACGTGGCACGTCAAGCAGGCGCCCGATAGTAGTTGGACGATCCTGTATGCTCCGTTTCATGTCAATTCCCACGGCGATACGTTGAAATTTTGGAAGTGGTACCAGCCAACGTTAATTACTCTTACCGTCGATACGGGACTACATAAGGTGAAGAAGGATTTGTCTTGTCATTGGGACCACACATTAAATACATCGAGCGATACCGGATGGCTTCGGATCGATGAGAACCCGAGCGATACGCTGAATCAACATCGCATCGTTAGTAGTGATCTACATACTTATACGGAGCAGTTCACCTATCATGTGAAGGAGGGCATGGGTGACGGCTATCCCGTTCCCGGTTACCGGATCGATACGTCGGCCATTTCCGAATATTGTTTTGATACGACAAACCTGCAGAATACTCCCTATCGATATCACACCTTCACCATGGAGTTTCTACCGAACGAAGTTCGGTATTTGATCGATAGTAACGTGGTCCTTCGCATTCCCGATCATCTCACCCCTCCTGGTAATCGTGCGTTCGATTGGGTACACCAGATCGGGCGTCAGGGAATGATCATGATCCCCGCCGAATTCGATATTGACAACCAGCCCGGGGGCAATGATCCTTTTGGAGTGCAGACAACCGGCGATGCGAATTGCACCGTAACGATGCCCTATCGTGAGCGCAAGTATCTAGAAGAGCATATTAACGACTGCAAGGGCTGCTGGCCGTATCATGGCCAACCCGCCGCGCACCTGCTCGTCGACTACGTCAAGTTCTGGGATGTGCCTGCGAATGTGCAGGTCTCTGATTTTAAGCGATGAGAGGAGCGCACAATGAAACACCTGATATTTCTTACACTCTTGTTTTTTGGCTTCACTAGTCAAGGTTTCGGTCAGTGGAAAGGACAATTCATGACTAGTCGGGCACTGGCGTATGGGGTTCACAGTAAAACACTTTTCGCCTCATACGGACGTGTTGTTCGTTATGACTCTAACGCGGGCTGGCAGGAAGCCGACGCAGGGATTGGTTCGCAAGGTATTGTTACGTCCTTCACTTCGGATGGGCTGTATTTCTTCGCTAATCAAACTCTAAATGGTCGGAATTGGAACGCTTATGTTACTACAGATGGGGGGCTTTCTTGGTCGTACGTATGGGATAGTCCGATAGCCTCAAATGGCAAATATCTCTTTAGCGGAGGCGATACCGGCGTATATCGCTCAACAGACAACGGTTCTACTTGGCACTCAGTCTCGTGTCCTGCAACACACGCATTCGGCAGCTTCGGCTCTAACATCTTAGCCACTACAGCAAACGGTTTATGGCGATCGACGGATGATGGGAAGAGTTGGACGCCAACTTCCTACCCCCTTACACTACCAACGAGCTTCGTAGTTGTTGGTACAACAATTTTTACCGCTGGGGTTACGTGGGTTTCGGATGTACCGGAAGGACCTAAAGGCTATGCGCTCTCGACCGATTCGGGTGCAACCTGGCAAGTTGAAAATTTTCCGCATTATGTAACCGCTCTTTCAACCGATGGTAAAAATCTCTGGGCAGGTACAGCGGATAGTGGAGTTTATATCTCAACCGATCTCGGTCAGCACTGGCGCAATGTGAGTGACGGCCTTCAAAATTATTTGAAGGTCAATGCGATGACGGTCTTTGATACAATGATGGTTGTGAGCTCACAGCGTGTCGGTACTCAGTTTTACTGGGAAGCTTTTCGTCCGATCTCGGAGATGGTGGGAACGAGTGGAGTTAGCACACCGGGACTTTCGTCGGACTCCATCTCGGTCTATCCGAACCCATCGGCAAGCATGATTACGATCGCTTCTGGTGCCGAACCGTTGGAAGATGTTCGCATACTGAATATCCTGGGTGAAACGGTATTGCACGAAGCGAACAACGATCTTTCTCTGCATTTGGATATTTCTTCCCTTCCACCGGGGACATATTTTCTAGAAATTCAGACGGCGAAAGGTGTCGTGATGCGAAAAGTCGTTCGAGAGTAATCAACCGATCGAGGAAGCGAGATGAAAAAAATAGCGGTGATGAGGTAACGTTGTGGGCTGTTCCGCCGCGAACAGAGTTCGCGGGTACACCTGTCCTTCCCCGGTCTTTTCTTTTCTGTTAAAGCCGCTGCCGTGGCCGCAACTTTGGCCTTCGACCGGTGTTCCAGAAGTAGATGGAGACTCTCGAGATCGAGCGGATGGGAGCGGGCGAAGAACCTTCTGCAGTGCGGAAGGGCAATATGCCACGCGACCGGGAGCGTGAAAATGCGGAAGATTTAGCCATTTTTCGCGATTTTCTCGCAGGTCTGGCACTGGGTCCGTCGGGTGCGGGTAAGGCCCGGGAGGCCTTTACGAAGGTCTATCTCCGGTACCGCGAGCGGGTCTATGCGTATGCGCTGAGGGTCCTGGCCAATGAACAGGATGCCGAGGACTTATTCCAGGAGGTCTTTGTCCGGGTCTATACTCGGGCGCAAACGTTCGAGCAGGAAAAAAGCCTGGGCGGATGGATCTTCACGATCGCGCATAATCTCTGCCTCAATAAGGTCCGGGACCGTAAGCCGCAAGAGGCCATCGAAGATCTTACCCTCTCGGTCGCGCCAAGCGAGGACTTTGGCGAAGACTGGAAGACGGTGATCGAGCAAGCCATGGCGCAATTGCCTATCGAATATCGAGAGGCGATCGTGCTGCGTGAGTATGAAGGACTGAGCTATGCGGAGATCACCGAAGTATTACACACGACGATACCGGCGATCAAAAGCCGTATCTATCGAGCCAAAGAACGCTTGCGTGAATTGTTGGCGCCCTATTATGAACGTAATGCGTAACGCGTGAGAATGCGTAACGTGTAGCGGAGAATTTGTATGACATTGAACGAACGAATATTAGATTTTTTGGACGGCACTCTGCCCGCGGATGACGAGGCGGAGCTGTTGCACACGCTGTCCGTCTCTCCGGAGAAGCGCAACATGCTCCGAGATTTTATGCAGCAACGCACGATCCTCGCGCAGGATGCGAAGTCGCTTACGGTACCGTATGCGGCCGAACAGCGTTTGTGGTCGCGGCTGGGAATGGTCATGCCCGCCGCTGCGGAACAAGAGTTGGTGCCGGCCCCCGTGCCGGTCGCGACGCAAGGTCCCGTTGCCGGATTTTTGTCGCGTGCATTTACCGGAGCCTCCGCCGTGGTCGGCTCGCTGACGCTCGTAGCAGGTATTGGTATTGGTTATTTCTTTGGTGGAGAGAAGACAAATGTTGCGCAGCCAACGAAGATAGAATTTGCGGCCGCTCAACCACAATCGAATACAGGTTCGCAAAATATTAATACAGGTCTACAAAATACTGTTGTTAATAACCAGCCGGAAAGAATTAAGAAGATCTACATTCGCGTACCGAGCGCACCGGTAGCAGCCGCTGTGCTTCCAACGGAGCTAAGTCAACCAATCGCAGCGAATGCTACGCCTGTAGGATCTGAATCCAAAGCCCCCGAAGCGCCCGCACTCGCAATGGTCAACGCAGCACCGGTCGTGCCGATCTCTATGGCCCGGATCGGTGGCGATGGTGTCGGCATTAAGCCGATATTCCACGAAGCACGCCGTATCCCAGAAGAGAACCAGACCTTCCTGCAGCGCTTCGAATTCCGCGTGAACGAGAGCTTCGGTCGTCAATTTCCGAACTCTGCCGAGACGAACGTATCGCTTCCGCTCATTACCAATTCGTCCGTCGGCGCGATGTTTCAGGTCCTGCCGCATTCCTCCTTATTGTGGGTGGGTGCGATGTACGGCACCGCGAACGTGACGATGAAGGACCTTCTCACGCGTCCGGGTAACCAGATCGATCCATTACAGCAAGTACTACAAGCCGATACTGCCCACGCCCAAACAAGTTATATCGCGGGCGTAGCAGAACTGCGCTTCCCGGCATTTACAATGGCCGATCTTATAATCTCCGGTGGTTATGGTATGGCAACGCTGGGGCAAATGATGTTCGGAGAAATTGGATTGCATTATGATGTATCGCGCGAAGTCGGATTCCAGGCAGGGTTTAGAGTGCTGCGTTTCTCGTATGACCTAAGCACGAAGGAAACGGCTGCGATCAATTCCAGTAAAGGCTCGCTGGTCGTTCCTAATGGTGTCGGATCGGCGCCGCCGAGTCTTAACACGGAGATCAACACCGGCCTCTTCTTCCATTTCTAAACCTGATGCGAAGCGTTATTATCATTGCGGCACTGTTCGCGGCCTTCCTTAGTGTGGAAGGCTGTGCGGTCAATGATGCTACGCCATCGCCCGAAGCTACCGTTCAGACGCATTTCTTTCCCCTGAATAATGGATTAGTCTATACGTTTCAGGAATACAATAATCACACAACGGATACCGTACAGTGGAAATTAGTGACGGGCCGGCCTGGCTATCCGAATGTACTGGTCAATTACCAAACGGGTGACACGATCTATAGGATCGGGTTAACACATGATGCGAACGGTAATCTGGCGGCGCTTCTGTCCAATGACACTCAAACCTTAATGGTGCTGGATGGAGAGCTTCAGAAAGAAGCAACATGGATGGCCGATGTCGGACATAAAATTCGCGCAAAGGTCGTCGACCAATACGACGATTATTACCTGGAAGGCCGGACTACTCATTTCACGAACGTTCTCGTCGTGCAGTATTATATCGATCAGGACGGTCAGGACGATCAAATACCCTCCTCATATATCTTGCGATTCTTTGCCAAAGATCATGGAATGATCGCTCAGCGAGAAATTGCCGGTCAGACGGAAATTTCCAGCCTTCAACTTATTAGCATTGAGTAACTAAGCAAGACACCTCTTTGCCCGCATAGTGTTATACGAAGCGCTATGCTTTTCCGACGTTCGGCTTCCGGTAAATATCAGGATCGCGCTCCCGGTCTCATGGGGTTTCTTCGAGCAGACTCAACCATGGTACGGCTGGTTGTCTTTATTGTGATGAGCGCCATCTTTTTCCTCTTCCTGAAGATCACCGAGCGTAAGATACCGCATGACCTCTCCACCGATTCCACGGAGGTGGATACGGCCCATTCCATAAATCGGTGACTTCTCGCTCGGACCTCTATATAGGAATCATGTCCGGTACCAGCCTGGATGGTATCGACGTTGCCGTCTGCCGTTTTGGCAGTAAAGCCGAGCTCGTGCATTTTCATTCGACCGATTGGCGGGCCGGAATCCGGGAGATTCTGATGACGCTCGCCACCCAGCACGAGGTCGATTTTGACCTTTTTTCGAGAACACATTTCCTATTAGCTCAGGAATACGCCAGGGCCATATCGGAAACCCTGGAATCTGCAGCTTTAAAGGCAAGGGATATTCGGGCGGTCGGACTTCACGGCCAAACCGTCCGGCATTTGCCGAAGCCCGAAACGGTAGTCGCGGGCCTGCCTCCTGTTGCCGCCACCTTTCAAATGGGATCTGGAAGTGCATTAGCTGCGCTGTCGAATATCGACGTAGTTAGCGATTTTCGCTCGGCGGATGTCGCTCTCGGCGGGCAAGGTGCGCCGCTCGTCCCGATGTTCGATTATGAATTCTTGCGAAGCGACTCTGTCGATCGAGTCATCCTTAATATCGGTGGAATTGCGAATATTACGTGGCTTCCGAAAAACGCGAGACCGGATGACGTCATTGCGTTCGATTCGGGACCGGGCAATATGCTGATCGATTCTCTCGCAAAAAAATATTTCGCACGTGGTTTCGATAAAGATGGAGAGATCGCTCGTTCGGGAAAAATTGATAATACACTGCTCGAACAATTTTTATCGGACCCTTACTTTAAACTTTCACCACCGAAATCGACGGGCCGAGAATTATTTTCAGAAAATTTTTTAGCGATCGTCTATCAAAAAATTTCCGAAGGCTCGCTTCGCAAAGAAGATGCACTGGCGACCGTTACAGAATTTACCGCACGCTCTATCGTAGAGAGTTTAAATTTAATCGGTGCAACAGATAAGAGGATCGAAGTCATTGTAAGTGGCGGTGGAGCAATGAATGCCTATCTGATGGATCGCCTTAACGAGAAAGCTCCATTTGCACGCATTGTCTCATCCGATGCATTTGGAATTCCCTCAAAAGCGAAAGAAGCGATTGCATTTGCATACTTCGCTAAAGCATTTGTTGAAGGGATCGTCATACATCTTCCGAAAACAACAGGCGCAACACAACGAGTAATGCTCGGAAGCTTAAGCCGTGCGATGTAAATCGCATTTCGATCTCACGTTCCGTTACACGATCGAAATTTTTTTGAAAAAATTTTTGCGAAACGCTTGCTTTCTTCTGCGCGAAGTGTTATACTCGGGCCGCGAGAGGAAAGCATTCTCGTGTTAAGAGAATGTGGATAAGTATTCTCGTCCGTCTTTTGAATTTCACTTCGACGTCGATCATCGTTAACCATGAAATTGATTTACGATTGCGGTTTATTGATGATGTGTCCTGTTCTGCTATTGGTGCTTGATGGTGTTAACCGATCGGCCAGCAAATTCAAAAGCCACGATGTGCAACGCTCGCATTCTTAAAGCCGGTATATAATCATTCTGCCCGAACGTGACTCGCGCAGGCGAGTGTTCATTTTCTGTTACTGTTTATGTCGAGAACGGAGTTCTCCGATCCTGAAGTTATAGTGGAATCCCCGATAAACCGGTCCAGCCGGACGTCCGACCTGCTCGCGCGGGCTATTTCGTCCGATCGATCGGCTTCTCAGGTTTTAATCGATCTGCCAGATACACTAGTACGCCCTGTGGAGGAACAGCTTAGCGCCATGGAATCCGCGAGTTCGAGCACCAATAATGCTGACGATCACTCGGATCTGCGTGCGGCCGCGCAGCGCATTTGGCGTTTGTGCATGGAAGCTATTCGTCCGCAACTGAGCGCGCAAACCATGCGGACATGGTTCGAGCCCTTGGAGGCAACCGCCCTCGAAGGTTCGGAGATCACGCTCCGGGCGCCAAGTAATTTCTTCTCGGAATGGATCGGGGAGCACTACCAGGATATTCTCGAGCGCTCGCTCCGAGAGGTACTTGGCTCGACGGCGCGCTTTCGCTTCGATAGTATTAGCGAAATTGAAGCGCTTAACACGAAATTAGAGCCGGCTCCGAAAGAACCGGCGCCTGCTGCGCCCGCTCGGGCAGCAGAAATCCCAGTTTCTAACGAACGGCCGACGGCGCCAAGCTTCGGCCAGCGTTTCGCTACTCAACCGGCACCGGCCTACTCTTCCGGTGCCGCTTCGTCGCCTTCCCGATTCACGAATGCTCCTGCCGTTCTGTCACCTCAGCCGGCAGGAGCCAAACGTCCCGCGCTCGATTCTAACTTGAATCCGCGGTACACGTTCGATACCTTCATCCGTGGAGAATCGAATAAATTGGCGTATGCCGCAGCGATGGCGGTCGCCAATAATCCGGGGGGCACGCGGTATAATCCGCTTGTTATTTATGGAAATGTCGGCCTCGGGAAGACCCACCTCATCCAGGCGGTCGGCAGTTCGGTGCTCCAGAAATTTCCGTCGGCTCGGGTGCTCTACACTTCGAGCGATAAGTTTACCGTGGAATTCGTCGATGCCATTCAAAATGACCGCATCAATGAATTTCAATCGCTTTACCGCTCGATCGACGTTCTTATTATCGATGACGTCCAGTTCTTTGCCGGTAAGGAAAAGACTCAAGATATTTTCTTCCATACCTTTAACGCACTTCGCGAACTCGGAAAGCAGATCATTCTGACCTGCGACCGTCCGCCGAAAGAGTTAAAGGATATCGACGACCGGCTGCTCAATCGCTTGCAGTGGGGTCTTGCGGCGGATATCGCAGCTCCGGACCTCGAAACGAGAATTGCGATCCTTCGCCATAAGGCTATCGCCGATGGCATCGAGCTTTCGAGCGAGGTGATCGAATTCATTGCCGCAAACGTCACGTCGAACATTCGCGAGTTGGAAGGCTGCCTGATCTCGCTGCTCGCGATGTCTTCATTGGAAGGCAAGGAGCCCACCCTTGAACTCGCACGCGAGGTCCTGCGTAAGCTCGCCAAGCGCTCCACACCGATACTTTCTATTGAAAGCATCCAACGCACTGTTGCTCGTCGTTTTGGCGTCGAAGAAGAAGCCCTTCGTGCGAAGACGCGTAAACAGGAGATCGTTATGGCGCGCCAGGTCGCGATGTTCCTCTGTAAGGAGCTTACAAGCCACTCGCTGAAGTCGATCGGGTTACACTTCGGCGGACGCGATCATTCGACGGTCATCCATGCAATACAAACGATCCTGGACGACATGAAGCGCGATCCAACGCTGATGAAAAAGGTCGAAGAGCTTCGCCGGCAACTCGACATGATGCAAGGTTAAAAAGAAAAAGCTTAACGATAAAGAGCCGCGAAGATGCGGCTCTTTTATTTTATACATCAAGCAAGATCATGTTATCCCGTTACATGGATAATAACTTCGGGATAAGTATTCTATCCACCGCTCGTGCAGAATGAATCGTGGAATGCGTGTTAGGAATCCAAACGGCACTGTTAGTTACTGATGTGAACTCTGTGAAGAGTTAGAACCACAGTAATTCTCCACTATTCTTCCTGAGTAGGGATAAGATGTGAATGGGTCTTAATCCCTTAAGAGCAAATGAGTTACGTCAGAGGCTATATCACTTCCTAACATTCCCACACCCTTTAAATCAATAACTAGTATTTAAATATCTTTAAAAAAGAATTCTTTTAAAGAGAGGTGTGAAGAGAATGAATAACCCAAAGAAAGATCGGGATTGCGTTTTGACCTATTCGAAGCAGGTTCAAGGGAGTAATCCTTCCCTGATACTGTTTTATGCCATTCGCCCATTTGAGGCAGTCATGTGCTGTTTCTCGATAAGGCGATCAAGTAACCTATTCTATACCAACTAACGTGAACGTTGCAATCATAGGAACGGGCTACGTCGGTCTTGTGACCGGCGCCGGCTTTGCCGAGACCGGCAATCAGGTCATCTGCATGGACATCGTGCCGGAGAAGGTCGAGAATCTTCGAAAGGGCATTATTCCGATCTTTGAGCCAGGCCTGGAAGAACTCGTTCGTTTTAATATTGCCGAAGGTCGACTTCGCTTTACACTGGACCTTAAAGAAGCCGTCGATAGCGCCGAAGTGATCTTCCTTGCGTTACCTACTCCTCCGGGTGCCAATGGCTCAGCCGATCTCTCGATGGTCCTGGAAACGGCAAAGAATATCGCCGCTATTGTGACCGAGCCAAAGATCGTGGTTAATAAGTCGACGGTGCCGGTGGGTACTGCGGATCGCGTACGGGCTATCTTCGAATCGAATACGGATATTCCTGTCGAAGTGGTATCGAATCCAGAGTTCTTAAAAGAAGGTGCGGCTGTACAAGATTTTATGAAGCCTGATCGCATCGTTGTTGGCTCACGCGATCCTGGTGCTATCATGACGATGAAAGAGCTCTATGAGCCGTTCGTTCGTACAGGTAACCCCATTTACATCATGGATGAAAAGAGTGCGGAGCTTACGAAGTATGCTGCCAACTCTTTACTCGCAACGAAGATCAGCTTTATGAACGAGATCGCAAACTTATGCGATCTTGTCGGCGCCGATGTCGATCACGTTCGCATTGGTATTGGTTCGGACGGCCGGATCGGACCGCAATTTCTTTTTCCTGGTGTCGGCTTTGGTGGAAGTTGTTTCCCGAAGGATATTAAGGCCCTTATCAAGACCTCCGAAGAATTGGGACATGATTTCTCAATTCTAAAATCTGTTCAGGACGTTAACGACCGGCAAAAGACAAAACTCCTGCAGAAGATCTTGTTGCACTATAATGGTAATGTTGCCGGTAAGACGTTTGCCGTCTGGGGTCTATCCTTCAAGCCAAGAACAGACGATATTCGTGAAGCGCCCGCTATCGAGATCATTAAGGGACTCATGGACCGCGGTGCCTGCGTGCGCGCTAGCGACCCCGCTGCGCTCGCACCGATGAAAAGTGTACTGCCCGAGAATGAGAACCTGAAGTACTATCGCAAGAATATCGATGCACTCGAAAATACGGATGCGTTAGTTGTCGTGACAGAGTGGAATGAATTTCGCAATCCGAATTTCGAGATGATCGCACAAAAGCTGCGGGACAAAGTAGTCTTCGATGGCCGTAATATCTACGATCCCGAACGCATGCGAGAATACGGGTTTACGTATTATGGAATTGGCCGTCGTTAAGTAGGGATTATAATATTCCTTATTCGAAGCGAAGGATCTAACGCTACGGCGTATTGCCCGGCGTTGTGCTTTTAGTTGTTTGATTATGCCACGTACCCTTATCACCGGCGGAGCCGGATTTTTAGGTAGTCATCTTTGCGATCGGTTCATCTCCGAAGGTCACGAAGTTATCTGTATGGATAACTTGTGCACCGGCTCTATGGAGAACATTGCGCACTTGCTGGGTCTGCCGAATTTCCGATTCATCCACTACAATGTGACCGAGTTTATCTACGTCGAAGGTCCGCTCGATTACATACTCCACTTTGCATCGCCGGCGAGTCCGATCGACTATTTGAAGCTACCGATCCAGACCCTAAAGGTCGGTTCGCTCGGCACTCATAAAGCATTAGGTCTTGCAAAGGCAAAGAATGCACGGTTTCTTCTTGCTTCTACCAGTGAGACGTACGGTGATCCCATCGAGCACCCGCAGAAAGAGACTTATTGGGGTAACGTCAATCCGATCGGTATTCGAGGCGTCTACGATGAAGCCAAACGCTTCGCAGAAGCACTGACGATGGCCTATCATCGCTATCATGGCGTCGATACGCGTATCGTTCGTATCTTCAATACCTACGGTGAACGCATGCGTATACACGACGGCCGAGCAATACCGGCATTCATGTCGCAGGCATTGCGTGGTGAACCGATCACTGTATTTGGCAATGGATCGCAAACACGTTCGGTATGCTACGTGAGCGATCTCATCGAAGGTATTTTTCGGCTGTTAATGTCCGATTACAGCTTACCGGTGAATATTGGGAATCCGGATGAGGTCTCGATGCTCGAATTAGCCGAAGAGATACTCGCAATGGTCCCGGATAGCGAAAGCAAGATCACCTTTGAGCCGCTGCCGGAGGACGACCCAAAAATTCGCCAGCCAGATATTACCCTGGCGCGTACAATGCTGGGTTGGGAGCCGCGCGTGCCTCGGGCCGAAGGCCTTAAGCGCACCTTGAAGTATTTTCGTGAGGCAGTGCTAAATCACGATGGAGTGAAGAAGGTCTCGGCATAAGAGCGAGCAAAATTTGGCTGGTGGCGCAAAAAATTCATATATTTGCGCCGTCGTTGATCCATTTTTTATGGAGGTCCCATGAAGTCCATACGGTCGTGGCTCAAGTGTCTTGCGATTGGAGTTGCACTGTTAACGAGTGCTGCACCAATAAGAGCACAATTTATCGTTCCTAGTGGTATTGAATATCAAGGCCTTATCGAACAAGACGGAAAACCGCTTGTAGGAGGAACACAAGTTGACATTTATTTTCGAGATCCCCTTAATATAACGACCATATACACGCAGACGTTACGAAATGTAATGTTCGTCGATGGTATTTATAAAGTGGTTCTTGGAAATCCCCTTCCAAATATGTCCTTTGACAGTGTTGCAATTCAACTGGTTATAAATGGTACGAACACACTACCACCGATTCGTATGTGGGGAGCACCATACGCACTTAATACAGCGAGACTGGGAAATTTTAATGTGGCAGCAACCCCGGTTGCAGGAAGCATATTTGTCGTTCCAGTCGGCACTGGTTATAATGGCTCAGTAAAGATCGATCCAGCCTTTCTTCCACCAATACCAACCAATCTCCTTCGAGAGCCACCGCTACGTTCAATCAATTCGGTCTCTGCCGATACAAGCCACGATATTCAGTTCGTTGCTGGGAGTAATATGACCGTTACTCCAAACAATGGCGGACACTCGATCACGTTATCGACCACCTCTAGCTTGATCACAAGTGTCAGAGCAGGAGCTGGTCTTCAAATGTCCGGAAGTGGTACTAACGTAATTCTCTCAGTGGCGCCGGGAGGAATTTCCAGTAACATGCTTGCGTCCACCCTTCAGATCGGAAGTTCGACGAGCACTTCGACAGCGCTTACAGACGTAGCTGCCGAGGTAAGTGGTGGCAGCGCAGTTATGATGAAAGGTGGAATTGGAGCGAATAATCCAACAGGCTCAGCGGATGGTACGGGACTGAGCCCCGGTTCTCCCCAAACATTTTGGTCAGATCAGGTAAGTGTGCCATCCACAACTACGACATCACTTACAATTTACAATACGCTTATCAACACCTCAAGCACGATCGTGCTATTGCCAATGGGTTCCAGTTCGGCGGTAAGCAATCTTGTGATCACCTCGCAACCGAACGGATCGTTTATCGTCGGCTCATCAACAAATATGGGTACGGGTGTAGGCGGTTCGGTAACGGCGATAAACTATATGGTCGTAAATCACTAACGATTTTTTAGAGAGTGTGTACTATGCGTCATCACAATAAGAAGTCTATCGGAGGTTCCATGAAGTCTCTGCGGTCGTGGTTTAAATATCTGGTCCTTGGGGTAACACTGGTTGCTGGTGCTGGCAAGATCAATGCGCAGCCTGGTGTGAATGGAATTACATATCAGGGAAGACTGGAGAATAACGGTCAGCCATACAACGGCAATGTTGTAATGGATATTAGTTTTAGAGACGCAACTAACACGACAACATTGTGGACGCAGCATTTCCCCGATGTTCCTATAAGCGATGGTGTCTTCAATGTAGTATTGGGTTCTCCCTTCCCGAGTAACATGAAGTTCGATCGTCAGTATGCGATACAAGTAGTTATCAATGGTTCTACTACTCTGCCGCCAAACCTTCTTTGGTCCGCACCGTATGCATTGAATTCTATGCGAGCGGCTGGAATGGATATTTCCTCCGTGCCTGTCGCAGGTTGTCTTTTCCCCGTACCGGTCGGGACGGGCTATAGCGGTACTGCGAAACTTGATCCCGCCTTCTTGCCGGCCATTCCAAATAGCCTCCTTCAAACGCCGGCTACAACGACCATCAATGGTATAGGCGGCGATGCAAATGGTAATCTTCAGCTCGTTGGAGGCAACAACATTACCGTCGTCAATGGGCCTGGCAATAAGATTACGATCGATGGACCACAGCCCAGTTCTATTACTCAGGTAACGGCCGGTTCTGGTTTGCAAGGTGGCGGCACGTCAGGTGACATTGTGTTAAGTGTTGCTCCGGGTGGAATTACCAGCAGCATGCTTTCCTCACCTCTGCAAATTGGAAGTTCGAGCAGTGCTTCTACAGCCTTGACAGTTTTAACTTCCGAAACCAGTGGCGGAAGTGCACTGATGGTAGGTGGCGGTATGGGAGCGAATAACCCAACCGGTTCCGCCGATGGCACCGGCCTTAGTCCGGGTTCGCCACAAACGTATTGGGCGGATCAGGTGAGCGTGCCAGCCGTAACGACCACTTCACTCGTCGTGTACAATTCACTTGTCACGGCAACCAGCACGATCATACTGACGCCGTTTGCGATCACCCCGGCCGTTAGTCCGATCGTTATCACGGCACAAACGAGCGGTTCGTTTACGGTCGGTTCATCGACCAATATGGGTACGAGTGGGGGAGGATCGGTAACAGCGCTGAATTATGTGATCGTGAATCATTGAAACGGATTCAACGAGTGCTGGCTGTAATAGCCTTAATAAAAAGCCGCCTCTTACATGAGGCGGCTTTTTTATTGTTTCTTAACCGGTTCACTTACTCAGTACCACGAACTCTACGCGCCTGTTCTCAGCGCGACCATCATCGGTCGAGTTGTCGGCGATCGGCGATTCTTCGCCGTAGCCTTTGGCTTTTACACGGTTCTTATTGATGCCGTTCTTAATTAAATAATCGCGTACCGCATTCGCTCGTTTTTGCGAAAGCTGTAGGTTGTAATCGGCTGCTCCAACATTATCCGTATAGCCCGCGATCTCGACCTGCATGGTCGGCACGGCTTTCAGCAGCTTTACCGCACGATTCAATTCCGGATAGGATGATGTTTTTAGCTCCGAAGAATTGAAATCGAAGAAGACGAGGAGGCGTGTACGGCCATTGGTCGTTTGGCTAAGCTTAATATCCGGATGCCCGCCGAGAATGCGGCCCTGCGGATCGACTTCGAAGTATGATGTACCAAAGAGGTATCCATCGGCGTCGGCCGTTATTGAATACTTCCCGGGTGCTTTTACACGTACGCTGTATCTGCCGTTGTTATCCGTTCGGTCCGTAGCGACGACTTCATTGTTAGTAAGATCGACAACGGTCATAGTCGCATCGATAGGCTGGCCGGACTTCGCATCGGTTACACGTCCTGAAAGCTCGACCTTGCCATCGGCACCGACACCGTGATTGGTACCAAATTCCGCCTGCGACGAAGTGCTTTCCAGGCTTGCGGTCGGTGCTGCTTCGGTGCCACCGAACGGGAAGCGAATACCGATCGTGAGAGTCGCGTACCACAACTTCGGAAAAGTAATGGAGGGTAAGCCCCAAAACGACGCACCACTTTGCATCGTAGTTTCACCAGAATCCTGAAGCCAGCGTGTAAGCGGAATACTGAGAAGGAGTTCTGCATCTAATAAAGTCGATCCACTTCCCAGCGCGAATACTTTCCCCATACCAAGATCGAGGCCTACGCGGCTGGACGCAAAGAAATTCTGCTGGGATTGATTTTGGAATTGGACTTGCGTATCTCCGGATTGGGTATTAGTACCGGTGTAGTAGTAAGACCAGTTATCACCCCCGTTCTTCGTTTGCGAAACAGATAGGCGGTTTGCTAACAGCGTCGAAAAACTTGGTCCCCCGATCGCGTACCAGGAGTCACTGAAACCGAAATGTAGTAAGGCGGCAATATCCAGATTGCTCAAGAGTAAATTATACGTGTTTGTTACCGGCTCGAGCTGAGTTGTTGCACCGAAACTTACCGGTAACATATGGTCTTCGGTCGTGGTAGTGTAGTTAGTCAGATAACGAAGTTTAGCCTCCAGATCTAGTGTATTGGAAAGGGCAACCCCAGCCTTCAAACCGGCGATAAATCCAACGCCGCTTCCAAGGCCATCGAACTGAGCGTATGTCGAGGTAGTCTGGAATGGGGTCGATTGATGATAGATCGACCACGAAAAATTGCTTTGACCGGCGAGCCAGTTATAAGTAAAGCCAAGATCGCCGCCAAAATAATTTCTTCCGGTGGCCAATTGGTCCGTTTCCGGCATTACAGCGGCGGCGTTAGCGCTCGAGGGGCTCGTGCTTTGAGTTTTAGAAGCATCCGACTGGGAAAATGCAACAATCGGAGCGAGAAATAAAAAGAGAATAGAAAATATGCGAATTGAGATGTTACCCATTGACGTCCTATTAGGAAAGAAAAACACTATGTTTGTTTCGTGGCGGCGCAAGCCAGCAGCTGTGCCGCCAAAGGGGCTCGCAAGCGAACGCTGCAAATATAACAGGCGAATCGATATTTCGCAAGGATATGGCTGAACTCGCTCACTAGCAAGAGCGCAGATACTTTTCTACATGTGTAATACAAAAAATCTGCCTTGCCACTTGTGAGCTGTGGCAAGGCAGATCGTTTGCCGTGAGCGATCTTTTGCAGAGCGCTCAAGCTATACTAATTCAATTTCTTGATGAGCATGTAAGCACCTACTCCGGGTGCCAGGTTCATCACCAGCGGTATGGCGCTATTATTTCTGAGTGTTACAACGTCTCCGGCGGCCAGCGTTAGCATTGCTGCGCCGTTAATTTGCCCGGTTGCTATTAAAGCGGTAATAGGTGTGCTGGCATCGACAGTGCCGTTAACAGCAATCGCAATCGCCGACCCAACACCCGCTGTAATATTTACAGAGTAGTCTATCTCGTAAACCCCGGTGGTAGGAACAGTAATAGTGGTCGTACCAGCGGTGTGAGTAATGCCGGTGAGAGGGCCATTGTTGGAGAACGGAACGTCTGCACCGCCGACTACAGTGGCGTCGGCGAGGGTGGCAAGTTCATAAGTATGGCCATAGGAAGATAAACCGCTCCCAGCGGTTGGTGCATGCCAGGATGAACTACCTAATCCATTACTGGTAAGGACGTCGCCATTATTACCGGCATTGGTTGGAAGGCTGTATCCCCCTGCGACTGTAATTCCACCAGTGACACTCAGTCCGCCGGTGATCGACTGCCCTCCGGACGATTTAGAAAGAATAACACTAGCATCTGCGCCAGGGTCAGGAAACGTAAGCTGTCTGCCAGCACTAAGCGATGCAGCGACCAGCTTAATAAAATTGCCGCCGGTACCGTCCAGGTGCAAGCAGGTTTGACGAACTTGAGCAGACGTTGACTGCCCCCAAGCCAATAATAGGAAAAGAGTAATGATTTTTTTCACGAGTGTATACGGGTATGTGCCTCGGAATGAGGCGGGTGAGATTCCTGGGGGGAGGAATGCAGTTTTTGAACCGGGGCAAAAATAATACAAAAATCGAGAGGTTATACGAAAGCGAACGCTCCCCAAGAGCAGGCGCCTGTGCGCCGAACTACTGCGGCAATTAGTAGCGTTTGCTCTCAGTTATTGACCTTTACACAAGAATTCGCCTCCGTGAGCGGGGCGCCGAAGTAGATAGATCAACACTCGCTCGATTCCCTTGAAGCAACTCCTCCAATCCCTTCGCTCCGGCGCAATTACGATCGAAGATGTTCCGGCTCCGACCGAGCCCAAACGGGCCGGTGTGCTCGTGCGCGTGCATGCAAGCCTAATTTCTGCTGGTACGGAGAAGATGAAGGTCGATCTCGCCCGAGCATCGCTTCTTGAAAAAGCACGGCAGCGGCCCGAAGATGTAAAGAAGATACTGGCGGATGTTAAGCAGCAAGGGTTTTGGGCAACCTGGCAGCGAGTCAGCCGCAAGCTCGACACACCGGGTCCGCTCGGTTATTCGTGTGCCGGAGAAGTTATTGCTGTTAGCGAGGACGTAGACGATCTTAAGCCGGGCGATCGTGTCGCGTGCGGGGGACAAGGGGCATATCATTCGGAGATCGTTAGCGTCTATCGGAATCTCTGCGTAAAACTTCCAGAGGATGTTCCCTATACCGAAGCGTGTTTTACGACGCTCGGGGCTATCGCGATGCAGGGTTTGCGTCAAGCGAATTTATCGTTTGGCGAAACGGTCGTTGTTATCGGATTGGGACTCGTCGGCCAGCTTGCATGTGCGATCTCCAAGGCGGCCGGTTGTGTAACGATCGGCGTCGATCTGGACGATCATCACGTCGATGTTGCCCGAAAGCACACAGCGCATTATGCTTTTAATCGTAGTCAAGATGGCTTAGCCGAAACGATCAAGAGTGTAACGCATGGCTTCGGCGCGGATGCAGTAATTATCTGTGCCGCTACGAGTTCGAACGATCCCATCACATTCTCTGCACAGATCGCTCGCGATCGGGCACGCATTATTATGGTGGGCGTGAGCGAAATGAATTTGCCGCGCGACGTTTACTTCGTTAAAGAGTTAGAATTTAAGCTTTCGCGCTCCTATGGTCCGGGCCGGTACGATCATATCTATGAAGAGCGCGGCATTGATTATCCGATCGGCTATGTGCGCTGGACCGAGCGGCGCAATATGCAGGAGTTTGTTCGCCTCTTAGCCGAAAAGAAGATCGATACGAAGGCGATCACGACACACACGTTTCCTATCGAGCAGGCAGCGGATGCCTATGCTATTATTGCCGGAGAACGCAAAGAGCGTTATTTAGGGATGGTGTTGACATACCCGGAGTCGAAAACAGGGTATCGGGTATCGGGTATTGCTAAGAACGGTGTACAGGCGGCTGCTACGGTTAAAAGCTCGAGACCGATGGTTGGCTTTATCGGCGCCGGTAACTTTGCACAAGGCTTTCTTCTTCCCACGCTGAAGGAAAACGCCAAGTTAGTTGCGGTTGCAAATCAATCCGGTGCGAGTGCGACCGATGCTGAAAAGAAGTTTGGGTTCGAACGAGTCTCGACGAGTGCTGAGGATGTTATCGCGGCATCGGATATCAACACTATTTTTATCGCAACACGCCACGGCGATCATGCTTCGCTCGCAGCGGCAGCGCTGAAGGCCGGTAAAGATGTCTTCGTTGAAAAACCCATGGCGCTCGATTACGATCAGCTTAAGATCGTTGCGCAAGCGTACGAAGAAACTCGAAAGACTCGTGATGCGAAATTTATGGTCGGATTTAACCGCCGGTTCGCTCCACTGGTACGAAAAGCCAAAGCGTTCTTTGATGGTAACGATGATTTATCGCTCTCGCCAAAGATGATCTTCTATCGTGTTAATGCGGGACCGCTTCCTCGTTCTCACTGGACGCAAGACGAGGAAGAAGGGGGTGGCCGTATCATTGGTGAGGTGTGTCATTTTATTGATACCGCCAGCTATCTTACCGGTGATGCAATGCCGCGGACGGTCTTTGCCAAGTCCATTTCGACTGGGCGAGCAGATACAGTAGATAAAGATACTGTTTCTATCACGGTGGAATTCAACGATGGAAGTGTTGCAGAAATTTTGTATATTGCAATCGGAAGTAAGTCCTTGCCAAAGGAAGAATTGCAGGTATTTTCGAACGGTCGAACAGCGATCCTGAAAAACTTCACGGAATTAGAACTGTGGTCTACCGATTCCAAGCCAAAGACCGAAAAAGGCTCTGGAAAAGGACATGCGGAGGAAGTAAATGCATTTGTAGGATCGTTAGCACGCCAAGGAGAAGCCCCCATTGCATTCGATTCCCTTCTTGCCACCACGTTAGTGACGTTTGCCATTCGCGAGTCGCTGGCTACGGGAGAAGTGATCCAGCTTTCTTAATCATTTAGATATATTACAACTGTGTCTCGCCTGATTGTTCTTGTTGTAGCCGTATTGGCTTTATGTTATTCTTCGCGCAGCCTCGCGCAGGAAATATCTCACGATAGTAGTCAGTATCGACTACCGGCAGATTCTTCTCGCATTTTCGATTCTGCCTATCGCGCTCGTAAAGCGCAGTTGGATATGTGGATCAAAGCACAACGCAGTGCAGCTCATCCACAGGAGGACTTTATTAGCCTGTATGTAGGCTATGGTGGATATTTGCAAATATTGCCGCGTGATATCAATCAATTCTTTTCGGAGCGATCGTTTCGCGCCGATCCGACAAGTGACCGGAATAATTATGGTACAATAGATCGAGCCATTATAATTGGCGGTCAGGCACAATTGTCGCGGTCATGGGGAATATATGCTGAATATGATTATTCGGTTAAATATGCCAACACGCAGATCGATATCGACACGCTTGGTCTACTCAATGCCTTTGAAGAGTTGGACCTCATCGAACACGCGTTCGTGGTGGGAGGCATGTATATGATCTATAGTGGCGAATTTTATCGACTGCGCCTGAACGGTGGTATCGGAGGAGTGATCGCACTCACGACAGAGACAGAATCGAAATCGAATGCTTCCCGATCGGCTTCTGCTACAGGATACCAGGTTAACTTCGATATACTCAACGATTTCCGTGTGTCGCAAAACGTCAGTTTTACCATCGACCTCTTGACACGTTCCATAACCACCGGCGAGTTAAAGACCTCGGATGGCCAAACATTGGATGCTCCCTTTGGCGCGCGAAAGACGCCCCTTTCACTTAAACCGAATGCGTCGAACGTTGTGTACGGTCTTGCAGCCGGGTTGGTATTCTATTTCTAAGGCTGTGCGTGAGTAATGCCCCGAGTGCCCGTTGGTGGAAGGAGTTCTATCGCGAGGAACGTGAATCTCTTACGAGGCATCATTTCGAGGAGCTATTTCTCCACGCGCCGGAGATCGATCTCCCTGAAAAAGGCGCCATTGTTTTTCCGCATACAAGGCTTTCAGGATCAGGTGAGCTTGTAGCAGCCGTTGCATCGGCAGTGGTTAGATCGGGACGAGATACGGTTCTTGCTTTAGGAGTGCTGCACGGCCAGGACCGTAATAACCCAGAACTGCGAGGAATACACGGGCCGGGCATGCGTCACGATACTGAGATATGGCGAGACGAATTTTCTCTCGATAATTTTGAAGTGTTTCTTAGCCTTGCGGCTGAACTAGTCGGGAAGCCACAACCTCACCTTATTGCACGTTATCCTTTTTTGACGGGAGATGACCCTCACGGCCTCAACGGTTTTGAAGAACTCAGACAATATGTAGAGAATGGTGCTGCGCTCGTTGCTACCGCCGATATGATCCACCACGGCGTTGGATATGGAACGCCGCGTGAAGAGTGTAAATATTCCGGTGACTCGAATACCCATTCCTGGGTAAAGGGATCGCTCGAGACGTATCTCGATCTTCTCGTTCGCCACGATTATTCGGCGTTCGAGGAAATGTCGAAAAGGCTGCGTTCCGACTTTCGCGATGCCGGCCCGGTACTTTCGGCACTCGTTGAGGAAAGTGTCCCTCCTGTTGTTATTGAGGAGCTTAAACTTGTAAACTACGCCGATGTGCTGAATGCCGATGATCCCACATGGGTCGCAGCGGCATTAGTACAGTATGGATCGTCGCCTCAATAATGTAATTTTGTAAGGATGAAATTCGTAACGTATCTCTTAGCGAAAGACGCTCGCACCTTTGAAGAGCGTCTGGGATTGCTCGTTGGCAATGATGTGATCGATGTTCATCTCGCAGATCCCAATGTGCCAGCCGATATCCTATCATTTCTTCGCCAGGGAGAACGTGCGATGGATTTAGCACGCAAGATCGATCAGGCAGCAAAAACCGATGCCGTTCTGTTTCGTGATAAGAATGCCCGCCTGGAATTAGCGGCTGTAAAACTATTAGCGCCGGTACCACATCCCACGTCCATGCGCGACGGTTATGCGTTTCGCCAGCATGTCGAAGCCGCCCGGCGTAATCGCGGTGTTGAAATGATACCGGAGTTCGATCAATTTCCGGTATTTTATTTTACCAACCATCAAGCCGTGATAGGGCCCGGCCCGATGGAAGTTATGCCCGAACACTTACGGAAGCTCGATTACGAACTCGAAGCTGCGATCGTGATCGGCAAGCAGGGCCGCAATATTAAAGCTTCCGAGGCGGATGACTATATTGCAGGCTATACCATTATGAACGATTGGAGCGCTCGCTATCTTCAAATGGAAGAGATGAAGCTTTCGCTGGGTCCTGCCAAAGGCAAAGACTTTGCGACGGCGATCGGTCCCTTTCTTGCCACTCGCGATGAGCTTGCGCAGCACCGTATTCCTTCTCCCGTCGGCGAGCGTTACGATCTTACGATGACGGCATCGATCAATGGGAAAGAATATAGCCGCGGCAACCTTAAAGATATGACGTGGACGTTCGCTCAGATCATCGAGCGGGCGAGCTATGGCGTGACATTATATCCTGGTGATGTTATCGGCTCAGGCACCGTCGGCACGGGCTGTTTGCTCGAGCTCAATGGGTCGAAGATCACCGATAATCTCTGGTTAAATGTTGGCGATAGCGTTACCTGCGCTATTGAAGATTTGGGCGAACTTACGAATACTATTGTTGCAGCGTAGAGTATGAAGTACGCTATTACGATCGCTGCTGTTCTTTTCTTAATCGGTTGCTCGAGGCATGAAGACGCTGCCGCGGTCGATTCTATTCTTACGAAACCAAGTGCTCCCTCTCCGGTCCAGGTCACAAAAGAAGACACGAGTGGATTAGTGATCGATTCATTCGTGGTGCGTCAGCAACCAGATGTGGAAAAGCTAAAGAGGTTTGATCCAAAGGAAGTGGTCGCTATTTACGAAGCGTTTCGACCACTCCGTAAGGAAGGTACGAGTACAGAGCAAATCGATTCATTCCTCCGCGTTAAGAAGATCACGGGCACAGAATTGCACGCCGTGCTTTCTGAAGGTGACCGGCTCGGCTGGGCAGGAGCAGCAAGACATTAATGTCGCGCGCGAGCACTCGTCGTGGCAGCCTTGCGATCCTTGTCGCCGCGTTGTTGTGGAGTACCGGTGGCCTCGGCATTAAAGAAGTAACGCTCGATGCCTGGGGTGTATCGTTCTGGCGTAGTTCGTTCGCGGCAATCACGCTGTATATTATTTACCGCGTCCAGCTCCCCAAGTCCTCAAGTCAAGATCGTTCTACCCGTTCTGAGTGGCTCTCTCCGTTCGTATTACTCAGCGGATTGACGTATGCACTATTACTCGTACTCTTCGTTCTTGCAACAAAGCTCACCACGAGTGCGAACGCGATCTTTCTTCAATATACCGCACCTATCTATGTGCTCTTTATAGAGCCCATGATCTCGCACAGTCGCCTGAAGCGATCGGACCTGGCAACGGTCGCAATTTCAACCTGCGCGATGGCCCTGTTCTTTATCGGGAAATTCGAGGCTCGAAATATTTGGGGCAACATTGCCGCACTCACCAGTGGTGTTGCATTTGCTTCCTATGCGGTGCTTTTAAAACACGAACGAGCCACCGGTGAACGCCGCTGGCAGATGGTCATTGTCGGACATCTTATTATCGCCGGCTCCATGGCGGTTCTCGGTGCTATGGGCATTACAAACCTTTCTCTCTCTTCAGGAGACTTTCTCCGATTGCTGTATCTCGGCATCATACAGATCGGTATAGCGTATGCGCTCTTTACGTATGGCATTGCACATGTTCGTGCCATCGATGCAACACTCATTGCGATGGTCGAGCCGGTATTAAATCCGGTATGGGTCTTCCTCGGGATCGGCGAGCGGCCAACAACCTATGCGATCATTGGCGGATGTATCATCCTCGGAGTTTCGATCGTTCGCACGATCCGAGGCGCGGAAGAAATGGTGGAAGTGGAAACGGCAAGAACAGGCGAGTGATCCTTTAGCGGTGATGCTTCGCTTCGTATTGTAAGAAGATTAACTGATCGATGAGCGACCGCCGGCGAGCATCATTACCTCGGGTGTCGATGTATTGAAAATGCTCGGATTCCTGAACCGGAGTACCCGGTGCCAATGCACTATCGAGAGAGGTGCGTGCAAAGGATCTCTCGAAAAGACCGGAGAGATACGGTGTGGAGGCCGGCGGACGAATAAAAGCCGTATCTTCCAATCCATTTATTCTCACGATATTGATCGGGTAGCCATAGAACCAACCGAACTTCGCGTTCGGAAACTCTGCGCCAAGCGTAGCAGCATCGAGCCACTCGTCCGTTGTGGGGTTGATGAGCACCAGGGTAGAATCGAGCCGTTGTTTGCTTAAAAGCTGACGGGCTTCCTCCTCCATCGAATTCTGATCTAAGATCTTTCCAAGGCTGAGAAGGTCCTGTGATTCGTAATAAGAGAACGCGATCTTGTCGTTTGGCTTCGTGCGTCGGGCATTTGCAATAGCATATTCTGGCTCTAACCGGAATGCCGGTAATAGCAGGAACGCACCAATATTGATGACGAGATAGATGGTGGCGAACCGATAGATCTTTTCAAACCGATCGAGAGCCATAATGATGAGGCATGGCACGAGGATCGTGGCATCGTGCAGCATGTCCTCGCGCGAAAATGTATTCAGTACGAAGAAGACACCGAGGATCACAAGTGTGGCTTGAAAATCGCGGCCTAAGGTGCCATGCTTTCGCCCGAAGATGGCCGCAAGTAAGGCGTTGCTCGAGAACAAAGCGAGGATAATTCCTTCGGCAATGAGGCTCGTCCATCGCACCGGGAATGTGTAGGGATTGATCGCATTCCAAAGATGGGCTGTACCAAAATAAAAGATCTCGATCGTTACATACGATGCTACGCCGAGAAGGACTAACCCTAAAAGCCCAAATGTCTTTTTGGAACGAGGGGTATACGTTCTATGATGAAGATTGAGCGCCACCGTTACCACAGAAATGAGTAGGACGAACGGCCAAAACCCTGCCGAGAGCGACAAGCCAAAAAGTACCGCGCCTATTCTATGATGCAGAGGCCTGGCGCTCGTAAACAAGTATAGTAAGACCGCTGCGAATGCCAGCGTGATCAATTGCAGCGCAAACGTGTGTAAAAAGTATAGGACGATCACGTTGCATAGAAGCATCACGATCCCGATGATAGCTCGGGTTCGATCGAATAATCGATCGAGCGTTTTTAAAAAAAAGAAGCTCGAAAAAGCGACGAGCAGAGCGCGAAAGATAACAAGAGCGCTAAATGCGTCACCCGTCAGGAATGCCAGGAGCCGAGGGATCCAAAACCAGTGAATGTGCAATGCCGCGTAGGAATCAGCCGGGCCGCTCATCCAATGCTCGATACTTTGAACGGCAAGCGCGCTCGAGCTTACGCCAATAATAGATGGCGGAATGAGGGTAAAGAGTCCCGCTGCAATGGAAATAGTCCAAAGCCAGGTGCGAGAAAGATTTAGTTTTGAAGTGATGGTATGTTCTGCCACTATCGTTGGATGGTCCACGATTCTTTCCAGACGACTTGATGTGCTTCGGGCATTGCGCGTCCTAAGAACCGCTCGCCGATGGCCTGGAATTTACGCGGAATGTCACTCACAAGGACTTTATGCGACGGCTTGCTGGTCGCGTGACCATCATTGGGTGAAGCATTGAGAATTTCTACCACCTTTTTTGCGGCCTCTGCTCCTGAGTTCACCAACGTTACCGACGAGCCCATTGTCCGTTGTATGACGTTCGAAAGCACTGGATAGTGTGTGCAGCCAAGAATTAGGACGTCAATATTTTTATCCCGTAGTTCTTTCAGGTATTCCTCGGCGATGAGCTCGGTCGCTTTATGGTCGGTCCACCCCTCTTCGGCGAGCGGGACAAACAGCGGGCAAGCCTTTGAAAAAGTGACACATTGCTTTCCAATTCGTTTCGCTTCTTCTTCAATTGCCGTCTCGTACGCACGGCTTGCGATCGTGGCTTCGGTACCGATAATACCAATACACCCGCTGGTTGTCGCACGTACCGCTTTCGCAGCACATGGGCCGATCATACCGACCACAGGAATACCGCGAGCCATTCGCTCCACTTCGCCGAGTGCGGTGGCGCTCACCGTGTTACACGCTACGACGATCATTTTTACATCATGCGCGAGAAGCAGTTCTGTATCCTCGCGGGCATAGCGCTGAACCGTTTCGACAGACTTCGTACCATACGGCACGCGTGCTGTGTCCCCGAAGTAGACGATGGATTCCTTTGGTACGACGGCAAACAGCTCTTTTACGACCGTCATACCGCCGATACCGGAATCGAAAACACCGATGGGCTGATCGCTCATTTGGAGGGAATAATTGGAATTACTGGCCGAGGAGTATTCGTGTCGTGAATTTTGTCCGGCATTTGAGTATGTGGCATGCCTTGCCCACGTGGTACCGGTTTTTCCAGTGGTACTACGGTCATACTGATCGTGCGCTGTACGTATTGATCGAGCGAATGTGAGCGGGCGTCCAACAACCGGTTCTCGATCTCCAAATAATGTTTACCGACAGGTGTTTTAAAAAATGCAACGAGCGATTCTAATTCTTTTGCAGTGAATGCAGAGCGATAGGTATCGAATAAGATTTTCCTGTCCATCGTTGGGTCAAGCGCCTTCAGGAGGCTGTCATGGGCTGCAGTGGAATCGACACCTCGTGCTTTCAGCATTCGGCCCATACGCGAAAAGGTGATTTCCGCGCGTTCGGTAATTGTAGGAGTCGGCTTTAGAAGAGGATATAATGCTGCAAATGCCTTATTGAATTGAACACTGTCAGCGTACACTGGTTTAACAGTTTTAACAGCAACCGTACGTCCGGCCGGAAGGTGTTCGGTTGGTTTCTTTACTTGAGCGAATAAGTGCGTTGATAGAACAGAGCAGAGGCCAAGGCAAAGAAGAAATTTCATGTATTTATAAGAGTTGTCTACCCCCAACAAACAGAGTAAATCCGAACTTAATTTTTGAGGCTGACCCACTCCCCATTATTAAAAACTTCGAAACTAGTCACTGGATGGATCTCCCATTGTGAGCCGCGCGATTTACCGACTTCGTCCGGATGCTCTTCGTCCCACATAAGCCATCCGCTAACACGGACCCGTGCATGCTCATCGCAGAGCCGTTCGATCGTATGCAGGCGCCATTCGGGATGAATGACTTTCCAGCGTGGTGTTATCTCCACAATAAGCGATTGCGCTTTCTCGTCGTCCGGCCGGTCACCGATCCAAATATGATAATCGCGGAGGGAATCGGAATAGCCATTGCAACTCTCCGGCCCTGATTCTTTAGCGCGGATGAGATAACCGGTCACCCGAAAACCTTGCCCTTCTTCTCCATCCACATAACGGCGAGCGGCCGGCGGCCAATATTCCCGTTTTTTTCGGCCCGCTTCCCCAAGGACCGTCGATGGAATTTGGATGATATCACGAACGCTCGCTTCCGAAAAGCTGCCGGGTGTCGTGAATCGATTCTTTTCGCGATTGAGTAATGCATCTCCACCGGAGCCTTCCATGCCGATGCCATTCAGTATTTCCGGTGCAGCACCTAACTCACGGACCGGGGAATTGTTACCACCATGGTTCGCGTACCATACTATCGCGACGACAACCGCAATAAGGAGAAGCAAGACGACCGCCCCTCGATTACTAACCTTAGATGACTTCATTGCAACATTATAATATACCGGACGTTCGTGACGGTCTTACCGAGCTCGAACGGACCATCCTCGTTACGCTCTATGAAGCGCGGAAGGAATTTGGCGACAGAATGATTTCGACATTCCTGATCTATGGCCGTGTTGTTGAAAAACTCGATATTTCGTGGGAAGAATTTCAGCATGCCTTGCGGCGGGCGCAGAACATCAGCCAAAGCTCATTGTTCGAGGGCCTCTCGTAAGCGGTTTACTCGATCTTCACCCAACGCTCGAACGAGCGGTAGTTCGAGGAAATCCAGCACGGAGATCTTTTCTCGTTTGCCACGGGCACGCCCTCCTTTACATTCCGCTATTTCTTCATATACGATCTCGTATGTGTCCTTACCGGATGTGGGGTAAATGCGAATAGGAAAAAGGTGACAGCTTATCGGTTTCGGAAATCCCTCGATCTCCCCGGCACGGTGAGCTTTTTCTATGGCACAGAGCGCAACATTGCTATTATCGTCGTAGGTAACGAAGACGCAATCGCGGCCGCGAATGGCGGGAATAGTAAGCGCATGATCTCGGTCGCGTTCGTACAATCCATGTTTCTCGATCGTTGCGATCGATTCTTCGCTCAAATATTTCTGGACGACCGGAAACACTCGTTCGAGTTCAGCGGTCTCGCTTTCCAAGATCGGTGCACCGGCAGCGGCTGGCATCGTACAACAAGCACCCTTACAAACTGTGAGGTCGCAGCCAAATTTTACCGACCCTAAATCGCGCGAGACCTGAAAGTGAGCGTTCTCACCATAGATCGGTAACGGAATGGATTTCGGGTCGGTCATTGCGCGGTGTGAAGCCTGCTTTGCAAGCCTCAGTTCCAATTAGCCCAAATTCACGGATGTTCATATTCCGAACTTTAGAAGCTCAGCCATTCCTCGCGTATTTTTGTAGTGGTTTTAACTAATCTCTACCTCCCATGAAAAAGCATATCATTCTGTTTTCCCTTTTTTCCTTTTCGCTAGCGCTGGGTTCATGCAGTAAGAAGCAAGAAACTGCCGCTACGGACTCAACCGCAAACGTAACCACGACCGCGGCTCCAGCTTCTACTACGCAGCCGGTTACCGCCGGCAAGTATAAACTGAAATCCGCTATCGTTACATCGACGATGGAAATGCCATCGCTCAAGCAGCATTCCACGGAAGTTCTCTACTTCGACAATTATGGTGCTCAGGAGGCGAAAGAAACAACGGGCGACATCATGGGTATCAAAATGCACACGCTTACTTTCAGTAAGGATGGATATACCTACCATATCGATCTCGAGAACAAGACCGGCACGCGTACCAAAGGCGGCGTTGTAAGTGCCGACATGGATTATTCGCATCTAACCCCAAAACTCGAAGCAGAATACAATATCAAAAAAGAAGGGACTGAAGAGGTTGCCGGTAAAACCTGTGATGTCTATTCGATGGATAGCAAAATGATGAAAGGACGCGTCAGCTCATGGCAGGGCATTCCTATGCACATGGATGCAGCGGTGAGCGGTATGCAAATGAAATCGACCGTGACTTCAATTGAGGAGAATGCAGCGATCCCTGCTGATAAATTTGAAGTGCCGGCTGGTATCACGGTTAAAGAGATGTAGCCTGATTGCTTTTTTTGCAAAAAAAGCCCGCTTCGGCGGGCTTTTGTTTTTAACTTCAATTTCGGGATACTATCAATTTGGAGGTCAGTATCCTATCGTTCGTGGTCATTCTTATTATATAAGCGCCTGTTGGAATATTCTGTGGGACGCCGATCCTGTATTCGCCTTCGCCATATTCACCGTCGAGCAGCGAAGCAATGCGCTTACCGACAAGGTCGAAAAGTTCGATGGATAAATGGGTATGATCGGGTAATTGGAATCGAATGCCTGGCTGCAGGGGAGTGCCCGTCACCATAAGCTCTGTGCGATCGGGAGGAATGGTGGCAACCGCTTGCCCACCCGTTGGAGTAATGCTGTCTTTAACGATCGCGGTCCACACACTTAGAACGGAATCGTCCATCCGCATCCAGATCGGATAAACATGTCCATTATAGGCTGCAATATGAATATAATCGCCAAAGAAAACTTTTGCGACCGGATTAAATGCGGATTCACTGATCTTCTGGTCTGTGAATGTAACTCCGCCATCCGTCGATCGGGCCATGTAAATATCGGTGTATGGCGGATCGCTTTCGGAATAATTTCGGCGATCGTAAAAGACGACATACAGGCGGCCCGTGATCGGATCGATCGTCAGGCTGGGAAAGAAATGATGATTGAGCGTTGTATCGGTGTTGACTCGCTGCGCCGTGCTCCAGCTTGTTCCGTTGTCCGTTGAGTGGATGATATACACATCCGCAACGCTGCGGTGTTGGTCCGACCACATAACGTAGAGCCGGCCATAATATGGCGATTGTGGATTAAGATCGGAAAGAAGCACGGGCAATCCGTTTCCGCGGTAGATTCCGGGTATTGCGAAGTCCCAGCCGCCGGGTTGATCGGCAATGACTCTGCTTTTGCCAAACGACCTGCCGCCATCGGAGGATCGCGCTAAATAAATACGATCGCGCGCAGACCAGACACAATTGATCGTACCATCCGGACTGACCGCCGTTGTGGCGCCCTCATCGGTGTAGCTTCCATCTAAGCAATCGCCTGCCGTATCATCGACACGTACTCGCTCGGACCAGGAAATGCCGTGGTCCGTACTTTTTGAAAAATAAATACGAGAGCTGTCGGTTGGTGACGTGCTGCCGTAACTATCGAATTCTGTCCATGTTGTATAGAGCGTATGGTTTGAAGTGGTGTTCGAGCGATCGAGCCCAAGCCATGCCTTGTCCTGCTCGGTCGGAGGATTAAGCCCGATCTCTTCGTCCTGATCGAACGTCCGGCCGGCATCCGTTGATCGTTGAACGACAATACGCCAGAGGAATTCAGGGTCCTGCCAATTTTGTCCGGAGAGGTGCTCGTAATAGAGCAACCCCGAGTCATCGAAGAGAAGGCATGGATCGCCCCACACAGCATATTGTGAGTTTATTTTCGAAGTAGTCCAGCTCAATCCGGCGTCGCTGGAGGTGAAAAGATAATCGATGTTCGCGCCGGCGGCAAGCTGGTTCGGATTCCGAGGGTTAATGGCGATCGATACTTCTTCCGGATCGTGGGCCGATGGATCGCTCAGGCGGACGTTCGTAGGCTGTCCGTTCACAACGGACGCTAAAAGTAGGAAAACGGCCACATAGCGGATCATCTGCTATTTCGAACTTTGCCAGCGAGCTTGCCGTTTCCGAACCCGTGGTGCTTTGACCGATAGCTTGCCGCCACGAGCATGATTTGCTGTTCATGCGATAAATAAGGTGCTAAAGCGTCGACGCTTAAAAATGTAGAAGACCCGGAGCGTCGGCCCAGTTTAGGTCGCTCCGGGTTTTTAATTACTCCATGCCTGAAGAAAGCAATCGAGAACTGGTCTGTACGTACGACCCACTGAAGGAATTTCTGGCGCACTATGCCGACGCAAAGTCGACAAAGAGCGAATCGACGTCCTATGCCGGAATGACGGTCGAAGAGAAGCTGAAGCAGCGGATCATCGATGGAGATAAACTGGGGCTGGACGACGATCTTCGCGAAGCGCTCCAAACCTATTCTGCGCTACAGATCATCAATGATATTTTGCTCGGTGGGATGAAGGTCGTGGGCGACCTCTTTGGTGCTGGAGAAATGCAGCTTCCTTTCGTGCTGCAATCCGCCGAGACAATGAAGGCGGCCGTGAAATTTCTCGAGCCGTACATGGAAAAGGTGGAAGGCGAGCAATCGAAGGGTGTCATGGTGCTTGCGACGGTCAAAGGCGACGTCCATGATATTGGCAAGAACCTTGTCGATATTATTCTCACGAATAATGGCTATCGTGTGGTGAACCTTGGCATCAAGGTCGCGCTCGAACCCATGCTGGAAGCGGTAACTCGCGAGCACGCGGACGCGCTCGGTATGTCCGGCCTGCTGGTAAAATCGACGGCCATCATGAAGGAAAATCTCGAAGTGATGGAGTCGCGCAATATTCGCATTCCAGTAGTGCTGGGTGGTGCTGCGCTTACACGAAAGTTTGTGGAGAAAGATCTTCGTGCTCTTTATAAAGGTACTCTCTCCTATGCGCAGGATGCGTTCGACGGCCTTCATTTTATGGAGCAGTTGAAAGGTGGCGTTCGGGCGATTTCTTCTCCTACAGTAGTTACTCGGGAAGCAGCAGCGGAATTGGAATTCGAAGAAGAATTGGACAATGCTACCGGTGCCGAATCGAAGATCGTAATGGCGAGCCGTGCTTTGCCGTGGTTGCAGCATCCGAAGAAGACGGTTTCCGCGTCGGAAAAAAGTGTGGAGCTCGAAGCGCTACAAGAAGAGATCGCTGATTTCCCCATCGCCGTCGAGCGTATTGAAACGGCCGAGGGAACGGAGAAACTGGTACGAACGAGCAAGACACCACACGACAATCCGGTACCAACGCCTCCGTTCTGGGGATCGAGAGTTGTCGAGGATATTAAGATCGAGAAGGTCTGGGAATATCTGAATGAAGTAGCGCTCTTCCGCGGGCAGTGGCAAATGAAGCGTGGCAAACGATCGGTTGAAGTGTTCGAAAAGCAGATCGAGGAAGTCGCGCGACCAAAGTTGGCCGAGTTAAAGTTGCGTGCTAAGCGCGATCGTATGCTTTCGCCAAAAGTTGTCTACGGGTATTTCCCATGCTGGGCTGAAGGTGAGGACCTGGTGGTCCTTAAGCCACGGTCCTTAGCTACATCGCAGATATATGACCGATGGGATCTATCTGTAAGTTCGTTAAACGATCTGGAAGAGTGGAAGCGATTTACGTTTCCACGTCAGCCAACGGCGCGACGTTTATGCCTTGCCGATTTTTATCTTCCGAAGGAAGAAGCGGAGCGCCGCAACACTACGGATGTGGTCGCCTTTACTGCTGTAACGGTTGGGCTGGAAGCGAGCCGGTATACTAAAAAGCTTTTTGAAGCAAACGAGTATTCCGATTACCTCTTTATGCATGGCCTTTCGGTCGAGACGGCAGAAGCATTAGCCGAATACTGGCATAAGGTCGTTCGCACGGAGCTTGGTATTGCCGGTAACGATGCGAAGGACATGCAGCGATTATTTAGCCAGGGCTATCAGGGATCGCGATATTCGTTTGGCTATCCGGCATGTCCGAACCTGGAAGACCAGACAAAATTATTCGAGCTGATCCGTCCGGAGCGGATCGATATCACATTGACCGAAGAATATCATCTCGAACCGGAGCAATCCACGACGGCGATCGTTGCCCATCACCCCCAGGCGAAATACTTTTCGATAAAGTAATTCGTAACCATAGCAATTCGAAACTGTAGACTTGAAATGTAAAGGGCTAATGCGCGTTTTTGCCGTAAACCTACATGCGCCTTTTCACGTGACCTACATGCGCCATTTCGCCGTGACCTAAATGTCACGGCTACGCGATACGATCACGGCACTCTTCCGTATTCCGCTCGGTTCGGGAGGCAACTTTCAGGGCCATTTCCGGCCACTTTCCAATTACGAATAACCTCTTTTATGAAGAAGATCATAGGAATTTTTGCCGTTTTGAGTTTTCTTGTCTTCGGATCCTTTACCAAAGTCCTTGCCCAATCTTTTGAAGGTATAGTCTATTGGACCATGACAATGCCCCAACTAGATGAGGACAAGCATGATATGAAGATCAATATTAAAGGAGGGAAGTCCGAGACGGAAATGGACATGGGCGTCCAGGGTGGGGTTAAAGTGATCGCCGACCGAGATGCCCATAAGATGTGGATGGTCATGGAAGCCATGCATATGGGTTACACGATGGATATGCCGAGCGATACAGCCGCCGAAAAAATGATGAAGGAAAAGATGGGCAATATCGAAATGAAGCCCACCGGCCAAAAAGCGACGATCGCTGGCCACGCCGCGGAAGAATATTTGATGAAAACCAAGGAGGGGGACATCTCTATCTGGGCAAGTGGTGATTTCCCGAAACATATCGTTGAGAGTATGAGCCACAACATTAGCTCGCAGCCTGGCCAACGGGGTGATGACATGAAGAATGCGATGAAGCAGTTGAGTGCAAAAGGCCTCATGCCGGTAAAGATCGAAATGAAACAGGCCGGCGAAACAGCAATGTCAATGGAGTTCGTGAAGTATGAAGAGAAGAAGATCGATGATTCGGTCTTCACGCCGCCATCCGACATCAAATTCCAACCGATGCCCCAGATGGGCGGACATGGAATGAATTAAGTCCAACAAGAACTTACGTTGAAGGGATGAGGGATAAAACTTCCGTCATCCCTTCTGTTATTTTACAGAGGGATATCGCTCTCGGTTATTTGTAGTTAATGTATGCGTAAACTCACATTTGTAGCGGCAGTTATTGTCGCACTACTTTCACTCACGGACCTTCAGGCACAGCCGGTCATTCGCAAACCAGCATCGGATACGGCGATGAAAGGCGGCATGCGTATGACACGTCATGCCGTCGCCGGGCATTTGTACGTTGCGTTCGATCCAGTTTCAAACGATCCACTCGCGGCGCATGTCTACAGGTTAGACAATGGTCTTACTGTCTATCTAAGCGTCAATAAAACAGAGCCGCGAATTCAAACCATGATCGCGGTTCGAGCTGGAAGCAAAATGGACCCACCGGATGCTACGGGTCTTGCACACTATCTCGAGCATTTGCTTTTCAAAGGCACGGACAAATTTGGCTCGCTCGATTACACGAAAGAAAAGCCATATCTCGACGAGATCGAGGATCTTTACGAGACATATCGCGGCACGAAGGATACGATCGAGCGCGCGGCGATCTATCATAAGATCGATTCGGTCAGCGGCGTCGCGGCCAAATGGGCGATCGCTAATGAATACGATAAGATGGTGACCGAACTGGGCGCTCGCGGTACGAACGCTTTTACTTCGGATGAGCAAACGGTATACATCAATGACATTCCATCGAACCAGATCGCAAAGTGGCTCACGATCGAATCCGAGCGTTTTCGTCATCCCGTGCTCCGATTGTTCCACACGGAATTAGAAGCAGTGTACGAAGAAAAGAACCGCGGCTTGGATAACGATGAGAACCAGGCATGGGAAACGATGATGGCGGCGCTCTTCCAAAAGCATCCCTACGGTCAGCAAACAACGATCGGTACGATCGAGCACTTGAAGAACCCCTCCATCAAGAAGATCAAAGAGTTTTATTCGAAGTGGTACGTGCCGAACAATATGGCGCTGGTCATGGCGGGCGATTTCGATCCTGATTCGGTCATCAAACTTATCGTCGAAAAATTTGCATCGCTTCCGTCCAAATCGCTTCAAGCATGGTATTCACCGCAGGAAGTGGATCTAAAACAGCCTGTCATTCGCGAAGTATATGGACCGGATGCCGAGTTTGTCGAAATGGCATGGCGCCTTCCGGCGATCAATACGCATGAAGCAAAAGTAGCAGCGATGATGAACATGCTGCTTTCGAATTCGACGGCCGGGCTGATCGATCTCAATCTTAATCAGCAGCAGAAAGTGTTAGAAGCCGGCTCTGACGTTGAACTGTTGAACGATTATGGCGTGCATGTTCTGGAGGGTAAACCAAAGCAAGGACAATCGCTCGAGGACGTAAAGAATCTTCTTCTGTCACAGATCGAGCTTGTTAAAAAAGGCGACTTCGATGCCAGCTTGTTGCCCGCTATTATCAACGATGTGACGATCCAGCGGTTACGGCAATATGAGCATAACTGGGGCCGTGCGGACGTGATGATGAATTCCTTTATTCATCACACTCAATGGCCGAGTGAAGTAGGGTATCTCGATTCACTTTCCAGGATCACCAAGAAAGAGATCGTTGATTTTGCGAATAAATATTATGGCGATAATTATGCTATCGTTTATAAGCGCTCCGGCGATCATAAGAACGTCGTAAAAGTTACGAAGCCCCCGATCACACCCGTGGAGGTGAATCGCACGGCACAATCCGATTTTCTGAAATCGGTAATGGCGATGCCGGTCTCTTCGGTCGAGCCTCATTTTCTCGACTTCAAACGAGATATTACACAAACGAAATTATCGAGCGGTATTCCGATCGAGTATTTGCATAACGACGAGAACGCTCGTTTTTCGATGACCTACGTCGTAGAAATGGGAAAGCGAAACGATAAGGATCTGCAATATGCGATGGATTATATTGACTACGTCGGCACTAATAAACTTTCGCCCGCGGAGTTAAAGAAAAAGCTGTTTGCATTGGGTGCCAGCGTCAGTGTTTCGACGACCGATGATGAAGTCCATGTTTCGCTCAGCGGACTTCAAAAGAATTTTAAGACGAGCGTTGCGCTGCTCGAGAGCATTCTTGCTAATCCGAAGTCGGACAAGGCTACGCTCGCCGCGTTCGTCGATCGCACGATCAAGTCACGTGAAGATACGAAGAAGAATCGTCACGCAATTCTTTTTGGTGCACTTAGGAATTATGCTGTTTATGGCAAAGTAAACCCGCAGACCTATGACCTGAAGAATTCAGAATTGCAGCAGCTAACCGTGAATGACATGACCGATCGTATTCATACGCTTTCCGATTATCCGCATCACGTGCTCTACTATGGGCCGGCTAAGGTGGATGACGTTGTTGCGACATTGAACGATCTTCATCATGTGGCAGAACATCGTACGGCGCCGGTACCCGTCGAATATGTACGGCAAGAGACAACGAAGAACAAAGTCTATTTCGTCGACTACGATATGGCACAAGTAGAGGTGCTGATGCTTTCGAAAGGATTGCCAGCATTCGATCCGACCATGGCTCCGGTCATTAATCTCTATAATGAGTATTATGGTGGTTCGATGGCCTCGGTGACGTTCCAGACGATCCGTGAATCCAAGGCGCTTGCGTATGCGGTATGGAGCAGTTATCAAGCCGGTGAGAAAAAGAACGACCCGTATTACATCGCTGCTTACGTCGGTTCACAGGCCGATAAGAGTCCGGAGACGATGAAGAGTATGTTCGAGTTGATGAACGACATGCCGCGAGTCGATAAGTTATTCGATCAGTCAAAGGAATCGCTCATAAATTCTCTTGCCAGCGGACGCACCACGCGTGAGAATATATTGTGGTCCTACGAGCAAGCGAAAAAGCGAGGACTCGATTATGACGTGAGTGAGAACGTATATAAAGCGGCTCCTTCTATCACACTCGACCAGATCGCCGATTTTCAGAAACAGAACATTGCGAACCACCAGTACGCGATCGCGGTGCTGGGCTCGAAGAGCAAAGTTGATATGAAAGACCTCGCCAAATATGGGGATATCGAGGAGCTTTCGCTCGACGAAATATTTGGATATTAAATGGTAGGACGGGCTTCCGCCTGTCAAACGAAATGGTCGGTGGACTTTAGTCTGCCGACCATTTTTTGCTTAGAGACTTAAGACCTCTCTAATTTTTGGATGGATGTAACTCCACCGCCATTCATTCCAATTTTGAACAAGCCCCGCTTTTACGGGATTATTCAAAATATAGAACACGATCCGTTCGAACTCATTACCTCGAACTACATGATCGAAGCTTTCATCTTGCCAGAACGAACCGTGACGTCCGAGCAGACGATTACTCAGAACGGCGGATCGTCCCTTTAATAATTGCATCGTTTTTCTCAGTTCAAAAGCGTCCCCTTCGGCTGAGGCTGACGGATGCTGAAAGAGTATGTGAATGTGATTTGGCATGATCGTGTAGCACCACAGATCGTAGTGTTGTTCTTTCTCCAGGGAGAGAATAATGTTTTGAACGATCTGTGCCACTCGGTCATCGTTTAACCAACGTAGGGTTTTCTGCGCATGCAGTGCGTCATCATATCCGGCGAAGTAAAGTTTTCGCAAGCGTGAGCGTTGTTCGGCATCATCCGGTGGTCGAATCCCACTTGCACGAAATTCGAGATCCATCGTCTTAAGCGGCTGATGATACTTCCGTCCCAATTCGCGCAAAACGGGAACGGGTAATGAACCTGCCAGATGGAACGTTACAAAGTAATCGACGCCGCTGGGAGTAATATGCGGGAGGTGGCGTCGATAAAATATCTTATCCACGAATGCAAATATACAGCAGGCTAAAGCCTGCTGACCATTTCGTTTGACAGGCTGAAGCCCGTCCTACCATCTATGGCATTAGAGATCTATAACACTCTCACTCGTAAAAAAGAAGTTTTTACCCCTATTCATGAGGGCCGCGTCGGTATGTACATCTGCGGTCCTACGGTCTATAGCGATTCGCATGTTGGCCACGCCAAGGCCTATATCATGGGTGATATCGTCAGCCGCTATCTTCGATTTTTGGGTTACGAGGTAACCTACGTTCAAAATATTACAGACGTGGGACATTTAACCGACGATGCGGACGAAGGCGAAGATAAGCTGGATGTTGCCGCTCGCAAGCAAAAGAAGCATCCGATGGAGATAGCGGAGTTTTACACTCGCCGCTATTACGAAGATATGGATGCGCTCAATATTCGCCGCCCTGATATCGCACCGCGCGCAACGGGGCATATCATCGAGCAGATCGAACTCATAAAGGAATTACTCGAAAAGGGCTTTGCATACGAGGTAGATGGAAATGTCTACTTCGACGTCTCGAAAGATAAAGACTATGGAAAGCTCTCGGGTCGCAAAACGGAAGAGCAGGAAGCGAGCGGACGCGTAGAAGCACGAAGCGATAAGCGTTCGCCGCAGGACTTCGCGCTGTGGAAACGCGCCGAGAAAGGCCACGTTTTGCGATGGCCGTCACCCTGGGGTGACGGATATCCGGGATGGCACATCGAGTGTTCGGCGATGTCCATGAAGTATCTCGGTCAAACGATCGATATTCACGGTGGCGGACTCGAGAATCAATTTCCGCATCATGAGTGTGAAATAGCCCAAAGCGAAAGCGCAACCGGTAAGCCATTCGTTAAATATTGGATTCACAACAATATGGTCACTACGGGCGGCGTGAAGATGGGTAAGTCGCTTGGCAACTCCGCTTATTTACGAGATCTATATCAGCAGTATAATCCGCTTTCACTGCGCTTTACGATCCTGCAATCGCATTATCGGGGTACGACGGAGTTTGTACCCGAAGCGATCAAATCCGCGGAGGCCGGTTATGAAAAACTGCTGGGAAGTTACGACAGGTTAAAACAGGCTGTAGGCGATGTAGTATTGCCGCCGCTTGATCGTTCGAACACGATCGTTCAGCGCTTTATAGAAGCGATGGACGATGATTTCAATACGGCGAAAGCGATAGCGGTATTATACGATCTCGCGACAGAAACCAATAATGCCATCGCGGCAAAAGAAAAAGAGAAATTACCGATCTTACTCACGATCTGGCAAAACCTCGCCGGCGATGTCCTGGGTATCCTGCCGCTTGCTTCTTCTTCAAAGTCGTCGGATGTTTCCCCGGCATTGATGAATCTTATCATTAAGTGGCGTAAGGAAGCTCGTGAGCGACGAGATTTTGCGATGAGCGATGCCATTCGCAAAGAGCTGGACGAGGCAGGTGTGGTTCTTGAAGATTCGAAAGAAGGCACAAGCTGGCGGCTAAAATGAGTTCGCTCGCACCACTCGATCTTTCGCCATTCTTCGAGACTCACCCAATTCTTGAAACGGAGCGATTGCTATTACGTCCGATCACAGTCGATGATGCGGAAGAGGTGTTTGCGTATGCGAGCGATCCAATCGTATCCCAATATATGATCTTTAGCACGCATCAGACGATTGAAGACTCTCTGGCGTGGCTACGAAACGTACCGGGCGAATTTGCCAGAAAAGAGCGTATGAACTTTGGGATCGTCCGCAAATCAGATAAGAAATTTTTGGGGGCTTCCAGCTTTCATCATATTTCCCAGCAACATCATAATCTTGAGATCGGCTACGTCCTAAACCGTGCGTTCTGGGGGCAGGGCTACATGACGGAAGCCGTTCGCGAAATGATCCGCTTTGCATTCGAAGAAATGCGAATGCACCGAGTAGCCGCGAGATGTCAGATTGCTAATGGTGCCTCGGCAAAGGTAATGGAGCGTTGCGGGATGTCGCGAGAGGCAACATTTTGCGAAGATGAGGTAATTCATGGCGAATATGTATCGAATCACTTATATGCCATTGTCAATGAGCGGTGAAAGGGAATCAAATCTTACCTGGTGGCTTTTGAAAAGCACGGAGGATTTAGATATGCGCCGCATTATTCCGGTTCTCTTTTCGGTATTGTCTCTCGTTGTTTTCTTTTCAACCGTAAATGCTCAAACGATTGAAGACCTAAGGCATGGCCTTCAACTACAATCGCATTCGCTTCATATTGATGGAAATTCAATTGCAGGCAGTTTAAAGCTATCTGATTCTGCGTTGCATATCGACGAAAATTCTATTGTAGGTAGTTTACCGTTAGACCCCAGCATAAGAATCCACGGTAATAATTTCTCATCCGGTCATACGGAGAAGCACTTCGTTGAAAAAGATAACCGGCGTTATTATATCGACGTCATTCCCCCAGAGAAGCATGCGAAGCAGGTCGATCACTCGCATCTCTGGTTGCTTGGTACAAAGTAATCAAAATGACGCCTTAGCCCCGCCGCCAACACCGCGGACTTTCCACCAAGCGGTATTATATCCGGGCCGGTAGGAATTCCACGATACATTATCGAATCGGTCAACCCACGCTGCGAGATTAAGAGGTTCCCACAGGAAGAGATTTGCCTGATCGTCATACATGATCTTCTGCAATTGCTTTTCCATCTCCATGCGCTTTGCCGGATCGAATTCGAGACGGATATCTTCCATTAGTTTATCGGCGACCGGATTGCTGTAATAATCGTAGTTCGAACCTCGGTTCTTCGCCTGTGATGAATGATAAAGCTGATAGCTATCCGATTCGAACGGATCGTTGATCCAGGCGCCTATGTGAGCTTCGAGTAAGTGATCGCGCAGTCGTTCGAGATAAACACTCCACTCCAGCATGTTGACTTGCGCATCGATACCGATCTTGCGTAGCGCTTCGCTATAGATCAGCAATACTTTTTTGCGTGTCTCATTACCTGCATTGACAGTGAAGGTAAACCGGAATGGAATGCGCCGTCCGTCTATCACTTTATCGCGGATGCCATCACCATCATGGTCTTTCCAATCCAGTGAGTCGAGAATATGCTCTGCTTTGGCAGGATCGAAGGGGATGATCGGCAAGTCGTGATTATACTCGGGATGAGTCGATGTCACAGGTGATTCTGTTAATTTTGCCTTACCGTAGTATACTTTATCGATAATGAGCTTTCGATCGATCATATAGGCCATTGCCCAACGCACCCCTGGATCGCGAAAGATCGGACTGCGATTGTTAAATCCGATATAGTAAAATTGGCCGAGTGGAAACCCGATCTTTTTCACATCGCCTTTTGACGTATCAATATTGATCCAGTATTGCGGTAGGATCTGCCCCAGAAGGTCGACATCGTGAGATTTTAATGCTGTTGTGGCAGCATTCAGATCATTGATCGTTTTATAAATAAGCGTATCCGGATTTGCCTCGCCCATTGGTCCCCAATGGTTGACGTATTGAGGATTGCGAACGAACCTCGCATATTGATTCGTAACCCACACATCCAGCTTGTAGGGGCCGGTGCCTTGAATATACTTGCCATCGCGATTGCGAGATGCATCCGTGAACCAGGTCGCATAATCGAGCATGGCTTGGTTTTTATGTTTCGAAAGCATCACGCTGTCGATCTCCTTATTACCGGCAGATTCAACAATGGCAGCGATATCGTCCCAGGAATATTTATCGGTGAGGCCATCCGGGTCCATAATGTGCTTCGGCATCATGTAGAGTACGTCACCAAAGGTCGCAGGTATAATAAGAAAGTATGGCTTCCATAGTTTGAACCGGACGCGATAGGGATCGCCATCGATGAGCTCGACACTATGGATCGGATCGACATAGACGCGCTTTTGACCCGACATCGAATTGAATGGATTTTTCAGCGCCTTTAAGCTAAAGATCACGTCTTCACCCGTGAACGGCTTCCCGTCGGGCCATTTTACATCTTTGCGAAGTGTGAAATCATATTGCAGGTGATCCGGTGACTCCACCGGCATTGACTCGGCCAGCACCGGTACCGTGTACTTCATTGTGTTGACGTCGATAGTAATAAGCCGCTGATAGATCTGCTCCTCGGCATACGTCGCGTTCGCATCGGTGGAGTTATACGGATTGAGGGATTGAAAATCAGAGAGTATCCACTCGATGAGGCGGTTATTGGTGGAGAGCGGTTTTGTCGAACTGCCGCCGCATCCGGCAATGGCGACGAGTGAAATACCGATCAGAGCGAGGACATATCGTTTCATAAGCCAATAAGGGTAAGATTTTCGCACAAATCTACGTTATATTGTAGCGCATGCTTTAGCTTGCGCCTTTTTAGATATCGCATGCATCATCCAGGATCCAAAACCGTCATCATTATTCCATCCCGTTATGCCTCCCAACGGCTGCCGGCGAAACCGCTCGCGCTCATTGCCGGGAAGATGTTGGTCGAGCGGGTGTACGAGCGATGTTCAAACATAGCGGAGGTTGATGAAGTGTACGTCGCGACCGATCACGAGAAGATTCGCAGAGCGGTCGCAGGCTTTGGTGGCAAAGTGTTGATGACATCGCCCGACTGTAAATCCGGCACCGATCGAGTTGCCGAAGCAGCGCGTCAATTAGGACTCACAGACCCCCGCTCGATCATCATTAATGTTCAAGGTGACGAGCCGCTCGTCGAGCCAGCCGTTATTCACGCCTTAATAAAGTCGATGCTTGCTGATCCTGAGGTCGAAGTAGCAACTCCGATCACGCCAATCAAATCGGCCGATGAGTTGGCAAATCCGAATATTGTGAAAGTTGCTCTGAATGCGTATTACGACGCGATCTATTTCTCGCGCCATGCTATACCATTCTTGCGAGATATTCCGAATGAAGATATGAGCAAATGGTTTGGCAAATATCCGTTTTATAAGCATATAGGTATTTACGCTTATCGGCTTTCCGTTTTGCTCGGACATGAAGGCGCACAAAGCTCGCTCGAAGATGCAGAACGCCTCGAACAATTACGATTCCTGGAAGGCGGTGATGTTGTTATTCGCTGTATACCCGTCGAGTATGAAGCAGTGGCCGTGGATACACGAGAGGATATCGAGAGAGTAGAACAGATCATTCAGCAGCGTACGCTGTTCGCGTGAACTTTTTACTTTCAGCGGACATAAGAGGTCACTATGTACATGCGAGCAAAGAAGCCCAGAAAACTTTCTGCCAAGGCAGAGCAGGAGCGTCAAGAGCGCGTAAAAGCGGCGTTCGGTATGTTTGCACATGTAAAGACAAGCTCTGAAGAGTTTGCACGACGGAAGTCCAAGGAAATAGAATGGGAGGACCGTAATCGTAAACCACAATAACCGTGACCTATCTTCTCGATGCTTGTTCCTTAATTGCTTTTTTTCGAAAAGAGCCCGGTGGCGAAGTCCTCTTCGATTTACTGCTTGATTCCAAAGCTCGTTTTGTTATTCATGCCCTTAATGTATGTGAAGTCTATTATGACTTTTTCCGAGCAGACGGAGAAACGGCTGCAAAGCTCGTTGTCCAGATAATGCTGGAACTCGGGATTGAAATTCGAGAGGATATGGATCCCGCGCTATGGAAATCGGCCGGTAAGCTCAAAGCCACCCTAAAGAAAATCTCGCTTGCCGATTCATTCGCAGTAGCACTTGCAGCTCGAATGAAAGCAACTCTCCTGACTTCCGATCATGCTGAATTTGATGCGGTGGCAGAGAAGAAGCTTGCAAAGATCCGATTTATCCGATGACCATAGAACAAGCTCGCCGAGAATTTCCGCATACCTGGACAGACCTCGTATACCTCAATCACGCAGCCGTCGCTCCGCTTTCCTTTCGTGTTCGCGATGCCGTCGATCGATATCAAACAAGGCGCGCTCTTAAAGCTATTGAACCGTATCCGTGGGCACAAAAGACGGTGCAGGAAACCCGCGAGCTTCTCGCACGAATGCTGAACGCTCGTGCGGACCAGATGGCGTTTGTACTCAATACCAGCGATGGCCTGAATGTTATTGCACAAGGACTCGATTGGCAGCCGGGCGACCGCGTCCTGATCAACGATCTCGAATTCCCGGCCAATGTCTATCCCTTCCTAAATCTTCGAAGACGTGGGGTTGAAGTTGATGTGATAAGAAAGAACCCGCTCTTTAAGAAGGATGGTACTGGTGGCTATTCCGTTTCGCCAGCAGACATTGAAGCTCACCTTACCGATCGTACAAAGCTCGTCTCGATCAGTTATGTACAATATGGCACTGGTGCTAAAGCCGATCTTGCAGCAATAGGCAAATTATGTCGTGAGCGAGATATTCTCTTCGTGGTCGATGGAATTCAGGCGCTGCCACATACACCGCTCGATGTGGAGCGGGACATGGTCGATTTCATGTCGTGCGGTTCGCATAAATGGATGATGTCCGATCTTGCGGCAGCGTTCATCTATGTTGGCGATCGAGCACTCGAACGAATACATCAGGCATCCCTCGGGTGGACGAGCATCGATAATCCATTCAATTTTACCATTCGCCCCGATGAGTTGCGTGAAGGTGCGGCCCGATTCGAAAATGGAGGAATGAATTTCTCCGGTATTACCGCGCTCAACGCGTCGCTCAAATTCTTTTTTGAATTTGGCCTTAAAGAAATGGAGCGTGCGGTGCTCGACCTCTCCGGTTACCTTATTGAGCGATTAGAACGTGAAGGCATCGAGGTGATCACTCCAAAAGCGGAGAACGAGCATTCAGGAATTGTCTCGTTCAAATTTGCGGATGCGGAAAAAGTGTATCAGAGATTGCTGTCGCAGGATATTGTTATCTCTCTCCGCAACGGCCTGCTCCGTGTTTCGCCGCATTTTTATAATACGGAGGACGAGGTGAAGAGGCTACTATCCGTACTTACGGGATAATGGCTTTCTCAACCTCACCCTCAAGTCGAATGAAATAGAGTCCTCGAGACAGATTGCTGAACGTTGCAGTGGTTGATTCGGACGGAATTTGATACACTGCGACTTCGCTTCCCAACACATCGTATACTTTGATACTACGCGCATTCTGGGATGCTCTAAAAGAGCAGCGTACCGAATTGTTAGAAGAGGTGACAATCAGAGCACTATTGGAAGGCTCTTGTCTGGATACAGCTTCTGCACAAGCGTAATGCATCGGCCGGAAAATGCCGGAGAGATCGACGTCGGAAGATGTAAAGCTTTTGATAATTGTGGAATTATAGAAGTATTGCAAATCACCAATTGAAGAATCAGCCGATGAGGCAAGCGATATGTTGTGTGCACAAAACGAACTATCGGAAGAAAAGATAGAGCTGTCATCGAACGCAAGCGAGCTAATGTGGAAGGCGGATCCACTGGACAATCTCAAACGCTGAGTAAAATTTGTCAAAGTTAGGCTTCCATACACTCTTGCATCGAGTGATGCTATTGAATCCTGTCCCGGTACGAATTTAATTAGCACTGAAGTATCCGATTCTGTTCCGCCCAACCAATTAGAAATAAATTCGAATGTGTCCTTCGTAGCGACTTGTGCGTTCCAAACCGTTATGTCAAGATCGGTAGAGTCAAAGTGAGTAGAATGATCCTGACCCGTTCCATGAGCATGCACAATTAAATGAAAAGGAAGATGCCATGGTATTTGTGCAATAGAAGGATCGGTGAATTGTTTTTGGCGAAAGATACCCGCAAGAGTCACCGCCTTGGCGGTGAAATCAACGTAATCGAAAGTGCCAAACTCTGGAAAATTAGGATAGAGGTTAAAGATACTGGATCGATGATCGGTAAGAGATATCAGATGGCCACTAAAGGAGCTATCGGTGCTAAAAATGGACGTGTCGTCGAAAGATAAGGCGGAAAGTTGAAAAGCGAAATTATCCTCTGAAATGGGCATTCCAAGGTACGGTACCGAGTGCCTGAACTCCGCACATTGAAGCGAAAGAATGGAGTCTTTGGCGTGGGCAAACGATATGACCATTGATACGGAATCAGTGCTATAGGTACCCGTCAATGAATCGTCGTATGACTTGCTGAATCTAAGTGTATCTGAAGTTATGAAAAAGCTAATCCGAGCATTTGGATATATCGAATGAATGTTTTGTGAAGAAGTATCGAGCGTTAAGACAAAATCCTCTGTAGCGGGTACAATCGGATTATCGTAGGATTGTCCCTGGCCATGGGTGGGCACACTGTGCCCATACGAATGAAGATTTCCGGCGGCATGAATCGTTATTGTAAACGGCAATTTCCATGGACACCGGCCGCTGTCAGCAGAAGATGCGAATGCACTTGACGCTAACGAGAAAAGTAAGACCAAAACCCACTTAATCATACTGCCGCAAAACTGGAATTTCATGACGCCAGTTCGGAGAGGACTTAAAACTGACCTATTGCCAAATAGATCATCCCATCGTTTGCCGCTTGTGAAGATACTCAAGCAGCGCGCGGTCGAATGGAGTTGTGGTCTCGAGAAGAAGATAATCGATGCCTTCAGCGAGAAGAGAATCTTTAAGTTGTGAGAGAAATTGATTGACCGATTTTTGATAGCTCGCCTGCAATTGATACGGCTGCGTTCGCATTTGCTGACCAGTCTCGACATCAATGATCGTTGCGTCGGCAGTGTCGAGTTCAAGCGTGCGTTCGGCAGGATCGAGCACTTGAAAGGCGATCACCTCATGTCCCGCATGACGCATGAGTGAGAGCGGCAGTTTGATCGCTTCCGGCTCATCTAAGAAATCGCTGATGACGATAACGAGTCCACGGCGAGTAAGGCGTTCTGCTACACGACGGAGTGCGGTTTCGGTACGTGTCGCGTGTGAAGGTTCGGTTATTTGTAGTACCCGCAACATCTCGCGCAAATAACTTTGCTTGAGGCGCGCCGGCATAAAGGTGCGCAGTTCTTCATCGAATATTGCAAGACCAACCGCATCCTGCTGTCGCATTAAGAGATACGATAGCGCTCCCGCCAGCATCGTTGCATACCTATACTTGGTAATGCGTTTCGGGTTGCTCGTGTAATTCATCGAGCGCGAAGCATCGACGATGATATGCGCTCGAAGATTAGTCTCTTCCTCGAACTGCTTAATGTAATGTCGGTCGGTGCGGGCGAAGAGCTTCCAGTCAATATTACGAATAGCATCTCCCGGCAAGTACGGACGATGCTCTGCAAACTCTACGGAAAAGCCGTGATAGGGAGATTTATGAAGGCCCGTAATGAAGCCCTCGACCACGAACTTTGCGACTAACTCCATCGAGCCGAGGCCCGATGCGATCTCGGGGCGAAGGTAGTCGGTAAGTTCGTCGGCCATAAGTAGGTTTTAAGTGCTGAGTACTGAATGCTGAGTGATCAACCCCTCGGTTTTGAGAGATTGGAAGATTTCCGTTAATGCTTTTACCGCTCGTTTATTTTCTTCCATTGTGCCGATCGAGATGCGAACGCACCCGGAAAGACCGAAGCCATCCAATGGGCGTACGATAATACCGCGACGCTCCATCTCCAGCACGATATGGATTGCTAATTCCGATGACTCGAGAGGAAGCAGGAAGAAATTCGCCGAGGTCTCAACGAACGGAATTCCGAGCGTAATAAAGGCCTCCTTTAAGTACCGCTTACCTTCACGGTTTGTTTCGACCGTGCGTCGTAAAAATTCGTCATCATCGAGCGCCGCCATGCCTGCTGCCTGCGCGGGTGAGCTTGGCTCGAAAGGCAGGCGTACTTTATTCATGAGGCTGATAAGCTCTTCGGGGCCGGTGCCAAATCCAATTCGAATACCCGCCAGTCCATGCGATTTAGAAAAGGTGCGAAGTGTCACCACATTGGGGCGAATGTCGTCGACCATTGTAAAATAATCAGGCGAATCACCGATCGCGAAATCATAATAAGCTTCGTCGAACATAATGAGGGTGCTCGCAGGCACGCGCTTATAGAACGCTTCGAAGTCCTTGCGCCCGAACGCACTACCCGTCGGATTATTAGGATTGGCCAGATAGATGAGCTTGGTACGGGCTGTGATCCGCTCTGCTATCGCTGTAAGATCGTATGCGTAATTTTTAAGCGGTGCTAACTCGAGCGTAAGACCCAGTGCATGAGCGAGCACAAAAAAACCGGTGAAGGTCCCCTGGCTGGTGAGTACTTCGTCACCCTCGACAAGGAAGGTTCTCATGAGCGTATTCATTACCCCTTCACTTCCGGAGCCAGCGATGACCTGTTCGATCGAAAGCCCATACTTGTGAGCCAGCTTCTCTCGAAGCGATTTTCCGCCGTTCGGGTAGTGATGCAGATCGGCAAGAGAGTCCTGTGCGGCTTTAACAGCCAATGGAGATGGCCCTAACGGATTCTCATTCGAGGCGAGCTTAATAACATCGGTCAGCCCATATTCTGCCATCAGGTCCTGCACGGGTTTGCCCGGTTTATAGGCCTTTAGCGTCAAAATATGTGGGGGAGGGGTGATTTTCATATCGTTAATACGGGTTCGAACGGCGCGAAAACGCGGCAGAGGTCGGTTCTGTCCCGCAGAGTATTCGATGTAACTGAGGTGTAAAATCGCCAAACTCTTGCATTTAGAACGATAAAGTAGTATCTTTGTGACGAAATGGCCAAATCCAGGGCTGAAAGGGCTTCTATGCCTGTCTGTAAGAATTCTACCGCCTTGCGTTCAAATCGTTTTGCCGAATATTTAATCCTGATCGTCGTTTCGGTTTTTGCGCTTTCATCTTGCCGGACGTCCCAACAGGAATCGCGCCGAAACTCTGCAAGAGCGGGCAACGCCGGCACATCTGCGGTTTCACGGCAGGTCGATTCGCTTCTCATGATACAGGAGAAGCTCACCGAAGTTATCGACTCGATGACCAATCTCGTGGAGTCCGATCATTCGCGTATTCGCACGCTCGAGCAGCAGGTTCAGGAGTTACAGCAATCGCGCTCGTACGGCTCCCGGCCGCCGATGCCGCCACCGTCGGATCCGCCTTCGTACAACTCAGCTCCCAGTTATGTACCGCCGCGCGCACAATCGCTAACGGCGCCGGCAACCCCGCAAGAGCGATATTCGAGTGCGCTTCGAATGTATAATGAAAATCACTTCTCAGAAGCATTAGAAGAATTTCGTGCGCTCGAGCGAGAGGACGCCAGTAGCAGCTACGCCCCAAACTATAAGTATTGGGAGGGTGAGTCCGAGTACGCATTGAAGCGCTACAATCAAGCGATGAAAGCATTTGGTGAAGTGATCTCGCAATATCCAAATTCGTCAAAAGCGGCGCCGGCTCAGTTCAAGATCGGTGAGTGCTATGAACGGCTTGGAATTCCACAAGCGGCTCGCGATGCGTACGAACGCGTCATCGCCGATTACCCGACCTCGGAATTTCGCGCTCGAGCACAAACACGGCTAAAAGCATTACGGTATTAAAATCGGTAGAGTGTATATGATACGATTCAATCGCCCGATCCAAACAATAGCGCTCCTGGTGATGCTCGTCGGAGCTCCGGTTACGACAGCGTTTGCCCAGGACGTCGAACCGGCTGAATTGCCGACGCTCTTTAGTGTCAAAGCAAGTGCGGGCTATGGCCTCGGCCGGGCCAGACAAATGTATGGCCATGATGGCAGCTCCGAGGTCTGGTGGAGTACCGGACAAGGTGCAAAACTGAACCTTGCACTCGATCTCCCGATCATTCCAGTGGACGTCGTCGATTCGCTCGGCAGCAATAGCGGAACGGTGCCGGTCGTGGGTCTCGAACTCGAAGCTGCTTCGGGATACCATCTTTCTACAGGTGGTACAACGAATGACCCCATTGGCGGCGGTGTGTTCCAAACGACCACCCGAACGACGTCCTACATTCCGGTAACGCTTGGGCTCAATGCCCGCACCAGTTTTGGCGGCGGACTTCCATCCATTTATATCGGTGCCGGCGGTGGTGTGTGGATCGTTGGTACGTATCAGGAAGACGTAAGCTTCAGCGATCACTCCACCGGCTTTACTCGTAAGATGCATCCGCCAATTCCGTTTGGCTTATACGGTGCGATCGGTTTTGAACTTCCGTTGATGTACGATCCGAATGATGCTAACAGCATGTTCGATCTCTTTGCGGAGGTCCGGCTCACCGAAATGACAACGTACGTATATGAATACGATGCGGTGACGAACGGCACCAGCAACACGGTCAGCTTGGATCCGTTAAGCGATCCATCCCAACCATATCCCCGTGATGCAGCCCGGTCGGCTTCTAATGTCTCGCTCTCGATCGGATTCAAGTATAACCTGTATTAAGACTGGAGGCGCTATGAAGTCTCATACGATGATTTCTCGAATGTTCTCGATGCGAACGCTTGCCGTGCTCGTTATCGCTTCTCTCGCTATCGGTGGTTGCCGGTCTTCACGGAGCACCCGTTCGAATGCTCGGAACCGCCCGGCACCAGCACAGGAAGCTGCTGCGACGAATGCGCCCAGCGCTAAGTCCGTGCTTACCCATGCCGATAGCGCCCTTTCCCGTGTGAGCCAACTCTCGAATGAGAATGCTCAACCGAGCGAACAAGCGCCGATGGCAGAGCCACCCGGTCGCCCGAACTTCCTGCCGCCTCGTACTCCGTGGGGAGCACCCTACGTGCCGCAACCGAATTTAACCGAGTACGGATTGTACGAAGCTGCGCTCGGCGCCTACAACGGTCGCCGCTATGATGAGGCTATTGCACTCTTTTCCCAGGTCGTTACAACCGGCCGCCCGCCAGAACTCGTACCCAACGCCTACTATTGGATGGGTGAGTCGTTCTACGCGATGGGTCGCTACGCGGAGGCCATTCCCTATTTTGAGTATGTAACTCGCGTCGGTCCGCAGTACAAGCGCTCGATGGCACTCTACAAGCTATCGCGCATCGGACTCCATCTCGGCAACCGCCAGCAAGCCAACATGTACTACGAGCAGTTGCGTAACGAGTACCCGCATAGCCAATACATCGGTACGCTAAGGAAACTCGGCGCACGATAAAAAGGACTATACCGAGTCCTATTACAAAGGTCCGTTCAGAACGGCATCTTTTGGTATTACAATCGTGTCTATGATTGTACGCTATACTGTTTCATGCAGAATCTTCTCGTGCAACGATCCCATTTATTAGCATGCAGCATCGTTGCAGTTCTGCTCTTTTTCCCAACATTTACAAAAGCCCAACCGCGCATTGGATGGGAGTTTTCATTTGGCGGTGCTCGGCAGGATGAGGCATTCTCCATTCAGCAAACTCGCGATGGTGGTTACATTACAGCCGGCTACACCGGAGGAGCGGATGAGGCGTATATCCCAGGATATCACGGTGGCGTTGAAGATGCTTATGTTGTAAAGCTCGATCCATTCGGTGCAATGGAATGGCAAACGTGTTTAGGAGGCACTCAGCAGGAAGAGGTCAACTCCATCATTCAAACGAGCGATGGCGGTTATTGCGCAGCGATCCGTACTGAGTCCGATGATGGTGAGGTCCTTGGTTATCACGGCGGCTTAAGTGATGCCTGGATCGTGAAGCTCGATGCTGCGGGAAATATCTTGTGGTCCAAAGCGGTCGGAGGCAGCAATTTCGACGATCCGTTATCCATCATTCAAACATCCGATGGCGGTTATGCTTTTGCGGGATATACCATGTCGAATGATGGAGATGTTTCTCAGAACTATGGTGGCGAAGATGCGTGGGTGGTCAAGTTAGGGCCAAAGGGTGATATTGAATGGTCGCGAACGTTCGGCGGCTCCAGCCGTGACCGCGCGCGATCGATCGTGCAAATGCCCGATGGTGGCTATACTATGGTGGGACTGACGATGTCCCGCGATCACGATCTCGAAACCCGGATGGGTGGTGGTCCCATGGATGGATGGATCGTTCGATTGGACCATGCCGGGAATATCGAATGGCAAAAAACGTATGGCGGCGATTCGACCGATTATTTTTCATCCCTCGCTCTTGCACCCGATGGCGGGTTTATCGTTGCCGGTACCAGTTATTCCGATTGGTCATCGGTCCACAATCATGGCGGGTCCGATGGATGGATCGTCAAGCTGGACTCTACCGGTGATATTCAGTGGCAGCGATCGTTAGGCAGTCCCGGTAATGATGTGGCGTGGTCAGTCATTCCCACGACCGACAATGGTTATGCGATTGCTGGTGTAGCCGGCTCGAACGGCGGAGATGTGTTCGGCTTTCACGGGGGAGCGGGTGACGCCTGGATTGTCAAGCTTGCCGCCAATGGAAATATCGTGTGGCAGCAATGTTTCGGGGGCTCGCAGGATGACCATGCTTATCAGGTGATCCAATCTCGCGATGGCAACTTTGCGTTCGCGGGTATGGCGTCGTCACGTAATGGTGATATTAAAAAAGCGTATGGCTCCGTTGATTATTGGGTTGTGAAAGTAAGCCTTAACTCGAGTGTGGGCACCGCATCCTCGCCGTCGCTTTCGTTACAAGCGGGTCCGGTTAGTGCTGGTATACTCTCCGCTCGCTATGAGCTTCCGTTTACTTCCGAAGCGACGCTGGAAATTACAAACCTGCTCGGAATACGAATTCAATATGTAACTCTAGGTGAAGAGGCTGGTGGCAGCCACTCGGCAAGTCTTAATGTCGGAGAGCTTCCGGCCGGTGTTTATTATGTAATTCTCAGAGCATCCGGTAGGACAGAGATCGCCCCTTTTCAGGTGTTACAATAAGAATTTCAGGTCTTACAATAGGGATTTTAACTCTTACAATTAAGAGCTGAAGCATAAAAACACGGCTCGTTGCCGATTTCGGCGTATTTTTGAAAGACTGTAATTAAGAAATCAGCATATTTTGCGCCTTATGGGAGCAAAATGACTATCTATCTATTGTTCTTTGTTAGTTCTTAATTACCAGAGCTGTTCACTTATCGATCGCGAATATGAAACTTCGTACTGTGACTTTTAGCCCTGCCATTAGCATTCTCGCCGTTGTGATGGCGTTTAGCCTTTTCATTTCGTCGTGTAAAACGGCCGGCGGTCCCGCTGGTAACGATATTCCGGTCGGAGAATTTGCATCTCTCACAGGTGGCACGGCCACATTTGGTCAGTCGGTCCATAATGGCGATGTCCTTGCAGTCGAGGAGATCAACGGAGCCGGCGGTGTGCTCGGTAAGCAACTTCGACTGGTTACCGAGGACGATCAATCGAAGACGGAAGATGCAGTTGCCAGCGTACAAAAATTAGTCAATAGCGATCGCGTGATCGCTGTACTCGGCGAAGTTGCTTCGAGTCGCTCGATGGCCGGCGCACCGATCTGCCAGCAGGCACACGTTCCGATGATCACACCGGCGTCGACGAATGAAGACGTTACGAAAAAAGGTGATTACATTTTCCGTATTTGCTTTATCGATCCCTTCCAGGGACAAACGATGGCTCGCTTTGCCTTGAATTCGCTCGGTAAAAAACGAGCCGCCATCCTTACCGATGTAAAGCAGGATTATTCCGTCGGCCTGGACGAAGCGTTCAAGAATACATTCACATTCAATGGCGGTGTTATCGTTAGCGAACAATCGTATTCCACTGGAGATAAAGATTTCCACGCTCCGCTTACGAGCATTAAAGGTGCGAATCCGGAAGTGATCTTTGTGCCGGGATATTATACCGAAGTCTCTCTCATCGTTCGTCAGGCACGCGAACTTGGTATCGACTGCCCGATCTTAGGCGGCGACGGCTGGGATTCTCCCGAGCTTACAAAAGGAGCGGAGAAGGAATTCAATAATACCTTCTTCTCGAATCACTTCGCGACCGAAGATCCGGATACGACGGTACAGAGTTTTATCAAAAAATATCAAGACAAGTACCATGCAGTGCCGGATGCGATGGCAGCACTGGGTTATGACGCAACGCGCATCCTTGCAGATGCCATCAAGCGTGCCGGTTCGACCGATTCGGTCGCGCTGAAAAATGCTATTGCCGGTACGAAGGACTTCCCGGGCGTTACGGGCCGTATTACGATCGACAAATTCCGCAATGCTTCTAAACCGATCACAATCATTAAGGTCGTCGATGGAAAATTCCATTTTGCACAGCGCATCGGTCCTAACGGCGAAGCACTCACTCCATTTCAGCCGTAGTTAAACAGGTTGAAACGTCTACTCGCGCTTCTTTTCTGCAGTTGCCTTTTTTTCGAGTCCACCGTGCTTTGTGCAAAGCCGGTGGACTACCTTGCTGAGTGCTGGCAGAAGCAGGTGCCGCGGCATAGCGCTCTACACCTTATCTATTCCGAAGCGGAAGAGAAACTCTATCATGCTGCTGAGCCATGGCAAACATTAAAACATGCGATTGCAGGGTCGATCTGGTGTACAGCAAATAGCTACGCTAAGCTCGATACATTAAAAGCAGCGAGTGGCAAGCTGTATTTTTCGAGAACGCAATATTCTCCGGAGTACCTTCTCTTCTGTAATTATGGAGATACGTCTCTTGCTACAATCACTCGATCGGAATGGGAAGAAGAAGTGTACGATTGTGCTCGCTACAGCCCCTGTATTCTGCTCGACTACTTTCACGAACATCAAAAGGAGTATACCCATAAAAGCGAGGGACCGACAGAGTTGTATTCGCTGACGATCCACAAAACGATCGTTACGCTTGCTGTTCGCCGGTCGGACTCACTTCTGGAATCAGCGAGAATGCTCTCCGCGGATGACCTCTTAGGCGATATTGAAGATACGCTGTCTTATAATGACTACCAAACGGCGAGCAGTATTGCCGTGCCGTGCTCTATCATGATTTCTCGTAAGAATGGGCATGTAAAAGGATCGGTCCAAATCTCTTCCATTACAGTATCGCCGGAAGTACCTAAGCTATTCGATCCATCAACCGAGTTCAAGTTCGCCGAAGAGCAACCCGAGAAAAAGCCGGAGGTCACCGTCCAGAAGTACAGCGACCGTGTCCATTTTATCAATCTGGCTCATACGGACAGCCGATCGATGGTAGTCGAATTTCCGAATTATCTGGTTGTTGTAGAATCACCGCTGGCAAGTAAGAACGGCGAAATGATCCTGGACGAGATTCAAAAATTTGCCCCGAATAAACCAGTACAGTATTTTGTTTTCGGGCACCATCATCCATGGTACCTGGGCGGTATGCGGCCGTTCGTGCACCACGGAGCGACGGTTATCTCGACCGCGGCAGACATTCCCTACATTCAATACCTTGCATCGGCGCCGCATACACTCGAGCCGGACAGCTTGCAACTGGAGCATCGAGCGCTTAAAACGCAAGTGATACAGGACAGTCTGACCATTGGTGATGCAGAGTACCAGATGAAGCTATTTGTGATCGGGAAACGATCGCAGCACACGAATGACTATGTAGTGTGTTATCTGCCGAAAGAGAAACTAGTATTCGAAGGGGATCTGGCGTGGATACCGACGGAAGGAGCGATCAAAAAAGCAAGCACGAGACAAGTGGGGCTCTATAATGCAGTGAAAGAGTTAGGCCTTCAGGTCGACACCGTCGTTCAGGCATGGCCCTTAAAAGAATACGACGTAAAAACGATTTTCTCGTTTTCTGACTTGGAAACATCTGTCTTCGCTAAGTAACGTATCAACGGCAACAATACGAAGTGCAATTTCTTCAGCAATTGATCAACGGTGTCTCGCTCGGCGCGATCTATGCGCTGATAGCGCTCGGGTACACCATGATCTACGGTGTCCTGCGCTTTATTAATTTTGCGCATGGTGACGTATTTATGGTCGGCTCCTACGTCGGATATTTTGCGGCGACGAGTTGGGTCGCTCATTTTTTTCCGGTAGGTTCGCTCCCTTCAACGATACTCGTCTTCCTGATCTCGATGGCCCTCTGCGCAGCGCTCGGAGCAACGATCGAGTTCTTAGCGTACCGGCCGCTTCGTTCGAGACCGAAACTCACCGTTCTTATTACAGCCATTGGTGTTTCGCTTTTTTTGGAGTACACCGGCCAATTAGTATTCTCTGCTAATCCGCGAGGATTTCCCGCGATCATATCGAACAGGCCAATCATTCATACGGCATCGATCACGATCGACACGGTGGAACTGGTGGTGATCAGTCTTTCGCTGGTACTCATGCTGCTTCTTCGGTTGATCGTTATGCGAACGAAGATCGGGACAGCGATGCGCGCCGTGAGTTTTAACCAGCAGGCAGCGAGCCTGATGGGTATTAATATCTCGAAAGTCATTACTTTTACGTTTATCATTGGCAGCGCATTGGCAGGCGCTGGCGGAGTGCTGTATGGCACGGAGTATCCGAGTATCGAGCCACTCATGGGTATCCTGCCGGGATTAAAAGCTTTCGTTGCGGCGGTATTAGGTGGCATCGGCAATATACCGGGAGCGGCACTGGGAGGGTTGATCATTGGCTTGGTCGAGACGTTCGTCTCCGGAACGGCTGCTTCGACTTATCGCGATGCGATTGCCTTTGCGATACTGATCGCGATACTTGTATTTCGACCGAGCGGATTACTGGGAAAGAGAGAGATCGAAAAAGTATAGTGAAATCGTATTTCGCACTCATCCTTGCTATAGCGGTTATTATCGGCGCCTCATTTCTGACGCCGATGATCAACGATTACGTTCTCGGCCGGATCATCTACGTTGGTATCATGATCTCGCTCGCTGTTAGCCTGAACCTCATCAATGGCTTTACGGGACAGTTCTCGCTCGGTCATGCAGGCTTCATGGCGGTGGGTGCCTATACCTCTGCCATTGTAACGACGTATCTAAGCGTGCACGGCTTTGCAATGGCAGGCTTTACCGGCATCGTTGGATTTGCAGTGGCCTTGATATTGGGTGGCGTGCTTGCGGCGCTGGCAGGATTAGGCGTCGGTATTCCGAGCCTTCGGCTACGAGGAGATTATCTCGCTATTGTCACCCTGGGATTTAACGAGATCATCCGCGTCATTATTCAGAACCTCGATTTTAAGATCGACGGCACCGATTATATTGGCGGAGCCCGCGGGTTCAGCGTGTTGCCGATCACGACGTTTACCTGGGTCTTTATTATCGCGGCTATTACGATCTTCTGCGTTGAAAATCTCGTGAACTCGACCTATGGCCGCGGTTTCCTTGCTGTACGCGACGACGAAGTGGCTGCGGAAGCGATGGGCGTCGATACGACAAAATTTAAGGTGCGGGCCTTCGTTGTCGGTGCGTTCTTTGCCGGCGTTGGTGGCGGATTGTTCGCGCATTCGAATTTTCACATTACACCGCTCGACTTTACATTCCTTACGTCGATCGATATTGTTGTGATCGTTATCCTGGGTGGTATGGGCTCGACGGTCGGTGTCATTCTGGCTGCGGTGGTGCTTACCACGCTTTCGGAGTTGCTTCGCTCCGTGCCGGAATACCGCATGATCATCTATTCGTTGCTGCTTATCATTCTTATGATCACACGGCCTCAGGGGTTACTCGGGCCAGCAACGATGGAGCGTCTCATGCGCCGTCGCCGCACCGGGGACCAGGCAACACCTCAAAAGCCGCTTATTGCACCGGTCGAAGGATAATAGGATTGAAGGATAGGGTCGAAGATAAAAATGGAGAAGCTATTCTCACCGTGGCGCAGTAAATATATCTCTTCGTTCTCGAACGAGCCGAAGAGTAGCGGCTGCGTTCTCTGCGAGGCGTATGAATCGAAGGACGATGAGGCGTCGCTCGTCGTCTATCGCGGTACAAATGCATTCGTGCTAATGAACCGCTTCCCGTATAATAGCGGGCATCTGATGATCTTACCGATCCGGCATACGTCCGATTTTCAATCGCTCACCGAAGGGGAAATGTCGGAAACATTGGAGTTGCTAAGGGCCTCCGAACGTGCACTGGCGAAATTATCGCGGCCGCAGGGTTTTAACATTGGCATGAATATCGGTCGCGTTTCCGGCGCGGGTATTGATGACCACTTACACTGGCACATCGTCCCCCGATGGAACGGCGACACGAACTTTATGCCGACTTTGGCGGAAGTAAAAGTGGTCAGCGAAGATATGGACGAGCAATGGAAAAAGCTTCGCGAGCTGTTTCCAGCAACTGTACGAACACGCTAACACTTTTCGCAGTGCTGCGGTTAGAGTGCCGTAACTTTGTCCGTCTTCAGGAGTTATATCGTTGGAGCTAATTTCTCCCGAACGTCTATGAAATTCCAGCTTATTTTCCTTACGTTTCTTTGTTTGGTTATTGGTGCTACCAAAACACACGCACAGGTCACTCAGTACGATTCGGTCGCTGTCGACTCGATCTATTTATACCCGAACGTCGATGACCCGACGTTTATGCTGGGTAAGCCCGATGGAAATTCTGCACATTTTCACGGCGGTGGGGAGCTTGCCGCTGCTCGCTTTATTATCAATGGCCGCCCGGTCGTAATGAAGAAAGGGCAACCTTTGCACATTTACTGGCGGATCGATCCATCCCAGAATTCCTCGACCGATTCGAATAAAGCGTTCATCATTCTACAGCGATTGACGGATGACTTTGTACCACACGGCAGTGTCCAGTTTGTGGTAACCGAGCCACGTCCATTTGGTGGAGAGCAGATGGCGACGATCGTAGTCCCTGATACTGGCTATAATGCAATAGCTATCAGTGTGGCCGTCGATAGTGGCGCGAACTCCTTTTATGTTGATGCGATAGTGTTAGTCCAAAGCGGGAGCGCTGGTGTTACGTCATCGAACTCATCCGTAGCGTCGCTTTCGAGCTATCCGAATCCCTACATTCATTCGATGCCGCTTACGCTTCGTTTTAATTCGGAGCGTGAAGGCCGTGGAGAATTGCTCATTACGGATATTCTCGGCCGCGAAACCGTGCGAGTGCCGCTGGGTACTGTTTCCATCGGCGAGCGCGAAGAGAGCGTCGTGTTGGATAAACCGGGTGTATTCATCGGGCGGCTCCTTGTTAATGATGAGCCGGTGGGAGTGCCGCTTAAGATCGTATCAGAATGACGTTTGCCTGGCTCGTGCCGCGCATTGTACTTGCGGCTATTCTGATCGTTGCAGCCATTTTTGCATTTTTTGAAAGTATCTATCTGCGCGACCAGGCGTCAATGTTCGCCGAACCACGGATCGGCGAATGGATGTGGGTGTTTCGTGGCGCGTCCGTGTTGCTGGTAGTATTAAGTATTGCTCTATTTGTTCGGAAGTAAAGTGAATTCTCGCTTCGCAATAGTTTGCTGGCGTGACTCCTTAAGTTACCACGTGTTATCGGCAATGTTAAGAAGTCGAAACAGCGCTATTTTTCAGTTTTGAAAAATGTGAATTTCTTGCCTTTTGGATTTTTATTGCATATATTAGTACGAATGGAATTGTACAGAGTCGGCTAAAGGCCTGTTTATTGGCAGTTAGTTGACGGCGAAAAATTTCGTTTTTGGCCCGATTTCGCTGATTTTGTACCGTCTGTTCGTTTGCCGAGGCGATGAGGCTTCGGTGGTGCTTTCGGAGTTGTCCGACCCTCGTCTGCCCGAGGTAAGCACCGTTGACAAAGTTTTTTTTCTTGCCGGTCGGAGGCTCCTTTTTTAGGGTCCGCCGGCCTTATGTGCGGATAGTTTCACAGCCGTGTTTGCCACGATGGTTGACGCGAGCGAGCAGCTTTCCGTGCTGGCAACAGCGGTTTATCCGCTGATTCGTTTTTTTTAATTTATTGCTTGCGTTACAACTATTTTACAATCTCAAGGAGACGTAGTATGAAATCACGTCGTTCGTGGTTAATGGGTCTTGCTCTTGGTGCTGCACTCTTTTTTGGTGCACCGTCCGCCAAGGCACAACTCACGGTGCCCTCTGGCATTACTTATCAAGGCCTGGTTACAGATAATAATGGTAAGACACTGCAGGGTCAACACCAACTGGACCTTTATTACAGAGACGCAACGAACACAACTACCATCTACCAACAGACGATTCGAAACGTCGTGTTTACAGATGGTGTGTTTAATGTGGTCCTTGGTCAGCCGTTCCCACCTACCATGCTCTTCAACGCGCAGTATAGCCTGCAGGTCGTTGTGGACGGCACCAACACTCTTCCTCCTACGCTCCTTTGGTCAGCGCCGTATGCGTTGAACGCCGGACGCGCTGGCGGACTCGATATTTCGCCAGTTCCGGTCGCAGGCGATCTCTTCCCAGTGCCGGTTGGTACGGGGTATACCGGTACGGCGAAGATCGATCCGGCATTCTTACCGAGAATTCCGAATAGCTTACTCGTCAATCCTGGCATTACCAGCATTAATGGTATTCATGCGGATACCAACGGCGCTGTTCAGATTGTCGCAGGCAATAACATCACGATTGCGAACGGCCCAGGCAATACGATCACCATCAACGGACCGACGGCTGGCCTTCTTACAGGCGTAACGGCTGGTCAGGGTCTCCAGGGTGGCGGCACTTCGGGTAACGTGGTGCTCAGCATCGCTCCTGGTGGAATTACCCAGAGCATGATCGGACCTGGCGCGATCACCGGCACGAAGATCACCGGTATCGCTGGCGCAGGCCTTTCGCAGGATCAGTTCGGTCTTTTGAATATTAACGTCGATAATTCGACGATTGGTATTACGAGCAACACCAATGGTAACATGCTCCAGGTATTGCCTGGTGGCATCGGCACCGTACAGTTGGCAAATGGTTCGGTAACGAATGCGAAGATCGCAAATCCGTTCATGACCTTTACCAGCAACGGCGGCACATTACTCGCTCCTGGTACGGTACAGCTCGGCGGCACAGGTAACTACGACCTGAACCTCGCGCACTCCAACACGTGGACCGCACTTCAGACATTCTCTGGTCTGACCAACAACGGCACTCTGACGAACACTGGCGCCGTCAACGAGACGGGCAATGTAACGATCGTTGGTAACTGGACGCAGTCGGGTGGCAACATCAGCGGTGCTACGTCGGCCGGCAATACGGTAACGTTAGGCAATTCGACTGGTGTCAACACCATCACCGGTTCGTCGAACATCATCAATGGACCGTTCACACAGTCCGGTGGTATTGCAAGCTTGAACAACAGTTCAAACTTCAACACGATCATCAACGGTGGCTCGAGCACTGGTAACGTAACGATCGGCAACGGCACGGCGCTTCAGACGAATTCGGTTTCGATCCTTGCTGGTGGCGCAGGCACGGTTTCGGTCGCTGGTAACACGAACATCAATACCGGTTCCGGTAATGGTAATACCGCGATCGGCAATACCGCCAACACCCTGAGCTTGACGGGTTCGGCCGGTACGATGACCACGGCAACGACATACACGGTAAATGCTGGTACGACCTACAACCTGACCGCAGGTGTATCGACCAACATCACGGCTCCGACGAACAATATCACCGGCCTTACCAACATTAACGCGTCGGCGAACAACAACACGAATATTAACACTGGCACGAGCACAGGCACCGTCGCTATCGGCAATGCCGCTTCGACGACCAACATGCTCGGTGTGACCAATATCAATACCGGTACATCGGCAACGGGTACCAACATTGGTAATACCGCCAGCACGACGACCGTCTCGGGTCCGACGAACATCAATACCTCTGGTGCTTCGACGACGACCATCGGCAGCCTTGGTAATAATGCTCTCGTCGTAAATGCTTCGACGACGCATAATGGCACGACGGCGTTCGCAAACAACATTACGCAGACCGGCGGCACAGCGCAGTTCCTCAATACGACCGTCAATGGTGCGTTCACCTCTTCGGGTAACAGCACGGTTGCAACGGGCGCGAACACGACGAACTCGTTCGGCACAGGTGCTAATGCACTCAACACGATCGGCAATGCCTCAGGCACGAACACGATCAACGGTCTTAACAACATCAGCGGTCTGACGACCTACGGTACACTCGGACCGGACGGTAACCGCGTCGTTATCAACGGTGCAGTTTCCACTCCGCCAGTTCAGTCGAACCAGTGGGAGTTGATCGTTAACGGTGATGCGCAGGTCACTGGTAGCTTCCAGGCTGGCAGCATTACGGCGACGACCCTCGGTGCTCCGACGGGTATGTTCGACAACCTGACGACGTTCACCCCTGCGAACAATAACATCAACGTTCTTAAGGGCCTTAACCTTACGGGCGGCGCTGGTCAGAACAATATTACGACTGCCGGTAACTTGAATGTCGGCGGTACGGGTACGTTCGGTGGTGCTGTCGTAGCTAATGGCGGCGTAACCGCGACGTCGGGTACGGTTGCAGTAACCGGTAACGAGACAGTCTCCGGTAACCTGACGGTTAGCGGTGCAACATCCCTCCAGGGTGCAACAGCGAACAACGTAGCTCTTCGCAGCGGCGCGTTCACAGGCACACAGGGCTTTGCGCAGACCGGTCTTACCGGCAGCGTACCGCTTTCAGCAAACCGCCAGTACGATTGGCCGGATAAGAGCGGTGTTATCGCGATGCTTTCCGATATCGCGCAGATCGCGAACGGTACAGCCGCTGGCCAGACACTGTGGTGGACCGGTAACGTTGCGCTCCCGAACAACACGTGGCAGCCGACGAACCTGATCCTCAGCCGTCCGGACCTGAATACGGTAACGATCCAGACCGGTTCGACCTTCAATTCGACGGGTAACGTCAACAATTTTGGCTCGACGAATAACCTGAGTGGTACGAGTAACTTCACGGGCGCACTCGTGAACGTCACGACCACGTCGGTCAATATCGGTTCGGGTACAGTAACGAGCACGGATCCGATCAACGAAGGTATTCTTGGTACCGATCAGACCTGGATCACGACGAACGGTCTTGCGACCCCGTGGGTCGGCGCTGGTACAGCTCCGACGCAACCATTCGCGCTCAATCTCTTCGAGCAGCGCACGGTCGGCGATATGCAGGTCACTGGTACGATCTACTCGGCCACGAACC
>JAJPIO010000012.1 GCA_021324735.1 Bacteroidota bacterium
TGAAGATAGATCGTCGCTACGGTCCTACACGAAGTCCGAACTCTGAAAAGAAGAAGCCACCCGCGCTACTGGTTCGGAGACATTGATGGACCTCGTTCTTTGACAGTATATTGAGTTCTGGCGTGTGTACGTACGGCAGAACTTAAAGACGACCAACGGCTAAAAAAACGGCTAACGGCTAAGAGGGCTGACGGCAGTTGCGAACGCTACTCGCGATCGCCTTGTGGCTCGTTGCCTCGCGGCTTCGGTCCGTGCCCGCTCTCCGCTTCCATCTCCTTAATAACGTCGTCGGAGGTCATCGGCTGTGCATTGGAGGGAAGCCAGGGCAATTGCCAGCCACGATAATCTTTTGCCCCGCGCTTGCTCCCGCTGTAGGCAAGATAACCGAATCCCGCCGCGATCAGAATAGCAACAATAATAAATGTGGGACTCATACTTCGGCAATGCCCGCGCTCCCCATCCGGTTCCGCGAGGGCCTTTATCCCGCTCACTTGAGACCGCCTCCAAATTCTCTGATCTCCCGGAATTGGAATACCCTAACGAAGCTGTTGGTACTGCGTACCACGATATGAAAGACATCCCAACAAAATCATTTGCGAGCGCGGAAGCATGGCACAAGTGGCTTCAAAAGAACCACGCAACATCGGATGGCATTTGGCTGCGCATATTCAAAAAGGACTCCGGCACAAAGACGGTCACGTACGCGGAAGCACTCGACGAGGCGCTGTGTTTCGGCTGGATCGACGGACAACGAGACAAATACGATGCGGAGTCGTTCGTGCAGAAGTTCACGCCTCGACGTCCGAAGAGCTTGTGGTCGAAGCGCAATCAGGCACATGTCGCGCGCCTTGAGAAAGAAGATCGAATGCAGCCGGCGGGGTTGAAGGAAGTCGAGCAGGCGAAGGCGGATGGCCGGTGGGAGAGCGCGTACGACTCCGCCGCCACGATGAAAGTGCCGGATGATTTCGTGAAAGAGTTGAAGAAGGACAAGAAAGCCTATGAATTTTTTCTGTCACTCAACAAGACGAATACCTTTGCTATCGCCTGGCGACTCGCGACGGCGAAAAAACCGGAGACCCGCGAAAAGCGCATGAAAGCGCTCTTAGAAATGATGCGGTCGGGGAAGAAACTTCACTAATGGTATGTGGGTAACGCGTAGGTCGAGCGTCCCTTCGGCAAGCTCAGGGCAGGCTCCCGCTCGACACATGTCTCATCCCCAACATGTCGAACGAGGACGCTCGACCTACGCACAAGAGGAAAAGATAAACGCGAAACGGAAAAATATGCGACCCCTGCGATATTCCATTAACATCACACTCGACGGATGCTGCGATCATCGTGAAGGTATCGCGGACGAAGAGTTACACCAGCACGCGGCGGAAAACATCGCGTGGGCAGATGCGCTCCTCTTTGGGCGGGTGACCTACGAAATGATGGAATCCGCATGGCGTTCATCGCCAACGGGAGCGATGCCCGATTGGATGGAACCTTGGATGCAGCCGTTCGCCGAGACCATCGATGCGGCGAAGAAGTATGTTGTGTCGAGCACGCTGGAGCGAGTCGATTGGAACGCGGAGCTTCTGCGCGAAGATCTGGCCCAGGCGGTTGAGCGGCTAAAGCAGCAGCCAGGTAAAGGTCTGCTAACAGGAGGCGTCCAGCTACCGTTTGCCTTAGCGGAGTTGGGACTCATCGATGAGTATGAGTTCGTCGTGCATCCTCGGATCGCGGGCCACGGACCGACGCTATTCGCCGGACTACCCAAGCGTATCGACCTCAAACTGGTGAGCCGGCTGGAATATGCTTCCGGTGCTGTGGCGTTGCGGTATGAGCTGAGGAAGTAGGGCTTTATGCAGAGTACTCTTACAGGTCGAACATTGTAGAAGTACCTTCTGCAACCTCTTATGGAATCACCATTGCAACCGGTGTACTGAGTGGCCCAACCGCTGGGTATATATTGTTTCCGCTGGAATCGCTATAAGATAGCGTCGAACAATTATTCATAAAACCGGCAATTACATACACAGTATCTCCTGCATGCAGCCCGATCATTTTTTCTGAAAAACTAAAGTGTGATTGCAGGCTCACCCATGACCCTGCATAAAAGTACGTTGAAGGATCGAGCAGATCCACATTCGGGCTTTTGCTGCAATAGAGTGTGAGCACATCGTTTTTCGACATTGCAGTAGTCGGTGTTGCCAGAACGTTTACCGTTACAATGCTATCACCCTGAAATCTTGATGGAGTCGAGGAAGCCGCCACTGTTGTTGTTACGTTCGACAGCGCAACGGTAGTAGTCGATCTCGGTCCAAGGTGCTCGGCGCCTGCTGTTGGCTCACGCAGATCGAGGTCCAGAGTGCCGGCGCCTACAAACTCGACATTATTGACTCTCGATCGAGCATAACCTGGTTTGCTAAATTGAATATCGTAGTATCCCGCTGGTATTTCGGAAATTTTCCAGATACCATCCGTATCGGAGAGTCCCTTGAATTTTGTACCCAAAAGCTCGACCGTGACGCTGTCGGGAGAAGCATAGTTACACGATGCGTCCACTAAACTCATTGTACCTGTCATGATGCCGGTCGTTACGGTATCCGTCGTTGTTCGGCACGAGTCTATGCTACCAGCAATAACAAGAGCAAATAAAAACACGAGACGACTATTCATAGTGGTATTGGATTTAGACTAAGATAACACGCGCTGAAGGCGCTAGTTACGAAAAGACGGGTCACAAATTTATCCCTTCTTTCGCGTAGGTGGAGCGTCCTCGCTGGACAACTCAGCCACCAAGTCGAGCGGGGACGCTCGACCTACTGCTTGAACGTCGTGTAGTATATCTTGCAGGAGATCGCGATGGAGTCGGCGGGGTCGTGGGGACGGGTGCGATCGATGCTGCATCCGAAGGAGTACCGCGTGCTTGGTAGCGAGGAGGTCTTGTTTCCAACAGAGAAGTTAAGGTACCACACATAATTGGTGCCGCCTCCTCTCTGGGGTGCGGGATGTGGAAAATATGCCAATTCGTACATCGGCCCGAAGGCATGGGTGAGATCGGAGAGAGGCGGTTCGGAAGTATCGGTCTCGCTTCTTTGAAAGTTAGCCCACTGGAAGGAAAGTTGGTACTGCGCCTCGCAGTCGTTGCAGGCGGGTGGTGTTGCAAGAAAGTACAAGTCCGACGGGTTGTGAAGGACCGTTGCGGAATCGACCATTGATTCAAACTTCGTTCCGAGGCAATTTCCGCAACTTGAAACCGTATCCGAATTGGAAGCCGTGCTCGATGTCACGGCGCAGGATTGCATGACGCACACGAATAAAAGCACTACACCACAACCGATAGTAACAGATAAGGAACACGACATACACACCTCCATAAAAAAGGCGACATGAATGGAACGTGCAAATATAGCAAATTCCCGGGCTGATCCTCTCATCCAACTGGTGCGTAGGTCGAGCGTCCTCGCTCGAAGCAGGATTGGAGACGCAAACTGGCACTCTGGGAGTACACCTATAGCCGGATCCCTACTACACAGCTCCGAATATCAAGACGATTGTTCTAACAGCCCATCACCGGGCAGCCCTCGTCGGCCCTCGAATACGCAAGCGTGAAATCTATAGCCCGTGCCCGGCGACAGTGCTGGAGACATAGCTCAATCCCGTTCTTTGACAATCTATTGAGTCCTGTTGCAGTGCACGGTGTGATGGGACTTTATGTGCGATCTGCTATGCGAGCCTTCGCGTCACACGTGCTGGTCCACCAGGATCGGATTGCCGTCGGGATCGGTGGTCATAAAATAGCCGGGACCGGCAGTGCTCTCGTCCGCTTCGGGACTCAGTGCAATGCCGCGCGCTTTTAACTCGCGCTGGATCTCGCGAACGTCGGTAAACGCCGCAACCGGATTTCCCTCGTTATCCCACCCGGGATTGAAGGTGAGCATGTTCTTGTCGAATATTCCCTGAAAGAGTCCGAGTCGGCAATATCCGTTCTTGAGTACGATCCATCCTTTTTCCGGCACGCCGCTCACTTGTGTGAAGCCAAACTTTTCGTAAAATGCGCGCGAAGCGGGTAGATCCTTGACCGTGAGACAAATAGCAAAATTTCCAAGATCAATAAGATTAAAAGCGATGAGTTATTGAACAGAAAAGAAACGCTCGGAATGATGCTTGGATTCGATGTCCCGACCTGAGTGTATATTTGCGGGTTCGTCGTATTCTCTTTCTTATATGAAAACCCGTCGTCTTCTATTACTGCTATCGATCGCGTTCATTTTTTCACGTTGCTCTTCACCGAATAGCGTTACGTCGAGTGGGCCGTCGGTATTGCAGGTCTACAATACGCTAAGTGGTACCGGTACCTTCTTTACGAGCGAATATCAGAAATCGGGGAGCCCAACGGAAGCGCTGGGGAAATTGGAGGAATGGCTTCGAACGCAGGACGGGGTCGGCACCGTCGATGATATGGATAGCGCGTATGCGTATATCACGATGAAGTCGGGTCTTGTCAGTACGATCAACGTCGAAGAGCTCGATGCAAATGGGATCGCGATCGTTCGAGGCGGTTTACCGAAGGGTGATGGAGCGAACCTCCAAGCATTCGGCAAACGCGCGACGAATGAGATCAAGAATAAAAAAGTGCTCATCTACGCGCCAGAGTATTCTTCGTTCTACAGTAGCGGTGAATTGCAGAAGATACTCGATCGCTTTTCGTCGTCGGGCGTTGGATTTGATGTAACGGTATTGAAGGACGGCCAGGCAACCCCAGATCAGGTGAATCACTTTTCCGAGTATGGGTTCGTCATCATCGATACGCACGGCATGCCGGATCGCTTCAAAACCGGTGGTGTCCTGCAACTCAGCGGACTTCCGGTTACCGAGCAAAATATTCTCGACGACATTGATCATGACGAGAGTCCGGGTACGTCCGAGAAGATCAAGGACCAGCTCTTGGCATTCGGCAAGACGTTCAAGGTCCAGGGCCCGAAAGTCGATACGCAACACCTGAGCTTCTGGGTGACTTCCAAACTCCTACGCACTACGCCGAGCCTCAGCGGGACTGTTGTGTTTGGTAATATGTGCTACAGTGGCTGGATCCTTTCGCAGTACACATCACCTTCGACGGGCAAGACGTATACGATACAGAATCCGATCCAACCGGCATTCCTCTCTCTTAATCCTATTACGTACTATGCCTATACTCGCAACGTGCCTCCAGGCGCATCACGTGTAGTGCCGAATGAGTTTGCGAAAGCAATGGAGGACTCCGTGGTCCGAAGACTCTGTGACGATCTCGATAGCACCGGTATTGCACACCTGAGTGTGGATGGCTTGGAGCATGTCGATCTCGACGATCCCCAGAATGGACTGTGGGGGGATTTGTATCTTCGCCAGTACGGCAAAAAAAACTACAGCTATGTCGGCTGTCCCGATTCGCTCGTAGATGACCGCGATGGTCACGTCTATAAAACCGTCTGTATCGGTAGTCAAACGTGGATGGCAGAAAATTTAGCCTACGACCTTCCTGGCAGCATCTGCTATGATAACGATCCGAACAACTGCACGACGTATGGGAAGCTCTACTCGTGGCCACAGATCATGCAAGGGGCATCCGCAACGAACGCATACCCGAGCGGGGTTCGCGGCATCTGCCCCAAAGGCTGGCACGTACCAAGTGCCGCCGAATGGGATACGCTAATTCGCACACTGGGAGGAACACAGGTAGCCGGTGGCGCAATGAAGGCGGTATCGAGTCTGTGGAAATCCCCAAACACCAGCGCGACAAATTCTTCGGGGTTCTCAGCGTTGCCGGGTGGCTTTTGGTTAGGAAGTCAGAATAACCCATTCACCAATCTTGGGCTCACAGCGGATTTCGGCACTACAACAGAAGTGAATCAAAGTCCGACACCACTTGAGTATAACGTTACCTATTGGAATTCAGCGGCGAGTCCCGGTAATATTTCCGAGACGATTAAGCTTTCCTGCCGGTGTGTGGAGGATAAATAAAACTGGGGGCTCCTGCTGATGCTGCTAAGCTAATGCATCTGCGGCGTATATACTACTCCGGTAAGAATGCCTTCGGGGGAAAGAAATCGAGTGACGGTTTGTCCCCACGGTTCGGTGCGGTTCTTCACAAGGAGCTTGTAACCTTGCTCTTCAAGCACCTTCGAAGCCTGGGCGACATCAGCTACCTCGAATTCCATCCACGCCTGCGGCTCGGGAATATTGCTTGGCCACTTCCCCGATCCAAAACACGATTCCGCCGCCTGCTCAAGCGGCCACAGCCCAAAGTGCTTTACACCTTCCACAGTTTGTGTGTGAAGATAATCACCGCCCGTTTCCTCAAACTCGATACCGAGCGTTTGTTCGTATAGTGCTTGGCTCGAACGATGGTCCTTTACGATCGGGCCAAAGCCGGTGATAAATAGTACGTCTATGTTCATAGGTGACCTACTGATCTTATGTGGAGGCTACTTTCGATCTCGTCCGTACGGGTCGCCGCGCAGCGATTCGGTGTGAAGCGAGCAAACCCATCTGCCATCCTTGCGAATCCAAACGGATGTATCGGCGGCGTCCATTTGAAGTGGCTTTCCTTCGACCGTCAGTTCTTCATGCACATCGTAGGAGCAAATGGCAACATCCGGTGATGGGAAGTATACTTGCGCATTTTTAAATTCGAATCGATGTAAGGTCCAACTGGGTGACGTCATCATATTTCGAAACATACCGTGATCGATCGTTGCAGTGCCTTGCGAACCGGCAACGACACACGGATCGTCCGTAAGCCGAAGGGCGGTCTCGATGTCACCATCGATCATGGTCTGCCAAAAAGCGTGTTCGAGTTTAAGAATCTCTTCCGTTGCTGTCATTAGAATTAGGAGTTATAGACTGCAAATTTACGCATGCCATGATGCTGGTCCCCGTAGAGATTACTTTTCAAAATCGCCCTAAAAAGATGACAAAAATAGTCCACAGAAGATACCACTAATTGATCTAATTTCGGCACAGCGTATGCTCGGGTTAAAAGCGCCTATTCCTCTTCAATTATTCAAGGATAAAGCTGAGCTAAGTGGCGCTCTGTGGATACTTCTGTATTACCTGAACGGATCGAGCAAATTGCGGCCGAGGCAGGCGCTCGCAATATCGGGGTTGCATTTTACGATTACGAAACGGACCGATCGTTTGCGATCCATGGCGATACGCCGTTTCATGCGGCAAGCACGATCAAAGTACCGATCCTGCTCACGGTCTTCGATGCGATCGATAAGAAGCGCTATACGCTGGAAACAAAGGTCCACATTCGCAACCGGTTTTTCAGCCTTGTCGACGGCGAGATCTTTCGGGTATCGGCCGGCAGGGATGCGAATTCGAAGGTCCATGCGGCGCGAGGAAAAAAGCTGACGATCGGTGAACTCGCGTATCACATGATCGTCACAAGCAGTAACCTCGCGACGAATCTTCTGCTCGGCGTAGTAGGTCTCGACCAAGCGAAAGAGACATTGCAACGGCTCGGTCTTACCGGTATCGAGCTTTACCGTGGTGTCGAAGATGAGCGTGCTCATGAGCAGGGCATCGATAACCGAGTTACGGCGAACGGTCTTGTCGAAGCGTTTCGTGTGATCGAAGAAGGCCGGGGGATATCGAAAGCGTCCTCAGAAAAAATGCTGGAGATCCTTCACCAGCAGGAGTTTCGCAGCGGGATACCGGCCGGTCTTCCATCGAATGCGAAAGTTGCACATAAGACCGGAGAGATCTCGACCGTAGCACACGATACCGGACTCGTCTTTCCCGAAAATCGAAAGCCCTATGCCTTAGTCATCCTCACGGAATGGGAGCCTGATAAAGGAGAACGCCAGGCAACCTTGGCGAAGATCTCGAAGCTGATCTACCAAGAGGTTGCCGGAAGCGAGGTGGCCCATGCCTAAGGAGCTCGAAATCGTTGATGGCCTCGGCTTCTCCGAAGATCTGCGGAGAGTCTATTGCCCCGATGAAGAGATGCGGGATCGCGATGGTCTCGCTCATCGATTGCCGCGCTACTTTTATAAAGTACCGGATTGGGATGCGGCACTCAATGTGAGACTTACGCCACATTTCGATTTGTGGGAGTTTATGATCTGCGATTATAAGGAACATCCTCTTGCAACTCAGTATCCAAGATATATTCCATGCGCAGTATCGCTTATCGCAGCGGCGCTCGAAGTAGTAAGGGCAGAATTTAATAGCTATGTACATATAGCAGCGAATGGCGGCTATCGTTCGCCGTGTCATCAGCTTTCAACCTATGCGTCGCCACATTGCTGGGCAACTGCAGCGAATATTTACCGCATCGCGGATGAATACCTGGAAGATCAGGAAAAGATCGAAAAATATAAACGAGTAGCCGAGCGTGCAGTGTATGGACTTTGGGTCCGCCCATACGGACTGACTGTCAATTTTACAAGCGATCAACTGCATCTCGATCTCGGCTACTCCCTTTTTTTGCCATCGAACATCGGAGCACAACACGATGGCAAATAAGAAAACAGAGTACCATTCGAAATCGAGTGATAAGCACGAACGCTTGCAATTAGCAGCGATCGGGATGGAATCCGAGTTCTCTGTTTTTGTGAACGATGTTCTCGTTAAACCGGAAGATGTTTTTGGCTCCCCACGCGCGTTTATTCGAGGAGACCTGATGCACCGTCAAGGGACTTCCTATCACTTGCCGACCGGTGGCGCTGTATATTTTGATACCGGTGTTATCGAGATAGCGACACCGGTCATCGAAATCGAACGCGGTTGTGCTGCCAGGTGTGGGCGTTCGTTGTGGGAGAGCATTCTCTTTCTTCGAAGTGAACTCGACGATTGGGAACGAAGAAATCATACGTCCGTGCGACTTGCGGGATTCAGTACGCATTATAACATTTCGTTCGAACTCGATCGCAGCGAACAGGGTGCGACAAGGACCGTTAAAAAACTTGCGCTTCTTTTAACCTACATTCTTCCCATTCCGGTAATGCTACTAGCGGCAAATAAACGATCGACCGGGATCGGTGTCAGGCCTCGCGGCGATCGGATCGAGATCACGGCGGACTTTACGCCGAATGCTTCACTTATGATCGCAACAGGCTCGTTAATCACCGGTATTGTACGAAGCGTAATGCAATGGCCAAGTTATGAATTGGAGATGATCGATAAAAAGTCTATTCCGATTATCGAGTGTTTTTCACCGATGAAGCACACCAGTCGCAAAGGATGGCTTGCTAAAGATCAGTGCTTCCCCAAAAATCCGTTTACCTCTGATATTGATTCAGAGCAATGGGAAACGACTGAAGGACGCAAGACGCTGCGGGAAATTGCTCTTCAAATTTTCGATACATTTTGGTTATCCATCGCGCGCTTATCCGACCCTTTCACATTTCGCCTCATTCGATCGGTGTTGAATGGCAAAGCACCTTCGCTACTGGAGCTACCAGATAGACCAGAAGAATATGAGCATGTCGGAAGGCTTTGTACCTGGGATAATCTTTTTCCGGAGGAGTCGCTGGAGCGCTCACGTTATGAACGCGTGCTGATCCATGCTATTGCAGGGGAAGAGCTGACTATTCAGGGTGATCATTACAGGCCTGTTGGTATGCGAGGCTGGTCGCGAGTGATCTTTAGAAGATTACGCGATGGATCGAAGCATATTTTCTCCATCGATTATCTTTTAGATCATCTGAAGAACTGGGAGGCAAGTCTTGTTCGTGGATAGTGATTATTTGTTTACGGTTATCTCAGGGAGAGCAACAATATTTTAGTTGCTATTTCGTCTTACGAACGCGTGGTAACGAACCACCAGTTGGCCTTTTCCAAATCACCATAAAGATGGATCTCTACGCATTTGTTGCCGGACTACACGTTATTGTGGCAGTCGGTGGGCTCGGACAAATCTCTGCGATCGGTGTAATGTCACGAAAGCCAAAGTTGGCAAATCTTGAGCTGATGCGCCAGCTCTTTCGCGCTGTTGGGGGCTCGCTTGTCGTCATGCTTATTACTGGCGTCATATTAATGCTTATGAGTAATGGAATATTTGAGCATGCGTGGTGGCTAAGAATAGCCATTATCCTTTTCCTTGGGCTCGGTGCTGTGCATGGTATTGGGCAAGGGACCTTAAAAAAGATAATCGCAACCGGCCAGCCGCTCGAATCTTCACCGCTACACGGTAAGCTTCGCACGATGTCGCTTCTTTCAAGTATTCTGTTAGTGGTGATGGTTTACCTTATGGAGGCGAAGCCGTTTTAGGAGTAAGTGAATTGGCTGAGCGTTCAGCGAATTGTGTGCACAATAATTTATTTGGTCCGTGCTGACTATTACCACTGAATATACGACTCAAGTGGTCTCCTCCAAACCCGGATCAACCAAATAAAACTCGAGACGAACACCAGCCCGAGTATGGGAAACATAAAGCTGAGAACGAGATCTTCACGTCCCGCAATTTTAGAGACGACCGTTGCAATGCCGTTTGCTCCAACGATGTAATAAATATTAAGCGCAATAAGCAATGCGATCACGGTCGAGCGAGCGGAGCTACCAGTAGTTGCTTTTGATGTAAAGAACCGATAAAGGCTGAAGCTTACGAGCATCATTGCAAGTATCACCGCGTATACAAAAAGGATATCACTAAGGGTCGGTTTGGTAATATGTGCGTAGGCCCAAATAAGAACATAACCTAACACAAACCCCGGAAAGCTACCGATGAAGAAATTGCGGATAGCATGTACCGAATTCTTCGCTGGTACATTTTGCATTGCATTCCAATAGTTGACGTCGCTTGCGGGAATGTCAGCACAATTCAACGAGCATCGGAAACAACTCTTTGATCCTGCTAAGGTAGCGCAGCGCTTATCATGTATTGTAATTGGTGGTGCAGCACCATAGAGTTTCTCGACCGGATACACAGGGCATATCGTTGCACACCAGCCAGATTTCCAGGGCATCAGAAATCCCATCATACCCGCGATGGCTACGATAGAGAGAATGAGCATGCCAGTTGCAGTTGCGCTGCTGTTGAATAATACGAGCCTCATGGGTACGACCACCCACAATATTACAGCCGCGACGATGAGCCCGTACCGGCGAAGCCAGTGCGCAGCTTTAGCCGGAAGCTTAGCAGCAAGTGGCTGCCTTCGCCGATGCGGTAAAGACGGGATTGACAGATTCACTGTCGCGACCGGGCAGACTTGTCGCCAGGTTTGCGGTGAAACAAGCAGCCAGATGGGCACTAATGGAACAATGCCTTCCCAAAACAGATCGAGGATGGTAAGGGAGCCATACGATGCCTGTGCAAAAAGACCTGTAACAATGGCAACGACAGCAAGGACGGCGATCGTGCGAATGAGAACTAGCAATCGATTCATTCTGCCTCCATTTGGTTTTGAAGAAAATTTGCTGAAGTCGATATAAAATAATGGTACGTCACTGGGAGTCATGTTGTATTGAGGAAGAGGACTGATACATCGAGGACCAGACCAGAACGAAGAACCTTCGCGCTTGGTAAGTGTGAAACAGGGGAGCAATCGGGAAAAATTCGAGCGATTTTGATACAGCGATTGAGTGTTATAAACGTTCACTATTGTTAACGTTAATCGACGAAATTGAACAATACGAAAAACATCACCATAATTGCTAAAGGTAATCGCGAAGTTGTGATGACTCGCGAATTCGAAGCGCCGCGTTCGGTCGTGTACCGCGCATGGAGCGAGCCAGAGTTACTCAAGTTATGGCTTGGACCTGCCGGATGGTCATTGCCTGAATGCGACATCGATCTTCGTGCTGGTGGAAGCTACCGTGCGAAAGGCCGCGCTCCGGATGGTACGGAGATGAGTTGGGGAGGAGACTATAAAGAAGTCATACCTGAAGAGCGTATCGTTCAGACCGAGTCATTCGATGAGCCCTGGAATGCAGGGACAAATATTGTAACGACCGAATTCGCTGAGCAAGACGGCAACACTGTCGTCACAACCACGATCAAATATGAGTCTCATGCTATTCGTCAGGCTGTGATGAAATCCGGAATGGATAAAGGTGTCGCTGAAAGTTACGAGCGACTGGATAAGGTACTTGCTGATTTAACAGCAGCGGCCTAAGCCTTAGGTGGTTCTACAGCCGTGGTCGCTGTAATACGATTCCAACAATTGATGACGTTGATCACCATAACCAGATCGATGAGTTCACGTTCGTCGAAGTGCTTACGTACTTCCGCGAAAATTTCTCCGGTAACTTCCTCTTCGCTCACTCGCGTGAGCACTTCCGTGAGATGAAGTGCGGCACGTTCCTTCTCAGAAAACATTCCGCTCTCTCGCCATGCCGCGAGCACGTTAAGCCGCCGCTGCGATTCGCCAAGCTTAAGCGAGTCAGCCACGTGCATATCGAGGCAAAACGCACAACGATTGATCTGGGATGCCCGAATTTTAACCAGTTCGATGAGCTTTTTATCGAGTTGAGTTTCGTGACTGTACTTATTAAAGGCGAGCATTGCCCGAGTGGCTTCGGGGTTCGCAGTTTTATAATCGAATCGCATAGAAGGCTTCTACGAGCCGATCAAAATCAGTTACGAAATTCTTGGATTTTTTTGTGCTTGATTAATTATGGCAAAAAATCGAATTCCACAGTCCCCGCCGAAGCGATTAATCTTAATGCTGAAACGGCTTATAGATAATCATACACGTTACATCGATGCTATCCTTAGGGTTTGCCGAAGGATCCATCATTACCCATACGCCATACTGCGTAGGATTATTTCCATTTCGGTTACCGATCTGAAAATTGATGCTCCAGACGTTCTTGTCGGACTGAGTCGGTGGCATATGTGGAAAGTAGGCAAATTCGCCAGATGGTTGGAAGGCATGTTCGAGATTTAGTAGTGGAGGCATTTGCCAATTTGTATGGAAAGTTGAGAAGTCATGCCACGAAAATTTAAAATCGTACGTAGCTTCACAGCTATTCTCGGCATCCGGCGTTTGCATGCTAAACATGTCGCCTGGTCCGAGTACTTTACCGAAAAAGATCGACTTCTGATTATCACATGGGCCGGACGTTTGCGTGCCTGTTTCACATGCGATCAATAGAAAGGCGAATGCTCCAATAATAACGTACGTGAACGACCGTTCGATAGAGAGCGAGGTAAGCATACAATACTCCTTTCAAATGAGAAAAAGGGGGAGCAGCTCATGGATGAGCCAAAAGTATGCCCTTCAGTACTCTTTTAAAAGTCAAGCAAAGAGAGGAAAAATCGCATCATCATAAAGGATGTCCAGCGAAAAGATTTCTTCGCAGTGATAGAACTTCTTATTGTATGTGATCTCCACTTTACACAAAATGTCCCTCAGAATCCCGGCGGCGTCCGGATGCCGGATTCGAGGCCGATTTTCTTCGCGGACCATATGGTGAGCGATTGCTCGGCTTCAGCGAAATATCCTCTTCACGAGCCTTCGCTCGAATTGATGATTCACTTCTGCCTAACTCCATACCGATGAGCCGTGTCGGCATATTCTTCTTTGCAAGGGTACGAAGCTCTTTTACATCTTCATTATCCCAGGCCTTGCGGGTATTTCGTAACGACTTAGGAAGTTTTTCGCCAGCTTCTAATCGCTCTGTTGGAGTCATATCGATCGGTTCGAAGATGCGACGACCCGAAGTTGTACGGGTATTAGGAGACGAAGGAAAACCGTGACCGCTCGAACGGGAGCGGCGTCTGGTCGAGCTGGTTGCACTTTTACTGCTTCGCTTGCTGCTGCCGCGACTTGCGCTCCTGCTCTTCGTTGTCTTACTGTTACTACTCGTTCGTTTCGTCCGTGGCATAATGCTACTCCTTTTTTCTGCGATATTGTGCTTTCTGAGGCATCTAATATTGTGCTTTCTGGGGCATCTATAGTTGGCACAATTGCCATACCAAGCTTGAGTTATTTTGCGAAATCCGATTTCAAAGCCGGACTGTATAATAGTCATCTAAGCGCTGCGAAACAATTTCGATCGCAGTGAAATAACCTATTATCTTACTTTAAGGAGACGCTCATGATCGCAATGCATATGAAGTGGAAGGGAATCACACCTGAGCAATACGACGAAGTTCGCAATATCGTGAAGTGGGAGACGAACCACGCAAAGGGTGGCTTGTATCACGTCGCTTTTTTCGATGGCGAAGGTCTTCGCGTTAATGATGTATGGGACTCCGCCGAGGACCTCAACAATTTTGTCGAAAAGCGGCTTATGCCCGGTGTTGCTCAGGCGGGAGTGACATCGCAGCCTGAAGTAGAAGTCTATCCGGCTCATGCGGTATTCACGCCCGGTTATGTGATGAAGGAAGAATTCGAAGCCGCGTAACGTATCGCGTAACATATATTGAGTCTTAAGTTTAGTTAGCTCGTAAATTCCTCACCGCTTGACCTCTTAGGAGCGGTGGGGAATTGCTTTTGTTGATTCGGAAGAATCTTTTACCGGACGTAAGAATCTTCCAGTTTTTGCCGGCCTCTCGCTCCTCCATATCAGCGAATCTGACGGCTAGAACGCAAATAATGAGAAGGGCACTGCTCTTGCCATAACGCTCCTCGAATTTGGGAGCGAGCCAATGGGAGACGATAAAAAGCGATTCCGAAGCGATAGTGGCTGGGGCGGTCCGGTATACGGCATGGCCTTTTTGGGTGCCTTGGTCTACTTCATTCAGCATGCGACAACCTTTTGGGAAGGCTTGCTCGGCGTGCTCGAAGCGATCTTCTGGCCAGGAGTCGTGCTCTATAAAGTGCTCGAACAACTGAAGCTATAACGAACATCCGTCGTTCGTATCGGATCTCATCCGTCAAGGTCCAGCGATTAAATTTCTTTTCTCACATGGAGGACTTATGAAGAAAGTAGTCCTTTGGTCGATATTGTTTTTAGCGCTTGCCGGTGGAGCATTGTGGACGTGTAAATCGAATCCGACTGCGGCCGAGAATGAGATCGGCGGCGATCCGAACATTGCGCTTAATACGCCCGGCAATACATTCTTTAATTCCGTTTTACTTGGCGATTCGTATCTCAGTATTAGGGATACCATGTACGTGATGAAGAATGAGAATGGATTCGTCACGTACAAAGTGTGGGCAGATCTTTCTAATTATCCCGCACTGAAGACCATCATTCCGGCCAACCGGCTCGATAGTCTTGGCAATCTCAACACGACGATACATCTCAAGATGACCTCCGAAGGCATCCAGGATTATCGCCTCGCGTCATCCGACTGGTCGAAGCCATTTACGATCGTCAAGTACGATTGCAACGTTGGTGATAAATACACCTTCACGAAGGATGGCCAAACCATCACGCGAACCGTAACGCAAAAATCGACGACCGATGATTTTCCGTGGGGCTTTATGTACATCAAGACGAACACGACCGAGGAAGAACCCGTCGTGGGACTAAACAACGTCAAGAAGATCAAGTACATATCGAACCACAAATTTGGGCTGGTGCAGATCATCGCGATCCTGACCGATAACTCGCAACTCAAGATCACCCTGTTTCCGAACATGTATTGAGGACAAAGGATAAACTGCAAGTCGCACTGAGTTGTGGACGCGGCGGAGACGATTGAGGTTTCCGCCGCGCTTTTTATTCCTCGTTCCTTTTATTCTTCGTTCCTTTTATTCCTCGTTCGAAGTGTGTCCTTTCAATTCCTCGAGCATCTCTTCTAAGAATCGCACGATCCGTTTCTTTTGCGTTGCTTCGGTTACGCTCCATTTACCTTTTTCCGCACGCTTGTGTGCGACCTTGAACTTGATGCCGCTCAGCGCCGTCGAATAAATATTCGCGTTCAGCTTCTTCACATTTTGATGAGCGAGAATGTACCAGTGATATTCCGTCCCGACGGGTACGCCGGAGCCTTCGGGTGCTTTACCGGCGCGCCGTTTTTTGACCGCGAAGTCGAACGTCCACTCGTCCGGCGTCATTTTGCGTTCGCGCCAAATGCCCTGATCGTAGTACCATTTGTGATGGCTGCCGATCTTCATCCCGGTATAGCGCTGCCCTTCGAATTCCTTCCATTGATTGTAGGTATCCTCGTGAGCCCGCTCGACCTGCGCATCTGTTTGCGTTGCCGTTCGCTTTTGCGCTCGAAGAATACCCGATCGAACGTGCTCCTTCTTTGCTCGTCCATTAGTGGAGTGGCCATTTTTAGTAGCGTAACCATTCTTGGAGTGGCCGTTCTTGGAGTGACCGTTGCTCGAAGGTTTTTTCGTGAGATGAGAAGGGGTGCGGCGTTTCGTTTTGGTAGGCATAACGCGCTCATGCACAAATGCCATACCGCTACGCGCTGAGCTAACTTCTCAATGGTTGAGCGTCGATGAACTCGCCGGTCAGGCTGTTTTTCTGGGTGTTCTTCTTATAAGTTCTGCCGTACGTACACACGCCAGAACTCTATAAACTGTCAAAGAACGAGGTCCATCAATGTCTCCGAACCAGTAGCGCGGGTGGCTTCTTCTTTTCAGAGTTCGGACTTCGTGTAGGACCGTAGCGACGATCTATCTTCA
>JAJPIO010000016.1 GCA_021324735.1 Bacteroidota bacterium
CGACCTCCGTTTCCGGCCCGACCCTCTTATTCGATACGACGACGCTCACGAACAAATACGATCCTGTCACGCTCGGAGGACAGCCGTATTCGTGGCTCAAGTGGGCCAACTGGCCCGAAGATACTCTCATTCAAACGACGCGAACGACATTCAAACTGGTGGGGGAGTATTCCGATCGGTTTGTTCTGCCGGCTGATACCACGATATACTGCCGTGGCAGCAATGGAGCAATGTTGACATTCAAGGGCGCGCTGAAGACTGTCGTCCACGATACGCTTATTTCCACAAGCACCGACGCGTGGGGTACAGTTGTGACCCGAACGCCGATCGTGGCCTACACCACCTTAGCCAATGGATATAAGTTGCGTACTCTGCAAACGAACATGGCACCGTTCCTTGGCAGCGCGTATGACACCGTCGTGATCTCGAATGTATGCGATTTTCCGATCGAGCTGAAGAATCTCCAGTTTTACCAATACAGCGCGGATCCGGAAGATTATCGGGTTATGTCGGCTCCGAGCGTCATCGCTGCGCACGATAGCGGATACATCATCCTGCTCCTGAAAGACAACAATAAGGCAAAAGATACTTCGAATAACTACAAGACCGTCTATCTCTCAGGGGTGGTAGCACCATATCAATCGGACATGGCGTTCTCTGACAGTGTATTCCAGTGCGAGGTTTACGGAAAGATTGACATTTGGTGTCCCATTAACACGATCTACACCGACGAGACGGTCCCAAAGATCAAGCATGGCATTCATCCAACAGGGATTGTCTTCCCGTCGGATGTCAGCAGCTTATTTACCGGGCCGAGGTCGTTCGAAATGCGATTTGGGAATTTCGATTCTGTTAGCGAGTATTTCTACCCGCCTTATTTCGATGATCCCCGCTTCCAGATCACACTCGGTAATTTTGATGGTCTCGGCACGTTGCCCGTGCCCGGACTAATACCACCCGCTCAGTATTCTTCCCAGATTTGCACTAAGATAAGCTACTCTGGAGATGATTACCATAATTACTTGACGCAATTGCATTGGCCTCGAGCGAAAGATACGGTGACGATCGATGTGATGGCTATTGGAGTTGATGCACCACCATTCTCAAGTGTACAAGTGCCCCAGGCATCGAACGGTATTTCGATCTGGCCGAATCCAGCATCATCGGTGATTCACATTGGGCCGGAGGGGGAGGATGCAAGTTTCACCATCTATGATATCGTTGGCCGAGAAGTTTATTCCGGTGAAGTATTGTCGAACGAGACGTTCGATATTTCTACTCTTTCGCCAGGCTTTTATTCAGTCGTGCTAAGCTCAAGAACGAATCGCACAGTAATGCAAAAGCTTTCGATCGTTCGGTAGGACGGGGATGTTTTGATTTCCGTAAAACTTAGAAAATTACTGCGATGACTAAGATAATGTCCCTTGTGCTCTTACTTACTCTCATCTTCACGAGTGATGCATCGGCGCAGGTTATTAAACTCACTACTGATACCACGCTCTTTACGATACATCAGGAATCCATCCCCGCAGCTGCCGATTCGGGCGGGAGGTGGATCCCTGTCAATATTGTAGTCACCAGTCATAGCGATTATCCGATCCATATTCCCGGGTTTTCCACACATGTCCGAGATTATCTCAATCCTGGGTGTGCTCCATTTCGACGAGTCAAACTCGCCGATTCTGCCTGGTCGTATGCCGATTCGATTTTCATCGGGGAAGATGTTCTGATCGGTAACACCATGGAACTTGGCTGGCCCGTGGCGCATAGCGCGCCATGGAAGTATAAGGACTCCGTGATGGCCCTATGGCGGACGCAAGTGGACACAGAAGGTCACTCTATAGTAACCATCGACGGAAATGCATATCATGGATCGGCCGTGCTCGAGTATGTCGTACCCCCGCACGGGACAGTCCGAGTGCCCTATCTGGTCCAATCGATCGGCGATGAAAACACGCATCAGTTAGATGTTGCACCGCTTATATTCGATATTCAGATGCGGAAAGGTATCGAATACTGGTTCAGCGATAGTGCGGGTATCCGAAGAATGGGAGACAGCGGTGAGTACGAGCTACAGCCGTATCCCTATTGGCTAAGCGTCCTCGTACCGGCGACGTGCTCTGCCCCCGCCAGATTGTTCGATACTGCAACGCTCACGAACAAAACTAATTCAGTTGTACTCGGCAGCGGAACATCATTTAGCTGGTCCAAATGGACCACCTCGAACTACGATACTCTCATTCAAAGAACGAATGTGTCGTTCAGACTCGTAGGCGAATACGCCGATCGGTTCGACCTGCCTGCGGACGTCATTCTTGATTGCGGACCAATGAGTGGGGGAACGTTGAGATTTAATGGCGCTCCGAAACCCATAGTCCACGATACACTTATTGCCACCAGCATCAATTGCTGGGGGAGCGTAGTCACACGGACTCCGATCGAAGCCTATTCCACCATCAAAAATGGATACAAGGTGCGTGCGCTTCAAACCAATACGGTACCATTCCTAGGCAGCACGTACGATACCCTTGTGCTTTCGAACGTTTCCGATTTTTCAATCGAACTCAAGGATCTTCAGCTTTACAAATTCAGCAATGATCCGGAAAGCTTTCAATTTGTGTCCTCTCCGAGCGTCATCGCGGCACACGACAGCGGTTACATCGTTTTGCTCCTAACGGATAACAATAATGCGAAAGATACCGCGAACGACTATCGAAGCGCATACGTCACAGGGGTGGTGACTCCCTATCAGGTAGACATGGCATTCTCCGATAGCGTGATACTTGCCCAAGTTAGCGGGAAAGTCGACGTCTTTTGCCCAGTCAATACAATCTATACTGGAGAAAAACCTCCGAAGCTCCAACACGGCATTCATCCGACAGGGATAATCTTCCCTTCGGATGTTACAAGTACAATCACCGGACCGAGATCTTTCGAGGTACGATTTGGTAATTTCGATTCTGTAAGTGAGTATTTCTATCTTCCATATTTTGACGATCCTCGCTTCCAGATCACCTTGGGTAATTGGGATGGTTTCGGAACGCTCCCGGTGCCAGGGTCAATATCGCCCGCTCAGTTCTCTTCACAAATTTGTGCGAAGATAAGCTACACCGGCGACGATAATCATAATTACCTCACCCAGTTGCATTGGCCTCGAGCGAAAGATACGGTGACGATCGATGTGATGGCTATCGGAGTTGATGCGCCGCCATTCTCAGGTGTCGCAGTACAATCAAGCTCAAGCGCTTTTTTGATCTGGCCGAATCCAGCATCATCGGTGATTCACATTGGGGCGGAGGGGGAGGATGCAAGTTTCACCATCTATGATATCGTTGGCCGAGAAGTTTATTCCGGTGAAGTATTGTCGAACGAGACGTTCGATATTTCTACTCTCTCGCCAGGCTTTTATTCAGTCGTGCTAAGCTCAAGAACGGATCACCCCATAACAGAAAAGCTTTCGATTGTTCGGTAAAGTAAGGCTTGAGTTGGTCGTCTTAGCACCCTACGCTGCGGTATGTTCGCGTGGTGGTGCCTCCTGGGGCGCCGTTCACCGCATCGTCAAATCATAAACGGCCTGAGCAACGCCGATAAGCGGGAGCGAAATGATAAGGTATTGATCGAGATAGGAGATTGGATGGCGCACGTGAGCGGCGAGAGGGATCGTTATCAGGCAGAAGGCACTCAACGCTCCCAGCACACTCCAGCCCCAGGAGCCTTTCTTTAAATGAAGCAAATGCGATATAAATTGAATCGAATAAGGTACGGTGAACATGGACACGAAAATTCCCAAACCAGAAAGCTCGTTCATTCCTGCATCACGATACAGGTCATCGCCCCAAAGTGCGAATGATGTAGCATTAAATGCAATCTCCCCTGCAAGAAATTGAAAGCCGATATCCGTAAGCGTAGGGTTGGAATGCAATAAAGAGAGTGTGGTTGTGGAATCCTGTTGCGTGGTAGAGTCCGCTTGTTTGGCGGCGGGCGGAGGAGTATTATCAGGAGTGCGAAATTGTGCCTTTGCGTTGAGGGGAAGCCACAACATTATGAAATAGAACCCAAGAAAAAATAGACGCTTAGACATTGTGATTTCAACTGCCTGGATTCCGTATGGCTCATAACCATTATTCTTCCGGTCGGTTCAAAGCGCGTAGGTCGAGCGTCCTCGCTCGACATTCCGCTAACCGTCGGTTAAAACCGACGGCTACAAATATTACGCTCCTACGGAGCGAAAGACCTACGCGTATTTTCTATGAATCCGAACTTAAAAATTTTCGTTATGCACGCCTCATTGCCGGACAAGCAAAGGATCGCTTCGTCGAATTGAACATTTTGCATAAGCTATCAAGCGGTTGTTCAATTCTCCTCGCAATGACGACTGAAGTTTACATTCGTACAATATCATGACCTTCCCATCCGACCTAAAATACACGAAAGACCACGAGTGGCTCCGCGTGGAGGGCACCACCGGCTATATCGGCATCACGGACTACGCACAGGGCGAGCTCGGCGATGTTATCTATCTCGACCTGAAGGACGGCGTTACCGTCAATGCCCATGAATCGCTCGGCACGATCGAAGCGGTAAAAACGGTGAGCGATCTTTATTCGCCGGTCAGCGGCAAGGTCCTCGAGGCGCATACCCCGCTTAATGATTCTCCGGAGACGGTGAACCGGGACCCCTATGGCGAAGGCTGGCTCGTAAAGCTCGAACTCACGAACCCGAGCGAAGCCGAAACATTATTGAGCGTTGAAGAGTATAAGAAGCTGATCGGTCAGTAACGGACCGAAGAGAACTTGATGGTGCTGAGAGGTCGCCCTTTCAGCACCTTAGTTTTTTTTTTGGACCCATGGCACATACCGGCGATTCCGTCCTAATCCTTGATTTCGGATCCCAATACACCCAACTAATAGCACGTCGCGTCCGCGAGCTTGGCGTCTACGCCGAAATATTGCCCTGCAATGCTAAGCTGGAGGATATCCGGGCGTTTCATCCGAAGGCGATCATTTTATCGGGCAGTCCATCGAGCGTGTACGCCGCGGATGCGCCGCGCTGCGCGCCGGAAGTCTTCAGCATGGAAAAACCGGTGCTCGGACTTTGTTACGGCCTGCAGCTCATCGCACACGAATTCGGCGGGGAAGTAGACAAAAGCGCTCGTCGCGAATATGGACGCGCGGAGCTAACGATCGAGGATACGAAGTCGAAGCTCTTTAAGGATATTCCGCAACGGTCGACGGTATGGATGTCTCACGGCGATTCGCTAAAGAAGATACCGCCAGGATTCCATATCACCGCAAGCAGTGGTAATGCACCATTGGCGGGTATTGCTAACAAAGATGAATCGATCGTCGCGATACAATTTCATCCCGAGGTCGTGCATACGGCGAACGGCACGCAGATACTTTCGAATTTCCTGTTCGAGATCGCCGGTATAAAAGCGAATTGGAGTCCGGGCGATTTTATCGAGGCGACGGTTGAGGAAATTCGCCAGCGTGTTGGTTCGGAGACGGTCATCTGCGCTCTTTCCGGTGGCGTGGATTCCGCTGTAGCTGCCGTGCTCGTCCACCGTGCGATAGGGAAGCAGCTAAAGTGCATCCATATCGATAACGGCCTCATGCGCCGCGGCGAAAGTGCGGAGGTGGTACACACCTTCGGGGATCATTTCGGCATTGACCTCGATTTTCGCGATGCCTCCGATCTCTTTCTCGATCGCCTGGCCGGCGTTATCGATCCCGAAGAGAAGCGGAAGATCATCGGCAAAGCCTTCATCGATGTTCTCTCCGAAGAGGCGGAGAAATTCCGCGGGGCGAAGTTTCTCGTCCAGGGGACGATCTATCCCGATGTTATAGAATCGTTATCATTCAAAGGCCCGTCGGCAACGATTAAATCGCACCACAATGTTGGCGGCTTGCCGGAGAAAATGCACTTAAAGCTCATCGAACCGCTTCGCGAGCTTTTTAAGGACGAAGTACGCAATGTCGGGCGAGCGCTTGGAATCCCCGAGCACTTTATCGATCGGCATCCATTCCCGGGGCCGGGCCTCGCCATTCGTGTGATCGGGGACATCACCAAGCATAAACTCGAATTACTCCGCTCCGCGGATGCTATCTTCATCGAGGAGCTTCGCAACTGGAAACTCTATCCGGCTACATGGCAAGCATTTGCAGTTGTTTTACCAGTGCAGACGGTGGGTGTAATGGGCGATGAACGGACGTACGAGAATGTCGTTGCGCTTCGTGCCGTCACCAGCGTGGATGGTATGACGGCGGATTGGGCGCGCCTCCCGCATGAATTTCTCGCCCATGTCTCGAACCGGATCGCCAATGAGGTCCGCGGACTGAGCCGGGTAGTCTACGATATTAGCTCAAAACCTCCGGCTACTATCGAATGGGAGTGATTTCGAAGATTAATTGCACTCAGCAATTCTTGACTCAACCGTTAAAAACAAGTATATTTGCAGTGAGAAGAAGAGCGTCTTTCGCCCGATGCCACGGCGGAAGCCACTGCTAAGAGATGCCCTTTGGTCGGTAGGAACTGTCAGCCGAACGATTGGCAGAGCTTTATTAACACGAACAGCCTATGATACGAATTCGAACCCTGCGTTCGTTCGTCGCAATTGCAGCTTTGGGTCTTGTACCCTTAATGACGAGCTGCTCTAACAAAGCGACGGAAGAACAGATGAAAACCCTTCACGACCTTGATCAGCAGCGCGACCAACTCAAGATGGATCTGCAGCATGCCCAGGATAATCTCCGTGACGCCCAAGGCAAGTTGGCGAGCGCCGACCGTGATCTCACCGATTGCCAAAACGATACGCGTGCCGTCCAGGAAGGACTGACTCGCTGGCCAAACGTGTGGGCCGATAGCGCTGACTGGCGCGTAGCTCCGCCTCCGCCACCGGTAGAAGAGAAGCACACGAAAAAAATGAGAAGACACTAAGGAGGAAACAACCATGAAGAACCTATACAAAATGATCCTCTTCGCGGCTGCTTCGCTTCTTATCAGTGCAAGCGTTAGCACGACCGCATTCGCGCAATACCCGCAGGACTTTACTAAAGACCAGGCGGATTCAACGATCAAGTATCGTCAGAATGAAGTTTCTGGCCTTAAGAATGATGTAGCAAAAGCGCAAGCCGATGCACAAAAAACGACCAACGATGCCCAGCAGCGTATGGCCGATAACACAAAGTGCCGCGAAGCCCTCTATGCCATGCTTGGCACGGACCGCAATGGTTTCAACGCGTATCGTGAGCAGTTGGCCCGTGAGGAGTCAGAGCTTGCGCAGCTTCGCCAAATGAGCCCGCAACAGCAATCGGAGGCGAAAGCTCGTGTCGATGCGCTCGAAGCACAGATCCGTGACTTGCGCGGTAATAAGATCGTGCTTATTCCGGATCACATGCGCCGCGTACAGACGCTCTCCTCGAACTTTATTCAGATGAAGCGGGGGATGGTGCCTGCAAACTCGACCTACACCGTAGGTACCTGGCGTAAGGACCGCGATTGCCTTTGGAACATCGCCAAGAAGCCGGATATCTATAACGATCCATTTGCATGGCCAAAGATCTGGCGAGCCAATATGGAGCTCATCCATAACCCGGACATTATTCAACCAGGGTGGCAGCTCACGATCAATAAATCGCCTGTGACCGAGCAGGATAAGGACCTCACCGGCTATCGGCATCGCCGGACGCACTAAATTAAAACCTGGACTGCCAGGAGTAAAAGCGGATTACGCGGACGATCCTATCACTCGTTCGGTAATCCGCTAATTTTTTATGTTGTGAACAGGAGTCATAGCATAGTTTTTTAGATTGTAATATTAGCGTTGGAGTAACCTACATTTTCTTCGTAATCCATCTAATCCACATAATCCAGGTTTAAAAGTGGAAGTAGTCGAGAGAAAAATTAAGCTTTCACCGGGCGACCCGATGAGCATTTTGGGACCGGGAGATCAATATTTACAACTTATCGAACAGAAATTCGATGCCAGCATCGTAGCGCGTGGCGATACCGTCATCGTGCACGGCGCACCGGATGAGGTTACTCAAGTTGAGCGAGTCTTTAAAGAGTTGAGTTTTATCCTTGCAAAGGCTGGTAAGCTTACACTGCACGACGTAACGACGGTGCTGGACCTAATCGAGACCAGTGCGTCCGATAATATTTCGAGAGAAGACCTCGAGTCGGTCATTGTGTTCGCACATCATGATGCTATTCGTGCCAAGACTCCGACACAGCGAGAATATTATCAGGCGGTACGCAAGAATGATATCGTTTTTGCGATCGGCCCCGCAGGTACCGGCAAAACCTATCTTGCAGTTGCAATGGCGGTCTCTGCGCTTAAGAATAGGGAAGTAACCCGTATTGTGCTCGCGCGTCCGGCAGTGGAAGCCGGTGAAAGCCTGGGATTCCTTCCCGGGGATCTTGCGCAAAAAGTCGATCCATATCTCCGACCGTTGTACGATGCATTGCAGGAAATGCTTACGGCCGAAAAAGTAAGGACGTTCGTTGAGCGTGGTACGATCGAAGTGGTGCCATTAGCGTATATGCGCGGTCGCACGCTTAATAATGCGTTCGTCATACTCGATGAGGCACAGAATGCGACCCCGATGCAAATGAAGATGTTTCTGACTCGGTTGGGCAGCGGCTCAAAGGCTATTATTACGGGCGATCAAACGCAGATCGACCTTCCTTCCCGCCAGCAATCCGGTCTGATCCAAATCCAAAAGGTCTTGCATGAGGTGCCGGGGATCGAATTCGTTTATTTCAACAAAACGGATGTTGTGCGTCACAAGCTCGTGAAAGACATCATCGACGCTTACGAAAAATTTCACCAGTTGCCCGGGCATGGCGGTGAAGAGGAGAAGGCAACGGAGAAACAAACTCATAGCTAATAGGACTCAAAGCAAATAAAGCTTTAAGCTAATAAGAGAGCATGGAAATCTACCATTTCGGATTTCTGACCGTGACCTGGATGGACATCGTAGATGTCCTGCTCGTCACGTTTCTCTTTTACCGCCTCTACGTCGCGATGCGTGGGACCATTGCAGCGCAGATATTCCTGGGCCTTCTTCTAGTTATTGCAGGCTCTTTAGTAGCACGAGCAGCCGATATGAAGGCTCTCTCGTGGCTCCTGAAGACGCTTACCGATATTTGGGTCATTGCTCTTATCGTGTTATTCCAGCCGGAGCTGCGCAGGCTCCTGCTCTTTCTCGGCCGTAATCCGGTCGTTAAGTTCTTTATACGCTTCGATGTTAAAGAATACGCCGATATTATCATCGGTGCATTAGAAGAGCTGAAGCAAAAAGGAGAAGGCGCGCTTATCGTTATTATTCGAACGACGGATATTAAGCTCTTCGTCGATACCGGTCTTCCCATTCGGGCCTTGGTCTCGAAAGAGTTACTGGTCTCGATCTTTAACAAGAGAAGTCCGTTGCATGATGGCGCCGTAGTAATTAAGGACCGATACATAGAGGCGGCGCGTTGCACGCTGCCGCTCACGGCGGTCGAACGGATAGGGCCGCGTATGTTAGGAACGCGACATCGGGCTGCGCTGGGTATATCGGAGCAGGCGGACGTGGTGGCACTGGTACTTAGCGAAGAAACAGGACAATTGGCGCTCGCGCAATCGGGCCGCCTTATTATGAACCTGACCCCGGAAGAGATGAAGACGCAGCTTGCCAGTGCGATCACAGGTGTTGCCAGCACCAAGCAAACCAGTGAGGCGCGCCGTGCTGCCCGTGATTATGCGTTCGAAGCACGAGAAGCATTTGATAGATAGATTTTCGGTCTTTTCTTATAATTTAAGTACAACGGTTTTACATTGAGACTCGGACCTATAACAAGCGATCGTTTTTCGCAGGATCGCCTCCATCTCGTTCAGGAATTACGATCGCGCGGCATTCACGATGAGCGTGTGCTTGAAGCGGTGGCCGGCATACCACGCGAGCGTTTCCTGGACGGTCAATATGCCGCCCACGCTTACGACGATTCTGCGCTGCCGATCGGGGAAGGGCAAACGATCTCCCAGCCGTATACCGTAGCCTATCAAACACAGGCACTCGATCTAAAACCAGGCGAGAAGGTCCTCGAGTTGGGTACGGGATCAGGATATCAAACGGCCATTCTTGCAAAGATGGGAGTTCGAGTCTATACGATCGAGCGCCACGTTGCTCTTCTCGAGCAAGCGCGGAAACGGTTAGAATCGCTGGAATTTCATCGCATTATCTCTCGTGCAGGCGATGGTACTCGCGGCTGGCCGGAGTACGCTCCGTATGATGCGATCTTAGTAACGGCCGGTGCCCCCGATGTACCCGAATCACTCACCAAGCAATTGAGTACGGAAGGTGGCCGATTGGTCATTCCGATCGGTGATAAGAAAAAGCAAGTGATGTATCTTATCCGTCGCAATGGCGAGAAACTTTCGGGCGAAGCGCTGGCTGATTTCTCGTTCGTGCCGCTAATTGGCTCCGAAGGTTGGGCGCTCCGGTGAGGTGATATTGTGCCGGCACAAGAGATACTGGTAATAACAGGTCCAACCGCCTCTGGCAAGACGGCTTACGCTCTTTTGCTGGCTAACGAAAATTCAAGTATCGAGATCGTCAATGCCGATGCCTCCTTGGTCTATCGTGGCTTCGATATTGGCACCGCAAAGCCTAGCACCGCAGAGTTAGCCGATGTACGACATCACCTGATCGATATTCTCGAACCACACCAACCGTATAGCGCCGGTCAATACAGTTCGGATGCGCGTCAAACGATCCGCGAAATAGTCGAGCGAGGAGGTACACCTTTGGTCGTCGGCGGCACAGGACTCTATATCGACGCGCTGTTCGATGGGATTATGAGCGTCGATATTCCGCAAGAGGAATTGTCGGAAACAAAAGCACGAGTTCAGCTAGAGATTCGCGAATTCGGTTTCGACCAGATGCACGAGCGACTTCGCGATATTGATCCTGAATTGTACGTGCAGATCCGCCGTGAGCGAAATCCGATACGATTAGAGCGTGCCTGGACTCATTACTATGCCACAGGAGAGGCGCTCGGTGAAGCGCGTAAACGGCCGGCAGAGCGATTTGAATTTAAGCCACGATATGAAGTGCTCTCCATGTCGCGGCCGGACCTATGGAATCGAATCGAAGCCCGAACCGATCAGATGATCGCAAACGGCTGGTTAGAGGAAGCGCGCCGACTAAAAGAGCAGGGCATTACTCGGTCTCTTCCAGCCATGCGACTCATTGGCTATCGAGAACTGTTCGATGTGTTGGACGGCATAACTTCCTTTGACGAAGCACGCGAGCGCATCATCATTCGAACCCGTCAATATGCCAAGCGGCAGGTGACATGGATGAAAAAGTACCTCCCCGTATAAGCATGGAAACGCGTCAGGAACACTGGAATAAGATCTATTCCACCAAGACACCGAATGAAGTAAGCTGGACCGAACAATTACCTGCAACATCGCTCGAACTCATACACTCCATAGAGCTTCCGAGATCGGCAAGCATTATTGATTGTGGCGCAGGCGAAAGTCATCTCGCAGATCATTTACTGGATGAGGGCTATACCGATATTTCTTTGCTCGATGTAAGCGGGGAAGCCTTGGGAATAACAAAAAAGCGCTTGGGTGCCAGAGCAAAAACTGTCAGGTTTTATATAAGTGATGTCCTGGAGTTCAAACCCGAGCGGCAATTCGACGTATGGCATGACCGGGCAACCTTCCATTTCCTGACAGATATAAAAGACCAACAGGCTTACGTCGAGCTTGTTCGAAGCGCCGTAAAAGATTACTTGTTAATCGGCACATTCTCCGATCAGGGGCCGAAACGGTGTAGCGGTCTGGACGTTCAGCAATACAATGTCGATTCGCTTACAGCTACGTTCTCGCCCTATTTTGAATTACTAACATCCCGAATGCGGGACCACATAACACCATTCGGGACCGCGCAGAATTTTATTTTCTGCTTATTCAAGCGGCGACGAACTGTGTAAGTATTACAATCTTGCCTTCGACCAGACCTGCTCGACCACTAAAAAGAGACCCCGGAGAAGACCAAGCCCCAATGGGAATCGAAGGGAATGACCGGCAAACGTAGATGCTACAACAAGGACGACAAGGACCGACACCCAAAATGGCCAACGCTTTATCATTGTCTTCATAATTACCTCTCCAATCGTTATTGCAACTTACTCACCGACAATTGCTGGAGTATTATCTAATTGCAACGAGCGTATTTCTTTTTTCTCGAGCTTTACGGGCATAAACTCCAATCCACCCTTTGCACTGACTTCGATCATATTATAGTAATAGCCTGCACTTCGGAACGCAGGAAACACAGCACCGGCCCCGTTCAAGAACGAAATTCCATGCCGCTCGTACTGGCCGGTGAAATGAACGTGGCCGTGGAGCGCCATAGTGACCCCAATCTGGCGGAAGAGCTTGAGAATTTGTCGCTTCCCGTGAAGTTTCAGCGTTCGTTGCTCGATCTTACCAGCCAGGCCGCTGGCAGATAAGCCGTCTGCTATATCGAGGTGCTCGATGTCTCGATTGCGAAACATGTGATGATGAAGGAGGGCGACTCGTGTGTTAGCGCTCTTCCATGCCTGGTGTTCCGCTAAATCTGCAGCCTGATCGCGAGCTTCTTTTAAGATCGTACCATTCGAGCCGACGGGGTTTTGAATGTACGAGTGAGTCGCGATCGAATTAAATCCGAGCAGGCACACTTTGCCGACGCGTTTCAGGAAGGGATATCCCTGAGGGGTCATCGTGATCGTATCGGCGAACAGTTCGGCAAAAGCATCCTGAAAGATCGCAAGCTTCTCGTCGTATCGTGTCGTGCGGCATCGCTCGGGAAAACTCAGGACTTCTTCCGCCAAATGTGGCCCGCCATAAATATCGTGGTTGCCGACGACAACAGTGAGCTTACTGCTCTTCATAATTCCGAGCGATTCAAATAGCCGGCGGATGGTGCGGAGGTCCCGGGCATCACCGTTACTGGTGAGATCGCCGGTGATGATAATGTGGTCGGCTTTCATTCGATCGAGTGCATCTTCGAGCGCCCGACGGAGACGAGGTAAGTGTTGCGGGTGGTACTTTAGGTTAACGTGTGGATCAGAAAAATGCGCTATTCGCATACAGTGTGGTTTGTGTGGAGGCTGACATCTTATATACTTTCATACTGAGGGGCCGCAATCATAAACGCCAAAGCTATGGTGTGAGTGGCATTCTGGCGATATGTGATCGTTATGATTGAATTATCAAATTATTAGGTGGTTGTGGCTCAAATTGCTGCAATAGAGCGTTCAGACGATGAAGGGCCTCTCTGTTGTCGCTATATTCAGGCTCAGCATTACAACGGTTTAATCAATCTCCTTGAAGCCAAAAAAGAAACAAGCTCAGCATGCGCGTTCGAAGCGCAGCCGTTTCGCTCCATCGCCCCGGCGCTCGATCGAAGCTGTAAATACATCTCGTTATTTACTACCGGAAGAGATCGCGCCAACGGATGTGCGAATGCACACCTATCCGAATGGACTTCGAGTCGTTAGCGAGCAGGTGACCGGTGCTTCTTCGCTTGCACTTGGCCTGTGGGTTAAAGTCGGTTCTCGGGATGAGAACGACCGGACAAACGGCATCTCACATTTTATCGAGCACGTAGTGTTTAAGGGCACCGCCGGGCGTACCATGCGCGAGATCATGCGATCGATCGAATCGCGTGGCGGATACCTCAACGCATTCACGACGAAGGAGCACACCTGCTACTACACGTGGACCCGCAGTATCCACCTCGATGAGTCTGTTTCGGTCCTTTTCGATCTTGCGCTTCGACCGAAGTTCTCGGCGCGTGATATTGAAAACGAGAAGGGCGTCATCATCGAGGAGATCAACGGCCTCGAAGATGAACCGGACGAGTTGGTGTTCGATCTGTTCGAACGCGAGATCTTTGGCAAGCACCCGCTGGCCCGTCCGATCATTGGTACTCAGGAGACCGTTAGCCGATTCGACAGTGCCAGGCTAACGGCGTTTCACCGCAAGCACTATCGCGCGCAGGATATTACCATTGTTGCCAGCGGCCCACACTCGCACGATGCGTTGTTCGCCGCCGTCGAGAAGGCGATGAAGCATATTCCACCGCATGTTCCTCGACGAAGCACTGAGCCTGTTAGCTTCCCGCGACTTACCGAAGGGGAGCGGCATTTCCCAAGAGCCGCCGGACAACAAGCGCATATTATACTCGGTCGAAGAGCGCCGGGCATTCATTCGTCGCGGCATCTCGCTATCACGGCGCTTATCACTCTTGCGGGCGTGGGAATGAGTAGCCGATTGAATCTCCGCTTACGCGAAGAGCTTGCTCTGGCCTATGACGCTATGGCCTTTTATACACCATTTGACGATGCCGGTACTGTAGGATTATACGTTGCGACCGCGATCGACAATCGCGACCGAGCGATCCGCGAAATGCGGCGAATACTAAAGGGACTGATAACCCGTCCCATTTCCAATGCCGAGCTTGAACGCACCAAAGAGCAAATGATCGGCTCGCTTGTTCTGCCAATGGAATCCGTTACGAACCGCATGATGCGGGCTGCCCAGAATGCTTTGTATTTTGGCGGCTATCATTCCATTGAGAGGGATGTCGAAAAGATCGCGCGGCTATCGCTCGATGATGTTCGAGCAGAAGCGACTCGTCTCTTCTCTGAAGAGAGCTCACTCATGCTCGTTAGCGTGGTGCCACAAGAGGGAGAGAAAGGAGAATAGACCACCAGTTTGCACATCTTAAATGCTTGTTGATTGGCAGGCATATGTTCTCCCATTGCCTATAGTAAAAAACTTTTACTTTCGCCGCTCTTCCAATCCGCTGTTGGAACATCTAAACTGTGAGTGGTGAGGCAAATACCGGCTATGAAAGTTCAGGTATAATTTTTGAGTTTAATAACAGCGTTCTTTGTGGTTCTCTTCTTTGAAGACAGGTTATGTCTCTGGAAGCTTCGTCAATTATACGATCATGAAAAATGTAATCCGGTTCTTCGTCCTTCTCATCGCAAGTGGCATCGTTGCTTCGTGCGAACATAGTGTCATGATGCAGCAGCAGGGAGGCAAGACGCTACAGTTAAGCGCACGGACGATCGAGCTTTCACCAAGCGCCACAAGCGCTTCCGTAAGCGCAAATCTCTCGTGTGGATGTCCCTTCCGAATGGAATCGATGCGATGCTGGGGCGATACGAATGCTATCCATTTCAATCTCGAGACGCTTGCAGCCGACCGCAACAACCAGCAGATCGTTGCTACCGCAATACCGGAACATATGGGCGAAGCGACCCACCTCTCCACATGTCTCTCATTCGTCGTGAATGATAGAATGATGAATATTATGTGCATGGATACGGTGACGGTCCATTACACAAAGTAGTCTCGTTCTGGTTAACGCAGTAGCATCACCTTTATTGGTGAGGATGAGTTGTTGTCCTTGAGGCGAACAACATAGATACCTGTTGACAAAAGGGCACCACTTTCATCGCGGCCATCCCAGGTGAAGGTATAACGGCCGGCTTCAAGTTGCCTGCTATTCAACTCACGAATCACTCGACCCATAAGGTCATTGATCGTAATTGCGGACAGCCCCACATCCGGTAAGCTAAATATGAAGGATACCGGACTAAGCGTTGGAGTGAAGGGATTCGGATAGCATTCTCCCGAAGCATCGGCCTGCGATCTATTAATCTGCACTGAACTTTGACGCGCGTTCGAAAAGATGGGGCGCATCATTGGCAGGAAAGAACCGGCGCCGACGTAGGGCGCGGTCAACCCCGGACTAAAGCTGATTGCTTGCTGGCCCCGACCTCGACTGTTGGTCGGCCAGTATCCGGTATCCGGCATCCATAGTTGCCACGCTCCGCTGCCAGCCGGTACTTCCAATGCAAAGGCGCAACTCACATCACCATTGTTCTCTGTTGCGGAATACTGTGTCCCGTAGGGGTCAGAATAGATAGGTACGATGTGAGGCGATGTTTGGCTTGCGACCGTCACCGCACCGGAGCCTCGGGAGAGGTCGCCGCCCATCATGAAACTTTGTGTTGAGAGTTGACTGACCGATAACCAATACGTGCCAGGCTGTAACGCTATCGGACGTGGAAAATAGTATGGCCAGAATTGATTGAAGAAGCCGCCACCGCGCTGAGCAATAAAGGTCGACTGAACTCCCGGTTGCTTTACTGTATCACCGGGTACACAGGATGTATCGTTGCCTTGGAGGATCGAGATGCGAATTGGATCGGGCGATTGGTTAGCACCAGCGAAATAGATACGCGTACCATAGAGCGAGTCTTTTACCGGTAAAACGAACTTCATGGCATAGCTACCGCTGGTACCGTTAAAGCCGACTCCTTCGCCCGGTATCTTTGTGATGAACGGGATCTGATTACCTTGATTGGCTGTGGGTTCGAGGACAGCGTTATCGTAGGCAAATTCTTGAATGGAATTAGGATCTATGTTAAGGTAGAATGTCGAATAGGTTTGATTATCGTCTGAATATGAATCGTAACCCTCCTGAGCTACAAATGCTTTTACAGTAAACGGCCTTGGCGCAGATGCAGCAGTCCGGGCGTCCCAGTCGCGAAAACGTAGAATGGTATCGATTCCAGGAGGAAATGACTTCAAAAATACCGTGTCCCGATAAACAACTCGGTTCGTAGCGTCGTCGATCTCAACTGCTATTGGGACTCCGACGCTGACGAAAGTTGTGACGTTGATTAACGAAACGTATACCGGTAGGGCGGCGAGGGTCGAAAATGGAAGCTTGCTGTAGGGAGTAGCAACCCGCACCCATCGCATTTCGAGTTCAGGTACAAAGGGGTACATGACGGTGGGATTATCTACATACCACGTATCATTATCGTCTACCGAAGGGCTTCCCGCCCGATTGTCATTTGCTTTCAAGCGCAATCGAAAGCGGAAGTCGGCCGTGAAATAGTCTTTCGAAATAGGCAGTGGATGGTAGATGGTATCACCCGACATCCGATAGGTTGCTGAGTCTGGAAATAACGCCATCCAAAATTTTTTGAACTCATAGTCCTTGCCGCCATCGAAGCCAATAATTCTATCCCACTTTGTAGGGTTGCATCCGGAATCATCCGGCGATTTAAATTCCAGTAGCAGAGAATCTCCGGCACGCAACACTCTTCCGTTTGGATCAAGGACCGTCATTTCAGGCCCAAGCATCGAATCTCGATCGACGAGGGCTGTATAGGAGTGTCGACCACCGCGCATAAAATCGAATGTAAGGATTTGACGGGTCTTATTTTCAAGGTTGATCGGAAAGCTACTGATCGTATCTCCCACATTTTCACCCGAGTACTCATTGCCATATTCATCACGGCGATCGAGACGAATGACCGGTGAATGATATCCACTTGCGCCATAACCCATACCAGTATCGATTCGAGGTGGTGGGGGATCCCATGTTTCACTGTCTCCATCAACTACCGTAGCCCCGAGCGATACCCATAGCAACTGGTCAGGTATATTCCCAATAGGTTCATGAGAATAATTATTGGATGGGTCACGAAACGGATTTGCACTTCGCCTTACACCGAAAAGCCGCTGACAAACAGTATCCTTATAAGGCCAACCAGGAATTGGTTTACCAGAAGAATCGATCGCTCTGACGGACGCGCACACACGAAAGGTACCCAACTCTCTTATAATATTTGGATCGGTCGAGTAGGGCAATAAAGTTGTGTCAATTGATACGCCTGGAGCAATGTTCCTAATCGTATCGATAGAGCTATCGACTCTCATTTGGGTTGCCGAATTCCGAATTCCAAATTGGACAATGACAGTCCGAGTCACCGTATCAAGATTTTTAAATGCGATGGATATGGGTACAGAGGTACCAAGGCATACTTCCTCATTCGGGAACGGCGAGTTAATTCGAATCGAATGCTCAAACGTTTGAGCATCAGCATTGGATAGAAATCCGATTGAGAACAATGCCAGGAGGAGAGTTTTCCAAAGCATAAGACACAAAAAAATATTATGCCACCCGAATGCTGATGCGAAGGAGATGGTTCACCAGTCCCATGCACGTGAAAGCCCAATATAGATCGTATTCAAATTTAAGTGGACGAAACTTCTCTGGTACTTGTTTACACGCGCGCTTTTTAGGCAACTCCTTAGGCAAAAGAGCAGAGTTTTGCCGGAAGCACGAATTCTCACTGTAATTTTGCATAGAAATGAAGATCGGCGTACCCAAAGAGATTAAGCAGAATGAGAACCGCGTAGCGCTAACGCCCAGCGGCGCGGAAATTCTCGTCGCAAACGGACATACTGTTTTTGTTGAAACGACAGCCGGCAATGGCTCCGGCTTTAAGGACGCAGACTATATACAGGCTGGCGCTCAGATCCTTCCGACGGCGGCCGCAGTATACGGCGAGGCCGACATGATCATGAAGGTCAAAGAACCGATCAAGCCGGAGTATCCGCTCATTCGTAAAGGCCAGGTCCTGTTCACCTATTTCCATTTTGCGGCCAGCCGCGAACTTACCGAAGCGATCGTGAAATCGAAGTCGATCGCCGTTGCCTATGAGACGGTTCAACGTGCCGATGGTTCACTTCCGCTGCTTATTCCTATGTCGGAAGTAGCAGGCCGTATGGCTCCGCAGGAAGGTGCTAAGTACCTCGAGCGGACGATGGGTGGCAGGGGAGTTCTGCTTGCTGGCGTCCCGGGTACAGATCCCGGTGAGGTTGCAGTGCTTGGCGGCGGTGTCGTCGGAACGAGCGCGGCAAAGATCGCTGCCGGTCTCGGTGCCCGCGTAACGATCCTCGATAGCAATCTCTATCGTCTCCGTTATCTGGACGACGTAATGCCGAAGAACGTGACGACGATGATGTCGAACCCCTATAATGTTCGCAAAGTCATCAAGAGAGCGGATATTGTTATCGGCGCAGTGCTCATTCCAGGTGCTAAGGCTCCGCACTTGGTTACTCGTGAGATGTTGAAGGACATGAAGGAAGGCTCCGTTGTTGTTGACGTATCGGTCGACCAGGGCGGTTGCATTGAAACATGCAAACCGACGACGCACGAGAACCCCACGTATGTGGTGGATGGTGTCGTCCATTATTGCGTAGCCAACATGCCGGGCGCCGTGCCGATGACTTCGACGATCGCACTCACGAACGCGACATTGCCGTATGCAGTCCAGCTCGCGAACGACGGCTATGAGAAGGCGATCGCAACGAACAAAGAATTGCGACTTGGACTAAACGTGATCGACGGCGCCGTTGTCTATCAGGGCGTTGCCGATGCGTTCGGTATGAAGTACGAAGACAGCCATAAGTATATTAAGTAACGAGTAATGGCGATGAGTAACGAGTGTCGGAAGACAGGTCACTCCACTTGTTACTCAGCCGGATGGTGATATGCCGAAAATAACGATCGACGGACGAGAACTCGAAGCCCAGGCAGGGCAAACGATCATTCAGGTTGCAACGGAGAATGGCATTGACATTCCGCACTTTTGCTGGCACCCAGCCCTGACGGTTGCCGGCAATTGCCGTATGTGCCTGGTCGAGGTCGAAAAGACACCGAAGTTACAGATCGCGTGTGCTACGCCTATAGCGGATGGTATGGTCGTAAAGACGCTCTCCGAGCCAGCCGTAACAGGCCGTGAAGATGTGATGGAATTCCTCCTCATCAATCATCCGCTCGATTGTCCGATCTGCGATGAAGCAGGCCAGTGCAAACTCCAGGATTATGCGTTCGAGCATTCGCGTGGCGAATCCCGTTTCGTTGAAGAGAAGAATCACAAAGATAAACGCGTACCGCTGGGGCCGCAAGTCCTATTCGATGGCGAGCGCTGCATTTCATGCTCGCGTTGTATTCGTTTCGCAACGGAGATCGCGGAGCAGCCGGTACTTACGTTTGTCCATCGTGGCGATCATGTGACCATCGTTGCCGATCCTGATATGGGCTTCGACAATAATATGTCGATGAACGTGATCGATATTTGTCCGGTCGGTGCGCTTACGAGCCGTGATTTCCGATTTAAGGCTCGAGTCTGGGATATGTCGTTTACCGATTCGATCTGTCCGGGTTGCTCGCGAGGATGTAATATTCGCGTGGGTATTCGCAATAATGAGATCGAGCGTCTCGAGCCGCGCAATAACCCGAACGTCAATGGCTACTGGATGTGCGATCATGGCCGGCTCTCGACCTATCCGCCGGTCAATGAGGCGCGTATTGAAGGCCCGCTCATGAAGGATGCCAAAGGTATTCAGCAACACACGGATAATGACGCGGCAGCCCGCAAGGTAGCAGAGGAGCTTTCAAAGTACAGCAAGGATGAAGTCCTTTTGCTCGGCTCAGCACGTCTTCCGGTGGAAGATAATTATGCGTTGCTCAAGCTCGCAAAGGAGAAGTTTGGCAAGCAGCACATTCCTTTCATCACCCATATCGAGGGTCAGGACGAGCGGCTCTTGCTTCGAGCAGACAAGACGCCGAACGCGCTTGGCGCCACACTCGTGGGTTGCGTAGCAGATGGCCATTATCAGCATGTCCATGGCGAGAACGAAGCGAAAAAGACGGTCCTTGAATTACTCCGCTCACGAAAGATCAAGGTGGTCTTTTCTATTGCCGGTGACTTCTTAAAGGACCCGCAACTACTTGAAGCCTTTGAGGATGTAGAGTTCTTCGCAACCTGTTCCTCGAACGACACCGTTACTTGCCGCCGTGCGGATGTGGTATTCAGCACCTCAGCGTGGGCTGAACGTGATGGTGTGTTCGTGAACTTCGAAGGATGGGTACAACAGCTTCGCCCGGCCGTTGCGACCAAATATTTTATGCGCGGTATAGACCACATGCACATGTCGCGTCTGGACCGGTTCGGTTCGCCATTCGATAAGTGGGCTCGTGGCAACAAACGCAATGCTCGCGAAGCGTGGCGCATGGTCGAGTTGGTTGCCAATAATATGGGCGCTCGCTGGAAGTACCTCCATACGGAAGATCTATTCGACGAGATCGTAAAAATGGTCCCGGACTTCAAGGGAATGTCTTATGACTCGATCGGACGCCTCGGGCAACCGATCGCCACGAAGCATGGGGAGGTCAAGGAGCCGATCTATAAAGAGGTCTATCAGGAGTCGACCGAGCGTATTGAAAGTGTCGGAAGTGTGATATTGTAGGAAGCCTTTCTCGTAAAAGAAAGGACGTAATGCGATTCAACAATGGTAATTGAAGCACTCATAAAAATAGCGATCGTTCTGTTCGTGGTCCTCACGGGCGTATCGTATACTGTTCTCGTGGAGCGCTGGGTGTGCGCCTGGGTTCAGGACCGTATCGGTCCTAACCGTGTAGGTCCGCTCGGTCTGTTCCAGCCGTTAGCAGACGTTTTGAAGCTTCTGTTGAAGGAAGACATCGAGCCGCTCATGGCGCAGAAGTGGTTTCATTGGGTCGCTCCGGTAATTTCCATTGCTGTTGCATTCAGCGTGCTTGCCATTGTGCCATTCGGGCATGTGCTGATGCTCGGGAATCACGCAATACCGCTTACGATCGCTTCGGGTATCAATATCGGCGTGCTGTATATTGTGGCCCTGACATCGCTTGGTGTCTATGGTATCACACTGGCGGGATGGTCGAGCGGTTCGAAGTATTCTCTGCTGGGCGGCCTTCGTTCGAGCGCGCAAATGATCTCGTACGAGCTTACGCTCGGCCTCGGACTTCTGAGTGTCATCATGCTCAGCGGTTCGCTCGATCTTAATACGATCATTAATTCGCAGGCCCAGGGGCTGTGGAATGTTGTACGCGCTCCACTCGGCTTTCTCCTGTTCTTCGTCTCTTCTTTCGCAGAGACGAACCGCCAGCCATTCGACCTGCCGGAAGCGGAGCCCGAACTGGTAGGTGGCTACCATACCGAGTATAGCTCGATGAAATTTGCGCTCTTCTTCCTTGCGGAGTATGCAAATATCATTACCGCAAGCGCTGTTATGACCGTATTGTTCTTCGGTGGTTGGCACCTTCCATTCGTGGATCAGTTGGGACTGTCGAGCCTCGCGATGACGATCATAGGAGTTCTGGCATTCGCGCTTAAGGTCATTGGCCTGCTCTTCGTATTCATCTGGGTGCGCTGGACCGTTCCACGCTTCCGTTACGATCAGCTAATGAACCTCGGCTGGAAAGTATTGTTGCCTTTAGGTATTCTGAACATTATTCTTACCGCATTCGAAAAGATCTATCTTATCGCATAGCGTCACCAATTAGCGTAACCTGAATGCAGTATCGAACGAAATACAACAATCCATCGGTAGCACGCAAGCTCACGCTGTGGGAAAAGCTGTACATTCCGGAAGTGATCCGCGGAATGATCACAACATTCAAGCACCTCTTCCGCCCGAAGTTTACACGGCAATATCCAGAAGAGCGATGGGATGCGCCAGCATCGTTCCGCGGCCGTCCAGTGCTCGTTATGGAAGATAATGGAGTAGAGCGCTGCGTCGCTTGCGGACTTTGTTCGCGCGTTTGTCCACCCCTCGCTATTGAGGTTCGGGCCAGCGAGACGGAGCTTTTGAAGGAGCGCTATCCGGTCGTTTTCGAGATCAACATGCTTCGCTGTATCTTCTGCGGTTATTGCGAAGAGGTCTGCCCCGAAGAAGCGATCATCATGAGTAAAGAGTACGAGCTCAGCTTCCGCGATCCTTCCGAAGGTATTTTCGGTAAGGATAAGCTCCTTGTACCCAAAGCAGAGTTGCAGGAGCGTTTGGATTATCTTGCGAAAATGAGAAACTGATGGGCTGATGAACATCGAGGAGATTCGAACGTATTGCCTGTCCAAACCCGGCGTTACCGAGAGCTTTCCCTTCGATGAGTCGACCTTGGTGTTTAAAGTGATCGATAAGATGTTTTTATTGGCGGGACTGAATGAAGTCCCGCTTTCTATTAATATCAAGGCCGATCCGGATAAAGCGATCGAACTACGCGAACGATACCAGGCGGTAGAGCCCGGCTATCACATGAATAAGAAGTATTGGAATACCGTGCTAATGGATGGCAGCGTCAGGGATTCGCTGGTTAAAGAGTGGATCGATGACTCGTACCAGCTAGTCACATCGACCTTACCTGCTGCCAAAAGGAAGCTATTACAATAGCTGACAGTAATTTTGCTGCTTAGCGCCTCGTTTTGCGAGGCGCGACTGTTTTAGGGAAGTAATGCGTAAACAACGAGGGCCATTTCTCACATTAGCGTTGCTCCTGAGTCTTGTAGTGGCTCAGGGTGCTTATGCTACGGGAGAGATCAACCTTGTACGTGCTCCCGAAGAGATCCCGCAGGGAGACGACATTACCGTCGTGGTTTCAGCGTCTGCTCGAGAGAATGATATCCAGCGATCGGTAGTAGTGGATTTTCCGGATTCATGGAAATTCAAGCGGGCGTGGAAGGTGGAAGCTGGCTCTGATCAAGCGATAAAGTTGCCACGGGCTACCGACATTGCTGGCCTCTTTGTTAAGGAGAAAGACCGAGAGGCTCTCGCCCTTGCGGATAACTCTGCCGATTTCGATCCGGATGCGGAAGGGATTGCCTACTTTATTGTATTTAGTACAAAGTCACTTCCCGGAGCGAGCCCGAGCCAGAGTCTGTCGGTGAAAGCTGCGTTGGTCGAACGGACGGATCCGGATGCACCGTCTGAAGTCGATCCCAAGACGAAGCGGCCGCTTCCGCGCATGATCGATTGGCGAATGACATTCCCGCCGAAGATCGACTTTACGTTTGCAAATATTACAAGCAAGCGACTAATAGCGACTGTTCGCATGGACCGCGTTCAAAAGTCCTCACGGGCGTTGGTCGTGCAGGGCATGAAACATGCAGAAGGGGAATTGCATACACGCCCGGATATTTTGCAGAGCTTCTTCCGGGTACCCTTTAGCATTCAATTTTGGCTGCGAACGACAGGTTACGACCAGAATATTCTTCGATTAAAGTCGGGCGATGCCAGGGAAGTCGTTGTTGGTATTGGGTCTCTCGGTCAGCCAAAAATTTTTCAACCGGGCTCTCAAGGCCGCTCGATCCTTTCAACGCGTTCTCTTCTTAATGATGGAGCATGGCACAACATTGTCCTCTCTAAAGATTCTCTTTCGAAGCTTCGTCTGTTTATCGATGCACAACCTGCTGTGGTGACCGATCTTTCTCCTCAAGTGCTGCAGGATATTGGAGGAATTACGATCGGCGATTCGTCCTCGAACTCAAAGGATTTTTCTATTGACGAGCTTCGCTTCCTGAGAACGGCGTATCGCGATCCTTCGGAATTCGACCGCACGATGACAGCAGCGATGCGAGATACGGCTCATGCTGCGCTTGCCATATTTCATTTTGAAGACTTTGGGGCCGTAGCTCGCTCGAGTGTCCTTGCAATAGAGAACACGAAGTTAGGTGAGCGTGCGGAGCCTATTCCAATGTTCTTTGCGCTCGATAGCGAGGCAACGGTCATAGAGACGACATCGCCGGTCCAGTTGGACCCCGTAATGCTGACCGCCGATCTGACATCCTCCACTCACGTTACTATTACCTGGAAAACGACCAGCGAGATCGGTGTAAAGCAGTACCGACTCGAACGCCGGGTAGGGACGTTCGGGCCGTTCGAAAAGGTGTTGCTGCTCGATGCCAAACATGGTATTCGTACGCCGAAACGAGGGCAACCGATCGTTTCACGAGGTTCTTATTCTGTGTCGGAAGAACTGCCACGATTGAACGGCGATATTGACCTGTATTATCGCGTTGCCGTTCTTGGGTATAGCGATAAAGAACAACCGGTCTACAGCATACCGGTAAAGCTCGAATATGGCACCGAGCGGGATGTATTCGTCGAACAAAACGATCCGAATCCGTTCAATCCAACGACGACCATCGCGTTCCGGCTTACAAAACAAGAGAATATTCGGCTATCAGTCTTCGATATCATAGGACGTGAGGTCGCAGTGCTAGCCAATACTAAAATGGAGGCGGGACGTCATACTTACACGTTAGATGCAACAAACTGGCCAGCGGGTATTTACTTCTATAAAGTAAAGACTCCGAACTTCACCGTGACCAGGAAAATGGTGTTGGTTAAATAGTCCGTATTTTAGAGTGATGCATTCTACGTCGGGACTTAAGATCGTATTTTTCGGAACGCCGGAATTCGCGGCCTATATTTTGCGCCGTCTTGTGGAACAAGGGGAACAGGTCGTGGGGGTTGTAACGACGCCGGATAAACCACAGGGGCGGGGCATGAAATTGAAAGGCAGCGCGGTGAAAGAAGCAGCCGAGCAGTATGGGATTCCTGTGCTGACACCGGCCAAACATAAAGACCCGCAGTTTATTAACGCCTTACGCGGCTTCAATGCTGATGTCTTTGTTGTGGTCGCATACAAGATATTGCCCAAAGAGGTATTTGAGATACCCAGATTAGGAGCGTTCAATATTCACGCATCACTATTGCCTAAATATCGGGGTGCTGCTCCGATCAATTGGGCGATCATTCGTGGCGAGCGGGAAACCGGCATTTCGACGTTCTTGCTTCAAGAGAAGGTAGATACCGGCAAAATGTTTCTCGAAAGAGCTATCCCAATCGGCGAGAATGAAACTGCAGGTGAACTGCACGACCGATTAATGGTGCTCGGAGCTGAACTTGCGCTCGAAACATTGAACGGCCTCGCTGCGGGTACTCTCCATCCTCAAGCTCAGCCGGAGGCCCTCGCAACCGACGCACCAAAGATCTTTCCTAAAGATTGTATTATTAATTTTGATCGGCCCGCAAAAGACGTTCATAATTTTGTGAGGGGGTTATCACCGTACCCCGGAGCGACAACCACCCACGATGGTTTGCGATTAAAGATACTCCGAACACGCGTTGCCAATGGCGAGCAACGGCGCTTGCAGCCGGGCGAGTTTGACATTCAACGGCCGAGCGAGCGTATCTTCGTAGGGACTCTGGATTCTCCTCTGGAAATTTTAGAGTTACAACGAGAAGGAAAACGGGCAATGTCAGCATCTGAATTCGTTCGTGGAATTCAGAGGGTATAAAGAGCTTAAGGGCTTCTCATTATTTATCATTCAAATTTATCTTCTATGCTCCCACTTCGCGATTATCCATTTGCCGCGCGACCGATGATCGTAGCACATCGAGGCGATACATCACTCGGAGCCATTGAAAATAGCGTTGAGGCTATTGCTGCAGCCCTTGTTTCAGGTGCTGATATGGTGGAGGTAGATGTGCAGTGGTCAGCCGACGAGGAGTTTGTCTGCTATCATAATGAGTCGCATCCGAAGTTTGCCGAACCGGTTCATCGCACGTTGTTTCGCGATCTAAAATCAGAACGTGTTGCCTCGCTTGTGGAAGTCCTCGATGTGGGAAAAGGGAAGACCTATTTCAATCTTGAAGTGAAAGAGTATTCGGCGCGCGATCCCAAGCGTTTTATGCACCGCCTGGAACAGGTCGTCACAGAGTTAGGCGTTGCCGATGACGTTATTATTTCTTCCTTTCGTCCGGATTATATCCGCGAAGCAGGATGGATGCTGCCGACGTGCATCATTCACCCCGATGAGGAAATGCGTCAGCTTTTTACATTCCGGGCGTATGATGAGCCTATCGTGCTTAATAAACCGCTTACAAGTTACCTGCCTTCCGAAATGATGCAGATCGCACGATCGACAGGATATGCCTGCCAACTCACAGAGCTAACTCCCGATAGCCTCGCTGATATTCAACGACATAATATTCTGCTGGGGGTCTATACGATCAAAAGCGAGTTAGAATTCGACCAGGCGATCGCACGAGGTGCTCGTATTCTGGTTTGCGATCGACCAAACGAATTCGCTGCTTTGCGTAACGCTCGTTTTCCGCAGTTGGAAACGATGCCCCGGACATAACGAATGATCGATCAGCACAAAAATCGGCTTGCTCACGAGAAGTCGCCATACCTCTTACAGCATGCCCATAATCCTGTCGATTGGTATCCATGGGGCAAGGAAGCCTTTAGTAAAGCGCGACGTGAGAATAAGCCCATCTTCCTTTCGATAGGCTACAGCACCTGCCATTGGTGCCATGTTATGGAGCGAGAAAGTTTTGAGAAGGAAGAGGTCGCTAAAATTCTCAACGCTTATTACGTATCAATCAAGGTAGATCGTGAGGAGCGACCCGATGTAGACGCCGTCTATATGACCGCACTTCAGGCAATGACAGGGTCTGGCGGGTGGCCAATGTCTCTTTTTCTTACACCCGATCTCCAGCCCTTTTTTGCCGGGACCTATTTCCCACCAATTCCGGCGCACGGGCGCCCGAGTTTTACGCAGTTGTTGGAGCGAGTTCGTGAACTCTGGAATGATAACCGTGATGCACTGATAGAATCGGGAGAGCATATCGTTGAAGCTCTAAAAGCATCGGATAAATCGACTGCTGAGCCAAATTCTCTTTCTGATGCAACCCTTCGCGATTCGATCGAAAAATGTTATCGGTACTTCGAACAAGCGTTTGACCGTGAAGAAGGCGGCTTTGGTCCAGCGCCCAAATTTCCACGACCTGTTCAATTCGATTTTCTTTTTCAATACTATGCGGCATTCCCCCTGCCCGACACCAAGCCAATCATGCCGCTTCGGACGCTCGAAAAAATGGCGGCCGGCGGCATTCACGATCATTTAGGCGGTGGCTTCCATCGATATTCGGTCGATCGATACTGGCGCGTCTCCCACTTTGAGAAAATGCTTTACGACCAAGCGCAATTGGTACACTCCTACCTTGATGCCTGGCAACTGACCCATAATAAAGAATTTGCAAATACCGTAGAGAATATTTGCGAGTATGTTCGAAGGGACCTGATGCACGACGAAGGTGCATTCTTTTGTGCAGAAGATGCCGATTCGGATGGGGAGGAAGGGAAGTTTTACGTCTGGACTTACCAGGAAATAGAAGACTTGCTTGGTGAGAATGCTCCCGTATTTTCCCGCTATTATGGGATCACAAAAGAAGGCAATTTCGAATATGGCAAGAATGTACTGCATATAAGCAGCACTATGGCCGAGACTGCCGATGAATTTCATATTTCTATCGAACAGCTTCCTGATATTCTGGCTGAAGGACGAAGTCGCCTGCTGCATGCGAGAAATATCCGCGTAAGGCCTTCACTGGATGATAAGGTACTTACTTCCTGGAACGGCCTTATGATCGGCGCAATGGCGCGTGCTGCAGACTTGTTACGGAAGCCTCAGTATCTCGATGATGCATGGAATGCCGGCGAGTTTATTTGGAAACGATTACGCCCCGAAGGTCGCCTGCTTCATCGCTGGCGAGATGGTGAAGCCCGCTTCGATGCCTCGCTGGATGATTATGCGTTCCTGATCCAGGGCTATCTTGATCTCTATGAAGCGTCTTTTGAAGCGCAATGGCTTCGGCGCGCGATCGAGTTGCAGGCTGAACAGGACAGCGTCCTTTATGATACAGAGTACGGGGGATATTTCGATGCCCGGGAAGCCTCGGACCTTATTCTTCGCTCGAAGAACGAATATGACGGAGCGGAGCCAAGCGGGAATTCCGTCTCGGTCCGCAATCTTTATCGGTTAGCGGTTTTTGCGGAAGAAGAAGGCTTTCGCAAAAAAGTGGATGAAGTGCTTGCCTATTTTCTGCGTAGAATTCGGAATCATCCATTTGCCATGCCGGCGATGATGGCCGCGGCCTTATGCAAGCTCAAAGGTATGGCCCAAGCCGTCTTTGCAGGTGGGGATATTCGAGAATTAAAGCACATAGTAAACGCCACCTATCAGCCCTGGCTTGCTAAGCTTCATTCACGCTCCGCAGTAGGAGAATTTGCGAGATCACTTCACACCGAAGATAGCCTGCCAACCGTTTTTATATGTCGTAATTTCGTTTGCGAATTGCCTATTAACGACCCAGCAGAGTTAAAGCGTGTTTTAACTCAAGGCACGAACGGAGCTCGTTCTACTCTGTAGAGACGTAAAGTATCTAATCCCTGATCTATCATCATGGTCAAGTTGGCAGTATAGGTACGGCCATCATCATAGAAAAAGCCGAGGGCAGAATCCTGCACCTCGCCGATGGAGTCGAGTATGTGTGGAATGAGCGCACGCCCTGGCTCGAAAGGTGAGCTAACCCGGCTGGACCGGAGGGCGACAAAGTCGATATGATTCGAGTGGAGTTTGTTCACGAGCGCCTCGGCATTTGGCGGGGGAGCGAACATATCGAGAGTAAGCACCTGCCTGGAAGTGTCTTGCAAGGCTCTCGCTAACCCCGCAACATCGAACAAGATACGGCTTTTCTCTGAGTGCGATGTTGTTGCGCTTTTAAGCAATTGATGAACGGCCTGCGATTGATCGTTCGCGACCGCTTCCCCAAACGTAGAAGGCGGCATAGCCCCCTGGGCACCGATAATGGTTGCTACCACCAGCATACCCGCTGCAACCCATTCTCCATACCATTTACCATCGAACACGTCGCTCCAGAGCTGAAGGATAATGGCAATAGCGATAATGAGTAGAGGCACAATATGAAAGAGATAATAGGGCCTGCTACCTTCGAATAGAAGCCACGTGAACGTACAGAGAATAGCCGCCGAAAGAAAAAATCTCTGCTGATCGGAAATAATAATTCGAAGATGCCTGCCATTGCGGCTGAATTGCCATTGCTTGATCTTATACGCAATAACAGCAAGAAGCGCCACAGTAATCAGGAGTAATAGTCCTGGTGCATCGGCACGGAAGAGACTATGCCGCTCGATCAGGTTCGATAATTGAACGTTACGGGAGAATGGTCGCATGATCGGGATCTGTCCGATCACAAAGCTGTAACTTCCCATATTGCCACCGCGACCAAAAAGAGAATATTCGCCGGCACCTAAGTAGTAGGCAATGGAGAGGAGCAAGGCACCGAGGAATGCTCCCACTACCCACCCAAATAGTTGACGTGATTCCTTCCATGCTTTGACGCGCCATAAGAATACGCACGACGCCGCTAACCCTAAGAACAGTAGATGACGTGAAAAGCAGATGGCAAGGACTCCCATAAGACCAATCGCAATAGCTCGGGCAATAGTAGGTTTTTCGGTCTTCGAAAGATAAAAACAAAGCCAGATGAGGGAGAGACCGGTAAGAAGGTCATAGCGTGCAGAGTGTGACGCCCAGATAAACCCCTGACATAAAACGACGGCCGCAACTGAAAGAGAACTTAATAACGGTGATACTTTAATTTTTCGAAGGATTAGATAGAGGCTGAGAATTAGCAGAAATGCAAGTATGGCTGTTACCGTGCGCCCGATCGCTACGTAATCGTGATCTGGAAAAAACGCTGCACCCGAAGCACCATAGATCAGTGCATCGATCCACATGCTTCCTGCCAACACTCCATCGGTCCGTTGTGGGGCGCCAAAGGACTCAGGATAAGCCATGACTCCGTGTTGCACCTGATTACCAAACTCGCGCATGAGCCAGGTTTCGTCACCTCCCCAGCGGATGGAATCGTAGACCGGAACGGTGTAAAGGGTACGAAGCTGCAGTACAAAGACGATCGCTGTCGAAGCAAGGATGCAATAGGCAAGCAGAACTCGCGGCGTAAGGGCTCGTTGGAACATTCTCAGGAAACAACATTCCTCTAATTCGGAAAAGTTGGAGTGTGAGAACAGCAAAGGTCATAAATGACGCTTATTGGGCCGATTTGGAACCGAACGCTTATGCCGGAGCCTTACTCCGACTCTGATGCCATACGAGCCTCCGGATCACCAGAAGTATCTTTCCACGAAGTATTTTCCTTCGCTGGATGGTCTGCGCGCACTTAGTATTCTGGCTGTTATTTGGTATCACGTCCCGGAATTACGGCCGATCTGGCGGACCGGCTTTCTCGGTGTCCATCTTTTCTTTGTCATCAGTGGATACCTTATTACGACCCTTCTTTTACGTGAGAAATCGACGACCGGAGGCGTTTCGCTCAAGAATTTTTACATCCGGCGCACGCTAAGGATCTTCCCGGCCTACTACCTTACGTTGGCATTATTCCTTATAGCGTGCCTGGTCACGCCGGAGCTACGTGGAGAACCTCTGGCAATATATCTCCATAATCTGCCATCCTTTTTAACATATACCTCGAATTGGTTTGTCTACCCGGGTGGGTGGGGCCCAGGTTTACCGCAGGCTCGTGTTGTTTTTGTCGCTGCGTGGTCACTTGCAACGGAAGAACAATTTTATCTCTTCTGGCCCTGGGTGATCGCACTCACAAAAAAGTGGTACACGCCAGTACTGATAATGCTTACGCTCATTTTTGCTAATGAGATCGTAAAGATCAAGACACAATACTCCTTCTTTCTTACGGGCTATCCACTGCCCATCCTCATTATCAATAGCGTTTCGACGGCCATATGCCTGGGGGCGATTGGTGCTATCGTGCTTCACAGAAAGCAAACGTTTGATATTGCGTGGCGAATCTTCGGGCGGAAGTGGAGCGCTCCGGTATTTATGGGTATCATGCTCCTGGTGTGCACTATTCCCAATGATGCCATTCTGCATGTGTTTCGAATGTTCTACATCTGCGTCGCCATGATGTTCGCCGTGATAGCATGCTCGATCCGCGGCGATCATCTGCTCGTGAAGGTGCTGACAAACCGCATTGTAAAATATATCGGGACGATCAGCTACGGAATGTATTTATTCCACCCGTTTGGAATAAACGTTGTCGATAAAGTTTTTCCCTTCTCGAAAGAATGGCCGATCGTACAATTTGCTCTTGTCTCCGCCAGTACAATGCTCTTTGCAAGCCTTAGTTACTGGACATACGAACGCTTTTTCCTTAAGCTGAAGGAGAAATTTGCAGCTCGACCAAAACCACTCGACGTGACTCCTGTTTTAGCTGTAGGTGAAACCGTTTAGTGAAGGACGACCAAATTCCTTACGAACGATTGCCTCTGTAGCGACACGACCACACGGTAAACTCCGGCAGATAATTGGTTGGTTGGGATCGGAAGAGTTTCCGGTATTCCCGGATCAATCGGCATCGTTCGACACAAGACCCGAACTCCATTCGTATTGTACACGGAAAGGGCTACGGTAGTCGCGGTATTGGAGGAAGCTGTTAACGATGAGCGATCGAATGATGGGTTAGGAGTTATATCACCAATGTTTGCTTCGAAAGCATTGATCTGCTGTACTGGATCAACAGCAGCAACCGGCGCAGAAACATAAGCGAAGATATCTCCATCGGTATGACCCGGACGATTTTCAGTCCATGCTGCTGCAAAAGTGCCGTTATAGGCGTCGGCTCCAATGTAATCGCCTATGAAATCCCAGCCATTTACAGTATCAACTAATGGATCGAATAGCCGGCTACTTAATGGAAGGAGAGTCGAAGGAGATGAAAAATCGCAGGTAACGGCTCGAGTGAAGAGGTTTAACGTTGGGTCTTCCTCCGAGCTATACAACACGACATACGGATGCTTAAGGATCGGATCGAATGTGATCCACGGATCGAAATGGTCGTTACCCAATAGAGAGGGATTGCCGATCATCTTCGGGTTTGTCCAATGGATTCCTTTATCGGTTGATTCGGCAAGTCGCTGAATGGCAGCGTCGGCCATATCATCATACGAGCCAAAAGCCATATATATATGGTTCGACAACGGGTCGACATCGAACGCCGCATACGGGAAAGCTCTAAAACCATTCGGCCCTTTTAAGCCGCGTTGAAAAGGCTGCCGGGGGTAATCCATTACGTCGGCGATAGGTACATCATGGAACGTCTCGCCTCCATCTTCTGAAATAGAAAGGCCATGCCCTGTAGTGCTATCGGGTTCTTTACTCGAAGAGATAAATACCGTCCCACCTTGTCCAATGCGGAGGAGGGCAAAGTAACCGTAGCGGGTCGTATATTGGACCGGAGTCGACCAGGTTGCTCCTTTATCATCGCTATGAGCAATAAGGTGAATAGCGGAGCCGTTGGTATCGCCTAAATATTTTGTCCAGGCAATGTAAAGCCGGCCATAATGAGGACTTGTCTCCGCGTTTCGATCGATCGCGATCGTTTCTTTATCCTCAAACGCTGTATCGTTTTGTTCTTTGCCCAGTACGGGATTACCCAATGTCCAGTGTACACCGTCCGTGCTATGGGCGACCATAAGGTCGGACCAACCAAAATCATTAGCGATAAGGAAAGAATAGTAGAATGTACCTTTATCATCGCTCACGATCATCGGATCGCCATACGCTTGGTAAGCATTCACCATGACAAGAGGCAGTCGAAAGGTCGTCCACGATGAACCGGCATTGGTGCTGATATACGCAGGCATAGAGGCCTGAGCCATATTGTCATCATTCGCACCTGCAACGATAACGTTAGGATTCGAGCGGCTGACCGCAATAGAAGGCTCGTCCTCATCAACCTTAAGCCGGCTTATATCGGCACGCGATATGGTGTCCTGATTTAAGGGCTCTGAAAGGGCCGAATTCCGCAGTTGGTCGCTATATTTTTGAGCGATCCGCCGGTCGATCATTCGTGCAAAAACATCACACTCTCGATAGAGCTTTTTTCCGTCCGCATATTTAGCAAGTTCGGCATTGAGATATTGCTCGAATGTAGAGTGGCTATTTGCTACCGACTGCGATCTGGCAGCGAATGCAAATAGCAGAAGCGGCACTGTAAGCCCGAATAGCAGCCGTGACATATTCGAATGGTTATACTAGCAAGACCAACCAACGCACGAAAGGTTACATGAATTGCCCTTATGAAGATAGGGAAATCCTGCAAGGCAAAGCGAATTTATGGCCGGATTGTTCTCGATGAAGAGGGCGTTGATTTTTTCGATGATCGTAATGCGTGTGAGAAAGGCTATTGCTGAGGCGGCCATGTTTATTTTTCTCGTAACCGTAACGCCAGTGTACGCAATATCCGAGATAGAATCCCGGCCAATTCGCCGGACCGTGCAGACAGAAATGTTCTCGATGAGAATGCGACGTCGTGCGCTTACTCGTCGTTACGGTACGTTTGAATCGTTTGGTACTATTTATCAGCTTGCTGCCTAATGCAGGAATACCAAAATTTGCTGGAGGATGAGCTATTTCGAGGTGGCGAGCGTAAGGGCCGGTTACGGACAGCGCTCACAATTCTCACCGATATGCTGATCGAGCTAAATGCCCTCGAAATTTATTATCAGAAGCCGACCGAAAAATCGGTCGTGCCGGCAGAAATCGCCGCATTACGGGAAAAGATCGGAGCCGTTAAAAATCTTGTACACGGTTCGATCGATATAGAGTCCTGATCGTACAATGCTTGAAGAACCGACTGTTTCTCTCTCGGACGTTCATCGAAGCATTCCTATTCCGCAGGATAAACGCTATAGTGTCATTCGACGACTTTTGGCATTTAGCGGTCCTGCGTATTTAGTTAGTGTCGGTTACATCGATCCGGGTAACTGGGCAACCGATCTCGAGGGGGGATCCAGGTTCGGATACGACCTCATCTGGGTGCTGGTCATGGCCAACCTGATGGCCATTCTACTGCAGACGTTATCGGCTCGACTCGGTATCGTCTCTGGCCGCGATCTGGCACAAGCATGTCGCGATCATTATTCAAAGCCTGTTTCGTTCGTTCTATGGATGCTTTCCGAGATCGCCATTGGCGCTTGTGACCTGGCTGAAGTTCTTGGCACTGCCATCGCGCTTAATCTTTTATTCGGCCTTCAACTCATTTATGGTGTTATTCTTACGGCGTTCGATGTGCTACTGCTCCTGGGACTTCAGCGACTTGGCATGCGAAAGATCGAGTCAGTCATTGTTACACTTGTTTTTATCATCGGTGCAGCATTTTTTATCGAAATGTTCTTTGCTAAGCCCGATCTCGGCGGTATTGTAGCTGGAATCGTCCCCAAGCTTAACGATCAAAGCCTGTTTGTGGCGATCGGTATTCTTGGGGCGACCGTAATGCCGCACAATCTTTACCTTCATTCGGCTCTGGTTCAAACCCGGCATTTCGCCGATACACCGGAAGGGAAGCGGGAAGCCTGCAAATTCAATTTGCTCGATTCCACGATCGCACTCAATGGTTCGTTGCTTATTAACGGGGCCATATTGGTTCTGGCGGCCGCTGTCTTCTTTTCGCATAAGATCATTGTTACCGATATTGCGCAAGCATATCAATTGCTTTCTCCGATGATGGGCAGAAAGATTGCGAGCATTCTTTTCGCCGTTGCTCTTCTTGCAAGCGGGCAATCCTCAACGATCACGGGGACCATGGCCGGACAAATAGTGATGGAAGGGTTTATCCGGCTCCGGATACGACCGGTCTTTCGTCGGCTGTTTACTCGCGCTCTGGCTATTATTCCTGCCGTTTTGGTGCTTAGCCTTGCAGGCGATGGCTCAACATACTATTTGCTGCTACTGAGTCAGGTGCTTCTCAGCATGCAGTTAGCTTTTGCGATCATTCCACTCATTCATTTCACAAGCGCTCGGGAAATAATGGGTGAGTTTGCCAACCGTGTGTGGGTACGGGTGTTGGCATGGCTCACCGCTGCCGTGATCATTGTATTGAACGCGCAGCTTTTATTTGCGAGCGAACGAGATGCCCTGGCGAGTAGTGGAACAATGAGAATACTTGGCCTTCTCGGGCTACCTGTACTAATGGCGTTGGGGATATTCCTGTTATATATCGCCATTGCGCCGTTTGTTCGTAAATGGCGAGAAGTCGGTAAGACACCGGAGATCGAGAGGCTTATTCCCGTGGGTACGCCTCCCACTGCCCGAGCGTTTCACAGGATCGGCGTTGCAGTAGAACGTTCGGAGCGGGATGAAGCCGTGGTCCATCGGGCGTTAGCTCTTGCCGGACCAACTGCGGAGATCGTCCTTATTCACGTCTCGGTTAGCGTTGGGGCAGATGTATTTGGCAAAGAATCATCCGATTCTTCGGCGCGGCTGGGTAAAGGATATCTTCGCTCGATCGAAGAGGAAGTTCGCACGTTAGGTGTTACGAATGTTCATTCGCATTTGGGCTTTGGGGACGTTTCAAAGGAGATCGTTCGTATTGCCCAAGAGGAAAAACTCGATGTGCTCGTTATGGGCGCTCATGGCCATCGAGGTTTGGAAGACCTGGTCTTAGGTGTGACTATTTCCGGCGTGCGCCACGCCCTTGATATTCCGATCTTAGTTGTAAAATAGATGGCAACCAAAATTTATACAAAGACGGGCGACGATGGTACTACCGGTCTTTTCGGTGGTTCGAGGGTGCCGAAGAATTCAGCTCGGATCGAAGCATACGGTACCGTAGATGAGCTTAATTCTTTCGTTGGTTACGCTGCTGCCGCCGCTGATGAGAGAACGGAATCCTTACGATCCTTACTATACTCGATCCAGCAAAATTTGTTTGTGCTCGGCGCTGACCTTGCCACGCCGCTCGAAACTCGCTCCACGTACATCATCCCTCGCATCGATGGCAACGATGTCAGTCACTTAGAACATCTGATTGACGAACATACTGCTGCGTTGCCTGAATTAAAGCGATTTATTCTGCAGGGAGGTTCAGAACTTGCCGCGCGACTACACTTAGCTCGAACCATTTGTAGGAGGGCAGAGCGAACTCTCGTTACACTTTCACGCCTTGAAGAGATCGGTGGACACGATATTATCTTTTTAAACCGATTGTCCGATCTCTTATTCGTGCTTGCTCGCCGTGCGAATCAACTTACTAATATCAGTGATGTTGAATGGGACGGTAAAAAGTCTTAAAATTCTTTCCTGGAAAAGGCAAAGGAAGAAAGTGATACATAGATCGCGATCAGTCCAAGGGTAATAAATAAAGGCGCAAGATCCGCCGGTTTATTGACCAGGATGTGTGCGAGAGAATTACCAAGAGAATTTGAAGGGATGGTATATTTTATCCCTTTAGCTACGCTTGTAAGGATTCCCTCGGTTGAAAAGCCATTAAGAAGCCGGTCTAAAAAAAGGCCCAATGGAATGATCACTGCACCCAGAATATAGATCGCGAGAGCTATGATCGCGGCGAACCAACTGCTCCTGGTTAGAACTCCAAAGAGGGTCACTAAGGAATATATTCCTGCAAATGCGACCGTAATAAACAAGATGCTCCATAAAAAGGCAGGATTCCAGGCACCGAGCGAGAGCCCTGCAGCGATCCACAGTCCAATAATAAGATAAGCTACTTCGGCAGAAATAATAAGTACTCCTCCGGTGTATCTGCCAACGATATATTGCCACCGGGGGACGGGTTTCGAAAGATAAAGATCGATCGTACCTTTTTCCATTAGCGAGGTAACGAAGCTGGCAGTAACGAACGTACCAACAAATACACACAGAAGAAGCAGCATCATTGAGATGCCGGTCCACACGCCATCCAATACGGTTAAGCCGGCAAACTGCTGGGTAGTAACGTTGCTTCCATGTTGGACCTGAACCTTTGGCGGAGCAAGCAGACCGCTCTGTACCGCATTAAGCTGGAATAGCAATACGGCAATAATGATGCACGCCGTCGAAACAATGAACATTCCGAGAATGGTCTTTCGCGCAAATCCTTCGCGTATGGTACCACCGATGATAGCTAAGAATTTCATACGTGTGTTACGTTACTGGTCTTGATAAGATCGACAAATACATCTTCGAGTGATGAACGCTTGGGCGCCATGCTTTCAATAATACCGCCCGCTGAACGGAGGTGATCCATTGCAAGATTAAGATCTTCCGGAGAATTGCAACGAATCTCCACGAGGGTGCCGTCCGTTCGTACGATAAGGGAGCTGATAGAAGAGAGTATTTCCGGACTTATGTTACTTACACGGAGCTCATAGATATTCTCGGTTTTCGTAAGGTCTTCAACGCGGCCTTCGCGAACGATCTTGCCCAAGTCCATGATCGCAACTCGATCCGAGATACGCTCAACCTCGCTCAGCAAATGCGAATTGAGAAAGATCGTTTTACCTTCATTTTTTAAATGGAGCAGGACTTCTCGAATTTCTTTACGTCCTACCGGGTCGACACCATCTGTCGGCTCATCCAGAATGATAAGTTGGGGATCGTTTATGAGTGCCTGGGCGAGCCCGAGGCGTTGCATCATACCCTTCGAGTATTTGCGGACCTTCGTCTTTCGCCACTCGGCCATTCCGACAATTTTCAATGTCTCATCGATACGCTGGCTAAGTTTCGGCTCCGAAATTCCAGAGAGCTTACCAAAATATGTGAGTACTTGCTCGCCGGTCAAATAGAGTGGGTATCGGTGATTCTCCGGCAAATATCCCAGCCGTTCCTTCGCATGGACCGATCCAAAGGGATACCCCAGAACGCTTCCCTGGCCGGACTGGGTAAAAACAATACCAAGAACGCACTTGATAAATGTCGTCTTGCCAGCCCCATTCTTACCGAGCAATCCGAATATTTCACCGGATGAAACAGAAAGGCTTACATCCCGAAGTGCGTGGACTGCTTTAGAGCCTTTGCCGTAGGTTTTAGAGATACCATCGGCTGCGAGAGCGATATCCATGTGATAACAAGAAGTTGAAGTAAGTACTGTGAAGTAAGAACTCTCTAAGGCGGTTCCTCATTTTCATACTTCTTAACCTTCCAGATATACCGTGGCTAAATTACACGAAGGACGCGTCGTTATTGTAACAGGTGCCGCTATCGGCAATGGGCAGGCGTTTGCGGCCGAATTTGCACGAGAAGGGGCACAGGTCGTCCTGGCTGATATTATCGAAGCGACAGAAACCAGGGACCGCATCCTCGCTCAAGCAGGTGCCTGTGAGCCGATGCTTCTTACCGTCGATGTAACGAGCGAACCGGCCACTAAAGAGATGGCCCGCATCGTGAAGGAAAAATTTGGCCGGATCGATATCCTGATCAATAACGCCGGCATCTATGACGAAGAGCCTTTTGAACTGCTTTCCCTCGAAGCCTGGAAGCGAGTGCTCGATGTCAATCTCACTGGATTATTTTTAGCGACAAAAGCGGTAGTGCCCGTCATGAAGCAGCAGCAGCATGGCCGGATCGTTAATCTTTCCAGCGATACTATCTGGCTGGGGACTCCATACCTGGTTCACTACGTAACAAGTAAGATGGGGGTGGTCGGCTTTACCCGTGCATTGGCAACCGAAGTAGGGAAATACGGCATTACAGTAAATGCCATTACATTGGGGCTTACAGCTACTCAACGTCCGCCCGGAGCACGATTAAATCAAGGAAATATTCTCTCACATGTTCTGCCTCCGCAAGCGATCGAGCGGGCCGAAACACCTGAGGATATTGCCCAAATTGTATCATTCCTTGCGTCTGACGCATCGAGTATCATTACCGGTCAAACGATCAATGTGGATGGTGGCGTTGCCAGGCACTAAGCATCCATCACTTTTCAGGAACAAAACTGCCTGTTTAGAGTGTCAAGACCATTGGATCAGTCCGTTTTAGGTTTGCGTTGCGATTTTTTAGGACCCCAAACATAATTAAAGGGTCATTCACCTCAGTACTGATCATACCTACAGTTGTTGCTAGCTATAGGTAATCGTTGGAGAACTGGCATAATTTCAGTATACATTGAAGGTTCTGTATACTATGGGTGCTGATTACTTTAATCCATAGTTCAAGCCTCGAAACATTTTTTAATTCTTCATAACCGCCCGAGGAAGACAGGTTGCGACCTTCTGGTACGGCGACGTTTATACATTCCACCTGCAATAAGATGAACTACAAAAGCAAGGACGGCTTGACAGAAGCCATCGAGCGACTACGCTCTGAACTTGGTGTGATCAAAGAAGAACTGCGCGTCATTGAAATGCGTAAACCCGCATTGGAATCGCGTGCACAACGTATAGCCGAAGCATTGCAAATGCTTATGGGCGATGGCTCGACCGGTGACCCTCGCTGGTTGCAGCTTCCCAGAATTACCGAGATAGGACTCGATCGAGGTGAGCCTGTCGTAGCAGGAATGCCTGCTTCGACACCACGTGCCTTTAAGCCAAAGCCAGGCCCGCTCAAAAGACCGGAATTTTCCCCGGAAGCATTGGCTGCGATGGGAGAGTATACTCGGCAGGCTAATCGGCCGGTTAAATCGGCTGAACTATATGAGTATTTAGTTCGAGAACAATTACTGGAGCCGATCGAAACGGAGATGCCCTATAAATCTTTCGCGATCACACTTCGGAATATCGAACAGGAATATATCGACTACGATCGTAATACAAAGACCTGGAGTTTGAAAGATCGCTCTCCAAAAGCAAAATTGAAAGAAGCATTGGAAAAAGGGGATGGAACACGCGTAGTATCTTCTCATCAACTGGGAGTAACTCGTGAAGAACACCCTTTCGTGAAGGCGGTCAATAGTGTATTTAAACTGCATCGTTGGGAATCGCTATCCGCCAATCAATTATTCGACGAGCTTTCGGAAAAGCGTGACTTTGGTCTTATTCCAGGAGCCGGAAGCTTATCCGATTTCACAACAACCATGGGGACGTATACCGACTTTTTCGACTATGACGAAGAGACGGAAACATATAAACCCCTGAAGCAAGAGACCTCCCGGCCAGACTTCCCAACGGGAGTGCCGGGACTTTATACGGTGAAGTCCAACGGTAATCTGACCACAGTTTAAGTGGCGCCAAGAGCATAAACAAAAATCCCCGGTTTCCCGGGGATTTTTTATTTGAGGCGCCGTCCGGATTCGAACCGGAGAATGGAGCTTTTGCAGAGCTCTGCCTTACCACTTGGCTACGGCGCCGATACTATCCTGATTCAATTTCAGGAGTGACGCACTACCACCGAATCAACTCAAAAGTTTCCTTTTTGCTATTGTGCGGTTGTCGGCTCTCCAACGACGATCGTTTTATTCAGAACTTCCCCGGTAGAAGAGATCTCATACAGGATCGGTACACCCGTCGCGAGATTCAGATTTAGCACTTCCTCCTTCGTCAATTTATCCAACTCCATCACGATCGATCGGAGCGAATTTCCGTGGGCGACCACGAGCACGTTCTCACCTTTTTTAACGAACGGCATGATCTTCGACTCAAAATAGGGAAGCGTGCGAGCGGCCGTGTCTTTCAGGCTCTCACCGTTGGGAGGAGGCACATCATAGCTGCGGCGCCAAATATGGACTTGTTCGGCACCAAACTTTTGGGCCGTTTCGTCTTTGTTCAGCCCTTGCAGATCGCCATACATTCGCTCATTCAGAGCTTTATCCTTCTCGATCGGAATGTCACTTTGTCCTATGGTTTTTAGTGCGATCTCGAGCGTTTCGATCGCACGACTGAGAACAGAAGTGAAGGCGCGGTCGAAGTGGATAGTGCGGATAAGCTCACCGGCTCGTTTGGCTTCTTCACGCCCTTTATCCGAGAGCGGAATATCGACCCACCCGGTAAAGCGGTTTTCTAAATTCCATTGTGATTCGCCGTGACGAAGAAGAATTAGTTTGCCCATAATAAACAAGATCAATACGCGCGCTTCCTCGACCAATACAAAAGCGGGAAGATGGCAATGAATACGGTGTAGAGTGCCCCCACGGCGCCATATCGAAATGCAAATTCACTGAACGACATTTCCGAACCGCGAGTCACTAAGAAATAGTACAGAAAATTATTGATAACAGCACCAAGCAAGGTAAGAAGGAGGAATGGCCAGTTACGCAGGTTCTGCTCTACACGCTCACGGTCGAAAAAATAACCAACCGAGAAGCAAGCAGCCGTTTTTGCTAGCGCGTGAGCACCTAAGATACTGCTCGATGTAACGTCCAATGTCAGGCCCAGCAAAAAGCCAGCGGTCTCACCTACAAATTGTCCTTCCCGTATCGTGAGCCATACGAGAAAGATCATAAGAAAATCAGGGGAAACACCGGCAATCGATAAAAAGCGGCTTACCAGGACCTGCACGATCACGATAAGGAACCCAATGCCGGCATAGGATAAATACTGCATCGCCTATTTACGTTGCTCCTTTGCTTTCGGAGCATTTCCTTCTTCCGTTGCTTTTTGCTCCAACGTGAGACGTTCTTTTTCTTTACTGATATCTTTTACGACGACATAGACATGCTCCACTCGATAAAAATTTACCGATGGATTAACCAGCACTCTACGAAATAAAGAATTCGCTTCCGGCGCAATACTGTCTATTACTCCGATGGGAATATCCGGCGCAAAAAAAGAGGAATATTCACTCGTTACAACGAGATCGCCAAGCTGAACATCGAGGGCTTTCGGCACATTTCTCATCACGAGGTTTGGTCCACCTTCCCACGTAATAATGCCTTCTACGCGAGTGCGAGCGATCTTGGCAGCTATTCGAAGATCGGTATTATAAGACATTTGTACGAGCGAGAAATTTTGGCTGGTTGCGTAAATACGACCCACAAGCCCGGCATCCGTAATAACAGCCATTCCTTGCTGCATACTGTCCTTTGCACCGAGGTTGATCGTCAGCATATTGCGTTGGAAGCTGGTCGTTTTGCCTACCACCTCGGCAGGGACGAGCTTCCAGTCCTTATGAGGACCAATACCCAGAAGACGTCGCAATTCTTTATTTTCTGCTTCTGCACGGCGTAATCGGCCGACCTCAGCAGCTAATTCGACGGATCGAGCTTCTAATTCGCGGTTCTCGCGACGGAGCGCGATCGGGTTTGGGATCCAGGCATAGGTAGATTGAATGGCACCAACGATACCAGTTGCAAAGGCACGCAATGGCATGACGTCGGTCGTGCGGGAAACCGCGATCATGGTAAGCGACGCAGCGACAAAAATCGTCAGCGCTACGTACTCTTTGAATGCGATGAGAAAATCTAAGAACCTACGCAAGGTTAATTACAAATTACGAATGACGAATTACGAACGACGAACGGTGGAGCACTCGAAATCCGTAATTCGTAATTGTCAATTAATACCTTCTGCTCTTGATCAAGACCTTCATGTACTGTGAAAGGTTTTCCAGGACCTTGCCCGTACCTCGTACAACAGCCGTTAAGGGGTCATCCGCCACATGAACTGGAAGATTAGTCTCGAGGCGAAGGCGCTCATCGAGTCCTTTCAGCAAAGCGCCACCACCGGAGAGCATCATTCCGCGATCCAGAATATCGGCTGAAAGCTCTGGCGGCGTGCGTTCAAGGCTTACTTTCACAGCCTCCACGATAGCATTGATCGGGTCCGCGAGCGCTTCTCGGACTTCCGTTGAACTGACTTCGATGGTCTTCGGAATACCTGCGACCAGGTCTCGGCCCTTCACTTCGACCATCAATTCTTCTTCCAACGGCATTGCGCTACCGACCTGACATTTAATAAGCTCAGCCGTACGCTCACCGATAAGAATGTTATAATTCCGTTTGAAGAACTGCATGACCGCCATCGTAAGCTCGTCTCCCGCTACACGAATGGACTCCTGATTAACAATACCAGAAAGAGCGATAACCGCAATTTCCGTTGTACCACCACCGATATCGATGATGATATTACCAACGGGGGCTTCAACATCGAGGCCAATTCCGATAGCGGCAGCCATCGGTTCTGCAATGAGATGGACTTCTTTGGCGCCGGCATGTTCCGCAGAATCGCGAACGGCGCGTTTTTCTACCTCGGTAATTCCCGATGGCACGCTGATAACAATTCGGCGGGAAGGAAGCCAGGAAGGGTGGACTTTCTTGATCAGTGCACGAAGCATTCCCTCGGCGATCTCGAAATCCGCAATAACGCCGTCCTTCATAGGACGGATCGTTTGAATATCGCGGTGCGTACGGCCGACCATTGCCTGCGCTTCGCGCCCGATCGCTACGATCTTTTTCGTGGTCGAATCGAAGGCGACGATCGAGGGCTCGTTAAGGACAATTCCTTTGCCCTTCATATAGATCAGCGTATTCGCCGTTCCAAGATCGACCGCGATATCAGCGCTAAATAAGCTCAACATGTAAGTAAGAAGTCCTAAGTGCTTAGTAACGGCATACCTGCCATCCTTACCTGAACGCTATTATAATTCAGGTGAGATTCAGATCTACCCTTAGTGGTGAAAATGTCTCATTCCGGTCATGATCAAAGCAACACCGCGCTCTTCGGCTGCCTGAATGACTTCTGCATCGCGCACGGAGCCGCCAGGTTCAATGATCGCCTTTGCGCCTGCCTCAGCCGCAGCGATCAACCCATCGGCGAATGGATAGAACGCATCGCTTGCCACGAAAGAGCCTTTCAGCGAAAGACCGTGCAATCGTGCATGCTCGACCGCAATACGGCTTGCTTCGACACGTGAGGTCTGACCGGCTCCGAGGCCCAATGTTCGTGCAAAATTACCATCCATTCCGCAAAAGGCAATTGCATTCGACTTAAGATGTTTTACGATCTTAAGCGCAAATGTAAGCGCGTGCCGATCGCTCGGGCTTGCCGGATGCGATGTAACAGATTTGAACTCGGAATTGCTCACCAGATCTATATCTGGTGTTTGACGTAAAATGCCGCCTACGACCGAGCGAAGCTCAGGCGTAGTGGAGATAGCGATCTTTAGCCGATCTGTATTGAAGGTAAGCAACCGGCGGTCCTTCTTCTTTTTAAGAAGCTCTAAAGCATCGGCTTGGTACGACGGCGCTAGCACGACCTCACTAAAAAACTCATTCAGGCGTCCGGCAAGTATAGCATCAATCTCCGTATTCAGTATGATTATTCCACCGAACGGGCTTTCCGGATCTGTCGTAAAAGCGCGATCGAAAGCATCCAATCCATTCGCGCCTTCTGCTACGCCGCAGGGGTTAGTATGCTTAATTATGGCAGCCACCGGTTTTGCGGGATCGGATGGAAGAAATTCGGCTATAAGGCCAAGTGCAGCGGAAATATCGAGTATATTATTGTAGGATAACTCCTTCCCCCAAAGCTGAGCGCAGATGTTCGAGAATTCCGTCCCATACAGGGCCGCATCTTGATGTGGGTTCTCTCCATATCGAAGCGAGGAGATCCGAGGAAGAGAAAGATTCAAGCTCTCTTCCTGTTTTCCATGCCCGTTCTGGAACGTGCGGTTAAAGTAATCTGCGATCGCTCGGTCGTATTGAGCTACATGCTCGAATGCTTCCCGTGCCAGGTCGCGGCGTAACGCTAAGTTGGTTGAGCCGTCATTGGCTTCGAATGTCTGCAAAAACCGCTCGTATTGATCCGGTGCCGTGAGCAGTGTAACCGCCGCAAAATTCTTTGCAGCGCTTCGTAACATTGCAGGTCCGCCTATATCGATCTGTTCGATGATCTCTTGCTCCGTAACACCCGGCTTAGCAACCGTTTCTTCGAAAGGATAGAGATTTCCGATCAGAAGATCGATGGCAGCAATTCCGTTTGCTTGTGCTTCCTCAGCGTGCGACGCAAGGTCGCGACGGTAGAGCAACCCACCATGTACGATGGGGTGCAACGTCTTTAAGCGGCCATCGAATATCTCGGGGGAGTGCGTAACTTCCGTGATACCTAAGACGGGAATTCCAAGGCCTCGCAGAAACTTTTCAGTGCCTCCGGTTGAAATGATCTCGACGCCTCGGCTGGCCAGTGTACGGGCAAGCATTTCCAGACCCGTTTTATCATACACGCTAATAAGTGCGCGACGGATGGGGATGAGGTCGAGTTGGATCGAAGGCTCTGTTTTTACTTGATGTGACATTTAAGATGCGATAAACACTCTTCCGTTTTGAATGGTGACTTTATCTGCGGCGACAAGCTCAATAGCTTTAGGATAGATCTCATGCTCAACAGTTTGTACTCGCTTTTGTAAGGTCTGCGGTGTATCATCGTCCTTAACCGGGCAGCAGCGCTGCATGATGATCGGCCCCACATCGTATTCCTGAGTAACAAAATGGACGGTGGCACCACTTACTTTGCATCCTCGAGCCAGAACTGCCTCGTGAACGCGCAAGCCATACATCGAACTCCCTCCAAACGAAGGAAGTAGTGCCGGATGAACATTAAGGATTCGTCCCTCGAAAGAATTGACAACAGCATCAGGCAATTTCTTAAGATATCCAGCAAGCACAATAAGATCGATATTCTCCGACCGCAGTGCATTTAAAAATTCTCGCTCGAACGTGTCCTGATCGCCGCCGTAACGGACCGCCGACAGATGCTCAGCGCGAAGACCGTTAGCACGAGCATATTCTAAGGCGCCGGCACCCGAATTATTGGATACAACCAGTGCCAGTTCTGCATGCGAAATAGTACCGGAAATGATCTCGCGGTGTATGTGCATCAGGTTAGTACCGTATCCTGATGCCAAGACTGCCAAGCGTTTAATTGTCGACCTCCTCCTTAATGGGTGTATGCAAATTTACGGAGAACAGCCATTAAGACTTTAATACCAGCAAGATCGTGAAAGAACGCTGGCGCTACCTGCGATATTGTATCCCGGCGCGGATTCCAAATGAGGTAAGATGCCAGTTCAGATCTTTCACAGCATCGAAAAATGGCAAATTCATGTAGGCTCCAGCTAACAGTGATATCTGCTGACTGAGCTTAAATTGGAATCCCGGTGATAATTCCAGTGCGATATGGAATGTTGTCGGACTTGGCAATGAACCCGAAGCAATATTATGATCTCTGGAGCCGGTAGAGCGTCCAGTTGAATCTGTAAGCGTAGTGGGAAAGACGATCTCGCGCGATTCACTATAGGTCCCGGATATCAGGAAGCCGGCGGCAAGGCCGGTGTATACATAAAAATGCTCCGGTATCGGATAGTAATAGACACCACCATTTACGGTGAGATAGCTCAGTGATGCTTCGGTAGTAAAATTCTCGATAAGCTTTGAAAGGCGAGAACCAGCCGTATCTCCATATTGAATGGAATCGGGTACAAATGTGGAATGCGTTGCGATCGCCGCTCCAGTAAAATTCGAATATCCTATACCAGCCGCGAGTTGTATCGATTTATCGATCGGATAAATATACATTCCCTGGAATCCACCGCTTAATCGCGTTGAGAATTGATCGAAGGTGGCAGGCGACTGTAAATACGTCGGTGGTTCAAACGCGACATCCGAAACAGTAAGTGAGGGCGTGGTAATAAATTGGACGGTCCATTCACGGCACGTCGGGCAGATATTCTCCCGACTCTCATTCATTGTGTAGAGCCAGTGAGCACCGTTGAACGTCCGACAAACGACCCAATAGGACTCGTTGCCGGCAGCGTCAGTCAACTTAAGGCTCATAAATCCACACGAGCCGGTATCGCGAATGCGGAAAAGCAGCGGCACTTCCGGGGCGCCTACATCGAACTTCGGTACACTGACCGGCGACCGAAAATTTTGACTATCGATAACAGTAATAGAGGCCATTCCTGCATCGAATAACCGGTCGTCTCGAGCTATAAGAGCGAGCGGAAGGGAAGCATCCTCGGATTCCAGTTCGAGAAGCGGTCGTGCAGTATCACGAACTGCTGGCACTGTCTCGACCAACTGTCCACCTTCATTGCCATAGGAATCGTAGTCATCGCTGCCTACGCCAAATCCGTAGGAGTATAGACCGAACGGTTTATCGCAGGAGACCGCATGCGATCCAAATCCGATCTCATATTGTGCAATACCATACCGCGAGATACCGATCTTCTTAAAATACCGGAGCGGTACGGTACGTCCATCGACGCGCAAAGAGCCTTCCGCATCGAGTGGCACAACCAGATTGATATAATGATGCCAATCGCCATTTACCGGTGTAGCAAAGCGGTAGTAATTCAGAAATTGCTCCGTCGGAACGATGAGCATCATAAACGGATCGCCAACTTTGATACTGTCGGCATCCGAGCCCTGCGCATATTCTGCGACCAACACCGGCGCCGATGCAGTGACGAACGAGTTATCGACCATGTGATCGTTGCCGTAGAAGTCTCCGGCTCGTAATTTAGCGACAAGCTTATTATTGACGAAGACTTCAGTGTTGTCCTCACTCGCCATAACCCTCATGGCATATTCTGTTTTACTCTCGAGCCGTCCTACATAAAACTGTCGCCCCCAGCTTGGAATAGGGGGCTCCATTTCCAGCAGTTGATCACAGAAGGAAACGCTGGTCGGTACCTGAGCACACGAATGTCCGACAAAAAAACTGATCGGCTTGGTCGAGGTAATAAGTGATCCCGTGAGGTCGCCAGGGCGATCCGGATTACCCGTACCGTGTACAAAGTAGGCATCCCCTTGATTAAGCTCGACAGAAAACGTCTCGCCTTTACGGTGTCCGCCGCGCGTATCACCTTTTAGCGAAATGGTGACAACGGTATGATCGGAAGTCCCCACGATCGCAAATTCTGTCGCAAAACTGGTCGGACCGTTTTGAAGCGAGTTATAACCCAGGGCCCTGTAGGTGGTACCTAATACTTTGACCGGTAATCCAAGATAGGTGTCAGTGCTCGCCGGACGGTGTGAGAGGCCAAAAACTGCAACATCATTATCAGCCACCACATGAACTCCGAGATGGGATACGGTCTCGCTGGTGAGTAATTCAATATCGGTATCGAGATTGATCTCTTTGATCTCGGAAGCTTTAAGGTCGAACGGTATTTGTTCTCCGAGACCGGGCACGGATACCACACCATGCGTTGCACGGTCGCTCGTAATGAATAGCTTCAGGCTTAACGTCTTGTTACCCTCGATCACGGCATTCTGCGGAAACGCAAGCCAGAATTCTTTACCGCGAGAATCTTCCAAAGTTGTCGAACCATCCTGAGCGTACACACTCATACTCCAAAGCACGGAGAGCGCTGAGATCAGAAAAAGGAATATGGTCCGATTATGCTGCATCAATGTATGATCGAGAATCGCATGTAGTCGACAACATTTGTAGCGCCGGAGGCCGTATACGTTATTAATTGGACCATGTACGCGCCGGACGGCAATGTAAAGGGCGGAATAATAAAGTTATGCAAGCCCGCAGGGGTTGATTGCTTAGCTTGCAATACATAAATATCCCTGCCAGCCGAATCGAAGACGCGGCATTCGAATACTTCGTCTGTGTGGGTATAGACCTGAACCGTAATAGCCTGATTCGCTCGAGCAGGAGATGGATAGGCGCTCACCAAATACGAACCCCATCGCGGCCGGAGATGCCCGATGATGCTCGAATCCTGCGAACCCGCGCCCGACTGGGCAAGGGCCGGCATAGCTACGACGAGAAGTAAAATAACGAAAAGTGCGCGCACGAATGGGTAACAAGCAGAAAGAACTCTTAAGTGCGATTTACTTCGTTAAGGCAAGGTGCAATTCTTTTAGCTGATATTGGTCGACCTCGGAAGGCGAACTATCCATCAGGCTTTGCATGCTGGTCGTCTTCGGAAATGCGATAACGTCTCGTATATTTTCCGTGCCACAGCAGAGCATGACAATACGATCGATGCCAAGCGCCATTCCACCGTGGGGTGGCGCACCGTATTGGAAGGCCTCCAATATAAAGCCAAACTTTTTGAGCTGGTCCTCTTTACTATGGCCAAGCAGATCGAACACTTCTTCCTGCATTGTTCGGTCGTGGATACGAATAGAGCCAGAGCCTAATTCGTAGCCATTGACAACAATGTCGTACGCACGGGCACGTACATGCTGCAATCCTTCGCTACGTCGTGCCCAATCCTGAGGATCAGGAGATGTGAACGGGTGGTGCTTGAAGGTGAAGCTGCCTTTCTCCTCATCCTCCTCGAACATCGGGAAATTCGTGATCCACGCTGGGGCAAATTCGAATTCTTTTCCTTCCAGTAGCCCAAGACGATTTGCAAGTTCGCTGCGAAGCGCGCCAAGAATAGTGTAAGCCCGCTCCCATTTTGGATGCGAGACGACCAATATCAGATCCCCGGTCTGCGCACCGCAGACCGATCGGATATCGCGCAAAAGATCATCGGATAAGAATTTCTTTGCACTCGAATCATAGCCATCGGCATTGACTTTGATCCACACCAATCCGCCGGCGCCAAATACTTTAGCAAGGTCCGTGAGAGTATCGATCTGTTTACGCGACCAGGCCGCACCGCCGGGTGCCACGACAGCCCCAATAACTCCGAGCCGCTTTTCGAGTACTTCGTTAAAGACCTTGAATTCGGTTTTGCCGCGCACCATTTCGGTCAGCGTCTGAATTTCGAGGCCATAGCGAAGGTCCGGCTTATCACTACCGAAACGGCTCATTGCTTCGTGATAGCTGAGTTGCAGGAAGGGAGAGGGAAGTGTAAGCCCCAGCTCTTTCCACACTCGGGCTAATGCCCCTTCCATCACGTCATAGATGAGGTCCTCATTGGGGAAGCTCATCTCAACATCGAGCTGTGTAAACTCTGGCTGACGGTCCGCACGCAGATCTTCATCGCGGAAGCATCGGGCGATCTGAAAATAGCGGTCAAAGCCCGAGATCATCAACACCTGCTTATAAAGCTGGGGCGATTGCGGCAGGGCATAGAATGAGCCGGGGTGGATTCGGCTTGGCACCAGAAAATCTCGTGCACCTTCCGGTGTCGCCTTCATCAGGATCGGCGTTTCGATCTCATAAAATCCACGCTCATTGTAATAGTCCCGAATAGCTTTAACGACCTTATGCCGAACGGCAAGATTACGCTGCAAGCTCGGACGACGGAGATCGAGATACCGATAACGAAGCCGCAGATCCTCGTTCGCAGTGGTGTCTTCCTTCACTTCAAAGGGTGGCACTTGCGATTCATTGAGCACTTCGAGGTAGCTCAACTCGATCTCGATCTCTCCCGTGGGAATTCGGGAGTTGGGGCTTTCACGTTTTTGAACGACGCCTTCCACAGAAACTACGAATTCGCTTCGAAGCTTTTTGGCACTCTCATATAGTTGAGCGGACCCCGTGGACGGGCGAATTACGCACTGCGACTTGCCTGAACGATCCCGGACATCGAAAAAGAGGACGCCGCCCATGTCGCGGTGTCCATCGACCCAACCATTGAGTACTACCCGCTTGCCAATATCACTTGCGCGGAGCTCGCCCGCCATTACCGTTCGCCGCTTATAAGACATTCGTATCCTTAAAACTTGTCAGAACTGCAAAAATACGACGAACGGGAGAGAAGTTACCAAGTATAGCCGATTGTAGCCTTGCCGGTAAGTGAAAGTCCCCAAAGTATTACCTTGCTGTATTGTTCAGGCCCAATAATATAGCTTGGGCCAAGAGCAGTCTTCAGCTCAATATGCTTACCCAAAAGAAGGCGCTCACCCAGAAGCATCCCAAATATTATATCGTACCCCGTAGTAGACGAAGTTGAGTCATAATCGTAGAAGGACCATCTATTATCCAGGCCGAGGCTGGCTCCTATTAAGTGGTGAGCGTTTGGTTCATTGAGCCGAATGACACCCGCGGTGCCTTCAACGAAAAATATTTTCCAAATACTTTGGGTGGGGTGCGCCAGAAAATCTAATTGAAGACCATAGGAATGTCCGGTCGTTAGAATTCCAATTCCGGCTTCGATGGTCTTGGTTATGTCGTGTTCAAATCCGATCCCGAAAAATGGCACCACGAGATCCAGGTGTACGGAATTATGATAACGATCAAAAAGAGTCCAAGAAGGATAGAATGCGCTATCCAACAAGAGAAGGTGATTTGTGGGGTCATACACCGCACGAGGATGCTCCCGAACGATGCTGTCAAATTTAGAACGAACCGAATCCTCCGCAATGGGTCGGGGGCTTTCTTGCGCCATTGCTGAATAGCTTAGAAAAAACACGAGACAAACCGGGACCAGCACCTTAAGCATATTTAAAAGTTGCTAGTAAATTGTAGAAACGGACTGACAATTAGAATCCAATACCTTTTTCAAATATAATTAAAGGCGGTTTGAGGCACGGATTTTCCTCAAAAATAAGGCAAATCCCTTCGCCTACTAGACGTTACAGACAACCCTTGCGATTGTGGGTGAAAGAATAGACCGCTTCGCCACTAAACCGGATTATTCCCCATCGTTTTTGGCGCCACATTTAAATTGATAGAATATACTTAATTAGTGAAACATTTTTGATATTGTTACGTAGGTAAAAAGTTGCGAGCGTTGCGTGTGTAAACGGTCTCTGGAAGCGCATCCATGCCGACCCCTGCACACTGAAAGCAAATGGCGCCCTTGAGGGCAGCCAAGAAGTCCCGATCCTGCAAAGAAAAAGCCACCAAGGCCACTGTTTGGGAGACATTGCCTGCCGTGTTCGTTGAAAATTTGGGAATCGTCAGAGGTGCGCTCCTTTAGGCGATTCAAGAGCGTATCGGTGCTGGCTGCGGCCTTTTCAACAAGGCCATTAACTTCGTTAAATTGTCACTAAAGATCGGAATTGTTCGAACTCTTCTCCGGTTTCTCCGGCGCGCGAAAAAGAGGGACCGGAATAATAAGATGTCCGCTCTAAAGCGCAGCAGAGGAAAACTAAGACCTTTCGGGGTCTAAACTGCCTAAAACCGTTTGTTTTGTCTGAATTCAGGCGTTTTCTGAGAGTCAGAAATCTAGTTGCAGGGATTCAGCGACAGACTAAACAATCGACTACATTGATCTTACACACACCGCAAGGGATCGGCGTGGCGTTCCGTCATCGGGGGCGTTCCGCAGATTCAACAGTCGCTTTGCCCTCTCGTGTGGACGAGCTATCGTCCATCATACCACCCCGAGGTACTCCTCCAATACTATTATTTACGCCGCCTTTATCATCGTAGCGCGGTTTCCGGCCCCGTACTTCCGGGTTCTTAGCACGAGCAGGTGATTCATTCCTGTCTTCTGCCGAGAGGGTAACGTATCCTCTCACGATAGAATAGAAAGAATTAAAAAGTTTTTTAGGATACGCAGCAAGCAATATTTATGGCAAAAGCAACAAAGACACCAAACGGAACTCCGCTGCTCGGTGGCTCGCACGTCATCGAGAACGGCAGAATTTCGTTTTCGAAGATTCCACGCGATTATGATCTGCCCGATCTTCTGGACGTACAGCTTAAGTCGTTCCACGAATTTCTACAAGAGGGCATTCCGATCGCTGAACGGTTGGCGACCGGTCTCGAGTCCGTCTTCCAATTGAATTTCCCGATCGTCGATAGCCGTGAGACATTCGTTCTCGAATATCTCGACTATCGCCTGGAGAAGCCACGCTACAATGTGACCGAGTGTCAGGAGCGGGGCCTTACCTACAGCGTGCCGCTCAAGGCGCGCCTTCGTCTTTCTTCCAAGAACCAGGAAGAGAAGACCGAGGACTTTGTAGAGACGGTCGAACAGGAAGTCTTCCTTGGCAACCTGCCGATGATGACGGATCGCGGTACCTTTATTATCAATGGCGCCGAGCGTGTCGTGGTATCGCAGCTTCACCGCAGCCCCGGCGTCTTCTTTGCCGAGAGCTTGCATCCGAACGGCACGACCATCTATTCCGGCCGTGTCATTCCATTCCGCGGTAGCTGGGTAGAGTTTACGACAGACATTAATAATGTCCTGTGGGCGTACATTGACCGCAAGAAGAAATTCCCGGTCACGATGCTCCTTCGTGCGCTCGGATGGTCGAGCGATGAAGACATTCTCCAGCTCTTCGATCTTATCCAGGACGTCGATGTAAAGACGGCCGATCTTACCGAACATGTCGGTAAGCTGGTAGCCGCTGACGTCATCGATATGAACACGGGCGAAATCTTCCTTTCGAAGGATTCAACGTTCCTCGAAGAGCACGTCGAGCGCGTAAAGAGTGGTGGTATTCGCAAGATCAAGTTCATGGATCTCGAAGATACCGGTGGTTCGGTCGTCCTTAATACGATCACAAAGGACCCATCACGTTCTACGGACGATGCATTCGAGGCGATCTATCGCGTCATGCGTTCTTCGGAAGCACCAGACATGGAAGCCGCTCGCGGTCTTCTCGAGAAGCTCTTCTTCAATCAGAAGCGCTACGATCTCGGATTGGTCGGACGTATTCGCCTTAACCAAAAGCTTCACGAAGCCAATGGTCGTGCGCCGATCCCGAACGAGATCACGACGCTTACCAAAGAAGACATCGTCGAGATCTTAAAGTATATCATTCGCCTTCAGCTTGGTAAAGCTTCGGTCGGTGATATCGATCACTTGGGTAACCGCCGTGTGCGAACGGTCGGTGAACAGCTCGCGCAACAGTTCAATATCGGTCTTGCCCGTATGGCACGTACGATCCGCGAGCGTATGTCGATCCACGATGAGAAAGTCGGCCCGGCTGACCTTGTGAATGCGCGTACGGTAACGAGCGTGATCAACACGTTCTTCGGTACGAACCAGCTCTCGCAGTTCATGGACCAGACGAATCCGCTGGCCGAAATGACGCACAAACGTCGTATGTCGGCTCTCGGACCGGGAGGTCTTACACGCGAGCGCGCTGGCTTCGAAGTCCGCGACGTACACTACACGCATTATGGCCGTCTTTGCCCGATCGAAACGCCGGAAGGTCCGAACATCGGTCTTATCTCGTCGCTTGCGGTTTATTCGCGAGTCAATGAGTTCGGCTTCCTCGAGACACCGTATCGTATCGTGAAGAATGGCAAGGTAACGAGCGAGATCACGTATCTCACCGCCGACGACGAAGAAGATAAGGTCGTCGCGCAGGCCAATCAGCCGCTCGATGAGAAGGGCCACTTTATTGGCGATCGTATCAGCGCCCGCCAATTCGGCGACTTCATCGTCGTGACGCCAGACAAAGTACAATACATGGACGTTGCGCCGTCGCAGATCGTATCGGCCGCCGCCGCGCTTGTACCCTTCCTCGAGCATGACGACGCTAACCGCGCTCTCATGGGCTCGAACATGCAACGCCAGGCGGTGCCTCTGCTTCGCCCGGATGCGCCGCTCGTCGGTACCGGCTTTGAAGGCAAGATCGCTCGCGATAGCCGTGCACTCGTTATTGCAGAGCGCGATGGCATCGTCGAGTTCGTCGATTCCGACCGCATTGTCATGGTCTATGATGATGAAGGCACGCGAGATGAGATTCTCGCCAGCTTCGACGATCGACGTCATCGTGAATACAAGCTTATCAAGTTCTTCCGTACGAACCAGGATACGTCGATCACACAGCGTCCGGTCGTTCGCGAAGGACAGCGCGTAAAGAAGGGTGATGTTCTTGCCGATTCGTCCTCGACGGATGGCGGCGAGCTCGCTCTCGGTCGAAACGTGCTCGTAGCATTCATGCCATGGCGCGGTTATAACTTCGAAGATGCTATCGTCATCAGCGAGCGCGTGGTCTCGGAAGATATTTACACTTCGATCCACATCGAGGAGTTCGAGCTTCACGTTCGCGATACGAAGCGCGGCGAGGAAGAACTCACACGCGAAATTCCTAACGTATCGGAAGAAGCAACCAAAGACCTCGATGACACGGGAGTTATCCGTGTCGGCGCGGAAGTAAAAGAAGGCGATATTCTTATCGGTAAGATCACGCCAAAGGGCGAGACGGATCCGACACCGGAAGAAAAGCTTCTCCGTGCCATCTTTGGCGATAAGGCCGGCGATGTAAAGGATGCCTCTATGAAGGCACCGCCAGGAATCAAGGGCGTCGTCGTCGATACCAAACTCTTCTCCCGCAAGGGCGTGAAGAAGGAAGGTGAAGAGAAGCGTGAAGAAAAGCGCCGCGTTGATATGATCGACGCTGCGTACAAGAATCAGCTTGATGATGCCAACCGTAAGCTTGCTGAAAAGCTGCTGAAGGTGCTCGATGGCGAAGCTTCGGTTGGTGTACGCGACCTCGATGGGGCAACCGTTATTCGCTCTGGCGTCACATTCAAGCACGACACGTTCTTCTCCCGCTTGGATGAGCTCGAGCGCTTCTCGGTCGGTTCTGACTGGGTGGACGATCGCCGCAAGATGAATCAGGTCCGTCGTATTTACGAAGGATACTGGATCAAGCGTGAGGATATCGACGCCGATCTCCGCCGCGAGAAATCGAAGGTGGGCCTTGGTGACGAACTTCAGCCAGGTATCATGCAGATGGCGAAGGTTTACGTTGCGAAAAAGCGTAAGCTCTCCGTCGGTGATAAGATGGCCGGTCGACACGGTAATAAAGGTGTTGTTGCGAAGATCGTACCGGTGCAGGACATGCCGTTCCTCGCCGATGGTACTCCGGTCGACATCGTTCTTAACCCGCTCGGCGTACCAAGCCGTATGAATATCGGCCAGCTCTATGAGACGGCACTCGGTTTTGCAGCAAGCAGGCTCGGCGTTCGTTTCGAGACTCCGATCTTCGACGGCGCGCACTGGGGTGATGTGAAGTCCTACCTCGAAGAGGCAGGTCTTACTTCGGACGCTCGTACAGAGCTATACGATGGCCGCAGCGGCGAGAAGTTCGACCAAAAAGTTACCGTCGGCCAGATCTATATGATGAAGCTGTCGCACTTGGTCGACGATAAGATCCACGCGCGTTCGATCGGACCGTACTCGCTCATCACACAGCAGCCGCTCGGTGGTAAAGCACAGTTCGGTGGTCAGCGCTTCGGAGAAATGGAAGTGTGGGCGCTTGAAGCATACGGCGCCGCGCATGCCCTTCAGGAGATCCTGACGGTAAAGTCCGACGACGTACCAGGCCGCTCGAAGGTCTACGAGGCGATCGTCAAAGGCGAGAACATGCCGGAGCCGAGCGTGCCGGAATCGTTCAGCGTGCTCGTGCGCGAACTGCAAGGCTTAGGCTTGGAAGTTCGTATCGATTAATGCGTGATCCCTCTCCCATTGGGAGAGGGATCTCAGAGAAAGATAAAGTTTAGAAATAGAAGATTAGGAGATAGTTATGGCTTACATGCTTCCGCAGGAAGTGCCGCTTCGGAATTTCGCATCGATCTCGGTTGGACTTTCCAGCCCAGATTCGATCTTGAATCGCAGTCACGGTGAGGTGACCAAGCCGGAGACGATCAACTACCGGTCGTATCGTCCTGAAAAAGATGGTCTCTTTTGTGAGAAGATCTTTGGACCGACGCGCGATTGGGAATGCTATTGTGGTAAGTACAAGCGCATTCGCTATAAAGGTATTATCTGCGATCGTTGCGGTGTCGAAGTAACGACGAAGTCCGTGCGCCGCGAGCGCTTCGGACACATCCAACTCGCGGTGCCGGTCGTACACATTTGGTACTTCCGTTCGCTGCCGAATAAGATCGGTCATTTGCTCGGCCTTCCGACGAAGGATCTCGAGAAGATCGTGTATTACGAATCGTATGCGGTGGTAAACCCCGGCCCGACAGGGCTTCCGGCTCGCCACCTGCTTACCGAGGAAGAATATTTCCGTATTCTCGATTCACTTCCGGCCGGCAATCAGGATCTCGACAATGATGATCCGAACAAGTTTGTCGCTCTTATCGGTGGTGAGGCTATTAAAGAGCTTTTGCGCCGCATCGATATCGAAGCGCTTTCGCTCGACCTTCGCCGGGCAGCGCGTGAGGAGACTTCACAGCTAAAGCGTCAGGAAGCCCTCAAGCGTCTTCGTACGATCGAGGCCTTCCGTCAGGAAGAGAACAAGCCTGCGAATCATCCGGAATGGATGGTCATGGATGTTATTCCGGTCATTCCGCCGGAGCTTCGTCCACTCGTACCGCTCGAAGGTGGTCGTTTTGCAACGTCCGACCTTAACGATCTCTATCGCCGCGTAATTATCCGCAACAACCGCTTAAAGCGCCTCATGGATATCAAGGCGCCGGAAGTAATTCTCCGAAACGAAAAGCGTATGTTGCAGGAGGCTGTCGATTCGCTGCTCGATAACTCGCGCCGCGTCTCTGCCGTCCGTTCCGATACGAGCCGCGCACTTAAGTCGCTTTCGGATACCCTGAAAGGAAAGCAAGGCCGCTTCCGTCAGAACCTGCTCGGTAAGCGTGTTGACTATTCGGGCCGCTCGGTTATCGTAGTCGGTCCGGAGCTAAAGCTCCACGAGTGCGGACTCCCGAAGGAGATGGCTGTCGAACTCTTTAAGCCGTTTATTATCCGCAAGCTCATCGAGCGCGGTATTACCAAGACGGTGAAGAGCGCGAAGAAGGTAGTAGAGCGTAAGACGACCGAGGTATGGGATATTCTCGAGTCGATCATCGATGGGCATCCGATCATGCTCAATCGTGCTCCTACGCTTCACCGCTTAGGTATTCAGGCATTCCAGCCGCGACTGGTTGAAGGCCGCGCGCTCCAGATCCATCCGCTCGTTTGTACGGCGTTCAACGCCGACTTCGACGGTGACCAGATGGCCGTGCACGTACCGCTCAGCTACGAAGCTCAGCTCGAGTGCGCAATCCTCATGCTTTCGTCGCACAATATCATATCTCCGCAGAATGGTGAGCCGATCGCTGTTCCGTCGCAGGACATGGTTTTGGGCGCGTACTATCTCACGAAGCACCGCGATGGTGTGCTCGGCGAGGGTATGCGGTTCGGTTCGGCGAAAGAAGCGATTATTGCCTACAACATTGGCCGCCTCGATCTTCACGCGAAGGTCCATGTGCGCGTTAATGGTAAGATGATCGAGACGACGACCGGTCGTATCATCTTCAACCAGATCGTACCAAAAGAGCTCGGCTACCTGAACGAGCTTTTGACGAAGAAGCGTCTTCGCCAGATCATTTCTACGACCTTTCGTACCGTTGGCAACCTGAAGACCGTAGAATTCCTTGACAAGCTGAAAGAGCTTGGCTTCGGTTATGCAACGAAGGGTGGTCTTTCGGTAGCGCTTTCGGATATTATTGTGCCGAAAGAGAAGGACGAGATCATCAACAAGGCGCAGAAGCAGGTCGATGACGTACAGGATAAATACCTGAACGGCTTTATCACCTCCGGTGAGCGCTATAATAAGGTCATCGATATCTGGACCCGTGCGACCAACCGTACGGCAGATAAGCTGTTCGATACGCTCCAGCACGACCGCGACGGATTTAATCCGCTATACATGATGGTCGACTCCGGCGCCCGTGGTTCGAAAGAACAGGTGCGTCAATTGGCTGGTATGCGCGGTCTTATGGCTAAGCCGCAGAAGTCGCTTTCGGGTCAGACGGGCGAGCTTATCGAGAACCCGATCATCTCGAACTTCCACGAAGGTCTTTCGATCCTCGAGTACTTCATTTCGACGCACGGTGCTCGTAAAGGTCTTGCCGATACCGCGCTTAAGACGGCTGACGCAGGTTACCTCACTCGTCGTCTGATCGACGCAGCGCAGGATGCTATTGTCACCACCTTCGATTGTGGTACGATCCGAGGAATTCCGGTCAGCGCCCTTAAAGAGGGTGAGGACGTAAAAGAACCACTTGCCGAGCGCATCCTCGGCCGTGTATCGCTCGATAATGTGATCGATCCTCTTTCGCAGGAGGTAATCGTTGAAGCGGGTGGTATGGTCGATGAAGAAGTAGCGGCTCGTATTGCTGCGACCTCGATCGAAACGGTGCTTATTCGCTCCGTGCTTACGTGTGAAGCACGTCGTGGCGTCTGCGCACAATGCTATGGCCGTAACCTCACGACGCATAAGATCGTCGAAATGGGTGAGGCCGTTGGTATCATCGCCGCTCAGTCGATCGGTGAGCCAGGTACACAGCTTACACTCCGTACATTCCACACCGGTGGTGCTGCCTCACTTATTGCCTCACAGTCGCAGGTTACATCGAAGTTCGATGGTACCGTGCAGTATGAAGGCATGAAGGTCATCACTAATCCGGAAGGTGAGTTTATTGTAATGAGCCGTTCGGGTGTCGTGAACGTCCTTGATGAGGATAACCGCGTTGTTGGTAAGTTCGATGTACCATACGGTGCTCGTATCCTTGTAACCGACGGCCAGAAGGTCTCTAAGGGTGAAATGCTTTATGAATGGGATCCGTATAATGCGGTCATCATTTCGGAGCATCCCGGCACGATTCGCTTTAAGGACTTCATCGAAAATGTCACGTATCGCGAGCAGGCCGATGAACTCACCGGCAACCTGCAGACCCGTACGATCGATTCGCGCGACCGCACAAAGTCGCCGACGATCGACATCGTAGGTGCCGATGGACATGTGATCATCAACTACATCATTCCGTCGAACGCAGTACTTCAGGTACAAAATCACGAAGAGATCGAAGCAGGCCGCGTGCTCGTCAAGATCGCTCGTGAGAGTGGAAAACAGCGCGATATCACGGGCGGTCTTCCACGCGTTACGGAGCTCTTCGAGGCTCGTAGCCCAAGCGATCCGGCAACGGTTTCGGAGATCGATGGCACCGTTCACTTCGAGAAGCCGCGTCGCGGTTCTCGCGTGGTCGTCGTAACTTCACACGATGGTACCGATCGCCGCGAGTACACGATCGCCTTTGGTAAGCATATTCTCGTGCAGGAAGGCGATACGGTTCGTTCGGGTGAGCGTCTTTCGGATGGTTCGATCGACCCGCACGATATTCTCGCTATCAAGGGTGTCGCTGAAGTGCAGCAGTACCTTGTGAACGAGATCCAGGAAGTTTACCGCATGCAGGGTGTAAAGATATCTGACAAGCATATCGAAGTCATCGTGCGACAGATGCTGGGCAAAGTCCGCATTACGTCGTCGGGTGATTCGCTCTTGCTCGTCAACGACGAAGTCGATAAGACGAAGGTCGCGGAGGAGAATGACATCCTGATGAACTCGGTCTTCGTGACCAAGCGTGGCGATTCGAAGTTCAAGATCGGTCAGATGGTCGATAAGAAGCGCTTCAAAGAAGTCGTTTCTGACCTGAAGAAGAAGGACAAGACTCCACCAGAGTCACGTCCGGCAGAACCGGTGCATGGCGAGCCAGTATTGCTCGGTATCACGCAGGCTGCTCTTCAGACCGAGAGCTTCATTTCTGCCGCCAGCTTCCAGGAGACGACGAAAGTACTCACTGAGGCCTCGATTCAGGCGAAGGTGGATACGCTGCTCGGACTTAAGGAGAATGTTATCGTCGGACACCTTATTCCGGCGGGTACCGGTCTCCCGAAATTCCGCGAGCTCATCGTTGTTCCGAAGGAAGAGTTCAAGACCAGCGTCGATGGCGATGGTTGGATGGGCGCCGAGGAAGCGATCATAGTCGATCGCAATATGCGCAAAGAACGCGTGGCGGCTTAATGCCTCCGCGGGGTTCGCAAAAATTCAAAATCCCCGGCTTCGAAGAAGCTGGGGATTTTTGTTTCAAAAATATAAACCAAATAATTGGAGCTGTACTTCAAATTTAGAAGCTATTACTATAAATCTTGTGTGACGTAGTGCTGTTCTTCTCTTATGCGCATAGCCATTGGAAGCGACACCCCTACAGAACTCACGGAAGCGTTGAAAGCGGAGCTTGAAAAGCACGGTCATACGTTGCTGGAATTTGGTCCGCTCGATCGCTCCCAAACTGCACGAGATTGGCCCCTCGTTGCCGCCGATGTTGCAAGTGCTGTGGCCACCAAAAGGGCAGACGAAGGTATCGTCTGTTGTTGGACCGGGACAGGGGTATCCATCGCGGCAAATAAGATCCCGGGCATTCGTGCTGCTCTCGTTCAGGATGCCGAGACCGCTCGCGGCGCTCGAATTTATAATCACGCAAATGTTCTTGCCTTAAGCCTGCGAGCTACTACTATCCCCATTATGCGCGAAATTCTGGTCGCGTGGTTCGGAACACCAATTGCTGAGGGCGAAGCCCAAAGCGATTGGAATAAAGAGCAGGTTGCGCGTGTAGCAGCGCTCGAGCCACGATAACGACCGCTTTCGAAGCCAGTCTAAAAGTCCGTTTCTAAAAAGCAGGATGCAAAAATCCGTATTTTTGTGGCAGTTTGTGCCTGAAAGTCGGATTTAACGCACGTAACCAATCATACTAATATAATCAAATTCTTCGGTGGCGCGAAGAATAGCCGGTTGCAACTACGTCTGAACCCATGACCTCTCCACACCCCGAATTTCCCCCGCGCAGCATTCTCTTTCTTTCGACGGAAGTATACCCGTATGCGAAAACAGGAGGCTTAGCGGATGTCAGCTCAGCACTTCCTCAAGCGTTGCGCGAACTCGGCCATGATGTCCGAGTGATGATGCCCAAGTATGGATTTATTGGTGAGAAAAAACAAAAGATCCACCTCATCAATCGGCTGCAAGGGATCGAGTATAAGATAGGGGATAAGTATGTTGTTACGAACTTAAAGTCGAGTGCGATCCTCACGCAAAAGACGCGCATCCAAATGTACATGCTCGAGAGCGAAGATTATTTCGAGCGAATGGGTTTGTATGTTGATCTGGCCACTGGAAAAGACTACCCCGATAACGACGAGCGGTTTCTTGTTTATGCGCTGAGCGCCTTCGAGCTTTGTAAACGCCTGCTATGGAAGCCGGACATTATTCATTGCAATGATTGGCAAAGCGGTCTCGTACCTGCTCTCTTAAAAGAACTGGTAAAGAACGATTCATTCTTTGCCGACACTAAAACAGTTTTCACCATTCATAACTTAGCGTACCAGGGAAATTTTCCAGCGAGTACATTCCCCAAACTGGGTTTACCGCAGGATTACTTTACACCAGATGGTCTCGAGTTTTATGGTAAGGTCTCGTATCTAAAGGCCGGAATTGCCTACGCAGATGCGATCACCACTGTAAGCGAGACGTATGCGGAAGAAATTCGCACGCCAGAGTTCGGCTCTGGTATGGAGGGGCTTCTAACCAAGCGCAAGCGCGATCTTCACGGCATTTTGAATGGCATCGACCTATTGGTTTGGGATCCACAGAAGGATATTAATATTGTTCGGCCAATATCTCCTGAGGATATTTCCGGCAAAGAGGCCTGCAAGCAGGACCTATGCTTCGCGATGGGAATTCCTTATTCGGAAGGAACGCCGGTCCTCGGAATGATCGCCCGACTTAGCGATCAAAAAGGCTTCGACCTTCTTGCTGAGATCATCGATAATATTTTGAAGTCAGGCGCTCAACTTGTCATACTGGGAGAAGGGGATAAAAAGTATGTCGATCTGTTCTCTAAATTGCAGAAAAAGCACCCCGAGCAAATCGGCATTCATTTCGGCTTTCACGATAACTTAGCACATAAGATCGAGGCGGGAAGTGATATCTTCCTTATGCCGAGCGCCTACGAACCCTGTGGTCTCAACCAGATGTATTCCATGCACTATGGGACCATCCCGGTTGTTCGCAAGACCGGTGGTTTAGCGGATACCGTTATCGATGTGGAATCGGCTACCCGGCGCACGGGACCGACCGGATTTACGTTCGAAAAATACGACGCCAAGGCATTCTGGAAGGCGTTGGAACGGGCGATCAAAGCGTACCAGACCGATAAAAAGCTGTGGCATGAAATGCAGCTCAATGGTATGAAGCGCGATTTTTCATGGAATCGCTCGGCCGTTAAATATGCCGAGGTGTACGAAAAAGTCCTCTCACGGGGCCGAAAACAAGCATAACATTTTCGAAGACCACCGTATAAGAATTGTTAATATTCAGTCAGTCACCTTCTCGGAATACGCATTGATCAAGAATATTCTTTTTTCGATTACTCTGCTCCTCACCCTGGTAGGCTGCGAGGATAAAATTTCTACCTTGGGTTCACCGTATTTTCCCGATACTGTTCAGCTCCATACGATCACACGGACCGATACGGGCTTTATGCAGTTCTCGAATTATACGCGCTCGTATGTCACTGCTAATGGTGTCAATTATAATTTGACCTTCGGTTCGCCTTTGATGATCGTTGGCAGGGCATTAAGTGGAAGTGAGAATGTAGAAGCATGGGGACTCCTGCGATTTATTCCGTTCAATCCCGACTCGCTTACACACGTTATTGGCTTGCGACTTATTCTCTCTACACAGAAATATGCGTATGGAGATACAACGAACAGCAACGTATCACTTCGAGTATATACACAGAGCAGCGGTAAGGTGACCGATTCAACGATCGCTCTTTCGACTTCCGATCTGAGCTCTTCGTCCATTGGAAATCTTGACACGACAATACTGAACGATACCGGTCAAACGGTGGCGATTAATCTTGACACCAACGTGAAACCGATGCTTACTGCGAGTTCTCTTGCCTTTGTAGTGCTGCCAAGCGCAACAATGACAAATGCTCGCGCCTTCCGGACCTGCGAAAACGCGGCCTACGGTTCACCAGAACTTGAGTATACTCTGAAATATGGCGACAGTGTTTTCAAAGTGGTTCGTACAACGTTGGTAAATACAACCACGACCTCGAATGGCACGCTCGATATGTTTATCGTAAGGGACCAGAGCGTCTCGCCACCACATGAATTCACTGTTCGAGGGGGCGTTGGAGAGAGAGAACACATATTTTTTAATCTGGCGAGACCGAACGATACAGCAAATCTTAATCAATTTTCGACGATCAATAGCGCTCTTCTGAAATTAAAGGTTGACTGGGCCAATTCTCGGCACTCGGGTCTTTCCTTCGACACTACATTGTTGGGAATAAAAATTACGGGCATAGGAGATACCGCAGCCCTGCAGGATGACTTAGGTGTACCGGATCCAACGGATCCAACAGGACAGACCTATGAATTTCAGGTCCGTGGGCTTATCGAATCGTGGCTGCGTACACCAACCAGCAATCTTGGATTCGATATACGCGCCGGCTTCCAATCGGTCAATTTTGGAGGTACGGCCGTTCCAACAGAAGGTAATACTTTGAATCGCTGGACATTCTATGGATCGGATTATCCCGATTCGACCAAACGTCCGCAACTTATCATTTCTTATTCGCAGCTTCGGTGACACAAAACAGTAAAAAAGCTTTGAAGGTAGTCGCCTTTGCGATAATAATATGCGCTCCCTTACTCGTTCGCGCGCAAGGATCGCCTTACGGTCCGATCGGATTTGGATTACCGTTGCACTCATCTAATATTACCAGCGAAGCGCTTGGTGGTACCGGTGTAGCGATGGGAGCCAATCGTACGATCAACGATCTTAATCCGGCAGACTGGACGTGGTTGGATCGTGCCCGATTCAACGTTGCACTACGCTTCGATTATGTCAATGCGCAGCAGGGAACCCTGCAAGACGTTCAGCATAATTTCCACTTTGATGGCGTATCATTCGGTTCGCCGATATGGAGTCCTCTCAATGCTTCGCTCGCGCTGGGATATTTTCCGCTTACGGATGCGAGTAATGAGATCTCGACAAGCAACCCGCTTGGAACGCAAACCTATCTGACCCGCGGCGGTACTAATCTTGTTTTTGCCGGCTTAGCCGCACGATTGGTGCCTTCGATCGCACTCGGTGTCCGCGCAGATGTTGTGACGGGGGACATTCGCCATCTTGCGCAAGTCGTCTTTACAAGTACTGGTGTGGATAGCAGCGAGTTCGAACGTGATTATTTTTTCTATGGCGTTCGCCCAACATTTGGGATAGAATTCATTGGTGATTCTTTAGCTTCAGGACTTCGCGGTCTTACCATTGGAGCTTCGTATAGCCTTGCGACGAATCTCACATCGACCCGCGAGACCATTATAACGCCGCTTTCCAGTAACCTGGATACCACGATCGATGAAGTTGGGGTCGGGCGATATCCTGCTTCGATCGCCGCCGGATTATCCTATCGTTTTAGCCGCAGATATCGCGCGGAGTTCGATTACTTTGCACAGGATTTTTCGAGCGCCTTTGTGTATGCTCCTCATTCCAGTTCTGGCGATTCTTTGCTTCGCTCCAGTTCACGATTTGCTTTTGGTATCGAACGCCTGCCTAACATGAATGGGGAATACGGCACGTCATTCGGCTTCGATAAATGGGGACTTCGACTTGGATTTTCCTATGGCACGCTGCCAGTTAATCCTGCTGGTTCTGGTGGGGTTCAGGAATTAGCCCTTTCTGCCGGTCTCGGAATTCCGATCAGTTATGAGTCGCTCTTAAATCTTTCTGCCGTTGTTGGTCAGCATTTACCGCAGAACGCAAACTCCGCACCGAAGGAGACCTTTGTGCGTTTAGGGGCCGATATTAGTTTTTCCGAGCGCTGGTTCAATCCGACCCGCCGAGATTAGCATCCACACCCAATGAAGATTGCTATTGCCAGCGACCATGCTGGTTTTAACTATAAGAGTGCCATTATCCAATGGTTGAATGCGGCGGGCCATCAGGTAAAAGACTTCGGCACCGATAGCACGACTCCTGTGGATTATCCCGACTTTATTCGTCCGGCCGCAGAGGCTGTCGCACGGGGTGAATTTGAGCGTGGCATTGTGCTCGGCGGATCCGGTAACGGGGAAGCAATGGTAGCCAATAAGGTACATGGCATCCGGTGCGCATTGTGTTGGAATGAAGATTCTGCCAGGCTTTCTCGCCAGCATAACGATGCAAATGTTCTTTCCCTTGGTGAACGAATGATGACGGAAGATATGGCGCTGCGTATTGTAGAGATCTGGCTCACAACCGCATTTGAAGGCGGACGCCATAGCGCTCGAATAGCAAAAATTGAAAATCCAAGCTGAAACATACTACGATGTACGACCGGGAAGTATTTAATACCATTGAACAAGAGCTCGAACGTCAGCAGCATGGATTAGAGCTCATTGCCAGTGAAAACTTTACTTCGGCAGCCGTTCTGCGCGCGCAGGGAAGCGTGCTTACAAATAAGTACGCCGAGGGCTATCCTGGTAAGAGATATTATGGCGGATGTGAATTCGTTGATGTGGTCGAGAACCTCGCTCGAGATAGGGTAAAGAAGCTATTCGGCGCCGAGTATGCGAACGTGCAGCCACATTCCGGCTCGCAAGCCAATATGGCTGTGTATTTCACATTCCTCAAACCCGGCGATAAAGTGCTCGGCATGAATCTTTCGCATGGGGGCCATTTAACGCACGGCCATCCTGCAAATTTTTCGGGCCAGCTTTACGAGTTCCATGCCTACGGCGTCTCGAAAGAGACGGGCTACATTGACTACGCCGACGTAGAGCAAAAAGCCAGGGAAGTGAAGCCAAAGATGATCACCGTAGGCGCAAGCGCGTATTCCCGGAACATCGACTTTAAGCGCTTCAGAGAAATTGCAGACTCTGTCGGCGCCTTTTTGATGTGCGACATGGCGCATCCCGCAGGCTTGATCGCAAAAGGACATTTGAATAGCCCGCTTCCACATTGCCACGTTGTGACATCGACCACGCATAAGACGCTTCGTGGACCGCGCGGAGGACTAATTTTATTGGGCAAGGACTTCGAAAACACGTGGGGCGCTGTAGCACCCAAATCGGGCCGTACCAAAATGGTCTCCGAGCTTATTGATTCGACGGTAATGCCTGGCATTCAGGGCGGACCGCTTATGCATGTTATCGCTGCCAAAGCGGTTGCATTTGGCGAGGCTCTTGAGGACAGTTTTACCGAGTATGGTGCTCAGGTCATTCGTAACGCACAGCGCCTTGCTGCCGAACTCGTCAAACGAGGATTTTATATTATTTCCGGCGGCACGGATAATCACCTAATGCTTGCCGATCTTCGCGGTAAGAACGTTACTGGCAAGGCGGCGGAAGAAGCGCTCGATAAAGCGGCTATAACAGTAAATAAGAATGCTGTACCGTATGATGATAAGCCTGCCCTTGTAACGAGCGGCATTCGTATTGGCACTGCCGCTGTGACCACTCGGGGCATGCGTGAAGCGGAAATGGACGAGATCGCTGAAATGATCGATAAGGTCGTGTCGCATGTAGACGATGAGAATGTGATCGCCGCGGTCCGCGAGCAAGTGCATGCGCTTACAAGTCGATTCCCGTTATACGCAGAAATGTCTCAAGAAATCGCATCATAATAGCTCTTTCGAATACAGTGAATGGCAGAAGAGAAAGAGCCGGTAGAGAATAGTCCTTCCTCGGACGGTCCTTCTTCGGACCAGGAGATGTCCGTATGGGAGCATCTCGAAGAATTGCGTTGGACGGTTGTGCGCGCAGTGATCGGCATTGTGGTCGGCATGATCATTTGCGCAGTTTTCTTCGACCAGATCATCAACGTCGTAATTACTCTCCCGACTTCCCAAACGAACCCTCCGATGAAGTTGATGAACACGGAGGTGTATGGTCAGCTTTCGGTATGGATGCAGATCGTCCTGTGGGGCGGTGTCGTTATCTCATTCCCGTATACGATCGTTCAGATCTGGAAATTCATTAGCCCAGGTCTCAAGGACAAAGAGAAAAAATATGTCCGCCAGATCAGCTTTTTTACCGTCTTCAGCTTTTTATGCGGGATGGCATTCGCCTATTGGGTAATGCTACCCATGGTACTCGATTTTGCAATGGGTTTCGTGATCGGTACCGTTCAAAATATTATTGAAGTACATAAATACTTATCTGTATTCTTAGAGATCATATTACTGTCCGGTATTGTCTTCGAGCTTCCTCTCGTAGCTTATTTTCTGGGGCGTATCGGCTTCCTTACGCCAATTTTTATGCGTAAATACCGGCGGCATGCTATTGTCGCACTGTTAGCGATCGCAGCAGTATTATCGCCCGGCGGGAATCCACTTCTTCAGCTTATTTTGTTTGCACCATTGTGGGCGCTGTTTGAAATATCGATCTTAACAACCGCTCTCGCGAGCCGCCAGCGCCGCAGAGCTGAAGCGCTCGCTATGTCATAATCGCTCCTTATCTTTATGTCAGTACTGAAGGAAATAGGCCATTCGGTCGAGCAGGAGATGAAGGAATTCAACGCGGAATTCCGGCGAGCGATGATCTCCGAAGTGCCGATCGTTAATCTCGTCGCGAGATACCTTATTCGCACGAAAGGCAAGCAGCTTAGACCGATGCTTGTCCTCCTTTCTGCAAAAGCCGCTGGAGGCATTAACGAGTCAACGTATCGCGCCGCTACTCTCGTGGAATTACTTCATACAGCGACACTCATCCACGATGACGTGATCGATGATTCTGACACCAGGCGGGGGTTAGCCAGCATAAAGTCTCTATGGCGCAATAAGGTCGGTGTTTTGATGGGAGATTACCTCCTTGCTCAAGGTCTTCTTCGTACGGTTAAGACTTCCGAATACCATTTTCTGGAGATAACTTCTAATGCCGTCCGTCGAATGTCTGAAGGGGAGTTGTACCAGCTTCAAAAGGCAAGACAGCTTAATATCGACGAAGAAGCGTACTTTCGGATCATAGCCGACAAAACTGCTTCCCTTATCAGTACCTGCTGTGAATTGGGAGCCGCAAGTGTAAACCGAACGTCTGATTACGAACGATACTGCAAGGCGCTTCGAGACTATGGTGAAGCGGTCGGTATTGCCTTTCAGATCAAAGACGATCTCTTTGGGTATGAATCGAGTATGGGTACCATCGGTAAGCCCGTCGAAGCCGATCTAAAAGAGAAGAAGCTCACGTTGCCGCTTATTCATTCGCTTTCAAAAACGGACAAAGGTACTCGCAAGCGAATTATCGGTCTCATCAAAAATGGCAAAGCTGCGAAAGAAGGTTATCAGGAAGTTGTGAACTTTGTCTCGGCCAACGGCAGCATTTCGTATACTCGCTCGAAAGCCGAGGAGTATCGGGAACGTGCACTAAACTCTCTCCATGTATTGCCAGAGTCCCAAGCGCGAACCGCCCTGGAGCAGTTCGCGCATTACGTCATCGAGCGCGATAAATAGATTATTGTCCCTTCTTGGCGTTCCAGGACGCAGGGAAGTCCGAGCTCGTAACTAGAGAATCCATAATCACCAGGTTTGTTCGTCGACTATAAGGTCCAAGACGAACATTGGCATCCGGTGGAAGCTGCCCAAAAGTCTTAAGCGGAGCAAGTGAGGATGTTGTATCCGGAATATGCAAAAGAATAAGAAGCCTCGGCGCTAAGCCTAAGGTGCTATCCGTTCTTGATAGGTCACGATTCGAGTAAAAGCTTTTATAGTAATTACTCTGACTGGCAAGGTTCAGGCGAAAGCCAGTATTCGAAGCTGGATTATTGAACCAATTCTGGATCGTATCGCGAATGTCATGCGTACCACACCAGTCCTTGCTGTGTAATTGGCACACGATGGTCGGCGGTGCGTTATAGCGCCCATGATCGGGACTCTTATTCCAGGTCATCGTATCAAAGCCGAACGGCACTCCGATCTGCGAAACCCAGAACTGCGTATTATCGGTGGTCCCGTCCTCTTGCTGACCGCCATGATAGACTTCAAAATACGCATGATCAATCCCTGAGCCAGGCGGCAGACTTGGCAGAACAAATTTTACAAACGATACTTGATGATGCGAAACGATGCCAGGTATATCCCAAAGCCCGATATTCAAGCTGCCTTGAAGCAGCATATTAGTACCGGTATCGGTCGGCGCATCCGAAATATAGGTCGTGGAAGCAGCGGCTATCCACAAGGCAACGGGCGTTGTCCCAACCGTCGATGGGGAATTCGAAGACGAACAACTGGAAAGTAAATAGCTGCAAAGAATGGTAACGGTAAAAGCGAGACGTTTCATACTCAATCCTCCAAAATTTAGAGTGCAAATATACTGACTATCGACGGGAAAGTCAATATCCCTAAGGATTAAACATTAAGAGCAAACCGGTCTTGTGCTAAATTGAAAAGCTTTCGCCAAACAAATTTATTTAGCAAGACGACCATCAGGCAAAGAGAGAAAATACCGGCTCCCAGAAGAGCAAATTTGCCATCAGTGTAGGCCGTTTGCAGCAATGCACCAATGCCGTGAGCCGAGAATGTCTGATGATGATACTGTACCAGTTCGGCTACAATGCTGGCGTTCCAGGCACCGCCGGCAGCCGTAATAGCACCGGTTACAACCGATGGAAAGATCGCCGGAAGGATCAGCTTGCGCCACCACGCCTTTCGTGGCATGTTATAGCTCTGAAACATCTCCTGAAGGTCGGTCGGGACCGCACTGGCACCCGCCATTACATTGAATAGCATATACCATTGCGTACCCAGCAACATCAAAACGATGGAGCCATATTCGATCGAAATCCCCACTCGTAAAAAGAGGAAGATAAAGATAGGGAACAGCAGCGGCGCCGGGAATGAAGACAAGAACTGAACGATCGGTTGAAACCGATGAGCATACCGTGGATTCATTCCAAGGATAACACCGACCGGAATAGTCCAGGCCGCGCCTACTACTACCGCAACCAGGACTCGTAACAGCGAAAGCCCCGAATCACCCGCAATGCGGAGCCAATCGTATCCGCTCACATCATTTGTGAAGACAATAAAGAGTCGAAAGATACCATATCCGATCAAAGCCAATACGACTAGTCCAAGAATACCCACTACGACTTTGCGCGTTACGGATTCCTCCTTAACTCGCTCATCGAACGCCATCTGCTGAACTTCCTGACGTACCTCTATATATTCTTGCTCGGTATAACGCTGGCGTGCCTGCCGGCGTCGCTCGATGCGACGGCGAATAGATTGCAATATCTCGGAATGCTGAATAACGTCAAGGACGAACGACTTTCCCTCTGGTTCGCCAGAAAGCTCTTCGACTCTGAACTTACGGCTCCATATCACTAACGGTCGCCATAATACACGATCGAGGAAGATGATCATCAGGCCCATGGCTACGATCGCGCCAAAGATGGCGGGGACGTCACCATCATTTACGGCTTGTGCCATATAGCTACCAATGCCTGGTAAGCGGAAATCATGGCCACCGAACGTAAGAGCTTCGCTAAGAGAAAGGAAAAACCAGCCGCCCGCCATGGACATCATCGAATTCCAGATGAGCGGAATGGCGCTGGCTGGCAGTTCGAGCCGCCATAGGGTTTCCGATCTACTTAGGTGGTAACTCTTCGATGCATCGCGCAGATCATTTGGAATAGCCTTCAACGAATGGTAGAAGGCAAACGTCATATTCCATACCTGACCGGTAAAGATGGTAAGCACCGAAGCTATTTCAAGACCGATATTCGATCGCGGAAATATATAAACGAATACAAGCACCAGCTCTGGTAAGAATGCGACGATAGGTACACTCTGCAAAATATCGAGCAACGCCAGCATAAGCTTCTCCGCCGGCTTATAATGGGCCATTACATAGCCGTAGCCAACCGTAAATAAAAGCGAGATAACATAGGCCCCCAGACCACGGGACAGTGAGTATAGCGTGTAGAGTGGGAGGTATGTGAACTCGGTATGTATCGTGTTCTGTGGCTGCAGCGCCTGGGACCATTCCCGCGAGACGAGCACCAGCCAATACATAATACCGCCTAAGATGCCGAAGACGATCAGGTCGGCATAGCTAAGGCGCCGGGGTAGGCTTAGGACGTCGCGGACAAAGCTCATGATACAAAACGGGTCCGCCTATAAGAGCAGACCCGCCATTGAACACTTGGTTTTTCGCTTTTACGCCCTCTTTATCTGTTTCTTTTTCGTTATGAGGACTTTCGATTTTTGGCTTTCAGCTCGGGATGCATCCGGACTCATCTTGCCATGAGTGGAAGCGAGGAGTTTCTCATACGCTTGCTCAGCTCGTTCGATCGCTACTAATGCTTCGCGACGGCGACGGATAACCGAAAAGCCAAATCCAATTACCAACGTGATAATACCTGCCCAGACTAGATTGATATACGGCTTGATAAACGCTTCGATCGTGATTACTTCCGTCGGCGGGGAAGGCAAATGATCGACGTCGAACACTCGCAAGACTACCTTCGAATTTGCGGGATTCTGCATGTCCGGCATTAGCTGGAAGAGCTGGACATGGAATTTCGTACCTGGAATAGTATCGTCATCCTTCGCAGATTCACCGGTCACCGGATTCTGAGTCATTCCGAGCACGAGCGTATCGCCGTTCGGAAAATTAGCAGTATAGGCAACTGCCGTTGCCGTCACGTGGAAGGGCTGTTGCGACATCATCTTGGTCCGCTCCGATTGCGGAAAATCGAAATTGATAAACCGGAGCCTTAATTTACCATCCAGTGCAGTGATTTCTTGTAACTTGCCAAGTGTATCTTTAGGTATTCCGCCTTCCTCCTCAGAAGCCATAAGAGTAAAGTAAAGATCGCGAGACGCATACTTTACAATACCCGGATTAAGAATAGGAGACTGGCGCTGATTAAAATCGGTAAAGAAGGAGAGAGGCCGGGCAGTACCGGCATAGCCATTCTTATCAGCGATTTTGATAAGCCAATACGTATGCTCATTTACCGTATCAACGGGATCGATACCCTGGAATGTCAGAGTGTACTTGCCGCCAAAGGCAGGTACTGGTTTACGGATTGGCAGACGAACGATCTCTTTCTTTGTATAACCGGCTGAGGCAACTACGCCCAGTACAAATACCGCCAAACCGATATGAGCCACATACGCGCCTAAAAACTTTGTGTCAAAGACAAACTTCGGGTAACCGGCCAAAACAAATACGACCAACAGCACTGCAAAGAGGATCGCAAAGTAGGGCCAGAACTGACCTATCGCGGGTTCAAAGAGATTGTAATCGCCGGCAGTACCAATGAGTAGCGATAGAACGCCGAGTATTAGTGTAATACCTAACGCCGTACCTAACCGACGAAGATAATCCTGACTTGTGGGAGAAGAGCGATCGAACGATACCCCCCAATGGCCTCGAAGGATCTTCCAGCCAAGCTCCACATTGACGTAGAGTGCAAAAAAAGCAGAAGCGCTGATGAGCGCAAAGCGAACGTCATGGACACCCAGAAGTACGATCGCCGCCGTGAAGACGATCGTCGCGATGAACGCGGAGAGGGATTTCTTTACCAGATCATTCCAACTCGATTGCCGCCATTTTAGCAACAGCGAAAGAGCGTTCACCACCAACAGGACGATGATAAGCGGAATATGTAAATTGTTATAAAAATCGGTCTCTACCTTTTTCTGCACCAGTGGGGCGCTCGTACCGATAAACACCACAAGCGCGCTGGCACCAAGCAGGGCAGAAGCGATCGAAAGCCCGGTCTCGCGCGAAAGTATCTTATAGTCCTGCGTGAATCCCGACATTTCCTTCCATCGCCAGAGGAAAATGGAGAACGGAACAAGAATAAAAACCCCGAGCGCACAGACCAGCATGGTAAAGGCCAGGTAACCAGGATCAGCGAACGAGTGAACGGAAGCTTCACCAAGTACACCGGAGCGCGTCAGAAATGAGCCATAGAGTACGAGAGCATATGCAAGCAGTGTAAGCGCAATGTTCGTCCGAATAAGGCCACCTGTGCGTTTCTGCGTAAGCATAGTATGGGCCGCTGCAACGGTCACAAGCCACGGAAGAAGGCTTGCGTTCTCAACGGGGTCCCATGCCCAGTAGCCGCCCCAACCCAGCGTTTCGTATGCCCAGAATCCGCCGAGTATAATTCCAAAACCAAGAACCATCGCGGCACCTAGTGTCCATGGCATTGAGGTGACTACCCAGCCTTGGTAATCCCGCTTAATAAGTCCGGCCAATGCGAATGCAAACGGTACCGCAAGCAGGGAGAACCCAAGGAACAGCATCGGCGGATGGATCACGATCCATAGATTCTCGAGCGAAGGGTTGAGGCCTTTACCATCAGCCGGAATAAATCCTTTGGCCGCTTCACCCGGATGTGCTGCGTAGATCGTTTCGAATGGACTCTTCGCAATAAGCATCAGCGAAATAAAGACCAGCACCGAAAGATAGATCGCCATCACATGCGCTTCATAGCGTTGACGTCGAGCATAATCGAGGAGAAATACGGCGATGATTGCGGTCCACAATCCCCACAGCATAAAACTACCTTCCTGGCTGGCATAGAAGGTAGAGAAAAGCAAGAACTTGCTTAACTTACGAGAGGCATGCTCGTAAACGTAGTTGATCTCAAAGTGATAGTTAAAAATGTAGTAGAGGAGTGTCGCACAGGCGACGAACATGCCGAGCAGCGCAAGCTGTGTGCATCGGCGTGCAGCCTGTGTTAGTTCAACACGTCCACGAGCCGCCAGCGCATATAAGACCATGCCCGCAAGCGAGGCCGTAAAGGTAAGTGCAAGCGCAATACTTCCGAGCATAAATTGGGAGGACAGGCGTTAGCCCGTCAAATATTAGGATTGTCCGTTGGCTGCCTGACCTTCGGTATTCATTTTCCCAGAACCTTCATAGCGCGACGGGCACTTGGTCTGAATATCCGAAGCTTCAAAAACGCCACCTTCTACTTTGCCCACACAGACGACGCTCGGGGCAAGTTCAAAATTATTTGGTTTCACGCCTACGTACTTGACCGGCATCTCATACCCTTGACGGTCCTTCATAAAGAAGGAAAAGGTGTTGCTCTTTACATCGTACTGGGAGCCTTTGTCTTTATCGTAGGTGCCCGAAACCTGAGCGCGGCGGCCGCTTTGGCTGGCTTTTTGGAAATCTGAGTAATCGATCTTGTTGTCGACGAGTGCGAAGGCGGCAATTGCAATAAAAGCTACCGCAACGACGAGTGAAATAATATGCTTACGCTTCATGGGGGATCCTTCTCCGATGTGCCATAAAAACAGGGTGCTAAAACGCTAAGTTCAGGTCGAAATTTTAACCGAACGACGTCGTAATGATTCTTTCTTCAAGGATCAGGCCGTTAGCGAATTTTACGGATTTTCGGCAATCTGTTACCTTAAAAGCGATTGCTGGGAGGTAAAATCCGTAAAGAATCTTTACTTTTGTCTACGCGTGCTCATTTCTTTCGACTTTACGAAGACGTTTCTCTATGCTAAACATAAAGAGAAATAGTCCTAGCCAAATAACGCCGGAGATAATACCGACGACATAGAGGGCGTGATGCTCGAGAAAGTCCATTGCGAGATTGATTATGCTTCTTCGGCCTGCTTATCCTGCAACCGAAGAATGCGAGTGTACATGTCCTTGATCCAAAGAAACACAAAGAGGAAGAGCAGCACCGATATCCAGTGCATGTCGAGTAACGTGCGGTCGGTATGCGTCTTTCCAGAAAGATTGATGATCGGTGCCTCGATACCTCCGCCGCCCGGATGAAGGCTCTGAGTGATACGCGGCACTACGAACATCAAAAATGGCACGCTCACAAAGGCAATGATATTATAAACCGCCGCAATGCGTGCTTTCTTATCTTCACTCTCTTCCAGTAATGAGCGAAGCATGAAGTAGGCGGCGTAGATCAAAAGCAGAATGAAGATCGACGTTTCGCGCGGGTCCCAATTCCAGAACGTACCCCAGCTAAAGCGAGCCCAAATACTGCCAGTCACAGTAGCGAGAATGGTGAAGACGGTACCCGCTGCCGAAGAAGCGCGAGCGCGCCGGTCGTAATCCGGATTCTTCTTAACGAGGTATAAGATCGAATATATCGTGCCCATCAGGAAAGCAATAAATGCGACCATCGACATAGGCACATGGAAGAGCATATTCCGGCCAAGTTCGCCGAGGCCCTGGATCATCGGAAAAGTCATCATCGGATTTACCCGAACGAGCTCTTTTTCCTCGAATGCCTTTGTACCTTTATCGTAGGCAACAGCGATGACCAGCACGTCGCCTTCTTTGTACTCGGTTTTATACGACCCATCGGTCATATGCACAGTACCCGAATCGCCGTATAGGTCTTTAAAATGAGCTATTGTAGACGATGGATCATACGACTGAAGCGTAGCTTTAACCGGCGTTACGTCCTGCACACTGTTCATGCTAAGCATTGCCGCATCACCAAAGCTGCCACCGATAGGGGTCTCGAAGGCGATGTAAACCTGGATTGCTAACGCTATCCCGAGGCACCAAAGGAATATGTTAGAGCGAAATATTTTCATCGGGTCCTTATCTCAAAAATCCCTGAAATCTATAATCCCCGTCAATCCCGCCAAATTACGTCGAACAGCACGTAACTAACGAGCACCATTGCAACGTCAAACGAAATGAGTATCAAAAGGTCTCCTTGAGAGGCCGATACGGCGTTCGGGACTTCCAAAGCAATTCGTGTTGCGTCGGTCGTTGCGATAACTAATGGCATCAGCACTGGCAGAGCCAATATTGGCAATAACGCACCTTTTTGCGATGCCCGACTAATGAGCGCGGAAAGAATGGTGGAGACAGAAGCAATGCCAATAGCACCTAACACTAATTGGATCGAGAATGCAGACCAATCCCTGATATGAAAATCGCGCGTGAAAAAGAATTGAAAGAAGAGCACCGCTGAAATAGCGAGCGATAACATTAGTCCGAGGTTATACACCAGCTTGCCGATAAAGACACTTTCACCAGATGCATACAGTCGAAGTATAAGCGCCGTACCTCGTTCTTCTTCTGTGACGAACGAGCGGGAGAGTCCTGTCATCGCACCAAAGAAGAGGGCGATCCAAAGTAGTGCGCTAAGTATGCTGGGCTGCAACTGCTCTCCAGGCGTCGAATAGAGAATAACGGAGACCGTAATAAGGAGGAACATGATGATCGCGCTAACGCCGTAGCGAGTACGAAACTCAATCGCGAGATCTTTTCGGAGAACGCCTTGCCAGGCGCTGCCCTGAACTTGTCGAGGGGAAGCCATTTTTATTGCACTCCCAAAGCCTTGAACGCTTCAGGAAGTTTCTTTATCACATCGGTTGCCGTCATTCCATGCGTCGTCTTTTCCTGTGCTGCAAGGTCGCCTGCAAGACCACTCAGGTACACTGCCGTCATAGCTGCTTCCCACGGCGACCCTGGGTTTTGTGCAAGCATCGTGGCGATCATACCGGCGAGCACGTCACCGGTACCAGCGGTGCCCATGCCGGGATTACCGGTAGAATTAATATATGTTGTACCATCGCTATTAATGGTGTATTCCGGTACTCCTTTCGCTACAATTATTACCTCGTACGTTGTCGCTAATTTCCGAGCAATGGCCAACATATCACGGTCGACCTCTTGCCATGGTTTACCAACGAGTCCGGCGAGTTCTCCTACATTAGGAGTAAGGATCGTGGGTGCCCTGCGAGATCTTAAAATATCCAAATGACCCTCGAGCGATCGCAATCCACCGCCATCGACGATCATTGGCTTATTTACCTCCGATATTACTTTGCGAACGAATTCCGCTGTTTCCGGATAAGCCCGGTAACCGCAACCGATGAGGACGACATCATTCTTTTCAAACTCTTCCTGTAGATCGAGCCAGGCGGCTGCCGATGGGCTACCATGCTCTTCTTCGGCTATTCCAATCGTGAGCAATTCAGGCATCGCCTGTGCGACGATATGACGCTCTGATGCCGGCACTGCGACCGTTAGATAGCCAGCACCTGACTTCAGGGACGAGCCAGCCGACATGATCGCTGCACCTGTCATTCCTCGCGAGCCGCACAAACAGAGTATTCGACCCCGGGTGAATTTGGAAGCCGTGTATGGAAAAGGATGTATCTGTTTAACGGCATCGGTCCCCGATACGACGAAAGAGCGTAAAGCACTTTCGTCTACCAAATCTTCGTAGGGCGCTCCCAACGAGGCGATGGATATTTTTCCAGTGTAATCTCGCGAGCGGCCGAGATAAAATCCAATTTTTGGCGCCGCCATGGTAACCGTTCGATCCGCACGAGCAGCCAATGGAAAGCCCGACTCAGATTCATGTATGCCGGTATCGGAATTTAATCCTGTTGGAATATCAATCGCAAGGACCTTCGACCCATACCATTCTTGAAGTTGTGCAATGGCTTGCACCGCCTCTTTGATCGCACCTCGCAATTCGCCGCTTGATCCTGTCCCTAATAGTGCATCGATAATAATATCCGGTGGCTCGACGAGTTCAAAAACATCCTCAGTCCGCTCGATCTCATAGATCTCTTCGGGATCAAGCAACGTCAAAAGAAGATCGTATTGATGTCTGGCATCGGGAGATAGCTTCGAAGAATCGGCGGCAAGCAGAACCGTTGGCTGAACGCCGCGCTCGAGAAGTAAGCGTGCGACCGCGAATCCGTCCCCGCCATTATTTCCGGGCCCCGCAAAAATTACAATCTCAGAATCAAGAGTAAGCCAATCTTCCAGAGCAGAGATAACTCCTCGCGCGGCATTCTCCGTTAGCACAAGCGAAGGAATGCCCAGCTCTTCGATCAGGTGTTTATCGAAAGCTCGAGACTGTGCTGCGGTGAGAACGGGTTGCACGAAAAGTATAACAAGTGCAGTGAGTGGCTAAATCCGCTAATCTTACTAAAGCAAAACGGCCGTTCTGTTCATCGAACGGCCGCTCATAAACTCATACTGCTCTAAAATTACGGTGCGTAGAAGGTCTTGGCAACATCGGTAAGAATGATCGGGAATAGACCCGTCGCGAGAAGTCCGATTGCCGCGAGTGCTAAGGCAGTCCATGCGCTGATGGTGTCACCTCCAACTACCGCAACCGTACCGCTACCGCTTACTGCAATTCCAGCGGTCCCTTCTTCAGGCTCACGGAAGTACATTACAACCATCACGCGGAGATAGAAGTAAACGGAGATCAGCGTTGCGATCATACCGAGAACGGCATAAACCGTAAGCCCACTGCGGATCGCGGCAGCAAAAACATAATACTTCGCGAAGAAGCCACCAAACGGCGGAATACCAGTAAGCGAAAGCATCATGATGGACATGATGAAGGCGAGCCATGGACGCCGACGTCCAAGACCAGCATAATCATTTAGCTCAAGCCCGCGACCGCTTTCTTTCTCCAGCAGTGCAACTACGCCGAATGCACCCATCTGCATGAGGGTATAGACGGAAAGATAGATGGTTACCGAGGTAGAGCCTTCCTTATTCAGGGCTGCGGCACCAAGCAACATATAGCCGGCATGTGCCACGCTCGAATACGCCAGCATTCGCTTGATATTCATTTGCGAAAGGGCGGTGATGTTACCGTAGAACATCGAAGCCAAAGCCAGGATAGCGAGCAGTGTCTGCATCTTCGTAAAAGCGCCAGGATCGAGCGCGATCGGACCGAGCGCAATATTGAAGATGAGGATCAGTGCTGCAAAAGCACCGGCTTTACCGGCCGTAGAAAAGAAACCGGAAACGACGGTCGGCGCACCTTCGTAAACGTCGGGTGCCCACTGATGGAAGGGGAATGCCGCAACCTTAAACGAAAATCCGACGAGCAGCATACCGGCCGCCATCCAGAACATCGGGCTCGTAAGCGCTGCATGAGCTGTCGTGGGATTTTCCAGGGCTTTGGATATTGTATCCAAATTCGTCGAGGCAAAGGTACCGTACATGAGAGCAATACCATACAGGAAAAACCCGGTTGAGAATGCCCCGAGCAGGAAGTACTTTAGTGCGGCCTCGTTCGACTCACGGCGGCGGCGGAAAAGCCCTGCCAACACGTAGAATGCGATCGACATCGTCTCGAGGCCGAGGAACGTGATGATAAGATCGTTACCGGACGCGAGCATGACCATACCACAAGCGGAGAAGAGCGTAAGTCCGCTGAACTCGCCGACCAACACTTCTTCCTCTTTCAGGTATCGCTCCGCGAGCAATACAGCGATGACGACACCGACCGAGAACAGCACCGCATAATAATTCGCAAACGCATCGTTCAGGATCATCCCATTGAAGATGCGTCCCGTGTTACCGAGATTGATGATCGCAGCTGCACCGGCAGCAATAGCGCCAAGAATCGTTAGGAAAAGCGGAGTACGCGTCGGGACCTTCTCGAACGCATCCCAGAGGAGCACTACTAGGCCCGTCCCCGCCAAAATGAGGAGCGGCATTACGCCATAAATATCTCGGGCTGATACTGTAAATCCTGTCATTGCAAATTCAGAATATGCAAATTATTTAGAAGTGAAGGAAGTGGTCTTTGGCATTACAGCCGTATACATCGGAGCCTTTTGCGCCGAAGTATTTTGATTCATCGATGTTTGCGTCGTCATGCCACCTTGCTTCATCTTCAGCAAGTCATCCGACATCTGGTACATCGTCTTCTCACTCATCTTCATAAAACTCATGGGTTGTATGCCGATCCACAGCATAAAAGCTACGATCGGTACTACCGCTACGATCTCGCGCCAGTTAAGGTCCGGAGTGTGATGACCGTGCGTATCCTGCTCCACCGGATGCTCCGCACCGTGTGCCGAGACAGGATGCGCTCCAGCCGGAAGCCCAAACGCAAAGCGCTGATACATCCAAAGCAGATAAACGGCGGCCAAGATGACACCGCTTGCACTCCAGACCGCGTAAGACCACGTATTCAGGACGGGGGAATAATATGCTCCCATCATCGTAAGGTACTCGCCGATGAAGCCGTTTAGTCCTGGCAAGCCAACGCTCGAAAAAACTGCAATACCGAAGAAGGTAGCATAGAGTGGCACCATCTTCGCCAGACCACCATACTCTTTGATCTCGCGGGTATGACGACGATCGTACATCATGCCGAACATCATAAAGAGCATCCCTGTGGAGAGACCATGATTGATCATCTGGATAAGCGCCCCCTGGAAACCTTCGCGTGTCATCGAGAAGATACCGAGCACGATAAAGCCCATGTGGGCGACAGAGGAATAAGCGATAAGCTTCTTCACATCCGTCTGCACCATGGATACAAGAGCGCCGTAGATTATACCGATAACTCCGAGCACGGAGAAGAGCGTCGAATAATCGAAGCTCGCTTGCGGGAAGAGGCCTAAACAGAAACGGATAAGGCCGTAGGTACCCATCTTGAGAAGCACGCCGGCAAGAATGACCGAACCTGCGGTCGGAGCCTCTACGTGTGCATCCGGCAACCACGTGTGGAGCGGGAAGATCGGTACTTTGATCGCAAAGCTCAGCGCGAATGCCAGGAAGAGATAATGCTGAACGTCGATCGGCAGCTTTTGCGAGACGGCCATCAACTTCGTCAGGTCGGTCGTGAAATGACCTGTTACGTGCCCAGCCTCGATCCCCAGCCAAATGATGGCAACCAGCATTATAAGTGAGCCGGCCATCGTGTAAATAAAGAACTTGACCGCGGAGTATATGCGTCGCTTACCACCCCATACACCGATGATGAAATACATCGGAATAAGGATGATCTCCCACATGACGTAGAAGAGGAAGAGATCGAGGGAGCAAAAGACGCCAAGCATGCCCGTTTCGAGGAGCATGAGCAACGCCATAAAGCCGGGCACACTGCGGTTGATCGAATTCCACGTACCAAGGATCGTGACGAGCATGAGGAATGTGGTCAGCAGCACCAGCATCATCGACATGCCATCGACGCCCACGAAGTAAGTAAAGTAGAGCCCCGGTGTTATAACCCACGGTACTTGCTCGACGAGTTGATAGCCGTTCGAGGCAGCATTGAAGTCGCTATAGACTACGAGCGAAACAACGAATACAACGATCGAGGTGATAAGCGCGACCCATTTCGCGGCTTCAGCCTTCCTGGTGGCAAGCGCTACAAGCGCGCCAACGATGGGGAGGAATATGAGGAGTGAAAGTATGCCCATCTTAGAACATCACTAAATATCCAACAACCACGAACAGTCCTACTACAATAAGTACGGCGTAATTCTGGGCGATGCCCGTCTGGATACGCCGGATCGAACCCGAACCGATCTCCGCGATCTTTGCAAGACCATTGACAATACCATCGATCACACGAACGTCGATGATCTGCCACAGGAAATTTTTGCTGATACTATAGAGCGGCTGGACGATACCTTTATCGTAGATCTCGTCCACATAAAACTTATTATGCATTAACTGGTACGCAGCGCCGAGTTGTGCTTCCTGCTTGGCAAGCGTCGTACGGCTCTTGTAGAAGCGCATCGCAAGCAGAATACCGAAGAGGGCAATCGCGACCGAAACACCCATGAGCGCCCATTCGAGTGCGGGGCTTTCTGCAACACCGGCTGTCATTGCGATCTCTGTACCCTTACCGACAACCGGTTCGAGCCATTGTTCGAACACATTACCAGCACCAAATACCGATGGCATTCCGAGGAAGCCACCAGCCGTCGAAAGGATCGCGAGTACTACCAGAGGCAGCCACATCTTCCAATCGACCTCATGGGGTGTATGATGGTGTGTGTCGAAGCGCTCCTTTCCATAGAAGGTTAAGAAGACGGCGCGGAACATATAGAAGGCGGTCATAAGCGCGGCAATAGCGCCGATGAGCCACAGTACCATCGAGCCGTGGCTGAATGCCTGCCACAAGATCTCATCCTTCGAGAAAAAGCCGGCGAACGGGGGAATACCTGCAATAGCAAGCGTCGCAATAAAGAACGTCCCGAACGTGATCGGCAGATACTTCTTAAGTCCACCCATCTTCTGCATGTCCTGTTCGTGGTGCATCGCAAGAATGACCGCACCCGAGCCAAGGAAGAGACATGCTTTGAAGAAGGCATGGGTCACAACGTGGAACACACCAGCAGTAAACGAACCGACACCCAAAGCAAGGAACATATAGCCAAGCTGGGAGACGGTGGAGTAGGCCAGCACCTTCTTAATATCGTTCTGGAAGATACCGATCATCGCTGCGAAGATCGCGGTCACCGCACCGACTGCTGCGACCACGGCGAGCGTTGTCGGTGCAAGTGCAAACAAAATGTTCGAGCGAGCTACCAGGAAGATACCGCTCGTTACCATCGTGGCGGCGTGGATAAGAGCCGAAACCGGCGTTGGACCCGCCATAGCATCCGGCAGCCAAACATAGAGCGGGATCTGCGCGCTCTTACCGGTACAACCCAGGAAGAGCATCAGGGTAATGATCGTAATGATCGTCGCTCCGCTGCCCATACCGAGTGCAAGTCCGGCATGTCGAACGCCATCGACCATGTTGTTGCCAGAGCCGAGAACGTCGAGATAGTTTAGCGAGCCGAACTGATAGAGCATTGCTCCCATCGCTACCAAGAAGCCAAAATCACCAATGCGGTTTACGATGAAGGCCTTCTTCGCAGCATTGTTATTCTTATCTTCATCGTACCAGAAGCCAATAAGAAGATAGCTGCAAAGTCCTACGCCTTCCCATCCGAGGAATGTCAGTAAATAGTTATCGGCCATGACGAGCTGGAGCATCATGACGATAAAGAGATTGAGATAGACGAAGAAGCGCCAGAAGCCTCGATCGCCCTTCATATAGGCGATACTATAGAGATGGATAAAAGCGCCGACCCCTGTAATGACCAGCATGAAGATGATCGAAAGCTGGTCGATCAGGTAGGCCAGGTTCACTTGCACGCGCCCGACGTGTATCCAATCGAGCATAACAAAGTGAATGGGGCGCTCTTCGGCTGGCCGGCCCATCATCTCGAAGAAGATACCGGCCGTGATGAAGAAGCTTATGAAAACAGCAATGGTGGCTATCCAGCCAGCCGTCGAGCCCTTCATCTTCGAGCCGAAGAAGAGATTGATCACAAAGGCCGCAAGCGGCACCAGTACGATAAAAGGTATGAGGTCAGTCACGGCGTTACCACTTCAAAATGTTGACCTTGGCAATATCGACGGTCTGTCGATTCCGGAAGAGAGCAATGACGATCGCAAGTCCGACGGCTGCTTCGGCAGCGGCGACCGTCATCACGAAGAAGACCAGTATCTGTCCGGTCTGATCTCCTAAAAATTGTGAGAACGCGATCAGCGTCAGGTTAACGGCGTTGAGCATCAGCTCTACACACATGAACACGATGATCGCATTTCGACGGAAGAGAACACCAGCCGTTCCGATCACGAAGAGGATCGCAGAAACAGCCAGGTAATGAGATAATGGAGCCATCCTTCTTACGAAATATGAAAGATGAAATACAAAAAACTATTCGGAGTCATGGGGTAGGTATGCCGGTCTCTCATGCAAGTCGCTTCTTTGCAAGGATGATAGCACCTACCGCCGCTGAGATCAGGATAATGGAAGCCATCTCGAATGGAAACGAGTAGGCGGTGTAGAGCGTCGTTCCTACAGACTCTGTGGTACCCAATACCGCAGCGCTGGCGCTGATCGTCTTCGGCAGCTTGTCCTCGGACATAAAGATCATGGCCAGGATCTGGGCAAGTACGCCGAGGGCCACGAGCACGCCAACCAGCGACTTCCAACTACTGGTAATTCGGATATCCTCACTCTCCAGATTTAGGAGCATGATGACGAATAGCACGAGCACCATGATAGCGCCGGCGTAGACCGCGACCTGAACGACCGCGAGAAACTGCGCCGAAAGAGTTAAGTAGATGCCCGCCAGGAAGCAGAACGTCATGACCAGCATGAGCGCGCTGACAACGGCGGATTTGCGAGTAATGGTGAGGAGGGCGAAGATGATCGCGCCCGCGCTCAGAACGTAGAATGCAATTTCACTAAGTGGCATCCTGAAAATTTACTGAACCAAGATGCACAAATTTACGACGAATATTAGCGTGAGCTTTGGTTTTGACGTTTTTGGGATGAGAAGTCGAACGAGAGAACATTCGGTGTAACGGTTTCAGAATTTAGAGATTATTGGGCATTGTTCAGTAACCTTTGTATCACTGACGGGTCTATAGTATGTGTCCAGATTATTCTTCGCATGAAAACCTTCCTCCGCTCCCTGATTTCCTTAGTCATAGTAGCGATATCTCTATCCAATACTTTCGCTCAAGTATCATCACCGCTAAACTCCAGTGGCCGGGATTTCTATATTGCCGAACTGGTACCCAGCATTAAATGCGGTGCGATCAAGCCTACCAGGGCTTTTTCGTCCTTGTCAGCTCCTTTTACGACTGCAATGTAACCGTTAGTTATTTCGACCCCAATAGTTCACCTGCAGGTCAAGAAATACCTACAGCACCTGTCCATATTGTTGCTAAACACGGCTTGCAAATAGCGCTGGACCAAGGCTACATGAACCCACGGGATAATAATGGTAATCCTATAGCCCCGAACGGCGAACAAGGCATTTATGCCACATGCCATATTCATGCGGATAAGCCGATCTCTGTGCAATATTATTCTACCGGCCCCAATTCGACAGGAATGTATCTCGCCCTTCCGACACAGGCGTTAGGGAAGCGATATGTAGTAGCCTCACTTCCAACGAACCCTGGATACGGCGCAGCTAATTCAAGTCACTTTGCTTGCACCATCGATTCGGCAAGTTCAGAATTTGGCATCGTCAGTGTGTCCGATAACACTCACGTGACGATTACTCCGAACGGCCTTACTCGCGGCGGACATGTCGGAGTCTCAAGCGGCTTGGGTGCAACAGGCGCGAAGCATCCTTTCACGGTCACCTTGACGCGTGGACAAAGTTACTGGGTAAAGTCCGTTTTAAACGACCCGTTGGATGATATGTCGGGCTCCGTCGTGGTGTCCGATCAACCGGTTGCCGTTATTGCCGGTAATGAGAATGCCTATCACGGCGAGACGGCATTTGTAAGTGCCGGCGGTGACCAGCGGAATATGACGGTCCAGCAAATGATCCCGGTCGATTATTGGACCTCCAGCGGCTACGTTTCTATGCCATTCTTCGATGCGACGGGTGGCGCCTCCAGCGATGCCTCGGCAGGCGACGAGTATAAATTCTTTATCTACGATTCGACGAACACAACGCTAAGTGTTTATACCGACGGCCCCCGTACACCGACGTTAAATGAGTTTGGCGTCGCTTCGATCCCTAACGTACTTACAGGCTTAACAGCTAACTCTAACAACAGCCAGCGTTTCTTCGCGGAGCAGTACGATTACCGCGCGATGTACACGGCAACGGAGCCATTTACTGCTCCCGCGCAAATGAACGTGGTCCCGCTTGGCCGATGGTGCACAAGGTTTATGTGGTATGTCGCTGATGACAAAGCACAAGTTCATAAGAGGCGATATATCAATGTTGTTGCTCGAAGAGATCTGTTTCCAAAAATACTGCTTTCACATAATGGCGGTGCCCTTCTCACCATCAATTCTTATCTGCCTGCTGGCGCAGGCAATACGCCCGCCGTATGCAGTATTCCTGGCCATCCAGAATTAGTGGGGAAGCGATTCGAAGTTTCACCCGGCGCGTGGTATGCCAAAAGCGATTCCGCTTTTATTGTCTATCAATACGGCATGTTAGGATTAGATCCTGATATGGACCTAGGCGATAGTGACGATGACGACTACTATGATGAATATGCCGCCCCTTGTGGGCAGTCCTTTCACATCGATGGAGCACTCACTCCTCAACTGAGCGTCGACACAACATGCAATGGTTGGAGAATTACGGCCACCGACCTTTCGCCTATCGATCAGGGGCTTGCTTCCCTTGAGCTATTGAAAGATCCCGAAGGAGTAATTATACGTAAACCAGGTACCGATTCCGGATATATCAGTACGAATGTCGATTTTCTTCAGCATAGCATTACCGTAATACCAGGCGTGGACTCCGTCTCGACCCAAATCATTATAGATGACCCGCTCAAAAATGCAGATGCGTGGATAATGGCGACGAATGTTGCCGGCAACGATACACTAATTCACTTACAGTATTTAGCTCCTCGACTCTCGTTCTATTCTACCTATCACTCTGATTCAGCCACGTTCTACAATTCGCCACTTGGTACTGACACGTGCACGCAATTCATTCTTAAGAACGATGGAAGCGCAACTTTTACCGCTCTCGGATATGACCTCGCGAATGGCTCTCAAGGCTTCCGGGTAACCAACGTCAGTCGGCAACTCCCATATCGTTTGGGGCTCAATGATTCTATTGTTTTTTCGGTCTGCTTTAATGCCAACCAACCATCTCATGTCTATTTAGATACCCTGCGGGTTCATACGGATTGTCCCACGGCCTTTGGCGCTCTTTACGGCTCAACCTCTGTCGGTGAGATCGAGACCGAAGATTATGATTTCGGGCCGGTTCCCCTTGGCACGAAGAAGTGTCACGGCATTAAAGTTTGGAACGTTGGCAAAGCACCATTCCTGCTTACCAAGAGCTGGCTACTGGATAATATGACGAATTTCATCTTCGCCGATTCCGCACTCCTGCCAGTGAGGATCGATACAGGAATCGCCAATGCAAAGACCTTTACATTCTGCTATTCACCAACGCAGGACTCGATGAAGGACACAACTACCATGCATTGGGCAAGCGACCTTCCCTCGCCATTCGAGCATCAGAAGAAAGACTTCAGTAATTTGTATGGGTATGGTATCAAGCCCGATCTTTCATGGAATCCTGGAGAGCAAGAATTTGGAAGCCAAAATACGCGAGTAAGAAGATTCTACCTAAGAAATGTAGGCACAGCCCCTGTCATTGTTGACTCGATGAAGATCGCCGGTCCAGAGGGAAGAGAATACAAAATAAAAGCAACTGAAGTCGGTAGTCTCACACACGTATTTATTCCAGAAGACAGTATCTGGGTTGACATCGAATTTAGTCCCGATACGACCAATGTCCACGGCCGCATTGATACGCTCATCGCGTACGACGACAATAATATTGACCCTATTGCGATCCTCTATGGGATTATCGGTTACTCAGCGGTTGGACAGGGAAGCCAAGTCTATGAGGGTCTCCGGATAGTCCCAGACCCTGTGACCACTGACCAAGTACAAATATTTGTCCCAACAAGCTTCGAAGGCGAATACAAGCTTATCGTAACAGATGAGTTGGGGAGAGTAGTAAGAAATAGTGATGGGGAAGGAAGTGCGGTGGCTCTATCGGTAGACGGTCTTCCGAGCGGGACATATTTTGTCCGCGCCTACCGACAAAATGACATGCGAACCGGCATATTCAAGATTCTTAGATAAAAATAGCTTGGTCTACCAAATATTCTGAATCTTTGGAACTCGGTTCAGTTCATTAAATGAAAACAGAACTCAATTCTCAGACATATTTTAAAAATGTGGATAAATTTAGTGTAACGCTAATAGCTTTCTTGCGTTATATACTCAAGAAAAGTAGTATGCAGAATCCGAGGCCTGTCCGTCAAACCACAAGTTCCTCCTAATAACCTATGTGCGATGCTCTCGTACAATAACGAGATCACTTCGCACTCTTAATGCAGGATAAGGGAATGCCCCGATTACCACATAAGTGGATCGGGGCATGTTTTTATTGGCCTTTCGCCGTTATTGAATGCTGCTCCGTCGTTAGGTTTCCGCTCGTTGCGTTTGCGGAATGAGCACATTAAACCGCTTGGTTCATTGCTCGCTCTTACTTCTACGGTACAGAACTTGAAGAAAGCTCACCGCTGAAGTCATTTTGCCACACTTCAAACAAAACTAACATTTTAGTTATGGTCCAGTCAATACAAAAGAATAAACTCCGATATTATCCTGGTATCCTTGCGATCGTCGCCTCTGGTGCACTCTTCAGCTCATGCGCGACGAAGTATTCCACCGAACCCACGCCGACGACAACGACGCAAAACTCGGTCACACTTGACCAGTTTTATACCCCTGCTCCAAATGGGGAAGCGGACGATTACTACCTTCTGATGCCAGGTGACGACGACAATGATTACTCCTATTTCATTGACGAACAGGATTACAATACAGCATTAAACGATCAGAACGATCCACACTATCAATTTATCCGGCTGCAGCTCAAAAACGGACATGGTTACGGGGATGCAAATCATATCCATGAGTTTGTACCCGGTCCGCATCACGAGCATGGTGTCTATATAAATATCCGCCACCGCGATTGGACCGATTCCTTAGCACTTACAGATTCGGAAAAAGTACGGATCGACACTGCGATGAAGGCATTTATTCAATGTGCTAAAGCGTCTGTCGATTCGTTTAAAGTAGCGTTGCAGCCTTACCGTCTGGAATTCAAAACACGACGCACTGCGATCATTGCAGGGCTGGATTCGGGTAAATACTCACGAGATAGTGCGCGGACGTTACTCGATTCTGCGATCGTAAAATATCAGGCAGAGACGAGCATGCTTCGGGCCGGATTTATCCAGGACCTGGCAACCTGCCGGACCGAGCTTGATGTGGATGTTCGCGCCATCCTCACCCCAGACCAATATGCCATTTGGGTACGCCATCGTGGATGGTAATCGAAAAGAATTTCGAGAACGAAAAAGGCCGCTTTGTAGCGGCCTTTTTTATTTGTTCATTCGTGCTTGAAACTCCACTCGTCGATTGAGGGCTCGTCCTTCGTCGGTCGAATTGGTTGCGACCGGATTATTCTCGCCATAGCCGACCGCTTGCACCCGTCCTGCCTGTATGCCATGACTGATGAGATATTCCTGTACAGAGTGTGCTCTCGCCTCGCTTAGCTTTTGATTGAACGCGGGAGTACCGATCGAATCTGTATATCCGGCAACCGTCACCGTCATTTCCGGATTCTTTTTCATCAGGGACACCGCTCGATCTAATTCCGGAAAGGATTCACGTTTGAGCTGGGACGAATTGAAATCGAAAAAGACCAGCAGACGAGTCTTACCCGTAAGCGTAGGGTTGAGATCGATGTCATGTTGTATCGTAACATTGCGTTCGTTTACAACTTGATACACATCCGAATAAAAGAGGTATCCTTCTGCTTGTCCCGTGATCGAATAGGTTTGTCCGGGTTGCAGTACCACGAGGTAATCACCGGTACTATCGGCCGAGCGGAAGCGGGCGACTTCTTCATTCGTTTTGAGATCGGTGATCGTAATATCTGCGGCCAATGGCTGCTTTGTAAAAGCATCGCGCACGACTCCTTTGACAATAGTGACTCCGCCAGGCGCGAAGGGATTAGGTTCGACAGAAAAGACATCGAGGCCACCCAGTGTGCCGCTTCGATTCGATGCTACGAACGCGTGCTGGGTACCAAGTTCGGCCGTGTAAAAAAGATCGTCGCCGGTGCTATTGATGGGAGTGCCTGCATCTTCCGGCGTGCTCCAGACTCCGCCGACATTATGTGATACATACACGTCATACCCACCCAGACCGGGCCTTCCGTTGCTCGAGAAATAGAGTGTACGGCCATCGGCAGCAATAAAGGGGGAGGCTTCCATGCCAGCGCTATTGATGATCGGTCCGAGATTTTGCGGCGTAGTCCAGTTATCGCCGACACGAGTGGAAACATAAATATCCTGGCCACCATAACCGCCCGGGCGATCGCTTACAAAGTAGAGCGTTCGACCATCGGATGATAAGCTGGGCTGCGACTCCCAACTCGTGGTGTTGAGTGCTGTGAGATTCCGAACGTTCTGCCATTTGCCATTGATAAGTTCAGCTTGATAAAGGTCGCTCGACCCTAAGCCATCGGACCGACCGCCGGCGGAAAAGATCATAGTATGTCCATCTGGCGTAAAGGTAGCACAGCCTTCATTCTCACTGGTGTTGATTCCATCAACACTCGTAAAATTTCCATATTGATTGGTGAGTATAGCAGTCAGTGGCGCACGGGCATAGTACAGATCCTGTCTTCCGGCGCCGCCAGAACGGTTGCTCGTAAGATACGTGTATGATCCTTCGGGTCCTTGTATAAGTGCAAAATCGTCTTCGGTAGTATTGAGATCGCCTTCTAAATGCCGAACGCGGACTTCCGGATGATTCTTGACCTGATCTTCGCGCAGGATCGGTCCCTGATGCGAACTAGCGCAAGCGGTTAGGATCAGGCACAAACTAAGAAGGAGACGAGACTTCATAGTTTATCGGATTTGGTATTTGAGTGCAATAAGACCGGTGACCGTCAGCGGGGAAGTCGGATTCGAAATGCCGTTAGCCTGATAGTCGGCCTGGCCGGTCGAATTCCAGATGGAAGTAAATGGTATACCCAGCGTTATTTCCGGGGCAAGAAGCCATCGGGCACTGATATAAAAGGGGAATCCGGCTAAGAGCTTAAATTCTCCGAAGAACCGATGAAGTTCAGGCGAGAGCGAACCACCGATACCATAGGAGCGGATACCGGTGCCACTTCCACTTCTGAAATCCATAAATGAAAATTGTGGTGGCCCTCCAAGTGTCTGTGTGAGATCGTAGTGATCGCTGGCGATATCTGTCAGCGCTAATCCTGCTCCGACGTAAAGATCGTGTAACGAATGAAAGGAGTATCGCGCGTATGCTTCCAGCGAAATACATCGAAGCATCCAAACGAGGTCGCTCGTGACCGGCACGTTAACGAACACACCATTCGTATCGGCTAGCTCATTAACGGTAGCATTCCACTCTCCGCGTCGCTCATTGTAATTCATCTTTGTGATGATCCCCCAATCTTCGCTCAGCCAGAAATCTGCGGAAATGCCAGCGAAAAATCCGAAGAGGGGAGTCGCGCCACTTGGGAATTGAACATGGATGGTGTCCGGTGTTCCGGCGTAAGGATACGTGGTTGCAAAATACGTTGGAGTGGCATGCTGCCAAAACGTAAGTCCGGACCCAACATCGATACCGAGATAGATTGGCAGCGGCTGATTTGAATAGAGGACATTCGCGGCATACCGTTGCGCTGATGCGGTGGTGATACTACAAAATGTCAGGCAAACTATTAATGGAATAGAACGGCGTAATGACATAAAGCAAAGCAATGGCTGGGCTTTGCCGCAGCAGTTTTCATGCCGACGATGAAACGGGGCTAATGACGGGAGAGAGAATTTGTGGACCCTAGGAGACTCGAACTCCTTACCTGTAGAATGCAAATCTACCGCTCTACCAGATGAGCTAAGGGCCCCAGAAAAAAGATGAAAGACGAATCGGTTCATCTTTCATCTGTGGGCCTAAGTGGAGTTGAACCACTGACCTCCCGCTTATCAGGCGGACGCTCTAACCAACTGAGCTATAGGCCCTATTAATTTTGAATTCAAATCACCATTATAAGGATTCGAATTCGGCGCGGCATTAACGGGGACTGGCGATTCCGCGTTCCCTCGGGCAGAAATACGCTGTTTGAATTACCTTTCAATAAACTCTTGCTTACATTCGGCTGTTAACACGCCCGATAAAACATGTGCTAACGATTGTTAGTTTTAAGTTTCACTTGTCGCTGTAAGGAGAAGAACGAATGGCCATTATGATCACGACCGAATGCATCAACTGTGGTGCATGTGAGCCGGAATGTCCCAATAACGCCATCTATGAAGGAGGAGCGAACTGGACGTTAGGCGGTCAAGCGTATGGTCCTACCGACCCGGCACCAAGTGGCGCAGTTGGATTTTTCTCGTCTGATTATTTTTATATCGTACCCGATAAATGTACGGAATGCGTTACCTTCCATGATGAGCCCCAGTGTGCCGCGGTATGCCCGGTCGATTGCTGTGTACCAGATCCCAATTGGGTCGAACCCCAAGAGCAACTCGAAGCTAAAGTTGCCTGGCTCGATGAAGTTGATCCGGGTCGTAAGCGATAAGCTTTTACACATTTTGTTGAAAAGGCCGGCAGTTCTTTCTGCTGGCTTTTTTGTTTAAGTGCACTCGCTAATTAAGACACAACCATGACCATCGGACCTTACACTATTTCACCGATCGAAACGGGCCGTTTCGCACTCGATGGCGGTGCAATGTTTGGCGTTGTACCCAAAAATCTTTGGTCACGGACCAATCCCGCCGACGATCAAAATCGGATCGATATGGCACTGCGAGCGCTACTGCTTCAAGGGGGTGGCAAAAACATTCTGGTCGATACCGGAATGGGGGAAAAGTACGACGATAAAACTCGGGCCATTTATAAACTCGATCACTCGAAGTTTACCTTGCTTAGCTCGCTGGCGGAGCGTGGACTTAAACCCGAGGATATTACACATATTATTCAAACTCACCTGCATTTCGATCACTGCGGGGGCCTCGTGACTCAGGATGAAAAGAACCAGCTAATTCCAACATTCCCAAATGCGAAGGTCTTTATTCAGAAGGAGAATCTCGCATGGGCTCGCAATCCAACAGAAAAAGATAGAGCCAGTTATCTGAAAAATGACTGGGAGCCTATTGCAGCTAACGGGATGCTCGAAATAGTCGATGGTCCGGGCGATATATTGCCGAGGATCGACCTGCGGATCTTTAACGGCCACACACGCGCTCAGCAGTTGCCGCATATCTATGATGACGCGGGCAATCATTTATTCTTTTGTGCCGATCTTTTCCCAACTAAGGCTCACATCTCACTGCCATGGATCATGGGTTATGATAACTTCCCACTCACCACATTAGAAGAGAAGCGAGCGCTGTTACCGGAAGCGTATGAAAGTAAGTGGATGCTGTTCTTCGAACACGATCCCGGTAATCCTTTAGTACGAATCGAGTCTACTCCCAAAGGATTTAAGCCTGTTGAAGTAGCACTTTAATATTCTTCTGGCAAGATATAGTTATTAACAATTTCGTAATAATTGGGCAATATTACTTGCCTACGTCCGTCTGGTTGTCTATATTTGTAGTTGAGGTTCGCGCCGAATAGCCTTTGCTGCTTCCGCTCTTTAGATCGAAATAGTGCTGGTTCGTCGACGCGAAGCTTCGCCTTCGGTCTTTCATCGGAAATAAGATCGAGGTTGTGCATTTTCACCTAAACTTGGAGGTACAGATTTATGAACCGTTGTTCTAGAAATATCGCCGTTGTTGCGCTTGCGTTTGCTTTCATTTTCGGCATCGCAGGCACATCATTCGCCCAGGAAGAAAAAGACATTATTCGTCCCATTACTAAAGAGGGAAGCGCTGCCTTCATCTTCAATCTTGCCGGCCTCGGTACGTTCGGCTTTAGCGGACCAACGCTAGGTCCCGTGTCGTCCGGAGTTGGTGCAAAGTGGTTCTTGTCCGATGATCTCGCGCTTCGGGTGATTGCAGGTTTATCCATCACGAGCGGTAGCTCTTCGTTACCGGATAGCTCGAGCGTTAAGCCAAGCTCAACGACGTTCGGCATTGGCGCTGGAATCGAGAAGCACTTCCGCCCACTTTACTCGACCTCGCCATATGTCGGTGCTCAGGTATTCTTTGGCAATGCCTCGACCGACAATGGTGGCAGTGGAGCGGCTGAACAGAAGACGAGTCAGTCAACTTTTGGAGTACAGGCTTTAGCTGGCTTTGACTGGTTCTTTACACACGGCCTTGCGCTAGGCGGAGAAATGACGCTTGGTTTTACCTCGCAGAGTGGTTCAACAACCCAGGGAAGCACAACGAACAATAGCCAGTCCGTAACAACGATCGCTTTGGCCACTGGCGGCAACGTACACTTCGTTGTTTATTTCTAATCACTCATGATCGGAGGTCTTATGTCTCCTAACGTGAGTAGACGTATTACGCAGATCGTGGCGATCGCTTTAGTTTTCGCATTTGTGAAAACATCGGCGGCGCAGACCGATTCGAATTCAAAGATCATTACGAGAGAGGGAAGTGCAGCGGCGATCCTTTCCCTTCAAGGACTAGGCTCGTTTGGGCTGGCTGGCCCGGGCAATCCATTCTCCTTTGGAGTAGGCGCTAAATACTATCTCTCAGATGGTCTGGCATTACGTGGAATGTTGAATTTTTCAAGCACCAGCGGTAGCTTGCAAAATCCGGAATCAGCGTCCGCAAAGCCGATGACCACGATCTATGGTATCGGCATTGGTCTGGAAAAACACTGTCCGCAGCCGTGGAATGTCTCGCCCTATTGGGGTGGTCAGGTCGGGTTCGGGCATGTATCCTGGGATGATGGTTTAGGTACTCCTACTTCCACTATAACAGGAAGTATTTTTAGTGCGCAAGTGATCGCCGGTTTCGATTATTTTCCATGGCGTGGCATTGCTGTAGGCGGTGAAGCCGCCCTGGGATTCCAATCGATCACTGGTTTCCAAACGCGTATGGTATTTTCACAGACAGAAGGTCCCACCGGACCGACTCAAACTGAGACTACGATATCACTTGGTACCGGCTCGAACATTCACTTGCTTGTTTACTTTTAAACTAAGAGAAGCTTCTTCTATAAGAAGTATCTTCAAGGCCCTTTCGATTTCGGAAGGGCTTTTTTGTTTCTTTGCGTTTACATCCTGCGTTTATTTTGGCGTTGTTCTCAATTCATCAATAGTGGATACTGACGTTCTTGTGCTTGGTTCTGGCTCTGCCGGACTTTTTTTCGCTCTCACGGTGGCCGAGCAAACTCGCTCGCGAATTTTACTTATTACCAAAAAAGAGCGCTCGGAATCGAATACCAACTATGCGCAGGGCGGAATTGCAGCGGTCGAAAGCGAATCGGATTCCCCTGAGGCTCATCTTCGCGATACTCTGATCGCTGGAGCTGGTCTCTGCCACGAAGATGCAGTACGAGTGTTGGTCTCGGAGGGTCCGGCGCGCGTTAACGATCTCATCCGCCTAGGCGCTCGATTTACGCGGACAAAGTCTGGCAAATTAGATTTGGGGCGGGAGGGCGGCCACTCGACGAACCGCATCGTTCATGCCCGCGATTATACGGGCCGTGAACTGGAGCGTGCTCTGCTGGAAGCAGTACACAATCACCCTCGCATAACGATACTTGAGAATCATTTCGCTGTAGAGCTTCTTACCGATCATCAACGGGTTGGCGCTCGTACTTCTTTGCTCAGAAAAGGCCCCATACGATGCTATGGTGCATACGTTCTCGATGAACGAACGGGAAAGGTCAAGATCGTTCGGGCGCGCGATGCCGTGATGGTTGCAACGGGCGGCGCTGGGCAAGCCTATCTTCATACTACAAACCCGTCCATTGCCACGGGTGATGGGATCGCAATGGCCTATCGGGCCGGCGCTCGAATTGGCAATATGGAGTTCATTCAATTCCATCCCACATCACTCTATACTCCGGAAGCGCACTCGTTCCTTATTAGCGAAGCAGTTCGTGGCGCTGGTGGAATATTGCTCAATCAGAATGGCGAGCGCTTTATGGAGCACTATGATCCCGAGCGTAAAGAGCTTGCACCTCGGGATATCGTTGCGCGCGCGATCGATGCCGAGCTGAAGCGGCTGGGAAGTGACTATGTTTATTTAGACGTGTCCCATCTAAAGCCCAAAGCGATCAAGGAAGAATTTCCAAGTATTTATACCCGCTGTAAAGAGCTCGGGCTTGATATTACCACCGATCCGATCCCTGTGGTACCAGCCGCTCATTATACTTGTGGCGGCATCGTAAGTGGCCTGGACGGCACAACGAATATCGATCGACTCTATACCAGTGGTGAAGCATCGATGACCGGAGTTCACGGTGCTAATCGGCTTGCAAGTAACTCGCTCCTGGAATCCCTGGTGTTTTCACATCGGGCAGCATTGCATTTAACCCAACGATTGGAAAAAGAGAAAAATCAGAAGGAACAACCACGGCTAAAGGAATGGGATGAATCCGGTACTGAAAATGCCGAGGAGTGGGTCTATATCTCTCACGATCGCCGAGAGATACAACAGTTAATGTGGGACTATATCGGTATCGTACGAAGCAACCATCGCCTGGAACGAGCCTATCGCCGCATTCGCCTTATACGCAATGAGATCGAGGAATATTATCGCCGTACTAAAGTAACAGTGCCTCTCCTCGAACTACGCAACATTGCGGAAGTAGCGCTTCTTATTGTGCGATCTGCGATGCGCAGAAAAGAAAGCCGAGGCCTGCATTTTACTACCGATTATCCTAAAACAGACAATCGCCGCTGGCATCACGATACCATATTATCTAAGTAATTAGAATGGCAATTAAAGTACTTCCAGAATCGAAAAATTTTCTAGCGATCCCAAAGAATGTAAGCACGTACGAAACGAGTAAGATCGTAATACTTTCTGCACCGTACGAAAAAACGGTGAGCTACGGTGGTGGCACAGCCAAAGGACCTCAAGGGGTTATCGACGCTTCGCACTACGTCGAATTCTTAGATGACGAGTTCTTTCGCGAATTGTGCTTTGAGGTTGGTATCGCAACATTGTCACCACTCGAATTCGGAAAGCGGACTGGCAAAACAATGCTCGACTATCTGCAGAAAGCAATTAGCACGCACCTTGCGGCTGGCAAATTCGTCGTGACATTGGGCGGCGAGCACACGATCTCAACGTCGCCCATCCTGGCCCATTTTGAGAAATATCCAAAGATCTCCGTTCTGCACTTCGATGCACACTCCGATCTTCGTCAAGCCTATTCGGGCACGCCTTATAGTCATGCCTGCTTTATGGCCCGAGTTGCCGATTCGGGATTCCCTATGCAACGAGTCGTGCAAGTAGGCATTCGTGCCCAGGAAAAGGCGGAGTACGAGTTCATACGAGAGAAGGGGATTCAGACCTTCTATGCTACTGAAATAAGAAGGGGTAAACACGGCAAAGACTGGCAAAAGACAGTTGCAGCGGCCCTTCCGACCGATGAAGTCTACATCTCGTTCGACGTAGACTATTTCGATCCAGCGATCATGCCGTCCACCGGTACCCCAGAGCCGGATGGATTTCAGTGGAATGAGACGATCGAAATATTTCGTGAGCTCAATCGGCAAGGGAAAAAGATCGTAGGATTCGATGTGGTCGAATTAAGCCCTGATGCTAAAGCAAATCATGCGACATATTTGGTCGCAAAACTTGTGTACCGTATGTTGAATTTTGCGTTTTACAAATAGCAGTCTTCGGCATGGTCACGGATTTTTACCCGGCCATGCCTGAGTATAATGTGACTCCCCACCGTTAACGTAAATAGGTTAATGTGTATTGACTGATTGTGATTATTTATGATCCCTTCTCTTGGTTCGAGGATATTAGTCGTTGTTGGTCATCCGGATGATGAAGTGCTGGGTTGTGGTGGTACGATCGCAAAGTGGTCGACGCAAGGGCATTCGATCGATATTCTTCTGCCGCTTCGCAGAACAGACCCGAAGGCAAAAGGCTGCTGGGATTCGCTCTGTGCATCGTTCCAAAAATCTTGCGCGATAATGGGTGGCAGACCGTTGCTCGCGGAAGAATACCTGGATGAGGCCGGAGCAATTAATAATATGCGTGCGCTACATGATCTAATATTACCACATGTAGAACAGGCCGATATTATTCTAACACATTCCCCAATGGACGTGCATCAAGCGCATCGAGCTGTATCTCGTGCAGTCGAAATTGCAACGCGGCCATTCCGCCGTAGGAAAACCGTACTTTTTTTCGAAACCTCTTCATCGACCGATCAAGGGTACATGCCGGCTTTTGCACCTAACGTATGGATCGAGCTCACGAATGATGACATATCAAAAAAGTGTGAGGCAATCAAGCATTATCCCAGTGAACGAGCGCCCGGCCGCTCACCGGAGCATCTTCGAATGAAGGCGGCTGTTCGAGGGGCAGAAGCAGGATTGGATTTTGCGGAGGTCTTCACGCTCGCTCGGATGTTTGGATAGTTGTGATACGAAGAAGTATTGAGGTCCTTTTCGCCTGTGGAGCACTTATCTGTGCTGCTCCTATTTTAGTCGTAGCCTCTGTTGCAATCATCTTGCTCGATGGCCGGCCTGTTTTCTTCTCCCAGCGCCGAATTGGTCTTAATGGCAAGAGCTTTCGATTTTGGAAATTCAGAAGTATGCGGAAAGACTCTGATGAGATCCTTCAATGGCATCTATCGAGAGATTCCGACGCATTAAAAGAGTGGAATATGTATCTCAGGCTTGATAAAGATCCGAGACATCTTCCAGTGATCGGAAGAGCACTGAGAAAAACCAGCATCGATGAGTTGCCCCAATTGTGGAATGTGTTACGAGGCGAGATGTCGCTTATTGGCCCACGGCCATTACCGATCGATCAGGTTTCTCAATTGACTGCACGAGCGCAAGCGGAACGAACGAGTGTGAAGCCAGGCCTAACAGGTCTCTGGCAGGTAGTGGGCAGGGGGGATACCACAATACCGACTCTCGAACGGTTAGATCGCCTTTACATTTGTAACCGCTCTTGGAAGCTGGATAGCTGGATCTTGTTCAAAACGATACCTAGTGTTTTGAGTGGTAAAGGCGCGTATTAATTACGCCTCGACAAGCTCTGCAGGTCGTTCAGCTTTTACTTTTTCCCAATGGTGGCACGCCGAGAAATGCCCGGGCTCGTGCTCGATAAGAGCAGGCTCCTGCTTGTAGCATACTTCTGTGGCCCATGGGCAACGGGTATTAAAATTACAGCCAACGGGGAAGTTGGTTGGCGCGGGAACGGTGCCTTCGATCGTCATCAGGCGGTCGGACTCTGCATTCAGCTTCGGAATCGAGCCGAGTAAGCCGACGGTGTACGGATGGATCGGGTTGTGAAATATCTCGTCCACTTTCGAATATTCCACGATGTGCGAAGCATACATAACGGCAACATTATCAGCCGTTTCCGCAATGACACCAAGATCGTGCGTGATCAGGATCACTCCCATTCCCAACTCTTCCTGCAAGCGATTGATCAGTTCGAGAATTTGCGCTTGCACGGTTACGTCGAGAGCGGTCGTCGGCTCATCGGCAATAAGAATCTGTGGATTGCACGAAAGCGCGATCGCGATCATTACGCGCTGGCGCATGCCACCTGAAAGCTGATGGGGATATTCGCCATAGCGCTGCTCTGGAGCGGGAATTCCGACGAGGCGCAGCATTTCAATGGCCTTCTCCTTGGCTTCGGCCTTCGACACCTTTTGGTGTAGTAAAATGGATTCTTCTATCTGATTGCCAACAGTAAAGACTGGGTTGAGCGATGTCATCGGCTCCTGGAAGATCATCGAGATCGCGTTGCCGCGTATCTTCCGCATTTCCTCTTCGGATAGCTTAAGAAGATCCTTGCCTTCAAAGAGTACCTCGCCACCGACCGTCTTTCCGGGCGGATCAGGAATGAGCCGCATGATTGAAAGGGCGGTCACCGACTTACCGCACCCCGATTCGCCAACAACGCCCAGCGTCTCCCGGCGATCGACCGTATAGCTTACGTCATCGACCGATTTGGCGACGCCATCATCCGTGAAAAAGTAGGTTTTGAGATTTTTAACTTCGAGTAATGCCATAATACAGGGGAGCCCGCACTAAATTAGTGAGGGCTCAACGGAAGTCTGCGCTTTTTAACTCCTTTTGAATAAACTTACCACTTCGCCAGCTTTTCCATCGCTGCCTTGATCTTTGCGGGGCTGGGTAGAATGGCATCCTCCAGTACTTTGGCAAAGCCTACCGGGGTGAAGGCGGAACCGACACGCATTACGGGAGCGTCCAGTGCCCGGAAAGCATGCTCACTAATAAGAGATGCCACTTCACCGCCAAAGCCTCCGGTCACCTTGTCCTCATGGACCACCAGGGCTTTACCGGTTTTCTCCACGGATTTCAGGATCGCATTGAGGTCAAGCGGGTAGATAGAACGAAGATCGAGCACATCGCACTGAAATCCTTGCTCTTTAGCGAGTTCTTCCGCCGCCTGAAGCGAATAATGAGTTGTCGTGCCGTAAGTAATGATCGAAAGGTCTTTACCTTCCCGGCGTAAGCGGGCCTTTCCAAAGGGGATAAGGACATTATCTCCCAAAGGCTCAGCTTTGGCCATTGGATGGTAATAGAGGTATTTGGGCTCGAGATACACCGTTATGCCACGCGTTCTCATAGCCGAGCGCAGCAGGCCCTGAGCATCATCCGCAAAGCAGGGTTGCACAACTCGGACGCCCGGAATCGTAGCGAATGTGCCTTCGAGGTTCTGAGAATGGTAAAGACCACCGCCAATATATCCGCCAGAGGCAATTCGAATTACAACGTTCGGCGTGAACTGCCCCCGAGTACGCCAGTATTCATGGGACATTTCGATGAACGACTCCATCGCCGGCCAGAAGTAATCGGCAAACTCCGCACCTTCGACGCACACCCAGATATGCTCCTGATCGACACGGCAGAAGCCATCGGCAGAACCAAGAATAAAGTCCTCAGCTATTGGCCCATTGAATACGCGCTCGTTGCCGAACTCCTGAAGCATGCCTTTGGTCACGTTAAAGACGCCGCCTTTATTCTTGGAGGCTACGTCTTCACCCCAGAGGAAGGTATTCGGATTGAGGCGAAATTCCTCTTTAAGCGTCTGATTAATGCCTTCGATGAACTGCATTCCTTCCTCTTTGCCCTTCGGAAGGGTATAAGGATAATACTTTAAATCGATATCATCAGGCTGGGTCGTGTATGGCTCTTTCGAAACCACACGATCAGATGGAAGCACAAAATCCAGAACCGTCGTCGGATCGGCAGGAGGAGCAAGCTCAGCTTTGTCCGCAGATTCGCGGAACAGCTTCTCATTCGTTGCATGGATCTCATGCAATTCATCCTTCGTGGCAACATTGTTAAGAACCAGCCAATCGTGGAAGCGAACGAGCGGATCGCGCAGTTTCACGGCTTCGAGTTCTTCTGGTGAGCGATACAACTCATGGCGATCCGAGTTTGAGTGTGAACCAATGCGAACGCAATCCGCATGGACCATCGCCGCGCCACGGCCAGATAAGCACCATTCGTACGCTTCCTGCATAGCCCGATAACTATCGAGCACATCGGTGCCATCGCAGTAAGTAATGAGCAGATTGTTAAAACCGCGGAAATTATCCGCTACCCGTACATTCGCCGACTGTTCGATGACAGGTACGCTAATACCGTATTTATTATTCTGTACTACAAAGATCGCAGGTACTTTTTCGCGCGTCGCACCATTAACGGCTTCGTAGAAAAATCCTTCGCTCGTTCCGGACTCACCTCCAGAAAAGATCGATACGGCACCGAGCTTATAATACTTGATCGCCCGCGCGCAGCCAGCGGTATGCTGGGCATGATTGTTTGTAAGCGAAGAATGAGTTTCGATGTTCATCGACATCTTCGCGAAGTGATTGGACATATGGCGTCCACCACCAGCGACATCAGTGTCTTTTGAAAGACCGTTTAAAACGATCTCTTCAACGGTAAGACCCGCCGCAAGGCAGGTCATAAGATCGCGATAGTAAGGGAAGAGGTAATCCTTCTTCGCCCGAAAGCTGACACCGATCGCGAGCTGGATTCCTTCATGTCCCGCACAGGGGGCATGGTAACTCCAACCCATTGCCTTCTTCAGATAATTTGCGGCAGCCGTGTCTGTAATGCGACCGAGATCCATAAGACGATACCATTCGAGGAGCCTCTGCTTATCCACTCCAGCTTGATCGAATGTACCCTTAAAGCTGCGCGCACCGTCCGCAAATGGACCGCGCAATTCAGCGCCGTTTGGAATTCGCTTTAACGACACCGGTGCGATCTGAGGTGCAACGGCTTCCGCAAGCTGTCCGATCTCGGCAGCGGTATCCGTCGAAGGCACATCGGTCGCTCCATCCGTGCCCAGCTTTGGTGCATTTGCATCCGCTGCGGGCTTTCCGGAAAGCTCATCACCGGTCTTTTTCATGTGCCCGTTACCGTTGGACGAGCCATTGCCATTGGTCGCCACAGCGCCAGCTACCTTGCCTGGTTGTTCGGCTATTGCCGTCTCCTGATTGATCTTCTCCTTATTCTTGCTCAACTTTGCCATTCCCTGAAAAAACAAACGTGAAGGTGACCAGGCGCCCGTGATCCGATGTAGGGGGAGCGATACCGACGTGCGACTCGGCCGACTGTCCGCGTGAACACCTGGCTGGACGGTTTAGTGGCAAAATCGTCTGAAAGGCACAAATTTCAAGCTTCTGACTTTTATTCGTATATTTGTAAAAGCTCGAGTTGTGGTCGCCTTTTAAGGAGAAGCATCATACAACAAGTCGCGAGTTGACCGTTCTCACTCGCACATAAGCGTTAGTGCAAAATATTACGATTTTGATCCTTCAGGACCGTTCCATCGGTCTTGAAGCATTGCAGCCGGACTTGCGCCGGGACCAACTTTTTACCTTCTTCGCTCATGCCACGAGCGAGGAAGAATTGCGCTCGTACCTTGACAAGAATACTCCGGATGTTATCATTCTGGTGCGAGAGTATTTTCCTCTCAACTTCGAAAGTATTCAAAAACAGCTTCTTCAGCGAGGGTTACATATACCGATCATCGTCATGGCGTCATCCTCGAAAAGCGAGGAAGCAATGAATTACCTTCGACAAGGCGCCGCTGACTTTCTTCTAACCACAGAGCTTCATCGCGTTGCTCCGACCCTTTATAAGCTGCTTTCCACCAGTCGCAATGGTCATGAGAAGCCCGCCGTTCGCTCGCCTGAACCTCGTATCGAGGAATTGATGGACGTTGTAACGGAGATCGATGTATCGGGCTCTATTCTATATGAGAGTCCTTCCATTAAGCCTATCCTCGGTTACGAAACGGATGAGCTGATCGGTAGAAATGCTTTTAGTCTCGTTCACCCGCTCGACCTGCCGAAGATCATGCCCATTTTTATGGTAGCGCTGGCGACACCAGGAGTACCACATTCTGCACGCTTCCGCTTTAAACATCGCGATGGAAAGTGGCGGACGCTGGAAACGGTCGGTAAAACGATGGCCACTCCCGAGGGAGGCAGGCGAATTGTGCTTACCTCGCGCGATATCACTAATCGCGACCGAACCATCGCGCTGGGCAATGCGGAATCGAGATTCATGGGTGTCGTTGAAGGGCTCGGCGAGGGCATACTCATCACCGATCTGAGCGATAAAATATTCTATGCTAATCGTAGAATGGGAGAGCTTATCGGTAGAGATATTGCCGAATTACTTGGCAAAGTCGGCTACAAAGAATTATTCGAAGATGCGGATTGGGGGGGCTTTATCCAGGATAAACAAATATGGATGTCCGGAGAGCGAGTGGTCAAAGAGTATGCGATAAAGCAAATGAGCGGCTCGCTTCTACCAACACAGGTAACTATTTCGGCTTATCGATCAATGGAAGGGCAGATCGCTGGTATGTTGGCGGCATTCACCGATGTTAGCCATATTCGCCAGGCAGAAGCTGACCTTCAACGTGCGTTCCATCAATTACGAGAGGCGAAAGAACGGGCCGAAGAGATGAGTAGGCTCAAGACCTCGTTCCTTGCAAATATCTCGCACGAGATCCGCACCCCTATGACCGCAATGCTCGGATTCTCCCAGATGCTCTCGGAGCGTCTTTCAAACTCGGAACTCGCAACCTATGCCGATTCCATCCATAATTCGGGTGTACGGCTTCTCGGTACGTTAAATGGTATACTCGAATTTGCGAGGATCGAGTCGAACCGCGTGCAATTGGTCCCCACAAAGATCGACATCAAAAGAGAGATCGATAATATTTGTGCTCTCTTACGAAAAGAAGTTAGCAGCAAGGGACTCTCTCTTAGAGTAGAAGTACCGTATGACCAAAGCATTACTGTTGACGCCTATTATTTCGCTCGCATCATGTCCAACCTGATCGAGAACGCGGTAAAGTTTACTGTAAAAGGGGGGGTCGTAATATCGTCTAAATTTTCTGATGAAACGGTCACGATCGAAGTAAAGGATACGGGAATAGGGATATCGCCAGAGTTTCTCCCTCATGTTTTCGATGAGTTTCAGCAGGAATCAACTGGTCTTGCTCGAGCCCATGAAGGAGCAGGATTGGGACTTACTATCTCCAAGCGACTCACCGAACTAATGGGCGGCTCGCTGACCGTTCAAAGCGTGGTCGGGGAGGGAAGCGTGTTTACGGTGCAGATGCCACGGTAATCACTCGAACAACTTCGTATCTGGACCTGCCGCGATAGCTGGCTGGGAAGCAGCCTCTGATGCGCGATCTACAAGTGATGGAGATAATTGTTTTGTAGCCTTCGCACCCAAATCTCGTAATTGCTCGGATTGACGAACAAGATTTCCAGGGCCAGTAGAAAGCTTCTTCATCGCCTCATCGTAACTCGACTTTGCGTCACTCATTTTTTTGCCGGCTGTAAGCAAGTCATCCACAAAGCCGACGAACTTGTCGTACATTTTTCCGGCCCTATCCGCAATCTCAAGAGCATTTCGAGTCTGTCGCTCCTGCTTCCATATCGATGAGATCGTTCGTAGTGTTGCCAGTAATGTCGACGGGCTCACGATCACTATCTTGCGATCCCATGCGTAGGCGAAAAGATCACCATCCGCTTGCAGAGCAAGACCAAAGGAAGGCTCGATCGGCATAAATAGAAGCGTAAAGTCAGGCGCGTCCAGATCGGGGATGGAGGGATACTTCTTGTCGCTCAACTCCTTTATGTGTCGCCTAACAGAAGCAATATGTTCCTGTATCGCCAGTGAGCGCTCTTCTTCCGACTGAGCTCCAACTACACGGTCGTATGCGACAAGCGATACCTTCGAGTCGATAATAATGTGCTTCTTATCCGGCAGGAATACAACGATATCTGGCTGCAGGCGCCTGCCGTCCTCATCCTGTAAAGCCACCTGTATTTGATACTCAGATCCTTTTCGAAGGCCAGAGAACTCGAGAATCTTCTCACAAATGAGTTCACCCCAATTGCCTTGTTTCTTCGTATCACCTTTCAGGGCAAGTGCAAGGTTAGAAGCTTCCTTGCTGATCTGCTGGTTCAACTCGACAAGGTTTTTGATCTCTCCGCGCAGGGTGTTACGTTCAGCCGCTTCCGTGCGGTAGACTTCCTCTACCTTTCTTTCAAACTCCTGCAGCTTTGTTTGGAGCGGTGAGACCAACTCCTGAATCGCCTGCTGTCTTTTTTGTAAATCACCCTTTGCCGATTCCTGATACTTTCCTAAATTCTCTTCTGCTAATCGGAGAAAAGAGTGATTACTTGCAGCCAAAACTTTCTGGCTTATGGCTTCAAATTGATTGGCAAGCGCCTCACGTGCTTCTTGAAGCTTTTCGAAATTTTCTAATTCTGCTTTAAGCTCGGCCTTAAGGCGTTCGATCTCGGCGCTAAGATTCTGGTTCGTCCGTTGAGCCGCTTCGAGAGTTCGTTCTCGATTCTTTATTGTATCTTCGAGCTTTTGTATAGCCTCAGCACGTTCTTCCGCCTGGGCGCTCAGTCTGCCGCGATCTCCCTCTAATACCCGAACTGCCTCCGTCAACAGTTTATTGCGTTCTGCTTCTTCTATGGCGCGATCTCGTTCGGATTGTATCTCCTGTTGAAATTGCGACGTGAGGGCCCGGACACGTCCGCTCTGAAATATATAGGCGATGATAAAGCCAAGGATAAGCCCGATCGCTGGGAGCACATAAAGAAGGGAATCCATAGTACGGAGTGCGTTTGAGCATACAATCGCTCAAGCGTCCTAAATGACTCCTTAATAACAAAAGGAAGTTATTACAGCGACTTCGCAAAAGCCAATATCTTTTTCACTGTCGTTAAACTCGGCGCTTCCGCATAATAGCGGAGGAGTGGTTCGGTACCGGATGCACGCAGCATGAACCACGCTCCTCGATCGAGGGTATATTTATATCCATCCAGTTTGCTGACGTTTTGAACTTTAAGACCAGCAATTTCCTCGAATCCTCGTTCTGCCTTAGCCAGCACTTCTTTTTTCTTCTCGTCTGTCGTGTGGAAATCATATCGATCGTATTTATGGGGACCAAACTCTTTCTCGAGTTCTGCAACGAGCTTTCCTAACGGCTTCTTATGATGTGCACAGATCTCCGTAAGCAGAAGACCATTAAACAGTCCGTCGCGCTCTGGAATATGGATCGACGGTATGCCGATTCCGCCCGATTCTTCGCCGCCAATAAGCACTCCAACTTCGAGCATGTACTTAGTAATGTACTTAAAGCCGACTGGAGTCCGGTGAAGCTCTAAACCATACTTCGCACACATCTTATCGACCATCGAGGTGACTGATTGACTAATGACGACCAGCCCTTTTTCTTTACGTACTTCAACCAAATACTTTAGAAGCAGACACAGTATCATCTGCGAACTAAAAAACTCGCCTTTTTCATCGATAGCACCAATGCGGTCGGCATCGCCATCGGTTACCAAGCCGATATCGTATTTCTGCTTTACGATAAACTGCGAAAGCTCTTTCGTATTCTGAGCGAGCGGCTCGGGTGGTGTCCCGCCGAATCCAGGATTCCAAACATCGTGAAGAATGGCTGCTTCAGGAAGGAGATGCTCGAGATTTCCGAAACCGGCCCCGTACATCGGATCGTACGCGAGCTTAATTTTTGACCGCTTGATCCGATTTAGGTTTACCAGCCTTGCAAGTTCTTTGATGTAGATGGTCTTGGCATCGACTTCCTGAATCTTTCCACTTTTCACGAAGTCAGAAAAGGAAGGAATGCGATTTTCTTCATAATCCCGCGACGTCCGTTTCCGATTCTCTTCGCTATTGGTATCCCGCTCTATTTCGGCAATAACCTCGGGAAGAGCAGAGCCGCCATATTCTCCTTTGATCTTGAAGCCATTGTATTTCGCAGGATTATGTGATGCGGTGATCATCACACCGCCGGCCAGCTTTTTCTTTACGATCGCAAGGGAAGTGGCTGGAGTCGAAACGATCGTCTTTGCAATGAATACTTTAAGCCCTTCGGAAGCTAAGACCCGAGCAGTAAGTTCAGCGAACTCTCGACTGAGAAACCGTGCATCATATCCAACAATAACACCGGCGTCTACTTTGGGGTGAGTCTTGAAATAAAGTGCAGTTCCGCGAGCTACACGATGGACATTCTCAAATGTATAATTTTCTGCGATGACATCTCGCCACCCATCGGTTCCAAAGGTGATTTGCATGGTTACGGTAATTAGATCGAGGCTGCAACAGAAGCACGGAATGCCGATACGCCTGCGTACTGACATTTCCCAGCTAACTCTTCTTCTATCCTCAAAAGCTGATTATACTTGGCGATCCGGTCTGTGCGCGAGGCCGAACCGGTCTTGATCTGACCTGCATTGGTAGCAACAGCAAGGTCAGCGATCGTCGTATCTTCCGTTTCTCCTGAACGATGACTAATAACTGTGCCGTAGTTCGCGCTTCGCGCCATTGAAATAGCATCGAATGTTTCGCTGATCGTACCGATCTGATTGACCTTGATCAGAATAGCATTCGCAATACCTTCTTTTATACCACGAGCTAGAAATTCAATGTTAGTCACAAAGAGATCGTCACCCACTAGCTGTACGCGGTCACCGATAGCATCGGTTAGCATTTTCCAGCCTTCCCAGTCATTCTCGGCCATTCCATCTTCGATCGACACAATGGGGTAATCCTTTACCAGTGTTTCATACTCTCTCACCATATCTTCTCGCGAAAGAGTAGTGCCCGGTGCAGACTTATATAGCTCGTATTCCCCGTTTCGCCACATCTCGCTGGATGCGCAATCCAGGCCGAGGAACACGTCGGTACCCGGTTTATAATTGGCTTGCTCGATCGCCTGCACGATCAGATCGAGCGTCTCTTTATTCGATCGAAGGTTTGGGGCGAAACCGCCTTCATCGCCAACATTGGTATTAAAGCTTCGTTTTTTAAGAACAGATTTTAAAGAATGAAAGACCTCAGCCCCCATTCGCAGGGCTTCGCGAAAGCTGGAAGCGTTCGCCGGCAGAATCATAAATTCTTGAAAATCGAGCGAGTTATCAGCATGCACGCCGCCATTAATGATGTTCATCATTGGCGTTGGAAGGACGAACGGCTGCGGGGTGTTTTCAAGCGAGGCAAGATAACGATAGAGCGGCTGCTTCTTCGATTGTGCCACCGCCTTTGCAACGGCCATCGAAACACCGAGAATTGCGTTCGCACCGAGTTTGCCTTTGTTCGGGGTTCCATCGAGAGCTATGAGCGCTTCATCGAGCTTTCGCTGATTAAAGGCGTCAGCACCTTTAACAGCCGAGCGAATCGTGCTATTGACATTCTCGACCGCCTTCAATACTCCTTTGCCGAGATATCGCTTTTTATCACCATCCCGAAGTTCGACCGCTTCATGCTCGCCGGTGGAGGCACCGCTTGGTACCGCGGCGCGACCAAAGGAGCCATCGTCTAACGTGCAGTCAACTTCTACGGTAGGGTTGCCTCGGGAGTCAAGGATCTCTCTGGCGTGAAGATCGAGAATATTTGCCATGATGAGGAAAAATGGTTGAGTTTGCTCTCGTGAATTGGTGCAAATTTACGGAATGGGGAGGGGGATGTTCCGGGGCGTACTAAAACAAAAAGCGGCTGGCATTCTACCAGCCGCCTGACCGTTCCGCACTTACAATTGAACATTAGAGTTGTCAGGTTCAGGAAGTGTCATTCGTTTAAGCTATAAGGCCCTGCCGCAAAAGCGGCGTGTCCCTTTTATGTCTCATTTTATTAAGCTATGAAAACACAAAAAGTCCTTGCAGTCCTGCTTGTTATCATCGGTCTATACGGCTGTAAAAGCAATTCGACCAGCCCCAGCTCAGGTGGCCAACCGCTGGTCGCTGCCAATCCGGGGAGTGTCTTCCATCTCCAGGTGACTACGACCGATACCAATGGCATGGCAATGGGCAGCACTATTCATCAAACGGATTCTATCGTTGCAAAGGGAATTACCTTTATGGGTAAATCCAATGTAGTTAAGATCTGGTCCTATGACGACCAAGGCAATAGCGGCTATGGCTATTATTCGCTACTCGATAATGGTGACCTCGACTTTTATTTAGGTGATCTTCGGCCAGGTATGGTGGCCCAATGGATGGAATGGCCATTCGGAACCGGAAGTCCACTGACAACTACGATCGAAGACACTTCGATCATGGGTATCGAGCATGTTTCGGAAAGTGCCACTTATTCTCGCGGTGGTACCTCAACGATGACAGTGCAGGGAAACTCCTTAACTCTTAACGAAGTGGTCGGTATTTACACCGTCACTCAGTCTATTTCTATTCAGGGAGTTTCACAATCTAACAGCAGTACGTTGCCGCCATTCCATTATTATTGGTCACCAACGATCGGCTTCCTTGCTAAGTCGCAGGTAGCGACAACTGATATGTTTGGCCAGCCGATGATTGAAACACAAATTCTAACCAGTTACACGTTACAATAAGAGCTTCTTAAAAAACGTTTTTAAATTAAAAGGCCTGGAACATTCCAGGCCTTTTGTATTAGCTCTTAGCCAATAACCGGTTCGGGAGGCGCTTCTTTTACGCCTTCCTTTATTGCCTTTTCACCGGAATGGAGGCGAATGAGGTTCAACGCGCTACCAGCTTGGAACCACGAAATATGCTCCATATTCATCGTGTGCTTAAGTGGGATGATGTCCGCCGAACCATCGGAATGTCTTACTTCCATATTGATCGTACGCACCGGATCGAGTTCATGCAAATACTCGAGCGATACCACGTCGCCTTCGCGAATCTTATCGTAATCGTTTGGATCAATAAAGGTAAGAGGAAGTATACCTTGCTTCTTCAGATTTGACTCGTGAATACGGGCGAAACTGCGGGCGATAACGGCAAGGCATCCCAAATACCGTGGTGACATGGCAGCATGCTCGCGGCTGGAGCCTTCACCGTAATTCTCATCGCCAACAATTACCCATCGTTTCCCGCGCTTCTTATAATCGCGCGCGACCTGGGGAATGGAGACGTTCTTCTCATGTGTGAAGACATTCGTCGTCGTTCCTACTTCACCGCTCCATGCATTGACTGCACCCGTTAGCATATTATCCGATATTTTATCGAGATGACCGCGATAACGAAGCCAGGCACCAGCAGGGGAGATGTGGTCGGTAGTTGTCTTGCCTTTCGTCTTTACGAGAACCGGCATTTCCGAAGTGGACTGAGCAACCATCGGTTGGAACGGTTCGAGAATCTGTAAACGCTCACTGCCCGCGGGTACCGATACTTTGACGGCAACCGCATCGTCGGCAGGGGGCACATATCCAATACGTCGCCCGATATAGCCATTCTTCGGAAGTGGATCAACCTTGGGGGGCGCCTGCAACCGGAATTTGGTACCATCTTCTGCCTCAAGCTCATCTTGCAATGGATTGATCGAAAGGTCTCCAGCTAATGCATATGCTACTACCACTTCGGGACTCGCTACAAATGCGAGCGTCGCCGGATTCGCATCGTTGCGGCCAGGAAAGTTACGATTGTAGCTATCGATGATCGTATTGCGTTCACCCTTCTTAATATCATCACGTTTCCACTGACCGATACAGGGTCCACACGCATTCGCCATCACTTCACCACCAATGGAGGCAAGTGCCTTTAACTGACCATCGCGATCGGCTGTTTGGCGAACTGCTGCAGAGCCCGGATTAATAAGAAGAGATGATTTTGCCTTTGCACCATATTTTGCGGCTTGTTCTGCCACCAGCGCTGCGCGGCTCATGTCTTCATAGCTCGAATTGGTGCAACTACCGACGAGCGTGACTGAAATTTTCTTCGGATAATCATTTGCATCGGCATCCGAGGCAAGCTTTGATACGGGACGCGCGAGGTCGGGAGTGAAGGGGCCATTGATGAGCGGTTCGAGCTTCGAAAGATCTATCTCGATGATCTCATCATAGTATTGCTCGGGATTCTGTTCGACTTCCGGATCAGCCACCAATAAGTGCATATTAGCTTTTGCGATCTCGGCGATCTCCTTACGATCGGTAGCATTCAAATAGCGAATGCCATTCTCATCGAAGGGGAAGACAGATGTTGTTGCACCGATCTCCGCTCCCATATTCGTTACGGTCGCTTTGCCGGTAGTGGAAAGCGTTTTGCAGCCCGGTCCGAAGTATTCGATAATACGGTTGGTGCCTCCTTTTACAGTAAGCTTATCGGCGACATGAAGAATAATGTCTTTTGGTGCAGCCCATCCATTCAATTCACCGGTCAGCTTTACACCGACGAGTTTGGGATTTAATACCTCCCATGCAAAGCCAGCCATAGCGTCGACCGTATCAGCACCGCCTACGCCGATCGCAAGCATGGAAAGGCCACCCATGTTCGGTGTATGTGAATCGCTGCCAATAATAAGACCACCCGGAAATGCATAATTCTCGAGCACGACTTGGTGAATAATACCCGAGCCAGGTCCCCAGAATCCAATTCCGTATTTCGAACAGGCACTCTTCAAAAAATTATAGACCTCCGTGTTAGAATCGAGCGCTTTGTCAAGATCGCTGCTTGCACCTTGATAGGCTTGGATAAGGTGATCGCAATGAACGCTCGAGGGGATAGCCACTTGTTCTTTTTGTGCTTGCATGAACTGAAGAATAGCCATCTGAGCAGTAGCATCTTGCATGATCACGCGATCGACGCAAAGGCGCAGAAAACTTTTTCCGCGATCAAGATCCTGAACAAGGGGATCATCGAGATGACCGTAGAGGATCTTTTCGGCAAGCGTGAGAGGACGCTTGAGTTTTTCGCGGATAACCACTAATTTTTTCTCGGTCCGCTCATAAATATTCCTGACGAGTTGAGGAGTTGTTTCCACGAACATTGCCCGTTTGCTCGATCGGATCGTGGCCATATCAACGGCCGTCGGTTCGACTTGAAATGGTTCGTGCACTATTGGTAAACTAACTGCTTCAAGGTTTTTGGTATCTGCCATTTCTTCAAAGAAATTCTATTTCTATCTATACAAAATTACAGTCAACTTTTGGGATAACTGCCGCTCGAATACCTCTTCTACGTGGAGAACCACCAGTTGTTGCCAAAGGAAACTGCTTTGAACCCGTCGCAGACCCGCTCGATTCCTCGTCATTAAGCGAGTTTGGCATCCTTTCGGAATGCGTGACGGCATTATTAATCCTCCTTCAGCGAAGAAGGGAATCACACACTAAACAAAGAAACAACCCTTATGAATCTTGTAACAGCTTTAAGAAAGGGATGCTTTGCCATCATCATGCTCCTGTTGAGCATGCCCTTTGTCGGGCGTTCTTACGCTGCGACATCATTTAGTATCGTGCCCAACTCGAGTGAACTCAATTTCAATACTCGAGCAGGGGTTGCTGATACCCAGTCCATTACCATCAATAACTTGACGTCTTATCCGCTAACATTGTATACGACTGTTACGGGAAGTGGCAGCTCAATGTTCAATGCTGGTACTACACCAGTAATTATCGCGGGAAATGGATCGACAACCGCTAAGATCGTCTATTCTCCTATGGTCGCCGGTACGAACAATGCGACCCTGACCATTTACTCGTTAGCAGGGGACAGTGCTACGATCGCATTAATGGGTCATGCGACCTCCAATACGTCCTCCAGCTTCAGCTTGACGCCATCGAGCGGGCAACTGGTCTTCAATACCCATACGGGGACTGCCGCCGTTGATACATTATCCATTCGCAACCTGACATCGAACCCGCTTTCGTTTACGGTAACTTCCAGCGGAAGTCCGCTTTTTACGCTGGGTTCGAACTCACTAAACGTCGGTGCAAATGGGACAGGCAATATTGTAGTAACTTATCTACCAGTGCTTCCAGGTACCAACAACGGTACGCTCATGGTTCGCGCTTCGAATGGAGATACCGCCTCCGTATCACTTACGGGTCATGCGGTACTTCCGAATTCAAATGCCATCAATGTTGCTGGAGAGGTTGATTTTTCGGCGCAAGCGGGACAATCTGAATGCTTGCCGATCTCAATTGGTAACATGAGCGCAGGCGGCGTCTCGATCTCGAACGTCATGATCAAAGGAGATTCAACAGCTTTTTCCGCTGCTAATAATGGCAGTTTCCAGATCAATTCGCTGGGTTCAGGAACCGTTACTGTTTGCTTTAACCCGAGCGTCAATACACATGACGAGACACATGCTACCTTGAGTTTCAATTATGCCAGTCTACTCGATTCGACCATTCATGGTGTTGAGAATGTGCAGTTAGAAGGCAAAGTAGAAGAAAGGGAGAATGAAGGTGATTCGCTGTTCTTCTTAACTACGCAAAATCTCGAATTCAACAACGTCCTTGTTGGAACAACACAATGTGAGGCCGTTCGGATTTCGAATCCCACTGGTACGACGGTCGTGATCGATAGCAGCAGTATCAATGGAATAGGGTCATCGTTCTTTACGGTGTCCGGCGCTAACAACTTAACGGTAGGAGCGCACTCGACACAATACATCAATGTATGCTTTGCTCCCACAAGTGCTGTTAATTCCTCTAACAACCAGAATACAACGATCACACTCTATGATTCGAGCGCGTTAGGTCGTGGTACTCTTATGATCCATGTCGAAGCTAACGCAATAGACTCCGCGAACAATAATGGTGAACTGACCAATTGCCTCATGGTCCGCCACGAGCATGGAGTGTTAGGACCGATCATTTCCGGTGGTACCGATACGAGTGCGATCTTTATTACGAACCGCACGAATAGCAACCTTACGATCAATAGTGCAACGGTAAGTGGCACGAATAGCAATGCATTTACGGTCACAAGCCAATTCCCGATGACGTTATCCGCTGGACAGCAAGGACAGCTTATGGTTGCCTTTAATCCAACCAGCATTACTGGCGCACCGAGTTATGGCGCGACCATTACGCTGAATACATCCGGAGGCAATATGACATGTGGACCAATTACGATCCATGTCGAAGGTGTCGCCGTACCAGGATTCCGTGGCGATCATGACACATCCGATATCGACCTTGGCACGGGGTTAACCGGCAATGGCACGACGGTCATTGGAATTACAAAGCCAACAACGACCGCCTGTGTTATCGATACGCTGTCTTTTATGAACACCACGTCGAATTCCATTACGGTCGGCCAGATCGTTATTCCATCGAGTCAGAACTTCACGCTGCTCGGTACAAGCATGAATTTGCCGGCGACGGTTAATGCTGGTGGTACACTTACAGCAATGGTGCAATTCTGCTCGCAGGATCCGCCAGGCACTGTAACGACGAGCCCACTTTTTGTAAGCACCAATCAATCGATTCAGCCACAAACCTTCCAATTGCAGGCGATCGCCGCAGCACCGTTGGCGGTATCGAATGACAACGAGCCTTCACCGATCAACTTTGCCGTCATGCCAAATCCAAGCTCCGGTGAAGTGCGGATCGAAGTCGATAATGCACGTTCCGTTACAACGCAAATTTACGATCTGCTCGGTAATCTCATTAAGTCTGAGAATGGCTCTCAGGTCGTGGTCTGGAACGGGGAAGACGGTTCTGGTAATCAAGTATCAAACGGCGTTTACATTGTGCGCGTAAGCGGCAGTGATGCGCAAGGACAGTCCTTTAAGGCATCCAAACAAATTCTAATTCAGAGATAAAAAAATCTCTCGAATTCAGAGATAAAAAATCTCTCGGTAGCTAAAGCAAGGCCCCGCTTATTGCGGGGCTTTTCTATTTCTAGTAGGGAATAGAATATTAAGAATAGGCGGTTCTGTGTTTAGAGTCCCATTCTAATATTATTCCCATGGAAGATATGAACCGGCCTATCCCGCAAGTGACATTACCGAATTTTGACAAAATGTGGAATTATGGCGATCCTGCCGAGACTGAGCAGCGGTTTCGCGCGATATTACCACGAGCTGAGGTTTCGCACGACGTTGAATATTTAGCACAACTTCTAACTCAGATCGCTCGATGCGAAGGATTGCAGGGCAAATTTCAAGCGAGCCATTCTACTTTAGATACGGTCGAAAAATTAATGTCTCTCAATAATTTAAGGCTTGCTAAAGTGCGGTATTTGCTCGAGCGCGGACGTGCCTTTAATTCAAGTGGTAAACCAGAAGCTGCTAAGCCATTATTCTTAAGCGCCTATGAACTGGCGGACCATCTAGGAGAAGCTCGCTATGCGATCGATGCAGTCCATATGGTGGCGATTGCTGAACCAGATCCTAAAGATCAGGTCGAATGGAACCTCAAAGGTATCGCAATGTGCGAGGCTGACCCGACGCAAAAGGGATGGCTCCATGCTTTGCTAAACAATATCGGCGAAAGCTATCTTGCGATCAAAGACTATTCTCGGGCATACCAAAGCTTCCATAGACTCGCCCAACTTCAGAAAGAAAGCCAAGGTAAAGCCGATAAGTATACGGTTAAGGATGAGGCGAAAGCCTTAAGACTCGGAGGAGACGCCGAGAAGTCGTTAGAGCTTATAGAACCGATCCTTAAAAGCCTGTTGGACGAAGGCCAGGATGACGGATATATTCGACAGGAATACGCTGAGGCCTTATATGCCGTTGGTAGAGTAAACGAAGCGAAGCCACATTTTTCAAAGGCCTTCGAATTATTATCGATCGATAGCTGGGCCGCTCAGAACGACGTAGAAGGCATCGAGAGAGCAAAGCGCCTAAGCGAATAGATCAGAACAGCCAATTACGGTGGATATCTAAAATGTCCATAAGATACATTATGTAAAGTCACGAACGCCGAAGTCTATGTGGAAAAGCCTGGTTATGCTTCCCTGTTAAAGCCTGTGAGTACCTTCGGGAGTTATGGTTTTGCTTCCCGGATCACATTGAGGGACCGCATATTCTTTTCGGCGAACTCAAAGATCTCTCCGACGTCGGTCTGCTCGTTAAGCCAGTTCACATATTCCTGCACACTTTGCTGAACTGACCCCATTGGCTGCCAGCCAAGCGCTCGAAGCTTCGAAATATCCGAACAAGAATTCCTGGTATCTCCAAATCTAAAAACTCCCGGAATGTTTGGCTCAAGATGATCGCAGCCAGAGATCTTCGCCACGATCCGGTCGAACTCTCTGACCGAATAAGCTTTCCCGCCCCCGACATTGAACTGTTCACCGATCATCGCCTCATTATCAAGAGCCATTAAGTTCGCCTTTACGACGTCCTGGTAATTTACAAAGTCACGGTGCATTTCACCGTCCTCATAGATCGTGGGAGCCTTTTTGAAGTAATAATGAAGAGCAAATATTCGGCAGGCGCCAGAATAGGCATTGTAAAATGATTGGCGGGGACCTTGGACGATCGAGTATCTTAAGGCCACGCTCGGAATGTCATAACGACGGCCAAATGATAAAGTCATCTGCTCCTGGGACTGCTTGGAGAGCGCATATTGATTTTCTGGATGGGAAAAGCTCTCAGGCGTCCACTGCCACTCGGCATCTCGTCCGCACTGTGGGCATTTCATGCTCCAATCACCCCGCTCCAGTTGATCAACTGGTCTGGCTGAAGGGCCTATAAGTCCGTGCTCCTCACATTTGTATAGACCTTCGCCATTTACCGCCTGAGAGCTAGCCACCACAACTCGGCGGATCGGCAACTTATTCGCTACAATGAGCTCATATAGGAGCGCCGTACCGACCGAATTGACACTGAAGAACGTGCTGAAATCTGGCAGATAGTCTTGATACGCGGCCAAATGGACAACGGCATTGACACCCTGAAGCGCATCGAGAAAGACTTTGGCATCACGTACATCGCCGACTATAAGCCTCGCTTTTGGATTAAGATAGGGCGGTATCCCCTTTAAATGAACAGGCTTAGAGAGATTATCTAAGATCACCACCTCATCACCACGTTCAATAAGGGCATCTGCTGTGTGTGAGCCTATAAATCCAGCACCACCGGTGATTAAAACCTTCATTCGAAATTGACTTGTGAGAACAAGAACCCTAAAACGGATAGAAGCCGGAATTAGTCGCTTGGAGATGTCGTGACTTTTTCTCCAGCCTTATTGACCCAGCCGGCATGTTTGGCAGGCGAGCCCACCACCAACTCATAGTCCTTTACATCCCGAGTGACTACAGAGCCCGCACCGATCATAGCATACTTCCCTATCGTCACCGGTAGGATCGTTGCATTGGCTCCAATAGAAGCGCCTTCCTGAATTATAGTGCGCTTGGGATGCTGGTGGTACACTTTGCTTCGGGGGCGCAGGTCATTCGTAAATGCTACGTTAGGGCCAATAAAGACCAGATCGCCGACCTCCACACCTTCCCAAACACTGACGCCGTTCTTAATGGTAACATCATTACCTATCTTCACGCCTGTCTCGATGAAGGAATGATCTCCAATGTTGCATCCTGTTCCGACGACCGCCCCCTTCATAACATGAGCAAAAGCCCAGATACGTGTACCAGTGCCAATATTCTCAGATTCGACGAGGGCGTGAGGATGGACAAAAATTTCATATTGCTGCGACATCTGCTACCGGTTTATTTATCTCCTCGGAAATCATCTCCAGCAAGCGAACCACTTCCGCTCCAATTTTTCCACCATTGATTGGCTCTCTGCCTGACTCGATGCAATCCACGAAGTGACGGCATTCAGCCGCTAACGGTTCGTGCCGAGGAAGTGTGGGAATAAAAATATCACCAGGGCGATAGGTAAGCTCGGCAGCTTGCGATTCATCGGCACCAACACGCGTATCGACTCCCTGCGAGTACACTTTAACCTTCTCAGCAGGCTGCATGTCATCGAATACCACCGTCCCTCCTTCGGCGCTGATCTGCATCAGGCGTACCTTATTGGAGGTTACCCAGCTTACGTGAATGTGAGCAGTTACACCACAGGTAAATTCTATAAAGATATGCGTAAGATCCGCAAGCGTCTCCTTAACAAAACTATTGCCCATGACCTGGATCTGCGATACCTCGGTGGATAATCCTGATTGCCACATAAGGTAAATCAGGATAGATAGGTCGTGCGGAGCGAGATCCCAAACGACATCCACTTCAGAAGCAGGCGGCCCAAGATTGATGCGGATAGAGTCAATGTGAAAAAGCTTACCCAAATTCCCACTAGAAATTCGAGAAGCCAACCACTCGACAGCTGGCGAAAATTGGTATACATGGCCCACGGTAAGTACCAGCCCCAGCGAATCGGCGAGATCGCGGAGCTTCAAAGCCTCTTCGTATCTATAGGCGAGAGGTTTTTCGATCATGGCATGCTTCCCAGCCTCCAGCACTCTCCTCCCCACCTCATAATGAGTTGGTACCGGAGTAGCGATCGCAACGGCGTCAATGTCAGGGTCATTCAAAAGATCCTCCATATCGTTGGTCACGCGAATATGGGGATACCGCTTCGTGACAAACTGAAGACGGCCTTGCTTACGATCGGCAACCGCGACTATAGCGGCTCCTTCGGTATCGTTAAATGCGCGCACCAGGTTCGAGCCCCAGTACCCAGCGCCGATAATTCCTATTTTTACCACGCTATGAATTAGCCTCCACCTTTACCTGTAAAAACAACACCGATCGTTCGGAGAACAATCGCAGTATCTAACCATGGCGATACATTGTGAATATAATATAGATCGAGTATCACCATGTCATTGAAACTGACACTGCTCCGCCCGCTCACCTGCCATAAGCCCGTCATCCCGGGACGCACGGCAAAACGCTCTTTATGCCAACTTGCATACTGCTCATACTCGTACGGTAAACACGGCCGAGGACCTACCAGCGACATATCGCCTTTAACCACATTCCAGAGTTGAGGCAATTCGTCGAGAGAATGCTTTCGAAGCCAGCGCCCGATACCGGTAATACGTGGGTCATTCGAAAGCTTAGCTGTAGGCCTCGAGCCAAGACGAATATGCTCGCTGACATGCTCTCGGTGTATCTCATCTGCCTGACCAAGCCGCATGGTTCGAAACTTGAACCAGCGGAATATTTTCCCTTTCTGCCCGACGACCTCAGTATGGAATAACAGCGGTCCGGCACTGCCAATTTTTATAAGGATCGCGATCACCAATAAGAACGGCGATAGTATGATAAGTCCAAAACTTGCGCCCAAGATATCGATAACCCGTTTTAAATAAATACCGTAGAAGCCATGAAGTCCTGGAGATATCGGTGCAGCTGAGACGTTTAGGAATTCGGACACACTCCTCGTCACTCGTTCCTGCACGACCTTGAAATGATCGCTGAGTAAATGGATAGGAACCCCTGTTTCCCGTGCTTCGCTGATAAGGCGTACGACGTCCTCGTAAGGTAGATCGTTTTCGGCGACCACCACCTCGTGAATATTATGAGTGGTGACAAATTCCTTGAGTAGTGGAATCGTATTCATGACGATGGCGCCCGTCGACTCAGAGCTGTAATTCCCATTCTGGTCGACGACTGCGACCACCTCGAATGGTCGCGTCTTTCCACTCATTGATTGAGAGAGTAGCTCCTGAGCTTCAGCGCTTGTACCGACCAGTAAAATACGGCGAACTTCAATACCGGTAATCGTAGGAAGTAAGAGCTTGCGAAATAATACAATCCTAAAGAACGAAAGAAGGACTAAAGAGCAAAAGGTAAAAAGAAATAGATTGATGCGGCTATGCTGTATCCAATCTTGCCGAATAAAAAAGAGTACGGCAATCAGCAGCAACGCATTAATAAGTAATGCCCGCGAAAGATGGGCGAACTGCGTAACACCGGTCGAATAGATCTTTTGCTTATAGAGAAGATGCTGTCGTAAGATCAATACGAGAAGCGGAAATGATGCGTAAAGAATAAGCACACGAAACACATATTCTTCGAGCGAATGGGTTACATCATAGTCATCATACCCGGTAAAATAGTGCAGCAACAGCGTTGCGATGGCGGCCAGTGTCACCGCGACCCAGTCGAGGATCAGCAAAGTCACTTTTGGCCAGCCATGGCGCCTGATAGTTGCAGCGAAGATCATCGGACGAATACTCGAACGTTACTGATAAAACGTCTCTATTGATTTAGACACAAATTCTATTTGTTCTTCGGACAACTCGGGATACATTGGCAAAGATAATATCCGTTTGGCAGCTTTTTCAGCGCGCGGGAACGCCCCTTCTTTGTATCCCAGAGAAGCAAAGCACGGCTGCATGTGAAGCGGAGTCGGATAGTGCAATCCTACCCCAATCTCCTTTTCTTCCAAATATCGCTTAAGCGCATCCCGATCATTCGCCTGAATAACATACAAATGATAGACATGCTTTGCGTGCTCACGCACACGTGGAACGCTGACCTGAGGTAAAGCCTTCACGAGCGAATTGTAGCACTCGGCATTTGCACGGCGTTGGTCTGTCCATTTACGAAGATGAGGTAACTTCGTACTTAGAATAGCTCCTTGTAGGGCCTCCAGGCGATAATTATGTCCTGCAACCACGTGCGTATATTTATGCTCTGAACCATGGTCGCGCAACCGGCGCATTCGTGTGGCTAAATCCACGTCATTGGTAATAACCGCGCCTCCCTCCCCATAGGCCCCAAGATTCTTACCTGGATAAAAACTAAAACATGTAGCCGCTCCCCAATTTCCCACCGATTTTCCATGGAGCGAAGCAAGATGAGCTTGGGCGGCATCTTCGACGATCAATAACCCGTGACGAGATGCAATTGCCGCAATCGCATCCATTTGTGCGGGTTGGCCATATAAATGGACCGGCAGGATCGCACGAGTCCTCCGTGTTATTCGCCGTTCCACGTCTTCCGGATCGATACCATAATATTCATCGTGATCCACAAAGATCGGAGTAGCGCCTGCCAGCAGCACTGCCTCAGCTGTGGCAATAAAGGTGTTAACCGGAAGAATAACCTCATCACCTTTTTTAATGCCCAGAGCCCACAATGCTAAATGGAGTGCAGATGTGCCGTTGTTGGTGGCAATGCAGTGAGCAGCATCATGCTCACGAGCAAAATCATCCTCAAATCTCGTGACTTCAGGGCCGAGAATATATTGGGTCGAATCGAGTACCCGGGTGACGGCCTCTGCTATCTCACTGCGTATGGAATCGTACTGAATTTTAAGGTCGAGAAACGGAACGCGCATAGATCAAATAGCTGCTGCTAAATTCATTTCTTCCTGGATCACGGTAACATCTTCCTCTGGAAGGACAAGCTGTTCCTGTCCTCTATTCACTCGTTCTTCGTACGCGAGCCGTGCACCGAACCCCATAAACACGAACAAGTACTGCGTGAAAACATAAAAGTAAAAGAATGTATTATCGCTTGTACAACTCACAGCGAACATGATCGGAGTCATGATAAGGATCGCCTTGAACGGGAAGTACTCCTTCATTCCCCGCCCCCACAAAAGCCCTCGGATGAATATGTCTGCAAGACCGATGTATAGTAGAATTAGCCCAATCCTTCCTCCATCGAACCGTATTCGAAGATATTCATTGTGCGGCGCCCCGACCATCGTGATATGCTCGGTGAGCCATTTGGCATATACTTCTGTGCCGCCGGCACCGTATCCCCATAGCGGCCCTTGGTCGGCTTTATCCTCAAAGTATTTTTGGAAAAAGCTACGGCCGCTATCACGCATGTTTAAGGTGTCATCCGAATTGAAAAATTTTGATTTTGTCGGAAGCACCCATAAAATTCCGATCAGAAGCGCGATGACGATCGTCCCTATAGCTGTAAATTGAAGATTGCGTCGATAGAAAATTGCAACCAGGGAGCCCGCGATGAATACAAACGTCGGTGTACGGCTACCGGCAAGCAGTAGTAACACCACATCGATCGCATAAACTGCTAACAATTTCCATTCGAATTTCTCCATCATCCTCATCATTAGAATGGTGGACATCGTCACATAAAAATATGCAGTGACAGTACGGTAGCCGATGACCCCCTCGGTCATCGAGCCGGCGCCCTTGATCACTGACCAGCCGGTATACGCGTTATATAGATCAAAGACTGCAACTGTGAGATTGATCGCCATCATCCACTTGAAGTATCGATCTATATGGAAGTCATTCTGAATGACATTAAATGCAATAAGATAGAGGAACGATGGAAACGCAATCTCCAGAACAGTGCGAATGCCCGTCGAAAGATTTTCGGACCAACCGAGGGAGACAAAATAATAGGCCAGAAATAGCCACCATAGTTTTGGCGAGTATTTCCATGCACGGCGTTTCTCCGTCGAGCTCAGCTTTTGCCACGTCATAATACAGACCACCATCGGCAATACGCCGCTGAAAAGCTCTACCTCCGTAAAACCGAGGTTAATATAAAAGCTTTTAAAACCAAAGAGAATGTAAAAGACCGGCGTTGCAAAGGACCAGAGAATAGTATAAGGACGCGCCGTTTTGGAAATAAGACCAATAAGAACCAGCAGTATCCCGATAGCGAGAATATCATTCATGCGCTATGTACCTCCGTTTGTCGAATTGCAGAATCTATATAGTCGCTTACTGATTCACGCTGTAATCCGAGAAGCTCTCTATATATTCGAACCTGAGCCTCAGCTATTTTCTCGTGTGTAAAGTGCTTTTTGACGCGTTCGAGACCGGCTGCTCTCAGTCTCACCCGTTCTCTCGTATCAATGAGAGAACCCAATTTGAGTGCAAGATCATCAATATTCCCTTCTTCGAAGATAAGCCCTGCATCGCCAATAACATTCGGTATCTCGCCAGACGACGATCCAACGACAGGCACGCCGCACGCCATCGCTTCAATAAGGATATGGCCGAACTGCTCGACCCACTCCGGCGTGGACCGGCTCGGAAGAACAAGAACATCCATTTCATCGAAATGAGGAACAAGCTGCTCATTACGAACAGCTTCGGAATGTCGAAGAGGAACCCCATAATGGGCGGCTTCCCGTTTTGCATCTTCGAGCGCTTCGCCTCCACCTACAAAGTATAGAGAAACTTCATTGGTCCTGGAGAGTTGAGCCGAGGCTCTTACCAGGTCAAGAACTCCTTTTTCTGTAGTAATCCGGCCAGCATATCCGATCGTAAATGGACGTTCTGCAGAGAAATTCGATATAGGTTGGTAAACGCTTACATCAACCCCCAACTGCGGCAGTATCGAGATGGGCTTTTGGAATCCATGTTCTTTCAAAATCTCTTTAGCTGCAGAATTACCCGCTATTGCGGCATCGGAGTTTTTAAGGTTGAATGATTCCAGGATTCGCTTTATGCCTCTCGGTCGATATGGTAAATTCCACCAAGTAAAAAAGAGTGCTTTGGAGCGACGTGAAAACAACTTAACAGCCAACAATATTTGTGTAAACGATACTGCATAAGCACCTTGCTCGACATGCACGATATCAGGTTTTAACGTAGCTATTAAAGAAAAAATAGAAGGATTATAAAAGTAAGCGCCTTCCTTGCCAAGCAAAAAAGCGGGGATTATACGGTGGGTAACATTTGGGGCTTCCGCACGGTCAAACGTGTCGGTTTTATTATTGTATAAGGGCCCTCGCCATCCCTGTGGTGTGACGAGTGTGATCTCAACGCCGGGCTGGCGTGCAAGCGCAACGATCTTCGCCTGATTGGCGCGAATCGTATAGGTATGCCCGACGTAGAGGATATTCATCCCTTCAATCCTAAAATATTCAGCATGGTACGCGCTCGCTTTTCGTAGGTCTCTTCACGAACTCTCTCGTACGCGTTTTGCGCTATCAACCGAGCACGATCAGCATCGTCTCGTATCGCTTCTATTTTTTCTGATAATTCCTCTGCCGAAGTATAATATTCGGCTTCTTGCCCCTCTTTAAACCACTGCAATTGTTCTTCAGAGCGTGTTGAGATCATTGGGATTGCAGCGGCGGGAATTTCAAATGTCCGCATGTTATGACTGCCAGTGTTCTGCGGTCGAAGTATGTTTATTGCAGAATTAGATTGTGCTAATATTGTTAGAGCATCTTTCCCATATACCGCTTTGCTAAGAATCCATTTTTCCGGCACTGAACGAGCGCGTTCCCAACCATTACCCACAATAGCAATATTCAGGTTCTTAAGCCGTCCCAAAAGCTGATCGCGCTCTTCGGAGTACGTTCCAACAAAAGTGGCGTCATAGTGAGGAGTCGCTATTCTCTCTGTCGGATAATGTAAAGTTGGATCGTACCCAAATGGTAGATAGTGAACCGCTTTCCCTCCAGCAGAGTGAAATACTGGAATTAAATTCTTGTTCCATGTAAAGTGCGTGTCATAGATTGGAATACTTTCCAGCAGTCTTTGCGAGCGGTTTGCTCTATCCCACGGACTGTCAGGATTAAAGTTAATGAGTAGTCTGTCGCCTAATATCTTTTTAGCTTCTTCCAAGGCATTAGCGCCAACTGTTTTGCCTTTAACAACAAAAACAAGATCAGGCTTACTATCTTGAATAGTCGCTACGAACCACTTGCCCACTCGGTCTGCGATCTTTGACCGCAATATTTTATCAGCAAAAGCCATTTTTGCGAGCGGATGGGCGCGCGCAAATTCTTCCCAATCAAACCGAATAACATTCCAGCCAAGGCTTTCAAAAGCTCGCGCATAGCTCTCTTCCAAAGAGCCATGCCAAAATGAGCCGGAGATCAAGACCTTCACGGTCTCACCTCCTTCGGCTTACGCGCACGCACGATAATATGAGGAGCAAAAAGTGAGGGCCATATATTTTCAAGCATCGCCAGCTTCATCGGGCGAGGTAATTTCCTTCTTAAGAACGACGAAGCATGCTGCATCGAATATCCGCCAAAGGCGTCGAGACCATCAAAGATGGAACCATCACCGTTCGACTGAACGCTCTCTATTTCGAATCCGCAAACATCGAGCATCCTCGTAAACGACTTGAGACTATAGAAGCGTATGTGTGCTCCTTTCCACTCATTCGAAAAATCTGAAATGGAGGTCGACATCTCCGCTTTCGTGAACGCTTTTAATCGCTCTCGAAAGTAACCATTGTTTGGAACGCTGGCAACCAAAAGTCCCCCCGGTTTTAAGACACGAAAGATCTCGCTGACCGTAAATTTCGGATCATACAGATGCTCAAGTACTTCAATACAGACGGCTCCTTCAAAACTATTGGAAGAATACGGAAATGTCTTCGAAAGATCGTGCTGAGTTGCGTCGATGCCCATTTGTTTAGCTCGTTCGATACCAAGAGAGCTAATATCGAGCGCTTTGAGATCGCGTACTTGATTCACCAACCATGCTTGGTAATTCGAGGCATCGCCGCACCCGACATCGAGTACAGAGTCGCCTGAGGCAAATGTATTTTTGAAATGTAGGTCGAGCTGTTGCGTTGTAAATGAATGGGTAGGTGTCCATCCATGTTCGCGATCCCAGTACTCGTTATAAAATGAAGCTATTTCTTCATCGCCGCTTTTTATTTCTTTCGACCTGGCAACAATGCCTAAATACGCCTGCTCGATCTCGTCCCCGTACGTCGCCCACTCGAACGTTCTTGCCTGTTCGGCAGCTAATCGGCCTCTCCTTTGGGCTTCTTCTCGGTCATTAAGGAATATCTGCATTGCCGAAGCCAAAGCTTCCTGATCCCCGGCGCGAACAATAATGCCAGAATCGCTCGTGCCAATAAATTCGCGAGCACCGGTATTCTCAGTTGCGATGATCGGTAGACCACAAGCCATTGCTTCGGCAATTACCAGTGCCAGCCCTTCCTGCACCGAGGAAAGCGTCAAAGCATCTGCATTGTAAAAGTGAGACGCCAATTCACTATTAGAAACAAAGGGGATGTGCTCGTCAATCTGCGATCGAAGGTCGCTTCTATCGATCCATGACTTAAAATCGAGTTCAAAACGCCCGATCAGTTTGAATCTGAATTTATATCCTTTGCTTCTTAATAAGCGAATTGCTTCCAATAAGTATGGAATTCCTTTTTGGAATCCGATCGCACCGACAAACAAGAACGTGGGAATATCGGACTTTACCTTCTCTTTCGGTGGCGAGAAAAGACTTAAGTCCACACCATAACGAACCTGTAAAATTTTGTCCGGAGCAAATCCACGAGCCAGAAAACTTTGTCGAGCGAATTCGCTTGGGACCATGATGTAATCAGTTTCATGGTATTCCTTAATCTGCTTTTCTTCGATAAGGCGCTCCCAGCGAGAACGAACTGGCGAAGCGACGCCAAATTTCTTGCGCTCTTCTTCTATTAAGCGAAATTGCTCGGCGATATGGGTCGAGCCACGTTCGATGATCGTCTTTGCTCCACGTGCTTTGGCCTCCCGCAATTGGAAGAGTGATTGACCGGCCCACCCAACGAATAGATCACTATTCGGAATATGAGTGGCTGCCTTTCGATCGTATTGATTATCTTTTATAAAAAAGGAGAGCGCCTGAGAGTCTGGAAACGGTAATTTTCGAATGGCATATCCAAGATACTCGGGAAGCGGAATTTCAATTACTCGTTTTAGGAAATCAGCATTCGTTCTAATGCTCTCAGGCAAACGACGATTGGGAAGACGATCTGCATTCAGTGTGCTCGTAATAAAGCGCTGCAAATGGCCCCGCTGAAATAGCTGTTCGACCAAATGAAACGCATGAAAGCGTCCGGCTACACTTACAGTTACACGCATGAACGTGGGCAAACGTTATTCGAGCACGATCTCGACGAGCCGTGCATTTTTTTCTACGGAACTTCCCTCTTCGACAAGTACTCGTTCGATACGGCCATTAGCTCCCGCAAGGATATTATTTTCCATTTTCATGGCTTCCAGGACGAGTAACGTAGATGTCCGTTCGACAAGATCGCCAGCGCTTACCTTGATGGCTCGCACCAGCCCGGGCATGGGCGCCTTTACGACATGTCCACCGGTTTGAACCGTTCCCGAACGAGCACTGGTCTGAAAACGCTCGCGAATAATGCGTTCGCGCTCGCTCTCCATCTTAATAGAAATTCCATCTAGGGACTGCCCATCACTCAACCTGCCATCGGGAAGTACAAATACCTCTAATTGCTCAGAATTAGCAGAGACGGCAAAATGACCGGGAGCAATTTCCGTTATTGTGGAATCCGATGTTGATACCTCAATAGGTTCACCGTTCCATTCAACTCGCAGTGTTTTCGATTGAGACAAGCTTAAAAAAATATGTGGGTCTGAAGCAGGGTCGTTGTTTCTGTATGATCATTTAGCAGAGTCGGATCCTCAGGCGCCGGGGCTGTTCCTCGAGCGATTCGAAACTCCGGTCTAATTTCCAGAAAACGGACCGGAAACCATTGCGCTCCAACCATGAACCGGGTCTTTATGTTCGTTTTCGTACCGTCAGCATTCTCCTCATTGTAGTTATCGAATCGAACAATAGCAGTAAGACCCTTAGTGACATCCCATGCCGTTTCGATCGCTAAGGCATGGGCAGTATCTGTATAATGCGATGGATTAGGTGAAGATGGATTTCGCACCAAAGTATGATAGATAAAATGTCCGAAGTCCGCTTCTGCAAGTATGCTAAGCGGCCCAATGTGGAGACCCCCATGTATGCCGGCAAGCATCGTCCTCGCCAGAGAATCACCTGGGATCGGGGGAAAAATGTTTACTTGTCCGTTCGAGAGATGTTCTACGGTATGAAGGTAGAGCGAGCCTCCAATCTCTGCTGAAAGTAATCGGTCCATCAGCGGACCAGTATTGACAACACCTCGAATGGAGATAGCATGTGGACCAAAAGGATCCTGCTTAAAAATGTTGGATTGCTCTCCTTCATTACCATTGAGGAAATCAGCGGTAATAAAAGCGTGATCGAATAATTCGAGGCCCAGTTCAAAGCCCTCATCTTTGTAATCTGGTTGCCAGAACAAACCGGCAGGACCAAAGCCCGAAAGTGAAGCATTACCCCCACGCGTGTAGACTGTGTGGTCGTCGAAACGGATACCAAACGCAGGAAAAAATGCACCGGCTTTAAGATAAGCATCCGTTATGGTCGAACCGGACGCGAAAAATTCACCCGATGGATGCACGACGTGAACGATCGCATACCCTTCCCACGAGTTTGATGTTTCATCGGAAGTGATGGGATCTACTTTTACAAACGCCTGAACGGCCTGCGATAACTGAGCGCTAATGTATATTGGCAACGCCATTTCAAGAGCGCCGTTTGCCCTTACTGTTGTGTCCGCACGAGTATGCCCAAGCGTTGCATAATTCGAAGGGAATGTTTGGTAATCGGAGAAATAGAGATACTGACTTCTAAGATCGACTCCTAATCGAATGCCTTCGCCGATATTTGCACTGAATCGAGAGGGATGAGTGCTATCCGTATGGACCGACCACATTGCAAGCCGATTCATTGCAAAGTTGTCTCCTCCTTGAGTCCGAATGCGGCCGCCGGTTGGATCGAGATGGCACCCGTTACACGTCACTTCTCCACCTCGTAAAGCAAAACGTGGCAGCGAATAAGCGTTTTTGACAATAACTAATAAAAGAGCAGTTATAAGAAATAAGGTGACTTTCGAGCTGGACATAATGGATCGTTATGTGAGAAAAAGACAGCACAAGTGCTTCGCACATTACATTGACACAACCGGTCCGGCAATTAGGACAACTGCCGAGCTAAAAAACATCAGCCTTTATTGCTGAGCTTTGAAAGACGAACTGCTTCGAGATCCCGTGCAATAGCTAATTTCAACTCTTCAAGCGAAGCAAACTTCTCCTGCGGCCGCAAATACTGCAGACATTCAACCGTTATGTTCTTTCCATATAGCTCACCTTCGAAATCGATCAATAACGCTTCGATCACTCTATCACCGTCCGTGTGAGTGGTCGGCTTATTACCGATACTAAGGGCAGACCTATAATGACGTCCATTTACGGTAGCTGTAGCAGCATAAACACCATCTGCCGGGACAAGCTTCGAAGGGTCTAACTCCAGATTAGCAGTAGGATATCCAAGCGTACGTCCAAGAGCATCCCCATGTACGACATTACCCGTAAATGAATATGGTCGTCCAAGCCATTTATTCGCATTGGCAATATCTCCAGCTTTAAGCGCAAGTCGTATTTTGCTGGAGCTTAATGATATACCATCAATAGATACTGGCTGAACTTCCTCAATCGTGACACCGAGTTCGGGTGCAAGCGTCTTGAGACGATCTGCATCCCCCTCCCTATTACGCCCGAAGGCATGATTAAATCCGACGACCATAGCCTTTGTACCGAGAGCTTTGATGATCGTATCGTTAAAAAAATCGAGATAGGAGGTTTGAGAAAATTCTCGAGTAAATTTGATTACAAGGGTTTCGTCAATCCCTTCCTTTTCGATCAATTCCAGCCGCTCATCGATCGTTGTAAGAAGTTCGACGCTTGTATTATTCTTGCGTAGTACTTCTTGCGGGTGAGGATGAAATGTAATAAGAAGAGTCCGTTCAAGATTTAATTCCTTCTTTCGGTCCCGAAGGCGTGAAAGGATTTGCTTATGTCCCAAATGAATACCATCGTAACTACCAAGTGTAGTGGCAGTTTTTGGATTGAACGTTGCGTTCTCTAATCCCCAGGTTACTTTCAATTTCGTTATTGTACGGCTTGAAATTCGGTAGCTATATGCTTAGTCAGGTTGACCGCCTCCTCCACGGAAAGCGCATCGCTAATGCTCCAATTACCAACAGACTCACGTCGAAGATCGACTAAAAGGCCGCCAGTCCCTAACGAAGCTGCAAGATCACGAACCAGACTGCGAATGTATGTTCCCTTCGATACTCGAACTCGAAAGGAAACATGCGGAAGATCGATCGACACTATCTCCACTTTATGTACAAAAATAGTACGGGATTGTAGTGTTGGCTCTTCTCCGGCACGAGCCAGCTTATAAACCGGCTTGCCTCGTTGCTTGATAGCACTAAACACTGGAGGTACTTGTGAATGCTCCCCCGGCAAGGCTTCGATCGCTGCTCGAACGATCTCTTCTGTTAGGTGCTCTCCGCCACCAACGATCTCTATCGGCCGTTCAAGGTCGTAGCTCGGCGATGTTACACCAAACCGCATTCGAAGATCGTAGGTCTTTTCTAATCCAACAAGCGATGCGAGAGCTCTCGTTTTTCGACGTGTGCCTAAAATGAGAAGACCGGTAGCTAACGGATCAAGCGTCCCCGCATGACCACATTTAACGCGGCGAATACCCGTTACAAGACTGACAGACTTGCGAAGTCGATTTACAATGTCGAACGATGTAACACCGTAAGGCTTATCAATGAGGACGAGCGCACCGTCTTCGCTTGCAATAGATGCTGCAAAAGCAGAGGGATTAGCAAGGGCTGCTTCACGACCTACAATGACCGGCGTATCTATCTCACTCAAGGATTAATAACCATTAGAGAGAATTATCAGAAGAAGCATCATGGCTTCCCCGCTCCGTGCCAATCTTCCGGAATATCTCCTCCACGCGAGCGACTTCCTCCTGCGTGTCATCGAAATAGAAATAAAGCTCCGGGACAAATCGAAGCCGAACCTGTTTAGCGACTGAAGCACGTAGATGTGGTGTCTCTGCCTTCACACGTTCCAGCACCATTTCAGCACGCTGCGAGCCACCCAATAAACTGATGTAGACGCGTCCGCTCCTAAGATCGGGCGCCATGCGCACTTTTGTCACCGTAATAAGACCATCGGTGAGATCGCTGAAGTCTGTTTGAAATGCGTGGGCCAACGCTTGTTGTACTTCGCCGGCCACACGCTCTGTTCGAATTGACATGGATGCTCCTTCTGAAGGACAATCAGTTGCTACTACCGTGCCGGAGTCGCTTTCTCCAACTTGCGCTTGACCTCGACGATCTTATAGGCTTCGATCACGTCTCCAACTTTGAGGTCGTTGAAGTTTTCCAAGCCGATACCGCACTCGTAGCCAGAGTCCACTTCGCGAACGTCATCCTTGAAGCGGCGTAGCGATGCAAGTCCGCCATTAAACACCTCGATACCATCTCGAAGGAGACGTACTTTATTATTACGAACGATCTTACCGTCCTGCACATAGCAGCCAGCGATCGTACCGATCTTTGGCACTTTGAACGTCTCTCGTACCTCGACCGTGGCCGTAACCTCTTCTTTCTCTTCTGGAGCCAGCAAACCTTCCAATGCATCCCGGACATCGTTAATACAGTCGTAAATAACGCTGTAAAGTCTGATTTCCACATGCTCTAATGCTGCCAACTTACGTGCATCGAGGTTCGGACGAACGTGGAAACCGAGAATGATAGCGCCAGATGCCGCTGCAAGACTTACATCATTCTCAGTGATCGCTCCAACGGCACGATGCACCATTTCGACCTGAACCTCCGGTGTCGAAAGTCGGAGCAAGGCGTCAGCAAGAGCTTCGACAGAGCCATCCACGTCACCTTTAAGAATGAGTCGAAGATGCTGCACGCCACCCAACTTGATCTGAGCACTGATATCATCGAGGGTGATAAAGCGGACCTGCTTAAAGTCTTGTTCGCGCTTTAATTGTTGTCGGCGTGTTGAAATTTCCTTCGCTTGCGAATCCGATTCCAGGACAATAAATTGGTCACCTGCTTGCGGAATACCGTCAAACCCAAGTATTTGCACTGGTGCCGATGGTCCAGCCTCGTCAACCTTATTCCCTCGCTCGTCGAACATTGCACGAACGCGACCGGAGTATACGCCTGCCAGGAATGGATCTCCAAGACGCAAGGTGCCTTTTTGCACAAGAACTGTTGCCTGAATACCTCGGCCACGATCGACCTCAGCCTCGATGATGACTCCACGAGCCATACGATCCGCATTGGCCTTCAGATCGAGAATTTCAGCTTCAAGGGCAATACGCTCAAGCAGGGTGTCGATATTCTTTCCTGTTTTAGCAGAAACTTCGACACAGCCATACTTACCACCCCATTCTTCCACGAGAATGTTGCGATCGGCAAGCTGTTGACGAACACGATCCGGATTTGCTTCGGGGCGATCGACTTTGTTTAATGCAATGATGATCGGTACACCGGCAGCCTGCGCGTGAGCAATAGCTTCCCAAGTCTGTGGCATAACGTTATCATCGGCTGCAATAACAACTACGACAATGTCCGTCACCTGAGCACCGCGAGCACGCATCGCTGTAAACGCTTCGTGGCCCGGTGTATCTAAGAATGTGATCCTACGCCCTTCAGCAGTCTTCACTTCATAGGCACCAATGTGCTGGGTAATACCTCCGGATTCACCAGAGACCACATTTGTCTTTCGTATGTAGTCGAGAAGCGATGTTTTACCATGGTCGACATGACCCATGATCGTAACGACCGGCGCACGCGACTGAAGAGTCTCGGGATCATCCGGTTCATCTTCAAGGGCGTCGGTAGTGAATTCTTCCTGGAATTCAACAGCGTAGCCGAATTCGTCGGCCACCAATTGGATCGTATCTTTCTCGAGGCGCTGATTGATCGAGACCATAAGCCCCAGGGCAATGCACTTAGAGATAATGTCACCAACATTGACATTCATCAGGTTGGCAAGTTCATTCGCAGTAAGGAATTCCGTCGCGCGGATAACCGATTTCTCGCGCTCGACTTCCTCTGCTGTCCGGCGCTCAGCCTCCTCCGCACGTTCAGTTCGACGCTGACGGCGTGCCTTTGCACGTCGAGCCATCGTACCCGACTCTTCAATGCCCGCTAACGTCCTGCGAACGGCATCCTTAACTTCCTTGGCATCGACTACTCGTTCTTTAGAACCACGCTTTCTACGAAGCTCCGGACCGGCTTCGCCCGGTGGCTTTGGCGTCCGATCATGCTTCGCCACCAGGCCTTGAATTCTATTTTTAAGCTTACCATCACCGCCGCCTTGTTGGCGCGTCTCTCCGCCACCACCCGCTGGCTTTAAAGGCTCGAGATCGATCTTGCCCTTGATCTTAAGACCAGGTAGTGAAACACGTAGATCGACTGGCTCGCCTGTGGCGATCGTAGTGCGGCGACGGCGTTTACGGCGAAGACCAGCCGGGCCTTCGTGGTCGTTCTCTGTTCCACCCTGAGGAATCACCTCGGCGGGAGCACTTGGAGGAGCTTGCTCTACTGGCGGTTCTTCCGCGACGATAGGTTGTTCGACAACCGGCTCCTCTTGCTCGACCGGAGGCTCTTCAACCGGAGCAACAGGTTCAACCTCAACCGGTGCAACGGCTGCGGCCGCAAGGTCAACTTCCAACGGAACAAGCTCCGGCTCTTCAGTGAAGACTGGAATTTCCACGGGCTCCGGTACAGGAGCACCCGCTAACGGCGCTGCTGGAACTTCGGCAGGCTTTTGCTCTTCGGCCCGAAGCTCGGGATGATCTTCTAAGAACTCTTCACGGTTCTTTGCCCGCTTTTCCTTAAAGGCGGCAACCTTTTTCTGCCGTTTTTCGGCAACATCTTTTTCCTTGCCGAATTGCTTCATGACGAGATCGAGCGCTTCCGGCTCGACTTTCGACATGATCGACTTAACGGATTTAAATCCCTTCTTTTGGAGAAACTCAATCAGCGTCTCATGCGAGACGTTAATCTCGGTCGCAAGGTTACGGACCGTTATTTTTTTTGCTCCGGACGAACTATCCGCCGAAGCCATCATCGTGTCGGTTTCTGTCATTATACTCCTTTAAGCGTTCGCTCGCAAAACGCACACGCGCTCCGAGCCTTACGCTCTGCGATGAATGGTCGAAACCGTTAGCCCATTCATCGCGGGGATGTTACTACCCCAGAGTTAGAATGAGCTAACCCATCTCGACAGTGAGCGGATTTCCTCGATCAAGCGTCCTGAGGCTCCGCGACCAACCGGCTCGACCATGCCGGCTCATCTTTGTACTGTCTTAGCCATTGTTTTCACTATGCTGGGCAGCATCCGATGAAGCCATAGCTTCCTCTGAAACTGCCGTTTCTTCAACTTCTTGAACCTCGGCACCATCTTGCCCAAGTCTATCGGCCGTTTGGCCAGGGCGTAACGTCGTAAGCGATACACCGGCTTTCTCGGCCGTGCTTTCCAGCAATTCATCCGCCTGAGCAAACTCACGCTCCAGTAATTGACGGATCTGCTCGAGCCGATCGGTAGTCATACCGGGAATGCGAAGCAATGCTTCTCGAGGCGCCGAAAGGAATTCCTTTGCGGTATCAATACGAGCACGGATAAGCTCTGTATATAGATCGAGACCGATCTCTTCGCGGAAGTCGATGAGCTCAATATCTTCTTCATCGCGCGCTTCTTTGACAAGATTGATCTGATAGCCGGTCAACCGTGAAGCGAGCCGAACGTTCTGCCCTTGCTTACCGATTGCGAGCGATACCTGATCGTCACTGACAAGAACAGTTGCTGTCTTATTTTCCTCGTTCAGCTCGACTTCCAGCAACTTAGCCGGCGAAAGCGCTCTGCCCAAAAATTGGACCGGGTCCGGTGACCAGGGTATAATATCAATATTCTCGTTCGCTAATTCACGTACGATAGAGTGAATTCGAACGCCCTTCATACCGACGCATGCACCGACCGGATCGACACGATCATCGGTCGTTTCTACTGCAACTTTCGCACGTTCACCTGGCTCACGAGCAACCCCCTTGATAAGGATGATGCCGTCATAAATTTCAGGAATTTCGATCTCCATCAAACGCTCGAGGAAGCGAGGATCGGAACGTGAAAGAACGACCACCGGCGTAGCCGTAGGGCCACCACGGCGCACTTCTTTTACGATAGCGCGGATCGTATCACCTTTGCGCCACCGCTCACGCATGATCTGCTCGGCCTTTGGCAGCAACAGCTCTCGGCGGTTGTGGATCACAAAGAGATCACCGTGACGAATCTGGTATACCTCACCGACGATGATCTCTCCAACGAGTTGATTATACTCGTTATAAACATTATCTTTTTCGATCTCGCGGATTCGCTGGTTGAGATTTTGTTTGGCCGTTACAATGAGCCGGCGACCAAAATCTTTACCCATGTTGATGATCTCAACGTACTCGTCACCAACTTCAAGCTCTTCCCCGGAGCGTTCGAGTGCTTCCTGAGGGCTTATCTCTGTGGCAGGATTCTGGACTTCCCCAACTACCGTCTTTTCGAGATAGATCTCGATATCGCCCTTATCCATATTCATGACGAGGTCGAACTTTGCATCCATGCCGTATTTTTTACGGATCATCATGGCAAAGGTCTCCTCGATCACGGACATCAGGATGTCCCGGTCGATTCCTTTCTCGCGGACCATATCCGCGAATGATTCAACGATTAATGGGTTCACAGTCTCTCTTCTTCCTACTCTACGACTTCCGAGCCGCCGCTCCTAACACGGAAAACGTCCGCAAATTCCTTATTTGCGGAATCCGGCCCTCAATCGCCATTATTAATTCGTAATATCCAAATAAAAAGCCCGACTCCCTTAGATGAACTGGCTTGAAGGAGCCGTCATGCTGCCGGAAGCGGGCGTATGGTTCGGGTAAGCAACACCCTCACGAAGAGGAAGATTTCAGCTTGGAATTGCGGCCTTTTTGCTCGGGTTTGTGTGTTTTTTCGATGCTCGCCGTCGAAAATGAAAGCCCCGCCTGTGAAAGTCGGTAGCTATGGTGCAAATCGAAAGTCCGAGCCGTAGAGATGATACGGCTCCCAAACTTCTCTCGAATATTACTAAGGGTTCTTGATATGGCCTCTTTCTTTTCGGCCTCATCCATAAAGAGCTCTTCCTGGTCGGTCGCAGGCTGAAAATCAAAAAGGCTCACTCCCACAAAGGTGACTCGGGGACGAGAATGAACTCGCCACACTTCCCGGATCTTATCGGAAACGATCGGCAGGAGAAGTTGCTCGGATTGTACCGCATGCTTAAGATGGATAGCTCGACCATCCGAACGTCCATCTGCAAACCGCATATATATCGATGCCCCTCGAGCTTTCATACCGCTTGCACGCAACCGCCATAAGCAACGCTCTGCAATATAGAGCAAGAGCGATTCAATATATTCCTTATCTGATGTAGTTTTTTGCAGCGTACTTTGATGTGAAATCGACTTTGCCGCACCACGTTTGGTCAATGGGCGATCATCCCGGCCCCGAACCATATTCCAGAGAAAATCACCATGGACCTGCCCGAAGGTATTGTGCAACTGGCCGATAGTTAGCCGAAGTATGTCACCACAGGTTTGGACTCCCATCTCGGTAAGTTTCCTTTCGGTCGCATACCCGATTCCTGGTACCACTTTAATTGGCAGCGGTGCGATCCATTCCGCTTCGCCGCCAAAAGGGACCAACGTTATTCCATGTGGCTTTTTAAAATCACTTCCTATCTTGGCAAACACTTTTCCCGATGAGACTCCAATAGAAGCGCCGAGTTGTAATTCACTATCGATTGCAGCCTGAATGACCTCAGCGGCGCTTTTAGGATCACTGCGCCAGCGGGGCGAATGCGTTAGCTCGAAAAAGGACTCGTCAAGACTTAGCGGCTCAACATCGGGAGTAAATCGATAAATAATACGAAGTATCTTTTCCGAAGCCTCTTGGTAGAGATCGTAATTGGCTCGGACAACGACAGCGTGGGGATAAAGCCGCACTGCTTCCTGCGTGCTCATGCCAGTTTTTACCCCTAATTTGCGCGCAATGTAATTACAGGAAGCGACAGCCCCACGGCCAACCGGCCCCGCCGCTACCAGCACTGGCTTGCCCTCAAGGCTCGGATCGTTCTTTTCCTCGACCGAGGCAAAGAACGCATCCATATCCAAATGACATACAATACGTTGCATGGAGGTGCCCATCATTTAGGTATCAAAGATAGCACCATTTTCAGTCGCCTGTTAGTTTTTCATATTCTATGAAATTTGGCCATCTCAAAGATATAAAGGACATCGAGTTTTCGCTGCCGCCGGACCACCCGATGACCCAGAAAGTGCTAAAAAAAACGTCGAAAAAACCGGAAGTTTATGTCGGTTGCCCTGAGTGGGGCGAAGAAGGGTTTTTAGGGAAGATCTATCCTAAGGGTACTCCTAAAAAAGATTTCTTAAAGGTATACGCAACACAATTTAACGCCATTGAACTGAACGCCACAGGATACCAGATCCCGAACAAAAAGACCGTCGAGGGGTGGAAAGGCGTAGCACCGCGAGGCTTTAAATTTTGCCCGAAGGTATCGCGTCCCATCAGCCACGTTAATCCACTTGCCAAGGATAAAGCGGCACTCAAGCAATTTTGCGAAAATATCACTGCATTCGAAGAACACCTTGGCACTGCATTCTTGCAACTGCCTCCCTCCTTTTCTTCTCAGCGTTACGATCAACTTATTAACCTATTAGATCTTTGGGATGAGAGCATTCCTCTCTTTGTCGAAGTGCGACATGAAGATTGGTTTTCGAATGAGGAAACTCTTAATCAGTTATTTGAAGAAATGCGAAAGCGAAAGATCGGCACAGTAATAACGGATACTGCCGGGCGACGCGATGCCCTACATATGTGCCTGACTACGCCGTCGGCCTTCATCCGCTTCGATGGTCAGGACCTCGACCGAACCGATTATGTCCGCCTCGACGAATGGGCACTCCGTGTAAAAGAATGGATCGAAGCCGGGTTAAAAACGCTCTATTTTTTTATGCACACCCCTAAAAAGTATCTAACTCCATATCAGGCTAATCACTTTATAGAACGCATCAATAAGCTATGCGACCTGGACCTTAAGCCGGCCAACATTATGGATGATCTTACTTTAGATCTGTAAGTGTAAACGAAAACCCCGGAATTTTCCGGGGTTTTTAATTCATATTTAGCGATGTCGTTTTCTTCCATCACCGTTATGACCGCCGCCGTGTCCGGTCGTATCTTGTTCTCCTCCGTGAGGTGAGCGGAGACTATCTATTCCTCCGCCATCACCATGATGCTCAACATGAGTGGTATCTACATCGCCGTGATGATTTTCCGTGGTATCGCCAATACCACCGTCATTGTGACGAATGTCGGTAGAATCGCGCCCATCATGATGTAAGTCGGTTGAATCCTGCCCGTGACGAACAGCTATTGAATCCTTCCCACGATGGTCGGTAGAATCTCGACCAGAATGAAGCAACGAATCTGTTTTAATGCCACGAATAATACTATCGAGAGTGGCCGTAAAACCAGGGGATCCGTTAAGTAGCGAATTCAAGTTATCGGAACAGCCGATAACACCCACAACGAGCATCCCGGCAGCAAGAATGGCAAACTTTTTCATATCTATCTTTTCCCTCATATCCTTATTCTAGAGATTCAATAATAAGGACACCAGCAGAGGTTCAAAATTACAGAGCATCCCAATAGCCCAGTGATAATTGGAATTGAAGTTGCTCTCCAATAAGAATGGTTAAGCCCATCCTAGAACATGTATATGCAAATTCTTCTGGCCGTGGAGGTGTCCTTTCCTACGAGTTTATCGAAAATGGTATTCAACTTCAATTCAAGGATAGCTACCAGATTTACGTGTATACGTATAACCGTCCAGGCAGAAATAAGGTAGAACGGATGAAAGAACTGGCCCTCTCTGGAAAGGGCTTAACAACATATGTGAATCAATACGTCAGAGAAGAGTATGAAACTTCCTTTACATATCAACCTTAAACTTTTCGTAAAATGCCCGTTGAGCTGTATCGTCGGACAAAGGCTCTGCGCTCATGAGCATTTCACGTGAATAAGCACTCTCAATCTCTCTAATAAGAACCCCATCATCGGTTACTTCGAATATAATTCTCCATCCTCGTATCGCCTGAACAAATCCTTCATTTGCTTGCTCGATTCTCTTGTAAGGATGAGGGCTCGGATCGTTAGAAAGTACTCGTAAAATACGATCTCTTAATCTCACATCATAATCTTCCAAAAACTGGAGTTGCGCTTGCGCAAGAGATGAGAAGCTAACTGAATAACCTAACGAGGCATATTCGACTTCATCGATCCAGCCGGCACTTGCATTAGGATGAGCTTCGACTGCAGGCAGGTATGGCTTAATGTCGAGAATGGGTGTTCCATCCAGAAGATCGATATTCCGCACTTTAATATTCAGGCCTTCAATACTAACAATATCGGCGAGGGTCAAACCAATTGGATTTGGCCGATGTGGCGACCGAGTCGCAAAAACCCCGCGCTTCTGCCGCCTACCGCGAGGTACAAGCACTTTAGGCTTCCAATTAGGATTGCGATCGAACCAATAGATTAGCCATATTTTCTCGATACCTTCCAAATCTTCCAGAGCCTGCTCGAAATTACGGCCTTCATATAAATGGATCACTCCTTCCACACCAGTGTTACCATCAGGTTGGTGCGGCGCATCCGCTTTCGATCGAAACGGAGTCTCGATATACCCTATCGGCTGGAGTATTAACGTAGCGTCGGAATCCATTCACTTAATTTCTCTCTCGTCTCTATATACGAACGATGAACGATCGAAGTAATACCTAATTTACCCGCGGCATCCACATTCACTTGACGGTCGTCGATAAAAATCGTCTCTGCGGCATTCAATCCAAACGTATTGAGAAGATGCTGGAAGATCGATTCATCCGGCTTTATCATTCCGCACTCACAACTATAAATCGCTCCGTCCGTATGTTGAAGAAAATCGAACGATCGATTGGCAAGGTCCAGATGAATCGGATTGATATTCGATAATACATATATTCTGTATCCCTCCGACTTCAATCTCACCATAAGCTCGACCATTTCATGGTCCGTCGAGAGCATATCTTCCCACAATTTTCGAAGCGCCTCTAAATCTTCCCGCCAGCCAAGGCCTGATTGGACCGCGGTATGAAATTCCTCATTCGATATGAAGCCACTATCTAAACGATCTACAAAATCAGTGTCGAATAAAAATGCTCTTACTTCCTCGATCGAAGCATTCGATCCTGCGGAAAGACCTTTCAAAGCAAAATCAAGATCGCAAATATTAAGAACGTTACCGAGATCAAATACAATATTCCTAACCTTCATCTTTTACTTACCCGTCACTACTATTTACTCGTCCTGATCAATTTTATTAACCGCCAGCCCCAAATTCCTAATCCGATCAGCCATAACAAAGCAGCATACATCAAATGCGCAGCATACGATTGCGGTGAGAATGGTGCCCCTACTCTTGCTAACATTGCAATACATCCGGCAATAAGTGCGATACGTAGTGGCCAATTCTTCTTCTCGGTCGAAAGACCATGCCCGCCATGCGACAATGAGACACGCATCCCGACCGCCAAAATTAGCAGCGTAAAGCTGCCAATGAACATAATGTGCAGGAAATCGACGCTATACTTTGGAAATAAAGCGATCATCCAGAGGCTTACAAACAGAAGTAGGTTTGAAGTCCATACACACCATGATAAGGTCGTACGTACTTTCGGAAATTTCCAGGGCTCAACGGTGACGCCGAGAATAATGCTTGCAATCAGGGCGCGAACAAAACTCATCCACTCGATTCCAGCAACATATTGCTGGAGAAGGGATATGAAGATAATGAGCGCTGCAATAAGGTAGACATAACTGGGAGCACGATCCATTAATCGCTTGGACGGCTCAGTCCCTTCAATTTGCACGATTGGAGGACGATCGAGGCCTAATAATCGTGGTCCGAGGAATCCACCGACACCCAGAACCAGCATGAGTGTCATACCTTCGGTAAGCATTCGCTTCCCTGCCAGAGGCCATCCCCCGCCAAGTAAACCGAACGCACTTGCCGCACTAATCGCGCTTGCGATCAGTCCTGTAATAATGCCAAGGCCCACAAGTGAAAACGTTGCAGGCAAAGCGCCTTCTCTTCGAAGCAGCCGCTGGATTGCAAGCGATGCCAAGATCAAATATGCTATGAAAAATGCCGTCTGCCCTGCTTCATAGGCTTGCAATTCCATTAAGATAGCACCGGCAATTACCGTAATGGCAAGGACCCATTGCACCGAAATTTCCGGCACTGATGTACCGGTGAATCGTGGCACAGCCGTTAACAAAAATCCAGCGATGAAACAAAATAAAAATCCATCAGCCTGAAGGTAGGCGTGTGATAGTCCCCAATAACCTTGTATGACTCCCCAATAAAGAAGTGGCCAAACGATCACGCCTGCCAGCCCAAGCAATATTCCCAGTGGGAAGAATAAGCGATATGGATCTCGGGGTTTAATAGTATTCAAATGCGACTCCTTATTTTGCACATAAAGATGAGACGCGTTAACACTCGTTTCGCGAAAAAACTCAATTATATGCTTTGTCATTATTTCTTTGATTGAACTTCATTCACAGTGGCGTGGAATTTGAAACATTTAAGCGCCACATGTCAAATGGTGGGTTACCAGACGAGGTTCGACAGTTCATTCGCCAAAACATTACATCGATTGAGCAGCTTGAAATTCTAATCCATTTATATTATATTTCGCCGAAAGCGGAAACATCGGAAGCGATCTCAAGCGCATTGTATCTTTCAGCCGAATCAACTGCTCGACAACTAACGCATTACAGCGAAAAGCACATCATTAATTCTGCCAATGATGGGAAGTCGTATTATATCGCAAATAAGGAAGCGCCCATCGCTAAGCAGATAGGAAACCTGGCTACAAGTTATCGTGAGCGCAGAGTCTCCGTTATCAATGAGATCTATTCCAATCCTATTTCCACGCTTCAATCATTCGCCGATGCATTTATTATCGGTAAAAAGAAAGAGTGAGTATGGCCGATATTGTTTACATTTTATGCGCCTTAACAAGCATCACCTGTGCGGTCTTGTTATTACGAGGTTATCGAACTTCCCGTCGCAGACTTCTTTTTTGGAGTGGACTCTGCTTCTCATTTTTTGCGCTGAATAATATTCTGCTTGTTCTCGACCTAACGTTTTTGCCAAACATCGATCTTTCGACGGTTCGTGCGATCCCTACCGTAATCGGGCTCGCACTTCTCCTGTTCGGATTCATCTGGGATGAACAATCACGATTATGAAGCAATTACTAACCGGCATTATCATTATGGGCTTTGCCACTGGCGGACTGTTCTTCTTCCGCTTCTGGCGAGAGACCCGCGATCGGTTGTTCCTATTGTTCGGGATCGCATTCGTTCTGCTCGCCATTCAGCAATTGTTGCTTATCGTTCTCGATGCGGATACGGAATCGCTTCCGGCACTCTTTCTTATTCGTCTGACCGCGTTTGTGTTGATCATACTTGGCATCGTCGACAAGAATCTGCGCGGACGAGCCTCGTGAGCAACAATACCAGGGCCCGCCTGGGGAACCCCAAGTTGCCGAAGCAACATTGAGTGCATCTGTGAATCGTCCGAAAGTCCTGCATGAAATTTGAAGAAGTTGCCCGCATCGTGGGTAAGGTGCCGCTCATGTCCCCCGAAGAAGGGCGGATACTCTATGACTTCATTATATCAACGAAGTCTCAGCAAATTTTAGAATTGGGCTTTGCTCACGGCACCTCTTCTTGTTACATGGGCGCAGCCCTTCACGAACAAGGAACAGGTCATCTTATCACCATCGATAACGATTCTGCCAAAGAGCGCGAGCCAGAGATCGAGTCGCTGCTCGAAGCCACAGGTCTTTCTTCCTATGTCACGCCGATTTACTCGCAAACATCATACTCGTGGGAGCTGAGAGCACTCCTCGAGCAGCACCAAGCAGATGGCATGACGCAGCCGATATTTGATTTCTGCTTTATCGATGGCGCCCACGCTTGGGAGCCGGATGGCTTCGCCTTCTTTCTTGTCGAGAAATTGCTCAAGCCCGGTGGTTGGATTCTCTTCGATGATCTCGATTGGACCTATGCATCGAGCCCCGGCTTGCGTGGTAGTGAGTTCGTTCGCGCCATGCCTGTGGATTACAAGACTACTGCGCATATCGAGCGCGTCTGGTCGCTGCTCGTCACGCAGCATTCGAACTTTCACAATTTCCGGCGGGAAGGCCGCTGGGGTTGGGCCGAGAAGAAGGGAGAAACTTCCACCCAATCTCGTGCAGCGCTCGATAGCATTTATTTAAAACAAAGTATTTCCGCTGATGGGGCGAGGTTGCTAAAGAAAATTGTAAAGCGGATCGTGAGAAGGTCTTAGCCAAGCAAAAAACTAAGGCCCCGAACTCATAGGAATCGGGGCCCAAATCTCGCTAGAAAAAGAATTGGATTTCTATCGTGATACAAGAAAGTGTCGCGTCGAATAGCTTAGCCCATCCGAAATTCGAACGGTGTATACGCCGGAGGCGAGGGTGCTGGCATCGAAGGAGAAGGTTATGGAACCTGTTTGTGACGCCAGCGGGGTCATTGCCGCAACCTCTTCACCGAGTGAATTTAAGATCGTAATTCGAATATTCGAGCCTCCCATTCGATTGAATTCAATTTGTCCTCTGGCACTCATCGGATTGGGGTAAACTTTGATGTCCCCTGTCTCGGCAGTCGAGCTATTAACCGCATTTGGGGGTGCTGCTCGATTATATGTCAGCGTTGAGCGATACACTCCTTTTCCGTTCGTACCAAGATAGACGGTGCCTGCGGCATCGCGCGTGATGCTGAGAACCGGAACACCATCAAGACCAGAATTCGCGTCGACCCAAGTAGCACCTCCAGCCGCTAAATAGAATACGCCGTGATCGGTACCCGCAAAGACATGTCCGCTGGGCGTACTCAGGAGTGCTTTAACTTCGCCGCTAAGCCCAGTGCCAATCGAATCCCACGTTGCGCCATTATCGTGCGACCAGAAGACACCCAAGTTTGGAACGACCGCAATCAAGTCGCCAGCAGTATTGAACGTGAGAGCACTAAACCCATGACTGACGGACCGCGTAATGCTATCATACAATACAGTATCGGTGCTTGGTGCGAACGCCAGTGCTGACCACGTCAAGGCATGGTCTGTGGATTCGTAAATCCTGGTACTGGTACCAGCGAATACATCACCCTTGGCATTAACTGCAAGCGAAGCAACCTGCAAATTTCCGAGACCCGCGTTGAGCTGATCCCATGTCGCTCCATTATCACTCGATCGGAAGACGCCTTCCCCGCTTCCCACGTAGATCATACCTGTGGGATCGACGATGGCCGAAGTAATGCCGGTGCTCGTTAACGTGTAGCCCAGTTGCGACCAATTGTTTCCGCCATCCGAGGTCCGCTTGATGGCTCCGCCATATGCAGCGAGAATATCGTGTGCAGAATCGAAGGCGAGCAGTTTAATATCGCCTGTTATGGAAGCCCAGGTATCGCCGGCATTCGTCGTACGATACAGCGTTCCGTTCGAATTAGCGAGAATGCTGCCCGATGCAAGCGGAGCCATGCTTGTAATCTGACCAGTCGGCGGACCTACGATGTGGGTCGAAGTGAGGGCGGCATTCACTACTCCGATATTGGAACCGCCTGCGCTCCAGAATCCGCCATCCGGAGCGCCAACAAGAACTTGAGAACCATTGAAAGATGAAATAGAGCGGCCATCATCGCCGTAGTAATTCTTCGAAGGCCCGGGAAGCGAATCGAAATACTCGATACCGCCCGTACCTATAGCAAAGTGTCCTGAGTGATCCACCGCAACCTTGATGCCGACATCATTATTCGAGCTGAAAGACTTCCATGTTCTCCCATCGTCGGTTGATAAGTAGCGACCGTCGCGACAGGCGTATACCATCGCGCCAGCCGGATTGCCCGCAATGTCGTCACCGTAAAAATTATCGAGCGACAGACCGTTAACGACTCTCGACCAATTGGAACCGTTGTTCGTCGAGCGATAAAGGCTACCGCCACCTCGGTCACTCGTTAAAAGAAACAGAGTCGATGTATAGAAGCAATAAAATCTGGCTGTGGTTGGCGGTGCCGCGAGTGTATCCCACGAAATCCCTTCATTGGTCGACCGGTAAACGGCGCTTTGGGTAGCAACGAAAATTTCGCCGGTTAGTGTAATGGCAATAGGTCCCGTTTGTGCAAGAACGGAACTCCACGTTGCTCCGACATCTGTGGAAATCGCGATCTGACCGTTCAGAATAGCGACAATGTGCCCATTGTGCAGGGTGTGAATATCAGTGGGCGTGATGGCCAGTTCGTGCCAGGTCGCACCACCGTCCACCGTTCGGAACGCCGCATTTGCAATAACGAAGGCACCACCCGAACTATCAAAGGCAATTTCGCTGATGCCAGCTCCCGACGGACCGTTGGTCCGCTGCCAAAGTGGTTGAGCCGTTGAGAGCGTGGAGATAAAGAAGACGAAAGCAACCGAAAGACTAAGACACTTAATCATGGCCGTGTTTCATTAGAAATGAACTACCAGGGTTAGAACCCGGCCAAAGCCTCGAAGTTACAGCAGAAAATAAAAAACCCTTATCGCAAAGCGACAAGGGTTAAGGCGGAAACCATCGCTGGTTTCAAAAGCCAAAGAAACAGAAGGATCAGCATGATGTGCGTTCGAATGATCGAAACGCATTCGGTTAGTGAGATCACGATTTTTTGTGCTGCGTTGATAACAGGCCCGTGAAGACCCTGATGTTATCAATGCAAATTGATTCTCATAAGAGGATCAATCTGGGTTACTGCTAACCCAAGTGCACCTTAGAAAGGAGGTGATCCAGCCGCACCTTCCGGTACGGCTACCTTGTTACGACTTCGCCCCAATCACCGGTCTTACCTTAGACGCTTATAAGGCGGCTTCGGGTACTCCCGGCTTTCATGGCGTGACGGGCGGTGTGTACAAGGCCCGGGAACGTATTCACCGGGGTGTGCTGACCCCCGATTACTAGCAATTCCAACTTCACGGAGTCGAGTTGC
>JAJPIO010000006.1 GCA_021324735.1 Bacteroidota bacterium
GAAACGGCCTAGATTGGTACTCACCGGTGTCGCCCATTCTTCGGATACCCGCGCTATCGCTGAACCAGTATTCGACTCCGCTACGCTGCTGGATGTCGAAAATAACAAATGCAATATCTAGGGGACCGCTGTTCGCAGACCCGATCGATTGAATGAGGAATGGAACGCGGAGAGTCCCATGTGGTGGGACAACAAACTCGAGAAACGCTCGCCCATGATAGGCCCTGCCATCGATCGTTACATAGGACTGACCGGCCGTGTCGACCGCGGTACGCCAGAGTGCCAGTACGGAGTCTTTATACTTCAACGGCGTTCCGTGCGCGACAGCATAGTCTGACATAAGCATATGGCCGACAAGTACGTCTTCATCAATTAAGATCGAATCTGCGTAGGTCCAGGCCGAATCGGCGATCAGAACCGCATACGCCGGAGGGCACCCCTGGTTGCCACCGTAACGGTAATGCGTTTGGAAGCCCGGGAGATGAACGGGGTATGCGCTATTATTGGTGACGACGATCGTAAGCGGAAACCACTTGCCGCCCGAATCCGGAGCAGGTGGAATAGACTCCTGGCGGATCGTAAAGAGCGTGGTATCAGAGATTTCTCTCACGGTCTGCGCCGATGCCACACTTGTGAAGGTGAGAGTAAGTAAGAGCACGAGGGACAATATGTTGGTCATTGCAGCAATACCCTGGGTTTATTGAAGCTTACAAAACAAATAACTCTTTCGACGACAGCTATAAGGCATTAATCCCTACCGTTGTTCGCTCAAATGAATATCATCGGATGAATATGCTTTTATTATAGAACGATTCCAAGCCCCAAACCTGACAACTAGACTGAAGCTGTACTTTCGTCGTATTTTTGAAGAAAATTTTCTTATGAGATTGTCTCGCTCGGTTGCTTTAGTTGTGTTAAGCATCGTGCTGCCACAGATTGCACACAGTCAGTATCATTGGCATGTCGTGCTTCCAGCCAAAGTGGATTCGACCGATTATTTTTATAACTCACTCACATCGTATGGCAACTCATTCCTTGCCATTGGCGGTCTTTGGCCCGGAGGGAATAATGCAGATACATTTTATGTGATCCGAAGTGATGATGGTGGCAAATCCTGGACTCGCTTCCTACTTCCCGACCCAACCAACGGTCAATACTATCCGATAGTCCAAGCCAAAATGCTGGATTCATTGAATGTTATTGCTATCGCCCCAACCAGGTTCTTTCGCTCCACGGATGGTGGAAGAACGTGGACGATAACAGTCGGCCCTGCTAACTGGGGGATAAATGCGGTCGCCAATACTGGCTTCGATTTTATTAATACGCAAGAAGGAGTCGTAACGTCGGATTTTCGAGAGGTCTATGCGACCTCCGACGGTGGAAGTCATTGGGACTCGACGAGTGTCCCGAATGCGGGTATGCGCTCTCATGCATATGGCGGCGGCAAATTCCGGATCATGACAAGTTCGTTCGTTATCTATACAACATACGACTACTGGAAGACCAAGACGCAGTCCTACATGAATGCGATTCCTGGACCGAAGCAGGATACTTCACTGCATTTCCACTGGTTCGACTTTTGGGGTGGCGATACCATCGTCGGGTACGGCGACCGTTGGCAGGATAGTATAAACCGTTCGACGGCGATCTTTCTTTCGACTGACCTCGGCCTTCATTGGACGGAATTACCGATCGCCGGGAAATTTCAAGGCGATCCATATTGCGCTTCACGAATAGGCGATACACTCGTAATTGGCGAGTACCCACAAACCATATTTTTGCGAAGCAATAATAATGGAGCTTCGTGGGTCGCTGATACAATTGACTCCGAGATACCGATACAGCCGGGAGTTTCATATATCACTCAGATAGCCACTAATCGAAATGGTGATGTCGTTGGCGTTCTGCAGGTCGAAGACACAGAGTTCTTCATGGGGAAGATGCAACCGATGCATATTCAGTACCTCGTGCGGCTGGAACAGGGCCACTCAGAGGTAAAGATCGTTTCAACAAAGTCAGATGATCGCTGGCTTTATCCCATTCCGGCGACCAATACACTCCATGTCAGAGAGTTGGATCCGTCATTGCAAATTTTCGACGCCTTTGGCCGCTTGTATGATTGTCCGAACCGTGAAGGTTCGATCGATATCTCGAAGCTTCCGGCAGGCGCGTACTTTATTCGCGCCCGGACACACTTCGCGAGAATATTAAAAGAATAATTTACGCTTTACCCTTCCAGGAATGCGAGAGTCTATTTTTTTCAAAGCCCCGCGACGCCGTCCTGAGTTTGCCGAAGGGGCTATGTAAATTGCATGAAGGAGAAGAGGGCCACAAATAACAAAAATGTCGAGCGAGGACGCTCGACCTACGCGCTTTCAGGTGGAGATAATTACGTCACCGAGCTCGCCTTGGACGTAATTGCGCGCCACGAGTCAGCGAGCCCAACCTCCTGTAATTGAACCTCAGGTTATTGTCAGGTTTCAAGCCTGCAATCGTTGTAGAGATGAAGATTATTTATCAAAGGCATTCGTTATCGACGTTCTCAAAGCATTGCTGCCATGACCAGGATACTGTCCCTCGTGCTCTTATGCTCTCTCGCCTTCGCGAGTGCCGCATCGTCGCAGACGGTAAGACTCACTACGGATACGACACTCTTTACTATTCGTCAGGAATCCATTCCCCCGGTGCCGGATTCCGGCGGCAGGTGGATGCCTGTCACGATAGTGGTCAGCAACAATAGTGCATATCCAGTCCATATTCCCGGTTTCGAAACACATTTACAGATCCGTAACTGTGGGCCAATAGCAGCGAGGATCGCGGATTCAGCATTCCTGTTCGCCGACTCCATTTTTATCGTGGAGGAAATTGATGTAAATCATAACCATCGCGGGATAATCACCGCATCGCACGCCACTCCGTGGAAGTATAAGGATTCAGTAATGGCCCTCTGGGATACCTCGGCGAGAGTGGATTCGGCAGACAATCCCTACGTATCGATCGACGGAAATATTTACTGTGGGGACGCCGAGCTTGAGTTTGTTGTACCGCCGCACGGGACGCTACGCGTGCCATACCTCGTTCAGGCTATACTGGATCCGGGCGTTCAGAGCATTGTGGAGGATCACGCGGACACTGTAGATCTGGAACGTGCTATCTTTAGCGGTAATCTCCAGTATTGGTTCAGCGATAGCACCACCTCGAATGGGTTCGTACGTCGAATGGGAGATACTGGAGTTTTTCAGGGCCCTATCCCTTACCCTGCATGGCCTTATCCGCGTTGGATTAACATTTGGGCGCCGGCAGTGTGCTCGGGACCGTACATCATGTTCGATACTACAACCCTGAGTAACAAGCGTAATCCCGCTGTACTTGGCAAGTCTGGTTCGACATGGACTCGGCAGGTCGTCAAGGATCCTCGTCTGAATTTACCCTATAATGAAATTCTTCAAACCACAAGGGTAGCATTCGAGGTCACCGGAGAGTATTCCGATAGGTTCATTCTGCCGACCGATTCAATTCTACTGCGAAGTTGTCCGTTCAGTTATTATAGCACGCAATTATCACTTTCTTTTACGGGCGCCCCGAAAACCGTCGTCCACGATACGCTTATTTCCACCAGCACCGACTGCTGGGGTACGGTGGTCACTCGGACACCAATTGAAGCATATACGCTGATACAGAATCTCTATCAAGTACATCAACTCACCATAAATACAACGCCATTCCTTGGGCGCGCGTACGATACAGTTGTACTTTCGAACTTGTCCGATGTCCCGATCGAACTCAAGAAGCTCCAAATGAAGCAGGGTGACACCGAGGCCTTTCAACTGGTATCAGTCCCTACCGTAGTACCCGCACACGATAGCAGCTATATCATCTTTCTGTTAACAGACAACAATTTCGCGAAGGACACTACTCTGGAGGAGGGGCGCATCATTTGGATTAGTGGAAGTGTCGTTCCTTATCAGCAGAACATGTCGTTCAGTGATAGTGTGTTCTCTTTGGAAGTGATGGGAAATATCGATGTTTGGTGTCCGGTAGACGCCATCTATCGAAAGGTACAGCACCCAAAGATAAAGCATGGTATTCATCCGACAGGTATAATCTTCCCTTCTGATGTCAAGAGTGCTTTTACTGGACCGAAGAGCTTTATAGTATATTTTGGGAATTTCGATTCCACAAGCGAGTATTTCTACGTTCCCTACTTCGATGATTCACACCTTCAGATCGCGATTTTGAACGACGGCTTTGGTTCATACTCATTGCCAGGCCTCATTCCGCCGACCCCAAGCTCGCCTTCATCACAAATCCAAGCGAAGATCACTTTTACCGGTGACGATTACCATAATTACCTGACCCAATTGCACTGGCCTCGTGCGAATGATACCGTAACGATCGACGTGATGGTCGTCGGAACCCATGCGCCACCGTTCTCTAGCGTTCATGCACCGAAGAGCTCAAGCAGTTTTTCGATCTGGCCGAATCCAGCCTTATCAGTGCTTCACATCGTTCCTGATGATGAGACTGCAGGCTTCGCGATCTACGACATTTATGGCAGAGAAGCTTATTCCGGTGAAGCGTCCTCGAACGCCGAGTTTGATATCTCGAAACTCGCTGCAGGCTTTTACACTGTTGTACTTAATTCGCGAACCGATCACGCAGTAACACAGAAGCTCTCGATCGTTCGGTAAGGCGGCTCTTTGGAGTCGAATAGTAGTAACTGCAGGTTAAGGCACGCTTGCCTTACGCCACCGTTCAAATCTTTTCGGGCATTGGTCGCCAACCCAATACGCACTGGTTCTCACTCATCATTTTCTCACTCACTCTATATTGTTGATAATTATTTGTGAAACTTTTTGTCTTTTATGTGTTATAATATAGTGTTATTATAGGCACCATTGTTTTATAGACAAAAAGAAGCTTCTTAAGGTCGCTTCGAACTTCGCTCAGGATGACATCCGGGGCTCGGAATCCGGACTCGGCCCTCTCCGCAAAACGGAGCGACACACCTCCTAAAGAAGGAGGGGGGAGCTGCCGGAGGCGGCTCAGGGGTGGTCCGTGGTGCCGAGATAAAAATTAAGAGTAGATCGGGTCCTCACATTCAACAACTCTCAAGAATTATAAACTCTCAGGAAAGGAATACACTATGATGCATAACGAAGCGCCGGTACTGATCGGCAGACCGCAGTATCCTTTAAAGGTATCGGAGATATTCAAAGTAGCGGAATCGGAGGCGGAACATCCGCCGGAATTACTCATTACGTATGTGAATGGGATGCAGTCGCACCGTGCGTATGCTGGCGAGATAACGCTCGCTATGTGCCGCGAGCTAAAGCGATCGGTGGAGATATCGTGTGCGGTCGCGCTCCGGCTTGCGATGAAATTTCCGGAGCGTAACGTACTGCTCTTCAATACTTATGCTGGTGCGGACCTGCTGACTTCGGGGTTCGTCCAGGCGCTGCATACGCTCGACCTGAAGATTCCATACACGCTGCAACGCTATTTACCGAAAGCGAAGGCAGACGATTTCGACGACACGGTCGATCTCCCCTCTCCCGAGAACCTGCGCGTGCTCGATGTACCGACCTCCACGCTCACCCCGGATTCGCTGCGCGAGGAGATCACGAAGAACGGCGCGAACATCGTCATCCTCAACTCGTTCGAATTCTCGGCCTTCACCGACCGCCGCCGAAAAGAACTGGTCGAAACACTCCTCGATGCGCGGCACCGTCTTGGACTTACGGTCTTCGTCTTCTCGCACGAACTCCGCTCGGTCGTTCCCTACACAACAGGCCGCGGCGCACTCGGCTTGCTCAGCGCATTCTCGAAATCGGTGTGGCTGCTCGTCGAAGACTGGGAGCGCCGCGCGTGGGTCCACCGCCTCATGGACCGAATGGAGTTGAAAGAATTAGGAATTACGAATTAAGAATTACGAGAAACATGTCATTCCCGCGAAAGCAGGAAACCAGCACCCGATCTTTGGCAAGCACTAAATGGGTAGCAGACCCCGAACTCTAGATCCCCGCCTCCGCGGGGATGACAAACGTGATGCTCAATCAGAGAAGTATGAGTAAAAAATTCACAATTGCTTATTGCGACCTGTATTCGATAGCAATTATGAATATGAAAAGAACAACCACAAAGTCCAGTTCAGACTTTACTCTTCCAGTCGAAGGTCTCGAGGAAGTGGGTATCGAAATCGCCGGCGCGGAAACGCTCGTTACGCATGAGCGCTCGGTGAAATGGGATCGTAGTCTTAATGCCTTCAACGATCATCTCGTCCAGGCAGGATTGCATCCGGTCAATCGCCTCTTCCCTATCATTGCCGAAGGTGATGAGCTTACCAACGAGCGAGTCGTAGTATGGTGGGATCTGGTAACCGGCGTAAACGTGAGAATCGAGTCGCACACCGTAACCACCCGGAGCATGGAAGCTGGTAATGGTACCGGGCGACGGACGAAAATCTTTTTCGGGATCTTCCGCATTGATGCGGCACTCAATAGCATGGCCCTCGGGCTTGCGAGGACGCTTGGAGATGCGGCCACCGGAGGCCACATGGAGCTGCTGGCGAATGAGATCGAGACCAATAACCTGCTCGGTCACCGGATGCTCGACCTGAATACGCGTATTCATCTCCATGAAGTAAAAATTGTTGTCCTTATCGAGAAGGAATTCGATCGTACCAGCGCCAATATAGCCGACGCTCGCGGAGCCTTTCACCGCTGCCGCACCCATAGCATTACGCACCTCTTCCGAAACGACAGGCGAGGGAGACTCCTCTACCAGTTTCTGGTGACGACGCTGAATGGAGCACTCACGCTCGTTATAGTGAACGACGGTACCATGGGTATCGCCGAAGACCTGAATCTCAACGTGGCGTGGCTTATCGATATACTTCTCGATGTAGACGTCACCATTGTTGAAAGCCGCCGCTGCCTCGGTTTGCGCCATCACCACTTGCTGCGGGAGATCGTCCATATCGTGAACGATACGCATACCACGGCCTCCACCGCCAGCCACGGCTTTGATGATGATCGGAAGCCCAATCGATTCGGCAACCTGACGCGCCTCATCAACATCCTTTATAACGCCATCGGAGCCGCGGACAACGGGCACACCTGCTTTACGCATCGTGTCCTTAGCGCGGGCCTTATCCCCCATGGCCTCGATCATATCCGGTTTGGGGCCGATGAAGACGAAACCGGAAGCGTCGCAGATATCAGAGAACTCGGCATTCTCCGCCAGGAAGCCATATCCCGGATGGATCGCCTCTGCATTCGTAAGATGCGCCGCACTTATGATGCGAGGAATATTAAGGTAACTCTCTCTACCGGCAGCGGGGCCGATACAGACCGCTTCATCGGCAAAACGAACGTGAAGCGAATGGCGGTCAGCTTCGGAATAAACGGCGACGGTCTTCACGCCCATTTCGCGACACGTACGAATAATACGAAGGGCGATCTCGCCGCGATTGGCTATGAGGATTTTATTGAACATTCTTCTTTTTGCTTATGCCGTCATTGCGAGAAGAACGAATCGACCAACGGGAGATTCGTTCGACGAAGCAATCCTTCGGATTCAGCCAGTAATCGTTTCGAACAAATCACTCCACCGAGGATTGAGTGTCGCAATGAGGTCTTCTTTCTTTTTTCGCGACCCAGCTTTGATCTGCTTCTCACGTGCAATCGCCAGATCGACATTCTCAAAGAACTCGTAATAAACCAACTTATCGACGGAGTATCGCTTCGTAAAACCTGGCATAATCTTCAATTTATGCTCAGCGACTGCCTTCGCAAATCGTTTGTCACACCCGTGTAAAGAACCCCATTGTTCTTATTACTAAGGATGTAAACAGCAAAGGTCTTAAACTCCATCTGCCCGCCTCCCTTCGAAGGATTGCTTCGGAAAACTTGCTACGCTACGCTTCGCAATTCTTCCTCGCAATGACGGCTGTATTGATACTCTATTCTATTTCCAGTACAACCAGTGGCTGGCCGTATTCGACCGGCTGGCCATTCTCGACGAGGATCTTAACGACCTTACCGGCGGCATCACTTTCGATCTCGTTCATCAGCTTCATCGCTTCGATGATGCAAAGCGTTGTGCCGGAATCGACATGCTGTCCCACTTGAATATAAGGATCAGCATCCGGCGCTGGCGCACGATAGAACGTACCAACGATAGGCGACTTCACTTCATGGATCTTTGCAGAAGACCCGGCGGCTTCCGCTGCTGGAGCCGAACTCGGAGCACTAGGAGCCGGAGCAGCCTGGGGCGGCATTGCATAACCCGGCATTGCTGCCGGCATGGTGAATACGGTCTGCTCCTTTGTACGCGCCAATGTCACGCGCGAACCCTCTTCGTCGATCTCGAGCTCGGTGAGTGTGCTATCTTCGAAGAGCTTTATAAGCTGTTGCAGGTATGATAAGTCCATTGCAGCAATTAATAGTTGAGAAAGAACAATTAATAGATAAAAGAGCGATGAATCAGGCGGCTTACATTCCAGTAACGAGCGCCTTACCCTTGCCTATTAATTACCCCTTGACGCGTTCGAGGTACTCACCCGAGCGAGTATCGACGCGTACTTTGTCACCCTCATTCAGAAAGAGCGGTACTTGCACTACGGCTCCAGTCTCGAGCGTAGCCGGCTTAGTACCACCGGTGGCGGTGTCACCGCGCATACCGGGATCGGTTGACGAAATTGCAAGAATTGCAAAGTTCGGGGGCTCGATCGCTACGATCGATCCATCCTCTGCGAAAAGAATATCGCAACTATCCGACTCTTTCAAAAACTTGGCGCCTGTGCCAACGAGCCGTTCGGCAACATTGATCTGTTCGTACGTCTCGTTATCCATAAATACGAAGTCGGAGCCATCGCGGTATAGAAACTGCATCGGCTTCTTCTCCATACGTACCATATCGACTTCCTCGCCCGAGCGGAAACGGACTTCTTTGAGGTTGCCCGTCTTCATATTCCGCATCTTGGCCTGCACGAATGCGCGAAGGTTGCCTGGAGTACGGTGCGTGTATTCCTCGATCTGGTACAGCTCGCCGTCCATTCGTAGGACGCCGCCTACCCGAAAATCATTTGTCGTCGCCATGAAATCTCTAAAAACCGCTAATTTTGATGATGTTAGCCCTAAAATTCGTATGAAGCGGTGGAAAACAGGCCATTCGGCAGGACGTTCCCTTTCCGACATCCAGCCTCGGGCGAATCGCGGCAAATTTACGGAGAATAGCGAGGGGCAAAATGGAATGAAGAAGTAGCACAGGCTTTTCAGCCTGTCGGCCGACTTTCTATATGGTCATAGAAGCACACACGGACTAAAGTCCGTAATGACAGACTAAAGTCTGTCCTACCTTCTTACCACCACGATCTTCCCCACCTTCAGCGCACCATCGACATGTAATGTATAAAGGTACTCCCCGCTTTCGACGAGTTTGCCATTGTCGTCGCGGCCATCCCACACGGCATTCCATGCACCGCGATATAGGACGGGCGGGATGTTCTTTGTGGAGCGGACCTCTTGCGTATTGATATCCAATATATTCATTACGACGGAAGCCGGAGGATTCGTCTGCGCCGAGGCAAACAGATACGCTGACTCAGTGCCTGAAGAGACAAAAGGGTTAGGATAAACCTGAATGCTCGGTGAACAAAGTTCAGTATCGAGATAAGCCATTGGATCATCGACCGTGATCGTCGGCGATGAGCCGAGCGAGGTAAATACGATCGAGCCACTGCTTTGGAGGTCGCGAGTCGTATCGCGCGTGACCACTTCGATACAACGCTCATCCCCTGACGATGCGGAAAAGAATTGTAATGAGGTTGCGAACGTAACGAAAGTATTCGGTGAGTTCAAACCAACGTTTACCACATCGATCGAAGAACTAGGGAGAAGCTGTGCGTCGGGAATATCCGGAGCGCCTGACGGATTACCAAGCTGCATTAACTCGACGCCGAACCGCTCGTACTCTTTTATGAACGAACTTCCCTCCTGCTGTAACACTCTGTCAATGCAGACGATCGGATCGGTCGAACTATCGCGGTAGTAGGTCCATATTTTTTTTACAATGTCACGTCCGTATCGATTACTGAGAGAGGCAAAGAATATATATTGTCCGTAACCGCTACTCGGACTTAGATCAAATCGTGTATCGAGCGTGCTTAGATAGCTTTTAACATAATTAAGATAATCTTTTACGTTCGGAGTGGAGAGCCATTCCATCCATACACTGGACATTTCCTGAAAGAAGACATAGTCTGGTCCAAATGTTGGTGGCTTACCGTACTTCGAAAACTGGATCTGGTGAAAGAACTCGTGGAAGATGGTAATTCTCAGCGCATCGAACCAATGGGTTGGGTAGGCATATCCAAAGGAATCATCTACAACAGAATAGCTGCGGGTTCGCACATTTCCGCTGGGGCTGGAGGGTAAGATATCGTTGGTATTCCAAAACGTAAACCCGTATGGGCGGCCGTCCTGCACATCAAGATGCAGTGGAGAAAGATAAATATGGTAATGATTATCCCATCGTGTGGCTGGCGGATCGTAACCGAGAATATTGACCTCAAAATCATAGGCGCTATCGGCCTCTTCCGCAGCCCGTTCGACGAATTCCGGCGGCGCCACGCTGTCAGGATTGGATGCCGTCGCGTCATAGTGGATGACAAAGCGTCCTGACGGTGAAACGAGGGAATTTCGAAACGTAGTATCGAAAAAAAAGAGCGGCTGCCTGGCTTTCGGAGAAACTATAAGATTTCTTGTGAGGCACTTTACCGGTCCTTCTTGTGCCAAAGCACTACCCGATATGAGAGCACTCATTCCAATAAGTAATGCGAGAATGCGTCTATACATGTGGGCGGGATGGTACTTCTAATGTACTATGATGGCATTAATTCGGCCTTGGAAGCGAGTTTGGGTTTCGTCACTCGCGATACTTTGTTCCCCTTGTTATGAAATCACATTAATTACTGGTGACAAGCTGTAATTCCTGCGAGGCTCGGGTGTTACTTTAATAGAGTGTTACTTTTATAGAGGATAGTCGTAAGTTCATTTCAAAATCTGTTTACATTAACACAGCCGATGGCATACCGGTTGATTTTCAGAAAGATATAGCGGTTTTAGGGTTTTTAAGGTTTCAAGTCGTAATTTAGAGGCAGAGCCGAGGAGGCAAACGCCAGCCCTGCAAGGAGTGTAGAAAATATTATGGAAGGCAATTTTTCAAACCGAGTTCAAGACGTCATCCGCCTCTCGAGGGAGGAAGCGATACGGCTGGGCCATGATTACATCGGAACGGAGCACCTGCTCCTGGGTATCATTCGCGAAGGCGAGGGCATCGCTGTCAAGATTCTTCGGAATCTCGGCGCCGACCTTTACAAGATCAAAAAAGCGATCGAAGATACGGTCCGTTCGTCGGGCACCACGCTCACGATCGGCAATATCCCGCTGACGAAACAAGCCGAGAAGGTACTTAAAATTACCTATCTCGAGGCAAAGCTCTACAAGAGCGATGTCATTGGGACGGAGCATCTGCTCCTATCGCTTCTTCGCGATGAGGATAACATCGCCGCGCAGATACTCAATCAGTTCAACGTGACATATGACGCCGTGCGTGCTGAGCTCGACAATATCATTTCGGGCCGTCCGACTTCGCCGCCAAAACAGGCAGCACCGGAAAAGAAGCCGGAACGCACGAAGACCCCTGTACTCGATAATTTTGGACGCGATCTTACTAAACTCGCTGCCGAAGATAAGCTCGATCCTATTGTAGGTCGGGAAAAAGAGATCGAGCGGGTGTCGCAGGTATTGTCTCGTCGCAAAAAGAATAATCCAGTTTTGATCGGCGAGCCGGGTGTTGGTAAAACGGCCATTGCGGAAGGGCTTGCTTTGCGTATCGTGCAGAAGAAAGTACCTCGTATTCTCTACGAGAAGCGCGTCGTTACACTCGATCTTGCAGCCCTCGTTGCAGGAACGAAGTATCGTGGCCAATTCGAGGAGCGCATGAAAGCTGTGATGAACGAGCTCGAAAAAGCGAAGGACGTCATTCTCTTCATCGACGAGCTTCATACGATCGTAGGCGCCGGTGGAGCTTCCGGATCGCTCGATGCATCGAACATGTTCAAGCCGGCCTTGGCTCGTGGAGACATCCAGTGCATTGGCGCTACCACGCTCGATGAGTACCGTCAATATATTGAAAAAGATGGCGCTCTCGATCGTCGCTTCCAGAAGATCATCGTCGATCCGCCGACCGTGGAGCAGACGATCCAGATCTTGAATAATATCAAGTCGAAGTACGAGCAGCACCACAGCGTTCGTTATGGTGAGAAGTCGATCGAGCAGGCAGTGAAGCTTTCCGATCGATATATCACTGATCGCTTCCTGCCAGATAAGGCTATCGACGTGCTCGATGAAGCTGGTTCGCGCGTACATTTAGCGAATGTCCATGCTCCGAAGAACATTGAAGAGCTCGAGAAAAAGATCGAAGAAGTTAAGAACGAGAAGAACCTCGTTGTAAAGACCCAGAACTTTGAAGAGGCCGCTCGCCTGCGCGATCTCGAGAAGAAGTATCAGCAGGATCTCGAGAATGCACTCGCAGAGTGGGAAGCGGAAAGCGGTGCACAGGTCTATGACGTCTCGGAAGACGATATCGCGGATGTCGTCGCCATGATGACCGGTATCCCGGTGAACAAGGTAGCGGAAAGCGAATCGGTCAAGCTCCTCAATATGCAGGAATCCTTACGCGGTTCAGTGGTCGGTCAGGACGAAGCGATCGAAAAGCTTTCGAAAGCTATTCGTCGTGCACGTGCCGGACTTAAGGACCCGAACCGCCCGATCGGCAGCTTCGTATTCCTTGGCCCAACAGGCGTAGGAAAAACAGAGCTTGCAAAGGCACTCTCCCGCTATCTCTTCGATACCGAAGATTCGTTGGTTCGAATCGACATGTCGGAATACATGGAGAAATTCTCTGTGAGCCGCCTGGTCGGTGCACCTCCGGGATATGTCGGCTATGAAGAAGGTGGTCAGCTAACCGAGAAAGTACGTCGCAAACCGTATTCAGTAGTATTGCTGGACGAGATCGAGAAAGCGCACCCGGATGTATTTAACATCCTGTTGCAAGTACTCGATGATGGTCAGCTTACGGATTCGCTCGGTCGTCGAGTCGACTTTAAGAATACGATCATTATCATGACGTCGAATGTCGGCACGAAGGATATTAAAAAGCAGACGAGAATTGGCTTTGGTGAGTCTGCTGGCAATGCCGATGAACATTCGAGGATGAAGGAGCAAGTTGATGAGTCGATGAAGCGGCTTTTCAATCCGGAATTCCTCAATCGTATCGACGACACGATCGTATTCCGTCACCTCGAGAAGGATGACATCAAGCAGATCATCAAGATCTCGCTCAAGAAACTCCTCAAACGAGTGCACGAAATGGGCGTCGATGTTCAACTAACGGAAAAGGCGCTCGACTTCCTTGCTGATAAAGGTTACGACAAGATGTATGGTGCACGTCCGCTTAAGCGTGCGATGCAGAAGTACGTCGAGGATCCGATCGCTGAGGAAATACTGAAAGGTACGGTAAAAGACGGTACCATTGTGAAAGTAGATGTCGCTGCCAATGACACGGAGCTTCTCTTTACGGTAGAGGCAAAGGCTGGCGAGCAGCCCGTTTCAAAGCCGACAGCATCGATCGATGATGTGATGAAGGAAGCAGGCATTTCTGCTCCAGAGGAACAGCATCACGACGCAGATGGCAGTAATAACGGCGAAGCGACGGAAGTATAAATAATCTGTAACGAAATCGAAAACAGGCCGGGGTTATCTCCCCGGCCTGTTTGTTTATAACCCTCTATACAGTCTTACTTACAGCAGCATACGAAGCTATCTTAAATAGGGTACGCTATGCACATTATCGACTGAGCACAAATTGCTTCATTACTGCGAATGAATATCCGTTTGACCTCAGACCAGTTATCTTAGCTTCGTAAGTACCGTTGCCAAGATGACTAAAGCCTGTTGAAAGCAAATCCCATACGATCTTATTACTGCCATGCAATGTGAAGACCTTCGATCCTTTCACGTCAAATATTTCCACGTCGGACTGTATCGCATCCATGTTAAACTCAATGCGATCTGAGGCGGGATTTGGAACGATCGATATCCAGTCGCTCGCTGCTGCCGGTGCTGATAAGACGCTTGAATTTGCAGGCGACATTCCGATTAGTCCACGCCCACTATTCAAACCGTACGTTGTATCGCCGAATGAGACCAACGAAGCAAAGTTATAGCTTGCGTCGGCTGCTTTCGTCCAATGTTGACCGAGATCAGCGGTCCAATACGTTCCATATGGGGTATAATAATAGTTTTGATCGATACTGCCGTAGATCACCCATAAGCGGTTAGAGGAATCGACACTCTCCGGAAAACCGGAGGGATTTGTAAGGCCGGCCGGTGGTGGAATGAGCGTCCAGGATGTGCCATTATAATACCCCATCGAAATATTCGAATTACCACCGACGAGTTTCCCATCTTTCGTTGCTGTGATGGCGTAAGGAACGCCGCCAAGTGCACTTGTAGAAACTTCGGTCCACGGACCACCTCCCATGGGCTGTTTTAGCATTCGACCATTTTGCCCGTTGTTGACCGCCAGATAGATATATCCATGATGATCGCTTACGAATATACTTGGAGAATCGCCACTTTGCGACTGATAACCTGCAGAATCGCCTTTCCACTGCCCTCCCGGTGTTTTGGAAAAGAGCCGCATGTGTGGGTACTCCGAGGAAGCCAGGTGTTCCACGCCTGCTTCATCGACAAATTCCATCCCGCTTGGAAGTAGAGAAAGACCGGTAGTATCCGGTAACCAAGTCGAGCCACGGTCCGTCGAAGTATAAATATCAAATGGAAGCGTTTGATAACCAATTCTTCTCGCGGCGCCAAAGGCATATATTTTACCTGAATTATCAACGGCGTATTTGATCTGGCTCAGATAGGAGTTGGACGGGAATCGCTTTTGCCATGCGGTATCACCCGCATCTTTCGTGAAAAGGCCAAGATCGGTCGTTGCAAGTTCGCGTCCGTTCGAAAATTTATAAAACGCATATATGTTAGCAGCAGACGTCCCCCGAGTCAGCAATTGCCACGATGTGCCGTTGTCGTAGGAGCTAAACGTACCAAAACTTGTAGCGACATGAATTCCTGAATCGACTGAGATGGCTTTTAAATAAGAGACGGAAGGAGCCGCAGATACTCCAGCGAGCGCCGCATCAATAGCTACCCACGGCGAAGTGCCTGACTGCTTCCACACGTGATCACCATATTGATAGCTGCTCGAAACAGCATAGTAATTATCTCCACCATCATCACAGATGCTCTTAACTTGTGTGTATCCCATCCCTGCCGTATCGAGATTCCAGGTTACTCCTGCATTGCTGCTCATCCATAATGACCCGTAACTCGCGGCAAATAACTTATTCTTCGATGAACGGAAAAAGTACGTAATGGACTTTGGGCTACCTGGTAATAGCTGCCACTGGGCACCGGTTAGCGCCTGTTTAAAGATGCCGGCACTTGTCGCTGCATATACGTTCTGCTGCGTATCCACTTCGATAACTGCTACCCTGTTGCCATTCAACCCGGAAGTATCGACGCGCCATGTCGTATCGTTGTGCGTAGCCCAAACCTCGCCCATCGTCGTTACGACGTAGGTATCATCTCCTGCCGGATATGCAATATCGCCTTGCCAATTTGGCGATCCAGTACCAAGGTCCTTATTGCTCGTAAGCGAGCAGTCTCGTTCGCCCGTTTTGGAATCGTAAGTGGCAGTAAAGCCCATAATATGCATGTGCTTATCGGACGTCAACACATAATATAGCTGGGGACCGAAGAATGTCATTTTTGCCCATACTCCCTGCACTTCAATTCCGGAGCCTGGAGTCCAGAGACTGCTGGCATAAGCCTGCCCATTTCTAGGATGAACCGTTCGATAGATGCCATTTACAGTTACAATGCAATCACTGCCGCCGAAATAATCGGCTGGACTTGGAAATGGGCCCGAAGGGGGAATAGGCACAGTAAAGGAATTGACCGAGGGCTGACCTTGCGGCCCATCAAAACCCCACTGCGCATTCGTCGTGCGTACCATGAGCACAAAAAGTGATGCGACTACTATAACTCTAAATTGCCGGGGAAAAGACGATGAAGACATAGCTATAGGGAAATATGATGATTAGGACACAGCTGATAATTGTAAGGGACCAAAAATAACACGCTTTTATGATAATGCTTTAAAATCAAATAGGCCAGCTTAGCCCAGTGATAACGGCAAAGCGACGGAGGCGTAAATTGCTTAAAGCAGATAAAAAGACTGGGGAGATCCCAGCCTTTTTAATATAAATTCAACTTCTACATATCAAATCCATCCAGCTCGATCGTTGTCGTCTTAGCCGAAGCATCATAAGTGATCTTGTAGGTAGCTGGGAATAAAGGCATCGGCATCCCGCTCATTCCGGACATCATCGTTGGCCGCTTTACAGCACCAGAAATATTCTTTTGTCCATCCAGAGAGGCTTTGTCGCACATGAGCTCCATGAAATCCATAGAACCCATGGTAAAGCCATAGACGAAGGTACTGGTAAACGGATGGCCCGGCTGATATTCCGGTCCGCTCATATCGATCCAATGCACCCCCATCATCATTTCTGACATGCTATCCGTAGCATAGCCTGGTGGCATCGTCATCATCATCGGCGGCATCGTATCCTTTCCATCCATGATACCCATGCGTTGCGCCATATTATATAAGAAAAAATGTGGATCGATATGCGGATGATTGTAAGGCCAGGCGTCGTGTGTTGCATAATCGAGAGCAATGCTCTTGAATTGTGTCGATACCCCAGACGGCATAGCAAGCTCGTACATGGAGTCGCTATTGCCAAGGCTCGTGAGCGCTGAATTTGTAAGAGTTACACCGACCGAGCTAATATTTCCTGAGCCATTCATTGTTATCCAGGTTGTAGCCGTGCCAGCGCCAACTACAGTTGGCGCGCTGGTGTACGTCTGTGATTGCGGGCCCGTCGAGCTTTTACAACCAAAGCTTGCGATAACTAAAATCAAATAGACTAAATAAACAGGTTTTTTCATGGCTCTTACCGATTTGTATTCGAACTTACATCACTTCCGTAAGTAATTTTACTGTACAACAAGTTTTATCCACTCGTTAGAAGTAATCGTCTGAACGTGGACGACATACACTCCTTGCGACAATCCATTGCGGCATAGCAAACTAAACGACACCGTATTTACCGCTGGCGTTAAGAATCTGGAAGATCTGCAGTTGCCCAAGAGATCAAAGATCTCGACTTGTTGAATGATATTGGAGGAGCAAATACTTTCTTTATCTAAATCAGCTACAGAAACAGGATTCGGAAAGATCTGCACTCTCGGTTGATTCCCCTGCTCTTTTGTAACGGCGCCTGTTGCTTCCGGATAAAGTGTTATACAAATTTCCTGAGACGCTGACGTTGAATCCCCAACACGAGAGACAGAATAGCAAACGGATGCCGTGTCATTTTGAGATGGCTCGTATGGATCGATCAAAATAGAAACAGGAAGAACAGAGTGAGGAGCAATACTTAAATTTTTACCCGAACCAAAAAGTCTGGTCGAATCCCCCAGCTTCTCCATGCTAAGGAACTGACCGCTCCTATTCTTTGCATCAAATGTAACCGAAAATGTGAAGAAAACCGAGTCGCTATTAGGATTCGTGATCGCGCCGGAGAGGCTGTCCATCTTCACCCAGGACCACGTAAGCGGGCCTGTAGTATCGAGTGTAAACAATAGTGGCTGCGGACCCGCAGAAGTATCGAAGGTCGTTGGCACTCCATTCGAATCTACAATGAGACACCATAGATTTGAGTTTGCACCCGAATCCACACTACCAACGAGAATAAAATCGCTTCCCCGCTGGATCACGTCATATGCGTTAGTATTTATACCCGCCTGATACTTCTTCTGCCAACGAACATTCCCTTTAGAATCCGTGCGGATAAGATACGCCTGGGCTGGATCGGTGGCATTTGCAGAGTAATATCCAACTACCGCAAATCCGCCATCACTACACTCGATACCATTCCATCCCCAGGATGAACCATCACCATATAGCTTATCTACTATCTTGTTACCGACAGAGTCGATCACAAGCAGTCGTACTGCGCTCGTTGCAGGTGTTTGTTCGCCGCCAAAGATTGCAAAACCGCCTTCATGTGTGGTGATCGCCCCGTATGGAGAATCACCTGTAGAGCTACTATATGCGAGCAGCTTTTTCCACATCACACGTCCATTGGAATCCACTCGTACCGCCCAGGTATTTTCGTTGCCACCCACTTCTGTGTGTCCGGCCAACATACAGCCGCCATCCGAGGTTAAGCTGCCACAGTGAGCATGTTCGTATGCATTAGAATCCAACTCGTAAGTATGCTCCCACAGCTTATTCATACCGGTGTCAAGTCGTTGCAGGATCATTTCTCCGGTTGGGTCGCCTTCCGACTCTGTATGTCCGCCCCAGAAGTATCCGCCCTGCGGACGCTCAGCACACCAATGTGCGTGATCGGATCGAGCATAATCAACGTCGTATTGCTTCACGATTCGACCAACCGAATCGATCTTAACGATCCATGCGGATTCATTGCCGGAAAATTGAACGCCCGTATATCCGGCGAGCAGGGCTCCTCCCTCCTTTGTTGGCTGGATCGACCAGAGAAAACTTTTATCGAAGCGCGTGTAAAGAGAATCCCATTTTATTACGCCATGCTTTGAGACTTTAACCACCCAAAAGACCGTATTGCCAAGCGTGTCATCACCGTGTCCTCCTATGAGGAAGCCACCGTCAGCAGTTGGTATTGCGCGGTACCCCTCGCTCGATGCTCCTCGGCTATAAATGAAACTTGACTGGGCCTTTAAATTGCCAGACGCAATGATGATAAGAATAACGATCGCAAGAAAACGGGACAGGTACTTCATTGGACAAGAAGTTAGTTTAACGACAGGTTTGAAACAGGCCGTTTCATGATGCCGTGCCCTCCCATTTTCTTCCGCACTTAGAAGGCAAATTCGTCGTTCTATGCGGCAATATGGCTTGGTTTACACGATCGAAGCAGAATATCGAGGCGAAACCCGTCGCTGGAGCGGAGGCTTCTTCGCGCCTGCCGGATGGCGTTTGGGCTAAGTGCTCGGAATGCAAAGAGATGCTCTACAAAAAGGTCATTGAAGAGAATCTCTTTACGTGCCCTAATTGCAATAAGCATTTCCGAATCGGCAGCCGAGAATATTTTTCAATATTGCTTGACAACGGCCTCGAAGAAGAGATCGCATCGGAACTCCGTCCGGCCGATCCATTATCGTTTGTTGATTCGAAGCCGTACAAGGCGCGTATCGCAGAAGCGGAGCGGAAAACTCATTTGAAAGAAGCTCTTCGCGTAGGACTCGGTCATATCGAGAGCCGGCCAGTCGCAATGGGTGTCATGGATTTTGCCTATGTTGGTGGCTCCATGGGCGCAGTGATCGGAGAAAAATTTTCCCGCGCGATCGATAGGGCGATCGCAGACCGTCGACCATATATTATGGTCTCGAGTTCTGGCGGAGCGCGTATGCAGGAGGCAGCAATATCCCTTATGCAGATGGCAAAGACCAGCGCAAAGTTGGCGCAATTTGCCGAAGCGCGACTTCCCTATATCTCCGTTCTCACCGATCCTACGACCGGTGGTGTTACTGCCAGCTTTGCGATGCTCGGTGATGTGAATATCGCGGAGCCAAAAGCACTTATTGCTTTTGCCGGACCACGTGTTGTTGAGCAAACAATTCGCAAAAAACTTCCACCAGGATTCCAGCGCTCCGAGTTTTTGCTCGAGCATGGATTCGTCGATATTATCTCGCACCGTAAAGAATTGAAGCGCACCATTGCGAACGTCCTTTCGCATATGGCCACTGACTGAAGTACCTGTATGCAGCAAAATGAAGCTCGTAGAATCCGAATTATCGGATTCCCTATGGACCTTGGCGTAGAACGGAAGATATCACCAGATACGGGCACAGACGTTAACCTTAAACGACGTGGTGTCGATATGGGCCCATCCGCACTTCGCATGGCCGGACTTTCGGAGCAGCTTCGGCATCTGGGGCACACCGTTATCGATATGGAGGTCGGTGCTGCAAATGGTGATAGCGGAAAAAGGCCTGCCCAGATTATTGATATTCCCATCGAGACGGCCGAAACATTAGCAGCTCAAGGCAATATCGATCACCGAGATGCGATCGCCGATGCCTGCAACAAGCTATGCCGGACGGTAGAAGACTGTCTGTCTCACGGCGAATTTCCTCTGGTGCTTGGCGGCGATCATGCGATGGCGATCGGCACGGTCGCCGGTATTGCGAATCATTGCCGACAAACGAATCAGAAACTCGGCGTATTATGGGTGGATGCCCACGCTGATATTAATACCCCGCAGTCATCAAAATCGCAGAATGTCCATGGTATGCCGGTAGCGGTGATCATAGGGCAAGGCGATTTGCGGCTGACCTCTGTCGGCGGCAATTTTCCGAAGCTCGATCCCGAATGTCTTGTCTATATAGGCTTGCGAGATGTGGAGCATGAATCCGAATGGCAAAAGAATCATCCGGGACAAAAGCCGAACACCGAAGAAATGAGCGAGGTAGACCGTCTGAAGGCCCTTGGTCTGCATGGTGATTCAGAGACCCGATCCTTTACCATGTCTAAAGTGGATGAGTTAGGCATCAGCGAAGTAATTAGCCGCTCACTCGAACACATGCAAAAGATCGGCGTGACATATTTGCACGTTAGCTTCGACCTCGATTCTGTCGACCCGATATATGCCCCGGGTGTTGGTACACCGGTACCGGGCGGGTTGACCAATCGTGAAGCGCATTCTATTATGGAGGCCATTGCTCTTTCCCCCATCTTCAAATCTCTTGAAATTGCGGAGGTCAATCCCATTCTCGATGAGCGAAATAAAAGTGCGGAATTAGCGGTCGATCTCATTGCCAGCAGTATGGGAAAGAAAATTCTTTAGGCGATGCGCACCATCACTACTATCACTGAACTGCGTCGTGCACTTGCTCTTCAACGGGAGCAAGGTAAACGTATTGGTTTTGTACCGACAATGGGTGCGCTTCACGATGGACATCTCTCTCTCGTTCGCCAGTCGAAGCAGCAGCTGGATGTTACCGTCGTTAGCGTCTTCGTCAATCCAACACAATTTGGTCCGAACGAAGACTTCTCTCGATACCCTCGCACCCTCGATGCAGACGCCGGACTTTTGGTCGATGAGGACGTTGAATTTCTATTTCTCCCCTCGGTCGAGGAAATGTATCCACCGGGTAATGCGACTCGAATCCATGTTGGGCAACTAGGGAGCATTTTTGAAGGGGCCATTCGGCCCGGCCATTTTGATGGAGTGGCTACCGTAGTTACCCTTTTGTTCAATGCCGTCCAACCCGATACTGCGTACTTCGGCCAAAAGGATCTGCAGCAAGTTGCGGTCATTCGGCAACTGGTTCGTGATCTTGCCTTTCCTATCGAGATCAAAATTGGAGCAACCATCCGAGAGCCGGATGGCCTCGCCATGAGTTCGAGGAATCGATACCTAAGCGTGCGTGAGCGAGAGGAATCGCTTGCGCTTTCGAAAACGCTCTTCCTTGTGCGAGATCTCATCCATAAGGGTGCCTCGATCGATGAAGCGAAAATCATTGGAAATCGTGAGTTTCAGCGCATTTCGCCCAGTGGAAGGCTCGATTATCTTGCAGTAGTGGATATCGAAACATTTCGAGAAGTGACCTCGTTTGAGCGCGAAGATAGGCCAGAATGGCCCAGTGCGATCATTATTGCAGCCCAAATTGGATCAACCCGGCTGATCGATAATGTCCTAATTTGAAAGGAGCCCAATACATGAAGCGAATTTTGTTCAAATCGAAGGTCCACCGCGCCACTGTGACGCAGGCGGAGCTTTACTATGAAGGCTCGCTTACGTTGGACGCCGATCTCATGCGTGCAGCCGATATGCTGCCCTACGAAAAAGTAGCTATCGTCAACAATAACAATGGCGAGCGCTTCGAGACCTATCTGATCGAAGGACCCGCCGGCTCCGGTGTCGTATGCCTGAATGGTGCTGCCGCTCGTAAGGGAGCTGTAGGCGATGAGATCATCATCATTACCTATGGCGAGTACGAGGATGCTGAAGAACTTCGGTACCATCAGCCGACCATAGTTCAAGTCGATAAGTCTAATAAAGTTAAGAAGATAACGAACGCAACTCCAGCGTTTTCTCTGGCCAATTAAGCTACTAAGACCTCTCTTCCAAGCTTGCCGACCGATACCACTACTCGCCCGCTCGCCGCAGTTATTATGGCTGCAGGACAAGGCAAGCGGATGCAAGATCCATCCAAAGCTAAGGTTCTTTATACCGTAGGCAGTGTGCCGATGGTAGGGCATGTTGTTCACCTCTGCAAGGAGATCGGCGCCGAGCCGGTCGTTTGCATTATTGGCTTCGGCCGCGAGCAGGTTTCCGCATATCTCTCCTCCACCTTCACGAATGTCAGGACCGCCGTTCAGGAGGAGCAGTTGGGTACCGCTCATGCCGTTCAACAGGCTCGTCGCGCGCTCGAGGGATTCGACGGTGATGTGCTCATTCTCTCCGGTGATGTTCCCCTTCTCACGAAAGCCACCACCGAGAAGCTCATTGGCGAACACCGTGCGAAGCAAGCGATCGCTACCGTACTTGCCGTGAAGTTGGATAACCCAACCGGCTATGGCCGCATCATTCGCTCGGCAGGTGGAAGCCTGGAGAAGATCGTGGAGGAGCGAGATGCAACCGATGAGGAGCGTAAAGTACAGGAGATTAATACCGGTATTTACATCTTCGATTCCGGCGTGCTCTTTTCCGTGCTCGACCGCATCGGCAAGAAAAATGCACAGGGCGAATACTACCTGACCGACGCCTTCGAACTTCTCATTGCGCAGTTCGGAGTTGGCTCCATTGCCGTGGTTACGACGCAAGACCCAATTGAAGCGAGCGGCGTAAATACGAAAGACCAACTCGCGGCCCTCGAAGCCGAATATCTTCGCCGGGCTCACTGATCGCACAAACGGCGAATTTCTCTCTCGTCCCACGCTCGCGATTCCCTCACACCCAAAGGCACACTTCTTGGCCTTTACGACCGATCGTAAACTTTAGGCAACTGTAGGTTAACTCTGAATCATTTTATGAAGCATAATTTATCGCACTACTTTCGTACGCCTCTCTTCTTCAGCACTTCACTGTTACTGGTTCTTGCAATGGCCGGCTGTTCCGCCACCACATCCCCTACCGGGACGACGGAGACGGAAAGCAGTATGGTCGCAATGGTCAATGGGTTCGATTGGTCATCGACCGTGATCCCTCCTGATATTTCGGGTGGTGCATCGGCTACAATGGATGGCACGGGCGCTCTCACGGTAACCGGTACCTCGACCTCACATGGCTCGATCGCGCTCGTACTCCTTCACCCGCACGTGGGTCTGGACACGCTGGGCATAGGAAGTTCAGGCTCGTATATTTCAGAGGACAACCACGCATACCTCACCGTGGGCCAGAACCAAGGCATCGTGAATCTGACCACGTTCGATCCGGTCCATCACCTGGCGAGCGGGACATTCTACTTTACGGCTCAACGCACCGATTCGGCCGCCAATCCCGCCACCACACAAGTGACGAACGGCTCCTTTTTCAATGTGGAGTGGAAGGCGCAGTAGGTTTTATAACTTCGCTATATCCCTCGCAATCGGCGCAAAATTCAACCAGCCGTACCCTGAAGGGTACGGCTACGAAATTTGAGAGGCCGTACCCTAAAGGGTACGGCTACGAAATTTGAGAGGCCGTACCCTAAAGGGTACGGCTACAGATGTTCATTCCTTGTCTAGGCGCTCGAACCGAATATTCCGTACTCGCCCCATAGAGATGAGCATTGCTTGCACATTCCCTTTAGCGGCTCGTTCAAACACAATATCGTTCAAGAACGGTATGTTAGAATAGAACTTGTCCTTCGCGGACACGACCAACATTCCGGTATCGAACTTTGGATGACTGGCGTAGAGTGCACTGTCCTTAACGAATAGCGAGTAGGTAGACTGTAGTTCGGGGCTATAGTACTTACCAGTATATTCCTGCAATTGTTTAAGGGTCAATTGGGGCGCTGCTTGAACGCGGTGTGCTAAATGATCGCCGTGTTGGTGAAGTGTAATAGTGTTGACGTACCCATCCGAACCTCTATGAAATGTGACAGAGGCATTTACAACTTTGAGAAAAAACGTACTATCGGATGACGGGAAAATTGGAATCGCTGCCTGCTCCGTTGCCTGACTCCAATATGTTTCTCCTTCGCGCCAGTACTTGAGCACGAAGGTTGGCTCTTCATCCATTGAATAACTACCTTCGAAAGGCGCAAAGGCCGCCGTGTCAAATTTGACCGGAGTAGTTGGTGGTGGTGCCGGTCCCTTGGGTAATTTATTTCCAAGCACCATTGAAGCGATCTTCGTAGCTACCGTTGGGATCGAACTCAGATTACTTAAGATAACGACCGCAAGATGTTCGGTAGGAAGCCACATGAATTCCGTTTGATAGCCAGCCCATGAACCGTCGTGCTCTACAACGGGAAGGGTGTGCCATGTCGGAAATTCGAGTCCGAGGCCATAATCGGTTTCGGTGCCGTTATTGAGTTTGCCGGGAGTGCGCAGCAAGTGCATTAGCTGCTGAGCGGACGATGGATCGCTCGTACCGCCGAGGGTTGGATGTTCGAAGTTCGCGATCCATTTCTCGAAATCTTCCACGGAAGTAGACACGGCCCCATCGCCGGTCTGCTCCCAATAGGACATGTCTCGGTGGAGAAGGCCGTCCTCTGCCGGACTATAGCCGATCGCTCGGTTTGGAACGATCATCGTATGATCGTCCACGACCTGCGTGTGCGTCATCCCAAGCGGCTTAAAAATATGTTCTTGCTCAAAGGTACGGAGCGACACGCCGCTCACACGCTCCACGATCACGGATAATAGCATGTATCCGCTATTGCTATAAAGCATTTCTGAGCCGGGGACAAAGTTGAGAGCTTGTTGCCTGGCAATTGCGGCGAGCGCATCCTTGGTGGTGGTTACGTCATCAATATTGACACCGCTGGCACACATCAGTTGGAGATAATCCCGGATACCACTTGTGTGATTGAGCAGATGCCGAATGGTAATAGTATGACCATAATTAGGAATTTCTGGAAGATACTTTCGAATGTCATCGTCTAACGAAAGTTTGTTTTGCTGTGCGAGCATGACGATACTCGTGGCTGTGAACTGTTTCGATGTTGATCCGATATCGAATACGGTCTGTGGCGTGATCGAAACGCCGTGTTCAAGATCGGCCATTCCATAGCTCTTTTTGAAAATGAGTTTTCCATCTTTATAAACGCCGACAGCACAGCCGGCAGAACTTGCGTTATCATAACCGGCAAGGAGTGAGTCGATACGGCTGCTCGTCCCGGGATCGAGTGATTGGGCGAAGCAGGGGCTTACGAAGGACGTAAGAATAATTAAAAGTATGATATAACGAGTTGGAACTGTGAACGACATAAGGCGAGTGATTGAGACGAATGAGTGCAACAGTACAGCAGGGCTCTGACTGTAGTTTCACTCGGGTGTACTGGCGATCTCCAAGAACAATTCGCGGGTTCACGGACCCTTTCTCTTCACTATCTCACAAAACCCTCTCCGAAGAGGAGATTTTTATTACTTCTTTGCCCGATTCCAAACTCGACCATATTAATACCCCGTATTGATCGCCATAGTTATAGCATAATGCCCATTTTTGAAACTTCTGGCCCAATTTGCGGTTTAATCTTATAGGAAATTAGGTCCAGATTGTATGAAATACGTAATAGCTGCACTGGTCGTTCTTACTCTCACAAGTACGGCATCGTTCTCTCAATTTCGGAGCGATCTTTCGAAAAGTGAACCGTCGCTCAATACCGTCGGCGCAATGAAAGGCGACGGCGATTCATTCTGGTCGCGCCTGTTCGATCCGCAGCGCTTCAGTATGCACCAGACCTACTCCATGAGTTTCCTTTCGGGTGGCGGTGGCTCGACGAGCCTCGGAATGTTTACCAATACGTTCAGCTATCGCGCCTCGGATGATCTCTTTATTTCAGCCGATGTGTCGGCTGTGTACTCTCCGTATAGTTCGTTTGGCAGCGCCTTCTCGAATTCGCTGAATGGCATTTACCTTACCAACGCGCGCCTCGATTGGAAATTGGGAGACAACACCTTTATGCGTGTCGAATATGTTGGCGGCCCGGCTGCAGGAATGTATGGCGGCTATAGCCCCTATTACAATAATCCGTTTTATACCCCGACTCCACTAGCGTCGTCACCAACCGGAATACCGGCCGCTAAACTGCCGGGGCATTAAGCTGCGCACGCCGCGACACACTACTTCCGAATTGAACCAGACAGAAACCACAATACCGGCCGCGAGCAGACTACCGAAGTCTCTTACGGCCCGTTGCTCTTTCTATAGTTAAGATTGGCCAAACGCGGGTTTCTCGAAACGATCATAGGCTCTGGTGAGCGCGAACGTAAACGCCGCAAGCACATGGCGCTGCAAGTAGTGTCCTGGGGATTTGTCGCCGTGGTGGTATTATTTGTCGCGATGCTCGCTGGTCAGTTTGTAACCCGCACGGTGCTTACGCACCCGGTCAGCGGCGAGATCGATCGGCCGGACATGTTGGTGCGTAAAGGTGAGCGCATCCAGATCAACGTATTGAACGGCTCTGGCAAAGCGCGGCTTGGGCAGCGGTTTACCGATTATTTGCGTGCTCGCAAGTTCGACGTCGTTCATACCGATAATTACAAGGATACGAGTGTCGAACATTCGTTTATTATCGATCGCGTGGGCGATAGCGCTTCGTCCAAGAAGATAGCGTATGCATTGGGTATCAGTAATGCCTATATCCAACGCGACATCGACACCGAAGAATATGTAAAAGCCGATCTTATCATCGGCAAAGATTTTATGATGCTGAACCCCATGAAGTAAGGTATCAGCAATACGTGAATGACAAAGACAACAAAATCGAAGACGACCACACGAAAGAGTTCTGAACGCGAACCGGCAAAGCGCCGCACAGCAGTTAAAGCAAAAGCATCGCCGGCGAAAGCTAAGGTTTCGCCGGTGAAGATAAAATCTTCTGATGAAACATCGGAAGCAAAACGGCCGCGGCGTAAAGCTGCGCCTACTGACGATGCAGCGAAGGAGATCGCCTTAAAGGCGGCACGCTACGCGCTCGAAAAGAAAGCGGATGACGTGCATGTGCTCGATCTGCGTGGTGTTACCAGTATGACCGATTTCTTTGTTATCGCGACGGGTTCGAGCGACAGACAAGTTAAGGCGATTGCAGAAAATGTGATCGCCGAAATGCGCGATAAAGAAGGCGTTACGGCATGGCGTAGCGAAGGCTGGGATGGCCTGCGCTGGGTCATTATCGATTTTGTCGATTTCGTTGTTCATGTGTTTCAGTCCGATGCTCGCCAATATTACAATGTGGAGCGCCTGTGGGCCGACGCACCGATGATCGAGGTGAAGGATGAGCCTACAAAATCCCCTGCCACTCGGACCAGGAGATCTGCCAGATCAGACGAGACAGAGAAGGATCATAAAGCAGCATCGAAGATCAAGGTCGTAAGCGACTTTAAGCAAGTAGGATCAGCATCATAAATGGAGAGAACGCTACAACGAGTTTTCGAATCGGCGCTGGAAAAGATCGGCGCCCCTGCGAGCACGTCCATTAAATTCGAAGTGCCGCAAAATGAAGGGCATGGTGATCTATCCACCAATGTCGCGATGACGTTGGCAAAAGAGTTAAAGCGCGCGCCCCGCGATCTTGCCAAAGATATTATCGGCCACATCAATCTCGATAACGGATTCTTGAAATCGGTCGAGATCGCTGGTCCTGGTTTTATCAATATTACGTTCAGCCGGCAGCACATCATCGGCGAGTTGCGCAATCTGTTGTTAGCCGGTGCCGAGTACGGGCACGTTCACTCGAATGCGGAGAAGTCGGTCAATCTTGAATGGGTCAGTGCAAACCCAACCGGACGGCTTCACGCTGGGCATGGCCGGCAGGTCTGTTTAGGTCAGGCGATCGCTAATTTATTGGAATGGACCGGGGCGAAGATCACTCGCGAATACTATTTCAATAATGCCGGCAACCAGATGAACAATCTGGCTAAGTCGGTACGAGTGCGGTACTTGCAGGAGTTGGGCGATGATATCGAACTTGATGAGGATGGGTATCACGGCACCGAGATCATCGATATTGCTCGCACGATCGTTAAGGAGTTCGGCGAATCCAAGCGCAGCGCTCCCCTCTCCTTTTTCCAGTCCTATGGTGAGCAGGAGAATTTTAAGAACATCAAGTTAACGCTCGAACGGCTCGGCGTACATCACGATGTGTTCTTCAACGAGAACTCGCTATATGATTCGGGTGCGATCGCGGCAACGATCGAAGAGTTCAAATCGAAGGGCTTAGCCTACGAAAAAGATGGCGCCCTGTGGCTCAAGCTTTCGGAGATGGGAGGAAAGGACGATCGATCGGCCTTAGAGGACCGGGTTATCGTTCGCTCGAATGGCGAGCCGACGTATCGCCTGCCAGATATTTGCTATCACCGCAACAAGCTTTCGCGTGGCTACGATGAGATTATCGATATTTTCGGTGCCGATCACATCGCTACCATTGCTGACGTACTTGCGGCCCTGCGCTCCTTAGGATATGATACCGAAAAGGTCAAGGTCGTGATCCATCAGATGGTCTCCTTTGTTTCCGGTAAAGAACTCATCAAGTTCTCGAAGCGAAGCGGCGGAGCCTATACGCTGGAGGAGTTGCTCGATGACGTCGGTGTCGACGCCGCGAAGTTCTTTTTCAACATGCGGGCGGCGGGTACTCATCTTGAGTTCGATGTCGCCTTAGCGCGCGAGCAATCGGAGAAGAACCCCGTCTACTACGTGCAATATGCCCACGCGCGAATTGCCAGCATTTTACGCTTCGCCGTTCAGCAGGGCCTTACGCTTGCGGACGCCGATGATGCATCACTCGATGCTTTGGAGCACGACGAAGAGCTTCGCTTAATAAAGTTACTGCTCCGTTTCCCGCAAGTCGTCGAAAAATCCGCAGCTGCACTGGCGCCGCATCACATTTGCGAATATCTTCGCGATGTCGCAGGGCAATTCCATAAGTTCTATCAGGAGTGCCGCATCGTGGGTAGTCCGAAGCCGTTGGAAGCCTCGCGTCTCTTACTTGCTCTTGCTACAAAGCGTGTTATCGCAAACGGCTGCACCATACTTGGTGTGAATGCGCCGGAAAGCATGTAAGGTAACGTTGAACGATGAATTATGAATGGTGAGATATATTCTTCATTCGTTATGCAAGGCCAAATTAATTCCTTCATAATTCATCATTCCTAATTCATTCTTGCCCGATGATCCCGCTTGGGGCTGAAATATTTCTCGTAATCGTCTTCCTGCTTCTGCATGCGTTCTTTTCGCTTGCAGAAACGAGCGTGCTGAACGTGCGCAAAAGCCGGCTGCGTGAAATGCTGGACGACGAAGAAACACCGGAATGGTCCGCGCGGCGTGCTCGGATCATTCTTTCCATGAAGCTTGCCCCCGAGAATTTTCTTGCCGCCGTTCAATTAGGCTCTGTCTTCTTTAGCTTCCTTGCCGCGACCTACACAACATTTATTGCATACGAGCACTTATGGCCCCTCGTTCGTACCACTCTCGGACTTTCGAGCGAAATTAGCCTTGCCTTAGCCTTTATTGTCATGATCCTTATTGTGACGATATTGGATCTGACGTTCGGAGGCTTGGTGCCAAAGTCGATCGCCTTGCATCGCAGTGAACGCATTGCGTTCAGTATTGCCCCGCTCATCGATCTCCTGATGAAGGCCTTTAAGCCGATCACACACTTGCCCGTTATGATGTCGAACCTCATTCTGGGTCCATTTCGTGACCAGACGAGCTTTACCGAGAGCCGTATTTCAGAAGAGGAATTTCGCGTCATGCTTGAGGAAGGCGCACGTAGCGGCACGATCGATAAGACCGAGAACGAGCTCATCGAGAACATTTTCGATTTCAACGAGCGCACTGCCCGCGAGGTCATGATCCCCCGCATCAAGATGGTCGCCATCGATGCCGATATGCCGAGAGAGCAACTGGTCGATCGGATCATTTCGGAAGGCTTTACCCGGCTGCCGGTCTTTCGCGAGACTCAGGATAATATACTGGGTGTCATATACTCTAAGGATGTCCTCGCCCTCATCGAGCACCCGGAGCTTATTATATTGGAAGATATCATCCGCCCGGTACCCTTTGTACCGGAAACCAAGCTTTTGGGAGAGCTTTTGCGTGAATTTCAGCGGGAGAAACTCCATATGGCCATTGTCGTAGATGAATTTGGCGGCACTGCCGGGCTTATTACGCTCGAGGATATTCTGGAGGAGATCGTCGGCGAAATTCACGATGAATACGACGAAGAGCAGCGCAGCCTCGAGGTCGATACCGAGCATAAAGCGATAAGCCTCTCGGCCAATTATTCCATCGGCGACGCCAATCGCGAGCTTGAAAAAATATTCACTGATTTTCATATTCCGGACGATGAGGAATATGAGTCTGTTAGTGGTTATGTCAATAAGCTATTCGGGCATATTCCGGAGATCGGTGAAGAACGCGAAACACAGGGCGTCCGAGTAGTTGTTACCGATAAAGGGCCAATGAGCGTATCGGAGGTTCGCTTCGAGCACGCGGACCATCACGAGGAGCCAGTAACCGAAACCAAGACTGCATGATCGATCGCTACTGATTTTAGAATTTCATCCAACAACCGGTCTGCGATTATTCATGCGCTTATTCCTGTGCACGGCTTGTGCACTTTTACTCGTTTTAGCAACTCGCACTCTCTTTGCTCAGAATAGCGAAGCGCTCAAACACGCCCGTGCCGGATTCGACTACGAGCAGAAAAACGAATTCCGATACGCGATCTACGAATACGATACCGCCGCCAAGCTCGACCCGAAGTATCCATACCCTATCGAGCGCATCGCGGGTATGTACCAGACGCTCAAAAATTATCCGCTCGCGATCACAAACTACGAGCGCGCCATTCGCCTCGACTCCAACTTCGACGTTTATAACTACTATAATCTTGGTCTCTCCTTCCGTATTGTTGAAAAGCATGATAGTGCGGTCGTAGCGCTTCGAGAGTTCTTACGGCGAATGGATCCCGTAACGCATACCGATTCGATGGCTATGCGGGATGCTGATTGGTGGATCAAGTTTAATTTAGGCTGTATCGTCGAACGAGCGAAAGTGCCCAACACCGAGGAGCCAAAGCCGCTCAACGAGATCAATAGCGCGTACGATGACTTCGGTCCCAGTATTACGGCGGATGGCAATACCCTTTACTTTACATCGACCCGGCCCGGCACGAATACCAAACAAGTGATCGAAACGGGTAATTATGGTGAAGACCTGTTCGTAACTCATCGCGATTCGCTTGGCCGATGGGGTAACCCAACATCGTTACCAGCTCCGCTTAACTCCCTCGATGATGAAGGCTCTGCTTCTATCAGTGCCGATGGTCAAACAATGTATATCAGCCTGTGCCGGCGACCCGATGGTGCGGGCGATTGCGATATCTATGTCTCGCAACTTGTCGGCGACCAATGGACAAGGCCACAGAACATGGGGCGTCCGCTCAACTCGCCGGCCTGGGATGCTCAGCCAAGCGTTACCGCCGATGGATTGACAATGTACTTCTCGAGCCGCCGGTTTGGCTCCATGGGCGATAGCTCAGAAGATATTTACGTCTGTTATAAAAATACCGACGGCTCCTGGACGCCGCCGCACAACCTTGGTGAACCTGTGAATACGCGTTTTAACGAACGCTCTCCGTTTATCTCGGCGGATGGCAGAACGCTGTACTTCTCTTCCAACGGGCATCCTGGGATGGGTAACCACGATCTTTTTATGTCGCGCAAACTGGATGATGGTACCTGGAGCGTACCAGTCAATCTTGGCAAGCCCATCAATTCATTTGGCGACGATGCCTTCCTGACGATCCCTGCGAGCGGCGATAAGATCGTCTATGCTTCACAGCGGAAGAATCCTAAATCGCCATTGCATTTGTATGAGGCAAAACTGCCGCTTGAATTTCGTCCGGGGCCGGTTACGCTGGTAGCAGGCACGGTATATGATCGCGAAACACATAAGCCGGTCGGTGCGCGCGTCGATGTCAACGACCTAAAGACGGATCAACTGGTTGCCGTTTACCACGCCAATAAGCTAACCGGTAAATACTATGTGACCCTTGGTACCGGTAAGATGTACGGCATCACTGCGACCGCGGAAGGATATGCACCGTATTCGGACCACTATACCGTTCCGGATACTATTCCCTATCGTGAGATCACTCATGACCTGCCGCTGACCCCAATCCCGAATTTTGCAACAAGCGAAGGCAGAGATACGACCGGCGACTGGGCACGTAACCATCCGAGCGGAACAGACACCACGGGGCTTTGGGCTCGGACACATCCGCAAGGCAGAGATACTACGGGACTATGGGCTAAGACTCATCGGCATGGTAAAGATACCACTGGACTGTGGGCCAGGACCCATCCGCATGGTAAGGACACAACGGGACAATGGGCTCTACGTCATCCTGTAAAAGACACTACGGGTCAGTGGGCGCTAAATCATCCTGACACCTCTGGTACCGAGATCCACAATATCTTCTTCGATTTTGATAAAGCCACGCTTCGGCCGGAATCGCACACGGAGCTTAAATATTGGATCGCACTCCTAAAGAAATATCCAAAGCTTAAGATCGAGATTGGCGGCCATACCGATTCGGTCGGTACCACGAATTATAATCACCGGCTCTCGCAACAGCGCGCGGATGCAGTACGGCAATATATGATCGACAACGGGATCGCCGCTAGACGCTTAATTGCCATCGGCTACGGCGCAACAAAGCCCAAAGCCAGCAATGAAACGCCAGAAGGACGCCAGCAAAACCGTCGAACGGAATTCCGGTTTATAAAATAAAAGCGAGTTTGTAAATAGAGTGCTTGAGCTGTTAAAGTCCAAGCACTACTTTTTGCGTTTGGGACTTGCCCTCCGAAGATATTCGTAAGAAATATACTCCCGATATTTCTTGCGGTAATAGTACTTCCGATCCGCCGCTACCTTGAATTGTTTGATCGAAGCAGGTGCTGCCAAGAAGATTGAGCAGTTCAATTCGTACCGGCCCAAGATCAGTTAACGTTACGCTCAGTCTTTTTCCGATCAGGGAGAATTGTATCTTACTCTGGACGGGGTTCTCGGTGACCTTTGAGAGTGGCGCTAATGAGATAGATACGTTGTGAGAGTTTGTTTTGTGGATCACTGCAATCCCACCTGTCGCAAGAGGCCGCCACGACCACCCATCTGCTCCGAGAATGTCCGAACTTACTCCGGAAAATAGTGGCAGGGCGCCCGTATCGATTGTAATAACGGAAGGCTCATTCGGCAAGCGGATAAGCTCCGTCGAGTTAGTGTCCCACGTAGTATATTTTAGCGTGCCGCTCGAAAGGTCAACGGTAGTAACGACCGAACTCGATCGCAGAATATGAGGAGCGTCTGCTGGAGCCAGCACCGGATCTGCTGCCATCGCATTCAAATAATGACGTACATAATCGCCGTAGCCATCCGTAAACCAAACGTAGTCAAACGGATAACGGTTGGAGCCATCGGAATCGACAGAATAGGTTGCCCAATTAAGCTGGAGAATAGACTCAGCCACTCGGGAAGTGTCGCCGGTTGCTTCGGCATAGAGCAGCTCGGTGGCAGCATAATCTGCCGTATGGCTATTACCGACCACCATATATTGCGTCTGCTCCATGATGGGATAGACGTTATAGTCGGACCAATCAGAATCAGCGAAGGTAGTATAGGTCCAGTCTAAAACGGCACGAGCATGTTGCTGCCATTGGGGATCGCGCTCGGGATGAGCGATTAAATATCGCACGAACGCAGTAGCGTTGATCTGGGTATTGCTATATCCAACGACATCCTCATAGAACGGTCCCCATTCCTCCGTTTGTACAGGCGCGGTTAGTAACCAGTTGAATAATAACGAATCGGCGTGCAACAGTGTACCGGAAGTATCTAACCCCATTCCAGAAAGACGCTCGAACAACTGCATCGTGGGCGTCCAGTTGGTAGTGTAAGGATTAGAAGTTTCGAGATCGGGAAGTTCGCCGGTTAATGCGTAAACACGGAATGGCATGGGCGATGTAGCCGTGTCCCCTATTTGTGTGTGATATGCTAAGGTAGTCGCAATGCCGGAAGCAATTCGTAAATAGGTAGAATCGCCGGTCATCTCGAATAGCGTTATTAATTGATTGCCGAACGACCCCGCTTTATCCGGCTGCAGGTAGCCTTCTCCGGCGATAAGGTCACCATCATATATAGCGTTGGCGGTAGTATTGCAGGGATACGGAAGATTTGACCAGTCGGCGATTGCTTGGGAAAGCGGACTTTGAAGATACGTTTCGGCTATCATCCTCATATTATCAACGATGCGCCTATCACCTGTATAGGCATAGAGCCGTGACCAAGAGTCGAGGATCATCGCAAACTCGTCGCCTGCGATGCCAAGATGATCGGTAGTATCGTCCCAGGTTCGATAGACCATATAGATCGGAGCACCACCGGGACACGTATCGACCGTTCGCCAAAAATCCCATAAACGATGGAGGCAATAATCGTAAGAAATGGCAGGATCGTCCGTCACCCATGGCAAAATATTACCATTAAGATCGGTCCGGACGTCGTGATCGCCTAACGACTGGGAAAACCCGGACGAAAAAGCGGCGACTAACAAAAAAATGGCAAAAACAGCCTCTCTTAGCCCCACGTGAAGATACCTTTTCCTATAGAGTCTTAACGGTCCTAATAGTTGAACCCGCAGAAGACAATATTATCACACAAATCAGATTCTTAATTTGACGGATATATTACCATAACATGAAATCAAAGCCAATTAGTTAATTTTGCAAAACCTTATACGAGACACTGCGTTCTTCTATCGGTAAGTAATTTTACGCCTGAGAAGAAAAGACTGTTGCTGTCTTGCGTCGTACCTCGAGCTACTTCCACAAAAATCGCACAAATTTACACGAAGTCCCAATGGCACAGAAATGAACTGTGCCGGGACATGATATGACCTGATCCCTTTATTATGCGGCGTTTCCCCTTCCTGTTCTCACTACTTCCCTTTTTCGTTATTTCGCTTTCCTTTTTCGTTTCGTCGTTGTCTTCGGTCTGTTATGGGCAAGCTTCGGCCAATCCGGCTCAGCACACCTTGCGGTTCGATTCGAACGGGTACATTCGCGCCAATATGGTAGCCCGTGGCGATACGGCTTATACGGTCGAGTGCTGGGTCAAACCGGACGCAAAAGACCAAAAAGCTCGCATTTTTTCGTTTGCCGCTTCGGATACGGTCATGTCCTATGGATTGTACATGCACAATGGTACCGGCAGACCAGGGATGTGCGCCTCGATCTCCCTTCGCGATCCCGATAATAACTTATGGAATAACTGTGTAACGGGGACTACCGCGCGTCTTCGTTCCGACCGATGGACTCATGTTGCTCTTACGCGTAGTGGCCTCATCTGGAAGCTCTATCGGAATGGCGAATATGTCGGTTATGCCTCACGCCCAGTCGGTACTCCGGCATTCAAGGTCTTGATCGGCAAGCACTTTTCGGGTAAGATCGCGGACCTGCGCGTCTGGACGGTTGCCCGCTCCCAGGATTCGATCCGCTCTCGAATGTATACACGGCTTTCCGCCAATGAACCGGGATTGCTCATCTACTATGACGGATCGGTCCGCGCGTATGGAAGTAAAATTTGCAATGCTTCGAAACTGGGTAATCCGGATTCGCTCGATGGCGTATTAACCGGCAATGTGGTCGTTGATTCGATCTCAAACGATGCTCCTCCGCTGCGAATGTCGGTACCGAACATTACGATACTGAGCATGCCGCGTCCGCTCCAATTTTTCGCACGGGACGCAAACGATTCGGCACATATTACGATCGCTGGTACTGCTAGAAGTGGGGTGTACGATAGTGCCATTGTAGAGATCGAACGAAACGACACACTCGTTCGGACCTTACGATCGCATTTGGACGAGTCAATGTCGTTTCAATTAACGGCGTCCATTCATGCCGAGCTTTCGCAATATTCTCTTCGACTGTTGCTAAAACACGGTGATACGACGTGGGTGGTACGGGAAGCGAACGACCTCGTGTGTGGCGATGCCTTCCTTGTTACCGGCCAGTCGAACTCCCATCCCGCCGATACCGCCATCATTCAGCAATCCCCATATCTGCGGACGTTCGGTGTACAGACCACGAATTCCAATCTCGATCCCTATGATCCAGCCGATACATTATGGGGAATCGCTAACGGTCATGGGTTTGGTCAGACGCTTTCGGGTCCGTATTTAACAGGTGTGTGGGGATATCATATTCAGGAACGGTTGATGCAAAAGTATCACCTCCCTATCTTCATTCTTAATGGAGGCGCCGGCAACTCGACGATCGAAGCGAACCTCCCGCCAGGCGACCCCACAGATCTCAAAACGATCTACGGCCGTACCCGATATCGTGCCCTCAAGAGCGGCCTCGATAATTACTTCAAAGCGATCTTTTGGTACCAGGGCGAATCGAATACGATCTCGAACTACTATAAGAATTTCCAGACCTTATACAGCGGTTGGTTGGCACATTATCCCAATGCGAAGAAATTCTATGTGTTTCAGGTGCGGCCAAGCTGGTGCGGAGCCGGACTAACCGGCGCACTTCGCAACCTTCAACGTACCCTGGCCGATAGCCTGCCGAACATTCGTGTTATGTCCACTGCCAGCACGCCGGGACATAATGGATGCCATTTTAGTGCTGATGGCTATATCGCTATTGGCGAATCGATCCTTCCCTGGGTCGAGCATGATTTTTACGGCGGTACCGATACAGTAAATGCCGATGCACCGATGATCAAATCGGCGGCGTTCACCACAGTAAAACGCAATTGTATTGCTCTTACATTTAAAGGCAATAATCTCGGGCTTCACATCATTGGCGATACATTAGCCTCAGGAGAATCCCTAAAGAATTACATCTTTCTGGATAGTACGCAAGCTTCGATCCAGTCGGTCACGATCTCGCAGGACACGGTCTATCTTAATCTGAGTGGCCCGAGCAGCGCAACTTCCGTTACGTACTTGCCCGAGCAATATTTCAACGGAACGATCAAGACCTATGAAGGCCCCACCATCGTTAACTCACGAAATATTGGGATCTTCACTTTCTATAAAGTGCGGATCAGCATTCCTCCTACTCCGCAAAATAGCGATGTCGACCAGGTATTCCCGAGCGACTTTGAAGTGTATCCGAATCCATTCTCGAGTAAGTTACATATCCACTTCAGCCTGCACGATTTTTCTTTCATCGACTTAACCCTTATTGACGCCGTTGGGAGAAGCATCTCGAATATTTATCACGGTGAATTCGAGCCGGGCACCCATACCTTAGAGTGGAGCTTGCAAGACCATTTGCCAAATCAAGCACTGTTCCTGCGCTTTTCGGTGGGCGGTGTTTCGAAAACGATCCGCCTCCTTCAGCACGAAGATTAACGCCTTCCTTTCACTCGTTTCTGTATCAATGCAGATACGGGGCTATTCTATAGCCACACATCGAAGATCGCCTGCTTCGATTGCGTATTTTTGAATGATATATAACGTTAGCGTTAAGCACGCATTTGTGTTAGTTCGTCTCCAATCTGGTATTAGTAATGGAAGTTCGCTCGCCCGAAAGTATTGCACGGCATTCGGTTATTAGTAATCTGCTAAGCGCAGCAGTTGTCGTCTCTGCGCTTGGATATTTCGTCGACATCTACGATCTGGTCCTGTTCTCGATCATTCGAGTACCCAGCCTTCAATCGCTCGGACTGAAAGGCTCGGCAATACTGGACACGGGCATTTATCTTCTCAATGTACAGATGGCCGGCATGCTGCTCGGCGGAATTGCATGGGGAATTCTCGGTGATAAGAAAGGCCGGCTTTCCGTACTCTTCGGCTCTATCCTCCTTTACTCGCTTGCCAATATCGCCAATGGATTTGTACAGACCGTCGAACAATATGCGGTACTGCGTTTCATTGCCGGGCTGGGTCTTGCCGGCGAACTTGGTGCGGGTGTTACCCTCGTCTCGGAATTACTGCCTAAAGAATATCGTGGTTACGGCACTGCGCTCATCACTTCAGTGGGCGTTGCCGGCGCTACCTTAGCATGGTTCATCGCTCAGGAGTTTGGATGGCAAACCTGTTTTTGGATCGGTGGCGGATTGGGCTTAGTGCTTCTCATTTTAAGGATCGGCATTTTGGAGTCTGGCATGTTCGTCAAGGTAGCGGCAACGACGGTTCGTCGCGGCAGTTTCTTCTCGCTCTTCACCAGCCGCTCTCGATTCACAAAATATCTGCGGTGTATCTTGATCGGACTGCCTACCTGGTACCTCGTCGGTATCCTGATGACATTAGCTCCGGAGCTTTCCAAAGCTCTCGATGTGACTGGAAATATTTCCGGTGGTGAATCGATCTTCTGGTTCTATATTGGGCTTACGATTGGCAATCTTGCGAGCGGCGTTATCAGCCAACTCTTAAAAAGCCGTCGAAAAGTGGTGCTGATCTTCCTCGTAAGTACTGCGACATTTGTTGGGGCTTACTTTTTACAGCATGGCACAACACCTGAAATATTCTACAGTATATGTCTCTTCATGGGCATTTCGAGCGGATACTGGGCGCTCTTCGTAACGATCGCCGCCGAACAATTTGGCACGAACGTTCGCGCCACGGTCGCGACGACGGTACCCAATTTTGTACGTGGCGCGCTTGTACCAATAGCGCTCGTCTTTCAGTGGATGAAGGGCATTCTGGCCTCAAGTTACTCTTCCAGTCAAGCACTTATTTATTCGGGAGTGATCGTGGGAGTTGTTACGATCGGCATTGCACTCTTTGCACTATCCGGTTTGCACGAAACGTTCGGGAAGGACCTGGATTACGTCGAGACCTAAATTCGCCCATCCTATTCACCATTCATCACTCACCGTTCACCATTCATCAATAATCATTCTCTCCTGGTTCGTTTGTATTTTTGTAGTGTCTTCCTATGGATATTCTCGCTCCCGAACGACCTAATATTCGCGCTCTCTTTAGCGCCGCGGTTATCGTCTCTTCCCTCGGATATTTCGTCGATATTTACGATCTCGTTCTCTTTTCGATCATTAGGGTGCCGAGCCTCAAGTCGATCGGCCTTTCGGGAAGCGCGCTTTTAGATACCGGTATCTATCTCCTCAATGTACAAATGGCTGGCATGCTGCTTGGCGGGATCGCATGGGGCATCCTCGGGGATAAGAAGGGGCGTCTCTCCGTCCTCTTCGGTTCGATCGTACTGTATTCCCTTGCCAACATTGCCAACGGCTTTGTGCAATCGGTCGGGCAATATGCCGTGCTTCGATTCATTGCTGGTATCGGACTGGCTGGTGAATTAGGCGCCGGAGTAACGCTCGTTAGCGAACTTCTGCCAAAAGAAGTCCGTGGTTATGGTACCGCGATGATAACGGCGGTGGGTATGGCAGGTGCGCTGCTCGCCTGGACGATCGCCAATAACTTTGGATGGCAAACGTGCTTCTTTATTGGCGGTGCGCTTGGACTATTATTGCTGACACTTCGCTTTGGCGTCCTCGAATCCAGCATGTTTGAAAAGATGGCGTCGATCGATGTGACTCGTGGTCGGATCATTAGTCTCTTCACCGATCGTCGGCGCTTCGGAAAGTACATCCGCTGTATTCTCATCGGTTTGCCGACTTGGTATCTCATCGGTATACTCATGACCTTTGCGCCTGAATTTGGCAAAGCACTCGGAGTAACAGGCGCTGTAACGGGTGGCGAAGCGATCTTCTGGTATTACCTCGGGCAGGTCTTTGGCGATATAACGAGCGGCACGTTAAGCCAGGTGATGAGGAGTCGTAAAAAAGTACTTCTCATGTTCCTGGTCGCTGTCGGTGTATTCGCGACGGTGTACTTTATGCAGGGTGCAACAACACCGCAAATGTTCTACGCTATCTGCGCGATACTCGGCGTCTCCAATGGATATTGGGCCCTCTTCGTAACCATAGCGGCGGAGCAGTTCGGCACGAACCTAAGGAATACCGTCGCAACCACGGTGCCGAACTTTGTCCGTGGCGCGCTCGTCCCGATCAATCTTCTCTTTCTGTGGCTTCGTGAGACAGTGTTTGCGAATCTGCCGGGTAATCAGGCATTGATCTATGCCGGTGTCATCGTTGGTAGCTTGACGCTAATCATCGCAATCCTTTCGCTTTCGGGCCTGGATGAGACCTTCGGCAAAGAGCTGGATTATATGGAATTGTAGCTGTCGAACGAGTGCAACTTTAATTAGGCGGCACTTGTCCGATAGGTAAGGGCATATCTCTCAAACGCCCGTTGTGTCATGTTACAAAGGATCACTCTCGGCCTGGTAAGGCATTTGGTCGTCCTTACCACCGTTTCCGTCTTCTTCTGTGCTAATAGCGTTGCACAAACCGCTACCTGGACAAAGGTTTGTCAGCTAAATACTTCCGGGTACGTTACTTCGGCGTACTTTTTTAATTCCACCTCTGGGCTTATCGGTTATTATGGGACCGGTTATTCATCCCCCATTCTTCGCACCACCGACGGTGGACTTACATGGCTGCCAACCGTTTCACCGACTGCATCGGGTACCCCCTGGATTACTGACATTTGGTTTATGAACGATCGTGTTGGTTGGGCAACGATGATCTACGCCGCTACGACACCATCCTACCTTTGGAAGACCACCGATGGTGGACTGACCTGGTCCCCAACCGGTTTTCCCACCAAGAATCCTTCCGGCGTTCGAGCGACGAACCGTGCTCTTTGTGTCACTCAGTATCAAGGGGCTGGTATTTCCGTTTCGACAGACCAGGGAGCAACATTCAGCGCATTCTTTGGTAATAATAAAGATCATCTTGGTTTCGTCGATAGCCTGCATGGTGCAGCAACCGGCTTCCGTGACGAATTTTACTATACCAGCGATGGTGGATTAACCTGGCAGCAATCACCCACCAGTATTAAGAATGAGTGTTGGGGTATTTATGGAATGCCTGGAAGCACGGTGTTTGTCGCTGCACATGAAGCTCCGGGAGGTGGAATGGCGAGCATCTTCCGTTCTTTGGACTATGGAATGGATTGGGTACAGATAGTAAATGCACCCAATGCACTTACCGGTGGAATAGGCGGGAATGGTAAATTCCTATACATTCAAACGCTATCAAAAGGCTTCTACATTTCTGTAGATAGTGGAATGACCTGGACACCTATCAACGGTCCGTCCAATCAGCTTGACTCCCGCTTTGCGGTGATCGATTGCGCGATCTATGCATTCGATCACGTTGGTGGGGTATATGTCGCGACCAATGTAACTGGCATCCATTCTATCTGCGGAATAAAGCAGGTCGATCTTGTGGCTTCCCCTTGTAGCGTGGCAAGAAACATCGAGTATTTGGACAATACGATGGTCGATAGCATCGATATTATCGATCTCAGCCTCATCGATTCCTCCGTGCCACCCGCTATTGCAGGTTCTCTTTCGATCGATAGTTTGCCTAAATTAGTAAACACTATTCCTCCCGGACGTTCGATGGGTTACATCCTGCGTTGGGCGCCGAGCTCGTTACGTGATACCGGACTTTATGGAGCTAATCTTCGCCTGATCTATCGAGATCATAACACCCAAACGCTCGATACCACCACCATCACCGTTAGCCTCACGGGACAAGCAGCTAAAGTACAGATCAGTACTCCAAAGCGCTTTGCAACTCCCAGGCTCCCTTCCTGTAAAGGAATCGATACCACCCTTCTATTTCAAAATCGGAGTTGCGATACGCTGACGATCAAAAGCGCGTGGCTTACAAAAGATAAAGAGTGGCTGATAAGTGATACTTCCGGTCGCAGCTTGACATTTCCGATCTTGTTGCCCCCCCGATTCCGTCCTACAAATACCTCTTCGATATTTACCATCCACGGCTAACATGTCTGTGGATACACTGCACGTGAGCGCCTCCTTCATTGGCGTTGATACTATTCACCGTATTCCGCTCATCGGTTCTTCCCAAGTCACAATGCCGTTTACGCCGCCAATCCCAATGCAGTTCGACTCCGTAGCGACATGCTCTCATGAGGACACCATACTGCAGATCAGGAATCTGGGCTGCAGTATCATGGCGATAACCAATCTATACTCACTTTCGAAAGACTGGATCATCACCGATACTTCCGGCAATCCACTGCAACTTCCGATCAGTATACCGATAGATTCTGCCGTAAGTATTCGTATCCGTTTCAAGCCACAATCCTTCGGATACGAGAACAGTCGAATCACGATTCAATATCACTATTATGGTGTGGATTCGCTCGCGACCTTTGCCATCTACGGTACTGGAACAACGCCTGGCGAACTTACTTATTCCAGAAGACTCGATTTCGGTCCAGTCTCCCTTTGCAGTAGCCTTGATACTGTTCTCACATTCCATAATGGAAGTTGCCAACCAGACCGAATCGATACTATAATGGTGAACAGCCCGTTCTACATTCTCGACTCGACCAGTTTCCCGATAGTTGTAGACGAAGGCAAGACAGTACGTATCAGAGTGCGGTATTCACCTTCACACAAAGGAGGCGATTCATACGCCGCAACGCTGAAAATGATGATGAATGGATTACTCTTATTTGATTCACTCAATCTATCGGGCGTGGCAACTGCAGGGCTCTCTTCCTTTTCCACTACCTTATCACACGATTCCATATCATTCAAGCCGCGCTCCGAGTGTGATGCACCGGATTCCGTAATATTCTTTATTAACAATCCCGGCTGCGACTCTCTTACCATCAACAGCCTAACTCTCGAAGGCAACACGACTCCTGCTCTCGTATTAGAGCAAGGAATATCGCTTCCAACTAAGATCCAAGGTAGTGACTCCATTCGAGTTGCGATCTCTATCGAAAGATTGGTACCAGGCGGTTACAAGGGGACATTGCACGCCTCTTTTACGCTGGCCGACGGCACCTCAAAAGATACCCTCATTCCTGTCAGTGCCGTCATTACAGCAGGCACACGCACGATCTCGATCGATACCACGGGTGTGAACCTCGGCTCCGGCTCGATCTGTGCTGTGCACGACACGGTACTGCATTACACGAATACCGGCTGCTTACCGGTTACTATCCTCGGGTGGCGAATGACGCATTGGAATGGATTTAATGTCGCCGGCAGCGGAAAGTATCCGCCTCTTACGCTTCAGCCAAACGAGAGCGATTCCATCTATATCACTTATTCAGGCACGATGCCGGGCTCATACTACGATACGGTCTTCTTCTCGTGCGGTACCGATAAAGATTCTGGCCGTTCAATACCGGTCAGTGTTATCATACGACCGGTTGACTCGCTTCACTTCGAATTAATAGCACCACCCGCAATAAAAGCCGGTCAGAGCTTTACGACGGAAATTCGACCGGCGAAAAATATTGCAACGGAAGATCTTCGCCAGATCGCAGGTGTGCTTTCCTATCCCGATAACAATTTTGTTTTCGAATCTCTGACCGCGACATCACCGCTTCAACTTCAATATCAGGGACCCTTTGTAAGCGCTCACACCGCTCACATCCCGTTTACGCTTACGAGCACTTCTCCGATCACGTTCGACACGCTTTTGCCAGTCCTTACCTTAACCAGAGAAGCGATGATCACGGATACCATCGATTACTCTGTCTTGCTCGATTCCATACTGTTTAACGGAGATCCGAACTACCAACGCTGTACACTGGCAACAGGCGAGGTCACAACTGTTTTGTCGCTCAACGCAGCATGCCCAGACCCGCTCATTATTAATAGCTTATCCGGCCATCCGCTGCTATTGGCGGGCCTCGTGAAGCCTAACCCAGTTACATCGGACGCTCAGTATCGCACCGAATTATCGCTGCAAGCTCTCGAGAATGGCATGGTAACGATCGTGCTTTCGGATGCGGTGGGGCGAATTGTTTATACGACGAATAGATATTTGCAAAAAAATACCGTTGACACCGAGCTCTTCGATCTTATGCAAGAGCCTGCAGGATGCTACTTCTATTCCGTCCGATTTAATTCTCTCCTTGGCAGTGCGGCGAATAGCGGAACACTGATCTTGAAACGGTAAATGCAATAGAGGCCCCCTCTCTCAGTGCCTCTATCGCCTTTTGTTCTTTATCGAACGACGCTAAAGCGAAGTGTTGAAACTCGGTTGCTAAAGTGAAGGTCAACATAGTAAACACCTGCCGAGTATTTTGAGACGTCGAACTGGATATGATTCGCTATCCTGGCATCATCGTGCCATACCGTCGCTCCAAGATCATTCCGAAGTGTGATCGAGCTGGGGTTCTCAGGAACATCGATGGTTACGATTCCCGTCGCAGGATTCGGATAAATGAGAGATCGGGAGGCGGATTCTGAACCCGACACTCCTGCCGCCATAATTTTGTACGGTGGCGCATTCGTGTAGTCGAACGACAGCGAAGAACATCCGAGCGCCTGCGAATATTGAAGGCCGCTCATCCCTGCTCCGGGACTGTGAATGATGACGCCAGATCCGCCGGTAACCGTCGCACCGTCTTTCAAGTATATGACATTGTTGCTCGGATTGATAATAGTCGAACCTGCTTCCGCATAAATAGTCCTGCCTCCGTATGCACCAGCGTAGAGCTTACCTCCCGGCACGACCCAGATATCATGCTGATTTGGGAAATTAGTCGCATGATAATCCGCTGATGCATCGATAGAATCAATGTATACGTCACTGGGAATGGCAGGGAAACAATCATACACATTAATATAGGCATTAGAATCGGCGTTGCTGCCGGCACATCCCACCGGGCTTGCTGCGGTTATGCTGATCTTCTTTTGGCCCGTAGAATTATACACAACACTTACGGCAGAATCCGTTGATGTTGCGGGACTTGCTCCGTCGCCCAAATTCCATGCATAAGTACAGCCTTGTACCCCATTATATACTTCTGGAACAAACCGTACTGTATCCCCAACCAGATAAGCACTCCGGTAAACGTAGCTACCGAGATCGCAACGAACTTGTGGGATATCACCGATCGTGATATCGCTGCCGTTGTTATTACCGACAACATAGGGATTAGAGGAGGTCACCCGTAATCGGTAGTGATTTCCCGGTGCCGCATTTATCGTAGCGGTTATACTACCTGTGGTTGTAGATTTGACCTGGCCGACATTTGTGAACGTGGGCGAAAAACTGCCGTCCGGCCCTGAAAGCTGAACGGTAAAGACGTTCTTTGTGCCGAACGATCCGCTGGCAGTGTAGTCAATGGTAATAGAGCTTCCATTACAGATCGACGTTGAACTCACGGCACCCGTGCTAACCGTTTGCGCGGATAATGCACATGGAGTAAGAAAAAGACCGAAGAACACAGCTATTCTCTTCATGGACGTAAATTGGTTTATGACGCTCTTAAAACACGGCACATAACCCGAAGTTACAACTGCGGATATTCGGTTTTAGAATCGGTCCATTAATTCCACAATCTCATTTTTCGTTAACTCCCGCCATTCTCCTGGTTCTAACGAGCCGAGTGTGATCTTCCCGATCGATATGCGGACGAGTCGTAACGTCGGATAACCGACCGCCGCCGTCATTCGCCGGACCTGCCGATTCTTACCCTCCCTAAGCGTGAGTTCGATCCATCCCGTAGGAATATTCTTGCGTACACGAATCGGCGGAGTGCGTGGTGGAAGCATGGGGTCACTGTTCAGCATTCGCGCTTTCGCAGGCAGAGTCCGATAGCCCTGGATCACAACACCGCGCTCGAGTTCTTGAAGCGCCTCGCTTGTTGGGGTGCCTTCCACTTGTGCAAGGTAGGTCCGTGTGTGTCCTTTGCCAGGCTCGAGCAATTTCTTTATTAGCGGACCATCGTTCGTAAGCAATAACAGCCCTTCGGAATCGCTATCTAATCGGCCAGCGGCATATAGATCTTTGGGCAGGCCGAATTCTGCGAGCGTACGCTGCCCTTCCACTTCGGCAGTGAATTGGCTCAGTACGCCATACGGTTTGTAAAAAACAATATACTTATTGCCCAATTCTTACAAAGGAATTATGAATAATCCGGCAAATATCATTAACAACGCGCGCTCATTATTTTCGGCACCGTTCTTTAGGCGATAACGGTTTTATCATTAAGAGTATTAACTCTGTTTACCCTGCGCGATGTGGTTAGACATCGCGAGGTTCGTCAAAAATCATTGCTACTTCTGCATACAATGCTTCCCAAGGCAGGTATGCTATTCTTGTCGCTTGTTAAAAATGAGAAAGCCTTTCTTGATCTCGCTTGCGAGCTGTGTGCTAATTTTTATTCTTTTCTTACGGCCGATCTCCGCTTTTAGTCAAACCTATACTCAGGATGATGCAACGGAAGTAATATTGGCGGGTGGCGGGACGGATCCCTCACATACGTTAAGCATTAAGGCGCCCTCTCTTGCATCGAGTACGACCCTCACGATGCCGAGCAGTAATGCAAGCGGCTACCTTACCAACGATGGCTCGGGGAATCTCTCCTGGAGCGCGCTCTCTTCTGGTGTTACTGAAGTACACAACGTTAACGATTCCACCACGACCAGCACCAGCGAGACAGCCGTCGGCTTGCGGGATTTTGATATTGTACCTGGTGCAGGCGATTACCTGGTCCTATTCAATTCCTATATCGAGAACAGCGGCGCGAATAATCGGAGCCAAATTTCTATTTATGCTAACGGGACACAGGTTGCGCAGTCGGTTCGCGCCGCGGACATTTCGTCGTCCAGCAGATATTACCCTATTTCAACAATGGCCTATATTTCGGGCCTCAGCGCCGGTCAGCACATCTCTATGGAGTGGCACACTAGCGCCAGCACTTTAAAAATCCACGAACGGACGATGATTGTGATGAAGTTGAAGTAGTTTGTTTCAGATTCACTCGCTTCTCCAAATCGATCGGGACTGCGCTTACAATCGCAAATTCAATCCTATATTCAAATGGAATGATAGCGAATGCCCCTATAATCGTAGAGGTTAAAATCCGTCAGGCCCGAAAAATACTGGAGAGATATATAGGATACGTCCCCTGCCCACCCTATCGCAGCACCTGCTTCGTTAAATGTGTTGAGCCGTGGCAAATTGGATGATACATTTCCAAAGTAATAATAATCGTAATAGTATGGATAGTAGCCGCCATCCACGGTTGCCTGGCCAAACATACCTTGCACGAAATAATGCGGCGTAACGAAATAGCGCAACCCAAAATCCGATGCGGTTACTGTTGATCTGCTAGTACTCATTCCTGCTGATACCGGATAATTTGCCTCCGAACGTGTTTGGTAAAAGAACTCGAACTCATGCATAAAGTCGAGGCCAAAACCACCCTGAAATGAGAGTTCCGGATCGGGGAAACTACTGCCGGAAGCCGGAAATACCTTATTACCATTCATCATAAAGGTCAATCCAGGGCCGCCGAAGAGGAGCAATTGCAGCGCACGATCGTGGTGCGTTTCGCCGACCATATTCGGTATTGTCGCCGCAATTCCCTCGAGACCATGCACTCGAGAAGAATCGACAGACACGAGCACCGGTGCATAATTGAACCACGTACCGGTCATATCATCGATCAAATTTCCAACTCCGAGAAATAGGAGATTTGGGATTTCACCACTCCACAACCATTTTACAAGACCAACAGTGGTCGTTTTATCTCGATAAACGAGCCGTACTGAATCCATATGACGATCGAGATAAACACCATGCTCATCGTTCTCAAGCTCATACGTCGGCAACCGGCGGCCCTGCATATCCTGCACTTCGGCATCCCGCGGGCCAAGCACTTGAAGCCGTGGGTTTGTGTGAAACAACGTCCCGCATCCTGCAAACGCAAGCGCTGAAACCACTAAGAACATTTTTGCAGAGGACATAACTATTTGAGAGGATAAGCAACAATGCGGTCGATCGTTACATGGCCACGATTGTGAGGCGCAGTACCATAACCAAAAAAGTTTTCGTCGAGCTGGATGTTTGCCCATAGCGTCGCCCCTCGAAAAGCAGACATTTGGTCTGATGGAATTTCGAAGCTGTCAAAGCCCAGGTTAATAAACTGCTTGAGGAGTAAATTTGAATCGGTTACCAAGATCTGTGCTTGTATATTACTCTGTGCTTCCGCGTCCTGAGTATGACAAGTGAATGAAGTTGCAGTATCACGCAGGAGTGTGTCGCCGGGTCTCGGTGATGTTATGACAGCCGTGAAGCCTGTTTCAAAAGATGTATCGATCTGAAGGTGATATGGGAAAACAAGTGTAACAATGTTCTGCTTGCCATCCAAATGGTAAGGCGCAGCTGAATTATAAATAGCGGGCACAGTGCTGCCTAAATTACGATACACCGTATCACCATTGACAATTATATACTGGAGCGAATCCAGAGTGACGTAGGGATCTAAGTCATAGAGATCCGGCGAGACGATAGTCGACGCATGTTCGGAGCCATCGGGCCACCGTTGCGAAACATAATGGACATCGTATAGCATGACGCCGTTCGGCGGAAACTCCTGTGGATTCGGCGGCCACACACAACCGCCATAAACCACTATAACTGCAAGTAAGAGTAGGGACTGGAGACGCATTTATTCACATAAAGTACAACTACATATACAATAACGCGAAACTGGCGCTTCGGTTACAGTATTTCTTGATTTACAGATAAAAGCCGGCTTCGACCATTAACGCGCAATCAAAGGACTAACTTTGCGCGTGACCATCTTGCCACACTTCGGTTGCGTTGAGCGCAAAATCCTCTTGGGAATCGGTAATAAAGCGCACAACATAAAAGCATAGTATAGCTGCAACGATCTCTATCGAGGCAACGGTAATTCTTAAATACAGCCTGGCGAGTAACTCCACTGCCGGATTTTGAAAGCGCATAGCTAACGCGAGCAAGTTAGTAACCACATTCGTTGCGATCCAAAAGCCCCACCACCAACCGAGTAGCCGTCTTTTTTCTCGGTAAGAGCACCTGCTCTCTCGGCTATCCAACGTATCATCTGAAGAGGCCGCCACAAGTTGATAATAGGTACAAACCAAGCGCCCAGTGCCCAGCCTTGTTCGTAAGGTGGTGGCTCCGTATCAAATGCGATAGTATTATTATACGCATACCAGAACCAGGCGAGAAATGTCACGATGCTCGCAAGAAATGCGACCACACGTAACAATCCGAATACCGCGGCATATTGATCCACCAAACTCGGATGCAAAAAATCTTGCAATAATTGCATCATATCGCCTACCTTTGAGATACTTAAGAACGTTGTGATGATAATGCCGATATCGCCAATGATAAGTGCGAAAAGGAATATCTGCCCCCAGGATTGCAGCGTACGCAACGAATGAAAGAAACGTGGTGACCAATCATTCGCGATGATAGTCATTGGTGGCGTTTCATTTGTGTCTTGTTCAATTTCCATTGCGGACATTATCCTAAACCAATAATGCAAATATAAATGCCGCCAGGCTCATGTGCGGAAGATTCTGACGCGTTGAAGTAAACTCGGAGATCGGTTGAATCCACTGATCGTGTGGAATGCGGGAGGTACGCTTTTCCATAAATGCAAAACTACTACATTCTATTAGTAGAATGTGAAAGTGACCGCGTGGTGTCCGGCCCCTGCGCCGGACAGAGCTGACGCGACAGAGAGCTGTAACGTTGCATTGGTCGCCGCAGTGGGCGACCACCACGCTCACGAGCCCGAATTCATCCCTCCGTACTCATGTTTACCTCGCATGGGACCACGACTCCCTCTCATCATACTATTGCTCTTTTTCCCTCTCGCTGCTCACGCGCAGCTAAGAGTAAACAATGTTGCGCCGGCCTGTAACTGGCTTGCGGTAGGGCTTGGCGCCGTCTCGCCGGGATTCGGCGGCCTCGCGGAGTATACGCACGCCGAAAATAAGTGGGCGATCGGACTAAAGGCTCAGGGTGGCGGTAGCTTTGGGATCTTCGGCGCTCAGGAAGGCATCGAGTGGTACACGCTCCATGGCGGATATCAGTTCTGGTCACTGAAACGGAGCCTGCGAATTGTTGCCGGCCCGGCGTACTACGTGCACCACATGGATACCACGTATCTCTTCAGCAGCGCACAACGTCACGCCGATGATGGCATTGGCGTCGACGTCGAAGTTGAAAGCATTCTCGTGCACTGGAAATATTTTGGCATGGGTGCGGCAGCCACTGCGCTCGTCTCCCGAAAGTATTTCTTCGGCGGCGTTATATTGAACTTGTATGTTGGCTTACTCGAGTAACGCATCCCCAATCCTCTGCTCTGATTTTTCTTCAGTTTTTGAAGCATCGCTCGTACTATATCATCTACTGCTCTTATCTACCGCTGGCTTAGAATTGGATTAATGACGGCACGTTTTTGGGTCTCATACGGACCGGAATATGACTCCCGAAAATCGGAAACGCCTTGCAGACATTATCGAAGCCCAGAAAGATGAGATTCTGGAGGAGTGGCGCACGCGCGTACGGCCACTGCTATCAAAGTACGATATCTCCACGCCCATTCTCAACAATGAAATGCCCGATTTCCTTGATGAACTGACGCGCCGCATTCGAGATATAGACGTGCCGTACTCATGGGATGCCACCAAAGAAGATGATCGTGAAATTGAGACCACTGCTGTTAATCATGGCCGGCAGCGATTCGAAGCAGGTTATGATATTGTTGAGGTCATTAAGGAGTATGGGCTGCTACGCGAAGTGGTTATCGATCGTGCGGAATCCGAAGGCGTCGTGATCGGCGGCAAAGGCGGTCATGTGTTCAACTATGTCTTCAATCACGCCGCAGCAACGGCAGTGGAAACCTTCGAATCGGAAAAGCGAAACGAGACGCTCCGCCGCAGGAAAGAATATCTTGCGGTTGTGATGCATGACCTCAAGACGCCGCTTAACGCCATCATGATTGCTGCTCACGTTATCGAGGAAGCGGTCGATAAGCCCGACGTAGTGACCGAAATGGCACAGATCATTGTCCGCAGCGGTGAGCGGCTCGACGAATTTCTTCAGGATACGATCCGAAAAGAAAAAAGCGGTCTCAATGAAGGCATTGAAGATCTTATTATTCGGCCCTTCGAATTATGGCCGCTCGTTCAATCCGTAATGGATGAGCACAGGGTGCTTGCCGAGGAATCGCACACGAGCCTGCTTAACCTGGTACCGGCAAACTTCACGATGTCAGCCGACGCGGTCGCGCTCAAGACCGTCTTTCGAAATCTGATCTCGAATGCGATCAAATATACCGCGGGTGGCAAGATCACTACGGGTGTATCGACATCCCGAAAAGGTATGGTCGAGTGTTGGGTACGCGATACCGGTTCGGGTATTCCGACCGAGCGGATCGGGACGCTCTTTGAAGGTAAGACGGATCCTTCGCATAAAGGCAGCACCGGACTCGGACTCATCACCGTCAAGAAATTGGTCGAAGCACATGGCGGATGCATGACCGTCGAAAGCATGCCCGGCGAAGGAACGACCGTCCGGATATTTTTGCCCTGCAAACCTCGGCCAGAAAATGGTGGTGTCTGAACGGGGATTTATGAGATGGGGAGGATGTCTGGGATAGACGAGCATCATCCCAAACATTCCATGCAACCCATCCCAGTGGTCGGAGCCGTCTGAATGGGAAATTATGGGAATGTCTGAACTAAGATTTTGGGGATGGAGGGGATGTCTGGGATAAGAAAGCATCATCCCAAACATTCCATGCATCCCACCCATCCCAGTTCAGACACCTTCCCAGTCGTAGAGGTCTGAACGGGATTTATGCGAAAGGATGGATGTTTGACGGGTAGGAAATCCCATCTACCCTCATTATCCTCCTTCTTCCGTTCAGCTTTCTAAGCAATATGGATAAACACTTCGACGACAAAAAGCTGACCTATGATATTATTGGTTGCGCTATGCGTGTCCACACCGAACTTGGTTGCGGATTTCAGGAAGTGATCTATCAACGTGCATTGGAAATCGAACTGCAAGAAGCTGGAATGGAATACCGTCGCGAATTTGAAATGCCAATTCGCTACAAAGGACAATTCATTGGCGGGCGACGAGTTGACTTTCTTATTAGCGGCATATCTGTCGAACTCAAAGCGCTCACTCAATTGGAGGACGTCCACTTAGCTCAAGCAATGAACTACCTTGAAGCGTACGAACTCAAGACCGGCTTACTCATTAACTTCGGTGCAAAGAAGCTGCAGTTCCATCGATTGACAAACACGCATATCTGAACTGGAAAACATCTGAACTGGGATGGGTGGGATAATGGGGGTTATTGGGATTCTCCCAGCCATTCCCCGCTTTTCGCTGACACAATTCAGACGACATTCCACCCATTCAAGAATAGAGTTCATCCCATCCATCCCCGCATCCCATCAATCCCAGTTCAGACATCACAATGAAGCACCCTGCCTAATTTTCCACGCTGGCGCTACTTGTAAATCCCTTCTCTTTCGCCCATGATAGCATCGTAGTGTAGTACTCGGGAGGTGACACAGCATTGGTGAGATCTTCCCGTATGCCCCCGGTCTTACACTGTAGCATCCCATGATCGCAATTCGGAAGGACCTTCGTAGTTAAGCTTGCAGCCGAGTTTTTTCCGATAGTCCGCTTATATAACGCCCGCGTTTTTTTCCAATCGATATTACAATCTTTGTCGCCAAAAATGGCAAGGACGGGACAATTGATCTTGCTAAGCACTTTGTCAAAGTCCGGCACGTAGATCTGTAGCCCTGTTTTATCGTCGAAGGTAATCTCTCCCGTTTCAATTTTCTTTTGCCATGCCAGATATCCTTCTCGCGTCGGTTTGCTGCCGCCCGTTAAATAAATGTCGAACGAATCGCGCCGAAGGTCTTCCGTCGCTTTTAAGTTTTCCTCGAATGTTCCGCCGTGCCGCGCGATCGCGATCCCTTTTCGCCATTCGTTTACCAGCTTTCTTGTTTGCGATTTACTTCGTCCCTCGATCGCAAAATTCTTTTCAAGCAAATACTGAAAGTTTTCTTCACCGTCCGGGCCGCTGACGGAAATCCAAAAAGCGATCGGATACTGGGTTATCACTAATGGACAGATCCATCCCGCTCTGCTAATGCCCCATAATCCGATCTTCTCCGCACCCGTTATGTGCCTGGACTTCACTTCCGTAATGGCAGCGATAACTTCGCTTGCGCTGTTTTGGACCGTCTGGTTGTAATCGAAAACACCTTCGCTCTTGCCACAGCCGGCTTTATCCCACAGTAGGCAGGCAATGCCCTGCTCCGCGAAGCGTGTTCTAAGCTTGTAGTATCCGTTGCTTTCAACAAAATTCGTTCGTCCGCTACCGGGCACAAGGATGACCAAAGCGCTGGCTTTTGTTTGAGTCGGCGAATCGAGTAGACCACTATAGCGCTTACCCTCAAAAGAGAATGTAAAGGTATCCGTTTTTATTTGCGCCTGTATTCGTTCGCAAGAAAGAAGAAGGACAACCAACAGGACTTTATGCATGGCGAGATTACTCTTTTGCGGTGATGTGGCTCGTTTCGAACGACGCTTGTGTCATCTACGCCCGTGCTTCTCGATTGTTACCCAGTTAGGGATTGCTTCGTCGGAGTCATCTCCCTTGCGGTCGATGCCTCCTTCTCGCAATGACGGCGCTTTTGGGGTGTTGGCCCGGAGCCCGGACTTCGGTCCCCGAACCCCGAGCCCAAAGGAAACTTCCTGAAACCAAGTTCATGTTTGCGCGTAGCACTCGCCACGCGAGAGTGCTAACAGCCGAGTAAGAATCGGCGATTATGGCCGATTTTAGTGGATAGTTGATAGTGGAGAACGGATAGAGTGAATGCGAAATCTGTCGCCTATGCGCCAACTTCTATCCTCTTTCCACTATCCGTTATCCACTCGTGACCAGATTTTTCAATTCGTAACCAATTCTTAAAAAAGAGAACTATGAACCTAAAACCATTGCACGATCGCCTGATCGTCCGTCCGGCAAAGCCAGAGGAAGTGACGAAGGGCGGAATCATCCTTCCGGATACGGCGAAAGAGAAGCCAGTCCAGGGCGAAGTGCTCGCTTGCGGACCGGGCAAGTACGACGAAAGCGGCAAACTCACCCCGATCGGCGTGAAAGTCGGCGATAAAGTCCTCTATGGTAAGTACTCCGGCACCGAGATCTCTCTCGATGGCGAGGACGTGCTCATCATGCGCGAAAGCGATGTCTTCGCGATCGTAGAGACGAACGGCAAAGCCAAGAAGTAATTAATAATTAAGAAAGAAGAATTAATAGGAAGAAGGATCGGAAGCGAAGCAGCTCAAACCTATTCTTTATTAATTGTTAATTCTTAATTTGTCTCACTAACGGAAAAATTTTAGATCAATAATACCATGGCAAGTAAGCAAATCCTATACGATACCGACGCACGCGCGAAGTTAAAGCGCGGTGTCGATCAGTTGGCCGATGCAGTGAAAGTCACGCTCGGACCGAAGGGCCGCAATGTCGTCATCGACAAGAAGTTCGGCGCTCCGACTATCACCAAGGACGGCGTAACCGTCGCGAAGGAGATCGAGCTCGAAGATCCGATCGAGAATATGGGTGCGCAGATGGTCCGCGAAGTAGCATCGAAGACGTCAGACGTCGCCGGTGACGGCACGACGACCGCGACGGTGCTCGCGCAGGCGATCTTCCGCGAAGGTCTTCGCAACGTAACCGCCGGTGCCAATCCGATGGACCTCAAGCGCGGTATCGACCTCGCAGTGACGAACGTCATCGAAGAGTTGAAGAAGATCTCCCGTCCGATCCAGGGCAAGAAGGAGATCGCGCAGGTCGGTTCGATCTCGGCCAATAACGATTCCTCCATCGGCGATCTCATCGCGGAAGCAATGGAGAAGGTCGGCAAGGACGGCGTTATCACGGTTGAAGAAGCGAAGGGTATCGAGACGGAGCTTAGCGTCGTCGAAGGTATGCAGTTCGACCGAGGCTATCTTTCGCCGTACTTCGTCACCGATCCGGATACGATGGAAGCGGTGCTCGAGAATCCGTACATTCTCATCCACGATAAGAAGATCTCTTCGATGAAGGACCTTCTTCCCGTTCTCGAGAAGGTAGCGCAGGCTGGCCGCCAGATGCTCATCATCGCCGAGGACCTCGAAGGTGAAGCGCTTGCGACGCTCGTCGTTAACAAGCTGCGTGGCACGCTTAAGATCGCAGCCGTAAAGGCTCCGGGCTTTGGCGATCGCCGCAAAGCGATGCTCGAGGATATCGCGATCCTCACGGGCGGTACGGTCATCTCGGAAGAGAAAGGCTTTAAGCTCGAGAACGCGACGCTCTCCTATCTTGGCACCGCCAGTCGCGTAACGATCGATAAGGATAACACCACGATCGTTGAAGGCAATGGCAAGAAGGATGAGATCAAGCGCCGCATCAACGATATCAAGTCGCAGATCGACAAGACCACATCGGATTACGATCGTGAGAAATTGCAGGAGCGCCTTGCAAAGCTTTCGGGCGGCGTTGCTGTGATCAAGATCGGTGCTTCGACCGAAGTCGAGATGAAGGAAAAGAAAGCACGCGTTGAAGATGCTCTTCATGCGACCCGCGCTGCGGTCGAAGAAGGCATCGTGCCGGGTGGCGGCGTTGCCCTCCTCCGCTCGATGAACGGACTCACCAACGGCTTCTCCAGCAAGCAGACGAACCCCGATATCAAGACCGGTATCGAAATCATTCGCCGCGCGCTCGAAGAGCCGCTCCGCCAGATCGTTAACAATGCCGGACTCGAAGGCTCGGTCATTGTCAATAACGTGAAGGACGGCAAAGAAGACTACGGCTTCAACGCTGCGAGCGAGGTCTATGAGAACCTCTTCGCTTCGGGCGTTATCGATCCGACGAAAGTAACGCGCTCGGCGCTGCAAAATGCCGCCAGCGTTGCTTCCCTCCTCCTCTCGACCGAAGCGGTCATCGTGGAGAAGAAGGAAGATAAGCCTGCCATGCCGGCCATGCCTCCGGGCGGTGGAATGGGTGATATGTATTAATATCTACAAGGCCCGCCGCACGGCGGGCCTTTATATTTTTGTGGAGGTTTGGTATGGCATCAATGGTTCTGGCATTACAACAGGCCGCACGAGATCCATCGTATCCAGTCTCAAGGCTTCTTCGAGATGCCGCTACACTCGCATTCAAGGTGCGTATCTCGGGCATGGATGACTTTTTTGATGGGGAAAGGAATGGCTATGAGGGTAAAGAATTGCCTGATTACAGATGGCTCTCAGGTACTCCTGTCGCGCAAACAACCTTCGGGCGGTGGGTACCTCTGACCCTGGTTGGTTTCGATCAGGAGGGCTTCTACAAAAGGCCTCTCGTCCATTCCGTATCGGAAATAGAAGAAATGATTGCGCGTGCAGGAGGCACTACGCTTGTAATGCCATACCCGAACAAAATTGTTGAAATGTTCCGACCACAAGATCCGGATCTTGGTAGTGCAGGGATTCAAGTCGGAATTCATCAATTCAAAGGCGTGCTTGAACACGTTAGGGATATGATTCTCAACTTCGCGCTTTCCCTTGAAAAGAAAGGACGCGATGTAAATGAGGAGACGATTGAAATCATAAAACGAGATGATCTCAATATTTCAAAAAGCGAGGTCAAAGAAGCAACGACTGTAATAAATATTGAAAATCTTCAAGGGATTGCAGGCACTGTGGCTTCTTCATCGGTACGGTTCGGCGATTTTTCTTCAATTTTAAACGTACTGAAAAATGCAAACGTCCCGCAGTCCGAGCGCAATGAACTTGAAAATATTGTGGATGAAGCTACGACGTTGCCCTCAGACGAACGGAAAGGACTTGCATCGCGCGCAACAGCCTGGCTTGATAGAAACAAATCCTTCCTTTTGACCGCCGGCACTGAGGTTACGAAGCTACTGCAACGAGCTTCACGTTCTCTAAGCCACACTGATGGACACTGTAGCCGTTCGTATGCTCGATAATGCAAACGGCCCATATTCATGGGTTCCTTTGGCATCGTTAGTCGTTGCAGCTCTTGCATCGATCGCGGCCATAATCAGCCCGATTATGTCAAGGAGAACTACGAGACAGCAGATTATCTCTACAAGCCGCCAAGATTGGCTTAACAAAGTGCGGCTCAAAGTTGCGAAGCACCTCCAACTTACAACGATACTTCACGGGAAGACCTCCCTGTCAAGGCCGTACCGAGTGCGACAACTAGAAGCACTGGTACTTCTAGAATATCAATTAGAATTACTTTTAAATACGAGCGAGGCGAATCAAGCGAGCATACTCCTTCATCTCCGCGAATTACGCGATATATGCATTGACAAGCAGCGACTCGCTCAATATGTGCTGTATCGTGATCGTTTTACGAAGGAGTTCGCCTCCTTCCGTGATGGTCTGTGGAAAGAGATTAAGAAAGGGAGATAGCTTCGATCACAAGCGCAGAGCGGTGAAGTACTCGCAGCCCAGCATGAAGCGAAACGGAATGCTGGGTGGCAAAGCAAAATAGTGTCGAAGCCCTGAAAGGGCGTTGTACTCCGCCCCTTCAGGGCTAATATTTTTCACGCGTTGCTAACCCAGGGCTATCGTCCCTCGATCAGGTCGAGGGCAGGCTCCGGGCTGCGAGCACTGCGTCACTTCGTGACTTGCAGCGGGATTTTTGAGGTAGGCCGGCTGTTCTGGTTTACGCATACCTTCAGAAAATAGAAACAGGCTTTGAGCCGCACAGACCCCATGTCCTCTCGCATCGAAATAACACCGCAGGGACTTGCACTCTCGATCTACTCGGAGATGATCGACGTCGATTCGTATATCGAGGAGATTGAGACCGAGCTTAATAACGACGAGCGCGAAAGGTTTCTCCGTGTGCTCCGAACTTACTACCTTGCCAGCATTTCTATAGCTATCGAAATTGTTGCGAAAACAGAATCCGGCATGAGCGCGGTGCTGACGGAGATAATTGGCCTCGAGCAAGAACGCGGTATAGGTCTGACACTTCTGGAGATCCGAACAGTATTCTCCGATATGGTCGAGCTTCTCACTGACCAGGCACAGCCACTGGAGTGGGGACTTGCCTGGGGAAGCCGTCATAATTTCTCCACCTTGAATATCGAGCAGCTTCTGGTAATTTCCGTTTGGGCTGAGACGACCTTCCAGGCTTCACTCGAATTTCTATCTCGGTTCAAAATTCTCGCTGGCTTCCCCGCATCTCGAAATTGATCTTCAATGGCGGCGTACCCCGCACATCGCCCCCAGGGCTAATCTTTTTCAAACATTGCTAACCCAGGGCTAACGCCCTGGGCTGCGAGTACTTCGTCACTCCGTGACTAAACTGACACTGTTATCTCCCTAATCCAATAATCTCCCCAAATCCACGTTCAGACGACTTGCTAATTCAGGCAATCATCTCTCCGAGGATCCACCGCAGCTAATCGGTTCGCGACACAAAACACCTCCCGGTTGTTTATAGTATATGCCACGCTCATTGCGCACTCGCGCTTTCGCAGGTCTCACTCAATTTGTTATTGCACTTGCGGTACTCATCTTCGGTGCCGCGTGGACCTTCGATTATTGGCAGGGCTGGATTTTCCTCTTCGCCTTCTTTACCATCGTCACTTACATCACGTTTCACTTTCTTAAATCCGATCCGGGACTCATCGAACGGCGACTTAAAGCAGGCTCGGCGGCTGAAAAGGAGAAGAGCCAGAAGATCATACAGGCTTTTGCTAATCTCTTCTTTCTTGCTATCATAGTATTTCCGGTGCTCGACCATCGATTCGGTTGGTCCGACGTCACGGCGATCGAGTCGCTCATCGGCGATCTATTGGTTGTCGTTGGTCTCTTGATCGTGTTTCTCGTCTTTCGGGAGAATAGCTATACGTCGGCAATTATTGAAGTCGGGAGCGAGCAAAAGGTTATTACGACAGGACCATATCGGCTCGTCCGTCATCCGATGTATTCGGGGGCTTTGCTGATGCTGCTTGGCGTCCCGCTTGCGCACGGTTCGCTGTGGGGATTACTCTTTTGGCTACCGATGCTCGTGGTGATCGTACTGCGCTTAAAAGATGAGGAGAGATTTTTAAAAGCGAACTTACAAGGATATCCTGATTACACTACTCAAACTCGCTTTCGGCTTATCCCAGGAATTTACTGATCGGGATGATCTTGCTTAGGCGCGACCTCACTCCGTAAACTCAAAGAGTATTTTTGATTTCCCAAACCTATCGATTCGAATAATATTCGATGGCCGCTCTGACTCAGCAATAGGACGAACGATTCGAAGCGCCTCCTCTTCCGTAGGGACGCCGGCTGCCACTTGAGTGACCATGGTATCGTGACGACTTACATTCCAGTGGTTCTCAAATTCCGAGAGTACGAATCGTACCATTCGAAGGATGCTCTACAATTCACGTGCCGCATGAGCCGAAAAACTGCGTCATAGTAAGGGTTTATATTGCGCTATTATCGCATAGTAGCACATTGATATGCTGGTGGTAAGCCATTTGCACTACGGCATTGCCATGAGTGACCAGCCTTCCATACCAGCCCCATCCTATCATGGTGCTCAGAAATTCTTGTTTTCGACTGGTATCGAATGCAGTTACCCTACTATTACAGTCAATGGCAAGCGGGTGCGGGTCGATGAGATGGAAAAGTGCTGCCACTATACTCATTGGCGGGAGGACTTTAAGCTGGTTAAAGAGTTAGGCGTGGATGCTTTGCGATATGGCCCTCCGCTCTATCGCACCCATGTCGGGCCCGGTAAATATGACTGGTCTTTTGCGGACGAGACCTTCGCCGAGCTAAAGAAGATGAACGTGATCCCAATAGTGGATCTGTGTCATTTTGGCGTGCCGGACTGGATCGGGGATTTCCAGAATGCCGACTGGCCATATTACTTCGCGGAATATGCTCGAGCGTTCGCGACACGATTTCCGTGGGTGCAATTCTATACTCCGGTGAATGAAGTATACGTTGCTGCGACGGCCTCCGCTCAACGTGGATTATGGAACGAGCAGCTTCAAAGCGATGAAGCATTCGTTCGAGCACTAAAGCATCTTTGTATGGCGAATCTGCTGGCGATGAACGCAATCTACGATCTTCGCCATGACGCTGTGTTCGTGCAGAGCGAATCGTCGGAATATTATCATCCGAGCGAACCGAAGTCGATCGACAAAGCCAATTTCCTGAATGAGAAGCGATTCCTTCCACTCGATCTTATTTATGGCTATCCGATCAATGCCATGATGTATGAATACCTCCTCGATCGAGGGATGACGAGAGAGGAATACCACTGGTTCGCTCAGCATCAGTCGCACTCGACTTGCATTATGGGCAACGATTATTATGTAACGAACGAGCACCTCGTTCACCCGAACGGCTCGACCACGGATGCCGGCGAAATATTTGGGTACTATGTTATCACCCACCAATACTACGAGCGATATCATTTACCCGTGATGCATACCGAGACAAACTTTCGGGAGCCAGGATCGGTAGGCTGGCTGTGGAAAGAATGGGCAAACGTCCACCGGCTACGTCAGGATGGTGTTCCCATCGTTGGCTTTACATGGTATAGTCTTACGGATCAAATGGACTGGGACACGATGCTAACAAGAATGGACGGTCATGTCGATGTTCTCGGTCTCTACGATCTCGATCGAAAAATTCATCCCGTTGGCGAAGCCTTCAAAAAGTTAATAAGTCAGTGGAAAGAAATTCTGCCGCTCGAAGCACTGCATCCGAGAAATAGGAACCAGTGAGTTTTGCCTTGTACCGTTGTTCTTTGAATGAATCGTTTTTCTGACTGGCCGTTGAATCGGGTGACAATGTTATGTGTTTCAGTAGAGACATGCTCAGCCTGCACGTATCGTTAGCGCTCTTGCTCTCGACGCTCCTCACAGCTCCCCAACCAGCCAAAGGAAGCCTCGCGCAAGAAGTGCATAAGCTCACGGAAGCGATCAACCGTCGCGACCTGAATGCCCTTAAAGCTGAGGTGAGTCCGAGCCGAATTTATGTCGAGATCGCAGATAAGCCGGGTGCTTATCTTACGAGCAGTCAGACGGTCGTTGTTATGGAGAGCTTCATGCAAAACCGGACATCGCTTAACTCATCCTTCGAGTTTGTTACGGACGACGGCGAGCGAGGAAGCGCCTCCGGGCAATTAGCAGCCCGCTATGATGGGAGGCCCGTCACCTATCGGCTGAATTTTGGCTTTCTGAAAAATGACCAGGGAAAATGGCAGCTCACTAAAATATCGATGAAATGAAGCATGGGTGTTAAATTCACGTAATATGGTCAAAAATCGTGACCTTGTGGTAACAATCTTCACTCCTAAGCGTTATTAGTAGCGTATCTGGTTTAGTTTTTTGCAGGCATATTTTCAGTTGGCCTGCTAATTGCTTAACAGCTACCCAAACGTCTCCTATTGTACACACAAACTTAGCGATTCTCAGAGAAATAAAAAGAAAAAATCCTGAAATTTCTAACGAATAGCGTAACAATCAGAGAGACACTCCGTACAAGTTTAAGAAAGCAGTAGAGAAACTCATAGCTTAATAGGTTTAGCCGGGGTCTAGGGACAACCTCCGGCTTTTTGAAGACACAACACAACTCAATCAGACCTCGGGTAACTCTCACCACCCGGGGTTTTTTATTCCACTCGCTCCCTATCGCCCTTGACAGTCTCTCAGCGAAGTTATCGTACCGGAAGAATCAAATATTGAATAATCATGACGAGAATAGTGTTTTGATATTCGTATTACCTGTTACTCCAAACTCACCGCATGAAGTACGCGAATTCGATCCTCGATTTTATTGGAAATACCCCGCTTCTAAAACTTAATAAAGTCATTCCGAAAGGTCTTAAAAGCACGGTCCTCGTAAAGCTTGAAGAATTTAATCCTGGTGGCTCCGTAAAAGACCGTATCGGTATTCGAATGATCGAGGATGCCGAACGCTCCGGTCGCCTCAAGCCCGGCGGTACTATCGTTGAGCCGACGAGTGGCAACACCGGTATTGGACTCATGCTGGCCGCCACACAGAAGGGTTACAAGTGTGTATTTGTAATGACCGATAAAGCCTCTATCGAGCGTGTACGTTACTTAAAGGCAATGGGCGCTGAGATCGTTGTAGTATCGAGCGCAGCGAAATCCACTTCGCCGGAATACTATTACAACACCGCCGTTCGCCTTTCGCAGGAAATTCCAGGCGCTATCATGCTCAACCAGTATGATAATCCGATAAACCCCGAAACACATTATACGACGACGGGCCCGGAGATCTGGCGCGATACCGAAGGAAAGCTTACACATTTTATCGCCGGTATGGGCACGGGTGGTACGATCAGCGGTAATGCACGCTACTTAAAAGAAAAGAATAAAAATATTAAAGTTATCGGTGCGGACCCTGCCGGCTCTTCTATTAAAACCTTCTTCGAGACAGGCCGGCTCGTAGAAGCGCTTCCTTATATGGTCGAAGGTGTCGGACAAGAGCGTATTCCGGTCAACCTTCATCTTAAGTATGTCGATGAGGTGATAAACGTTGCTGATAAGGATTCCTTCCTCATGGCGCGCCGCTTGGCGCGCGAAGAAGGTATTCTTTGCGGCGGCTCCTCCGGTATGAATGTATGGGCAGCGATCAAGGTGGCTGAGAAAGCACCCGAAGGCAGCATCATTGTAACGATCATTTGCGACACCGGAGAGCGCTATCTTACCAAGCACCATTCGGATGAATGGCTGAAAGAGAAGCGACTGCTCGAAACAGAGAGATTGTCCATCGGCGTAATGGCCGGACTTAAGAAAAGCCGAATCCAAAAGCTTCTCAGCATTGCACCGCATGACACCGTTCGTGAAGCGATCCGTATCATGGATGAGTCGGGTATTTCGCAATTACCAGTCCTCGACTCGGAAGGTAAGTCTGTGGGCTCGGTACGGGAATCGAAACTGATGTCTAAGGCGCTGGAGGATCGTGACATTCTTGAACGGCCGATCATCGACGTTATGGACCCCTCATTCCCAGTCATTGATGAAAGCAAGGACACGAAGACCGCCGTTTCGCTTCTCCGGGATTCTCCTGCGATCCTTGTCGAAGAATTCGGCAAAGTCACGGCAATCGTAACGCGGCATGATGTGCTGGAATATATCTGACCTTGATCTTCGGGTTAGTATGCAGTCAACACTATTAAAGTTTTCTTAGCTTCTGATCTCGTCGATCCGATTTAATTACATTCACCACGTTAAATGCCAGGCTTTAACACCACAGCAATTCACGCCGGACAAGAACCCGAAAAATTAACCGGCGCCGTTACCGTACCGATCTATCAATCCACTACCTACGCACAGCAGGAGTTGGGCGAGCATGTGAAGTACGATTACGGCCGTACGATCAACCCGACGCGTGAGGCCTGGGAAACGAGCCTTGCCGCTCTGGAAAATGGTATTGCCGGATTCGCCTTCTCTTCCGGTATGTCGGCGATCGCGGCGGCAATGTCCATTATTGGCCCCGGCGATCATGTGATCGCCGGCAATGATATGTATGGTGGCACTTATCGTTATTTCTCGAAAATACTCGAGCCGCTGGGCGTAAAGTTCAGTTATGTGGACATGCGCAATCCCGCCAACGTACAGAACGCTATCAAGGACAATACTCGCCTCATTTATTGCGAAACACCGACCAACCCGATGATGAATCTTACGGATCTTGGCGCAATTGCTAAGATAGCACGAGAAGAAGGATTGATCACGGTCGTCGATAATACGTTCATGTCACCGTACCTGCAGAACCCGCTCGATTTCGGTATCGAGATCGTAGTGCATTCTGCAACTAAATATCTCGGTGGACATTCCGATGTTATCGGTGGTGCCTTGGTTACTTCGAAGCAGGAACATGCTGAGAAGATCAAATTTTATCAAAATTCCTATGGCGCTGTCCCTTCCCCGTTCGATTGCTGGCTGCTTCTACGAAGCGTAAAGACGCTCGGTCTTCGCATGCGTGCACACTCCGATAATGCACAAGTGATCGCAGAACGATTACATAGCGATCCGAGAGTAGCAAAAGTGTTCTATCCTGGACTCGCATCGCATCCGCAGCATGAACTTGCCAAGTCGCAAATGAAAGCATTCGGTGGCATGATCTCGCTGGAAACGGGCAGTATCGATAACGCGAAGAAGTTCACAAAAACACTTCGGTATTTTACCCTGGGAGAAAGCTTAGGAGGAGTGGAATCCCTCGTGTGTCATCCGGTAACCATGACACATGGCTCTGTACCAGAAGAACGGCGCAAAGAACTCGGCATCACTCCAGGGTTGGTCCGATTAAGTGTTGGTGTAGAAGATGTCGAAGACTTGCTCGAAGATATCGAGCGGGGCTTAGAGGCCTTATGAGCAAGACAGCATTATTCTTACTTCTTGCAGTTGCTACGATCGGTTGCAAGAATAATTCTGCAATGCAATCGGAAGATGCAAAGTATGTGAACACTGCGGTCGATCTTATTCGCACGCGTGCGACTATTTCTGCGTCAAAGGATACATTGCGAATGGATTCTACACATGTTCTTTCGGCGCTCGATTCTGTTTATAAACGCCATGCGACAACCCGGCAGCAGTTTATCGATTGGACACTTCGGTTGTCCGAAGACCCAAAGAAGGCAAATGCCTTTTTCGATGCTGTAAACGATTCAATTAAGAAGACACCTTAAGCAGATACTTCCCGCGCCGAGCAAACATCGCAAATACCACAGCGAGCGGTCAGTGGGTGCTCTCCGAAATAGCGAAGGATCATATTACGCCGACATTCCCAGGCGGTTGCATAACTTACCATTGCGTCCAGCCGGGCCATGTTGGCCTCATATCGTGCCTGTAACGCCGCCCCGCCAACGTCGAGATATTTTATCGGCATCCGCTCGGCGACCAAAGAAAGCTGAAACACCTCAGTACCTGCTCGTGCCCGTAAGGCCGGCGAAAAACGGACGAGTCCAAGCCCTTCAATTGTGCGGATCGCGATCTTGAATTCTTCGGCATCCAAATTATGCCGTTCGATCAAGGCCTCTTCATCGACAAAGACATCCCGCTCGAAGGCTTCCGAGTCTACCGTCCTAAGTAGCGCAGAGATCGTTTGCTTTACGCTTCGACTGGCCGATTTATATGAGACTTCGTCCAATCGTGCACGAGTAGCTATAAATCGAATTCGAGAACGACCATCATTCGAAAGCCCGCGATGCCGTTTGACATGGCCGGCACTTACGAGCGCTTCTATGATCTGTTCGAGCCCCGCGCGTGGTCGTACGATCCGAGTAAGCACTTGATCGCTTGGCACAGTAAGAACACCTTGAAAGACCGAACCTACCGCTGTTCCCGCGATCTCATGCAGCGCCGTGTAGACCGATTTCACTTCTTCTTCGGTCGGCGAATTAGACCGGATTAGTGACTCCTGAAGCGTTCGGTCTCCTTCATTGTATATGAGTACGGCATTTGCCCGCTCACCATCACGCCCGGCGCGGCCTGCCTCCTGATAATAAGCTTCGAGCGAACCGGGAATATCATAGTGAATAACGGCCCTGACATCGGGCTTATCCACACCCATACCGAAAGCGCTGGTAGCGATCATCACTTTCGTGCGACCCGATTGAAATCGCTCCTGGACCTGACGCCGTAACGGCAGCGGTGCACCGGCATGATAAGCTTCAGCTAAACAGCCGTCCTTCTTTAACCATGACGCTATGCGATCGACCGATTTGCGAGTAGCGGCATAAACGATCACAGAGCTATCGGGCAGTGAGCGAATAATATCCTTTACCCGTGCATCCTTATCCGATTCGCGAATAACACCATAACCAAGATTAGGTCGTTCAAAACCGGTAATAACTTCCGCGTGATTTTGGAGTCCTAAAAGCTGGACGATATCTTCCCGAACATCGGGAGTAGCTGTTGCAGTGAGCGCAACTATAGGTGGACGCTTACCATTAGCGAAGTGACTATAGACTTCCGGGATCCGACGATACGAAGTACGGAAGTCGTGCCCCCATTGGCTTATGCAATGTGCCTCGTCGATCGCTAACAGTGAGATCGGCAAATACGCAAGCTCCTCTTTGAATGGATGGGATTCCAACCGTTCTGGTGCAGCAAAAAGTACCTTAATGCGACCATCCTGAGCGCTTCTTACCAGCGCGCGATTTTCTGCATAACTCAAAGTGCTATTGAGCGCGACAGCGGATATTCCTAATTTTCGCAGCCGATCAACCTGATCTTTCATAAGCGCGATCAGCGGCGAAATAACGAGAGTAATACCGGGCAACAGTGTGGCGGGCAACTGATAACAGAGCGATTTTCCGCCTCCGGTCGGCATAATAACCAAGGTATCACGACCTACTAAGACACTTTCAATAGCTTCACGTTGATGTGGACGAAAACCAGGCAGATGGAAGCATTCTTTAAGGGTGCGATCTAATGGATCGCCGTTGCTAAAAAGATCACTTTCGGACAACATGTCCAATCCTTACCGGTTTTTCTCCGATATTCTTTAATGCATCCTCGACAGCCTCGGAAGTGGAAGAAGGCACTAATAAAATCAGTCCGATACCAAGGTTGAACGTACGGCGCATATCTTCTTCCGGTACCATACCAGCTTCTTGTATCAAGCTGAAAATTGCCGGGCGTTTCCAGGCATTCCAATTAATATCCAGTTCAAGTTCGTCGGAAAGTACGCGTGAGGTATTCCCCACAATCCCGCCGCCGGTAATATGACTAAGCGCGTGAATATCTTTTCCAGGTTCGAAACGCTCCAGGAGCTTTGAAATAGGATCTAAGTAAGAACGATGCACTTTGAGCAACGCATCGGCAACCGTTCCGCCGTTCAGTACGGCCGGTTTCGAGTCGAGAGGATAACGCTCCAGCAATGCTCGGCGTGCAAGGCTATATCCGTTTGTATGAAGACCCGTGCTTGGAAGACCAATTAGGACATCTCCTGCCACCACGTTCTCCCGACGGAACATACGGTCACGATCGACGACACCGACGATGGTGCCAGCCAGATCGTAATCATCTTCCGCATACATGCCCGGCATTTCCGCCGTCTCGCCACCGATAAGTGCACAACCATTTTCCTGGCTTGCTTTGACAAAGCCTGAGATGACTGACTCTCCTACTTCCACATGCAGTTTACCGCACGCAAAGTAATCTAAAAAGAACAGAGGCCGCGCACCGCAAACAAGAATGTCATTCACGCAGTGGTTAACGAGGTCCTGCCCTACCGTGTCATGTTTGTTGGCTTCGATCGCCACTTTGATCTTCGTACCGACGCCATCCGTGCTTGAAACAAGTACCGGAAATTTCATGTCCGGAAAACGGGCATCGAACAGTCCGCCAAAACCACCAATATCAGTTAGAACTCGCTCGCTAAAAGTTTTGCGAACGAGTGGCTTTATCCGTCGGACCAGTTCTTCTCCAGCGTCGATACTGACACCGGCAGCTTCATATGTTAATCCGTACGCTTCCTGGGGGCGAACTTCTTCTACTTTCATTCAGGGATTATTGTGCGAGCGCCGTATAAATAACGGTCATACCGCAGGTCAATGTGGTTGGATTCTTAGGAGCGCTCAAAAAATTACATTGCAAACTGGCAGTAAACGAAGTATCTTTCATAAACTGCGTCACATCCTTCTTAGTAAGGATAAAATTGAGATCGGTCGAACCTTGCGGCAACGTATCGATCGCTACCGTATCAGTACCGATGAGTAACCGAGCGTATGCGAGATTATCAAGGGTATACGATGGATCGTTCGACTGAAGATAGACGCGCCACACCTCTGATGTCCGCAGCAAATAGGCCGATGTTTGGTTTTTCGTATAATCGTTTATCGTATCGATCTTTCCCGTGGTTACAAGCATCGTATCCTTGTTCAGACTAACGGAGTTCGAAAGACCAAAGGTAACCGTTCGCATGACGTTAAAGCTCAGGTATGAGTCGATCGGCGGATAATTGGAGCATCCGGCGAAAGCTGCGAGTATTAGAAGTATCGGCGCGTAACGGATCATGCGGTTTTGTTCTGGCCTGAACGGTGAGCTAACAAATGGCGGTTCCGTGCTGTTGCCAAAGAATTCGGTAATTATCCCGGCCTTAGCAACTTCAATAACTGTGACATCTTACCCTCACCTTCGAATCCGTAATAAGGAAGAGCGCCGCCTTATGGGTGGACACCTTTGGGCCTTTAGCAATGAACTGGTTGATATTCCCAAGGATCTGCCCGCTGGAACAATAGTGACGCTGGTCCGTGAGCGGGACGATTCCCCTATCGGACATGGCTTCTTCCACCCTCACTCACTGATTGCCTTCCGATCACTAACTCAAAATATAAACGAGGTGGTCGATGAAGCTTTTTTTGAGAGAAGAATCCGTGCCTCAGCCTCCCGCCGAGAGTTGTTGCTTAAACGGCGAAATGCAGTTCGTCTGATCCATGGTGAAAGCGATCTCTTGCCAGGTCTGATCGTAGACAAATTTGGAGATATTATTTCCTACCAGATCGTCTCGGCAGGCTTTGAGGTCCGAAAAGATATTATGATCGATATCCTGAAGCGGACGTTCGAGCCAACGGCGATCGTTGAAAAGAACAACTCACATTTACGCAAACGCGAAGAGCTGCCATTAGGCGAATCCATAATATACGGTTCTGATACAAGAACCGAGATCCACGATGCAGCAGGGACTCGGTATAGTGTGGATGTTCTCAGTGGCCAGAAGACCGGCTTTTTCCTGGACCAAATGGATAACCGCACTCGGTTACGGGATTTTGTCCCATTTGGCGCGCGCGTTCTCGATCTATTCGCCAACGATGGCGGGTTTGGATTGAATGCCGCCCTTGCTGGCGCTACCTCCGTTATTGCGGTTGACGAGTCACGATCGGCCCTCGAACGGATTCACAAAAACGCCGAACTCAATGGCATTGCAGATCAAATCTCGACGGTAGAAGCGGATTGTTTTCAGTACCTTCGAGAAGCGAAGGATGAAATGGATGTCATCATTGTCGATCCGCCGGCATTAGCGAAATCTAAAAAAGATATTCCCCAAGCGCGAAAAGGCTATTTGACACTCAATACCAATGCGATGAGACTCGTTAAGTCCGGCGGCATTCTCATAACTTGTTCGTGTTCACATCACTTGAGCTATGAAAACCTGCTGGAAGTTGTGCAGGAAGCGGCACGACGATCGCAACGGACAGTTACGCTGCTTGAGCGCCGTGGCGCGGGAATTGATCATCCTATTCTTACGGCAATGCCAGAAACTGAGTACTTAAAAGTGCTTATTCTGGGCGTCTTATAAGGGCTTTAGGCGAGCGTCTGTAAGCGCATCGCAGCTCACGTTGACAGCTTAAAATAACTTAATGGGTACCTACGTGTGCTCTACGAACTGTTGTCCATAGGTCACGGTTGCCTTTAAGGGAGCTGTTACGTTTGCCACGATAGAGTGTTTAGATAATAAAGGGTTCAGGATAGGTTTAGTTGGAGGATTTATGCGGTCGCCAGGTCATGCGAGAGCGTTTAACATGATAAAAATTGCCATCTTCACGCTGGTCTTTGGAGGGTTTGCGATATCATCGCAAGCTCAGTCGCCGATCGGCTCGACGAAACCGAGCACTAGTTCGGATACCGCGATGGTATTTCAGCCTGCGCAGCCGCTTATTAAGAGCCCACAAGAACTCGCGCGGGAATTCCCGAATACCTGGGGGTTTGATGCCTCCTTTAGCGACTATGGATTCGGCGGCGGCGTATTCATCGGACATAATTTTTCGTCCGATGTCAGTGGAATGATCTCCGCTGATATCGGTACTGCGAAAGGCTCGCGCGAATTCGACCTGATCGATGTCAATAAGATCAATCGAATCTTCGTGATACCGATCATGGCAAGCGTACAATACCGTCTTTTCCGGGAAGGTCTCAGCGATAATTTACGTCCGTATGTTACTGCAGGCGCAGGTCCGGTGGTAGCAATGACGACTCCCTACAACGAAGACTTTTTCGCAGCCTTTGCCGATGCTAAATCGAAGATCGTCCCTGGTGGATTTGTCGGCCTGGGTGCGAAATTCGGTCTCGATCCGAAGAGCAGTTTTGGTGCAAGCCTTCGGTACTTCATCATTCCCTATCCTGGCAGCCTCCAGAGTACCACGACAGAATCGCTCACGAACTTGAGTGGCCTCTTCCTGACCGTCAGTTACGGTTTTAATTTCTAAGCAGAATTTACAAGCGCGAGTTAATGGTGGTACTTAAAGTACTGTATCTCGCGCTCATGTTTTTCGGCCGCTTCTTTCGTTTTGAACGTCCCTAAGTTTCGCCGCTTTCCTGTTTTAGGGTCCTTCTTGCGTGAATAAATCCGATATTCGCCGGAGCGTAATTTCCTGATCATGGTGAGAATTGTTTGAATGTTGTGTTTTTACAACTAAAATGCCAGATCTTTTCATTTGCCTTCTCTGGAATTTTGGCCTTGTTATTTGGTTTTAGTCACAATCTAACGAGTTGTTTTCCTGATGATCCTCCGCTTGCTTTCTGTTCTCTTATTGCTAAGCTTTTCCGGTCTTGGCTACTCTCAAAGTTTAACCTTCGACTGGGTACAACGACAAACCGGTAAAGCTGCGGTCACGACGACTTCGATCGTTTGCGATTCTGCTGGTAATATCTATATCGGTGGGGCCTTCAGTGGCATGGTCAACCTGGGCGGAATAACACTCACCAGTATTGGACAATCCGATGCTTACGTTGCTCGATTCTCATCGAATGGGTCGCTTATCTGGGCAAAACAGATCGGAGCACTTCATACGGGGCAAACCACTTCGATAGCGCTCAGCCCAACAGGCGATCTTTACGCTATCGGTTACGTCTATGACACATCGCTCTTTCAGCTTCCCCCCTTGGTAAACAGAGCTTTCATTGCTCGTTTTACTGCAACGGGTAAACTTAAATGGCTTTTACGAAGCCAGAATGCCGGCTCGGCCACTCCCAATGGAATAGCGGTAAATCACACCGGCTCTTCTGTTTACATTGCTGGTACAGAGGCCGATTCCATGTCTCTTGGGACTGTTGGGGTCGGAGGTTGGCCCGCGTTTTCCACACCTGTAAATTCCATTTTTATCTCGAGGATCGATTCTTCTGGGAGGGTAAGATGGATTCGCAGTACCCACTCCGGCTCTCGCTCGGGTAATTATAACGCGGGGCTTTGTGCTACCGTTGATGATTCAGAAAATGTCTTTGTAGGTGGGTCATTTGCAGACTCCTTGAACCTCGGCGGTTTGCATCTCACAGGGCTTTATACACCTACTGCTGTTCTGCTGAGCCTCGATAGTAGCGGCCAGGCTCGATGGGTCAAAAACTTTGCGGTTCTCGGCACATCGGTACAAGCACTGTGCGCTTCATTTGGATCATTGTATGCAGCAGGACAATCGGCGTTGGCGATGCGCTTCCGATCTTCCAGTGCAGTCGATAAGATCGTTACAAATGTTGGTACACCACTTGGTGCCCAAGCCATCACTTCCGATGGCGCCGGAGGAATTTTCCTTGCCGGCAATTTCTCCGGCTCGCTCGCACTCGATTCCGTTAAGATCGGAAATCTCTCCGCAAAGTTATTTATCCTGAAATTAGATACGGGATTGCACGCCCGATGGGCAGCATATACAATGGTAAATCATGTTACGTACCCTGCCATTGCCGCGAATGCCGCTGGCCAACGGTTTGTGTCTGCTACGTATACCGATAGCATTCGAATTGGTCCCTATCTAATCGGTACGACTTATGGCTACACCAGTGGGTTCGTGACATTGCTTTCTGAGTTGGATATTGCCTGCCCTTTCAAACCGGCCACAGCATATTGCCCGGGCGATTCGATCGTTGTACCGGTCGATGTCATTGGACACTTCGGCAGCGATAATGTTTTCTATGCAGAGCTTTCGGACTCTCTCAGTCAATTTCGAGGACCGAAGCAAATAGGAATGTTGGCCGGCACGTCCAATGGATTTATCCGGGCGGTGATCCCCAAATCTACCTTACCCGGTTCTCATTACCGTGTGCGGGTTACTTCTACCGTACCTCCTTATGCAGGCGATGATAATGGAGTGAACGTTATGATAAGCGCCGCTCCCAAAGCGATCATGACGCCTAATGGCGCGATCGACCTTTGCGAAGATGACTCTCTCACTCTTACTGCTTCTGGAGGCGCTCACTATCAATGGTCGACCGGTGATACAACGCCCGCTATTCGAGTCGGTGCAAGTGGAGACTATTCGGTCTTTGTCGCGGGTAGCAGCGGTTGTGGGGTTTCACTACCACCTGCAACGGTCGTCATGAGGTTAAAACCACCCATTCCTCCCGTGACACGGTCCGGTAACACCATATACGCTAACGTAACCGGCGTTCAATATCAATGGTATTACAATCACAAGCCGTTATCGGGCGCTGTAAACTCCAGCCTTGATATCACCTATAATGGGACGTACAACGTAACGGTTACGAATCCATATCATTGTACTTCTACTTCCGAGGATTATAGTGTTACTGACCTGCTTCCATCCGCTGTGTCTCAAAATTCGATCTTGCCAATTGTTATTACTGCCGTTAACGGCGACAATATTAAGATATTGAATGCAGCCGACGAAAGTACTTTTATCGAGATCGACGATGTTTCAGGGCGGCCGCTCCTTAGCCACGCGGATCGAATAGCCGATAACGAAGCTACGATCTCGTTACCCCAATTTGAAGCACTCCCGTCAGGAATATATTATGTTCGTGTCGAAATTGCTGGTCAAGTAAAGACGCTTAAGCTAATTCATTCTCACTAAGGGCTATGAAAAAGGTCATCCCACTCATCCTGTTTACAAGTTCTCTCCTCATTCTGCTTGGTCTCACTGTTCGATTCGATCGCCAACGTGGCCGAGTGCCAGAGCAATTATTGGATGAGAACATAGGTGCGTTGCAATATCGCAATTACCTCATGCTTCGCGATCCGGCTACCGGCGAAATCCCTCGCGGTATTCATGTGCGCGAATTGGCATACGCCCGCTCGCTTCAGCATTCGTATCAGTCCCAGTCGGGTATGGCGACGATCCGAACGGATAATTGGACCTCGGCCGGGCCGATCAATCTCGGCGGAAGAACGCGGGCGATCGGGCTCGATATAACCAATGAGGCAACGATCCTCATTGCGACCGCCCAAGGTGGCGTTTGGCGTTCGACCGACAGCGGTAAAAGCTGGTCTCGGTCCACCGCGCCGGGACAGTTAAAAGATATGACCTGCATCACTCAGGATCATCGCAGTGGAAAGACGAACACATGGTATGCAGGTACCGGTGAACTGCTCAGCACAACGTGGCGGCGATCGTCGGTGGTGGATCAACCGTACTATCGAACGACTGATGTTGGCAATGGGATTTACAAATCGACCGACAATGGGGTAAGTTGGTTCGTGCTTCAATCCACAGTAGATCCTACACAAACGGTGCTGGATAGTGCCTTCGATGGCGTGTGGAATATTGTGGTCGATAATATTCATACGAATCAGGACATCGTGTTTGCGGCAGGCTACGGCGCGATCATGCGGTCGACGAACGGTGGTGTGTCGTGGTCACGCATACTTGGCGATCCGACTCATCCATCGCTTGCTACCGATATTGCAATGACTTCGACCGGCGTCCTGTACGCTTACTTTAGCCAGCAAACACTGGGTACTGGTGTTCCCACGACGGCAGGAGTCTGGCGCTCTCCGGACGGAGTTACCTGGAATAGAATTTCTCCCAGCGGTTGGGCGACCGGACTTGGCAGAATGCGTATCGCTATAGCGCCGTCAGATGAAAATACCGTCTACTTCGGAGGCTACTCTTCAACTCTTTCCACCAGTGCAGAACTTTCAAAATATACGTATGTATCAGGCGATGGTTCGGGTGCTGGAGGAACGTGGGAGGACCGATCGGGAAATTTACCGGATATTACCTATCCGATCGATCCGGAAGGATTAAATGTCTTCGATGGCTACACCATTGCGCTGAAGGTACACCCCACCAATCCGAATTTATTGTTTTTCGGCGGCACAAATTTATACCGAGATACCTCTGCCTTTGGTAACCAATTCGATTGGGTCTGGATCGGCGGCTATTATTCGCCGTGGGTCATCGCTTCGAAAATGAGCATCCCGACCGATAGCAGTCAAAGCTATCCGAACCACCACCCTGACAATCACGATATGGTCTTCAGTCCGCTAAATCCACGCACCTTGTACTCGGCAACGGATGCCGGTATTTTCGTCACTCGTAATTGCCTTGCTACCTTCAATGGAATTCGGCCAATAGAATGGACCAACCTAAATCACGGTGATGTGGCCAGCATGACGTATGTCGTCGGGCTCGACCATGCAACGAATGGCGATGGTACGCTCGTAGCGGGCTTCCAGGATCAAGGTTCGTGGCTCGGTAAAGCAGGCTCTCCGTGGACTCAATGGGATGGCGGTGATGGCTGCTACTGTGCTATTGCCGATCATGGCACCGCATATTACATGTCGAGTCAGGTTGGTTACGTAGCACGATTTGTACCCCCGAGCCAGCAAGGTACGGAGATTCGTCCTCCGCTCGAGGCTGGCACCAACCCGCAGTTTGTCACACCATGGATGCTTAATCCAGCGAATAACGAGCAGATGTTCTTTGCAGAGAATGACTCGTTGTGGCGGAATAATTCGCTCTCTCAGGCTAACGTTAGTTGGCAGCGATTAACACATTGTGTCGTCCCGGATGGAATTTACATTTCTGCTCTCGGAATGTCGGTATCCCCTGCCAACCGGCTTTATTATGGCACAAGCTATGGACAGTTATATCGCGTCGATAATGCTAACACCGGGGATCCGACCCCACGAGAAGTGACCAGCTCGATCTTCCCCAAAGGCGCGTTTATCTCTTGCGTTGCAGTCGACCCGCAGAATGCCGACAATGTGATCGCCTGCTTTTCGAATTATCATGTCGTAAGTCTATTTGCTTCGAACGATGGCGGCTCTACCTGGCGCAATATTAGCGGAAACCTCGAGCAGAATCCCGACGGCTCCGGTGATGGCCCGTCCACCCGTTGGGTAACCATCGTTCACCAAAGCGGACAGACCCTCTATCTGGTCGGCACCAGCGTGGGATTGTTCTCTGCTACCGATATTTCTTCGTCCAATGTTACGTGGACGCAGGAAGGCGTGAATAACATCGGTTATATTACAGTCGAAAATATCGATGCCAGACAATCCGATGGTTTTGTTGCGATCGCAACGCAGGGTGCTGGTATCTATACCGCGCATGTAACCGCTTCTGCCGGAGTGAGATCGGCGGCTGACGACATCACTCATTTATCCATCTACCCCAATCCGGCTTCCAACGTAACGACGATATCGTTTAAAACCACTTCCGAGAGCCGCCCCGAACTCTCTATACTTGATATTACTGGTAAGCGCGTGTTTTCGACTACCGGCGCTGATCTTGGAACCGGTAGCTATTCATTCGATTGTTCACGGCTCCCAATTGGGTCATATTTTGTTCAGCTACAAGTCGGAGAGGCTGTCGAAACACGGCGGTTCATAATACAGCGATAATACGCATACGATCATGGGTGATAAGGAAGTTTTTTCGATCCCGCAGGACGATAGTGATGAGCAGGAACGCGAACGACGTATCCAGGAAGCATTTACATCGCTGCGGAATAAAACCGGCAAACCTTTAAGCGAAGAAGAAGAGCGCCGTATTCGCAACATCCATGAAGCCGTTGCTTCCGGTGACAAAAAAGCGGCCGAAGAACATCTCTCCACCGTTCGGCAGGAATCGAGCTGGCTCTATGAAGAGCTAATGAAGCATCCCGAGATCTCTGCGATCTTGCGAGAGCTATCCATTATGGGGTTCTAAATGTAGTGCAAGCCGAAGCTTGCGCCTAAGTGTAGCGCATGCTTCAGCTTGCGCAGCCAGTATTAAACTATCCTTCTTTTCAGGATCAATTCTTCCGGCATCGACTCCCGATCGTGCCGTTTTCAAGCGCGTTATTCCCCGATAATTTTGATCAGCACTCGCTTTCTTCTTCGGCCATCATATTCACCGTAGAATATCTGCTCCCACGGACCAAAATCGAGCTTACCATTCGTGATAGCGACGGTCACTTCCCGCCCCATAAGCTGTCGCTTTAAGTGGGCGTCCGCGTTATCTTCACCGGTCTTATTGTGATCGTATTGCGAGATCGGTGCATGTGGTGCAAGTTTTTCGAGCCAACGCTCGAAATCCTTGTGCAGGCCGTGTTCATCATCATTGATAAAACAGGACGCGGTAATATGCATCGGATTCACAAGCACAAGCCCTTCCTTCACACCGCTTTCGTCAATAGCCTGTTGTACCTCATCCGATATATTGACATAACCCCACTCCGTTGGCAGGTGCATCCACAGTTCTTTACGGTATGTCTTCATGGTGAGTGGTGATGAATTATGAAAGTTGAGCTATGAATGTTCTATTGCGGCAAGCACCGCAAGTGCTTCCCTGGTTGGCTTAACATCGTGAGTACGAATAATTTTCGCGCCATGCTGCACGCCATAGCAGGCCGCGGCGATACTTCCAATTACCCGCTCTTTGGGCGGTGGATTACTCCCCATCGCTCGCCCGATCGATGATTTACGAGAGACTCCCAGTACCAGCGGTACTCGTAACGATTCAAATTCAGCGTGATGTTTTAACAGTTTGAGGTTGTCCTGATAAACTTTACCGAATCCAATTCCGACATCCGCCAGGATGGTCACTACCCCAGCCCTGCGCGCCGCTTGAATTCGCTCTTCCAAATATCGCTTTACCTCAAAAACGACGTCATCATACTCATAGTCTTCGATACGCGGCTTCTGAAAGTGAGGACCATGCCCATGCATGAGAATTATTGGAGCTTGCCGATTCGCAGCAGTTCGAAAAATTGCGGGATCGGTCGTTCCTGCGCTCACATCATTGATGATGTCGGCGCCTTCTTCTATTGCAAGCTCCGCAACCTCGGATTTCTGGGTATCCACTGAAATAAGGACATCCTGATTCTTTTCTCTAATCGCCTTTATTACTGGAATTACTCGCTCCAATTCTTCTGTCACGGATAAGGTCTGGGCTCCCACTCCATACGCCGCTCCGGGTGGACGAGTCGACTCACCGCCAACATCAATGATCTCTGCACCATCGGCTGCCATTTTAAGGGCATGGGTTACTGCCACATCGATAGAGAGGTAATCTCCCCCGTCACTGAAGGAATCAGGAGTGACGTTCAGTATCCCCATAATTATAGGGCCGGGACGGTGGAGAATGTCGTGTAGCGAGCGGTGAGTCATAAGAAATAGCTACAAACAGCAACGGGCGGCCCTATAGGCCGCCCGCAGTTAAATATTTGCTACACAAATTATTCGGCAGCCGCTTCAGGGGCCGCCGCTGGAGCAGCCTTCTTCGGACGCGTCGCGGTGCGGCGTGTCGATTTTGCCGAGGCCTTGGCCTCACGTGTTCTGCGCTTTACACGCTCTACTGCCTTTTTATGCTTCTTGCGGACTTTTTTGGTCTTCTTGTTCATGCAATGATTGAATTAACTCTTATTGGCGCCGTCTGTATCGCCAGAACCGCTCTTTTTGTTCCAGGTGACAATATATCCGTCATTTCGGATAAGGTTCTGGACGGTCTCGAACTCCTTGACCTTGGGCAGTAATTGCGATAGAAATTTGTTCAGCATTGCAAGCCGCTCATTCTCACTGGTGACGCTTAACAGCGCTTGGCGCTGCGGTGCCTCCAAGCCAGACTTCTGAGCTATCTTAAACGATGGAAAGCGGTCCTCCGCATTCCAGATCGATTCATCCAGCGGGTCGATCGAGCCCTTATAGGCTAATTCCGTCAGCTCGTTAAAGAGATTGATCGTATCCCCTGCTAATTTGGTATCTCGTTCCTCTGGTTCGTCATCTAACCAGCGGACCGTTGCGAACGAGATCTGGTCCGGACCATTCTGCTCGAACTCGAGCACTTCATAGCGGCGCTCGCCTTCGGTTACGATATCCAATTCACCGTCTGGATAGCGCTCTGTTACCTCCACGACCCGGGCGGAACAACCAACGGCATGCAGTCGGTCTTCTTCCACATAGTTAATGCCGAAGGTCGAGTGATCTTTGACAACCTCGTCGATCAGTTTCTTATATCGATCCTCAAATATGTGGAGGGGAATGCGACTCTCAGGAAAGAGAACCACCCCTAATGGAAAAACCGGAATACGTGTACTATTTGCCATGACTGCTATACAAATCTACGAAAGGATGAGCCAAATCATCGAAAAGCAACGAGGAGTACTTTTCGAAGACGCTGGGAGCGACTATCCGTTATGTTCTTTCCATAATTCATACCACATCATTTGCACAGCTTCCAGCTTTTTCTCATTGGAACTGTGAAGGTCATCCTGAAAGGATGGTAATTCACCGATCCATTTTAGCAGGTCCGTAAATCGGACCGTAAGAGGATCGACATCTGGATGAGCAGCTAAAAGCTCTTCAGCAATATCTTCAAGGTCAGTCCATCTCATAGTTCTTAGCTCTAATGTGCACCTTCGTGGAATAACTTAGCAATGGCCGGATTAAGCTGCGGTATCTCGACGATATAATCGGCGTCCTCCTGGATCTTGCACTGGCAGCCCAGTCGCGATTCCAATGCTAATCCTTCGGCCTCATCCAACTGATCCGCTTCATCGTCTTCCATCTCGGGAAGTAATTCCATTCCTTGCTTGACCTTTACATGACAGGTGGAGCAGGCGCAAACGCCGCCACAATTATGCTGCAGATCAATATTATGTGCAAGGGCAACATCGAGGAAACTCTCGCCAACGAGAGCTTCACAGGTAATGCCCATCGGAAGAAACGTTACAGTCGGCAAGTGCGGGAGGGTTAGAGTTTAGGATTCGGGTTTAGTGTACCTATGCACCTAAACCCGAATCCATAAAAGTTATCGCGCTATATACTTTAAGAATCGCTCGTTAATGCGTCCCCAGTGCAAGCCATTGATGAAGTTATCAATATAGGCCGCACGTTTTGGGCCGTCCTTATGGTAATAGGCATGTTCGAATACATCGCATGCGATGAGCGGAACCGCGCCCCATACAGCACCATAATGATGCTCGTCGACGAGCACGTTTTTAAGCTGGCCAGAACCGAGCGTATCGAATACCAACAAGCCCCAACCGGAAAGCTTCGCTGCAAGCGACGTTGCTTTGAAATCGGTTTTCCATTCTTCGAACGAGCCGAAATCGCGAGTGATCTGCTCGTGAATCTCGACGCCGAATGCCGGATCGCCATCACCGCCCAGGCACTCCCAGTAGACATCGTGTAAGAGGGTACCAGAGTGATTCCAGGTCCAGCGGCGCTTAAGCTCGCCGAACGTTGAATAATTGCCGTTAGCTTTTGCCGGGTCTGCATCGAGCAGCGATTTCTCGATCTCGTTCAGCTTATCGACATAGCCTTTGTGGTGTGTATTGTAGTGCCAATCCGATGTTTCCGCGTCCATGACTTTCGCGAGCAGCGTTTTTGCCTGCTCATCGGAATATGGGCGCTTCTTCAGTGTGAATTCTGTAGCCTTCATGGAGAGTCAAAGATTATTGGTGAAAATGCATTCGTGTGCGCCTGAGCATAACCTGGCGGAAGTCATACTCACGCGTAGCGTTAAACTTGTTCGACCGTTTTGCCTTCGAGCGCTTCGGCAACAGCGGCATTCATAATTTCGCGAGCCAGCGGCTCCGTAGCTCGTTCGAGTAAACTTTGTTGCTTCGCAATCTCTGCTGGGTCGTCCCCGTTGACAGCGCGACGAAGAGCATACAGCGCATCGATAACATCCGCAACATTGATACCCTTGAGCTTTGCGGCTGTAACCGGCAACTGGCCACGTCGAAGCTGACCGAGCACTTTCTCGGTCGCTGCGAGTATACGTTGCGCCTCGGTTTTTGCTTCAACCAATCGGCGGCCCGCAATGTCGGTCGAAGCATTTTCGATCGATTCTTTCAGCATTCGATCGATCTCTTCTTCGCTGAGGCCATACGATGGCTTTACCTCCACCTGCTGCTCGATACCGGTATGGGTTTCACGCGCTTTGACCTGCAAAATACCGTCGGCATCGATGAGGAAGGTCACTTCCACTTTTGCGGCTCCGGCTGGTAGCGGCGGAATTCCTTTCAGTGTAAATGAGGCGAGATGGCGATTATCTTTAACGAAATCTCGCTCGCCCTGAAAGACATTAACCTCCACCCCGGTCTGATTATCGACGAACGTAGTATACGTTTCCGTCACTTTGGTGGGGATCGTGGAGTTGCGTGGAATAATGGTACTCATCATGCCACCCATCGTCTCGATACCGAGCGAAAGCGGAGTTACATCAAGCAGTAAGATGTCCTTTGTTTCCCCGGCCAGAATGTTGGCTTGAATGGCCGCACCTAAGGCAACGGTCTCATCCGGATTCAACTCGTCGTGAGGTTTGCGCTGGAAAATTTCGTGCACGAGTGCCTTTACCATTGGCATTCGAGTAGCGCCACCGACGAGCACAACCTCGTCGATATCGATCACGTCGATCTTCGCATCGCGGATGGCATCTTCGCATGGCTTGCGCGTGCGTTCGATCACCGTCTTGGCAACGCGTTCGAACTCCTGTAGCGTCAGGTTACGTCGATAGGATACTCCGGCTTCCGGAAGATCGATCTCGATCATGACCCGCGATTGTGTCGAGAGATCGATCTTTGCCTTCTCCGCGATCTGCCGAATCTTTTGCATTTGCTCCGGCGTCGGATCGAAGGTCGGCGTCATATACTTGATCTGCGTGATGAAGAGCTCCATCAGTCGCCGATCGATATCATCGCCGCCTAAGTAGGTATCACCATTCGTCGAAAGCACCTCAAAGATGCCGTTCGTGATCTTAAGGATCGAAATATCGAACGTGCCACCGCCAAGATCGTAGACAGCTACGATTCCTTCTTTGGTTTTGTCAAGGCCATACGCAAGTGCCGCAGCGGTCGGCTCGCTAATAATGCGTAGAACGTCGAGGCCAGCTAAGCGACCAGCGTCCTTCGTAGCATGGCGCTGAGCATCATTGAAGTATGCAGGTACCGTAATGACTGCCCGAGTTACCGGCTCGTTAAAAAATGCCTCCGCTCTCTTTTTAAGCTCGACGAGTACGTAGCTCGAAAGTTCGATCGGTGTGTAAAGCTTTTTCCCGATCTGAACGCGGACGAGTCCTTCGTCTGCCGGAACAAGACGATACGTAAGCAGCCCCGCCTCTTTTTTTACATCCTGATAGGACTTTCCCATCAAGCGCTTCACAGAATAAACAGTATGCTGTGCGTCCTGTGTCGATCGCTCTTTAGCTTTATTCCCCACCGCTACAACCGAACCGTAATCATCCAAGGTGACAACCGAAGGCACCAACTTGCTGGACGATCGCTCATCCCCTCGCCCCTCGATGATCTTTGCGATACCATTTTCGACAAAAGCCACCAGCGAATTGGTCGTACCTAAGTCGATACCGACGACACGTCCAGTCGATTGAGCAGTTTGTCCGGGGAGTTGAATTTCAAGCGGCATTAGTTGGGCAAATAATCAGTATAATTCTGGAAATAGACGGCGCTCTGCGCACTCGATAGCAATATGAATGATCTTAATATGAAGCTCCTGAATGCGGTCGCTCGTTGAACCGGGCACGATGATCGGGATATCGCATAGGTCCTTCATTGCGCCACCGCCTTTGCCCAACAGGCCGACAACCTTCATGCCCTTCTGCTTTGCGGCTTCCGCAGCGAGCAATAGATTCTTGCTATTGCCTGACGTCGTGATCGCGAGGAGGACATCTCCTTTATTTCCAAAGGCTTCCACCATCCGTTCGAAGACATGCTCGAACCCATAGTCGTTGGACGTACAGGTAATGTGAGATGGATCCGAGAACGCTAAGGCTGGCAACGGCTTACGGTCTTTTCGGTAGCGTCCGGTCCACTCCTCAGCGAAGTGCATGGCGTCGCAGTGGCTGCCGCCGTTACCAGCGGAATAGACTTTATTGCCACTATTGAATGTGCCTACCAGCAGATCAACAAATCGGTCGATCAGGGATAGATTGGACTCATCTGCGAGGAAAGTCTGGAGGCAATCTTGTGCCTCTCGAAGACTTGCTAAAATATGTGAGTCAGCCACAGTATGTTAATGTTGTATAAACGCCGGCTTTCCGTGCCGGGCTGCGCTAACAGAAAGTCGCAAAGTTTCAAGGTAGGCTCGTTCACTTAAGAGTTGAGCCATACGGCCAAGCGTCTCTTTTTCTTCTGCCGAGAGCAAAGCCGGATCGCCCGTGTGCATACCCAGGTCCCACTTTCTTGCAAGGCGTTCGCGCTCGGCATCGATCGTTTCACGCTGGCCCTCCAGTTCTTCGACGATCGCAAGAAGTTCATGCATGATCTTCTCCTTCACCAGTCGGTCCCGAGCCATCTCGAGTTCAGCGATCTTCTCCTGTGCCTCCATTACGGTCATAAGAAGTGACGGAGGTACACTCTTTTGCTCGGAGATCGGGAAGCCGTAGAGTTCGACCAGGTGCTTCGCCCTTGGGATCGACTCGCGCAGTGTGCGGTATGCGGCATTAATATCACTCGACTCCGCAAGTGCCTGCTCACGCCTCCCCATCTCGGAGGTCACATGGCGGTCCGGATGAGAAGCCGATTGCATTTCGTGAAAACGGCGCTCGAGCCGGTCGCGGTCCACCGCGAACGTACGATCGATACCAAACCTGCAAAAGTGATCGGTCATGAGAGCAAAGAGGTAGCCGTGACCTTTAGGTCACGGCAAATTGCTATCGTCAAATTATTATCGTGGCCCTGAGATATCCCGACAATTCGTTCGCCGTGACCTAAAGGTCACGGCTACGAGATGCTGCTACGAGATACTATGCTCCGAAGGAGCTACCGCAGCCACAGGTCTTCGACGCGTTCGGGTTATTGAACACGAAGCCACGACCATTCAAGCCATCGGTGAAATCGAGCTGGGTACCCGAGAGATAAAAGAGCGATTTCGGATCGACGAAAATACGGATGCCGTCCTTCATAATGATCTTATCGTTCTCGCGAGCTTCCGAATCGAAGCCGAGCGAATACGAAAGACCCGAACAGCCGCCGCCCTTTACGCCAACGCGAAGCCCATAGGTCTCTGGGATCTTATTCTGCTCCATGATCTTCCTGACCTCGCTCGAAGCCTTTTCGGTCAGCGTGATCTCATTCTCGAGATCGGTAAACGCTTGTTCTACCGTGGTTTCCTCTAACGAGGGCATTGTCATTACGTCTGCCATTTCTTAGTTCTCCTCTAAAAACTTATTGTGCTACCGGTTCGGCGTGCGCCACCGACTCCTGCTTCTTCTTATAGTCCTCAATTGCGGCTTTGATCGCATCTTCGGCAAGCACCGAGCAATGGATCTTTACCGGCGGAAGATTCAGCTCTTTTACGATGGTCGTGTTCTTGATCTCGTACGCTTCGTCCACCGTCTTGCCTTTGATCATTTCGGTCGCGAACGAACTCGAAGCGATCGCACTGCCGCAGCCGAACGTCTTGAACTTCGCATCTTCGATAACACCCGAGTCCGGATTGATACGAAGCTGAAGCCGCATAACGTCGCCGCACTCCGGCGCACCGACGAGCCCCGTACCGACGCTTGGATCGTTCGGGTCGAGCGTACCCACGTTACGCGGGTTCTGATAATGATCGATTACTTTTTCTGAGTATGCCATATTGCACTCCCTAACCTAACTCCTGTCGTCCCTTTTTAGGACTTCAGGCCTAATTAAACTTCTTTCTGGTGACTTACGTCACCGGCTACTACTGACCGTCCCTTCGGACTAATTTCTCTTTACCCACGGTGGCACTGGTTTCGGCTTCGTGTTCGTCACCGATTGCGGGTCCACGTGAGGCTCTTCGGGTGCGCCGCTTCGCGCAGCCTCCGATGGATACAAATGCCCTTTTTCTGCATTTGCCGGCGGCGCGATCGGAAGTGTTAGCTCTGCCAGCTTCGAACCATCGTGACTAACATCGCCGCCTTTTAGCTTACCCGGCGCTTCCTGGAAGCTCGGATCGGCTGCAGTGCCAGCGGTCGCTTCTTCCAGCGACTCGTTTGCTTCCCCTGGCAGCGGCGCTCCGTGTATCGTAAGCATCGCGTACGTACCAGCTTTCGGCGTCGAAAACTCCGGAAAGTTCAGCAGGTAAGCCTGATTGTTCACCTGGCGTAACAGACCGCGCTTCGTGTAAAGAGCGATCACCTCGTTCGCCATTTCAGCGGCTTCCGGAATGCTTACCGGCTCGCGTTCCACGGTATCGAAGTAATCGCGAATAGCATATTGCACATCGCGAAAAAAAATGTTCGACTTGTGGAACACCGGCTTTCGAGTCCGCCGCATAAAACCAAGCAAGACCTCGGGATTCCCGAAGTACTTCTCGACTTCCTCATGCAGTTCTGCGGCGTTCATTCAATGAACTAAGCTAAAAACTTCTATCAAATCCTGCGAATCAATCCTATCAATCCGCATAATCCTGAAAATCCAGGTTCTGGTCCCTTTAGTGTGCTGCCCACGCAACCGACTTAAGGTCGATGCCCATCTTCGCCATCTCGTAGAGCGGCGACATATCACGCAAATGCTTCACGGCTTCCACGACTTGTTTCACCGTGTAATCACACTCTTCCTGCGTATTGAAACGCCCGATACCAAAACGGATCGACGTATGAGCTAAGTCCTCCCCAACGCCAAGCGCCTTGAGTACATAGCTCGGCTCGAGGCTCGCTGAGGTACAGGCAGAACCTGACGATACGGCGATGTCCTTAATGCCCATCATTAGCGCTTCACCTTCCACGAAGGCAAAACTAACATTCAAGTTACCGGGCAAGCGGCGATCCGGCTTTTCAATCGGATCCGGACCGTTGATGTAGATCTCATCAAGCTCGGCTTGGAAATCCATCCACATTTTATCGCGCATGCCTTGAACGCGCTTCGTCTCGGTTGGCATCTCCTCGATACAAATCTCGAGTGCTTTCGCAAGACCGACAATACCTGGTACGTTCAGCGTACCCGAACGCATACCGCGTTCGTGTCCGCCGCCATCCATTTGCGACGCCAGTTTAACGCGCGGGCTCTTCTTGCGAACGTAGAGTGCACCGACACCCTTCGGTCCATAGATCTTATGACCCGAGAGCGACGCAAGATCGACATTCATCTTCTGGACATCGAACGGCACCTTACCGATCGACTGTGTTGAATCCGTGTGGAAGATGACTCCCTTTTCGTGGCAAAGCTTTCCTATCGACTCGATATCCTGAATGACGCCGATCTCGTTATTAGCATGCATGATCGTAACGAGCACCGTTTTATCGGTGATCGCGTCACGCAGCATATCGAGATCGACAAAACCTTCTTTCCCGACCGGCAAATACGTCACACGCAAGCCACGGCGCTCGAGCGCCTTGCACGTATCGAGCACAGCCTTGTGCTCTGTGGTGAGCGTGATAATGTGATCGCCCTTTGAAGCGTACATCTCTGCGATACCTTTGATCGCAAGATTATCCGACTCCGTCGCACCACTGGTGAATACGATCTCTTTCGGATCGGCATTGATCGACTTGGCGATCGTTTCGCGCGCCCAATCGACCGCTTCTTCAGCCTTCCAGCCAAACTCGTGATTGCGACTTGCGGCATTACCGAAATACTCGATAAAATATGGACGCATGGCCTCGAAGACCCGCTCGTCCATCCGAGTGGTCGCGTTGTTGTCTAAGTATATGGGCAGTTTTACCATCGTCAAAAAAATCTACATTTTGCAGTGACTACGATACCCGTAGTTACAAAGTCCCAAAGGGACGGAATGTCAATAGGCCGGGGACGTTAGTCCCCGGATGGCGATTCCGTTTTGATCTCTGAGTCCCGGAGGGACGAAAGGAATCTCACAATAACCTTTCGTCCCTTCGGGACTAAACCCAGCTTTCAACTTTTACTTCCGTGGACTAACGTCCACGGCTATTTCCTTTTGTCCCTATGGGACAATATTTTAAAGCAATTGGGCTACGGTCATCGAACTCATGAGCTGTTCCATCGCGCCCTGAAATGCGTGCATCGGCCCCTTGATCGTGCAAACGCCTTCCCGGTGACAGCATTCGTCGCTCGTCGAGGTACACTCGGTGATCGACGTCTCTTTCTCCAGCGCATTTACGATTCGCGTAAGCGAGATCTGGCTCGGCGCCATCATGAGTGCATAGCCGCCGCGCACTCCCTGAAACGAGGAGATAAGTCCATCCCGCTTGAGCTCCTGCATGATCTTAGCAAGCAGATCGTACGGCACATTGCACTCGTCCGATATCTCGCGGACGGTCGCAGCGGATTGCCCAGTTGCCTGACCGCGTTTGGCCAGAAACTGTAGGGCAACCAAGCCATACTCCACCCGCTTCGATAACCTCAGCATTCGCTTTTGTTCGCTTCTAATTGCTTGTTGAACCGGATAACACGATACAGGACTGAAAGAGTCCGATTTGCGAATGACCAGCGATAAATTCTTTTAGTCCTTCAGTATATCAGAATTCTGTATTTCGCGGAACCCAGTACGGGCACCGTTTTCAAGAAATTGGTGCCTTCATGAAAACAGAACTCAATTCTCTTCCTTAAGCTTAGTTCGGCTAAAGAAATTTATCGAAAATAAGCCAAATTATTGTTCTTCGAATACCGCGTTACTGTCAATCGCTGTTCTTATGTTGGGCGGAATCGAATCGGGGTAGCGGGCAAACTGACTGATGAAGTTGTAGTCTTCCGGTGTCGATTGCGGAAAGACCATATCGGTGTCTTTAAGGAGAGTGCCTCCCCAGAAGCCAAGTACGCCTCCAGCGAGTCCACCAGCTACCGCACCGAGTGTTATTCTGGTGCCGCCGCGAGAGGCCAGTTTTGCGGAATCGAATGAGCCGCCTCCGACAACGAATATTCCGGCTGCAATACCAACGAGTGCCCCGACCACCGCTCCTGCTCCCTGACTTTGAGCGGTGCTTCTGCCGAATACTCGAAGCGTATCGACGAGCGAATAATCGAGCAGCATCAGTTGGGCCTTATCGAGCGTCTCGACGTGATCGAGCACCAGCCAGTCAGTATCGACGGTCACTAGCCTGCCACCGACGTTCGTACCGTCAGTGAGCGTGATATCGACATCGGATGCCTTCTGCGATTCGCATGACGGCAAAAAGAGGAGCAAGAAGAGAAGAAGAATTCGGGGTCTCATACAGTCGCTTCAAAAATAGTGAATAAAGATGAAGCCTACGAGCGATCTCCATATTTATTACTAATTATACACGATTAAACTTTGTCCCCCCGAGCGTTGTCTTTTATATAACGCGTCGTAACTGCCCGAATATCGATCCCGAAAAGAACGGATGGCCTATCGCCCCGAATACCAAACGCTAGCAGATGAAGAACTTGTACGCCTGTTTCAGGCGGCGGATGCTGGTTCACAGCGTTCTGAGCAGGACGCGATCTTCACGACGCTCGTCGAGCGATACCAAAAGCGTATTTATTTTTCTGCAAAGAAAATGGTCCACGGAGACCATGACGAGGCCGATGAGATCACACAGGAAACATTCGTAAAAGCTTATCAAGCGCTAAAATCTTTTCGGAGTGAGTCGAAACTATATACGTGGCTGTATCGCATAATGATGAATGCGGCGATCCAAAAGTCACGCAAGAAAAAAGTACGAGAATTTTTCGGATTGGATAGCGTAAAGGAGTTGGCGGAAGAAGGTATCGAACCGGAAGATCGACTTCTTAAATTGGAAACGACCCAACTCATCGAGGAAGCTATTGGGACCCTGCCACCCAAGCAGCAACGCGTATTTATGATGCGTTTCTACGACGAAATGCCCTATGAGGACATCGCAACGATCATAGGGACCAGCGTAGGCGGCCTAAAAGCCAACTATTTTCATGCGGTCAAGAAAATCGGTGAATATCTGCAGGCTTCCGGTAAAGTTATGACCACCGAAGATAGCGATTTTGCTGAGTTTTCCGGTGGCTTAAGTTAGCTAAATGATTCGAATATCACGATTAAACTTGAAGTGAGACTGTGCGTCTCATAAGTAAGAGGGAAAAATGAAGAGATCTGAAGAACCAAAGGACATTCAAAAGCTGACGGAAGAAATCCGCAAGCTTGGTGTGCCTTACTCTTCCGAAGAGCCGGAACCTCTCTTTTGGGCAAACCAGCGCGTCCGCATTATGGACCGCATTTCAGGTACTCAAAAACCTGCTTCGATCACCGATCAGGTTATTGGGTGGGTGTCAGGCCACGTCATGGGGACAAGTATTGCTGGGGCGGCGTTAGCAATCTTGATCGCTGCCGCAATAGTCTTTAACCCACTCGGTAACGGGTCCAGACAAATTGCAATGGCTCCACAAACTTCGTCAAGTGCTTCTGTGGTAAAACCTGCCTCGCCGCAAGTACCAGAAAAGCCACCAGTGGAAAAGGAGACTATCGAAGAGAGTATCGCCCAGGTTCAGGGACACGCGCAGCAAACTAAAGCGGGGGCGGATCATCAATTGGCGATGCGCCATCATAATGCAAAGCCTTCTGTAGAAATGGCTGCGTTGACAGATGAAGTTAGTGCACCCGTTCTTAGTTCATCGGATGTCGAGCATCCGGTGAGCCTTGAAGATCTTTCGCAGCCGGAGCTCGAGGATGTGCTTCATAGCATCCAGAGTTCAGAATAAGATAAGAATTTGTTAGGTATAGTTACTTCCATGAAATTCGTTCAATATCTTGCAGTCATACTTAGCCTGATGATAGCATCAGTGGCGGGTTATGCGCAGGAATCGCTGCAGGAACGTCAGGCGGACCAGCAGGCGATCAAGCAGGAGCTCGTCCAGAAAATCGAACAGATCAAGTACGAGAAAATAAAAACAGCACTCGGACTGGACGACGAATCAGCAAAGAAGTTTTTCGAGACGTATAAACCTGCCGAAAAAGACATCCAGGGATTAGTTAAGCAACGGAACGACGAGCTCAAGAAGCTCGCAGAAATGATGAACGGAGCAAAGACCGATGCCGATGTCGACCCAGAGATGCAGAAGATTCGGGACTTGAATCAGCAGATATCGAATCGCGAACAGCGGCTCGATTCCGACTTAAAGCCGATCTTATCTCCACGTCAGCGCGCTCGCCTGCTCATGTTCGAGCACGAGTTCAATCAACGCGTCCGAGAGCAGTTAGCCAAGCGTGCTAAGAATGGACAACTGCAGGCCCTTCGCCGCCAGATAGCGCAGCAGCGCCTAAAGAACCGGTTGCTTAAGCAAAAGAACCAGGCAAAAGGTAATGGCTTGGAGCATCCATAAGTGTGTGGCATTAGTGACTTAAGAAAGGTGGCGGGAAGGTCCCGCCATTTTTATTTCCTCGAAAGGCACACGCTTCCCTCTTCCCTTGTTGCGGCCACCACTAAGATCCGTTCAGGTGGTCTATTAATATTCGTTAGGTGATTTATCTTGATAATAGTGCGACGACAGCCATTGCTCCGGAAGTACTGGAAGCAATGTTGCCCTATCTTCAAGTGGAATATGGCAACGCTTCAAGTGTTCACTCGCTGGGAAGTAAAGCTCGCGTTGCGTTAGAAGAGGCCCGAGAGACGATCGCTCGCTTTATCAATGCTGAACCTCGAGAGATCGTCTTTACATCGGGAGGTTCGGAGTCCAACAATGCCGCGATCAAAGGTACGCTCTTTCATGCCGCTCTTTCGAATAAAGCGCTGAGCGACTTGCATGCTATTACGAGCCCGGTCGAGCATCATGCCGTGCTTGAACCGCTCGAGTGGATGTCAAAATTCGGCGTGAGCATTAGCTACGCTCCCGTTGATGAGTTTGGCCGCGTAATAGTGCCTGCGGCGCAAGAGCTGTTTTATACCAAGACCACTCTCGCCTCTTTTATGATGGTCAATAACGAAACTGGCACCATCAATCCGATCCGCGATCTTGCAGAAGCAATAAAAGGAAACTCAAACGCGATCTTTCATTCGGATGCTGTTCAGGCACTTGGGAAAGTAAAGATCGATGTAAAAGATCTGGGCGTTGATCTACTCTCTCTTTCTGCACATAAAATTCATGGGCCCAAAGGTATTGGTGCCCTATATATCAAAAGTGGAACACCCTGGGAGCCATTCATCCACGGAGGATCGCAGGAGCGTAATCGCAGAGGAGGCACCGAAGCGACGGCATTGGCTATCGGCTTTGCAAAAGCCGTAGAGTTGTTGAGCGGTCACAAGACCGAACTGCACATCCTCCATGGCTATCTTCTTTCGAGACTCCAGGCTGTTTCCGGCGTCATTCTAAACTCCGCGACGGGCGACGCATCCGTCAATGAGATCGTAAACTTCAGCTTTACGCCGGAAATCCTTGGTCAGTTGGATGCGGATGCACTTATTATCCGATTCGATATGGAAGGCATCGCGGTATCTAATGGTGCAGCGTGTACGTCGGGTAGCCAGCAGCCCTCTCATGTGCTGTTAGCACTTGGCAAATCCAGGGACATAGCGACAAAGTCGATCCGTGTCTCGCTCTCTCGTTACAACACCTTGTCGGATATCGACCGCTTTATCGAAGCCCTTCGCCGAATTATTCCGCAAGATCAGTGATATGCCCCCCTGTAAGCCGTTCGGCTTCGCGAAGAGCAATACCATAGCGAAGCCCATGCGTGCTAACTCGTATCTGATCTACGCCTAAAATTTCCATAGCTTCGGAAAGGATCAACGTACCGGCCGGAAGAATATCGGCGCGTGCCTTATTTACCGCTTGAAATCGTTCAAGAATCGTTGTCGTATCTATTTTGATGAGAATATCCAGGAGTTGATCGACCGCTTGTTTTCGGAGCACATAATTATGTACTTTGTGAGCATCGAATACCGAAAGCGCCTGATGCATTGCAGCAAGGGTGGTTGGTGTTCCGGCAACAGCTATCAATTCATTCAAGGCACCCAAATCCTTGAGGTGTTGAAGTGTCGAGCGAATTAATAGCTTTGCAGTATCTGCTGTTTCCTGAGTAATTGGATTAGTGGCAAAACAGCGCTCCGTGATCCGCACAGCACCAATGTTAAAGCTCTGCCCTTTATTGAAATTGGCACCATCACCGAACGAGATTTCAGTGCTTCCACCGCCTATATCAATAACGGCAATATTTGATCTGGAAGGGAATGTCATTCCAACAAGAGCACCGCGATACGTCCACAGCGCTTCATCATCTCCACTCAGTATGTCGATAGAAACCTCTGTCTCCGTCTTAATCCGCTGAAGGATCTCTTCCCTATTTTCGGCGTCCCGCAAGGCACTCGTTCCGATTGCAGCGATATGCCGGACCTCAAGCGATCGTATCGTCCTAAGATGTGCAGTTAAAGTCGCTCTTAAGCGTTGATAGGCTTCATCACTGATACGCTTCGTTCGGTCGACCCCTTCGCCAAGCCGAGCGATCGCATGATCGTCGCGCAGTACTCGAAGGGTTTCGCCTTCGATATTTGTAATGAGCGAAAGTACTGTATTCGTCCCAATATCGAGTGCTGCGATCTTCAAGTCGGAAGCGTCATAATTAAACAGGCCCATTCATTCTCCTGCAACTCGCGAACAAACGAGAATCCAACGGACACATACCTTTCTCGAACTTCTTTCGAATCGTAAATAAGTATCCCAGAGAGGATCAGCATACCGCCGGCAGCAATGTGCGATCGAATTTGCTCGGCCATTTCTATCAGGACATTCCTGTGAATGTTCGCCAGAATAACGCTAAATTCCTCTTCCGCTTTTACAGCTTCGGTGAGGATACCAGTACGAATGGAGAGTTCATTCGCAGTAAAATTGTTCAGAGTACGATTCTCAATAGAATTAGCAATAGACCAAGTGTCCGTATCGATACCGACGGCAAATTTTGCTCCGCGTAAAAGCGCGTAGATGGCAAGAACGCCGGTACCGGTGCCAATATCCAGCACCATTTTATCTTTTACATCGAGCAATTCAATAGCCTTGAGGCAGAGTCGGGTCGTCTCATGATGTCCTGTCCCAAAGCTCATCTTAGGGTCGATCGTAATAAGATGCGTCGGCCCTAGGGCCTTAGCTTCATCAAGCCGCCAGGATGGCGCGATGAGAAGCTCGCTTGTCGCCCATTGCGGGAGAATAGTTGCTTCCCACTCTGCATTCCAGTCGTGGTCTTCCAGTATTTCTGACCTGATATTCTCAATATTGTTGGAGGCACAAAGCTGATCTAATTCAGCCTGCTGGGAATTATCCCAGACCGATTGCTCCACAAAGAAAGTAAAGGACCCATCGTCGTTCTCCTGGGATCCTGCAAAGATCTCCCGAGAAAGGAAAAATCCATGAAGAAGCTCAATGCCTTCGTCTGAAGCACGGAAACGAAGAGCGACATGCTCGTTCGCCATACGGATGTATTTTAGAGTGAGGGAATGTCGCGCGGAATGCGATCGTAAATCAGCGTAAGCAAGAGCTTGCCAACCTCGCCGAGGGTTTCTGGCGAGAGATGTTTCGGCAGGTCATCTATCGTATGCCAGTACTTTCGATCGGGCTGAGGTGCTACATGACCAACCAACTCGCCATCAATGATATCGACGGATGGTATTCCTGCCTGAATTAAGGGCATATGGTCATCAGATATCGATTGTCCTTGCACCGACTTAAAATGACTAAGCCCCAATGCTGTTGCCGTATTCCATACCTCAGACACATAATTAGGCGCCGACTGAACGGAATTTTGCTCCGGTTCGAATTGCGCGTTCTTATCACCAACCATATCCAGCAAAATGGCAAAGCGTGGATTAAAATTGGCTGGCTTGGAAGCAACGAAGTTCTTTACTCCAAGAAAATATCGGTTCAATTCATCGACGGTATACTTACCATAGTCTTCGCCATCATCAAAAAGCAAGTCGACACCGATGGGAGGAGCGTGTTCTTTCATTTCGCGGGCAAGCTCAAGCATTACTGCCGTGCCTGATCCGCCATCGTTAGCGGCCGGTACCGGCTTATCATGGTTAGCGGGATTTGGATCTTCATCCGCCCACGGTCTCGAATCGTAATGGGTAAGGATGAGGATCCTCCATGTTGCACTCGGGTTAAATGAGGCAATAATATTGGTAAGGTTAAGCGTTTCTCCCGCCTTATATCCTTGGGCGGTAAAGGGTTGTAGCACCACACTGGGTGTACATGCCAAAAGCTCCTTTTGTAAGAATTCAACCTCTTTACTATGGGCGGGAGTGTTCGGCACTCGCGGACCGAAATCAACCTGCGTCTCGATATCCTTGAATGCCCGGTCGGCATCGAAACTGGGAACAGGCGCTGGCGGAATTGCTGAAGCCGACGGAGAAGACGGTTGTGCTGGCGGCGGAGTGCTCGTGTCCTGCTCCCGTTTGCAACTATTGCAGTTTGTAACGAGGAGTCCCAGGACGGCGATATATAAGAAACGACGAAGGTGTGTCAAAGTTGTGAAAAAAATGAGTCGGGGGTGTAACAAAACTAGTCGAGGCAAGTTCTTCCAAGTGCAACGGTAACGAGCGCTGCAGTTCGAAGGCGTTGCAGTTTGCCGGGGTGAGCAATGCTATGGTGAGTGACCTCTCCCGCCAATCTCAATCATTTCCGTATGAACTGCCGGCTCCGGCCTTGATCGCCCTCTCGGTCAAGGATTAGAGCCGGCAGTTCCTTTTATCGGCCTACCCGTTCTTGCGAGGGGTTCTTTCTTTTCGAACCCAGCCCCCAGCGGCATCGTTAGAACACCCATGATCTCGACCCCAAAATTCTTTTTTCTTTCGCTCCTCAGTATCTCCTTGCTATTTACCACGAGGGCTGTAGCCCAGGGAGTCTTCGAGCAGTCCACACCGCCTCTCCCACTTCAAAAAGATGAGGGTTCGCTTGCCTTCGAGCATGAACGGATGTCCTTTGCTCCGCAGAGCGTTGGTATTGAGAACTGCGCGAATATCGCGATCAATAATACGACCGATCATCCTCGATTGCTTACCGAATTACGAACGCTCGACCGGAAGCATTTTTATGTGACATCCCCGGCCCGTGAAATGCTGCCACTTACGATCGGCGCAAATACCACATTCTATCTCAATCTATGCTTTAAGGCTGACGAACCGAAAGCGTTTGAAAGTGAACTGGTGGCGATCTTTCAGAGCGATACGATCCATATGAAGTTAGCGGGGCGAGGAGTACCTGCCCCGGAAGTCATGCCGGTGCCCAAGACGACCGAGATTACGAATGTTAAGTACAAGAAGCATCAATGGACCTTTGAGTTCGCTCTTAACAAACGAGGCGCTGTTCACCTTATTCTCGAAAATATGCTCGGCAAAGCCGTAAAGACTTTTCCGTTCGATGAAGTGAAAACGCCTGGATATTATCAGGTCAATTTTGATGGTAAATCGGACCTGGGCAAAAAATTAGAGAAAGGCAGTTATATTCTTCGTCTCGAGGTTTCGGATCAGCAAACCATGACGAAGCTACACGCCTCGCGCCTGATCAATATTAAATAACTCACTGCTGGTCCGGCGGTGCAGCCCAATCGGGATGGATGATCTCGACCTGGCTCTTTTCGAGCGCCTGTACAACTACATCGTCCGATTCTTTTAGCTTCGTCCAGCCTCGAAACACTGTATCGCAGTTGAAGACGACCTGCATGTAGTTGTTTTCGGAGAATAGCGCTACTCGAACAGGGTCGTTAGGTGCGATCATAAGATCGGGACGCGAGACGATCACATGGCCTCCCTGCTCGAGCGAAATCCCGGAGCGAGTCGCTATCACTACGATACCAGAGTCTTTCACGTCGCGTGCCTCGACAACAGGACGTAATAAAATCCGGTAACCGCTACCCTGCTGGAGAGTGATCCCCATTGTGATCAGATACTGCGTCGCCCCGAAGTAATTCATATCGATCGCGGCAGTATCCACTAATGTAGCCGTCATGCCCGTATGATCGACGCCAGGAAGCGAAGTGAGGATCTCGCACGTAGTCACATGCGGGCCACCCATACGGAATTCATAGGGATTGCACCCCGCCATCATGAGGAGAGTCGCAATCACTAATGTTATGTAATTCGATCGCTTCAACTCTTAATGCTCCGTTGCCCTTAATGCCTTAACCGTTTCCGGTGATTTATTCCAGTCCCCAAAGTATAGAGAAATACCCAGATAGAACGAATCGAAATTAAAAAGACTATTCGCTCCGGCTGTGTTGAATATCTGCGGAGTGAAGCTGCCCGGCGAACCGGACGTATATCCTGCTTCCAACGCAATATTATCGGTGGTATAAGTATCCAGTTTTAGTCTCGCACCTATATTGAAAAAGCTCGATGGGTAATAAGCGTATTCAATGAACGGCTCCAGCATCAAGTCTTCCGCAAAGATATATTGCCGATAGCCAAGACGAAGCGGAAATACGCCGAGTCCCTGTCCTGAAAATCCGACCATCATATAATCCAACAATGATGTGCCGGCCCAAAAATGCCCATCCGCAAACGGTAGCGGAAATTGTACATTTGCTAATCGGAATTGGAGCCCTGTCCAGGGAAAGTTATCGGCGAAGATGCTGGTGTCCGTCTTCGTTCTTAGCATCGCGACCTCCAGCACATTCACATTGATCGCCGAATGAACGTAGTACTTCCATTCTCGCTCTGTTTCTTCCGGCTTATTTGTAAAATCCATCACGCTCATACCAAGGCCTAAATACGGGAAGCCGGTAAGCGGCGGAATCGACGCCGCACTGATCCACGACGAATATCCAAATGCTGCTCCGGCATAAGCGCGTAGATTAAGCCCCCCGAACGAACCGAGTTGAAGTTCGCCGCCGATATTAGCATACGCGGAAGGCAATGCGCTAACGCCTAAGTAGGGTGCAAAAATGATGTATGGAATTTGGTCCCGAATATAAAATCGCTTACGGAGGTAAGCATTCGCAGCAATACTAAAAAATTGATTACTGCTATGTTCGTCCTGAGCCAGGAATTCTAATCCGCTCCATCCGATCGTCCAGTTCGGGGCATCGTTGAACCAGCGCAGTCGATACTCGAACGGCGCAATTCGCAGTAGCTCACCTTTGAATAAATGATTGGGTGTCGGCTGATTAGTCACCCCGTTGCTACCGATCACCGTATTGGAAGCGCCCAGATTATCGAGATCAAAGAAAGAGTAGATGCCCAGAAATCCAAATGGAAGCCCGGCCGAACTGGAAGTGGTAAGCAACCCCGCTGTTTCTAATCCGCCGGCGCGAAGAAAATTTGGATATTTACGATCGTAGGTCGAATCGTGCGACAAAGTATTACGATCGATCTCCGTTATACGAGAGGATGGAAAGATAACACCATTATCACTCGACGAACCGGGCACTGCCGGTGCAATATGCTTTGCCGTAGTATCGCGATCGGTGATCGTATAGTAGTCCGTTTCCGTTCGAGTAATAGCACACCCCGAAATAATACCACCTGCCAGAACAAACAGCACAAGCGAAGTGGCGATCCAAACGCCGCTTAGCACCCGCCGATATGTTCTCCGTTCGTTCATAGCTTAGATGATATTTCGTTCGCTCGCGATTCTTTAATTTCCTCTGGTGTAAAATTCCAATCGCCTACGTACAAACTAAGCCCAACATATGGCGTTGAATAGGAAGAGCCAAATTCCGGTGCACCGCTATTAAATGCTTGCGGTGTGAACTGCCCCGGAGATCCGGCCGCAAACCCGGCCGTTATCCCAAGATTAAAATTGGAATGAGTATCGATCTTTAGCCTTGCTCCCAGATTCACCGTTTGAGACGGATAGTAACAGAGTTCGATGAATGGCTCGAGCATTAAGTCGTTCGTAAAAAGATATTGCCGATACCCTGCCTCGAGAGGAAGAACACCCAGCGACTGCTGCGCGAAACCATAGACGGTCCAGTCAAAGAGAGAGGTACCTGCCCAGAAATGATAGTTCGCAAATGGCAGCGGGACCTGAATACTCGCAAACTTCACTCGGCTACCTTCGAAGGGGAAAGTACTATTGTTAAAATTCGTCTCGTACGGAGAAGCACTCTTTGTAAGTGCCAGTTCAAGGATATTAAGATTGATGGCGGTGTGCGTATAATATTTCCATTCTCGTTCCGTTTCTTCTACGCGGTTGGTGAAATCGAAGACGCTAACGCCCATACCAAAATATGGGAAGGTACTGCCATTCTGCGGCAAAAACCACCAGTAACCGCTCGCAAGGCCCGCGTAAGCACGGAAATTGAGTCCGGCAAGGGAGCCAACATGAAACTCCCCACCTAAATTGACATACGCAGCCGGGAAGGCGCTTGCTCCCAGGAACGGAGAAAATATAATGTAAGGGATTTGGTCGCGAAGGAAGAAACGACGACGAACATATACATTTGAGCCAATGCTCAGCAACGCATGATTTTGATCTTCATCTGGTGCAATATATTCGACAGCGCTCCAACCGAAGGTCCAATTCGGAGCATTATTGAACCAATGTAATTCCCATTCAAATGGCATTAACCTGGCAAGTTCGCCTTTCGTAAGGTATGAAGTATTTCCTGTTCCACCATTCCATAGCGTACCGGAATTCTTAATTTGATCGTGATCGAATAAAGAATAAGCGCCAAAAAGTCCGGTACCGACTCCGTTTTGAGATGAAGACCCGATAAGTCCGGCTATCTCCAAACCTCCTGCTCTTAAAAAATTGGGGTAATTCCTTGTCGCGGTGGAGTCGTACGATATGGTGACGTCGCGTGTGTTCACCTTCCGCGAGGAAGGTGCGGTCACACTTCCTTCCGTCGTTGTTCCCGGTACGTTTCGTACGGTTTCCGTTACGACAGTATCATGATTCGTAATGGTGTAATAGTCGGTCTCGGTCCGGGTAAGCTTAATAAAACTGCATCCTGTGACGAGCACCGATATCGCTACATAGCAAATACTGCTAATAGCGACCGATCGAGCGAGTGTTCGTAAGCTCATCATGCAGTTTACTGAAATACTTTAATAAATTCTACACGTCTCGAACGCAATCGGAATAGCTCATCCGATTCACCTGGCCTGCGAGCGACCGGCTGTGTACGCCCACGCGACTCCACCTTGATAATGCGGGCCGGAACACCGCGCTTTTCGAGTTCGAGCGCGACAAACGTGGCGCGGCGATAACCGAGGCGATCGTTATATGCATCGGATCCTAACGAATCGGTGTGACCGATCAGTACAAGCTGCTTTAAGTGGTCGAGCGATTGCAACGCTGAATGTGCGGTTAGATCCAACGCCTGCTGCCAGGTGATCGCCGATGACTGGCCATTCTCATCGATCGTAAACTCATACGGGTTCTGGTAATCGTCGAAGGGGAAATTGATGCGTATAACTAACGTATCCGGCAAATGAAGATACACATGAACGAGCGAATCCTTTGAGCCGCGAAGATCGAGTTGTTTGACGTCGAAGAAGGCATCCTCTGTTTCAGCCCCGACGTCATAGACCGCATCGCGATTAACCTTGAATCCCATTTGGCCGGTAGCTGGCACCTTCCCACGAAATATCTCTGTCGAATCTTTGCGGACGAAGATGTCTGAGCCTGCAGCGGGCCGATTCTCGGCACCGCGCGTTACATGGGCCACAATCTCCACAGAGCCCAGCGGTTTGGCAGGAGTCGTTTCTTTTACGGGCGGGATTTCCGTTACAACCGAAGAAGTGTCCTGCTGCGGATTGTTAACATTTGGTTGTTCGGGTTCTACCTTACCACGACCGGCCAACTGTCCCATATAGCTACGCGTGGTCGTATAGAGGTTCATCCCCTGCTCGCTCGAAGGCATGTTGGACGACCAGAAAAAGGCGGTATCGTTTAGTGCAACTGGAAAGGTCTCATCGTATTGCGTATTGATCGGCTTGCCTAAATTTTCTGGCTCGGAATAACGTCCGTCAATGATCCGAGTCTTAAAGAGATCGTACCCGCCAACAGTCGCATGGCCATTAGAGGCAAAGTATAGTGTATGCGGATCGTACGACGGAATGTAAGGCGAAAGCTCGTCACAGGCAGAGTTGACCGGCTCCGGTAACGGACGAGGTTCTGACCAATCCGCCGAAGAGATCGACGTTCGTTCAGAATACCAAATGTCGGTGCCACCCATACCCCCTGGCCGGTCACTTATGAAGTATATTCGGGTACCGGTAGCATCGAGCGTGGGCTGACTATCAAAATGATGCTCGCTGTTTAATGCGGTGAGTTCTCGAACATCAGAAAAAGCAAGGCCTTCCGCCGAAACGTGAAGCGTTGCGGTATAGAGATCGAAATCGTCCGGATCGGTATTATGAGCCTTAGCCGAAAAGTAGAAGAGATTATCTGCCTTAGAATAAAAGCCGGCACCAATGGGAACAGGGGCGGTACCCTCTTCTACCATCTTTAATTCGCCGTAGCGCAGCTTCGAAATGAAAGGAGCAGAGTAAAAGCGCTGAACCCCTCTCTCTGATGAAGCCCCAGCAACACTCGCTCGATCGCTCGATATCAGCGCAACATATCCACCCGATGATGGGATAAATGTGATGGCATAGTCATCGGCAGCACTATTGATCGGCGCCGGCAGCATTGTAATGTGGTTCTGCCAGTGCCCAACACCATGGAAGATGGTGTCGAATAGAATTTTATCGAAGGTGCCTGGGGTACAGATGGGTTCGGGTGGCGGAGGGCAAATGAGAGGCCGTACCTGCGGCTGGTTACAGCTCGACACTCCAAGAAGGAGCGCAAGCGCCAGAAATAAGTACGAACGGTTAAGAGAACGAACCACGAACTCGCCAGATACTTAATGTAACAAAGCCGACGATTCGAATTTACGAAATTCTCTTCGTCACCAGGCTAAATAGGTCACTTGTCCCCAACGGCTCAGGGGACCAGAATGGCTCGGCGTATCGCACACCGATCTGCAAACCATAAGCGCTTGCACGCGAGCGCATCCATTCAAAGAATCCTTCCTGAGACAAGAATGTCTCCCGCTCAGCTTTATTACTGGCCTTATTGCCGAATTGAGTGCTATACGCTTCAATGGCTCGCATCCGCTCGTCGAAGACTGGAGTTATATCAAGGATAACGGTCGGCTGAAACGAATAGGCTTGCATATAATGAAGCATAAGTAGTGGCCGATGCGGCTCCTGAAGGTTGCCCTCATCATCCTTCGTTTCGATCTTTGCCAGCCCTGCATAGAAATTGGCTCGGTGAGCGAGTTCAGAAGCCGCTTCATGGTCCGGATGCCGCTCATACTTACTGGGGGCAAGCAAAATCGTTGGCCGGGTACGACGTATCTCTCGAATGAGCAAGGATAGATTCTCTTGCTTTAGCTCGATATTCCCATCGCTCATTTCAAGATTGAACCGATAATCCAGTCCAAGTATCTTGCTGGCTTCTTCGGTCTCACGTGCACGCGTTTCGAGCGTGCCTCGAGTGGATAATTCTCCCCTGGTGAGATCGATGATCCCGATTCGCTTGCCGGCGCGCCGGGCCATTAGCAGCGTACCGGCGCACGCAAGTTCCACATCATCCGGGTGAGCAGCAATTGCAAGAAGATCGATCGGTGCCATTATTAATTGATACGACGCTCGTTTAGCAATTCACGCTTGCGGGCAGTTCCCAATACATGTTCTTTAGTAATCAAAATAGCCGTCCCTATAGATACGAATTCAATCATTCAACAGCTTGAATTTTTCTCTTACGTTTCGATCGCCAATAGAAATAGAAGGGAAGACCTAAGAGCACCAGCATCAGGCCGGTTACACTACGGATTAGTGGCTGCGTACCGGCATTATAGGCTTGAATGTCCGTGACTAGCGTAATAAGAACGTAGGTGCTTGCAAAGACGACAAAGATAGCCGGGATCCACGGATAACCGGGCACCGAAAAAGGTCGCTCAAAATTTGGCTGCCTCTTCCGTAACACAAAAACAGCGATCGCCATAAGATCATAGAGCACCCAGTTCACGAATACGTACATACTCGTAATAAGGTCGAACGAGCCTGTAAGTAACAGCACGAGCGACCACGCTCCCTGTACGAGTAACGCCACATACGGTGTTTGAAATTTCGAGTGAATTTGGGCAGATGGCCTATAGAACAGTCCATCATGTGCCATCGCATAATATACTCGCGCGTTCGTAAGCACTGTGGAGTTCGTCGTGTCAAATGCAGAAAGCATCATGAGTGCGGCAATAATACCAGCACCGCCGGCCCCTACGACTGTAAAGATCATCTGTGATGCTACGCGGTCATCCGGCGCATTTGCAACTCCTTCCACCGAAAGAATATAAAGATACGCCAGATTAACAATAATGTATAGCGCAATAAATGTCAGTGTTCCCGTAATAATAGCTCGTGGAATGGTCCGTTGAGGTTCACGGACTTCTCCGGCTATATAAGCAACATTTCCCCAGCCATCGTACGACCAAAATGCACCGGACATCGCAAGTACGAATGCCCCTACCAGCGACCATCCGGAGAGTGTACTACCGGCTGCAGTAGCATGGCCCCAATTCGCCGTTGAACCAACATGCGATCCAGCGAGAAATGCAACTAAGACGATCGCAAGGATCGCGACCATTTTTGCTGTCGTGGAAATACTCTGAAGCGTCCCTCCCAACTTAACACCGCGAATATTCAGGACGGTTAAAAAGACAACAAGCCCTGAAGCCACCAATTTTCTACCCAGTACCTGATATGGAAAGATCGAACCGAGAAACGGAATATTCCAAGGAGTATTTTCGCTCACTCCAAGCATCTGCAATAGTCGGGTGAAGTGTGGAAGCTGAATAAAATTTTCGGAATATTGAGCGAAGAAGAAACTAATCGCAGCAATAGCTCCGGAGCCTGCGATCATCAGGTTAGCCCATCCATATAAAAAGCCCAACCCTTCGCCATATACTTCGCGGAAGTATTCATAAAGACCTCCGGTACGGGGCATTTGGCCGGTCAATTCACATTGCGTCAACGCGCCGAATAGCGTGAGCACACCAGTTAGCGCCCATACCCCAAGAAGCAAAGGAGCACTTGGGAGATCGCGCGACATTTGAGAGGGCGACGAAAATATTCCGGACCCTACAACAGAACCGATCACGATCGCCGTGGTGGCATAAAGACCAAGAGCGCGTTTTAAGTGGGGATGCACAACAATCAGAAATTAATACGGGGCGATCCTATTTTACTACGAAATCAATATTAGCAATGGTCCACCGTGGACGGGTATCGAATTGTGTAGAGTATTCCCCCGTTGGGACTCCGAAGCGCCACGGCCACACCGACCCGGGATCGTACGTGCCACTTCCATCGCGGGAAAGATATGCTCGAACGCGATAGGTGGAAGTCGGGAGTTGATCGAACTCAAACGAACGCTCTCCATGCGGTAATATTTTTTGAGCGACCACCGTGGTTCCGCCTTGCGTAACCTGTACAACCAGTGCACTCTTTGGTTCAGCGAAAAAAGAATCGGCGATCGTAATAGTGCCGGATATTTTCCCAAAATCCCGAACATTTACCGTACGGAATCGAAAACGAAGGGTAGTATCTTTTGAGGTCGGCAAAATTAATGCATTGGGACTGCGAATGCCACCCGTTCGTATCCACACAGTGTAAAGTTGATTCGACAACAAACTATCGGACGTGCTGACATACACTTTAGCGTCATCATACCAATGAAAACGCGTTGCCACCGGTTTCCGGCCAGTGTCTGTGATCGTAATAGCACGCTGAATGGAATCACGATCTACAGCATCCGTGAATGTAATAAAAATAGCTGGTATTGTGGAAATATCAAGGGCACTATCGCGTATTGCGATCGTCCCAAACTTTGGTGGTGATACTTCCCGAAGTGTCTGCGGAGAAGTAAACGTTACCTGATAAGAGCTATCGCTAAGCCGGTTGTTTGCAAGATCTCGAACGCTATCTCGCCGCGCAGTTAGCGTGTAATTCTTATTGGGTAAAACCGGAGCGGTAGTAAGAAGTGTGACTTGACTGGGCCTCTTATCGGGACTTTCACGGAAGGCTGCAAGCAGGCCACTTCCCCATGCCGTATCGGGTGTCGATGAGGAAAGACTGAAGTTCAAAGCCCGAACACTATTACTATCGATCGCTTCTGAAAAGTGAGCACGCAGATGGAAAGAATCTACCACTTCAACGTCCTGTAATTCCGGTCGAATCGTATCCGTCTGCGGCGACATCCGGATATAGATGCTTGGCTTCACTGTTGTATCCGGCAATGCATCGCTTGACGGTACACCGAAGGCATCGATGCCGGGATCGAATACTTTATTTCGATAGACGTCCCCGATTGCGAAGACTCGGTATCGATGCCCAGTCTTCATAGCTAGAAATTGCCAAACACCCTGATCGTTCGGCTGAGTTAAAAGATCGGGCGGCGTATGGGTGAAATTTAATGTATCGGCTTTGTCGACGGTAATATCGTACGCAAAAACAAAGAGATCGCTCGGCTTCATCGGAGGAGCGGAGATCGGCGTAAGAAGATAGCCGGCCAGAGCACCAGTATCGATGTTCGGGCCTGTAGAGAACGACAGGACGAGTGGCACAGCCAACGCATTTCCTCGCCGCGATTTTAGATCACGAGAAAGCTGAACGGTGTACGTGGTGGAATCACGAAGTTTTTCCGGTAGTTCGACACGCACCTCATCATGACCCGACCAATGCAATTTCGGGGTGCCATTAAGATACGGTGTGATCGAAAATGCTGTTGCGAAGGAGCCCTCGTCGACATCGCGATCGAAATGAAAATAAAGCCGCATGTCACGAGGAACGTTGACCGTTCTATTGCGCGGAAAGATCGAGTCAACTTTGGGCGGCGTCTTCTCTTCTGGTCCGCCGGGCGGTGGTTGCTGGGCTGCGCAGGAAGCAAGTACCGTAGCAGCGAGAAAGAACAGGTTGAGTCGTAACAGGGCGAGGCGAATCCGCGTCATGAAGTCTGCGCTTTTATAGGCTGTCCGGTTCGAGAAGAATGGCCATTGCTACCAGCCGAGTGTTTACGCTTAAAGAACTCAACCGTTTCGAGTAGACCGTCCCGCAGTTCAACTTGAGGGCGCCATCCCAGGACCTGTTCCGCGTGATCATAAGCGCACACACTGCGCTGCTGTTCACCCGTTTTTGCAGGGCCATGTTTTGACTTAATGCGGCCACCGGTCGTGTGTTGGCTTAAGATCTCAAATATTTCGTTGACATTTGTTTCCTTCGCCGTTGAAATATTGAAGATATCAGAACCTGATAGTTTATCGAGCGCAAGCATGTGGGCGCGGACGACATCACCGACATAGACATAATCTCGTGTTTGCGTACCATCACCATTAATGATTGGCTGCTCGCCGTTCAATAATTTCTCCGTGAAGATCGCAACGACACCGGCTTCTCCATGCGGGCTTTGCCTCGGACCATATACATTCGTGTATCGAAATGCGACGTACTCGATCCCTTGCTCCTCATGGTAATAGTGGAGGTACAATTCGATGCTCCGTTTAGCGACCCCATACGGAGAGATGGGGCGAGTAGGATGCTGTTCGTCAGCCGGGAAATAATCCTGCTCACCATAAATAGCGCCGCCAGTTGAGGCAAGCATGAACCTCTTTAATCCGCCTTGCTCGCGGGCCGCTTCGAGTAAATTCAGGGAGCCAATAATATTCTGTTGGCAGTCGTAGATGGGATCGGCAACACTTTTGCGAACATCAAGCTGAGCAGCATGATGATTCACAATATCGAATGAATGCTCTTTGAATAATCGGCGGACGAGTGCGCTATCGGTAACATCGCCGCGCACAAACTCAGCATTAGGATTTAAATTATCGAGCGACCCCGACGATAAATTGTCGAGTACAACGACCGAGTCGCCCCGCTTGATAAAAGCATCGGCGACATGCGACCCAATAAACCCTGCCCCTCCTGTAACTAATACCTTCACGGTATACTCCTTCCTATTGGAAACATGCTATTACTGCGTAAAAGAGCCTGCTTTTGAAATCTTTCAGGGCTCGTGCAAAGAACAAGCAAGAACTACTCCACCGGGACTAATAAATGACCTATCGACATTTGTCGATAAAAGCGACCAAATGGTTGGATCGCCCCGAACGTTTGGATCGGATTCTAAGGATCTATTCGCTCTTATTCAAATGGGTTCTTGAAATCAGCTCGACGCAAAAAAGCAGTATCGGTCAACGAAAAGAGAAATGCTTTCAAATCCTGAAGATCATTATCGGACAGATCGAGCGGACGGATGAGCGTATCTTGTGTCGAGTTATGCTTTCCACCCATATTGTAGTGTTGAAGCACCTCGTCCAGTGTAAAGCGCCCGTTATGTTCATAGGGACCGGTCATCATAACGTTACGCAACGACGGAGTGAGAAATTTGCCGTAGTCAGAGCCCAGATGAGTAACGTTTGCACGGCCGCCATCGACGTAGAAAGAAAAGAGGCCGGTCGAGTGATATTGATTGTCTGTAAAGTTGAGTCCGGAGTGGCATGAATTACAATGAGCTTTCGAGCCGGTAAAGATCGAAAAACCTCGCTTTGCCGATATTGTAAGTGCATTCGAATCCCCTGAGCGGTAGCGATCGTACGCGCTTCCCCCACTCAAAAAACATCGTTCAAAGGTCGCAATGGCTTTTGCAATTCGCGACATCGTAACCCTCTCGTCGCCAAATGCTTTTGCAAAAAGAGCTGGATATTTCGGATCCGCAGTCAACTTTGCAACAAGCACAGTAGTGTCCTGGCCCAGCTCGAGCGGGTTTAGGATCGGGCCGATAGCCTGCTCCTCCAGAGTATGTGCGCGGCCATCCCAAAAGAATGCGGTATCATATGCAATATTTGCAAGTGCCGGCGAATTTCTCGCACCTCGCCGGCCGAGAATTCCGGTACTAACACGATTCGTATCGCAAAATCCTGCCGCAAGCGAGTGGCAAGAGGCGCAGGCGAGCGTATTGGTCGAGCTAAACTGCTTCTCATAAAAAAGCCGACGGCCTAATTCAAATTTATCCCATGTGACCCGATTATCTGCCGGTATTGGTGGTGTAGGAAAGCCGGCAGGTACGATCAATGGACTTCCCGGGCGAGCAGAATTCTGCTGCGACTCTACGGACGACTGGCACGAACTAATGGCGAGCAACGCCGCAAAGACAGACATTGCTGCGATCGCCATCGTAGTAGAAACACATTTCGTTCTTAACTTCATACGCGTCGGATGATTAAGGGAGCTCGATCATCGTAACTGTTTTGGTATTGCCAACCCGCTCTATCGAAAGCGCGTAGACACCCGGAGGATAAGAGGCTGTTTCTATACTGGTTGATTCACCATCAACGCTTCGAGATTCGATCGCTCGACCAACAATATCGTAAAGAACCCAGCCGGTCAGACCCGTCTCCGAATTTATTTCGATCGTATGGCCGTAATGCAACACGGATACATCCGTCGCCGTACTTGAAGTACTATACGCAATTCCGCTCGATAGTTCACCTATATACAACCCAGCATCGGCAGCAACGGCAATGCGACCGGAGGTCGTATCATATTTCAATACCCATATTTGTCGGGCCAATGGGTTATTCGTGTCACCAGCAACGCCATTCGGAAAGTTTGTACCATGCCATGTCACTCCACCGTCGGTCGTTTCTTGTATAAGGTTTGGAAGAGTCGCGGAATCGCCGGGATCTTCGAAAAGTCCCATAAAGATATGAAGCGGCAATGGGTAGGCAGCACTATTGGGTGCAGATATTTTCGAACGCCGCTGATCGATATCCAGCGCCCATGTATGCCGGTCGGGAGAATTAAGGGATTGCCACGTCATGCCGCCATCCGGCGTAGCCATAACACCATTGTAAAATGAGCGCCATAGTGTTACGACAGCCACATCATGCTTCGTCTTATCGTCTTTCTCAGATGCATAATATGAAAACACGATCTTCGGTACTTCGACATTTGTCGGTCCCAGCGGCTCTTTGGCAAAACCCACCTGCCACGTCTCGCCAAGATCGCTCGAATATTGTAGCAAGGTATCCTGGCTTCCTTCTATAACATGGGATGGCACGTCTTGCGAAACGTCACACGAACCGAAGAGAATACCAGGTGAAGCCGGCGTTTTGTTCGTTGCTACCCACGTTGCACCGTGGTCGGTCGATCTCCAAATATGAAAGCCGATATTCTGCGCATAATAAATGGCACGCTCTGCCGCATTATATGAAATACCTTCACCATCGACGCCATACAAATTAGATGTATCACTCCAGTGCCATCCCCCATCGGTCGAGCGATAAAATTGTGTCGGCGTTACTGCCAGGACCACATTCGTATCACCCGGATCGCAAAAGACCTGATGGGCATCGGTAATAGGACGGTCCGGCGGTTGATTGGTAGCCTTCCACGTTATGCCTCCATCATCGGACCGAAAGACGCCGGTATTTAATTCGGAGCCGGCGAAGAGAATTCGTCCCTTCGATAACGGATTAAAGGCTATCGAATGCCAACTCTCGAGAGGAAGCTTCGCTCGCCGCCAATGATACTGCTGGGCCTCGCTTGAGAAGGATAGAAGTGTGACGAAGAGAAAAGATAATGCGATGATCCGTTGAATACGCATGATCGGGAACTCCAAATAAAGGACCGTTTCGAGGGCAACTCAACAGTATATGGCTCTCAAACAATTCGTTACGGCGTTCTTGGCTTTCCTAACTTTAGAAATACCCGAAAGTATTTATCCGAATGGGATAGCTCACTGGTACCGTCTTCCGTTTCCCACCGGTGATATGTTAGCGATTGATCGTTAAAGACGATACCATGACCGAGATATCGCTCGAGATAAGAAACAAGCACGTCCCGCAATCCGGTGTATCCCCCGCCCCCCAGTGGATGCCAGTTAATCACGATCGTCTTTACACGATCGTTTACCATTTGCACCTGAAGATACGCAGGTTGTCCGAAGACCCGTACAGAATCTGATTCGAGCAGAGTAAGGGAATCAACTTCCAAAGTATCGCGGCGAAGAGCGATACGACGCATGATCATATAGGCAGAATCCGCGGGCATACCAACATGCAATCCCACGAATGGCGGTCGCGGCGGATAATAGTCAGCCGGAGGATCAAGAGCAGGCACTTCAGATGAAAACGAAGTTCTGGCAGATCCGGCAAGCAGCAGGCAAACGACGAAGGCGGAAAGAAGTGGCTTCATGACCCGATCATATTCGTTGCTGTACATGGACGACCTGACCGTTGCGAATGCCAACAAACTCCACCGTCTTTCCATCTGGCGTCCAGCTAATACGTCCGATCTGCTCAAAAAGCGCGGAGCGCTTACCATTGGCAACCACAAAAAATTTACCGTGAGTACCTGCAGCTACAAACGCTAATTTCGATTCATCCGGAGACCATGCTGCGTCGGTTATACCACTCGTCTTCGCAAGGACTTTCTTATCGAGATAAAACTTCTGTACTCCGGCCGCAAGAGAATAAGCAAGATGCTTCCCGCTCGGGCTCATAAAGAGCAAGCGAACACCCGGATACGGCCCCGCATATATTTTACCGTCCTGCACGATGACCGCGGGCCGTTCATTCGTGCTTGGCAACTTCATTTTTGGATCGGCCGCGAAATACGCAATATGGTCGCCGGAATTGTCGATCAATACCTGTGATATCCACCGGTATAAGCTTTGATTCCGATTATTGAAGTTGATATACATTCGAGAAGTATCGGCAGCCAACGAAGAATAAGCTGTCCTGTTTAACTTCGCCACATGCTCCCAAAGGAAATCGTAATCGCGGCCTTCGAGCCGTTTCGGATTGGCTCGAACATCAGGAGTATAACGCCAGATCGTCGGATCGTAAGTCGATTGGCCGGTGGGAATGTTACCATTATATAACAGGACGGGCGTAGGCGTGCGGTCGGTCACATAGCGCTCAGCAAAATTTTCCGTCGTGCGATAGGCCCAGTGCTGCTCATCGTGAGAGAATGAGAATTGGTGTGGATAAATATTCCCTTTACTTACAACTTGTCCATCCACAATAACAAGATCGCGATCGCCCTTTTGAAGATAGTACGCGTAGGGCAGCGTCTCGGCCCAGTGCTTACCGCTATGGGAGAATTCGACCTCCGGATTATCGCTTACGTAATGGGCGACGAGTGATGTATCCTTATGCACGTAGACCGTAGTGGAATCGAACCCTTTTTCGGTCACTGCGTGCATCATGCCGGACCAGATCAGATAGTCCCCGTTCGGACTCAATCTCGTTCCCGTACCCGCAATTTCGTGATATCGATCGGCAAAAGGATGGCCGTCAATTGTAATGTATTGCCAGTTCGCAAACTCATCCACCACATACCAATGCGCTCCATCGGCTGTTGCATCCATTTGCTTTACGGTTCGCGCCTCATCGAGCCTGTAGAGAACGCTTTCATCGACCGAAGCCGGCTTGAACAGATTTTCGGCGTTCGGCAGGCCGAACGTGGTATCGCGATACATCTTCGCGATCTGTGCGGAACTGGGGTGTACGGCGACAAAAAGAAGAATGGCCGCAAGAACGAGACGGCTATACGTGCTTTTAGAAAAGGTCATCGATGGTGCGTAACAGACGAGATTATTGCAACGCTCCGCAGGATACGATATTGTGCCTGAATGTTTCTTCAGACGAGTTTGGAGTGGTAGGCCTTGCCTACGGTCGAAGCATTAACCCCAATTGCCGAGCGATCTCCTTTGTGAGCATTCGCCTGTCGAACGACTGCACAAATGGCTGATTCACATTATGGGGTAGTAAGGACTTGCGCCAACGCCTGTAAAGGTCTAAAATTACTTCAGATAGAGCCTTTACGTCACGTGGCGAGACCACAATACCAGCGCCGTAATCATTTAGCAATTTCTCTGCATGACTGCCTGGCGGAACGAGGCCAAGGATCGGCTTCATCGTTCCAAAGTACTCATAAAGTTTCCCGGGAGCTGATATTTTATCCCCCATTATCATCCATAGGACATCGCTCGAAAGCAACAGCGCGACCTCCTCACGATGTGGCAGGTATCCTTTGATGACCACGTTCTGCATGAGTCCCAGTTTTTCTGGTGCCCGGAGGTCCTCCTTCTGCATGATACCGGCAAAAACAAGCTCTAGGTCTTCCTTAAGCTGTGGCTCTTTCGACATGGCCAGCTTTGCCGCCTCGAGCATAGGTATCGGTGAACGCCCGGGATACCCGACGTAAAATGCCCCACCGTAGGTGATTCGAAATTTCTGAGGGTCGCGATACTTCTCTACGGCAGCACCAGCCGCGGCAAGATCGGATGGATCGTATCCATGCGGGACAATGGTCACGTCTTCATGCTTGAGGAAGTGATAATTCTGAAGCAACACCTCTTTCATCGGACGGCTCACGACCGTAATAGCGCCGGATGCACGAAGACAGCTATCCTCCAGCTTTCGGGCATAGGCCTTATGAAATGGCGTTGCATAGAAATTCAGATCCTTGTTAGCAACCCAGGCATCACGATAATCTATCAGAAGTGGTACGTGATGTTTTCGGGCAAGGTCGCGCGCGATGAGAAAATCGGTGAACGGAGGTGCCGTGGCTATCACTGCATCGATACGTTCTTCCTTAAAGACTTGCTCCGCCGTTTCAAGAGCTTGTTTCTTCCACTTAATTCGGCTATCCGGCTGATAAAACGTTTGGATGATATTCGACCGAATACGTTGCCACCGTGCGCTTGGCAGCGCCAACTTTTTACCGTCTGCTTTTGCAAGCTTCCCCCCGGGCATGCCGCTCCCCTTCGTACGAACTACTCGCACATAGTTCTTTTCGATAAGCGGCCTAAGCTCTTCCATTAGGGACTCATCGTGGGCATAGTACGGCATTTCGGCTGCTGTTAGCACAATAGGCCGCCAGCCAAACTCCGGCAGATACTTTACAAACTTCAGAATCCGTTGTACGCCCGAAAGCCCCATCGGAGGGAAATAATAGGCGACAACGAGTACGTTCAGTCCCGGGGGGGTACCGGGTTCAAGGAGATCGATGTTCATTCGCTGCAAAAATACGGAAGTACAGCACCCCGCTAAGACTTATGGGACTTCCCGGACAACCGGAGCGGTGAAGAGCAATTCATCTCGTCCCTGATCTGGCTAATTTCGGAACGCCGCCCGTAATAGGGCAGTTAGGTTTTGCGGTCGTTGGTCACGTAGGCTAAGGCCTGCCGACCATTCATCTGACAGGCCGAAGCCTGTCCTGCCAATGCCTCAAGAACTCTATCAGGAATTAATAACACGGCTGAGCCGTCTTCGTCGCAAGCGCGAATCGGTCGCGCTCTGGAGCGGCGTTTGGAGTTCGCTTGCAGCGATCGTTGTACTCGCCACGCTTGCCATCGCCGCCGAAATGCTCGGGCATTTTGATATCCCGATGCGTACGTGGATGTTTTGGTCCGGCATTACACTGGCGGTGGCAGCTATCCTGGCCTTCGTCGGACCACCCCTGCTGGTTCGCCTGGGTATTCGTAAACGAGCTACGGACGACGAACTGGCAACTGCCGTTGGCAGGCATTATCCAAACGTTAGCGACCGGCTGGTCAACACACTTCAGCTTGCTCGTCCCCTCTTTGCCGAATCGACCGATCTTTTTGGCTCTCCGCGTTTTGCGCTTGCGGCTTTCCAGAATACCTACAGTGAGGTTCGGTCGGTCGATTTCAACGCGATCGTCGACGACCGCCCGCTAAAGCGTTCGATCGTTCTATTTCTGGTAAGCCTTGTTCTCGGCAGTGCGTTCTTTGTGGGCGCTGGCAGCGAAATGTCTGCAGCGGCTAATCGACTTTCGCATTTTCGAACGTTCTATCAAAAGCCTGCACCGTTCACGTTCTTTGTATTTCCTGGCAATCGCCGAGTGATGCGCGGCGATTCTGTAATAGTTACGGTTGCAACCAGGGGCGAGCAGTTAAGCAACGTTTCCTTCCGCGTTCGGCAAGAGGGTGAAAAAGAATTTGAAACGATCGCGCTAAAGGCAACACCGCTCGATTCTTCGTTTATTCGCCAGGGCTTCCACACCGGTTTTACATACACTTATCGTGCGATGCATCCGGCAGAGTATTATGCTGAAGCTCGCGATATCGAGTCCCAGCGATATAATATTTCAGTGTTGGATCACCCGATCATTCGTTCTCTCAAGGTCGAAGTTGACCCACCGGCGTATACTCATCAGAAAGTAATACAGCTTACGGAAAACATAGGCGATATTGCTGGCGTCGCCGGGACCAAAGGCGTCTTTCAGGTCATCGCTTCCTCTCCCCTTCGAAGTGCATTCGTTGTATTTCATAAGTTAGATACGGCGCAGGACAGCATACACAATCCTCGGAATCCGACACCTGATAGCCGCTACCCACTTTCCATCACCGATAGCATCGCTACAGGTTCGGTCACATTCCTGCAATCGGGCATTTATCACATCGATCTTCTTGACCGGGATTCAGTCGCGAGCGAACACCCGATCGAGTATACTGTTGCGATCACCAGGGATGCGCCGCCTCAGATCGTGCTTGTCGAGCCGGGCGGCCGCGCCGACCTTCCGAGCGATATGCGCCTCGATATGCTCGCTCGCATTCACGACGATTATGGCTTCAGCCGAATGCGCCTGGGCTACCGAATTTCAAAGTCGAAATATTTGAAGGTCGATACGGCATATACGTGGCTACCGGTGCCGCTGTCCAATTACAATGTTCAGGACCTGGAAGTCCCATACATTTGGAATCTCACTCCCCTCTCCGTTGGTCCGGAGGATGAAGTATCGTATGTGATGGAAGTAAGTGATAACGACGCTGTCACGGGACCCAAGTCGACACGGACACCTGAATATACGATCCGTGTTCCATCGGTCGAAGAGATATTTAAACGCGCCGATGAGCAGGCCAATAAGGCCCAGCGCGATATGAACGAGATCAAACAGGATGCTGCCGACTTGCAGAAGCGAGTCAATGAGGCTCTTTCGGAGATGCAGCAAATGAAGTCGTCGGATCTCGCGAAGCAATCGCAAGACTTCTCTAAGCAGAAGGATGTCCAACAAATGCTGGAGCGGCAAAAGCAATTGAACGATCGCATCGATCAGGTCGCCAAGGACTTGCAAGAGATGACGAATTCGATGGACCAGCAGAATGCTCTTTCGCCGGAGACAATGCAGAAATATGAAGAGCTTCAAAATCTCTTCAAGCAGATCGACTCGCCGGAGCTTAAGAAGGCAATGCAGGACCTCCAGAATGCGATGCAAAAGAACGTCGATCCGAAAAAGCTGCAGGAGGCGATGCAGAACATGAAGCTGAACGAAGATCAATTCCGCAAGTCGATCGAACGGACGGCAAATATTCTGAAGAAGATCCAGACCGAGCAAAAGATCGACGAGCTGATGAAGAATGCTTCCGAGCTTGCAAAGCAGGAACAACAATCGGCTGACAGTGCTCGCTCGCGCATGGACCAGGGTAAGCCGATGACCCCGGAGCAAAAAGCTGCTGAGGCCCGCAAGCAGCAGGACGCTCAGAAGCAACTCGACCGTATGCGCGAGCAAATGAAAGATGCTGCGCAAGAAATGAAAAAGTTACCGGAGAATATGCAGGCTCCGGAAGAGATGAAGCAAGCGGCCGAAGCCCTGAGCGATGAGTCGACCGATAAAGATATGCAGGATGCCGAGCACTCGATGCAGAACGGCGACCAGCAAAAGGGCGCTCAGAGTTCGCAATCGGCTGCGCAAAAGATGAAAAACGCGCAGCGGAAGCTAGCGAGCCTAAAGCGCAAGATGTCCGAGAATGAAAAGCAGCGGACAATGCGTGAGATGAAGCAGATCCGCGACGAACTGAATCGCTTGTCGCAGTCGGAAGAGCAGATAAAGAACCAAACACGTGACGCGCAACCGAATTCGAATGTTTTTCGTGATCTTGCCGAACAGCAATCCCAAAAGAAGGATGAACTCGGTCAGACCGCTTCTAAAGCGATGCAGCTTGCCCAGAAATCGACCGAGATAACTCCGGAGATGGGCCGCGAGATGGGCAAAGCATTCGCCGAGATGCAAAAGGCGCAGGATGCGATGACCGATCGTAATCAGCCGGGAGCGCAACAGAATTCGCAGTCGGCAATGAGTTCGCTCAATAAAGCATCCAATGCCTTCCAGCAGGCTCTGCAAAAAATGGCGAAGAACGGACAGTCTGGTTCGAGTGGATCGGGCGGCGAAGGCACGGAAGGAGAAAGCGGGTCCGGCAGCGAAGGCGATAACGGCGATATGCCTGGCGAAGGCCAGGGTACCGGTAGCGCCCTCCAACAATTTATCAATCAGATTAATAAGCTTGCACAGCAGCAACAAGCTCTTAACGATCAGATGCAAGCGATGGCGAGCGGCAAGGAAGGCGGCAGCCAATCGGCCCAGAAGGAGTTAATGCGTCAGCAGGCTCAGCTTAGCAAACTCGCCGCTCAACAGCAAGCTGTGAAAAAGTCGATCGAGCAGATGGCCGATGAGCAGCGGCAAGCAGGCACCGGCATACACCAGTCTGCCGACGAACTGCGTAAAATCGCGGACGAAATGCAGCAAACGATCGGCGATATGAAATCAAATGGCGTAAAGCCAGAGACGATCCAACGCCAAGAACGTATTCTTTCCCGTCTTTTACAGGCAGAGCATTCGGTACATGAACGAGATAAAGATGAAGAACGCGAATCGAAACCGGGCCAGGATATTGTCCGCGAATCACCGCGCGATCTAAACATCGCTTCCCCGCAGGCTCAGAAAGAGCTGCAGGACGAGATCCTCCACGCACAAGAGAATGGCTACACGCCGGACTACAACGCTCTCATTCGGAAGTATTTCCAGGAGTTAGAAAAGAAATAAAAAGGGCAAGCAACGGCTCGCCCTCTTTGTTTGGAAGCAATTATTACTCTCCGGTCAGCGGAAACATTACGCCAGCTGCGATCCTGATATCGCGCGACTTGATATTAACGTTGTCACCAGTTTGCTGATTATTATCAATGTTGACCAAGCCTAAGGCATAGGCTGCATCGAAAAAGATTTTCGGACCGTTAATATCAATTGAAAGCCCTGCGCCACCCACAAGCGAAAAATCGGCACCGTTGTAAGAGGCCTTTACGTCCTGAGAGGCGCCCTGTCCACTCGGTGGATTGTACGTCGCGGAAAGCAAAAACCCAATGGAAGGCCCAAGAAAAATATAGGGACGCACCATGCCAGTTGCAAATGCTTGCTTGACTAACAATGGAATTTCAAGGTAGCCGAGAACATAGTTATCGGAGACGCCCTGTTCACTGAAGCCGATTCCTTTTTGATCGAATATCAGCCCTGTTGAGAAGGCCCAGTTATGACTGAACCAGTAATCGAACTGTGGTCCGACCAGGATACCAACATGGCTGCCCGCGCTGACGCCTGTGCCAGCGGTCGGATCAGGGTCAAGCGATTCGTTACCGATGTTAATTCCAATCCGCCCCCCAATCATCGGTTGTGCGGATGCGGAGCCCGAGCTGCAAGCACTAAAAACAATGATAAAAGCAAGCAGGGAGACTGAACACAATAGTTTTGACATAGCAATATCCTTCTAAAAGTAGAACAAGGTATACATAAAATACGAAGCAGATAGCACCTAAGGACAAAAAGCCTATCGCAACTTCGTTATGCGTCGAACTTCTGTTCTCGCATTCTGGTGGATCACCAGCATATATGAACTACTGGACTCGGACTCTACATCCAATGTCGCAGTACTTCCCACGCCTATCGTTAAGGATCGTATCTCACGACCCAGCTCATCCTTAAGCGAGATCATCGCTGCTTCCCCACTCGAATTTTCTATCCACAAGTTGTTTGCAACAGGGTTCGGATAAACGCGTATGTCGACAATTTGCCTATCATCACTTACATCGGAAGTAGCCTGTACCGCAACAGCCCAGATGTTGTCTTCACTCGGTTCGATACACAGCGGAACGTCTCCACCGGTCGTATGCAATACTAAATATTCGAGAGGAATACGAACGACGTAACCGCGTGATGAGTGATCCCATCGGAATGCGATCGAGCCAAGATCAAGCGGATGCGTCGCTACCGAGCTGCCATTCTTAAGTTCGAGAGTGATCTGCTGTGGCCCTTGCGATGATCCAATTTGCATCCATCCGTTTACAGGCATGTAGCTACCGAACTGTAATTTCGTTGAATCATACTGAATAGCCGCAGAAATACCAGTTAAAAATGGCCACAAAGAATCGAGATTAATATTCGGGTTCAGATTTACAGTGAGAGGCAAGTTGACGTATGAACCGGGTGTAAGACTGACATACTGTGGATGCTGCGCCGCAACATTCCCAGATGCATTGGGTATCGCCGTGCCAAGCAACGTGATCGTTGTATCATGCTGAACGGATGCAAGTTGATAGCGAAGATGCAGGAAAGCAGTATCACCGCTTCCCATTAGCGGCCGGTATTGGATCACGATCGAATCGCCAATGCCAACCGTACGCGGCAATACCCGGGTGTCACGAATCGTAAATGCCATCGACCCTGAGATCGACATCGAATCTATGGTCGAATTTACCGGCACGCAACTGGCAACCCCCAGAGTAATGACTGAGTGAACCGGTCCGCAGGTTGTGGCCTGAACCCGTTGTGGATTATCAGAGAGGACTAATACCGGCGATCCTTTACTGCTTGGCCCAAGATGCACAGAATCTCCACCACTATTATGCGTAATCCATACGCTGCCCGTCGAGTCGAGGACAGCGAGTGTATTATTATCGATCGCAGCGATCGTGCGTGTATCGAAGCTCTCCGTCGGTCCGCCGATGTTCTGCCAGGTCTCGCCAAAGTCGAGCGATCGCAGAAGACCGTTCCCTCCGTTTGGCACGGTACCAACATACAACACTTGTGCTGTACTTGCAAAAGAGCCGGAGAAATAATCGAGTGCACGTGATGCCGGAGTGGTCCAGCTTACCCCGCCATTGGTGCTTACGTCGATATTAGTAACGCCGTTCGTCCGCAGAACGCTGTTCTCATTTACGAGATACAATCGTTGGTTATCACAGGAGTCGACGGATAGACTATTGGAATCGCCATCGATGTAATTCGTATTAGCGCTCCAAGTCACACCAAGATCGCTGGAGGAATTAACCCATCCCCCACCAATGTCACTCGAGAAAACATAAACAGTCTTATCGGCCGCGATACCAAAGCTTAGCCCTTCCGATCCCAGATCGACCGTACTCCAATTGACGCCGCCATCGGTGCTGGTCGAAAATAAACTCGTACCATATTGCAGCGTATGGATTATTAAAGGAGAGCCGTTAAATGCAGAACGAACATAGGTCACGCCGGGCGCCGGGGAGATATTGATCCAGGTCGCACCTGCATCGTTGGTTAAATAGATACCACTTTGTGTGGATACAACACCGTTAGTACGATCGAAGAATGAAATATCGGTGATGCCGGCAAACGCAGAGAGGTTCGAACGACGCCACGTTTTGCCGGTGTCTTTCGAATAAAAGAGCGACATCGTACCAGCCCATAAGGTACCGTCCACGAAGCAAACGGCGCCGATCCGCTGGGCTTCCGGCCCAACTAAATGCGATGCGACATTGGCCCACTGAGCGAATAAATTGCTAGCGTAAAGACTGAAAACAACCGAGAGCGTTATTCGAGAATATCGAGCCATATTCCGTGCGGTTTGTGATGGGGCAAATATACGCACAACGTAACCGGAAACAAGCACCCCTTACAATTGTTAGCGGCTCATCTTTATGAAATACGCAACAGTAAAGCCCGCGGACTCAACAGGTAAGCCTCCGGTCCTTTTGGTTCTTCATGGTTATGGCGCCAATGAATACGATCTTATACCCATTGCGGAGGCTGTTGCTCCGAATTTCCTCACGATCAGCTTTCGTGCTCCGATCGAATTAATGCAAGGCGGATACGCCTGGTATCATCTCACCCAAACAGCGACCGGACTACATCCTGACGATCTCTCGCGACATGAGAGCGAAGATATGCTCGTCAACAATCTTGCGGCGATAGTGGAGCAGGAAGGCGGAGATCCGACACGAGTAGTATTAATGGGTTTCAGTCAGGGCGCTGCGATGTGTTATTCACTGCTTATCACCTACAATTTAAAGAATTACGGCATCTCTCCGCTCGCTTCGATCAATCTTTCCGGATACATTCCGCGCGATGTCCTTCCTGCTTTGAAGGAGAAAAGATTTGACAACTTCCCGTTCTTTATGAGTCATGGTGAATACGACGAACTCATCCCCTCCATGGCAATGGATGAGGCCGATCGTCTACTGAGCGCGCAAGGTGCGTCCGTCACAACAAGTTTGCACGAGGCAGGGCATGGAGTGTTACCGGAGACAATGGAGGAATTGGCCAAGTGGGTTTCGAAACTTCGAATTTGAAAACGAATTCAAACCTTGACAAACGTGTTATGTTGCCCGCTTAAAGTAGGTATTAGCCTCACTTAATTTTTTAGTTATTCCTCCAGATTCTCTATGGCCCAGACGATGATCGCACTGCGAAAGACAAAACGAGCACGCGGTGCTGAAATTCAGGAAATTCCAATTCCGGATGTTAAACCGAATGAAGTGCTCATTAAAGTACAGGCTTCCAGCCTTTGTGGCACCGACGTTCATATCTATGAATGGGATTCCTGGGCTCAGTCGAGGGTACAGAATGTACCGTATACGGTTGGCCATGAAACAACCGGCGTGGTCGTAAAGAAGGGCTCCGTTGTAAGCCGAGTAGAAGAAGGTGATATCGTTTCCGTAGAGACGCATATTCCCTGCATGCATTGTAAGCAGTGCATGACCGGACAAATGCACATTTGTCACAACCTTAAGATCCTGGGTGTCGATACCAACGGCGCGTTTGCCGAATACCTCGTCGTTCCCGAGATCGTGGTATGGAAGAATGACAAGACGATCCCTCCTGAATTCTTAAGTATTCAAGAGCCTCTTGGCAACGCAGTACATGCCACGCTCATCGAGCCGGTACATGGCAAAAGTGTTGCAATCCTTGGCGACGGCCCGATCGGCCTCTTCTCGGTTGGTGTAGCGCGTGCCTCCGGTGCAACACAGATCTTCCTGACAGGCATTGAGCCATTCCGCCTAGATATCGGTAAGAAGATGGGCGCGGACCATATTATCAACGTCGCTAAAGAAGACGCCGTTAAGTTTGTAAAAGAACAGACCGGCGGACTTGGAGCTGACGTGGTAATTGAAATGTCGGGTGTACCAAGCGCGATGCAGGACGGAGTAAAAATGCTCCGCCGCGGCGGACGCTATTGCTTCTTCGGTATCTTCCGCGAGAACCTCGTACCGACGCCCCTTAATGACATCATCTTTAACGGTGGCCGCTTCTATGGCATCAATGGTCGCCTCATGATGGACACGTGGTTCACGGTTTCGAATTTACTTTCCTCGAAGCGCCTCGATGTGCGTCCGGTAGTGACGCATAAAATGCCGCTCACTAATTTCGAGGAGGCATTCGAACTGATGATCGAATCCCCGAAGAAAGTCGGCAAGATCGTTCTCTTCCCCGACGTTGCATTTATGAACGGACGCAACTAGAAGTAAAGATTTGGAAAACGAATCAAGAGGCGATGCGCAAGCTTCGCCTCTTTCTTTTGAAGGGGACGCGCGGAATACGCTTGTAACTAAGAACCCGCTCCGGTGTTTTGCCTTTAAATGCATAGATGGGCATTATTGCTGGTTGTCATTGCGTGCGGATTAATTTCTTGCCAGCCACCGCTACACATTGCCGATCCGATGCCAATGCCTCTCTTTACCCACTCGTGGCAAGGCAGCTTGCAAGGTAATTACACCAATAATAACAAGCTCTACCTGGAAGGCTCGTGCTCCATCCCAAATAATCTCATACTCCTGGCCTCTCATACCGCATGGAGAAAGGGATTAGATTATGACGAAGATCTGACGTCTTTCGGCACGGGTATATTCTGGCCGAATAAGAACGAATACTCATGGTCTCTGCTCGGTGGTTTCGGTCTGGGCTCCCAACGCATTGGTCCCAGCTATGTATTCGATGGTCCTTGGAATGGAGACAGGACGTTGATCTCCGAACAAGCCGACCTGCGAACATTCTTTGTCGAATTCTTGGGATCCAAGACGGAAGCTATGCATTTCTATCACTCGACGGAAGAGTTCGGGCGCTCGTCTACTGGCTATGCTACGCGCATCGAGTATGTAGACCGCTATCACTTTAGCCAGTTAACGAGGACATGGTTTCAGCAGCAAGATAGTTTGTTGCGCTCCGACACAACAACATCGATAAACGAAATACCAAATCATTCGTGGAACCTCGATCTCGTTGCATTTGGCAGCATCGGATACTCATTCTTCGACCTGATCGGGTCCGTCATGTTTCGATTTCCGATCGGCGGTTACAGGGATTACACGAACTTTCTTATGTTTAATGCCGGTGTTCGACTGACATTTTAATCAAGCGTTTCGTAGTATGCTTACAAATATCAGTGTGAAGGAATATTTTGACCTTCTTTCCCCATCGGAGCGAAAGATCGTTCGTGAGCTTCGCACGGTCATCCGCAAGGAAATTCCGAGCGTTGAAGAGACGACCTTGTGGGGCAGCCTCTCCTATCACCGCCCATGGATCGGAGGGCGCATAAAAGGCGCGCTGTGTCAGATCACAGTAAAACACGGCATAGTTAAACTCGAATTTATTCATGGAGTCCGGCTGAGTGACCCCAACCACTTACTGCAAGGCGGCCGAGTCTCGAAGCGATATGTCGTTATTTCTTCTGTGGAGGAAGCGAGCAGACCCGAGATCGTGCAGTTAATCCGTGAGGCAGCGGAGCTAAACCCTAAAGAATGGGAAGAATGTTAATTGCACGTCCCGAAATGCGATGTGGCAACTATTTGAAGCAATAATTGGATGAAGCCTGCCGAAGACGTATGATCGTTACCCTGCTTGCATTCGCACTACTATTTATCGGGACCGTTTGGTTTTGGTGGAAATTCACTAAATATTCAAAGCAGGAATGGAGTGAATACCACGCTATTGACCTTCAACACTTTGGCAAGCGGCGCAATTTTAATGGGCTTGAAATGTATGGTGGTGATCAGGAATTAGTAACTCGTGTCGAGAAGGAATTGATTAAAACTGACAAGGATAAATAGAATGGAGCATACAGTAATTCTTGCTGTAGTCGTGGGGATATTATTAATCGTTTGGTTTTTTGTCAGTCGGAGATCCTCAAAATAATTCTCTAAGGAATGACAAGGTTAAAGCAAGAATTAAAGAACGCCCCAAAAGTAATTGCATGAGTGTAGATATCATTTTCGATCTTGTTTTTATGGCCACGCTGTTCGGTGGCGCAATATTCTTTGTTATGAAAAAATGGCGCGACAAAGCTAAATCGTAGCTCTCAGCAGAAACACCAGAGTCCCTCGCCGGCTTTTTCCTCCCTTTACTTTCCCCTACAGCAGAGCTTCATACGGAACAATCATTGCGTAAAGCTCAAGCTAAATCGAATCCGGTAAATCCATCCAATCCCGTAATCCAGTTTTCTGGCGATGGCAAAACTCACCCCCGAGCAAAAGAATGAGCTAAACGTCGAGCGCGAAAGCATGCTTGCGAAGCTCGAGCGTGGCGCTCGCACACCCCTTACCGTATTGGGATTCGTCTGGCTGATCCTCCTCATCATCCAGCTAACGACAAGCGGCCCACAGCGAGAGCTTCAGCACATAACGACTGCGATCTGGATCATCTTTTTAGTAGATTTTATCATTCGCTTTATCGTAGCGCCAAAGAAAAAGGAATTTTTAAAACATAATTGGCTTACAACGCTCGCTCTTCTCGTCCCCGCCTTACGGGTATTTCAATTTGCCGGAGCGATACGAGCGTTTGCTGCGACCGGCGGGATTAGCATTGTACAGATCGTTGGATCGATCAATCGCGGTATAACGGCTCTCAGCCGCACGATGGGGCGGCGTGGAGCAGAATACGTCCTCATGATAACAGCAATTGTGGCACTCGTCTCTGCCGCAGCAATTTTGCGGTTCGAGCAATCCGTCCCCAATGGACCTAAGAATTACGGGCAAGCTCTTTATTGGTCGATCATGATGATCACCACGATCGGCTCGGATTTTTGGCCTCAAACCACAGCGGGGAAAGTGCTTACCGTACTTCTTTCTCTATATTCCGTTGCGATCCTGAGTTATGTGGCAGCTACCCTCGCATCGTTCTTTGTGGATCGAGATGCCGAAAACCCAGATGCGGCTATTGCCAGCGATAAGTCGATCGCCAAGCTACATGCCGAAGTTATTGAACTGCGAGAAGATATTAAACGAATGATGGGTCAAAAAGTAGATTCCCCGGCTCCACTATCCCCGGGTAAGGCTGCTTAGAAACGAAATGTTTGGCGACGTAGTCGTTGTTCCTAATGTCACTATTTCCCTTACCGAAACCACTATGAAGAGGATCCTACTCATTATATCCCCCATACTGCTTTTTGCCGCTTGTAAAAAGTCCGCGCCGCCACCACCGGCCGAAAAAGATACTGCTACGGTTGCCACTCAGGTCCTTACCGTTCGCACCATCCTGACGGTTAGCCGCGACACCACAATGAATGCGTTAGATACTACTCATAGCTTTGACATTCGCGATACCATTCATGGCATTATCGAAACTCGTAATGCGACCAATGGTATGACGCTTGCCGGACGATGGTTCTACGTGAAGACGGGACAAAAGATCGCCGATAACGCAGCCAGGCTATCAACCGGTACAAACATGAGCCACTTTGATCTGATGAACGCTGCACCATGGCCGGTCGGGCAATACAAACTGCTCGTTCTCATCGATAGTGTACCAAAGGATAGCGTAATCTTCGCGATCGAGAATAAGCGCTAATGTGCTTGTAACCAGGGACCATTAGCTTTGAAGAGCGATATCGGACGATCGAGATCGAGCAACAGGTGGCCGTCGAGATCTATATAGTCGAATACTCCGGTTCCAGAAGCCAGAGCTACACTGGCAGCCATCCCGACTTCACTTTCGAGCATACAGCCCATCATCAGTTTGCGTCCGGCTGCTTTAGCAATTCGAATAATTTCGAGCGCTCCGCTGATACCGGATTTCATCAGTTTCACATTGAGCCCCTGAGTTGCAGTCTCAGCGCAAATTCGAAACGCCTCCTGAGGGCTTCGGCATGCTTCGTCCGCAACGATCGGAATCGGGCTGACCCGTGCGATCTCGTCCAGCGCGGCTAAATCCTCTTTTGGCACCGGCTGCTCGATAAGTTCGATGTTAATGTCATGCCGTAGTAATTCTTCTGTAAGTTGGAGTGTAGTTTTAGGCGTTAGCGATTGGTTCGCATCCAGACGAAAGATCGGAACATCACCACCTATTTCCTGTATCGAATTTTGAATGGCAAGAATGCGGCCCACGTCTTCCTCCATTGCTCCACCACCCACCTTCATTTTGAAGTAACGGAATCCATCTCGCCAGGCCTCTTGTGCAACTTCTGTCGCATTGGGAATGCGTGCGATCGTGAGATCAGTCTCGAGTTCTGCGTTCGCGCCACCCAATAGTTTGTAGACAGGAATATCCTCCTCATCAGCAAACGCATTGTACAGTGCGATCTCGACGCCGGCGCGAGCCGCAACGTCGTGCGGCAACCGATGTGACATCTCACTTATAAGTTCGAGAAAGTCTTCAACCTGTGCGCCCCGCAGTATTGCATCGATGTTAGAAACGGTTGCCAATACTGTCTCGGGCGTCTCGCCAGTCACATATTGTACAGGTACCGATTCACCGAGAAATTCAAAGCCTTCTTCCGTCGTAAGATGCCAGCGGACAACATTGGCATTCGTTGCTGAGCGAATGGAAATAACGAACGGATTTTTCAACGGAAGCCGAAAATATTCTGCTCGAATGGACTTAATGCGATGCTTCACGTCACAAAATTACTTATCCGGAATGAGCTTTGCTCCGATAGTGAGCATAATTGTAACACTAATCGTGAATTAAATTCAATTCTTATGAAGAAACAATCGAAAATGGTAGTGGAACGCGAAAAGGAATTAACAGACCTGCAGCGCGCACGCGATGAAGAGCAAAAATCGCGTAACAGAAACGGTCGAGAAGTTCGTCACGGCTCTACAGGCCAGCCCGGCTTACGCCGTGCAATGGGCGCCGCCACCAAAGATAACCGGCATGGAGTACACACGGACCATACCGATTCCAGACGCAGTGAATCTCGGCGCGATGGCCATATGGGAAGAGAATCCCAAAGCAAGCAACACCGCAAAAATATTTAGCAGCGCGCGGCCTGGTTAATGGCCGCGCTGCATAGAATCGAACACTTGGTGATTGCGAAGATCCTGAATGTCCGACGCATTGCCAGCGAACCCTCCATAGGCGGCGATCAAGGCTGAATATTTTGCGTAGGCAGAATCATACTGCTTATTCACTTCGAACTTTCGCGCATCGCATTCATCGAGCTTGAGCTTTAGGAAGGCCTGCTGCTCCGGCTTGGATTGCGACATCATCGTTGCAAAATCCTTACGTGCTTGATCGATCTCACCCGCACGAAGCTCTAGATTTGCAAGCTGATAGTTCGCTTCAAACCCTGCCTGACTTTCTTTGGAGTCGGGGTTTTGGAGTTGTTCCTTTAAGCTTGTTACCCCTTGTTTCGCATACTTCTCCATCAGCGGCCAATCGCCGGTACGGTCGGCAAGATCGGCGATAAAGGAAGCAAAGGAATAATCGAGCGGTATTTGTGAAAGTGGAATACGTGCTTCCATAGTATCCAACGCCCTTCTACCGTTCGCAAGATCATTCTTTTGAATGTACCAATTCGCCAGACGCATGAATTCGAAGCGATACGTTAACGAATATTCGTCGTCCATCGCACTGCGATGTGCCGAAGGATCGGCATACGTACGCAGGATCATTCCCCGATACGGCTCAGCATGCGCCTTCGCAGGAGTGCTGAACACCGCTTCTGCATATCGAACTGGTTGTAGGCTCCCCCCCAAGCCGTTATGATCGGCCGGCTGTGCAAATGGCGTTACACGGGCAATTAATCCCTCATAGACGAGATATTTATTAAGTCCTGCCCGCTCGTTCTCCGGGACCGTTACGGAATAACAAATGGGGCGCTTTCCTAAATTGGTATAGACGATATCAGCAACCAGGAAATCACTTGGCAGGCCGATCTGCGGCGTCCAGGTCATGGTCGTCGCTGTCGCGGTAGAGTCTCCAGTGATCCAGCGTGCTTGTCCGTCCGTCACCGGAATGACGAATGGCGAGCGCCAGTCGCGCGCCTTCTCCACAGCATCGTAGGTCGCATTATCATCGCCGAGTGCGAGGTTCGCTTTGGTGAAATAGGTTAGATCGACAGCATCCGTCCCCCAATCATTCTTATCTACCAATTGCCTGACATTCCACATCATGGTTGCAAGCTGGAGCTGGACGATGCGCACATCACGGCGGATCCCGTACGCGTCCTGAATGCACCACAGTGGAAACGTATCGTTATCGCCATAGGTAAATAGTATGGCGTTAGGCTCACAACTCTGCAAGATATTGTAGGCATATTCCCACGGTATCCAATTATGCTTCCGTGAATACTCGGCCCATTTCGAAGATTTGCTGAACGGCTGACCGATGATCATACCGGATAAACCAATGCACTGATTGAGCGGCCCGAAGATAAACAGCAGAGAACAAGCGGCAATAAGGGCGTACGACATCTTTCGCTCATTCCACAATGCAAAGCGTTCTCGTATCCACTCCATTATGCCGACCGCCCCGATACCTACCCACATTGCATAAATATAGAAAGCCCCTACATAGAAGTAATCACGCTCGCGCGGTTGCGGGTCTTGCTGGTTTTGGTACCAGTCGACCAAATACCCCATAATGATGAATGTACCGAGTAATGTCAGTGCCCGCTTGGGGTCTCGCTTGAAATGCCAGTAGATTCCAAGCAATCCGAGCATGAAGGGTAGCGCCCATGTCTTCGAAAAATCGACGCCGGCACCTTTATCGTCCGTCGTACGCCCGATGAAATTCCATCCGAGATAGCGATGGTACATGAAATTCGTCTGGTACTCCCAGAAGAATTGCGCGTCACTCGAATAATCCTCCCACGTCGGCTGATGATCTTCTCGCTGCTGCGGTAATCGGCGATGAGCAAATTCATCTCCCAAACTCATCGAGCCATACTGGTCGCGATTGATGTAGCCGGCAAGACTCTTAAATGTGGAGGGCGCATTCTCATTCATGGGTGGATTCTGCGACGCCCGCACCATGACAAAGAGATATGTTGTATAGCCTAAGAAGACCATAACAAGTATCCACGCACTAAGCGCAACTTTGGGCTTCCTATTCTTCTCGCCATAAAAGACGGCGAATAGCATGGCCGCAATTACGATCGCAGAGAGAATTCCGAGTCCATTGCCAGCCCAATCGACCAACTTGGATAGAATGACCCAAAAGATCACGACAAATGCAATGACCGAAAGGCCCACCATTCCGAACCAACTGGAGAGCGTTACATTCTTTCGTCGGCGATAGTATACCAGCATAAAGGCCGGGAACATGGTAAGAAGTGCAAGCTGATGCACCCCGAGCGAAAGCCCTACCACATACGCAATGAGCAGAAGGTATTTTTCGCTATGTTCCTCATCCGCGTGATCGTACCACACCATCAGGAGCCACGGCACGAGCGATATAAAAAGCGAACCGAATGCATAGACCTCGCACTCAAGGGCATTGAACCAAAAACTGTCGGTCCAGCAATAGGACAATGCGCCAATAAGCGCACCACCGAACAGAATAACAGCATCCGATACGGACTCCGGAAACCCGCGCCATAACCGAATGAGGCGAACAAGCGTGAGATAGAGCAGAAGGATCGATACTGCCGATGAGAGGACCGAGAAGAGATTATACCGCGCTGCGTAATCCGAAAAGGTCGGCAGTATCATCGCGATGCGGCCAACGATGGTCCAGAGTGGTGCTCCTGGCGGATGTGGCACTTGGAGCGCACTGGCAGCAGCGGCAAATTCACCGCAATCCCAGAATGGGATCGTCGGCTGCATCGTCAGCAAATAGGTAAAGAAGGCTACGGCGAATGCTACGCCGGCCACGACAAAATGGATACGCTTGTATTCAGGACGCATTGTTGTAGGCGTGTCAGGCAGCGGCTCCATACTGCCGCTGAAGCAAGGGTAGAACGATTTCGGTCGGAGTATGCTCCCGCTCGCGCAACAGCCGGGTCACAATGCCATCGCAAAAGCGATAGCCTTTTTGCGTGAGCTTCAGAAGTCCCTCTTCTGAGACGAGCATTCCATCTTCCATAAACCATTGGACATCTTGGTTCTTAAGAAGGTCTTCGCTGAAGTCCGATTCGAAATCCTTAAGTCGAATTCCAGTCGAGCGAAGCTGAAGATAAAGGATCTCGGTCCGGCGATCTTCCGGAGTAAGCCTTTCGCTATTAATGATCGGCAATTTCCCCGCTCGTATCATCTTGCTATATTCTTCAAGCGACGAGATATTCCAGGCACGAACACCATCAATAAACTCGTGTGCCGAGGGACCAAAAGAGACGTAGTCTTTATGACCATCCCAATATACGAGATTATGCTTGGCCCTTTTCTCCGAAGACTTCGCGTAATTCGAAATTTCGTATTGTGCAAAACCTGCTTCTGAAAGCCGATCCTGAACGATGTCGAACAATGCTGCGGCTCGGTCAGCGTCCAGTTCGATTACCTTACCAAGCTGTACCAATCGGTATAACGGCGTACCTCGTTCGACGATAAGATTATAGGCGCTGATATGATCTGTCTCGAGCTTGATCGCTTCATCGAGTGTCCGACGAAGCACCGATTCTTCCTGATCGGGAAGCGCGAAGATGAGATCGAGGCTGACATTATCGAAACCGGCTTGCCTTGCGAGAGCGATCGCTTCTTTTGCTTGCTTCGCATCGTGAATGCGACCGAGAAATTCTAACTCCCTCGCATCGAATGATTGTACTCCAAAGCTAAGTCTGTTGACTCCGAGCGACCGATACGCTTTGAGTTTATCAAGGCTAACAGTGCCCGGGTTGCATTCCAGTGTAAACTCGCAGTCTGCAGCTATACTAAAATACTGTTGGAGCTTGCCTATAATTCGTTCTAACTCCTGTGGAGTAAGAAGCGATGGAGTCCCACCTCCGAAGAAGATCGTTTGTAATGCTCTTCCTTCTAGGGCTGGATTACTTCGGAGTTTAAGATCTATCTCCGCTAAAAGAAGGTCAACGAAATCCTCACGCAGGGCAAGGTTCTCGATCGAATAGAAGTCGCAATAAATGCACTTTCTTTCGCAGAACGGAATATGGAGATATACGCTAAGAGGAGGCATCATACAATGCCCCCTCCCAAAGGAGAGGGCCTACAGTGAACGGCTTAATGTATTAACCGCCCGATTCTATCCCATCGAATGTGGAAGTGCTGCACTTCGTCCGGGTCATAGCCGTCACCCTGACCAGCCGACGGCGGGTTATACCACGACCAGTAAATAATAAACCCGCTACCGACGACATTATCCATTGGTGCAAAACCCCAAAAGCGTGAATCTTCGGAGTCATCGCGGTTATCTCCCATCATCCAAAGATAATCACGCTGGACCTTATACTGCGTGGACGGCTTACCGTCGATAAGAATTACGTCGTTCGGCCCGATCTCGATCTTATGCCCCTCGCGAGCGATAAAAACTTCCCATTGATCGAAGTTGGCTTTACTGATCGGTATAATATCTCCTTGTTTTGGAATACGGAGGGGACCAAAATTATCTTTATTCCATTGGGCACCACGTGGGAATATTCTCGGATCGACGACGCCGGCCTTCTCGGTATCTTGTAGGATCGACTCCGGTGGATTCGGGAATATCTTCCCGTTTACATACACTTGCTTGTTGATAATTTGGATAACGTCCCCCGGCAAGCCGATACAACGCTTAATATAATTTACTTTCTTTTCGCGAGGAACAACGAGATCGCGATCTCCTGGATACTCGAACACCACGACATCTCCACGCTTTACACTCCAGGTCTTGAGATGTAAGTGCGGAATTTCCGTTTCGGTGAAAGGAATATATTTGGGAGTTTCTATAAAATATCCGATCTTATTAACGAACAGGTAATCACCGACAAGCAGCGTGTTCTTCATCGAGCCGGTCGGAATACGAAATGCTTCGAAGAAGAACGTGCGAATAACGAACGCAATGAGCGCGGCTATGAATAACGAGCGAAGCCAGCTCTCTTTCTTCTTTCCATTTGGCTTACCGTTCGAGGTATTCTGCTTGCTCTCTCGCTCGGCGCGAATTTCGGCATACGTCTTCGTGCGCTTTGGTTCACCGTTCGAAGGCGAAGAACCTCGCAATGACGTCGATCCTAAATCTGTGTTCTTTGCCATTAGGCTGCTGGATTCCGATCCTAAAAAGAAATATTACGATTCTTACTTAATCAATGTGCCAACTCGATCCCACCGGATATGAAATTTCTGTACCTCATCCGGATCGTAGCCATCTCCGCTGCCCGACGAAGGAGGGTTATACCACGACCAATAAACGATAGCAGCTTTGCCAATGACGTTGTCCATCGGGGCAAAACCCCACATCCTTGAATCTTCCGAGTTGTCCCGGTTATCGCCCATCATCCACAGATAGTCGCGCCGGACCGTATAATCCGTGGCCTGTTTCCCGTCGATCAAGACCTGATCGTTCATTCCGAGAGCGACGTGATGGCCCTCACGCTCGATAAAAATCTGCCACGCGTCAATATTTTCTTTGTTGATGGAAAGAACGTCCCCGACTTTAGGAATACGTAGTGGACCAAAGTTATCGGCATTCCACTGTGCGCCGCGAGGAAAGATTCTTGAATCTACCAGTCCGGCTGGCTCCGTATCCGAAGTCAGAATACTTTCGGATGGGTTAGGAAACGGCACTCCATTTACAAACAACTGCTTGTTCTTAATTTGAATGATATCCCCGGGCAACCCAACGCACCGCTTGATGTAATTCTCATCACGCTTGTGTGCTGTGATCTCGTCTCGATCACCCGGATACTCGAAAACGACCACATCTCCACGAGCCACATCCCATGTTTTGATATGGAGATGTGGGATTTCGATGCTGGTAAACGGAATGTACTTCGGCGTTTGTATGAAGTACCCTATCTTGTTCACAAATAAATAATCGCCCACAAGAACGGTGTTCTTCATTGAGCCACTCGGAATGTGAAATGCGCCCGCGAACGAAGTCCGTACAATGCCTACGACGATCAGCACCATGAAGAGCGACCCGATCCCATTTTTCTTCGTCTTATTGGGACGCAATTTTGAGGGTTGATTAGAGTGAGAAGTTCTGCGATTTGTCATGATGTGTTATTCCGAAATTTGCAACACCGCCAAGAAAGCCTCCTGCGGTACTTCGATTCGGCCGACTTGTTTCATGCGCTTTTTGCCCTCTTTCTGCTTTTCGAGCAGCTTGCGCTTACGGGAAATATCTCCACCATAGCACTTTGCTGTAACGTCCTTGCGAAGAGCACTCACAGTTTCACGGGCGATGATCTTGGCTCCGATAGCTGCCTGAATGGCAACCTCGAACATTTGACGTGGAATCAGCTCCCGAAGTTTCGAGCATAATTTTTTCCCATACTCGTAGGCTTTATCCCGGTGGACGATCGTCGAAAAGGCATCGACAGGATCGCCATTGAGCAGAATGTCGAGCTTTACGAGATCGCTTTGCCGGTACTCCAGGAATTCATAGTCGAGCGAAGCATAGCCCCGCGAGATCGACTTTAGTTTATCGTAGAAATCAAAGATGATCTCGGAGAGCGGAAATTCGTAATGAATATCGGCGCGCGTTGGGTCGATATACGATGTCGTTTTGTAGACGCCCCGCCGCTCTGTCGCAAGCTTCATAATGGAGCCGACATATTCCGATGGTGCGATGATCTGCGCCTTGATGAACGGCTCTTCAACAAACTCGATGCGTCCCGGCTCGGGCATTGCCGAAGGGTTATCGACCACGACCACATCACCTTTGGTCGTCATCACGCGATACTCAACGTTCGGGACCGTTGTAACAATATTCTGATCGAACTCGCGGTCGAGGCGCTCCTGTATGATCTCCATGTGGAGCAGCCCGAGGAAGCCGCAGCGGAATCCGAAGCCTAATGCCACAGAACTTTCCGGCTCATAAACAAGCGAGGAGTCATTGAGCGACAGTTTATCGAGCGAGTCGCGGAGCATTGCAAAGTCTTCTGCCGACTGTGGATACAGTCCCGCAAAGACCATCGGCTTGGAGACTTTGAATCCGGAGATAGGCGCGGTTGCACCATTTCGAAAATGCGTAACGGTATCACCGACACGCGTATCCTTTACGTCCTTTACTCCGGCAATAAGGTAGCCCACATCGCCAGCCGAGAGAGAGTGCTTCTTTTCCCGGCCCATCCGGAGCGTGCCCAACTCTTCAACGCGATACTTTTGCTTCGTCGCCATGAAGAGGATCTCGTCCCCTTCTTTGATCGTACCATCGAAGACGCGCATGTAAACGACGGAGCCACGATAGGGATCGAATACGGAGTCGAAGATGAGGCAGCGAAGCGGAGCAGTGACATCTCCTTTGGGAGCCGGAATACGCTCACGCACGGCTTCGAGCACCTCGGTAATTCCGATGCCCGATTTGGCACTCGCGAGAATAATATCTTCCTTCTTGCAACCGATAAGCTCGATGATCTGATGGCTCACTTCATCAATCATCGCCGATTGCAGATCGACCTTGTTCAGGACCGGAATAATTTCGAGACCGGCATCGATCGCGAGATAAAGATTGGTGATCGTCTGCGCTTCCACGCCCTGCGTGGCATCGACCACCAGGATAGCACCCTCGCAGGCGGCAAGGCTTCGGCTTACTTCATACGTAAAATCGACGTGTCCGGGAGTATCGATGAGGTTGTAGGTATAGTCGTTGCCATCCTGCGCACGATACTTCATCTGGATGGCGTGCAGTTTAATGGTGATACCACGCTCCTGTTCGAGCGCCATATCATCGAGGATCTGATTGGTCGTCATCTCCCGCGCCTCGATCGTATGCGTTTCCAGTAGCAGTTTATCGGCAAGCGTCGACTTACCGTGATCGATATGCGCAATAATGCAGAAATTCCGAATCTTATCTAGCGTCTGGGGTGCGGCCATTCCGTGCCTAAATTTCCCTATTTTCCGAGGTTAGGCGGCTGCAACAGCCGGAATTGGGGAAATGCTCCGAAGCTATTGGCTGCTCATTTTCCTGGGACCTCCCCGACTCTTTCGACCTCTACCTACACATCGCTCAAGGCCTTATTCTAAGGAATAATTAGCCCACCACCGATCCACACGCCTTACACTTGTGTGCCGCCGCCGGTATCGTCTCCAGGCACTCGGGACATGTCTTCGTTGGCGCTTCTTCCTTCTTTGGTAAGAGTGCCTTGGTAATGAGGAAGACCACGAACGAGATGATTAGAAAATCGAGAAGGGTCCCAACCAGGTCTCCATACTTAATGGAGGTTACGGTTACTTTGCCTGTGGCATCAGTTACCTGCTTTAAGATGAATTGCTTCTCGCGCCAGTCACCGGCAGGGAGCACGAGACTTATGATCGGCATCAGCAGATCGCTGACTATGCCGGTAACGAGCTTACCCGTCGCCGCGCCGATAATAACACCGATGGCCAATGCGAGCGCATTGCTCTTCGTGAGAAACTCCTTGAATTGCTTGATCATGTTCATCCAGGGTTAAGAGACAACTCCCATGTTTGCGCCATCGTCATCGGTCCGAAGAGTGTATTCGGCTCTTCTTCTACCAGGCGAAAGCCAAACGTTTCATACAGGTGTCGAGCGGCAAGTAGAACATCATTCGTCCACAATATAATTTTCCGGTATTCCGCCCTTTGGGCGAATTCAAGACATTCTTCAATCAGCCGTCGTCCCACTCCTTTGCCTCTGGCGGCCGGCTCAACAAGCAACAGCCGTAGCTTAGCAACGTTATTGCCATTATCGACTAAGAATATACACCCGGCAAATTCGCCATCGATCTCCGCGATCCAGCAACGCTCACGAACGGGATCATTTCGCTTTAAGAATTTCGCAGCCACTTCAGCCACGAGCGCTTCGAACTGCTCGTTCCAGCCATATTCCTCCTCATAGATCTTCGCGTGGCGATAGATGATCCAGCCGATGTCACCGATCTTGTGATCTCTCAGTGTGAGTTCGTGTGAATTACTCGTCATGCAGTGTATCAAAGAGGTCACAATTTACGCAACGGAACGGCTGAGCATGAGATTTGCGCCGGCAGCTTCATTATAAACCTCTTGTACTATGTGGAAGTCACTCGTTATTTTATGCGCAGTTGCGCTAACTTCTTGCGCCGGACCAGAAATTCCAGACACACCGGGTAACTCGGTCGTTCGTGCGTACTCCGCTATCAACGAGCAGGATTCGCTTGCCTATATGAGTTCGCTCTCTCGTGAAAAGCGCGAAGTCTACGAAGCAATACCCGCCGCACTCCAAAGCATGCTCAATGAATGGAAAGGCCAGCGTGCTGACGTTAAGGTATTATCGGTCCATCATAACGATACCATGGCGACGATCGTCTACAATTTGAAAGTTGAAGGTGGCCATCCTGCAGAGCAGGACTCCTTACTCGCGCACGCTTATCTCGAAGAAGACGGCTGGAAATTGGGATACTAACCTCGACTTTACGGTCAGGTAACAACTTCATAGTATATTTGACGGTCGTCAATTTCTATCCGCTATGAAGTCTCTTCTTATTTTCAGCTTATTCTGTATTGCACTCGTCGGATGCGGTAAATCTGAATCCACGGCAGGCCCGTGAGATGCCGTCAAAGCAACCTTCGATGCACTCAATAATCAGGACTCAGCCGCATATATCGCATCACTTTCGAATGACAAAGTCGAGGCTCTCTCAATGGATTCTTCCGGAGTCCGTGCGATCCTCGACCGCTGGAAAGGCCGCCATGCCGACGTGAAAATACTTTCGGTTACCGGCAACGATTCGATAGCCACCGTTCTCTATAACCTTACTATCACCGGCCGCGAACCACGTACTCATGATTCCATTCGAGGCCGCGCTTATATGGAGAACGGTATGTGGAAACACGGATACTAAGCTATCAGCGCTATCTCTGAACCTGCATACTATCCCCTGCTTCATTAGAATATTCAGAGTAACGCAAGGTACAAAATTTGTGGATGAGATTACACTCCACATCTTTTGTATACAATGCTAATACTCTTAGTCGCCGCTACGCTTCTTCTTTTATCTTCGTGCGCAGGCCCAGAAATTCCCGATACTCCCGGTAATGCCGTTGTGCGCACGTATAATGCACTTACTAGTCAGGATTCTATTGGCTATTTGCAGTGCCTTGCACGGCAAAAGCGCGAGGTGTTCGAATCGCTACCGGATGCTGTCCATGCACTCTTAGTGAAATGGAAAGGCCAGCATGCCAACGTACAGGTGCTCTCTGCAACTGGCAATGATACCCTGCAGACCGTAATTTATAATCTCACGGTCACCGGACCAAATCCAATGCATCAGGATTCGATCGTTCAACACGTTCGTCGTGAAGCCGATGGATGGAAAGAGGGCTATTAACTACGGTTAAAACACCGCATAGGAAATCCCCAGCGACAGCCCTTCCTTGATCTGAGTGAAGGGCGATACGTCCGGCTCGTTGATAAAGAGCGCAGTAAGCTGAGTGGAGAACCACTTGCTGATCTTTGCCGTGATGCTTCCCTCGCCGTGCACGACGATCCGGTCGAGCGTTTTTATCGGCGCAAAGAGCTCGAGTTTCGTGTGAAACAGCACGTTCGTATCGATCGGAAAATCGAGTTGGCTGACAGATTCGAGTCCACCTGTCACTCGTACTTTCTTCACTTCATTCTCGGTAGGCTCAGCTGCGTAGTTGTTGAATTTGTCGGTAACAATTTCCCGAAGTCCGATACCGAGCCGAGTCTCGAACGCTTTGGAAAGAAGGAATCCGATACCAGCACTCTCCTTAATGTAGGCAGGATCGAAGAACGCTGAGACTTGCACCGGCGCGGCGGTGTCGGAATACGTATAACCCGGCGCGAACTGAGTAAGGAGTGTTGCGTCCACATACGGGTCGATGTGTACCCCCCATTTATAGCTGAGCAACGATTCCAAATTTATTTCGTCGTCCGTTTTTCGTATGTCCTGACCATTCAACTTCGCCTGACCAAAAGCCAGCTTGTAAGAATTCGTCCAAACGGTAGACGTCAGAGTCTGTGTGGACTTCCCTATCAGCGTTGCAATGTAGGCTAACGCGTCCGTTCCCCCCGCCTGCCAATGCGAGAAGCTTACCTGGGACAAATTAAGCTGGGCCGTAAGCTCATGCTTCCAGGTGGTGTCTTTAATCGTCTGTGCTCGAAGTGGATTTACAAAAATGAGAGCCGATAATGCAAGGAAAAGAAAAAGAGCCGAAGTTAGGAAAAGAAAAAAATGGCGCATAAAAAATAAAGTTTGTGGTCGAGCGACCGGTCAGGGCCCGCTCTACCACAAACTTACTAAAGAAAACAGTACTCTAATTAGATATGGCAGCTCGCCAACCCGCGCTTTTCGAGATATTGCTGATGATAGTCTTCCGCGCGCCAAAAGGTCTGAGCAGGCTCGATCTGCGTAGCGACTGGCCTGCGATAACGACCCGACTCCACACGTTCTTTCTTCGATTCCTCCGCAACCCGCTTCTGCTCGTCATTATGATAGAAGATGATCGTCCGATATTGCGTACCAACGTCCGGTCCTTGCCTGTTCACTTGCGTAGGATCGTGGTTCTCCCAAAAGACATTTAGTAGGTCCGCATAGGAAACCTGCGACGGATCATACTCTACTTCGACGACTTCCGCATGACCGGTCTTGTCCGTGCAGACATCCTTATAAGTGGGATTTTGTAGTGTGCCGCCTTCATAACCAACGGCTGTGGACTTTACACCTTTTATTTTCCTGAACTCAGCTTCAACGCCCCAAAAGCAGCCTGCTCCAAATGTTGCTTTCTCAGTCATTCCGAATTCCTTCTATAATGCTTTTCAGTACACGTCTTTTTGTTTTCGAATTCCCTTGAAAATGGGAAAGAGATTGCTATATTTGTACAAGTACGGTTTGCGAATCACACTGTTCCATCCCACAAGTTTTAGATTGCTCTTATTAACTATAAACACCCATGAAATACGACCTTAAAAAAACACTGTCCGCTGTTGCGCTCTTCGGGGCCGCACTCGTTTTTGCTGTCGGATGCGGTAAGAAGAACGACTCCGCTTCGACGGATAGCGCCGCTACGGCAAACAACATTGCAAAAACCGTCAGCGATGCAATGAACGGTGCATCCGGCGGTGCCGCACAACATAAATCATCGGCTCACGCGCTTCCTTCTGATAAACTTGCTAGCTTCTTACCACAGTTGAGCGGCTTTACTGCAAAAGAGCCGGAAAAGGCCAGCATGAATGTGCAAGGCACCGAATGGTCGAGCGCCTCCCAGGAATTCAATAATGGCGATAAATCCATTAAGATCTCGATCTTAGATTATAACTATATCGCCGGCCTTACGGCTGCCTATACGATGGCAATGAACATCAATATGGAGAACGGCGAAGAACTTCATAAGGGTGAGAAGTTCGGTAACTATCCGGGCTGGGTCGAGTGGAAAAAGAAAGCCAACGAAGGCACGATCGGTGTGATCGTCAACGACCGCGTGTTCGTAGTTGTGGAAGGACGTAATGGCGTTTCGCTCGACGACCTTCGCGCTGCACTCGGCAAGGTCGATCTCGATGGTATCGGTAAAGCAGCGTCGGTCTAAAAAGATCGCGACCTAAGAGATTTTATCTCACCTTATTTTCGGCAGGTCTTACCATTGGTAAGACCTGTACGTTTATTACCCCTTTTATTAGCGATGCAAAAATAGGCTGCATCGTCCCACCGTCACCATAGATCATGTACTCGAACGTTGTTTCAGTGCCTACACTCGGGTCACCGATCTCTTGTGTAACCGCAGCCTTAAACCGATCGAAATCATCGAGCGTGGCTTTAACGAATCGGTGCTGACCATAGGGCTCGGTGGGCTTTACGTTCTTACGCGGCGTGTAAGGCAGGAAGAGATCGAAGCGAGTGGTGCTGTCACTCGAGAACGACGCTTGAACGATCGCAGGAAATCCATCCACATATACCGGGGCGAATGTGATCTTTCCCTCCTCAACAAATCCTTTTTTACGGAAGAACGAAGAATCGACGATTGCCTTCGCACCAAAGGCTTCAACCGCTTCTTGATAGGACATTTTATGCATCAACGACTTCACTGATACATTTTTTATAAAAGAAGGTCTCATGCTTTGAGCCTGAGACCTTACAGCAAATCCTAAAAAAGCGAGAACAAGAACAGCTTTAGATGTAAGGCTTATACGTTGGATCATACATTTGCGACTTGATCCACGATAGAACGTCCGATGGTTCTTCCACAGTTGCAAGCCCCGAACGGAAAGCGTATTTCGCTACCGCCGTCGCGATCGTTGCAGAGACATCCCGGACTCGGTCGAGCGAAGGAAATACTCGGCCGATCTTCAGGTCGTCCTCACATACTTCACTTGCCAACGCCTTTGCGGCTTCGTAGAACATTTCCTGTGGTACGCGTGTGGCGCCGGTGCTGATCACACCCAGGCCAATACCCGGAAAGACATAGGCGTTGTTCGCCTGCCCCGGCACGATCGTTCGATCCCACAGGTGAACTTCCGGAAACGGACTGCCACTCGCAAAGATCGCTCGGCCGTGCGTAGAACGATACGCCCCTTCGGCAGTGCACTCGGATTGCGAGGTCGGATTCGACAGCGCAAATACGATCGGATGCTCGCGATAGCTTGCCATCGCGGAAAGTGTTGCATACGTAAAGGCATCCGCCTGCCCCGAAGCGCCGATCAGCACCGTGGGGTGAATCGATTGCACGACCGAATAGAGATCGGGCAGCGGCGTATGCTTATGAGCATAACGCTTTTTGTGTTCGGCCAGATCTTTACGACCGGCAACGACCAAGCCTTTGGAGTCGATCAGCCAGCATCGTTTACGAGCCTCTGGTTCGGAGAGGCCTTCCCGCGTCATTGCCAGTACGATGAGATCGCTGATACCGACCGCTGCTTCGCCGGCACCGAATAAGACGATCGTCTGATCGGAAAGCTTCTCATCGGTAATACGAAGGGCGGAGTACAGTCCGGCTAACGTAACGGCAGCGGTGCCTTGAATATCATCGTTAAACAGGCAGGCCTCATTCTTATACTTCTCCAGCAATCGAAACGCGTTGTGGCTTCCGAAGTCTTCGAGTTGAATGAGTACATTGGGGAACCGCTGTTGTGCGGCACGAATGAACTCGTCGATAAACGCATCGTATTCCTCACCACGTATTCTGTGATGCGGCAACCCGAGATATTGTGGATCGGCCAACAGCTCTTCGTTATCGGTACCCACATCCAAAGTGATCGGTAAACATTGTGTCGGCTTAACGCCGGCGCACGCCGTATACAGCGAAAGCTTCCCTACCGGAATGCCCATACCATGCGCACCGAGATCACCAAGACCGAGAATGCGCTCGCCATCCGTTACGACGATCACGCGTACATCGTCGTTCGGCCAGTTATTGAAAACTTCTCGGATATGACCTCGGTCAGCGGTCGAGATATACATCCCCCGAGCACGCCGAAAGATGTGGCCATACTCCTGGCACGCCTGCCCGATCGTCGGAGTATAGATGATCGGCATGAACTCAGCCAAATGATCGATCAACACGCGATAGAACAGCGTCTCATTGCGGTCCTGCAAACCGATGAGGCTATTGTAACGGTCAAGATCGGTCTTTTTGCCGCGCACGGTTGCCAGCACACGGGCGATCTGTTCGTCGATCGAGATAATACGTGGCGGAAGAAGGCCCCGGAGTCCGAGAGCATCACGCTCTTCTTCTGTAAAAGCGCGGCCCTTATTCAAGGACGGGTTGTGTAACAGGTCGAGACTTTTCGGCATGGGCCGGTCAGCAAATCGTTTGAGTCCCGGACGACCGTTTTGTCCGGTTTTCTGAAGGGAGTCGGAGATTTTCACCTGATCCATAACAGTCTTATTAGGGGCAAAAGTGCACCCGCGTACTCTGAAATTGCTCAGAATACGTAAAAATCAAAAAAGGGAGTAGAACCTTAGCTCTGCGTTAACGGCTGCCTCGGGGCTGTCCCATCAACGTATAGCCAAAGAGCGGAGCGAATATACAAAAGTTAAATACGCCGGCGGCTAACGGTACTATTCCGATAATGCCGACAATTGGCCCTGCATCACCTAAGAATCCCCACCATATCAGCATGATCCCTAAGGCAATTCGTAACGTACGTCCTACACCATTTCTCATAAAGCCAATAAACGGATTCATCATACCTCCTTTTCTGGCCAAATTCCGCAAAAAGGACGTGCCTAATGAGTAAATAGGCTAAAACGAAGCAAATTCGCCACAATCTACCACCGGTCACTAAACGTGGCGTAAAAAATATTTCCGGTATAAACAAAAAGCCCCGGCTCATGCCAGGGCTTTTGATAAAGATCGTGATTGACCTTAGTGGTGAACTTATTTGAGTTCGACCTTTGCGCCAGCTTCCTCGAGTTTCTTCTTGAGGGCTTCGGCGTCGGCTTTCGGCATACCTTCCTTGACGGTCTTCGGCGCGCCATCGACGAGATCCTTCGCCTCTTTGAGACCCAGACCCGTCGCCTCACGGACAGCCTTGATGACGTTGATCTTCTGCGCACCGCCATCGGCGAGTACGACGTCGAACTCCGTCTTCTCTTCGGCTGCCGCAGCCGGGGCTGCACCGCCCGCTGCCGGCATCATGCCGCCCATCATTACCGGGGCTGCTGCCGTTACACCGAACTTGTCTTCGAGTGCCTTCTTAAGATCTGCTGCCTCGCCAAGCGTAAGGGCACTGATCTGTTCTACGATTGAATTAATATCTGCCATTGTCGTAATTACGGTTAAATGTTAAAAGTCTGTTACTGAACTGGTGACGTGACCATGAGGCCACGTTGGTTTGTCATCGGACCGTGACCTGAAGGTCACGGCTACGGTTACGCACCTGCTTCTGCTTTCTTCTTCTCGATCGCATCGACGAGATAGACGATATCGCGCTGGAGTGCACCCAGTACACCGACGATACCCTGCATGGGCGCCGCCAGGCTTCCTACGATGCTTGCCATCACGTCCTTCTTCGTCGGAAGTGCAGCGACTTTCTTGAGGTCCTTGCCAGGATAGGTCTGGCCTTCGAGATACGCAAGCTTGAGGCTTGGCTTCTCTTGGTTCTTCTCAATAAAGTCCTTGAGGATGCGCGCCGGGGCAACCGGATCGTCGAACCCGAATGCAACGCCCGTCTGGTTGACGAGGGCATCGCGGAGTTCGTCCGTCAGCTTACCCGACTCATCGAGTGCACGGCGGATCAGCGTGTTCTTCGCGACCTTGTAGGTCAAACCGGCTTTGCGGAGCTCGTTGCGCAGACGGGTCGTCTGTTCAACGGTCATTCCTTCGAAGTCGGTGAAGTACATGCCGGTCGACCGGTCGATGACTTCCTTCAGTTCAGCAACGACTTGCGCTTTTTCTTCGCGTGTCATTGATGGTTGATTAATAGTGTTGTCCGGCAGTACTTTGCAAACGTGGAAGTTAGAAGCTCATCCCTGTTTGCCATTTTGCGAAGCAACGCAAGCCCGTAATAACTTACGCCGATCCCTCCGCTGGACTTCGATCTGCAGTCTATCTGCACACCCGCCCCTGCCAAAGACAGCGCGCCGTTAACTGGTTGCAAAGAGAGATAGTTCTAATAACCATAACGCTTTAAGCGGCTTCTCCCGAGCTAAAAACAACTCCTAATATTCTCCCGAATAAAGCAAACCATAGCTTTCTCTTGAAAAATTATTAGAAAACTATTGACAAATGCCCCTCTACATTTTATATTAGCTGGCGTTAAGCAAGTTCGTTGCTTGACACCCATATCCTGTTCTTTCCTTTGTTCTTTGCATTTGTGTTCTTCTCTAGTTGGGTTATGCCATACAGTGATTATATTAAAGGCAGCCGAAATCGCATATTGTTAGCGATCAAGGCGAATGTTGAAGCTATTGACAATGTACTGCGTGCGATCGAGTTTGAATTCCGGCAAGTCGGCCTTCCGCCGTTGGAATGCCAGTATATTCTTACTCAGCTCGACCGCTCGCTCGAAGGCGAAGTGCCGAACCCATCGCTGGCGAGCTACGCCAAGCAGCAGTTGGCAAACCTATCGAGCCGTTTCATGACCTGACACTCGCAGAGGCGCCCCTAAGAAGAGAGTTCTTATCAACCAAACGATCTCTCTCACCACAAAGCTCGCGATCTTACCTAACAGATCGCGAGCTTTTTATTTTCACACGATCCCTGATCCCGAACAGGCAATTCCTACAATTCCTTGAGCAAGAATTCACCGGCAAAATCTCCGGCTGAGGAAAAAGCTTTCAGAAATAGCCCGGCAAGATACTTGAACGAACAATTGGGATATTCTTCAAACGAATACTCTTAGAAAGGATATTCTGAAGGTTTATTATGAGGAAGCTACTTAAAATGTTCGGACTTGCACTGCTGCTTAGCGCGGGTCTTACGTTCACCGTGCCTGCCTATTCGCAAGCGGTCATTATACAGACTGCCCCGCCTGCGGCGCGCGTGGAGGTCCGGCCGGCTAATCCGGGTGGCGGCGCTATCTGGACACCGGGTTATTACCAGTGGAATCCGACCACACAGAGCTATGACTGGCAAACAGGCTCATGGCAAGTGCCACCAAGCCGACACATGCGTTGGGTACCATCCCACTACATTCAGCAGCCGGATGGCACCTATAATTTCTACACTGGCCATTGGGCAACCAGACATCAAGCACACGAAGAGCGTGAAGCTGAGCTAAAACACGAGAGATAGCTTAGCTTTATCTTGACCAACATCCGATAACTACTTGCACCCGCTTTCTTCGGAGAGCGGGTTTCTTTTGCCGCTTTTTTCGAAGCTCAACCAATTATTTTTAATCGGAGAATAGAAGAGAATGGCATACAATCGGAATAATCATTGGGTGATAGTAGACCATTTGGTCTACTATTCTGGGCTATGGACGGAGAGAATAGAGAACAACCAAAACACGAAAGCGGCGCTTCTTCCTCGCTCGAGCGCCGGTTACGAATGGCAAATGCGGCCATTGCTATCGCTATGCTGAGCCAAACAATACTACAATCGCTCGAATCAAAAAATATGAGGGGTTACCCCAACGACGGCGACCAACAGACTGAGATGCGCTAGCTAACAGTTGAGCCGAACTCCAACTGTAGAGTTAAAAACGTAGGGTCATAATCGTAGCGTCAACTTACGTTCTTTAATATGCGGTCGATGACCGAATGGGCCTCGTTAACTATATCAGGTCGGCGAATAAGCGTGCTGAGATTCCCTTTCACGGTCTCCCACATCCGGCGCTTCTGGCCGAGGGGGGCCTGACTGGAAAGAAGAGTTTCGCGCGCCTCAAGTAACAAATTCTCTACCTCATTGCGTGACTTACAATGTGGCAGTTCTACGTTCAATTTATGATGTACGTCCTCTAATATTTTCATTCAACCTCTGATATCTTCCTGCAACCAATATTTTGAACACTTAAAAGATATAACAGTACAGCTTGCAAAAGATAACCAAGCTGTATAGAACACAAGTCTCAGCAATACAAAATTACAAATGCTGAGCCAGACCTTTTCAATTTTCATGGCCCGGCGTTTGGTGAAAATGTTCTCATAGGATCCGCTCACCAGTTTTGCTACGCTAACTCTTCTACGGTCATGGATAAAATGGAGATCACTCGTCGTGAGGTACTTACGGGACTTGCAGTTGGGCTCGCGGCTGTAACCGCACCACCACTTGCAACCCCAACTCGTGCCGCATCGCCGGATGAGCCGATGCTTAATGCCGACATGCGTAACCCCGTTGATAAATATCCGAAGCCGCCGTTCAAAGAGCAATTCCAACCGTGGCCTGGCCTTGCTGGTAAGATGGATCCCAAGCCCGATCATGGTGAATCCAGTTATAAAGGCTCCGGTCGACTCGCCGGGCGCAAGGCGCTTATCACCGGTGGCGATTCCGGCATCGGACGAGCTGCGGCGATCGCGTATGCCCGCGAAGGTGCCGACGTAGCGATCGTCTACTTCCCTACCGAAGAGCCGGACGCGCACGAAGTGATCGATCTTATTCGCAAAGAGGGACGCACTGCCGTCGCGATACCCGGCGACCTTCGCGACCGTGCGTTTTGCCAGCAACTGGTCGAGAAGGCGGTCGATGGTTTGGGCGGGCTCGACATCCTCGTGAACAATGCCGGCCGGCAGCAATCGAAAGAATCGATACTCGATATTACCGACGAAGATTTCGATGCCACAATGAAGACGAATATCTACGCGCCGTTCTACATCATCAAAGCAGCGCTGCCTCATCTTAAGCCGGGCTCGGTGATCATCGGTACAACGTCGGAGCAAGCGTACGATCCTTCGCCCGACCTTTACGATTACGCGCAAACAAAAGCGGCTACGATGAACTATGTTAAAAGCCTGGCAAAGCAATTAGGCAAAAAAGGGATTCGCGTTGTTGGCGTTGCACCCGGTCCGGTATGGACACCGCTGCAAATATCCGGCGGTGCAACGATGGAAAAAGTAAAGACCTTCGGCGAGCAAACAGCATTCGGTCGCCCCGGCCAACCGGCCGAACTTGCTTCCATCTTCGTACAACTCGCGGATAACAACGGCAGCTTCACGATCGGAAACATCTACGGCTCCGGCGGAGGCACGGGTCAACCTTAGAAGAAGGAGTGTACTCGCGGACTACACCGGTGTACTCGCGATCTCTGATCGCGAGACCCGTGTGATTGCCTCAGATGTTGCAGTCTGCTTCTCCCCACGACCGGCGATCAGAGATCACCGGTACACATAAGCCGCGATATACTGGCGATTTCGATTATTACCACCGCTTCTGTGCTCCACATTGACCGTTGGCTCTACATTTGCTGACGGAATAATGTTAAATGACAATTTATGCCATCTCCCAGCAGCCCTCCTCCTGGAATGTCTATCGGTTTTCAGATAATATCACAGAAGAGGCGCACGGTCTATCAAACGAGGAAGAGGCATTCGCTGAAGCCACTCGCCTCGCAAAGGCAACTCAGCCCTCCCGTGTGATCCGAATTGCCCTGAATGGTGACACACGGATCCTCGCGAAATTTGAAATGGAAGTTAGTTGATCCCATAGACGACGTGTACTCGCGATCTCTGATCGCAAGCCGAAGCACACATCATGGCTTTTATAGTCCAGATGAATCTTTGTATTCATTACCTTCTTAATTCTTTTTGCCGTTTTCATGAGAGCGCATGGAGCAACTAAGAAAGGGTCTTACCAGTGAATTGCCACTTTGTAGAACGAAGCGTGACGTCAACCGCGTGTTTGAAGCTGCAGAAAAGGATATTCGTAATCGCAAATTAAGCGCAACTCAATGCCGCCAGGTATTCAGCGATATCGATAAGACCCTGTCGATGCTGTTACCGAAAGAGAAGCAAACCGTCCTGATCGAAGAAGTCCGCACTCGGATTCGCCTCCTCATTGCGAAGCTCTCATAAACTATAGGTGTACTCGCAATCTCTGATCGCGAGACCCCGTTGGTTCACCACAACGTTGGAGCGTGCTGCTCCTCAGGACCGGCGATCAGAGATCACCGGTACACCAGCCGCAGTGTATTCACGGACTACACGAGTGTACTCGCAATCTCTGATCGCGAGACCGGTGGTTCACCACAATGTTGGATTGTGCTTCTCCGGCTAAGCAACCCCCAGTTGAACTCGGGGGCTACAAATATTCCGTGCCTACGACACATTCTCATTCACCGCTCACCGTTCATCACTCACCATTCACCACTCGGCGAAGGTCGCGCGTTCCTTCGGCAAGCTTAGGACAGGCTCTCGCTCGACATTCCCAGCCATCTCCTACATCCCGCCCCAGTTCAGATATCTATTTTTGTGGATAAATAGTCGAATAATATCATATATTTCTGAAACATTTTGTGATTTATTGCGTATCGCCTCCTTTACCCAAGTTCCAACCTGGTAAACTGTCTCTGAGAGTACACTTATGCAGATCCCTGCCGTTAGAGAAAGCTTCGGTATTTGGAAGTTAAGAAGTCCCGGGACTGAAAAGAAGAAGCCACCCGTGCCATTGCCTGGGAGACATTAGCTTCCACGTTCTTTGAAAACTGAGTAGGTTCTAATCGTAGTGTACTATACGTTAGAATCTAATTCTCGATTGCCTGCAAGAAAAATCTTGTTGCCTATAGAAGAAGAAAGCTATAAAACCCATCTATAAGAAAGAAACGGTTGGCCGATGAGTCATCTCTCACGAACCGCTAACCGGTTTTCTGGCGTAGTACTGTGCATGACTAACACAATTGCTCTTAAACAACCAATCGATTCGTATGTAAGTGAGACCATCGCTACCGCTAAGAAACGGGCGGGGTCCAGCTTTCGAAGAATCGTGGCTATAGCCTTGTTCGTGACTGGTACTCTCTGGAGTGTCGGAGCGAGCCTGAACCTCACGTTAGCTAAGGGGCTCGCGAAACGCGTAGCCACAAAGGCACGCCAGGTTAAGGCCAAGGGTGAGTTCAGATTGCTCAATATCTATAACTCGCTTAAAGCCTCGAATCCTGCGATGATCGAAACGATGAACCACGCGACCAGCGGATTAGCATCGTGGTACGGCGGAATCTTCCACGGCCGCAAAACGGCAATGGGTACGACGTACAACATGTATGCAATGACCGCCGCTCACCGATCGCTGCCGCTCGGCACCTGGGTCCAGGTAACGAATGAGCGTAACGGTAAATCGGTCGTCGTCCAGGTAACGGATCGTGGTCCGTACGTAGCAAATCGCATCATGGACTTATCGTATGCGGCCGCACAGAGGCTTGGTTATGCCCAAAATGGCACGACCCAGATCTCGATGAAGGTCCTCGGTAACGATCCTTCGGTTGCAGATGCTTCGTCCACTCCTTCGGCGGTGCAGTCAGCTCAATCGATTGCTGATAGTACCACGACCGCTTCGATCATCCCAGCCATGTTTACTGGTGTGACGGCGAAGTCAGAGAACCTGACGATGGCGGATCAATCGGATTCGACTCCGGATGTTTCGACGGTCCTTGCAAGCGTAAGCAGCCTGGCAGCAGGCTCGCCGGCCTCGGCCGTAGCAGGGATGTTCGCTTAATAACAGCGAAGCCTATCGAAGTCTAAAACGACTTAAACCCAAAAACTGGATCGATGCAAAGTGGCCACGGCGAGAAGTCGTGGCTACTTCGTTTTCCTCTTTTTTGCTACTTTGCTTTCCTCTTTTTTGCTACTTTGCTTTCCGCTTTTTAGCTGAGGAAGTTTTAGCTGAAGAAGTTGTGGCGGGAGGATTCCAGGCGGCGAGGTACTGATGAAGAAAATAAGGCCCTCCCCAGCCGAAGTTCATGTGAATGAAGTAGCCAATCTCCGGTGCGTACCAGTAGTTGGTAGCATTCTCCCAGATCTTCCCCTCCCATTCGCGGGAGTCGATCAGCTCGAGTTTGATGCAAGGATAGACGCGACCATTGAAGCTGGCGGTGTCGTATCCAACGACCTGAAGCGTGCGAGAATGCGGCATGAAGTAATACTGCCCGAAGGCAATGCCGCTATCGGCATGAAGCGTCTGCTCGACCTTCTTCCCGATGGGATAGCCGAACGGCAAGTGCATCCACTCGCTGTCCTTCCCTTTGATCCACATGAAGAGATCGCCGTTCCGAGCGTAGGAAACGATGGTGGTGTCCTTATGGGCTTTGGCAGTAAGTTCGATGCACTCAGGCCGGTTTTCGAACTTAAATCCCGAACGGGATACGATGATGGTATCGTCGGGCATTTCTGGATCGGCCACCTTTTTCGGGACGAGATTACCGAGGGAATCGGTAACATAGTAGGTATTGACGAACATGGTCCCTTGGGGTGGCAGTTTAGCCTTTGGAATAATCCCAGCCTTTCCTTTCGAATGCTGCGCGAAAGAGTGATGAACCGGAATGACCAGCAGAAGCGAGAAGAGAGCGAGACTGTATCGAATTCGCATTATGACAAAATTGCAGAAAACGCTAAAGAAAACCAGATGCAATGGACGCTAATCGGAGGTGAATGTTTCCCCGAAAATCCACCCGCGTTAAATATAAGATAATTGAACCGACTGGCCAAAACTTGCGTTTGACGCGCTTCCTAAGAAGTTTTAGGTTTAATGGGACTGAAATAGAGTCCAGGTACTATGGCAAAACAACAGACATTCGGTGATAAAGTAAAGAAGCACTCGGCTGAGAAGATCGAGTTCGTACCGCAGCTTGGCAAAACCGCGAAGCTGATCCCGGTCCGCATGATCGGTATCAAGAAAAGCGGCAGCGGCTACCAGTTTGAGGACCGCATTGCGCGCCTCGCGGAGCCAGAGGGTGGCGGAGAATCGATCATTATCTAACCGCGTAACCGTTGCGCATCGTCTCACTATTACCGAGCGCTACCGAGATCTGCTTTGCGCTCGGTTTGGGAGATGAATTGGTCGGGGTAACGCATGAATGCGATTACCCGCCGGCAGCGCTAGAAAAACCGAGGGTCACTTCTTCGAGAACGCATGAAGGACTTTCGAGCCGGGAGATCGACCAGATCGTTCGTTCACAATTGGTAGATGCGGGCACGATCTACTCGCTCGATCTGGAAAAGCTCGAAGAGTTAAAACCGGATCTCATCCTGACACAACGTCTTTGCACGGTGTGTGCCGTATCGATCGATACGGTCCGTGAGGTAGCGAGCCAGCTTAGTTCGAAACCACGGGTAGAGAACCTGGAGCCGCGCACGATGAGCGAAGTCTTCGCAACGTTTCGAAGAGTCGCCCAAATGTGCGGAAAGCTCGATGAAGCCGCCAAGACTATTTCGGCGCTCGAACAGCGATATCGGCATGTCGGCCGAGTGACGAAAGGCCTCGATTCGCCCAGAGTATTAGTTCTCGAATGGATCGATCCCCCGTTCGCCTCGGGGCATTGGATCCCGGAATTGGTAGAGGCCGCGGGAGGCAGGAATACGGTAGCATTCAAGCATCGGCCCTCCCGAGAAATTAGCTGGTCGCAGGTAATGGAGGCTAAAGCGGATATTATCGTGGTAGCCGCCTGCGGTTTCGGAATCGAACGGCAAAAGCAGGAAATCGAAATTATCTTAGGGCAACTGGGGTTGAACGGCCTCGCACGCGAGACCATGGGCGCCCCGGACCTCTGGATCTGCGATGGATCGCAGTATTTTTCCAGACCTGGACCACGGTTGGTCGATACGGCCGAAATGCTCGCATTTATGATGCATCCCGAACTCAGTGAGGAGTTTGGATCAAAGTTTAAAGTAGGATCGGATTTAGAATTTATTGATTATGGCACAACAGCGCAATACGCCAACGAATACCCGTGGCGGTGGGCAGCAAAATAGCCGGGACTCACGTCAGGGCGGGCAACAGTATGGCCGTGGCGGTAACCAGCAACAACGACGCGACCCGTTGAAAAAGAAACCGGATCCGTTAAAGGTCCGCGATATAACGTATCTCGATTATCGGGATATTCGTATTCTCGAGCGCTTCCTGAATGATCGCGGTAAGCTGCTGCCAAATCGTATTACCGGTGTTAGCGCAAAGGCTCAGCGTAAGCTCGAGTCTGCTGTGAAGCATGCACGTCATCTCGCTCTCCTGCCGTTCGTAGCGGAAGGAATGAAATAATAGAAATTAGAAGAGGCTACTATCATGTCACGAGTTTGTGAATTAACCGGAGTAAAGCCGCACGCTGGCAACCACGTATCGCACGCGGTCAATCGCGCAAAGCGCCGCATTCTGCCAAACCTTCAGACCAAGCGTGTGTGGGACGAGCAGGCTGGCAAGTTCGTAACAATCCGCGCGACCGCCCGTGCACTTCGCACGTTGGATAAAAAGGGTCTCGCAGCGATGCGCAAAGGACGCTAAGTTTTCTGTTCCTTCTCATTGGAAGGATTGAATGAGAGGCCGCTCTGTTAACAGAGCGGCTTCCTTACTTTATATGGCGATCGCATCCCTAAAACCAATCGAACTGTTTTTTCGCAGAACATTCCTGCGAATACTGCAGTGGATTGGCGGCAATCGGCAGCCATCGGCGAATCCTCCAAGTATTCCAGATTCCCCTTCCATTCTGATCCTCCGTCAGGACCGCCTCGGTGATGTGCTAATGAGCACCTTCCTGTTAGCAGCCTTAAAAATGCGATACCCCTCATCGAGAATTGCGATCTTACTGGGGAAGAATAATATTCAGGCAAAGCCATTACTTCCCTTCGATTGCGAAACGTATCTTTATCAAAAGAATGTCGTAACCGACCTTGGGATGCTCCGAAAAATTCGCCGAGAGAAGTTCGATGTCGCTATTGATATGACCGATAAAGCTTCCGTCACGTCGTCGTTATTGCTTGCATTGGCAAAAGCGAAGATCAACGTAGGCATTGAAAAGGAAAATGCGATTGTATACGATATTACTGTACCTCGGCCAAGCCAAACGGAAGTACACATTACCGATCGAGTTGCAGAATTGCTCCGACCGTTTGGGATCGATCCGAATTCTGTCGATAAGAGCCCGAAGTTAAAATTGATCTCGAGTCGAAGAGCCGGACGTATTGGACTGAATGTATCTTCGAGAACCACCGATCGCTCGGCACCGGCACGAGCAAGTGCCGAGATCGCTAAAGGAATTTTAGATTTAGGATTTCAAGAAATAATAGTGTTTTGCGCTCCGCACGATCGAGAACGAGGTGAGCAAACGGTGAAGCTTGCGAAGGACAATCGCGTATGGTTGGCTGAACCCGTTAAACAATTTGTGGAGTTTGCAGAGCAAATAGCATCGTGCGAGTATTTGGTAACTGCCGATACATCTGTGATCCAAATTGCGGCGGCGGTAAAAATCCCAATGGTGCTTATGTTCAAGCCGATGTTCGACGAGCACCCCTGGACGCCTGTCGGTGTGCCATTTGAAATCCATACGCAATACCCCTCGCTCGATGCACTTGAACCACAACCGGTTCTGCACCTGTTCAGCCGTCTCCTAAGTCGCACGGCTCAGTCACGTCAATCGATAGAAATGCCGCAACCTGTTTCAAACTATGCTCCTACGACTTTATAAGCGGCTACTTCCTTTCGCACGGCCTTATACCGGCAAGATCGTTCTTGCTGCCATATTCAATATCATCAGCAATTTTGTTGGGACGGTCAACCTCTTTGCGATTCTTCCCATCATCGCTGTAATTTTTGGGGAGAAACAGTCGGTCCCCGGCACTTCCAATGTGCTGGACAAACTTAGCTCCTATCTTATAGGCGATACGCCGATCGCGTCTCTTGTCCGGGTTTGTGCGTTTGTATTCTTTACCTATCTTGTCAAAAACATATTCGAGTACATCAATAAATATATCATGGTACTCGTCGAGAACGGGATGGGACGCCGCCTCCGAGATACGTTGTTTGAAAAGCTATCGACGCTCTCGCTCGACTATTACTACGAGCGAAAATCAGGTCAGCTCCTAAGCCGTCTTACCAATGATGTCGGTATGGTAAACGGCACGCTGGTCGGCAGCATAATGACGGTCATAGGCCAGCCGGTTCAGATCGTTGTCGTCCTCGGCGGCATGATGCTTATGAGCTGGAGAATGACGATCGTATCTATTGTGATCGCAGCACTTAGCTTATGGTTAGTGCGACTCTTCCGCAATACCCTGAAGAACATGAGCCACCGGTTACAAAGCCTCTTAGGCGATATTCTTTCGGTCGCTCAGGAAATGATCGGTGGAATTAAGGTGGTAAAGTCGTTTGGCATGGAGCGATACGAGGTCAATCGTTTTAAGGCTGAAACCGAACAACACTATCATGGAAGCCGGCGCCTGGCGCGCGTACGAAACCTCATGAGTCCGATAAACGAGACGCTCGCAGTTTTAGGATTTATTGGAATTCTCTGGTTCGGTGGTCAGGAAGTGTTCGCCCATCAACTTAAAGGAAGCGAACTCATTCTTTTCCTACTCTCGCTTATTTATCTCATGCAACCCGTGAAGACCTTAAGCGAGGTGAATGGCAGATTATATGAGGCTTCTGCCGCAGCAGAAAATTTATTTACTATTCTCGATGCAGAAGCTACGGTCAAACCCGGCATTGTAACTGCGCCACGTACTATCACGCAGCCCATCCGATTCGAACAGGTGGCGTTCCGGTATCGCTCGGCGACAGAAAATGCTATCAATGGGATCGATCTCGAAATCTATCCGAATGAAGTGCTTGCACTTGTGGGACCGAGCGGAGCTGGAAAGACAACACTGGTCGATCTTCTCGTTCGCTTTTACGACCCGACAGAAGGACGAATTTTTCTGGATGGACGAGATATCCGCGATTATGATTTTGAAAGCCTTCGAGCATTGTTTGGAATTGTAACTCAGGATACGCTCCTCTTTCACGACACGATCCTAAGTAATATTGCTTATGGCAATCGTGATGCTTCGCAGGAAATGATCTATGAAGCTGCAAAAGCCGCGAACGCTCATGACTTCATTCAGCAGTTGCCAAACGGATATAATACATTAGTCGGAGATCGTGGTGTTCGCCTCTCCGGTGGCCAACGGCAGCGCATTGCTATTGCTCGAGCGCTATTAAAGGACCCGCCCATTCTCATCTTCGATGAGGCTACGAGCGCACTCGATACGGAAAATGAGATGCTCGTTCAGGAAGCGATCCAAAATCTCTTGCATCATCGTACCGCCGTTGTTATTGCCCATCGCTTGTCGACCATTCAGCAAGCAGATCGAATTGTCGTAATGGATAAAGGTAAGATCGTCGAAACTGGAAGCCATGATGACCTGCTTTCGGTTGATGGTGGTCTTTACAAGCGTTTATATACCATTCAAATGCGCGCAGGATCGGAAGGAGTTGTATCCGTTTCATAATGTTGGAGTCCCAAGAACATTCATCTTCCCCTGTCATCAGTGCGGCGGAACAACGTTATATCGATGGCTATACGTTGGAAGAGCGCCAGAAACAGGAGCGCATTGGGCAAAAACTATCATTAAGTACGCGAATACGTCGTTCGATCGAAGGAGCTAACCGACGTGCCTGGTATGCTGCATTCGATTATCTTTTTCGGAATAAACCGTTAGCCAAACGGATCCCCATTGAGCGAGTTGAGAGCATCTTTATAATACCGATTGGAGATGCCATTGGTGATATGGTGGTGGCTCTTCCTCTTTATCACACGATCAAGCGACATAATCCTAAGTGCCGAGTTGGCACTTTTATATCCAGTAGGAATAAGGCCCTCCTAAAGGATGATCCTTCGGTCGATAAAAAATATCACTTTCGTGACAAGGATGATATCCTGCACGTCCCAGAATTATTTCGGGCACGAAAAGACGGGTACCAGGTCGTCATCGATCTCCACTATACCCGCATGACGGAATTTGGGATCATCTCGAATATTATTGGTCGTCGCGGGATAAAGGTATGCCTCGCCCATGCTCGGAAGGACATGTACCAACGCCTGTTCACCAAGCTTCTTCCCTTTGATCAGAACTCGATGCACCTTTCTCAACTAGGCCTAATAATGCTCGAATCGGTGATCGATTTTGGTAAACCACTCAAGCAATGGGAGGCGCGGCCGGCAATACAGATCGGAGAGGAATTACGGCAAAAAGTACGGATGCAAATTCGGACTGAACTCGATCGATTGGGTGCTGATTGGTTCGTTCACTTCAATCCTCAGGCAAGAAATCCGAATCGAGAATGGGGTTTCGATAATGCGTTTGCTTTTGCCGAGCGATTTGTAAACGAGTATCCAAAAGGTGCTCTGTTCTTTACAGCCTCTCCAGTCCATCGAGTAGAAGTAGAAGAGCGAATTAGATCGTTAGGATTGCCCAGGGTGGCGTTCTTTCCTACTTCCTACGATCTTCTGGAGTTAGCCGCCTTTTCCTTTGAATCAGAATTGATTGTCACGCCAGATACATCGGTCATTCACTTTGGCACCGCCAGTGGAAAACCGACCCTGGTCTTATGGCCCGATCCAAAATTCTTACCGATGGAATGGATACCATCGCAGGTACCTTCGATCAACTTAGCTCCGAAAGTGCAAGGAATGTTGGTACCGTCCATTCCCGTCGAGGATGTTTGGCACGCAGCAAAAATGCTGCTTAATAAAACGTGGACTCACAGCGCAACTTCGTTTGGACTTGATCCGGAGGCCGACATACTATATCAGGCCTCGAACGGGGATACCTCCATTATTGAATTAATAATGAATTCTTCTATTCCAATGGTATTTCCTCAGGGATCCTCCAGTTCGATTCCGCTAACAGAAGCAGGGTCATTTGCATTATCTGTCTAACATTCAGACAAGCAAACATTAATGTTCGGGATAAAGAAATTGCTTGCTGCCAGAAGCCGGCGTCGCACTCATTCGCAGTTCGACTCATCGCTGCGAAGAACCGTTCGGAAAGTTGAAGGACGCATCAAATTCCTTCTTGCCAATCCTCTTGGTTCTATACTTAATCCGAGAAAAACCAATACTCCTATCCCCCTCTCACAGGTCTCGAGCATTTTTATCATTCGTCACGACGCCCTAGGCGACGCAGTGCTGACGACACCGCTTTGGCGCTATCTCCAACGTCATGCGCCTCATATTAAGATTGGAGTCGCTGGCAGCGACCGCAGCCGCATTATTTTTTCCAATGACCCTGACATCGATGAGATCTATAGTTTTTCGAAAGCCCCTTCTATTGGTCTTTTGAAAGAGCTATTACGCGCGAGAAAGACCCGGTGGGATGTTATTGTTAACCTGAATTATCACGATAAGACCCGCGGAGCTATTTTTGCGAAGATCATATCACCTAAGGGAATTAGCGCGACAGGCATTCATGGCAATTCGGATAAATATGAGCGCCTTTATTCGGTCGTAGCATTTCGACCCTCCGTCGAGCACCCTGTTCCGATGGTTCGACAAAATGCAATGGTATTGAAAGCAGCCGTCGATCTTCCGGAAGATCTTTATGACGAACTCCCTTCTCTACCCCACTATCCCAAGATAGAGAATACGTATCATCAGGAAATAAGCGACATTCTTCTTCGTTCGGGTAAAAAGGATTATATTATTATCAATAGCGATGCCTCACAACTGTATCGCGAATGGGGTATTGATAACTGCATCGCCCTCGCGGAGCTTATAGCCGAGCGATACCCTGAGAGACATGTATTCCTCACAAGCGCGCCAGAACGTGCTCACGTCGTATTGTCAAAGCTTCCGGAAGGTAATTCCATATCATACCTTCGGACTCCGTCCATTCTGCATCTTGCGGTCGCTCTGAGGGGGGCTGTAGCAGCCGTAAGTCCTGACACTTCGATCGTTCACTTTGCCGGCGCCGTTCGAACGCCCATTCTTGGTTTATATTTGGAAGAGAATGAATTTCCACCCATCGGATCGCCTTCGAAGGTACTACTTCCCGAAAAAGGGAAATTACCTTCGTCAATTCCGGTCCAAACCGTATTTCAGGCGTTAGTAGAACTTCTTGGGATGACGAGCGATAACGAAGAATCATCGGGCTCTGCTGTGCGACGCCCAACCGTTATACTATAAACACGATTAACGTCATCGATGGCGCGCTGCATATCATGTTCACGCCGTACCCAATTATATGCGGCCTCCCCATGTGTCATTCGCATCGCCGGATTTTGGACATAGAGTTCAACACCTTCGGCGATCGCTTTCGGACTCTGCGGTTCGACTAACAGCCCTCGTTCGGCAACAATACTATTTCCCTCTTTCAAACCGAGTTGTTCCGGTGTTCCTTCACGGTCGGTACCAATTACCGGCAACTTCATCGACATTGCCTCGATGACGGAAAGCGAATACATTTCGCGATAGCTTGACAAAACGAGGGAATCGAGCGCGTTAAAATATGGGACGATGTCTTCCTGGAATGGTAGTACTGTCAACCGCCCTTCGATTTCCGGCTGCCGCTGAAATTCTGCTAGCCACTGATTCATATCCTGATCCGCGTCAGGCCGAGCGCCTATAATAAAATACTTCACTTTTTCTCGAACGGAAGGCGAAAGTTCGAGAAGAGATTCTGCAAATTCTCGTATGCCTTTTTGTGGATCCAATCGGCCAACGACACCAAAGGCTACTTCATCATCGGCAATGTGCAATTGAGCGCGAACTTCCCGCCGAACACTAGTAGAGATAACAAAGCGCTCCCAATTCCGACCATAGCGCACCAAATGAAATTTCTTAGAAGAGATCGGAAAAGCGCGTAGAAGCCGATCGTTCGTATGCTGAGAGGAAGAAATGACGGCGTCAATACGACGATAAATGAACCAGTGATGCGGATCGCGTTTGGGCATCGCCACAACATACACCGAAAAGACATGTGCTGTTTTCGTGCCTAACACTGCGAGCGTCGATGGCCAGACATCGATACTCGTATGAGAATGCACGACCGAAAACCCTTCGGTGTGAACGATATTACGAATGCGACGAATATCTGTCAGATTAAAATGCGAGCAGCGCTCAGCGTGGAAAACGCGAATACCAGCCGAGGTAAGCTCTTTTGCGATCCTCGATTCAGGCAATACATAAGCTGCGCAGGACTGCCCGGCGGCGGCCTGCTCCTTGATCAACGAGGCAACATATAGCTCTAGCCCGCCCCACGCCGATGACGTGATAACGTGCAAGACTGAATACATCATATTCGGGACGATACAAGCTTAAGAACAGGCGCAAAACCTGCCTATTGACACACCGGTTCCTTCCATGACAATCTGTTAATAATAGAGTATATACGAACGGTATTCTTGCCGGTCCTGTAAGCTCTTCCGTAGTGTTGAATCTAATATGGTTAATTCCGAGGATGGAGGTTGGGAGACATTAAAGCGGTCAACGTTTCGCACAATCACAACAATATCCCTTTGACCGTCCGGATTGATTCTCGTTGCAGTATCGACCATTACGGTCTTCGATGTTTTCGAAGGATCCCAGCCTAGCGTCCAGCCATGTGTATAATACGCTAACTGAGGAGCATACACTTCGTGGGGATAATTGGGATGGATCACAACAAGCTTTGTCTTCGCAGGCATCTGCTTAATAATTTTCGCAACCTGCGAAGCGCCATTGTTATAAACAGCCTGCTGCTCGGAAAAGATATGACAATAAGCGATAGCCAATAATAAGAAGGCAAATACGATCGTCGACCGATGAAGACGGTCGGCATTCTGAAATACAAACACTCCAATAGTCAATATGATGAGTGCCACAAGAATGCCGCCCGGCGCAACGATAAATGCTTGCCATGATAATCGTCCCGTTAGTAACAAACGAATCTGCTCGCTCGCCGACCACGCAATAAAAAACAGTAAAACGGCGTAGGCAGCGATTCTATGGAGCCGAGGCATTGCAACTCGCTCGTTCCAAATCAGCCCCACAAGTAGTGCTCCTGGAAGTAATAACAGTGTAGCAAAATGCGGCATGCGCGTCCCAACGAGCTGAAGAATGACAATCACGGCAATAAGCCAAACGATCGATACAATGATAGCCTTATTTCGCACTAGCGACCGATTGGCAAGAATAGCCAAAGTAAGTGCTATTAAAGGCAAACCGACCATTAGGCGATTAATGTAGTACCACCAAGAAAGCCTTGAAGGTTTGTATGTGCCTGTCGTCAGTGTATTGAACGATTCGCCAACATGCTGCCAATAATCTGGATGGGCATGCATCATAAATAGAAACCAAGGGGCAGCAATAACAAGAGCGATTAAGATGATTTGGAAAGAAGTAACGATCGCTCTTGGCTTTCCTAGCATCCATGGCAGTAGTAAAAATATTGGAAGGGCGAATAATACTACAGCGAATTTAGTGAGTAGTCCCAACCCAAGAAAAACAGCGCTAAAAAGCACGCTATACCACCGACCGTAAATAATAGCACTCCACAGCGCATAGATACTTGCTATTGCGAAGCATAAAATAAAGCTCTCCATCTGGGCACGATGGCTGTACAAGAGGAATAGATCGGCACACGAAAGAGAAACTGCACCAAGTATCGCTGCTTGCTCTGATGCTAATCGTTTTACAAAAGCGAAGAGCAGGACAATTGTAAAACATGCCGCGATTGCTCCTGGCAACCGAACGGCAAAGGTCGAATCACCAAGCAGAGATTTTGAAAGAGCGATCAACCAAACACCGAACGGTGGATGTGTTGCTGAGTATAGATGACCGACCGCATAGGGTGTTTGGTCGAGCCAAGCGCCGAAAGTTAGACATGCATCAGCGCGGATCGTATAAAGCGATTCATCCCATGCCTGTACTTCTCCAATACCTAAGCGGAGAAATGGAAGAAGACAAGCGAGAATGAGGACAACTCGAATCCTAAAACGCCGCATTAGTAGGTAATGAGTGGCGAAGGTGTGAAACAGAGCACAAAAATAGCGATCGTAATATATCCAATAATTTTTCGCCTGATGTCAAGCGGGCTTTCATCTTCCGTCGGTGGATGGCGGAATTTAATAATAAAGCTTGTAATGATCGCCCATAAAAACCACGTCTCTCCTCCGGGTACGGTAATAGAGTGAATCCACTGTGGCGCGTCAGCCCAAAATTTTGTTATGATATCGGGGATCGAAAGCGAAAAGAGGATCAAAGCAACAAACTGGCCCAATCTACGATGCAGCACTCGACCGAATAAGGTGTACGTGAGATGACCACCATCAAGTTGGCCGATGGGAAGTAAATTAAGGGCCGTTACGAACAAGCCAAACCACCCGGCGCACAGTAACGGATAATGGTACACTTCGCTCATCGGTGGAATATATCCGTGTGGGTTCGCAAAGAGCTTTGCCATTAAATTATAAAATATCGTATTACCAAACGCAAGCTCTTCACCTGGATGATACGGGATGTTAGGATACCCTGGGTGGATCTGTTGAAGAAATTCAATCCCGGGCAATGTGGCAAAACCAATTGCAAGAGTGATAATACACATAATGAAACCGGCAATAGGTCCGGCTACGCCAATATCGAACATAATTTTGTTCGAAGGTACGCGCGATCGTGTGCGAATGACCGCTCCCAAAGTCCCAAAGTTTATCGATTGATACACATAACCGGGAAAGGGTATATAAAACGGCAATGTAGCATCAACTTTATGAATACGAGCGGCAATAAAATGTCCGAACTCGTGCGCAGTCAGGAAAAGAATAATAAACGACGCATACTCAAATCCATAGTGCAGGTTACGAAGGTCGCTTATGTCACCGGTCCCACGCCACATTTCGCCGGCGACCGTTGTAGTGAAATAGGTTGTGAGGAATAGCACAATATGCAGCCACAAGCGCTGCCTACCTAACGCCCGGTCGAACCATGAGCGGATAGACTCTGTAGGGTTATCGGTCATGAGAAGAATTAGAGTCCGCGGACATCCATTTGAATGTTGATCGAACCGCGCTTAGCGCCGGCATCCGTGCCGGCCCAGGAGGCGCCATATTGGTAATAAAGTTGGAGATCGGTTGCGCCTTTAAACGAAGGGGTAAGGTTAGTACGTTCGAATCGAACTCCGGTTGCTATGTTTGGCCACACAGGCCCATTGCCACTCGATGCAAAAAGATACAGCGCATTCCCACTGTTTTGCCACGGACGCCATGAAATGCTTGCCGGAATTGCGACCCAAGGCTCGATCTTCGTCACCTGATGAAAATAGCCACGCACTCCAACCGATAATAGTAAAACTGGATTGGAGAACGGATGAAACTGACGCATTAACTCAATGAACTCGCGACTATAGTGGCTGCTCGACCCTCCGATCACGGTATCCTTTCCATCTACATCGTGCGATGAAATATGGCTGATGCGCAATCGCCAGCTGTCGCCATCCAAATGGCCGTCACCATCGGATGCCGTACCGCTTCTATCCAATGTCAGATAGAGTCCAAAAAAGTAATCGACGGTCTCAACAGGGAATCGGAAATCGGTCTCTGTTTGAAGACGGCTCCAGGCAAGACCTTCCAGACCTAGATATAGCGCTGAGCTTTGGGATGTACCGGGATATATCCACGATTCAATCGGACCTCCAAATCCTACCTGCAGCCAGAGTGGTCTATCCTGTAATTCTTTGACAACACCAAATTTGTTAGGCTCTAAAAATAGAGCAGGCTCCTCTTTCCAATGATACGGCTCCGGTGCTATCACTTGTGCAACCGTAGAAGAAGCTGCTATAATAAAAGTGGCAAGAGCTAAAACGAAACTCAGTGCCGATAAACTCTTCCCTTCCACTTCACATTCTTTTGAGCGATCATCACGGGCATCGAGAAGACGAAGAGCGCTTGGTAGATCTCGTAAATAGGAAAATATTTTAGCAGCACATTCATGCGCGTGCGGGCGAGAACCGGAAGTATGACTAAAAGATCGGCCGACCATTTAATAGCGATGACTAATAACGCAGCAGCGAGTGGTAACACAAAAAGGGCAGCTATCATGGCAAGATTGCTTAGCAATCCTATAAACACTATAAAATATCCTAACGCCTTTAGTCCTTGCCCCCCTTTCACCCATCGGTGTTTTTGCCGCCACCACGCACGAAAGTTCGGACACGGCTCGCTCATTACCGTAAGGTCCGGGTGAACGGGGAATTTCACCTTCCATGGCTCTTTCTTCCAAATAGCCTGGAAGAGTGCGAAATCTTCAGTAATGCTAAATGGGATCTCACGGTAGCCGCCTACATTCTCATACGCAGCCTTACGAACGGAAATATTATTGCCAATAACACTTAATGGTACATTCAAATTAGCGCTCGCTAAGGAAACTCCGAGCCCATACGACCAGTCGATCGATTGCACGCCATCTAAAAAATACTTCCGGTCGAGCAGCGTAACGCTGGCCACCATGCCAGTATTCTTTTCGTAATAGTTAAGATATTCGCGAACCCAGTTCGGCTTCACATGTGAATCCGCATCGGTGATCATCACAAATTCTCCGCGAGCAGCATCCATCCCTTGTGTAAGGGCATTTACTTTACCCCGTAAATGCAGTACTTCCTCACCCGTCCGGAGAACGGTGAGGTTTGGCATTCGTTGTTTCCAGGTTTGAAGGATTTCCGGAGTTCGATCCGTCGATTTATCGTCGACAATAAGGACTTCGAGACGGTCTTTGGGATAATTGATTGCTTCGAGCGATCTCAGGCATTTCTCGATATTCCGTTCTTCATCCCGTGCACAAACCAATACGGTACAGAATGGCAAGGAGCCATCGGTAGAATCCCCTTTTTTTGATTCGTCTGAAAGTGAAAGATCGCCTCCCGGATCGCGGGCACCCCGAAAGACACCAGCCGCATAAACTGCATGCTCGATAAAATAGACGAGAACTATCAGGAGGAAAATAAAGGAGAGCTCGTATGGCGTCACCAGCAAATGTAAGAAGTAAGAAGTATGGAATAAAAAGCGTTCAGGAAAAGAAGTTTCTTGAGTTTGATCGCTTCCTTACAATTTTGACACCTTAACTTATTGCCACTCCGTCACCTGCGCGTGAAAATCGAGCAACACTTCATTGGGATTGGAAGTATGGAGTTGCATCACGATCTTATCGTCGACTTGAAGCGGGCCAGTGCCCTTTGGCGTTCCGGTAAATAAAAGGTCTCCCGCACGCACCGAACAGAAGCGAGAAATATATGGTACTAACATCTCCGGCGAAAAGATCATCTGATTGGTCGAAGCTCGTTGACGAAGCTCTTCATTGACCCACAGCGAAAAACAGATTTCCTCGAATGGCGGTGCGGATTCGAATGGGATAAAATGGCTGACCTGGGCTGCCCCGTCAAACCCCTTGGACATAGTCCATGGAAGCCCTTTACGCTTTGCTTCCGTCTGTACATCACGCATGGTAAGATCGAGACCCACAGCATACCCTGCAATTACATCGGCAGGCCCGTAGGCTTTGATATTACGCCCACCCCCGCGCAACAGAATAACCAATTCCCCTTCGAAATGAAGGTCCGTTGTCGCAGGAGGATATTCGATGATGTTGTATGAGCCGTGGCGTAGAGCATTCTGGGGTTTGACGAAGACAATAGGATCCTGCGGCACTTCATTGCCAAGCTCTTCCGCATGTTCGACATAATTCCGCCCGGCGCAGAAGACGGTCCCTACTTCATATTCCTCTTCGCTGTAGCCATCAAAAATGAGCTGCATAGGTTATCACCGGAGTTTGTGATCTTAGATACAGGGTTTACGCAACCAAAACGCCTGCAAGTAGCACTGCAATATAACACCTCGTCCGCGCAAAAGGATGAATCATGAAAAGAATACAGGGTTCTATAATAGATGAGTATTCAAATAGCGCGTAATTTGAATTTTCTCTCCGTATTTTTGGGACATGTCAAAAACTCAGCTGAATTCTGTCGATCTCGATCAACTCTGCATTAATACTATTCGATTTCTTGCCGTCGATGCAGTCGAGAAAGCAAAGAGCGGCCATCCAGGCGCACCGATGGGCCTGGCACCGATCGCCTATGTGCTTTGGACCAGGCATCTAAATTTCGATCCCAAAGATCCTAATTGGACGAATCGCGACCGCTTCATCCTCTCGAATGGTCATGCCTCCATGCTGCATTATGCCCTGCTCTATCTTACCGGCTACGATGTATCGCTCGATGACCTTAAACAATTTCGACAATTCGAGTCGAAGACACCGGGCCACCCGGAACGAGGTGATACACCCGGCATCGAAGTAACCACCGGACCATTGGGTCAAGGCGTTGGAAATTCTGTCGGCATGGCTATCGCCGAACAATTTTTGCGCAGCACCTTCAATCAGGAGGGACACGACATTGTCGACCATTATACATACGTTTTTGCAGGCGATGGCTGCATGGAAGAAGGAATTGCCAGCGAAGCCGCCTCATTGGCCGGCCATTTAGAGCTGGGAAAGCTCATCGCTTTTTATGATGACAATGGTATCTCGATCGACGGGGACACGAATATCACCTTTACAGAAGACGTCAATAAGCGATTCGAGGCCTATCATTGGCATGTGCAGGATGTTGCTGACCCGAACGATCTGGAAGCCGTAGACCATGCAATTCGCGTAGCGAAGTCGGTAAAGGACAAACCCTCCTTAATCGTATGTCATACGCACATCGGTTATGGTAGCCCTAATAAGCAGGATACGGGCAAGGCACATGGTAATCCGTTAGGCAAGGACGAAATTAAACTAACAAAACAAAACCTCAACTGGCCACTCGAGCCAGATTTCTTCGTCCCCAAGGAAGCGCTAAAAGTATTTCGTGATGCAGGTGAACGAGGAACAACGCTCCACGAAAAATGGAACGAGCATTTTGAGAATTACCAAAAAGAGCATACAGACCTTGCCGAAGCTTTTACCAACGCATTAGAACGCTCGTTACCTAATGGCTGGGATTCTGCTTTACCAATATTTAAACCTTCCGATGGCCCCGTTGCTACCCGGAACATTGGTGGTAAAGCGATGAACGTGATCGCACAAAAAATACCGACGATGATCAGCGGTTCGGCTGACCTCAACGAATCAACCTTCACAAAACTTGAAGATTGGGATGATTTCGAACCGAGCCCATTAAAACATGGCACATATCATGGCCGAACGATCAATTACGGTGTGCGTGAACATGCGATGGGAGCAATTATCAACGGAATGGCGGCACATGGCGGTGTTTATCCCAGCGGTTCAACATTCTTCTGCTTCAGCGATTATATGCGACCATCCGTTCGCTTAAGCGCAGTGATGAACATACCCTCCGTATTTGTATGGACACATGATAGTGTCGCTCTTGGCGAAGATGGTCCCACCCACGAGCCAGTGGAACATCTCGCCTCTCTTCGTGCAATGCCAAATTTTACGGTCATTCGCCCTGCCGATGCCAACGAGACGGTAGAAGCCTGGCGCTGCATAATGCAGATGACGGGGCCGGTTGGGCTTGTACTTACCCGGCAAAAACTACCGGTGATCGATCAGGACAAGTATGCGAAAGCAAGCGGATTAGCCAAAGGCGCCTATATCATTTCGGAGTCAATGAGTACGCCGGAGGTCATACTTATTGCCACCGGCTCAGAAGTGAGCCTCGCCCTTGCAGCGCAATCAATGCTTGAAAAGCGAGGCGTTATGACTCGCGTGGTCAGTATGCCATCGTGGGAAATATTCGAGCAACAACCACAATATTATCGAGACATGATCCTGCCACCCGATCTGACATGCAGATTATCTATTGAACTTGGCTCGTCGTTCGGCTGGGAAAAGTGGGTCGGTACCCAGGGGGCTTCCCTTTCAGTCGATCACTTCGGCGTGTCATCACCGTATGAGAAAATACTCGATACGTATGGGTTCACTCCTGAGTACGTCACTCATATAGCAGAACGGCTGCTGAATGATCCAGCAGCCGCTCGTGAAGAGTTACGTGACTTGCAACGCAAATATTGGCATGGTGCTCGGCAACATAAGGAAGAAGTTGCCTAAGACCCAGCTCAGGCCAGTTCGGCCTGAGTTTCTAATGACGTAGCATGATCGTACGCCTCGATCGGCGGGCATGTGCAAATGAGCGTACGATCACCATAGGCATTATTTACTCGACCGACGCTCGGCCAGAATTTGAGGGAGCGAAGTCCCGCTACAGGGTACGCTGCCTTCTCTCGTCCGTACGAATGCTTCCAGTCGTCTGCGATCACCGATTCAGCCGTATGCGGTGAATTTTTCAAGACATTATCATTCTTATCCGTGCTCCCTTCCGCAACTTCTTCGATCTCTTTACGAATTGCTATCATTGCATCGCAGAATCGATCGAGTTCTTCGAGTGGCTCGCTCTCGGTCGGCTCGACCATCAGCGTACCCGCAACCGGGAAGGATAGCGTCGGCGCGTGGAAGCCATAGTCCATTAGGCGCTTTGCAATGTCTTCGACATCGATACCGCTGGATTTAAAGCCTCTCATATCGAGGATCATCTCGTGCGCTACGCGACCATGTGTTCCTTCATAGAGTGTCGAGTAATAGTTATCCAGACGCGACTTAATGTAATTCGCATTCAGGATCGCAAACTGTGAAGCACGTCGAAGGCCATCCTCGCCCATCATTGCAATATAGGCGTAGGAGATCACGAGGATGCTCGAACTTCCCCACGGAGCCGCACTGACAGCACCGATGGCATGATCGCCGCCGGTCTTAACCACGGCATGACCTGGCAAGAACGGCGCAAGGTGCTGTGCTACACCGATCGGACCCATTCCTGGACCACCACCGCCGTGCGGGATGCAGAAGGTCTTATGAAGATTAAGGTGGCAAACATCTGCTCCAATGGCGCCTGGACTGGTTAGTCCGACCTGCGCATTCATATTAGCGCCATCCATGTAGACCTGTCCCCCATTATCGTGGATGATCTTACAGATATCCTTAATACTCTCTTCGAATACGCCATGCGTCGAGGGATACGTCACCATTAGAGCTGCGAGTTGAGCCTTATTGGCTTCTGCCTTTTCACGAAGATCTTTGACGTCAATGTTTCCACGCTCGTCCGTCTTCACAACGGCGACGCGCATACCAGCCATTACGGCACTCGCTGGATTGGTACCATGGGCAGAGGCCGGGATAAGAACGAGGTCGCGGTGACTCTCACCCCGGCTCTTGTGATACTCACGGATAACCAAAAGTCCCGCATATTCTCCCTGTGCACCAGCGTTCGGCTGCAATGAAATTGCATGAAAGCCTGTGATCTTCTTTAGCATCGTTTCAAGTTCGCTGAACATCTCTAGATAGCCTTCGGCCTGATCGAGCGGCGCAAAGGGATGCAGTCCACCAAACTCCGGCCACGTCACCGGGATCATCTCGGTCGTGGCGTTAAGCTTCATCGTACAGCTTCCGAGCGGGATCATTCCATGCGTAAGCGAGAAATCCTTATTCTCAAGCTGTTTCAAATAGCGAAGCATCTCCGTTTCGGAGTGATGCTTATTGAATGTCGGGTGCGTAAGATAACCAGAGGTTCTTGCGAACGGCGAGTCGTGCTGAGTACGGATCTTCTTTTCGAGCGATGGAAGATAGGTCATCACCCCATTGGTCGAGGAAGAAATGGCATGATGAAACACCCCAATGATCGACATCACATCGTGTACGGTGGTGGTCTCATCGATAGAAATACCGACCGCGTGTTCGTCGAAATATCGGAAGTTCATCTTTGCATTCACCGCTTCACGGCGAACGGCTTCCAATTGCGCAACGCTCTCCGTTTTGATCTTTAAGGTATCGAAATAATGCTTTGTCTCGACCTGGAAGCCGATCTCTTTCAGCCCCACTTCGAGAAGCGACGTCAGGGCATGAATGCGTTCGGCAATTACTTTCAAACCGTTCGGACCATGATAGACGGCATACATCGCCGCAACATTGGCCAGCAATGCTTGAGCAGTACAAATATTACTCGTCGCTTTATCACGACGAATATGTTGTTCGCGAGTCTGGAGCGCCATGCGATAGGCAGGATTACCATTCGCGTCGATCGAAAGACCGATAATACGCCCGGGCATCGAACGCTTGTATTCATCGCGAGTAGCGAAGAAAGCCGCATGAGGACCACCATACCCCATCGGTACACCGAAGCGTTGGCTAGAACCCACCGCGACATCCGCGCCAAATTCTCCAGGCGGTGTTAGAAGCAATAAACTCATAAGGTCGCATGCAACAGTCACAAGCGAACCATTGGCATGTGCAGCTTCGCAGAAGCTTCGATAATCGTAAATCTCTCCGTCCCCCGCCGGATACTGAACGATTGCACCGAATACGTCCGGTGTCCATTCAAATGTTGCGTGATCGCCAACGACGACGTTCACACCAAGCACGCCGGCACGCGTACGGACCACATCGAGTGTTTGCGGGAAAATATTTTCTGAAACAAAGATCGTTTTTGCGTTATGATCTTTGTGAATCGCCATCATCAGATGCATGGCCTCCGCAGCAGCGGTGCCTTCATCGAGCAGCGAAGCGTTCGCGATCTCAAGACCCGTAAGGTCCACGATCATCGTCTGATAATTGAGGAGTGATTCGAGTCGGCCCTGCGATATTTCAGCCTGATATGGCGTATACTGCGTGTACCAACCCGGATTCTCGAGTACATTCCGTAGAATGACCGGGGGTACGATCGTGTCGTAATATCCCATACCGATATACGACTTGAATACTTTATTCTTGTTTGCCAGGCTTGCTATATGGGCGAGGAATTCCGCCTCGGTAAGGGCCGGCTTTAGATCGAGTGAGTGTTTTAGTTGAATGGAGCGCGGAACCGTTTGGTCGACCAGATCGTCGAGCGATCGTGCGCCAACCGTTTGGAGCATGCGCTCAAGATCGTGTTCGTTCGGACCAATGTGTCGGTCTTGAAACCGTGCGGAAGTCGTAAGTACAGGGTTCATGTCTTGGTAAAACCGGAATGTGTGTAGCCGCTCATTCGATGCGGATCATGGAGCACCGCGGGCGAAAACCGGCACCTTGTACGCAAAAGTGCTATGAAAAGTTTTGAAAATCAAAAAGGCTGAGAATCGCCTGATTTGACAAGCTTTTATAAGGGGTCGAAACGAATTTCACGCCTCCCGGCTTTTTTGTATTATATTAGTAGTGTCCTCGGGCTTTAGTCCCACTGGAGAGAAAACGAAGTCGCTAAAGATTTATAAAAAAATTGGATGCAGCCACTTGCATTTTGGTCTTTCGTGTATTAAATTGTAACTATCACTAAATATCGGCAAATGCCGGAAACCAACCCGAATTTGCGGGCTGTTATCCGGGCAACCTGATGAAGCAAAGTTCATCCGGTGTTCTAAAGAATTGACAACTGATTTTATAGCCAGACTGGCGACCAGACAAGACGCATGAGCTTGAATGGTCACGGTTCGAAGCTAACCTGAGTTGCCCTGCTGACCACAGGGCATATTGAACGAGAGGGGCGCTTCGGAGGTCGCGTGATGTTTCACTAAAGGGAGGACCAATTCTCTCACCACACACGATGACGCCGAAGCGCTTTTTATTTTAAAGTGCTGACTTCTAAGTATTGAGTGGTTCGAACTCAACGCCTTGCATTAAAGTTATACGGCCCGCTTATCTGGGTTTCCCGATTTATCACTCGGACCAAGCACTCAGCACTTAGAACTAAGCACTGGCAATCGGGGCGTGGCTCAGCCTGGTAGAGCACCTGGTTCGGGACCAGGGGGTCGGAGGTTCGAATCCTCTCGCCCCGACAGAAAAGATCGTTACGATACCCATCGACGATCAATAGAAAGGGCAGCGAATTCTCGCTGCCCTTTGTCGTTCTGTCTGGTTCTCAATCTGTTTTATTGCTGCGTTAAAACTTATTTTGTCGATTGTCGGTCCGGATTTTCCCGATCCTGATCGCTCATAGGAGTATCCGCCGGTTGATCCGTCTTAAAGCCTAACCGCCGTCCGTATGCATCGTACCATTGGTTTACGGCCGCATAATTATTCAGATTACTCTGCTCGTAGTATGAATAGGAAATATCCGATTGATTGATGAAGTTTGGATCGAGCACATGTAATAAGAGAGCCGTCGAGCGATAGACCTTCCAATGATCGCCGGTTAACGCCGCTTTTGGCTCCTGAAAGGATACGATCCAATCCGCACCGGCATTGCGAGCAAATTTTTCGAGCGCCGGAACGACGTCTTCTTCGTTTTCAAATTGAAGAGCGATCGTGCCAATTACAATGGCACTGCGCGGCATGATCGAATCCGGCATCGGCTCATGATAAACAAACTTGATCGTATCGTTCGTCTTCGGAAGGTCGAACGGCGTAAGCCGGTTTACAATGACGGAATCCCGACCACTTGCTTTCATGACCTGACGAGCGCTATGCGATGGCATCGACTGGAAATACTGTGCGGTACCGATCTCGGGAAGGCATCCGAGGGCGGCCAGAAGGATGGCAAACGAAGTTAGTGATCTGAACTTAAGAATCTTCATGGACTTGCGTACTTACCAAATATTATAATCGAATCCTAATTACCTCTGTCTCAAAGGGCAGTCCGTTGATTCCTTACTTTAATGAAGTATCGTTAAAACATTGGCCTTTAATGTATTAGATGATGGCCAACTGACAGGATACGGTCAACTTGCGGGCCAGTGGGACGTGGTGGGAAATGCTGACTAGGAATCAAGCAAAACAGGATTAATAGGCCAATATCTTTAATGAGAGAAAGTAGGCAGGGACTGTCTACTTTCGACCATAAGGCCGGCCGGCAGCTGCTTTATATCCCGGACGCCGCATAATGCCATATTCTGGTCAAGCTCGGTGCGGATAATATCCAGGGCCTTAAGGACCCCTTTCCTGCCCATCGCTGCAAGACCATACAAATACGCCCGCCCAATAAGGCAACCATCAGCCCCGCGCGCCAGCATTTTCAGGACATCAATTCCCGATCGAATTCCACTATCAACGAACACGAATCCTTTTCCAGCTACGGCATCAACGATAGTCGGCAAGACTGAGATCGTGGAGACTGCTCCATCAACCTGCCGACCACCATGATTAGAGACAATTACCCCGTCGGCGCCATGCTCTATACACTGACGCGCCTCTTCAGCATTTAGCACACCCTTGATAAGCAGCGTTCGGGGCCAAACGCTCCGCGCCCATTCTATATCTTTCAGCGACAGCGTCGGATCGAATTGCCGTTCCAGCCACTTCGTGATCTTCGAAATACTTTTCGCGTCCTTTACCAGACCGATAAGATTGCCAAACGTCCTACGCTTACTGCGGATCATCGAGAAAAGCCAGCGAGGATGGGTAAGCGCATCCATAATATTGGGTAGATTGAATTTCGGTGGCGCCTCGAGGCCATGCTTCTGTTCGCCATGGCGTTGGCTCCGAACATGAAGGTCCATACTTACTACCAGTGCGGAGCAATTGGCAGCATAGGCGCGCTCTACAAGCGCTTCCGTGACACGCTTCTCTTTCATCATGTAGAGCTGAAACCAGAACGGCCAGCGAGTTGCCTTTGCCACATCCTCGATCGTTGCGATGGAAAGCGTGCTCAGGCAGAATGGTACTCCTGCATCTTTCGCCGCAATCGCTGCTTCGACTTCTCCATTCGGATACGTCAGCCCACACGCGCCTACCGGTGCCAACGCGATAGGCATGGAGGCATGCGTCCCTGCCATATCACACACTAATGACCGCTCGGAAACATCATTCAATATTCGAGGTACGAGGGAAAATGCTTTGAGATCATCCCGGTTACGGCGGAGCGTTTCTTCTTCATAGCCGCCATTTTCCACATACGTTGAGACGATTTTCGGCAAACGTTTTCTTGCCAACCGCTCGAGATCCCGAATGTCAGTGATGACCATAATCGTCAATCACTGCGAAATCCCTGCCAAGGCTCTCCAAACCCTGCTTTTTGAGCTAAATTAAGCGATTTTAGCAGAGCTTCCTAACTTGCCTCACAGCCTCATGGGGAAGGGCACTTCTTACCCCCTGCTTCGGTTGTGGCACGCCCTCATAGAAGGTTTTACAGAACCTATCTTTGAGGCTATTTGACGCGGCTTTGAGGACATTACGGGCAGTTCAAGAAGCCGATTTATTTAACCATTTTCCGGCCCGATAACTAACATTTCTAATGACTGAATTCGCAGAACAAACTTCGTCCGCAGTGACGGACACTGCAAGCATCGAAAACGGTGCTTTAACCAATGGGCATCATGAGCCCGCAACTCACGGGGCAGAAGTCCTCGAACACAATGCTCCTACTGGCCAACCAGCTATTCCGGATGGCACCACAACCGGTGCAACGCCGACTCTCGTGACGGACGCAAATCCGAACACCGTTCCGGCCAAGGGCGAGGTAACGGTAAAAGAGCGGACGGTCCGCAGACCCACGGTATCATCGAGCCGCGCAAATTTCACGATTATCGATCCGAAGCGCAAGCTCGGCGGTGGCTATTCCGCTAATGAGCGCGCCGAACTCGAGCGCCTCTATGGCTCTGCCCTCTCGACACTTAAAGATGGCGAGATCATCAAGGGTCGCGTCGTCTACGTTGGCGATGGCGAAGTGACCGTCGATATCGGCTTCAAATCCGAAGGCGTCATTCCGCGCAGCGAATTTAGTCAGACGCCAAACGTCGCACCAGGCGACGAAGTAGAAGTTTATTTAGAATCGATCGAGGACCGCGAAGGCCGCCTCGTGCTTAGCCGTAAGCGTGCTGAGTTCACTCGTACGTGGCAGCGTATCGTCGAAGCACAGAAGTCGGGCGAAGTGCTCGCCGCAAAGTGCCTGCGCCGCATCAAGGGCGGTATGGTCGTCGATGTTCTCGGTGTCGAAGCATTCTTGCCAGGCAGCCAGATCGACGTCAAGCCGGTCCGCGATTTCGACGCATTCCTTGGCCGCACGCTCGATGTCCGCGTCGTGAAGATCAACTTCCCGAACGAGAACGTCGTCGTTTCGCACAAGGTACTCCTCGAAGAGCACTTGCAGGATCAGCGCAAGGAGATCGTCGAGCGTTTGGAGCGTGGTCAAGTACTCGAAGGTACCGTCAAGGCGATCGCCGACTTCGGCGCATTCGTCGATCTTGGCGGCGTCGATGGACTCGTCCACATCACCGATCTTTCCTGGGGCCGCGTCTCGCATCCGAGCGAGGTTATCAAGCTCGATCAGGTCGTTACCGTCGTCGTGCTCGATTACGATGAGAACAAGAAGCGTATTTCGCTCGGCATGAAGCAGCTTACGCCGCATCCGTGGGCCGAGATCGAACAGCGCTACCAGGTTGGCCAGCGTGTTAAGGGCAAAGTCGTTTCGATGACCGATTACGGTGCCTTTATCGAGCTCGAGAAGGGCATCGAAGGTCTCATCCACGTCAGCGAAATGTCGTGGACGCAGCATATCAAGCATCCATCGCAGATCCTCTCTATGGGTCAGGATACCGAAGCGGTCATTCTCAACATCGATCAGGATTCGAAGAAGATCTCGCTTGGACTCAAGCAGCTCGAGCCGGATCCGTGGACGCTCTTCCTCGAGAAGTACCCGATGGGCTCCAAGCACCGCGGTATCGTTCGCAACCTTACCAACTTCGGCGCATTTATCGAACTCGAACCGGGCGTCGATGGCCTCGTGCACATCAGTGATCTGTCGTGGACCAAGAAGGTCCGCCACCCAGGCGAAGTCCTGAAGAAGGGCGAAGAGATCGACGTTATGATCTTAGGTATCGACCTCGAGAATCGCCGCATTTCGCTTGGTCACAAGCAGGTGCTCGATAATCCGTGGGATAACCTCGAGACCGTTTACGGCGAGGGCAAGGACACCGAAGGCAAGATCGTCCGCATCATCGAGAAGGGCGTTATCGTCGAACTTCCGATGGGCGTCGACGGCTTCGTACCGATCTCGCAGCTGGCCTTCTTCCCGATCAAGAATATTCAGGATTCGTTCAAGATCGATGACACGCTGAACCTACGCGTTATCGAATTCGACTCCGAAAATAAGAAGATCGTGCTTTCGGCGACCGAGTGGCTCAAGTCGCAGGACCGCCAGGCACTCGAGGAGTTCAACGCGAAGCACCCGATCCCGAAGGAGACGCTCGAAGAAATGCAGAAGCGCCGTGACGCCGAATCCGGCAAGGGCCGCGGACGCAAGAAGGGCGCTACCGGCGAGGTCGATCTCGCGAAGCTCGTTGAGCAGGCACCAAGCCCGAAAGAACTCGGTCACTTCGACCTGCCAGAGGAAATGCTCGAACCGGCCCCGCCGGCTCCGGGCGAGATCCCTCCGATGACGGAAGAGTAAGCCGAATTCGCTAACTCGTTTATTTGCAAAGGGGCGTGTACCAAAGTACACGCCCCTTTTACTTTGCCTTTAGGCGGAATGCCGAATTATTTTGTTTTGTGTTTTGCGTTGTAATTTCATGAAATGAATTTTGGCGAGTTCCCCAAAATTCGGAAATTTGATTAAGCAATTAGAATTGCCTACCCCAAAGAGTAAAGAATAGTTATCTTTGCATTGATGTAGCAAATCTCAATTGATGTGTTATGAAAGGTCTCCCTCTGGCCGGGTTATGTGCTTCCCTCCTAATTCTAATCTCTCAACGAGTCCATGCTCAGTTTCGATATCAAGTTGACTCTCTCTTCTTTGCCCACTCTGTTATTGTAGGTGATACTGCGTTGATTGCTCAATACAGTGCTTTCGTAAGCAGTTATTGTGATAATTGTACAGCGACATGGCAACGGGTAGAAAGTCAAAGTGGTCAATTTTCAGCGGACTTTATCGGCAGCGACGTAAAAGTATATTTTCACCCCACAGTGATAGGACCGGATACAGGCCATTTAGTAGGAAATGCTTGGTGTCCCGGCAATCGAAGTTGCCCAGGTTTTTGGCAAACACTTCAAGGTTTTGTACCTGCTACTGCAATGTCAGATTCTTTCGTAAAAATTCGACCCTCAGTGTGGACAATTACGATGAGGCCAGACTCGCTAATTCCTGGTCAGTTTATAGGTCTCTCCAAGTTGTCGTTCGATAATCCAATCTCCGACACTACGATCTTTTCGGATTTTTTTGCTTCCTTTTATAATACAGCTTGTACCCTTCAAGTTGTGGATTCATCTCTCCTCATCACAGAATACCGAGCACATCCATTCGCCCGCAAGCATATGCTAACTTTCTCTTTTTTAAGCCAGCCTGATCGAAGCTTATCCTCTCTTGCTCTAAGCGTTCGAATCCGCCACGGTAATGTTGACACCGTCATGTGGTTCTATCCATCTGTCCATTGGGATCTTCCATCGGTTGTAAGTGACCCAACCAAAGAACCTTCTGGCGCTTGCTTACCCAATCCGTTTACATCTAAGACCAGGATATCCCTTCAAATTTCGGAACGTAAACTATTAACACTTAAACTCCTCGAAGGCACCGGCCGCATCGTTCGAACGATCGAGCGCGAATGCAACGGCGGCCAGAATGAGATCGAGATCGATGGCTCTACCCTACCTCCGGGCGCATATTGGTATGTCGTGCGTGCCGGAGAATGGGCGCAGGGCGGGAAGCTGATGAAGATTGAGCCTTGATTGAATTCGGCGCTATAAATCTAAAGACTTTAGACTTTCCTTGAGGTAGATCTTTTTGACCTATTCGAGATAATTTTATTGTTGTATTTTTGTGTATGGTCAAATCAGTTCTTATACTTTTGCTACTCTTACTTAGCTCTCGTTTGGAGGCACAAGTGATCTCGATCTACTATAGCGGGCCAAAAGATACGCTCGTCGTTGGAGATACAGGGATTATTGGTCAGGTTTCCTATTATTCGCAAACCGATTGTTATATTACGAAAATCAGTTTTGGTGGCACCAGCGATACAGATCTTTTCGTGGAGAGCCAGATGGGACGCAATGCAATACCAGATGGAGATGTAGTCTTTACTTGTCGAGCAGCAGGTGTCAAGAAAGAAGGATTTGGCTGGAATTTCGAGTTTGGAGGAATGTCGCACTGCCAGATGGTTAACGGCTCAGCCGGTGTAACTATTTCTGCAGTGGGTGTATCTGACTCTATTGTGATGGTCCGTCCCAAATTCTTTACAATAACCATGCGTCCTAGTAAAGATAGTACTTATTACCAAGCGACCTGTGAACCTCAATTCTGGAATAATATCGCGGATACTACTATCTTTGACGAATTTCGTGCAGAGGCTACCAATCATTCCTCATGTACTTTACAGGTCTTCGACTCTATTAATCCCATTTCTCAATTTGTGGCCCATCCATTTACCAAACGGCATCCATTACAACTGCAATTATCAACCAAAAACTATCGCAGCTTTGATTCGTTACGTGTTTTTGCTCGAATTCATCACAATGGTATCGATTCCCTTGTGACCTGCATGATAAAAGTGTTTTGGCCAGCATATCCTCTGAGTGTTGAAGAGTTTAAATACGATCGCTCCTATAACATTCTTCAAAATCCATTCTATGACCGAACCTCCATATTACTATGGAATCCGATTAGAGAAAGGACCTCTCTGAGTATCTTCGACGTCACCGGTCGCATCGTTCGAACGATCGAGCGCGAATGCAACGCCGGCCAGAATGAGATCGAGATTGATGGCTCTACCCTGCCACCCGGTGCGTATTGGTATGTTGTGCGTGCCGGAGAATGGGCGCAGAGCGGAAAGCTGATGAAGATTGAGCCCTAATCATTTGAATTGCCGCACCACGAATCCCTGGGGCTTGCGCCGCCAGGCTAAGTCCTTTCGTCGCTCCGCGACTTTCCTGCTGCGAAGCAGCTATGAGAACTTGCGATCCCGACTAAGACCTTTCGTCGCTCTGCAACCTACTGCTGCGGAGCACCTATGAGGACTTAGCCTCAGGCGCAAGCCCCAGGTATGAGGATTAGCCGGGGGCGCAGGCCCCAGGTTTTAGGATTAGCCTCGGGCGCAAGCGCGAGGAAACATTAGGACGAGATCATTTCGTAATTTTGCACAAACGAACTCCCTCGTCCAGAAAGGAAACGATCGTGCCCTCCTCCTACTCTTCTTTGTTTCTTCATCTCATTTTTAGCACCAAATATCGAGAGCCACTCATCCAACCAGAATGGAAGGATCGGCTTTATGGCTACATTGGAGGCATTCTACGCGAAGATCACCATACACTCTTAGCCGCAGGCGGTATTGAAGACCACATCCATTTGCTTACGCTCATCTCGAGGGATGTCGCTGTTAAAGATTTGCTTCGAACGATCAAGACAAATTCATCGCGCTGGGTGCATGAGGTGATCGGCGCACCGTTCGAATGGCAACGAGGATATTGCGCTATTTCGGTGAGTCCTTCTGCAACGCGCTCGGTTGAGCGGTACATTCATAACCAGGAAAAACATCACAAAGGCAAAACCTTCGAGGATGAGATCGTTGGAATACTCGATGCCTCTGGTATACCATACGATCGAAAATATTTACTAACCTAATTTCCTCGGGCTTACGCCCGAGGCTAAATCCTCATAGCTGCTCCGCAGCAGTATGTCGCGGAGCGATGAAAGTCGCAAACCTGGAGGATTTGTTGAGCCAACGCTAGATTATCATAGCTGCTTCGCAGCGGTGAAGTCGCGGAGCGACGAAAGGATTTAGCCTGGGTCGCAAGACCCAGGATGAGGATTTAGCCCTGGCCTCAAAACCCCGGGAGATTTTGTCGCAACACGCATTTTATTCCCTCAAAAAGTTACAGGTCCCTGTCAGGTTGTAAGTAGCTCACTCGTTTTAGAGGTATCGCGCTGTTTTGTGCGAGTGTGTTACCATTCATTTTTGCTACGACCCTATGAATACGTCCCTTCGCAGTACCATTGTATTGCTATTCCTATTTCCTGCGTCCCAATTTTTTGCGGCTCGTTCTGCTTCGGCTCAAAGTATTTGGAAATATTTTTCGAGGCCGGACATCGGAGCAGGCATTAGCGGATTTACATCGAATGTCGTTAGTCACCAGAACGGCGTTGACCTCAATAGTACCGCCAGTGTCGGACATTACGGCGGCATGGTGGACTTTAACTTCCCGATCCAGGAAGTCTTTCCGCACGCCTCGGTAGGACTAATGCCTGGCATTGCGCTTGGCATTTCACCTAACACCCAAAGCGACTTTACCTCCAATCAGCAATCCGCGGATATCACCTTTCCGATCTTTGCGACCTTCAAATTCAATAACGATGCAACATGGAAAGGCAACGACGGCACCGCCGTTGGTTTCACAGGAGGTATCGGCTACATGTATCACATGTTCCTCTCGATACAGGGCGATGCCGACAGCCACTCCTTTGGCAATCCGGCATGGATGGCCGAGATCAACTTAGGCGAACGCCACTCGAGCTTTGGTCTGCTCAAATTCCGGTACGTTCATGCAATCGGTTCGGGCTACAATGCTACGACGAATGGCGTGACCGAGACGATCGATAATCCCTCGGCGATCTACATCATCATGACGCTTGGCTACTAAGCGTCCCAGAGTTTTCGATTCCTATTCCTTTAACCTTAATTCAGATAACCCTATGTTCCGTAAACTTGCGGTACTCCTGCTAGTATTAAGTTCGATCGCTCTTCGTCCCCATTCCTCGATGGCGCAAGCCTGGAAGTTGAATCTGGACATGTCCATTTACACGCCTTCGATCTCGGACGACGGCAAGACGCTCATCTTATTTACGAAGAAGAGCTTTCAATGCTACGACGCCACGACCGGCACATTGCGCTGGTCGCGCGATCTCGAAAAATACATACCGGGCTTCAGCGGTAAGTTCATCAACAATTCCATCTTCGTTTACGGACTTGGAAATCAGTACGAGTTCATTGATGTGAATTCGGGCAAGACGGTAAAGACGCTCCCGATCATTGGCGAATCCTGGAAGGACCTCCGCTGGGACTCAAAAGCACTTCCCGAAACGGATACCCTGAAACCTCATTTCTGGGGTAACGTCGGTATTTTTTATTGGGATGATGGCTTCCAACTTATCGATCTCGAAAAGCAGACGATCCTCTATCAATCATCAGAGCCGATCAAGGTCGTAAAATATGAGACCGATGGAGATATGACGATGATCTGGTCGCGCCGTGGTGCCGACACCGCGTATTTTCTCGATACGAAGAATAATAAGATCGCCTATAAGATCGGCACAAGTTCGAATGGTATCAATGGTTCGGTGTACAAACATTTCTTCGTTCAGGGCGACCAGATGCTCATCATGCTGGACAAGAATTTCGCCAGCGTGAACTTACCGACCCAGCATATCGACGCTCTTATTCCCGTCAGCCCTGACGATCCGGACGTCTACATTCCGGTGGCTGGCAACAATGCTCTGTATCTGTTAACGAGCGACCATAATAAGCAAACGCTGTATGATGGTAAGAGCGGCGCCCAGATGTGGCAGACCAAAGAGGATGAAATCCCGGGTCTGGCCGAACAATTCACCCTGATCGATCAAACCGGCAACGATGGATTGCTCATGTCCTACCACAAAGATGGCAAGATCGGAATTTCCAAAGTGAATATGAAGACGGGTGCCATCGCCTGGACCAAGATACTGGCCGAACAGGATGGCTCCTATGCACCAGGTCACCACAAGTCCAGCTCTACCCTTGCGATCCTCAAGACCGTAGCTCTTACGATCGTAACGAATGCAGTCAACCGCGGGCTGTCGAGAGCCGGCAGCTACAACTCGCGAAGCGGTTGGGGAGCGAGTAATAATAATTCGTTCAACTCGATGAACCAGCACGCACCCAATATCGCTGGCGCTCTCGCCTCCACCAACGTCAATCAGGAAAGCGCGGGGTTTGTCAAGGTCCTGGAAATTGGTGACGGCAAAGTCAGTTTACTCCTGGGCGGCAAGATGTATACGGAGCTATCGAAGACTTCCCGTGATAATTATGATGGTGAAGGCTTCGTGATCTTGAGTCTTGCCGATGGCAGCGTGATCAAGAACATGCCGTGCCCGATCATTGCAAAATCGAGCGACAAAAAGAACGCCGCTAAAGATCTCACCGCTACACCGATCGGACCGACCAACGTAGTCGTCGGCGCGCATGACGTCTACGTTCTTTATGGCGACAAGCTCGAGTCCTTCAACTTTGGTGAAGAGAATGTTACGTCTATCGGCTCCGACGATATTCAAGTCCAGTTCGTCTGTAACCACGATGACGATTACTATGATTATTGGAGCATCGAACCCACGCCAACCGGAGCGAAGAAGACACTGCTTGCCCGCTCGACGAAGAACAACCTCGTATTTCAGGGTACTTCGGCATTTGCATCTACGCTGAATATCGATAAAAAAGCGATCGAGGCGTATCCACTCATGACTGGCGACGCAGCAGCGAAACCGGCCTTCACAAATCCATCGTGGAAGCTTACCGAAGACGACCTCGACAAGTTGGACGTTGGCAGCCTTGCAAAGAATGCTTCGAATTCCGATAGCATTCAAGGTATCCGCGTAAGTGGCAACGATCTCTATCTGATGGGTTCGGATAAGATCGGTAAGGTCACGATCAACCAGACATGCCGCTGGGCGAACAAGTGGAGTCCAGAGCCACTCCAGACGTTGATGGGCGTAACCCCCTACGGTAAATGCCTCGTCTATGAGACGGGCAAGTACTGCGGCATTCTCAACAACGATTGCAGCGGCGCCGAGATCGCGACGCACAAGATCAGTCCGGAATATGCTACCGTGTTACACTCTCCGGAGGACGACCTCATCGTCATGGACCGTGATAATGGTTTGGTCTTCTGCTACAAGCTAAAAAAGGATTAGTTAAGAGATAAGCTAAGATTAGGTTAAGGGATAAATAAACCGTGACCTATTGGAGTATGGCCAGGCGATCTTCGATCCCTGGTTACCCAATAGATCACGGTTCTTTTTATGCTTAATTTTTATGTCCGCTTAGCTTTTATGCGTGTTAGTTTGAGTCTGTTTAGCTCGCTCCATTACTTCTTCAAAGGTCGAGGACGTGTCGACCGGTCCTTCTGCAAAGACGAGTCGGTAGCCGTCCGGGTCGAGGAGAACGACCTCTCGCGTATTCCACGGCCTGTTAACAGGCCCTTCGATCACAGCATTATCTCCCCTCTTTGCGATCTCATCAACCTCGCCTCGTTCAGCGGTCATGTAGACCGCAACGCCTTCACCTGCCTTAGTAATAGGAGTAGTTCTCGGTACCAGCATAATATCCGCATACTTCGTCCAGCGCAGATGCACCATCAGCGGCACACCAGCCGGACCATCGAGTGAGTAGAGATCGAGGAATCCGAGCGTTTGCGAGTACCAATCGCGGGAAGCCGCGATGTCGCCAACCTCAAGCCGCACGAAGAGCGGCATCGGGTAGATGTCTTTCGAGATGTGTTTCATTGTAGCTAATCAAGTTAAGTTGTGTGATTGCATAGACAGCTTAACCTCCCAGCTACGAGGTGCCTGAACTTCAGAAAAGTCTGAACTTCAGACGTGACGAAAAATCAAAAGGATCAGGATTGGTTCTGAGGTAACTTGTGGATTAGTCCAGGTGTAATTTTTAGTGGTGGTTCAGGTGTAACTTTGTGCGATGACGAGAGTTATTGTGTAAAAGAAAAGCGTGTGAGGTCCTCCAATGAAGCGTATAATTGCTCTCACTATTTTAGTAATAACCAGCTTTGCCTGTAAATCTGCGATCAGTCCTGGCGAGCCGGCAACGGCACCCAAGGTCGGCTCTCAACTCGTCTATCAGGTGAACGCTTCACATGCCGATGGCACCGGTGCTTGTGTGCTTACGGAGTATGATACCGTGATGAGTGGATCGAGTTCAGGATTTACCGTGGCGCGCCATTCCGATACGATCGGCAATATCGCGACCTCAGCGCTGGATAATTTCCTTATTCTTCCTTCGGGCGATCTATCAGACGTTTATTCGTGCGGCTGTGATACCGTCCCCCTGCCCATCGCCAGTCATCAATCCTTTGATCCCAGACCGAATGGCTTCGTGACGCCCATTAAATTGAACGGATTTGTCGATCCGAGTGCACACGTATATCTTCATTCGCAGTATGAAGGTGAGGAAACGATCGATGCTGCAGGGTCTTCCTTTCCATGCACGAAGGTGAGCGAAATAGAGACTATTACAATGATGTTTCCTACTGCTCGAGCAGGCTCTCAGTATGATACGGCCATCATAACTCACCGCTTTTGGTATTCCTACGATCTTCACTTTTTCGTGAAAGATGAACTCGTTCAAACAGGCACAGATACCATCACGACACAACTGAATTCGACCAACCTAAACTATACTCGAAAGCTTGTTTCCTACAAGTAGCTCTGGCATGAGCAGCGGAGGTGTGAACCATTTTCGCCCTGTTTTGAAACATCCCTCCCCCTCTACCGTAGCCTAAATGTTGAAATTCGGCTATTTTGCAGGATACGTGCATTTTGGTCGTGCCTTACCCTGCATTTCATTTATTCATAGCCCTCGTGACAGTACCGGTACAGGACAACGGCTCTATCTCGAAACGCCCCATGCTACGGAGCGGCGGGTCGCGCTGGAAAATTGCCGCTCTGAGCGTCCTGACCCTTGGCTCGATCACCGGATTAGCCGCCGCCATCGAACGCTATTTTACGACTCATATCGCTCGCAAAGGTTCGGAGCAGCGCCTTGTTTTTAAGCTGGACGCTCCCTATGGTTCGGTCGATCTTCAGGCTGGTACGAATCAATCCGATGTAGCTACGATCGAATCGCTGGATGAAGATGCCAATGCGCATAATTGCCAGTGGAGCTACGGCATGCGCCCGGACTATGTTGGCCTCCTTCGTATCGGCGTCGGGACGGACGAGGGAATGCTGGGCCAGCCGCCGATAGCAATGTGGTATGCAAAGTCGGGATTTTCAACGGTCAGCGCCCCCGTATTTGAATCCGATCAAGGCAGCCCGATCCATCCTTCATCGTTCTCCTTCTCGCTTCCCCCGCTCGCTCCTCCACCCCTGGTTCATCCGCGATTTACAGTAATATCCACCGATGGCGGCACGTATGTTAAGCCGGAATCGTCGGCCAGTACCCGAATTCACTTAAGCCGTGATATCCCAATGGATTTCACCGCCGACCTGGGATTCGGTGAATCGTCGATCGACCTGACAGGCCTCGCCCTTACCTCGGCGGCGATCGAGACGGGCGCTTCCCGCGCGGTTATTTACTGCAATCAGCCCAATACTCAGTCCATGCGATCGTGTTCGCTTCGTGCTGGTATTGGCCAATGTACGTTTGTCGGACTTTCGAATTTAAATAGTGACCGCTTTAACTTTCACGGCGCGGTGGGAAGCTATCACCTTGCGTTCGATGGCCGTTTGACGCATAATATGGACGCCGTGGTCGAACTCGGCTTAGGCGTATGTTCCGTTACGATCCCAGCAACCGCAGCCCGAGTTCAGGTATTCTCCGATGACGGCCTCTTAAGCTCCTTCTCCTTCGCTGGCCTTGCCCAACGCCGGGGAGGCTATTACACCAGTCCGGGATTCGATCGCTCGAATAGCCCTATTTTGACGCTCCATGTGTCCAGCGGGGCGGGTAAGATATCAGTTATTTACCACTAAGTTTTTCTAATTGTAATGGTTTTCTATTCCCTTAAATAAGGGAAAAGTCCTATGTTATATATCACCCCTAAAGGCATTTAATATATACCTTTGACTTCGCTGTAAGCAGTTTACCTCGTTAATGATACAGCGATGACATACTCTCTCGACAATCGCAGATTTGCATTTTTCTTTGTAATATTCTTTTTAGTAATTTCTTCCCGGCTTTACGCCGGCAGCATTGGCAGCGTTCACGGGATACTTCGCCAATACCCGATCGATGGGGCTAAGGACGTTCCGGTAGTGACTCGAATCGGTCTTACACTCGAGGTTCCGGTCGAGATATCGAAATCGGTCGGGACATTTACCGTCGTTGGATCGCACTCGGGTCGCCATGATGGCACCATTCGATTATCGTACGATAGACGCACCGTCATATTCTCTCCGCAGAGTCCTTTCGAGCCTAACGAGACAGTCACGGTACACTATGTCCGAACCGACGAGAACATGGAGCCAGTCACCGATAATTTTTCATTTTCCACTTACTCGAGTTCATCCTATGGATCACTTCTCACATTAGCCGCTCATGGTGTGGAGTCACCAACGAAGGCAGATAGCATTCCTCCGCCACCGCCACCACCACCTCCACCTCCTCCACCTGACTCGACAAATTGGAGTACCATCTTCCTGACGCAGGTATCAAAGAATCCAACACCGGGGAAGATATATCTCTCTGTGATCGCACCGTTGCCTCAGATATCCGATCACCTGCTGGTCCTCGATGAAAAAGGGCAGATACTCGATTCCGCACTCATCCACGGCGCCCTTGACTTTGAAAAGCAGGGAAATGGTGAATTAACCTATTTTGATAGCCCACATAGTATTTACTACGGCATCGATTCGAATTTCCATATCATCGATACTTTTACAGCCAGCAACGGCTATACGATGGATGGGCATGAGTTGCGAGTTTATAACGATCATGGTTATAGCGTCCTTGCTTCTTCCATATCGACGATCGATCTTTCCCAGCTTATTCCGGGAGCACCCTCCAGTGTCAACGTCACTGGCTCCGTCATCCAAACGTTTGACCGCGATGGCAATGAGATCTTTGAATGGCGTGGCATCGACCATTATAATATTCTCGACGGCCTGATCGATTATGCAATGGGACCCCTGCTGGATTTTGAACATGCCAATTCGATCGATGTGGATTCGAATGGAGATTACCTGCTGTCGAATCGCACGATGTCTGAGTTGACTAAGATCAACGGCTCTACCGGGGATATTATCTGGCGGCTTGGAGGCCCTGAAAATCAATTCTCACTTATTGGCGATTCGCGGTGGTTCAACGCGCAGCATAATGCTCGCTGGCTTCCCAACGGCCATATCATTCTCTTCGATAATTCAACGTTCCTTTCGAACTCCGCGAGTAGAGCCGTTGAATATAAGGTGGATGAATCGGCGAAGAAGGCAACGATGGTCTGGCAATTTGCTCATGATCCACCGATACAATCAATGGCGATGGGCTCCGTCCAGCGCTTCCCCAATGGCAATACGCTAATCGGCTGGGGCATGGCATCGCAATTGATGACGGAAGTGACCGCAAAGAATGAGGTTGTATACGACGTCCAAGCACCCTTCCTTACCTCGTACAGAGTCTTGAAAGAGCCGACCAAGCCGGCGATCAATTCCTCGATATTGGCACAGTTGGCGTCACCGGAGCTTTCTCTTTCAGCACAAGTTACCAGCAGCGAATTGGATATTACCCTTTCCACGAACGGTCTTCCTGCGACCCTTACCATATGCGACGTTTGTGGCCGAACGGTTGCCAGCATTCTCAATAATACCGTTCTACCGGATCACAGCCTGCACTTTGACACACAAGGGCTTGCACCTGGCGCTTATTTCTGTGTACTTTCTACAGCAAAAGGAATCCGCTCGCTACCTATTATTTTGCGGTGATTTAAGCGGTTCACGGAAAGCCTAAAAACGAACCGAGAGTATCGGTCTGCGGTTGTGCATTGATACTTGGGAATACCACCAGGTAATACCATATTTTATATTCGTTCAGAACGCCGCATGTCATATCTTTTTACTTCAGAATCAGTCTCCGAAGGCCATCCGGATAAGGTAGCCGATCAAATTTCCGATGCCGTCCTCGATGCGATCTTAGCACAGGACCCGAACTCCCGCGTCGCGTGTGAAACGTTCGTTACAACGGGACTGGTCGTTGTGGGCGGAGAAGTAACTACGAAAGCGTATGTGAATGTCGAAGAAGTTGCTCGCGAGGTTATCGCTCGTATTGGTTACACCAAAGCGGAATACCGATTCGATTCTGATTCATGCGGCGTGTTAACCTCTATCCATTCCCAATCGCCTGACATTGCAATGGGCGTTGACACCGGTGGCGCCGGCGATCAGGGCATGATGTTCGGCTATGCTACGGACGAAACGCCGGAGTATATGCCGGCTGCTATTTCATTCGCGCACAAGCTGGTCGAACGCCTTGCCGATATTCGCAAGCACGAGCCAAAGCTGATGCCGTATCTTCGTCCGGATGCCAAAAGCCAAGTGACCGTGGAATACGAAGGACGAGAGATCCAACGCGTGCATACGGTCGTCATTTCAACCCAGCACGATCCCAACGTTACGCAGGCTCGCATTCGAGAGGATGTCATTAAGCACGTGATCGAACACGTTATCCCGAAGCACCTTCGTGATTCAAAGATGATCATTCACGTTAACCCGACGGGCAATTTTGAAATTGGCGGACCACACGGAGATACCGGACTTACCGGACGAAAGATCATCGTAGATACGTACGGTGGACGCGCTCCGCATGGCGGCGGTGCGTTTTCCGGCAAGGACCCTTCCAAGGTTGACCGTTCTGCGGCATACGCAGCTCGCCACGTTGCGAAGAATATTGTAGCTGCAGGCCTGGCACATGAATGCACGGTACAATTGGCTTATGCGATCGGCGTTGCAGAGCCGGTATCCATTAATGTCGATACGCTCGGCAGCGGTAAATTACCGGACACGGAACTGGCCGATATGGTCCGTCGTACCGTCGATCTCACCCCTCGCGGTATTATCTCCCGCTTGGACCTTAAGCGTCCAATTTATCGTGAAACCGCAGCCTATGGCCATTTTGGCCGTGAAGGTTTTAGTTGGGAGAAGTTAGACCTCGTGGAAGCATTCCAGAATGCTACGAAGCATGCATACTCCGGAAATGGCAAAATGGCGGTCGAAGTATAGACTCTGGAAGTGTAGACCCTTAATTATCTACTAAAAGCCCGTAGGGATTTCCTTGCGGGCTTTTTTGCTTAACGAAGGGGTCGTTCGGTACAGCTTTTGGAACCGTTGGTTATAACGGCTCATCCGTTCCAGTATGTCAGTAAGGGCACCTGTGATGGAATGACAATCGATGCCGTTGTCGTTTTCTTGGAACGTGGAATTCTGCTCACCTAAACGCCAGGCAAAGCTTATTAAACATACAGCGATCGTTCTGCTGTTCATTGCCACTGGTTTCTCGAATCTTCGGGCCCAGCGCGTGCTAACATTGGATTCCGTGTATTCCATTGCTGTAACAGGATCGCCTGAACTTCCTCCTGCTCGCCTCGCTGTGCAACAAGCAGAACTCGGACGACGCGAGGTATTGCTCCCACCCTTTCCGGCACTCCATTATAAGGCGGGAGCAAGTTATGCACCTACGGGACGAAACTGGGGCTACGATCCGGCGATCACCAATGAAGGACAAGTAAATGGGCAGCTTAGCATTGCGGGCACGATCTATCAAGGAGGTAGGCGATTTAAACGTCAGCAGGCAGACCTGGACGTTATGCATGCCCAAGCGTCTCTTTCCCTTACGCAGGAAAATCTTCGGTTCGAAATTTCTCAGAGTTTTTTAGATGCTCTTCGAGCACAAGGTACTGCGCGGATCGAGCGGGAAAGTATCGCTGAGCTTACAGCATATCGAGATTTTGTCGAACGCCTCTTTAAAGGCGGTGCAGCGGCGTATACGGATCTATTAAAAACCGAAGTGCAATTGGGTACCGAAGAGATCGCGCTGGATAAGGCGCTTGCTGAAGCGATACAGGCAAAATTTGCAATTGCCGCTTTAATGGGATCGCCATCCGATACTTCCTTTTCGATCCGGGGAAGTTACGACTCGGTTCTTCGTAACCCCGAGTTCACTATTGCAGATTACGATTCGCTGATAACGTTATCGATCTCACTCGCTCAAAATGAACTGGACCGCGCAAAGCTGGATATCGAACTTGCAAAAGCGCAAACAAAGCCAACGATCGATATAAACCTCGATGCAGGTTTACTGACCTCGGTCCAGAACCTTACCGCTCCTCCGGGCGAGCGTAATGGAATGCTCGGTGCCTCCGCGGGGATCACGATCGAAGGACCGATCCTCGATTGGGGGCTAAATAAGATACAGGTCCAGGAAAAACAGGTCGCCGCGCAAATGCTCGAAGCAGAGTTGAACAGACAGAAGCGCGAGCTTAGGGCCCAATTAGTGCAACTGCAGCTACTCATGCGAACGGCACGCGAACGCCTCGTGCAAATTCGCGATAATCTTAAAAAAGCAATGGATGCCTACGAGCTCGAAAAAGCAAAATATGCGGTCGGTGGTGCGTTAGCGTCGGAAGTACTCGACGCTCATAAGCAGATCACCGATACAAAGCTCGCCGAGCTTGATATCCTGAACGACATCGAGACGTACCGGGCGAACCTTACTCATCTTACAGCAAAACCGAGCACGAATACGAACGCCAATGCGAACACGAATTCTCAAAATGGCCAGTAAGAGCGTCTGGTTATGCGCCGCGCTTCTTGTATGCGCTTGCGCAAAAAAAGGGCAAACGGACGAGGAAACCTCGAACGTGCAAGCGGTCGTCTCCGTACGAGCCACTACCGTTCAAGACGGGACCATTCCCGAACAACTGATGGTGACCGGGCACACTGAAGCTCTCGCTCGAGAACGCATTGTTTCTCCTATAGCAGGAAAACTTCTTTCTATCACAGGGGTCGAAGGTGCCTTTATTAAAGAAGGAGAGGTCCTTGCTACCATTCAGTCGAAGGAATCACAAGCCAGTGAGACGGGCGCAGAGGTAATGATGGCGGATGCTAAGACACCTGCAGAGCGGGCGGAAGCTGAACGAATGCTGGCGCTTGCCAAAAAGGGACAGAATGGGGTTGCGGTGCGGGCAAGAATCTCCGGACTGATCGCAACGCGCTCTGCGAACTCAGGAGAATTCGTTTCTGAGAATCAGGAGCTTCTCAGTATTGTATCACCGAGTGAAATCACCTTCGTTGCCGATGTACCAATGGCACGAATGAATGAGGTACGCATCGGCGAGCCGGCCATCGTCTCCTTACCAATGCTTCCCAACCAAACGCTTTCGGCAAGCGTCTACGCTATTAAGCCTCAAGCGGATTCGACCGGGCAAGCCGCACATGTCGTATTCATGTTCGGTAAGCTTTCGCTTTTTGTTTTGCAAAGCCTTCGAACCGGCATTGTTGGTAGTGCAACCATAACCTTCGACGTGCGCCATCACGCAATGCTCGTACCCAAAGCTGCAATAATCCGAAATGATGAAACGAACGAGCGATCGGTAATGACCTTCGGCACCGATTCGATCGCACATAGCATCGATGTTACTCCGGTGACAGAAGTCGATAGCCTTGTCGCTGTAGAGAGCGATGAGTTAAAGCCGGGTATGAACGTCATTACCGAAGGTAATTATGCTTTAACGGATTCTACACGCATTACCATAGCCCGCTAACGTCGTGACTTTTATCGAAAGCGTAAAGCATCACCAAAAGGCGGTCCTGTTTACGACGATCTTACTCGTTGCAGGAGGAATTGCCCTTATGCTTTCGATGCCGGTGGGGCTTTTTCCCGACATCACGTTCCCCCGCATTGTCGTCCTGGTTGATAATGGCGAACAGCCGGCCGAGCGAATGATGGTCGAAGTGACGAAACCGATCGAAGCAGTGATCAGCGCCGTCCCCGGTACTCGTCTCGTCCGCTCGATAACCAGCCGCGGTTCGACAGAGATAGACATCTTCTTCAATTGGGGTTCGAATATCATGCAGACGATGGACCTTTTACAAGGCCAGCTCTCGAATATTCGAACAACTTTGCCGGCAACCGCCAAGATCAGCGTTCAAATGATGAACGTTTCGGTCTACCCTATTGAGGGATATAGTTTAACTTCTGATACACTGTCGCAGATCGAAATGCGCGATCTTGCGCTCTACACGATTCGTCCCGCCCTTTTGCAAGTGCCAGGCGTTGCACAGGTAGAAGTCACCGGTGGAGAGCAGCGCGAGTTTTGGGTCACGGTCGATCCTGACCGGCTTCTTGCCCACCATCTCGATATTCGTCAGGTCAACGATGCCATTCAAAAAACAAATATGGTGGCATCGACGGCGCTCGTTGAGAATAACCACCAGCTTTATCTTTCGCTGGTGAACGGGCTGCTAAAGAATACGGACGAAATTGCCTCTGTAACGATAGCTTCTCCGAACGGTATTCCGGTCCGTGTTGGAGATATTGCAACGGTCACCCCTGCTCAGCAGGAGCAATACATCCGCACTACAGCCGCAGGACGTGAAGCTGTCCTTATTAACGTGATGAAGCAGCCTACAGGCAGTACCGTCGCGATCGGGCTTGCCGTTCAGCAGAGGTTGGCTTCTATGAAGCTGCCCCGTGGTATGCGCATCGCGAATTTCTACGACCAGTCCGGGTACATCAATGATTCGATCTCGAGCACGAGGGATAGCATTCTGATCGGTATTGCGCTGGCTATGCTGGTGCTACTTGCCTTCCTGCGTAGCTGGCGTATTGCTCTCGTTTTGGCTCTCGTTGTTCCGGCAACCGTCGCCTGTACGTTCATTTGCCTCAATGTGATCGGCGAAACGGTCAACATCATGACGCTCGGCGGTATTGCTGCCGCCGTTGGCCTTATCATCGACGATTCGATCGTTATCATCGAGAATATTTTTACTCACTTTTCTCTCGAGACCACTCGTTTAGAACATACAGGAAATAAACATTTTGTCTTCATTCGAGCAGCCCGCACTTCGATCCAGGAGCTATTCCCAGCGGTACTGGGCTCTACTGCGAGCACTATCGTGATCCACATACCACTCGGTTTTCTTGGCGGTCTTACGGGAGCATTCTTTCGGCCGCTTTCGATCACGATGGTCTTTGCACTTATTATTTCGTTCATTTTTTCCTTATCTCTCTCTCCCCTTTTAGCATCGATCTTCCTGCGGGAAAAAGATATTGAACGAGAGATCAAGAAGGAAGAAAAGCCAGGGCCGATCTTCCGTGCCTACAAGGGGGCAATGGATTGGCTCCTTCGTATTCGTTGGATAGCGATCCCGATCTCCCTTGGCATTTTTGTAGTCACCTATCTAATTTACACGCAGGTCGGCAGCTCCTTCATGCCTGAAATGGACGAAGGTGCAATTGTCTTCGATTATACCTCGCCGCCCGGTACCTCGTTGAACGAGACGAACCGGATGCTAAAAGATGTCGAGCGTATAATTTTCAAGATACCGGAAGTTGCATCCTACTCACGGCGAACCGGAACACAACTCGGTTTCTTTCTCACCGAACCCAATACGGGCGATTTTCTTATCAAGCTAAAGACCAAGCGTTCACGCTCTACGGATGAAGTCATCGACGATCTACGTGCGAAAGTAAGCCGTGCTCAGCCGGCATTACGCATCGATTTTGGTCAGCTTCTTTCGGATGTTATTGGTGACCTGGAGAACAGCCCCTCACCCATTGAAATAAAGTTATTCAGTGACAACATCGCTTTGCGTGATAGCACTGCCGTAGAGATCAAAAATGCGATCGAAGATATCAAAGGTGTTGCCGATCCTTTTAATGGTATCGTGATCTCCGGACCTTCGATCGTTATTAAGGTCGATCCTATAAAGTCATCCTTCTATGGCCTGACCACAACCGACGTTCAGGATCAGCTTCAAACAATGATGGAGGGGTCGGTCGAGAGCAACGTCCAATTGCCACAGAAGCTGGTCGGTATTCGCGTTCGTTTCCCTCATTCGTATAAAACGGACCTTGATTCGATCTCAAACATTATACTCACAGCACCCAACGGCGTGCAAGTACCATTGTATGCGATCGCATCCATTTCGATCACGGCCGGTGAACCGGAGTTAGACCGAGAAGGCTTTCGCTCCTATGTAGCAGTTACCGCTCGCCTCGAAAATCGCGATCTTGGCAGCACCATGAACGATATTAAAAAGCGTATCGCTCGTATTCATATTCCGCCCGGCGTTCAATTGGAGTATGGCGGTGTCTATCAAACGCAACAGGAGTCTTTCCAGAATCTTGTGATGGTCGCATTAGTGGCATTACTGCTCGTAGCACTCGTACTACTTATCGAATTCCGCGAGTTTAGCGTCCCCGCTTCGATCATTCTCATCACTCTGTTATCGCTTTTGGGTGTCATGGCTGCGCTTTGGATCACCGGAATGACGATCAATATATCGAGCCTGGTCGGTATGATAATGATCATTGGTATTGTGGCAGAGAATGCTATCTTTATCCTTCATTATACCAAGCGACCAGAATTTGCGACGAAGGACCTTAAAGAAGCTCTGATCGAAGGCTCTCGACATCGCGCACGCCCGATCACAATGACCACCCTTGCCGCGATCCTCGCGTTGCTTCCGCTGGCCGTAGGCTTCGGACAAGGCGCACAAATGCAACAGTCTTTGGCTATCGCTGTCATCGGTGGATTTTCGATCTCGAGCATTTTGCTGTTCTTCCTTCTTCCAGCACTCTACATGCTTTTACACGGCAAACAAAAGCACTTATAAATTACCATATATAGCTATGATCTCATTACGACGCTCGTTTTTATCATTACTTTCTGTCGGTCTCGCCTTCCAGCTATGCTCGTCACCTGCTACCGCGCAGAACGTGAATTATCACTTGCTTAAGAAAGTATCGTTAGGCGGCGAGGGAGGATGGGACTATCTCTCTGTCGATGCAACGCATCGTAATCTCTTTATCGCCCACAGTGACGAGGTACTGGTGTATAGCCTCGACCACGATTCGGTCGTCGCTCACATTCACAATACGGAAGGCGTGCATGGTGTCGCAATAGGTGAACGCGAAGAACGTGGGTTCATTTCATGCGGCAGGTCCAACTCGGTGCTAATGTTCAATACCGTCACGTTGGACACACTTCGACGTATCCCCGTTGGTGAGAGGCCCGATGCTATTATCTATGACTACGGGACTCAGCACGTCTTCGTGATGAATGCGAAGAGCGAGGACATCACCGTACTCGATGCGAAGACTGGTGATAAGATCGGTACCATTAAACTTCCCGGGCGGCCTGAGTTTGCGTCCTCCGACCAACGGGGGCACGTCTATGTCAATCTCGAAGACCGCTCGGAAATAGCGAAGATCAATTCGGAAAGAGACTCCATTGAAATGGTGCGCCTGACCGACCCCGGCAAAGAACCAAGCGGTCTTGCGATGGACCGCGGCACCGACCGATTATTCATAGGTTGCGGTAATGAGAAGCTCGTAATTATGAATGCCGAGAATGGCAAGGTTTTGCGGACATTCAAGATCGGTAAAGGCGTCGATGCTGTGGCGTTCGATCCGTTTACGAACTTAATATTCAGCTCCTGCGGAGATGGTACGGTAACGATCGTTCGTGAGGCGTCTCCTAATAACTTCGAATTCGTCCAGACGCTCGAAACACAGAGAGGAGCACGAACGATAGCCTTAGACCCCACCACTCACGATATCTATCTTGTGACCGCCGAGTTTGGTGAAACACCTAAGGCAACCGCAGAGAAGCCTCATCCAAGGCCGGAGATCATTCCAGGTAGCTTCGTATTATTAAAATACGGCGAAGGTAAAAAGTAAAAACCACGGCGAAAATAAAAAGTAAAAGCATAAAAAAAGAAACGGGCCGTGAAGGCCCGTTTCTTTCTAACCTAACTCTCAGAGTTATTTCGAAATGATAAGCTGCTTGGAACTACCGTAACCATCGGTCGAGATAAAGACCGTATAGAGGCCGCTCGGCAGGTTCGTCGCATCCAGGTCAACCTCGTAGCCGCCTTTCGCGTGAACTTCATTCTTCATCAGCGTCTGGACCTTATCGCCCAAAGCATTGAATACTTCGATCGTTACAGGAGTATTATTCTTGTATACGAGGAATCCAATACTTGCCGATTGAGAAACCGGGTTCGGCACAATGCGGTCGATCGAGAAGCTGGGGTTGCCACCATTCAAGTAATTGCGTAGCGTAGGATTGCCGCAGACATCCTGGCCAACGAACGTGCCAGGGATCGTGTCCTGAGCCACCCAGCAAACCGGGCTACCGTTGTTGCCCAAGAACTGAAGGTCCTTCACCTGGATCATCGACGTCGTGTCCTTCGCGACCATATACTGCATCGTTACGTTCGCGATCGTGCTTACGTTTGTTATCGGAGTTGTACTGCCAAGCTGGATCGGCAGTAATTCGTAATGATTGTCTGTCGGATCAACCATCGGCTGCGGATTATTAACGAGCGTAAGTCCGGTTGCTGCCGTCGTTCCACCACTTAAGAAGCGGAAGACGTCGCGGACATACCGCAACGTAAATTTAATACCATATACGTTGGCAGTATCAGTAAAGGTCGTCGTCAGATGTACCGGAATGGAGACGTTATTCGCGGTCACCGCTTGATAGGTGCCATTCGCTGTTCCCGGGTTAGCTGCACTAACCGTGTTAGCCGCTTGATAACCGAAACCGGACAATGTGTTGGTCACTATCATTTCACTATCCTTTACAGGATCGAAGAAATAGTATACGACATTCGCATTAACAGGCCCACGCTTCGTCGGCGTATATAGGACCGGGAATGTAAGCGAGTCGCCGGGGTGAATCGGTTGATTTACGACCTTCAAACGTGAATTATCATTCGCGAATACGAACTGGCTAGCATCGCCACCGGTGATCATAACGCTGTCCAGCATAACATCTTCGGTAGTCGCCTTCGCACTCGATGCTACTATAGTATAGGTACCGTTCTGGCACATGTAGGTCACTGGATACTGATGACCCGAACCCAGGACTTGAGCATAGGCAGCTGATGCCGCAATAAGTGCTTTTGGAACACCGCAGGCAGAATCCGGATTGCCGATCGTAAGGACCGTACTACCGGAGCCACCGTTTGCCGGAGGCATATACTGAACCACGATCGTATCCGTAGCTCCGGGCTTCAGGTGGCTGCCAATAGCCGGGCCACTCAGCACCGTGAAGTCAGGATTTGGAAGATCGAAGTATGAGTACACGAAATCCGTATCACCGGTATTAGTCACTGTAAATATCTCATCCACCGGGTTACCTGGAGTCTGCTGTCCAAAGTTAAACGATGGTGGCGTAAACGCAACGATGGAATGACGGATGATACCCGTGCAACGGAGTGTGTCGGTATATAAGCCATTGCCAACCGACTGTTGAGAGCCGTATGCCACCAATTCACAATGACGATCAGCATAGCCCTTACTGAGATCTGGCTTGAACTGAACTACGACCCATTGCCGTGTTTCGTTAGCAAGTTGCCAACCACCCAAGGAGCCGGATTGCGTTCCAAGAATGGAAAATTCCGCGGCGTCGGGGCCGAGAACATGAATACTATCCACCGTAATAGGTGCACTGCCCGAGTTTTCCAAATAGACCGTATCGATCTCATTGCGATCGCATACCACCGTAAACTGCTGGGTTGGGCGATCCCAATTAAGACCCGGCTTCACTGCATTACCAACGAGATAGGACGTATCCTTCCAGTCATGCGCAAAGTATTGGCTGAGGTTCGTGCCCCAATCCATTCGCGTGTTGGTCTTACCAACGGAATCCGGATGGAAGCAGAAGGTAAGTGTCTGCATCTGGCCCTGCCAGATCGTATCTGGAATACGCGCTGCATCCTTAAACGTAAAGTGTGGATTCAGATGCAACAGCCATGTGCTGTCAAGGATCAGCTTACCATTACCAACATTGCGCACTCTGATACCATGACATTGTGTATCCCCGACCGGAACGGTCTGGAAGTCGTAATCATCGGCTATGATGATCGGAGTCACGGCATATCCACGAACCGCAACGGCTCCGACGCCACAGCCAAGCAGCATGCGCAAGGTATCGATATGCAGCATCGTATCGGTAGACTTGAAGCACATCGTAAATATAATGGAATCTCCCACGTGCATCGTGGCAGGCAAGCTGGGTACGGTGCTGAAGGAGAACGTATTAGCTTGATCGATCCCCTGGAAACTGGGATTCGGCACCAAAACCGATGGCGTGTTTCCGGTCGACTTTACGTGCACCGTAAACGTTGAACACACCTCACGACCGACATCGACGCTATCAAAGTGTACCAATTGGCTCGATACATCGACCTGCTGCGCCTTGTAATGCAACTCGATAACCGTGTCGTTACCGGCGCGATCCACGACATAGATCGCGGCATACGCATCCTTCGTCGGATCGGCAACCTGCACCTGGAATGACACACTCGTATCACCAGGCGTGAACTGCGGGTCGGTTGGATTGAGGCGGCAATTGTAGCTTACACGTGGCGGACGCGCATAGAATCCATCCGGATCCTGAAGCAGCATAATATCGGCGATACCCTCATCGCCGGGCCGCGAATCGTAAACGCGAACGTCCCAGTATGTGCAATTCGGTATTACATCGGCCCTCGGTGGATTGGTCTCTGTTCTCGATCCGTAGGCTTGGCCCGTCGGAGCAGCATAGCCCCAAATATCCTTGTACACTGTTTCGGTACGGCCGTAGGAGTAACACACGAATGGTGTATTGCCAGTAATAATATACGTTCCGGCAGGAAGTTTAAGAGTCACACCGGCCAAGTCTGGATGCAAAGGGATCGTATACTGCTTTATCGGCAGCATGGACTTGATCGAGGTTGGCGTCTTATTGTTCACTGACACCATGATCTTGTTCAGCGAATCCGCACTCGTAATAATATTGACGAATTGGTATCCGCGATAGAAGGTATTTTTCGGAACACAGAAGACGGTACTGAGACGCCAGCGATCGATCGGTACGAGGTTCATTTCGTTCGAAGAACGAGCACTCTCTTCGTCTTGCGGATTCGCTCCCTTCGAGCCTTTTTGAATGCGGTTTGGATCAAAGTCGTGATGGCCCTGGAAATACTGATACTGAAGTGCATAGAACTTCTTCAGGCTTCCAGTAGAATCTTTGGTGCGCGATAAGAGGTCAACCGGATCGAGCACGTTATCAAAGGCTGCTGCAGGAGCCTGGTAGAGGCTTAATCCGGAAGGATAAGAAGTCGGCGGTGTTCCATCCAACCACATATCCATAAAGAGACCTTTGGGGTCGTTTGTGAACATGCGATACATATCACCATCACCGGAAACGGTCACATCGGAAACGGCTGTTGCCGGCATACATGGTATCGAGGGATAATCCGTACCCCAATCTTCTACCGGCGTCATCTGCTCGATCATGAGATCGCGAATATCGTTATCGAGTGTCGTCCAATATCCTGTAGGATCGCCAAAGAGCGCTCGCTCCTGACCGGCAAGAACGGCGATCGGCTTGCTCGATACGATCGTCGAACCGGACATATCGTCCGAAATATCCTGAGGATTCGAACGAACCCAATAGACCTGACCACGTGCAAGAGTGATCGTCACAGGATGCGGTTGTCCGGTTGCTCCGGCACCGGTGTTGCAGCCAATGACGCCAGAATAGGTCGTTGAATTCGGGACAAAGGTTACGACCGTATTATCGTACGGCGCGATGATCATAAACTCCGAGCTGGAAGAATCGCGGTTAATGTAGCCGGGATTATTCCGGAGTGGATTATCCACCCATGCTGCCGCAACATACTTTTTGCCGAGCGCACTGACCGGGATCGCTTGATACATACCACCGGCACTCGAACCATCGGAATAGAACTGCACGCTCACCGGGTAGCGAGAGTGAATATGCGCTGCTTTCCACTCCGCAATTTCACCGGGCTTTGTCGGCCGCATTTGCGAGCGGTCGAGCGGCAATTGAATGCTCTGCCCCTTATTGAGGACGTGAGCAGCACCCGTCAATTCATTCCCACTACCATCGAAGTAGGAAACGGTAAAGCTATTATTATCCTGATAGGAGGCAACCAGAACGTAGATGGCTTCCGAGGTATTGGTAAACCCTCCGGCATGCACAATAGCCGGCATGTAACCGATAAAAAAGTCGCGTGCATCAGAATTGATACCTTTCGGAGCTTGTGCACGCAAGCTCGAAGCGAAGAATATCAAGAAGAGAACACAAAAACGAAAGTACTTTGATTGTATCATAACGCTCGAATCGTTTGTTACTACACGTGGAGAAGTAACTCAGTGTTTATCGCGGACTTTAATTGCGCGACTACGACCAACCTTTTCGTAGCGCGTTCAGAAAGCAGCAAAATGCGTCCTCATCAATGAGTAATTGGTCATAAAAAGTGCCCTTATTACCCCTTCGTTACCCAAAGAATACGGCATTGCAAGAACGCTCGAGCACCACCTCGGTTACATTAATTTCACAACCTTTTTTATGTCGTAGCTACTTGGTAGACGTGTTAGTCGCTTCCCATTTTGAGAAGAATCATAGCGGGTGAGTTATTGCCAATAACTCGGTCTCGTGGGAGACCTTATTCAGTCCTGTAGGCGGTCTTTCCAGTGAGCCTAATTTCACGAACATCGACGCTATTCTCGCGTTTTCATAAGTGGTTCTTGCAACCCTATCATATCTTAGTTTCATAGTTTACCCATGACGCATTTTAACGATATTACAAAATTCGAACACGATCTTGAGGCAAAAATTGAGCAATTTGAAGGTAAAATTGAACAAAAGCTCTCAAAATGGAAGCGAGGTCGAATGGCATGGATCGGCTCGTTCGTGCTTGCCCTTTCGCTGGGAATTGCTTTGCTAATATCCTCCCACGCCGCGGTATTTACAAACAGTCCCATGTTGGATCAATCACATACATTAGCGGTTGCCCAGTGGGTTACGGATTCCACAACTTCAGATCAGGCTGCTATTTCAAATCAGCCAGCTATTGATTCGAACGGAATTGAAATAACTCTCGATCACAATTTGCCAGTCGAGAATGCCTCGATCTCGAGAAATCCGGAGGTAGTGCTTACTTCTTCGCAGGCTAAAGTCGTGAAAGCTTTTGGGGACTATCTCAACGCCCATGATGCATTTGCTATCGTCACTAGCGGCAAACGAACGAGTGAACAACAGCTTGATATCATTAAGGAGCGAATAAGCGAACATGGTGCTGACTCAAAATTTCCACACCTCGAACAAGCAACCTTAGCAGATACGAAGATTTGGCTTCGCGCCTGGCAGTGGCTTCGAAGAAAACACGTACCGGTCAATGCACCGGCGGAAGTACCCGGTGCAGATGTTCGCACGTCGATGCATTTAAAGGGTCTTGCGATCGATTTTATCTCTGATAACCTCGATCATCTTCGCAGCATGCTTGCGGATTTTTCCCGATCGAAATACGCGACGGAAGCCCCGCTAAAGATCACGGGCATTGTCCGTGAGCCCGGCTGCGTACATATTAATCTTGGTTAAGCTTAGCCAAGACCAAGTCGCGGGTCAAGCCAGCGATTCTCGATCGTCGGGATCTGTTGGCTTGGCTTCCCGACGAATACCTCGGTCGTCACCCTTGCCAAATCCCTGACCGTAAAAGGGGCTTTTGCTGGCAACTTCACTTTCCTTGTCGACGTCCGCAGGTTGCTCACGAAAACGGCTTTTCGTATCGAGAATATCCTCTTCCTCAAGTGTAGGCCCATCTTCTCCTGGAGTTTCAGTATCCGCTACTTCGGCACCACGCTCTACAAGAAACCGGGCTTGGTTTAACTCGTCCTCTTGATCGTTATTAATGCGTGTCTTTTCACCCATAGTCTCCTCCTGTGTTTTTCATTAGAAGAAAAGGGCAAGTTAAATGCCGGGTTATAGTATTCCCTTTTCTATTATAAACGAGAGATTTTTGGAAAAGACAGTTAAACTTTAGATGTCAATTCTTTACTATTGACGATGAGACAACATGTCGGTCAAAATTTAAGGAAGGTGTTCCACTTTTCATATAGCTGACTAGTGGCTTTTACATCGCGCATGCAATATTCGGCAATCTCCCGCGTGCGGCCTTCAGCATAAAAACTGGGCACTTTATCACCGGCAATTCCAGCAGATTTTGGAGAGGCTATTCCAAACGATTTAGTATAAAAGTCGAGATTGAATTTTCGGGTAGCCCCAAACTTGTCGTATCCCCCATTGAAGCAGAGTTTGTCTTGAAGGTCAATATGTTCGACACCGCCATAGCGGTCATTCGAATTACCACCCACCTTAAACTCCCACTTAGTGCCTGCCATCATATTGACGGAAGGGCGTACCCCAAGGACCGCACTGCGAAGCATTAAGAATGGGCAATCGAAATTGCGTCCATTGAACGAGACCACCGCATTAAACTTACCATCTATTCCATTCCAGAAATGCTTTAGAAGCGTGGCTTCATCCGTAAAGGACTTATAACGGATCGTGGCGCCCTCGTGGTCAACGACCTCTTCGCAGTTCTCTGTGCTAAGAAATAAGGCACTTCCCTTCTGAGTCTCATGCACCAGCGTTCCAATACAGACTACCTTCCCGGTAAGCGGATTTAGCGCGCCATATCCTTTTCTCTGCTCGCGCTCTTCCTCCGAGCTAGCTCCACGCAATAAATACTCCTGCTGAATTTCATCGAATGTGTGAAATTCGAGTGGTACTGTTTCGATATCGAAAATAAGTGTCTGCATAAGTTGACCAGGGCTATAGTGCGTTAATAGATGTAAACAACTCTACAGTTCCTATGAAGCAAAAGAGGGCATGGATAAAGCATCGGAGGGAACGGAACAACTATTTCGGACATGACCGATAACTTACAATACTTCTCACCAATTTATGGAATACACCCATCTTGGCCGCAGTGGCCTTAAGGTTAGCAAATTGTGCTTAGGGACGATGAACTTCGGTCCTCATACTTCTGAAGCGGATGCATTCCGCATCATGGACCGCGCGCTCGATCTCGGCATCAACTTCTTCGATACTGCAAACGTCTATGCGCGTCCTCTGCCCCGCGGTACGACTGAGACGATCATTGGTAAATGGTTAGCGCAAGGGGGTGGACGGCGCGAGAAGATCGTGCTTGCTACGAAGCTCTATGGCGAAATGGATCCCTGGCCAAACAACTCCCGCTTTTCCGCTCTCAATATTCGTCGTGCGTGTGAAGCGAGCCTCAAGCGTTTACAAACCGATTACATCGATCTATACCAGATGCATCATATCGCCCGCAAGATTTCCTGGGAGGAGATATGGCAGGGGTTCGAGCAACTTTATTATTCCGGTAAGATCGTCTACAACGGATCATCCAATTTTGCGGCATGGCATATTGCTCAAGCATGTGAAACTGCGAAGCATCGCCAATATTTAGGGCTGATTTCCGAGCAAAGTATCTACAATATCGCTGAGCGCACCATTGAACTCGAGGTCATTCCGGCCTGCCAGAGTTATGGTTTAGGACTCATCCCCTATTCCCCGCTATTTGGCGGGCTGCTTGGTGGCATTCTCGACCGATCGACAGAAGGACGAAGAGCGCTTCCATGGCGAGAAGAGCAATTGCAGAAAATGCGCCCTCAGATCGAAGCCTATGAAAACCTCTGTCGAAAGATCGGATTGAAACCCGGTACGGTCGCACTGGCATGGCTGCTGATGAAACCTGCCGTCACTGCACCGATCATTGGGCCGAGAACGATCGAGCATTTGGAAGAATCCATTGATGCCTTGCAGATAAAATTGGATGACGAAACAATAAAGCGGCTCGACGAGATATTTCCCGGGCCGGGAGTGGCGCCGGAAACTTATGCCTGGTAAGCGAACGATCTATACGATAGGACATTCGAACCGTCCGCTCGAAGATTTCATAGAGCTGCTTACTGAAAATTCCATCGAACGCTTGGTGGACGTTCGAAGCATTCCAATGTCGCGTGCAAATCCTCAATTCAACAAGTCCGCACTTACCAAATCGCTGGAGGACTCAGGTATCGAGTATCTGCATATGCCAGAGCTGGGAGGAAGACGCGGTAAACAGAAGAACAGTCGGCTTGCGGTCAACTCGGCATGGGAGCATTCTGCCTTTCGTAATTATGCCGATTACGCGCTTACTGGTGAATTTCGCGAAGGCCTCGAACAACTAATCAAACTCGCACGAGAAAAAAGAACTGCCTATATGTGCTCCGAAGCCGTGTGGTGGAGATGTCACCGGCGCATCATCACCGACTACCTATTGGCTCGCGGCTGGCACGTAAAGCACATTATGGCACCCGGTAAGACCACCGATGCCGAAATGAATGAGATGGCCGTCGTCAAGGACGATGGCTCGATCATCTATCCGGGAGAACAGACGGAGTTAGAACTTGATTAGAGTTCGGATTCCTCTTCACCCTCATCTTCGTACTCCCCTTCGACATAATTACCGGAACGGGCATCCGTATATTCTGACACATTATACGCTGGGTTGCTAAACTGCGGGCCTTCGAACTGGAATAATCCTGTTACGGCTTCATTACCGTACTCCGTTCGTAGGGCGTCGCTAAGCTCCAGCTTATCGTTACCGGTCAGCACTTTATCTGCGACGGAATAAACTCGCTCTTCTTCAATAGCAACATGCTCGTGATAAAGCCTCACCAGTTCACGGCCACTGGCAATAAAAGCGGTATCTTCGGTAAGATGCTTGGCATGGCTTTCAGCCAAATTATTTTCGTCCTGTTTCGTTTGTCGAAAGACGTTCCAGTCATGGACCAGCTTTACAATTTGACGCTGCAAAATTTCATGCCCTTCAACCAGGAAGTGAATAGGCGCGTCCGGCTGTTGGAAGCCAATGTGAGGCACTTTATTAGCAACTGCCGGGAAGAGGAAGCGCTCTTCGTCTCGCTCGTGTTGCGGAGCAACCTTTAGGAAGAACTGTAGCACTTCGTCCCATTCTGGTTTTGCGGCAAAGCTTGCGAATACACCGCGAGATTCCGCGTCATCCAACAGGGTCGAAAGAACCGCGCAATTGTGAAGGACCAGCTTGTGCATGTCACGGAAAAATTGGACGCCGTCCTTGTAGTTTTTAGGGTCGGGAGAGTTCATCGGAATTTTTCAATTTTTTAAGCACGGGAATATATTCCCCTCAGTACACGTATTTCCACTATGCCTGAACTTCTTATTAAACGCTTAAACGAGTCAGATAATGACATCCCCCTTCCGAGCTATGCGACCGAGCATGCTGCCGGAATGGACCTTCGAGTAAACCAGAATGTCGAGATCGCCCCCGGGGAAATCCTCATGGCTCCGACGGGTATTGCAATTGAAATTCCGGAAGGCTATGAAGGGCAGGTGCGACCTCGCAGCGGACTCGCCGCAAAGCATGGCATCACCGCTCTCAATTCACCCGGTACGATCGATGCAGACTATCGTGGCGAGGTCAAAGTAATTCTCATAAATCACGGCAAAGAACCCGTTCGCTTTGAGCGTGGCGCACGTATTGCACAGCTCGTGATCAGCAAATATGAGAAAGTCGAAATCGCTGAGGCAGATGAATTGGCCGAGACCGCTCGAGCAAGCGGCGGATTTGGTCACACCGGAGTACACTAATCCACCTTACTCAACCGTTGAGCATCGTCGCCACATGCCATTAGTTCACGACAAAGTAATAACGATCGAGCGGCACATTATCGAGCAGCAAGAGCTCTCGCACGGCGCCACGGGTGATTTTTCTTCTCTGTTGCGTGATCTCGCACTCGCGTTTAAGATCATCAATCGCGAAGTGCGACAAGCGGGCCTTGTCGATGCCTTAGGCGCTACCGGTATCGAGAACGTCCAAGGAGAGATCGTTCAAAAACTCGATGCCTTTGCCGACACGGTCATTTATCGAGCAATGGACCATGGTGGCCATCTCTGCGGTATGGCGAGTGAAGAGAACGAGAATATATTGCCTATTCCAGATAATTACAAATGTGGCAAATATGTCCTGTTGTTCGATCCGCTGGATGGCTCTTCCAATATCGATGTCAACGTCTCTATTGGGACTATCTTTTCCATCCTTCGGCGTGTAACGCCGGATCATAAGCCGAGCACTCTTGAAGATTTTCTTCAACCAGGATATAAACAAGTAGCCGCCGGTTATACTATTTACGGCCCATCTACTATGCTCGTTTATACTGCCGGCCGCGGTGTCTACGGATTTACGTTCGATCCATCGGTCGGTGAATTCCTATTATCACACGATGATATTCGTATCCCGCAGCACGGGAAAATTTATAGTGCCAACGAAGGCAATTATAACAAATGGGATAGCCGGGTACAGCGGTATATTGACTGGGCTAAAAGCGATATACCTGAAGAGCACAAGAAAGCATATAGCTTGCGCTATATCGGCTCCATGGTCGCTGATGTTCACCGCACCTTGTTATATGGCGGAGTATTCCTCTATCCTGCGGATATAAAGAGCCACAAAGGCAAGCTTCGTTTACTATATGAGGCAAACCCGATGTCGTTCGTTGTAGAACAGGCGGGCGGACGCGCAAGCAACGGTAGCCAACGTGTTCTAGATATTCAACCGGAGCTGTTACATCAGCGAACTCCTCTGATCGTTGGCAGTCCGCAAAATGTGGATGAGGTCGAACGCTTCCTCAATGCACCCGAAGGGGATGTCGCACTCTCAGGCGCTTTCGGTATTGCCCAGGAGATTTAATCCTTCTGCGGTCGTCTCAAGATGTAAGTCCTGAATGATCTGATATAGCAACGGCTTTTCCTCCTTCGATATAACATGAAGGCTAATGAAATGGCCGCTCTCCGCTTTAGCTATCTTTAGCGCTGCCGCTGCTAAGCCAGCACGCACCTGATGAGCTTCTCGGTCGGAAAGCTTTGCAAGTGCATCTGCCAATAAAGCGCGGGCTGCCATAAAATTATCATTATTCCATTTCGCTTTGACCATCGGAAGTAATCCCATATCAGTACCGATGGACTCTAACTCGGATTGTGTAGCGAGCCCAAAACGGAACTGTAGGGAGCGAATGAACTCCTGAATAGCAGCGAATTCACTTCCCGAAGTGCTTCCATCGGCAGCCACGATCTGCATGATCGGGGCGAGCATCAGACCGCCAAATGCTACTTTATTCGGGCTGGTATGAGACGTTTCCCAAAGACCCAGCGATCGTAATCGCTCGATCTCATGATTATTAAAGAACTGGCTATTCTCGAGAGAATTAAGCATTATTTCTCAGGTTTTGGGGACAAATTTACAAAAGAATACAGACGAAATAACGTAAGCGGCACTTCTACTGTAATTGCCGGTCGAAAAACGATTTTAGTTGCTTCTCAATTTCGCCTTTAAAGGCGGCTAACATTAGGCCTAACTCAACATCGGTTGTGACCGATTTATCCTCGACTAAAATAGTCCCTGTTGCACCGGTGCGGCTAAACTCAACCTCATTCCCTTTCCAGTGATAATTGACATCAAGGCGATCTTTCAATTGCTGTACAAGATCCTCAATGCGAGCTTTAGCCTGATCGAGGCCAAGATTATGCTGATAGGTAAGATGAATGTGTGGCATTGATGGGCGAAGAACAATTCATGTGCCCCGGAATTAGGCCTTGTGTTTGCAACAGGAGACGCGAATCAACCTCCATAAAAACAGAGTGATCGGGCTTTTACCCGATCACTGTTATCCAATCAAATTTCAAACTATTACTTCGCTTTATTTACCAGCGCCGTAAAGACTTCAGGATGATTGTACGCTACATCGGCAAGAAGCTTACGATTGATGCCAATCCCGGACTTAGCAAATGCGCCCATCAAACGCGAATATGTTGTGCCATTCTCACGAGCAGCAGCATTAATACGCACGATCCATAGCGAGCGGAATTCACGCTTCTTGGCGCGACGATCGCGATAGGCATACTGACGACCTTTATCAACATGGTGCTTGGCAACGGTAAGAACGTTACCACGCATGCCCCAGTAGCCTTTACTGGCTTCAAGTACTTTCTTCCGGCGACGTTTCGCCTGAGGTAGGTTTTTAGCTCTTGGCATTGTAGATTCTCAGATTTTTGGGTTTAGAATGATGCCGCTCTGGAAGCATCTGAATCCTTATTCCGAAGAATAAAGATCGCCTTTTTAGAGGCGCTCTGAACGGCTTGAATTGTCAAAGAAGGAGATCAAATCTCCAAAAATTTACTTACCGAGGAGAATACGGATATTCTTCTCATTTGCTGGCGCTACGAGGGTAGCCTGACGAAGACCGCGCTTACGCTTCTTCGATTTCGACGTCATAATATGGGCCTGGTACGCCTTTTCCCGCTTTAAATGGCCGCTTCCGGTCACTTTAAAGCGCTTCTTGGCGCCCGATTTTGTCTTCATTTTTGGCATAATTCCCTTAAAATTGAGACCGGCTAACAGGCCCAACTATTACTTAGTTCGAATATTCTCTTACAACAGCGCCTAGGGCCGTTGAGCATTACAATTCTGGCTCTTCCTCTGGCTTGGGAGCCGCTTTCGGCTCGGCCTTCTTGTCTTCGGCTTTCTTATCCTCGTTCTTCTTGCCCTCGCCACTCTTTTTCTTTCCGGTCGGTGAGAGCACGATGGACATCATACGGCCCATCATGGAAACATCCTGATCGACCTTTGCGATGTCTTCCATCCGTGCCTTAAAGTTTGCCAGCAGGTCTTCGCCAAACTGCTTATAGTTGACTTCACGACCTTTGAACTGGACGTAAGCCTTCACTTTATGTCCTTCTTCGATAAATGCACGGGCATGTCGAAGTTTGAACTCAAAGTCATGCGTATCAGTATGAGGATGGAAGCGTATTTCCTTTAGAAGTTGCTGATGAGAAGATTTTTTCGCCTGCTTCTCACGCTTTTGCTGCTCGTACTTCCACTTCCCGAACTCGATGATCTTGCAGACGGGAGGCTTAGCGTTCGGTACGATCTCGATCAGATCTTGCTGCTTGCTGCGAGCGATCTCCAATGCTTCTTTCGGCGACATAACACCGACCATCTGCCCATCTTCATCGATCACGCGAATTTCCGATACACGAATATTCTCGTTCATACGAACGCCCGGATCGCGCGACGGCATGACGCGGCTGAACCGCTCCATGCGCTTTTGTACATTCGGATTAGGGCCAGTTCGTGGAGCACCCGGCGCACCGCCCGCCGGGCGTGGCCGTAACACCGGCATTGAACTTGACGATGAAGGCGCATCAGTGGGATTGCGCTTCTTCAGCACCATTCCACCAATACTTACCTGCGGTGAGGGATCTTTGGGGTTGCCCGTTTCGGCATCTGGACCTTTTGGTGAGGCCTTCGTAACTAAATTGCTCAAATAATCAGTTATTCGTTAAAAATCGCACGACCTATGACTCTCATAGGTCGTGCCAACTGGATGAAAAAATATCAATGCGATCATTCGGGGATCGCGCACTCTTGTTGAAGCATCGCTAATGCCTCCTCTAATGAAACCGTTCCGACATTACCTTTTCCGTGCCGTCGGATGGCAACCGAACGAGATTCACGCTCCTTCTCACCGACCACGAGCATAACCGGCACCTTCTTTACTTCCTGGTCACGTATGCGAGCGTTAACTTTTTCATTGGATGCGTCGAGTTTTACACGAATGCCTCGAGCCTCCAAGGCAGATCGCACCTCTTCCGCATAAGGCTGCTGTCCGTCGGTGATGGGAAGCACCGCTACCTGGACCGGCGCTAACCATGTCGGGAAGTTGCCGGCATAATGCTCGATAAGGAGGCTACAGAATCGCTCGAACGACCCAAAAGGAGCGCGATGAATGACCACAGGGCGATGCTTCTGACCGTCCTGGCCGACAAACTCCATATTGAACCGCTCCGGCATTACGTAATCTACCTGAACTGTACCGAGCTGCCATGAACGGCCCAGCGCATCCTTCATCATAAAGTCGATCTTGGGTCCATAGAAAGCTGCCTCTCCTTTGACCACTTTATATTCGAGCTTCATTATTTCAGCCGCTTCCACGAGATCGCGTTCTGCCTGTTCCCACTGAGCATCGTTTCCGCCATATTTCTCCGGATTATTCTTATCGCGGAAAGAGAGTTGAATACGGATCTGTTCAAATCCTAACGTGCGCGAGACATACTGTGTAAGCTCGATCACGCGACACAGCTCATCCCGAAGTTGCTCCGGCGCCATGAATAAGTGTGCATCGTCCTGAGTAAACGATCGAACACGACTTAGCCCGCTTAATTCACCGGACTGTTCGTATCGATACACAGTACCAAACTCAGCCAATCGTACGGGTAGATCACGATATGATCTCGGCTTCGAGTTGTAGATCGTAAAATGATGCGGGCAATTCATCGGCTTGAGGAGATAGGCCTCGTTCTCAAGCTCGATAGGCGGGAATTGACTTTCCTTGTAATACGGATAGTGACCGCTGGTCTTATATAACTCGATATTGCCGATATGTGGAGTTACAACCTGATCGTAACCGCGCTTAGCTTGGGCGCGACGCAAAAAAGTCTCCAATTGGTATCGCAATACAGCGCCGTTAGGAAGCCATACCGGAAGTCCGCCACCAACTTTGGGAGTGAGTAAAAATAATTCTAACTCTTTACCAAGCTTTTTATGGTCGCGCTTTTCAGCCTCTTCCCTGGCAGTCAAGAACTCATCGAGCTCTTTCTTAGTCGGAAAGCTGATACCGTAGACACGAGTGAGCATCGGGCGCTTTTCATCGCCACGCCAATAGGCGCCCGCGATCGAAAGCAGTTTCGGGAATTTGATCTTGCCAGTGCTAGGCACATGAGTGCCCCGGCATAAATCTACGAAATTTCCCTGCTCGTAAAAAGTGATCGGCTGACCTTGCAAGCCTTCCAGCAGCTCGAGCTTTAGCCAATCACCTTTGGCCTTAAAATACTCGATCGCTTCGGCGTATTCTTTCGGAATTCGGCGATATGGTACATCGCGCTTCGAAAGCTCGTACATCTTGTTTTCGATGACCTGAAGGTCTTCCGGAGTTAGCTTGACGCCTTCCGGCAACTCCATATCATAGTACCAGCCATTCTCGATGGGCGGACCAATGCCGAATCTGGTGCCAGGGTATAACGCCTCGATGGCCTCGGCCATTAAGTGGGCCGAAGAGTGCCAGAAGATGCTCTTCCCTTCTTCATCGCGCCACTGCACAATGCGAACCGCAGCATTATGATAAATAGGCGTAGCGAGATCGTATGGGACATCGTTAACAAAAAGTCCCAGCGACGCCTCGGCAAGGCGCGGAGAAATAGAGCGAGCGATATCCATTCCCGTCGTGCCGGACGGAAATTCTTTTACAGTCCCGTCCGGGAAAGTAATGTGAATCGGCTCGCCTGCAGCGACCTGCTCAATATTTGGTTGTGAGGTTTCAACGCTGGAATACATACGGGGCAAGTCAACGCAATTGTACCGCTGAGAATGCCCCGATTCCTATCGAATTATGTCAAATTTCCGGCTATGGATACCCGCGGAATCTGACCAGTTGATAAAATACGCGCCTGGGGATAGTAGCCTTACGTCGATTGACGTTAGATCGGTAGTTATTACAGTTACTCGCGTAACCAAACGTCCGAGAGCATCATGTATCTCGACGGCAACAGGCAACTCTGACGAATTCTTTACAAACAGTTCGTTTTGCGTCGGGTTGGGATAGAACGAGAGCTCGTTTAGCACTTCACTCGGCTTCACATCTTCAAGACCGAGCACTTTCACCGCCCAATGCTGATCTTCGTTATTCGAGATACATGAAGTGTACGTGTTATCGGCGGTACGTATAGAGAGACGAAGAAGGTTGACATTGCTCGCGGTAAGATATTGCGTTTTCGGCAAAAAGACGGCCGTGCCGAGATTAGTGGGGTGCGTGGGAGTGGACGAAAGATCTTGAATTGCAAAATCCACTTCATCTCCGTGCGGCGTGATCGAACTAATATACCATCCACTCGGCGGAAAGTAACCGGCATACTTAACGATCGACGAATCAAAATTATAGGTGCCAGAAATTTCCTGAATATAAGGCCACAGCGAATCGAGATTGATCGAAGGGCCAATATCCACGACCATCTGAAGTGAATCCGGTTTCCCATAATAGGAACTTGCAATTTGGCGGTGAAGACTTACTGGGGTATGCCCCGAACCCGACAACTGACTGATTAGTGTAATACTTGTATCTTCTTGCGCACCTCCGAGGTGATACTTAATATGTAAATGGGCAGTATCGATACTAGTGGCGGTGGGCGGAATATACTGCAAATTAATACTATCTATTGCACTTAGATATCGAGGTAACGGTCTGTTATCATGCAACTGAAGCGCAGAAGATCCTTCTATCCATGCACTATCTAACGTTGGATGATCCGTTCCACAAGTTAAGACGCCTAAGATCACTGAAGTATCGATAGGATCGCACGAAGAAGCTTTGATTATATTTGTCGAATTAACAACAAGGGCGCGCCCACTTCCACCATCATAATAATCATAAAGTTTAAACGCGCCACCACGTGTATCGAACGCATAAACCATCGCCCCACATTCGATAGGCAGAACAAAGAACCTGCTATCGTTAAAATTCTGGGGTCCACCAAGGTTAGTCCAGGTAATACCGCCATCGGTTGAGCGGAGAACACCGGTAGTAGAATTTGGAGCAAGATTCTTGTTTACTTGAACGTATAAGTGCAATGAATCCACAACCCTTATATCTCCACTTGTCTCAAAATTGAACGAATGAAGTTCTTGCCACGTAGAGCCTTTATCCGTTGATTTAGTTACAAGGGTAGGAACCGCTTCGCCAGCGCAATAATAGGTACTTGTTCCTTTGACGGGGCCAATCCCCCACGACTCCTGTTGAAGTGGCAATTGATCCCACGTCACTCCCCCGTTAGTCGTCCGCTCCCACGGACCATTTCGAAAAACTGTTATAAGCCCATCGGTATCATTCAGGAATCCAATACTGTTAGTTGCGCCTGGAAAAATTCGAGAGAATGATAGTCCTCTATCGAGCGAAACACCGCCAGTAATCCCATCATCAAGCTCAGTCAATATCAAAGCTTTCGAAGTCTGATATACACAGGTTCCCATTCCTGAGGTTGGCATTTCGCTCCAGAAGAGACCCCCATCTGTCGTATGCCACAATCGTTGGTTCTTAGTAGAACCCCACGGAAGAATGCTGGCCCAACCATTCTCACGATCCGTCATAAAAATCGAGCTGACTGACCCCATGTATCCAGTAGGTACATTCGTTGGTTGCCAGCTTTGGCCGCCGTTCGTAGTACGAAAAATACTAATGGGCTCGGGTTGAGAATTAGGGGCTCCGTAAGTAGCACCGGTTCCGATGAGACCGGATGTAGTATCAAAAAAGAAGGAGCTGTTAATTAGGGTTGGCAAGGACGGCAATTGCTGCCAATTTTGAGCAACACACAGCGAGGGTATATTCAATAACACAACAGTTAAGAGACCAGTATTTCTACATATACGACTTAATAGCATTGCCTCTTTCCTTCATTGAGATTACGATACGAACCGCTACTCACTGCTATAATAATTCATAAAACCCCTAAAAGTTACGGATGCGTGTTAATAAATTTTGCTCTTGCAACGTGTCCATCAGAATCTTCAATCCTTGCAAAGAATAGTCCCTCTGGCAAATTCGCCGATATAGCATAGTTACAAACACCGGCAGTCACGTGCAGCGACTCATTACTAAGTACTGTACCCAAAACATTAAAGACCTGCAAATGACCTACAAAATTTTTCTCGGCTTCTACGCGTAGAATAAGATGGCTTCCCTCCATATAAGTGGAAATTGTGATCGGTAAACTTTCCAGCACTTTCCGTAGGGACGACTGACCGCATGTATTAATTATGTCAAAGTTAGTATCAGTGCTGGCAAACGCTTGTGCGGTACAACGCTCAAAGTCGGGATCTGAAGGATCCAATCGAAGTGAATCGAGTTCGATTGACGAATGTGTTGAATCAGCGACATAGGGAATAAACCAAAGCCTGGCGATCCGTCCGTCTGCTTCCTGATGAATAGGATTGCCGGTCACTGCAAAATGATATGACGCAACTCCGTTGGTAGCTGTCATATACTCATTTACCAAGTCTGGGCTTTCTGCATGTGTATAGGATAACAGATCCTGATTTGTGCGGAGGATAAACGATACATCGTTTACTCCATAGACACCAAGATTCCTTATAGTTCGAACATCATAATAAATAGGTGTGTCCGGTTTTGCACTTTCAGTCATTGGCACCAGTTCAAAGCCAATCGCGGCAGGATAATCAATTGAAAAAGAAAGTGGTATAGGAGACAACGGAGGATTTGAATTTGAATAAAACGTAAGATTCGCCTGATTTTTACTTACATGACCCGTAGTATCTACCAGCGCTAAGGTATGACAGGTATATAACGAATCGGGCGCGATCGTAATGGGGAAATTACCTGAAGGTATCATCTTAAAAAAGTGCTCATCAAAAGAAGCACTATCGATCGATAGAGTATCGCAGCCTTCGTTTCGTAAAATTATTGTTGTATCTGCTGAGGAGCATAGCGTTAGCTTACCGAAATCGACCGATTGTATATCGCTACTAAGTATACGAGAACCACCTGTCACAAACGCCTGCAAAGAGACCGAGGTATCAGCTTTGTTGCCGTTTTGTGAATTCCAGTACTTAATTGGAATAGCCGAATTGCGATTTCCTTTGTTTTGCGGGGCTACGACAATAGAGACCGAACTGGAATCACCTGGACCCAGACGAACGGATTCACTCCCTGACAAAGCTCTAAAGTCAGGATCACCTATAAGATCACCGATAGCAACGTCCAACGTATCACATCCTCGATTGTATAATCTTACTATAAGTGTATCGCTCTTACAAAAAGAAAGTGAGGGCAGGCGTACTGAAGTATCTGATAAGCCCAAAGACTGCGTTGGCGCACTCGCACTCGCATGAACGGGAATCTCTATTCTCGGTTGTTGAATCCCTTTAATATAGGAGTCGAGAATTAGGATCGTCGTAATATCCTCCTGAACATTAGAAGAGAAATGCACAGCAATTATTGTGTCCGAATGTGGGGGAAGAGTGATTGGAAGAGTTACTCCTGAGAATTTCACATCACCGGCAGGAATAATATTGGCAGAAGTGATCTGAATGGTATCGCAGCCAGGATTATGCAATGAGACTATTGAATCACTGAAACTACAAAGCGCAACAGCTCCCATATTTAGGCTATCGGGCGAATAGGCTAAAAAGGTGGTTCGGACAGTCCCGAACAAGAAAATTTTTCCGTTCGCCGTTTTTCCACCATTCTTACTTGTGTAAAAGATCGACTGTGTATCCACTATACTACTGGGGTGATACTTAATGTGCAGAGCAATGGAATCGCCTTTAGGGATCACCAACGGTAAAGCTGGTTGCGGACTGATAGAATAACTACCTGCTCCAATAAGCAATGAAGTCAAGAGCAAGGAATCACATCCGGTATTTTTCAGGTAGATTGTTGTATCAAGTTCATCGCAGGAATAGCCAGCACCAAAATTTATTCTTGAAGCGCTGGACGAAAGACTTGGTAATGCAGGAGATGCCTGTGCATTTATTGGGACATGAATACTGTCAATAAATCCTGTCGAACTGTAAAATAGCGATGCAGTTAAACTATCCGGATTTAAAGCGTCTGGCGTATAATGCACACGTACTTGAATCGAAGCGTTTGGGGCAACTTTTCGTGGCAAAGCTATCGATTGAAGGAAAAGAGAACGCCCTCCCAAGGAATGTAGGGAATCAACAGAAACAGTATCACATCCTTGGTTGGTAAAAGTAATTACTGTATCACCAGATGAACACTCGATGACTGATCTCCACTGCAATTGATTCGCAGTTGGATAAAGTATAGGAACTGACGGAACAGAGCCGGCTACCAAAGAAATGATGGTATCAAATCCTGAACCTTGAGCTGATAATTTACCGAAAATGTGCAACCGAGCCCCGAATCCACCGATTCGATGATTGGGGTGAAAGATTATGTGTATTGAATCAGCCTTGCTATAGCTAATTGTGGTAGGGTATTTTTGCTTCGGATCAAGGTGGAATACGCCTGATGTGTCATTCTCTATTTTCACCGAGTCGACTTCAAATAATTGGCATCCAATATTTAACAAGGTATAGGCGTCGCCGTCCTCACAATCTGGTGTAAGTGAAAAAGGAATCGGGTGAACGGATGGATACAGAGAACCCGATGAAGACGATATTGCGAATAGGTCCAGCACTGTATCGTATTGAGTCCCAGCACTTAATAACGTGCCCCAAAGATGGGCTCGTGCGCCGAAAACACCACCTCGCCCATTCGGGTGGAATATGATGCGAATGGAATCCGAGCCATAGTAATCGATGACATGTGGCAATTGTGTCTTTGGATCGACAAAGAACACTCCGCCTGTATCAAATTGAATTTTTAAAGAGTCTATTCTAAATTGGGAACAACCAATACTCAGGTATTCAAAAACACTTGTATCAATACATGCTGAAATCGGCTTAAAAGCGTTGCCAATTGTATTAGGGCGAGAAGAAGCAATTTCTGAAATTGTAGATAACCTATTGGCGGCAGATTGAGACATAACCCATGAAGGTTGGCGCGTCGCAGTATCCGTGATTGTGTAGGGTACCGACTGAACGGCTACTAAATAGGTTGTCTTCGTAGGATCAAACGAAAATACGTGCGACCATGAGTTACTACTATAGTTAGAAATAGAAGCGCTTAGAAGCCAGGGACCATTGCCTGTTTTTGAATAAACTCTAATAGAATCGCCGCTGCCAGTCCCTGTTAGCGTAACTGTGCCGGATGAAAATGCCGTCGTATCGGTAGAAAGTCCACGGTAGGTTGATGCAGCCGACGGTGTAACTGATGGGGAAACCGTCTGAGGACCGTCCACCCTTACTCTGCCTTGGCCACCATTGCCAGCCAGAGAATGTGTATGTATTGATGTTCCACCTGCTACAGTGATCGATGGGAATGAACTTGCAAGTTTTGATTCGAGAATAACACCACCGCCACTTCCGCAGCCTCCAACAGAACCATGACCAACGCAACCGGAGCCGCCAGTTACTCCGCTTGCACCATTTGAAGAAATGGTCGTTCCAGAAAGCGAAAGCTTTGAACCGTACAATAGCAATGCCCCACCTCCTCCACCACCCGCCGCTCCGGGTGAAGAGCCGTCGCAAGTACAAAACTCATTACTACCTCCGCCGCCACTCCCACCCATCAACGGAATAAGCATTGGATTACCGTTTACGATACCACCTCGCTCCGGCGTATTACCTCGCTCCCCTCGACCGTCCTCCCCAGCCGTCGCAAAACCACCTCCATTACCGTCACCTTCATGCTTATTATGATCTAATATTCCACCACTGCTGGAAATGAATGGATTACCCGAGCCGCCAAAATATTCACATTGCGGTACATCGCTCGGCTCCGTAGGGATTCCATTGAGACCTATTCCACCAGCATTGACATTGCCAACTCCTCCCGTTCCCAGGCCGCCTGTTGCAGGACACTTACCAGGCTCCGATTCTCCGGGACTGCCTCCGGTATAACCCGAACCGCCACTATCGGTGGTTGGTCCATCGCCCATACTTCCACCTCCACCACCAGGTCCAGCAGTTCTGCCGGAAGCATTGACAGAGATGAAAGCGCCAGAGACCAAATGAATTGGACCCTTCGACAAAATATTCGCCGGTAAAAAACCTTGATTGCCAATTTGAGCTGGATCACAATCGGCTGTCGATATTGTGTAAGTACTGCCTGATAAAATTAAAGAGTCAAAAAGGAGTGCACCTCGCTTTGAGCGAACTCCCCAAATACCGCCTGCGCCTAACACTCCGCTTAGGGATGTAACAATAGCTGGCGTGGGTCTGACGATAAAGAACGTATCGCTATTCGACGATTGACCATTAACGATTACTTTGATCGGCACCCTAAAACCTGAATCGAGTGCACGCCAATCAGACGAATTAGGAATATGACAACTGCTGACAAAAATCTGCGTCGATATTAGTCGGCCGTTCCAACTGACTACCACTGGCCCGATCGTTAACTTTGAAGTGTCCAACGGATTGCTACACATCACTCGAACAAAATCACCACTGTTATTTGCATATAGGCTATCTGGACCAAAAGAGCCAAGCCCATAGTACGGAGCAACGATCTCGACGTACGTGTTCATTTGATTTGTACCAATATCAGGTATGAGGTACGAAATGACCGGAGATTGTGCTTTTACCGAAAATATCGGAAAAATAAAAAGAACAACGATGAGACCGAGGGACTTTCTAATCATAAGCTCAATACGATTTAGAGTTATGAGACCATAACTCCAAACTTTTACTCGCAGTAAATCGTGCTGGACACGGCAAGCATAATTTATTGTCCTCTTATTCAGCGCCTTTTAGTCGGCTTTTCACATATGAGCTGGCATCAGCAATACCTCGTGACCACAGCTTTCCCGGCTTAATAGAAATTTCACGCCGTAAATAAAGTGAAAGCTGAACCGTCTGTACGATCGATCCAACCACGAACGCAATTGCTGGCCCTTTCAACGAATGTGTTACCGCAAGTAAAACCGTAGCAAGCGTAGCATTTACTAACAACGTCACTAAAAACATTCGAAAGGCTTCCTTGATCTTCCCCATACCTGTCATCGTCACGTTGAAGACCATTTGAATCGGGAAAAAGAGAGCGGCAAGGAGCAGTACTCTAAAAATAGGAATACTTGCGTCATACTTCGCCCCATAAAGGACATGATAAATAAATGGAGAACCGACTGCAAGCAATATTCCTGCTGGGATTAAAAGCAGGTAAAGAAATCCGACACTTTTCTCTACAATTGTTCTCAGCGTACTAAGATCACCTCGCGAATAGTACTTGCTAGACGCTGGAAAAACAAAGAGGGTCATCGTCTCACGTACAACATCGAATCCACGGAATAGTAGTTTTGCACTATTATAAACAGCAGCACCGATCGCTCCTGTAAAAGCTGATACAATCAGCATATCAAAGTTTTGTTGAGCTGTTGAAACAACCCCCATTGCCGCCTGGTATCGAACAAACTCAGATATTCGGGACATCATTGCTCGTGAATAGCGGATACGATATTGAATGAAGGGTCTGACAAGAATCATCGCAACTATCGAAGAAAGAAGTCCGGTCACCATCGTTACTTCTATCACTTCTTGAGCGGTCCGAATTTTACCAGACGACAAGAGAACGATCAGCGCTATACTTGCAACTCCAAAATTTGCGAAGTCCACGAAGAAGATTTCCTTCATTCGAAACCGTGTTTGTAGGACCTTACCAAAAACGACTCGAGGCATTGTAAAAAGTGCGAATAGCGCCAAGTACGGTATAAGACCTTCCAACTCAGGAAGATTAAGAATGACGCTAACAACTCTCGGAAAGATCAATAGCAATATAAGAGCGCTGCCTAGAAACGCGATGAAAAGAATTGTCGTAACGGTAACGAGCTCTTCCAAAGTAACCTCTGGTTCGACCCCGAATTTTACGATCGCCTGTAAGGCAAAACCATCTGAGAACGTAAAGAGAATTGTGAACAGTGTTTGAAAAACGCTTAAAGTACCGAATTCTGCCTGTGGCAGCGTACGCGCAGCTATTAATATTGCAATAGCATATAGTGAGGGTAATCCCCGAGAGGCAAATGCCCAGAGCCCTTTACCAAGATGTGAGCTGAACTTCAAGGCCGCAACAGATCAAAAAAAAACAATCGGCGAAAATTTCTTATTGGTCTGTAACAAACGTCATTCACATGTGTTCTTGCCTTGGAAGCGTGTTGTCCACAAAATTGGAGGCTTACATTATGAGAAATGCTACAAAAATTCTCATTTGTGTCTTGTTTCTCGGCGCTTCAGCCGAAGCTTATTGCCAAACATGGCAATTTACTGGTTCTCTCAGTTCAAAAAAGAGAACGGGTGTACTCACTACTTTGCCTAATCAAACCGCAATTTACGTAGGTGGTGCTGACCCATCTGGAAGCCCATTGACGACTTGCGAGCTGTACAATCCGGCAACTGGGTCGTGGTCATTAGCAGCATCAATGGCTATACCCCGAGAGAGGCATACATGTACCCTATTACCTGATGGTCGATTAGTAGTTATCGCTGGTAATACTTCTCCAATCTACGATGTGAGCAGCCCAACGGCCTCAATAGAGATCTATGATTATGTAACGAATACCTGGTCGAGTGGAGAAGCATTGTCTGTAGCTCGGCAAAATCATACCGCTACACTCCTTCTGGATGGTACGATCCTCGTGGTCGGCGGCTACACAGGGAGTGGCACGACCGCTTCTGCAGAAATTTATGATCCTTCAACGGGCACCTGCAAAACGGTTGCTCCAATGATCCTTAGTCGCCACGATCACTCTGCGACCCTGCTGAATGATGGTCGCGTCTTAGTCATTGGCGGACGTTCGGGCGGATCGGGCAGCGATTACTTTACAGAATCGGAAATATATGATCCTTCGACTAACACGTGGACGGTCGTGGGAAACATGGCACAGGCGCGAATTAAAGGCTCGCTCATAACCTTCAGTGACGGAACTGTACTGGCGTCTGGTGGAAGAAATACTCCCAATACCAGCGCTCCTGGCTCCGAAGTGTTCCTCTCGCCTTTCACATCTTGGACATCCACTTCAGCGATGTTTCAACCCGTCACTTGGCAGACCAGTACATTATTACCGAACGATCGCTTTCTTGTTACGGGTGGGATCATCGATGCTAACTGGACCAGTTCTTTTTCCGCTGTAACTACACCGACCTGTGAATGGTACGATAAGCCTAATCTCCGTTGGTTCTACGCTCCCTCAATGAATCAAGAACGGAGCTATCATGCAGCATGCTATATGCATCAAACTGTCAGTGAGACGCTCCCGACAGACTTCGTTTTGGTTGCAAGCGGCCTTATTGCGGACAATCAGTTTACTGAAACAGCCGAAATACTAAACGTGACAGACGACGCCATCTTGCAGTATAAGGCAATGCCACAAAATATGGCGGGAGTAAATGATCCCAAGACTTCCGGAACTGCTACCATTCTATATCTATCTCCAGACAGACCAGAGCTTGAATTATCTTTAACAGCGGCACAAGAAGTAACGATAGATATCTTCTCGACAGTTGGGACGCCCATTGCTAATATCGATGCAGGAACAGTCGATGCCGGACTTTCTTACATTCCACTCCAATCAAATATTCGTACACCTGGCACCTATTTCGCCCGCATGAATATAGCTGGGCAAAATAGGGTTCTCAAATTTACCGTTCTTAATTAGGCCAAACCCGTATAGGAAAGAGCCCGCGAAAACGCGGGCTCTTTATTCCTAGTGACCGCGTCTCTTTTTTGTGGCGGCGTAACGAGCAAGCTCTGGATATACTTTGGAAGGATCCCCGTACGCGTTACCGGCTAAATCTCGACCACGCGCAAGATAATTAATGTGAAGGTGCCCCAACTCTGATTTTCCACCCAGAGCCTTTACAGACGTCGGCATATAACGCATAGTATACCCAGTACGACGTCTTTGACTGAAATTTGGTGGACTTCCATGTATAAGACCGCTGTGATGAAGGCTGGCTTCATTCGCCATCAATTCACAGGGCACTGCCTTCGACTCATCGAAACGACCCCGTTTAATCTCAATTGGGAAAAGATTCTTTTCTTTATCGACCTCTTCGTATTCGGAGACTCCGTTTCGATGCGTTCCTGGAATTACATACATGCATCCGTTTTCCACTGTTGAATCATCAATTGCAAGCCATACTGTCACGACCTCAATGGGAGATATCATTTGCTTCCAATAGGTAGCATCCTCATGCCAAGGCACTCGCTTCCCATTTCCGCTGGGTTTCGAAATAAAATGACTTGAAAACAGAGCTATATTGGGCCCAATAATCGGCTCAACTAAATCAAGAATTTCATCCGCGAATAACCACTCAAACAATTTCGGATCAGTAAAATGGGGCACATCCATCTCTTCGGGACGAATATGGTCTGGCAACTCCGCAAGCTTTTCCTCAAAATGTTCTTTTAATGCTTGAAATTTGCCAGCGGGAAGAACCGGGTTCTTATAAATCAAATATCCCCCTTGACGGAAATTCCTGACCTCCTCTTCACTCAATCGCGGCTTTTGAAATACATCATTCATAGCTTTATTTTGAATCTCCAAAGCGTTGTAAAAGCTCCCATACATGGCACTCTATACCCCAGCAGTTAGTTTGCTTTCGGTCAATTATTAACCCTAAAATAACGAAATGGGAGTCGACTACGAAACGATTAAAATGTATAAGGTCAACAAGAACCTCTTCTTCGAAGGATGGGACGGGACCTTTTGGGAAATGGCTTTTAAAAAACTGCTAATGAGCATGACCTCGCTCACTGGTAAAGATGTAAAGCCACTTTTTACAGATCGCGTTGTCGAATACCCTCTTCTGTTTCAGCATCTGAATCCAAACGCTAAGACCATCCTGGATTTTGGTTGCGTCGAGGATCTGCTCCCCATTCACTTTGCAAGTCTTGGGTATAAGGTCGATGGATTGGACTTTCGTAAGTACAGTTTTTCCCACCCCAATTTTAAATTCACCCAAGGAGATATCCTTACTTGGAATCCGCCTGAGAACCACTATGATATGGTTTGCTCGATATCAACCGTGGAACATGTTGGCTTGACCGGTTATGGCGATCCGGAAAAATCCGACGGTGATAAAGTTGCCATTCAAAAATTGTGGACAGCGCTCAAGCCCGGCGGCGATCTCATTCTGACGATGCCTGCGGGTAAAGCCACGACTCGCCGCAATATGAGAATCTATGACCTTGATCGCATCAAGGAGGTCGTTCCAAATCCACGTATTGTTCGCTTCTTTGCCAAGCCTACGCGCTACGGTAACTGGTCGGAAGTTAGTGCCGAAGAGATTAAAAACCTTGTCTACGAGGATTACGAAGCACCGCTTAGTCCGGGTCAGGGTGTAGCCTTTATCGTTTCTACCAAATAATTCGTGCTCATCACTCCTACCGGCGAGCTCCAGGAGCGCGCCGCTATCGTTACTGGCCGTGCCACGGCGGACGCAACCCGTGCCGTCGCTACTAAACATGCCGATTGGTCGGCGGCTTACCATATCCTGGGCCGCACTGGACTCACCTGTAGCTCCGCGGGCTTTGGCTCCTATCGTGTCGATCGGCGCGTTCAGCAGCATCGGACGGCCCTTGCCAAAGCGCTTCAAATGGGTATCAATATCATCGATACCTCCTCCAATTATGCTACCGGCAATTCGGAACGGCTCATTGGCGAAGTGCTGGGCGGGCTCATTACTCAAGGCGCTATCCGCCGCGAAGAAGTGATCATCGTCTCGAAGGGTGGTTACATTCAAGGGGCGCTCTATGAAGAAATGCAGCGCCGAGCTAATACACCTCATGCCGATTACTCCGCTGGCTCCGAGCTGTCCGAGATCGTACGCTACAATCAGGGGCTCTGGCACTCTATCCATCCGGACTTCCTTCGCGATCAGATCGATGAGTCGCTCGAGCGGCTGCAACTCGAAACTATCGACGTCTACCTGCTGCACAATCCCGAATACTTCGTACAGTGGGCTATTGGCGAAGGCCGCGCGGAGGACGAAGTTCGCGACGAGTATAATCGCCGCATCAAGCAAGCCTTCACCTACCTGGAATCCGAGGTTAAGCGAGGCCGAATCCAGTACTACGGGATCAGCTCCAACACCTTCCCGAAACCTGAAGAGTCGATCGACCGCACGTCGCTCGAACTCTCCTGGAATGCCGCCGAAGAAGTTGCCAAAGAGCTGAGCCTTACCGAGCACCACTTCGCAGTGGTCCAGTTTCCCCTCAACATCTTCGAGCCTGGAGCCGTAACCGAGCGGAACCAACATCGCTCGATGCAAACCGTACTCGAGTACGCTGCCGAAAAAGGGATCGGCGTCCTCATCAATCGGCCGCTCAACGCCATCGTCGGAAATCCCGAAGGCAAAGGCTCGCGGCTCATTCGGCTCGCCGATTATCCCAACCGCGAAATTCCACCGGACGAAGACATTGAGGACCTTGTCCATGATGTCAAGCTTCAGGAAGAAGAGCTTGTCCGCCAATCGCTTCCCTTCCTCGGCGAAGATCCGCAGTCGAAGGAAGCGGTCGAGAAATTCCTGACGCTCGGTCAAAACCTCGATGGCGATAACTGGAAGGAATTCGCTAGCGTCGAAGAGTGGCAGGAAATTTCCCGCAACATTCTCGCTCCGCGCATCCAGTATGCGTTCAATATCCTGCGACCCATCGCGGCCCAGAACCCACTGGTGATGGCCTCCTTGCAGAACTACGCCGAAGCGGTGGACGGCGTCCTCGAACACATTTCGAACTACTACTCGAACCGCGGCCACGACCGCTCCCAGAAGATCCACCGAGCATTGAATGCACTGATGGGTCCGGACTACGAGGGCCTCTCCCTCTCCCAAAAGGCGGTGCTCCTCATTCGAAGCTTGCCGCAGGTCTCCTCGGTACTGGTGGGAATGCGCTCCGAAGAGTACGTCGAGGATGTGGTATACGGGCTCCAGGCAAAGGCGCTTCCCAATGCTGCCGAACTCTGGCAGCGCCTTGCCACTGCCGGCGCTGAGTGATTTATATGTTTTAACCCGCTCCAAAAACACAGAAGCCCGGCTTACTAAGCCGGGCTTCTTAATTTCCTTGAGTACTATTCGGTTAGGCATTGGCCGTCTGCGGATAGACGCTCACGCGCTGGCGATTCAAGCGGAAGCGCTCGAACTTCACGACGCCATCGGCGACCGCGAACAGCGTATCGTCCTTCGCGCGCATGACGTTCTCGCCCGGATGGTACTTCGTACCGCGCTGGCGAATAATAATATTACCGGACTTGACGAACTCGCCACCGTACTTCTTTACACCTAATCGTTGTGCATGGGAATCGCGACCATTGCGCGTCGATCCCATTCCTTTTTTATGAGCCATTGTAAGTCCTGAGTGCTAAGTCCTAAATGCTAAGTTCTCTCGTTATCCTGTGATCGATCCTGCTAATCCTTTTAATCCTGAAAATCCTGGTCTAATCCAGAGAATCCTGGTTCAGGAGTGGTCAGAATTGGATCGCTACTTCGGTGAAGCGCGGCGTATGGCCGTTCGTCTTGCGATAGCGCTTGCGACGCTTCTTGTGGAAGACGATCACTTTCTCGCCACGGGTATGACCGAGGACGGTTGCGATCGGCGCCGAGTTGCCATCATTGAACAGAACGTTCGTGATCGGCACTTCCTGGCCTTCCTTCGCATCCTTCATGTAAGGCACGCGGAGGGTCTTCGTGGTACCGTCTATTTTGAACTGTTCTCCTGAAATTTCGACGATGGCAAGCATAGTATCAGTAACGAGTTATAAGTAACGGGCTGCAGCGGAAAAGCCTATTCCCATTATGGAAGCGCCTGAAATGCCTCTGGACGCTAAAAAGTTCGGAATATTTCGATTTTCCACTTATTATCCTGCTATCATTCTCGTTGCCAATCTCCAAAGGATTGCTTCGTCGGACTTTTCCGCTTCCGCTCCAAAGTCCTTCTCGCAATGACGCCTCCTTATGCTTAATTATTCTCATCCTTAGCTTTCGGCAGGTCCCGGTAATCGCTGGTCGATTTCACGATGGAATCCACGTACTCGACCAGCTCTTTCAGGTGGTAGTTGTTCGGATGAAGGCTATCGAGGGAGCCGACCCAGCGGACGGTGTGGTCGAGGGTATCGGCGGCGATCCGGATCATTTGGGGTGTGCCCCTGCCCGATTCCTCCTTGTGGTGGAAGCTCTCCGGCATGTCGTAGAAATGCAGCACTAAGGCTTTATTCAGGATCAGAAGCTGCTGGCTGGGATCGAGCTCGATGTGGTCCGTCTGGGCGTAGCGGCCCGGTTCGAGCTCCTTTTTATAAGAGTGGCTGTACGTGCTGAATTCGTTCTTATTCGGATACTGGTAGTTCACGTCCACATGGATAATACCCTTCTGCGGTGGCTTTTCGCTCTTGAAGTTGATAACGCATCCGGCGACGACGCTCAGGCCGAGCACTAAACCGGCAATCGAGACTCTTCTCATTGTTCTAATCGACAGGTCAAAAAAATTCTATTTTGTTTTTCGTTCAAAATTCATGAACCGTGTTTTTTGAGCGAGACAAGATAGGGGCAAAATATTAATCGGACGATTCATCCAAAATTCGAAAATAATAGAACAAAAACTATATAAATTAGTTCCAGATTTTCAGAATTTCCGGGTTTTTCTTGAAATTGCGGCGGTCGATCGCGTGGGTCGAGCGTCCTCGCTCGACCATTTCTTGGATGGAGAGATTATAGTCTCCCCACCGGACAGGTAGGTCGGGTACGATATCGAGCGGGGACGCTCGACCTATGCGCTACTCTATTTCCAAATCCCAAGCTCTTTAAGCGTTCCTAAATTTCTGTATATTTGCCTCTGTGTAAAATTGTCCCGAATGCCCTATGAGTTTCGATGCCCTTGCTACCACATGGCGTGCTCGTCCTCGATCCCTTCAAGAATGGCGTTATAGTGTGTACCATTTATTTCATGGGGTGAAATATGAAACGATAATACAACGCGTTGTTCGACTCTCGATTGCTATTGCAATTTGCGTCAGCATAGCAGTTGCAATTTTTGAGAGTGAGCCCGATCTCAAGCCAGGATATAGAGACTTACTTGACGCTGTTCAGATGGCAGTAATTATCATGTTCAGCGTAGAATACATTTTACGCATCTGGACAATTACAATCGAAGAGCGTTACAAGCAGCCATTTATTGGGCGGCTTCGCTATGCCCTTTCGTTTATGGCTCTCATTGATCTGGTTGTTATCCTGCCATTTTACTTACCAATTTTTAGTGGTGACAACCTCACATTTTTGAGAGCACTACGTTTATTCGTTCTATTTCGAATTATCAAACTTGGCAAATACTCCGAATCGCTTCACTTGATCGGCAAAGTGTTAAAGCTAAAGCGACATGAACTTATCGCGTCATTGTTTGCGGTTGTTCTTCTGCTTATCTGTGCTTCCATCCTCATGTATCTCATTGAGCATCCGGTTCAACCCAATGCTTTCAAGAGTATTCCAGATTCGATATGGTGGGCAATTGCCACAATAACAACCGTCAGTTCATACAGTCCAATTATGCCGATAACAGAAGCTGGGAGAATCTTGGCTGCTTTGATAAGCCTACTCGGTTTTACTGCGATTGGACTTCCAGCCGGGATTTTTGCGTCGGGGCTACTGGACATTTATCACCGTGAATTAAAGCATCGTGTTCACCGCTGCCCTCACTGCGCAAAAGCCTTCAGTCCATCAGATTTACAGTTCGTTGAAGAAGAACCTGTAACGTAATGCCTTTTTTCAATATCATCGGAGGCACCTATGAAACGTTTCTTGTTACCTGTACTCCTATTCTCGCTATTCCTCGTGAGCGGGACCGCCATTGTTCCGGCGGCGAACGTGCATCATCAGATCGAGAGTAAGAAAGATGTAACGGTTTACATTACAAATACAGGACACCGCTACCATCGGGCGGGTTGTCGCTATCTGAGACGTTCCTGTATCAAGACAACAATGTCAAAGGCGAAGAAAATGGGACTCACGCCCTGCAAAGTATGTCAACCTCCTGAATAAATATACTCCCAGCAACCCCTTGAATTAAATGAGTTCTGGGGTGCATAACACCGAAGGAACTCTCGACCTCTCGCATGAACCAACCGGCCCGTACTTCGTACGGGCCGTAACGAAGGATGGTATCATCGTTCGTAAAATTGTAAAACAATAATTGCTGGTTTAGGACATATTAGAGACCTTCCAAAATTAAAAAAGCCCCCACGCAAAATGCGCGGAGGCTCTGGTGAAAAAGAAAGCTTTGTCTTACATCTGCTTGATGTCGAGATCGAACTTGCCGTTGGTTATCTTCACGGTGCTCGCCCCCATCGTGCCCATGGCGGTGAAGTTGAACGTTCCGGTTATGTGGCTCGAGGTCCAGCTTGTGACGACAACGGAGCCGCTATCGGCAACGTACGAAGCGCCGTTATTCGTATACCCCACGACGATCTTACCACCCATCACATCATAGGTACCGGTTTGGGAAACACCTTGATTGAAGCCGATCGAGATCGTCTGCTTGTCCATACCTGCAGCGGCAATGCTCGTCATTTGCATTTGCGAGGTGTAGATCGCAGCGGCAGAAGCATTAGCGGACCAGGGCGAACCAGCGATCGTGGCAGTCACACCGGAAGAGCTCGACGTACTACTATCCGTGCTGCTTTTGCAGCCAGCGAGTACGACGATGGAAAGAATGGAAGCAAGAAATAGGGAAATAGTAGTTTTCATTGTTAGACAACATAAGTGAAAAAGGACAGCGCACAACCCTGGGTATCAAGGTGAGCATCCTTAAAAACGAATTCGGCGCACCAATCCTGACACAAGCGCCGAATTTATTTTATCTTGATCGGGAGGTCGATCACTTGCGTGCTATTTCCATCGCCTTTTCGAGGACTTCATCCCTCCCGGCACGAAGGCCGGCGATCGTTGGGTGGACTTCGATATCCGGCACAATACCGACGCGTTGAGTGGGCTTACCATTAGGATAGAAGACTCCGAGACCGCTGAACATCGTGGTGATACCGCCCGGCAATTTTACTTCGGTTACATTGCCATCGGCACCCGCGGTCTGGCTGCCGATCACCGTAGCACCAGGCACAGCCTGCAGCATCATACAGGTAAACTCCGCATGCGATTGCGTCTCTTCGTTCGTCAGAATAACGACCTTACCCCGAAAGAGCTTCTTCTTTTCGAGCATCGGGCCGTTATAATCTTCTGTTTCGAAGTGTCCCGGATAAGTGAGCGTTGGATGACGGAATGCAACCCACGGCGTCTTCACATCGAGATACTTCCCGATCTCATACATCGTGCCTTGCGGATAATTGCGGACATCGAAAACGATCGCTTTGGTATTTATCAGCTCTGTCATCGCTCGATCGGCTTCCGCCTTCGTGAGCTTTCCCATGTGAACGTAGCCGATATTGCCGGCCATAATTTTCCAATGTTTCGCCGTGTCCGTTTCACGGTTTGCTTCCAGCTCGTAGTTAGTAAGTGGTTTAACATTACACGACTGAACACCGGAGGCCGAGCGATAAACAACAGCAACGGAATCGCGGCGAGGAGTGCGGTTCAGCATTCTGCAAACATTTCGATCCCGTGAAGCCGGGTTCGAGCTCGGCACGAGACCGGCATATCGCGCGCGCAACGAATCGACGTTTACACCAGCGATAGAAATGATCTCATCACCAGGAGAGAGCGCTGGAGCGAACATCTTTCTTCGTCTTGCAACCACCACTCTTCCATCTACTACCGCAGGACGAAATGGAAGCGTGTAATATCCGAACAAAGAATCGGAGAACGAGCTATGGGTGTACGAATGAGAGTCGTGAATACTCGAACATAGCTCCATCATCGTAAGGGTGTAGTCTTCCCTGTTCTTTGCCTCGATCACTTTCGGAATAAATCGGACCAACACAGAATCCCACGGCTCCCCGATCACATCTTTATCCGGCGCGAAATATTCGATGATGTTCCAATACCGTGCAAGCGCGAGCGCTCGTACCGCTTCCGAGGGATACGCATCGCTATAGTGCGAAGTGTCCATACTCACATCGGGATTTTGTGCCGGATACTCACCAACGTATGCTTGCGCTGCGGGGACGTTCAGGTTACTCCAGATGGAGTCGAGGGACTCTGCGAGCGGTGCAGTTAAGTACCTCGCGTCCGTCTTCCACGATCTTCGAACGAGCGATAATTCGCCCCCCATACTCATGGGTCGATAGCCATAGGATCTTACTCCGCCGGCTGCTTGCAGAAGATCGCCCACGACCTCTACCAATTCATCACTATTCGTGCAACGCGCCGCTTTAGGATACTCCATAAGAAAGACGGCATCCCAATCCAATTTACCGTGCGTTACCGTTGGATGGTAATATTTGAGGAATCCCCATACTTTGCAATACTCTGCAAAATAGGGTGTGGATACAGTTGTAAACGTATGGCTGCAACCGAGCAACCCAATAAGAACAGCGACCAGCATGACGACTGTAAGGCGAGACATTTTCAAAAGGCGAGACAGTCGAAGAAAAAAGGAGATGACCTAACCGGGTACCAGGGAGAAGAAATCCGGAATGAGTGTATGGGCTAGCTCTTCCCTTCCCCCGCCGCTTTGGTGGGGTTCGGCTTCGCCTGTTCGTATTCTTCGAGTGTTTTTTCTTCGAGGACTGCGCTGCCGGGATGCTTCATATCCGGCGCCGATTGCGGTACGGCTAAGACTGCCACCGGCTGTACTTCATGCCGCTCTTTGTAGAGCCATCCGACTTCTGCACCGATCAGGAATGCAAGCGCAGCGTAGTAGACCCAGAGTGAAATACCGACCAAGAAGGCATACGTCCCATAGAGTGTACCGATGGAGCTAATGTGCGTCATGTAATAGCCGAAAGCAAATCTCATGGCTTCCGTTAAGATGACCGACGTTCCTGCCGCAACGAATATGACTTTCCGCGAAAGTCGTTGGTGCGGCAGCATTCGGAACAGGATCCCGTACAGGAGCACCGAAAGTCCGAGCGAAATAAATCGTGGCGTCGTCGTATTCACGATGTGCGCCAGCCACGAGGGCAATATCTCGCTACCCAACTTCTGCAAGAGATCGGCGATCGGTGAAAGAAGCGTCGACGAAAGCAAGAGCACCAGGATAACGATCATGAGCACGAAGTCGAGCAGCTTTTGATAGACGGCGTTCTTTTTCGTTGGCAGGTTGAGCACAGCATTAAGCGATGTTCTTAGCGTCGAGAATAAAATGCTCGCCAACCAAAAGAGAGTGACGATACCGATGATACCGGCGATGGTACTCTCATGGCCGATCTTCGTTAGCTCCTTCGTTAGCCATACGCGAACGTCCTGCTCGTAGACCGGCACCGGAAAAGAATCGGTGATATAGCCGACCACATAAGCAACGGCTTTCTCGCTGGTAAGCGTAGCGGAAAACACATAGAAGATCACCAGCGAGAGCGGCAACACGCAGTATAGCACGTTGAATGCGATGCCCGCGGCGAGCAGAAAGCAATGGTCCTCATCGGTATAATTGTAAATACCGACGGAATAGTATTTAATGGAGTCCCAGATCCGTTGAAGCTTCAAATCGGTCGTTCGTTACGAGGCAATGCAAAATTACGACGCAAAACCAGCAGACCAGTGCCGGATTCCCGCTTTCATGGGAATGACAGCCTGTAACTCGGCTGTTTTGCCGGTTTGCAGACGCTTCCTAATGTGGCTTGCAGACGCCTTCTTATATAATTGATTCGAGCATGAAGTATATCCTTGTCCTCGCTTCCGTATTCGCCATTCTCATTACAGCAAAACCATCCTTATCGCAAACGCGCGATACCGTGGTCGTGCAAACACTGACCTACGACTCCATCGGCCGGGCGGGCGTCTTTCACTTTCCGGATACGGGCACCTACGAACGAGTGTTGCTCGATTACAGCATGCGCTGCAAGCACGCGCTCGTTACAACGCAGCATGCGCCGAATGACGTCGGCTGCGGCGAGTGGGATTATAATTGCGAGACCTACGTCTGGGACTCGACCCGCACCGATTCGCTGAAAAACAAATGGCCCTCCGCGCTCATCTCGAATTACCCCACCTATACCAAATTCCCGTGGACGACGAACCCGATATACACCGTTACGCGCCGCGACCTAAAGAATGTCTCGTACAGTCCCTATCCTTCATTCAACGTCGTTCAAACTACCGGTGGGCCAACACAGGTAATATTTAATAAGCCGTATGGTCGTATGTTGATGACCTACACAGGAAGTGAACTGACGTCTTTCGGACTGAAGGCAGGAAAGATCTATGGACTGCGGCTGAATGTACAGCAAGGCTCAGCTACCATTGGCGATCTCCGAGTTCGCATGCGTTCTGGTAAATCACTCGTCATGGGAGAGATGCTCTCGCGGGATGACACTCTTGCGGAAGTCTATCGCAACTCGTGCTCGCTATTAACCGGCACCGACTCCCTCCTCTTCTATACACCATTCACCTGGGATGGGACATCGGATATCGCTATTGAAGTTAGTTACACGGGTCTTGCCGGTTCGATCACCATGTTTGGCGGACCAACCTTCGGATTGCTTTCGTCAGCCACGAATGAGTATGCGATGAGCTTCGCAAGTTCGGAGCTTGTTCCGCTTCCAAAGAGCGCTCTCGATTCACTGCAAAATGCGATCACGATCGCGTTCTGGGCATACGGTGATACGCTGCATCTTCCCGGCACTGGTACAGTACTCTGTGAGGGTCTGGATGACCAAAATCACCGCCAGGTAAATATTCATTTGCCGTGGAGCGATAATACGGTGTATTGGGATTGCGGCTCGGATGCGGCCGGCAACTTCGATCGCATTCAAAAATCGGCACCTAACTCGGCTGCGGCTGGCAAGTGGAATCACTGGGTCTTTACTAAAGATGCTGTAAGTGGCAAAATGGCGATCTATCTTAACGGGTCATTATGGATGAATGATACTGGCAAACACCGCCAAATTCGTCCCACACGAATGATGCTCGGCGGAGCGATCAGTTCGCTAACAGGATACTTCGGCGAACTGCGTGAGTTCGCCATGTTCAATTACGTACTCGATTCGAACCAGATCAAACGGCTCATGCAGTTTGATTCTATTCCACCGTCCTCGGGACTCGTGTCATACTATAAATTCGATGAGGGCAGCGGAAGCAAACTTTATAATAGCGCCGGAGGCAAAGCTGCGAGCACGCTTATCGGCGTACCAGTGTGGCGCCATATGCGCGGTCAGGATCTGCCTAATCAATTCCAGAGCGTTGGCCGGCCAAACTTAAGCTTCCTTCAACTTACGACTACCCCTGCCCCGACTATCAGCGACCGCTATACTTACGACACTCTTCCCGAGCACGCTCATTTCGTAATCGAGTATAATATCGGCCACAATTATGCATTCCATGCAAATGACTCGGGGCATGCAATAGATACCATTTTCGGACGGTATCTCGCGACCAGGGAATACAATCGAGATGAGCGTGGAATAAAGTATGATTCGACGAGTATTGCTGCAATGGATACCGTCTCGCCTAATTATCTATACTATTTTACTCGTGGACCGCAGAAGTTCGAACTCATGTCGTTCGTAACACCGTATGGCATTGGGCTCGACCTTGGTAAGACCGGACAGATGTGGGAGTTCGACGTCACCGATTATCTGCCGATACTTAAAGGTTGGAAGCGCCTCTCGATGGAGCGCGGCTCCGGACAAGAAGAATTCGACCTGCGATTCCTCTTTATCAAAGGTACGCCGGCGCGTAATGTACTGAACATGCAGCAGGTCTGGCCGATGACCGAAGAGAATTACCAGACCATTATGGCGAACGACCGCTATGAACCGCGTAAAGTCTATCTCGATCCAGCCGCAAAAGCATTCAAGGTCCGTTCATACATTACTGGGCACGGAGCGGAAGTCAATAACACAGGTGGCGAATTCCATCCGCAGACGCACTATATTTCTATCGATTCTCTGAAGTACGAACGGCTCGTGTGGAAGATATGCTCGGCGGACCCGCTTTACCCACAAGGCGGCACCTGGACGCTCAATCGCGCTGGCTGGTGCCCAGGAATGGCGACCGATCTTGCCGAGTATGAGGTCACCGGCAAAGTTAAACCAGGCGATTCGGTCCTTATGGATTACGGCGTGGAAGGCGGTGCTGGCGATTCCCGCTACGATCCGTCGACACAGCTTGTGACCTACAGCGCGCCAAACTTCACGCTCAATGCCGGCATCGTCGATATCGAGCGGCCATCGAATCGTATTGCGTTTGGCCGCATCAATCCGGCATGCGATCTTCCGATCATCGTCATTCGTAATAATGGCTCACAGCCACTTACTTCGTTAAACTTCGAATATTATGTCGATGGAGGTCCGCATAAAACCTATTCGTGGAGCGGAAATTTGAAGTTCATGGATACGCAAGCCGTCGTACTGCCCGTTGATTCACTTGGCTTCTGGACGAGCGCACAGACAGGATTATTCCATGTCAATATTTCACAACCGAATGGTGGTACCGATCAATACGATGCAGATAATCACTACTCGTCCGTGTATACTCAGCCGCCTGCATACACTGGCATTGTGGTGCTGAATCTCTACACGAATAACGATCCGCAGGATAACTATTATGAGATCCGTAATCTGAAAGGCGATACCGTCTTCCAAAACGGCGGCTTCGATCCAACGACGAGCTATTATGACTCGCTAATGCTACCGGTCGGCTGTTACACGATGGTCTTTCACGATGATGGTGAAGATGGTCTTTCGTATTGGGCCAATCCAAGTCAAGGCACGGGATACCTTCGCTTCCGGCAAACTTCGAAGACGGGAAAGATCCTTAAGACCTTCCAACCGGATTTCGGCAAGATCATCAACTACGATTTCCAGATCACGCAATCTCCGCTGGGAGTGACGGAGCCGAACGTACCCTATCGCCGTATCTCGATCTACCCGAATCCGGCACAATCCTATCTAAGGGTGCAAATGGCCGGCTATCCAGGGGAGATGATCGCCGTCGAGATACTCGATGTCTCCGGTCGATCGATCGAACGAGAGCAGCGAATGACCGATGCCGATGGCAACTTTGGCACCACGTTGGACTTAAAGCAGCTGGCCCGCGGTAATTACTTCGTGAAAATTACCGATAGTAAAGGCTCGATGACGAGGCCCTTTGTAGTACAGTAAGGTACCGGAGTAATAGTTTTGCATTAAGATCACGAGCCGGGCTTAGCCGCCCGGCTCGTGATTTTTGGCAAAAACCGGCGTTCTGGAACCGAAACCGGGCAGGTTTTGTCTATCCGCCCGCTGTGGGGTTCCGGAATCCGATGAAACGGATTTTATACTACCCCCGGCTTTTTTTTCGCGGTTTTGTGTTTTTCTTCTCCTTCTGGAGAAGGAAGCGCACTTTTGGCGTTTTTGCTCTGCAAATGGCGCTTTGGAGTACGCAGGGCGAGGGGCACAGGCTGTGACATGGTTCATCCCTCCCCTCTTGGCAAAAGTTTTCATGCGCGGGAGTAACTCAGTTGGTAGAGTCACAGCCTTCCAAGCTGTTGGTCGCGGGTTCGAGTCCCGTCTCCCGCTCCAGGGGAAAGTATGAGGTGTGATCGATGAAGTAAGAAGTGCTTCATCCTTCGCTGTAGACATCCTTCATACTTCATGCTTCATAATTCATACTTGTTATGACCCCAGCAAAGTTATGCGGAGATTGCGGTACGCAGATGGAGGTCAATCCGGACCTCTTTGCGTTACCGGGGCTTGATACAGTAGCTAACGCCGATGGCCAGGCAGCTGGTCTGCAATTCAATTTCAATCGGGCGTTGCCGGTAACGGTCTATATCTGCCCGAATTGCGGACGATTCAAGTTCATCTCAGCGATCTTCTTGAATAACGTTCAACTGTCGACGCCGGCAGGCTCGGAGAATGCGGTGCCAGATGAAGTAGCGCAGGACGAGTCTCTGAACGATCCAAAAAAGTTTTACTGATACGACCATGAGAGACATTATTACACTCGAGTGCACCGTCTGCAAGATGCGTAATTACTCGACCACGAAGAACAAGCGCAAACAATCGGGACGAGTAGAATACACCAAATTCTGCCCGCGCGATAACAAGCGGACGCTCCACAAGGAGACGAAGTAACTGGTAGGACAGGCCTTCAGCCTGTCTCGATCCTCGTTGCGGCAGGCCAAACGTCTGTCCAATACGACAGTAGCTCAATTGGCAGAGCAGCGGTCTCCAAAACCGCAGGTTGGGGGTTCGACTCCCTCCTGTCGTGCACCGTTCAGTGCTTAGTGCTGAGTGCTAAGTGCTGACGAAATCACTGGCTTCCTTACGGTGTCAATTATTGGCTTCCCTTGTGGCGCCAACATTGGCTTCCTTACGGTGCCTTTGAACTTCATAATTTCGTGCCGCTAAGCACGTTGAACACTCAGCACTTAGCACTATTACGATGGCAGAAACAACAACATTGCCCCAGGCGGGTGATAAGCAAGGCTTGAAGGAGAAATCCTTCTCGTTCTTTACGGACGTCTCCCGCGAAATGAAAAAGGTCAGTTGGCCGAAGCGCGAAGAGCTTCAGGATGCGACCATTATTACGCTCGTGCTGTGCGTAGTGCTCGCGCTCTTCACCTTTGGCGTCGATAAGATCTTTGAAACGATCATTCGAGGCATTTTCCGATTATTTTAAGTCCAGTTCTGATCGAGATACCATCTTGCTTAGAATGTAGGACTCAGGACTTTTAACTATTATGGTAACAGAGCCGCAGGCAACCACGCTAAAATGGTACGCGCTTCGGACCTACACCGGTCACGAATCGAAAGTCAAGGCCTTCATCGAAGATGAAGTGAAGCGCCGCGGCATGGCCGAACGCGTCCCCGAAGTCGTCATTCCGAACGAGAAGGTCTACGAAGTTCGCGAAGGTAAAAAGCGTACGAAGACCAAGAGCTTTCTTCCGGGTTACATTCTCATCGAAGCAGCACTCGATAAGAAGTTGATCGATCTTATTCTTTCGATCCCGGGCGTCGTAAGCTTCGTCGGTCCGACGAAAACGCAGCCAACCGCCCTTCAGCCCGACGAGATGCGCCGCATCCTCGGTAAGGTCGAAGAGAAGCGTGGCATTGAATCGCCGGAAGTGCGCTACCATCTTGGCCAGCCCGTCAAAGTTATCGACGGACCATTCTCCGGCTTTGGCGCGCAGATCAAAGAGATCAACGAGGACAAGCAAAAGCTTAAGGTCGAGGTCTCCATCTTCGGTCGCAAAACGCCGGTCGAACTCGACTACGCGCAGGTCGAAGCAGAGTAAGATTTAATAAGACATAATTAGGAGCCTCTTATTTTTGGTAAGAGGCTTTTTTGTTTTTAGTAGTTATATTCGGATTCTGCTAGATGGAACAGCCCTCATCCCCAACCCTTCTCCCGCTGGGAGAAGGGCGCAGGACGGAGCCTTACTCCTTAACATCGTCTATTTTGCTTGCTATCTCCTGCAGAACGGCATCTATATTCGTTTCAACTTCTTCATTCCTGAATCGAATGAACCGTATGTTGTGGTTCTCTATAAGTTTTTGTCGCCACTCATCCTCTTCTCTTTGATTATCGTGAATCGATCCATCTAATTCGATCGCTAATCGAGCTTTATACGAAAAGAAATCGACGATCCATTTGCCAATTGGATGTTGTCTGCGAAATTTGTGATCTATGAATCGACGGTTTCGAAGCTCTGTCCACAGTATTTTTTCAGCAGGCGTCATGGTCTTTCGTAATTCACGAGCCCGAGAGACGGCTTGCCCTGTTGCACGCTCAGGCGTCCAAATTTTATCCGGAAGTTTTTTTCATAGTACTTGGGAGGAGATAATCAAGCGATACAAAAATAAAGCGTCTCAGAGATATTCACAGCTCCCCTTCTCCCAGGGGGAGAAGGGGCTGGGGGATGAGGGCTCTCGGAAACAAATATGACCTTAGCGCCCGAGTATAAATTTTGAGCTTACGACGGTTGCACTCGTAGCGAGTCTGACGAAGTAGATCCCACTCGGTAAATTTGAAATATCCATTGCAAGGTTCTCTGAAGTGCTTGTCAGCGAGTATTGTTCACTTCCCACGCGCTCCCCTAATAAATCGTACACCTCAACCTGGACCGGCTCACTTCGAGATGCCTTCACTTTGATCTCTGCCGAATTCCCCGTGACTTCAACACCGAGAAGCTGTATCATCGGCTCACCCGACATCATTGCTCGAAAGAGCGTATCGCCGCAGGCAGAGACCGATACAGTTGGCGGAATCGGCAGCGAGGCGGTTCCGGCGCAACCATCGAACTCGGCATCGTTCAAACGCAGATCAGAAAGAGTGTATGCTGTCGATGAGTTGGTACTGATGTCGGCCACATAATCGATCTCGGCAACAATAGAATTTGGCAGAAGCGGCGTCCCCTCTGCTCTCGAGACAGCAAGTCGCTCTGTACCATTACCATGCGATTCACTAATGATCGACCAGGGCGCGAGTGCTCGCACATTCGCAAACGACAATACATTATTGTCATAGCTCGATTGAAACTCGATGGAATCGAGGTTCACGAGTTGATCGACTGAATCAGTTAGATGCACTGTAAATCTTACGGTGTCCCCTGCTCGGACATTTACACTCTTTGCATCATTCGCAAGAATATTGATCGGCGTAATAATACCAGGAGCATTTATGATCGCCGTAATTGCAACAGTGTCATAAATATCCTTGCCGTTTGCGAAGTAATGGAGGTAAAGTGTAGTCGAGTCCGATGAACGGTCCAGCGGGCGATGGCCGATCACCAGTGGATAATAATCCTGGATCGCATGAGGAAGACTATCGTGCGGGTAAATGACAAAGCGATCGCCAGACTTAAGCGTTGCCGATTCGAGTATTGCCGGGATACAATCGTTTTGGTAGATCACATAGATCGTCGTATCGAGATCGGCGCAGGATGTTGATACTATGTTGACTCGCTTCGTCGAAGCGATCGGAGCGGTAAAGGCAATGCCTCCGCCAAATTTTGTTGTATCTTCAACATAGCGCCAGAGACGGACGCTATCCCGCCCGGCTGTATCGCGCAACGCATAAACGTAGGTCCCTTTTACATAGAAGCGCGTGTCTGCTCTATTGAACGGCCCCGACCTACCCTTCCCGTCTGTAAGCAGCGCCCAATTTACGCCATCGGTGGACCTCAATATTCCCTTCGCATTATCATTCGCATAAATGCTTGCCTGAAGATAAAGCGTCCCGCAAGAGCCTTCCCGCATCGTACCGGTGATCGAAGGTACGGTCGCAACCGAATTAAAACTCTTACCAAAATCAGTCGATTGAAAAACAGAAGCTTGATGATCTAACGGATGCGAACCTCCCGCCTCTGCTCCGGCCCAAAACACATTTCTGAATGTATCAGCAAGCGGCTGCCATGTTTCGTAGGCTGATCTGGAGATCGAAGACCATGTCATTCCGCCGTCGGTGGTTAGGTAGTCCAGGTAATCGCCTTCTTCTGTCGTAACGATACCGGTATCCAGGTTCAGGAAAACGACTGCGTTAAAGTTATCGCCTTTAAGCAGAGTCGTCCAACTTGCTCCATCGTCCTTGGAGTAGCACAACTTACCATTACCGAAGCGAATACCCCATCCGGAGAGAAAAAGCGTTTTGCTGGACGCGAGATAATATATCGCGGTACCTTCATCGACCGGATTACCCTGGGAGTGCCAGTTCAGACCGCCATCGGTTGTTTTATACAGTGTAGTGTTCGACGAAAGCCAGTTGACAAACCAACCCGTGAGCGAATCCTTGAAGACAAAATCTCTCGCTTGAAAATCGTAATCATCGACAATCGTCGGATTCCACGTTTCACCGCCATCCGAGGTACGATAGACCATGTGGTTGCAACCAACAAAACCAACCCGCGGGGGGCCTGGTAGATCAATAAAATGTACCGTATAGGCAAGGTCCGGAAAGACCGCTAATTGTTGCCACTCCTTCTCGATAATCTGGGCGTGCGACACGGAAAGCAGGCTGAGCAGCAGGATCAGACTGAGGGAAGTAGCTCGGAAGGCACGCATGCGGAGAATCTAACCATCTATTCCAAATAAAGTTACATTCTTGCAGAACATCCGTATTTTCGCATAATGCAGTTACGATCTATCCGCCGTCTCTTACTCTGTTTCATCGTTCTCACTTTATCGGTGCCCTCTTTTGCTCAAGGCTATCGTGGTACTGATTTCTGGCTTGCGTTTCCGCAGAATGCGGTCGTTGAAGGAAACAAGGTATTAAATACGTCGCTCTTTATTGCATCAGAGGTTCGGACGAAAGGCACCGTCACAGTTGGTGATAGCATTATTCCCTTTACCGTCGAAACGGGAGCGTCGATCAGGATCGATCTCGATACAAACATTGAAATTCAAAGCAACGGTGTCACCGAAAAGAAGGCGGTACACCTTGTGTGCGACCACGATATCTCCCTGTATGCTGTAAGTCACCGCGCGGCCAGCACTGATAGCTACATGGCAATACCGACGGAATATCTTGGTACTGAATACGTGATCGCCGGGTATACAACGCTTCCAAATGGTCTAACGGGTTTTACCTCTCAGGCGGTTATACTGGCGACGGAGAACAATACCATTGTTACGATAAAACTTGTAGCTCCAGCGAGGACCGGTCAACCGGCAGGCAGGAATGTCGAGTTCGTTCTTAATAAGGGCGAGACGTTTCAAATTAAAGGTTCTCTTTTATCCGGCGATCTCACCGGTTCTTCTATCACTTCTACAAAACCCGTTGCAGTATTTACGGGGCATGGTTGCGCTCAAGTACCACCCACCAAGCGCTTTTGCGATATGCTGTTGGAAGAAGAACCGCCCGCTAATGATTGGGGGAAGGATTATGTCCTTACCAAATTCAGCGGCAAAGATTATTACGTCGCACGAGTGATCGCGCAAGAGGATTCAACGAAAGTGTTTGTGAACGGGATTGCACGAGGCACACTTGCAAAAGGTACCTTCCTTGAGATTGACAGCTTCCACTTCGATGCGCTCATCCACGCATCACAGCCGGTATTGGTGGCGCAGTACGCAACAAGCTCGGAAGCCGATACCATAAAGATCGGCGACCCATTTATGCTCCTGGCCGTCCCAAGCGATCGCGGACTAATAGAGCTAACTACCAATTCTGTAACTTCTGGCGGTTTCCAGCATTATTTGAATATCGTGGTGCCGGATAGCGGAGCGAAGACCTTACGAGTCGACGGAGCCTTGATCGGTACAGGACAACCGCCCATGGGCGTAACGGTGGAGTCCGTCCGTCCCTTCGCCCCCGCCAAAGCAACTATTTTATCCTTGCGTGTTCCTGAAGGGAGACATATGATAAGTTGCTCGGCACCCGTGGAGGTGTATTCCTATGGCTTCGGAGTTGGCAATGAGGATTACGATTCCTATGGTCACGCGTGCGGGATGCGGCTCAGTAAATAGGTCGGTATACTATTGCTATAGTCCAAAACTTAACGGTCTTATGAAACTCAGCGTTGTAGTTACACTGTGTCTTCTTGCTCTGAGTGCGCGCGCCCAATTGGTCGAATCTACGGTCGATGTTGCTCCGCAATTCCGCTCTGTGATCGATACTGGTCATAAGGTGATGCTTCCTTCCGGTTATACGATGAGCGTATACTGGGCAGGCAAACTGCAACGCCCGCGGTTTATGGCGATACGCCCCGGTGGCCGCCTTTTCGTTGCGGATATGAATGCCAGCAGCGTCTGGGCTCTTATCGATACCAATAATGATGGCGTCGCCGATTCTATCTATGCCGCTACCCCACAAGTTGATACGGCGCATAGCATTGCTTTCTTTAACGACGCTCTCTATGTAGCAGAGCCTGGCCGCGTTCGCAAATTTCGCGATGTAAACGGGGACGGGTATTATGAAGCTGAAGATCCTTTTATCACCGGCATTGGCGATACGGGCTATTACAATCACTTTACAAGAACAATACTCTTTGACAGGATCAACAGTGCGTTGTATGTGAGTGTCGGCGCATCCTGCAACGCCTGTCGGGAAGGTGATCCGGAACGCGCCACCATACTTCGATTTAATTTGGATGGGACTGGCAGGCGGGTGTATGCCAGTGGCTTACGTAATGCGATAGGGCTTGCGCTTCAGACCAACCGCTCCTCCGGACCACCTCAAGCCACACTCTGGGCCACCAATGCAGACCGTGACGCACTCGGAGCGGACGATCCGCCCGAGATCATCACGCAGGTCCAGGATGGCGGCTTTTACGGTTGGCCCTTCGCCTATGGAGATCATAAATGGGATGATTTTCAAGCCACCACAGAGTATCAAGCGATGCAACCGCTTACGCCACTCGACTCCTTGCGCGTAAGCCAAATGCAGGTCGGCACGGTGCAAATACATGCTCATTCAACGCCGATGGCAATAATGTTCTATCGCGATGAGAACGGCAATTATCCCTATGCGCTTGTTGCCATACACGGTTCATCACAAGGCGGACGAAAGGTTGCTGTCGGCTATAAAGTGGTAAAGCTATGGTATGATGATTCGATCGCCGAAGGCTGGCGCGTCGATGATTTCCTTACCGGCTTCCTGACGGATTCGGTCAACTACAAATATTGGGGCCGCCCGTGCGGACTCGCCGAGGATACCGCCGGCAATGTCTATCTCTCGAGCGATCAAGGTATTCCGGTGATCTATCGTATTTCGAAGTTGCCTTCCGGTGTCTCGCATCATGTGCCTGCTATGGAAGCCTCTATTTCGTTCTATCCAAATCCGGCGTCAGAGAAGTTGATCGTTTCTTTTGCCAATATTTCTGGTCCTGTAACGGTTGACTTGCTTGATCCTCTCGGTCGCGTAGTGCAAACGATCTTTAATGATCAAGCAAACGCTGAAAACAGATTTGAACTTAGCACGAGCGATCTCTCACGAGGAGTTTATGCGATAAGGCTACTTAGCTTACGGGGAGAAGTGATAAAGAAAGTTGTGGTGCTGAAATAAACTGATATAAAAGAAAAGTGTGGCGGTGTAGCTCGGAACGGCCTCGTTCCGAGCCACTTCATTTCAAGTAGATTCTTAATCGAAGCCCTGAAGCTTTGGACTAAGGTATGTCCATCGATGCTCGCGCCAGTGCTTTACGATCCTTGCCTTGACTGGATTATTCAGGACATACGCAACGGCATAGCCGAAGCGGCCTTTCCTGATAACATGGTCGTAGCCTTCATGTTGCCAAAAGTCGCCGTGCCGATTTAGAATCTTATTGCACTCTTTGCCAGTCCACCCTTTTAGTTCACGAAGAATATCATACAGCACTCCTTCGGGCGGCAGCTCAATGATCATATGAACGTGGTTCGACATGATCGAGTAGGCATGCAATATATACTTGGAGCCATCACGATGGTGGATTGCTTCTGCAACGATCTCAGCAATGCGTTCTTCTGCCAAATATCGGGGTCCGGATTGAATCATGTGGAGCAATCGCTCGTATTCGAGAAATTGCCCGGAAAGGAGAAGCTTATTTAGCATTTCCTCATCGCGTGGTAGTGAACCGGCTAGGCGGAAGGTAAGGAAATATGGCCGATCGTTCGGAAGGTAGTGCGGCAACTTTTGTCGATAATAACCTTTAGGGATGGACATGTTGCAAAACTACATAACTTATAAAGCGTTTTGTTGAGGAGGCGTATTCTCAGGGAACGAGCCGTTCCCTGATACACAAATTCGGTTTTGCCATTCCCCGAACTCACCCGTATTCCTTGCTGTTCACGGCCCGAATCCACAACCAGATTCAGATTCTGAACCTGGATTTTACTGGATTTGAAGGGATTCTCAGGATTGATTACCCGGATTTCCAAGATTAACAATACTTGCACGATTAGTCGGAAAAGCAATGGATTTTAAAGAAGGACACTATAAAGTTCGCGATCTCAAACTTGCCGACGCAGGCCGCCGGCAAATCGAATGGGCGGAAAGCCGCATGCCGGTGCTTATGAAGCTCCGCGAAACGTATTCGAAGACGAAGCCGCTCGCCGGCTACCGCATCGCGGGTTGCTTGCACGTCACGAAGGAGACGGCCGTACTTATCGAGACGCTTCGCGCCGCCGGTGCAGAGGTCGCGTGGTCGGGTTGCAATCCCCTTTCGACGAACGACGAAGTAGCTGCCGCACTTGCCAAGGAAGGCGTGCAGATCTACGCCTGGTATGGCATGAACGTCGAAGAATTCTACTGGTGCATCGAGCGCTCGCTCGATTTCCATCCGAACCTGACGCTCGATGACGGCGCCGACCTCATCTTCACCGTCCATAACAAGTTTCAACATCATCTCGATGAGATCATCGGTGGTACCGAAGAAACCACGACCGGCGTACATCGCCTTCGCGCTATGTCCGCCGATGGCAAGCTTCGTTATCCGGTTATCGCCGTTAACGATGCCGAGACCAAGTGGGATTTCGACAACGTCTACGGCACAGGCCAATCGACGCTCGATGGTGTCATCCGCGCTACGTCGGTCTTGCTCGCTGGCAAGAACGTCGTTATCGCCGGTTACGGACATTGCGGCAAGGGTGTCGCAATGCGCGCCAAAGGCATGGGCGCCAATGTGATCGTCACCGAGATCAAGCCGACCGCCGCGCTCAAAGCGACGCTCGAAGGCATGACCGTTCTCCCGATGGATGAAGCCGCGAAGATCGGCGATGTCTTTATCACAGCGACCGGTGTGAAGGACGTTATCGTCGACCGCCACTTCGATGTGATGAAGGACGGCGCCATCGTCGCCAACACGGGCCACTACGATTGCGAGATCAACATCCCGCACTTGGAAGAGCGCTCGGCAACGCACCGCACGATCCGCCCGAATTGCGATGAGTATCTCCTTTCCGGCAACCGCCGCGTCTACTTGCTCGCTCAGGGCCGCCTCGTGAACCTCGCCGCTGCCGAAGGACATCCTTCCGAAGTTATGGATATGAGCTTCGCGAACCAGTTCTTGAGTCAGCTTCGTCTCGTCCGCGTGGACAAGGGCGAAGAAGTAATGGAGCGCGGACTCGTTTACGATATCCCGAACGAGCAGGACCAGGAGCTCGCAGCACTCAAGCTCGCGACGAACGGCATCTCGATCGACGAGCTCACCGAAGAGCAAAAGGCCTACGCGATGGATTACGCGGCAGGTACCTAACCCGCCCTCGTAGGCTTAACCTGAAGGTTACGGCTACAAATTTGCTCAGCCCTCTCCCTGTGAGAGGGCTTCTTATTTGTCCTCATACTTTCAGGATTTTTTAAGGGCTGACAACAACTTAGAACTCCCACCCGAGGCCGAACTTCAATCCGCGACGGAAGGTATATGAGCCGACAACGTAGATATGACTCGGTTCGCTCGTCTTGATCCTCGCGTCGGGTCCGACGTTAAACCACTGCTTAATTACTTCATCGTTCTCTGCTTCGAGCCATCGGGCCCTACTGAGTAACGCGACAATACCTAAATAAACCGTTTGAGACACCGCATAGCCAAGATGCACCCCGTATGCCTGTTCTTCCGTCATCGCGTATGGCGTGAAAGGAGCGTCTACAGGGGCCATTTCTGAGTTTGTAACTTGTACGAAACCGAGATCGTAGGCACTCCATTCAACTCCTGCATAGAAACGCTGGTAATGCACACCTGCTTCAGCGCCAAATCCTGGCCCTACCAAACCAGTAAAATTGACACAAACATTGGCACCCACATAAGGTGTATGCCACTGGGCAACACTGCTTTCCGAAGAAAGCAGTGAGAGCGCAACAGATAATAAAAAGACAACTCTCTTCACACGACAACACATCTGCCAAAGCAGATGTGCTTATTCAAAGGCACTTAGTAGCTGGCTCCGTTCCATCGGTTTAGCACATAAAAATGCGCTTCCCATTCCCGAGAAGTAGCGCTTACTGAAAATTGATCGTCCCGTGCAACTCGCTTGGGATATCTCCTAACGCGTGGCCGATGAGCAACGCAAGCGCATAACTGATGACGAACGCGAACGTAACAATGAACGAACAGGCGAAAATACTTGCAAGCGTCCGCATTACGAGTTTCAAGCCGCGGTCGGCATAATATCCCCGAAGTGCGAAGAAGAGGTAGACACAAAACAGTACTGCACTTATCGGTATAAGATATTGGTGCAGCCACAGGATCGCTGGAATCGCAATGAGATACGCAAATGAAAAGAAGTAGAGTGAGAATATCAGGTGCTCGACGTACAAGAGCTTTCGCTTACGGTAGAGCAGCCAGAGGAATAGCGCAAAGACCGGTGTCGAACAAATGAGAAGCGCATACGGACCGACCTCCTGCACACGCTCGTTTATTTTCTCGCTCACATTCTGGAATTCGTTCACGTCCGGCACGCTCGGCTTCTCGCCACGAGCGACCTCCTGTTCACGGATCTTGGTAAAGACCGAGTCGATCTGCTCGCGTTTTGCCGTATCGTGTAGTTCTCCTGACAGTCGGCTTCGAAGCGTGTACCCCAGCGCGATGAAGAAAAGAAAACCAATGACAATATGAAGCCGAAGCGGTGAAAGATAGCGCTTGCGGCGCCCCGCGACGAACTCCTTCGCCAGGAATCCCGGATGGAAGAGAAGCGCTGGTATCGAGTTAAAAAATTTTGTGTCGAGCGAAAGTATCTCCTGGGCGATATCCTGCAGGTAATGCCGGATACGGAGCACGCGCGGCTCCATCATCTCGCCGCACTTGGGACAATATGCTTCCGAACTCTCCGCGCCACAATTCGGGCACGGCCTGGCGATTACCAAATCCCGAACGCGATTGGATTCTACCGCGACATCCGACATAACAGCTTCCGACATAACACTTTCTGATACAACACTTTGCGACATGGACTACTTATACGAAGCGCACATAGGGTTCGTGCCCAGGATCACCACTCTCCATTCCCCACTCATTTTCGCTTATCCACTCTGCTCTTTTTCCGTATACGATTGTTATAGGATCGGTCCTCGGATCGGCCCTCCAAAACAGAACGAAAATGGCACAATTGGTCCGCCATCGCGCTCAGGCGAATCTCACCCTTCGCCGGCTGATTATCTATACCAGTTTTATCTCGGGAATCGTACTTTTGTGGGTGGCGCACGCGGTGTTCCTGCTCGTGTTCGCCGGCCTGCTCTTCGGCATCTTCTTAGAGGGCCTCACCCGCCTCGTTTCCCGCTGGACACATCTTAAACATAGCTGGTCGCTAACGATCACGGTACTCGCCTTCTTCGCGATCTCGTTTGCTTCCTTCGCCCTACTTCTGCCCGGCATCATCGATCAGCTCGTAGCCTTGCAACTGGAGCTGCCGCAAGCGGTCACCCGGCTCGAGCAATACATTGGGCAATACCAATGGGGACGAGACGTTCTACAAACGGTGCCAAACGTCCGGGAGCTATTAGGTGAGTCGAAGTCGCTGTTCTCGCAATTTATGGGAGCGCTCTCGACCACAATTAGTGTAGCCGTGCAGGCAACCCTCGTCGTGGTGATCGGGATCTACCTCGCCGCCGAGCCCGAGCAATATTCAGAGACGATCGTTCGGCTGTTCGCAAGGCGATACCGCGAGCGTGTAAAACGGACGCTCCATAACGTCCGCGAACGAATGTGGTGGTGGCTTATCAGCGTCGGACTCTCGGCGCTCTTCATCACCATTCTCACCTATATCGGTCTTAGGTTGCTCGGCATTCCGCTCGCTCTTTCGCTCGCCATTCTGACAGGTCTTCTCGCGTTTATTCCGAACTTCGGTCATATCCTAAGCGCGATCCCACCAACGCTCCTGGCACTCATGGCCGGACCGGTGCAAGCGTTACTGGTTATCCTACTCTTTTTCGTGATCCAATTTGTGGAGTCGAACGTCCTTACGCCATTGCTTCATCGTAAGACGATCCGTATGCTGCCGGTCATTGGTGTAGCGGCACAGTTAACGTTCGGTTTGCTATTTGGCTTTATGGGCTTGCTTCTGGCCGATCCACTGATGGCTACCGTGCTGGTGATCCTGGAAAGCGTCGAAGAGGAGCGAGATAAACAGAATATCGAGGACCGTAAATCGTAGGCATAGGCTTTAGCCTACGCCTTGCGGATGGCTCAGTGCCATACGATCAATTTATCATCACGCCCAACACCGTAACCTAAAGGTTACGGCTACCAATTAGAGCGAGATAGCATAATTTCGTGGAAAACCGATAAGAGTACGCAATTTGACCTAATTATTTCACCGGAATGTGTAACCTTTTCCGGTTCAAGGTTTTTTTCAAGGACTGATGTGTTCTCGGTTTAGGTCATGAAATCGCTCTTCGTCTTCATTGTGCTTGTTGTCACCCTTGCCTCTGCGGGGGCACAAACGATGCGCGTCTCACCGGAAGCATATGAGGCGACACTAAAGCAAGTTATTACGGAAGCCCCGCGCGGGCAGGAGTTGTACGAGAACTCCGATGGCTTCGCCCGATTTGCACGAGCTAAAACCGCCGCTCGATTGGGCATTCTTCCTCCGAACTGGGCGAATATGCGAAATAGCCAATTCAGTTCTCTTGGCGACCTCAAATCGGTGACAACCGATATTAGCAACGACACTGCGGATCAGGACGAGGCGAGTATCGCTATCTGTCGCACAAATCCGCAACTGATCGTGGCAGGAGCGAACGATCTGTGGGCCGCCCTTGGGCAGTCGATGCCCGCTTATGTCAGCACGGATGCTGGGCATTCGTGGACGACCTACCGCCTACCCATTGCAAACGATCTCGGCTGCCAGGCCTATGGCGATCCGATGATCGTTTGTGATGATAAAGGGACGTTCTATTACTCTTTTCTTCTCAACTCGGCGGAGAATATTCATACGAGTGGAATGCTTTCGGATCTGATCGTCGCACACAGCACGGATGGGATCCACTGGATATTGGGTAATCCTGTAGTCGGCAATACAAAGTTTGGATTTTCTGAAGAAGATAAAGAGACAATTGCCGTCGATCGCGATCCATACAGCCCCTACTATGGCCGCCTCTATATCGCCTGGATGCATTACTCCGGCTCGGCCAGCTATCTCGATAAACGAATGATCGCCTATAGCGACGATAAAGGAATGACCTGGTCGAAGCCGATGGTGATGAATACAACGTATGGGTATTTTTCCTTGCTTCGCGTTGGGCGAGGCGGCACTGTGTTCTTCGCATCGAGCCATCGGGATTCGATCACAGCTCGCGGCACGAATCATGCGATGATGGTCTCGCATGATGGCGGCTCTACATTCACAGAGCATGTGATCGCGCCATTTACGAATTATCCGCAAGGCTCCTACATCAACCAGCTTAAAGGAAGCATTAAAGCTTTCCCGTATATCAATTTCGATGTGGACCCATCGAATAATACCGTGTATGCTGTTTATGGCAGCTATCAAGGCTCCTTCCAGGGTCCCGGATATGCCGAACAATTTCTCGTGACCTCCTCCGATGAAGGCACGACATGGAGTTCGCCCTTCCAGATCGGCTCGCAGAACCTACTCAACAGCGATCACTTTCAGCCTTGGGTCACGTTCGATCCCGTCATCGACCGGGCACGCGTGTCGCTCTATAGCTCAGAAGAAGATGCGTCCAACCTGCTCACTCGGATGGTCGCATTCGATCTTTCTTCTCCACGAACACCGCAGCCTTTAGGTACGGACCTGTTCGACCCGAGCATTATCATCGGCACTGGGCAACATCGTCCGTTTATCGGCGACTATACAGGTGGCGATGCTTATAACGGTACGTTCGCCGCCGCCTGGACCCAGGCAAATAAAGCTACTAATACAAGTGGTGGTGATATCTACGCTTATGTTGAAGATAGCTCCAACCAACCGATCATCAAGAAGATAAACGACGTTCAAATCTCCTTCGATGGGCCATTCGGAAATCCGGTCTTTACAACATCCGTAGCGTTCTCAATCACCTCGAATACTACCATACCGGCAGAGATACAGTTGTATGATGCCGCCGGCCGTGAGTGTTTATCAAAAGAAATTGCTATCTCACCAGGTACGCAATCCGTCACGCTCGATACGCATTTACTGGCTACGGGTGCATATCGAGCGATTCTCTCTTTTTCCGATCAAAAGATCGTCCGCAGCATTTCAATTCTGTATTAAGGCAGAGATTCTTCATGCAGGAGTCCCATGGCTCGTTCGAATACCATTTCGATCGAGATCTCCTTCATACAGGCATGAGTGTAGATCGGACACCGTTCGCTTCCGTGTGATGTGCAAGGCCGGCACCATAATCCCTGCAACTCGATCGTTTCCCCTGCGGCTCTCGGAGGGGCGAACCCAAATGCTGGTACGGTGGGCCCGAAGATCGTGAGCACTTTGGTCCCTACGGCAACCGCCACATGCGATGGTGCACTGTCGTTCGTAATAAGCATGGAACATTGCGCAATCACGGCAGCCGATCCTGCAAACGGTAATTTACCGGTCAGATCGAGAACATTATCTCCACAGGCGGCGGAAATCTTTGCTCCAACTTCGGACTCATCTCTTCCACCAATTACGACCACCCTCGATCCATTCGAGATCAGTTTTTTCGCAAGGTTTACAAATTTATCATCCCCCCACTTTTTAGTAGCCCAAACGCTACCGGGAGCAAGCGCGACGACCGGTCCTGGCTCGTGAAAGAATGCAGCAAACTCTGGGATCGGTGGCGGAGTCAATCTCGGTAATGCCAGCGTATCTACACCATCTCGAATAGCAGTGAGCGGGAAAATCGCTCGTTCGTACCGGTTGCTCCATCCTGAATCAACGATGGTATGAGTCAGTCCGGCATGAGTCATGGAAGAGAATCCAACTTTATGCTTGACATCGATGAGTGATGCTAACGCCTGACTCCGTCGCGAACTATGGAGCAGAAAGAGGGTATCACAATTAAGCTGACGAAGCTCTTCCGCTTTCTTTTTAAGCCCGGCTATTCCACGTTCTTCGCCTCGTTTATCATAGGGAATCACTCGATCGACATCCGGCGAGTATGAGATGATATCCGCAGCCTCGGGACGCACCAAGTATGAAACGTGAGCATTCGGATCTAATTGTTTGATCGCATGGGCAAGACTTAGCGAGACGATCGCATCACCTAAGAAGGCTGTTTCGATTACAAGTGCCCGCATTTATCTCTTACATTAGCTCGCGTGTTTCCATCGACGATGTTGCCACAACCACAATTCCGGTTTCTCTCGAATTGCCTGCTCGAGGATCGCCGTATGGCGCGCTGTTAACTCGCGTACATTATCTTCGGACGTTCCAATAAGGTCATCGAATGGCACTTCAATGAACTTGCAGCAGTACCCTTTCAGCGTCCGTTCATACGGTTGCAGAAAAAGAATCGGCGCTCGTGTGGCAAGTGCCAAACGAGCCGTACCGGGAAACGTGGGTGTACTCTTTCCAAAAAATGGCACTCGAACATCATCCGGACCGGCGGATTGATCTCCCAAGATCGCTAATATCTCTTTGTTTCCAAGCGCCCGATAGATCGTACGAACATCCCCGGCATTGAGCATCCGATTGCCAAACCGCGTACGCATTCGGACCATGAAATTTTCGGCGATCGAAGAACGCTGGTTCTTAATAATAACGTCGAGCGGACGATCTATCCGCAGCGCACAACCTAAGGCAAGCCATTCCCAATCAGCCAAATGTCCCGATAATAGTATTGCTCCATTCTGTCGAGAAATAGCTTTTATGACGACCTCTAAGTTGTTAATTTCCAATCCATTATAAATGGCTACGCGAGGACCAAAACGAAGAAATAGGAATTCAAAAAAAACACGGCCAAGGTTGGCAAAACACCGAACGGCTATCCGTTTTTTCTTCGAATCGCTTAGGTCTGGAAAGGCCAGAGCAAGGTTCTCCATCGTCACCTGGCGGCGAATGCCGGCATAAAACGCCAGCCGGCCAAGGAAGCCGCCGAGCACTCGGAGAACCAGGAGCATTAGTGTGCCAGTCGTAACGCTTCGCGCGTTTGCCAATCCGGTTCGTAGTTCTCCCCGATCACATTCGAGTGGACAAGGAAGTAATTGCCACCACCCTGCCGGTCGAGAAATGCGAACTGAGGGAAATTGCCATCGCGTAAGCGCATCTCAGAATTACGATCGTATTCCCAAATAATGTACGGCTTAAGGCTGGGATCAAATGTCACGGTCGTTACACGCGCCGGCGGACCATACGTGATCCAGATTCGCCCACGATCCGTCTTCCATCCTGGCGTCTTCTGATACTTGAATTGAGTTTCTGCTTCCCCTAAACGCTTGAGGAAAAGCCGGTATGCATCGAACGGCTGTGCGGAGTGATGGATCGCATCCTGCTGTCGCCAGAACGTAAAAAGAAAATGCTGCTTGCTATCGAGGGTCGTTAATTTCTTGGCAGCTTTTTGATCTAACTCGCTCCCCCAATACATCGATTGTGGCAGACGCTCGTTTATTTCCGCCTCCGTCATCTTTGCGAAGTCAGAGCCAGCGAACAGTTCAGAATCGTTAAGCGCGGAAGCCGTAGGCCGCTCCGGAGCTTCCTCGGAGAGCTTCATCCCGGACGAGTAGTAGAATTGTTTTTCGGCTTCGGCAACAATAGCGTCTTCCGACTTCACACGAATCCGCAGCTTATAGGAATCGCTTGCGAGACCATCGATGTCGATTCCTTCCATGATCGGAAGCGACTCACCGAGCAATGCTACGCGTTGCGTGTTGGAGACGACCTCTTTTCCGTTAGCATCGACCACCGCCGTTATTACATTAACGCTCTGCGCCGGATCGACAGACGCGTGAGGTACATACAGCTCGCTATAGAAAAACAGCTTCGTATAATTCTCACCATACACAGCGGAGGGATTAGGAGTATAGATGTAACCTGATTTCTCAAAGGGCGACGCTGCCCCATTTGACTTTTCCATAGAGGAGCCAAACTCGATACCGCCTAAAGCAAACTTTGTGCGATCGTGGTCTGGAATGGTGACCGGAATGACGATCGTATCATATATCGCCTTACCATCTTTGCTGCCTCGATCCCACAAAAACGCGGCGAAAGTCAAAGGTGCATAGACAACCGGGAATACCATTGTTCCAAGCAACTTATTCGCCCCAACAGAATCCAATTGCTGCTGGGTACCGGAAAAACGAACGGTATCACGAATATCTTTTTTATCCGCGACGGCTCCGTTTTGCCATATCTCGATCCGGGCCGCGATAGGAGCGGTCCATGTATTATTAACCTGCTTAAATGCAAGCGCTCGCTCGAGAACACCATAATCGACTTCTACCTCGATACGAGTGCTATCATATCTAAAGGCAATTGCATCGACCTCGAGTGGACTTTGGGCGCGAAGAGACGTGGAAGCAATAAGACCGATCAACGCGAGAAGTGCAACGGAGTATTTCATAGCTGTTATGTTACGAGACATTGGCTATAGGTTTCATTAAGGAGAGACTGGGCTAAACGCGATTTGAAAACGACAAAAAGTAAGGCGTTCTTCTCGAACAAAGAAGAACGCCTTCTATAAAGATCAAGCAGGCATTAGGCTATTGGAAATTAGCGCTAATCGAGATTCTGTGAATTCCTCCAAGGCTCCTGGTGGTGTTGAATGCATAGTCCACCGTACCAGAGAAGTCCTCACTCTTATAATGGAAACCGGCGCCGATACCAAGACCAAGCTGGTCCTGATTAAAGGCATATCCGGCGCGGAATGCTGCCATATCATTCCAAATGTATTCGCCGCCGAGATTAAGCTGCTCGGGGCCATCGGAATGAGTTGAGAAATCGAAGTCGACATTGAGCTTTTGATTCTCCACTTTGCCCTGGAATACATCGCTCGCAACGCCGATACGGAAGATAAGCGGCAGGGGGAAGTTACCAGTCGTATAGCTACCGGTCAGCATGGACTGTACCGAGTTAATGCCTGTGTTCGAAGAAAGGAACGACAAGCTATTACCGGTAAAGTTACGATCAGAACCGAGGTTCGAAAGGTCCATCGCGATCTTCATATTATAGAAGTCGGTAACGTACTGCGAACCGGCGTCAAACGCAAGACCATCGGCAGACATATCGAGAATAGAACTTCTCAGGTATTTTCCTGTCGCACCGAAGGAAAAGCGATCGGTCAACGAACCGGCGATCGTGACACCAAATGAAAGATCGTTCGCATTGAACGTCCCTGCATTTGCATCATTCTGGATCGTAGCAAAATTAAGGCTGCCATAGTCCACCATGGTAAGTGAAACACCGGCACGATATCGTTCGCTAATAGGCATTGTAACACCGATAAAATTGTGCGTTACATTGCCAAACCAATGCGTGTAGGATGCGCCTACATTGACGCCGGGAAGCCGTGCAATGCCTGCCGGATTCCAATAGAGAGCGGTAATGTCATCGGCAAGTGCGCTGTAGGCACCACCCATAGCCGCAGAACGAGCTCCGACCCACAACTTTGCGAACGTAGAACCTGAAGCACCAACGTTAGTAAAGTTAGGACCTGTTGTGCCAGTTGTTGTGCCACCTTGTGCCCGGACAGTAGTGCCGGCGGCGACCGTAAGCAATCCAACGCCCAGCACCGTTGCTACTCTTTTTGCCAAGCCTCGATTTACGTATATCTTCATGTCAACGCTTGATGTAAACTCTATAAACTCTTTCTTATCGTTACTTGAACCAATGTAGCCCTCTTTACAAAGAAAGAGGGCTTGTACGGGTCGTCGTTATTTGATATTGTTAATGTGGCCCGAGGTCGGTACAATGACCGCAAATTTTGTAACGGTCTCGGCGATCTCGGCATTCGTGCTCGGATCCTTCGCGATCACTCGCGCGAAGAGTACCTGGCTGCCAACACGCTGCTTGCCACTGGTGAGCAGATTCCACTCTTCCACCGACGAACGATCGGTTAGTGACGTGCTACCATTGGAATTGGTCGTATAGCCAATATGCTCGAGCGTATTGATAAGCGTACCATCAAGCGCATAGATCTCGATCGTTGCGCGCGGTGGAAGACGCGTGAAGTAAAGCTTCGCGTTATCCGGCGATGTTTGTCCGATATGCGTTACGATATACGGATTCGGTACAACTTGTACCTGATCGAGTATCGAAGACGTATAGTTGCTGGAATTCGAAAGGTCGGTATTCGCTCCATGCTCCGTAACAATACGGAATTGCGCATTCGGGAATGGAAGGTTCTTCGCAATACCCGTGAATGATAGCGTGACCTTATCGCCAGGCACAAAGTCCTTCGTATGCGGATTCACATGCGAGCCAGTACCTGCGATCGTATCTCCCGTCGTCGCACGGTCTGCAATCTCCGGCGCATTAAATATCAACTCGGCGCCACCAACCTTTAAGCGGTGTACCACGAGATGATGATTGTGTTGCGCATCAGCATTACTGCTATCCTCGAGCAATGGGAAGTAATATGGTCCTGTCGTTCCGTTCGATGTCTGTGCGGCATTTTGGAAAGCCGGTTGTGCATTGATATGTACGGCATCGAATGCAGCCGGATCGTAATAATGCCAGGCATCTACTTCGTAGTAACCGGGCTGCGGTACTCGCATTGTATCCGGATCATCATATTTCGGGAACGGCAGGCTATCCGGAGCCTGGAATAGGACATCGCTATAGTAGCGCCCATCGACCTCATACATGAGTTCGTTGAGGCTATCCTTTACATGTCGTAGAACCGCCGCCGGACAATTCGAAAGCGATACGGTGATCGGCATGACGGTCGGCGTAATTGCACCACCCGGCATTTGGATCGGTATCGGACTTGGCATCGTGTTGCCAAACTTCACATCGTACGAGGCTTCACCGAGGCCACCGATAAACGCAGGCCGCGTGCTCTTTGCCGTATAATGATACTGCGGCTTGCGAGAAATGAACGTACCCGTATCGCCAGACGACTTAATCAGTGTGTCGAGCGTATAGGTCGTATCTCCTCTCGTGATGACGTCCCCTTGATTGTGGCCGATCAACACGAGTGTCTTTTGATTCAATGTGATCGGTGGGCGCTGTACCGAGTCGCCAGGCAGATTGTATATATTCTGGTTCGGATCGTTCGCCGAACCAAAATTCGTACGCTGCGAAAGGCGCAAGATCTGCGGATCACCCTGACCACTGACCGACACCGACTTCAACCGGTACGGTGAGCATAACTGCTCAAATGAGATATCCGCAAGAACGTGGAACGCCTGCCCGACGGTCTGGTTCGGAGCGAAGAGCGAGTTATCGGTCGAGAACTGCGACGTAAAGGTCGAGTCACAGTTCACAGTACCGTTCACGTGAAGTGTGATCGCTCCCAACTGGGTCTGTGGGAAGTAATACGGCGATGCCATCGTCGTATGATTATTATTGATCTTGTTTACACTATCCGATATATCCACCAGCAAGAAAAGTGGGCTCTGGTTATGCACCAGTTCCGGATAATGAGCATATTCATTCCAGCGAGGCTGGAAGCTTACATATATCACATCGTTGGTAAATAGCTGCGCAAAGCGACCTGTATCTACGATATCCAATCGAACATCCTGCAGGCCACCGGCCAAGCAACTACCTGCTATATTACTTGCAGTATCGCCATTGAATGTTGTAAGGTACGCCGGCTTCGACGGCTCCCCTACCACAGCATTCTTATTATTAACGATAGCCGTGTAAAGCGGTCCCGTATGGTTGACCGAATCGTACTCATCGTATGCGATCAGATAATAGTAGTACTTCACACCATTGTACAATCCTTCCGTACCAGTGAGGATACCATCGTGGTTGTCATCACCCACATCAAGGTACGAATGAGGGATCGGATGTGGAGTCGAATTTAAACGTGTATAATGGATGTGATTGAAATGGCCTTTGCTATCAAAGACGGAGTCGCTGCGAAAATCATAGAGATGCCAATCACCCAGCATAACGTCTGGATTGATACCGTCCGGACGGATCGTGCTATCATGATCACTGCGGGTGGAACGCCATAACTGGTAACCCATAAATGGCAGGGTTGCCTCTTTACGGATATTCGTATCGGGAACGCTGAGCAGGCTGCTGACCGGATCGAAACTGTGCTCGGCACTGGAGTCCCACGTTACCAATACAGCACGATCGAGCGATTGCGTTTTTACGATCGGGATGTTCGGTGGAACAGGCGAAAGGAAGTGATTTACGAAATAACCATAGGTTGTATCGAGCTTGCCCGATGAATCCGGCTTTATAGAAAGTAGGGTAGAATCGACTTCGCCAAAAACCTGGTGAGCAAAGTCGCTAAGAAGAAGCAGTGCCCCCAAATTCGTCTTCGGGTCGGTCTTACTATCGCGAGCGATCGTAATACCTACAACAGTTTCGACTGAGCGATGGGGCGGAAGCGTGAATGGACCGGTCGCCATTAAGAGGCGTTTATCCTGGTACACATTATCCCATTTTTCGTGTCGGCCTGAAGACACGAAATCGTACCGCAGGTCCTGTGTCGAAGGATCGTTAAGAAGAATCCAGTTTTTGAATGTCGAAAGCCCTCGCTGATTCTTTTGGAATAAACTATTGGGTCCATAGCCACGTAAGGCAGCACTATCGTCGTTGGGTATAATATTACCGACGGAGTCGATAACCGGGCTTTCGAGGAAGCTAAAGCCTACCATTCCATAAGCGCCACCATCGCAGGACACCTGTGGGTTACGGAATTGATAGCCCATATTCAACTTTGTCGGGTCTGATCGATACGGCTGACGCAACTGAGCCACATATGTCGGATTGGCGTTAGCCTTCACTACGCTATCATCGATATAGCTATTACCATCATCCTGGGAAGCATTATTACATGCCGTACCAAGATCTGGATCAAATGCGGGGGCCATCCAGCAGTCGAGCAAGGAATCGCTCGAAGAATTCGTGACCTTCTGGCGAAGGAAGATCATGTCACGATACCGGCCAAAGCTCCAGGAATAGATCGCCTCGATAACATCAAGGCCGAACGGATACCCTTGACCAGGACGGTATTCCGGGTTGTTGCTTGGATCCGCGTCGGTATAAATATTCACAATATCTTCTTCGGAGATGATCGCCGGGAGTGCCTTTTTACCGATCTTATCGAGACCGCGGGCTGTAGTCAGCTTATTAGCATCTCGCATCGTCACATCGGAGATGTAATCACCGAAGTAAAAATTGCGCTTAAGGGTCTTAGTCGCGCTGGTGTCCCACAAGGGCCATGCATAATACGGTGAAGGAACAACTGACGACGAGCCCGAAAGATACTGGCCAGAGGTCTTATCATACCGTGGACCAACATAGCTGATATATTTCGCAGCCGGAGTAGAACCATCATCGCCAACCGTCTTACCGACCTGGCTCGCCTCACCTTCGATGTACCAACCGGCACCCGAATTCGGATTATATCCAAGTTCGCATAGCTTGCGGCGTTTGCCCTGAATTTCCTTCTTCGTGGCGAACCAAAGGCCCTCACCAAAAATGTAGCTATCTCCTGAACCGCGCGGCCAGAATAGCCCTTCTGCATTACCCGAACCAGCATTGAACAATACACCGCGGTTCGTGTAATAGAACTCGATGTTGCTGTAGGCATTGGTCTGCCGGAGGAAGTTCTGCGGCTCGGCGCCTTTCTTGTTGTCCTTCGGAGTGGGCCGAGCGGCAAGCTTAGTGGTGCTCGCGAGCACCATGCCAACGAGCGCCAGCGCCATCAGCATTTGCGTAGCTCGTCCGAGCTCCATTCGACGTACTTGAATCATACTTCTCATTATTCTATAAAACTTCGATTGTTTGTGAGCGTAGAGTTAAGCGTTCCTGCCGTTAGAAGCGAATGGTTGCATTGAAATAGACCCGGCGCGGCACCTGGTAATTCGTACGGCGATTAAAGTTATCGGTACGGTACCGTGTGTAAGCGATCTGTTGCTCAGCCACGCTAACGCGACCATCGTGGTTAAGATCGATCCTTGGGTTATAGTAGAGATTGCCCAAAGCATCAATGGAATTACCACGGAGATTCGTGGGATCGTTGTAATAATCAAGGGCCGCACCCAACTGCCCGGTCGTTCCATCATTATCACCTTGACCGGTGACCGGATAAACGCTGATCGGATTTGTCTGATTGAACAAGTTGATCACTTCAAGCTGGAGATCGAGGAAGATATTCTTCATGCTTGCACCGAAGAGATCTTCGAACGGCACCGTGCGAGTAAGCGTAGCATCGGTCTGGAAATAATCCGGCTCACGTTCGCCATTAATATCGCCGATCTGAGCACCACGCAGATTAACTTTCGTATATGGTGTACCGGACTGATATTCCGTGGTAGTCTGTAGCGAGAACCACTGCAAAAGCTTACTGCCGAAAAGTGTCGGTCCCTCGCCCTTATTGTAGTTCAAATTAAAGAGCAACGATGCGACATGTGTGCGATCGTAGCTGAATGGGAACGGCGAAAGCGGGAGCGTCGCCTGCTGCGAGCCTGGATCCTGATTGATCAGGTTCTGGTATGCTTCCGTGGCCGAAGATGACGTACCCTTAGCAGAGGAATAGGTGTACTGCAATTTTGCAGAATAGTTATCAGACATCCTCTTTTCCGCCACGAGCTCGATCGCTCTCGAGCTACCATACTGGTCATCCGTATAGATCGTATAGCCACTGGCAAGAAGCGGGCTCGATACGGACTCTAATCCTGACTGATTACGAAGATCCTTGTAGATACCTGTTATGCTGAACGCGAAGACATCCGAAAGCTGCGTGTTGAAACCAACATCGATCTCCTTGGTACGCTCGGCAGCGAGACCGGCATTACCAATGATCTGATTTCCACGAATGAGTGCACGGTTAAGAGCATTTAAATCGCCACCCGCAGTATTCGTCAATACGTCATTAAGGTTCGGCTGCTTGAAATACCAGTTATATCCAAAATTGAAGGTCGTCTGATCTGTAACCGCGTACGTGATAGCAAGCCGTGGAGAAAGCTGCGTTTGGACCGGGGCCTTCGATACGCCATTCGCGATCGGGTTATAGACATTGTTGATCTGGTATGCATCCGACTGATACATGTCAAAGCGAAGACCCGGGGCGAATGTAATATCGCTAAACTCCATCTTGTCTGTAGCGTAAATAGCTGCGGTATAAGGATGGACCTGGAAGGAATCTTTGAACGGATTCGGATCCCATGGGAGATCATTCTCGTACTTATAGATCGACATCAAGTTGCCTTCAAAACCGGTATTTAACTGATGTGAACCAAGCTGGATCGAATACTGACCGCTGAATTGCGATTGCCCAGAGTTCCGAATAACGAATCCAGAATTATTACCTGCAACTGCAAATAATCCGGCTACACCGTAACCGTTCGCACTCGACTGGATGATCGTACCACCTTCAATATGTCCGGTAAACGGATTAATCCCTGTCGGTGAACCAGTAGTAAATGGCTTCGTAGGATCGGACGGGTCCGGAATTTGACGGCTAACCGGCGTATAAATATCGACAATACCATCCGGTTGCTTTGTTACACTGCGATCGATATCATTATAGGTGTAGTTGTCTGCTACCGATAAGAATTGTGGGGAATGGAATACATCAAGCGGCTGAGAATGATCGTACTTCCCAAGTTGAATATCGTAAATAGAATACGAACCGGTCAACTCCAAAACGCCCGAACCGATCTCACCACGAGCCGTAAGAGAATAGACGTTATTTACCTGTTGTTCTGCTGGGATGTAGTAAGGATCCTCATACAATGTACCCCAACCACCCAATTCATCGGTCTCAGACGAAAGCTCTGTATTAGCAGAAACGCTGAAGCCCAACGCATTAAAGCTTAACTTACCGGTCGCAGAACGGCGGAAACGTGCTGTATTTGGGATCTCACCCAGGTTATTACCCAGTGGATCGATCACGCCGAGGCCCTCATTCGAAAACGTTGGATCCGTAAAGATCGTATAATGACTGAACGTATTAATTCGAGCCGTTCCAAAAAACTTGATATCATCCGTAAAGACGGGGCCTCCTAAGCCAACTTCATAGATATTATCGCCGAGCGGCATCATTTTGAAGCCATTTCCACTCGTGCCAAAAAGGCTTGGAATCTCAGTGCGATAGTGAGCCGTGAGCTCTAACTGGTTACCACCAGCCTTCGTCTGCGTGTTGATCTCTCCGCCCGTGAAACCACCTTTCGAGGCATCAGCAGAACCGGTTACAACGTCCACTTCCGAAATAGCAAGACGAGAGATCGATTGCTGGAGCGAGCCTGCGCGTCCCGTAAGAGGATCGGTGATCTCTACACCATTAACGCGGATCGAGTTAGAAGTACCGCGGCTTCCATGGAAGCTGATACCACCTCCGGCATTATCCTGAACCGCGCCTGGAGTAAGCTTGATAATTTCGTCAATGCGCTGGCGGCCTGCAATACTCATAAAGCTGTTCTGCGTGTATTGCGATTCGATCACCGTCTTCGTCTTTTCGACCAGCGGCGCCTGCGCAGTTACAATGACTGTACGCTCCTTCGTACCAAGCTTGAATGAAAGCGATGTCGTAATATCCGCTCGTACTCGAACATGCTTGACGGTATCCGGAATATAACCGGCATACTTCGCGACAACGGTATAATTCTGATCTGGGGCAACATTAATGATCGTAGCAACGCCATCATCTTTCGTGAATGCCCCCTGCCTGGTCTCCAGTACCTGGACCGTAGCACGCAATAACGGCTCGCCGGATTTGGCATCCGTTATTTTGGCCGTGATCTTGCCATACTGAGCATAGGCCGTCGATCCGCCAAGGGTATAGGCCACGATAAATAATGCTGGCAAGGCCATACGCCGAACGGCGGCACTTGCACTACGTAATCCACGATCGATCATCCGTCGAGAAATCGGGTTCATTGTTACACTGGAAAAAACTATCATCAACTTTTGGGAGCTTTTCCTATGCTCTGTCGAACGCTATTCGCATCCGGTGCAGGAACACATGAAAACCTTTTAAGTCGCAGAATGCACGAAAAAACTTGATGCAGGCGAAAAAAACGTGGCCCTCACCTATCACAGTGAGGGCCGGGATTATACTTATCGGATCAAAGACATACACTTTGAAACACTCTGACCCTCCGCTTGCAGCGTATAGCGATAGACGCCATCCGGAAGTCCTGCCGCATTGAAGGTCGCTTCATGCTCGCCCGGTCCGAACTTGCCATTTGCAAGCGTTGCGATCGGACGACCGAGAACATCTTCCACTGTCAGCACGACGTTCGTCGTTGCATCGAGCGAGAAGTGAATTGTCGTCGAGGCGGTAAATGGATTCGGATTGTTCTGAGCGAATGTTAAAACAGTAGGCGGCAACGAATGCACCGCATTGGTCGAGGCCGTCGTTGAATACCCGTAATAAAGCGTATCAAAACCAAAAATACCCCATCGCCACATATTGCCAGCGGCAGTGTCAACGGTGAACAGGGTATTATATACCGCCGAGCCATTAACGATAGGATTAAAGTCTGAGACCTGTGGCGCACGGTAATCGTATGATTGCCCCGAACCGGTACTGATCACATCATCATTTGTCTTATAATGTATGACATCCGTCCAGTTTTGCCCTCCATCCGTAGTTTCAATGTAATACAACGATCCATATGGATATGACAAGATTGAATCATTACCATTGAAAGCACCACCTGGATCGTCATAAACTACTTCGGAATCGCCATTCGCATAACCTTGAAAGAAAATCGCAAATCGGTTTTGATCAGAGGTGCGTCCAACGGTTAGGAAAGACATCAATGCCACCTCACCAGCCCCCAGTTGCTCATTCTCATACGTTGTTAGTCCACCGAAGGGGAGATAAAAATCTAACGTATGGGGTGCAGAGGTAGGGTTGAGACGCGTATTACCGATGATCGGTTGTGGACCGTTGCCGGCGGCAGAGTCAAGAAGATACATGGCAAAGGTAGCTGGAAAATAGGAAAGTCCTCCGTTTGGAGTAATTGAATCTTCCACTGCTGTATACGCGAACATAGGATCCTCGCCCTTAAACCAGAACTCCATCGATTGCTGCAACCAAAGAGTGCGGGCTGGGAAATTAGGGTCAACCTGACCGCCGGCATGCACTAACGGTGCTAGCGGTTTGGTCCACGTCTTTCCGCCATCGTATGATTCAGCGAAATAGAGGGCCTGTGCGCCGCCATCTGGTTTTTGCGAATTGTCTCGAATATTCTTCCAGAACAGCCCTATTTTGCCACTTGGCGCAACAGCGATGCGATATTCGCCGCCTATCGTGGCACCGGCGGTGTCGTAAGTCGGATCTCCCGACCCCGGCAAAGCGAACCAACCGTTGAACGTCGCGCTCCCACCTTCCTGAAGTGTAAACGAACCGAACTGAATACCAGCGGTATCTGGGGTCGTCGTTAATTTCGGAGAGATCGTACCAGCCACATAAACAGTGGTGTAATCGGGTGAAAAGGCGATCGCCGGCCATATAATATCTGAAACCGTGTCACGGAATCCAGGCTTTTTAGGATAAGCATTCCGGCGAATAGCCATATTTTGCGAGAAATTGCCGTCACCCGGATTCCCCTTCTCGATCCAAAGTCCAATCTTAACACTATCCGGATTAACTCCATCTTTAGCAAAAACTTTGTGTGCTGCAATTACCGGAATCCACTTACCATCACTGCGATGCATTAAGCGCATATCAGGATATCCTGTCTTCGTATCGCTAAAGACGACAGGTGCTTTCCACGTTTTTCCTGCGTCACTGCTGAACGTATAGAAACACCGACGGCTCGGTACAGCGCCAGCAGTCGAGCCAGTATCTGCGTCGGATGGATCAAGCGCGCTTACGATGACCGCATGAATATTATTGGTATTCGAAGGGTCAACCTGAATATTGTGAAGAGACTTCCCATTTGATTGAAATGGGAATGTTCCGGTAACCGGCAAAAGCGTCGTACCAGGGAGCGAAATCATCGGACTCAAGGGAGACGGATGAAAGGCGTTCAGGTTTTGGTAGTTGTGCTGAGCCGCTTGTTTGAAAGCGACGGAACCCGATTCATTCGGGAATCGAAGAGTGCCAAGGTTCGGAGACGGACCACGAAGCGAGGCACCAGATTGTGCACTTGCAGATGAAACAATTGCAAGTGAAACAGCGAATAAAGCAAGCTGTAAAAAAACCTTCTTCATAAGCAATATCAAAAATAGGTGATTACGGCACGAAAACGCATGCGACGTGACCGCCGTAACGAGTTTAGCTCTGCAAAATAACGCTTTTTTGAGCCGGAGGAATGAAATTCATCTTTCCATAACCGTCTGACAGACACTCGCGCCCTCACTCGAGAACACTTAAACCTGCTTCTGGTCGCGCAAAATCGCCGTTTGAACGATGAATTTTCGAAGATCGGCTATTCCTTTACCTTTTTCGCTCGAAGTCGCAAAAACTGGTAAATCGCTGCCGAGCATTGCTCTTAATGATTTTTGATGAGCGGCCATTTCGTCCTGACGAATCTTATCCGTCTTGGTCAGGACAATGAAGAACGGCAAGCGATTCTCCATGAACCACCGAAGCACCATCATGTCGCTTTCAAGCTCGGGATGACGCGAGTCGATCAGCAGACCAATGCCCTGTAATTCTTTTCGTTCAAGAAAGTAGCGTTCGGCAACCAAAGCCCAATCCATACGCTCCGACTTCGACTGCTTCGCATAGCCGAAACCCGGCATATCGACAAGATAAAATTCGCCGTTCACATCGAAGTAATTCAACAAGCGGGTCTTGCCGGGCGTCGAACTGGTCTTTGCCAATTGCTTCTTCCCAGCAAGCGCATTAATAAGCGAGGATTTCCCCACGTTCGAGCGTCCGATCAGCGCGATCTCCGGCTTGCCGTCGTGCGGCAAGGAATTCATCTCTGCAAAAGACCTTATAAATCTCGCTTCGAATTTCACGGCGGAAAAGAAAAGAGGCGGATATAATTATCCGCCTCTTAACAGAATATCGTTATCGCTTACTCCGAGATCACATTTACCCGGAACGTACCCTGCACGCCATGCTTCAGGCGGACCGTCACCTCATGCGCGCCAAGCGTACGGATCGGCTCATCGAGGACGATCATTCGTCGATCGACATCGTAGCCCTGACGCATCAGGCCATCGGAGATCATCTGCGCGGTGACGGAGCCATAGAGGCGATCTTCTTCGCCAACCCGCATCGGGATCGTTACGGTTACGCCTTCCATCTTCTTCGCATATTCTTCGGCCGAGACCTTCTCGCGTTCAACGACACGAGCACGAATTTTCATCTCATGCTCGATCTTGCGAAGCGCCCCTTCCGTCGCTACATACGCAAGCTGGCGCGGCACGAGGAAGTTGCGAGCATAGCCCGCCTTGACATTGACTGCTTCGCCCGCGTTGCCGAGCTTTGCTACATCTTCCCGTAAAATTACCTTCATCTCTCGTTACTCGTTTTACTCGTTTAACAAAATTTTTCGTTGACCACCGTCGCTCTTATAGCTGACTGTAATCGTTGCTTCGAGGGCGGAGCTTCAGCTCCATTCCCTGCTGCTCCTGCGGACGCTCGGAGAAGATCTCACGGACCCCTCCTTCATCGAAGCCGGCTGCGAAGTATCCATCGCCGTCTTCCAGTTGCGCCTCTGCATACTCAAATTCTTCTCCCGATACCAGCACACCAGGACATTCCGGCGCGCTTAGATCGGTATGCTCCTGCTTGTTCAGAAATTGAATGCGGTGCGCTTTGATCTCAACGACCGTTCGAGCACCGCCATCTTCCCCATGCCATGTCCGGCTCTGCAGTTCACCATCGACGAGCACAGCGCTTCCCTTTCGAAGCTTCGCCATGCAGCTATCTGCAAGTTTACTCCATGCGACGACCCCGACATAGCAGACATCCTCCGCCCACTGGTTGCTCGCATCGCGATAACGATGATTCGAAGCAAGGCAGAAATTGATGACCGGGATTCCGCTCGCCGTTTTACGGATCTGCGGATCCTTCGTTAAGTTGCCGGCAATCAACACATGATTGACTTCCGGCATTTTTAAGCACGCCATGGTCGATCGAGGAAATTAATCTAACTTACAGCGCGGCTTCCTGAGCCTGACCAGCCGCTTCTCGTTTCGCAGCCACTTCTTCCGCGCGTTTCTTCATCGCTACCCGGCCTTTGACTGCCGACTCCGGCATCGCGAGCGTAAGGAAGCGAATAACATTCTCATCCAAATTGTACATACGCTCGAGACGCGATATTAACGCTCCCGGAGCGGTAAAATGGGCGGAGACATACACGCCTTGCGTTTCTTTCTCGATGGTATAGGCCAGCTTGCGGCGGCCCCAACGCTCTATCTCGATGATCGAGCCGCCGTTCTTCTTGATAAAGTCTTCGGCTTTCGAGATGATCGGCTCTACATCTTTGTCTTCGAGCGAGCCTTTAATAATAAATGTCGATTCGTATCTGCTATCTGCCATTATTACTTCCTATGGATACCCACCCACGCGAACCGCGATAAGTGGCTTGGTAGCCCCAAAACGCCTCTGAGCCTCCGGCTAAAGCCCTACGGCAAAGCCGTTTTGGAGCAGGAATTTTGCCCCGCATAACACGGGAAGCGGGCTAAACAATTAATGGATAAAGAGGTTTCATAGTACGACCCATTCCCCTTACACTTTCCAATTGAACACAAAATTGAGTTTTGTTTTCATAATTCTCCTTCTTAGCGAAAGAAATGTTATAGAATTTTGTTTTTGTTTTTCGTTGTAATTTCATGAACGGCGAAAAACCGAGTTCCCTAAATTCCAAAATTTTGAGAATTACCGCTCGATCTCGAGGTAAAACGGATGTACCTGAGGCGCGTCCCTACCGATTGTTTTCAAAACATATAGCCCAAACCAAACTTAAAACCACGCCGAACCGTGAGTGCTAAGGCTAGATAGAGATGCCCTTGCGCCAAACCCGCGTAGCGAAAATCGGGACCAATATTTAAGTAGTGATTGGTATAGGTGACCCAACCAGCAACGGTATCTCCTCTGCCCCACAATTCGTTACTACTCAAAATAACGACGCCAAGATAATAGACATTATCTATAACATATCCGGCATGAATACCCCAGAATTGCTCCGTGGAAATAGGTGCAGGCCGAGGAACGCTGCCGGGAGTGGGGTCCCAAGTAACTGACCTGCCTGCTTGGTACGAGTACGTTCCATATTCGCCACCGACATAAAACTGAAAAAAACGAAGCCCTGCCTCGATACCCCAACCGAAATGAACGTTTGTATCCATGCTGCCACTGACACCAAGGTATGGCGCAAAACTTTGTTCTTGGCAATAGCAATTACTTCCTTTAGTTAATAAGCAAGCATTCACTAGACCGAAAATAAGTAGAAACTTACCCATTATGGTCGCACGAAGCAATATATTCGTTCGCGACATAACTGTCACATTAAAAAAGGATGTTAATACCTGCATCCAGTCCTCGTCGAACCGTATACGCTAAAGCAAACAAAACACGATTCCATGCTTGCACCCTCACATCCGGGCCAAGATTGAACCATGTGTTCGATCTCCCGTCTACGTAATAATCCTTACTAGACAAGAATGTAACACCAAGATATATCAGGTCATTAATAACTGCGCCTCCATGTGCACCATAATAATCTTCGTAAATTGGATGGTACGTCTCACCGGCCGGTAAAGAGACGGTAGTAATTTCGTGACCATACCTTCCGTATTCGGCACCAGCATACCAGGTTCCGATTTTTACTCCTCCATCGATCCCCCATCCGGGAGCAGAAACACCCCAAAAATTTAGTGAACCACCTATGTATGGATGTAGCTTCGAAGCTTGACCATAGCCGGAGCTTCCGGCCCAGCAAGTCGTTACAAGCATAAACGATATTGAAAAATGTCGCATAGAACGAATACTTCAATCAATGCTCGACCACAATCCGACGGGTTACGACATAGCCGTTTAAAGAAAGGCGCAGGTAATAGGTGCCCGAAGGAAGGTCGCCAACGTAAAGTGAGGTTTGCCGTACATCCGGAACATCCAATGACTTATTGCCAACCACATCGAACAGTTCTCCCCGGACTTGTGCCTTTTCGTCTTCGGAGGCGACCACCACGCGGATCTCATCTCGTGCAGGATTTGGCAAGATGCCATCGATAGTAGACATGGATACTCCGCGAAGAAATTTCTGAAGCGTAGGATCTGAACACTTAAGAAGCTCATAGATGGAGCCGGTATCAGCACCAAGCACGACCGCACTATACGACTGATCACCCGGATTAACAGCCAGATCGGTCAAACGAAGTTGCGTGTAAGTTGTATCTGTAACCATCGCCTGAAACCTAAGCGATGCAATGGGCTTCGAGGGGTCGAGCTTCAGATTTTTGCCAATAATAGATATTGGTACCGAAACCTCGCGCCCACTGAACGTGCGCGGGCCGATCGTGAGACCCGGCGGATTAGTGGACTCATAAGAAAGCAGGTCATCCAGATAATGAAGCGTAAACTGGATCGTATCAATACCGACATTTGAAAGTGCCTTGTCTGGATAAATGCCAATCGTAATCGACGACGATGTTAGAACCGTATCCCTCGATGGCCCGAAGTGAAGGGTGACTGAATCGCGTTGCGCATTCGCAATCAGTGGCAACGCCAGTACAAAGAGAACAACGAGTATTTGACCGAAGCGCATAAGATGTTGAGGACTGCTTCGCTAACAAGAACGCTCGAGGCATATGTCGGTTACAAAATATCTTGTCGTGGCACCCGCTTTACATACACTACCTCAGGCCGCCAGATTTGGCGCTAATTACTTAATTATTACACTAATTCCGATACTCACGCTGAACCCGTCCGAAGTAAAAGAGATAGGTTTGTTGTAAGTGGTGTCCGTTGTACCACCCGAAGTTAGGTGTTGGTACTGAAGCGTTATCGGGAAAGCGACAGACTCCGTCGTCAGGAATTGGACACCGAAACCGAATGACATATTCCAAAATGGAGATGGAAGCGGAGGACTTGGAAGTTCGCCTGTTCCTGGACCTTCCGTATCTCTCCAGGAATATAAATCACTTATAGGAAGAACATAACTCGCACCGAGACCGAACCACCATTCTGTACTTGGCTTTGTTCTGTCCTGTGACATTACGAAGTAGGTGCGAAAGCCAAGCTCAAATTCGACTGACTGAAGGCTGAGCGTCTGCTCGACATAGGTCTCTTCGACTCCATTTTTCTCCGTTGAAAGAGTCCTAACCGAATAATCGGCTCCCAACGTAAGTCCAAATCTACCAAACCGGCGCTCAGTCGCTATACGAGCTTCTCCGCCCATGCCAGCAAAATCATTTATTGCAGCGGAAAAGCTAATGTCCTGAGTATAAAGTGGTGCCTGCGCAGAGGCATTCGACCAAGAAAATAGAAGCGCAACAACTGACAGACACAACAACTTCATCGGCAGTCGAACCTTATAGTCGGCTCAATAAATCCGATGCTAATGTGCTTCAAACCACGCTACCTGATACCTCCTTCGACGTCGATTAGCAAGGTCGTCTTCATGCGGTTAGCATGTCATGGCACTCGCTTTACATACACCAACTCCGCATCGCCTTCATCCAAATTCTCGATGATGCCGCTGGGTTGGTAGCCGAGTTTTGCGAGAAGTGCTTGCATCGGCTTGTTCGATTCGTTTGTCGAGGTGAAGAGCTTCGGCGTCATACAAACGGACTCGATGTGCCGGACCAGTGCTGTGCCGATCCCCTGCCGACGATGATCGGTGGTAGTAGTTAGCATCGCAATAAAGCCGTTATCGTAAAACGAATATTCGAGAGCTGCATATCCTACAACGTTGCCGTCAACTATCGCGACATAACACGCGCCAGACCCGATCCACCGCTCTATGGCCTTCTTCCGCTCGGGATGAGTGCGACAATAGTCATCGATCGCAAGAATCGCGTGCAGATCGTCTGACGTGGCTGAGCGAATGGAAAGACTCACGGTTATTAAAACAGTCCGAAGGGTGAAAGATGCATCAACGACGCTTTAAGCTGGAAAGTCCGTAGGACGAAAGATGCAATAGCGAAGGCCTTTAGGCCTGGGAAACTGGGTCACAACATGCGTTAAAAAGTCCGGAGGACGACAGAATGATCGTTTACCGGCAATGTCTGTCTTTTGCTCCGTAGGAGCATAATAGTTGTAGCCGCCGGTTTCAACCGGCGGATTGGGTACCACCAAAGCCCGACGCGCTCCGTAGGAGCCGCATATTAGCCGATCGCCGCAAAATCGAATAGATATCGCTCATCATACACAATTCCAAACGCCTTGAGAAGTGCTACGTCCTTTGACAGCGAATACGAGATGGACGTATAGCTGGGTTTAGGTATTTGCCATTAGAGAACGAGGTTACGCTCCTACGGAGCTTGTATTCTAACGATCTCCATTACCGCCGGTTGAAACCGGCGGCTACAACTATTACGCTCCAACGGAGCGGGCCCAAACGGAATGTCTGTCGTCCTCCGGACTCTATTTCAAAACTTCGTCTCGAATTCCAGCGCTAAAGCGCTTCGCTATGGTCTATCGCCCTTCGGGCTCGATTCCTCTAACCGGACGAAAATATTCCGCGGTTCTCAAACATCTACATACTTAAAAAACAAAAGGGCATGCTGTGATGCATGCCCCTCTGAGGTGAGTATGGAAAGCTCTGTTAGTCCCCGGTCGTGATGCGCATACGATAGAACGAACGCCATACGAAGAAGATCGAAATGCCGAAGAATACGGCTGCGAGAACGTGGCTCGTACGAGCGCCCACGTCGATCGTCATCTTTACTGCGAGTTCGACAGCGAGAAGTCCGAAGAGCGTCGTGAACTTGATGACCGGGTTCATTGCCACGGAGGACGTATCCTTGAATGGATCGCCGACCGTGTCACCAACGACCGTTGCATCGTGTAATGCCGTACCCTTTTGCTTCAACTCGACTTCCACGATCTTCTTTGCATTGTCCCACGCGCCACCGGCATTCGCCATGAAGATAGCCTGGTAAAGACCAAAGATAGCGATCGAAATAAGATAGCCAATAAAGTAGTACGGTCCAACGAACGCAAATGCGAGCGACGCGAAGAAGACGGTGAGGAAAATATTGATCATACCCTTCTGCGCGTACTTCGTGCAGATCTCTACCACTTTCTTACTATCGGTGACCGACGCCTTCTCAACGCCCTCGAGTTTAATGTGTGCTTTGATGAACTCTACCGCGCGGTACGCACCCGTCGTTACGGCTTGTGTCGAAGCACCGGTGAACCAATAGATAATAGCGCCACCAGTGATAAGACCGAGCACGAACGGAGCGTGCAGGAGCGATAGATACTGGAGGTTCTCGGTAAGGCCATTCGTAAGTGCCATGATGATCGAGAAGATCATCGTCGTGGCACCAACGACCGCGGTACCGATGAGCACCGGCTTTGCCGTCGCTTTAAACGTGTTACCGGCACCGTCATTCTCTTCGAGCAAGTGCTTCGCACGATCGAAGTTCACGTTGATACCGAAATCGCGCTTTACTTCTTCTTCGATGTTCGGTACGTTCTCGATCAGCGAAAGCTCGTAGACCGACTGGGCGTTATCCGTTACCGGTCCGTAGGAATCGACGGCGATAGTTACGGGTCCCATACCGAGGAATCCGAATGCGACGAGACCGAACGCGAAGACGGCCGGAGCCAACATCAGCGGAGTCGTCGTGCCGGGTAAGTTCACGCCTAAACCATGCAAGCTGACGAAGTAGCCGATCGCCATCAGGATGACCATCGCCATACCGAGCCAGTATGCGGAGAAGTTACCGGCAACAAGGCCCGACAAAATATTCAGCGATGGGCCACCTTCACGCGACGAAGTAACAACCTCTTTCACGTGTGCGGACTTGACCGATGTAAATACCTTCACCAACTCCGGAATGATCGCACCTGCTAATGTACCGCAGGAAATGATACTCGCGAGTTTCCACCACAGCGTCGTGTCGCCACCAAGCGTCGGGATCATGAGATACGAAACCAAATAGGTCAGTGCGACGGAAATAAACGATGTATACCACACGAGCGAGGTCAGCGGTCCTTCGAAGTTCATGTCGTCAGCCTTAGCATAGCGCGCCTTGGTGATCATCTCATTGATGAAATAGGCACCGGCGCTCGATACCAGCATCATGATACGCATGACGAAGATCCAGACGAGGAGTTGGACCTGAATGGTCGGGTCCTTAACACCAAGCAGGATGAAGGTAATGAGTGCCACGCCCGTTACGCCGTAGGTTTCGAAACCATCAGCGGAAGGTCCGACAGAGTCACCGGCATTGTCACCGGTACAGTCAGCGATTACACCGGGGTTACGCGCATCGTCCTCTTTGATCTTGAATACGATCTTCATAAGATCGCTGCCGATATCGGCGATCTTCGTGAAGATACCACCAGCGATACGAAGCGCGGCTGCACCGAGCGATTCACCGATAGCAAAACCGATGAAGCACGGACCGGCGTAATATCCTGGTACAAAGAGCAGGATGATGAGCATGATGAGCAGCTCGACGGAGATAAGCATCATACCGACGCTCATACCGGCACGCAGCGGTACTGCGTAGATCGGATATGGCTTTCCGCCAAGACCCGCGAACGCCGTACGAGAATTTGCATAGGTATTCACACGAATACCGAACCACGCTACACCGTAGCTGCCAAGGATACCAATGACACTAAAGAAAAGAATGATGAGTACCGTCTGCAGGACCGGATGTCCGGGCGTCGGCGCGAGTACACCAAAGTACAGCGCAATAATGACGGCAATAAAGATCCAGAGAATGCCGAGGAATTTACCCTGCGTAACGAGATACGTTTTGCACGTCTCGTAAATAAGCTCGGAGATATCGCGCATTGTGCGGTGCACCGGCATATTCTTGATCTTCGTCAGGAATCCCAACCCGAAGAGCAATCCGAGTGCGCAAAAGACGAGGCCAATAAGAAGCAAATTATGGCCGGTCATTCCCATAAAGGATACGGACGATAGATCCGGCAGAATGAGATTGGCTTCGCCGCCCGGATTATTCTCCGGTGCCTGCGTTTGCGGCTGTGCAGCCGGGTGGGTTACTTCCAGTTGTGCTGGATGGGTAGTGTCGCTCACTGGCACCACCTGGCTTTGCGCCGGCGTAGCTGCCGGAGTTGTAGCCGCTGGGGTTTGCGCGAACGCGCTGCGGCCAATGAACAGGGCCGCTACCAATGCGAACAGTTGTACGACACGTGCGGCTGATCGGAAAGTCAGTCTGGATATGTGCATTACGATTCGTTTTGGGTACTTTATAGGTACGTTGATAGAGTCTGCGAGAATAGTAGACGGGCAAAAATACGGATTTTTTCGGCAGATACAATGAATATGCTATAAAAAATAAAAGCCCGCGCTTGGGGTGCGCGGGCCGCAAATCCTTTCGTCTATGATAGTTAGCGTACCACGTCAGCGTACCACGGTTAGCGGACCAATACGAAATGTCCGGTCCTTATGTCGCGTCCTATCGTCATTTGATACATATACTCCCCTGCCGCGAGTCCGGAACAGTCGAGATGATACTCGTGAGTGCCCCATGGGACCTGGCCGAGCGAAGCAGAGGTCACTTCTATACCGAGGCTGTTATATACGCGCAGAACAACCGGATCGGAATTCGTGGTATAATAGAACGTCGCATCGCCGCTCGTAGGATTCGGCGAAACGGAAACGACGACCCGAATCAATACATCCGGATTCACGGAGGATGCCGCTGTCGAGAACGTCCGCATGATGCTCGGTTGACTCCAGCCGCCATCATTTTGGGCAAGGACTTGCCAATAATAAGTGGTATTACCCTGCAGCCTCGAGAATTGAACCGTATCGCTCGTCATCGAAGCATCGATGGTATCACTGATGACAAATGGTGGAGTCATTCCTCCGTTCTTCGCGACCTGCAGCCAATAACTCGTCACTCGCGGTGTAGCAGGCTGCCAGCTAAAGACTACCGGAACATCGCCAGGCACCGTTGCGCTGCTTGCCGGAGCAAGCACTACCACTCTATTCGGTGCTAGTGCAACCGAGAAGGATTGCACCGGCGAGAACACACCCCACCCACGCGAATTCTTTGCGCGCATGCGCCAATAATAAGTGGTGGTGTCTTTTAAACCGGTAACCTGTCTTGAAAGGGTGGTCACCGTCGAATCGTTGACGATCAGTTTGCTCTTCGTCATTGCCGTGTCAGTGCCAACTTGGATGTGATATGTCGTGGCGCCAGTGTCCATCGCCCACGTAAAGGTCGCACTGCTGGAGTTGACGGTCGTATCGATGCTCGGTGTAAGAAGCGTCACTTCGCCCGGTAATCCGTTGACCGCAAAATCGACTTTTACATTTTGACCGTTCACGGTAATCGTCTGGGATTGGCTACCACCGGTAAGTGCCGCGGTAACCTTTACACTTCCGCTTCCACTATAAGGGATGGCATAACCACCCGAGGTAGAACTGACCGCATAATATTGACCACCCTGAACGGTGATCGTTACGCCGGAAACGCCCTCGCCTACATCGTAAAATCCGTTGTGATTCGCATCATTGTAAACGACGCCCAAAATAAACGTGGTATTGGATTGACCAAAATCCTCCGTTGTGATGAATGGGCCGACACCACCATTGGATCCCTTCAAGCAGCCGAGACCGATCTCATTGTAGATCGGGTCGCTGCCATCGAAATTCATAATATTATGCCGGTGACCGATGCCCGGATAATTACCGAAGTCACATTGAAACTCCTGGTGAGCGTCGTGAGGGTCGGTACCATACGCAAACACATTCTCACCTAAATATCCCGTACCGGTGTAGCCCGCGTTTCGAATGCGAACATCGAAGGTGGTGCCATCGTGATTGTCATGGCCCTGATAAGCATAGGTAAGCATATCCTGGCTATGCCCGCGTGCGGCAGAAATAAGCGAGGCATTGATTGCAAGCGGTGGTCGACTCGGATAGGATGAGAATTCGGTCTTTACCTGACTTGCTGTTGGAGGTGATTGATTTTGAAACTGGAATTTGATATTCTGGTCGTTCGTCGCCGCCAAGCTATCGCCTTCCGCTTTAGGATTCGCTCGCGCCCGATTGATAAGTTCGAGAATGTATTGCTCTTCTGGTGTCGGATCACCGCTATTATATTGCTGTGCCTGCGGTTCTGCACCTTTGGGGTACGCTATCTGCGCGGGGGAGGCAATGTGTGTAGAACCGGGAAAAACCCGCACGGCCGGTGGCGGAACAGGCCGGGGAGTTACTGTCTGCGCTGCCGAACGAGTGCTCAGAATGCCAATCGAGAGCAGAACAACACTATACAATATTCGAATTGGAGACAATTTCTGCATAATACGGAGTCAATTATGGACGTTCGACTAACCCGTATGAATGCACAAGCACTCCCTTTTTAGGGCTGTCCACGTCCCACTGTAACTTTCGCCCTTTTAAAGCATTCTCTTTCAGGACCGCACGGTGCGCTCCCTCGGAAAATGATTGAACCCCTACAACTATGATACACTTTCCTTCCCTACTCACTCTAAAGCGTACGTTTCGAGAGCAATTATTAGTGATGGTTGCGATCGTTACGGTCGCAGGCATTTTTACCAATGGATGCCGAAAGTTAGAAACGCCGAACGGGCCAACGGATGGCCAGCCGGTCACTACGACCATCGTCGGGCAAGTCACTGATGAATCGGGCGCTTCGGTAAGCGGCGTAACCGTTACCACCGCCGGTTCGACCGCGATCACCGATGCGAACGGTCTTTTCAGTTTTCACAATGTCTCCGTCCCATCGAGCCGAGCGTTCGTTATCGCGCAAAAAGGTGGTTACTTCGATGGCGCGCGCGCCGGAATTCCAACAGCGAACGGCGTTACCTATTTACCGGTACGGCTCGCTACAAAAGTTGCGGTCGGCACTGTCAACGCAGCAAGTGGTGGCACCGTCACATTTTCGACCGGTGCGAAGCTTATTCTTGCACCCGGTGGTGTTGTGAACGCAAGTGGCTCTCCCGTTAGCGGGCCGGTTACGATCTATGCTAAACACTTAGATCCAGGCAACCAAAATTTCTCGACGCTCTTCCCGGGTGACATGATGGCGCAAAATGCCGACGGATCGCGAACGGGACTGTGGTCATACGGAGTGATGGCAGCAGAGCTGCGCGGACCCAATAACGAACTGCTTCAACCAGCACCTGGCTCACCCGCTACGATATCAGTACCTATTACTGCTGGTCAGCAGTCGGTAGCGCCGAGTTCTGTACCGCTTTGGTATTTCGACGAAACACTCGGGTTGTGGAAAGAAGAAGGAAGCGCAACCAAGACCGGCACTACGTATTCCGGCACGGTGCAGCACTTCACGTTCTGGAATTACGACATGCGTTGCGACTACGGTATCGTTACGGGCCGCATTGTTTGTAATGATGTTCCAATACCTGGAGTGAAGGTAAACTTTGGGGCCTACGTTGAAGGCGGACAACCGAATGTCATAACCGACGGCGGTGGTAATTTCAGCGTGCGGGTACCCGCTCACATGCCTACTCAAGTCGTTATGCAAGTGCTTGCAAGCGAAAATAATGGCATTTATTATACCAGCACTCCTATCCCGATCGACGCACCAGCCAACGGAACACTCAATCTTGGTGATATCGGACTGAATTCACCATGCCCGAGCTACATGCAAGGGTCGCTCGTCGATTGTAATAATCAGCAAACGGCCGGCATGGTCATCGCTTCCTTTAACGGCGGCGTTAATTACGTCTATTCAACGGACGGGCAATTCAAGCTGGTCGCTCCGGCCTCACAAACGATCTCGGTTGCCGCAACAGCTGCATCGGGTGCCGTGGCACAACCGCAAACAATTACAGCAGGTAGCGAAGGTGCACTTTCGAGTATTCCCCCTATCGTTGTATGCGGTAATCAAACGAATGAAATCCGTATTGATATTCCCGGCACCTACGGTTACGTGCTTACCTTCAGTCCGGACGGATCGAAAATAGCGACTGCCAATGCCACGGGTACGGATGTTATCGTACTTGATGCAAATACCGGAAATAAAATATCGCAATTTACAGCAGTAACCAGCCCGCTGAAGTTAGCCAGTATTAAATTTAGTCCGGACGGCACAAAGCTTCTTACGATTACCTCGCCATCTCAAGGTGGACCGCGCATGCCCCCCATCGAAACGTATGGCGGCGTCGTCGATTGTTGGCAATTAAATGGCACTCGGTTAACGGCCGCGAGCTTGAACTCCAACTATGCGATCTTTTCCGATAACGGCCAGGAAATATATCTCTCCTCAACGGACTCTGCTAAAGGTCCGGCGCTTGGCTTATGCGATTATAATATAGCGCAAGGGAAGATCGTAAAAAAGCTATCAGGTCCTTCTTACGCCTATATTTTAGGAATGGCTGCCAACGGCACTCAACTCGTATTGTTTGCTTACAATCAAATCCTTTATTGGGATATTGCCACCGACAAATCGGTAAATTCTATCCCGATGAGTACTTATTACTATTCATCTGCTATCCGCACATCGCCGGATGGCTCAATTGTCGGATTTGACTACAGCAATACACTAACGTTTTACAATCTCAAAACAGGTCAAACGCTAACGACTGGTACGATCGCGCAATCGTATGCGAGCTCCTATGATATTATGAATGATAATGCTACCTTCCTTGCACAGTATCAGTCAGGCGGAGGGAATACCGTCGGTCTGTTCAAGATCACGGATGGAACACCAACTCACTTATTTACCGCCGCCGTGACGCTCGGCACATCATACGCTGTCGCGGCATGCTCGAATGGCAAGCTAGCGGCCGCAATCTACAACTCAGAAATTCGGATCTGGAACGTCAACTGATCCGTATCTAACAGCATAGTACAGAGCGGAGGCACCCCACTTGCCTCCGCTCTTGCTTTTTTATGGCAGGCAGCAAGTGGCTTTCATTGATAACGATGGTCCTACAGCGCTGGCCGGTGCCTTTCGTTAGTCCATTTATTTTTCACAGTCGGAACATTCCGGTACGTAATTCGTCTTACGGTGGCGTTAGACGTCTTTTCCATTTATAATTAGAAGAGCCTATGTGCGGAATCGTTGGATATGTCGGTAATCGGGAAGCCACCCCGATCTTGCTTTCAGGCCTGAAACGGCTTGAATATCGCGGCTATGATTCCGCCGGACTGGCATTGCTGGAAGAACTTCCCCGCGCCGTTTCGACCAGCAATGGGCACAGCGCCGAACTTGTCACTTCGACGCGCCTCATTATCGAGAAGTGTAAAGGAAAAGTAACTGACTTAGAAGAGATCGCCGCGAACAAGCCACTCCATTCGACCATCGGAATCGGACACACTCGCTGGGCGACACACGGTGCTCCGAGCGACGTTAACTCGCATCCACACACCGATCAGAATGACAAGATAGCCATTATCCATAATGGCATCATCGAGAACTATGCCCACATCCGCGACCGCCTCATCGCTCGCGGTCATTCCTTTCGAAGCGAGACCGACACGGAAGTTTTAGCGCACTTGATCGGAGAGTTTTATTCTCAGAATCATAATCTGACCGAATCGGTACGCTTGGCGCTTAACGAGGTCGTGGGGGCATTCGGTATCGCGGTCATCGCTGCCGACGATCCGAATGAGATCGTCTGCGCACGTAAGGGTTCGCCGCTCGTCATTGGTGTTGGCAACGATAATGAGTATTTCGTCGCGAGCGATGCGGCAGCTATTATCGCTCATACCCGTCAGGTGATCTACCTCTCCGATAATGAGATGGCGACTGTTTCTCGCAGCGGCATCAAAACGCGCACGATCTCGAACATCGAGATCACGAAGCCGGTCGAGGTCATTGACATGGAGCTCGAGGCGATCGAGAAAGGTGGCTTCGCGCACTTCATGCTCAAAGAGATCCACGAGCAGCCACGCACGATCACCGATGCAATGCGTGGACGCGTGATCGAGGAAGAGGGTAACGTTATCCTCGGTGGACTCCAAAATCACTTGAAGGATCTTCGCCGCGCAAAACGCTTGATCATTACGGCGTGCGGCACCAGCTTCCATGCGGGCCTCATCGGCAAATACATGATCGAGCAATATGCTCGCGTGCCAGTTGAAATTGAGTATGCTTCCGAGTTTCGCTATCGCAATCCTATTGTCGATGATGAGGATGTGATGTTCGCGATCAGCCAATCGGGCGAAACGGCGGATACGTTGGCGGCTATTCGCGAAGGTAAGCGCAAAGGCTCGCTTGCTCTCGGTATCGTGAATGTGGTCGGCTCCACGATCGCCCGCGAAAGCGATGCCGGCGTTTACATTCATGCGGGACCAGAGATCGGCGTTGCTTCGACAAAAGCATTTACATCACAGCTTACCGTGCTCGCGTTGTTAACGATCATGCTCGGGCGCATGCGGCACCTCTCCGTCGTCGATGGCCGCTCGATGATCCGTGAACTGCTTCAAATTCCTGACAAAGTGCAGCAAACGCTGGACTCCACCGAGCGCCAGATCACCGAGATCGCAGAAATATTCAAGGACGCAGCCAACTTCCTCTACCTGGGCCGTGGATACAATTATCCGGTCGCACTCGAAGGAGCGCTTAAGCTAAAGGAAATTTCCTACATTCACGCGGAAGGTTATCCGGCGGCTGAAATGAAACACGGCCCGATCGCACTCATCGATGAGAACATGCCGGTCGTCGTCATTGCGCCGCAGGATGACGTGTACGAGAAAGTGCTGTCGAACATTCAGGAAGTCCGAGCCCGGAAAGGCCACGTGATCGCTATTGCAACCGAAGGCGATGAAAAGATCAAAGAACTTGCAGAACAAGTGATCTTTATTCCGAAGACATTACCAGTCTTTACTCCCCTGCTTTCTGTCGTACCGTTGCAGCTTCTTAGCTATTACATAGCTACGGCTCGCGGCTGCAATGTGGATCAACCGAGAAATTTGGCGAAGTCGGTAACGGTGGAATAGTTTTTCGTGGGACCAAGTTACGACCACAGGGACAAATGGGAAAAGGTTATCTTATGAAGGCAACTCTGGTACTACTTTTACTCGCATTAGCATCACTTTCTGTTAAAGCTCAAAGCAAGCAGCATGATGTTACTCCGTGTCCCATACGTCATTGGTCAACCACCGGTGCGGCATGCGAATATGCTCCCGATCTTCCTTCTCCGGTGAGAGTGAGTAGAACCCTGGTGAGAAAAGCTCGGCCGGTATATACGCAGAGCTCCATCTCACCCATCGATTCGCTGCGAATTTTTAATCCTGATTTTATCAATCGCCCCTCGTCTCCGGGTGTCGGTGGGCCAAAGATTTCTCCTCCCAGCCGTTAATCGCACTGGAACGCAATTGGCAACGCTCCTTCGAAAAACTTTTTATTTCGGAGGAGCAACAATGAAATCTTTATACACTTCAGCCTCAGTAGGAAAGCTCGGTCTTGCTTTGCTCTGCGGTTCATTTCTAATCTTACAATCCTGCAGTTCGTCGACACGCTCGACCTACTATCCATACGGTACGACGTCATACTCAGCGGTGTATACGCCGCCATCGTGGGCGCCGGCTAGCGGCAACCTGACCAACGTGCGATACTATTATTTGCCCGATTGCGATGCCTACTATGACGCCTCGAATCAACAGTTTTACTCGATGAGTAATGGCGCCTGGATCTCGAGCGGCTCGGTACCGGGTAGCTGCGCGGGGACCGACCTCAGCCAGGATTTCGTCGTCATGTTAAACAACACAACCAACCAGCCGTGGCTCAACAATAGCTTTTATCAATCCAACTATCCGACGCGGGCGTATGACGCGTATGGCAACATTGTAGTAAGCCACAACCTGATCAATAATTTACCGCAAGGATATGCTGTGATACCGAGAGCGTTCAATGAGAATACGAATGACGTGATATTCGTGGAGCGCGATCCATCGGGCAATATTGTGCTCAATACGGTGCCGATGTCGAATATTAGTCCGTACATGCCGCCAGAAAGCCGTGGTTATTATTATGGCGGTGGCTATCCGTCACGATGAGCCTGCTAACATAGAGAAGCAAGAGAACAAAGCGCGCCGGAGGTACTACTTCCGGCGCTATGCTTTTCGCATAATAAGTGCGAGCATTCGTCCGGACTTTTTCCCATCCCGCCTATACGAATGAAGGCGCTCATCGGATATCGAGCAGAGCGGCGATACTTCGATCTGCTCGCGAGGAATTCCGACGTAAAGGAGTTGATCGAGGTTTGCGCCTTTAACGTCGAGCAAATATTTCTGTCCTTCCAGGGCGACCAAATGTTTCTCTTCAAACAGGGTCGCTACTTCCAGCCCAACCTCATACTTATCTCGTGAAGCTGAGGCACCGATAAAGGCATAGATATTTTTTGGCTCTGCGCCAAGCTCGATCATCTTACGGACAGCGGCCAACGCGATCATCTGTTCCGTACCGCGCCAACCCGCATGTACGGCGGCAATAAGCTTGGTGTTAGGATCGTAAAGCAAAATGGGCGTGCAATCTGCTACGGTGACACCGAGTAAAACGTTAGCCTCTTTGGTAACAAGGGCGTCATTCTCTTTAAGAATACCCTCGTCACCTCGGACGTACCGGACATTTGCAGAATGGACCTGATTCTGGTAGACCTGCCGCACACCGTTGGGAATTCCGAGCGATTCGAAGAGAAGCCTGCGGTTCTCATCAACGTTGGCCTGCTCATCGCCGACGTGGCTGCTCAGGTTCATGCCATAGGGCTCCGGTGATACACCGCCCAGCTTCGTGCTTTGCGCTGCAATGATCTCGGGAAACGGACGGAAGATTTCTGGAATAATGATCACGGAAGCTGTAAACGGAAAGTCAGAAGGAGTATACTCCCACGGCGGTCACTCGATCGTTATTAATTCTTTTCTTCTTCGGTGCGCTTGTTCACGACGATACTTTGGCCGCTCGGCTAAATAATTTTGAAGGATCGCCTGCACCTCGTGAAAATCTTCGAAGGGATGATGCGGGATTCCAAGCTCTCCGCAGTGCCGCTTAAGGTCCCGCCGGGCAAAGACGACATCAGCCATCATCGAGGGGCACCAATCGGAGTAGCCATCGCCGACGTAAACGATGGTATCTGTGTCATCGCTACTATTAATAACACCGGCACACTTACAGGAGGCACAATGCGAGCATCCTTCTCGCTCATGATCGAACGATACATCAAATCGGCCCTGGGAATTTAGCTCGATCGTATTCGTCCAGACCGGAATGTGACCAAGCGAATACTTCTCTAGTATCTGTGCGATGTAAATGCTAAAGCCATCGCTTACGATACGCAGCTCAATAGAGCCTTCGTTACAAAAGCGAGTGAACTCGACAAACCCCGAGCGTATTGCCTGCCCTTCGATCAGTGCTCGCATGTCTTCGGCGGAGGTATTAGTAACGGTTTCGCACGCGATTCGCAAGCATTCCGCGGGAGACTTTCGCCCAGCATCGAACTCTTTCCAAATATCGAATGCGACCGGCGTTCCAAATCGGGTGAGGATCTCTGTCCCGACATCACGCATGGTGACGGTCTCGTCGAAGTCGCAGAAAACTTTATACACTCTAGACCGCCTCTTCCCGTTTCAACGCCTCCCGTTCGATCTCCAGTTGTCGAATCCTTCGCTCGATCTGATCGAGCTCAGCAGGCATGGAATCGATCTCGATACGAAGCTTACTGGCTGCTTCGTCCACAAGATCGATGGCTTTATCGGGCAAGAAGCGATCGGCGATGTAACGATCGGAAAGCTGCGCAGCGGCAACGAGAGCCGCATCACGAATGCGAACACCGTGGTGCACTTCGTATTTCTCCTGCAAGCCGCGAAGGATCGAGACCGTATCTTCCACACTTGGCTCGCCGACGAATACTGGTTGGAAGCGACGTTCCAGCGCGGCATCTTTTTCGATATGCTTGCGGTACTCGTCAAGCGTCGTTGCGCCGATCGTATGAAGTTCGCCTCGGGCAAGTGCCGGCTTTAGAATATTAGCGGCATCCATAGCACCCTGCGTAGCGCCGGCGCCGATAAGGGTGTGAAGTTCGTCGATAAAGAGAATGATCTCACCAGCCGACTCTGCCACTTCTTTAACAATAGCCTTAAGACGCTCTTCGAACTGCCCGCGATAGCTGGTGCCAGCGACGAGTGTACCCATATCGAGCGCGACGATACGCTTGCTCTTGAGCCCTTCGGGGACATCCCCGGCAGCTATGCGATTCGCAATGCCTTCGACAATAGCGGTCTTTCCGACGCCGGGATCGCCGATAAGCACCGGGTTATTTTTCGTACGGCGTGAAAGCACCTGCATCACGCGGCGAATTTCCTCTTCCCTGCCTATGACCGGATCTAATTTTCCCTTTCTGGCAAGATCGGTAAGGTCGCGGCCATACTTTTCGAGCGACTGGTACCGCTCCTCCGCATTCGGGTCCGTTACGCGTTGCGTACCACGGACCGACTGTAACGCCTGAAGCAGGCTATTCTTATTGATCCCCTGGTCCTTCAGCAATTTTGCCGCAGGGGTGTTACCGTCCAGGAATGCGAGCAACAAATGCTCGGTCGAGACGTACTCGTCTTTCAGCGCCTCGGCCTCGCGGCGGGCTACATCGAACAAGCGATTCAAATTGTTGGAAGGAAACTGGCTACCAGCGGCAACACCGGTCACTTTGGGCAGCGCTTCCAGAGCACCGGTGATACGAACGCGGAGCTGGTCGATATTAACGCCTAGTTTTCGCAGCACCGAGGTAGCCACGCCTTCGGGATCCTGAATGAGGGCTGCGAGCAAATGCTCCGGCTCGATCTGGTTATTGCCGTAGTTCGCGGCAATCTCGACCGCGTTCTGTAATGCTTCCTGCGATTTTACAGTCAGTTTGTTCGGATTGATCGCCATAGTTTATTCGGATTGATTGCCAATCGTAAGACGTTCGAATTCGCCTATAATTTGAATATTTTCTTTCGTTATTCTAACACGCGGAGCCGTTATGAGATTGCTCCGCCGAGGGGGCTCATCGCACGAGCCCTCCCGCTCGTGTTTCTTACGATCTTAAGTTCGTTTGGATTCGCCTTTCTTCCCCAGTGCCTTCACGCTCAACAGCACGACTCCCTTACCGCTATCGCGGATACGCTGGTCGCCAATAATATCAATGGCGAGCCTGTTGAAGAGCTTAATGGCCACATGCAATTCCGCCAGGGCTCCCTCTATGGCTCTGCGGATCGCGCCATCCAATACCTGAAGACGCGCCGTACCGAACTCATCGGCCATGTGGAAATCCATCAGGATACGCTGTCGCTCTATGCGCCGCACGTTCTCTACAATGACTCGACAGGCATAGGCCATGCCGATGGCAACGTCCGGCTTTTCGACCGTGACAATGAGCTTACCGCTCACGAAGGTGATTATGACGTCCAGAATCAGGTCGCCCGGTTTCACGGCCATGTCACAATGACGCAAGGCAAAACGACAAGCCTCTCGGATGACCTCACCTATTACCGCTCGACCGAGACTTCAATTCTTACCGGCAATGCGGAGATCAAAAGCGATTCCGGTTCGCTCGTAGCAGATACCATCACCCATGTTCGGGCATTGGATGAAACGACGGCAAAAGGCAATGTTCTGCTATCCAACGATTCTCTCCGTCTCAATTCCGATTGGTTTTATAACTCCGGCTCGCTGGGGCAAATGCTGGCGCGCGGGCATGTGAGCGTCGAGGATGTTAAGAATAAGACGACCATCTTCGGCGACACCATGGCACGCTTTGCAGCAACAAAATACACCATTGTTCCGAGGCATCCTCTCCTGCTCTATGTGGATAGCTCGCAGGTGCGAGACAGCACCGGCAAAATGGTTACCACATTCGACACCATGTTTGTGCGGGCCGATACAATGAAGGTCTGGCAAGGCGACTCTTCCCGTTTCGTTGCGATCGATAGTGTGCGAATGTATCGCTCGAACTTCAGCCTTATTGGCGGCAGGCTCGTTTACGACCAGGTGCACGACATCATGACCGTGTTTCACTCACCACGCCAGCGCGTATGGAATGACTCGACGGAGATCGACGCGGATAGCATCGCCATGTTGATGAAAGAGCACCACGTGAACCGCGTATTCGCGGTCGGTCACGCCTTTGCCACCGATCCACTTGCAGAATTTCCAAACTCCGGACGTATCAATCAGCTCGAAGGCGAGACCATGATGCTTATCGTAATGCGCGATACGGCCCGCCAACTTTATGATATGTCGAGCGCGCTCTCGATCTATTTCCTCATCAATAATGGAAAACCGGATGGAGTGAACCGCGCCTCCGGCGATACGATCCGAATGGACCTGAAGAATAAACAGGTCTCGCGTCTGGCGATCATTTCCGGCACCGAAGGCGAGTATTTTCCCGAGCGGTTCGTTGGCGATCGTGCTGCGGCGTTTCGTCTTACCGCATACGAGCGGCATACGAATCTGCGACCGCGCCGTGAGGAGTTTGTAATGCCGTGGGAATTACCAGCTATGGGAACGCCGATCGCGTCGCCGCCCCCGCCAACAACCAAAGAAGAAACCCCAACAAAGCCAAACCCGACCACCGAGCAGCCACAACCGAAAGAACACCATGGTGCCGAGCGGCGGTGAAACATCTCGTATCTCTAGGCGTCGAACCTTGACCAAAGCCTCATACGTTGACTCATTCTAATGAAGAAGCTCCATTCGGAACATCTTAAAAAGATCTACGGCAAGCGGACCGTCGTAAAGGATTCGAGCGTCTCGGTTTCGCCCGGCGAGATCGTCGGCCTCCTCGGGCCGAACGGCGCCGGCAAAACGACGACGTTCTATATGATCACGGGCCTCATTAAGCCCGATGAAGGCCGCGTGCTGCTCGATGGTGAGGACATTACCCCGCTACCGATGTATGCACGTGCACGAAAAGGTATTGGCTATTTGCCGCAGGAGGCATCGGTCTTCCGCAAAATGACGGTCGAGGATAATCTGATGGCAGTCCTCGAGCTTCTCGATCTCACAAATAAGGAGCGCCGCGAACGCTCGGAGCAACTGCTCGAAGAGCTAAACATCGCTCACATTCGGAAGTCGTTCGGATATATGTTGTCGGGCGGCGAGCGCCGCCGTTGCGAGATCGCTCGTTCGCTCGCTACTAATCCGACCTATATTCTTCTCGATGAGCCGTTCGCGGGTATCGATCCGATCACGGTCGAAGAGATCATGCAGATCGTATTGCGTCTAAAAGATCGTAGCATCGGCATACTTATCACCGATCACAATGTGCACGAGACGCTTTCCATCACGGACCGGGCCTATATTCTTATCGACGGTACTATTTATCGCGCCGGTAGTGCCGAAGAGCTTGCGAACGACGAGGAGATCCGCAAGCTCTATTTAGGTGAAATGTTCAAGTTGGAGCGATACCGGCAACGAACGACTGTTTGAATCACGCTGCCAAAAGGCTTTTCACAGAAATATCCTCATCAATTTGAGGCCAGTGGACTCCAATTCCACGTCCAATTAAGCGCCAGTTAGCACGTTGATCCGGAGAAGCATTTCGTAAGCGAGGAAACCACTCTAGCGGGGCGGATACTTGTCTTCCATCCGCCAACGTCATTTGTACTTCGTCCTCCGTGACACGCACATCGACAGCCGTGGCGTCAACCTTTATATCGAAAGTACTCATTCCATTTATCCTCGATTTCGCGTTTATGACTTTCAACAAGATGTGCTAACTCCCGAATTTCATGGCTTCGAAAACCGGACGACTCAGCTAAATGTACCGGGTCAAGCCAGAATTTGGCATAGCGTTCTGCCTGTTCAATGTGAACGTGCGGCGGTTCGTTTCCTTCCCGGCTGAAAAAGAAAAATCGATATCCTCTAATTCGTAAGACCGTGGGCATTTCTACTTAAGCCGCCGCTTCATTTTCTCGATGAGTTGATCGAAGTATGCCTTCTCTGCAGGGCGATTGCGTGCCTCCGCCTCGATCTGCTTTAAAGTATTGGCATCGCCTATATCGGCGAGACGATTAAGCGCCGTATGACGAATCGTCTCATCGCCGTTCATCGTTGCCAAATTCCATAGCGTACGATAGACCAGGGTCGAATCAACGGACGTGAACTCGCTGATCGCATCAACAATATTCGTACGAGTGTACTTCGGAATATTGTGTGTATTGATATAAGCGATCAGTTGGTCCAGCGCTGGGTGTGTTTTCGTGGCAGCAACAATATCGACCACACTTTGGCGCATACGATCTCGCGGAGAAGAGATATTCCAAAATCCTAAAGCACGCGAATAGGCTTTATCGGGATCGTAAACATTTAGAGACTTTAGCGCACTGCCAACGACGTTATAGCTGGAGTCTTTATCGATCGCGGAAAGCAACACCGGTTCGACGGTAGTCTGATCTAAATGCAGTTGTGTACGCCTGCCAAGCAGTTGCACTGCCAGCGCGCGAACGTCCGGTCGGGGGTCGTTCTCGACAAGACGAATGAGAAGATCGGTGATGGAATTGTTGGCATCTGCGAACGACGCAAGTGTATTCAGGACGTGGAGCCGAACCGCCCAGAACGGATCGCTGAATGCCCGCGCCTTAAGAACGCGGAAGGCCATATCGGAGCGGCCACTGATATCCGGCGAGAGATTCATAGCCGCCTGCGAGCGCTCGATCGCTGTCCCATGCTCAAGCTGATACAGCCATTCATCAACACCTTTATGGAAGTGCAGCTCTTTGATAATGGTATTGCCCTTATCGAAGATCACCATTAGCGGCTTACCAGGAGCGGCGAACGTATACTTCTCTACCGAATCATCATTGCGAACGCGCTCCACGTGCTTCGAGCCATCCGGCCAGGTAAGCTCGATGTCTATCGGCATCTTAAACGTACCGGTCAGCGTATCACGCTTTTGCGTTTGCACGACGGTCATCTGCACCTGTTTCGCCGCATCATCATAGGTGTAATTTACATCATAGACCGGATGACCGCTCTTGTAGAGCCATTCGTCGAAAAACCATGCAAGGTTTTGTCCGGTCGCTTCTTCGATCGCCATCTTGAAATCCTCGCTGACAACCGGCTGAAATTGATGAACGTCGAGGTAATGGTGGATGGAAGCACGCCAGCCGGAATCGCCAAGCACGTGGCGCATCATGTTCAGTGTAGCGGCACCTCGCGGGTAATGGTTTGCAGTGTAGTTATTCGGCGCAATGATCGGCTTTTTGCCGAGCGTCTCCTCCGCATTAATACCGGCATTTTGCGCGCCCTGCATTTCTTCTTCGAACTCATCCTGCCCATCGTGATGCTGACGGTAAAGCGCTTCGAAATAGGTCGCAAACGATTCGTTAAGCCATGTGTGTAGCCACGAGCGACACGTTACAAGATCACCGAACCACTGGTGAGCGAGTTCGTGCGCGATAAGACCCTCCGCCGTAAAATCGACACCGGCGCGCTTGTCATACATCACATAGTCGTTCTCCGTCGTAGCTGTGACGTTCTCCATGCCGCCATACATGAAGTCGGCAATGGCGATCTGCGAATACTTCTCCCACGGATAGGCAAAGCCAGTATGATTCGAGTAAAACTCGATCATGTCCGGCGTTAAACCAAAAATGCGATGAGCCTCACCACTCCAACCTGGATAAACCCAATACTCAACGTTCTTCCCGCGCCACTTATCGGTGGGTGTTTCATAATGTCCGATGCCGAGCATGATGAGGTACGTCGAGAAGGGATGCGACTCGTTCCAATGCCAGGTCACGGTGCCATCTTTATTTTTGACTTTACCTACAAGTTTACCATTCGAGAGTGCCATCTGATCGGCGCGAACGGTGACGAACATATCGGTCGTCGCTTTGTCGTTCGGGTAATCGTAGGTCGGAAGCCAATTGCGGTTCTCTTCCCCTTCTCCCTGCGTCCATATTTGTTCTGGCTTGGTAGTATAGAACGTATCAGGGGCAATGAACCACAATCCTTTTTTCGGCTGCACCCAGTACTCGACACCGATCTTGAACGGCGTCATGAACGGGCGTGGATGATCCAGATGGATGCGAAGCTTTGCAGAATCCTGCGTGTCGAACGTCAGCGATGTCTTCTTTCCACCTTTATCTTCGATCCAAACTTTTTGAATATTGAGGTTCACCGCATCGAACACGATGGTATCAACCGGCTTTACCTGCGGAAGAATTTGGAGGGTATGATAAACCGTGCCGAATACTTTCTTCGCCGGCTCGTCAAACGAGATGTGCATTTCGATGTGCTCGACATCCGTATTGTGTGTGCGGGCTTGCTCCTGGTAGTCCCAGCCAAGGCCCTGCGCAAGCAAGCGCATTGGAAAAACGACAACCGCGATGGCAAGTAACAGACGACGAATAACGTTCATGGGGATACAGATTGAGATAACAACCTGCAAATTTACTTCAAGTTGCGTCGCGATACCTGAAAGGCAAAAAAAGCAAGGGAGAGCATACCCGAAGGCATACCCTCCCCAGCTTAACTATAGGAGGAAATCGATTAGTGGTGACGGCGGTGGCGCATATCCCCTTCCGGATGCGACCGCAATACCGCAAGCTGATTCGCCGTCAGGATCGTCTGCAATTGTGCATCGAACTCCGCGCGGCGCGCATCCCGTGTGAGTGTCGTGTCGGCACGAAGGCCTTCCTGAAGATTCTGAATAAGTATGATCTGGTTCGCCGTTAACGTGTCACCTGCTTGTGCAAGCACTTGTTCGGTCCGCGCAAGCCACATGCTATCACGTATTGCCAAATTTGCTACTGACATATCCGCGTCGTTATCCGGGCCGTGATGGCGACCACCCCGACCAAACCACTCCCGTGGTCCCTGTGGCGGCTCAAGCGATTGTAACTGTGCGAACTGTGATGGCGTCAGAATACCAGCAACTCCTTTATAAAGCGCAGTCTGGAAATCGAGACGCAGTGCGCGCACAGAATCAATGTTCCACGAACCAGAAGCTTTGAGTGCCGTGAGTCGTGTCTGGAACGCAAGCCGCAAACTATCCTGCAAATTCTGCAATGCTGTTACTTGCGAATCGGTAAGTCCTAACTTCTGCTGTAAGTAGGCGGCAGGAAAACAGAAAGGAAAGGGCGTCGTCGTTGTGTCACCAAGCGATTCGGTATTGAAAAACGCACTTGCGGAATAACTGGCTTGTGGAGTTGCCGGAGCCGAACTGGGGTTCGAGCAACTGGATAGCGCCATAGTAAGTGCAGTTATAATTGCGAAAAGAGCGAGTGCAGGCACTCCGATCGATCTCTTCATATAGACCTCGTACTGGAAAAAGTGATATTCTTAGTTTTATTTTTGGATGAGGATCGATAGGTTCGATCCCCATCCTATTGACGGACCAGGCCGAGAATTACTCTCTTGGCGCGGTCATTGGCGAAATCACCGAAGGGCTTGTGGGTTGGCCGTCCCGCCGCAACCTTGCGATTAATTGACCTCAGTGATATAACGCCTGAAGCGCGTGGTTATCACACAAAAATTCGCAAGCTTCGAAATGAATTGTGGTTAATCGCTTTGCAGCAGCTACGCGAGGTCCCGCTCAAAGCAGCTATGCGAGATTCTGCTCAAGAGAGCTATCCGAGGTCTTGCTCGATGATCTGCTTTTGTTCGAGTTCATGCACCGCATAAAATCCGGTTGCAGTACTACCGCTTGGTGCACGCCCGACATAGCGGGCAGGAAGACCAGGGTCTAACATTTCTAAGTGCTCACGGACGAATGCCCATCCACCCATATTCTGGGGTTCTTCCTGAGACCATACTATTTCTTTCGCATTGGGGTACGAAGTAATAATATTCTTAAGCGCCGATGAAGGAAATGGATAGAATTGCTCGAGGCGAACTAATGCTACCTTAGAATTATCTCTTTTCGCTTCGAGAAGATCGTAATACAGTTTGCCGCTTACTAATACAACGCGTTGAACGGTACTTTTGTCGGTAATACTGCTATCGTCAATAACAGGTGAGAAACCGCCATGAGTAAAATCTTCGATCGAAGATCCTGCTGCGGGGAGGCGCAACAGGCTTTTGGGCGTCATGATAATAAGCGGCTTTGCGTTGTGCTGTATTACCTGGCGCCGAAGCAGATGGAAATATTGTGCTGGTGTCGTCGGGTTCGCTACCTGTAAATTGTTCTCTGCACACAGTTGAAGGAATCTCTCTACGCGTCCGCTGGAATGCTCGGGACCTTGTCCTTCATATCCATGCGGCAGCAGCAGGACGAGCCGAGACTTTTGCCCCCACTTCTCTTCTCCTGCAGAAATAAATTGATCGATAATGACCTGAGCACCATTCGCAAAGTCTCCGAACTGCGCTTCCCAGATCACGAGATCCTTCTGCGCAATAACCGAGTATCCGTACTCGAAGCCCATTACGCCTTCTTCGGAAAGCGAGCTATCGAAGACCTCGAATTGCGCCTTGGCACCCTCCAGGTGAGCGAGCGGTACCCACTGCGCACCAGACTCGATATCGTACATTGCAGCGTGACGCTGGCTGAAGGTGCCTCGACCAGAATCCTGTCCACTTAAGCGAACATGCGTGCCCTCCATCACCAGCGAGCCGAACGCCAAGGCTTCACCGAAGGCCCAATCGGCATGGATAGAGCCTTCACCCATTTTCGCACGCCGAGCAAGCTGCCCCACCATCTTCGGGTTAAGATGGAACGTGTGGGGTACGATCGAGATCTGTCTTGTGATCGCGTCTAATATCGGACGTTCTACACCGGTCTCTATAATGTTCGAGCCGTCCAACTCGCGTTGCGGTGGAAGCGCTTGCTGCGGCTGCCTCTGGGCGGCCGCAACTTCCTTCGCTCGTGCCATCTTTTCGGAGTACCGCCGCACACGCTCCTCTACCAGCGCCTTGACCTCTTCCTCGGTTACAACTTTATCTTTGACGAGCTGCTTTGCATAGATCGTGCGAACGCCGGGATGGGCCTTAACACGCGAGTACATGAGAGGCTGGGTGTAACTCGGCTCGTCCGTCTCATTATGCCCAAGCCGCCGGAAGCCGATGAGATCGAGCACGATATCTTTGTGGAAAGTTTTCCGGTATTCGAGCGCCAGCAACATGGTGCGATACGCTGCATCCGGGTCGTCGCCATTGATATGGAAGATCGGAGACTGCGTCATCCGCGCAATGTCTGTTGAATAGACGGTCGACCGACCATATTCTGGGCTTGTGGTGAAGCCGATCTGATTATTGACGACGATATGAATTGTCCCGCCCACACGGTAGCCGTGCAGTTGTGAGAGATTGAGCGTCTCCATCACAATGCCCTGTCCGGCAAAGGCAGCATCGCCGTGGATCAGCACCGGCAACATGCGCTCCCATCGATCTTCGATCGGCTGATTCTCCAGTTTATCCTGCTTGGCGCGCACCATTCCCTCGACCACTGGATCGACCGATTCCAGGTGGCTGGGGTTATTAGCGAGTGTCAGATGCACTGTACGACCGTGCGTTTCGCGCACGCCATCGGCACCCTGATGATATTTAACGTCTCCCTCGTCAGCCGGGAAATTCGGGTGCAGAGATCCTTCGAACGAGGTAAAAATGCGCTCGCAATAATGGCCCAGCACATTGGCAATTACGTTTAAGCGGCCACGGTGCGCCATGCCGAAGATAATTTCTTCGGTCTTATACTCAGCAGATCGTTCGATCAGTTGATCGAGCAGCGGTACCAGCGTCTCGCTCCCTTCGATCGAAAATCTTTTCTGGCCAAGATAATTAGTATGGAGAAATCGCTCGAACTGCTCGGCTGAGATCAGCTTCCATAAGATATTCTTTCGAACATCCGCCGGTACGGCCTCTTGCTTTCCTTCGAGTCGTTTTTGCAGCCATAACTTCTCTTCGCGGTTTTGAATATGGCGATATTCAATCCCGACCGTACCGCAGTATGCACGACGGAGCATCTCGATGATCTCCCGAAGCGTCGCCGGGCCGGTCTTCAGCGTACCAGCGTCGAACTCGCGATCGAGGTCCCAGATCGTCAGCCCATACGTTTCGATATCGAGCTCAGCATTGTACGACACTTTAACCGCATGGAGTGGATCGAGATCGGCGATAAGATGCCCGCGCACCCGATACGCGTTTATCAGTTCGAGCACACCTCCCTGCTTTCGCATCTGCAAACGTTCGCGCGCCTGGGAGGGAAGCAATGCCGGATTCGTATCGACCGACCAATGAAATGGCCGGACCGGAATTTCCAGATCGGAAAAAATCCGCTCGTAAAAATCATCCTTGCCGAGCAACAACTCATGGACGCGAGCGAGCATGGCTCCCGATTCCGCTCCCTGGATGATACGGTGATCGTAGGTATTGGAGATCTGAACGACCTTGCTTATACCAAGCTGCGAAAGCGCCTCAGACGTCATCGCCTGGTATTCGGCAGGATACTCGATGGCGCCGGAGGCAATGATCATCGATTGCCCAGCCATGAGCCGTGGCACCGAACCGACAGTGCCGATCGTCCCTGGGTTGGTGAGTGAAATCGTCGTCCCCTCGAAGTCGGAGACTTCAAGTTTTCCGGTCCGAGCTCGCTTTACGACATCGTCGTACGCTGAAAGAAACTGTGCAAAGCTGAGCCGGTTAGCCGCCTTGATATTCGGAACAAGCAAAGTCCGGCTGCCATCAGCCCGCTGAATATCTACGGCGACTCCGAAGTTTACGTCCGGTCGCTTAATGCGCGATGGCCCCTCGGCACTATCCACATAGCCATCATTCATCTGTGGAAAATCGCGCATTGCCTGAATGATCGCCCAGGCAATAATATGTGTATAGGAAGCTTTACCTCTTTCCCGTAATCCTAAATAATTATTGATGATACGGCGATTCTCATCAAGAAGCTTAACGGGCACTAACCGGACGGAAGTAGCCGTAGGAACGGTGAGGCTCCGCTCCATATTTTCGACGATCTTCTTCGCCCCACCCCGCAAAACTTCGGCGCCTTCGGGCAGTGGCGTAACCTGCCTCGTAGGGCTTTTAGGACTTATGGCAGCAGAAGCAACCTGGCTTGGCTCTACCTTCGCCGCGGGCTTTCCTTCTGCCTTTGCATGCCCATTCGTTGATGGTTTTCCTACCAGCTCGGCAAAGTAACTGGCCCAGCTTTCATCCACGAGTTCTGGACTGGAAAGGTATCGATCCAGCAATATTTCAACATAGCTGGCATTTGCGCCAAAATCCTCGGTAAGCTGCTCGATAATTTTAGGATCGTTCGACAAAGTATACTCCAATGACAGACCGGTCACAAAGCAAGGGCCGGAAGTAAGGGCGCTTACGAAAAGGGACGGGGACAGTTACCTTAAAAAGGGATGCGGATAATTACCATAAAACAAAAGAGCGGCCCAAAAGCCGCTCTTCCATAGAATTCATCTACCTGAGCCACCCACCGGACTTGAACCGGTGACCTGCTGATTACGAATCAGCTGCTCTACCAGCTGAGCTAGGGTGGCCTTTATCCGCAATTTCTTGTAAGAACTTGCAGGAAGCGCGCGTGAAACGCAGGGTTCTTCAAGCTCAGTTCCGGTTGACGATTTTTAGTTTATCAGGGTACGCTCGGAATGGGATGGTGAATCAGATACTTTTCAAAAAAGGCCTTCGAATGATCGATCACTTGCCGTAATGCAGGCGTCATGCCTTTGTACGGATGCTCCGCTCCGAACGTGTGGCCAGTGTTTGGGATAAGCCGCAGTTCGGTCAGATCCCCTGCTGCTGCCGTGGCAACGGCTTCCGCCTCAGCAGGCTTGGTCGTGAGGTCCTGTTCGCCGGCCATAACGAGAAGCGGCTTTTCCAAAAACGGGTAGCGATGAGCCGCTTTAACAATATCCAACTGTTCGCGGTGGAGTTCTAAGTCTTCCAGTAACTGAATATTAAGGCGCATGACCTGCTTTGTCCGCTGGTTCAGGACCTCGAAATATCCTTTGCGTCTCCATTCCTCCTTTTGCCGCTCCGAGTAACGCTCGAACGTCCGTACCGGTGAAAGAGCGATAACGGCCCGAACTAAATTATTTGTGCTTCCCGCCAGCACCGCCATCGCTGCCCCACGCGAGTGCCCAATAAGCCCAATGTTATCGCGGGCGATCTCGTTACCCGCGATCGGTAATTTCTCATCGAGCATATCGATCGCTCGGATGACATCCCCCACTTCCTCGAGCTCACGCGTGAACGTATTGCGCGCAAAGCGATCGAGCTCTGTGAAATTTAAGAGATCTTCGCCGATACCATTATATGAGAAATTGAATGCGAGCGTAACAAAGCCATCAGTTGCGAGCTCTTCGAGCATTGCCGGAAATGGTCCCCAGTCCTTAAAGCCCTTAAAGCCATGCAGAAAGATAATGACCGGCTTCTTACGACCATCTTTTTCGTAGCGCAGATCGGCGCGCAATAGCTCGCCTTCATGCGACAATAACTCGAAGCGTTCGTGCGTCATATCTGGGCTTCGGACTGCGTCCGTTCAAAGGTGTATTGCCCTCGATCGTTATGATCGATAGTGATCGTATCACCGGGCAATATCTCTCCCGACAAGAGCTTTAGTGAAAGAGGGTCCACAATATTTCGTTGAATGACACGCTTGAGCGGCCGAGCACCATAGATCGGATCGTAACCGCTCTTGGCAAGCCAGTCGCGTGCATCGTCCTTGACCGCAAGATGAATGCCGTTCTTTTCGGACATATCAATAACCCGCCGAAGTTGAATGTCGACGATCTTTCGGATATCCGACTGAAGAAGCGGCTGGAACATCACGATCTCATCCACACGGTTCAGGAATTCCGGACGTATTTGCTTTCGCAGCTCCGTCATAAGCCGTGAGCGCAAATTCGAGAGAATAGCGTCCTTATTCTCCTCGGTCATCTTTAGCATCTCTTCCATAATAAGCTGAGAGCCAATGTTCGACGTCATAATGATGACCGTGTTTTTGAAATCGACCGTGCGGCCTTGCGAATCGGTGAGGCGGCCGTCATCCAGTACCTGAAGGAGAATATTGAACACATCGGGGTGAGCTTTCTCGATCTCATCCAATAGCACCACACTATACGGACGGCGCCGAACCGCCTCCGTTAGTTGTCCGCCTTCCTCGTAACCGACATATCCCGGAGGCGCACCGACGAGCCGTGAGACCGAGAATTTCTCCATGTACTCCGACATGTCGATTCGCACCATCGCGTGCTCATCATCGAATAAGAATTCTGCGAGCGATCGAGCTAACTCGGTCTTGCCGACGCCCGTCGAGCCGAGAAAGATAAAGCTGCCGATAGGCCTGTTGCGGTCCTGCATACCGGCGCGAGATCGTCGAATGGCATTCGAGAGCGCCGTGACCGCCTCGTCCTGCCCGACCACACGGTCGTGCAGCCGATCTTCCATCTTTAGCAATTTCTCGCGCTCGCTTTCGAGCATTCGCGAGACGGGGATGCCGGTCCATTTAGCCACGACCTCAGCAATATCCTCGGGTCCGACGACCTCTTTTAGCATTGCGTGGTCCTTCTGCAATTTTTCAAGCTCCGCCTGTTTTGCTGCAAGGTCTGACTCCACTTGTGGGATCCGCCCATAGCGGATCTCCGCCACACGCCCCAGATCGCCCTGACGCTCGAGCTGTTCTGCTTCGATGCGAAGCTGCTCGATCTGCTCGCGTTCGGCGCGAATATCTTTAATGAGCTGCTTCTCGTGCTCCCAATGGGAACGGAGTTGAGTCCGCTTTTCCTGAAGTTCGGCCAGTTCTTTTTCGATTTCCTTGAGCCGTGCGGCCGTTGCTTGGTTTGGTGAGGCCATAGTAGTGATGAGAATAAAGAGCTACTATAAAACAACGGGTATTCTTCGATTAGTCCCGCCTAAATGTTTCACCACTCCTGAGCAACGTCGACTAAAAGTAAAAACCCCGGCATACGCCGGGGCCTTTGGAAATGGAGAAAAGAAGTTCGAATTACTTTTGAATGATGATCATCTTCGTATCGATGTGCTCGGGGCTCGTGATACGGAGCGAATAGCTGCCGGAGGGCAGACCCGAGACATCGAGATCGACGCCACGATGACCGGACGGCATCGGCATATTTGTCACGAAGTTACGGGACACCTGACCAACGGCGTTATATAGTTCGATCGTCATCGGCAAGTTGTTCTCGCGAATGTCCATCGTAACGTGCACCGAACTCGTTGCCGGATTCGGATGGACGCTGCGAATACCGAACGCCGGTGCGCCCGTCGCTACATATCCGCGCAGAATGCTGTTGCCGCAGAGATCCTGTGGCGTGAACAGTGCCGGAATCGTATCGTGCAATACATAGCAGAGCGTATTGCCCGCCGTATTCTGGAAGGTCACGTTCGATACCGTAAAGGTGCTCGTCGTGTCGCGCGTGACCATGAGCTGCATCTTCACATGCGCCACATCGGCGGCACCGGTGAAATCCGGATTACCGGATGCAGCCAGCACAATGTGCATCGTCTCCCATCCGCCCACATCACTCGTCACATTCGCACTGATCACCTGATACCCTGGCTGCGCCACAACATTGCCAGCAACCGGCTGGAAGAGATCCTGCCGATAGGTAAGGTCGAAGGAGATCGTGTGTACGTCCGCATTCGGGCCGAATGGACTCGCCTGCACTAACTGGATCGGCACATCGAACGTCGAGCCGGTTTGCGCAATGTATCGACCACCCGCCGGATTCGCTACGCTGATAGTGGTGAACTCCTGAAGACCGGTACCGGTAAGCGGCAACGTATCGCTCCAATGGCCAACGTTCGGGTTGCTTACCGTATCGAATGTATAGATGATCCACGCGGACTCCGACCGCTTTGCACTCGGCGTATACACCACCGAGAACTTCGCTTGCTGATTACCCTGCAAGGTTACACCAGTCGGCGTTTGCACTTGAGTACCATCCGAGAACGTAAAGTCCTTACTCTGGCCCGGGAAAGCTGGATTGTCCACGATCTTAACCGACACGACACCAGCCGGTACGCTACTATTGGCAGCGTAAGCATATACATCATAAGTGCCGTTCGTGCAGAGGTACATCGAACCAAAGTCATGACCGACCGCCTGGATGTTCATGTTCGAAGCGGACATGGTAACCGATGACATACCAGAAGCACAACTCGTCATACCACCTACATAAATATTACCGGTGTAATTGTTTGCTGTCGGCGGTAACCCCTGAAGTATGATTGTATCTGTCTTACCTGGTTGGATCGTATCCCATAATTTGAGAGATCCCGGCTGAACGATTGAGAACGGTGCATCAATCGAGAGAGAATCAATAATGAGTGGTGTACCTTTGCCGGTATTCGTCACCGTAAGGATTTTTGTGCCAGTCGGCGTACCCGGAGAAGTTGTACCGAGATCGACCGAGCCAGACGAAAGCGTCACCTCAGGATGATTAACATTGATATTAAAGACTACGATCGGATCGATCTTATGATCGTCATAAGCAATTAAAGTATCGGGGAATCGATCGTTCCATCTGGTCGCCAGGGGCTTAGAAAGATTCGGCGTAAATAGAACGTCAACCCAAATACTATCTTCTGGATTAAATGTAGCAGTAGTAACACCACCCTGCGTAGCGGCTATCTTGAATTCGGCAGCATCAGGGCCCTTTATGGCAACGCTATCCATTAAGATTGAAGCCGTTCCATGATTTCTTAGATAGAGTCGGAAAGTTCTTGACGAATCACAGATGGTGGAGGAATCCACTTCAATCTTATTCCAGGAAAGATCTGGCTTGATTCCATATCCATAGAGGTTACTGAAGTCCTTCTTCAGGTGCGTAAATGGCTCTGGAAGATCAGACGCCCAGTGCTGGATAGTAGTATCCTTTGCCGTATCTTGCGTCGGGGTATAGCAGAACGTAAATGTTCTTGCATTCAGAATTCCGGTATCGATCGTTATAGGCAGTAACGATGTATCGATAAAATCGAAGTTAATATTATTATCGAGCAGCCATTGCTTCGTTAGCTTAAATGCCGCTTTACCGGTATTCCATACCTTAATACCATGGCACTTTTTCTGGCCGAGTATGACCGGGCCGAAATCGAAATCTTCAGTTTCAATTTCACCGACCCCCGTTGTGCCAAAGAGTGCTGCGATCGCTTTCGGGCAATTTGTATTAACAATAAATGTATCCAGGAATAGATGTACAGCCTGGCTCGCATTAAAGCACACACTAAACACAACCGAGTCGCCCGGTTTTAAGATATATGGAAGTGAGTGACTGGTATCGGTAACTCGAAATCCCTGGCTACCATTGGCGAACGTATAACCGGTGACTGTAAAGGTCTTCTCTCCGGTCTTTCCGGAATTCTTGATCACGAACTGCGTGCAGGTATCGAACCCCAGCGAAGAATTATAGAAAACGGCTGAATCAGGATAGTTTGGTTGTGTCGAATAAAACTTTAATTTGGGCGCCTGATAATGCAAATAAATGAGCGTATCATTACCGGCCACATTGACGGCCCACACATACGCATCTGCGTCCTTCAGAGGGTCATCCACGACGATCTGGACTGTCGCGGTATCCACACCCGGCACGAGCGTAAAATTCTTGGGAAGGAAGTCCACGTTGGTACTAACGTAACCGGAATCGGTACCGGGCTTGCGTTTTAATACGCCTTCCGGATCTTTCAAGAGCTCGATCTGGGAAAGTCCTTTGTCGAGCACATTGGTATCGACAACGTGAACGAACCATCCGTTACAGGTCGTATCAGCCGACATCTTCGGCGAAAATGCCCCGTCGATACCCATCGAGATACCGCACTCGGAAGCATACGAGAAATAGTAATCGTCGTCGTCGTTATCACCGAGATCGAAATCGGGATCGAGTCCGAGATCGCCATACTGATAGAGTGCGAACGCCGAGTCGCACGTGGCATACCATGCACCGGGGCTGATCTCGAAACGCTTACCGATTAGCTCCGGATGACCGGGGATGCTGCACGTTGCCGGTGTATTACCACCGCCTGCTGAGGGATATGAATTAATGGAAACGAGCGCACCGCCATTATGCGACATTCTGATCTTGCTCAGCATCGTTCGCTGTGCGATCACATTGACGTAGCGCCGCTTATGAACCTGCGCCTTATCGTCCGGCACATACCACATGTACTGTGTACGGCAACGGTCGAGCGGAATAACATTCTGCTGGCTGGGCGCCGTAAACGGCTCGGTCGTGCTATACTGTGCGCGATAGTCGTATTGCTCCACAAATATCTTCTGTCCGTTCACTGAACCGAAGTTTACGCCGGCATCGCAATTATCGAAGATCGGGAATTGATAGCGTGAAAGCGTAGGATTACGAGCGCCGATAGGATCGATAAACGCACTGAGCGTGGTCATCGTCGTATCGTAAGTAAACACTTTGTACTGATCGCCGGCAGAACCGTCATCGGGTGGGCCACCGGGGCAATCCATGAACGGCATTGAAACATAGCCGTCACTCGTCCAGTAGTCGACCGGCATCATTTGTTCGACGGCAAGATCGCGCTGATCGCCACCAAAGGCGGCGAATGATGTTTCGCCGTTGAATTGTCCTTCGTTACCGGCAAGCACGCCCACCGGCTGGTCCGCTTCCACGATCGATCCGGAAAGATCATTATCCGGATCGTCGATCGTCGATTTCACCCAATATACCTGACCGCGATTCAGCTTAACAGTCCACGGATTTGGGTGCCCATTTGCGCCAGAGCCGAAATTCACACCGATGTGCCCGCCGCGAGTAAGGCCATTTGGCGTGATCTTGACCGTCGTGTTGTCGGTAACCGCTATAATGCAAAAGATCGAGCTGGATGAATCCGGCGTACATGCAAAGTGATGGCTGTTAGCATGACCAAGACTAGGGTTTGCGGGAGAAGCACAAATAACATAGGTCTTACCGAGAGCGCCGGTCTGCAACGCTAAATACTGCCCGCCGGAATTCGGACCCGTGGAATAATAGGTTAAACTGATCGGGCGATCTGCATGAACGTGAGCGCACGCATAGATCGGTTGTTCACCATTGGGTGCGAGCGGATCCCCATTGTTATCGCGAGGATTCATATACCCCTGGTCCAGCGAAATTTGTAATCCGTGTTTTGCGACGATGTGCTGCGGCGCCGTCGGAATTTCTTGACCAGCAGGACTGGAATTTGGATCGAAGTAGCTAACCGTTACATTACAATCGTAGTACGAACTGACGAGTGCGAAGAACCCCTGAAAGGGTTTGACCGCATTACATTTGATACTTGGTACGAGCTCTGCGATGTAAAAATCGCGGCCATCGGAGGGAATTCCTTTTTGGCTTTGAGCGTGGACGGACTGAAAAGAAAATAGAAAGAGTGAGACCGCGAGCAGCAGTTTAGAGAAGCGCATAATGAACAAAGGATAGTATTACCGGGTCTTTATGGATGCGGAACGACAACCAAATTGAAAAGACCCGGAATTGAACCAACCCTCTCTGAGAAAGATTTAACGATTTCCTAAGATTCTTCAAATTTCTTTTCTTTGTGAAGTCACCTGATAATTTTTCAACGTTCCTGTTAGGTCTTCTGCTTATTCTTCCCTGTGTAGCAGATGCTCAGGTCCATTGGATCCCTACGAACGGCCCTCCTGGAGGAGCGATCTCGACGGTCTGCATCGATTCGAACAGCCGCCTTTTTATCGGCACAGAAGCAGGTGGCGTTTTCGAGAGCTCGAACGAAGGTAATAAATGGTTTGCGCGCAATGCAGGATTGCATACGTTCCACATGCATGAATTGGAAGCGAATCCTCGAGGCTATATTTTTGCCGTCACATACGATAACGGAGTATCGAGGTGGTTTCGAGACGATCAGCCGCACTGGACATTTCTTGATACCACAATAAATTTTGGTGCGATCTATTCGCTCTCCTGCGCGCCGAGCGGTTCCGTCTTTCTCGGGACTGCAACCTATGGCATTCTTCGCTCGACCGATAATGGCAATACGTGGGACCATCCCGATACCGGCATCGATCCGAAAGATAAGCAGATCACACTCGTTATCGCATCGAACGGAGGGCTCATTGCATTAGGAAGTCATCTCGATAGTTCACGCCACAGCGTCTATCATGTCTATAACTCCCCAGACGATGGCGGTCATTGGTCGATCCTGGCTCCGGTACCCTCCTCCGCTCAACCAACAGCATTTCTGGCGCTCGACACTAACACTATTTTTGTCGGTGATGCCGATGGAAAACTCTTTCGGACAACTAACAAGGGTGTTACTTGGCAGCTTGTGTATCAGGATACCGGCAAGTTTGGCATTTATAATGTCGTAGAAAGTCCGCAAGATCATCATCTGTTCTTACGTAATAATTACGGCGATCTTTATCGCTCGCTCGATACCGGACTTTCGTGGCAGCTTCGAAGCGTCGATACGATCGGCGGAAGCATTTACGCTACTGCGATCGGTAACAATGGTACGATGATCGTCGGTACCGACTTCGAAGGAGTCGTTCGATCGACTGATGAAGGGCAACACTTCGAAGCGGTAAATAATGAGCTTGCCGCCACGCTTGTTTATAATCTTGCGGTCGACAAACGTGGGATGCTCTATGCTGTTGTGGAAGATCTTGTATGGCGCACGCCCGATCGCGGACAAACCTGGACTCGCCTTAATATCGAAACGGGTGAAGTACTTTCTGTACCAGCGTTATCGGTCGATTCGAGTAACGGTCTTTATCTTGGCATTCTCGATGGCGTTTGGGTATCACACGATTCCGGCATTACCTGGTCACACACGTTAAGCTCCCCCGTTCCAAAAGTTGACAATCAATGCTACCAGATAGAAACTTCAACGGCGGGCACGGTCTTCGCCGCGACGCAATACGGATTATTCCAATCAACCGATCACGGCCAAAGCTGGCAGCCCGATACGTTCGGCCTTCCTAAAACGAAGGCCGAGGCAGTTATTGTTGGTGGAGATGGAAGCGTCTACGCCGAAGATGGCAGCGAACAACTCTATCGTTCGAGCAACGATGGTTTTTCCTGGTCGAAGATCGGCAGCTCGGCCGGTATAACCGCTGAAACGTCAAGCGGAATATTCTTCGAGCTCACACGACTTTTATCGCGATCGCAGGATAGCGGCCAGCATTGGCAATCATTATCAGTGCCGGATGCGAACACTTCGCGAACGCTCTTTAGCGTGTATCTCGATTCGCACGGTTATCTCTATGCGTCGACCGACTCCGGTATCTACCGGTCGAACGATAACGGCGACACATGGTCATCCATCAGTAACGGCTTCCAGGATCCCACCGCATCTCGGCTTAGCTCGGCAACTCGAGTTTGCGAAGACCGCCGTAATGGAATTTTCTATGCCGCTTCGCGCGGGCAAGGAGTTTTTCTGGGTTTACGAGATGCATCCGTATTAAGAAATAATGAGCAAGCAACTCGTCCCGCATTAAGCAATGCTCCCAATCCTTTTGCAACGCAAACAAACATCTCCTTCACATTGCCCGAACCAGGCGTGGTCGCTCTGGAGCTTCGAAACACAATGGGTGAGATCGTGTGGTCGCAACCGCTAAATTATCTGGAAGCAGGCACACACACCGTTTCTATTGAACCGGTCGGTTTAGCATCCGGTAATTACATCTGCATTGTACGAGGTGGTAATAGTACTTTCTCGAAATGGATAACACTGGTCCACTAATCATTGCACTATATGTGGTTTGATTCTACTGTCGCTATCGTTGTTCGAAGTGCTGTCGTCTACATCGTGATCCTGATCGGATTTCGACTTGCCGGCAAGCGGCATATTTCTCAACTTTCGCTTGTCGACTTTGCTCTAATTCTTCTGGTGTCAAATGCAGTACAGAATGCAATGGTCGGCAACGATACTTCGCTTATTGGAGGCATTATTGCAGCAGCGACGCTGATCCTGTTAAATGTTATCCTCACCAAGGTCCTGTTTCGAAGCGAGCGCGCAGCACGTTTTATTGCCGGAGAACCACGACTCTTAGTTCGTAATGGCCGGTATGTCGAATCGAACATGGAGCACGAAGCCATTCGTCCCGAAGAACTGGAAGAACAAATCCGCGAGCATGGCTTTGAGGATATTACAAAGGTCCGTACAGCGATCCTCGAAATGGACGGCTCCATCTCGGTTATTCCCTATGACACCGAAGGTAAGCATGTGGAGCATCACATGCCCTTTGTTCGTCGCCGTCATCGTGCCCGGCGTGGTTATCAACCATAAGGCATTGTGTATGATGAATTATGAAGGGTGAAAGTTGTTTAGCGCTCTTCGTTCATTCCGTATCCATCATTCATAATTTATCATCATCCGTTGATCGCGTTAGAACATCTTAGTATGCAATTCGGAGGAGATTATCTCTTCCGAGATGTCACGTTTACCGTCCGCCCCGGTGACCGTGTTGGGCTTGTAGGTCCCAATGGTGCGGGCAAAACCACGTTGCTAAGAATTATTGCCGGTGTGTACGAGCCGGAGTCGGGCGTCGTCAATGTTCCAACCGGTTATCGGATCGGGTATCTACCGCAAGAACCCACACTCGATCGCGATGCTCAGGCCCGTCCGTTGCTGGAAGAAGCCATGCGCGCGAGAACCGATCTTCTCGAGATCGAGGAAGCGATGAAAAGGGCGCAGACTGCAATGGAAGATCCGTCCCAGGATCATTCGAGCTCGGAATATTTCAAACTCGTCGAGCACTTTGGCGAACTTCATCACCGCTTCGAAGATCTTCGTGGATTTGAACTCGAGAGCGATGCCAAACGGATACTCGCCGGCCTCGGATTCAAAGAGACTGACCACATCAAGCCCGTCGCTTTTTTTTCTGGCGGCTGGCAAATGCGCCTTTTGCTCGCGAAACTTCTCATTGCTCGGCACGATGCATTGCTGCTCGACGAACCGACGAACCACCTCGACCTGGAAAGCCTGATATGGCTCGAAGGATTTTTGAAATCCTACGAGGGTACGCTTGTCATGGTCTCACACGATCGGTCCTTTCTCAATCTCGTCACAAACCGTACGGCCGAGATCGAGAACGCAAGAGTGGAGGTCTATTCCGGTAATTACGAATACTACGAGCGGACCAAAGCGGAGCGCGAAGCACAACTGGCATCGCAGGCCGCAAACCTGGAAGCCCGGCGAAAAGAGCTCGAGCGATTTGTCGAACGATTCCGGTATAAAGCCACGAAAGCGCGGCAGGCTCAGTCGCGCTTAAAAATGCTCGAACGCATGGAGCGTATCGATCTTGCAAGCCATGGTAAAGCCGTTCACTTTAGCTTCCCGCAGGCACAACCATCGGGACGAATGGTCTTTGAAGTAGAACGTGGAGCGAAATCGTATGATGGCAAACACAACGTGTTCGCAAACGTCGATCTCCGCATCGAGCGCGGTGACCGTGTGGCCTTCCTTGGCAAGAACGGTGAAGGCAAAACCACGATGGGCAAGATCATTGCAGGGCAAGAGCAACTTACCGGCGGTACGTTTACCATCGGTCACAATGTAACGATCGGTTACTACGCACAGCATCAGGCCGAAGCGCTGAACCCCAAGTACACCGTTCTCGAAACGCTCGAGTCTGTTTCACGCGCTCAACTCTTTCACGAGCAGGAGAGCGGTAAAAGCACCGGATCGCCAAAAAGTCAGGCACAATTACGCACCTTGCTCGGGGCGTTCCTCTTTCAGGGGGATGACGTATTTAAACCGGTACGAGTCCTTTCCGGCGGAGAAAAATCGCGGCTTGCACTCGCAAAGATGCTCCTCGAACCGGTCAACACACTGTTACTCGACGAACCCACGAACCACCTCGATATGCAATCAAAGGAAGTGGTCAAGGAGGCTCTGCTTCAATTCGATGGTACGATCATCGTGATCTCGCACGATCGCGATTTCCTCGAAGATCTTACCGATCGGCTTATTACATTCCAGGATGGCCAGGTAAAAGAGTACATGAGGCCGCTGGAAGAGTATCTTGTCGAGTTACGAGAACGAGAGCTTGCGAGTATTCGCCAGAAAAAGGGGCGCTCGCCGATCACTCAACCTGTTCCTGCCGAGGTAGTCGCCCCACCGGTTGATGACCGCACGAGAAAACGCGCAGAAGCTGAAGAACGGAATGCACGTTATAAGAAAGAAAAGCCGTTTCGTACAAAGATCGCGGAATGGGAGAAAAAAATAGAAGCGCTCGAAAAAGAAAAGACCACTATTGAAGATTCAATGTACGAGCCCGACTACTATTCGGATCCCGAGCGCGTGAAAAAGGACGCGGATCGATTAGTGGTAATTAAATCGAGCCTGGATGAAGCTATCTTTAAATGGGCGTCCCTCAACGAAGAGTTGGAAAAAGCAATACAGTAATGTTACCGACGGCCAGCGTCTCTCGAATCAGCGCTCCAATAGAGCTTCGAACGCAGTAGGTCAAAATACGAGCGCTCCCGCCTGCGCAAGAGCCGCAATTTTTTATCTGACGTTCGTACCGATATTTCGGCCGGCGTTCCAGCGATAACCTGCTCCTGGCCGTCCGCGACGACAAGCACTGTGGGCGTTTCCTCTGCGCGAGCACGCACCCGCACGGTAGCGGTGCTATTTACAATAATGGGCCGCACATTGAGTGAATGTGGAGCAATCGGAGTGATCTGTAGCACTGGGCTCGTCGGCTCGACAATTGGGCCGCCTGCGCTTACAGAGTAGCCCGTCGAGCCCGTGGGCGTAGAGACGATAATACCGTCGGCCCGAATAACGCCAAGTTGAGCACCATTGACGAATACTTCAAGCGTGAGCATTCGCGTTGAGCCATAATTATCGATCACAACCTCGTTCAGGGCATCGAGTCTGGCTTCGGGCGTAGTGGCACCGATCCGGGAAGCATCCAAATTATCGGCTCGTATCTCGACCGGTTTCCCACTCTCGCTTTGCACAGTGGCATTAAGCATTATCCGCTCTTCCACAATAAGTGCATTGGCGGCCAACTCTTCTACGAGAGCATCAACTTCGACGGGCGGGTGCTCGGATAAAAATCCAAGTTTACCGGCATTAACGCCAAGAAGCACCGCATGGTGATCCGCTCGGGCGATCGCTCTCGCTGCGAGCAGCATCGTACCATCTCCTCCAACCGAAACAATAACATCGCTCTCCTTCGCAATGCGTTCGAGCGATGAAATCACCTCACAACCACGTGTGGGTATCATTGGCACCAGGGCCTCGGAAAGCAATATTTTCGATCGGGGAAATTGCTCGCAGAGCTTAGCAACAACATGAGCAAGGGTTGCCTGCACCTGGGCGGGATCGATGTGACCGATAATGCCAATGCGGTCGAGCTTCATAACGATGTGTTTACGCCGGCTCAGCGACGCGAGTTACTTGTCGAATAGCAGCGGTAAGAGTATTTTTTAATAGCATGGCGATCGTCATCGGTCCAACACCGCCGGGCACTGGCGTGATAGCGCTCGCTTTAAGTTTGACACGATCGAAATCGACATCCCCTACCAAGCGCGAACCGGATTTCTTTGTAGCATCGGCGACGCGATTAATGCCAACATCAACTACCACCGCACCCGGCTTCACCATATCAGCTGTAATGGCAAGCGGTACCCCCATGGCCGCAACTAAAATATCGGCTGAACGAGTGATCTCTCCCAGTTTCTCACCCGCACCGGTATGGGCGATCGTTGCCACCGCGTTGGCTTTTGAATTCTTTTGAGCGAAGAGCAACGCCAATGGTTTGCCAACTAAATTCGATCGACCGACAATAACCGCATGCTTCCCCGATACAGCAATGCCCGATCTCGCAAGCATTTCAATAACACCAGCCGGTGTGCAGGGCGCAAAATAATTGCCGAGTCCGATCGATAACCTGCCCGCATTTAGTGGATTGAACCCATCCACATCTTTATCCGGTGAAATAAGTTCGATCACTCGTTCCTCTCGGATATGCTTGGGGAGCGGAAATTGGACGAGTAATCCATGCGTCAGGGGGTCTTCGTTGATCGAGCGGATAAGATCTATAAGTTCGCTTTCCTCTATATTCGCGGGCAATACTTTAGTCTCATGAGAAAAGCCGGCTTCCTCCGACGCAATACCCTTATTGCGAACATACACTTCGCTTGCTGGATTATTCCCGACCAAGACGAACATTATCCGGGGCCGAACACCGTATCGTTGAAGGAACTCCGCCGCGTCTATGCGAACTTCATCGCGAATCTCGGAGGCGATCCTCTTGCCGTCAATGATGAGCGCCTCAGGCATCACCGGTCTCTCCTGTTTCTGGTGCTGAGGCCGGTTCCAATGTTTCGGCCTCGTCAAAATTTTGGTCTGCGACCGCTCGCGTGCGATCGAAATTCGGAAACATAAAGGGTTCGATTTCGACGGCAGCGCCTGTAGCAACGTCGATAGCGATACTTACACCGGAAATACGAATGCCATCTTTAGCAATTTCGTATTTATATGGCGTCTGATTGACGAAGCGCTTGATAGCAACATCGACCTTCATTCCGATCACACTCTCGTATGGCCCGCTCATTCCAACATCGGAAATATAGGCCGTGCCATTCGGAAGTATTTGGGCGTCGGCGGTTTGCACGTGGGTATGGGTACCAAGTACCGCGCTCACTTTTCCATCAAGATACCGCGCAAGCGTTTGTTTCTCCGCCGTCGCTTCTGCGTGCATATCGACGATAATAATATTCGTATGCTCGCCAACCTTATCAAGTGCCCAATGGGAGACACGGAAGGGACAGTCGATCGTTTGCATGTAGGTTCGGCCTTGCAAGTTTACGACGCCGATCTTAATGCCATCCTTCGTCTCACCGATCGCATATCCAGATCCCGCGTTCTCTCGCGGATAATTGGCGGGCCGAATAATTCGTCGATCCTCGGCTAGCAGCGCTCGCACATCCCAGCGATCCCAAACGTGGTTGCCAGTAGTGATGACTTTTGCACCAGCATTGAATAACTCTTCGGCGTGCTTCTTCTGAAGCGATTTACCATCGGCGATATTCTCACCATTAACAATGATAAAGTCCGAGCGGTATTTCGAGGCTAAGCCCGGCAGCATTCTCGAAACCATCGAGAGCGCGCCCGTTCCAACCACATCGCCAATAAATAGTACCCGGACGGTCGTAGGACCTCCGGTAGATTCTAATTCGTGATTGTTCGAGGTAAATTCAGGGGTATCCGGCATTCGATTTCTCCGGCATGGAAACAGCAATAAGGCCGGGTTCGTCCCGCAATCAAAGAAAGCAATGCCGGACTTAGTGCTCCACGATCATATTAACCTCACCACTCGAACTATCAGCAAACTCGATTCGAGCGTGATAAGCAGCACTGGCAAGGTCCTTAACCCACAACAGAACTTCGAGACCATGTCCTGTGACATCGAACGAACGGACGAGGTGGCCATTCGTTGCAAAGAGCATGACCCGCCTGACCTCCTTGGGTACAGAAAGGGTGATCTCATCGGTGGCGGGATTCGGATAAGCGCGCACTGCAATGCTATCTGTTGGATGATAAACTCTTGCGGGTGCAGCAATGCCATAGGCGATTAACTCTCGCTCGCTACCATCCACATTGACGGGCTGGCCACCAATGGTGGTCCCGGCATGAGCCATATTCATTTTTATAATACCGATACCTTTGGAAAGCCATATCATTTGTGTCGTGCTAAAACTCCCCAGTGGCAAGGGACCAAGACTAACTTGAACGTTTGCTGTAAGATCGAACCGGTAAGCAGAATCGAACGAAGCGCGCGGCACCGTTACATGCTCGGAGCCGCGATAGGCGCCTGTAAAAGTAATAGTCACGGTTGCACCGGAATATGTACCTGTAAGTGTAGTGACTGGATAAGAAGTATTAACGGCCAAAGACGTTTTGAAGTAATCAAGCCACTGATTTGGCGGAGTAAAAACAGAAGCAAGGTTTGCAGGTAACACATAGTTGAGCATCGCTTGATCGCCGAAGACTTGAATATCACCCGCTGACGTCGCACGAAAATGAAGATCAGAGACCTGGCCGGCGCTGCTGGTTGTCTTATAACTTGTGTCTCGTATCCACGCTACATTATTCGAACCCTGGAATTGTAGCCCCGTAGCAAATACCGTTTGCGAGCTGCGATAAGTGTTGGGTTTCTGACCGCTGGTTACGGTATCATACTGGTTGAAATCAACGAAACGGCGAAGATCGAACGGCAGTAGATCGGCCGCGACGACCGGCTTACTCGTACCATGTTCGACGCCAGGAGAAGGCAAGAATAAAGCAAAGTCATAGGAGGAGTTTAAGGTTGTGACGCCCGCTTTATTGCGCTCCATCGACACACCATATTTAAGGTTAGGACCGCCCGTATGACCGGCATCGATCGACGCAGGCAGATGGCCGGCAACCCAGGCGGTATCATATTGTACACCATCAATAATGGAGGAAAGCGGAATACTGCTGCCACTTACACCGGTACCATTTGTGAGAACGATCGCATCGGCAATAGGTGATGGGGTCAGTCCGGGATACGTCAGGGCAGCCGATGAGTGCGTCAGTTGAACGGCTTTAGGATTGTGAGGCCCAGGTGTTGCGACAGCTTCATACCCTGCAAATGATAGATCGAGACCACCCGAGTGATTTGTAGCGCTGGCAGCGATCACAATAAATGCACCGGGTGCAACGGCAAGCGTCTTATCACCGGCTTGCCCCGGAAAACTCCAAATGGTCTGTACGCCCGTTAATGATGCCCCGGAAAGATCACCGCCCGTTGCACCAAACTGCACGAGTTTGCAACCATCGAGATATTGCGTCGTAGTTTGCGGATTATAGAGCTCGATAAATTGATCGTTAATAGCAGCATTGGTACCGATATAGATCTCGTTAATTACAAGACCAGCCTGAGCGTAAGCTTGTAATTGCAACACAACGCTAGCCACAAGGATAAAAGCGACTCGACGGGATATCTTCATAAGATCAACATCAAAACCCATAACTCTCATCAGAGTTACAAAGCCAGTAATCCTAAAATCTCTGTAATCAATCCTGAAAATCCATCCGATCCTGCAGACCAGCCTGAGCGTAAACTTCTAAGTGCAACAGCACGGCAGCCACAACGATAAAAGCGACTCGAATATATTCAAAGGATCAACACCAAAACCCATAATTCTCACCCGAGTTACAAATGCCAGTAATCCCAAAAATTCTCCTAAAAATCCATCCAATCCTGCAGATCGACCTGAACGTAAGCTTGTAAGTGCAGTAGCAGCCATAGGTATAGAGCGACTAGGTCGAAATATGATAGTCAACACCAGAACTCGTAATTCTCATTAGAGTTACAAAAGCCCGTAATCCCAAAAATTCTCCTGAAAATCCATCCAATCCTGCGAATCCTGGTTAAATTTGTATAAATGCGCTACGAATTCTTTCTCGCTCGTCGGTATGCCTTTTCGAAACGTCGCGAGAATTTCATCACCATAATCAGTATTCTTTCGATCGTGGGGCTTGCCGTCGGGACGGGAGCGCTCATTATTGTACTCTCTGTCTTCAACGGATTTTCCTCGGTCGTCACTAATATCTACGTCAGTTTCGACCCCCATGTCCGTATAACCGCCGCAGAATCGGGACCGGACACGTCTAGCACTGTTGAGAATCCCGTTATTACAAATACGGATAGTATTCTTCGCGTTGTAAAAAGTGTGGAGGATGTAACGGCTGCTGCACCGGCCATTCACGGCCAGGCCGTATTGGTACATTATACACTGCCCAAAGTTGTCGAACTTACTGGAATCTCGGATACCGGCGCTCGTCTGGTCTCCGGACTGGGAAAGAGTATTCAATCCGGCTCACTCACACTCGATTCAAATTCGATCGTCGTCGGTCAGCTTATGGCAGATGAATTGGCATTGCAGGTCGGTGATAGTCTGGAGGTGTATTCCCCCACCGGTCTCGAACGCATTCTAACCGAGCCGGTAACACCACGTATGAAGCGGCTCTTTGTCCGTGGAATATTTGCAGCGAACAACCGTGATTATGATGCCTCGAATGCCTACACCGGTCCGGAGGTCGCTCGCGATCTGTTCGATGTACCAGAAAATGCTGTAACCACGATCGATGTTCGCACGAAGGACATACGGCTATCGAATGACATCAAGGGACGGATCGCCGAAAAATTGGGAAAGCAATTCGATGTACGATCGTGGTATGACCTTCACACCGAATTGTATTCTGTAATGGAGATCGAGCGATGGGTCGCCTACATTATTCTATTCCTTATTGTCGGCGTAGCAGCTTTTAGCATTTTCAGTTCTCTGACGTTGACCGTATTCGAGAAGCAACGCGATATCGGGCTTCTACGGGCTCTCGGCGCACCGGTGGACGGCATCCGAAAAGTGTACCTTTTTCAAGGTACACTTGTGGGGCTCATTGGCACGGCCACAGGATGTGCATTAGGTATCATCGTCGTTCTCTTACAACAGCGATTCGGCTTTTTCCCACTCGATACCAGTGTTTACATTATTCCATCACTGCCGGTCGAATTGCGCTGGGAGGACTTTGTTGCTGTCGGTATCGGTTCGATGCTGCTTACAATGCTTTGCACACTGTTCCCATCCCGACGAGCCGCTCGCGTCGATCCGGCTGTTGCGCTTCGATGGGAGTAATTAATTATACATGGCAAATACTATTCTCGAAGCTCGCGATCTAACGAAACGCTACCCTGTGCGAGGAAGAGCGGATGTCGAGGTGTTTCGCGATCTTTCCTTTTCTCTTAACGAAGGCGAGCTCGTTACTTTGATCGGCCCCTCGGGCTCCGGTAAAAGCACGCTATTGCATTTACTCGGCACGCTCGATAAACCGAGCTCGGGTGAAGTCATTATCGAAGGGGAAAATGTCGCAAAATTAGAGGATCGTGAACTGAGCGCTTTCCGCAACAAGCGCATTGGATTTATCTTCCAATTCCATCATTTGCTTCCAGAATTTACAGCGATCGAAAATGTGGCAATGCCAGCCATGATCGCCGGTAAGCCGTTTGACGAGGTACGTGCGCGGGCGACCGAACTGCTCGGCGATGTCGGCCTTGCCGAACGGCTGGACCATCGCCCTTCGATGCTCTCCGGTGGCGAAGCACAGCGAGTCGCCGTTGCGCGGGCGTTTATGATGAAGCCTGCACTCATTCTTGCCGATGAGCCTACCGGCAATCTCGATACTCGGAATAGCGATATTCTCTTCAATATCATCACTAATCTTTCCCGAAAGCACCAACAGACGTTCCTTATCGCCACGCACAATCTCGATCTGGCCAAGCAATCGGATCGGGTGATGCATTTGGAGAGCGGCTCCCTCACAACCAATAAAGCGATAGTTGGCTAAAGCAAAATCGGAACAAGAGACCTCGCTGGGCAGTTAGCTCGTACCTATGTCCAAGACAGCTACTCCAGCACGCCCGGTTCGTACGCAGGCACGTCAGGTGCCTAGTCGTCAGCAGCCTCTCTCGTCACGTACGAAAAAGAAGGAAGGCGGCCCCATTCGGCCGTTCCAAATGCCGTTCGAGGCGAAGAATATTCGAATTATCGTGCTTGGTATTCTCGTCGTAGGAATTGGCTATCTCGTTATGTGGATGAGCCCGACGATGAGTGATATGGCGCTCACGGTTGCACCGATCCTCCTGATTCTCGGCTACTGCGTGATCATCCCTTATGGCATCATGACGGGAATTCGCAGTAAACGCTCGAGCACAACGCCGACGGAGACTTCCACCAACGGCGCAGCCTAATCGGCTTTGCCTTCGTACGGTTCGAGCAACCGTACTCTCAATTCTTTTTTCTTTACGTCCAATGCTCGGACTTCCTCTCCGGCGTTGGTGACCATGTGTTCTGTCCCATTCAGATCGAGCACAAAAATGTCCGCCGATGGCATATCGACGACGTTCTTCACCGTGCCTATTTGCGTACCCGATTCATCATCGATCACCGCCATACCGATGACCTCGTCATAATAGGCTCGGCCTTTAGGTAGCTTTAACCGCTCCGTTTCTGGGATTAGAATTTCGGCGCCGTTTAAGGTTTCTGCCTCGGTACGGTCTTCCACTTCCTTGATCTTTAGGAGCAGTCCTTTGTGGACTTCGTGGATCGTCTGAACATGTCGTTCTACAATTTCTCCACTTTTTAATCGCAAAAAGAATCGAGCGAGTTTTGAAAATCGATTCTCATTCCATGTAAGTGGCACGAGTTCCACTTCACCTTTTAGCCCGTGCGCCTTTCGTATGCGGCCGATAAGAACCAGATCGGCTTCGTTAACTTGCAGTTTTTCCACGTTCTTCTTAAGTACCTATACAGAACCTATACTTCAGCTAAATACTGATGAACAAAGCTGACGGCCATAGCGCCTTCGCCAACTGCACTTGCAACGCGGTTCATAGCACCGGCCCGAACGTCTCCGGCAGCAAAGATACCCGGCGAGCATGTTTCGAGAAGATAGGGATCGCGTTTTAGCCGCCATGACATATTAAAGCCTTCCTTCGCTCGAAGATCGCGGCCCGTCAGAATAAAACCATGGTCGTCCTTTAGGACGCCTTGAGCCCACTCGGTATACGGTTTAGCCCCGATCAGAATAAAGAGTGCATCAGCATTAACCGTATGCTCCTTACCATCATTAGAGTGCAGTACGAGCGACTCAAGATGTCCATTGCCCCTTGCTTCTACGACTTCCGTTTCTGGAATAACCGTAATGTTAGATGTATGCGAAATATTATCTATAAGATAAGCCGACATCGTCGAGGACAGATCTTGCCGTCGAATAACAATGTAAACGTGTTCAGCAAAGCGCGCAAGATGGAGCGCCGCTTGCCCAGCGGAATTTCCACCACCGATAACATAAACTTGTTTACCTCGGGTCTGGGCTGCTTCGATCGTAGCAGCGCCATAATAGACTCCCGCACCGGTTAGTTCAGCAATGCCTTTCGTTTCGAGTTGACGGTAGGCTACGCCAGTAGTAATGATGACGCTGCGTGTATTGATTTGAGAGCCATCGGCAAGACGCACGGTTTTGTATTGATCGGCACTGGAAATATCCAGTACTTCTTGCGGGGTGAGGAATTCTATTCCAAAACGAGTCGCCTGAGTTACAGCTCGGCGAGTAAGCTCGGCACCGCTTAGCCCTTTTGGAAAGCCCAGATAATTTTCGATCTTTGAACTGGTGCCAGCCTGCCCTCCCGGTGCTTGCTTCTCAACAAGCAATGTCTTGAGTCCCTCCGATCCCGCATATACAGCAGCAGCTAATCCCGCCGGCCCCGCGCCAATGATCACTACATCGTAAAAATTTGAACTGGCGGTCGGTCGTAACCCAAGTTTTTCGGCGAGCGAGCGCAGTTCCAGGTTCGTCGCGGCCGTGCCATCATCCAGCATTACGATCGGCAGATCCGAATTGGAAAAACCATTAAGTGCCATCAGCTCCTGCGCGCGGGGGTTCGTTTCTACATCTAACCATTGATACGGGATTAGATGGCCTGCCAAAAATTCTTTGATGGCGTGAGACTTCGGCGAAAACTGATAGCCTATAACTCGAATACTTGCTAAGTCCGGTTTGTAGTTAGCATGCCAATCGTCAAGCAATTCATCGAGTATAGGATAAAGCTTTTCTTCCGGCGGATCCCAGGGCTTCAGCAAATAATAGTCGAGGTCGACATCATTGATGGCCTTAATAGCCGTGTCGATATCCGAATAAGCGGTGAGAAGCATGCGTTTTGCTTCCGGGAAGAATTCCTTAGATCGTTCGAGAAAATCCACACCCTGCATTTTCGGCATACGCTGGTCCACAATGAAGAGAGCCACCTCCTCGCCGGTTCGCTTCAACTCTTTTAGACTATCGAGCGCTTCTGGAGCATCGTCCGTATTAAGTACCCGATAGTCGGACTTGTATTTCGAGCGGACATCACGCGCCAGTGCTCGCAATACTTGCGGATCATCGTCGACAAGGAAAATAATAGGCAGCTTCATGACGGACCGCTGTTATGCGCGTGGAAATGAAATGATAAATTCGGTTCGTCCTGGCTTCGAGTTAACGTCGACAGTGCCCTTGTGAATTCGAACAACCTTTTGTACGATGTCCAGTCCGACACCAGTCCCTTCCCCTACGCCCTTGGTCGTAAAGAACGGATCGAATATCCGTTCGAGATTCTCCTGTGGAATACCAGGGCCATTATCGATAATGGAAAAGACGACATGGGTAGGTGTGTTCGAACTTCGCACGGTTAACTCCCCACCAGCATTCATCGCATCGAGCGCATTATCGATAAGGTTTGTCCAAACCTGATTCAGCTCACCCGGGAATCCCATGATCAACGGTAATTTCTCAGCAAGTTCATCATGAAGTTCGACGTTGCTTTTTCGCATTTTATGCTGGAGCATAACGATGGTATTTCGAATTCCATCGTTGATGCAAACCTCCTGCATATCCTGAACCTGGTCCATCCGTGTATAGCTTTTCACCGATTGAACCAACTCTGATATTCGCCGTGCAGCCGTGGCTATCTCATGCACTGTCTTTGCCTCCGTAAGCTCGCTCATAAGCCACGTGACGACCGGTTCAAGTGAGGCCCGAGTCACTGTATGGCGAATTTCTTCTAAGTCTTTCGATTCAAAACCGGCTTCGACCAGGACATCGGCGCTCTCGTCTTTAATATTATGGTCCTCAAGCCACTCTATAATTTCATCCTCTCGTCGTTTGCGTTCAAGAAGTGGAAGACGAAATCCTGGGGATGGTCTTGGGCGCCCTAAAATTTTACGAAGCCCCTCCATCTCGGTCTCGTTCAATCTCGGACCATTGAAGCTAGTTAGCGCAAGGGCAAGTTCACTACTCTGTTTTTGCAGTGATTCTGCACCGCGAAGTATTGCTGACGCTGGATTATTAAGCTCATGAGCCAAGCCTGCGGAGAGCTTACCCAACGACATCAATTTCTCATTCTGAAAGTGAATGCCAGTGAAGTGGCGCGCGCGATCGACCATGGAATGAACGATCATCTCCGTCATCTCATAATTTCGCTCGGCCAGTTCTTTGAACTTCGACTTATGGAGGCCCAAATATGTAGCGTCGGAAATAACCTCGACGAATATCGGCGCTGCCTTCATTCGCGAGAATGGCAGCGTACCCGTGAAGGCTACAGGTTCATTATTGGCTTGGATCTTCTTCTGGTTTTGCTGTATACTGTAGCCCTGAAGCTCCCCTTCGAGGAGGACGATCATCTCTTCAAACAGGTCTCCCGGGCGCGCGACAAGCACCCCTTTATTGATCGTTTTAAGAGTGGACTCACCGACTAACCACTCGAATTGGGTACGCGGGATAGAACTTAGCTCTGGCCTGGAGCAAAGAAAATCGACAATATCTTTCATAAGACGACATAGCCTAACCCATTGGGTTAGGCTATGGTAGACAACGGTATGAAACTAACGGTTCGAAGGATTATCCCTCGACGCTCTCTGCCTGGCGCTGAGCGTCGCCTTCCTGCGGACCCGGCTCGCCCATCGTTTGAGGCTCGATCGGTCCAGGCGCAGCTGCAGACTCCGTAGCTGCTGCTTCGGTAGCGGAAGCTTCGGCTACAGCGGCGGCTTCTTCTGCAGCCTTCTTGGCTGCTGCTTTACGTTTCGCTTCTTCGCGAGCGCGTTGCTTTGCATCCTGGTTGGCCGTGATCTTGGCATCACGGTTATTCTTCCACGTTTCAAAAATCTCTGCCGCGCGAGCTGGATCAACATTCTTCTTCTCAAGATGCCACTTGAGCAGAATCCCTTCCTTCGAAAGCAGGGAGCGTACAGTATCCGTCGGTTGAGCGCCGACTTTCAGCCAATACATAGCCCGGTCCTCGTTGATCTGGATTTTTTGGCCCGGCTCATTGGAGGGACGATACTGTCCCACGGCCTCGATGAAACGGCCATCTCGGCGGGCGCGGCTATCTGCGGCTACGATCTTGTAAATGGGGACTTTCTTGCGACCTTGACGTGCTAAACGTAGTTTTACCATGGTTCTAACGATTATTAGCCCTCAGAAGAAGAGGACCGGTTATTGGAATGGAGGATGTCTGCCGGCTCAAACCATTAAGAGCATGCGCAGAGTCTCCTTAAATTGCGGGCGTGTAAACAAGTTAAGCGCAAAATGGCTCCCAGCAGGAGCCATTTTAAGTATCCGGATCTATTAACGATACTTTTATTGATTTTTCATTTCTTTTTCGAATTCCTGCTGAATTTCCTCAGCTATTCCTTTCAGTGAGCCAGCAGCCTGGCTTAGGGCGTCCTTTGCCTTATCGAGCGTCCCGGATTCCTTAAGATGCTTCGCCGTTGCAACGGCAGCTTTTGCACCTTTCTGCAAGGCGGATTTAGCCTGCTCCAGTGTCGAATTGGAAACATGGAGGCTCGAATCGGATAGTTTAAGCTCATTTTGAGCAAGATCGAGAAATTTTGACGCTTGCTTCATTGCGTCATCGATCGCATTATTCAATTGCGCTGAAAAATTATCATCGAATGCCTGGTCTTTCGGTGACGGCGCATTCTCTGATTTCTGCGATTTGTTCTGTGCTTGTGCGCTAACGGTGATGAACGAAGGTAATGATAGCGCTATGGCCATCACAAGGAGGCGTAGACCAATTTTCATAATAACAGCTTAGTTAAGAGATGCTCATTTGCTACGCCGCGGACGAGCACAGAGTTTCGAACCCTCAATGAAAAAGACGATGAGAGAAAAGCGTATCTATTCCGCTTGCTCGGGCAGCCGTGTTCCCATAAGCTGTTTTACTTCTTTGGAAACCTTGCCCCGAGACATCTTTTTGATCATCTTTTGCATATCAGTGAACTGCTTAACAAGCCGGTTCACCTCCTGCACACTGGTGCCTGAACCAAGCGCTATGCGAGCACGACGGGAGCCATTTAAAATATGTGGCCAACGGCGCTCATCTTTTGTCATCGAGTGAACGATCGCCTCCACGCGGGCCATTGCGTTATCATCAATCGAAGACTCGTTAAGCATCGCCGAATTGACGCCGGGGATCATACCGAGTAAGTCCTTCAGTGACCCCATTTTCTTGATGTGACCGAGTTGAACGAGGAAATCGTCAAAGGTAAATTCTGCTTTGCGCAGCTTTTCTTCGACCTTTTTTGCCTCTTCTTCGGAGATCTGGGCTTCGACACGCTCGACGAGTGAAACGACATCGCCCATACCAAGGATGCGGGAAGCCATTCGGTCCGGATGGAACAGCTCGATCGCATCGAGCTTTTCACCGGTCGAGATGAACTTGATCGGCTCGTTCACAACAGAGCGGATCGATAACGCAGCACCACCACGAGCATCGCCATCCAATTTCGTGAGGACGACACCATCGAACTTCAGCTTATCGTGAAATGCTTTCGCGGTTGTGACAGCATCCTGACCGATCATTGCATCGCATACAAAAAGGATCTCGTGCGGTTTGACACGAGCCTTAATGTCTGCAACCTCCTGCATCATCGCCTCATCGATCGTAAGGCGGCCGGCCGTATCGATGATGACCACTTCGTTCGCATGCTCACGAGCATACTTCAATCCTTCTTCGGCGATCTTAACGGCATTCTTTTCACCCTCGATCGAAAAGACGGGCACATCGATCTGCTTACCCAGCACCCGTAACTGCTCTATAGCAGCGGGGCGGTAAATATCAGCGGCAATTAGTAAGGGTTTCCGATTCCTGCCTTTTAAGAGGTTGCCCAGCTTACCCGTAAAGGTTGTCTTACCCGAACCCTGCAGACCACAAACCATTATAATAGTCGGCGGCTCGGAGGCGAACTGAATATCCTTCGAGGTTTCCCCCATGAGCATAACCAGCTCATCATAGAGGATCTTAACGAACTGCTGTTCCGGACTTACCGAACGAAGAACGTCGGCACCAAGCGCCTTCTCCTGAACGTCGTCGACAAACTTCTTAGCGACTTTGTAGTTGACGTCAGCATCCAGTAGCGTGCGCCGAATATCGCGGATAATATCCGAAACATTACTTTCGGTCAGCCGAGCCTGGCCTCGAATCTTCTTGTAAACCTCTTCAAATCGTGATGTTAAGCTCTCAAACATGAGTTACTTCTACCTCTTCAATATTCGACTGTACCCTATTGCTAAGTCTTTGCGACGGGTTGCGAAAAACAGACCTGATATTCGCTTCGTGCCAGCACCTTGAAGCTTACATCCCGTTGGTAGCAAATTTGTAACGCAATAACCGAATTCTATATAAAAACTATGATCAGATCCCTAGCATTAGCAGCTTTTGTACTTGTACTATTCGGCTGTACCAAGCAGAATGGTCAGGCCTACGATTCGACCGCTACCACCAACTCAACCACAAATAGCTACAATAGTAGCAATCAGTCCAGTGGCGGTGCAACCGCTCCGGCTCCCACGACTGGCAGCCGGGTAACACCAAGTGCTTCGGCAGGCGGCCCCGGCCCGACCGATACGACCGCGAAACCGCCGGATACACTCCACCGCTAATTCCTACGACCAACAGAAACGAGCAATGCACCGCCGGTAATCGATATACTTACTGGCGTGTCAGTCGCAATATTACTTAGGCCTTCGCGCGCACCTAATTCCAAGGTCTCGTGCTGTAAGGGGTATGTCAGATTTTTTGTCACGATACCTTCAGCAATACCAAATGGCGTAAGAGAGATGAGGGTTGCTGGATCACAGTTGACGGAATAGGGATTGCCCGGTAAGATAAATTCGTGGTAGCCCCACTTATCATGGGCAACGAGCCGATCGAATTTAGGAGCATACCGTAGCATTACACTCAGGTTGGAAAGAGTGTGGTCAGTACGCTTGCCAGTCAACCCGAAGATATGTACTTCTCCTGTATAAGAGGCCTCGATCCATCGCAGACTTTTTTCAAAATCGTTATGCTCTTGCTCGGAGATCCTTATAATATTCGAATTCGATTTTTCATAAAAGCGAAGCGTTTCGGAAGTAATTGAATCGAGATCGCCAATAATTGCGTGAGGCCGGATATCTAAGCGGCGCAGATGTTCCGCTCCACTATCCGCTGCGACAATAAGACTGGAGACAATTGCTAATTCTCGAATGAGCGTTTCCTCTTCGAACTCTCCACCCAACATAAGAAGGGCCGTAGCCATGAAGCGTTAGTTCTTTGCTTTGGAGGCAAGCACTCGGTTGACCGCTTCAATAACCTCTCGGCGTGTGGCAGGCTTCGATAAATAATCGGTACACCCCGCATCGAGGCACTTCTGGCGATCGCCAGACATTGCAAATGCGGTCAGTGCAATAATCGGCACATCGGGACAAATGGTACCGTTTCGAATTTCGCGAGTAACGGACAATCCATCCCGTCCCGGCAAGTTAATGTCCATAAGGATCAGGTCAGGAGTGTTGCGCTCGACCGACTCAATAGCTTGCTGGGCATTCGAAGCAAATGTTACCCGATAGTTCTCACGCAAATAGGCATCGATGAGATTTTGTGTTTCGGTATTATCCTCTACAACCAGAATGTGTACTTTATCCTCATGCACAGCGTCATGTTGCGGAGGCGGAGCGACCATGGGTGGAGGCTCCTCCTCTTGCTTCTTTTTAACAACTGGTGGGCGACCTACCGCTACCAGCGGGAAGAGAATAGTAAAGACAGAGCCAACCCCCTCATTAGAACGAACTTCGATCGTACCGCCCATTTTTGCAACAAGACGCTGCGAAATAGCGAGTCCCAATCCGGTCCCGCCATATTCCTTCGTATCGCCTGTATGCTCTTGTCGAAATTCTTCAAAGAGATACGGAATAAAATCCTTACCGATACCGATACCTGTGTCTTCTATTTCTACAGCAGCCTGCGAGACCTTACTCTGGCTCTCTGGTTTATGGATGTAAGTGCGGACCGTAACAGATCCGGCTCTCGTAAATTTAATCGCATTACTTACAATATTGGTAAGTACCTGGCCGAAGCGATGACGATCGCCACGGACGATGAGGCGCTCGGGGTGCAGTTTGATCTCCATCGAGAGAGATTTTTGCTTGGCGATCCAAACCAGCGGTGTAATATAGGCGTCGACCTCGGCATTTACGTCGAGTTCGGACTCCTCCACTTCTACCCTTCCAGCCTCGATCTTCGAAAGATCAAGAATATCATTGAGGAGCGTCAAAAGGCGTCGCCCCGACACGTTGATCGATCGCAAAAAAGTATAGTGATGATCGGATACTTTGCCGGCGAGTTCACCAGTCAGGACATCCGAAAATCCGAGAATCGCTGTCATCGGAGTGCGAATCTCGTGGGACATATTTGCAAGGAACGCTGACTTCAACCGGTTTGCCTCGTTGGCCCGGTCGCGCTCGCGTTGATACTTTTGGCTAAGCTCGCGAAGGTCCTGCCTTTGCTGCACTGCAACAGACACATCCGGAAACGTTACAATGACACCAGTTACACTGCCATTTTCGTCCAGGATCGGTGCAGCACTTTCAAGTATCCATACTAAACTTCCATCAGGACGAACGACTCCAATTTCCATATTAGAAACTGGCTTTCCGGTCCTTAGCGCTTTGGTAGCAGGTAACTCGGCGACCGGTACCGGCGTCCCATCTTCGCGGACTGCTTTCCAAATGGGGTCGTCATGAGTGAGTTGAGTAAGACGCTCTTCCGGAATACGCAAGATACGAACAGCAGCTTTGTTAGCTCGCACTATGCGGCCCGTGTGATCGGAAATAAGTACGGCTTCGCCCAATTCCTCAAACAACTTCGAGAAAAGGCGACTATCTTCGATCTGTTTTTGAGCTGTTCCGGAATTCACACTATTAGCAAAATTGGAACTGACGGTCCCAATTGGTGGCCTCTTTGACACCTCCTTATGAGACTTCTCACCTTCTATCGCAACAGTTGAAGTCACCACCGGGTATGGCGGTGTAGGAATCTCATCAGGTCTTATCATAAGCAATCAAGCGCATCGCGTAGCAAATCGCAAACTCTACGCTGGGCATAGGGATGGGCGCATTGATGAGTAATGCAACACCCTCCAAAAAAGAAAATTCCGACGAAACCTGTTATGCGTCCTGAACTTGAATTCGCTCGATCTCGACCCCTAACCCTTGCAATTTCTGCTGAATATGCTCGTACCCTCGCTCCACATGATGGATACCAGTGATAATGCTTTCCCCTTCCGCTAGTGATGCAGCGATGAGATATACAAATCCGGCACGAAGATCAGGAATAGTAATATGGCTGCCAGTTAATTTGGTTGGCCCCAACACTACGGCCGAGTGTGGGTGAACGAGCGAACGGAACCGGCACGGAGTTGAACCAAGACACGATTTGTAAAGCTGGATCTGCGCTCCCATTTTTTGAAGCTCCCGTGTGTAGCCGAAGCGGTTCTCGTACACGGTCTCGTGGACGACCGACATGCCGTGTGCCTGTGTCATCAGTAATACCCACGGTTGCTGCCAATCAGTCATAAAGCCAGGATGCACATCAGTTTCGATAGCAAGTGGCTTGAGCGGCCCTTTATAAAAAAATCGTATTCCACCACCGGTAACATCAAAGTCAGCACCGGCTCGTCGAATACTATTTAGGAATGTCATCATCGGTGCCTGCAAGGCGCTCTCGATGAAGATGTCACCTTTGGTAGCAATCGCGGCACATGCGAATGACGCAGCTTCAATACGATCTGGCATGATACGCTGATCGGTACCTTTCAATCGGTCCACACCATCGATAATGATCCGGCGGTTCGTTTCGAGATTGATAATCGCACCCATCTTTTGAAGATAGCGCATCAACTCTACTATCTCCGGCTCGACAGCGGCATTATCGATAATAGTGGTGCCCCGCGCAAGCACGGCACTCATAATGATATTCTCGGTAGCACCGACAGAGGGAAATGGCAATGAGATCGATGTACCGATCAGTTTGTCCGCCGAGCAATGGAAATAATTATCGACGAACTCGATCTTTGCTCCCATTTGCTCGAGCGCATTGATATGGTAGTTCACGGGCCGCTGGCCGATCTTATCTCCGCCAGGCATGGGCACGGACGCCGTACCGGTACGATGAAGCATCGGACCGATCATCAAAATTGGAATACGGTTGAGCCCAGCGAACCGTTGGGGAACGACCGTCGAGGAAAAGGACGCGGTCTGAATAGTTAAGGTACCATTCGCCTCGGGCGACAAAGAAATCTCTGAACCAAGAGTGCGGGCAATATCTGCAGTGATATCGACCTCGCCCAACCGGATCGGAGCATTTGTAAAAGTGCTTGGCGCATCGCTGAGCATCGATGCGACCATGACTTTGGAAATGAGGTTTTTCGTCCCCCCTACTCGGACCGAACCGCTGAGTGGCTTACCGCCCGTAACACGAAATGCGTCCATTGAGAAAAGCTGTAATTACAAACGTGTAACTACAAAAATACGGTAACCATGTCCAGGACACCGGATAAAATGGACTATTTCAAGACCGCCAGCTCTACGCTAGCTTTTTTTACGATGTCATATAGGAACAACTTATTCGAGCCGGCTTCAGAAAGTGAGTAGAGTAAGAGCGTCTCTTTGGGGGCAATAGCAATAGGCTTGGCACCTTCTGGTAACGGGATCGAAGTGCCGGTCGAGATTTCCTTCACGAACCATTTCTTCCCTTCTTCCACGATCACATACTTGCCATTCGGAGAATAGTCAACCCAATCAAAATCTCCTTTGGCCACATCCTTAAAGGCGATCGAACTTAATTGCGTTGAACGCTCCACGGTGTTTTCTCCTTCTTTCTCGAGTACAAGAAGCTCGTGATTCGTAGGATCGATTATCGCGCGGGAAAACTTGCCGGTTGTCGGTTTAACTAACGGCGTACGTTCTGTCGAGATAATATCATAGAGCAAAAGCTCGCCCGATGAAGGATCTTCCAAGAGTAAGCGACCATGATCGCGTGACCAGGCAAGTACCTTAAAATCACGGTCATTCGGAAACACTAATTCGCTTATGAACTGCTGCGTGTCATATCGATAAACGTCGACCTTATCTCGATTGACAAGATTCTCGGTATAGTAGACATAACGCCCGTTATATGAAGCGCCTATTATTTCACTGGTCACTCCCGCAGGCGCTGGGGTTAGATCCTGCAACTCGCTGCCATCGTCCTTAATACGATAGACGTGGTAGTCTTTACCATTATCGGTAAGTCGCATATATACTATCTCTGGCAGATTCAGCAGATGAAAGAACCTGGCGATCCCTCGATCGGTGAACTTGGTTACCTGAACGGGTGGATTGGTAGGCCCTGCAACGATCCGATTATACTTATCTGCGATCACTCGAGACCAAATGTTCTCGATCGAACCGTCCTTAGTGAGGTAAAACACCTTTTTTTCGTCGTTCGAGAAGCCTGCATTAGCTGTTTCTCCGGCGCTTAGCGGCGGCAAGGCATGCCAGAATTGGGCCTGAGATTTGGACGCCAAACCTGCGGTGAATAGAATGATTATAAAGCTGCCAATAGCAGCATGTCGAACCTGATTTGTCATGGCTGGATAATTTGTAACTAATGAAGCATGCACGCTTCGAGCGCGCTTTGGTCTTCAAACTCGAGGAGGCGGAGTGTACCTGCCCCGTAGCCTAACATATAATGGATCTCTTCGTTATCCCAGATCCAATAAACCCACTTATCGTTTCGCGCACGATCGCATGGACCAAGTCTTGCACCAAGTTGCTTAGCTATTTCCTCGGCCGTTGGACGCGGCACTGGCATGTACGTCGTCCAATCTACTTTGGTCAACTTATGCTCGACGGAGTCGATATGGAAAAGGAGATGCCCTTCTAAATCCCAAAACTTCGCTCCCAGGCAAACGGAATCACCGTCGTTTGATGAACTGGCGGTGACAGACCACTTGGAAAGACAGGAATCTACTTCGATCGACTTTGCGCCGATCGTAAGAGGCTGAGCCAATCCCTTCCCGGCTAAGAGCGAGACCAACGCAAAAAAAATGACGACAGAAAAAATGGAGCGCACGGACGTTAAACTCACCTCAAATGCACAAATGACAAAACTTGCACGATGGGGGACGTGATGCGAAGAAAATAGGTTCCGGAAGATAGCGAAGAGACATCGATCCCAGCAATATCGCCGTCCAACTTGAATGAGCCCGAACTAAGCACTTCTCCTGTCATATCACATATTTCATAGGCCACCTGACCGACTCGGTTATTATCCGATATCTGCAAATTCCCATAAGTCGGATTGGTTATAATTTGAATTCCATCATTCGGCTGAATAGTGCTAACTCCAGCGACCTTTATTGCAGAAAAGAACATGAGACTTGTATCAGCGACGGAAGTTGCTTTGGTGTCTTCGATCCTTATCAGCATTCTTTGAGAACTTACGTTCGGTACCTTCCACGGATAATTTCCTGCCTTTGCCGGAATGGACTGCACAATATTCGACCAGTTCAGTCCTCCATCCGGCGAATATTGTAATGATACACTATCGACATTAGCGTACGTCCAATCAATAGAAATGATAGAATCGCCTGCAAACGTCTCGCTGCCGCGGGGAGAAAGGAGAATAACCAAAGGATCAGACGGTGGTTGTATACATTGAGCCCTTTCGGCATTTACACGCAATACGCTATCGACCTTCGGCGAGAACGTCATGGCGAGCTTAAATTGCGAAATATCCTTACCCGAAAGCACGTAATTCGCATTCGCGCAATAACTCATGATCGTACCAGCACTCCTTCTCGGAGTGACTGGAAGAGTATCGCAGGCATCGCCAAGTGAAAGACCGTTCGCCGGATCGTTTTTAGTAAAGCATGTATCGAGCGGTGGATCCCAATAGCACGTGTGTGAATGAGGTAGGCTAAAGTTGTGCCCTACTTCATGTGCAACGATATACGCATCGTACGTAAAAGCGAATGTTGGATATGTGTGTCCTGTCTGCGGACTACTCACACTATACGACCAATTGGTATCACATAGTGAATAGTATCCATAGCCGCCGCCCCCATATCCAATGGATGTCATAACATGCGCAAGATCGCGCGGCACATTGGCGTAATGTGCACGCCAGTATTTCGGCACTGTGTCTTCGAGAGCGTATGCGTTCCCTTTCACTTGATAAGGATCGCCGCTCGTCCACACCTTCAACCATGTGATGTGCCAGGTGATATTTGCTTCGTCTTCGTAAATGACACTCGCCATAGCAAAGAGCGATGCAATATAACCTTGCACAATACTCATATTCCCTCCTTCATCATGGAAGAAACAGGAATCAGCCTCTATAGCGATGTCCGTCTGCAGCAGGGTCGATCCGAAAAGCGGCAATGAGGCATTCGGGTTGTCCGTATGCTTGTGGAGCAATTCATTTATCGGTTCAAGAGCGTTCGGCTGCGAAATTTCCTCGGCAAAGCAGTTGAGCGGCGTCATTCCTCCAACCGACAATAGATCTGTTTCGCGAGTAAGAATGTGTTTCCGAGAATCCAATTCGTTCTTCGCCGGCCCAAGAACGAAGACGTCTCCGGATTCTCGTGTGATCGAACACAGAAGTTTACCATCAAATACAGAGAGAAATACTTTAGAGTTTGGCTCTCCAAGCACTTTACCTCGAAAAGCAAAGAACATGGGGGCTTTTAGCATCACCTCACCTTTCGAGGTGCCTTCGATGAATTGAGTGGTCCCATCAATAGGAGAATGAGTGGGCTTGAGGTCGAGCGTTACGTTGTCACTCCCTGCGGGAAACGCACTAATTTGAAAGCGCTGGCGAGGCGCTACTATGCGAAAAATTGCTGCGCTATCAATAATGAATGCAGAGGCAGATGGAGTACCGTTCTGTGTAACGCTCGCTCGTGAAAGAAACTGATCCGATGGTATTGGCGACGCAGCAATCGTATGCGAAGCATAACCGAGCGTCACAACCAGGATAAGGATTCGGAGATAGGACTTGCTCATATATCAGATTAAAGACCATTTCAAAACGGAGGAAACAGTTTAAGAATTCTACCTGGGAAGGCCATAAAAAACCCGGGCCTAGGTTTACCTAAGCCCGGATTTACATCCGTATCGAATGAATTTGTCTATCGAACGATGTTCATGCGACCCACGAGCAGCCCCGATTGCGTACGAAGCAAGCAAGTGTAAACACCTGCGGCAAGCTCCGAAACATTGACTGGAATGTCATGATGTCCTGACGAATAGATCGTCGGATCCGTAGAGAATACCGTATGTCCGGCCATGTCAATGAGCGATAAGTTGGCCTCCGATTCCTTCGGCAGTTCAAAAGAGATAGTCGTAACCCCGTTCGCAGGATTCGGATAGTTTGTCAGGCTCATACCCGGAATCACATTGGCCGTAACGCCAGCAAGGGTTGTTGCTCCGATACTGAAAGCGTTAGAAGTGGCTGAAATACCCGTGTTACTCATCACGCGAATCCGTACCGAATCATATCTTCCGGTTTCCAGCGTTGTCCAAACGGTGTGAGGTACCGCACTGGTGGACATTGTGGTAATCGGTTTCCAAGTTTCGCCGTCCAAAGAATACGAGACAGCTACAGAATCCCCGACAGATCCCGAATACTGCCAGTCGATCGTCATGTGTTTGCCATTCGGTATGTTATTGTCGATCAATCCTCCCAGGCACAGCATAGTAATCGCTCCATTGCCTCCCGAACCACTCGAAGATGTGATCGTAAATAAACCGCTGGTCCCCATTACGCCATTGAGATCGATGATGCGGATAAGACCTTTCGTAGTTGCCTGGTTCGGCACGACAGACCAGGGTATCGTATTCGTTTCCGAGTTAACAATCCCAACAAGACTCCAGCTTATTCCCCCGTCCAAAGAGTATTCGACGATCTTCTGAGCTGTAAGTCCTGCACCGGTATAGACTATCGGATAATTGACGGTCCCGCCGGCAATCGATTCCCCTGTGGAAGGTCGGACGATCATTACGAACGCCGAGGCTTGGCGTTGGATAGAGAATGCTCCGCTCTTCGCAGAAAGTCCGTTGACATCGGTGATGCGAATAAAAGCGTGGCTGACATTCGTATCCGGTACTCCCCAGACGTATTGGTTCACGTCGGAATTCAACACTGCAATGACCTGCCAGGTAGCGCCGCTATCGAATGATGATTCGAGGACCTTGCCATTCGCAATGCCGCTGCCTGTCCAGCTAATAACGTAATCGGGTGTACCACCGACGAGTATCTCTCCTGCATTTGGATGTGTAATGGTAATCCAGGATTTCGGCTTCGAAACGATCGAGAAATTACCACTCACTCCCGTCGTACCGTTCAAATCGACAAGACGTATCAATGCAGAAGAAGTGTTGGTATCCGGAACGCTCCAGGCGTACTGCGAAACGTTACCGGAAATGATACCAATGATCTTCCAGCTCATTCCCCCATCGAAGGAATATTCGAGTATCTTCTGAGTCGTAAGTTCGCTACCGACCCAAGTGATCTCATAGTTCGATAGACCCGTAACGATCTCTCCTTGTGAGGGATGGATAATAACAACGCTTGGTTGCGTATGCGATACGATTGAAAATACACCGCTTTCGCCACTCACGCCATTGTTATCAGTTATTCGAATAATCGCTTTGGTGGAAGACGTATCGGGGACATTCCACGAAAAGCTGTTGACATTCGAGTTCAACGCACCTGCGATCGTCCAGGTCATACCTCCATCCAGAGAATATTCTACGCTCTTCTGCGGAGTCAGCGACGTTCCAGTGAATTGTATTTGATAATTTGTCGTCCCGGCTATAACCGTATCACCGGCTGCAGGCCGAAGTACCGTCAGTGAAGGAAGATTTGATTCTGGTACATTGAGTGTGCAGTTTTCAAGGATTACGTCACCAACCAAAGCAATTGCACGCCCTTCCAGTTTGCAGCCCCCATACAAATGAATAGTACCCGCCCCGAGGATGCTTCCTTTGAAGCTGGCTGAGGAAAAAACATTTGTCGTTCCGAGGATATACCAAAAAACATTTTTTGCAAGAGCACCGCCAGAAAGAACGACGCTTGAATTGGAAGAAGCGCATAATGCGCCGTTTACTTTTATAAGAAAAACGGCATTCGAGTCACCATGTGCATTCAAAGTAAGGACACCGCTAAGTGTCTCATTCCCTGGAGAACAATAAACTCCAGGTGAAAGAGATAAGCCGTTACCAATCGTCGAACATATTGCATAATTGCAGTCCTCATCGCCGGCTTGATTGAATGCCGCTATGAGTTCATTCTTATGCGTCTCAGCATCGGGGTTTTCGTGATCGCGAATCACTCCGCAGTAATGACCGGCGGGAAATCCGTTAACCGAATTATCTTCGGCGCCGAGATCACCGATCACCCAGCTTGGGCCGGTGTTCGTGATGTTTCCCTCGGCTGAAAATGCAGCATAACAAGCTGCCGACGAAAGGTTTGGGGCAGTCTGCGCGAAGGTTAGTCCGCTTAATACCAACAGAAAGGCGCAGACCAACAGTGTAGGTCGTAGCAATTTAGACATAGTTGTAGGATGTAGCTATTGATTAAGAGATAGAGATCATTCTGATAGGCAGCCCTCTCGCCTAAAAGAAATCGCATTCCAAAAAAATTGAACCAGGGAAGGGATTGAAGAAAGTTATGAACGATTGTTATTCAAACTGTAAGCCAATATTTAACTTGCGCAGAATCTCTAAGAGAGGAAAGATATTCTGCAATCTTTTTTTGCATACAATGCGTCACTAATTTTTGGATTAGTCCGGAAAGGGTTTTAGACCATCCGGTGTTACGGCCTGACAAGCATGAAAAAAGTCTATATCGAGACATACGGTTGCCAGATGAACGTCGCTGACACGGAGGTCGTCCTTTCCGTGCTGAATAAGGCTGGCTATGAACCAACGACTGAATTGGACGGCGCGGATCTCGCTTTTATGAACACTTGCGCCATTCGTGAAAATGCAGAAGAAAAGGTCTGGAATCGGCTCGATCACTGGAAAAGCCTCAAGCGCCGCAATCCCGATGTGGTCGTGGGGGTGCTCGGTTGCATGGCCGAACATCTTCGCAAGGACCTTCTCAAGGACTCAGGTACCATCGTCGATCTCATCGTCGGTCCAGATGAATACCGGAAGCTCCCAACTTTAGTAGACTCCGTTGCCGGGATCGAAGACGATCAATCCGAATCACAAAATCAGTCGCCGGATAATCGGAATCCGGCTATCGCCGTCAAACTTTCCCGTACTGAGACGTACGATGATATTCTCCCCTATCGGAATGAAGGCATTAGTGCGTTTATTTCGGTCATGCGTGGATGCGATAAATTTTGCACGTTCTGCGTCGTGCCATACACTCGTGGACGTGAACGCTCCCGAAGCCTTTCTTCTATCGTTGACGAGTGCAAAGAATTAGAGCAGCAAGGATTTAAAGAGATCACGCTTCTCGGGCAGAATGTCAATTCGTATGATGAGGAAGGTCGAGATTTCTCCGATCTTCTCGCGGCCTGTGCTCGAGCAGTACCGAACGTTCGCATTCGTTATACGACCAGCCATCCCCAGGATTTCGACAAAAAGTTGGTCGACACGATGGCCACACATGACAACATCTGCAAGTATATTCACTTGCCGATCCAGTCGGGTTCGGACCGTATCCTGAAGCTAATGAATCGCACTTATACGCGAGATCATTATATGTCGATCGTTGAGATGATTAAGAGAGCGATGCCCAATGCCGCTCTTTCAACTGACATTATCGTAGGCTTCTGCACCGAAACGATAGATGATCACAAGATGACAAAGCAGATCATGCGTGAGGTCGAGTATGAGGGCGCATATATGTTCAATTACTCTCCACGTCCAAATACACGCGCTTGGAGCACTCTTACAGATGATGTTCCGCTTGAAGAGAAGACTTGCCGGTTGCGAGAGATCATCGCGATCCAAAACGAGACTTCGACCAAACGAAATTTGGCCGAGATCGGCCGAGAGCATACCGTTTTGGTCGAAGGCCGATCGAAGAAGAATGCGGATGAATGGAAAGGCCGCACCGACACGAACAAAATGGTCGTCTTTCCGCGAAACGGTGCTGAGGTTGGAGAATATCGCCGAGTTAAAATCACCCGTTCTAATAGCGCAACCCTATTCGGGGAATTGATAGATATAGCTCGTACTGATTCCCTTTTAGGTTCGGAACATACGGGCCTCGACCGAGGTGAAGTGATATACGATCTCACCCCCCTTGTCATTTCGACGGTAAATACCAACGAGCACGCGGGCATATCTCAACCCGCGGTGGTAGAACTGCCAATAGTTAGCTGATCATCGAGCGATCAAAATTGCTCGTACACCGACCTTGTCGGCGGCTTCTAGTATTATATAGTATGTACCAGAAGGCAGCTTATTACAGTCTGCGATCAATTTATGACTGCCAGCAAGTATGTAACCTTCCTCCAGCTGGCATACTATCCTTCCCAGAATATCTTTAATAAGCAGCCGGGCATTGCCATCACTTGGAATTTGATAGTCAATAGCTAAACGTCCGTTAGACCCGACACTTATATTTAGAGACTGCTGCTGCTCGATGCATGTTCCCACACCCTCTGGAGGTGGCGGCGTAGCATAATCATTATAATCAAGCGTTATAAGTTTGCCAGCACGAACAGGGACCTTCGACCACACTTTCGACTTCTGAACGCCGCTATCGGAAAAATCAAGCTCGAATTTGTAGTCCAGAGAATCAAGCCCGACGAACGCCCAATTGCCTTGCTCGTTCGTATAGGTCCAATCGAAGAGATCGCTGCCAATACTATCGACGTACGACCGTAGAATTTTAGCTCCATGAATCGGGATTGGCGGATCACCATACGTCAAGCGCCCTCGAACAATACCGGTCATTAAATTTGGCGCGCCGATGTAGCGAACAATATGTCCATTCGCAGCTATATATGCATTCGTTCGCCAGAGATTTATCGACGTGGCTGACCCTTTGAAATCAATGATGGGTGGCCAACTCAGTCCGGCATCATAGGTTATCATTGCGCCAGTGTCAGTCGTGGCAAAACCGACATTCGAGTTAAGGAATGCAATCGAGTTTATTCGATGATCTATATAGGTGGAGTCAAGCGAGAGGACGCTTTTTCCGTATGGATCGCTATCATCAATGATGCGGCCATGAACATCCCCCAAAAACAACAGATCGATAGACGGAAAGCAAGCAGCGGAAAGGCCCTTCAAAATCGGGTCCGTATGACGGATCCAATTCAAGCCACTGTACAGATAAAAAGCTTGTGATGCAGTAATAACACCATGCAAAGGATCGGCGAAATGGATTGCAGTTAAATTCCGGTCAGGTAATTGCCGAACCACATCCCATGTTTTGCCGGAATATTTTAAGACAATGCCACTATCGGCGATTGCCCACACTGTATCTCGATCGGTAGCACTAAGTGCACGGATAGCGCCAGCAGCGACGGTCGTACGTTGCCAGTTCTCTCCTCCATCCGTCGTACTTAGGAGCGTACCATTATCCGCAGCCACCCATCCGATCAAATTATCGATAAATTTAAGATCGAATAGGTCTTGGGAGGCTTCGTACATTGCAGACCAATTATCTCCTCCATCCGTACTCCTAAAAATAATACGTCGGCTTAAAGCATACCCTGTCAACGAATCAGGGAAATAGATTTTGAGAATAGTATAGAGCGGTGTATTTGCAACTGGCTTAAAATTTCCAAGAATTCCGGCAGGCGATAATTGAATTGGCGAAAGCACATCGACCGACTCGATATTATTCGGCTCCGTAATTGTGCTGTAAAAAGTCTGATAGTTCTGCTTCATCACAGCACACGGATACTCGCTGACAACTCGTCCCCAATAAAGGTCACCAACCGGGATCACATTGAAATGGAATACCCCATTCATGTCTGAGGTCCATAGTATGGAATCGGATGGAGGTCCATTCCATAGGCTGCCGACTGATTCAACAAAGGCGAGTTTAGCATCGGGCAGAGGTTTATTGGTAAGCGAATCAACTACTTCGGCTTCTACCGATTGTTTCCAATTAAGTTGAGGCACAACCATGCGACCATATGTCAGCAGTGGGGCCGAACCTTTCATACGAATGTAGGCAAAGTAATACGGCGCACTACTATCGCGAATCGGTGGGATAGCGTTGCCATCCCATAAGACGTTGGCACTCGAGCCAATTATAAGCGGAGAAGATATTACTTGCTCGAGTGCGCTATCCTCAATAAACAATGGGCGAGATGCAGTTAACCAGACACTGCCATTCGATAGCGGAGTGGCCGATCGAACATTGCGAACGGTAAGAGTATAAGAATAGGGGCCAACAAATCGAAATGGTGCGATGATACTCGCTATCATTTGGATAGAATCACCAACCTTCATTACACGAACCGGATGATTCTGATTTGGTACAATGCCTAAGCCTAATTCTCCCAAGCTATCACTGCCCCATGCATAGAGCCAGCCATCGTTACCAATGGCTAGCGAGTGTCGTAATCCCGCAGATATCGCTACGAACTGCGAGACGTTTGTTGGCATAGGAACGAGTAATGTATGAATCGAACCGCTGCCAACCCCTAATTGTCCGAACGTGTTATCTCCGTTCGCATTAATTCGCCCGAACTGATCCAGGCTTAATTCATGCGATCCTCCAGCCGCGACCGAGACCGTCGAGGGAGCAAATCCAAGGTTATCAGCTAAATCGTCGTTGATAAAGGATTCAATGCGATAGGATACCGCGAGCGTCGAAAGTGGGCCACGTCCGCGAAAAAATGATCGGCTGGCCAGCATAGGTGCCCACCACCTTTGAAACCGCCCTACACTGTCGATTCCGCTACCATACAGATGATCGTCCTGAGAGATCATGAGTGTGTAACCGGGTCCCGCCGCGACTGCAGACCACGCTGTAACACCGTTGGGAAAAATTACCGGCGTCGGACTCCGCAGCACTTGTAAATTTCCGGTACCAAGTTGTCCCTGCTCATTATTGCCCCAGGCGTATAGTGTACCATTGTCCGCAAGGGCTTCCGTGTGGTCAGCACCAGCGGATACCCACTTCCACTTCTTTACACCAATTGGATTTGGGATCAGAACCGGCGACGCGAAAAGATTTCCAGCATACCCGACGCCAATCTGTCCCTTATCATTTAGCCCCCAGGCGTATAGTTTATCGCTATCGGCGACAGCAACGGCATGAGCGGCGCCGCCAGCGACGAGCGTCCACTGTGAGGCGCCTTGTGGCATCGGGACCAATACCGGTCGATTACGGTCATTGCGATCTCCGACTCCAAGTTGGCCATAAAAATTACGGCCCCACGACCATAAGTTGCCATCTTTATCGATTACGTAAGACGACTCTGATAACGATTGCTGGCCTAAGAACTGCGCGGATAAGTTCGACGACAGAAAAAGAAGAACACAGCAGAGCGAAAATCTCATGGTTTTGATGATCTGGGGCGAAAGCGCCTTCCCAATAAAACGCAGGGAAGGCGCTCGGTTACAAAATTTCTTTTGCACCACCTCTCAATGCAGAATTGTCACTGCTCGCATGTAGGAAAACTCGGGTGAGGATAGTTTACAATAATACGTGCCAGAAGGCAGGCCGTACACAGCGAATGAAAGCTCATGTATCCCTTCCGACATATAGCCATCACTCGATCGCAATTTCCTTCCTAAGGCATCGTACAATTCAACGCTTACTTGTGCCCGTTGAGGTAGATCATAATAGATGCTTACGGTACTGGGTGATGGAACAACCGACCATTCGAATGAAGACATCGCACCACTTCCAACACTATTCGGAGGTGGAGGCGCTACGTAATCATTCCAATCCAGAGTGACAATATCGCCATGATTAACGATCACATTTTCAAATGTTTTCTGCTTCGAGGTTCCGCTATCCGCAAAATAGACCGTATAATTATGCGGGAGTGAATCAACACCTGTAAAAACGAAATTACCCTGCTCGTTGGAATAAACCGTATCGGTGTGGCATCCCCACGGACAGTTCTTAACAACGACAGCACCAAGCACTCCTATGCTTTCTTTGCCCACCGTTATTCTGCCGCGAACGATGCCTGAGATCGAATTGGCAGCGCCAATGTAATCCATTATTCTGCCCGCCATTACACCGTGGCCATTAGTTCGGAAGAAATTAACAGCGGTAGATGAGCGAGGTAAGTTCGCCATTCCAGCCCAGCTTTGGCCCGCATCATACGTTACCAGCGACGAACCACTATCGCCAACAGCATAGCCGACCGACTTATTGATAAAGTACAGACTATTGATCGCATGGGTCGCGTAGGTAACAAATGGCTTAAAGCCATCAGTAATGAGATCTGTGATCTTACCATTATTACCGGCTACGAACAGATGTCGTGGTGATGCATAGTAGACGGCGCGTAATGTTCCTAATATGGGATTGGCGTACCTCACCCAGGAATATCCATTATATAAATAACATGCGCTATCTCCTACAATAGCACCATTGTTAGCATCGAAGAAATGAACGCCGGTCAGGTCCGGCTCCGGAAAGCTGATCTGCGGAAGCCATGCTTCACCACTCTTCATTATGACCGTCCCGTTATCACCGACAACCCAGGCAGTATCATAATTAACTAGAGCGATCGATCGAAGATTGGATGTGGCTATCGTTGTGGAGGTCCAAGTCTTACCGGAATCCCTCGTTTTAAGAATTGTCCCATTATCGCCACACACGAAGCCCCGAGCGCTGTTCAAGAATTTTACGTCATGTAGGTCGCAATTGGATTCGTAAACAGCATTCCAAATAGCGCCAGCATTGGTCGTCTGGAAAATTGCGCGCCTACTGATCGCGTAACCGACCATTGAATCTGTGAAATATACTTTGGAAAGCGTATCCAAAAGAAGCGGCGAATACAGTTTCGTGAAGTTACCGATAATACCAGAAGGTGGCAATGTGTAGTGCGGGAAGGTGTCATTATCTGTCGGCAGTTGCAGATCGTACACATTGCTTATGTAATTCTCCTTCGAGATCGTAAACTCGTAGAAGATCGAGCCGGCATACGGGATCTGAATAGCTCCGCCGTTATCAGATGTCAACGTATCAGCCCGATACGTGTAGGGGTAGCCCGCAAACGACAACTGTGCGTAAGGTATCGGTGCTGATGTTACGGAATCCGATATAGACGCCAGAATACCCCGCCAATAAGGTAATACCGGGATCATCATACTGCCGGACACAATAAGTGGTGCTGAACCTGGCGCTCGAACATAAGCAAAATAATTGGGGCGGTATATCTGTGGCTGAGGATGCAAGATTGGATTTGCGCTGGCGGGCCACTGAACCGAATCACTATAGCCAGAAGCAATGGGTTTTGATATAACCCGATCGGCACTATCGAGCACTCTTAAAGGACTACCCATATATAATTGCGACTCAACGCCCCGAAGAGATGTGCTATTAGGGTTATGTACCGTTAATGTTACGGTGTAATTGGTATCTGCATAAAGATCGGGTGCACTAATAGTAGCTGATATCTTACACGAGTCTGCTACTTGCATAACGCGATGTGTTCCACAAACACACGCTGTCTCAGGTCCGGGAAATGTGTTTGTACTGGCGTATCCTAATTCTCCATACGTATTATCGCCCCACGCATAGAGCCAACCATCATCGCCGATCGCAAGAGAATGATTAAGCCCTGCTGCAACCGCTACGAACTGACTTACCATTTTGTACCGTAGCGTAAAGGCTGACATATAAGTGGGTGGGCCGAGCTGCCCGTACGTGTTGTCGCCGAACGATGAAATAATACCGCCTTTATTGAGCACCAGGAAATGATTGCCGCCAGCAGCAACCGCGATCTGCGATTGAGATACACCGCCATCGGGACCGATATTTCCCACACGAGCTTTCGGAGGAATATAATTGCTCGCAGCGTAGTATTCTTCATCGATCCTCAACTCCAATTTATTGGAAGCGGCCACGCAGGGCAACGGAGAACGCCCACGGTAATGCACATTATTAAGCGGCTGAGGGCCGGGGCTCGGCAGGAATGCACCGAGACTATCCTGTCCAGCGCCATATAGATGTCCGTCCTGCGAGATCATTAGGGTGTAACCGGGACCAGCAGCAACGGCTGTCCACGCTGTTACCTCGGATGGGAAATGTACGCGCTCCGGACGGAAAAAGGAGCAGGTTCTTCCAGTCCCCAATTGTCCTAACTGATTATTTCCCCACGCCCACAAGACACCATCATCGGATAACGCTTCGCAATGATCCGCACCAGCCGAAACGGCGATCCATTTTTTTACCCCTGGCGGATTCGGAATAAGCATTGGAGAAACAAAAAAGCCTCCGATATACCCTACGCCGATCTGCCCCTGATCGTTGAGCCCCCATGCATATAGTTTATCGCTATCTCCCACAGCAATGGCGTGATTCGCTCCTCCGGCAATAAGCACCCAACGTGAAACGCCGGCCGGCATCGGGACCTTCATCGGGGATGTGCGGTTCGTTCGATCGCCTAAACCGAGTTGGCCGTAGAAATTAAGTCCCCACGCCCACAATTGCCCGTCCTTATCGATCACATACGATGATTGAGAGAGGGACTGCTGTCCGAGAATTTGAGCCTCAGCAGAAGAGGTAACCAAAAGAGCTAAAACAATAAAAATGACTTTGTGCATAATGGACATATTCTGGCGACACACTGCCAGAAATGAATGTTACGGTTAAGAGGTCACGCTACTATAACTTCCTTAAGCGAATTTTGTTACAGGACCCAAAACACATTCAGCTTCTAATCCTCCCAGGATTAGGCGGAGACCACCGTATGGCCCATTCGCAGTTAAGCCTCCCATACGACTCCATAACACCAGATTATATCCCCTTCGAAAAGAACGAATCACTCGTTGACTATACACGACGTTTTTGCGATTCGCTATTAAAAAGCCACAAACTCGATCTTACACGTCCCCATTTCATCGCAGGATACTCTTTAGGCTCGGCGATAGGAATGGAGATCGCACGGATTGTTCCTGTCACCGGACTCATCCTTATTGGCGGGCCGATGAAGTCGAGCGAGATCAAATTTATTCCGAGGATTTTCGGCAAATATGTCTGCTGGTGGCTGCCGCTCTGGGTTTATCGCGCAGCCGAAATATTCGTTGCACCAGTAATGCGAATGGTCTCTGGTATTTCTGAACATGAGATTCGCTTGGCCGGTGTAATGTATCACGAGCTGGCGCGCGGTCTTTTTCGTGAAGGCTATCGGGCTCTCGTCGAATGGAATGGATGTCCGATCGACGTACCATACATTCGTATTCACGGCGATAAGGATCAAATCATTAAATCTCCTAAGCCAGATAAGCATATATTCCTTATCCGCAAGTCCAAACATCTTGTTGGACAAGCGAGACCTAAGGAAGTTAACGATATTATTCTGAACTTCATTGAGGGGGTGATGAGCCGGAATGCTTGAGCCGTTGATACATCGGCTTTTGGTCTTACGTGAGGTCTTCCGAGCCTTGATAGAAGCCTCGTTTCAGCACTTTCCACAGGACGAAAAGCGTCAGTAAAGGCTTCTGTTGCACTCGATAATTTTTATCCCATAACATGGGGATAATTTGGTGTATAAGCCTAAACTTACACACAGGCAAGTGAATATCTACATGCGAACAAGTGTATAACTTCGGAAACCCTTCGATTTGAGCCAGTTATGGGTAGATGCTCCGAGGCTCCGTTAACAACCGTTCTAACGCTGTTTTGCGGTTATAGCCCTGCCGTTTGAGGGATAATGAGTGGACAACTCAAATAATTAGAACAAAATCCTACCACGGATTTTGTCCTACTTAACTCGGCAGGAATCGTTTAGCGAATATAATTTACTTTAACTATCTCGGATGAGGCTCCAGCCTGCTCGACACGGATAATGTACTGGCCGCTGGGTAAACTCAACGCGCCAATTTGAACCGCATTCTCGCCCCTATGAAGCAAGCCAAGATCGACAGTAGCCATCGAGGAGCCAGCCATGTCATAAATTTCGGCTGCGGCAGGAGCATCCCGGTCCGTCAATACATCGAGATTCAGTTTTGAGGCACCATAAACAGGGTTTGGCCACGCATTGGTGACGACAATACCAACATTGTCTTCAGTCTTCACAGAAACGGCATTTTGCGGTTCAGCAATAGCCATCATCGGATAGACGGAAGAATCACCAGGGTTATCAGCGTCGCGGGCGATGAGGGTAAACATTACTGTATCCGACTGAGTAACACTCGGTGCCTGAAGAGTAAATTTTACCGTTTGGAATCCGAGGGAGTCGAACACATGACGAACATCACTTCCAACGGGGCTTGAATCAGCAACACTATAACGAATGCTCCATCCCTGAGGAAGAGTACCTGTTAGTAAGGAGAAGGAATACGTCTTCCGTATCGTGCAAAGATTGTTGAACGGATAGCTGAACTCCTGCGGCTCTCCACCGGTAAACGATAGCACAGAATCGTTTGCGAAGGTGTGCGTATTCACGATAGCCACAAAGCGGTAATTGGCAGAGTCGAGAGGATTTGTAGTCTTAGGCTTTATAGCAAGATGGAAAACAGCGGAGTCTTTACGAACAAGCGATGAACTCTGAAGCATGATTCGAACTCGCTCGCGATAGGTGCCTTCACCATGATATGTACCGCTCGGGAAATCGGGAAAGACATAGCTTACGGTATCGCCGTTGGCACATGTTGTCTTCGATTGGCTTACAATGCAAAGCGTCCGGCTCCATCCCTCCGGCAGGGAGTCCTGTATAGTAAACTTAAAATTGGTCGCAACTCCGCCATGGTTCTCGAGATAATTCGTCATCGAATGAGAACCAGCCCCGTTGAATACATATTGGAATTTCGAGCCGGCAGCCCACTGGAAAATGAGAGGCGGATTATGTGGGATGAACGCTGAATAAAACGAGAGCTGTACCGTATCCGGAATAGAGTTCAGCACGCCAATACGCATCCACACCTTACCACTATCCGGTACATCATTGAAGGCAGCCGTCATGTCAAGCGTAAGCAAGAGACTATCTCCCGGATGGATCGTCGCGCTTTCGCTATCATCCGATGCAGCAAAACAATTACTGCCCCAGCAAACACTGGAAGTCCATCCAGCGGGAATACGCTGCGAGCGATAAAAGTAAATCCCCTGATCCGTGTTCGAAATATTTTTGACCCAAACGAGATAGGTATGAAGCCCACCGTCGCTTACATCTTTCCAATTCGTATCGTGAGAGTAAACCTGAAATAATTGCGATTCCGAATGGAAACTTCGTTTCGTGTAAAGCTTCTCTGTCGATCCATCTTGCGAAGTCATTGAACCGCGCATTATAGGAGATCCAGCCTGCGCATGAACAGGCGAGAATTGAAAACAAATAGAGAATAGAGAAGCGAATAGAAGAACGGTAAGACGCAAGGTCTTCATTAGAGACTCGAATAAATCTTAATGGCGTTAGCACACCCCATTAAATGGGGTGAATTATAGCTAATTTCATAGTCAATTGGTTCGCAAAACCTTTCCCACTTTTACCCACTTCGACGACGAATATACACTTAGAAAAAAGGTAAAAAAATATTGCCCAGTATAACTACTGGGCAATACAGCGGTCAGTACTCGCTAATGCACTTAGAGGTTTCCGCGCAGTGCTTGTTCGCGTTCGATGGATTCGAAGAGTGCTTTGAAGTTACCTTTACCGAAGGAGCGAGCGCCCCGGCGTTGAATGATCTCAAAGAACACCGTGGGGCGGTCCTCGACGGGCTTCGTGAATATCTGCAGCATATAGCCATCATCATCGCGATCGACTAAAATACCGAGCCGTTCCAACTCTTCGATCGGCTCATTGATCTTTCCAACCCGGTCCTGCAGGTCTCGATAATAGGTGCTCGGAACTCGGAGAAATTCGACTCCTTGTTGGGAAAGCTTTCCTACAGCCTCAATAATGTTAACGGTCGCGAGCGCTATGTGCTGTACACCGGGACCATTATACCACTCAATATATTCTTCGATCTGAGATTTCTTACGTCCGGTTGCCGGCTCGTTGATCGGGAATTTGATCTTCTCGCTACCAGAAGCCACTACTTTCGACATCAGTGCAGAATACTCTGTCGAAATATCTTTATCATCGAACGATACGAACACGTGGAATCCCATTACTTCCTCGTACCACTTCACCCAATCGTTCATCTGATTCCAGCCGACATTCCCTACAATATGGTCGACAGCGGCGAGCCCACAGGAGCGCGCGATAGTATCCTCGCTTGTGATCGTCTTGAAACCTGGAGCAAAACCTCGATAATCTTTTCGGTCCACAAAGGTATGAAGTGTATCGCCGTAAGTGCGGATAACTGCTGTGCGGTAGGTGCCATGAGCATCGGTCACTTCCCGTGGCTCCTGGACCCCGATGGCGCCGCGCTTAGTCGTTTCACGATAAGCACTTTCAACATCCTTCACTTCCAGTGAAATATCCTTAACACCATCTCCATGCTGACGAAGATGTTCCTGATACGGATGATCCGGAACGAGCGGAGTGGTCAGTACAAACCGAATCTTACCCTGTTCGAGAACATAACTGGCCCGATCCCGAACGCCGGTCTCGAGACCGGCATACCCGGTGAGCTTAAAGCCCATGGCCGAGCGATAGAAATACGCCGACTGCTTCGCATTGCCGACGATAAATTCCAAATGATCAATGGCGCGGATGGGTAAAAAGTCCGCTTCTTTTGCTTCGTTTTGTGTTCTGGGTGCGGTCAGGAGTTCTTCGGCCATAGTTCAGATAAAGGGTAAAGCGACTGTGGTAATTTTGCAACAATGAGTCAATCGCATCAGGTTCGAAACAAGTTTCCCTGGCTTTTCGCATTAATTGTTTTTCTTGCTCTTAATACAAAAGCACAAGCCCAGGAGATCGATCTTCCCTCTTCGCCGGCTCTTTCACACGAGAACACTTCACAAAGTGACCTGGAGGGCGATCTCCGAGGTATCTTCAGTGACCCTCGCTTTTCCAATGCGACCTGGGCCGTTGCGATACAGTCACTTGAAACCGGTGAATATCTCTTCCGTTTGAATGATGGCAAGAGCCTATTGCCTGCATCGAACTTTAAGCTTCTGCCTGCTTCGGAAACACTTTCCCTGCTTGGTCCTGATTTCCACTACACTACTGACTTACTTACAACGGGGCGCATTACCTCCGACGGTACGCTTCGTGGCGATCTCGTTATTCGTGGCTCTGGCGATCCATCGTTCGGTGTCGCAATTAACACCTCCGATTCTAACGCCGCAACGATCTTCGACGCTTGGGCCGATTCCTTATCCGATCTCGGTATTCGCCGGATCGATGGGGCTATCATCGGTGACGACAGCTATTTCACATCGGATTATTATCCGAATGGATGGGCCGTGGAGGACCTTCCCTACTACTATGCGATGCAGACTAGCGCCTTGGTATTCAATGAAGATCAAGTTTCGGTCACGGTGACTCCGGGAGTAACTAAAGGCTCTTCCGTTAAATATGAGTTAAATCCGAATACCGATTATGTCTCGGTTGAGAACTATGGAGCGACGAAACCGGATTCCATTTCTATCAAGCGGCATCGACTTCCCGACTCGGTACTTGCTGCCGGAAGTTCGTCGATCGAGATATCGCGCGAGCTTGGTTCAAATACCGTGACAATTAACGGACAGATCCCTCTCCACGGCACCGCCGTCACGCAACAACTTGCGGTGGAAGATCCTACATTGTACACCGCTACGCTATTTCGTGAAACGCTGGAAGAGCATGGTATCACTATAAATGGCGAAGCAAAGACCTTGAGAGAATTAGCGGCCGAGCACGCGACAAAACCGTATCCATATCTTAAAGCTCGTGTGCTTGCGAGCTATACCAGCCCGCCGCTCACGGAGCTAATAAAATACATGAATAAGCAGTCGGATAATTTGTTTGCCGAACAGCTATTTCGAACTACGGCAAAGGAGATCGGTGGTGAGGGAAGTTGGTCGACCGGATCATTCGTGATGAAAAAATTTTTGGCTTCCATCACAGTCGACACGGCCCACTTGGCGATCGCTGATGGATCCGGACTTTCGCGCATGGACCTTATCAGCGCGGATCAAATGACCCGCTTATTGGTAGCAATGCATGATCGCCCAAAGCTTTTTGACGCTCTATATAATTCTCTTCCCACTATGGGCGTGGATGGTACGCTGGAATCACGGTTAAAAGGTACTGTCGCGGAGGGAAACGTCCATGCCAAAACAGGATTTTTGACTGGCGCACGTACTATTTCTGGTTATCTGACAACTCGAGATGGTGAACAACTGGCATTCTCCATGATCTGCAACAACTACACCGTGCCTGTCCGGGAAGCTACTAACGTTCAGGATGTAGCTTTATTACGTCTTGTGAATTTTTCAAGAAAGTAATCTTGCCCTTTATTTATGAGAGTCGCTTTTATTTATCTAATCGCCTTCTCTTTAGGAGTAACTATATCGCACGTTTCAATCGCTGGATCTGCCCCGTGGACTCGATTCAAACTCCACAATGGGCTTGAAGTCCTTGTCGTCGAAAACCACCTGACCCCTATTGTCAATATAGAAATCGCTGTTCATAATGGCTCTTTTACGGAATCGCCGGACATTAACGGCCTCTCTCACTTGTACGAGCACATGTTTTTTACCGCAAATGCTAAAGATACAAGTGAAGATACTTTCTTAGCACGAGTGGACGATTTAGGGATCGTATACAACGGAGAGACCCACGAAGAGCAGGTAGAATATTACTTTACACTACCAAAAGAAAATCTCGAACCTGGCCTTGATTTTATGGCTACGGCCATCACTTCGCCTCTCTTCAAAGAAGAAGAGCTTCATAAACAGAAAGAGGTAGTGCTTGGAGAGTTTGACCGGAATGAAGCCAGTCCATTGTTCAAGTTTAATCGCAAAATGGACGCTGCACTGTGGGGCGATTGGTTATCGCGCAAAGAACCTCTTGGCACAAGAGAGGCTATCAAAGCAGCAACACGAGAGAAGATGCTCGCGATCAAGACCAAATATTACATACCGAACAACTCTCTTCTCTTGATCACAGGCGATGTAACAGCGCAACAGGCGGAGGCTCTGGTATCCCAATATTTCAGTCAATGGCAAAAAGGCCACGATCCATTCGCAGACATTCCGCCACAGAGCGCTTCACCACTAACAAAGCCAGTTCTCGTTTTGGATACGATAGATGAGCCACGATCGATCGTGAAGGTAGAGTGGCAAGGTCCTTCCGCTGGCCTCGACGATAAAGGCACGTACGTCGCAGATGTATTCAGTTATATCATAACACAACGAGAGCATGAGTTTGCTAAATCGCTAATGGACAATGGCCTTGTTGAAGATGTTGCCTTCAACTATTATACACAACGTTTTGTGGGCCCTATCCGTGCAGATATTGTTACATCGCCGGAGCATTTGAAACAATCGGTCGCCATCTTTTGGCAACAGGTTGCTAAGTTCGATGACTCCAATTATTTTTCGGACGAAGAACTTGAAACGGCAAAGAATGTACTACGTACCCAAACGCTCTATCGTAGCGAGCAACTTAGCAGCTTTAAGCCTGGTGCTTATACTCAAGAGTTGGCAGCGTGGTGGGCAACCTCCGGCCTGGACTATTACAGCGAATATCTCAATAATTTAAGCAAAGTTACTCGGCAGGATATTGCTGAGTACGTTCGGCGATATATTCAAGGTAAGCCATACGTTCTCGGTATAGCACAAAGCAAAGCCGCTAACATTATAACCGAACCTTCCTTAGCAACGCTGGGGAATCCAATGATGATCTCACCATCTGTGAAGTAAGAACTTTCGGGTGAGGGAATCCCTTTTACTGCTTTCTCTTCAGAATGAGACCTTACCTTATCCTTACTTGCATTGCTCTAATAGGTACTAGCGTTGGCTTGACACAGACTGCCAATGCGCAATTACCGCCCTGGACTCGCTTTACGCTCGATAATGGGCTGGAAGTCCTCGTGGTTGAAAACCACCTGACTCCAATCGCAACGATCGAGATTGCTGTAAAGAACGGTTCGTTTACTGAACCGCCCGAGATCAACGGCCTTTCACATCTCTATGAGCACATGTTCTTTACCGCCAATGCACGCGATACGACCGAGGATGATTTTCTCGGACGCGTTGACGATCTGGGCATTGTGTATAATGGTGAAACGCACGAGGAACAGGTAGAATACTATTTCACGCTGCCAAAAGAGAACCTCGAACAGGGATTGGACTTTATGGCAACAGCTATTACGTCCCCCCTCTTCAAAGAGGATGAACTTCACAAGCAAAAGGAAGTAGTCTTAGGTGAATTCGACCGCGATGAAGCATTACCGCTTTTCAAGTTCGGGCGCAAGATGGAGGAAGCGTTATGGGATGGATGGATGTCCCGCAAAGATCCATTGGGCACCCGTCCAGCAATCAAAGCAGCAACCCGCGAAAAAATGCTTTTTATTAAAGGCAAATATTATCTTCCCAACAACTCTCTGTTGATCGTCACCGGAGATGTAAAGACGGAGGATATTCGCAGATTAGTCCCAAAGTATTTTTTGCGTTGGCAAAAAGGACCTGATCCTTTCATAGCCGATCCTCCACAGCGTGTACCCCCTCTTACACATCCTTTATTTGTTCAGGACACGGTAGATGAACCGCGTGCGATCGTAAAGGTGCAGTGGCATGGCCCTTCGATCGGGCTTGACGACAAAGGGACCTACGTTGCGGATGTATTCAGTTATATTATTACGCAACCGGAACATCCATTTTCAAAATCATTGATGGAAACCGGTCTTGCACAAGGCCTTAATTTCTGGTATTATACACAACGTTATGTTGGCCCGATCACTGCGGACATTATTACGACCCCCGAGCATTTGCAAGAGACCATGAAAATATTCTGGCAACAGGTTGCTAAGTTTGATGACCCCAGCTATTTCACGGATGAAGAACTGGAAACTGCAAAGAATGTGCTGCGAACTCAAACGCTTTACCGCAGTGAAAAGCCAAGCTCCTTCTCACATGACCTTGCCTTTTGGTGGGCCGCCGCCGGACTCGATTATTATGGACATTACCTGGACGATCTAAGCAAAGTGACTCGTAAAGATATTGCCGATTACGTTCACCGATATATTCAAGGTAGGCCCTATGTGCTCGGCGTCGCTATGAGCAAGGCCGCAGCTGTTGTAACCGAACCGTCTCTCGCTAAATTAGGAAATCCGAATATGGAGGTGCATCCATGATAAGATCGACCTATTACCTCCTTCGACCAGCAGTAAAACCACTCCTATTCGTCGCCTTTCTACTGGCATTCTCAGCCTGTGGCACAACGCATACTTCCGGTTCATACACTGCCCCGACGAACGTCGTAAGCGATGTACAAGAATTTGACGTAAGCGGAATTCACGTTATTATGCGTCAATCGGCCGAAACACCGGTCGTAAGCGCGATCTTATTTATTCGTGGCGGTGATGCCGCAATTCCTCCTGATGAGCCGGTCTCCGCTGAATATTTTGCGATGAAAGTCGTAACCGCCGGAGGTACACAAAACATAGGCAAGGCATACTTCCGCAAAAAGATCGTAAGCATGGGAACGGGTATTAATGGTGAAAACGGCCGTGATTATTCTGCTCTCAGCTTTAAATGCACTCGCGAAAATTTCGATACGTCATGGGCTTACTTTACGGATGTCATTCTTCATCCATCATTCGATAGCACTGAATTCGAGAATTTCAAGAAGAGCGTGCTTCTGGGGTTAAATTCTCGCGCGATCGATGCCGAAAGTTACTCTACCTACGCTGCAGATTCCATCTATTACGCCGGTCATCCGTATGGACGCATGTATACTCCGGAAGATGTGCAGCGCGAAACGATTTCACTAATGCAGATGCATTTTAAGAATCTGATGGTAAAAGCACGCTTAGTGTTATCGGTCGTTGGTAACATATCGAGAAAAGAACTGACAGATAAGATCGAATCGACCATTGCAAGTTTACCGGAAGGTTCTTATACACCGATTAAGATTGGACCGCCAGCGAAGGCCTTTTCTCCGGGCGCCTATTTCCCTCCTTTTGACCGCAAATTGCCAACGGATTATATCGTCGGGTATTATCTTGCACCTTCTAAAGGCGATCCTGATTATTATCCTTATCTCCGGCTGCGAAATTTTTTTGGAGGCTTTGTCTTCAATCACATTCGCGTGCAGCATAATCTGGCGTATGCCCCCAACGTAGATGACCGCGAAGGACAGACTTCGAACGGTATGATCACGCTGCAGACCCCTTATGTGGATAGCGCTATCCACATCATCTATGATGACGTCGATTTTTTTCAGCACAATCGAATTCGGGAGTCAGCTATTCGGGAAGGTGTGGCCGGCTGGGCGACCCGCAATTATATGAATGCCGAGACGACCGAACAGCAAGCAGTCTATTTAGGGCAAGCGGTGCTCGAGACCGGCGACTGGCACAATGCATTCTTTTCTTATGAGAAACTGGCCAGCGTGACTCCCGACGAATTGGTAACCGCTGCCAACAAGTACTTGCGAAACTTCAACTGGGTAATAATTGGAGACACGGCCGGCATCGATAAGAGCCTATTGCTCTCCCGCTAAGAACCGTAAAAAGAACCGTAGGATATTTTTAGAGAGATCGCTATTTCTTAATAGCGATCTCTTTCTTTTTAGCCGCCGATTGATAGATCGCTTCGACTATTCCCATACGCTTCGCAGCTTCCTGGCCAGTAGATACTAATGGCACCAATCCTTTTATGGCATTGATGAAATAGCGAAGCTCGTTCTCGTACGATTTCTTGTATAAACTAACCGGCGTCTGGGCCTTTGCAGGAGTAAGATTGACGAGGTTGCCATGGACCCTCTTCATTACCTTAAGAGGGTTGATAAATGCGGCACCATCATCACCAAAAACGTTACAATAGAAGAAATCGCCTTCACGTTGGAATGTCCAACTGACCTCGGTCGTAAAAGTAATATCGCCGGCCATACGAACAAAAATAGCGGCTGAATCTTCTACACTCTTAGTGAACTGCTTATATGTTGATGCACTGACCGTTTGGACTTCCGGGTAATTGAGAAGCCAGAGTGCCATATCCAACATGACAATACCAAGGTCGAGAATAACTCCCCCACCGGATTTAGCTTGCTGCTGCTGCCATGCTTTTACATCGTCCTGCCGTTTTAACCAGCCGGACTTAATATAAAAGACTTTGCCCAATTCCTTCTTTTCGATGAAGGTCTTGAGCAGCATCGTATCGGGTCGGAAGCGATTGTTCATACCGACCATTAATTTGCGGTCGTACTTAGCCGCGCACTCGGCCATATCCCGGGCCTCCTTGGCTGTGCGCGATATCGGTTTTTCCACAAAAACGTCGATACCAGCCTGCATGGCCTGGAGCGCTAACGGACGATGCGTGTCGGTCGGAGTGCAAATATCCACCGCATGTAATTCCTGGGCTATTGGCGATGAGAGAAGCGCATCCAGGCTTGTGAAGGTGGCACCGATATTGGCGCGCTCTGCAACAGACTGTGCTTTACGTTTATCAGGGTCGACTACGGCAACAATTTCCACATCGGCCATTTTTTCGAGCACTGGCAAATGGACTACTTGTCCAATATTGCCACAGCCGACGAGAGCGAGTTTGACTTTCTCCATAGTGCAAAAATACAGCTTCAGCGGCTTTCATCAACAAAAGAGGCAGTAATAAAGCTGAGAGGGATCTATAGGTTGTCTTATCCTTGCTCTTAATTGAGCTTACCTGCTACGAGCGAGAGCATAAATCCGCCGTAGGTAATCGTGTGATTGCTGACAAATCCGGTCAGTTCCATACCCCAATAATCGCTGAACTTATACCCGAAAGTAGCTTCTGCGGAAGCGCCCAAGCCTCCACCGATGTCATTACTTATCGTATCATTTTTCGGATATGAGAAATAGGTATTAAAGGACGCATGAATGACGTTTGGCCCTGCTTCAATGCTTGCCCAAAAATTTTCTTGCTCGAGGCGCGCACCGAACATAAGAGCATACTCACTCACTTTTTGGCTTCCTGTTCTGCCAACCGGTTGAAAGAACAGCTCGGAAGAGGTCGTCCCGAAAGTCCCTGTATATCGGAATGTGGCTTGCATCCAATCATGACTCCCGGTTACTGCAAATCCTCCACCGAAGGAATTGATCGCTCCCATAATGGTCCCGTATTGTAATGCACCATAAACCCGATCCTTCGACTCAAGAGCAAGTGGGCGACTTGTAGCAATATGCTGAATAGTAGTCATGGCGTCAATAGCTCCGTGGATAGGAGCGACCTTTGAACTCGCATTCGTATCGTTTGAAATCACTTGGTTATCCAAGTTCATAGCACGCTGGCCTATCACCTCTTTTGAATGGCCTCCCGAATTGATATTATCCTCTTTAGATCTGGCAAGTCCTAAATTCAGTGATTTTGAGGACGCTGTACGAATATCACTTTTCCGCATAGAGGAAGCACCGTGCTCGTGATTTTCTTCCGAAGATTTGATAGGCGAAGAGATCGCTCGATCGTTAGAACTTACAAGATTCTCATGTGCTGATTGCTTACTGTGGTTTAGAAGAGAATCATTGGGCGACAGCAGGAAAAAGGTAATGACCAGCGCACCGGCAAATGCAATGGTCATTGAAAAAATAGCGGCTTTTCCAACGCCATGAGATACAGCGGCAATTTTTCTAAACTCCGATAAACTTATTGGCGATTTGGAATTTCGCAGGGGTGTAAGAAGGCCTTGGTACTTCAAGTCTTCCGTTGATAAAAAAGAGTCTATTTCCACAGTCTTATTCATAAAGTTTGGGGGAGAATGAGGGGCGTTGACGGGGTTTCTCTTTGGGGATCTTCCAGAAGTTTTTTACGAAGAGTCTCGCGTCCTCGAAACAAGCGGACTTTCACAGCTGAAATCGAACCACCCTGAATTCCTTGGATCTCTTCAATCGAAAACCCGGAGATATCGAAGAGCAGAATTGCTTCCCGCTGTTTTTCAGGTAATGTCGACAGCACTGCGAGAAGCAATTCAAGATCGTACCGAGATTCCCTGGCAAGATCGGCCTGAATGTGGGCTGCCTCTTCCAGCTTTCCGAATATTCTGCGGCGCCACGTTCTTCGTCGGTAAAGCCGATGAGCTATCGTGAACAAAAAGCTTTTGAATGCTTGCTCACTTCGAAGATTCCTAAAACTTTTTTGAGCGGCAATAATAGTATCGCTCATGAGATCGGCCGCTTCATCAGGATCGGACGTCAAACCCAGCGAAAATCTCCAGAGACTTTCACGGTTAAGCTCGATCAAATCCCAAAATTCTGAAGTGACATGCGACATTGGTAGTAAGTGACACAACTGGGGAAAAGGTTACATTCCTACAATACCAAAACAGAAAGAGCAGAGATTTTTAGTCCCTGCTCTTTCATCTGTATTCTAACCAACACTTACTGCGCGCCGATCTTCACCTCGCGCTCGCGTGGCTTATTCGGTTCGCGTTTGGGGATTGTAATATGAAGAATCCCATCTTCGAAACTGGCTTGAGTACTGTCCTCATTGAGGTTGTCCGGCAGCGAGAACTGACGGACAAATTCGCCATGGGTGCGTTCTATTCGATGAAACGCCTCTTCGCTAGAGGAAGGTGGACGCTTTTTATCACCTCGGATCGTCAACGTCCCTTCTGATAGAGTGATCTTTACATCATCCGATTTCATACCCGGTAACTCTGCGTATATGTGAACTGCTTCCTTTGTCTCTGAAATATCAACACGGGGCGAGAATGTCCCCAGTTCGATGTGTAATCCGTTTTGCCAGCCGCTTTCGAAGTCGTCAAAAAGTCTTCGAAGCTTACCTGCTGCCTGCTGGATATCCCGGCGTGGCTCCCAACGATAAATAGTCATAATGTAAAAGGCTAAAGTGTTAAAGTGGTGAAGTATTATCTAAGATAATTATCTAAGAATAAAGGATTATGCCACTACTCGCTATTTGCGAATTCCTGCATATTTCGCCATGTGCCAGATGAGTCTATGTCAGAATGTCAGGGCAACCTGCGTTGGAGCTAATTCTACCCTGCCATAATTGGCTTTTGGGAAGCGAAAGAAGCACTTTAAGGGTTAATTTAAGCCAATGTTCGACTCTCACTGCCACCTACAGGATGCTCAATTCGATTCGGATAGAGAGCAAACGTTTGCTGAAGCTAATACCAAAGGAGTAACTCACTTCCTGGTACCGGCAACGGACCCCGCAAGCTTCGCGTCAACAATGGCCCTTACCGAATCACATTCGACAGCTTTTGGGGCATTGGGTGTTCACCCTCATAGCGCAAATGAATGGGGTCCGGAAGTAAAAGAGCGGATTCGGGAAAGCTTTGAAAAGAATGACAAAATAGTGGCTATCGGCGAAATTGGGCTCGATTACCATTATGATTTTGCTCCAAGAGACGTACAGCGTTTAGCATTTGCTCAGCAGATCGAATTAGCGATCGAGCTCAATAAACCAATTGTCATTCATACTCGGGAATCGGAAGAGGACGTTTTTCGGATAGTAGAGGAACATTATGGTTCACTTCCTTCGGATGCCGCCCGCGGTCAATTTCATTGCTTCTCTGCTGGTCAAAAATGGATGCACCGTGCAATTGACCTGGGTTTTCATGTGAGCTTTACCGGTAATATTACGTTCAAAAAGAGCACGCTTGCCGATGTAGTACGAGAGACGCCTCTCGATCGGCTCCTTATCGAGACCGACTCTCCATATTTGGCACCAGCGCCCTATCGGGGCAAACGAAACTCACCGGCGTACCTTCCGTTCATTGCCGAAAAGGTTGCCGAACTTAAACAACTCGACATTTCAACGATCATGCACCAAACGTTCGCGAACACGCTTAAGCTGTTCCGAATCCCTGGACAGTCAGCCCCCATAGCACGAACGCTATTGCTGGCCGTAGTTCTTTTACTATCTTTTGCCGTAACGTCTCAGGCACAACGCCCAGCTGGTGCTGTACCGCCTGATTCTGTGCTAACCAATGACCGTCGCCGGGCCGAAGAGCTTCGTAAAAAGCAGGAAGAAGAACTCGCGAAAGAAGCAGAGCAACATCGCCAGGATAGCATTCGCGAAGCAGGGAAAGAACAAGAAGATGCGATGGCAAAGGCACGCGAGCAAGTCCGGCAGGATTCGATTCGCGCCGCAAAAAAAATACAGGAAGAAGCCGATTACGCAGCATTTATGCAAACCCCACAACCTTGGAGAGCTATAGGTATCGGTGGGGGTATTGGTATCGGCAGCATGCAAATGGATGTAAACAAATCTCAAGTTTCTGCTACTTCCGTTTTTGCATGGTCGGTTCAGGCTTCGACGGCAATCACTCGCCGGCTGGATTTCGAAATCTCCTATTCACACATGAATGTAGGTGATAATTTCCCTCAGGATTCCGTCTGGAATTTTGGCCCCGGAGCATCGGCCGCTCCAAAGCCTCCACAATTTGCTAAAGGGAGGGAGACACATTTAATCACCGGCGAGAATATTGGAATCAGCTGGACTTCCTTCGATTTTAGATACGTCATCACTAAGCCATCGTCAGCAGTATCTTTTTATCTTGGCGTCGGATTCTCTCATCTCTTGATGAGCAGCCAGCAGCGCTATCATGTCATGCTCGACTCGGTGACCACTTCTCCCATAGAGCAAACCTACGAGCAGGATTGGAGCCGCAACGCCCTTGAGCTTATTTTCGGTATGCGTCATGATTTCGAGCTCGGCCACGGGCTTACCGTAGAGCCTTTTGCACAGATCGCCGCTTATGGTGTTTTCCAGGGTACCCAGCAGGATAAAGCATTTGTATTTGTACCTACTCGGAATCAGATAATTATGACGCACTTGAAAGCTGGGGTTACACTCTATTACGGTTGGTTCGGCGTTCCACGCCAATAGAATGAACAGGCCGTCATTAAGCCCTGAAACCTTGCCTGGAATTTGATACGTTGACCTTATAGGTCATGGATTCAGCTACAGTTAAACGAACAGTTAGCTCAGAGACCAGCGGTCAGTTGGCCTCTGTGGATGGACGGGATAACGCAGTTGCTCAACGGCGTCGAGCTCGGCCTGCGCTCCGTTGGAGCGGCGCAACGAACGATGAAACGTATGCTGATAAGCTAAACGACCTCCTCGCCACCTGCCGTAAAAACCTTCGTTACCTCGACGAAGAACTCGTTATTCGGGCCTTTCGGCTCTGTTATGAAGCGCACAAGAATGATCGTCGTGCTTCCGGTGAACCGTATTTTATTCACCCGTTCGAAGTCTCGATGATCGTTGCACAGGAGATACCGCTTGACGATATTTCCGTGGTGGCAGCGCTTCTTCATGATGTCGTCGAAGATACCGTCTATCAACTCGAGGAAATTCGTGAAGAGTTTGGATCCGAAGTCGCGGAGATCGTTGATGGCGCAACGAAGATCACTGATATTTTTAAGTCGCGTGAGATAACACAAGCTGAAAGTTATCGGAAGTTATTGCTTTCGATGGTTGGCGATGTTCGAGTGATGCTTGTAAAGTTTGCAGATCGCCTCCATAATATGCGAACGATCGAGTATCTTCCGCCGGAACGTCAACTTCGCATGGCGAAAGAGACACTCGATATTTACGCTCCGTTCGCAAACCGATTTGGATTAGGTAAGGTCAAGTGGGAAATGGAGGATCTTGCATTCAAGGTCCTGAACCGCGAAGCATATACCAATATTAAGCGGGCATTGGCAGAAAAGCGTATCGAGCGCGAAACGTATATTGCCAGTTTTATCGAGCCGATCGCCGAAGCATTAAAAGAACAGCATTTTAAATTCGAGATCGTTGGCCGACCGAAACATCTGTTCTCTATCTATAATAAAATGATCCGGCTTGGCAAGGGCCTCGACGAAGTGTACGACCTCTTTGCCATCCGAATCCTGCTCGACACACCGAACGACAACGACTGTTTTGCAGTCTTCGGATTAGTATCCTCTATTTACACTCCCGTCCCTGAGCGATTTAAGAATTATATTTCGCTTCCTAAAAAGAATGGCTATCAATCGCTGCATACCACGGTGATCGGGCCAAGCGGGCGCATGGTAGAAGTGCAGATCCGCACTCGAGCTATGCACGAGATTGCAGAGAAAGGCGTCGCGGCTCATTGGAAGTACAAGGAGCACATAACTGCTGCCGATCCCGATTTGGAAGAATGGGTCAAATGGGTAAGGGATGTGTTTGAGCAACACGGCGAAGATGCGCCCAGTGCATTACTCGAGAGCTTTAAGCTCAATCTTTATCAGGACGAAATTTACGTTTTTACTCCTAAAGGCGAGTTGCGTATTTTGCCAAAAGGCGCTACTGCGGTCGATTTTGCGTTCGATATTCACTCGCAGATCGGCTTACGTACCATCGGAGCCAAGGTAAACGGTAGAATCGTACCACTCCATACCAAACTTGCCAGCGGAGATCAGGTCGAGATCATTACTTCGAAGAACCAATCCCCGACCGGCGACTGGGAAAAATTCGTCGTTACTCATAAGGCGCGATCGCACATACGTAAATTCCTGAATGAAGAACAACGATCGCGGATCGTAGAAGGTCGAGAATTATTTCAAAAACGGTTGCAGAAGGCAAAACTGCATGTCAACGATGACATGCTGGTTCGTTTTGCTGCTTCGACGCCGTTAGGAACGCTTGCACGCTTCTATCATGCAATAGCCTCAGCCGATATTGACATCGAAGATTACTTTAAGCGGCTTAAAGAATGGCTTAAACCTGGCAGTTCAGAGCGTGCGGATAAACGCCCCTCGGATGGGCCAGACGTCGGGACCGTTACCTATATGGATTCGTCCCGCTCCTCCACCGGGATCCTGATACAGGGCCGACGGGATAATCTACTCTATAGTTACGCAAAGTGCTGTAATCCTGTACCGGGCGACGATGTCGTTGGCGTCGTTACGATCGGTAAAGGCGTTAAAATTCACCGAAGCAACTGTAAAAACATTCAGAAGTTACAGGCTGACTCAGAAGAGCGCCTGATCGACGTTTCATGGCCCAGCACTGAAGAAGGTGCCGATTATCTGGTGGGTATTCGCGTGTTTGGCGAAGACCGCCCAGGCATGCTCTCCGATCTTACACATGTTATTTCCACTTACAATAACACTAATATTCGATCCGTTAATATTGACTCCCGCGATGCGATGTTTGATGGTAAAATGACGGTGTTCGTTAAAAACACCTACCATCTCGCACGATTGATGGAAAAACTGCGCAAGGTGCGCGGCGTAACAAGTGTCGAACGCTTTGAAGAATGAGTTTTAAGTCCCGGGTCCTTGCTATCGATTACGGTACGAAACGTGTCGGGATTGCGATCTCCGATGAAATGAGGATGCTGGCATCTCCACGTGGTATTCTCCCCAATAACCCGGATCTGATATCTGCGCTGTCTGCTCTTATCATGTCCGAAGGAATCGGCATCGTTGTATTAGGAATACCTAAAACGCTTGCCGGCACCGAAAGCGAGATGACCGCCGAAGTGCTTCGCTTTCACGACAAATTGAAGGCATCCCTGGCATCCCTTAACGTGACTCTGGAAACACGGGACGAACGGCTCACTTCTCTCATTGCCGAGACGAATATTCGCTCTCGAGAATTATCAAAATCAAAACTGAAGAATAAATCCCTTCGGGATGAAGAAGCAGCTCGAATTCTGCTCCAAGAATACTTGGATTCGATACAATAAAAAAGGCCGGATAAGCCCGGCCTGGTAGTTCGATAGGTTGCAATTACGGCGCAATAGTACCAATATTTGTTACCGTACCACCTGATCCCTTTACTCGTAATTGATGAGTCGCACCATCATCATAAAAATATGATCACGTAGGATCCCGCTGCGGGAGATGGTGGGGCTACCAACACTAATAATGATTTTGGCTACGGAGCAAGATAAACTTTTGCTAAGTCCTCCTCCAGCCGTACGAAATAAATACCGGCCGGAAGCTGAGGCAGTGCGACTTCACTGCGATCCGCCTGTACCTCTACGTGCGTTGCTTCGATGCCCAGTGGCGTGAAAACTTCTAGTTCGCGCGAGTGATCGGAAGGAGCGAAGGAGCAGGTGAGCGAACCCGAGTTCGCTACAACCGAGAGGGTTGCTTGCGGTGGTTGAATATCTTTTACTCCCGAGGTAGCTCCACTGATAGCGAAGCTGCCTTTTAGGAATTTGTATCCTTCATCTATGTCGCCTATCTTGACCCAGTGATCATAATCGTCAGAAAAGACCTGATCGTCAGGTCCAGTAAGCGGGCCGGTTGTAACGATCGAGCTCCTGGAATATTGAATGCCGTTGCACCTGACGGCCCAGTCAGTGGTAACCGTTCCCTCGAGCGAGTAACCAGTAGTGATGGGTACATAGCTATGGTGCGAAAGGAAGAGGCTCGAGATCACTCCCTTTGCAGTATCAAAATAAATTGAGGCAGTATCATATCCGTACTCGGAGCCGGGATCAGGTTGCTGAAAAAATAAAGAATCGGCTGAATAGTAGAATAGCCCCTGAAAGGAATCAATCACAAACTCATACGTATGGACAAGGTTCTGTGTATCGGCAACGCTATACGCCTGCGACGTTTTGTACGATCCAGTAATCGTGATCGTAACGCGAAACGGCAAATTAATAGGACACTTAGATTGCGCCTCAACTCGTGATCCGAGAAGCACAACGAGACAAACTAATAGGAAGATAGTCCTCATTTTGACATTCGCAGCATTGCCGCAAACTGTAAAAGACACACAGGAAGCCCCCGCTTCATATCATGAATAACCCACAACCAGCCACAAAGTTGCAGTTCAATTCCTACCCTTACCCTTTACCCAGTCTTACGCAAGCGGATTCGAATGAAGGAATGTCTCTTCTCCTTCATCCAGTCGCGTCAGTTCTTCGCGTATGTATTCAAATGCTTCTTTCGGCTCTTCGGAAAAATGGATGAGATTTAAATCGCTACGGGAGATCATACCATAATATGCCATCTTATCAAAATCGATGATCTCTTTCCAGTAGCTTTCGCCATAGACCACGATCGGCATTTTCTTTCGAATTTTACCGGTCTGAATGAGAGTAAGAATTTCAAAAAGCTCGTCCAAGGTGCCATATCCGCCCGGAAAGATCACGAGCGCTTTGCCGAGATAAGCGAACCAGAACTTACGCATGAAGAAGTAATGGAATTCGAAGTTCAGTTCGTCCGTGATATAGCTGTTCGGCATTTGCTCAAAGGGCAGAGCAATATTAAACCCAATCGACTTGCCGCCGGCCAACATTGCTCCTCTGTTAGCAGCTTCCATAATTCCTGGTCCTCCCCCTGAGCATACCACATATCGTTGCTTGAACGAGTGCGTTTTTATGGTCTCTACATTGACATACGGAATTTGCTCTTTGACTTGCGCCGCCGCCAACTGTCCTTTTGCTACCTGTGCTTTTTCATAGGCTTGAGCAGCTTGCGTAATAGACCATTCGGTCAGCAACCGTGCAAGCTCCGTAGCGTCGCTGTAATACCTCGTAAGCTCGTGTCGTACTTTTGCGCGACGCATCGCCTCATCCAGTTCGGCTTCCACTTCCGGGGTGCAGGAATTTGTCTGTATGGCCAATGCACGCGCATTCTCAAGCTGATGGATTTCGGCATCCGCCTCTTCCGGTGAGAGGACTCGTGCCGAGCCAAAAAACACGATCGTGTCTTTGACACGTGCATGGGCTAAGCGGGAACGTGGCTCAATATATTCTGAAAGCACCCGTACGATACGGGCTTCCGGACTGGTGAGAAATGCCTGATTGAGATAAGCCTTTTCGGCGCGTTGTTTTACTGCTGACACGATTTAAATGCTTTGTGCTAAAGTGTTCGGTGATAGGTAGTATCTTACTATGACAACGCGACTGCGTTGAGATTCAATTCTGATTACCAGAGAATTGCCATGGAGATCGAAAACCCCACAATGGCTTGCGCCAGTACGGTACTACGAGCGATATTGCTACCTCGGGGCCGGAACAAACCGACCGGCGTCCATCCGGCCCAGTTAATCCCTCTACTTTGCAATCCATTCCAGGACCGGTTCTCCCATCGGCCGTTCGATGCAGGGTTGAAGGCGTATGCCCAGCCATAGAACGCGAGATCTTGATTCCATGTCCACGCCTCAAGATTAAATGCGATCGCAGAATTAAGACCGCAAACATGATATAAAAAATAGGACAACCCTGCTTGAGCAGCACCTTGAACGATTCGATATGACGTTGATGCGCTATGATTGTTGAGGCTGAATGCCAGATAATCTACAAGTGACAATGTAAGTGTCGCCCCTGTAACATACGCGATACGCTCAAATCGAGTAGAATTGGTGTCCTGTGCTCTCAGTGATGAGTGCAAAAAAAGAAGAAAGATCAACAGGCAACCCAATCTCATCGCTGTTCTCCTTAAAGGATTAAGTTACAGAACGGCCTCCATCAACTACGAGGCATTGGCCTGTGACATAAGGAGCATCAAATGCAAAATAGAGCACAGCGCGTGCAATATCCTGTGGATTGCCATAGCGCCCGAGTGGAATTCTATCTTCTGCAATTCCGATTTTCGCCTCTGTTTCAGAATCGATCTGGATAGCACCAGGAGCGACAACATTAACCGTTATCCTCTTCTCTGCTAATTCTCGAGCGAGCGCTTTAGTAAGCGTGATCAAAGCAGACTTTGAAACATTATAATCGATGCGCTCTTTCCATATCTGTACTCCACCCAGTGATGCCAGGTTTACGATCGCGCCTCCTTGAGCGGGAAAATGTTGAATGGCTGCCCGAGCGATAGCAAAGGGAGCCATCAGATTAAGATCGAGCGTCTGCTGAAATTGCTTAGGTGTTAAGTCAGAAAGAGACTCTCGTTTAGGGAAAACACCAGCATTATTGACCACAATATCGATCTCACCGGCAAGTTTAGCAAACCGGTGAACCACCGACTCCGCCTCTACTGTAATGTTCCCTTTGAGCAAAAAGACTTGCTTTGCTCCGTGCTTAAGGCACTCGCTTTGGGCGTGATCGGCTTCCCGTTCGGATGCCCGATGATAGTTTAGCCCGAGAATGCTACCTCGTTCGGCAAAACCGAGTGCAATATGAAGACCGAGCCGGCGTACACCACCCGTAATAAGGACCCGTTTGTTAATCACGTTCGAGAAAACTTAAGTCACGTTCGCCAACTGGAGACCGCTGAATTGCTGGTGATCTCCAACATTCGATCGAGCGCAACCCTCGCCCATTTTTTATCTGAATTAGAAACAACAACTTGATTTTTCACAATATCACTGTCAAGGTTTTCGAGGATATCGAGCAGCGCTTCGGGTGAAATTCGGAACATTGTTGCACATTCACAGGCATAGGGCGCTAATGTTGTAATAAATTGATCGGGATGCTCTTTCTTTAGTCGATTTACAAGATGGTGTTCCGTACCGATCGCCCACTTACTCCCGGCTGGTGCTTGCTCGATCGACTTTACAATATACGAGGTCGATCCGACTTTATCCGCTTGTCTTACAACATCGAAGTTACATTCGGGATGCACGATCACTTGCAACCCAGGATACAACGAACGCATAATATTAGGATGCGACGCTTGAAAATGCTGATGCACAGAACAGTGCCCCCTCCACAGGAGAACTTTCGCCTCGCGCAAGTCTTCAGCAGAAAGACCGCCCAAAGGCTGTGTTTGATCGTAGAGTTTAATTTGCTCGAGGGGAATTCCTAATTGGTAGTAAGCAGTATTGCGGCCTAAATGCTGATCGGGGAAAAAGAATATCTTTTCAAACCCTTGATCGAATGCCCATTGAAAGATTGCCCGATTGTTCGAGCTAGTGGAGACTGCCCCACCGTGCTCCCCACAGAACGCTTTTATAGCTGCGCTCGAATTCATGTAAGTGATCGGACAAACTGTCGATGTATCGACATACTCACCGATCTCTTCCCACGCGTCAAACACTTGTTCGCTACGGGCCATATCACTCATCGAGCACCCAGCTTTAAGATCGGGCAGAATGACAACTTGATTGGAAGCACTAAGAACATCGGCCGTCTCGGCCATAAAATGGACGCCGCAGAAAACGATGAACTCACGGTCTTTCAGTTGTGAAGCAAAACGTGAAAGCTCGAATGAATCTCCCGTACGATCAGCAAACTGAATAATATCATCCCGTTGATAGTGATGACCTAAAATGACGATCTTATCGCGGAGCTTCTCTTTGAGCGCATAAATGCGTGCAATCACCTCTTCGGAGGTAGTTTCAGCTGAGAGGGTTGCTTCTACGGTTGCTTCTTCGGCAACAGGTAGATTGAGAACATCAAGCATATTCGGATAACATGAGCGATCGAAGTATTATTCGGGCCCCCACTGTGAAGCCTCTTTCATCCGCCTATTTATTGGCAGTGAACGGTAAATGGACAACCGTTGCGCTTCCTTCAGAAGGCCTGATCGAGACTATTGTACCAGCCACTGCATATTTCCCTCGAACATAACCGAGGCCTATTATTCCATGGGCGGGAGAGTTAACAACACTGGTCACATCACCGATTTCATCGCCTAGAGGGTTATTGGTAGGCTCTTGTGTAGCTATGCGATCTCCAACGTGCGGAGGTTCGCCCAAAAATTTTAGCCCCACCAACTTTCGTTGCACTTTATCCTGAGCATCCAATCGAGCGATAACTTCTTGACCGATATAACATCCTTTTGTAAAACTTACCGTTTGCGCGGCCAGTGGCGTTTCGAGCGGATTATGCTTCTCATTCAGCTCGTTCGGCACAATAGGGATTCCCTGCTCGATTCGCAGGACCTCGTAAAGTTCGCGATCTCCAACAACTCCACTAATGGCCAAGACCTCTCGACGCAACTCATTCCATACCATTTCGGCAGACTGCTGTAAAGTGAGTATTGACCAGCCATAGCTTGCCACACTCGATCCTTTAAACAATGTTGCGTTCTGTCCTGCAATGTTGACGCCATAAACGTGGGAATTGGAAGCAGCGTTTATATTGGCATATTTACTAATAACAGAATCAGCTTCCGGTCCACCAATAAAATACTGGGCGATCTTTTCGGTGGCCGCCTCGAAACGAGCATCTTCCATGATCGTGAATTTATCGAGCCATTGAATAACCGCTTGCTCTTTATCGTGGCCTGTAATAACGAGCGTTTTTCCAAAGCCATCGCGAACGATCCTCAGGACGTCTACAATGCGTCCTTTTTCATTAGTGAGAGCTGTAAGAGCAGAAATGTTATTTGTAGTTTCGAGCGGCTTCAGGTCGTTCGTCGACATACGATGCAGCAGGTCGATCGTATCACGACCATGCGCGAATAAACGGCCATATTCATTTGAAATATCGAAAAGGACCGGCGACCGCTGGCTAACATTATACTCTTCCGATAGCGACAAGTGTTGCTCCACACCCCATTAACACGGAACGGCAAGATTATGTCTCTTGTCTAAAATCAACTGATTGTCTTCTATGAACATAATAGACCTTACTGCATGCTATTCTGAGAGCGAGAATAGCTTCGACGCTCCAACAACTTCATTACCCTTCCACCTGCAAAATTGAAGACTATGCTCAGGGAAGCCTTGCAATACAAAATTTCTTCTTAAGACCGCCGTATTTTAGTATATGCTCAATTATATTTGGCTTGGGTTGATCGTCGTCGCCATTGCAGTCGCAGTAGGACGAGATGTTAGCGAGGAATCCAGCAATCGCTTTCGGAACAACGAGGCAGTACCTCTGTTACTTCCGCCAAACGGCCTTAAGGCTGTCGGTCCTAACCACTATTCAGGCACCGCCATCTTAATAAGATCGCAAATTGCAAGTTTCTACGGTCCGGATGAGGCTAAACAGGTGAAGGGTGATACGGTCTCGTTTGCCACAGACCTCGTTCAATCGCAAAGCAATCCCAAAACAGGAACGCTAACTCTGACTTTACCGGGTAATATACCTCCGGTTATACTCGATGCGGCGACTCATGCCGGCGACCCAACAAAATGGACCGGTACCGCCTCATTCGATACCTCTCAATTTGCTTCCGGCGGCTATATTAAGTTCGCACCACCAAGCGTTCATTTCCGCATTCTGGCGAAAGTTGCGAATGAAGGAGTTCTTAAGATCGCGGATACCGCGGTTACCCTCGCGTTAGGTCTTATCGGCGTTATGGCACTGTGGCTCGGCGTTATGAAGATCGCCGAAGCAGCGGGACTCGTACAATTACTTGCTCGGATCGTGCGACCTATAATGGTCCGTGTTTTCCCCGATGTGCCTCCCGATCATCCTGCAATGGGCGCTATGATCATGAATATGACCGCGAATTTCCTTGGCCTTTCGAACGCCGCAACTCCACTGGGATTAAAGGCCATGGAAGAGCTTAATAAGCTAAATCCGATCGCAGGAACGGCAACCAATGCTATGTGCATGTTCCTCACGATCAATACAACGGCGCTCACACTTGTGCCGGCAACAGTGATCGCTATTCGCCTGACAATGGGAAGCAGCGACCCCACCGATATCATTATGCCAACATTTCTGGCTACATTTGTTAGCTTGATCCTTGGTATTCTCTTTACTCGCTTTATTCAACGGTTTTTCCCTATCCGCGAAAGTGAATAAAGTAACGAACAGACATCATCACTACTATACGGTGCTATATGTTAGCTCATTGCTTTTCGTATGCAGTTGTAGCGATTCGTCTAGTACAACGAGTCAAATACCATTTAGCTTTGTAGTGGGCGGTCAGAGTTTTGTCCCAGTGATCGCAACGGGTGCGATCGATGCACGATATGATACCAGCTTCGGAGGACTAAGCATCACGGTTTACGGCTATAGCTCGTTCCTTCAAATGGAGCTCACACCAGTGCTTGATACTGGCATGTACTATTTCGATGGGCGTGGCCCGGGAAACACCGTAACCTATTGGAGTGATAATTCGCACATCTACCGCACTGAAGACACTTTACCCGGCTACCTACATGTAGCGCTTTTCGATAAAAATTTTAAGCGGATCGTCGGCACCTTTGGTATGGACATAGCTCAAGTTCAGAATAAGTACGGCGGCGGCGATGGGTCAGTGCTTCATATCAGTTCAGGACAATTCGATATCCATTATACCAAAAACCCTTAATACGTAAAATAGCGACCAGACTATCTTAAGCATGGAATCATCATTTGTCGTCATTACGAAGATTCTTTCCAACGCAGCTATTCCGCTGATCATCTTTACGATCGTAGTGGTTGCAGCGGCGAGGAAGGTAAAGGTCTATGAAGAATTC
>JAJPIO010000019.1 GCA_021324735.1 Bacteroidota bacterium
ACCAGCCCGACCAACGCCTTTGCTTCCTGCATTGGAAGTCAGTTCAGCGGCGCAATTATTCATACCACCGATGCCGGTGTAACCTGGACTCCTGTGCGCAGCACCGGATACGGATGTGGCGCGATCGCATTCAATGGATCGAGCGTGCTTACCGCTATGGGGTATAACGGCAACGTGAGTGAATCCACCGATAACGGAGTAACATGGCGAGATGATACTGCCGGCGGCGGTCGAAGATGGATGGCCATTGCTTATCCTTCACAGGTGCGAGCAGTCGCTGCGGGCGAAGGCGGCCTCGTCGCTACGAGGCATAGACAATACTAATATCAACTTTTCAGAAATAAAAAAGGGACGGCTTATCGTCCCTTTTTTATTTCTACTTTCGTTGCGGTCATTCTTTGATCACGAACGTCGTTTCGGATTGCTTTTTAGTGTCCTTCTTCGTCATCTCATCAAATCCGAACACACGCTCCTGACCTCCGGCGATCTTCTTTATCTTCTTGTCCTTCGGTTTTTCCAGTGACTCCGAAAAGACACGGCAGTGCATCTTAATACCCTGGAAGAGAGAGCCCATGCTGTTCATCATTGCTTGAATACCTAACGAGTCGTTGGCAGGGTCTTCCGGCTTGGCGATAGAGTAAAATTTCAGATTGACCTTGCCCTTCGCATGCGTGACTGTAAGCCGCATATCTTCCTGCTCTGGCATCGTACCGGCCGAAGTAGATTGCATCGCTTGATTCTCGTTCTGCATCAAATGCAATGCACTCGGCAGTGAATCGACGTTGGAAACGCGAGCCTCCACAGTGAAGAGCACGAGGGAATCCACCGTGGTGTCGTAGAAGGATAAGGCGGTGATGCCGGCTTGTCCGTTAACCGGATTTACCTGCATGACCGAATCCCGCTTCGATGCGATCTCGCGGCGCATGGAATCGACAATACTTTCGCGGGTAATAGTAGCGTTGGAGTCCTTTCCCATTTTTGAGAATGCGGCCATCATGTCGAAGAAGCTCGGTGCAAATGCCACCGATTGCCGGAGCGAGTACGTGCCATCGTGGTGCTGCACGACGTCGAAAAAGATCTCCATGCAGCCGCTAAACGTGAAGGATGTGAGGACGAGCGCGAGAATCGCGATTGTTGGACGGAGTTTCATGATACAAAAGTACGCTGATTACATCCCAACTCCATTAAAAAGTCTCTGTGTAAAGTCACCCGAACAAACTACTTCGAGCGCTTTTTATGTCCAAACAGCTCGCGTTCTACAGCATTGAGAGACGAACGCTGTTCCTTAAGGCGTTCTTTTGCCAACAAGGCATCTTCGAAATCTTCCCACAACTTCGCATACTTTTGCAAATCGATCTGGACGGCAATACGCTTGCCTTTCTCATCGATTAGATAGTGAATTCCGGTCATATGACAAACAACGTTCTAGCTCTAAAACCTATTCATCCCGGATTGGCTGCGGGGCACCCACTTCTTTGCCCGGACGTTTTCGCCTCGTCCGCGAATTGTCTCAATTTTTAACCGATTGTGTTATGCGCAAATATATTGTCGCTTCCCTAATTCTACTGACGGCCTGCTCGCGATCCCATGGTCCCCGCACCGCTAGCGAGACCTTAGAGCAATACTACAAAGCGGTACAGTCGTCCGATACAGCGAAAACATACGCACTCTCTACTGCGGAGCGCTCCAAATATCTTAAAATGGATGCTGCCAGTTATTTTGCTATGGCGTATCAAACGGTCGATTCTATTCATATTCTGAAAGAGCGACCGACCGGCGACAGCATCGCCGAAGTGCTCTATACATCCGTTGCATACGATCGTGCAAGCGGTAAGAAACTCGATTCTGGGTTAGTGGAATGCACGATGATCCGTGAGAACGGCGAATGGAAGGTAAGCGAGTGTCATGAGCCGACTCAAGGACGCGGACCGATACCAGTCAACAATAAAATACCGACCCTTAACCTTGGATTCGACATCGCCGATAACAATAATAAGCCTGACGGCTGGTATGCGGGAGGCGGCGGAAGGTCAATGGCTGACACAAAGGATTACTCCGCCGATCTCGATCCTGCTATAAAACATGATGGCAAATATGCGCTTCATCTGAAGTATGTTAGTGGCGATGGATTTGGTGTTGCCACAAACTATCTTGGCGGCCTTTTGCCGCAAGTGCGGGGCAAACGTATTCGTTATACCGGCTGGCTCAAGACCAAAGACGTGGGAGGATACGCTGGACTTTGGTGGCGTGTCGACGGACCAAACGGTGAAATGCTTGCATTTAACAACATGCAAGACAGTATGATACGTGGGACCAATGATTGGAAGAAATACTCGTTTGATATTTATGTGGACAAATCGGCTGCAAACGTAAATTTCGGAGTCCTGATGGACGGCCACGGCGAAGCCTGGTTCGATGACCTCTCGATCGACACAAACGGTACCTTGTGGCGCTCACCTACCCAAGCCGAGGTAGTAGCGGCGAAGTAATTCGCGAATACATTCGTAGAGGCCGTAACCTTTAGGTTACGGCCTCCCAGCATTCGTAGCCGCAACCTTTAGGTTACGGCGGATCAAGAAGTTCGTAGCCGTAACCTTCAGGTTACGGCGTTCCCAGCAGTTCGTAGACGTAACCTTTAGGTTACGGCATCACCAAACCAGGTTTTTAGATCGAACACTGTCGAGCCGACAAAAGGATAATCCTGCCACTGATCGCACAATCCTGCTCGCACCGGATTATTGAGGATATAGAACATTTGCGTCCGCAAATCTTCATCGACCCGATGGATATGATCGTAAAAATCCTCTTGCCATTGGACCTCATTGCCATGTCGCCCAAGCCAAAAGCCAGAATACTGTTTGAATTTCTTCATTGCTGTATAGGCATCTGCATTAGTTGACATACCGGTAATAATTACATGTACATGGTCAGGCATAAAGACATACAGATCCGATTCACATTCATGTTGTTTTAGCGCGCGCAATAAGTGATCGCGATGGATTTCAAACCGGTCTTGAGAAATAAAGTATCTGGCTCGGCGAAGGATACATGCCGTAAAAGACACACGTGTATATCCCCTATACGCTTCCAGCGGCAGTCGATGCTTCTTTTCAATTATCATGGGAGGACCCTAATACAAAAATAAGCATTGTTGCATGGAATTTCGCAGGAATTCCGTAGCCGTAACCTTTAGGTTACGACGAATTCGAGCAACGTCATCCAACGACATGGACATTCTCAAACGGCGAGTTCGCCGTGACACAAATGTCACGGCTACCGTCGTAGCCGTAACCTTCAGGTTATGGCGAATCGAACCAATGTCATTCACACTACCCCACGCGACATTCTCGACCGGCAAGATCGCCGTGACATAAATGTCACGGCTACCGATCCGTAGCCGTAACCTTCAGGTTACGGCGAATCGAACCAATGTCATTCACACTACCCCACGCGACATTCTCGACCGGCAAGATCGCCGTGACATAAATGTCACGGCTACAAATTTTTGGAATTTCGGGAACTCGGTTTTTGCCCTTTTCATGGATTCTTAATGAAAAACACAAAGCAAATTTCTATGATATTTCTTTCGCTAAGAAGCGAATTATGAAAACAAAACTCAATTCTCTCTCCTGGTTCTTTCTTACCTCTAATCGAAAAGCGGCCCGCAGGTTGCAATAGGATATGGTGATAGTAAAAACAGCGCTAAATCGTACCGTTTGGGGCAAAACTCTGAACGGTCGGGATCGAGCGCGTAAAGATTTCTAACTCCATCTCCCCCTGATGACAAAATTAGCTAAGCGCTCCTGGGCCGAACCGTTTAAGATCAAAGTTGTAGAACCGCTGCGAATGACCTCCCGCGAAGAGCGAGAACGAGCGCTCGTCGAGGCCGGCTACAATACGTTTCTGCTGAAATCGAAGGATGTCTATATCGACCTGCTGACCGATAGCGGCACCAACGCGATGAGTGATTACCAGTGGGCCGGAATGATGCTCGGCGACGAAGCCTATGCCGGAAGCGAAAATTTCTACCACCTCGAGGAGAATGTCCAGAAGTACTACGGGTATAAGTACCTTGTGCCGACGCACCAGGGACGCGGCGCCGAGCACCTCATCTCCTCGATCCTGATCAAGGACGGCGATTTCGTGCCGGGCAACATGTACTTTACCACGACGCGCCTGCACCAGGAATTGGCCGGCGGCACCTTCGTCGACGTTATCATCGATGAAGCCCACGATCCGCAAAGCCTGCACCCGTTCAAGGGAAACATCGACCTGAACAAGCTTGAGGCGTTGATCAATAAGGTTGGCGCGAAAAAGATACCGTACGTGACGGTTGCCGCGACGGTGAACATGGCGGGCGGTCAGCCGATCTCGATAGCGAACCTCCGCGAAGTGCGAGAGCTGACAAAGAAGCATGGTATCCGCGTGGTGCTCGATGCGACGCGCGCGGTGGAGAATGCGTGGTTCATCAAGCAGCGCGAAAAAGGATACGAAAAGAAGACGATTGCTGAGATCCTGTTTGAAATGTGTTCCTTCACCGATGCCGCCACGATGAGCGGCAAGAAGGACCTGCTGGTAAATATTGGCGGCTTCCTTGCACTCAATGATTACGATATTTTTGAGGAGGCGAGAAATTTGGTGGTGGTCTATGAAGGACTTCATACCTATGGTGGTCTGGCCGGCCGCGACATGGAAGCGATGGCACGTGGCATCGAAGAAGCGGTGCAGGAAGAGCATATCAAGGCTCGCATCGGACAAGTAGAGTACGTGGGCGAGCGATTGATGTCGATCGGGATACCGATCGTCCAGCCTAGTGGCGGTCACGCGATCTTCCTCGATGCGAGGCGCTTTCTGCCGCAGATCAAGCAGACCGAATTTCCGGCGCAAACGTTGGCTGCGGAGCTTTATGCGGAATCAGGAGTTCGCTCGATGGAACGCGGAATCGTCTCGGCTGGTCGAAATAAGGAAACGGGCGACCATAACTATCCGAAGCTGGAGTTGGTCCGCCTTACTTTCCCCCGCCGAGTTTATACGCAGGCGCATTGCGATGTAGTAACGGAGGCGGTCGAAGCTGTATATGACCGTCGTGAGGAGATACGCGGTATGGAGACGGAGTACGAACCGAAGTACCTCCGCTTCTTCCAGATGCGATTCAAAAAGCTGTAAGCGATCGTAATCTGCTAATTCGATTTCCCCAACTTTGCTGTAGCCGGTACTGCAGGAGTGGCCGAACGGCGCTTCTTGACCGTTGGTATGGGGCGAGGGATCGAGAAAGCGCTCAGCCCTTGATCGAGGATCAGCGCTTCCCGCATCTTAATGCCGACCGCAGTATCCCGAGCAGCTTTCGTAAGCGCCTCCTGCAAGGTGCCTTTGCGAACCGCAAGGATAAGAGCATCGCAGAGCAATTGATCATCGTTGGCAACTTGCTCTATCGCAGCGCGAACCGCACGAGTATGCGCGGAGCGAGAGGTATCTACAGACCCAGGTAATGATCGTGGCTCTTCCGAGCATCCGAGAAAAAGTAGTGCGGCGAGTAAAGCGTACTTCATGGCGACGCAATGGCAATTAGGTTGGCAGAGAGGGAAGGCTACCTGTTACTTACGCCAATAGTGCGCCACGCCTAATAACGAGCGAATTATCGCCAATTTAGCGGACGGCAAAATGGCGAGGAGAAAAATTGCGGATAATCTTTTTACAGGCAAAAGATAGCTTTACTTTCGCCTGCGAAAAGATCGGATAATGAGATTAGTGTACCGGCTTCTCGAGAACGATATTAACGGTTCGAGAATAGAACCGCCCTTCCGGCAGATTATTATCGAAGAGTAAGACCGATTTACCGACGCCCTTCGCCTCGACATTATCAGCGCCGAGCATCTTCGCTACAGCATTAGCGCGGTCCTCTGTGAGGTGGAGATTGAGAGCATCTTCACCGGTCCGATCGGCGTAACCTGTGATGTAGGCTTTAGTACCGGGCACAAGTTGGTTGCGAATGTACTCGATAGCCCGCTGATTTTGCGGATCGATCTTCGACGCACCGAAGTCGAACAGTACCAGTGTATAGCGTTCGATGACTTTATCCGCCAGGTGCTCGAGCCGCTTCTTGCGGATCGTCGTTTGGTGCACGGGAATCGTTTTTACGGCCGTGACTTCCTGACCGGCATTGTCGTCGATGGTTAAGCCGTATTCGATCGTATCTTCAGTACGTGGAATTCTGGCCGCGACTTTCCGTAGATCCCAGTGCCAGCCTTTTGGCTGCGTTCCAACACCGGATTCGTGGTGCAGCGTCAGCACCGGCTGTGTGACGTAGAGATCCCAGAACTTGACGCCAGCATCGGCGACAACGGTTGGGACGAAGTCCATCGTCGGCGGATTTGACGTGAGTTGAGTATCCGGTAAAATGACCGGACCGAGAATAGTGGGATCGGTAGCCGTTATTTCAACGCGACGATTCTCTTCCTTGCCCTCTTGCTGTGTTAGTGAGGATGGCTTTGCGGGAAGTCCTCGTGTTAGTAATGTTATACGATTGGACGCGATGCCCCACGTATTCTTTAAATAGTCCGCGACAGCATTAGCGCGCTCACTCGCGAGCTTTTTATCGGCAAGTTCTTCTGGCTCATTTGAGGTGCAGCCGGTTAGCGTGATCTTCGCTGTCGGCTTCTCACGTAACCGCTTTCCAATGATATTCAAAATATCATGATAGACTCTCACGTTGTCAGTCGAATCCGTTTTGCGGAGATCGAATGACTTTGTCTCATCGGCGCTGATACCATGATAGCGTGTCGGTATTTGAGCATTGTCTTTCTCAAACAGCACGAACGGCAGGAGCGGCGTAAGTGTCATGGAATAGAATTCTTCTACCGATACGGAAAGATTGGTTGAGTCACGTTTTCCGTCCTCCGAGATACTGTAGGCCATGATATCGGCTGAAAGCTTTGGGGCTGGTGGCGGTGGTGGCACCGGGGGCGGCGGAGGTGGTGGTGGCGGAGGAATATGAAGCGGGGTATAACCAATACTAACACCGCCCCGTAAAGCACTAACGGTCCAACTCAGGCCACTGACCATTGGCGTGAGACCATAGTCGAACAGGACTTCCGGATACGCATGAAATGTTTGCGATTCGTTGAGTGGCACCTGATAGGCAACACCAGCTATCAATCCAAGTCGAAACGAGTTCGCTTGCGGTATATCGCCCGAATATACATTTCTCGTTCTTGAATTTCCGGGGTAAAATGTACCCTGGTCTGACGGCTGAACGATGGACTCCGACTGATTATAGGTATTGCGGTGAATGCTGCCTGCGTTTGCACCGAGCATCAGCCTAAGGCCATGTAGGTCGAAAGCATAATAAGGCTCTAGCATCCATGCAGTGAACTGGGTAGAAATAGAATGCTCGATCGTGCCCTGAGTGGCAGCGCCGTTCACCGCGATCGTCATTGGTTCATCGGCGGTAAGCTTACCATCGAGTAAATTCACACCAACGCGGACGCCGAGGTGGCCGTCGCCGAATGCATCGTAGTCCCAAAAGGCACCGAACGCGCCGCCCATTCCCGAACCGCTTTCGAACAGCGGGCAGCAATTGGGGACATCTGGCAACGACTGAAAATTTGCACGATGGATATTCCATGCAGCATCGCCGAAAAGACCGTAGGTCGATCTTGAAAATTGCGGCACATCCGAAGTATCTTTTATCTGCGCATGACCGGTGATGGCTGCGCAGACAAACATGGTAAGAAAAGCGAGAAACCTACAGCGAATTCGGGTCATCAGCGGACGATCTGTAAGCGTTGCGATTTTACGATCGTGGGAGTATGTAGTGTACAAATATAGACACCAGGTGGAAGCGTACTGACATCGGCGCTTACAGCATAAGTGCCTCGCGTCTGTTCACCATCTACAACACGAAGTGCTTCATGTCCGAGCATGTCATAGATGATGAGCGTCGTCTGACCTTGTTCGATCAGTTCATAATTCACTTCAATATTATTTTGAACAGGATTTGGCTTGGCACTGAGCGTCACTTTGCCTTCGGGATCGATAAGACGCGTTCCTCCTTGCTTGCAGAGATCAGACAAACAGAAATTACCATTCCGTCGCGTTACCGAAATATTCGGAGTGCTCCAGTAGAAAGTATCGATCGTTATCGTCGTACAGCTATCATCACCCAATGCAGCAATAAATGGAATATTTTGTATTACACCTTGAGAGATGTTGGTCTGACCGCTGTATTGCACGACAAGATCGCTACCTTGAACGACTGCGGACGAAGCGCCTCCATCGGGCACCAGCAGTGTTTTGTTAAATCGCAGGCGAACCGTATAGGTACGAGAGGCTTGTGGTACACTTTGCGGATTCTCCAGATTCAGCGGAATTGTCACGTGATCGGACTCGCGAGCAAAAATGATCGAGGGGACAGAAACGACGACAGAGCCAACATTCGAAAATGGATCCGATGTATTTGAACATCCATTGACATCGGTGATCGTCACAGTGTAGTTACCACCACTGGAAGGAGTGTAGGTTTGTTGTGTCGCACCTGTAATAGGATTACCGTCCACCGACCACTGATAGGATGATGCGACCGTCGAACTTAATACACTATTACTTAACGTAATGACCGGCTTTGGTGGTGTAGGATAAATAGTGACATTCACCGGAGCACTGATACCCATACAGCCGGCAGCATTAGTAGCTTGCACCGTATAAGCGCCTGTTGTTGAAACCCAAAGTTTTTGCGACGTTGCCCCCGAGACGGGATTACCATCCTTCAACCACTGATAGGACGCAAAACCAGGACCTGCATCGAGCTGCGCAGAATCGGGCTGACAGCGTTTGAGCGGACCAGGTGGTGCGATCTCAACGGTGACTGGTGAGAAACTAATCGTAACCGGATCGGAAGCCGCTCCGCATCCTTCGCCATCATCAACGGTAACAGTATAGGTACCAGCCTTTCGGACTATGATCTGTCGCGTCGTTTCACCGCTCGACCATAAATAGTTTGCGAACGGACCACCAGCATCGAGCACGATAGAATCCGTTGCCGTACAGAGCAACGTCTTACTGGCAGTAATAACCGGCTTGGCGCCTTTTGTAAACGTCAAGAGCAACGGAGCCGAAATATTACCGGCGCAATCTTTTGCTCTGATCGTTGCATGTGCACATTTTGTGGTATCAACAACGCGTACTGAAAAATCAAATGTATGTTTACAACCGACCGGATTTGGGAGTGGCGTGGGCACTGTGACCGTATTGCCATATTGTTCCATCCATACGGAATCAATGCCGCGATCCCACGCTTGCGTGTCAGTTACGTGGATCTGCCAGGTAGCCGTTGCTTGATCGAACGATCGTTTTATTGCAATTGGAGGAATCGTATCGTTTGTAGTGCAATACGTAATTGTATCGAGTCGGAAATTATGTGCAGTGTCGGATGAACGTAGTACGATCTTGCCATCCCGCATAGAATCGACAACGCATACATGGAGTGTGGCAAGAGGCGTGTTCGCAGGATATTTCCCGCCTGTAGGCACATCATTAAGTGCCATATTGGTAGACGAAACAACCACAATGGAATCGACCCCTCGATCGATGCTCGTTGTACTCTTTGTCGTATCCGCTACTGTCCACTCGGTACATTGGGCATGACAATTTCGTACTGCGGAATCAAGATAAAATACAGGAGCAGTCTTATCCGGCAACGGTGGATGCGCTGTAAAACAGAGCGTATCTCTACTTATATTATTGGCACAGTCCGTAAGTGCAAGAATGACATGACCGCTGTGAAGTGTATCAAGCTGTTGCACAGTAACTTGTACCGCTGAACGAGCGCACGAATACGGTGGAGGCGGATTGAATGTGACGCTATACTGACTCGCCTTTAAGTCTGGCGAGGAATACGTTATGGTATCCAATCCGAGATCGAACTGACGGTTATCCGCTACCGTGATCGTATTGCGAAAAGTAGAATCGCACCCACGAATTGAATTGGCATATGCCGGCGGTAATGTATCGGGATTCGCGCAATCAACCGTAATAGAACAATCCCACGGAGTAGTAAATACTTGTGATGTATCGCCACCGATCTTTACATCGAAGCGTATATCGACGGGGAATGATGCAGCGCAACCTGTCGGTAGAACAACCGCCGAATCGACCCAACGAAGGTCGGAGAAACCACCGCCTTGAATAGAGCCAGCGCTTTGAACTTGTGTAGTATCTTTGGAAAGGCCGGACGGTTTTGGACTCGTAATTCGGATCGGGTCACCAACGGTTTGACGGATCGTGGTATTACCAAGTGCTCCATCCTCAACATTAAAGAGGAAAGTCTCGACCGGAAAAGGATTAGGCGTATAGGTTTGCGATCGCGGGTCCCAATACAGATGATGCGGATAGAGCGCAAAGCCAACGATCTTACCATGATCGTAGCACCATTCTGGCGTACCATACGCTGTGCGCATGATCTCGGTCACACTATCAGTCACTCCGGCCACAAAGGGCGTCGCACCTGCGGGCTGGCCCATGAGAAGAGCCGCTTCATCTGTAAACTCATAGCGATCCCCGGGATTCGGCACTCCCCACGTATAATTGATCTGTGCGGGCCAGTTGCCAAACTCGATGAGGGAAAGCGGCTTTAAACCAAGAGGGCGAGGTGGAAAAGAATCGTTTGCGTAACCGATACCAACGGTGCCGAGCTTGAATTCTGTCGGTGGAAATTCGAAGGCAAGGTAAAAGCTCGGTAAGGGATTCGGTGGACAATCCTGCCAATTGCGAATGTAACCGTAGCGATGAATAAGATATGGATTATCGTTTGCAGAATCGGAGCCGCCGCCAGGCTTCATGTTGCTGTTCATGTTATCGAGCAGGAACTGCGCCTGTGCATTCATCGAAAGAGCCGTATGATTGACGATCTTGATACTAAGAACGATCACACCGCTATTCGTAAATGCCACCGGATAAGCATCCTGAATGATATCGAAGCCCGATTCCTTCCAAATCGTCCGCAACGTGTCTCGTACTTTGAATGACGAACCGTTCGTTAGTGAAACATCGATAGGCTGGTTTGCACCGCTCGGCCCGAGTTTACCGCCCATCGGATTATTGCTATAGAAGCGTCCATCGACCTGAACCGTCAGGTACGATTTGTCAATGTAGCTCAATAATTCTCCATTACGGGGATCACCATTGTAAAATGTCAGGTAACCTTCCGCCGATTTCGCACCCACGAATTTATTATTCGTGACCTGCGCAATGGCAATACATGGAATGGAAATAAGAACGATAAGAAGGAGACGCATCGTATTACGATGCCGAAGAAGAGAATACAACCCGTTGTATGACTTCACAATATACGCGGACAAGCCGAGGACAGAGATTAGATTCTATCTAATAAGACTATTTTTTACGGGCGATAATTCCATTTACGCCTCATTATTGGCAGTTAAGTACAACTTAACTGCGATGTCGGATTCATTACGGACGATCCCTCAACAGCTATGGCGGTGTGCCCGAGGCCGGACTCGAACCGGCACATCATCGCTGACGGCAGATTTTGAGTCTGCTGCGTCTACCAATTTCGCCACTCGGGCAGAAGACAGAACCCACGATCACGTGATTCGCGGATTGATTCTCAGCTCATTACAAAGCCGAGAATTCGGCGTACTAATCCGAAAAATCTTGAAAATCAATCCTTATCCAATTAGGAAAATGCAGATTCTGACCGTTATTTCCCTATCTCTGTGATCTTTAGCTCCAATACACCCGCCGGCACTTTTACCTGCACCTGCTCGCCGACCTTCTTATTAAGCAACGCCTTACCGATCGGGGAAGACATGGAAATGCGCCCCTCGTCGAAGTTAGCATCTTCCTGAGACACGATCTGATACTTATTCTCTTTACCGGTCTTTTGATTAATGACTGTTACGCGACTCATGATGCCGACTTTATCTGTCGAAATATTATTCTCGTCGATAATAACGGACCGCGCTAGCACTTCCTCCATTTTATGAATGCGAAGCTCCAGAAGTCCTTGCTCTTCGCGTGCAGCATCATATTCGGCATTCTCCGAAAGATCGCCTTGAGCGCGAGCTTCCGCGATACGCTGAGCAACCTCTTTGCGACCATGCACTTTCAGCTGCCGGACCTCTTCTTCGATCTCAGCAAGGCGCTGTTTCGTGACGTATATCTTCGATGTTTGATCCATTCCGGATAATTAGTGCAAGTGACAAGTGCTAAATTAAAGTGCTGAGTTTAGGCGCGTTGCCCACACTCAGCACTAAGCCCTTAGCGCTTTCCCGCGCAATTTAGTTCAAATTATTCGTGCTTTTCTCTACTCCGTTCGTATGAGCAGCGCTGTGTATTCCGACGCCCGTGCCATGAGGATGAAGCAAATGGCCGAGCTTAACACGCTTGGTCTCAAGATAAGCAGCATTTCGCATATTCGGCGGTATCTCGATCGGCACACGCTCTACGATCTCAAGACCATAGCTCGAAAGGCCGACCACCTTTTTCGGGTTGTTCGTCATAAGACGCATTTTCTTCACACCGAGGTCGACAAGAATTTGTGCACCTAATCCGTAATCGCGGAGGTCGGCTTTAAAGCCCAGTGCTTCGTTGGCTTCAACCGTATCCTTGCCTTCTTCCTGCAATTTATAGGCGCGAAGCTTATTCGCAAGGCCAATACCGCGGCCCTCCTGGCGCATATAAACGACGATACCTCGACCGGCAGCTTCCACCATCATGAGTGCAGCATGAAGTTGATCCTGGCAATCGCAGCGCATGGAACCGAGTGTATCACCGGTAAAGCATTCAGAGTGTACACGAACCAACACCGGCTCACCATTTCCAACATCGCCTTTGGTTAGTGCGATATGCTCCTTTTTATCGACTTTATTCTCATAGAGATGAAGTCGAAAATCTCCGTACTCGGTCGGCAGCGTGACTTCGACGATCTTACGCATGAGGTGCTCACGCCGCATGCGGTAGCCGATGAGATCTTGCACCGAGATGATCTTAAGATCAAACTCCTTGGCCATCTCGAGTAGTGCTGGCATGCGCGCCATCGAACCATCCTCGTTGATAATCTCGCAGAGAATTCCAACCGGGCGAAAACCGGCGAGACGAGCGAGGTCCACGGCGGCCTCTGTATGGCCTGCACGACGCAATACTCCTTCGTCGACGGCGCGCAATGGGAAAATATGACCCGGTCGCGCAAAATCCGATGGTTTTGCTACCGGATCGGCAAGCGCAAGAACCGTTTTTGCACGATCGCTTGCCGAAACGCCCGTCGACGTACCATGCATATAATCCACACTAACTGTGAATGGAGTACCGTGCCTTGCGGTATTGATCTCGACCATCATAGGGAGATCGAGTTCAGCAGCACGTGCTTCGGTAAGCGGTACACAGATAACACCACTTGTTCGACGTAGCATAAACGCGATCATCTCTGGCGTTACTGCTTCGGCAGCAGCAATGAAATCGCCTTCGTTCTCACGCTCTTCGTCATCAACTACGATGACACCTCGTCCCTTGCGGATATCTTCTAATGCTTCATCGATCGTGTTTAACATACGTACTCGCCTTACCCTACTTTCAATCCTTATTCAGCTTTGGCACCATTTCTGGGGACCACCGAGCCTACAGCAGTCTTCTCGATACGGATCTTCGTATTATCCGATACCTGTAACAGAATGGTGGTATCCTCGATCTGAGCGATCGTGCCATGAATGCCCGACGCGGTTATGATCTTATCGCCTTTTTCGATCTGGTTAACCTGCTGTTCACGAGCTTTTTGCCGCTTTTTCTGCGGACGGTAGATCATAAAATAAAAAATGAAGATGATTATGACCAACGGCAGGAAGGCCATAATAGGATCACTCTGCTGTCCCGGTTGTGCAGGAGCCATTAAAATCGACCAGTGATGAAGCGTGAAAATCGACATTTATGCTTGTAATAGTTAGAAATTTGCCTTTTCTTTGGCAGTTTAGGAAAACAGGGATTTAGACTGAATCATTCGAAAACGGCTTTAACCTCAGGCTGCAAGACTGGTCTTAAAAAGACCGAGAATGTCATCGGGACGAAAGATCTTTTTTGAAGTCAAACAGTCGTTTAATGACCACCAGCGAACCGCGCCTGATTACGAATTCTCATTGTTTTTGAGATAACGCTCCTTAAAAGCGGCTGCCCATTCCAGGTAGATCCCTTCCAGAATTTTAGCTCTCGCTTCTCGTACTAATTGCTCATAAAAAGCAACGTTGTGCATCGTCGCTAAGGTCAGTCCCAATATCTCACTCGAATTAAATAGATGCGCGAGATAGGCTTTCGAAAAATTGCGGGAAGCATAGGAATCAGTTTCTTCGTCGATCGGAGAAAAGTCATTCTTCCATCTCGCGTTACTGATATTCATTTTACCATCGTGGGTGAAGAGCTGCCCGTTGCGAGCATTACGGGTCGGAAGAACACAATCGAAAAGATCGACACCGCGAGCGATCGACTCCACCAGATCGAGCGGTGTACCAACTCCCATTAAGTAACGCGGTTTCTCGACCGGTAAAATGTCGGTCGTCCAATCGGTGACCATGTACATTACTTCATTGGGTTCACCGACCGCGAGACCGCCGATCGCGTAGCCTTCGGCATTCATCGCAACGAGTTCGCGGGCACAGCGCTCTCTCAGATCGCGATGTACTCCACCCTGGACAATTAAAAAGAGCGATTGTTCATATCCATGGATCGGTGAAGTCGTTGCAAGCTTCTCCATCGAACGATGTGCCCAGGCGATCGTGCGGCGCACCGCCCGCTCGATTACTTCGCGCTCGGCATTCGATGGCGGGCATTCATCGAACACCATCATAATATCTGGACCAATAGCCCGCTCAATTTCAATCACTTTCTCGGGCGTAAAAAAATGCGCCGAGCCATCGATGTGGCTCTTAAAGTGAACGCCTTCGTCGGTCGTCTTGCGTAGATCGGTTAGCGAGTAGACCTGATACCCGCCGGAATCGGTCAGAACGCTGGTCTCGATATTACCGAATTTGTGAATTCCTCCAGCCTTCGCTATTACTTCAGTACCTGGGCGCAAATAGAGATGATACGCATTGGCCAAGACCATTTGCGCGCCGGTTTCAACGACCTGCTTTGGAGTAAGGGCTTTTACGGTTGCAGCAGTACCGACCGGCATGAACGTCGGCGTTGAGATCACGCCATGACCGGTTTGCAGCGTACCAGCACGTGCCTTGGAACGAGCGTCCGTTTTTTCAAGCGTAAATTTCACGGCTTATTTCGGCTCGATCCGTATTTCGCGGTGCGCGATTGCGCGCTCGCGGGTATCGTTAGTGGCAAGAAAGACAATGGAACCGCGTTCGGCAGCAAGCACCGCTTGACCGAGTACGGCTGCGGTCCCTACATCATCGAGTGTGGAAGTGGGTTCATCTAAAAGAAGTGCAGATGGTGCACATGCAAATGCCATTGCACAGCGTACCCGCTGTTTCATGCCGGAGCTATAGGCGCGTAGGTGGCGATCGCTTTTTGCAACGGCAGCATCCAGACCAAAACCTTCGAGAAGCTCAACGGCTTCTCCCTTTTTTAAAGCAATGCCTTTAAGCTTTCCGACCAACTCGACATGCTCTACTGCTGTGAGCTCATCATAGAGTTCAAGATACGGCGCGACATAACCGAGGCTTACGCGAATACCATCGTTATCCATCTTCTTTCCCCCGCGCTCCCAAACGCATGTACCTTTGGTCGGGGAAAGTACGTTGCCGATCATTTTCAAAAGCGTACTCTTACCTGCTCCATTAAAACCCGTAATAGCAATGATTTCGGAAGGCTCAGCTTTGAACGAAACGGGTTTGAAGACCGGCTTATACGCAAACCGCTTCTGAATATTTTCAGCTGTGATCGTTAGGTCCACAGCCATTACTGATTATCACCACTTCGCCGGCGTTTTTCCATATCGATGAGTTCCTGACGACGTCGAAGACGTGACTCCCGCCGGTGACCGGCTGCTACAAAACGTCGCTTATCGTCCTCCGTGATCGGAGTTATTTCAGGGACCATGACGTGTTTCCGGTTATTATCCAGGGCCACGAATGTAAGATAGGCCGAGCTAACGTGGTGGAGTTCACCGGTGCGCATATCCTCGACATCCGCCCGCACGCCAACTTCCATCGAGGTATGGAATGCACGATTAACGGATGCTTTAAGCCGCACAACCTGCCCCAATTTCACTGGTCCTAAAAAGCTCAGTTCATCCACACTTGCGGTAACTGCGATGTGATGTGAATGCCGCTGTGCGCTCAATGCTGCCGCAATATCGACCCAATGCATAAGGCGACCACCAAGCAAATTCCCAAGTTGATTGGTATCATTCGGCAGGACGAGCTCGGTCATTTCTACTACCGATTCGGCTGGCGTTTTACAGGGTCGAGCGCTGGTGTGTTCAGCCATTACGGTGAGGGAAGTTTGGAGCGCAGCTTCAACGCTCGATCACGCTGGCTATTAGTCGCATCGTGCAAATATTTGGCATCGAAGGCATCGAGCGCCTTCCGTGCATCATCCAGCTTATGGCGGTCGAAGTTAATTTCAGCAATACGAAGCTGTGACTCCGGTGCGACCGGAGAATCATAAAAATTATCGAGAACTCGCTGATAGTAAACTAATGACGATTTGGGGTCGTCCAGCTTATCGTATAGCTTCGCGGAAAGAAAATATTTTTGAGCTATTTTATTTCGCAGCTCAGCGATCCGCTTTTGCGCACTATCGGCAAGCGATGGGATCGTATTCGGATAATCGCGCAAGAAGGTCTGGTACTCCCCGATCGCGAGAACGGTATACGATTGATCGAGCTCCGGCCGTGGCGATATCTGATAGTAGCTCTCCCCGATCATGTACTGCGCTCGGGAGGCAAATGGAGAACTTGGATAATTTCGGCGAACGGCCCGGAAATCGACCGCTGCGCCGGCAAACATATCCTGATTGTAGCGCGACATGGCCTCGAGATAGGTCGCTTCAGCGGCAACCGGTGACGCCGGGGCTTCGATGCGGACCTGTTCGAACAATCGGATCGCTTCGGTCCAGTCTTGCTTTTCGTATGCCGCCTTACCTTGCGCGAATAGCTGATCCGCCGGACCCTGGGTGGAAGGTTTGGTCATCTCATCGCTACTGGAGCCGCAGCCCCAGGCGAAGATGGTAAGTAAGCCGAATAAAAAAAGAATGTGGCGGGTTGACGTCACGGTGTACTTGAAGTTGGGCTGTTAACTGCGAACGAGAAAAAAGAGTGCAACGATTGCGACGGCGCTAATAACGACCAGCGCCGGCTCGACCGTGCTCGACCAAAATGATGTACCGGAAACATTGTCATTTGCTGAGGCTGACTGGCTTACGTAGGAGTCATAAATACGTTCCAAATAGTGAGACTCGTGTCGAGCGAGACTTGCATTATCGTCGGCTGACAGCCTAATATCCAGGGTTTTTGTAAAGATTGCCTTATGGGATACCGGCTGATCGGCATTCAAAAATACACCTCGCATTTCGATATTTAGCTTCGCATTTGCCGCATCTCGGCTATTTATTGACGTCCCTAAATATTCGATATAAAACATCGGAAGAGATGTCCCGACTGGATTTGGTACTACTCCCAAAAGTGGAGCGAGATCCGAATCGCCGTGAATGATGATGGGACCGCTGTGGCCTGGTTGCAGGACCATTATAGGCAGTGTTTGTGCAAGTATACTATCCAAGCGGGTAAGCTGAGCCTTTGCCGAAGCAGGGAAAACTGCTAACAAGGATAACAGCAAAAGCAAACTACCCCGGCTCATGCCGGGGTAGCCCCAAAGAATCTTGAAAATCCTGTTAATCAATCCAGATGATCCTTTTAATCCAGAAAATCCAGGTTCAGGATTTCGATTAACCGTAGATACCGCGGAGCCGGAGCACCCGAGCCACTTTATCGATGGCAAGAACGTACGCCGCAAGACGGAGTGATATCTTATGCTTCAACGATGTGTCGTAGACCCGGTCAAAGGCCGCATTCATTGTTGTTGCAAGACGCTCGTTCACAACGTCGAGCGTCCAGTGATAACCGCCACGGTTCTGTACCCACTCGAAGTAGCTAACGGTCACGCCACCCGCATTTGCGAGAATATCCGGAACGACAAGTACTCCTTTCGATTCGAGTATCGGATCGGCACCCGCCGTCGTCGGGCCATTCGCGCCCTCGACGATGAGCTTGGCTTGAATGTTATGAGCGTTACGCTTCGTAATGCGGTCTTCGCGGGCCGCAGGTACGAGCACATCACAGTTAAGCGTAAGAAGCTCTTCGTTCGTGATCTTTTCGCCGCCTGGAAATCCTTCGAGAAGGAAGTTATGCGTCTCCGACCACTTGATCGCCGCCGCGATATCGATACCGTTCGGATTGTGATAAGCACCGCTAATATCCGAAATACCGATGATCTTCGCGCCTTGCTCGTGCAGTAGCTCGGCAGAGATCGAGCCTACATTGCCAAAACCTTCCACTGCAACAGTGGCATTCTTCGGCTTGAGACCGATCTTATCCATTCCTCGTAGTGCAGAATGCATTACACCACGACCGGTTGCTTCACGGCGCCCAAGGCTTCCACCGAGTACCAGCGGCTTGCCTGTTACTACGCCCGGCTCGGTCCGATGCGTGTGCATCGAATAGGTATCGAGGATCCACGCCATGATCTGCTCGTTCGTATTGACGTCCGGTGCAGGAATGTCACGGTTCGGTCCGAACACATCGAGCATGTTTGCTGTAAAGCGCCGCGTGATCTTTTCGATCTGCTGCATCGTGAGCTTGCGCGGGTCGCAACGGACACCGCCCTTTGCTCCACCAAAAGGAATATCTACAACAGCGCACTTCCAGGTCATCCACGCTGCGAGCGCTTTGACCTCATCTAAATTCACATCGGGAGCGTAGCGAATGCCGCCTTTGCTTGGTCCCAGGATATCATTATGAATAACGCGATATCCATCAAAGACCTGAATCGAACCATCGTCCATTTGAATGGGGATGGAGACGATAACGGATTTGACCGGAGTCTTTAAGTATTGGTAAATGCCTGGTTCGAGTTGAAGGATTTCGGCCGCGCGGTCGAAACGCTGCATCATCGATTCGAGGGGATTGTCTTTGTCCACGATGGGGGCCGGTTCTTTATAGATCGACGGAGAGATCGTGGTACCGCCGTCACCATTTTTGATGCCGGGGCGGGAGGTTACAAGATCATTAGTAGTTGCCATTCTTCTTAGTAATTCAGTTCATTTGTCCTACCTCCGGCCAAAAGACGGAGGAAAAAGAGCAAGGCACGGGTGAGCAAGGAGCACCAATGGTACTTCCGTAAGCCACGAGGTCGTCTCTTTCTCTTCCCGGGAGGGAGAGGCTCCTATAACAATAGCCTTTTTACTTTCTTTCCAGCAAAATTTCGACAAAAACCCGTGCTTTTCCGTAAACACGACGGCCCCCCAATGTGCTACTTATATCGCTTTCGTTTTAATTAAGAGGAAGGCTAAAACGGGATTCTATGGTGCCACCCGTAACGTAAGGGTCACTTACGGGATTTGATCAATCTTCTATTCTTTTCTCTTCTGTCCCCAACATTTTCGAAAGCAAATGTCGCGTGAGCAGAGGGTCTTCATCTAAGAAATGACGAGAGAGTTGACGAGCCTGCCGCACATAGGATGGGTCTATATCGACAACAATAAGATCTTCATCAAAAAATTTGGCTCGGCTGATCGTCTCGCCGGAAGGACCTACGACTTCAGAGCCGCCCCAAAAATTCACACCATCCTCTACCCCCACACGATTGACAAATGCGATATAACAACCGAGCAATCGTGCATATGCAGCATGGTGCTCGCGGTTGATCGTGTAGATCTCGGGAGTGCTGGAATGAACCGCATCCTCGCCGCTATCGAGACGCGTTGGGCTAGCAGCGATCGTAATAATAAGCTGTGCCCCGCTCATCGCTTCGATATATGGCAATGAGGGATGCCACAGATCTTCGCATACAAGAAGCCCGATCGAACCTAATCGCTCGGAGTTGAACACCGCGGCGGCACGACCACTCGTAAAATATCGGCGTTCTTCAAAAATGCCATAGGTAGGCGGATATACTTTACGGTGTATGTGACGGACGTCGCCATTCTCGAATAGCAATGCAGTATTATAGACGGCCCCTCGATCATCTGCTTCCACTGCACCCGCTATAATGCTTATCTTTTTGCTTAACGTACGAAGTGGTTTAAGCACCTCTGAATCACGGTTTACGGCACACTCAAAATTAAGATCACGAACTGTATACCCAGAAAGAGAAAGCTCAGGAAAAATAACAGCATCCGCCTTTTGTGACAAGGCCCGTTCTGCTATCTCGACATGTCGAGTAACATTACGTTCGACGTCACCAAGAATGGATGTAGTTTGAGCGAGCGCGATGCGAGAACGGTAGAGAAGCATATTATTAGCGGTCGTCACGGCGTTTTTGCAAACGCTCGAGAAACAGTAATCCCGCCCGACTGCAGCACATAATAATAAACTCCAGCAGATAAGGTGTTTGTCCGATAGACGATATCGTGTGTGCCGGGCGGTGTTGCTCCGTTAAATATAGTGCTTACCTCGTGTCCGCAAGCATCAAAGACCCGAAGTGTTACCCGGCCTTGCACCGCATTGCTAAATCGAATTGTTGCACTATTCCCAACCGGATTTGGAAAGATCTGCTCGAGTATCAGCGAAGAAGGTGCCTCCTCTTTATCCACCGATGATGCCACTGTATTCTTAAACACGCCGCTATCCGTTGCAACGTAGACGTAGCCATGCTCGATAGCAAAAGCATGAACGCGCATGCTTGTAAGTCCTATGGAAGCGGGTTGCCAGGACGAACCATTGTCCGTAGAGATGTTAAGACCTTTTACTGAGCTGAAATCCGAGTAGACTCCCTCATAAATATTTCCGTCCCCAGTGATGGATAAAGAGTAATTCGGATAATTAGAAACATCCGATGGCGCGATCTGCGCCCAACTCGTACCGGTATCTGTAGAACGGAATATTCCGTTGTAGCCGGCCGCCACTATTTCATCCATAGGACCAAATGCAAATACCGGCGACGTTCCAAACGAACCGGATATTTCCTGCCATACTTGACCGATACCATTCGATCGAGCTGTCTTCCCTGCCGTCATCGCAAACAGTTCTCCTTTAGGGCTTGCGGCAACGTAGATCGGGAAACTGTACCCATCCTGAAATACTGCCTGCTCGTACCAACTATCGCCATCATTCGTTGATAGATATAATCCGGTGCTGCCAGTAGCAACGAGAAGCATACCGGAAGGCGCTATTGCAAATCCCATGATCTGCGGGTCCGTGGGATTAAGCGGCGTGATCCTAAGCTGTTTCCACGTTGCGCCGTCATTATTCGATCGAAAAATCCCCTTACCGCCTCCTACAAATATGTAACCATGTGAAAATCCATAAACAGGACCAAGTGTAAGTGCATTTTGCGTCTTGTTCCAACTATTACCGTGGTCTGATGAGCGATAGACACCGGCATCTGTCACTGCATAGAGATCTCCGTTGCCATTTATTCCCAGGGATGTAACCGTCCCTCCCGGTTTTGATGACAGAGACGCCCATGAACTTTGAGCATGGGCTGTAGTAGCTTTAATCACTACAACGATCGAACAGAGCAAAAGTAAACGGGTCATAACACACCTCCTATTCAATAATAAAGGGTAGCTGCGGACAGGATTAGAAAAAAACAGCAGCTAATCAGAATAAACAGTCAGCACATTAAGAACACTTTAGGCACTTCAAAGTAACACTATCGGACCACCACTTCATCACTCAATCGCTCTGATCCAGCTTTACGTTTGGGAAGTTTACCCTTAAGATGGTGTTCCATTTTCTTTAATGCCTCTCGGAGACCACCTTCGTAATCACCTCTCGCAAAGTGCCATTTTAAGGTCGACGCAACATCCTCCCATGTTTCCGGATGGACTTTGCTATGGACGCCCTCATCTCCATATACGTAAAACTTTCTCTCGTGATAAAGAACAAGAAGAAGAATACCAAGGCGCTCGCCGTGATGATGCATACCAAGTGTGGCAAACTCCTTTTCCGCCAAGTCTTTCAGGGAAAGATCGGCTTCACCGGCATCACGAAGGTCGCGGATCGATATACGGATTTCGGCGCCGGTCGATTCTTCGACATCAGCGATGGTGTGGGCTACACGTTCGAGGAGATCGGCAGGGAATGCCTGTTTCGCGTGTTCTGGATGATCCATAGTGGTCCGTTAGTGAGATACGTGACCAACGCGAACAAACCGTTCTTTAGTTTATAACACCCTCTAGGGCAACTTACCAAATCGTCGTTCCGACCGCCTTATTGAGGTTATACTGGCTCAACTCGTACGAATACATTAGCTGCGCGCGCTGAAGGTTGGCTTGCTCTACCTGCTGTTGCGCAGTAAGCACATCGAGGTTCGTTGCTGCTCCATTCCGGTAACGGACCAATGCAACGTCGTACGCCTGTTGGGCTTGCTCGATCTGGGTCGTCGTCAGTTCAAGCCGTGAACGGTTTGCCTGAACGTCTGCAAGGGCTTGCTCGATATCGCTGCGAACGCCGCGAATCGCGTCCTGCGTACGAGCTTGTGCCGCACGATAATTCGCCTCAGCCTGGTCCACCTGGCTGGATACCCGTCCGCCATCGAAGAGCGGCCAATGGAATGCCACCGTCCCAGCCCAGTTGAGTTTCGGCTGGGTTAGGTCTGGCAAATATCCATCTTTTACTCCGCCCGTTACATTTGCAGACAGCGTCGGATTGTTGGTAAGACGAGCAGCATCGACCTGGAGCCGCGCTGTATTCTCGGCATCTTTTGCAACCTGTATCTCACTACGGTGCAATTCCGCCAGCGACTCAAGAGTATCTTCCTGCTCTGGCAAGGTAACCCCTTGCACCGGTCGCTTAACCGTAATACGCTGCCCCGCCGGATAACCAATAACTCTCCGCAATCCGGCCTCTTGCTTAATCCGCGTCGAATTCAGATCGGAGATCTGGCTTTCGATCGTCGAGATTCGAACGCTTATATTAAGTGTATCCAAGGCGGTCACAGTCCCTTGCTGCAAGCGTTCTTTGGCGATCTTAAGATTATCCCGAAGCACTTTTAGCTGCGATTCTTCCACACGCAATCCTTCTTCGGTCGAAAGCAAAGCATAATATGCCTGCACCGTTTGGTATGCTACTGCCGATTGGTACAGTTGTAAATTGTCTTCGGCCGATTTTATTCCGCTTTCTGCAACGCGCTCGTTCGCTCCTTCTCTGCCGAATGCCGTAATAAGCTGCTGCACATTCAGATTGCCGTTGTAATTATCGTTCGGCATTGTGCTGAAGGACTCCGTGTGGCCGTTAATAGGAAAGTCGATCGTAATGACCGGATCGATCCGCGTGTAATTGGCATCGGCGTTAAGTTGAGGATAGATATAGGAATCTATTTCCTTCAAATGGGCTCTCGAGGCATCGACCGCTGCAGCCGCAGCCTGCATCGTGGGCGAAGTAGTAACAGCCATATGAATGGCCTGCGAGAGAGTCAGTGTGTCGGTGGTTTGAGCATTCACCGCCGGTGCAACGCCTGCACCAAGCACACACAGTAATAATTGGATCGTTTTCTTCATGCTTCAAACGTTGTTAGTGAGCGGCGATAGGCTCGCTCGGAGTCGGTGCATTGCCGCGGCGGATCGTGAGAATAAGCGGCAGACAGACCACGAAAAAGATCGTTACAAAAACAAAGATATCGAGATAGCTTCGCAGCATGGTCTGACGCATCACCATACCGTCCAATGCTGCATACGCCTGCTGTTTTGCAATCGCTAATGATGAACCCTTACTGACAAACCCCTGAACAAGCAGCGAAAGCCGTTGCTGGACTGCGGTCGCATACGGGGTGATATGGGCGATGAGTCCGACGCGATTGGCAGCAACGCGGTGACCGAGGTATGTATTAACGATCGCAATACCGAATGACCCACCAAGCTGGCGCATCATATTATTCATGGCTACGCCTTGTGGTATATCACGCGGATGCAATCCGGAAACAGCGAGCGTTGTAATGGGTACGAAGCACATTGGGAGCCCGATGCCACGTATCACCAGCGGTCCAAAGAATGTCCACCAATTCGCATCGAGGCTGATCCGCGACAGTAGGTACGTATAAAGGGCGGTGAGCGTAAACCCAGCAAAGATCAACACCTGCGCGGGGACACCTTTCTGCTGTATTTTACCGACCCAGGGTAATACGAACATTGTAACTAATGCTCCCGGCAATAGCAGCAGGCCAGTCTGCATCGCATCATATCCCATCAGGCGCTGTGCGAACACTGGAATAATAAATACGGACGAGAATAACCCAAAGCCTATAATAAACGTAAGGAATGCGCAAAATGCGAGCGTGCGACTTTTCAATACGTGCAATTCAACGACCGGATGTTCCGTCGTAAGCTCTCTCCATATGAACAGTACCAGAGCGATGATGGAAGTAACAGAAAGAACGACGATCGTCCGCGAATCGAACCAGTCATCGGTTTGTCCACGCTCCAGTACATACTGCAACGAAGCAATTCCGACTATAAGCAGAATGATACCCGCCCAATCGATCTTTCCCACCTCGCGTTCGTGCTTTGGCTCCTTGACATAGGTCATCGAAAGAATCGCAGCCGTCAGACCGATCGGCAAGTTAACGAAGAAGATCCACGGCCATGAAAAGTTGTCGACGATCCAGCCACCAAGCGTTGGCCCTATGGTCGGACCTATTACGACGCCAAGGCCAAAGATGGCGGCGGCAAGAGGCCGCTCTTCCACGCTAAAAGTGTCGAATAGAATCGACTGCGACGTCGAGAGTAACGCGCCTCCACCCAGGCCTTGTAAGAATCGGAAAATGACAAGTTCGGTAAGGCTATGAGAATTACCGCAGAAAAATGAGGCCGCCGTAAACAGTAGGATCGAGAACGTATAATAATTACGCCTGCCAAAAAGGCCGCCTAAAAAGCTAGTCATCGGAATAACGATGACGTTTGCAATGGCGTAGGACGTAATTACCCATGCGATATCTTCGATCGTCGCACCTAAGGACGCGCTCATATCCGATAACGCCACATTTACGATAGACGTATCGATGAGCTCGATCACCGCCGCAGAAATGACGGTGATAACGATGATCCACTTTCTAAATCCTTGTTCTGCCATTCGTAGCCGTGACCGTTAGGTCACCTTGTTTGCATTCGTAGGCGTGACCGTTAGGTCACCTTGTTTGCATTCGTAGGCGTGACCGTTAGGTCACGCATAGTCAAGTCCTGTCGAACTTACTTCCCTGTCGTAATCGTCACGTCCACGCTCATACCGGGTCGAAGCGGGGTGTGTTCATAGTTACCGCGATCGACGAGTATTTTCACCGGTACACGTTGCGTAACCTTGACGAAGTTGCCGGAAGCGTTATCCGGCGGCAGGAGTGAAAACTTCGCGCCGGTAGCCGGCGAGATCGATTGCACCGTACCATGGAATGTTGCATCCGGGTAAGCATCGGCTGTAAATTCCACTCTCTGACCTGGGCGAATATCTTCTAACTGCGTCTCCTTATAGTTAGCAGTGATCCAGATATCATCCTGAGTGATAGCCATGAGTGGCTGACCCGCTTGAATGAACTCACCGATCTCGACATTCTTCTTGGCAACGGTCCCTTTTACAGGCGAAACAACGGTTGCATACGATGACTGCAATTTTGCGTTCTCGAGATCCGACAAACGTTGTTTGACTGCAGCTTCAGCACTCGCGACCTGTGTTTCAGCAGCTGCAGCTTGATCGCTGGCCGCTTTGAATTGTGCTGCTGCTGCCTCGGCTGCAGCTTGCGCAGCATCCAACTGCTCTTTAGTGATCGCATTGCCTTTATAGAGTCCTTGAGCACGAGCAAGGTCTTCCGCCGTTTTTCGGCGATTTACATCTGCTGTTGCGGCATTCGCACGAGCGGCGGTAGCCCCCGCTTCCGCTGTTCGAACAGCTCCCTGCGCTGCATCCACAGCGGCTTGAGCGCCCTGGACTTTAAGGCGTAAGTCCTGCGCATCGAGCGTAACGAGGACAGCATTCGAATCGACGTGTTGGTTATCGATCACGTTGACCGCCGTAACATATCCGGCAATTCGCGGCAAGATAGGACTGATATCCGCATCGATCTGGGCATCGTCCGTATTCTCATGGACTTTGTTATACTGTATAATATGCCAACCATAGATGGCACCCACAATGAGGATAGCACCAAAGATAAAAGGCAACACGCGACGTACCGGCCCCTTTTTCTCAGTCTCCTTTTCCTTTACGACTGCGCCATTCATCTTAGGAGGTGCAGCATGCGCCTTACCATCCGCCGGAGGTGCTGTCGTTATTTCTCGTTCGATCTTGGTCTCAGCCATTATCTATTCTCTTGACGGTAAAATTATTGTTTATTTGCGATCTTTTTCGCTCCTGCATGCTTACGCTCAAACGATTTTTTCTTTCCTTCGCGTAGGATGCCTTCAAACAAAACTTTTACGATTCCCTGAAAGACCTCTTGCGAGGTGCAGGGTAATTCGCCCAGCACCTGCGGCGTCATAAGTGATTCGACCGCCGCAGTATGCATTCGTATGATTATTTCCTGCGGTATATCCGAACGGAAATATCCATGAGCGATCCCTTGCTCGAGCAGTTTTTCGAATTTTTTTAATCGAGCCTTTTTATGCTCCTGAATTTCGCGCCAAACTTCGGGCGCATGCACACAGAGATCACGGATGAGAATCGGTGTGGCACGCTGATGCTGAGTGGAAAAGATCGCCAGCACAGCTTCGAGCTTTTCAGGAAACGTCAGCCGTTCGTCGCTCAGAATAGAGTCAATTCGCTTGGATGATTCCTTGAGCTTTGGCAGAATAACAGCACGCAGAATATCTTCCTTTGTTTCGAACTCACGGTACAGCGTTTTTTTGCTAATGCCAAGCGCTTCCGCGATCTCGCTGGTGGAAACCTTGGAAAATCCATGGTCCAGAAAAAGCTCACGTGCCTGCTCTACAATACGAGCACGAAGACCTTCATCTGATGTGGCGACTGGCCGATATTCTGGCATTGAGGGCTATGGAAACCCGAAGTGGTCAAATTGGTTTCCTCGTTAAAACAGAAAAAATCCCCTTCGTTCGAAGGGGTTGGGAAAAACATGGAATCAGCACGTTATGCTGTTGCTTTTCGCACGTTCGGTTTTCGAATTTTCCCTATCGTCATCGAAAAGAGACCGGATATCAATCCGAATAATGCGCCGGCGACCGGCCCCATCAGCATCATCGATGTTGCACTGGTCCCCCACCACATATCTTTATTACGCGCCATTTCTTCAACATGGTTCATGGCGTAAGCATCATGCATAGCGCCATGGATGAGCCCGATCCATACGCCGCTCACAAGACTGACAAACCATGCATGAGCGAAATATTTACCTTTCGGGACATTGCTCGTGATGATAAAGCCATTGATAACAAAAATGGCAAGCCAAAAGAATGGCTCGACATTCCATGGAATAGTTGAAACGGTCAAAAATCCCATGGCGGCACCGATCAGAGACAATAAAAAGATGAGCTTCCAGTTCATAAATTGATCGAGTTAAATATTAAAAGACACTTCCAGGCACAAACGCAAAGCAACTATTCCCCTTTAGAATGGAGCTAACACATTCATAAAGGAAGACGAATTAGTACAACTCAGCCTGACAACACCACGAGGCGGACTTACTTGTCCGCCTCGCCCATGATCGGATCGATCGAGCCAATGATGGCAACAATATCAGAGATCATGCTGCCTTCGAGGATGCGAGCAAGGCCCTGCAAGTTCACAAAGCTTGGGGAGCGGATCTTACTGCGCCATGGGAAACCAGTACCGTTCGAAATAAGGTACCAGCCGAGTTCACCCTTTGCCGCCTCGATGCCGCTATATACTTCGCCAAGCGGTGCGGCCTGACCGAAGTTAACCAGCATGAAGTCGTTGATAAGCTCCTCCATGTTGCTGTAGATCTCGCCTTTGCGAGGCAACACCTTCTTCGCATCATGTGCCCAGACGTCGCCATTCGGCAAGTTATCGATACACTGGCGGACGATCTTTGCCGACTGCTTGATCTCCTCGAAGCGCACCATATATCGCGCAAGAACGTCGCATTCCTGGCGCGTAATGACATCAAAATCAAGCTCGTTATATACGAGGTACGGATTATCCCGACGAAGATCGGCCGGAATACCAGAACCGCGAAGGTTCGGACCGGTCCAGCCCATATCGAGAGCTTCATCCGGCGGCATGATACCGATACTTGCCGTGCGCTCGATAAAAATGCGATTCTTATGGAGCATCGCGGCAATTTCGCCGATCGCTTCCGGAAGACCATCCAGGAAAGCACGGATCATCTTGATGCCCTGCTCTTCCAGATCCTGCGCCATACCGCCAATTCGCATATAGCTAACGGTAAAGCGAACACCGGTTACGACATCAAAAATATCGTACAGCTTTTCACGTTCGCGAAGCGCCCACACGAATACGGTAAGAGCACCGACATCCATCGCAAGTGCTCCCATCGCCATGAGATGCGACGAAATACGGGCGAGCTCCGCACAGATCACGCGAATATATTGCGCGCGGCGCGGTATCTCGAGCTTCAGAAGCTTCTCAACCGCCATTACATACGCAATATTATTTGCGACTGGAGAAATGTAATCGAGGCGGTCCGTATGGGGAATGAACTCATGATAGGTCATATTCTCCGCAAGCTTTTCGTAGCCGCGGTGAAGATAACCAAGTTCGCACTCCGCATTGATAACCGTTTCGCCGTCCAGGCGCAAAAGCACACGCAATACTCCGTGCGTTGCGGGATGTTGAGGGCCCATATTGAGCACCATCTCGTGCTCGAGTGCATCCTCATCTAAAGACACCGTGGTGTCTTTCGACATCAAGGCATCGAGAATTTTCTGTCGTGGTGGTACTTCCTGAAAGGCCGGTCGATCGAGAATAACTTCTTCTTCGGTAAAGCTCATGATATTAAGAATAGTCTTTCGTTATTCACCTCGGTCTGCAACCGTAAAGCGCGGGTCGGCATCTTCATGATGCGGAAGCGGAATGGAGCCCGGCACGCCCATTAGTGGAAAATCTTTGCGGAGTGGATAGTATTCGAAATCCTCCGGCATATACATTCTGCGCATATCCGGATGACCATCGAACACGACGCCGATCATATCATAGGCTTCGCGCTCGTGCCAGTTGGCGCCACTCCAGATCGGAACGAGCGACGGAACGTGCGGATCGCGCTCATCGCAGCGTACCTTGATAAAAATACGCTCCTTCGTTCTATGATTACGAAGGTTGTACGTGACCTCAAAGCGCTCCTTACGCTCCATACGGTCGTGCGCTAAAGCATCGATCATTTGAACGAAGCCAAACTCGTCCTTGAGGCGCCGCGCTACAGCGAATATCTGATCGCGGGAAAAGATGGCACCAGGATCATCGCCAACAGCGACCGGCTCGAACTGAAGCTCTGGCTGCCGCTCCTGAAGTTGTGAAAATGAGAACATCTCGCGTATCTATGCAAAAAGGACGCGCATAGCACGTCCGTATTTCTTAAACTGTAATGATCCTGCTCGGTTGGGTTTTCGCCGGACCTTCAATAAGAGGAATCGGAATTTCGATCGGCTGCTGAGGGGTCGAGTCGATGATCGTACCTCTCTTGAAAGGCCGGTCGTGCCTGATCTGGTCCTGGATCATCATGAGTCCCTTAAGTAAGGAGTCCGGACGCGGCGGGCAACCGACTACATATAGGTCAACGGGTAAAAATTGGTTAATACCCTGCACCACCGAATAGGTACGATAGATACCACCCGATACCGTGCACACGCCCATCGCAATGACCCACTTCGGAGCGGGCATCTGATCGTAGATCTTCCGCACGACCTTCGACATCTTATAGGTCACCGTGCCGGCAACGATAAGCAGGTCGGACTGGCGCGGCGAAAATCGGAATACCTCGCTGCCGAAACGCGAAACATCGTAACGCGGACCCGCAAAGTGCATCATCTCGATAGCACAGCAGGAAATGCCGAGCGGCATGGGCCACACGGCGTTCGCTCGAGCCCAGTTTACCAGGTCATCGATCTTACTTGTAATAAAACCTTCGGATTGCAGTTCGTCCATCATAATAAACTCCTGAGCCGGATTACGCAGATTTCGTCGATTGGTTCAATGAATATCTAAAAATCGATCCGAGAAATCCGCAAAATCCGCGTAATCCCGGTTGAGGATCTTAGTCCCACTCGAGTGCGCCCTTCTTCAGGATATAGATATATCCGATGAAAAGCAATACGATAAAGAGAAACATCTCGCCAATGGCAAATGCTCCGACCTTATCGAACGTGACCGCCCACGGATAGAGAAAAACAAGTTCGATATCAAAGATGATAAAGAGCATGCCTACCACATAGTATTTCACAGAGACTCGCTCGCGCGTCGTACCGACCGGTATCATGCCGGACTCATACGTACTAAGCTTCTGGAAATTGGGTCGCTTCGGACCGAGCCACTTGCTGAGGTTTGCCATCAGGATACCGAACCCGATGGCGATGACCATCATGAGAACTATCGGAATATAGTTGCTAAGCATGAACCACTTGAAATTAAATCGTACAAAAATACGACACTTTAGCCACGCAGCCGCGAACTCCGAGTCGAACGAGCCCGTCCTTATGCTCCGCTGTTTTGCCTAAAATTTTTGATTTTGTTTTTTGTTTACGATTCATTAATCGAATTCGTCCTCCGCAAAAAGCCGATGTTCAATTTTCAAGGTACGCGAAGGCCACTACGGCCGGTCTGCGGTTCTCCGTCGACGCACCTTCTCCGTTGCCGCACCTACTCCGTTCATGCCACTACGCTGAAACTACTGAACAAATAGGCACCTATGGGCAAGTTCCAGGAATTCCTACCCGGCGGGTGGCTGTACTGGAATCAGTAAGGAAAAAGCCGAATCACTGAAAGGCCGCAACGTCCTCATTGCATTCGATCGCGATGAGGCCGGAATCAGTGGAGCAATGTTTTGTAAGGACCGGCTGACTACCAAACGCCTCATTGCCTCTGGCCGATCAGCACCCAGCTGGTGCCATTTTTGAGACCAACAATGCAAGCGGTTTTGCCATTATACGACGCGCTAAGAGCACCATAGCCAGGGACAGTCGGATTATAAAATTGATCGTAGCGCTTCCAACTCGCTCCGTTCCAATGAGCTACCACACCCCAGCCACCAGCCACCAGAAGATCATTCGGGGCATTCCCATTGATGCCTATACCGATATGGTCTCCGTTCGGTACAGTGGTATCAATTCTCCACGGTGTATTATCTCTCCGGCTGAATACCTCAGACCCCGTTGCAGCTACAAATTTGTGTCCCGCGCTGTCGCAGGTGTAAATGCACCCGACACCATACGCGTGCGCTGTACCCGAAGTTGCTAATACATCTTCTTTCCACGACGATCCGTCATAATGAAGGACTTCCGATTCCCCAGTGGAGCTATTATAGCCGACAGCCCAAACATCATTCGATGCTGTACCCCAAATATTTCCCAGATTTTTCGTCGTAGGCGTACTCATCCTCGTCCAATTCGTACCGTCGAAGTGAAGAATGGTGCCATAATTGCCCACAAAATACATGTCGCTGGAAGAGGTGCCCCATGCTGAGTGCAAGGGACTTACGCCACCTAAGATTTTATTTACATTGTACGCTTGCGCGACACCATTCCCTACATAGTGAAACAATGTTTCCCAACCTGTCAGCCAATAGTCATTTGTATCAAAGGCGAAAATCGTCCATCCGCTTAAAGAACCGTTGATCGTTTTACCAATATTGGGATCAGGACAGTATAGATTCAACGTTTCCCACGTACTTCCGTTGTACCGGTGCATGTACCCATTGTTCGCAAGAATATTGTTGGAAGAGAATACCCAGCACCCCGTCATGTTATTCTCATTACCGACGTTCGTAAATTCTGTCCAAATAAAATTATGGCTTGTGGTATCAATATGCGGTGGAGGAGGTATGGTATCGTGATGTGACGTATCAATTATGTGAATCGTATCTGAAGAGGAGCAAAGAATTGCACTGTCCCCCCAACGTAGAGCGTTGAGACGCAGCAGCCTCAATCCTGAATCAGAAAACACCCGTACAATAGTCGAATCAGAACTGAATATTGCGGTGTCCTGAAAATTCCATTTGAAGATTACTTTTGGAGTATCGAAATTACGATGAGCAAAGAAGACTATAGGGTTATTCTTATAGCCCAGTTTTGGAGCAGTAATACTTACTGAATCCACCACTTTGGTTGGTGTAGGCGGCGGCGGTCCATCGGGATGAGTGCAGGAGGAAAAACCTCCCGCACATAATAACCACAACACTGCGAAACGCCTCATTGTCGCTGCCCGATCAGCACCCAACTCGTTCCGTTCTTAATTCCTATAACGCACGCCGTATTGCCCTTGATCGACGCATAATTGGCACCGTAGCCAGTAGCACTAGGATCGTAGAACGGATCGTAGCGATGCCATCCGATTCCATTCCAATGAGCTACTACCCCCCAGCCGCCAACAATCAGTAAATCATTCGCCGCATTACCATATACTCCGATTCCAATATGATCGCCATTTGGAACCGTAGTATCAATAGTCCATGCACCATTATCTCTCCGCTTAAAGACTTCTGAACCACTAACCGCGATAAACTTGTGACCAGCACTATCACTTTCATACAATCCTCTTACCCCATAAGCACTGGCAGTTCCAGAGGTTGATAAGACGTCTTCTCTCCAAGCAGAGCCATCGTAGTGTAATAATGTCCCTTGTCCCGTAGAAGAATTGTATCCCGCTGCCCAAATATCATTGGAGGCAGTCCCCCAAACATTTTGTAAATCCTTCGTTGTCGGCGTTGACATCCTCGTCCAGTTCGTGCCGTCGAAATGGAGGATGGTGCCGGTATCTCCCACAAAGAACATATCGTTCGATGATGTACCCCATGCGGAGTGAAGAACATGCGGAGCTATCGTGTATGTGATCCGGTAGGATTGAATTATACCGCCTCCGGTATAGTGAAATGGAATTCCGTTTGTAAGCCAGTAATCCGATGTATCGAAGGCAAACATCGACATTCCACTCATCGACCCGTTTATATTTTTACCAATCAGCGGGTCGGGACAATATAAATTGAGCGTCTCCCAATTGCTTCCATTCCACTTGTGCATCCAACCGTTATTAGCGTACACGCAACTCGGCCCAAAAACCCAACACCCAGTCATGTTATTCTCATTACCGACGTTCGTAAATTCTGTCCAAATAAAATTATGGCTTGTGGTATCGATATGCGGTGGAGGAGGTGTCGTATCGTGATGCGTAGTATCCACTACGTGAATAGTATCAAAGACGTAACAAAGAACCGCACTGTCACTTGATCGCAACACGCTTAACCTTAGTGGTTTTAATCCTGAATCTGCGAAGGTTTTTGAAATCGATGAGTCGATCGTAATACGTGTAGTGTCTTGAAAGATCCACTTGAAGAGTACTTTCGGTGTGTCAAAGTTTAGATGTGCGTTAAATGCAAGGGGAACATGCGTATAACTCGTTTTTGCCCCAATAATAATTACCGAGTCCACTACCTTATTATTAGTAGGCGGCGGCGGTTCACCGGGATGTGAGCAGGAGGAAAAACCTCCTGCACATAATAACCACAACACTACGAAACGCCTCATTGCCTCTGACCGATCAGCACCCAGCTTGTGCCATTCTTAACCCCAACAGCACAGACCGTATTGCCTTTAATTGAAAGAGCATTAGCACCGTTGGCAGGAATCGACGCAGTGAGATATTGATCGTATCGCTTCCAGTTTGCACCATTCCAATGCACTATCAATCCGTAATCACCAGCGCAGAAAATATCGTTCGAAGCGTTTCCAGCGATGCTTGCCATAAAAATACGTCCCCCAATATCGTTGGGTACTTTGCCGCTATCGCTTCGCCAATTACCTTGATCGGTTCGTCGCCAAACGGTCCAGCCCAAAGCTGCAACGATATGATGGCCTGCGCTGTCACAGGCAAATACATTGTTGATCCCCCAATTCTTGGCAGTTCCTGAACTTGCCAAAACATCCTCTTTCCAAGAGGAGCCATCATAGTGCAATACCTCTGCCTCTCCCGTTTGAGGATTATACCCGACACTCCAAATATCGTTATCGCTAGTTCCCCAAATCGAACCCAAGTCCTTTGTCGTCGGCGTACTCATCCGCGTCCAATTCGTACCGTCGAAATGAAGTATGGTGCCGGTATCTCCGACAAAGAACATATCATGCGACGAGGAACCCCAAGCGCTATGGAGAGCGTGATGACTCAAGTAATACACTCGATAAGTTTGGGCAATGCCATTTCCAGTATAATGGTATATAATGCTCCCATTAGTTAACCAATAATCGGTGGTGTCAAATCCGAATATTGTCCAGCCGCTTAAAGCACCATTGATGTTCTTGCCAATATTCGGGTCGGGTGAGTAAAGATTGAGTGTCTCCCACAATGATCCGTTCCAACGGTGCATCCAGCCATTGTTTGCATAAATGCAATTCGGTCCAAAAACCCAACAACCGGTCATGTTGCTTTCACTACCTACATTAGTAAACTCTTGCCAAGTAAAGTTATGCGATGTAGTGTCTGGAGCAGGTAAAGCTTTGATTACCGTATCAACCTGCGTTGCCCCGGCTTTTGCGAGAACTCCGCCCGCAGAGTCAAGCAATGTTGCATTAATCGTATGAACTCCGGCGGTAGCGAACGAGTAGGAAATTGTATCTTTGCTCTGTACAGTCCTTGCAATTGAATCAAATAACCACTTTACCATATACCGTTGTGGTAAAGTAAAGTTTTTCGGCACGATCTTAAAAAGCGTAATTGAATCAACAGCAACCTGTCCGAATGCTGGTATCACTGTAATAGTATCAGCACGCTGCGTAGAATGTCCACATGTGTCGCACTCGTTATTAGGACCTGTTGAGTGTGTACAGGAGGATACACCTCCTGTACACAGTAAGAATAATACGAAGATAGCAGTTGCCCTCATTACTTCATATAAATAACACGGGAAGTATAGGCAGAGTTACCATAGTGAAGCACGATGGTATAAACCCCGCTTGGAAGCCCCATTTTCGAAGGATGCCAGTTCAGCGTGTGCTCCCCGGCGTGCATGAGCTCTCCTTGAGTTACCTGCGAGACCTGTTCACCCAAGGCGTCCAGCACGTCGATTGAGACCTCACCGGTTTCGGGGATGAGGAAATCGAAAACGCGGCCTGCGATTTCTTTTGCGCGGAAAGAATTTTCGGAGTAAGGATCTCCTGAACGCTCCCGGTACCGATCATGCTGCCCGTCGCACGTTCGAGCCGGAGCTTACCATAAAAATTATTCGGTAAGCTGATCGTGGTGGTTCTGCGTAGATCAAAACAGGTTATAGTAATTCGGAACCGCCCCCGCACTGAAGCCGTTGAGGGGCCGCGCTAAGACCACCCATGATTAGCGAACACCAGGAGAGGTGGCAGAGTGGTCGAATGCGGCGGTCTCGAAAACCGTTATACCGCTTGCGGTATCGGGAGTTCGAATCTCCCCCTCTCCGCGCATGGAAGGCACACTCTGTGTGCCTTTTTTATTGCCTTGAACCGGAAATACGTGGCTCGCATTGGCTCTCTCTCTACATTGGCTCCCACTCATAGAAACGCTATTTATGGCGAGTCATAAGCAATAAAAATAAAATGGCAGGAGATTACTCCTGCCACAATTATTGACGACCAGACCGACGATCAGTTCTTTTCTACGATCTGCTCCTTGAGTGGAGCAACCACAGCAATAAGATCTTCGCGGTCTTTCCCCTGAACGTTGAACTTATCGAGCGTTTCGACGAAATGTTTAACAGCGGCATTCCAATCGGCTTCGGTGATACCAAGACCTTTGTGTGCGGTCTTCATATCACGTCCCGTGTAAGCACATGGTCCGCCGGTACCGACACAGAAGAAGTCGATAACATGCTGTCGCAGGCGTTTTTTCGAATCGTCGCTCGCGCCACCGAAAAAGCGAGCGAATTGTTGGTCGCTGATGAGGCGCACGAGAAAATCGTCTGTAACAGCCGCAAGCGCATCATATCCACCGAGCCGTTGGTAGAGCGATGTCTTTTCTTTTGCCGGCGCCATCATCATGCGGTCGTTCTTGGCCATCATTTGGGCAGAGGTCGTATCAGCAACAAGCGCTACCGCGATCGTTACCAACGTAATTACTCCGATGATCTTCGAAATCCGTTTCATAATATTGAAAAATTAGTGTATAAGGCGATCAAGATTTACTACGATCCAGAATGAATCGCTGTACGACTCTAATACAAGTAAACCGTTGAATCGGATTTTGAAGAGAACGGAAGAGCGTCAGGAAACGGAAAGAAGGGCGTCAGGCAGAGAGCATCTCGTCCGCCATGAACGTCTTGAGGAGAACGATAGCGCCGTTGGGCGACCATGTATCTTCGTGCACCGTGTCGTCTTGCGTCACGATATAATCACCGGCGTGAAGGAGCACACCGTCCGTCCATAAACTACCCTCGAGAACGAGACATTCTTCGATCCCTTTATGACGATGGGCAGGCATTCTTCCTCCCGCGCCAATGCGGCCAAGCACTGTCAGTTTTTTCGTATCAGGATCCTGAAACAGCAATTTAAATTGAATGCCGGGTACACCGGATTCCAGCCATTCCCCACCGGAGGCACGAATAACCTGAGAGATAGGAAGCGTCTCGGCAATAGAGAGAACTCGAGCGCGCGTAGAATCCGGAAGCTCTGGAGCAACTTCTTCTACACTATCCGCAATATGATCGAGCAATTTGGAATAAGCGAGCACGCTCTCGGCCTGTTCGGGAACAGAGAACGCCGAATTCTCGAACGCTTCCATTTCCGAAAGATCGAGTTCGCCCTGGAGATACTTCTGAAGTAACTCCTCGTTCTCGTTCAATTCACCGTTCGTTCCGTGCTCGTTCATTTCTTCTGTAGCAGCGCTCTTTTTAACGAAGCCCTACCATTTCTATAATACAGTTACCTATCTCTTATCGGATTCTCTTCTCGAAGTCTTTTTACTAATTCTTCAAAAATTGCAACTCGGCTCTCAGCCGCTGAATGCCGTTACGTATGCGAGTCTTAACTGTTCCGAGTGGTAGTTGTTCGTTCTGTGCGATCTCGGAATGCGAAAATCCTTTGAAGAATGCTAATTCTATAAGTCTTCGCTGATCTTCCGGCAGCGATTTTAGCGCCGTTTGCACATAGCCTCCGATATCGAAATCAGAGGCAACCTCGACCGTATTTGCGGACTCTGCCTTCTTTATTTCGGCAAGTGTGCCGCCTGTCGCTGTGTCGGTGCTCTGTGTCATCCGCAGCGACCGTGCCTTCAGTAAATTGATCGACCGATTATGCGTGATGCGAAGGATCCAGTATTTCGCTTCGCCTAACTCACAACGAAAGGTATGACTCTTTTTCCAAACGCGTTCGAAAACTTCCTGTAGGACGTCTTCTGCATCATCCTTATTCTTCAAAATACCGTACGCGAGCGCGAACACTTTACGTCCATATCGGTCGTAAAGTGCTCCTAATGCATTCCTGTCGGCGCGTTCCTGGATCGCCTGCAAGAGCTCGAGATCGGTCCGGTGGTCCATCGTCAGGCTTTAAGAGTAGAAATCGAAGAAAATAGTTCGTGACTTATTCCGTGATTATCAGCAGTTGGGTCTGTTATTGGAAAAACAACGTGCCGCTATGAGACAACTTGTATTTGTGTCGATACTTCTCTGCCTCTCTGTTTTTTCCCTTTGCCTCTCTTTTTCTTCCCTTTTTGCCCAATGGGAAGCCGATCGCAAACTTTCGTCGATCGATACCGCTGCGAGGCTCAACGAAAATATGGGGCAGTGCCTGGCCGTCAATGGGGATAGTATTCACATTGTTTGGTGCAACAATCAACCGGGCCGTAATATCTTATATTATAAGCATTCGTTCGACGGCGGGACGACATGGAGTGATGATATTCCGTTAGTCTCCTCTTCCACCACAAGTCCTGACTTCCCTTCTATTGCAGTTTCCGGTGCAACAGTGCATGTTGCGTATCGTGATACGCTCGGTGGCAATGGCGAAGGAGTAACGTATTACAAGCGTTCGCTGGACGGTGGTAACACCTGGGAGACGAGTGTTTCACTCGGCATCTATCATTGGTGGCCCTCTATTGCATGCGTTGGCGAACGAGTGTTTATAGCCCTTAACGATTCACACCCCGGAAATACCGAAGTATATTTTCGCCGTTCGACCGATAATGGAACGACGTGGGACAGTGTAAAACAAATATCGAATGCTGCAGGACGTTCGGAAGATCCTTCTATCACTGCAAGCGATGGACACGTATACATGGCATGGAATGATAACCGTACGGGTATTATGCAAACCTGGTATCGTCATTCTTCCGATTGGGGCACAACCTGGGGCGATGAAACGCAAATGACAAATGCAGCACAGTTCGCCTACTTCCCTTTTATTCATGCTGTAAACAACGATGTCGATCTCTTGTGGGGCAACCGTACTGGTAGCAGCTATACGGTTATGTACAAGCACTCCTCGGATCATGGTGCTACATGGAGCGAGGAGCAAGCACTCTCCAATGAAGTCAACGCAACCTCTGCTTACCCTACCCTTGTGAGAAGGGACAAGAATGTTCACGTCACCTGGTTTGACTTTAATAGCGGGGTCTATTATCGACGATCGAATGACGGTGGTTCTACATGGATCCCAGCTTTACAGCTTGTCACCGCAGCATCCAATCCTGGTAGTCCCTTCATTGGCCTAAATAATACTGCACTTCACCTTATCTGGTTGGACCACCGCGACGGTTATTCCGCTATATACTACACACGAAATCTCACGGGTAATTCAACGAACGCATCGGTATTTGAAAATCATGATCCAATGCCTGGTATATCCGTCGAAGCGATCCCGGGTAGCCCGAATAGAATTAAGGTTACCGGTACTATTTCCACTATAGCGCCGGCCGCTCTCAAGATATTCAATTCTCTAGGAGCACAGGTGTTCAGTGAATCGATATTATCTGTAGGCTACCCGGATATAGACTGCTCCAGCTTTACAGCAGGCCTTTACTTTGTATCTTTGGAATCAGGGAATAGCCGGGTCGTACAGAAGTTCGTAATTACTCAATAATGACTGCAGTCGTTTACTCAACAACTACTGCAGTCGCTTCAGGACTTTTTCGATCCGCACCTTCTTTGCTTTCTGATCTTCAACGTCCGGTAGCCGTTTCGTAATTGTTTTTATAAGAGCAACGCGGTTCTCAGCCTCCGCAACCTCGGCCGCTTTTTCGGCATACGAAGGAAATTGATTGACCGGACATGTGCGAACCAGGTCGAGTAAGATCGGAAAACACTCGCGACCGTATTTGTTCTGAATGAGTTTTGTGAGAATACTTACTGCGTGGTCGCGGGCAATGACCGACTCTCCATCCGTGGCTTTAAGAATCGACTTGAGATGTGCATGCACGCGTTCCGGCTTCACCGATGCACAACCATCCAGCGCGCACATCGCGCCCCATACCAGCCGTTGATTCTTGCTCGTTAACAGGCCAGCAAATTCATCCGTGTACGGTGCAATGAGTTCGGGCAATCGTTCGCCCACTTCGTACAGTGTTTTAATACAGTCGGATTGCAGTCGGCGGTTCTTATCGCCGATATGCTCGACGAGTTCTTTAATTGCCGCTTTATTTTTAGTGCGTGCTATATCTTCGGCAAGTGCAATATCGGCTGCATTATCGCGTTCGCCACGAATGCTGGATAATCGATCGAGAATACTCATGGACGTGAGCAATACACGAGAAAATGGACACCTGTTATCATATTTGCAGTAAAGTAAAGAACTTTGACGATTTACACGACACTCGGAAGCGCAAGACACTCAAAACCGAATGTAAGAGCGATTGGCATAAATTCGTAACAGCTTTTAACCACTCGGATTCCGTCGTTCGAGCTGGCACACTATACTTTATCTCGAACGCCTATGAAAAAGCTAGCCATCCCGCTCGTTTTATTAGCTTCATCGATCGCACTCAGTTCGTGCGGCGTTAATTCCGCGATGATCTCAAGTTACAATCTTAATAACACGCAGGTACAACTCGGCTCGAATAATTTTAAATTTGTCGAGCATATTTCGGGTAGCGCTGATGTCTCCTACGTTCTGATCTTTGGCGGACTCAGTGAGAAGCAACTCTTCGATAACGCTTATGCTGCGATGATGAAGAAAGCAGATCTTGCGAACGGATCGCGGGCGATCACCAACGTTGTGACAGAAGAGCACGTTGGTGGCGTACCGCCATTCTATTATACTCGCACTGTTACGGTAAGCGGCAACGTGATCGAGTTTACTCGATAAACATCGCGGCGTCCACTCACTTCGGAATTTCCGAAGTGAGGTTGACCGGGCCGTTCTTCGTTACGAGAATATTATCCTCGATCCGCACACCGAGGTTGCCGATCCACGGCTCGATCATTGCCCAATCGACGACATCTTTGAATTTCTCGCGGCGCTTCTCGTTGCGAAGAAGTGCGTTATTGAAATACAAACCGGGCTCAACGGTTACGATGTAGCCTTCATCGAGTATAAGATCCATGCGGAGTTTAATGCCGGCAAATTTGCGGTCGCCGGCACGGCCCGGATACGGCCCGCTGGCATCACGAACACCCAAACCGACCATATGACCGATGCCATGTGGGAAGAACATCGTGATGATCCCGTTCTCGACTGCTTCCTCTGCGCCGACACGAATGACACCCATGTGATGAAGGGATTCGGCCATGCTGCGCGCCGCAAGCAGGTGAACATCGCCCCACTCCGCACCGACCTTACAGGCATCGATCGCGAGTAGCTGCGCGCGAAGCACTGCATCATAGATCGCCTGTTGATCTGCATTGAATTTACCGCTTGCGGCAAGCGTGCGTGTTACGTCGGCAGTATAACCGTTTACCTCTCCGCCAGCATCTAAGACAATAATGTCGCCATCCTGCATGCGGCGTGTGCCGGGCTCAGAGTGCAGTTGTGTAGAGTTGGGCCCTGAGCCAACGATCGTTCCATAGCCAACACCGTCCGCTCCGTTGCGATAGAAAGCGGCCTCGAGTTCGATCTGGACCTGACGTTCCGTAACTCCTGGCCTAATATATTGAACTGCTGCTGCGTGTCCCGCCGCCGTTGCATGTACTGCGGCTCGCATAAACTCCAGTTCTGCCTCATCTTTCGGCCGGCGGGCGTGAAGCAACCGCTCGCTCAGTTCTTTATCTGACACCGCATCCTTTGCAACGCCCAGCCATTTAATGCCGCATCCCTCACGTGCCTTCAGCCACTCATCAAGTTCTGTAAGCGAGCGACCAACTGGGTGAGGTCCACCTCCCCACACTTGTTCCAATTCGGTGAGAGTGGGTTCAAAAAGAGTCCAGCCATCGTTGGGATCGAAAGCAAGTACACCACCCTCACGCGCGCGACCCGTTAGCCACGTGTATTCCGGGTGCGGACGAAATGGAAAGGTCTGATCGGCACCGCCAGGTATCGGGATCGGCTTTCCGGCGCCGATCAAAATAATATCCTCTATATTTCCAAAGGCATTTCGAGCCCGGTCCCGGCGGCGTTCGATGATATCCTGTTTTAACTCTCTCTGAATTTCCATAAGGCAGAGGCCAACAGGATGCACCGGAAGCAAGTTGCAGCCAAAAAATTATCGTTAAGGACTATGCAACTGCAGGCTGAACCGCTGGCTGTTTACGTCTTAGAATAAGAGCGCTAATGGCACTTATTACTATCCCTACCGGAAATATTTCGAGAAACACCATTCCCCATTCCTTAAGCGGGCTCATGTGTTTGTACATATCCATCTGCTTTGTCGCCTCGAGTATTGCAGTTTGGGAGGCACCATTCTTCTTCATTGCCTCGATGGTATGCTTCGCATATTGATCCCAAAAATCGGGCATAGCGATCGAGGAAAAGATCTTCCACCCAATGACATAAAGGATCGAGGCAATGATCGATACATAGAAACCGACAAGGAATCCGCGACCCCAGGTGATCGTCCCGCCCAAATAATCATCCCGATACGTCTTTATCGCAAAAAAGACCATCGAAAGAGCGATGAGCATATTGGCGTACCCAAGCACATAGGAATGGGCAAGGTCACTATCCTGAGGGACTAACAAAAAGATAACGACCATTAATACGGAGACGATGACTCCCGCTCCAATACCGAACTTTAAGACAATGTTGCGCATATTGTGTAATAAGAAAGTATGAATGAGACTAAGTTAGGGACGCAAATATCGGTTAAATTCGCACGTTTGTCAATGGCCCGAAAGTGTATTTCGTCCAAAATCGGCGAACTACCACTTTAGTATATCCTCAATTCTGATAAATTTCTATTCTATGATCCCGAGCACTCTGGCTTTCTCGATCGCCTGGGTCCGCCGCTCGACCTCCAATTTCCGGAATAATGCCGAAGTATGCTTTTTGATCGTATTAAGAGAAAGGAACAGCGTATCGGCAATCTCCTGGTTCGAATGCCCGGCTGCAATAAGTCGTAACACCTGGTCTTCTCGCTGGCTTAACCCGATCGTTGCGGGATCGACCGGAATACTTTTCTTCGTAAGCGGTACCTCCTTTTGTAGTACCCACTTTCTTCCTACCCACAGACCGAGCAATGTGAACAATAATGCAATCGACCCTATAGCATAATCCTCCTGAAGATCATAGACCCAATAGCGATACTCGATCGCTCTAAGCAAGAACATCAGCCCTGCCATTGCCAAGGCATATAGAAAGATCGAGCGTTTCATGGGTGCAAAGATACTACTATACTGATCAGGCGTTGCAGCAGGAACATAAACGTCAAAAACTATAACGAGCACCAATTGCCCCATCGAGATCGAAGACATGTGAGATCGCTGTCGAGACCGGTCGAAGTCTCTGGAAACACGCAAGGAAGCTCATCGATATAATAATATCGTCATCGGAAACGAATCATTATCGAATGCTATTAGTAAGCGCTCAATGGCAAAGCACACGAACAATTGGTTTAAGATGGACCGCTGCCCGAAGCATATTGACTTCGAGGCGAGGGTTGTTCTGTGCAGTTAGAATCAGGCTCAACGATTTTTTTGCAAGACCCTTCGCCGTAAGACGCGAAGGGTCTTTTGTTTTGATACAGTATTAGTCAGGGAATGCAATGAAGATCATCAGTAAGAAAATATGCATGGCAAAGGACATCGGGATACACCGCAACATGTTCGGTGGCATCCTCATGGCCTGGATCGATGAAGCAGCCGTCGCCTTCGCAACCGAATATTGCTCGACACCGAATATGGTTACGCTAAAGGTCGGCGAACTCTTATTTAAGAAGCCACTCAAAGTGGGCGATCACGTTCGACTCTATGGCGATGTCGAACACCTCGGCAATACGTCGATCACGATACGAGTTGAGGTCCGGCGGTATAGCGTATACAGCGGCGAAGAGACGATCGTCTGCACAACCTCGATCACGTTCGTTCGCATCGATGACGACGGCTCGCCGACGCCGATCGGCGAGTCGATCCGCAAACGGCATTTTCAACCGATCGAAGAATTGGTATCAGCCTGAGCCTGGTCGAAGCTTAGTCGGCGGCTTTCATAGTTATATTTGCAATACTTCAGTTATCGTATTGCTATGAAAAACGTCCTATTGTTTTTTCTATTTACGGTTGCCGGTTCTCAGGTTGTTCACGCACAATGTAGCGGCTTCGTACAAAATACGATGGGCCATAATGCTGCGTTTTCCGTCTCGAGCGACATTGACAATAATGATAACGTTTATACGATTGGTTATTTTACAGGGACGATGACACTTGGTACGTTTGTGCTTACTCCCAAGCATCAAACAACCGGCATCTTTCTTTCTAAGATCGACAGAAACGGCAATGTTGTGTATGCAAAGCTCATCGCCGAGGCTACCGCAGCCGATGTACAGTCGCCAAATATTACGGTGGGTACCGATGGATTACTGATCGAAGGAGTTGTGCATGACACTTTGGCCATTGATGCCAACAGTTATACGAAACAGGGAAATACGCACGTCTTTTTTGTGCTTAAGCTGTCATTCGATGGTGACCTTATGTGGTCGCACGCCTATTTTTACAATGATCCACTCTACACGGGGGCATTCGGCAGCATTGTGAGCGATCGCAACGGCGGTGCTTTCGTTGCTACCAGTTTTCGGGATACTCTTGATCTCGCCGGGACACGACTATCCAGCGGATCCCTCCCTGTCCTCATTATGCATGTTGATGCGTCCGGTAGCATCCTCTGGACCAGATTAAGTGGAATGTATGGCGGACGAGTTCGCAAATTGGTATTCGATCATTTTGATAATCTTGATATTGCCGGTGAGTTTATCAATGGCATCTCATTCGACAACAAGTCGGTCGGTGTTGCCAACCTCAATGCGCTCGATACTCGGCTTTTCGTTGCATCGTACACTGCCACCGGAAACATAAATTGGCTATGGGCGACTCGCGACAATTTTACTTATCCGACCGGCGCATATCCCATCGTTCTTGGTATGGCACTCGATGGCTCCGGCGATATTTATATATCCGGTTGGATACGTGATACCCTGGGCTTTGACAAAATTACTCTCATTGGCAAGAATGAAATGTATATTGCCAAGCTTGATCAAACCGGCGCGGTTCTATGGGCACAAACGAATGCCGGTCACGTGTCCGGACGTCCGGAAGGTGGACTCATTGCTATCGACTCCACACAGCATGTGTGGCTTGTCGGCAGTTTTGTCGACAGCATTTATTTAGGCGATCGAAAATATACGAGTCCTAAGGCCGGAGGTTGGTTTGCGGCGCGGTTTCTCGACAGTGCCCATTGGGACCACGTGATGGTCGCGCAGAATACTCTCACGGCGTATCCTCAAAGCATTAACGTGACAAGCTTCGATAGTATCATAGTCACTACGCAGTTTATTGGCCGCTCAACAACATTTAAAGGACTTACTGCCACAAATGGAAATGATACTAGTTCCTATGCTTACAACCTTGCATGGTTCGGACCATGCAATGAGAGTCTGGTATCCGGAGCGACTTCAGAACATAAAGTACGCTTGTATCCGAATCCTACAACTGACCGCCTCAATATTGCGATCGATGACTTAGCGGGAGGGGTCGCAACCTACCATATTATTAACGAAACAGGAATAGAAGTGCAGCACGGAAACGTCGCCGTCTGCGATCACTCATTACAAATTGCCGGCATACATTCGCTTCCTTCAGGAGCTTACGCTTTGCGAATTGATGCCGCAGGTCAAGCATACCGTACGACTTTCATCCTAAAAGAAGAAGAGTAAAATATTTCCGTCGGAGAAGAAAAATTACCGGTGGGGATGACCGGACATAGACCAGATTGCCAGAAATCGAGAACTGGACCAGTAACTGGCAAGCAGGTGTTGCAGTAGTACTAAGCTCAATCTTCTTTACACCCAACCTAAATTAGCTCTTTGCCCAGCGAGGTGTCCGCACAATAGAAGAGCGCGTGGAGCAGCGTGTGACCGTTTGGAAAACCCAACTGGGACTTAATGCCGAGCAGGAAAAACAAGTCCGAGCCATTATGACCGAGCGTGAAGAGCAGTGGCAAAAGGATCATCAGAAAGTGATGCATGCTACCCAAGCGAACAAATCAGCCTTACGCGATGAGATGCAGAAGAACATGCAATCATACCGCGATCGCCTACACAACGTGCTTACTCCCGAACAGCAGCAAAAAGCATTGAAGCTTCGCGAGATGAAATCGACAAGAAAATTTGACGAAAAGAGTAATCGCGGTCGTGGCAACGGGAAGCACGAACCAGGAATGCGCCCAGTGGACCGTCGTCATACTAGTAGACTTATTTTAAAATGAAATCGGAGTTCACCTCCATTTGGAAGTGAACTCCGATCTTGTCATCGATTAAAAACAATTAGTGGCGATCGTGATGCACGAAGCGGCGCAATTAATCAATGAGCCACCCGAAGAGCTGGCAATAGCGGCTTAGCTCCAATAAGCGGCTCAATGACCTATCACGACCTTAGTGGCTGTTTTGTCGGAACGGAGAAAGTACACTCCATTGGGCCAGTCGGTAGTTACAACATGAACGGCACCCAAACGGGGCGGGATGGTTGTCATCACCTGCCCTAAAGGATTGCGAACTTCAACAGGAGTACCATCCGCCTCAATCGTAAAGCCGATCGATGATGGGTTGGGATATATCAATATAGAAGCACCCGACCGGGTCGAAGCTTGTACGCTAGCCGCGTTCAGTTTGCCGATATGAATGCCATTGCCGAACGTTGTTACCCACAACTGATTTTCATCGTATGGATCGAAGAGTGCTCGTAATGGATAGCCAAATTGGAAGTTCAGCACAGGCGAAAATATCGGCGCTTCCGATCGCGCATTTTTCGAAACGAGCAGACCATCACCGCTCGTCGTCACATAGAGCTCGTTTCGATCGTTCGGATTAAACGCGCACGAAAACACACCGCCTCCCGGAGAAAGAACGTCGCTCGTGCCAAAGAGCTTTGTCCAATGCACACCACGATCGGTCGTTCGAAATAATCCGCCCTGATCGTTAGGGCCGACCTTCCCCGCCGCATCCGTGTATCCCCAGCCACTATTAACTCCGACATACCAGGTATTCTCCGTTGCATCGTTTGGATCGACTACGATATCGTTGCAATACCACTCCATCGTATTCGTATCGGTGCGATCGCTCCACTGGTTCATTTGCGGATCGTAGAGGAAGACGCCGGAGCTTTCCGTGAATTTACCCGTCGGCTTGGCGGAATAATCGGTCATGCGCCCGCTAAAAGTGCAAACGATCTTGCCGTCCTTCAGCGGCACGATCATCGCCGGGTGCCCTTCCGTTCGAGGAGGTGCCGGCAGTTGTCTCCATTGTGATGCCGGGCCGTCCTGAAGGTTGTTCGTCACCCAAATTCCGCCAACTCCTTGTTTATGATTTACCACACTGGCATACATCGTATTCGAATTATTGGGATCGAAAGCGATCCAATAGACGGGCCTGGTAAAATCATGGATGGCGCTCCAGGTAAAGCCTTTATCGGTCGAGATCAACACTTTGCCATCGGAGTAGGATGGATCATCAATGGATGCATCTTGCAGGGCAGTCGATGAATACATATCATGTTTGTCGCTGGAGGCACAATAGATCGCGTGGGTCGTTGGATGTTCTATGGCACAATACATCGTGTTGAACGGATATTGATCGAACGCCCAGGACGTACCGCCATCCGTTGAACGGATCGAGCCAATATCCGTAAGACATCCGAGCACATCATTCGCACTCGACCAGTGCACGAACCAATTCGTTGTATTCTCGATACCGATTCCATGGTACGACTTGTATCGGGGCGTTGGCTGGCCCATCGGATTCTGATCGGCTGAGAGTACATAGCCTTGCTCCCAGGTCGCGCCTCCGCTCGACGTTTTATAGATGGAACCCATATTCGAAAGCACAACTTTATTCGCATTGTTTTCCGCCACACTCATTCCGGAACATCCGAGCCACCATTCGAACGGATCGCCCTTATCGCCCATATAGCCGGTATAAATATTCTCATTGTTGGCGATCTTGAATACATGCTCCCAACTCATGCCAGCATCGCTCGTCTTTAATACTTGTGGCTGTCCCTGATTATTCACTCCGTAGAGATAGACCGCATTGATATCATTATGGGCCATGCCGATCCACGTCATATGGTCGCAGGCACAATTCGGATCCGTTGGTATCGAGATGCCGCTCTCTTTCGGTTGCCAGATGGTGCCGGCATTATAATCGAGCGAGTAGACGCCCTTCAAAAGCGCGGGATATCCCGGTGCTGTCGTCACCACAGCATCGACATTCATCACGCCATTCGTTGTGCCGGTGATACAGAAAAACCGCACACTACCATTCTGCTTCGCAGCAGCAAACCCAAAAATATTCTCTCCGCTCGGAATACCGGTAAGATTCAGCACCTTCCAATCGACTCCAGCATCGCGTGACATCAGGACCCCATAGTTCGTACCAATATATATAGTATCGTTATCGAAGAGGCATCCACAAGGATATATTTCGACCCCTGCGGGCGCTTTGAAGGCATTACCAATATCCCTGAAGTTATTTCCACCGTCTGAAGAATAGAATAGCCCCGATTGGGTGCCAAAGATCAGTCGATCGGGATTCTCAAAATCGGTCAGTACTTCCACACCGGTTGCATTAAGCGCCTGACTTGTCTGCCCTTTCAACCCATTCGGCAAGGACCATGTCACACCACGATCGGTCGATTTGTAGCAGGTAACACTCCATTTATTGATAGAGGGGACAGTCCCGATCGCATAGAGTATCTGTGGATCTTTCGTGAACCGAACCACTCCAAGCGAACCACCTATGATTTGTCGAAAGCTTAGCTCCGAATAACTGGCGCCAAAATCGAGCGTGTGAAAAAACGAACCCATATCGGTCGGGACATAATACTCATTGTCGTTACCCGGATCGAGCGAGGGCCGAAAGAAGGCTCCTCCGCCGCCTATTCCGGCGACACGCCAATTGAGAGGCTGGGCGACACTATTCTGGAAAAATAGAACAATAAAAAGGACTGCGCTAACAAAGACAGATCGGTTGGACATATTCAATAAACAGCATTACCGCACTCATCATTCGCCCCAAGAATGATCGAGTGCGGTAATGGCAACAAATATATCTTATCCGGATTAACTCTTAACGATCGATTACCAACTTCTCAAAATGCATCGCATTGCCAGAATCTATTCGCATTAAATAGACGCCTGTCGCGAGCGCATGTGTATCGAGCATAACTGCGCCGGATGCGTTTGCTACGCAATCTGTGGAAGAAACCCGATGGCCCGCAATGTCAGAGATCTCGACGTGGATGATGCTGCCGGGTTGGCCTATAACTGTTGCGTGGTCGTTTGCAGGATTTGGATAAATACCATCATGAGTAGCGACCGGTTCGTTCACCGCCAGTGCTGTACCGATCCTAATATTATCGAGCCAAATAAGTCCTCCAAGCCCGGAGATATAGTTGAACTTGATGGTGGCATCTGTTGCCGACGCGTAGTGGCTAAGGTCGATCGTATAATGTCGCCAGTTTGTATCATCGGGTGTAAAGAAGTCCGCCTGCAAACTAAGCGGATTCATCACCGGCTCCGCAAACGTCGCAAGATCGGCACCGGATTTCCTCCACACGCTCGTGAAGGTTGCCCCGCAATCGGTCGAGATGAGAATGTCGAGTGTATCGGTAAAATTGACCGTATCCTTAACATACGGCGGCGTATATTGATCGTAATTGAACGACACGTCAAACGAAAGCTGAGGGCTCGAAGTCGTGGTCATATCCATCACTGGAGAAAGCAATCCTTCGGCTCGTCCTTGATTATCAAAAATCCAGATCGTATTGAACGCATTAAGCGAGTTCGTGCCGGATTTCGCCACAGTACTATCGATCGACCACGCTGAGTAAACATCACCCGCTTGCTCGAGTATCCACCCCTGAGGCAGATCTGTGCTGCTGCTTTCAAAATCAGCAACAACGGGCAACGATGTCCCATGAGCATCATACTCGATCATATTGCTTTTGGTGCTCGGGACTACCGGAGTAACACCATTAATGGTCGTTACTTGCACAGTAAACATATTGGAAGGACTAAGGCTCGTCAGAGTCGGCAAGGAAACGATCGCATGCTGGAATGGGAGTAACACACCATCCCAAGTGTAAGTGTTTGGCTGGCTGTTCGTATTCGTGGAAAATTTGATCTCCCGTATGGTATCGCTGCCAATATTATGGACAAGCATCGTCGGAGTGATAGGAAGAGCGCAGGTGCGGGTCGGTGCATCGAGTTCAAATATTTCCAGTGCGCTACCCGTCCGTGCTGCTGTATCGAAGAATGAGATTGCATCCGACATACGGCTATAGGTAGGAATGGTATGGCCCATCTTGGGAATATCGTTGTAACGGACTTTACCGTCGCTCAGGATCATCAACTTAAGCGCTGTATCGATCGGCGGCTCATAGAGAATATCAGCTTCACCGTGCGTAATATAGATCGGAATATGCGCAGCATTCGCATAGGTGTACTGATACGTTGGCTGATCGTTGAGTGCGTTTTTCACCCCTTGAATTGCCGGCGTGTTTAAGAGGAGACCCTTGAACTGTGTGTAATGGTCCAACCCATATCGTAAGGCCGCGCGACCACCGAGCGAAAATCCTTGCAGAATAATATTCGCCGTATCGATATGATAGTTCGACATTGCAAAGTCCATACATTTCTGTACGATCTGTTCGGATCCCACCGTATCGTAATAATCGGCAGTTGTGGTCGAGGCTTCCGGGCAAATAAAGATCGTCTTCGGAAAGTTTGTATTCCAGGCTAATGACGTGATCAGCGCATTACGATAATTTTGGCTGTTATCACCTAATCCGTGAAGGCAGACCATAAGGCGATACTTATTGGTATCCGCATAATTCGTAGGGACATAGCAGGAGAGCATTCTGCTCTTGCCCATAAATGTAATCGTAGTATCGAACGACCCTTGCTTTAGGGCTGCATGGGATTGGAGCGAAGACGAAAGGATCATACAAGCGACCAAAGCCGCGTAACGAAGAGAGTTCATAAAAATAAAGGATTAACTTCAGGATCAGGGTGCAAAGATAAGCAGAAAGTATCGTGTAGCGGCACAACGGTCTTGGGAGACCTATCTGCAATGAACGCGGTTAAGCACCCTGATGAAAAACATAGTACCGAAAATCCTATGCCTTTCTGTAGCCCTGAGCCTCGCTTCGTTAATTCCAACGCCGAGAGCAAAAGCGCAAAGCGTCGACAAGCAGGAGCTTCTCGGGCGTATTCGAGTCGCATACTATAATCCCCGCAACCACGGACTCAAATCGTTTCGTGCGATCGTGCATCCTCAGATCGTTTCGATGCCTGCTCCTCCAGGTATGCTCGATTCCGTGAATGCAGCATTCAACAGGATCCGCTTTAGTGTTGTGGTCGATTCGAATAACAACGTTAACGTTGCTCACGCAGGGGATCCGCCGGCGGCGTATCAGCAGTTGTTTGCAAATTCCGAGAAAGGCTTGAGCGATCTTCTTCACTCATGGATCGGCTTTGTTCTTATGCCCGCGCTAGCCGGCATCGATTCTTCGAGCACCATAAATACGAAGGGTTTGAGCTACATAATCATCACGCCCAGACTCACCGACACAACGACGATCGTCGTTTCAAAGGATCTCGTCATTCATAAGATCACTCACAGCGGAACGGGATTCTTAACCTCCGAGGTAACTCCACATTTCACAATGACCAAAGAGGGATTGCTCTTTAGCGGCAGCGATGCATCCTTTATTACGTCGACCAATACGCAGGAAGTACCAGGTGCTCAAACATCATTCGAGTACGAGCAAGTACACGACCTGCAACTTCCAAAGGCCATCCACTTTAAGTCCTCCGTCGGCGATAAACACATCGAAATGATGTGGACCTTCAGCGATTACGATGTCAATAGCTGAAATCGGGTGTTAATTGCGACGCAAGTTCTCTCTCTGCTTGCGTCCTTTCTACAATTGCCCAGCGGCTATGGTATTTAAAGTGATACTGAGCGGCGAGCATCTCCACTCATCACGATCGCAAAAACGATCAGCGTGATACAGATACCGCTTTCAACAAGGTCGCACACACCTGCGGAGAAGTTCGCTGCTAATCTTGCAGAGATCGAGGCCGGCTCTACAAAAATTACGAAGAGAAGCAAAAACGTCATAACCGCCTGAAGAATACGGATGCCCTTTCCCTTCCGTATAAGATACGCGATCGAGAGGAAAAGAAGTGTGGTAAAGATCAGGATAATATTCCTGCCACCAAAATTAGTTGGACTTGCATCTAAAAAAGTTGATCCCTGCGGACTGAGAACGTCCCAGATAAAATGATCGACTATTTCAAGTGAAGCTATGGCATAAATGAAATTGGAGGCCCATTCGAGCTTTCGAGTGTCCATGGCTGAACGATGTTAAGGTGAGAACCATAGTGCTTTGGGGGAGCCAATCCGAAAAACGGCATCTGACCAGCGATGGTTCGTCTGACCAGCGATGGTGCGTCTGACCAGCGATGGTTCGACCAGCTATTTTTTGAGACGCAACGCTCGCCCTGAACGCTTTGAACTTACTGGATGCCAGTTTACTTGCTGCGTAGTACGCTCTAACAGCAGCGGATAATCCTTGCCTTGCTTGAATGTGCCATCGAGTACTTTGTGGTCCTCCGAAAAGACTCCATCATAGCCGGCTTGGACGTGAGCGAAGTCGAGTGAGAGGTGGCCGCCAATGTACATTACTTCGTTCGCAGGGATCTCATTCGGCGATTGCGATGGACTAACCATCGTGGCAAGCAGCATTCCTTCGGGCGAGCGTGCGATCTTAAAAACCATCGGGCGCTTCGTCGTACCCAGGTCTATCGTGCCTTCATATTTTTCGGCTTTGCGAAAAACAAGATCGACCGAGCTGGTACCAAGCGTGTATTTGCCGCGAAGTTCTTCCGTGTCACCACTGATAATGCGGGCATTATAGATCGCATTGTTTCCCCCAAAAACGATGTATACAGAATCCTTACTAACCGTGCAGGACTGAATGGCGATCGGCACGCCGCCCTGATTCGCGCTCGCTAATGTTCCGGAATAGCTCGTGTGATGCCCCTTAATACTAACCTTATTTAAGGTGAGCACCAGCCGAAAGTCTAATGTCGGATATTTCGCGAGCCAATCGCCGAGAAGAATGGGTTGAGCAACGGAATGCGAAGCCGCGAGGCATCCAACAAGAATAACGATAAGACGAAGAAATTTCACGAGCATTTTTCTATTTTAAGCCAGCATTTGGTATGCATAACATACCATAGTATGAAGAAGATGGTAGCTATGTCTGGCAGCGCATACAACCACCAATTTCTCAACTTCGTCCACAAGCGATAGACGGTTATTGCGAACATGCAATTGCTCGATGAGCGTGCAGATCATTCACAAAGGCAATCCCACAGCCGTCCTGCTTCACCGAACATAAAAATTTGTTTTGTATATTGCAAGTATCGGTTTACAGCTATGTCAGTGTGTTGTACTTCACAAAGGAGGAAGCTATGATTCGCCTTATTTCGTCCGTAGGACTTCTGGTTTTATTGGGAGTTATTAGCAGCGGGTGTCCAACAGCTATTCAGCAAGCTGCGTGTGGAACCCCTAAGACGGTACATCTCTCGAAGGTACTTACGCCCGCAGATCCCAATTTCAATTTGGCTACACCCACAACCGATTCGGCCCTGCTCGATCCAGGTTGCCAATTCACTGCCGAGATCGAATATGGGTTTTACAGTCAGGCAATGCAGGCGGATGCGTATGACGCCGCATTTGACAATAATGGAAATTTAAAAAACCGCTATGTGTACCTTCCTCTCCAAGGCTTAATACAACGGCAATTCGTTTGGGTGGATGGAAGCTATGTCTTTAATAATTGGGATCCCACTTGGACGGTGAGAAACGGCACTAACATAAAGGACTTTTATGTGCGCATCCAGGACCACGGGAGTCACCCAAACGAGAGTCCCAATGGCGTTGGTATTTATTCCATCATGACACACCTGAGTAGCGTCCACAGCCAGGATAGCTCTGTTTGGATCGACGCAACTATCACCTACTACGACGGAAAATAGATCATTAGAACCGAAATAGTTATAGCTAACTATTGCTTGATCAGCACATCGAACGTTCCGTTCGATATACGAATGTCCTTACCCTGCGTGTTCCGAGCGTCGAAGGAAAATGTGCCAGTTACGCGGTGTCCATCGGATTGTGAGATCACTGCCTGCCCCGATTGCTTCTCGTGAATGAAGTAGAGTTGCGATGTGTCGCTCCCAATACTATAGGTCGCGGTCTGCACGTGGTCGAAATCTGGAGCAAGTGTGTAGTTTCCTGGCTGCGAGGACTTTAGCGTGATCTCAATAACTTGAGGCTCGCTGGCTGCCGAAGCATTTGTACCCCGAATAGTAATAAATCCCGTTTTCGGATCGATACTTGCTATCGCAGCATCATCGTCCTTGCTGGATGCGGGTGCTGATTGCCACGCTGTGCCGTCGATCGTCGCAGACACAGTGCCATGCCCGACTGTTGGAGCCGCAGCTGGAGAAGACTCAGCCGTTTCTTTGGTCGGCGCGCTTTCTTTCGTCGCGCAAGCCGAAATGAAAAGAAGTAATATGAAAGCGAAGAACGGTAATCTGATTCGTGCCATTAAATGGCCTTACCGCATTATTCGTACCGACGTGATTGCAAGCATCCTGTGACGAAATTCCTATTCCATGACCTGAAATATTGTCGGGCCTTTGGCAAACACAATCAGATTTTTGGGGTCGAGCCAAACAGATTCATTCAGGAAGAGTATGGTTGATTCCGGATGCATGAACAGATGCTTCTCGGAAGATCGATTTCCAGTTGCAACGTCAAGGGTTAACGATCGGACCGTGTCTTCCCTATCATAAAGCACTTCAAATTGCCCGTTTCGAATGCCACCCGCATAATAGGGTTGCGCCGGCGAGTGCGTGGTATAGAGATAGGTAAGCCACTGTTGCTTGCCGGAATCATCATAACATCCTATGCTCATTCCGTGGCAATAATTTTCAGAATGATATATGGGCATCCAGCTGGTTTGCCATTTCCCTCCAAAGAACACATTTCTTCCAAAATATCTTTGCGACGAAGACGATGTATAGTTAACGCGACTTTCATCGGCAACGATCGTTCGATGCCGTGATGAGTCATATAAAGAAGCGATCGGCATACCGGCAGTCCCAGCCTCAAATGCATATGCGCGATGCATTGTGAAATCGACATTTACTTGCGTTGTTCCAGAAGGTGTCCCATAAATCGGAGCAAGATCATTGGCTTCCTCATATCCATAGCCGACGCTTTCGAAGTGCCCCCAATTAAGCCGTGCAGCCGTAAGCAACATGAGCCCTTGACTGAATGTGATGAGTGGCTTTCCTAACTTATAGCCTGACGCCAGTGAGACATTATCCACGGTTGTAGTCAATCGATCGCTTGGGCTGTCATTTTTCCCAGTATATTTCAACACTTCGAGTGTTGCCGGCTGGTGAAACTCCACGAGGTATATATTACCATCATTATCGACCGCCATAGAATTTGCCGTCAGCGCGATCTCGGCGAAGATCATAGTATCCTCAACCGCAATAGGAATGTCAAGCAATCGTCGCAACGTCCCATCAATGTCAAACAATAATGCATGCACTGTTGGCGATTTATGGATCATCTGCCGTGCTGTAGCATAATCAATACTATAAAAGAGAACAAGATTCGAGTCTGGCGAGCTGGACCATTCGTAATTCGTTCGCGCAGGCTTCCCCTTATCAAATTTCCAATCCGATACCATGGCCTGTCCCGTTGGCAGGACATTCCTTATCAGCTCGCCACGCTTAGAACGCGTTGCAATATCAATAGACGTAAAGCGTAACCCTATACTATCACCGTCCGCAATCGACACGGGACCTGCTGCATATAGCACCCCGTCTCGATAGTTAATAATGGGCGACCATTGCTCATTTTTTTTGCTCGCGAAAGGGATCGACCAATCGAGCGTCAGGGAATCGGAGCGGTAATGCTCAACAGCCAATTCACTGCCGTTAATTCTTCGAAGCATGGCAAAGCCATCACTTACTCTCGTAAGAGCTGGTTCAAACGGTTCGTAGTTAATGTCATGAGACGCCACAATCCGATTTAAACCCAAAGACGTCAAATGCGGTGAACTGCAAGCGACAAGCAGCGACAAAACAGAAATAGTAAACAAGGTTTTAATCATCGACTCAGATTATTTAACTCTTTCATAACGCCCGATGCCAAAATTTATATTTATATCGCTCTTTGCGAAAGATCGTTTTCACTTTTGAGTTCATATCGTTCTTATCAAACGGGGATGATCCACGTTGCACGGCCAATATCGTAGCAATCTGTGCTGATTAGATCCAATTGATTTCTGGGCACCACAAAGTTAAGTGTTCGCTGCCACGAGTAGTAGGATATTCGTTCTCCTAATCGATAGTGACCGAAAATATCTCCCAGTCCAGGCCTTCAACGAACAACCCTACCGAAACCTGACTTGATTCATAAGTCGGTATGACTGTTCTTACCCTCCGGGTTCCGGCGCAATTAGGATTATACATATAACGATCACAATAATATTAAGCAGCAATAGAAACGGCCATCCCTTTAGCCCTTTCCAAAAACGGTACGCGAAAAGGCAAAAAATGGGGAAAGCTACTATAGTTGACAACTCTGCTTCCGCTTGAGGATGGGATGGCTCGATCATAGGATCGATATTTGGCGAAATGACCATCATCAAATTTAGATAACCGATGAAAGTGATAATCAAGACCTTGAAAATAATCCTTTTCATTGGTTTTATGCCTCACTCTTCCGATTGAATAAACGATTCGAATGTTCAAAACCTGACAAAAAATGCCGTGGATTGCCCGTTGCCGAAATACCTAATTCATCGATGTTGTATCTGACCCTTCCTTCCCATTATTTTGTTATGTTGGTGTTGCCTCCATTTCGGCACTGCCCACTTTTTTATTTCTCCACCATAACGTTTTAATTTTCCTTATCCTAGATGTTATTTAGCGATCTCAGCATTATTGAGCCTATTCTTCGGGCATTACACGAAGAGGGATACCGCACTCCGACCCCAATTCAGCAGCGAGCTATTCCTGTCGTGCTGGAGGGCAACGATCTGCTCGGTATCGCACAGACCGGCACCGGCAAAACGGCGGCCTTTGCCATACCCATTCTTCAGATCCTATCCGAGCACACGCAGCCTGCCGTACACAAAGAGCATGGCACGCATAAACAGCACGGCAATCACAAGCAGCATGGCAAGCAAAAGCATATTCGCTGCCTCATACTCACCCCAACGCGTGAGCTGGCGGTACAAATACAGGAGAGCTTCCATGCTTATGGCCGTCATGTAAAGGTCTCTAATACCGTGATCTTTGGCGGCGTCGGGCAAGGCAAGCAAACCGATGCTCTGCGGCGTGGCATTGATATCGTCGTTGCTACCCCAGGCCGATTGCTCGATCTCATGGATCAGGGCCACGTCGATCTGCGGCATATCGAGATCTTCGTGCTTGACGAGGCCGACCGCATGCTCGATATGGGATTCGTGCGGGATGTGCAGGATATTATTGCCAAACTTCCGAACGAGCGACAGTCGCTCTTCTTTTCCGCCACGATGCCGCCGGCGATCGTAAGGCTGTCGGAGGATATTTTGTATAAACCGGTTACCGTTGCGGTTACACCGCCAGCGACAACGGTCGATCTTATTCAGCAGAAGTTATACTATGTTGACAAATCCCAAAAGTTAGAACTGCTGATGGATTTGCTGAACGATCCACGCATTACTTCAGCGCTGGTATTCACGCGTACGAAACGAGGAGCCGATGTTGTCGCGCGGACGCTGGAGCGCAATCATATTTCGGCTGAAGCGATCCATGGTAACAAAGCGCAGAACGCCAGACAGCGATCGCTCACGAATTTCAAGAGCGGCAAGATCCGCGTGCTCGTCGCGACCGACATCGCCGCACGAGGCATCGATATCGATAATCTCGAATACGTCTTCAACTACGAGATCCCGAATGTGCCGGAGACGTACGTGCATCGTATTGGTCGCACCGGTCGCGCCGGCGCGAATGGTATCGCGATCTCCTTTTGCGCGCCAGATGAGAAAACCTACGTTAAGGACATCGAAAAACTTACGGGCGTGAGGATTCCTGTCGAGCACCACAATCTTGGCAAGCCTGCGCCGCGCGAGACAGAGCAACCGAAACAGCAGCAAAGACAGGGACGCCGCGAGCATCCGAATCAACATCGCTCGAATGAGCGTCAGCAGCAACGCGGATCGCAAGAGCGTCGCGGTCAGCATAGTTCAACAGAACGGCGGGAACACCAGAGACAACGCGACTCACAAGAGCGTCGGGAGCATCGCGGAGAACATAGTTCGGATAAGCGTCGAGAGCATTCGCGCGGCGAGCACACCACAACCGATCGACAAAAACACAACGGTCGCAATAGCTCACCACGACCGCAACATACCAACGCAGCTCAAAGCGGCGCACCGAAAAAGAAATCCGGACAGCGGAGATGGAATAAGCGGCGCGGCAGAGGCAATCCGAACCGATGAGCAATGTAGCTCATGCTTTAGCTTGAGCCAGCGCATTGTAGCTCATGCTTTAGCTTGAGCCAGCGCATTGTAGCTCATGCTTTAGCTTGAGCTAAGCGCAAGCTGAAGCATACGCTACACCGCAGAGGTCTCGTTCATGGTCATCCATGGCGTGAAGAGCTTCGGCTGGTCGCCCGTCAGATTCTTCCGCATCTCCGCGTTGGGTGTTCCCAAAAGCTCGCCGGTGATAGTGGCGGTGGCCATAAGCGGCTCCATTAGATGACCGATATTGGCGAAATGTTCGAGTGCGGCATCAGCGTCGCGATAGCGCTCGAAGACGATCGCTTCGGTCTCATCGGCGTTGAAGAAGATTTCGTATTGGAGCGTCCCTTTGTCCTTGGTCCGAACGATCTCCATGGCTTGGGCCGTCAGGCGCTTCCATTCTTCCACTTTGCCGAGACGAAACTTGACGCGGGCAATTCCTTTGATCTCTTCCATGGACAAAAATTTGAATAAGAAAAACTGTATTATGAGGAGCGATAGCAGAGCTATGCATTCTCGATCGGGTTATCAATGCAAGTGCCGGATGAGACTGTTAGGGTGCGCTTTAGTTTTATCCATGCAGTAATATATCCGGTGAGCGTCGTACTATTTGATACCAGGTATCGCCTGAAGACCGAGACGCGATATCTCTCGACTACCGTTTGTGTATCGTCATAGTCGCAGACACAATCGCCGCTGCACTTGGAGGGATAGCTGATCGCCGACGGATGACTCTCAAGCCAATGTTTCTTATAAGCTTCAACTTCTTCTTTTGCCAGCTTATCCGATTCGGCATCATGAGGGTAATTATACATCCAATTCGGCTTGCTTTTACCATCTTCCCAAATTATCTCGCGCATTAGGAGCGAATAATCGCCATCCCACAATACCTCCCACACGACTTCTTCTTTTTCGCAAAACCCGCCACAGCTCATAGTGTATTCTCCCAGTCAAAGCACAAAAATACAAATCAAAACGGCTCACAGCGTAGCTCATGCTTTAGCTTGAGCCAGCTGGGGTTAGCACAAGCTGAAGCGCGCGCCACACTGGCGGAGTTTATACATTCAGCAGTAGTGTTTGAGCGAATCCAAAAGTCAAAATAAATAAATGGAATTTAGCCCGAATAATCATGTCGTTAAGCTTTGTATTCAAGCTATGGCTTTGGAGGCAACAGGCAAACCAGAAGACGCTGGCAAACTGCTTGCTCAAGCCTGGACCGATGCAAGTGACGATCTTGAAAAATTTATCGCTGCTCACGCTTTGGCCCAACACAATACCAGTGTAGGCAGTAAATTACAATGGTTCGAAACCGCCTTGCAGTTTGCGATAAAGATGAATGACATCACCGTCGCGGCGGCCTTCCCTGCGCTCTATGATAATATTGCCAGATGCTATGAAGAGCTTAATGACCTCGAGCGCGCAGATCAGAATTACGAATTGGCAGTCTTCTCAAGGAATATTCCTGCGGACCCGGGGCCTTTTTACCACGGGACGAAAGCGGATCTACAAGTTGGTGACTTGCTGAGACCGGGAGGCAAGTCTAATTATAAGTCCGAAGTCATAATGAATCATATTTATTTCACAGCCTTGCTTCATGGCGCGGGACTGGCCGCAACGATGGCCAAAGGCGAAGGACGCGAGCGCGTTTATCTTGTTGAACCGACCGGCAGTTTTGAAAATGACCCCAACCTCACTGATAAGAAATTTCCGGGCAATCTGACGCGCTCTTATCGCAGTACAGCGCCGTTGAAAATAATCGGTGAAGTAACCGATTGGATGCGACAGACGCCTGAAGAACTACAAGCCTTTCGTGATAGACTTGCAAAAAGCAAAGGAGAGATCATTAATTAGCTGTGGCTCATGCTTTAGCTTGAGCCCGCGCAAGCTGAAGCATGCGCCACACTATGCTGGTTGACCTACTGCATGCAAATAAAAAACCCACCATTGCAAAGCAATAGTGGGTTCGGACGATAGGTCCTATAAAAAACCCCTGGCGACGACCTACTTTCCCGTGTGTTAACCACCAAGTATCATCGGCCCTGCGAGGCTTAACTTCTCTGTTCGGAATGGGAAGAGGTGGAACCCTC
>JAJPIO010000015.1 GCA_021324735.1 Bacteroidota bacterium
CATTCATCTCACGAGATGTCCTTGCTTCTATCGAAGCGATGCGGGCACTGGGCTCGCACGTTGAAGAAATAAGCAATGGCATGGTGATTCACGGATGCGGTCGTTATGGCCTTGCTAAGTCTTCCCAGGTACTTGATTGTGCGAATTCTGGCACAACAGCAAGGCTACTAATGGGATTGTTATGCGGACAAACTTTTGATTCGTTGTTGGTTGGCGATGCCTCACTAAGTAAACGACCAATGAAGCGCGTAGCAGCGTTTCTCGAACAACTGGGTGCGCGAATCACAACAAGCCAGGAGGGGTCGTTGCCGCTTCAAATTCATGGAAGCAAACTTACGGGTCGAGAGATCGAGCTTACAGTACCTTCTGCACAGATAAAATCTGCTCTTCTTTTAGCAGGGCTGTATGCTGAAGGGGATACCACGATCCGAGGCAAAACGGAGAGCCGCGATCATACCGAGCGTATGCTTTTGGCCTTTGGGTTCGATATAGAAGTTACTGGCAACATACGAATCTCGGGAAATAGGGACTCTAATCTTCCGCCCCTGATAACTTATAATGTTCCGGGCGATATTTCGAGTGCAGCATTCCTTATTGCAGCAGCAGTGCTCCTAAAGCGAGCGGTCATCGTTAAACAGGTTCTTTTGAATCCAACGAGAACTCGATTTCTCGATATCCTTTCTGTAATGGGCGTTGATCTCGAGATTACGAATATTCGAGAAGAATATGGCGAAGAGCGGGGAGATGTAACTGTCTTCGGCGATCTATTAAAGGAGGCGCTTACACCATTTGATATTTCCGGCGAAGATATTCCGCTACTGATCGACGAGTTACCGATCCTCATGGTGCTGGCGCTTTTTGCGAACGGTCCGAGTACCATTTCGGATGCCGGAGAGTTACGCGTAAAGGAAAGCGATCGCCTCGGACTATCGGCGCGGCAGTTCGAAGCCTTTGGAGTAAAGGTCGAAGAGAGCCAAAATGGCTTGCTGATCCATGGCATCCCTGACCGCCAATTAATTGCTGGCAAAATAGAGCACGGTGGCGATCATCGTTTGGCGATGGCCTTCAGCATTGCATCGTTGTTTGCCGCCGGACCGACACAAATCGATCATGCCGAATCGGTTGCTATTTCGTACCCGCAATTCTTTTCCGATCTTGGACAGATCTCAGGTAGCAATACTGTTGACGTGCAACTATGAGTGTCTTAAAAGTAGCCTTGCTCGGCCGCTCCTTAGCCCACAGCATCTCGCCATCTGTGCATCAGGTCCTTTTCCCAATTGTTCAAGCTAAGCTTGATTCGCCGTTTAAGGCGATCGAATATTCGAATATTGAGTGCAGGGATGAAGAAGAGTTTGAGGCAATCGTCCAAAAGGGGAGTACGCAAAACATAAGCGGCTTTAACGTGACGTTTCCGTATAAATATGTGGCGACTCAGTTAACACCGCATATTTCTGAGATCGCTAAAGCGATCAATTCGGTGAACACCATACGTTGTATCAGCGGCCTACAGGCCACATCGACCGATGGTGCTGGATTTTTGTTCTCGCTTACGAGATCATTTCCCGATTTTAGGGCAGATGAATATACATTGCTCATACTCGGTGCGGGTGGCGCTGCTCGCGCGGTGTATGGGGCAATTACTAACTTAGGCTGGAAAAAAGTGATCGTTGCCGCCCGCTCTATAACGGAGGCGAGGCGTTCATTTCCGGATGTATCGATCGCCGAGATGGATGCAATTTCTCGAGAGAGTGGGAAGTATTTTGTAATTCAAGCAACCCCAGTGGGGCAGCGAAGCCGCAAATCCCTCTTGGAGCAATTTGAGTGGCACGCGGACGATGTGGCTGTTGATCTTGTTTACAATCCCCGGAGGACCAGATTTCTGGAAATTGCAAGTTCTAATGGAGCAATGACCATCGACGGTCTCGGTATGCTTATCGAACAAGCCGCCTTGTCGCAGTATTTTTGGATGATCGGAGAGGAATCTCAGAATTCGCTTTTGACTACTGACGAATTTCGATCGTTGCATAACTCATTATCTACATTAGTCGCACCACGATGGGACGCCTTCGATATTTAACAGCCGGAGAGTCGCACGGTGAAATGCTGGTCGGCATACTCGAAGGGATGCCGGCGGGGCTTTTGCTTATCGCTGAACGCGATATCGATCCCGTTCTTCGTGAGCGGCAGAAGGGGTATGGCCGAGGACGCCGTCAGCAGATCGAGCAGGATGGTGCAAAGATCGTCTCTGGAGTACGAAATGGCGTTACGACGGGCGCGCCGATGGCCCTCCTAATACAAAACAAGGATTGGGTGCATTGGAAAGAACGGATGTCCGTACTGCCAACCGATGGAGAATCGTCCGCAGTGACCATTCCACGCCCGGGGCATGCCGACCTTGCCGGAGCAATGAAGTACGGTCACAAGGCCGATCTGCGAAATGTGTTCGAACGCGCCAGCGCCCGCGAAACGGCGATGCGTGTTGCGATCGGAGCGATCGCTATGAAATTGCTCCAGGAATTAGAGATCGATTCGATCGGCTATGTGACCTCGATCGGTGGAATCGAGGCAACTCCAAGTACTAGCATCTTTGAACTTCGGAAGCAGATCGCGGAAAGCCCAGTGAGGATAGCGGACCATGTGAAAGAACAGACTATCATCGATACGATCGACAAGGCGAAGCAGGCTGGCGATACGTTAGGCGGTACCGTGGAGTGTACTTTCAAAAACATTCCACTTGGTATTGGAAGCCACGTTCATTGGGACCGAAAGCTGGATGCTATAATCGCTCAGGCCGTGATGAGCATTCAGGCCGTAAAAGCGGTCGAGATCGGGCGAGGCGTCGAGGCAGGAAAGTCTAAAGGCTCAGATAATCACGACCCCATTACGATCGTTGAAGGTGGATTACGACGAACGCGTAATAATGCCGGGGGCATCGAAGGTGGCATGTCGAACGGAGAGCCGATCGTCGTCCGAGCTTCGATGAAGCCCATCTCAACACTGATGCGACCACTTGAATCTGTCGATTTGAAGACAGGCGAGTTCAGGGAAGCACACATTGAACGAAGTGATGTTTGCGCCGTACCTGCACTCTCAGTCATTGTCGAAGCGGTTGTTGCTACGGTCATTGCGAGTGAGCTTCTCGAAACATTTGGCGGCGATACCATTGACGAGCTAAAAGCCCGAGTTGCGGAACGTCGAAAGGCTCTTCATATCCAATCGGCATGACCTGGCGAAATCGTAATCTGTATCTTATCGGTCTGCCGGGAGCAGGGAAATCGGCTATAGGGCGAGAGCTAAGCGAGCTGTTGCGCCGCTATCGATATTCTTTTGTGGATCTTGATATAGAGACCGAACGCCTGGCAGGACAGCCCATTCCTGAAATTTTTGCAAAGCACGGGGAAGCAAGATTCCGAGATCTCGAGACACAAGCGTTGTTAAACGTCTCCACGACGAACGGCTCGCATTACATTATCGCTACTGGTGGTGGGGTCATGATGAAGCCATTGAATCGCTCGATCATCCGTGGCTCCGGAATTCCGATCTGGATCGATGTAACGGTACGGGATGCTGCAAAGAATGTTCTGGGAGATATTTTACGAGGCAAGGATCGTCCGCTTTTCAGGGCAGCTTCTGCGGATGAGCTAAAGGAAAAACTTCGCATCCTTCTCGAAGAACGTCGGCCGTACTACGAGCAAGCCACTTTGCATTTCGTTACTCGTAGCGTTCGAGGCGACGAGCGAACTCCGCCGGAACTTGCAAAGGAACTGCTTACCGCCTTGGATAAAATGTCGCTTCATGTTGCGCTCAAGCCTCCTCATCGAACACTACTCGCTCACTCGGCTCTTGGGGATTATCCGATCCTTGTAGGCAGCGGCATTGCTTGTCGCGAGCTTTCCCAAACGATCCTCGATGCAGGATATACCAAAGCGATCGTTATCACTGACAACAATGTCGACAGCCTGCACGGGAAAGAGCTTATTACGAAGCTGCAGAAGGAAATAAGAAAGCAATGCGATCTATACAAGATCGTCATTGACGCGGGAGAAGCTAAAAAGAGTCAGGAAACGCTTGGTACAATCCTCGAACGTCTTCACGAGATAGATGCCAATAGGAGATCGACGCTCATTGTTTCCTTCGGCGGTGGTGTGATAACCGATATTGCAGGCTTTGCTGCAAGCTTGTATCATCGCGGATTGCCACTGGTACATATTCCCACTACATTGCTGGCACAAGCCGATGCCGCGATCGGTGGTAAAACGGGCATTGACATGTTTGGAGCGAAGAACCTTATCGGTACTTTCTATCCACCGAGGCAAATTCTTGTCGATCCCCTTTATTTAAAGACGCTTCCCAAGCGCGAGCTGCACGCCGGACTCGCGGAAGTATTTAAATATGCACTTATTGGTAGTGCAGATCTTTGGCAGAGTCTCGCAAAAAGCGTAAGAAGACTTATACGCGGCGTTGATACTTCGTACGAGGAGATCATTTATTCTTCCATCATAGAAAAACTTCGCTATGTGGAGGCCGATGAGTTTGAGCGAAAGCAGGGAATTCGGGAGCTTCTAAATTTTGGGCATACGTTTGGTCATGCGTTAGAATCTGCGTCTAACTATGCGCTATTGCACGGCGAAGCCGTTTTGCTGGGAATGCGTGGGGCTGCATGGCTTTCGATGAAGAACAAGTATATCGACGAAGCAGCGTGGATAGAAATAGAGTCGGTGCTGGGCCGAATACCGATAAAAGGGGAGATCATTTTTTCCGTTGAAGATGCCGTTCGCATGTTTAAAAAGGACAAGAAGGGTTCTAATCGCGTTATCCTCTTAAGGAAGATCGGTGAAGCATTTGTTGATGAAATATCGGACGCTGCGGTTCGCGAAACGCTGGAATACCTATTTACGCTTGCATGAATATTCTTGTATTGAACGGACCGAACCTAAACCTGCTCGGCGAACGGGAGCCCGAAATTTATGGGCGAGGAACACTCGAAGATATTTATGATATGCTTCGGCAGGAGGCCTCGAAATTCAAAGCCGAGCTTCGGTTCTTTCAGTCGAATCACGAGGGAGACCTGATCGATAAGCTTCACGAAGAACGCAAGTGGTTGGATGGCATTATTATGAATCCGGGAGCGCTCACGCATTATTCTATTGCCCTGCGAGACGCCGTCTCAGCAGTGGGAAAGCCCATGGTGGAAGTGCATCTCTCCGACCTCACAAAGCGGGAGGAATTTCGGCGGCATACCGTGTTTGAAGGCCTCGAGAACGTCCGCCGTATTATGGGACGAGGGCCACAAGGATATTTGAGTGCCTTGCGGTTGCTTGCCGATGCGGATACATCCATAGCCGAATGAAGAAGTTTTTCTCCTTCGTAAAAATCGAGCATACTTTGTTTTCGCTGCCCATGATCTATGCCGGTATGGCGATCGGGCTGCATGCGAATAAGCAGGCCGGAGTCGATCTTCCAACGTCAGAGATCGTCAAGAATCTTCTTCTAATTCTTGCCGCTGCTACCGGTGCTCGAACGGTCGGATTCTCGATGAATCGGATCATTGACCGGCATATCGACGCCAAAAACCCACGGACGGCCTCCCGCGAGCTTCCAAGCGGGAAGATGAAGCTTAGTCAGGCATATACGGTTTTAGGCGTTGCATTAGTGGTCTATTTCGCTTCGGCTGCAGCGCTTAACTCCTTATGTTTCATGCTTTCGCCAATCCCACTAATAGTGTTTGGCGGATATCCGTTTATGAAGCGGTTTACCTCGCTGGCCCATTTCGGATTGGGGGCTTCTTTGGCTCTTGGGCCATTGGGGGCCTATTTCGCAGTCCGGCCAACTACGGAGGGTGCGCTACCGGCCTTTTTGCTTGCTCTTTTTACCTGGCTTTGGGCCTCCGGTTTTGATATAATTTATTCGACGGCGGACGAAGCCTTCGATAAGAAGGAAGGTCTGTTTTCGTTACCTGCTCGCGTAGGTTCAAAGCGGGCTCTGCAATGGTCTGCATACATCCATTTTGCCTCCTTCTTCGTGCTTGTCGCGGTGTACCTCGTGGCATTCCGAGGTAGCTTGTTAGCGGGGGCGCTGCTACTCATCGCTGGAATTCTGCTGTATCTCGAGCAGAAGAAATCGACGGACATTGAGCTTGCGTTTTTTAAGATCAACGCGGTACTCGGTTTTGTGGTCTTACTTTTTGTGATCGTAGGTACTTCGCTTACATGACCGCACCAAATACGCAACCCAGAAAGCGCATCGCGGTTGGAATTACCGGCTCCAGCGGTTCGATCTATGCGATGGATTTTCTCAAGCGCTGCCCGCACGATAAATTCGTGGTGATGTCGAAGTGGGGGAAAGCGGTCATGAAGGACGAGCTGAAGCTCGATGATCCCTCTGCTGCAGTTGCACCGTATTGTAAGAAGTTGTTCGCCGATTCTGACCTCACGGCCCCGTTAGCTTCTGGCACTAACGATATTGACGCGTTTGTCATCATTCCCGCCTCGACGAGCACTATTGGCAAGATCGCTTCGGGAATTGGTGATACGCTTATTACTCGGACCGCGGCCGTGTGCCTCAAGGAGCGGCGTAAGATCATCCTTTGCGTTCGCGAAACTCCGCTTTCGACGATAACACTTAGGCAATGTGCCGATCTTTCCAGCGAAGGTGTGGTCGTAATGCCGATCTCTCCGCCACTGTATTTTGTACCTACGACGGTGGAAGAGTATGTACAAGGATTTGTCAACAGAGTTCTTCATCATGTTGGTGTTAACGTGGGAAGCGGTTGGCGCTCGGAAGAATTAGAATAATGGCATCCACGGAACGCGGATTCGACACGCTATCGCAGTTTATTGCGCGCCTCGAACGTTTGGGTGAGCTTCACCGCATCACTGCCGAGGTCGATCCCTATTTAGAAGCTCCACAGATCGCGATACGAGCACTACTCGAAGGACGTAAGGCGCTTTTGTTCGAGCGCGTCAAAGGATCGCAATTTCCACTTGCGATGAATTTGCTCGCGAGCAATCGTCGCGTCGAAATAGCACTCGGCGAAGACCCGGGCCGATTGGGTCATTCACTGGTTCACCTCGCGGAGCAGATATTTCCCCCCAGGCCACGTGTGGTATGGAATGCTGCCAAGCCACTCCTGCCACGATTAATGTCAGCACGAATTCGGCGGACAAGCCCTGAAGAACCGAGACACACCCTCGACAAGCCCGATCTGGGAGCGTTACCAATACTTCAGACATGGCCCGAAGATGCTGGTAAATTTATTACTCTTCCGCAGGTCTTTACATACGATCCTCATACTGGTAAGCGTAATCTTGGAATGTACCGGATGCAAGTATTTGGTCCTTCTGAGACCGGCATGCACTGGCAAATTCAAAAGGGAGGAGGATTCCATTACCACGAGGCCGAAGCGATGGGGAGACCATTGGAAGTTGCCGTCGCTATTGGTACCGATCCGGCATTGCTGCTATCGACCGTCGCACCGTTACCCGAAGGAATTGATGAAGTGGTATTTGCGGGATTCTTGCGTGGCCGTCCGACTGCGATGCGCAAGGGAATGTCCATCTCGATCGACGTACCGACCAATGCCGAATTTATTTTGGAAGGCGTCGTGCCTCCGCAAGAGCGGCGTCTGGAAGGGCCTTTCGGGGATCACTTCGGTCATTATTCGCATGCGGGTATGTTTCCCGTCTTTCACATACGTGCGATTACGCATCTTTCTCGAGCGGTGTTCGCGGCAACGGTTGTTGGTAAGCCGCCAATGGAGGACAAATGGCTGGGTGATGTCAACCAGTTGATCCTTGGGCCGCTCGTACGTCTAATGCACCCGGAGGTGTTCGATGTCTGGGCATTCTATGAAGCAGGCTTCCACAATTTGCTTGGTGTTCGAACAAAACAGCGTTATGGGAAAGAGGCTGTTAAAGCAACCCTCGGGGTCGTTTCGGACGGTCAGTTGTCGTTAACGAAATGTGCGATCGCTGTAAGTGAAAAGGTCGATAACCGAGATTTCCGTGCGCTCTTAAGAGCCATCCGAGATAATTTCGATCCTCACTACGATTTCACCTTGCTTACCAATACGGCGATGGATACGCTCGATTTTACGAGCTATTCGATGAACTTGGGAAGCAAGATGATTGTCGATGCCACTGAAAAGCCTGATGTTACCGCAAGCGGGGGTAAATATCCGGCACGCCAGCCAAGCCCGTTCTACGCTCGAACGGGTCAATATTCAAGCAATATCAACGACATCGACTCGCGCATTCGGGAGTCGAGAGTATTCGAAGAGACTCTGCTCGTCGTCAAAGTTGATTCGGCAATAGGAAAAATCTCAGGACAAGATTCTCAAAAAACTACCGGACGAGAGATCGTCGAGCGGTTAGTGGCGGAATCGAATCTCGAAAAACTTCCGAAAGGAATAAAGATCGTTGCTGCTGTTAGTGAAGATGTCGACCTTGCAAGCGATATGGAAGTCATCTGGGGCCTATTCACTCGCTTCGATGCTGCACGAGATGTCTGCTTCACTCGTACGACGCTCGTTGGAAGTGCACCGGTTTACGAAGGAATTATGGGCATCGACGCAACCTGGAAACCGGGATATCCAAACCCGTGTGTTATGCCAGAAGAGATCGTGAAGCGAGTGGATTCGCGGTGGAGTGAATTCGGCTTCCGATAGGACGATCGGCTCGTATTTTTGCAGTATGTGGATTCGCCTGAAGAATATTCAAGTTTACGCTTACCACGGTGCTCACGCTCACGAACGAGAGCATGGGGCTCGGTTCGAGATCGATGTCGAGTTGGAAGCCGAGCTCGATAGGGCTGTGGAAAGCGATTCCCTGGAAAATACGATCGATTATGTAAAGGTCCAGAAAGCAGTATTGGGAGTAAGTGGTGCTAAGCCATTTCACCTTATTGAGTCGCTTGCAAATGCTATTGCAGTGAAAATGCTGGACGAATTTCCGGTGCGTGAAACGATCGTACGGGTAAGGAAACCGGGCGTTTCTGCAGGTGCTGTCCTTGATACCGTAGAGGTTGAATGCCGAAAGACGAAGAGTTAAAACAACCAACGGCCAGCGAGATCGTAGCTGAATATGCTCGCACGTTCATCGGTCTGGGATCGAACCTCGAACCAAGACTCGAATACTTGCAAGCGGCTATTGCTGCGCTTAAGAATTTTGGGGAAGTGGTACGTCTTAGTTCTGTCTATGAAACCGAGCCTGTCGGCGGGATTCCGCAGCCGCCGTATCTCAATGCTGTAGTGGAATTCCAAACGCTGCTCGGTCCGATCGATCTCGGAAATCACCTGAAAGCGTTGGAACGAACGCTGGGACGTAAGGAGCGGCCACGCTGGCATGAACGGGAAATTGATCTCGATCTGCTATTTTATGAGGACCTGATCCTGGAAAGCCCGGACTTAACACTACCGCACCCTGAATTGCACCGCCGAGCCTTTGTGCTTGTTCCATTATGCGAAGTGGCGCCGGACTTCGAACATCCCGTCTTACATCGATCGATCTCCGAATTAACGAAAACTGTCAGTACTCAAGGTGTTCGCAAGACCGACCTTAAACTGTAAGGAGCGCTTATAACGTGAGCTACATTGCAATTGAGGGTCCTATCGGGGCAGGGAAGACCACGTTAGCTGAGTTGCTGGCAGAGAGACTCGGGGGCAAACTCGTCCTTGAAGAATTTGAGGAGAATCCTTTTCTCCCTCAGTTCTATCAGGACCAGCAACGTAACGCGTTTCAAACGCAGCTTTTTTTTCTGCTGTCACGATTTCGACAGCAGCTCGACCTCGAACAGCGAGACCTCTTTTACGAGAATGTGGTAAGTGATTATCTTTTTATAAAAGACCGGATCTTTGCTTCCATTACGCTAAACGATGAAGAGCTTGCTTTATACGAAGAAGTAGAGCGAAGCCTGGTCCGGCGAGTCCCGGAACCGGACGTTGTGATCTATCTGCAGGCAAGCATACCCGTGCTGATGGCAAATATTCAAAAGCGCGGAAGGCCGTACGAGGTAAACCTAAAAGAAGAATATCTTGCGGCGGTTGCCGATGCGTACAATGATTACTTTTTCCATTATCGGCAATCACGGCTCATTGTGGTCGATGCTAACCGATTGGATTATTTAACACAGCCGGAAGAGATCGATCGGTTACTGCTAGCCATCTATCGCGATCCGGCTCCGCCGGTGGAATATCTTGCTTCGCCGGTTCCGATATTCAATCCGGAAGGGGATTGACGATTTTCATTCGAAGGGTGTTCGACCAATATGGCACGCCTCTTCGAGCTGTTTCTTATCGCACTGATCGTGTATCTTGCCTTGCGGCGACTAACGCTGCCCATCCGGCGTGGTTATAACGAACGCGAGCGCGAACGACAGCAGGAACGACAAGCTTTTCGTGGGTGGACTTCGAAACGGCCAGAACAGATCGACCGTACTAATGCCAAGGATGCCGAATTTAAAGATCTCTCTTAACCGAACTTCCAGCAACGACCCGATGGCGCTTCGGCAAATCCCAAGTTGGTTTTGCCTTCTTGCGCTATTGTTACTATCTTCCTCGGTACGTGCTCAGCACATCCAGTGGGCGAACCAGGTGTTGGACGTTTCCTCGGAAAAGCAAGTACCTGGGCATCCCCATGAATACCGAGCGGAGCAGGCACTCGGTAAACCGAATAAATGTCCGGCGACCGGTGATAGCCCGTGCGCATGGCTTTCGGCGAGTGACCCGGACGTTGGTACCCATGAAGAATGGATCAAGGTCGGTTATGCTCATCCGATGAAGATCCAACAGGTCGCTATCGCTCAGAACTTCTATCCGGGTGCGATCGAAAAAGTGATATTGTTCGACGATCGTGACCATCAGCGAGATGAATTCGATTATAAACCTGCCCCGGATGGCTTGGAAGCGAAGATCAAACACGTCACCTTCTTCAAAACGCAGTATAATGTTGGCGCCGTTAAGGTCGTCTTACAGCCGGGGCTGGTGCCCGGCCTCAATGAGATCGATGCCATCGGTATCTCGGACGATATGCAGCCCATCGAGGCAGAGATCAATACTGCGCCGGACGTCAATGTAGGGCCCCGCGAAAATTTAGGGACGGCGATCAATTCCATTGCCGATGAAGTATTGCCCGTCATTTCGCCCGATGGCAAAACGCTCTATGTCGATCGAAAAACCGATCCGAAAAATCGGCCGTCCAATTTTGGGAATGACGATATCTGGTATTCGACCCAGGATGCAAAAGGAAATTGGCAGCAACTGAAGAATATTGGTCCGCCGCTTAATACGGATTACGGTTCGTTCGTCGCCAGCGTAACGCCGGATGGTAATACGCTGCTGTTAGGTGGCAGCTTTATGCCTAAAGGAGTCCGTGACTTGAACGCGATCCATTTTGGATTGTGGCTCACTCATCGTACGGCAGAGGGATGGTCCTATCCAGAAGAGGTCAATGTAAAAGACTATTACACTCGCGATAAGTTTGTCGAATTTTGCTTATCGAGTGACGGTCGTACGATCGTCCTTAGTTTGGACCGGGCCGATTCCTATGGCAGAAAAGATCTCTATGTGAGTTTTTTACAACCGGATGGTAGCTGGTCCGAGCCGAAAAATTTAGGCGGAACGGTAAACTCCGCTGCCGACGAAGCGACACCGTTTCTCGCTGCCGACGGTAAGACCCTTTACTTCGCTTCCGAGGGCTTTGCCGGTTATGGTGACATGGATATGTTCATCACTCGGCGTCTGGATTCCACGTGGCAGCGCTGGACCGAGCCACAAAATCTTGGTCCAAAGCTCAACACACCTGGTTGGGATGCCTATTATACCGTGCCGGCATCGGGTGAGTACGCTTACTTTGTAAGTACGGAAAATTCCTTAGGACTCGGTGATATCTTTCGTGTAAAACTACCGCAGGCGTTGAGGCCGGAAGCGGTCGTTCTGGTAAGCGGTAAAGTGCTCGATGCAAAGACGGGCAAGCCGGTCAATGCGGTGATCAAGTATGAAGATCTCGAGACCGGAAAGGAGATCGGTAGTGCACGCACGAGTCCGGGGACGGGTGCATACAAGATCACGCTCCCTTCTGGAGAGAACTACGGTTACCGTGCAGAAGCACCAGGCTATGTGCCGATCAGCGAGAACCTCGATCTTACGAAGGCCGAACAATATAAAGAGATCGAACGCAATCTGACACTCGTACCGATGGAGAAAGGGCAGACCATCCGCCTCAACAATATCTTTTTCGAGACAGCGAAAGCGGAGCTTCGTCCGGAGTCCTTTGCCGAACTCGACAGAGTGGTCGAGTTACTTAAGGATAAGCCGACCATGGAGATCGAGATAGCGGGGCACACCGATAACGTCGGTACGGGTGCGCTTAATAAGCAACTTTCGGAAGCGCGCGCAAAGGCCGTTGAAAGCTATCTAAAGTCGAAAGGTATCGCCGCAAAACGCATGATAACAAAAGGTTACGGCGATTCAAAACCCGTCGCTTCCAATGATACCGAAGAAGGGAAGCAGCAAAACCGGCGGGTCGAATTCACCATTTTGAAGCAATAGGGACGTTATGGGTCGCCTTCCTGTTTAACGAGCGATGCTACTTGAACTTCCTATCGCCGACGCTCCTGTAGAAGCTCCAGCGCCGCGCCAGCCACGACCAGAGTGGCTAAAGGTCAAAATACCTTCCGGAGAGACGTTCTCCAATCTTAAGCGCTTGATCGATAGTAAGAGCCTGCATACGGTCTGTGAAGAGGCTCGCTGTCCGAATATGGCGGAATGTTGGAATGCCGGCACCGCCACGTTTATGATCCTGGGCGATACTTGCACGCGTTCCTGCGGCTTTTGTGCCGTAAAAACCGGACGGCCCTCTGCTTTGGATACAGAAGAGCCGTTACATGTTGCCGAGGCCGTTCGCGCCATGCGTGTAAAGCATGCGGTCATTACCAGTGTAAATCGCGATGAATTAAAAGATGGCGGCTCGGTCATCTTCGCGGAGACTATCCGCGAAGTGCGGCGCCTGAACCCGAATACGACGATCGAAGTACTCATCCCGGACTTCAAAGGCAAAGACGATTGCCTCGATCGTATTCTGGAAGCGGGCCCGGATATCTTAAATCACAACACGGAAACGGTGCCAAGCATGTATCGCATGGTGCGGCCGCAAGCCAAATATCATTGGTCGCTCAAAGTGCTTCGCCGTGCTAAAGAAGCGGGCTTTGTCACGAAGACGGGCATTATGCTCGGCCTTGGCGAAGGACGAGAAGAATTGCTTCAGGTCATGACGGACCTTGCTGAACTCAAACTTGATATTCTAACACTCGGGCAGTATCTTCAGCCAACGAAGGACCACCTGCCAGTACATCGCTTCGTTCCACCGTCTGAATTCCAGGAGTTGCATGATATTGGAGTTCAGATGGGTATTCGCATCGTCGAGGCAGGGCCGCTGGTGAGAAGCTCGTATCACGCCGAGAAGCACGTCTAAAAACGATTGAAGATCGAGAGTAAAAAGAGGACTCTCCTGAAGGCTTCTCTCTACTAACCGTTATAGTGCTTACGCTGTACAATCTGTTTTTACCTATACTCCAACTTGGGGTCAAGGTGGCTGCACTATTTTCGAGCAAGATACGGCGAGGACTGGAGGGACGGCGAGGTCTGCTCTCGGAGATACAAAAACATTACTCCACTATTGCTTCTTCTCGGCTTCGCATTCTCGTTCACTCTGCTTCGTATGGCGAGCTCGAGCAGGCTAAGCCGATTATTACGGCATTGCGAAAGAAATACCCTTCGGCTCATATCCATTTGACGTTCTTTTCTCCGAGTGGGTACGAGAATACGAGAAAACTCGACGGGGTCGATTTTATTTCGTATTCACCGGTCGATACTCGAGGTAATGTTTCTCGCTTTCTCGACCTCGTAAAGCCCTCGATCTCATTATTTACGAGATATGATGTATGGCCCAACATGGCCAATGAGCTACACAAACGGGGGATACCGTCGGTGCTGTTTGCCGCGACCGCTGCAGAGTCGTCGCGCCGCATGTTGCCGCTTTCAAAAGCCTTGCATACAAGTGTATATAAGAACCTCAGCAAAATCCTTACAATAGGAGAACAGGACGAGCACCGCTTTAACGCAATGGGAGTCACCCCAAAACAGCTCGTTGTAGCAGGGGATACACGGTTCGATCAGGTTATTGCTCGCCAACGGGATGTCGTAGCGCAGGGAGCGCCGATCATTCCTGATCCTATTTGGGAGCAGATACAGAGCAAAGGCTCACTCGTCTTTATTATCGGTAGTTCGTGGCCGGCGGATGAAGCGATCGTAAAGGCTACGATCGCTCAGTCCGTTGAGAGAAGCGATAATATCGTTACCATTATTGTCCCGCATGAGCCTTCGGAAGAACGCCTTCGCTCACTGCTTGCTCTCTTCCCATCAAAGGCTATACGCTTATCACAAATAGGAGAGTATGCAGGGGAGCCGGTGATCATCGTCGATTCGATCGGCAAGCTCTTCGGTCTATATCGATATGCCGATGTTGCTATGATTGGTGGCGGATTTGGGCAGGGACTTCATAACGTGCTTGAGGCTGCAGTATGGGGTATTCCAGCGATCGTTGGCCCGCGTCACAAAAAATCGCAGGAGGTGCAGCTCCTTATCGACCAACTGGCGGCGTTCGAAGTTACTTCTGCCAGCGAATTTGACTTTGTCTTTTGGCAGTTGGCGAAGGACGATGATTTACGAGCGACAGCAGGGAAGAAGGAGAAAGCTTTTGTAGAAGAGAATCAGGGAGCGACGGAGCGCATCATGACAGAGATAGAGACTCTGCTTCAGGACCGTTCGTAGATAGCTTTATATTTCTTGATCGCGTTCAGTATTCCTCTCGCATAATTTGATTGTCCGGATTCGCTCTTGAGGAGTGTCTCTTCTTTGGGATTGCTAATGAACCCCGTCTCGATAAGAACGTTTGGCATTGAAGCGCCGACAAGTACGAAAAAGCCTGCCTGGGAAACACCGTTATCAGCGATCGATATTTTCTTGCCGAGTTCTTGCTGTACTAAAGCTGCAAATTTCTCACTAAACTTCACATCCTGATTGCGAGACATGGAAGTGAGGATGAAATCAACATCGGATAAGTGAGCGTATCGGGTTTTGTCCGGCTCATATTTGATAACGGCATTCTCGCGTGCCGCAACATGAATAGCAGCATCTGTTTTGCCGGGGCGGAGAATATACGTTGTGAAGCCGGTCGCTTTCGATGGCTTCTGAGGTGTTGAATTACAGTGAACGCTGATAAAAAGCTTGCCTTTTGCCTGGTTTGCGATCTCTCCTCGCCGATAAAGCTCGATGAACCGGTCATCTTTACGCGTATAAACGACTTTGACCCCCGGCATTTCTTTCTCGATCAGGTTGCCCAGCTTGCGGATAATACCGAGGGTCGCCTGCTTCTCCATATAGCCGTTCGTGCCGATGGCTCCCGCATCCTTGCCGCCGTGACCGGCGTCGAGGACGATGACGTCGAGATGGGGGCGTGCGGGACTAACCGGCGCGGCCGAAACTGTGAATATCGAAAGCCAGAGCGAAAGAGGCCCGAGTATGGTCGGGAAGATCAACGGTAATTCGTAAACTGTATTGGAAAATCAAAACTCTGTGCCTTTAGTGTGGCAATGGCCTGCTGCAGGTCATCCTTGCTTTTGCCGGTTATGCGTACGGCATCACCTTGGATCTGAGCTTGTACCTTCATTTTAAGATCCTTGACTAACTTCGTGATCTGCTTCGCCTGCTCGGACTCGAGGCCATGCTTGATCTTGATCGTCTGCCGCAAGGTCATTCCACCGGCCTCTTCAGGCTTTTGATAATCCAGGGCTTTGAGCGAGATGCCACGCTTGATCATTTTGCCGTTCACAATTTCGGTCAGCGCGCGGAGCTTCATGTCGTCCGACGTATGGAGGACGATCGTCTTTTCCTTGGGATTCCAATCGATGACGGTGTTCGACCCCTTGAAATCGTAGCGCTGCTCGACTTCCTTGCGCGCCTGGTTGATCGCGTTATCTACTTCCTGCTGGTCGACTTCCGAAACGACATCAAACGAAAATTGCTGGGCCATTCTATGCTTAAAGTTAGTGGTTTGGGTAATGACGAAGATTTAATCTCGGGCGCTACAACGCTCTGTTACATTTGCCGGGTTCATGTGTCTTATAATTAGAGCCTTGAAGGAGAGATTAATCATGCGTCGCTCGGGCCAAAACTGTCGGGGCGTTATGGCAGGCGTTTCATGTAAATGGCAGCCTCAAGTACCAAAATTGGCGCTTAAACCTCAATTTTCGGTCTTGGCACAAAAATGCGAGAAGAGTAGGTAAGCGTATGAAAACGCGACCTGGAAACTAAGGCTGGTGTCGAGCTTTCAAAGCCAGCCTCGAAGCTCCAGGACTAAATTGAAACATAGAACGAATTTATATCGAATACTCTATTCGAGCAACTCCTGAAAGGAGACTATTATGAAGCAGGTTGAAGACACAGGTTGGAGCGATGCATCATCGTCGGACGACGCGGCGGCGCTCAAAGAGCGAGCGCAGGAATTTCTGCAACGCGCCTACCGGCTTCAGATGTCTGGTCACCTCAATGAGGCCATCGAGAATTATAAAAAGTCGATCGAGGTGCTTCCGACGAGCGAAGCTCATACCTTTCTCGGCTGGGCTTTTAGCTTCCTGGGCGATTACGAATCAGCCATCGTAGAATGCCGCAAGGCGATCGAACTCGATCCGGATTTTGGTAATCCGTACAATGATATCGGGGCATACCTTATCCAGCAAGGGGAGTTCGACGAGGCGATACCATACTTAGAGCTTGCTATGAAAGCCAAACGTTATGCGACGCCACATTTCCCGCACTATAACTATGGCCGTATTCTGGAACGGCGCGGCCTGTGGTTCGAAGCGTTAGGTGAATACAAGGCCTCGCTAGACCTTGAACCGAATTATACATTAGCGAAAGATGCCTTTTATAGGCTTCAGGCGCTTCTCAATTAATCTGAATAGTATCTAAAACGCACGAGCCTCGGAGCGATGATCGCCCGAGGCTCGTTAATTTTTGTCCCGTTGTAGCAGAAGCGAGCTGCGGCCAATGACCACTGCCATTAGGACCACTGCCATGCAGCCTCGGTTTTATCCAAAGCTGCTACTTTCTACGGCTTAGCGAACGCGCTTCTTATGACGGTTCTTGCGAAGACGTTTCTTCCGCTTGTGGGTCGCCATTTTATGGCGTTTGCGCTTTTTTCCGCTTGGCATCTGGAGAAAGTATATTATGAATTTGTAAACTGTGAATTCGTGCGCCCATGAAACAGCCACGAGGCGAGAGAGTTTCCTATAGGTGGTAGTTTACCGTCACTTCATCGGGAGTCGTTCGCCCGTCTTATCAATCGCTTGAATGAGCGTATCGATTCGCAGTGCCATTTTCGGATTGGTCTTCTCCGCCACTGCTTTGGCACGCTCGAAGTACTCTTTCGACTTTGCTAAGGCCTGCGCATGGTTGGAATCGCTAACGGTCTGAGCGGTCAGAATGCCGGCATTAACGAGTGCGTTCAGATGGTCCGGCTGGTATATAAGCGCCGTATCGATCTCGGAGATCGCCAAATGTAAATTATTCGTTTGCTGGGCGATAGCGAATGCGTAATCGACCCGCGCATCGGGGTCGCGTGGCTTTGCCGCTAAATAGGTTTGGAATTCCTTTACGCTGCCGTTCCAGTCGGCAACGTCATAAAGGGCGTCGGCAAGCGAGAGGTGAAGACTGTCGTTTTGCGGATTGGCTGCAATCGCCGAGCGTAATGAATCTACGATATGCTGATAAAACATCCGCTTTTGGAGCAACATCGAGGAATCGACCTCTGAGTTGGCGGCATATTTATCGGGCTTAGCCGTCCATCGATAAATGCCATAGGTCGCGCCCAGGATCACTACAAGAATGATAACGAATGTTTTCCAGGCAAGCGGCTTTTGCGGCGGCTTATCGGTCTTTAGCCGCTCTAAAAGAATTTCTTCCGTCGAAAGCCTTCGGGCTGCAGGGGTTTGAGCCGGCTTGTCATTTTGGATGACCGACGTTTCAGCCGATTGATTGGGGTTGGCGATAAATTCCGTACCGCAAATAGGGCATTTGATCAATGCACCCGGAGTAACAGGTTCTTCGATTCGTGCGGCGCAGCTAGGGCAAAAAATGCCATGCTGAGGTTCTTGAGATTGCTGGTCCAAAATTAGAAAAGGGAGGAGAGTGTATTCTTACTTATGCGACGGCGTCGCTTTTATGCTTGCCTTTCTGCCGGTCGTCAATGATCTGTCGCAGTTCGCGCGATGCCTTGAAGGTCGGCACAAAATGTTCGTCCAGTGCCACCGCTTCGCCGGTGCGAGGATTGCGAGCCATGCGCGGCATACGCTTCTTCGTTTTGAACGTCCCAAAACCACGGATCTCGATATGATCGCCATTAGCGAGAGCATCCGTAATGGTCTTGAAAAAACCGTCGACAAGGATCTCGGTTTCGAGTTTAGTTACACCGGTTGCGTTCGCAATACGATTTACGATGTCGGCTTTGGTCATGGGTCGCGCCGATTAGGGTTCGAACAAATGGATAGCGGATTACTACGCAGCCACGAAGACACCTCCCCGTGAGCATGGCTGCTATGGAGCATCGGTTGACATAGCGGCAGGGGACGTAACATCTTCGAGTAGAGAGAGCGTTCGCCTGACACACGACTCCCATGAGAACTTTTTTGCTCGTTCTTTACCATGCGAGATGAGCTCGCTGCGAAGCACGGGATCGGTCAGTAAGCGACGCGTTGCAGCAACGATATCCTGGACATTCTCCGGATCGAAGAGAAGCCCCGCTTGGTCAACGATCTCCGGGAAAGAATGCACGTTCGCCGTCGCCACCGGGATACCGCTTGCCCATGCTTCAAAGATCGGATTTCCGAAGCTCTCGTAGATCGAGGGAAAAATAAATGCACTGGCGTGTGCATAGAGATATCGAAGATCGCGTTGGGGAAGACCACCAGTAAATACGACCAGATGATCGGTCCCAAGCTGTTTCGGGAGTGCGTGAAGCTCGTCGATGTATGATCGATCGATACCGGTACCCATTCCGGCGAGGACCAGTTTTAAAGTTGGGAAGCCATTCTTCGCTAATTCGGCATGAGCTCGTATCAACTGGTCCTGTTTTTTATAGCGCCACAATGCCGAAACATAGAGTAAATATGAGCCGCTAACAAGTCCATTGCGTTCCAGCAGAGTGCGGCCTTCGGGTGCCAGACGGTTCGTTTCGCCATTGAATAAAGAAGTATCTACGCCATGCGGTATTACATGGATCTTATCAGCATCGATCTTCGCAAACTGGATAACGTCGCGTTTAATGCTTTCACTTGGCGTTATGATAGCCTTCGCTTTGCGGGCAGAGGGCTTCATGAGCAATCGCCGCATCCAGCGGCGTGAACCTCGGATGCCATATTCCGGTCCATAAAAATGTGCGGACGACCGAATATTGACCACCGCCGGTACATCCGAACGCAGGCAAATAAAATTGCCCGGATAATACATCAGGTCGATCTTCTCACGCTTAAGATATTTCGGTAGCCGTATCTGCTCCGCTAGGACCTTATGAATAGGTGTTCGTTTGGAGTTCGGGATCGTCAGAATTTTGAGAGTTGAGCTTTCCTGGAGGTTAAGAGCCTCAGCTTCTGACTCACTGACAAAAAGCACAAACTCATGCGGAGGATTTAGGCGCACGAGTTCGGCGAGGAAATGTATGATGTAATTCTTCCCGCCCGTATCTTCGGAAAGTCTTCCGATGGCTGCGATGCCTATTCTCATACAGTGTGTGCAGTATGGGTCGTTTTCGCGCTCGCGAGTTTTGTAAGTTTGCTATACCATCCCTCAAGAGCAAGGATACTCCAGGGCTTGAGATAATGCGTGCGCCCGGCAACAAAGTCGGAATGGACACGCCTCACCGCATCTTCGCTTAAGTAGCCATCCTGAACGATTTGAAGTTGTCCATCAACTAATTGATCCAGTACTGGCCGAAGAGAGCCATCGCGCAGCCATTCTGCCATCGGCAGTTCAAATCCGGTTTTCGGCTTATCGATCAACTCTTGTGGTAGGATATCTTTGACCGCATCGATCAGCAATTGCTTCGAATCTCCCTGCAGCTTCATAGAGAGCGGAAGCTGCCAGCAGAATTCCATCAGTTCTTTATCCAACAGAGGTGCTCGTGCCTCAAGGCTTTGCGACATCGTCATCGAGTCGAGATCGCGCAATAGCATATCGGGCAAATAATGTTCAATGTCCGATCGCAGCAGTGACAGCATTGGGTCGGAGTCGATTGCACCGGTCATCGCATAAGAATTAATCTCATATCCAGTTAACGCACTGATCTCATTCCTGCTAAAAAGTAGACGCGAACTGATCGGATCGAGTATACTCCTGATCGCCGACTTGAAGGGTGAATGCGCTCCGGCACTTAAGGATTCAGCGAGCGACGTTCGAAGACTCTGTGGCAACCCATCTATCGCATTGATAAGCCACGCTCGTTTTGCAAGCCAGCGATATTTTTTATATCCCAGAAACGACTCATCACCGCCAACACCCGTGAGCACTACTTTTAACGAGCTATTTGCTTCGTGAGCGCTCCGAGCTACAAGGTAGCTATTTAGGCCATCGCCAGTAGGGGAATCTATGGCGTGAAAAAAATCTGGCAGCCAGCCAGCAACATTTTGCTCTGTTATAATTCTCTCGTGATGTCGTGTCCCAAATGCCTCTGCTCCGATCCGTGCCCAGGTGGTTTCACTTGCAATATTGGCGGAGTTAAATCCTATAGTGAAAGTCTCGATGGGATTTGTGCTTTCACGGCTTGCCAATCCTACGATCGCATTCGAATCGAGGCCGCCGGAAAGGAAAGCACCGACCGGTACATCACTGACAAGACGATCTTTGATCGATCGCTCCAGTAATCGGCGGATCTCTCTGGTTGCATCATCATACGAAATAGAAAGCGGGTTGTGTTTGGGGAGTCGATACCATCGCTCAACCGTTGGCTTTTCTCCAACTTGCAATCTCAGAATGCTGCCAGGTGCCAGCATTCTAACGCCCTCGACTATCGAGCTTTCGTGTGGTACTTCATAGTAGCGCAAATAATTAGCGACTCCTTCTTCTGAAAGCTTCGGCTCTATGAAACCACTGGCGATCAATGAGCGGAGTTCCGATGCAAAGATGAAGAGTCCACTCATCTCTGCATAGTATAGCGGCTTCTTGCCGATCGCATCGCGAGCGATGGTTAGCTCTTGGGAGCGTTCATTCCAAAGCGCGAATGTATAGAATCCGCGAAGTTCAGGAAGAATGGAAATTCCTCGTTGCTCTAGCAATGCAAGCAGCACGGCAGTGTCCGACGGCGGGACTCGGAGGTCATATTTTATTCTTAGCTCCTCATAATTATAGATCTCGCCGTTGAAGATAATGGCCGTACCATTCCCGAGCATCGGCTGATGACCTTCCGGTGTAGGATCGATAATCGCCAGGCGTCGATGAGCGAGTGCGGAGTGGTGTGTTGGATCGGTGTAAAGTCCGCCATCATCGGGACCGCGGTGCAGCATGGCGTCGCTCATCGCATTCAGCCGAGCGATGGCTTCGTTGTGTATTGGGGAGCCGTTTAAAGAAACAAGGCCGGCAATGCCGCACATGCAGTCAACAGGTATTACTCGAGGGCAAGCGTTTCCGTCACTTCCTGGATCACATCGTACCACTCGCCCGGCTTCTTCTGCCAAAAGAGTGACATAGAAGGATACCACTTCGTTCGCTCATCGCCAATGACCCAGCGCCAATCGGGGGTATAAAAGAGTAACGTCCAGACTCGTTTGCCGAGCGCACCGGCCAAATGAACGAGCGATGTATCGACAGAGATCACGAGATCGAGATTGGTAACGATCGCAGCGGTAATGGCAAAGTCCGTCAGGGAATCGCCGAGATCAATAATATCGGGATCTTCCGGTTTTCCACCTGGCTGTAAACTGAAGAACTGGAATCGGTCCTTATTTTCAGTAATGAGAGGAGAGAATGCCTCCCAGAACATCGAGCGATTGCGGTCACCAGGATGTGACGGATTGCCATACCACGCAATTCCTATCCGTTTCTTTCTTCTGTTCTCCGGAAGTGTCAGCGTTTTAAGCTTTCCTCGCCAATCTTCGATCTCACGTCCTCTGGGCCGAACGTATGGTTTTATTGCCGGCATCGATTCATAGGTAATGCCTAAAATTCTCGCCAGGCTGATCATTGGAACATGCAGATCGAACGTCGGAGGCGTTGCACCGGCGCGGATAAATTTTACATTCGGTAAACTAAAGGATGCCGTAAGCAGGCGATATAATTGGGGCTGGACCTCGACAACAATTTCACAGTCTTGCTTTGCAAGGTCGTGAATATATCTAACAAACTGGATCGTATCTCCAAGTCCTTGTTCGTGCCATACCAATATCGTTTCACCACGGAGCGTGTTACCTCTCCACAGTGGTCGACCAAAATATTTACGAGGCGGCACCCATTCTGGCGTTTTCCATCGCCACTCATATTCTTCCAGGCCTTCTTTCAATCGCCCTTGACACATCTTGAGGCAGGCCAGGTTATAGCGCACTCCTGCCGTGGAGTCGGGCGCGATCGCTATCGCTTTATTAAACGTATCTTCGGCTTCAGGGAAGCGATGCGAGAAATAAAGAGAAGCCCCCTTATTGGAAATTGTCTCGATATAATCCGGCTTTAACGCTATTGCCCGATCGAATGCGTCGCAAGCTTCTTCATATCGATAAAGTTGGTGCAGGACGAGCCCGAGATTGTTGAACGTATCCGCAGAGTTCGGATCGATCTCTGCCGCCTGGCGAAGCGGTGCTTCGGCTTCAGCGTATCGCTTTTGAACGAGCAACATGCGGCCGAGATTGTAATACGCCTCCCAATTATTTTTGTTTAGTTCGATCGCCCGTTCGAACGAAGAATGCGCTTCATCGAACCGGGCAAGCTCTGCTAACGCCAGTGCACGATTGTTCCACAGCCCAACAACATCGTTATCGATCGCAAGAGCTTTTTCGATCCACACCAGCGCCAGCGATGGGTCGCGCTGTTCGAGTGCGATGACAGACAAACGATGATAGGGAGCGATCTCGTGTGGCCACTGAGCGATAATGCTCGAATAAGAGCGCAACGCATGGTCCATTTTGCCCATGCGTTCGTAGGCCATACCGATTTCGAACAACTCCTGAGCGGTCATTTATATCCGCGAGATTAAGTATTGAGAGCTTGCTATAAAGGGGCAGCCAAATCGCTATGTAATAGCCGAAGAGCTACATCATGAACGCTGAAAAAATTTCAGACCGTTCGGAAATTTTTTCCGCCCGCTGGTCAAAATGACAGGCGCAGCCTGAAGCGATCGTTGAAATTTTGCGGCCTAAAAGGCTGGCACATAAATTAAAAGAAGTTGAGGTGATTACAGACGATCACAGACTCATCAACGGAATTTTGAAAGGAAGGATACTATGTCAATTATCAGATGGGAACCACAGCGAGAACTCGAACGGGTTGGCCGGAGCATGCGGCGCCTCTTCGAGGACTTCGATAATAATTTCCTAACTTCTTCCCCGGTTACCGGCCAACGCTCGTTTGCGCCGATGGTCGATATTAACGAAGATAAGGAGAACCTCTATTTCATTGCCGAGTTACCCGGTATGAAATCAGAGGACGTGAAGGTAACCGTCAGCGAAGGCGTCCTGACGATCCGGGGTGAAAAGAAACGGGAGACAGAACATCAGGACCGCAACTTCTATCGGATGGAGCGCTCGTATGGTCAGTTCGTTCGCCAGTTCTCGCTTCCGGAGGATGTAAAGGACGAGGACATTCAAGCGAACTTCAAGGACGGCCTTCTCGAGATCGTTGTGCCGAAAGCCGAGCCCTCTAAGCCGAAAGAACGGGAAATTACGATAGGCTCGACCAATGGCAACCAAGTGCTCACAAACGGTCATAAGACCAACGGTCAAAAAGCTACAGATGGTCAGCCGATGAATGTGAAAGTCAACGGATAACCGTTCGCCAATTGTATTGTAAAAGGGCAGGAGATCTGCCCTTTTTTATTATCCTTTGCGACTTCGCAATAATGAGAAATTTGAAACCATTTGAGGCGTAGTGTGCTTGTGTGCCGCGCATGGCACGGCTCACGCATACAATCTATCCGCTCGCAACAGGATTTCATGGTCCAATCCGTCCTGAACCGAACAAAGAGTTAGTCTCCAAGTACGGCTACGAGCACTTTACCGCATATAAAAATTCACCTGATAATTCAGACGAAACCCTGCACGAGATCGCGCAGGAAATTCGTCGTGATATTATCCGCGCGCTCGTAGAAGCGAAGAGCGGACACTCCGGTGGCCCCCTTGGCTCTGCCGACATTTTCGCCACGCTCTATTTCGGTGGCGTAATGCGGTACGATGCTAAGAATCCCTGGTCGCCGGATCGCGACCGCTTTGTGCTTTCGGCGGGACATATGTGTCCGGTGCTCTATGCTACGTTGGCGAATGCCGGCTTCTTCCCGAAGGCCGAGCTTCTGACGCTCCGAAAGTTCAACTCGCGTCTTCAGGGGCATCCGGGACGGGACATGGGGCTTCCGGGAATCGAGAGCTCTACCGGTTCACTCGGTCAGGGACTCGGAATTGCCGTAGGTATGGCGCTCTCCGATAAACGTGTCGATAAGAATGATCGCCGTGTTTATGCGCTGACCGGTGATGGTGAGATCTCCGAAGGCGAGATCTGGGAGGCTGCTCTCATTGCTGCTCACTGGGATCTCGATAATCTGACGGTTATCGTCGACCGCAATAACTGCCAGATCGATGGCCGGACGGAAGACGTGATGAAGCTGAATCCGGTTGGCGATAAATTCCGCGCGTTCAACTTTCACGTGATCGAGTGCAATGGCAATAATATCAGTGAATTACGGGCTGCATTTAAGGAAGCGCAGAGCATCAAGGGCCGCCCGACCTGCATCGTTGCAGAAACATTCATGGGTCACGGAGTGAGCTTCATGGAAGATGACTACCGCTGGCACGGCAAACCTCCGACATCCGAACAAGCCGAACAAGCACTCTCTGAATTGGTAGGATAAGATTTTAAGAAACATGGCTGTAGCAGAAGTCCTCAATCGATCGATTAGTCAAACATTGTCTACCAACGGCTCCGCACCACGCTTCGAAATGAATGGCAAAAAGGCCACTCGTTTCGGCTTTGGTGAAGGCCTTGTCGTGCTCGGTGAGAAGTACGATAACGTCGTCGTGCTCGGCGGCGATATCACTGGCTCGGTGATGACCTCCTACTTCAAGGACAAATTTCCGGAGCGCTTCTTTTCGATGGGTATTACCGAAGCGACTGCCACGCTGGTTGCTTCCGGACTCGCACTCAGCGGCATGATCCCGTTCTTTGCCACCTACGGAGCATTCGCATCCTGCCGTAATACGGACATGATCCGTATCTCACTGGCATACAACGACGCGAACGTGAAGATCGGTGGGGGACACGCCGGTATTTCGGTCGGTGAGGATGGTGCCACGCACCAGGCATTGGAAGAGATGGCGATCATTCGCGTGATGCCGAACATGACGCTCGTCGTACCGTGCGATTTCCTCGAAGCCAAGAAGGCAACTATCGCTATTGGCGAGCACTACGGTCCGTGCTACATTCGCTTTGGCCGCTCCGATGTACCCAGCTTTACCCGCGAGGACACTCCGTTCGAGATCGGTAAGGCGCAGACCTTCAAAGATGGTAACGATGTCGCGATCATCGCCTGCGGGCCGATGGTATGGGAAGCGCTCGTTGCCGCGTATGAACTCGAAGCCGAAGGCGTGAGCGCGCGTGTCATCAATATGGCCACCATTAAGCCGATCGACCGCCTTGCTATCGTACGTGCGGCGGGTGAGTGCAAAGCCATCGTCACGGCCGAAGAGCACCAGGTCACTGCCGGATTAGGCGGCGCCGTCTCCGAAGTCCTTGCCCAGGAATTGCCGACGCCGATTGAGTTTGTCGGCGTAAAAGATACGTTCGGCGGCTCCGGCAAGCCCGACGAGCTGATGAAATATTTCGGCCTTACAAGCGCCGATATAAAGTCAGCGGTTCAGAAGGTCCTCAAGCGGAAGCAGTAACACTCCAAAGTGCCGGAGGCACAAAAGGAATTAGCCCCGGTCGCAAGACCGGGGAAAGGGGTGGAGCGAAAGCGCAACCCCTGGAATGGGTTTGTTTATTTTTCCCAAAGCCCGAACGGGTGACACAATACAACACGCTCCTACGGAGCGATATATTTGTAGCCGCCGGTTAGTTGATAATTTCCTCCAAACCCCGGCTCCGTAGGAGCCCAATCGTTGTAGCCCCCGAATTTATTCGGGGTAGAAAATCGAGAAATCATCGAGCTCTGTAGGAGCAGTATATTTGTAGCCGCCGGTTTCAACCGGCGGTTAGTTGATAATTTCCTCCAAACCCTCGGCTCCGTAGGAGCCCAATAGTTGTAGCCCCCGATTTCAATCGGGGGTTGAGGAGATGATCGATTTTTTCGCGCTCCGTTAGGAGCGCAACATGATTCGAATTATCGAACAACCCGGATAATATGCCACTCCTACGGAGCGCTGTTCTCGCCAACTGCGCTACCAGCAGCAGCGGGGCAGAGGCGCCGCCGAGGGTGAGGGCGGCCCTCCGCGGGACTACTACAGACCTACTCTAAAAATTGCCCGAACTCCCGAATTTGCCGCGCGGTTTGCAAAGTGTGTTCGTTCAATAATGAGCAATCCGTGGTTGCTCATTTCACTCTTCGACCCTGAGATCGAGTTCGTCCCACGAAACTTGACACTCTCCGCCGAATACATTTTTGAGGTGCAGGATGAAGATAAAGTCTCTCGAAATAGCAAACTTCCGCTCGATAAAGGAGCTTTATCTTGAGCCTTCTGGCTTATGCGCCCTCATCGGGCCTAACGGTTCTGGTAAAACGAATATTCTCAAGGCAATTGATCTTGTTATTGGCGAGGGCTGGACTACGAAGGCGAAGGTTGCAAGAGAGCTATTCAACGACCCTGAAAAGCCGATTAAGATAGAGATCAAGTTTGACGAAGCCGTCGAATATCCGAACCCGAATGGATTTCCTGATCGGGTAACTTCTGTGGAGCTGGAGATGCGCCTTCGGCCTGAACTATCGGTAACAACTACTAGGAATGGTGGCGAGAAATTTTTCTATCAAGACCATTTCAAGAAACGGTGCCATTTTGTTTTTATTCCTTCAGACCGGCAGTTGAGCGATGAGTTGCGAGTGAGCCAGTGGACTATGCTTGGTAAGCTAATGAAAACAGTTTACGAGAGCTATGTTTCGAGTTATAACGAAGACGAGGAGCGGCTTCGGAGTGATTTTAAGCAGAAGATGGCACCAGCCAAGCAGTTTCTTGAGCAGGACTTTTCCCAGCAAAGGGGCCATGTTACGTTTCAGAAGTTCATTCTCGCTTTTAAAAAGTATTGTAAGCTAAACAGCGCCGGCTTCGCCAATGACTTTGAGCCTATACTCGACATCTATAACCTTAACTGGTTTTATAAGACACTCCAAATTACGGTCCAAGAAGAGGGTTCAGAGATCCACTTTGATAGTGAAGAGGTAGGGGCCGGCATGCAGAACCTGCTTGTTCTCTCAATATTCCAAACATATTCTGAGCTAATGGGTGGCAATGTCATACTCGGAATTGAGGAACCGGAAATATATCTTTACCCCCAAGCACAACGTTCTTTGTACAAAAATTTCATCTCAATCGCGAGCGCAGGGACTCAGCTATTTTACACCACGCATAATCCAAACTTTGTGGACGCCCTAAGGCCGGACGACATTGCCCTCATACGAAAGACTCGCGATAGCGGTACTGAAGTCCTCGAGAAGAATCCTTATTTTAACGCCGCAACCGCAGAGAAAGAGAGACATCGGATATACACGCAGTTTAATCCCGATAGGAATGAACTCTTCTTTTCTAAAAGGGTCCTCTTCGTAGAGGGGGCATCCGACAAACTTCTATTTTCAACGTTGTGTGAACAGAAGTGGGGTATCGACCTTGATTCGTGTGGATTCTCTATCATTTCGTGCGGTGGCAAGGGAGGGGTTAATTACTTCGTTGGTGTAGCAAGATTGATCGGTCTTGAAGATTTTTTTGCTGTTTGGGATGAAGACAACCCAGAAGGGTATAATCCTTCGAAAGACTTCTTGCCCGACACGTTGAAGCATGGCAAGGGTCTTCAACTTGCGGGAAACCTAGAGATCTTTCTTGGAATCACCGGAAGCGACAAGGTCAAAGCTGCCTTTGAGTGGGCAAAGGGAGTTGACGTGAATAGAATTCCGGCTGATTTTGAGCAGATCAGAAAATTTTTTAGTCCATCGCAACCTATACTAATAGAAGAAGCTGCAGATGTGTCTGATGACGATTTACCATTTTAGCAACCGATTTAGGTGTGAAGGACGAGCGTCTTCGTTCGACTCTCTTCGCGGCAAGTGGAGGCACAACCTCGAATTGCGAGATGCTCTGCATTACCCACAATCGCGCTAAAGACAATCCGTGAGAACGTTCAAATGTGCCACAGTCAAGACATAGCCAGAGAAGATGGGAGATCCTTATGAAGAAAAGAATCATATGGTTTTTTCAATTCATAGCAGCTTTAGGAATTCTGGCAATACTGGGTTGGGCCAGCTACGTTATTCTGGGTAAAGTCTGGGCGGGTTTTTCAACCCTTCCGTCTGGTGCGAAAATCGCGGCAGTCGGGGGGCTTATTACCTTAGCGTCTGTCTTGGTTACTCGATACTACGAGAGGCGTAAAGATATCGAAGCGAAGCTGCGCGAAAGGAAATTGGAAGCCTACAGTTCGTTTCTGGAAGCGTATTTCCAACAACTATTTGAAGAAGAGCGGAAGCCGGACTTTAACTTCATAGCCGAATTACGACGATTTGTAAGGGGTATAATCCTTTGGGGTAACCCCGGGGTTATTAAGGCCCTAGTGTCAGTCCGACTTCAAATTTCGACCGCTACAACGCTGAAGAGCTTAGAATTGTATGAAGCTTTACTCAAAGAAATTCGGAAAGATTTGGGCAATAGCAATTGGCAATTAAAGCAGTATGACCTTTCGCGCCTCTTTATAAACGATATAGATCAGCTGAAGGCGGAGAATACCTCATCAAATCCCTCGATCAAAGAAGTAACGCATAAATAACCTTACGATAGTGCTCCCGATCATTGAGGCGTTGCTGGCTGCCATAGGTAGCATAATTATAGGTGGAGTTGCTCCAGTCATTGAGGCCATCGCAACCGCTCTGGGAGCCCCCAGTCTTAAATCTAAGCCTAGTTCTCAAACGTATTCCGCGCGGCTGCGGCAGCTAACTTCGCTTTTGGAAAAGTCTTCCGCCGAGGTTGATAAGATCCTGCGCGAACTAGCGAGCGTTACTTCGGAACGCGCAGAGTCGATCGAGAAACTTGAAAGCGAATTAGCTAGACTGGAGAATAAGGAACAATCTATAAGAGCACATATTGCCACTCTTGAAAGAACTCCCGTGGCTGTTGCTGAACATTTTGCCGAACTCCTGGAGCCCATAGAGCGTGCGAGCCGGCGTCGAGATTTTAAGCTTTTCGTTGCCGGCGTTGTTGTAACCACCATAATCTCAATTGTGATTAAATTCTTACTTCCTTGAGCGCGTAGCTGCTAGGCTTCCGCTACACTTCGCCTGTTGTGGTTTTTATAGCCCCAACAAAGGATCATAGAAGTATAGTGGTACATACAAGGTCGCGCGTCCCGCTCGACACTTCTGTTGGCGGCAACCGGCTGTCGGGCGGGGACGTCCGACAACGCGATTAAAACGAATCGCTAACCAGGGGCTTACGCCATCCGGCTACTAATATGCCGTGCCATCGGCACTGAATGCAAGTCGCGGAGGGACGGACGTGCAGGCAATCTCTGATCACATGTCCGGCGATGAAATATCGTATGTTTGCACCGGCGAGAAACGAGAGCTCGCCGATCTGCCCTTCGCACCTCTCATCTCGGAGAGCAGTATGAACAAGAGCTAAGGCCCCCGTTGACCTTTCAGGGGGCCTCTACGGCCGCTGGCATGGGGACTTGCCAGCGGCTTTTTTTTGCATTTGAGTGAAAATTGTAGTATGTTTGCGATGACCATATGAGTCTTTTCCGCTCACAAATTGTAACCTTGCGGATCAGGACATTTTCCCGCCGGTCTCAATATCCGGCGGTTCATATCTAACCGTCGGTCTTTCGCGAGATCGGCGGTTAATTTTTTTATTATTCTCCATCCCCATAAGCGTGTAGGTCGAAGGGATGCGCCGACCCTTCGGCAAGCTCAGGGCAGGCTCTACGCGTATCGCCATTTCCAGCCAACATATGCCCATCCGGAGTAAGTATATATTTGTAAATAATACATATAATTGGGAACTTTTTGGCCTTATTGTTTTGTTCTAATAATTGGTTGCTCGGTATGTTTGCTTGAGAAAGCTGTTGGACCGAGACAACTAAGCGGTCCCGATCCTACCTGGTAAACACGCCTCTGCCCGTACTGGCATCTAGCGATTAGACTTCGTGCGTGATCCCTGCCGTATAGAAGATAGATCGTCGCTTCAAACCTTGTTCGTTGACAATTGAGCAGGTTCCTCCGCGAGTACGCCCGGTTGAACCTAAGCGGTTAAACCTAACCCAGTATTTGCTTTTGCGAACCAAAACCCTGATTTCGCACGTTGCTTCCGGGCTGTTTTCAGCGTGCTGCTTGCAGCCGTTGCAGCCTGCGGCCTGTTCGTCTTCGCTGACGCTTTGGGCAATCCTCAACGTTCTCGTTATCTGTAATTTTTATCTGAGAAATACCGACGCATGTATAGTAATTGGCTTAAACAGTCACTCGGACTATCACTCGTACTCTGTTTTGTCCTGTTAGGGGTTCATCCGACTGCGCATGCCCAGAAGGCAAAGAGCAAAAAGAAAGAGGCTGCGACCCAGTCAAAAACCGATGCGAATTCCCCGTGGCTTATCAAGTGGGAAGGTGGCAGCGTAAGCCTTCCGGAGTTCGAAGCGGCATTTCTTCGGATGAACGGCAGGGAAGCGTATTCCACGACTCTGGACTCGCTTAAAGATTTCCTAAGCGTCTATGCCGATTATCGCCTGAAATTACAGCAGGCCAAAGAAGAGGGACTCGACCACGATCCCTCGGTGATGAAGGAGATCGCGGGATACCGGAAAATGCTCGCCGGTCCCTACATCCTCGATAAAGAGTTGACCGATCCGGCGATCAAAGCGCTGTATGCGCGGCGCCAATGGGATATGCATGCGGGTCACTTCCTCGCGGCGGTACGGGATTGGTCCAAGCCGGCAGATACAGTCCGGGCGTATCAGAAGGCGATGCGTGCGATCAGAATGCTGGATGAAGGATATCCGCTCTCCTATATCTGCATGTCACCAGCGACGCGCGCCTTGTGGTATCACGGCGATCTTAGCGTGCTGCAGCGCACGAAGCTCGATACTTCGAATATGGAGAATTGGGAAGGCTCCGACGACAAAGCCAGCGCAAAAGCCGGTGGCGATCTTGGGTTCTTCATGGCGGGCATGACGGTCAAACCGTTCGAAGATGCGGTCTTTAAGCTCGAACCGGGTGAGTATACGAAAGTACCGGTCAAGAGCCGTTACGGTTACCATGTGATCCAGCTTTTCGAGAAGGTGCCTCATATTGGCGGTGTGCATGTCAAGCACATTCTCGTATCAGTACCAAAGGTCGGCGGCGTCGATACGGCTTCGTTCTATCATCGGGCCGATAGCCTGCTGCAAGCCATACGGAATGGTGCGAGCTTCGAAGATGTGGCGCGCGAGTCGTCGGACGACAAATACACTGCGGCTCGTGGCGGCGATATGGATACGATCAATCGCGAAGATCGCCGTGCCGAGGTAACGTTCGATAAGGCGGCGTATGGCTTAAAAGATGGCGAGATCTCCGGTATCGTTCGTACGAGCTTTGGCTATCATATTATCAAACGGGTCAATAGTGTTCGCGCTAAAACATTCGACGAGTCCAAAGAGCAGTTAAAGCAATTTTACAAGCGGTATTTCTTCGAAGACGATAAAGAAGCGTATCTTGCGAAACTGAAGAAAGAGCAGAATTTGCATGTCGATTCTACCGTGCTTGGGTATTTTGTATCGCATGTGGATTCGACTCGTACCTCAGCCGATACCAATTGGGCCGCGAAATTAACGGACAAGAACCGCACGATCTTTCACATCGGTGATATCAATTGGACGGTCGCATCGCTTATCGATACCTTGAATGCTCAACCGGGTTCGCCACTCGCTCGAAACGCGTTGCGCGATCTTATCAATAAGAATATTGATGATGCTTCCATTTCCATCGAGGCCCGCAATACCGCGACCAAATATCCGGAGTTCGAGAAGATCATGGAGGACTACAAGAATGGCATCATCCTTTTCGATCTCGAGAATAAACGAGTGTGGTCGAAGGTCGTACCGGATAGCTTGAGCGAGCGTAAATATTACGAGGCGCATAAAGCAAAATACATGTGGCCGGAGCGCGTTGATATTTCGGAGATCTTTGTAACGAGTGATTCGCTGGCGAAACAGCTTTATAAGCGTGCGATCGCCGGTGAAAATTTCGATACGTTGGCGAAAAAGTATACCGAGCGTCCCGGCTTTAAGCAGAAAGCCGGACATTGGGGTCTCCTCCTGAAGGACGAAAACGAACTTGCGCGCCGGGCCTTCAACTTTATCGTCGATGAGGTGAAAGAGCCGTTTACCTTCCAGGGCGGGTTCTCGATCGTAAAATTGAACCGCCGCGATCCGATACACCAGAAGACATTCGAAGAGGCCCGACAAGAGGTCGCGAGCCAGTACCAGGACGACCGGGCCAGCCAGTTGCGGACCGAGTGGGTCGAGGAACTGCGCTCCAAGTATGGTCGAGATATTAATGAGCCGTTGATCGTTGCCGAATGGAATAAGCACCATGTCGGCGGGGAGCAGAGTTCATTGACCAAGTAATTTTCGAAGGAAAATGGAACAAACGCGGGGCATTGGTGTAAACCTCTGTCCCGTTTGGTTGTTGTAAAAATGGTTAAGATTTTTAGATGAACGGAGCGGCTCGCTTTTGACTTCTTTCCAAATATGAAACTCACCGCAGCCATATTGCTCATTAGTGCCACGTTCTTTAGCCTGCCGGCAGTTGCCCAGGTTAAAGATGGCAGTTCGGTCGATGCTGTTATTGCCGTTGTCGGAAAGCATCCGATCTTTAAGTCGTCGATCGACGCTCAGACGCAGCTATTCGCCATGCAGCGGGGCGGTAACATTCCCGCCGATACAATGATGATGCTCCGTAGGCAAATTTTGCAGACCGAGATCGATCAAAAGCTTTTGTTAGCGAAGGCAGATCAAGATTCCATTACCGTGACCGATCAGCAGGTCGACGACCAACTGGACCAGCTTATTAAGGGCTATGTTGCCCGGCTGGGAAGCGAAGCGGCCGTAGAGCGAGCGATGGGCCGCAGTATAGCCGAAATGAAGGCTTCTCCCGATCTTCGCGAGCGCACCCGTGAAAACCTGATCGTTCAGCAGGAGCGCTATAAAGTGGTGCCGCCCGTGCAGACCATCTCACGTCAGGACGTAGCTACATTTTACAATCTGTATAAAGACTCGCTTCCGGCTGTCGGACCGGAAGTCCAGTTGGCGACGATCGTTAAGATCGTAAAACCGCTGCCAGATCAGAAGGAGCGTTCGAGGGCCTTCGCGGAGTCATTACTCGATTCGTTAAAGAACGGAGCCGATTTCGCAACGCTCGCGAAGCGATACTCTCAGCATCCAACCGCATCGAGTGGGGGCGATCTGGGAGCATTCTACCCGCGCGGAACATTCCTTCCGGCATTTGAGGAAGCAGCATTCAAGCTTAAACCGGGTGAAGTTTCGCCTGTGGTTGAAACCGAGCAGGGATTTCACATCATCAAAATGCTCGACCGCCGTGGCGAAGAAGTTCATCTCGCGCAAATACTAATTAAGCCGACCGTCAATTCAATGGATGAAGCGGCCGTGCGGGATTCGCTGATGCAACTGCGCGCGCTGGCATTAAAAGGAGAGGACTTTGCCAAATTAGCAGAAGAACATTCCGACGATCCGGAAACGAGATCGCTGGGCGGCGACTTGGGCAAGATTCGATTGGAAGACCTCGCACCCGAGCAGCGCGCTGTGGTAGATTCACTGCCGGAGGGCGGAGTTTCGGAGCCAATCCATATTGGTTATTCCAATAACCGCACCGGATTTCAGATAGTGAAAGTTATTCGAAAGATACCACAGCATCAGCTCTCACTCGATCAGGATTATCATGACCTTGAAGCAGCGGCCTTGCAATGGAAACAGTCCCAGGATCTTAGCCGCTGGCTGGCCCACGCACGTTCGACAATCTATGTTAATGTGCGCGATCTTTCTGCTTACTATTAATAGCTAAAATAGCTACCAATAAGAGCGCATGGCTCCATCAAAAACTGATAGTAAATACGCGATCCGATTCACGGAGTACGATCTCGATAATGGGATGCACGTGATACTTGCTCCAAGCCATCATGTGCCGCTTATCGTAACCAATTTATGGTATCACGTCGGTTCTAAAGATGATCCCCCAGCGCGCACGGGGTTCGCACATCTTTTCGAACACATGATGTTCCAAGGCTCGAAGCATGTTGGCAAGACGGAGCATTTCAAGTATATCCAGCAAGTTGGTGGCTCTCTGAATGCTACAACAAGTGTAGACCGCACTAATTATTTTCAGACGTTACCGGCGGGTGAATTAGAACTCGCTTTGTGGCTCGAGAGCGATCGCATGCTTGCGCTCGATGTAACAGAAGAGAATTTCGAAAATCAGCGGGCCGTTGTAAAAGAAGAGCGACGCCAGCGGTATGAGAACAAGCCGTATGGGCTCGTTTGGGAGAATATCGTTCATCATCTGTTCCCGACCAGTGGATATCATTGGACGACCATCGGTTCGATGGAACATCTCGATCAGGCTACGATCGATGACGTTCGCGAATTTCATGCTGAGTATTATAAGCCGAATAATTGCTCGTTAGCACTTACTGGCAGTTTTGATGAAGCAGAAGTTCGTACACAGATCGAACGGTATTTTGGAAATATACCCATCCGCGAGGCTGTAAAGCGCCAATGGGAGCCGATCAAGCCGGTTAATGGTCAGATCAGATTGTCGTTGGAAGATAGTGCTAAGCTTCCGGCGGTCAATATTGCATTCCAAGTACCTTCGGCTTTCCAGACATCCGAATACGCATTCGACCTCTTAGGGTATGCTCTCGGGGGCGGGCGTTCGAGCCGTTTATATCGCGAGCTGGTCTATAAGCGTAAGATCGCACGCGATATTGAAGCATATAATTATGCATTGGAAAAAGGGGGCGCGTTTGTATTGGAAGCACGCGTTCAGTCCAGCAGTTCTGTAGAAGAAGTTGAAGAAGCGTTATGGAATGAGATCAAAAAGGTCCAACAGGAATTACTTTCTTCTGAGGAACTGGAAAAAGTGAAGAATCGGGCAGAAATGCGACACATCGCTTCACTGTGCGAGTTGGGACCGCGAGCCGATCGCTTACAGCGTGCCTGGACATTTACACGTGATACCAGCCGTGTAAATACCGAACTCGATCGTTATCGCTCGATCACATCAGAAGACATTCGAACCTTGGCAAACCAATACCTACAACGGGACCATTCCGTTGTAGCTCACATTCTACCCCGTACCATCTAATTTGGATTCCACGGTAGTCACTCATTCGGCGCAAAGTATCATTTCGTTCGAAGAACACTTTCTCTCGAATGGGTTACGCGTTATTCTTCATGAGGACCGCTCGGCGTCCGTGGTGTGCCTTAATATAGCGTATCACGTCGGTAGTAAGAATGAAAGCATTCAGCGACGTGGCTTTGCGCATTTGTTCGAACATCTCCTATTCGATGGCTCGAAGAATGTGCCCCGAGGAGCGTTCGATCGTTATATCACCGAAGCGGGTGGACAGGACAACGCTTATACGACGGAAGACCTAACAAACTATTACGAAGTTTTGCCATCTCACCAATTAGAGCTTGCCCTGTGGTTGGAAAGCGACCGCATGCTCGAGTTTGGAGTTTCTGATATCAGCTTGGAAACGCAGAAGCAAGTCGTGAAGGAAGAGAAGCGAGAACGATATGACAATTCTCCTTATGGTTCGGTCAGTATTCGGATGAACCGGCTTGCGTATCGCGATTTCCCTTATTGGTGGGCGGTGATCGGAGACATGGAAACGATCGATGCCGCTACACTGCAGGACGTTCGTGATTTCTTCGAGACCTTCTATGTGCCCGAAAATGCGGCATTGGTGTTAGCGGGAGATTTTAAGAAAGAGCAGGCCCTCGATCGGATAAGATATTATTTCGAATCAATTCCCAAAGGAAAGTCTCCGATCATTCATCCCATATTCGATGAAGCGGAATCCCAAGCAGAGTTGCGACAGATTGTCGACGCTGAACCGGTGCCGCTTCCAGCTGTATTTTACGGTTATCGCATCCCGGCGGAGGGTAGTCGCGATTATTTAGCGCTCGATCTTTTAACGAACATACTTTCGAGTGGCGATAGCTCGCGATTATATCAAAAGCTGGTGTATCAGCAGCAGGTCGCTTCTGAAGTTGCCGCCTATTTGGATGGACGGGAAATGCCCGGGCTGCTGTATATTCATGCGCTTCATCGCGATGAAAGCGGCACAGTGGAAGAAATGGAAAGAGCGATCGAGGAAGTGATCGACACGGTCGCTGAAAAAGGGGTGACCGAGCAGGAATTGCAAAAAGCAAAGAATAGAATGGAAGCGCGTACTATTGCCGGACGAGTGACGGTGCAGGGAAAAGCCGACCAACTTGCACATGCCGCACTTTTTTATGATAATCCGGCTCGGGTGAATACCATTTTGAACGAGTACGCGGCTATTACGACAGAAGATATTCGCACGGTGGCCAAGCGGTATCTGCGAAGACAAAATCGGTGTACGATCGTTTATTTAACGAGCACCACTCACCAGAACGAAGAAGTTTAACTCAACGGATATGAACACACACGCAACGCCACTGGACCGATCGAAAGCGCCTCAACCGGGACCGTTTCCGAAAATATCGTTTCCAAAATTCGAGCGCTCTACGCTGACCAACGGTCTCGATGTTTGGACGGTGCAGAATCACGAACAGCCGATCGTATCGTTGTCGCTTTACGTGAGGAGCGGTTCCGAATCCGATCCTCGTCATCGAGAGGGGCTTGCTTCCATTGCGGCGGACCTAATGACCAAAGGCACGACGAATCGCTCTGCAACGGCGATCGCGGAAACCATTGACTTCGTCGGCGGTTCACTGTCGGCGGCGGCATCCTGGGATGCGCTTACCGTGAATGTTACGGTGCTCACTAAGTATCTGGATGTCGCGATCGATCTTTTAAGTGATATTTTGCTGAACGCGACCTATCCTGAGGAAGAACTGGAGCGTGTTCGCATTCAACGGCTTGCCGGACTTCGTCAAGCCAAAGCAGATGCCGGATTCCTTGCGGACCTCGTATTCGCGAAGCTTGTATTTGAAGGTCATCCATACTCCCAGCAACCGTTGGGTACCGAGCGCTCGGTGCTGGCCATGACCCGTGAGGATGTTATCCACTTCGCGCAACATCATCTTACGCCTCGTAACTCTTTCCTCGTTGCTGCGGGAGATATTTACCCGGATGAACTAGTCAAGGCATTGGATAATGCGTTGCTCGGCTGGCCGGAGCGAACGCTGGAATTGGCATCGCTCAGCAATGTTGCAATTCGAGGCGGAAGGCAAGTGGGGTTGATCAATCGTGAGGGCGCTGTGCAATCGGCTCTCCGAGTCGGACATGTCGGTATTCCTCGAAATACACCGGACTTTATTCCACTTTCAGCGATCAATATGATGCTGGGCGGCTATTTCAATTCTCGCATCAATATGAATTTACGCGAGAAGCACGGCTATACGTACGGAGCTCGCAGTTATTTCGATACGCGCTTATCTGCTGGGCCGTTTCTCGTTTCGACCGAGGTGCGTACGGAAGTGACCACACGAGCTATCGAAGAGATCATTAGCGAGATAACGCGCTTTTCGGTAGAGCCCGTCAGTGAAGAAGAGTTGGCGATGGCGAAGAACTACATGATCGGCAGTTTCCCGCTTCAGATCGAGACACCTCAACAGGTTGCCGCGCGCGTGGCTATGCTCGTCCTTTATGGTCTGGAATTGGATTATTGGGACACATACCGTGAGAAACTTTCGGCACTAACGTCCGTCGGTCTCTACACGGTCGCTCATGAGTATTTGCATCCTGCCGATCTTACGATCGTTGCAAGCGGGGATGTCCCTGCGTTGGAAGCAGGCATGGGCGAATTCGGCGAAATGCGCGTATTCGATGACGAGGGAACGCTTATCGATACGCCGGTTTCTATATAATTCATTATTGTCGGCTTAGTCACGAATGGCAAATTTGGTAGGGGAAGCTGCTCCACGTTCTCAGGTCGGTACGAATGGTCGCGAACTCGAAGCGGCTTCCGAACTCGTTCGAAAATTTCAGGCGCTGAAACAGGAAGTGGGTAAGGTGATCGTTGGACAGGAAGCGATCATCGACCAACTCATGATCGCGTTGCTTGCTCGCGGTCACTGTTTGCTCGTCGGGGTACCGGGGCTTGCAAAAACGCTTCTTATTCGCACGCTGAGCGATGTACTCCATCTCTCATTCAGTCGCATTCAATTTACGCCGGACCTCATGCCGACGGACATTACCGGTACGGAGATCCTCGAGCAAAACGTCTCGACCGGCGGTAAAGAATTTCGATTCATTCGAGGTCCCGTGTTCGCTAATATTATTTTGGCGGACGAAATTAACCGCACACCACCTAAAACGCAGGCGGCGCTGCTTGAAGCAATGCAGGAGCATCGAGTTACGGCAGCCAATATGACCTATACGCTTGCCGAGCCGTTCTTCGTGCTTGCTACGCAGAATCCGATCGAACAGGAAGGTACCTATCCGCTCCCTGAGGCCCAGCTCGATCGCTTCATGTTCAATTTGTGGCTCGATTATCCCACGGAGCAGGAAGAGATCAATATCGTCCGTTCGACGACCAGTGAATATGCGGCGAAGCTTCAGAAAGTAATGGATGCAAAAGAGATCTGTGATTTTCAGGATCTCGTCCGCACAGTACCGGTGGCCGATAACGTGATCTCCTACGCCGTCAGGCTGGTGGGGAAGACGCGTCCGAAGCGGGAAGGCACTCCTGATTATGTCACTAAATATGTGAGTTACGGCGCAGGACCACGAGCTTCCCAATACTTGGTATTGGGTGCTAAGGTTCGTGCGATCTTACAGGGCCGTTACACCCCATCTATCGACGATATTAAAGCGATCGCCTTACCTGTTCTTCGCCATCGTATTATCACGAATTTCAATGCCGAAGCAGAAGGCCTATCCAGCGTTGATATCGTTGCTCGGCTTGTAAAAGAATAAGTTTGGAATGAAGCGCATTATCGCGTGCCTGTTCGCGCTTACAATTGTTGTCATCTCATCGGTTGGCGTTTCTGGTATAGCGGTTGCGCAGTCCAGATATTGGATCGAATTTCGCGATAAGGGCACTCCCCCAGAATGCTTCATTCCAGGAAGCACTGAGTTCGAATCGGCCCGTGCCTCGCTATCACAGCAATGCCTTGAGCGTCGCTCCCACGCGCAGGGTAAGCCAGAGCTCGATTGTATATCGCTAAAAGACGCGCCGGTTTTCACTCGTTACCTTGATTCGCTTCGAACGCTGGGTATTATTGGTGAGGTGCGATCGAAGTGGGCTAATGCAGTAAGTGCCTCTCTTACCAAGGCCCAATGTAAGCTGGTCGCTTCGTTATCTTTTGTAAAAGCGATCGTTCCAGTTGGTTCGGGAGTGCAGCTTTCTACTCAGCCAATACAGTGTACGCCGTTTGCGCTTCCAGCTAAACGTAATTCTTCGGTGTCGGATAGTGTATGCGGATATGACTCGATCATTTATCATTACGGCTTAGCCCAATTTCAACTCGACCGCATCAATGTTTGGCCGCTCCACGCGATGGGATTTGACGGCAGTGGCGTCCGGCTTGGCTTTCTCGATTGTGGATTTCGGTGGCGGGAAAATACAGCGTTCCAGCATCTCAAGGTGCTCAGCGAGTACGATTATATCTTTCACGATAGTGTGACCGAGAACCAGCCGGGCCAGGATTCGACCGACCAAGATGGCCATGGCACGGAAACGCTCTCCTGTGTGGCCGCTTATCTTCCCGATACCCTTATAGGGCCTGCTTTGGGTGCGACATTTATGCTCGCCAAAACAGAATGGGTCCCAACGGAGCATCATATCGAAGAAGACAACTATGCTGCCGCCCTTGAGGATATGGAAGCAAAAGGTGTCGATATTACATCGAGCTCGCTCGGATATTTCGCTTTTGATGCCCCGGATACGAGCTACACCTATCGCGACATGAATGGCCATACCACGATCGTAGCACAAGCAGTGGAGCGCGCTACGAAACTGGGCGTGCTCGTCGTCACTGCCGCCGGAAATAGCGGCCGATCGTCGGTACCCTATATTGAATCGCCGGCAGATGCGGATAGCATTTTAGCTGTCGGGGCGCTTAATGTTGATGATACGATCGCCGATTTTTCTTCACGAGGACCGACCAGCGATGGGCGAATAAAGCCGGATGTTTGCGCGCCTGGTGTTTCGGTGTGGACGCAAACGCGTGATGGTGGTTTCGCTCAGGCTAATGGTACAAGTTTCGCGACGCCTCTTACTGCTGGCGCTTGTTGCCTTATTAAACAAGCACATCCATTAGCGACCGCTCAACAGATTCGGCGAGCAATGATGATAACCGGTGCAAATGCCAATCATCCGGATACTGCGTATGGTTGGGGAAAGATCAATGCGTATGCGGCAGCACTCGAATTGGGGACGATCGTTCATATTATGCATGCATCCGTCGACTCTGAGGTCCATCTTTGTGTGGGTGCAGCGGCAAAGCGTGGTGTAAAGACAGTCGAACTCCGATATTTTGGTGATAGCGATCTTAATCCTCATACTGCTCTCTTTCATCTCGAGGCTGATTCGCTCATCTATTCCCTTACCATGCCGATCACTACGGTTGGTTCACGGTTCTTTTACCAAGTAAACGTGGTCGATAGCAATAATAAAGGGACGACCGAGCCTCCGTCACGGTGGGATACGCTGAAACTGCCTCCAAGGTCAGGAGTGAATAGATCGCAGAATATCGCGGAATTAAAGATTTCGGTTTTCCCGAATCCGTCGACAGAGCAATTTCACATACTGTCCAATAAAGCTGGCCGGTATAGCTTGACGGATCCATTGGGAAGAGAAATACTATTTGCTCCTGCGAGTGCGAATGTTGAGGCTTCTATCTCGACCGTAACACTTCCCAATGGAGCATATTACCTCAAGTTCATGGCGCTAGATGGAACGTCTGAGACGATTCCATTGCTGGTTAGCCATTAAGGCTCGATGACGTTTCTCAATCCTTTTTTCTTATTTGGTTTAGCGGCGGCCAGTTTGCCGGTACTATTCCATTTGTTCGCTCGTCGCAGATCGCGCCGAGTAGAGTTCAGCTCGCTCCGCTTTCTACAGAAGCTAGAAAAGACCTCGATGCGAGCGGTGAAATTGCGGCAGATCCTTCTCCTTATCATTCGCACACTGCTGATCGCGTGTCTGGTCCTGGCGTTTGCGCGGCCTGCTCTTAAAGGATATCTTGGCAGTTTTTTTGGCTCCTCCCATGCGAATACTTCCATGGTATTCCTTATCGATAACTCGGCGAGCATGTCCCGATCGGATGAATCCGGGGAATTACTTAAACAATCGAAAGACGGGGCTGCATCTATTGCTTCACTACTCACGGATGGCGATGATGCCACGGTTATCCCGATTGCCTCTATTGGGCGCGGAGCAACCTTTAGCCCGATGCATAAAAAAGGGGAAGTGCTTGCCGCGATAAACGATGTTCGTATCGTCGATCGTCCCGCAACCTTAGCCGATGGGTTGAGGATGGCTTCCAGCGTACTGGCATCATCGCAAAATGTCAATAAGGAAGTCTATATTTTATCGGATAATCAGGCTCGTAACCTTAGTGAAAGTGAAGAAGGAAGAGCCGTTAATGCAACCGATTCTAATCATGTCAGTAAGCTCTTTGATCCTGCGACCAAGGTATTTACAATGGCCGTGGGACATGGTGAGAAGCTGACCGGTAGGAACCTCGCGCTTGACTCTTTGCGACCGGTGACCACGATCTTTGAACCGGGGCGTCCAGTTCAGTTCGAGGCTTGGGTACGGAATACGACAAATGAATCCGCGCAAAACGCGATCATCTCACTCTTCTATAACGATGAACGTGTAGCGCAAAAGACGATCCCTGCGATCGCAGGAATGGAATCGCAGCATATTGTGATCGACGGTCCGGCTCGTGGTTCGGGTGTGATCGGTATACATGCCCAGCTTGAGCAAGATGCACTGCCATTCGATAACGATCGCTATACCGTAATCACAATACCTCTTTCACGGCGTATCGGCATCTTTATGGAGAACCCCGCCGATGCAACATTTCTTACACTTGCACTCGAGCAGACGCTTACCCAAACACAAGGTGCACTACCATTTATCATTGAAATAAAACCGGCCGATGAGCTCCGAAGTTTGCCGGCACTGGCGTCACATTACGATGCGGTGGTGCTTGGCCTTGGACCCCATACGCTCGACCCTAGTGATCTATCCGGTCTTAAAGAATATCTCTCGGGCGGACATGGTGCATCTATCTTCCTTATGCCAGGGCTGGACATCACAGCGACAAATCGTGAACTGGGAAGCCTGGGGCTGCCATGGATCGCGCAGAAGCAGGGAGCGCCTAATGAAACGACTCACTACCTCAGTTTTGCACAGTTAGAATTTTCCCATCCTTTCTTTTCTGGAATGTTCGAGCAGACTCCCTCGAACGGTAGTCTTCGAGGCATTCAATCGCCGAAAATATTCGAGTCGTACGATCTTGCAAGCGGTGTTGGAATTCCGTTGATCAAGCTCTCGAATGGCTCTCCATTTTTGGTCGAGACGAAAATAGGAAAGGGCGATGCATTGCTCTTTGCCGTTCCTCCCACAATGGCGTACAGCGATCTTCCACGTAAAAGTATCTTTTTGCCGCTTATTCGTCGCGCCGCTGCTTACACCAGTTCGGTTCGTACGACGAGTGATGAAAGCCTCAATGCTCATTATGTTACGACAGAGCCTCTCGACATTCCTTTGCCTGAATCGGTGGGAGAGCAGCCAGGATCGACCGTGCTGGTAAAAGCGCCCGATGGCAGCAGTTCGAGGGCACAGATCGTCGCAGGGGCGGATGATAAACCCCATTTACATGTTGACGAGGCTAAGGTTGCCGGAAATTATTGGGTTTACAAAGACGCCGAGGCTCAAGAACCGTTAACTGCCTTCGCCGTTAATATTCAAAGCGATGAATCAGATCTTCGGGCTGCCTCAAGCGCGGAAATGAAAAAATATTTATCTGCACGGATGAGCGGCCCGAAACCATCGATCATTTCGCTTGCGAATAATGACCGTGAACTTGCCAAAACGGTAGAGCAATCTCGTTACGGCGTAGAACTGTGGCAGTCGTTTCTTTGGGCGGCGCTCGTTTTAGCGATTTTGGAGCTAATTATCGCCCGGGAAGGGGTGCAAGCCGGAAATCTTGCAACTTCTGCTGCGGCCAGTTAAACCTTATGGGTATACCCCGAATCTAATCGGTACATCATATTCGGGGTAAACACGGTCCTACCCTTTAAGGCCTGCTTTCGGAAACGGAGCGGGCTTTCTTTTTGCAGCTATGTTGGCGTTATGTTAGTATGTCCTTTGGTGTTCCATTGTTAACATGCCGATCCTTCGAGTCTTTTTTCTAGTTGCGTTATTGCCACTATCCCTTTACGGACAATCACTTCCACTGTTGGAGCAGGCTGCACCAACTGAAGTTGGGGTACCGAGATATATTCAGCTCTTCGAAGCACGCTATAGACTACTTTTTGGCTTTGGTGGAAATGCTGGGGTAGGCGCGCTTACCCCAAGGTCGTTTATAGGTCTGGCGGAATATCAAACCAGCAGTAGTGTCCTTGGTGCAGGTTTTATTTCTAGCAGTAGTACCGGATTCGGATTTCCGCGCCGGTCGTATTCAGAGTTCGATGCTCTATACAGTATTGCTTACGACGACCTTCTCACACACTACGAACTTCCATCACAGCATTTCCATGCTTCCTTTGGAGCGGGACTGAGCTTGGCGGCTTATTCCACCGTGTGGCACCGGTTCCGAAGAGGAGCGATAGTACCCGATTCGAGCCTTGTGTTGCTGCAGCCCAATACAACAGAGATAGCTCTCGGTCTTCCGATCCAGGCGCAGGCGATCTATGAGCCGTTTCGTTACGCGGGTATTGGAGCCATTGCGTTTGCAAATTTTAGTAAGCTTCAGCCGAGTTTTGGAGGGGCGATAATATTAGAGACGCGGTATTAAAACACAAAGCGAGGTACTAAGACCTCGCTTTGTAAACTGCTTCTCTATAAAGCTTTATCACGCTCAATAAGCAAGTATGCGAATCGCTACCAGAACATGATTATCGATATCATTCTGATGTGTAGCGTCGTTCGGATCGAACACCGTTCCAGTGATACCTCCTAAGAGATGAAAGATGACCCGAGGATCTAACTGAAAGTTGAGCGTCATTGACCCGTTGGATACAAACTGCACGTTATCTCGATCGGTAAAATCGTGATCCTGGAATCGGAACATACCATTACGCGATGCACTCGAATGGACCATAAAAGCGGTGCGAAGTCCAGCTCTTACCGTATAGCCATAAATGTAGACCGAATAGGTCTGATTGCCTACTTGAAGTTGTGGATAAGAGGCAAGCACCGCAGCATCGTCAGTATTATTTTTATCCGGCTTGTGAATCTCGAACTTCACACGATCATAAGTACCGGAAGGGATTGTTGCCGTGGTAACGACGTGCGTACCAGATGAATCGAAGACGATAACGAACGGGCCTGTTTTGACCGTTGCATCATGATCGTCCTTGGTGGTGTCGTCTACATCGGAATGTAGCTTGACATCTTTGACAAAAACCAGTGCTTGCGTTACGACGAGCGAATCGAATAGGACGCCTGATGGTGTGGCTCCTTTCACGGTCGCCATACGGCTAACATCGGATGTTGTCAGTTGCGATTGCATGGTTACCGTAGTTTGCCCGTTATTGGTCGAAGTGGAGGTACTGCTGGAGCAACCCGCTGCAACAAGCAAAAGAGCGACAACAAGATAGTGCGATAAGGGAATTTGGGGATAACTCATACCAGAATTTATTAGGTGAATACAAAAGGGATGCTGGGGAAAAGCATCCACGAATCCTATGCCAAAGCTGAGCTATTTCGGTGCTGCACGATCCTCATCCGTCGAGGGAACGGCGATATTATAGGTTCCGGAGGGAATACTTCGGCCAATCAGCCAGGGATTCAACACTTTTATATCTTTATATAAATATCCCTGGGAATAAGCCCAATCGGCGATGGAGGCAATGGGACCTCGAACGGCAACATATCGAACTTGCGGCATTCGATAGGGTGTAAGTTTCGAAAGATTGAGGCCGTAGCGGTCGGCGTGAGTGATCAGTTCTTTGATCGCCGCAATTCGAAAGACATAACGCATGGTCTCATCATTGACAAAGAGATCCCAATACGATCCTGCATGCTGCCATTGAAGGGCCTGGGCGACATTATCTTCTCCCATATTATATCCAGCCGCAACCAACGTCCAGGAGGGAAGGAGCGAACGCATATACTTAAGATAGGCAACTGCCGCTCGTGTAGATTTTACAGGATCGAGTCGCTCATCAATAAGATCATCTACACGCAGTCCAAATCGCTGGGCGGTCTGTGGAATAAATTGCCAAAAGCCATTCGCGTTGGCCGGTGATTTAACGTTTGCTAAACCACTTTCTGCAATAGCAAGATATTCAAGATCGGTTGGAAGTCCGGCATCGCGAAGCATTTTTTCGATACCGGCGAAATATCGTCCCGAACGCTGCCACCAGATCACGATCTGGCTGGCGTTGTTCCAGTTGTAGTAAAATTCGCGCTCGAATCGTTCGCGGATGTCCCAGTTGTCGAGCGGCATTGGTTCGCCAAAGATGGTCAGTTCTTTCGGCAGTTCAATATCGGTGATGCCCTTGGTTGTAAGGATCGGGGTGGAGGGGACAGTGCTGTGTGTGGTTGCCAGTTGATATTGGCTGGCATTGAAACGATCGATAACGACCACGAGTACGATAAGGGCAACGGCTATCAAGAAGCCAATGCCCAGCCATTGAAATTTGCTTTTGGTGAGAGCTTCCGGCATAGTCGTTTAGTTAACAAATTACTTGCCCAGACTCTTGTAGCACTTAGTATCTGCCTTTTGTCTACCAACCGGCCGCTTTTAACTCGGCTTTTACGCGAAGCGTATTTACCAGTTCTGTTACTTCGGCGATCTTTTGCTGCTGGAGGTATTTCTCCAATCCCGCCGCCACTCTGACCCCGGCATCGGGATAGACAAAATTTGCGGTGCCGACCTGTACCATTGTTGCCCCCGCAATAAAAAACTCGATCGCATCTTCGGCGCTGACAATGCCGCCGATACCTATGATCGGAAGCGAACATGCTTTCCGCGCCTGATAGACCTGCGCTAATGCGATCGGCTTTATAGCCGGACCCGAAAGACCGCCTGTAACGGTGTTTAATCGGGGCTCGTGCGTATAGATATCGATCGACATACCGACCAATGTATTGATCAGGCTGATCGCATCGGCTCCGGCGCGCTCGCAGGCCTGCGCGAATGGAGCAACGCTCGTTACGTTGGGGGTGAGCTTAATTATTAGAAGGCGGTCCGTTGAAGCGCGGAGGAGGGTCGTAAGTTCTTCCGTACGCTCGACATTCGTGCCGAAGGAGAGACCGCCATCTTTTACATTCGGACAACTGATATTGATCTCGTATCCTGCAAGATTAGGTACAGCATTCGCCTCGATCTTTTCCAACACATCGCGGTATTCTTCCATCGAGGAAGCCGCTATATTCGCGATGATCTTTGTATCGAATTTGGCGAGGTAGGGAAGTTTCTCCTTCACAAACGTATCGACGCCGACATTCGCAAGCCCGATCGAGTTGAGCATGCCGCTGGCCGTCTCGACAATGCGTCGCGGCGAGTTACCCATCCTTGGCTTCCAACTTACCGATTTAGTAACGACGCCGCCAAGCCCCTCAATATCGCAGAACTGCTTTGCTTCCGCACCATAACCAAACGTGCCGCTCGCGACAAGCACCGGATTTTTAAACTCGACGTTGCCAAGCTTTACGTGCAGGTTTGGCTTTACCTCGCCATTTGTATTCAGAGTCGTATTCACAGTACGATCTCCTCCGCTTTGAAAGATGGACCATCGGTGCAGGCAAGTCGATAGCGCCTGCCGGTCACTGCAAAAACCGATTCTTCAGTTCTAACCGGACACCCTTGACAAATTCCTATTCCGCACGCCATTTCTGTTTCTAAACTTACTTCACAAGGAATGCTGAATTCCGCAGCGAGCGATTGAGCCGCGCGCATCATGCCCGTTGGACCGCACGCGAATATTTTCGGTGATTCCAATTTACCCGATTCAAGATACGAGCGCAGTAACATTACGTTCGAACCGTGAAAGCCCTCTGAACCATCATCGGTCGCAATGTGCACATTTGCTAAATGATCTCGTGCAATAAGGCTGCTAGTCCGCGCGCCGTAAAAGGTGTGAAGCGGTACTTCATCGAGTTCGAATTTTCGCGTGAGCAATGGCATGGAGGCTACCCCGACGCCGCCAATCAGCAGCACGGCGGTCATATAGTCGGCGGAGTCGAACATCCACGGGCGGCCTAATGGCCCCAAAACATCCAGTATTTCGCCTTCTCGTGTATTCGCGAGAATACCGGTGCCACGCCCGTGCTCCTGGATGATGATCTCTGCCTCATCGCCTTGGGTCCAATAAACGGAAAATGGTCGCCGCAGCATCGGGTCGGAAAATCCTGCTTTTGGCAGGATGTTCACGAATTGTCCTGCTATTGTATTATGAGCAACATTTGGATTCCGAAATCGGAGTGTAACCAGGCCCGGTGCGAGTATGCGGCGCTGCGTTACTACAGAAGGTACAGAAGATGATGTCATTAACGAACGTGTGAAGGGGGATCTCCCGGCTTAACGGGTGGCTGTGGTGGTGGCATGTTGCCCGGTTGGAAATGCCCGCGCACGGGCGGACGTCCCGGTTGCTGTGGAACAGCTTGGGGGCTTGCGCCCGGCTGAATATTCTGTGGTGTTGATGGTACAACACCAGGTGGTATCGTGGTCGGATCGATCGGTGGCGGTGAAGCATGCGGCAACCCTGGCGGTGTTGCATCAGCTAATCGCGGACGCAGTGCCAGTGCATACGAGGAGTATGGATATTCCTTTTGTACCCGACGATAATACGCCACAGCACTATCATACTTCGATAGTTCTTCATAGCTTTCGCCGACGGCGTAAAGCGCCCGAGGAGCAACATCTTCCTGGCTGTAACTTTCCGCTACTTGCAAGAGTGGCAGCTTTGCTTTATCTAAACCGTAGGCTCGCAATAGACCGTACGCATCGCGATAAGCAACTTCTCCCGGAGAATTCTGGTCAGTCACCATGAATAACGCTCGAGCTTGTTCTGCGTAAATGGTCTGTCCATAATGAGTCATGAGTTCATGGAGCAGCGAATCGCGCATTGGGCGGTTATTCTCATGCTGTTCGAGATTTAGCCAGGCGTAGATGGTTTGTGCGCGCAGGGCAGTCTTGGCCGTATCGATCGTCCCAAGATCCAAGTTAGCAGCAGTGCGGTATTCATTCCGTGCTTCCGAAACTTCTCCAAAGGTCTCATAGGCACGCCCGAGCTGATAATGGGCCATCGCTTTGCGGAGGTTAAGGCTATCCATAAAGCGGGAAGTATCTGCACCGGGGATCGACACATTGCGCGCCGATCGCAAACGTGTTTCGAGCTGAGCAATACGAATAGAATCTTCTTTCGTTATTTGTACCGGTTGTTGTGGTTGCCAACGGTTGCCTAATATTTCTTGCATCGCCTGCAAGTGGATCTCGGCCGATTCATTGCGGACTTGACCTCCCGCCTTCGTTCTTACCGGTTGTTCAGAAAGTTTATGCTCGGTAGAATCGATCTTGTCCAATTCGGCGCGCCACTTTGCAAAGCTGGCGAGTGAATTTGCCTGCTGCGATACATACTCATTCATCGCGGAAGAACCGAAGTCCTTGGTACCAATGAGGCTTGCGGCCATTCGTGCTGCCGAATCGTAGAGTCCCATCTCGCGGTACATTTCTGCTTGCCGAAATTTTGACCGCGATGTTATGACTGCACTCGAATTTTTGTACATGGTATCGAGCACATAATATTCGGCTCTGAGAGGGCCGTGATAGGTCGAGCGAAATTCTGGAGAACGCAGATCAGCATGTACGGCATGACGAGCCGCAAGCTCGTCCGTATAAGCTAATTCATAGCGTGCCGCCGGTTGAGAGGGGCCGTATTTCGCTTTACTAACGACGGATTTCAATTCTGCACGAGCATCATCGAACTGGTCTTGTTCGCGTAGTGCCAGGGCATGAGCAATATGCGCCTCACCGATCAGCCAATCGTCTTTCGCATTATTATAGGAAACTTCAAATGCTTGCTTCGCCGAAGTCCAATTGCCGGCAAGGAAATCGACAGCTCCTTCTTCGTAGGCCAGTCGGCCGAGTTCTTCTCCGCTTAGTCCATCCTCTGCTTTATGAAGTTCTTCGGCAATACCGGAAAGCGAATCTGGATTTTTCGCATAAATAAGTTCAGCAAAGGCGCGGTGTGCCGCTGAAAGAGCGGCTTTATCGTTTGACTCTGCGGTCATTGTCATTCCACGATTAAGCACCATTGCGGCGGTATCGAAATGTTTGTTCACAAGCGTCGCTCGTGCAAGAAATACTTCGATCTCCGCAGCGTAATGGGTCTCGGGAAATTTATATAGAAGTTCTAAGAACTTTCGCTCTGCTCCATTAAAGTCATTCTTGTAAAACTGGGCTTTACCGACAATATAGAGAGCATCCTCAATAAACTTGTTGCCTTTTTTATCGGCCAGTACTTTCGAGCCGAGAATAATAGCAGAATCAAGATGAACGTTGTTAACCTCCTTCGTTGCCGCAAGCGATTGGGAAAAGGAGGGAGTAATAGGAAGTACGCGGCCATCGCGCAGAGCTATCTGCCGCATCTTGTATTCTTCATCTAACCAGCGATGGTTTAGCACCGCGATCGCTCCATTGGAATTGGGCGGCGTTATCGCCTTCTGCGAATACTCATACGCTTCCAGATGCGTGCGGGCAAGATAGATGGTATTGAAATACGTGGATACATTGTGCCACCATGCGCAACCCGATACAACGGTAAGCACTGTGGCGAACCACCATAGTTGAACGGAAGTCTTTTTGATCTTCATAGAACGTGAGGAGCGTAGCACATAACGAACGGGAGGCTGAGCAGGCGATGGAAGAGGCTCCGGTTGATACATGCTGTCGCGATTAACGCCCTCAAAAATCACTTCGTTCAAAGCGAACCAGTCACTATTAATGCCCTAATCTGCTTCTATGTCTTAATCTGCTTCAGAAACATCTGTAGCGGGATCTTTGACCCATAGGCCATCGCCGACGAGAAGTGTTATCTTTTCTTCATTGAGACGTTCATGGGCCGAAACGATCGCCTGTTCCAGGTCGAGCATATCACATTGAATAGATACCGGCTCACCTTTTACCTCACACGGACCAAAAGCCTGCACATTCTGCCCGGTACTGCGCTTGGCGAGCAAGCTAAAACGCTCGCCATTCGCCTCGGTCTCTAATTGCAGGGTCGTATCGACCACGTTAAACTGCGTTTTAAACGCTTCGATGGTCGCCAGAAAACTCTTTTTATGAAAGGTGATCTCCGTCATAAGGCTAATTCTGCTGATTTTGGCAAATCAACACGCGTGTTGAAGAATCAATCCAAAGATAATATACCGGTAACCGAAAAAAAGGTGCGGCCCGTGTTGTCTTTATTGCAGGACCCTATGTGTCCTTAAAAACAGGAATCGCAAGTATATTATGCAACAGGCTTATTATAGTTATGGAGAGGCGGTCAATCGAGCGGCGAGTAACGTGCTTAACGATCGTACAGTGGCCCGGCAACGTCAGATAGAGGAATTGGAAGAGCTGCTATACAGCCTTGGTAATTCGATCCCCGAATCATGGGAGACGCAAACACGAACGTTACTTACGGGACGCGAGCGCTCGATCGACCGCCTCGTTCGTGTTCTTACGATGGAGATGCATCTCGATCCGAAGCACCCGCGTTACAGCGTGCTGAGTTCTGTTCTCTTGCTTGCCTTCACGATCAAGCAGGCGGCCGCTCAGGTCTGCTAAGCTTTCTGAGCAGCTTTCTTTCTCAAGAGGACCGGCTGTCGGAGAATGGTCTTTAGATTCGCTGGTTTGGTTCGGCGCGGATCTCCCATATAGATCTCATGGTGTTTGCCAGTCAGTTCATATCCATGATCGGTCGCAAAGTGATGTAACTTCTCGATCGTCGTTCCCTCCGTAGCATAAGGGCCCACATGCATGATCTGTACTGCTGCGCCTTCCTTCAGGGGTGCAAGGCGTACGGATTCAATAGGAGCTTCGACCCCTTTATCGAGGGCCTGTTCTACTGCCAAGTTAAGGTCTCGTTGCGTTATGAAGCTTGGTTGTGCGATCATCAGTGTCCATTTCCAGGCTGATCGATCGCCATTCGGCATAAACGCGTTCATATCGTCGGCCCACCATTGCCCTTCAAGCGGGGTGATCTTATAATCCGAGGGTTCTCCTCGTTTCTTACGTCCGAATTTGATGCCATAGGCGAGAGAATACAGCGCCTGAACGGCAGCCTGGAATTCAGGAGAATTATTCGGATCGCCGGTACCGTCGATCATAAGATATTTTATTGATGGAATCCGTAACAGCTTCGGTTCTTTGGGTGAAGCTTTAAAAAACTCTTTAAGCTGATCGTCGTTGAGTGCCATAGGTCAAGAGAAATCGGTGAATAGCCCCGGTCGTACAATTATATGGCCATGCAAGACAATTGCCTAAAATGCCTTAGATTAAGGCATCAAGATGCGTAAGATTTATCTGAGAATTTTGAGAGGAGAAGAAATTTTTACGTTATTCTAATCACTGCCTATAAGGGCAAAGAGCGAACACAAGAAGGTCCCTAAAAGCGCAATAGCTCGAACGGCATTCCATGCCGAGAAACGCTTTAAAATGGAATAGATACTTTCTTCCGAAAGAGAACTGTTTTTTAGTTTTAGTCCGTTGGGCGCTGCATTCGCAGTAGCAATAATATGAAGGAGTGCGAAAAAGGCTGCTGCAAGCAAGAGGAGGGAGGCGACTCCTCGTACGAAAGCCATCATTGTGCTGGCAATTGTTAGGAGTGGACCTCCAAGTCCAAAAACGGGGTACCAAAATCGTCCCGGTCCAAGATCCGTTGCTCGGAAGTAATTGGCGAAGGCGTGCACACCGATCTTTCTTCGGGCGGGAAGCCCAATGACCGCTTTATCCAGTGCCGCTCCGGCTATGAGAGCGTTTAGGATGGTGGCAATGGTGAGAAGTGTTTGCATTCCTTTGTCCAAAAGCAATATAAATGCCTTCAGCTGAACGTTAGGTACTTATTTGTGACCTTTTTTTCCTGTTACCAATGGCGACATCGCGGTTCTTCCTGATGTTCAGTACTGCGAGTTGCCAAAAGACCTGCAAGTGTTGAACGTGGATAAAAATAGTCTCTTACGAAACGAAGAATATCAATTGAACGCAGAAGGTACGGTTGCTTCAACGTTTGTACCCCCGGCCGGAAGACATTACTTTGAAGGTGCTTTATACGTGAATGGGGCCAAGCGCTGGCTGGATGTTACGCTATCTTTAATACTTATCGTGATGTTGCTCCCCGTCTTCCTGATCGTTGCAATCGCTGTCGCGATCACGAGCCGCGGTAAAGTGCTGCTGGCCCAGCCGCGAGTCGGGTGGAAAGGAGAGGTGTTCGGATGCTATAAATTCCGAACGATGTATTCTCATATTCACGATGAGAATCTGATTGAACAAGCTACCGTACTGGCGCAGCAAGGCATTCTTTTGAAATTGGAGGAAGACCCCCGTATCACACCGGTCGGAAAATTTTTGCGCCGGTCATCACTGGATGAGTTACCTCAATTATTTAATGTATTAAAAGGCGATATGAGCCTTATCGGGCCTCGACCACTCGTACAACTGATGGCCAATCCGTACCCGGTCGAGGTGCAGATTCGTGGCGTTATCCGTCCAGGTATTACGGGATTGTGGCAGACTCGATCACGGGACGACGGTACGTCGATCTATCTCATGATGCCACATGATGTCGAGTATATCCAAACAGTCTCGCTCAAGAACGACCTTAAAATATTGGCAGCGACGATTCCTGCTGTACTGTTAGCGAAAGGAGCAAAGTAGCAGAATGCTGTAATAAATCGGTCACATAAATTTCTTTTATAACCTGGTCTTAAAAATCACTCTCGTATCACACACCCTTGGGTTGTGCGCCAGCCCATACGTGTGGAGTATGCCTTCACGTTTATTGTATGACTCGTGTAAATCCTCATCTCATTCTCGGTGCCGGGGTCGCCGGACTCAGTGCAGCATTTCATTTGCGTGAACCTTATCGGATATTCGAAGCCACCGATGAATATGGAGGAGTGGCAGGTTCCCTCAAGATCGGCGGTTTTCTCTTCGATCATGCGATCCACGTTCTGTACACACGCGATCCCTATGCAGAAAAGCTAATTCGGTATCTTTTACACGATAATTTTCAAAAGCACACCCGCAGTTCATGGGTCTATTCGTGTGGCCGCTATATTCAATATCCCTATCAAGCTCACATGTATGGTCTTCCGGACGCGGTTATTAAGGATAACTTGGAGGGACTAGCTGTAGCTATAGAAGGAAAGAACAAAGTCCCGCCGGCAAATTTCGAAGAATGGATCGTTTCTACATTCGGACCTGGAATTGCGCGGAATTTTATGATCCCATTCAATGAAAAAGTATGGGCTTCCGATCTGCGAACCATGGGCTTCGATTGGATCGCCGATCGTGTGACCGTGCCAGATTTTAATGACGTGCTCGAAGGGTCTCGTACACCGTCTACAACTCAGTACGGGCCGAACGCAGAGTTCTGGTATCCTCGCAGCGGTGGTATGAGCGCGCTTACAACAGCACTTGCAAAACAAGTAAGACCGGTTGAGACAGGAATGCGCTGTGTCATGATCGATCTAAAACATCGCCAGGCATATTTCGAAAAGGGGGAATGCTATGGGTATTCAACATTGATCAGTACGTTGCCATTGCCTCGCCTCATAAGCCTTCTCGGGGAAGGCGTCCCGGACGAAATACGGGATCGAGCGGCTGCACTGCGTTCTAATCGCGTTATCACTGTCAATATTGGGGTTGCCCGGCCAAACATATCGAATATGCATTGGGTCTATCTTCCGGATCGTGATGTAGAATTTCATCGAATCAGCTTCCCGACCAATTTTTCAGATTCGGTTGCACCACCCAATACCAGTTCCATTTTAGTCGAATACTCTGAATCCGATACTCGAACAATTTCTCGAAAAGATCTTATCGAACGAACGATCGCCACACTTATAAAACTCAATATTTTAGAGCCGGAAGATCTAGTTCTGTGCAGTAACAGCTTTGTGATCGATCCGGCATACGTCATTCCAAATCTCGATCATAAAGAAGCGGTAAAAGAGATCCTTTCCTGGCTTCGATCAGTCGGCATCTATTCCTGCGGTCGCTTTGGAACTTGGGAATACCTTAATATGGACCACTCACTGCTCAGCGGCAAAGAAGCTGCCGAAATGGCGACACATGCTAACGCTGTGGCAGTTGAATTTTAATGCTTTCAATGTATGAGTAGCAGCAAGATTATCATGGACTCAACTATATTGCACACCCAAGCATCAACCGAGAGTACCATGTTTGAAGGTACTTCTTACATCAACGGATTAAAACGATGGATCGATGTTGTATTATCAAGCTTCCTTATAATCTTATTTCTGCCACTCATCGTCGTCATATCTCTTGCTATTGCGCTTACGAGTCGCGGACCAATCATATTGGTCCAGCCACGAGTGGGATGGGGTGGCGGACTTTTCAGGTGTTATAAATTTCGAACGATGTATTCAGCAAAGCGAAACGAGGAAATCGAGAAGGAGGCGCGCCGTTTGGCAGCGCAGGGTATTCTCTATAAACCGGAGCGCGATCCACGCATTACCCCAGTAGGGCATTGGTTACGACGAGCATCTTTAGATGAGCTTCCTCAACTGTTTAACGTTCTCAAAGGTGATATGAGTATGGTTGGACCCCGGCCCCTCGTGGAGTTGATGCTACAGCATCATATAGCCGAGCGGCAATTGCGCTCTGTACTTCGTCCCGGTATTACGGGGTTATGGCAAGTACGTGCGAGGCAGCATTCTACCTCTGTTCTTCAAATGATGCCACATGATGTCGAGTATATCCAAACGGTCTCGCTCAAGAATGACCTGAAGATCCTTGCCTCGACTATCCCGGCGGTTCTTCTGGCCAAAGGTGCAAAGTAGCGGCTCGTCCCGCTTGAGCCTCTAAAAAGGCATTTCAGCAAATTCCGCCGTTTGTAATTCCAAGAGTCAACCGGTGTCTATTCTCTAAAGTAGCGCGGAGAGTGCATAGCTCTGCTGCGCCTTTTCTGCCTTACCTAAACAGGAGAATCGTGTATGAAATTAAAACTCGTATCAAGTCCTTTTGCCCTATTAATTGGTGCGATTGGAATACTGGCGGCCGGTTGCAAAAGCGATAGTACCAGCAGTACTGATCCACCGAACTCATCGTATCAGGAGACGGTCCTTGTCTCGGACACCGCTGGATTTGGTGCTTCCCGGATCGATCCGAATTTGTTGAATGCCTGGGGGCTTGCACTCAATCCAGATGGCAGCTTTTGGATCGCCACAAACCATAGTAGTATGGCCGTTAACTACGATCGTATGGGAATGCAAGGGAATGCACCGATCATCATTCCGGCGCGTGACTCTAACGCCGGTGGTGCGCCCAGCGGGGCCGTTTATAATACGACGAATGACTTCAATGGAGCCAAAGTATTATTCTCGACAGAAGATGGAATTATCGCAGCATGGAATTCGGGTGGAAGTGCCCGGCAAATGGCAAAAAGTGCTTCCGAGGATGCGGTTTATAAAGGCATTGCGATCGCAAATGATGGAGGACAAAATTTTATCTATGTGACGAACTTCAAGCAATCGAAGATTGACGTCTATGATAAGAATTTCAATCCGATATCTGGAAAGATGTTTATGGATCCAACGACTAACCCAGCTATACCCGCAGATTATGGTCCGTTTGGGATCCAGAATATTGGCGGTAAGCTATATGTAACCTACGCTGAGCATAAAGCACCCGATAACCAGGATGATCAAGCAGGACCTGGCCACGGATTCGTCGATGTATTCAATCCGGATGGTTCATTCGTAAAGCGATTGGCTTCTCAAGGTACGCTTAATTCTCCGTGGGGTATTGCGATGGCGGGTAATGGCTTTGGTAAATTCGCCAATGATATTATCATTGGCAATTTTGGTGATGGCGCGATCAATGCCTTCGATCAAAATGGAAATTTTATGGGACAGATCAGTGACAAGAATGGTACTGTCATCAAGACGGATGGCTTATGGGGCATCTCCTTTAATCCTAACGCGGGCGACCCGAACCTCCTATACTTTACCGCGGGACCGAATGAAGAAAATCACGGGACTTTCGGATATATTCAATTGAAGTAATTATGGGGCCTGGATAAAAAATGGGCCTGGAAAAAAGCCGAAGGATATTACCTTCGGCTTTTTATATTCTTACTATCGGTTAAATTACGTCCCTCCGTTAGATCACGTCCGGAGCAAGATCGGGCACCGGGCCTTCGTTATTTATCGGCTGTTGTTCACTGGTTGGCCATGGTACTTCTTCAGCTTTCTGAGCGATCATTCGATCGATATAGTACATCATTACGGTCATAACAACCATGAGTCCAATCACGACATACCCGAGCAGATCATAGTGTTCGATCTTGCCGTCCGGTGCTGATACAACGATGAGTCCTGCAATGACCGATGCAACACCACCAGATATTTGCATGACCGCGGAATTGATGCTCATAAACGAGCCGCGATCTTCGGGCGCAGGGATCGCCGTCATGATCGTAGATGCGGGGATCATGCGTGCCGTGAGAGCCACGAACAGCACGATACTAACGACGCAGGCAAGCCAGAACGGAGTAATGCCCATGTTAGTGTATATTACCAAGATGATCATCGACGCGATCGTGCCAATGGTGAACATTTTGAATTTGCCGATCTTGTCGCTGAACTTTCCAGCCAGTGGCCCGGCAACAACCGAGAAAATACCGGTAACAAGATAAAGCGTCGGTAACTGCTCCATGGTAAGACCGATATTGTGTATACCGAAAGCGCTACCAAATGGCATCAACATGAAACCACCGACGGCGGCCAACGACATGGTGGCAAAGCCAAACAAATATTGTGGCTTCGATACAGTGGCGACAAGATGGTGCAGTGGGTGTCTGTCGATCTTGTATTTCAGATGCTCATCCACCGGCTTCATGTATATAAGCATAATAATGCCGGCAGCGAGCCCGAGGCCCGCGATCATCCAAAAGCAGGAATGCCAGCCATAAGAATTCGCGAGCATAAGACCGATCGGAATCCCAAGCACCTGGCTTGCTGAGAACGACATCTGTACAAAACCCATAACGCGTCCTCGGACCTGCATGGCAAAAAGATCGGTGATAATAGCAAATCCGATCGAGCCGATGACGCCGCCGAAGATGCCAGTTACGACACGAGCAACGAGCAGGAACTCGAAAGTAGGCGCAATAGCACAAAGGGTGGTGCCAAGCAAAAATCCGCCGTAGAAGAACATCAACAGTTTTTTGCGGTCGAATTTGTCAGCAAATCCAGCCGCGAGCAGACCAGATGCTCCAGCACTAAAGGCGTAGGCCGAGACGGCAAGGCTAAATTTGCTCGGTGAAATGGAAAGTGTCTTCATCAGGATCACACCTAACGGCGAGATCACCATAAAATCCAGTATCACCGAGAACTGCAGAAATGCGAGGATCGCGATAATAAATATCTGATAACCGGTAAAGAGCTTTTGTTTTGGAGACGACATAGACGGCACAAGCAAAATATAGACGGACGTATATCAAAATTCATGACGAAGCGTTCCAATTATTATTGTACAGCGAACGTCCCGTTGCCTATTTTACAATAATTTGAACGAGAAACAGGAAAAGGAGGTGATTAAAAGCGATAGATCACTCATTTTTCCGCTCTTCAAATGCAGAACGAGTGATCTGATAAACAAAATGTGGGCGTCCATTTTCATCGTTGGTGGACTTAATCTGAACACCACTGATCTTTTCCATCGCGCCCTGCGACCGAATATTCCCTACACCTACAAAGAATACAACGGAGTCAACAAACTGAAATGCGTGCTCGAGCATCAACCGCTTCATTTCGCCGTTGTATTTACCACCCCAATAGGAGCGAGCAAGAAACGACCAGCCAATTTCGATTTGACTTTCCGCCTCATTATAATAAGCAAAGCGCGATGAACCAATAGCCTCTCCGCTCTTTGTATCGCGGACGAGGAATGCTCCGCAGCTTTCCATCGCTTGCCGAAAGAACTCACGAAATACTTCTTCTTTGTAGCGGTCCGAGCTTGGGTGCTGCTCCCAGATCAGCGGGTCGCATGCAACAGCATATAGTGCTTCAAAATCCTCTTTTTGAGAGGATGAAGCTCGACCAGATTTCCTTTGAGTGTTGGTTGAAGAATAAAGGACATTTAAAAATGTCACCGTGATAGCACTAGCGACAACACATCGGTGTGGTTATTCATCCGTACCACGCACTTATATACGCCTGTAGCGCATGCTTTAGCTTGCGCATCCCAGATGAAGCTATGCTAGCATCCAACGCAGCAACGCGGTAATGTAGAACAGCCTTCCGAGGCTGTCGCAGGACTTTTAGCCCGACGTGCTAAAAGCACGCAGACAGGCTGAAAGCCTGTTCTACACATACCGCTTATCGTTGTAACATTATTGGTAGGTTCTCAACGTGACCCTTCATCCGTACCACGCACTCGTACACACCAGTAGCACAGACATTCTTGTCTGCGACCCACGTGAAGCTATGCTCGCCAGCATCCAGCTCACCGGAGAAAAGATGCGTGACTTCGTGGCCGAGAAGATTTATGATGGAGATGTCGGCGTGACCGATTGCAGTCGCCGTGAAGAAGATTTTATCGCCTGCGCTTGAAGAGACCAATAATACGTTTTACATCTACACCTAATCCTCCGAAATTTGGTTGAAGAATTAAAGCGTCAACGAGAGCCCCCTCTTTACCTTTTTTCAATTCTTTAGCCACTTCGAAATCTTGAATGCCTTTTTTGTCTGCGATGTCTTTGAATAATTTTTCAATCAGGGAAACCACCTCCAAAGAGTTCTTACATGTCTTTTTCAGCGGAATTAACAAGAGTTCGTCCGATGACGGAGTGAACTCGCCGTCCATCATCTTGAAATGCTGTGGATGAATGGTCGTAATCAAAATTGCAGGATGTATTTCCTCTGAAGGTTGGCCGTTAACATGGTGCCAAGATAACACCTCATCGGCAAAATGAGACCCGACAATTCCTCGTATCACCACGGCCTTACGACGCGACGCAAGGTCAGACATCTTGTCGAAATTCTTATATACGGCTTCTGCTAATGGTTCATGCCAACCATAGTCTAGAAGATAGACGTAGTACGCTCGTTTTGCTTCCAGTGGAAGCTCGCCAAGAGAGTGAACCATTAAGCCCATAGAAATAAAATAATTATGTTTAGCTTAATAACCAAGTGTATAAAGCCAAAAGCAGCGCTCGGCCGGAAAGTGCCGCCCGCCAAACCCACGCTCAGCCAGCTCACCCGAAAAGATGAGCGACTTCCGAGTCCGAACTAGCCCTCCAATAACATATCATGTGGCAATGATTGAAGAAAGAATTGAGTTTTATTTTGTATGAGTCAAATCCCAATCCCTGTCATTGCTGTGACTGCCAAAGCACTGGCTGATTATTACACCCACACTGGATTAGAGACCCTCGCACAACGATTAGACCTATTCGTTTCGGGTATGTTCTCCAATAAGGTTGAAAAGGCAAAAGCCTATTTGTTCGAATGCAATAATCGTCTTAATCCTCTTGGCGAGTATCAAAAATTGATAGAAGAGTTAATGGATACGCCCGACTCCGACAGGGATTTTCGCAAACAGCGTTCTGATATTGAAGCAATTCTAAATCAGTATGGGCTTTCCTATTCATCAGTGGCAGATGAAATACAACAATCAAGCGGCTCGATAGTAGCAGGGGAATCGATAAGTGCTGGTGGATCCATTAGCGCGGCTGGATCCGTAACAGCAGGAATAAAGAATAGACGTCAGTTCACGCAACTGACTGATCAAAAAAAATCTTCCACCGAGAAGTCATTAGCCCAAGTCTTTATAAATCATGCAAGTGAGGATGCCATGCTAATTGAAGCATTTGGACGCGACTTGCTTCCTGCGCTTGGTCTTAATCTTCACTCTGATGTTTTTTGTACTTCTCTAAATGGTCTGGGAATACCGCACGGTGAGAATTGGCGTGATGATATTCGGAAGCACATGACTGCCTGCAAAGTTGTGATACCCGTAATTTCTCAGGCGTACAAAAAGAGTGAGGTGTGCCTCAATGAACTCGGTGCAGCGTGGATGGTCAACAAGCCAATGTTACCGCTGATTGTTCCTCCGTTACAAAAGGGGGAGGTGGGTGTCTTGGTCGACGTACTTCAGCAACGGCTAATAAACGACGATGCCGAACTTGATGAGTTCGAAACTGCATTGCGGCAGCATTTAGGAACCTCGGTCAATATTCCTGTCTGGAATAAAGGAAAGCAAAACTTTCTTGATTCGGTCAAAATGCTTTTGTCTACCCATGAAGCGAATAGTAAGGTATTTAGCAAAAGAACGAAGACACACAGTTCTCTACTTCCGCCTTCTAGCCCGACTCAAGATACCGTCGCGACTGTCAATTCGCAGTTGGGAATGGAGTTTAATAATCAGCTAAAACGTTTAAACACGCTTCAAACGCTCACTGCGGCATACGTACTGTCCATTCTTCCAATTAAGACTTATAGAACAACGGATTTTATTAACCTTCTAAGCAAATTTTCAGAGGTTATTGCCGGAATGGGGAAAAAGGGGAAGGCTAATGCGGTAACGGCAATGTGGAATCCAGGGAAGGGTGGGAGAACCGATGATAAAAGCAGATGCATTGCTATTCCGACGTTGAGAGGCTTTTTTCGATGGAATGAGATTTACGATCGTGAGACTGCTTCGAATGAAATTCGAGAATACATGATGAAGAAAGCATTGACGGTGCCTAATGACGCTCTTGTCCGTCAACTTGCAGAAGTGATTTTGAAATAAGCTATACCTAGTCTCACTGCCCCTCGGTGCTTGCTCCTCCAATCGCAACTGGGCGTAGATGGGGTGAAGCGCTTGTCTCCTCTATTTGCGTCTTCGAAAATCTTCAAAAAACCTGATAGGCACTCTTCGACAAGCTCAGGGCAGGCTCTTGCGCCAGCCCATTCGAATGTCTACATTTCTGCTACAACCATCTTCTCACCATCCACAAGATCAAACTCAGAACGATCGACACAAGGATCATCGAAGTGATCGGTATAAACACGCGTACATTATCCGACGAGTAGCGAATATCGCCGGGCAGTTTGCCGAACCACGAGAGTAAATTTGTTTGTAGTGCGAGTCCTACCGCAATGGCAACAGCGCCGCCGATAATGAGAAATAATCCGAGCGTTCGGTGCATGGAAGTCTAACACATAATTATCGTTATCTCTCCACATTGAAGCCTGTGTGTGCCGCTATTGCTAATGCTGAGTTGATGGGACGTCGAGCAGAACGCCGTGACCTAAAGGACACGACTACAACTTGCGCGCATTCGGTCACGAAGGATCTCATCTTTATAGCCGGCGGTGAATCCGTGATGGTAGAAGGTGCGAGAACCAGTGTCAGACACTGGCCCGTTACGTATGGTGTGTCCAGCGCAAAATACAGTACCGATGGAGAAAGATCGATGTTGAGCAAGCTAAATTAAATGAAGAGTGTCGTTGTAATAGTCCTCGTTGTTCTTCCAGTAATGCTTCGAGCGCAGGATACACCATATTCCGCACCCGAACTAACGTTATTCGAGCGTGCCGGTTATGTTGCGGGGACATCGCTCGTATTCTCGTTCGCCGATTATGTTGGTTACAATGCAGTCCGCGTAAACAATCAAGCTCCGTTGTGGTATAGGATATCTCAGATCGGATTGCAGGCGGGTTTATCCTACCTGTTGTACCGGATCTGTGGACTTTCTTCAGCGATCGCATTTAATGTGATCTGGTGGACATGGGGGGACGATATTGCGTATTACGGATGGGCTGATCTCATTAATCCAGCACGCGGCCCTGGAAGCGAGTGGGAAAATCGTGAGCATAATGGCTTGCGGGATAACCAAATAACATGGGCATACTGGACTCCCATCGGTCTTTTACGACCGATGGGGTCTCGAATCCCAAGAGACGTGCTGATACCGCAAGCGATAGTAGGATTGTCTGTTTCAATGGCAATTCTTTGGTAAGAATGAAATGAAGTTCTTGCAATATGCCTTTTCGTTTGTTTGCGCCAATAACAAAGGCGCAAGCTAAAGTGGCAGTTGCCAGTTGCATACAGACTTAATTACTCCCGCTAAACATAAACGCTATCGCTTAAGCCCTGGATAGAATGTCCTGCCGTCGAAAAGATGACATCCGTGTAATTGCATAGTCTCATGAGATATTAGTGCCACTTACAACCATCTCCTCACCACCAAATCAAACTTACCACGATCGAGATGAGGAGCATCGAGGTGATTGGAATAAACACGCGCACGTTATCCGACGAGTAACGAATGTCGCCTGGAAGTTTGCCGAACCAGGAGAGCAGATTCGTTTGCCAGCGCGAGTCCGATGAGGATGGCGGCCGCACCGAAGAGAATGAAGAGAAATCCGACCGTACGATGCACGCAGCTATAGCCGATTCACGCATGGCGTCATGCTGCCGTATCCCACGTGCATGAAATTTTGAGAAATGTTTGATGGGCACCTTGCGCTGGAGATTCCAAAGTATTATGTTGCTCCTGTGATGATGGGCACCACTTGCCGAGATGAAGGATGAAAGATGAAAAGAGGCCACTATTGCCAGGCTTACTTTTCAAGAAAATGGTGCTTTTATGAAAACAAAACTCAATTCTCTGTAGCAGCTATGGTTGCGAAGAATGGCGTTGAAAAAGAAATCTTCAAAAAATCTTCATTTTCTCGGAATTCGGAGAACTTCGGATGGGGGAGTTGAGTTATACGGCCCGCCAATCGAAACGGGACATCAATCACCGATGACCCGCCTGCCGGAAAGGTGTCGAAGGACAAACCACCCGCGAAGGAAAAAATCTTAAAAATCTCTAAAAATCGAACGGAAGTGAGAACTTCCGGTGAGGGACCGTGGTTATACCCGCCCCTCGCATGAGGGATTTTTTCTGCCACTTTCGAGCGGCGATTTCGATGAGCGATCATCGAAGGAAAAGAAGGAAAAAACAGAGTGTTCATTGAAATAGAAGGGCTATTCACCATGACCGGTGAATAGTATATAGTCAGCATGATGAGCCGGCGCAGTGATGCGTCGGGGTGCTTGCCGATAGGGAGACATCCTTATCAGGTGCACGGTCCTCTTATGAGGATCTCATCAGCAGCAAGCAACCGTGAATTAACTCGACTTTCGAGTCGAGCGTGAGATTCACACACTTGCAATCTGGAACAACAAAAGCATATAACTATGCCACGTTGTTCTGAGATTTCAGTATCAAACCTGAAATAGTACAGCGCTTTGTAGACGTATGCTTTAGCTTACGTCGAACGAAGCTGATCGCAACCAGTAAGCGTGACCTAAAGGTCACGGCTACAATAGGGCGACCAAGTGAAAAAATGTACTACGGAGAGTTTGATCCTGGCTCAGGACGAACGCTGGCGGCGTGCCTAACACATGCAAGTCAAGGCGGTAGCAATACCGACTGGCGCACGG
>JAJPIO010000018.1 GCA_021324735.1 Bacteroidota bacterium
GAAATATTTGGTAGAATTATATCTGAGGTTGTGAGCGACCCGATGATGAAAAGGCGGTGAAGGATCGATTTATCGGGCGGGATAGTGAGCGTTACACGAGGACGCTTTGTATTCCTTTGTACCGGTGAGATCGTAACGATCATTACACGTATCTATACACGTATATATTAGCCACCTTCCGTCGGGCTGGGAGAGGACCTCACAGCGCGTGGTAACACCCCCAGGACCTCCAACGCTTCCCGTGCTGCGTTTTGCTCGGCTTCCTTCTTAGAACGGCCAGAGCCGGAACCGTGGCGAAGACCGCTTACGATCACATCCACCGAGAACGTACGCGCATGATTTGGGCCTTCTTCATTGACCGTCACATATTTCGGCGATGGCAACTTCTTCGATTGCACGAACTCCAGAAGCATCGACTTATAGTTCTTATCGCTCAACATCAGCTCATCACGGCGTGTATGTGTGATGATATGGCGATAGATAAAATCACGGGCCGCACTCATTCCACCATCGAGATATATGGCGGCAATGATCGCCTCATAAGCATCCGCTAACAGCGTCGAAGAACCGCGCTTTAATGCTGCCTCGGCCGAGGTGGAGAGTAACAAGAATTGTTCGAGCTCAATATCACGAGCGTGCTCAACAAGCGCTGCACCGGAGACCAGGCGAGAACGCAGCTTGGTCAGCTCCCCTTCTGGTAATGACTCAAATTCTCCGTAAAGATATTCCGCAATGACAAGATTAAGGATCGAATCGCCCAGGAATTCAAGACGTTCGTTCGATCGGAGTGTCGGATATTGCGCGAACTGTAAATACGAACGGTGTGTGAGAGCTTGAAGAAAGTAGGCGCGGTGTTTTATCGTATAACCGATCTGACGCTCGAGTTTATCAAAATCCGCTGCGGATAAGATCGCTCGCGCGGTGCCGGGAAGCGTCTCATAAACCTGTTGTGGAGCGGGGGGGGCCTCGCGATCGCGGACTCTGGATTCAAGCCGTTCGCGCCGAGCGCGTCCTACTTCCCGATAATGATCTATTCGGGTCCGTACCCGATCGAAGATGGACCGGCGCTGACGGGAATCGCCTTTATCATGAGACCGGTCAGAATCGAATGTGTCGTTCAAGCAGTATCGATCGAAAGGAGGAATTCGCGAAGAAGCTTATTCTTCGAACCGTTTGAATACGAGAGTTGCATTGTGACCACCGAAGCCAAAGCCATTACTCATTGCGGCATCAATTTTCATGTTGCGAGCAACGTTCGGCACATAATCCAGATCGCAAGCCGGATCCGGGAATTCATAGTTTATCGTCGGGGGTGCCTGCTGGTTTACAAGTGCAAGTACGGTCGCTACCGCTTCGGCGGCACCGGCAGCGCCAAGTAAATGCCCTGTCATCGACTTGGTAGAGCTAATGGCTACCTTTCGAGCATGATCGCCAAAGGCCGTCTTGATCGCATCCGACTCGGAAATATCACCGAGCGGAGTGGAGGTACCGTGGACGTTGATATAATCAATATCAGACGGTAGCATACCAGCCGAGCTTACTGCCATCTTCATGGAGCGTACCGCCCCTTCTCCGCCAGGCGCAGGCTGTGTAATATGATATGCATCCGCCGAAAGACCGAAGCCGGCTAGTTCGGCATAAATTCTTGCACCCCGATTTTTCGCGTGATTCAGCTCTTCGAGGATGAGCGTTGCCGCACCTTCACCGATCACAAAGCCATCACGTTCTTTGTCGAACGGCCGACTTGCCTTCTCCGGAGCATCATTACGGGTCGAAAGGGCCTTCATCGCGTTAAAGCCACCGACGCCCATCGGTGAAACGACAGCCTCGGTACCCCCAGCTACGATAATATCAGCATTGCCACGCTCGATAAGCATCACTGCATCGATGATGGCGTTATTGCCGGTTGCGCAGGCACTCGTCGTCGCGTAGTTCGGGCCTTTAAGCCCATAACGCATCGAGATGTAGCCCGCGCAAATATCGCTGATTAGCATCGGTACGAAGAACGGCGATATACGGTGCGGACCGCCGGTCTCGTATAACGTTTCTTGCTGTTTGAGGTAGGTCCACATTCCGCCGATGCCAGAGCCGTAGATGACACCGATCTGATTCCGGTCTTCCTGCTCGAGGTTGAGGCCAGAATCTTTGATCGCCAGATCGCTGGCCGCCACGCCGAACTGCGTGAATAGATCCATGCGATTCGACAGCTTTCGATCGATGAAGTCGTGCGGGTTGAAGTTCTTCACTTCACACGCGAACTTCGTGTCGTAATTCGACGCGTCAAACCGTGTGATCGGTGCAGCACCCGATCGCCCACTGGCAAGGCCGTCCCAAAATGTCTGGACGTCATTACCAAGCGGGGTGATCGCACCCATTCCGGTCACTACAATTCTACGGGGTTCGTTCGGCATAATGAAAGAGCTACCTCGTTAGAGCAGAAGACTGGTCAATCCCCTGCTTACTTTTTGGAATTGATATAACTTACCGCATCACCCACCGTCTGGATCTTCTCCGCGTCCTCATCCGGGATCTGAAGATTGAAAGCCTTCTCGAATTCCATTACGAGTTCGACGGTGTCGAGCGAATCAGCACCGAGATCGTTTGTGAACGAAGCGGCAGGCGTTACCTGCGACTCTTCGACGCCGAGCTTGCTGACAATAATTTCTTTTACTTTCGATTCAACGTTCTGGTCTGCCATGGTTACTTAAAGAATAAAAAACCGAATTACAACTTTGTGGTCCTGTTTTTGCGGCCTTTACATTACCATTCCGCCATCTACCGTGATGACCTGGCCGGTAACATAATCAGACGCTGGGGATGCAAGGAAGCCAACGACACGCGCAATATCTTCCGGCTTACCAGCCCGCTTCATCGGGATGGTCACAAGCATTGCTTCCCGCTGCGCATCGTTCAATTTGCCTGTCATTGCCGTCTCAATAAAGCCCGGGGCAACAGCATTGACATTAATACCTCGAGATGCCACTTCTTTCGCGATCGACTTAGTAAAACCGATCACTCCGGCCTTCGAGGCGGCATAATTTGCCTGACCCGCATTTCCAGTCAGGCCAACAACACTCGCGATGTTAATTATCTTCCCCTGTTTTTGGGACATCATGGTGCGTAATACGGCCTTTGTCATATTAAAAGTGCCCTTTAGATTAATATCGAGCACAAAGTCCCAATCGGCCTCGGACATTCTGAGCAACAGACCGTCCTTCGTCACGCCAGCATTGTTCACCAATACGTCAATACGGCCATGCTCTTTTACGATATCATCCACGAAAGCCTGGGTCGCAGCATGGTCGGCAATATCGACGATGCGGTGACTAACACTTAACTTTTCCGGCGTAAGGCTTTTCGTATTTAGCTCCTGCGCCATTTCGTCCCCCGCGGGGTCGTTCGAAGCGGCCGCAACGGAAATTCCGCGAAAGAACAGCTCTTCGACGATCGCTCGGCCAATACCTCGCGAGCCGCCGGTTACAATAGCGACTTTCTTTTCAATAGCAACTACTTGTGACATGGTGAATGAAGATTGGGATTTATAACGTCACTTGAACAAGGCTTGCTTTCGCCCGCTCCGCTTCGAAACGGGAGCGGTTCTCTTCGTAATACCGACTTAACTTATCAAACTCCTCCTGGCCCAGAAAATATTGAAGCTCCTCTTTCATTGCTTCAAAGACCGAGTGAACATAATTACCATTACCCACCGGACCACAATAATTCAGGTCTTCGGAATGGGAATCATCATACGTAATGATGCCATCAACAACCGTGATCGGAAAGAGAATACAATACTTTGGCTTCCAAGCCCAGCGGTGCAGCCCTTGATCAGCGGCGGCTACTTGAATAGAACAGAAATGCCGCTTATCGAGGAAGACACAACCCTCGGTGAATCCGGATATTCCGCCGTCGCGGTCTTGTACTTGCGTACCGGTTGCTTTACCAGATGGGAAATCATCGTCCTCGATCACCTCACCATCGAACCAAGTCTCGGTATCGGTATCCTGGGTATCATCCATCGCGGCAGCGATTTCCTTCTCGTGTTCGAGAATTACCGCATGTTCCGCCATATCGACGTAAACGCCGGAGTGGCAGCATCCGCCACCACACTTATCGATATTGCAGTATGGCACGAACCCGTGCGTGAAGATCATCTCGTCCACACGGAAACCACCGATAGTGATCGGCGCGATCCTGTGCTCTGGGATCGAGTAGTCCGTTGAATCCTTACCCTGCTCTTGCGACATTTTTTCCTTACACTTCCTATGCAGCGACCGTTTTAGGTTTTTCCACACCGGTCGCTTTTATTCCTGTCAGAGTGCGCGTAATCAGGCCTTGCAATACTTTGCCCGGTCCGTATTCTACAAATTCGCGAACGCCCATATCATACATGTTCTTTACTGACTGCTCCCATCGCACCGGCGATGTTAGCTGCTCGACCAACAGATTGCGAATATCTTCGATGTCCTTAACGGGCTCGGCCGTCACATTACTAAAAACCGGAATCGACGGCTCGGTAATTTCTGTCGACTGAAGCGCTTCTCGCAGGCCATCGGCAGCATATTGCATCAGTGGCGAATGGAAGGCTCCGGAGACCGAAAGTTCTTTCGCCATGCGAACACCGTTCTCCTTCGAAAGGCGCATTACTTCCTGCACACCGAACGGCGAACCGGAAATAACGATCTGTCCCGGCGAATTGAAATTTGCCGGTCGGACGACACTGCCAGTTTTGGTTTCTACCTCTTCACACAGAGCAGAAAGCTTATTGGCTTCCATACCAATGATGGCAGCCATCGTACCGGAAGAACGCTTTCCTGCTTCAGCCATCAACGTACCGCGAAGATACACAAGCTGAAGAGCATCCTTAAACTCGAGCGCGCCAGCTACGGTAAGCGCCGTGTACTCACCGAGCGAATGTCCAGCCGTTGCTTGCGGTTGGTTCACATTCTCATCATGCTTGATGGCGATCATCGAATGAAGAAAGATCGCCGGTTGTGTATACTCCGTTTGACGCAGTACATCGTCCGGCCCTTCCAACATGATCTTCGATAGATGGACGTGAAGCAGATCGTCCGCCTCTTCCATCATGGCGCGCGCTGTAGGATATGCCTCGGCGAATTCCTTCGCCATGCCGGGGTATTGCGAGCCCTGTCCGGGAAATACGAATGCTAACATCGTCTTAATATGCCCAGCGTAATAAAATTGCCCCCCAGGTATAGCCTGCACCAAAGCTGGAAAGGACCAGATTGTCGCCTTTCTTCACCTTGCCGGCAGCCCACCACTCGCTCATGCACATCGGGATCGTGGCGGCAGTCGTGTTGCCATAACGATCGATGTTCACCATCACTTTGTCTTTCTCCAGCCCCATACGTTCGCGGGCCGCTTCGAGAATACGAAGGTTTGCCTGATGCGGCACAAGGTAAGCAATATCTTCTGAACTCAGGCCATTGCGCTCCATCATAAGTGCGGATGATTCGGCCATATCCACGACCGCCCGCTTGAACACGGTCTTACCATCCTGATAGATGTAGTGCCAGCCTTTGCGCACCGTTTCTTCAGTAGCAGGATTGAGGCTTCCGCCACCCTTCATGTATAAAAATTCTTTGCCGGTACCATCGACACGCAAATAGGAATCAAGTATACCTGTTCCATCTTCCGTGGCTTCAACCACAACTGCACCGCCGGCATCGCCAAACAGAATGCAGGTATTCCGGTCTTGATAGTTGGAGATCGAGCTCATCTTATCCGCCCCAATAAGAAGGACGCGATCGTAATTGCCCGATTCTATGAAATTGCGCGCCGTCTCAAGACCGAACAGAAATCCGGAGCATGCCGCATTAATATCGAAGCCCCAGCATTTTTTCGCACCGAGCTTATCCTGAATGATGCAGGCCGTTGGCGGGAATGGCATATCCGGCGTCACGGTACAGCAAATGATAAGCTGAATATCATTCGGTGACATACCCCGGCGCTCGAGCGCGAGTTTAGCCGCGTTGTATCCGAGATCGCTGGTAGCCCCGTTACGAAGAATTCGTCTCTCCTTGATACCGGTTCGGGTTACGATCCATTCATCGGATGTATCGAGATACGAGGCAAAGTAATTGTTGTCCAACACTTCGTCGGGTACCCAATGCGCTACCGAAGTGATAGCGGCACGTCGTTTCTTGGTCTGTATCTTTTCTTCCACTCTAGTAAGTCTTTCTCCGATTATGCAAGAATAGGCTCCGGACGAAGGGCGTCTGTGATCTTCTCCACGATCTGCTTTCTCACCATTTCGTCGGCTTTTAAGATCATATTCCGCAGAGCCTTCGGCGTTGAACGTCCGTGACCGATAATGGTTACACCACGCACTCCGAGAAGCGGCACGCCGCCATATTCCTGATAATCAAAATCTTTTAATGCTTCGCGAAGAACAGAGGCCGTAATACCAGCTTTGATCTTATTCCATAGCCCTTTTTGGGAATACTTCACGATCCGCCCTCGGAGCGCCGGCACCATACTCTCGGCGAACTTTAAGATCACATTGCCAACAAACCCATCGCAGACAATGATGTCGACAGTCGATTTTAACACATCTCGCCCTTCGACATTGCCAATAAAGTTAACACCGGATGCTTCGAGAAGCGGAGTTGCTTCAAAGACCAACTCATTACCTTTCGAGCGTTCTTCACCAACACTGAGCAAGCCAACAGAGGGATGCTTCACTCCTAGCAAGTACTCGGAATAGATCGAGCCCATGATCGCATACTCGCGGAGATGGATCGCTTTGGAATCGACCGTTGCACCAACATCGAAGACCAGCGTGTAGCCACCTTCCGCACGCGGAAATTGTGACCCTATCGTCGGGCGACTAATACCGGGAATACGGCCCAGCAATAATGTTGCTCCGCTCATGACTGCCCCGGTGTTACCGGCGCTTACAAATGCGGTGGCAACACCATCACGAACAAGATCGAAGCCTTTAACAATAGAAGAATCGCGCTTCTGGCGCAATGCCGCGACCGGCTCATCTTCCATGCTAATGACCTGGGTGGCCCCGACCACTTCAATAGCAGGATTATTCTCAGCGCCTAAACGTCTAAGCTCTTTCTCGATATCATCGCGTACACCGACAAGCAGGACACGAATTCGGTCGGGAGCGATACGAATAGCTTCCAGGGCACCTTCCACCTCGTTACGAGGTGAAAAATCACCACCCATTGCATCTAAGGCAATGGTAACGACTCCGTGCTGATTAGGCTCTGTGGCGGTCAATGTAGGTGCGCTAAGACAGAGGAGGTTCGACGTGAAAAAAAGGCGGCGCCCAACTCATACGGGGCGCCGCATATCGACAAAACGAAATCCGGATCAGCCCTGATTTTTCGGCTGTACGATCGAACGGCCCTTGTAGAATCCGCAACTGGCGCATGCGGTGTGCTGCAGCTTTGGCGAGCCACAGTTCGGGCACGAGCCAAACGACGGCTTCTCGAGCTTATAATGCGTCCGTCGCTTGTCACGTCGGGTACGGGAATTTCTGTGCGTTGGATTTGGCATTTTCTCTCCTTAAAACCGTCTAAAATTTGCTAATTTCGAGTAGGGTCCTTAAATTCTTCGGCACGCAAACGCTCACTCAGCCCTTTGAGTGCCGACCATGCGCCAGAAGCTTCCTGGTTCTCCGAACAGTCGCATTTTTCACGATTTCGGTTCTTTCCGCACGTGGGGCAGAGTCCTTTACAATCTTCCCTGCAAAGGTTTTTCATAGGGATAGCGAGAATCAGCGCATCCCGGATATCGGCAAGAACATCGATCGCCGATACAGAGGTCGGATCATAAGTGTGCACGTTGGGGTCACCAACATTCGGCGCCAATCGAGGCGGGACAAAATGAAGCTGAAGTCCCGTAGAGATCTTTCGCTCGAATTGATCCGTGCACCTCGTGCATTCGAACTTTCCATCGACTGACACCTGAGCTGTCAGGTCCAGCCGGTCCCCTTCCTTTCGAATTATTCCTTTTAAATTCGCAGTATTGAAGAATTCCGGATAATCGAGTAAGGCAGCATCGAACGATAGATCGATGGGATTATCGCCATCTGCCAAGCCGCGAATCTTAATGAGAAGAGCGGGAGGATCCTGGTCAGTATTATGAGCGGGTGCAGAAACAGAGTGTTTATGATGGCCGCCGATGGGATCGTATTCTTCACGCCTCCACTGTCGATTTGCCATGCCGCCACCTTTCTGTTTCCAATTCGCACAGACCATCCATATGCGAAGGCCCGCCAGAAAGCGGGCCTTTTATTCGAACAGTTGATATTCGACTGGAGTGCCAGTCGGCTAAAAATGCCAACCAATTTCAAGTGCGGGACCTACGATACCACAGGTTTCTTGCGTAAGAGCATTTACCGTTTGAGATTTACCATAACCGACCAGGAATTTCTTTTCATTCGCAATGTCGGTCTGTAAATAATGGGTATACACGAGTCCTTCAAGACCAGCGGAAACCGTGAGCAAACGCCAAGGCTCAAAATGAAGCATGAGGCTGCCGCGCTCGTAGAATTGAGAATAATCCTTTGCGCCACCAGAATACATCACGCCTATCATACCTTCCAGGGGCACCCCGATATGCGCCAACGATACACCGGCCTGCATACCAATTAGCGTAACCGATCTTGCCCCGCCAACAGGCGTTGTGATATCATTTACCTGCGATCTATCCTTTGTCGTGATCCGTGCAGACTGGGCGACACGCTCGTAACTGGTCAATTGCCCCATGGAGGCACGAGCGATCACGTAATCCCACATCGTCCATTGAAATGCGAATTCCGTTAATGTATTTAACTGTGACGTAGTACTGGACGGACCAGGCCCGGCGACAAAACGCACACTGATCGTTCCACGATCTTTGGCAAAGGGCGCGGGGACAACGCTCGGCCAAAACGCAAGAACGCCAGGAAGGTAGCGCGGTGTCGCCGGACTCGCTGAGTAAGACGACTTTAGAGGAGCAGCGTAGGATATCGGAGGAGCATTATCAGGAATACTATCCTTGGCCGCCACTAATGGAGCCTCCTTCATTATCGGCAGAGAAGGCTCAGAGGAGACATTCTTTGGAGCAATCGTAGCAGGTGCAACATTAGCTACGAGCTTTGAAATATCATCAGGAATCGAAGCAATGACTGGCTGTGAAGATACTGCGTCAAACTGCTGGGCCGTAACCGGTTGTGATGCGATGTGACGAGTTACCGCGTGATGCTTTGCGGCAAGCTGTTGTGAACGCGTTCTGAGACCAAGGCTCGAGCCGAACACGTAGTACGCCCCTACTCCCAGTAAGAACGACATCACCGAAGCAGTGACAAGGGTCGTTGCACCGATCCTCCACCCGGCACTGAAACCAGTTGCAACGGCACTGGCGCCCGCGACCGATGCCATCTCTGGCGTATGCGCAAGAATAGCATCTGTTACAGCCGGAGCGGAATAACCGATCTCTTCTAATTTGGAAAAGAGCTCTTCCGTAACGTGAGGCGGCACGCTAAAGCGTTCTTCGCGAGAAAGCGTCTGCGTTACTTCACGAAGCTTCATGTGCTCACGCATGACCTGGCGACGTTCGGGCGACACAGCGAGGGTATGTAAGAGCTCTTCCTCTTCCGGCGTTGCAAGACGCCCATCGAGGAAATCCAGAATACGATCTTCACTTAGGTTGATCATAGAATCACCTCCTGATCGGCCGGAAGGCCGACAGAGTATTGCCTTCTCCTATTTTGTTTATAATGCATTGCCGATCTCAGATATATCAAATACACGAGTTAGATCTTCACGAAGATGCCGCCGCGCTCGGAATAGCCGTACTTTGGCGTTTTGCGTTGTAATTCCAAGCGTTCGGGCGATCTCATCCAGTGAGAGGCCATTGAATTCCGAAAGAACAAAAACTTCTCGTAACAGCAGCGGCAGTTTTTCAACGGATTGCACTACCCTGCCCATGAGGTCCTCTGCGGTCGGCCCTTCAAATTGGTCCTGCGTGGCCGGCGTGACAAAGCCTTCTATCAATTCGGTATCGACATGCAGGTCTTCCAGCGAAAACGCAAATGGCTTCTTACGGATGAGGCTAATGGCCATGTTATGGGCCAACTTGAATAGCCATCCCGCGACCGAACCTTTACCTTTAACTTTGAATCGATCCCTTGTTTTGAAGAGGTGTATCCATACATCCTGAAAGAGATCGTCAATATGCTCGTGGCTGCCGGCCAATAGCAGCTTGAGGTAGGCGTACAATCGGTCGCCATACCGACCATAGAGCATATTGAACGCGGCGTCTTCCCCTTTTTGGAAGGCGCGCCAAAGATCCTCGTCCGAGATCACTTCGGCAGGGACAGACGACAGATCACTCGAATTCTCTCGAGTATCGGTCTTATATTTTGGCTTAGCCTTAAATTTCATTAGCCCTGGGCTTGCCCTGATGAGAAGCCAATATAACTTCTTCTGTAGGAGCCAATATCAATAACTTCTCTTGTAAATAAAACGCTCGCCATCCCCTTCGGTTACAAAATTAGTAGGAAAAATTCATAAATCTTGCCATAAGAAAGGGCTGATTGATGTTAACAATCCTCGAAAGGGAGTGTCTGAAACTCAGCCCGTCAATATTCGTTCTTAGCAAGCATCCTATCTATACCAAATGCAAAATTTCGCAAATCCAGTTTATTCCTTTACGCCTGAGGCTTTAGAACTTGTCGGAGAGGCCCGCCTTGCATACGTTCGAAAGGTTTATACCTATTTTTCCATTGCGGTCGCCAGTGCCATTGCCGGTACCTTGATCGCGATGCAAAGTGGTCTGGCATTTTCGTTTGCTAATGCTCCATTTATTGGCATTCTGGCATTCATCGGTTCCATGTGGTTCGCTTCGGCGAGTGCAAATAATCCCTCGCGTGCCGTGCCCACGCTCAGCATTGCCACCTTTATCAGTGGCTTATTCGTGGCGCCCGTTCTCTATGCGATAGCACACGGATATGTTCGCGGGACGACAACTGCCACGATCTACGATGCGCTTATCTTATCGGGTGCCATTTTCGGAGGGTTGACCTTTTACACATTTGTAACCAAGAAGGACTTTAGTTACCTGGGCGCTTCACTAATGATCGGTCTTTTTATGCTGATCGGCGTCTCCATAATTAACTTCTTCGTGCGTTCGACGACTCTTGATCTTGGCGTTTCCATTATTGGCGTCATTATCTTCTCCGGCTTTATCCTGGTCGATACTTCTCGTATCCTTCGCCGCGCGCATGAGGTGCCACCGACGCTCGCCGCGTTGAACTTGTACCTCGACTTTCTGAATTTGTTCCTGTTAATGCTTCGGTTGTTGGGCGCTGGCGGTAGCCGCGACCGCCGATAAGCTCTTGGCCTTTCTGTTCTCATCGTAGAAGCCCGCAGGTGAATAAGAGCAATATTCGCTCTTCACTTGCGGGCTTCGTATTTTTGTGAAATGTCTGACTATAAAAATCTGATTCTCTCGCGCGAGGGATTTGTCGCCACCGTCGCGCTCAATCGCCCCAAAGTTTTAAACGCGCTGAATCTCGAACTCATGACCGAACTGGTCGACTGCCTGGAAGCACTCGATCAGAACGCGGGTGTTCGGGCGATCGTCCTTACGGGCAACGAGCGAGCATTTGCAGCAGGGGCTGATATTAAGGAAATGGCCGATGCAACCGCAGTAGAAATGCTCTACCGCGATCAGTTCGCTCGCTGGGACCGTATTCGCAAGATCAAAACGCCGATCATTGCCGCCGTCTCTGGCTTTGCTTTGGGTGGCGGCTGTGAACTTATGATGCATTGCGATATTATAATCGCGAGCGAAACGGCACGGATCGGTCAACCGGAAATCCTGATCGGTGTGATGCCGGGTGCAGGTGGCACACAACGCCTTACACGTGCGGTCGGCAAAGGCTTGGCAATGGAGATGGTACTTACCGGTCGTCAGATCACCGGAGAAGAAGCAATGAAAGCAGGTCTCGTCAACAAAGTCGTGCCTGTTGAATTCTATCTTGAAGAAGCACAGCGATTAGCTCGCACGATCGCCGAGCAGCCGCCCGTCGCCGTGCGACTCGCTAAAGAGGCTGTGCTAAAGTCCTTCGACACCACGATCGAAATGGGTCTCGAATATGAGCGCAAAAATTTCTATCTTCTCTTCGCATCAGAAGATATGCGTGAAGGTATGGCTGCCTTTATCGAGAAGCGTAAACCGGAATGGAAAGGTAAATAAGTTATGGCAGACTACCAAACGATTGTAACAAGTCTTTCGGAGGGCGTTTTTACAATTACCCTAAACCGTCCAGAAGTATATAACGCGTTTAACGAACAACTTACCACCGATCTTCTTGAAGCTTTTAAAGAGGCGGCAAAGAATGAGACGATCAGGGTGGTAATCGTCACGGGAGCCGGCAGAGCATTCTGCTCGGGACAAGACTTAAAAGATGCTCCGACCGGCGGAGGCAAACGTTCGCTTCGCGATTCGCTCGAACGACGCTATAATCCCCTCATTCGCGCTATTCGTAAACTGCCAAAACCGGTGATCGCATCTGTTAACGGGGTTGCCGCAGGTGCCGGGGCCTCGCTTGCATTAGCCTGCGACTATCGCATCATGGCAGATAACGCTAAGCTTATCGAGGTATTCGTTCGCATTGGCTTGGTGCCTGATTCCGGTTCGAGCTGGTTCTTAGTAAAGAACTGTGGTGTCGCCAAAGCATTTGAATTGGCGGCAACCGGTGATGATATTCCAGCAGAGAAAGCGTTAGAACTCAGCTTGACCAATCAAGTCGTCCCGGCGGCTGACCTCGAAAGCGAGACGTTGAAGATCGCGCAAAAATTTGCAAACGGCCCGACCAAGGCGTATGGATATATTAAACGAATGATGGACCGGGCCGCTGCTATCTCCCTCGACGAAGCTCTCGATTTCGAAGTTTATATGCAGGAAGCGGCTGGACGCACTGAAGATTATACGAATGCCGTTGAAGCATTTCGCGAGAAACGCAAGCCGGAGTATTCAGGCCGATAAATACAAATTTCCGGAGTTTTGGGAACTCCATAAATTTCATGAGGTCGCTTCATGAAATTAAAACGCAAAACAAAAACATAATTTGTCATCTCGTTAATTAGGTCGCCTTTCATCATGAAATTCAAAAGAATACCTTTACTTATTGTCCTGATATTGTCGCTTACAGCTTCGAATGCTCTAAGTCAGGGGCTGGACTCGGCCGGGCTTTGTACGCGATGTAAACCGTGCGAAGACTTTTACAAGTACGTCAATCAGATCTATTTAGAGAAGCACCCGATCCCACCCGATTACTCGTACTGGGGACCGTGGTCAGAAGTCTTCGAGCATAATCTGTCCATCCTGCACGATATTCTCGATCGAGCGGCCGCACGAGCGAAATCCGGCGAAGCGCCGAAAGGCTCGAACGAGCAGCGCATCGGTGATTTTTATGCTGCGGCACTGGATAGCGTAACGGTCGAACGGCGTGGTATTGAACCTCTAACGCCGGAATTCGACCGGATCGATCAAATTACAAATACGCAAGGGCTGATTCAGGAGATAGCCCGTCTACAAAGCCTTCAAGTCGAAGCGCCCTTTGCAGTTGGCGTCGATCAAGATGCCAAGAACAGCGAGCGCATGATGCTTACGGTGTGGCAGAGCGGTCTCGGTTTGCCAGACCGAGATTACTATTTCCGCCCAGATAAGCATTCCAAGGAATTACGTGATGCATACGTAAAGCACATTCAGAGGATGCTCGAACTTGCGGGTATCTCTTCAAAGAATGCTTCGACAGATGCAAGGTCGATCTTCTCTCTCGAGACCATACTTGCGCGGGCCTCGATGACACGCGTTGAACGACGCAATCCCGATTCGACCTACCATGATCTTTCGTTCGAAGCACTTAATAGGCTCACGCCCGATGTACCGTGGCAACCCTATTTAGCCGACATTGGAGCAAGTAATGTCAACGATGTTAATATCGGTCAGCCAAAGTTCATGGCTGTCGTTGATTCGTTGATAATCCATGAGCCTCTCACAACGTGGAAGGCGTACCTTAAATGGCACGTCGTAAGCGCCTTTAGCCCCGCCCTTTCGCACGCGTTCGTCGACGAAGGATTTAACTTCGATAAATTGCTATACGGCTCGAATGAACAACAAGCCCGCTGGAAGCGAAGCATTCGCTCGACCGATCGTAACCTGGGAGAAGCGCTTGGACAAGAGTATGTAAAGACAGCCTTCCCACCGGAGGCGAAGCAACGGATGATAGCGATGATCGAGAATCTAAAAGAGGCGCTTCGTAGCGATCTCACTTCGCTTTCCTGGATCGGTGATACTACGCGTCATCGTGCCATTGAAAAACTCGAGGCGTTTCAACAAAAGGTAGGCTATCCGGATAAATGGCGTGATTACAGCGCTCTTACGATTCAGCCCGGAAAGTATTTAGAGAATATCGAGGCGGCACGACAATTTGAATTTCATCGCGAACTGAATAAGCTCGGCAAGCCAGTTGACCGTACTGAATGGGGCATGACTCCGCCGACCATCAACGCGTATTACGATGCGTCGATGAATGAGATCGTCTTCCCTGCCGGCATTCTTCAGCCGCCGTTCTTCGATTTCTCTCGAGATGAAGCTTTTAACTACGGTGCGATCGGTACTATTATCGGCCATGAGATGACTCACGGCTTCGACGATAACGGATCGAAGTATGATGCTAAGGGTAATCTCGAGAATTGGTGGAGTCAGTCGGACCTTAAGAATTTTAAGGAGCGAGCTAAGTGTATTATCGATCAGTTCAGCAGTTATACGGTTCAGGACTCGATCCATTTAACAGGCGGCCAAGTTGTTGGTGAAAGCATTGCTGATCTGGGTGGCGTTACGCTGGCGTATGCCGCTCTCGAGCGCTCGCTTAAAGGGAAACCGAGAACTATCATTGGTGGCTTCACTCCCGAACAGCGATTCTTCCTCGGTTATGCTCGTCAATGGGCCGATAACGTTCGCCCGGAAGCGGAGCGGACTCAAGTGTATACCGACCCTCATCCGCCGGCTTATTATCGCGTTATTGGACCACTGTCGAATTTTCCTCCGTTCGCTGAAGCATTTGGCTGTACCGAAGGAGATAAGATGGTGCGTCCTGCTTCTGAACGATGCAATATTTGGTGAGTATTGAACTTTCATTGTTACCCGTTCCGTTTTAAAACTCAGTCGTGACAACCATCGGAATTATTGGCGCTGGTACTATGGGTACCGGTATTGCACTCTCCTCTGCCCTGGCAGGCTATGATGTCGTGCTCTACGACGTTTCTGACGGTTTCCTTCAGCGGGCGTACAAGAATATCGGCACTATGATGGACAAGTCCATCGAGCGTGGCAAATTGAGTCATGCCGATGCGAACGCTGCTGCGGTTCGAATTCGCACTACCGCGCATTTCGACCATTTGAAGACCGCTGACCTGGTGATCGAGGCCGCTGTCGAGAACTTGAAGACGAAGCAAGAGATATTTGCGAAGCTGAGCGATCTTTGCCTCGATGAATGCATCTTCGCGAGCAACACCTCTTCCCTTGCGATCACCGCTATTGCAAGCGCAACCAAACGTCCTGAGCGTGTGCTTGGCTTGCATTTTTTCAATCCGGCCCATATTATGAAGTTGGTCGAGATCATTCGCGGGCAGGAAACAACGGATGATGTGATGTATCGGGCAGAAGGGTATATTAAGCAGATCGGGAAAACACCGGTGCTCGCCAAGGATACACCAGGATTTATTGTCAATCGAGTTGCACGAAATTTTTATGGTGAAGCATTTCGCCTCGTGAGTGACGGTATCGCTTCTGTTGAGCAGATCGATCGCCTTATGAAGGCAAATGGTTTTGCGATGGGTCCCTTTGAACTAATGGACCTCATCGGAATAGATGTGAATCTCGCCGTTACGGAATCGGTCTACCACCAGTTCTTTGATGAGCCAAGATTCCGCCCGCATTTACTACAGCAGAAGATGGTCGAAGCCAATCGCCTTGGCAAAAAGACCGGTCGCGGATTTTACAATTATTGATGTCGTCTTGGGCTCCGTGGTTTGGAGCCCGTGGAGGTATTTTGTCAGTACATGTTCTCGGCATTTCGGGAAGCATGCGTGGGCCTTCGGCGACACGCAGAGCCATTGAGATCGCCTTAAAAGGCGCCCAGGAAGCTGGCGCAATAACGGACCTCATTGATGTGGCAGAGGCGGGCTTGCCGTTCTGCGATGGTCGGCTGAATGAAGATACGTATCCGGCGCCCGTTCAACGATTTCGGGCTATGGTGCAAAATGCCCAGGGACTTATTATCGGATCGCCGGAATATCATAACGGATATACCGGAGCGCTCAAGAATGCCCTTGACCTTTGTTCTTCCTCAGACTTCGAAGGCAAGATGGTAGGGCTTCTTGGTTTGGGCGGCGGGGCCATCGGCGCAATTAATGCGCTCAACCAAATGCGAATTGTAATGCGCGGTATGGGTGCGTGGGTCTTACCCCATCAGGTATCGATAGCATATAGCCAGGATGCCGATCCAGAAAACGATCAGCTATTCAGGCCACAAATAAACGATCGGTTGACGAAGCTCGGCGCTGAAGTCGCAAAGTTTGCAAAATTAATGGCTGCGGGTATTATCGACGTTCGCGGTATTCAGGAGGTATAATATACCTGAGAGTAAGTATAAAACACCGGAATGGAGGAGCCTTCTATCCGGTTCTCATTTTTCGTTCGAAAGGAAAGGTCATGAACATTTTTCTTGCGTTACTTATGATAGCAGCATCTGTTGAATTAATGCCGGGTGATAAAGCACCTGATTTTACCGCCGAAGCCACCGATGGCTCGCATATCTCACTTCACAATTATATCGGAAAATCCAATGTCATTCTCTATTTTTATCCGGAGGATATGACGAAGGGTTGCACGATCGAAGCATGTAACTTCCGAGATACACACGATAAGTTTGCCAAAGCTAACACGGTTATTCTCGGCGTTTCGCTTGACGATCGTAATAAACATGAAGAATTTACGAAAAAGGATAACCTGAATTTTCCCCTGCTGGTCGATAAGGACTCGGTTATTTGTCGTGCTTATGGGGTACCAGTAGATTTTGAGAAATACGCCGCGCGCTGGACATTCCTCATTGGGAAAGATGGTAAGATAATCCAAGTATATCACGAGGTGGACCCTCGAAACCACGCGACGCAACTATTAGAAGCGGTGTGGGAATACAATAAGGCGCACAAGAATTGATACGAAAAAAGGGCGCCACGAAGGCGCCCTTTTTATTTCTCCCCAACGTCTATGTTCTATAAACTTCTATCCTCCCTACTAATTCTCCTTTGCGCCGCAAGCATACGTGCGCAGATAAAGACGTCCCCCGACATAACGGCCGGCGACGTAGCTGAACGTATTTCTATCCTCGCCAGCGATTCCCTCGAAGGCCGCCGGACGGGACAGTCCGGTGCTGAAAAAGCTGCGAATTATATCGCATCTGAATTCAAACGGATCAAATTGCAAACGCTTGGCGCTAATGGTTATTTGCAACCATACACTTTTTCCGAACATGCGCTCGACACCTCGGTCCATGCTCTCACGCATGGGGTAAATGTAGTCGGATATATTCGTGGTAGCGACCCAAAGCTCGCCGATCAAACAGTTATTATTGGTGCGCACTACGATCATTTAGGGTACGGCGGTACATTCGCACTGGATACCGTTCATGCCATTCACTACGGCGCAGATGATAATGCCAGCGGAACGACCGGAGTACTCGAGATAGCAGAAAATCTCGCCAATCAAAATGTAAAACCGAAACGCAGCATCGTATTTATCACATTCTCCGGTGAAGAAGAAGGACTCTTCGGAAGTGGCTATTTTACCGATCATCCACTGGTGAAGTTGGGCGACGTACAGGCAATGCTCAATATGGATATGATCGGTCGTATGCAGCCAGATAGCACGCTTATCGTTGAAGGCTTGGGGTCATCACCAGTATTTCGAGAACTCATTGATTCTCTCAATCATCCACGCGAGTTCCATCTGAAATATTTTCAGACTGGTACCGGCCCAAGCGATCACGCAAAGTTTTATGCGAAGGATGTTCCGGTCCTATTCTTTTTTACCGGCTTCCATGAAGACTATCATCGTGCAACCGATACGAAGGAGAAGATCAATAATGCGGGCGAAGCAAACATTGCGAAATATGTAGAATCCATCGCTCTTGCGTTGGCCAATCGAGACGACAAGATTCCATTTACTCGCTCTGCCGGCGACACTGAGCGAAAGGCTGCTTCCTTCGGAGTATACGTCGGTGGGGTGCCGGATTATGGTTACGAAGGCGATGGGCTCCGCATCTCTGAGATTCGTGAGCACTCCCCTGCCGAAATCGCTGGTCTGCAAAAGGGAGACATTATCGTGCAATTTGATGACATGAAGATCAAGAATATCTACGATTACACGAACGGCCTCGCGAAGCACCATCCTGGTGATCTTGTACAATATAAAGTTATTCGTGGCAATAAAACGATCACCATTCCGGTGGTCTTAGGCCACAGGACTACCGAACACTGATGAGAATTCTTTGCTGGAATGTAAACGGCATCCGTGCCGCGCAAAAAAAGGGCTTTCTCGATTACCTGAAGCGGGAAAGTCCGGATATCATGTGTCTTCAGGAGACGAAAGCAGCACCCGATCAATTGGGATCGGAGTTACTGGCCGTTGACGGTTACGATTCACATTTTGTGAGCGCGGAAAAGAAGGGCTATTCCGGAGTTGCCATTTACACCCGTCCGAAGCCCACACAAATTATTTCGGGCTGTGGAGCATCACGTTTCGATTGCGAGGGCCGCGTTATATCCGCCGACTACGACGACTTCATCCTCTACAACGTGTACTTTCCTAACGGCGGCCGCGGCCCTGAGCGCGTGCGTTACAAGCTCGATTTCTACGACCACTTGCTCGACCAATGGCAGGACCTTCGTTCAGAAGGTCGAGAACTGATCATCTGCGGCGATTACAATACCGCGCACAAGGATATCGACGTAGCACGCCCCAAAGAGTGGTCGAAACAATCAGGCTTCCTGCCCGAAGAGCGGGAATGGCTCGATAAGATCACCGATATGGGATACATCGATGTCTTTCGAACGTATAATCAGGAGCCAGACCAGTATACGTATTGGGATAACTTCCGGCAAGCTCGTGAGCGCAACATCGGCTGGCGCATCGATATGTATATGGTGACAGAAGGCTTACTGCCCAAAGTCCGTAATGCTGCGATCTACCCCGAAGTCACGGGTAGCGATCATTGCCCGATCGAGTTAGTGCTGGCCTAGTTACGACCCTAAGTTATATTGGGATTAATTATGCGTGGCAGCCCCTATAAGAGTATTTGCTCGATTCGGCCAACGCCTAATGACCTCTCGCATTAATTGGGATATAAGTTCACGGTTTTGCCTCTCGCATCGGCCCATATAATCCATGCCTTGCGGCATAGCCATCATTTCCGGCTGCAGCATGTAACGGCGGGAATAGATGACCTTGAATTTCGCATACTCATACGCCAATGAATCCCATGCGGCCATATCCTGGTACAGCCGGTCGAGAAATTGTTCGAGCGTAACCTGGCGGTCATCCCTCGCCCAAACGACGAATGAATCCGGTATTCGATCTGGATAATTGATAAGATCTGCACCCTGATCAAGTTCATCTTCCAGTATTGCTTCTAAACTATCCAGCGGATCTTTGTACGGTGCTAACGCAGCAGTTCGCTCTTCGAGCCTCGGCTGTTTTGGATAGGCTAAATAAAGTTTAGTAAGGGGTGATAGGCCTGCAGTGTCCTGAGCTATAGAGGTAAGTGGCGAAAGAAGCATGAGAGAGACCATGATCTTCTTCATAGGTGTATCAGTTTTACTACACGATGAAGAATCTCTCAGTAAGTGTGCCGTATTCTTTTATAGCACCGGCAATTGTATCTTCCTCGAATCGAATGCCTCCTCATCCGGGTGTTCGATGTAAAACAACACCTCTTCCCATGAGCCATGAAACAACGCCATCGGACGGTGGCCTAATTTACGTTTAAGGCCTAGCGGCGTCTCGTCATCCAAAAAGATATCGTCCTCGTTTAGGACGTTCGGTGGGAGCAGCAACAGATCGGAGGCTTCCCTGTCCTTAAAATGCTTATAAAAGCATTGCCCCGAAAGTAATCCGGTCACGGTAACATCTGGCCCAAACAGCGAATTGGTAACCACCTCGAGTTCTACCTCGAGTTTCGGTATTTGCCTGAGCAAGGGCACGATATGATCGCGCATAAAGCTGCTTGCAAGTTTTGCAGTCGCAACTGTCAGCCGGCGGGGACCCGAAAGTTCGGAAGATTTTCGTAACGCCTGTACTTCCTTTCGAGTCTCTTCAATAAAGTCGCGCACCATGCCTACGCCATTCTCGAGCTGAGGATAACCATCATACCACTCTTCGTCTGGTACTTCCTGTTCGGCAACGAGAAAAAACTCATCGGAGAGATATAACCAATTAGTCCCGCGCTCTGCCCTAAACCGCTGTTGTAATTCGAGGATCCAGGCGATCATTTGTTGAGCGTATGGTTTATCGACCTGCTTTAGCTCGGTAAGGCCTTCACGATGACTTGTAAGTCCAACCGGTACGATCGCCATGGTCTGGACCGAAGGCCCAAGCGCATAGATATCTTCGACGGTCTTCTTCAGGCTTTCCCCATCATTGATACCAGGACACAGTACGACCTGAGCGTGCATCCAGATGTCGTTCTCGGCAAGATATTTCAGTTTATCGAGTATGTGATCGTCCTTCCGAAGCCGCATTAGGCGTTTACGGACTTCGAGATCAGTGGAGTGAACAGAAACATACTGAGGGGCAAGCCTTTGACGGACGATCCGCTCCAATGATTTGGGCCCGACGTTCGTCATCGTGTTGTAATTACCGTAGAGGTGGCTAAAACGGTAATCACCGTCTCGGAAATAGAGTGCTTTGCGAAGCCCCTTGGCATTTTGATCGACGAAGCAAAAAACACAATCATTGCCACAAGCCGTCATTTTCATCGGCTCGACCGTTATGCCGATCTCTTCTTCGTGGTCTTTTTCAATATCGAGGAGGGTATGCTCGCCAGAAAGATAAAGCTCTAATTCGAGATTCTCTCCCGGCATATGAAATTTCACATCGAGTTCGTCGTGAATTGGCTCGCCATTCATGCAGAGCAATTCGTCTCCGGGTTTGATACCGAGTTCGTCGGCAATGGAACCGGGCTCGACCTTCGTAATGTGAATGCTCATGCTTGAGAGATTGCAGTTGAATGACTGTCGGTAGCTAAGGAAGAAATCCTTCGAGCCTTAACGTAAGAAACGATATTTGCCATACCTATGACCGCTAATGGTACTAAAAACGGATCGACCTTTATTAAACGGTGCCGGGATTGTACAAAGAAGATCGTTGAGACCACTGTAGAATACGCAAAAAGCACTAACAAAAGAGAGCGAAGCTTTTTATCCGGTAATTGAAAAAGCGCGAAGAACCCGAGTCCGATCATAAGCACGGTAGCTACCTTGAACGCGGAAGCGAGCGCCTGGTACTTGTAGTGGAATTCTTCGCCCATGATCGGTCTGCCAAACCAATGATACTGGATCTTCTTTAGGTCGAGCACTATAACATCCATCGGATGAGCAATCATCCACTCTTTTGCCAATTGCAGACGGTAATTATCAATTTCGATCTGATCGTGCGTCTTTGAAAACTCCTGTATCGTAGCGAATTCTGCCCGACTCTCCGTTGTAGGTGGCTCTTCACTGAACTCCCCGGTTGCGACCCAATTATTACCTACATACAGATTCATCCCAGCATTAGCACTCACAAGAACAAATCTATGAAAAGCAACATAATTACGAATAGTCCATGGTGAGACGATCAAAAGAGCTATCGCAAATGCTGCGATCAATCCCTTAGCATACGTTAGCCACTGTTTTCGCTCCGTCCATAGCAGCCAGATAGCAAATAGTGAGATGCCGATCAGAATATCAGGACGAACAAGCATCTGGATTCCTATCAGTATTCCGAGTTGGATCCATCGGCTGCGTGTAGCCGCTTGAGATAACTTATACAAGCAGGCTATTGTAAGGACGATCAGCAGAATGTTAAGCGAATTTGGCTCGAGGGAATAGGATAAAATCCATAGTGGACCATAGAACGCGAGTGCTGTAAACAGTAACACTCCAACGCTACGGGATACCAATGACCGAAAGATGCTGTAGACGACAAACCAAGAGGCCATTAGGACCAGCAAATTCCATATCTGAAGACCGCGCTCGGTTAATCCCAGATATAAGATCGCTGTTGCTATCCAGGTGTATAACGGAGTGATAAAACAAGTTAGCCCGCCAACCTGAGTAATCGGATAGGTAAATACGAATCCCTTACCCGCAATTATGTTCTTTGCAACAAGATACGGCTCCCCGTAAAAGTTGGGCGCCGGGATAACGATAAGCTGAACAATAAAAACAATAGCAGCAATAATGGCAAGAACTCGCCACTCACCCACCCTATCGATCATCTTGGAGAGTGTGGTCACAGAATTGGTAACTGTAATGAGTGACGAACTGTAAGGACCTCAACGAGTTCTCCAACCGCTGTTTCCCCTTCGATGCCAATGATTCTCGCCTGTACGAGTTCTGCGTTGTGGGGGATCGTATCTGCGATCTTCGTTCTTACATAATTCTCACTGTAGCCTTCCCTTCCATTTCCAGAATTATGCTCGAGAAGTACAGTCAGCTCGCGGCTAATTTGTGAAGCGTGAAAGGCTCGACGTTTCCTATCAGAGATAAGGCGAAGTATTTGATTGCGCTCACGGCGAAGAGCCATTGGAACGGTGCCGGGCATCAGTATTGCCTTGGTGCCGGGGCGTTCGCTATAGGTAAAGACATGCAGATAAGAAAGTTCGAGCGACTCAATAAAATCTACTGTTTCCTGAAAGTCTGCTTCGGTCTCTCCCGGAAATCCGACAATGACGTCAGCACCGATACAGGCATTGGGCATCAATGCTTTAATTGTTTCAATTCTCGTTCGATACAGCGTTGGCTGGTAGCGCCGTTGCATCAGACGCAGGATTCGTCCCGAGCCTGATTGCATTGGAATGTGAAAGTGAGGACAGAACTTCTTCGAATTAGCAGTTAACTCGATGATTCCATCCGTCAGCAAGTTAGGTTCGATCGAGCTAATTCGAATGCGAGCGGTTACATCCAGATCATTTTCCAACGCTAACACGAGATCATAAAGGGAGAAGTTATCTTGTCGACCAAAATCACCAACGTTCACACCAGAAAGCACGATCTCCTGAAATCCCTCCTCGCAGAGTTCTTTAGCTCGACGAACGAGCCCTTCGATACTTCCAGAACGCGATATACCTCGTGCTTCCGGGATCGTACAATAAGAGCAGGTGTAATCACACCCATCCTGCACTTTCAGAAATGCTCGTGTGCGATCTCCTCCTTCAAAGGAAGTTGCACCGTGAAATTCGTGTACATCTCCAATTTCCGATGTGACTACCAACGGTTGGCGAGCATCTAATTGATGGAGATAATCTAAGAAATCGAACTTCTCTTTTGCCCCAAATACGGCGGAGACACCCTCGATATTGGCTATCTCGTTGGGGCGAAGCTGTGCATAGCATCCTGTAACGATGACTTTAGCAGACGGAGAATGTCGAAGCGTGCGGCGGATCAGTTGGCGACATTCTTTCTCGGCGTTCTCGGTGACCGAACATGTATTAAGAACGAAGATATCGGTTTCCTCTCCAAAGGGCACCAGTCTGTATCCCTTACGAGCAAAATCACCGGCTATCGAGGAGCTCTCCGAATAATTGAGCTTGCAGCCAAGCGTATGGACCGATATACGTTCTGGCTTCGATTCCTTTGCAAGCATCCCTTCTGTCATCGCGCTCGGAACGTCCCCCTACTCCAATTTGTGCCAAATTCCTCGCCGGAGACGGAATTTCGCCCTACGTTTCATAGTTGTCACGCCGCCTCGGAAAAGATTTTTCGGCGGGCCCTTAGCTCAGTTGGTCAGAGCAGTCGACTCATAATCGATTGGTCGCAGGTTCAAGTCCTGCAGGGCCCACAAAACCAACCTGAATTCTTCAGATGATACCGATTTCTGGATGGATTTCAGAATTGGTTCATTATCTTCCTGAGAATCCGTTTTAAACCGTAATTCTGTCCCTGCTGTGTTTTCTCACGAATATTGGATGCGGCAGGCGCTTGCTGAAGCTACCAAAGCAAGCGATCTGGGTGAAGTACCCATCGGTTGTGTTATCGTTCAAGATGAGCGCGTAATTGCCAAAGGTCACAATCTTACCGAAAGCTTAAAGGACGCTACGGCACATGCAGAGATGATGGCAATTACTTCAGCCAGCTCGACTCTCGAATCCCGTTATCTTACAGACGTCACTCTTTACGTTACGATCGAACCGTGTCCCATGTGTGCCGGGGCGATCGTGCTGGCACGCATTCCGAGACTGGTCTTCGGCGCTTATGATATTAAAGCGGGAGCATGTGGCACACTATATAATATCACTGAGGATAAGCGGCTCAATCATCAAGTCCATGTAGTAGGCGGCGTAATGGATACCGACTGCGCGGCGCTCGTGCAGCGATATTTTAAAGGAATGAGACCCTAAAACCAGTATTTCAACCAGGATTTTCAGGATTTGATGGATTAGCAGGATTGATTTTTAAGGATTCTAGAATAAGATTGAAGCTTAGTCTTCCAATTGTCTTTGCCAATATGTGGCCAAAACTTATGATCGCCACGTAGGAAAATTCATAAGCTTAGGCGGTCTTATAAGGGCTTTCCCTGCTATTCCTTTTATACTAATCCTTATTTTAATCCTAACAATCAATCCTCACTATCCTTAGAATCCAGTAAATCCTGGTTAGAACCGGATTGGATGGATTGGCAGGATTGATTTTTAAGGATTATAGAATAAGATTGACGATTTCCAATGGTCGCTGCCAATTTAAGCAAACTTGGGATTTGTCACGATAGGAAATTCAAGGTATCGCGGTCGTTATACGACTGTTTTCCCTGCTATTCCTTTTATGCTAATCCTTTTTTAATCCTAAAAATCAATCCTTATCCTTGGAATCCAGTAAATCCTGGTCAGAAGGGGCGCTGCAATCTAAAGATCCATCGTGGGTCATCTTTCCAGTTGGTCGGCCAAGTAGCACCGATCTGAATACCATTGGTCCACCCTAAACCAATACCGACGTTATACAAAATAGAGGATGCCCCGCTGAATTGGAATCCCTGAAAGATCGATTCCCCATCAGCAGCCATACCCATCTTTGCAAAGTCATTATAGATGACAAGATTGAAGTCGGATGAATGGAAAAATGCGGAGAGTATGCTAAGGTTAAGCCTAACTTCGGTATTGAGCAGAAGCATTCTGTTACCCATGATCGACTTACGGTAGAGCGCAGACAGCGAACTTGGTCCGCCGAGAAATTCCATCTTCTGGAAGATCGTATCTCCCGTCGTTGCCTGGAAGCGAAAACGGGAGTCAATACTTAGGCCATGAAAGATGGGCCGAAATTCGCGAGTATCGAGCAAATACCGATTGAAGCCAAAATCTGATCCAGGCATGTGCCCAAGTTCGACCTGCAATAGAGAGCTACGCCCTGCCAGCTGCTCAACATCCACGGAATCGCCAAAAAGATTAGTCGTAGTTATATAGCGGGTATGTACCGCTTCACGGCGAGCCGAAAAAACCAAGGAATGCATTTCCCCTTCAGCGACCGGCGGATTTGGTGGAAGCACCTTGTCTCCTCCCCATCTACCATAAAATACGTTTTGGGGCAACGACTCATAATGATCGCTTCGCCACTCGATCCGCAACTCGGAGTTATGCATCGGCCGGAATGCGAGATAGCCATTCCATCCGGCAAGCTTATAATAATCCCGAAAATCTTCGCGGGCAAAAAATGCAAATGCCGCATTTTCCAAACGTCCCGCACGCCAGGCATCATCGGTGGAAGTGACATTGTGTATTTCCGCGCCGAGAGCCAAGGTAGGCGGTGAATACAAATGATGTTTTACCACGGTGTCAGCCTCAATATGCCTTACATCTGCAAGGGGCAGCCGCACTTCTCCGCCCAATAAATATTCCCAGCGCTTCGAAGCAAATCCATACCCTGCTCCACCAGAAATGCCGAGCTCATCATGTCGCCCAATACTGGTGAGGCCTGGCGTGCCGAGCCCAAGGAAAAATCCTGTTGTACGATTAAAGTCGATCATCGAGAAATTTTCTCGATATGGCACTTGCCTGCCACGTTCGATCACGGAAATTCCGAGCACACGCCGATGTCGGTGAGTGATGCCATCGGTAAAGTTAAAATCAAACGTATCGGCTACACTGTGCGATGAGTCCATATTCGGAGTATCGATCGCTAACGGTATTTGTAACGGGAGTAAAGACGCTCTAAGACGAGCTAAGGATAAATTATGCTCCGTAGCGTTTACCGCTTGCTTTGGAGTAATGCCAGCGAGAAGAAATAGTGCGAAAAGAAGTCGTCTCATAATCAGAAAAAAGATAGGAGACACAAAAGCTGTCAAAGTTGCACTATGCAACGTTTCTATTTAACGAGCGCCTCATCAGTTTCCTTCCCTTGGGACCACTCGAGTGCCATGCGCTCCATGGGGATTCTGACCGCTAACAGGATCACGCCATTAAGGATCGTAAAGAGCACACAGGTCACATAAAGGCCAAATATTAGGGGCAACGAAAAGAGCTCTAACGCTACCGCCAAATAGATAGGATGTGGAACAAGGCGATAAAGGCCCTGCTGTATCAAACGCTCGCCTTGAATAACGATCACCCGCGTGGTCCAGCGTTTGGCCATTGTTCGACGAGCCCACAATCGAATGGATTGGCCGAAAAGAAGTAACACAACGGGAAGCGGCCACCACGTTGGCATGGGCTGGTTTCGCACGATAAACTCTATGGTAAGCGAAATGAAAAAAGCTATGTGCATCGCAACAATAACAGGATAATGCGAATAACCAAACTCTCTCCCTCCATTTTGCTTCAGGAATTCAAAATTGCGTTTGGCTGAGCGCAGTTCAGCCAGCCTTTCGATTATTAGCAGGCATACGACGACAATAAAGAGTATTTGTGTCAATCCCATTTGAGAAGCACTAATTCAGAACTGAAGCCAGGTCCGAGGGCGGAGGCAAGACCATAAGCGCCCTTCTCGCTCTTTGACTCTTTCAATACACACTCTAAAATAAAGAAGACTGTTGCACTGGACATATTCCCAAACCTGCGAAGTATAGCATACGAATTATGCAATTCTCCATTTTTCAATGAGAGAGCTTTCTCGTACGCTTCCATCACCTTTACTCCACCAGGATGAGCAACGAAGTACTTGATGTCTCCGGAGTTTAGCCCTTCCTCACTCAATAGCTCTTCAACATTTTCCTTGACTAAGGATGTGACAATTGAAGGAATGTCTCGTGAGAGAACGATCTTAAATCCCTCACTCGTGATTCGCCATCCCATAACGTCCAGTGTATCGGGATAAATGGTCGAGAGAGTCCGAATAATTGAAGGCTGAGAATAATCCTGGCTCTTTCTTGGCACTTCGTCACCAGCAACAAGGCAAGCTGCGGCTCCATCTCCAAACAAAGCGGCAGCTATCACATTACTTTTTGACTTGTCATTGAGTTGAAATGCCAAACTGCACAGCTCTATGCTAACAACGATCGCTCGATGCGTGGGAAAGGCACGGACATAGTCACTGGCACGAGCGATTGCCCCAACGCCGGCAGCACATCCCAATCCCCATATTGGAATGCGTTTAATGTGTCGTTTTAGAGGGATTCTGTTAAATAACCGAGCGTCTATCGAGGGGGTCGAAAGTCCGGTCGTTGAGACGAAAAAAATAGCGTCGAAATCTTCGGTAGAAATGCCGCACTGGCTCGCCAGTTTCGTCACAAGCTCTTCCGAAAGAGCAAGTGCCGTTTCAATATATCGGTCGTTGGCTTCTGTAAAGGGGTGTTCTTCCGTGAACCACTCGAGCTCTGCTGAAAAATGACGCTCGTCTATCCTGGCATTATCAAAAACAGGCAGAAGATGTTGTATCTGATCTCCAAATAAACGTGTGGCGAATAGTTTAGCATCACGCTGCTCGAGCGTGTGTGGTGGTGTTGCTGTGACGACTCCGGCGATGTATGGCATTCTTGTAAGACACTATATTCCCCCTTCAATATTCACTATTCATTCCGATGGCGGAAAAAACTGGTGAACGAACCAAATATAAGATATCCACTTAGGCGGAAAAGGTGGCTGGTTCAGCCGATCGACGCAGCGAACGAATTTTCTCGAATGCCTGCCGAGCTTCTGGAATTCGAAAAAGAATATATCCTCCGATCGTAAGAGCACCCATGATAACCGCAGCAATGATAAGGCGAAGAACGTCTGGAATACCTGCGGCGAGGTAGTTGACAGCATAATAAGCGATAAGAACGCTTGGGATAACAATAGCTAAGATCGCCATTGAACGACCACCCTGAAAACTACTGCCGATCCACCGCTTCGTAAAAAAGCTCTCTGTCATACAGGCGCCACAATTGCACGCGGCGGTACCAATAGTCGCCCCAAGGCCACCCCAATAAAGGATGAGAAAATAGTTGAGGACGAGATTCAATACTCCCCAACTGAGCCTGTTTACGAAAACCACACGCTCTTTGCCGATCACAACCAATGAAGTTATCTGCATTCCACCACTAAACGCGATAACTGTTAAGGCTTGAAGAGCTAACGATGCTATAAGCATGGGCACTGCACCAGTGAACTTCGGCCCGTAGATGACATTCATCACAAGTGGAGCGAAGGTCAGCATAAACGCAAACATCGGGGCCGTGCTGACCGTCTGATATCCCGTCACATCCTTTCGAGCCTGCATGAGACGGGTATACTTTACTCTGCCCCTCTTTTTTTCATCCGCTGTAGCGTTCCGTTCGTCTTCGTGAGCAAATTCGCTAAACACGCTTACAAGCGTCCCACCTAGGCCAAAAAGCAATATATATTCGGTCATTAGCGCGAGCCGTGCGGCAGGCTCGTAAAGTCCAATATCTCGGGCATTCTCGCCCAACATCGCCCGCATCATCAAAATATCCGGTTGCCGACCAAGCACGGTGCTAAGTACATCATTGCCCCAGGTCGTTACACCGTAAAGCATGAATGGCAACAGAATGAAAAGGCGAATTTCTTTTGGTCTGCGAATAAACTCTGAAAATCTTCTTCGAAAATGTGCGAACTCAACTTTCAGACTCTTTGATGGCTCGCGTTCAATATGGCGAATAACCCAATACAGAAGCATCAATCCATTAGCTAATGCCGTAAGAGAAAAAAGTGCTACGGCGCCATCCAACGTCAAGTGGCTCGTCGTTACTAAAGCAACACCGATTGCAAGCAATCCAAACCGAGTAATAAGGCTCGTATAAAAAACCCACTTGACCTGTAGTAGTCCGATCAACGTATATACCGAAAAGGAGACGGCCGCTTGCCCAAAAAGGTAGATCACAAGGTAAGGCCATAACCTCCCAATCGTACCCAGCGATGCAGCCATAGTTGGGATATAGTTTGGCAAGATCCCGAGTATAATGATAACCAGTGCCGCAAGAATAACTGTGACGAACAGGCGGAACGCAAACAATTCGATCAAAAACGGGCGAACGCCTTCAACCGTGACTTCACCATATTGACGCTCCCCTTTCAAGATCCTCGGAAGGTATCGGAGCAGTACACCATCCACCGCAAAGGCGCTCAGGATAGCAAGGGTACTACTGATCGAAAGAAAAACAGGATAATTACCGCCGACCTCAGGACCAAACTTTCGTACGACAAGTATTGCGTAGAGGTTTATTCCCCCATACTCTACGATCTTGTAAAGATGATTCCAGGCAAAGCCCTTCGTTATACGTCGTGCGGTCACGAAGTCTTTACAGAATAATGGGTATAAGTATATTCAAGAACGTTTGCCGCATCTTCTGCAAATCGTTTCCAGCTAAAGAAGTTGGCTCGGTCCTGAGCCGCGACTCGCAAGGAATTGCGCTGCTCCTCGTTAAATTGCAACGCATGTTCAAGCGAAGCGGTTAACGCTTGGTAATCGTTCTCAGAAAATACGAAGCCTGCGTCGCCGATCACTTCCGGAATGGCACCGGAAGAGGAACCAATGACGATCTTACCAGCCGCCATGGCTTCCACGAGCACTCGTCCGAATTGCTCCGCCCACATGGCTCTTCGCCTGCTTGGCAATACGAGAATATCGATCGCATGCATATAATTGGGGACCTCGTTATGAGCAACCGATGGAACATGCCTTAACAGTGGAGTGATACCTTCCTCTTCTGCTAACCTCAGCAGTCTACCATGTTCTTCCCCACTCCCGACCAATAGAAGCTTCAATGGCAAGTTACTACGTTTTTTTCTCAATTCAGCAAATGCCCGGATAAGCAGGTCGATCCCCTTCATTTCGAGGAGGCGTCCCACATAACCGATCACAATATCCCCATCATCGATATTCAACGACTGTTTGAGCGATCGCACTTCCTCCACCTTTGGGTGTATGTAAGCTTCGCTATCAACTCCGTAACCGATCGTCTTAATTGGCCGATCAAATCCTACATTCCGAAGAACCTGGTGACCATCAGTATTCGCAGTAAGAGCGTAATGCATTTGGGGCAACGCCCAACGTGCCACATTGCGATAGAATATAGATGGCCGATAATCGAATTCCGTCAACGAAAGATTATTCCAAGTAAAAAAAACGACTGGGATTCGAGAAGCGATAAGCTTCTTAAGAAGAAGAATTTCTGCAGCAAAAACGGAAAACGGTTCTTCCATCAAGAAGAGAATATCAGGGCGAGTGACACGAAAAGCATTAATTAGATTTGAGCAATAGAACCCCCTGTTCTCTTTCCCCCGCCAACAAGCGTTGCCAATAAATGTTGCATAGGGCGCTCCTACTTGAATCGGTTCGAATGGCATCGGACGACCATTCATTATCCACGCGTCGACTGTAAGCATGGAAAGATCGATACCAGGCAGCGCCCCCAACTCATCAGCGCATCGGCGGTAGCCGGCGTTCGCAAACATGGAATTGACGATGAGCGTACGCATCGTACTCCCTTTATGATTTTAAGCCGTTATGTTCGCTTTGGAGACAGGAGAGCCGTCCGTCGTCTGCGGATTCATCGGAAGAATCAATTCTGCCTTTGCTCCGCGGCGAACAGATCGAAGGACATTGACTAAGCGATAATGGGCGTCGGGTCGAGCTTGAACATCACTATAGAATCGCTGTGCGAGAATGAGGCCAAAACCACCCAGAAGCCCAATAAGAAGGCCAAGGATGGAATACAACGAACGATTAGGAGAGCTTCGTACTATAGGGGGCTGTGCGGGGTCGAGCACCTGAAGCGATGGAAGATCGCGCTGCTCGGAAATGCGCTCCTGTTCGAGTTCTTGCCGCAAATAACCACAGACCTGCTCGAGCACTTTTACCTCACGTAAATACCCAGCAAGCTCGCGTGAAAGCGCCGGCGCATTCTTTAATGCCAACACGTACTCACCCGCACCACCATTATCATATTTCTCTAATTCTTGCTTTGCAGCATCGAGCTCCGTCTGGAGCGCCTGCATACGAGAAGAATTCGGATTAAGCTCTCGTTCTTCGACGCGAAGCTGCATCTCCAACTGTTCGATCTGGCTCGTCAACTTTGCGGCAGCAGTCACCGTAGCCGTAAGCTGCTCCGGCAGAGCGATAGCCTGATGCTCCTCCTGAAAATGTTGCAGACGTCCATACGCGCTATCGAGATCGACTAGTTTACCTTGATATTCATGCTCGACAAAGATGCGCGTATTACGTGCCGTCGTCATTAATCGATCGCGGTTGAATCGGTCCAGCGCTGCAACAAATTTGTTCGCAACATAGGCAGACATTCGTCGAGCAGAATCGAGTTGCTGCTGGGAAGGAAATCGTGGCGTCGCCATCTTGACATTCACCGTCAACATACCGGTACGCAACGCCTCACTCGCAATACTTCCTTGCAAAAGTTCGGTCATTCCCTTGAAGCTGGTATCTCGACGGTGAAGATACGTCCTAATAACCGAATCTTGTGCGACATCTTCCGCGATGGAACGGGATTCAACGATGGTCTTAAACAGCTCCAGCGTAGGGCTACTACCAGTTTCGCCTTTGAGCAGATCCAACGCGGATGAGCTTGCAAGCATAGCAAGCATGCCCCCTACTCCCTGATGTTCCGCGGGGAGCACCGTAGAGGTCGCTTCAAAAACGATCGGTCGGGTATAAGAGAATAACAAAAACAGTATAGCCCCTCCTATGCCTGCCCCGGTTATGAGCTTCCAATTTCGGGCAGCGGCACTCCAAAAATCTCCCTGAGACGAGGTCTTTGATCGGTTCATTTTCACGCCAGATTCTCCTCGACTCATTTCTTAATTAAGAGATAAACACCAGCGACGATAGTAAGAACTTGCGCTGTAAGGGCTGTCACTGTACCGACATTTTTCCAGAAGGTTGGATGCTCCTGTGGAATAATGATCATATCGCCGGGAGCGATAGTATAATTATCCGACCGGGGGTCAATAAACGAACCACTCTTCGGATTCACTACACGAACGCCTCCCTGATCAGCATCGATCGAAAATCCGCCAGCCTTGGCAACATAGTCTCGCCAGGTACCACCATTGATGTAACTAACATTTCCCTGCCGATTCACACTGCCGGAGACGGTAACATATCCGAGTGCACGTGGGATATAGATCGAATCTTCTTCGCGAAGTAAAAGATTTTGGCTTTCGTCGCCATTCATCAGCGCTCGGAAATCTACTACCATAGAGGAATGATAATACTGATCCGCACGCGCAACGAAATACGAATATTCTTCATCGGTCAATCCTTCTTTCCGCATCGGAGCAAGCGTATAAAGACGGCGGTATTCGGGATCGGTTTCCCATGTCCCTACACCAACACGACGTATAAGCAGTGCCTCATCCAGTGATGCTGTGTTTAGCGTTCCGCCCGCGCGATTAAGAATGTCCTTCAAACGGGTCGTTCCAGGTTCAATAGGATATCGCCCCGGAAATGGTACCTCACCGTAGACACTTACCAGGCGAGGAACATGATATTGAGAATATGAACGTACGAATACCTGGTCGCCATCTTGCAACAAGGGATTTTCCCCTTTAGCAAAATTCACATCCTTCCACTCTGCTTGCGATGGATTGCTCGAAGAGAAACGGGCGAGCTCGATCGAGTCGCGAATAGAAGCAGGAAGGAAACCTCTGCATAGCGCAATAGCCGTTGAGAGAGAATCCCCTTTTACGAATTCGATCCGCTGCGGGGCGACAACGCTGCCGGAGACAAGAACATAATGCGTTACCGAAGGCACAACGATCACATCGCCTGCCTCGATCGTCGGATTTGCATTCAAATCACCAGTAGCATAATATCGAAACAGATCAGCGCGAGTACGAAGGGTGCCCGTAGCGGTCCTTATCTCGATATTTCGTAGTGATGAATTATTTTTGAATCCACCCGAGCGATCGATCACTTCGCTGACGCGTTGCATTACGGTCGCCGTCTGGATACCTGGTGATAATACTTCGCCCAGGATATTTACTTTTATCGGGCGAAGGCGCCGAAGCGAAAGCGATACTTCCGGATTTTTATAATCCCTACTCAGCGCACTTCTCACTCTCTTCTCGGCAGCGTTGATCGTAAGACCACCAACATCCACACGTGTAAGGCCGGGAATAAGTAAGCTTCCTTCCGGCGTAACGGTCAGGTCCTGATCGAGACCATGCACCGCATACACGCTCAGGTATATCCCGTCTCCGGGACCGAGGATGTATGTGTTCGGGTCAATAGGATGCTCGAGCGCCTGAGCGTCCAATTGGGGCTGGCTGACACGACGACCCGCCATCAATTTCTCGGTCAGGGTATCAGCAACACCCATTCTGTTCTGAAAAGAAGAGTATAGTTCACTCGAGGTAAGCTGGCCATAAGCCGGTTGCTTTACGAGCGCAAGCAATGCTATGGCAAGCCACCACCAGCGAGAAGTCAAATTATTAACTTTCAAAGCGTTAGTCGATTTACTGCAAGCGAGTTCCAACCCACCGGACGTGGCGCAAAGGCGCTATGTGTGATCGGAACAAAGCTTATAAACAGAGATTGGAGGCAGCCGGAAGGCCTATCCGCCCGACGCTCTTCCGTAAAGGTGAGCGAATAGTCATTCGTTCCGAATTTTCAGGTCAGGAAAGGGCAAATTCCAATGCCTTTCTGCAATTTTTGCCTGAACGACTCTCTTACTCGATTTGCAGATTTTGCCAGTTTACTTCGTAAATTTGAATGTGAAATTATCTCTTCTTTCCACCATTTCCAGCGCATGCTCTTATTCTCATCCGTAAAGCTCTTCGCGCTGGGCGCTTTTATTGGCCTCGCTTTTATTGGTGCCTTTTTCTTCTATTCCTCTCGTCGTGGATTCATGAGAAATGGCTACTTTACGCTTCCAGCGGTCATTCTCATTGTTTTCGTTCTTTTTATCGCATTTCAGACGATTGGCTACCTTATCACAGTTTTAACGATAGGTACAAAAATCGAGGATAATACTACCCTTGCGCTTTGTATTAATGGGGTTGCTGAGCTTTCGGTCTTACTTCTGGGCAGCATCTTAATTGCGCGATTGGCTAAGCAAGATCCGTTCGCGGTATTTCGATTAGAAGGATTCAATGAGACCCCGGCGATGGCGTATGTTCTAGCCGTACCACTGATTTTAACAGCCCAAGTTGCTGGAGAAGCTCTTTCCGCTATTTGGATTCGCTTTTGGAAGTTCTTTCCAGATATTTTTCAATCGTTAGATCAATATGAATCGGCGAGTGATAAAGCCCAACAAGGCTTGGTTACTGCACATGGAGTTCTCGAATTTTTTATAGTCTTTCTATTTGTGGCCATCGTGCCCGCTATTTCCGAGGAAGCTTTATTCAGGGGATTTGCTCAATCGAACATCGAGCGAAGCGGGCACCATCATGCACGTCCGTGGATCGCTCTCTTCTCGGCATCGCTCTTATTCGCGGCCGTACATGCAAGTTTATTTAAGCTTCCAGGCTTATTTATGTTAGGTATTACCTTAGCGTGGCTAGCTTACCGGACAAGTAATTTATTTGTGGGTGCACTTGCACATGCTACGAATAACGGTGTGATCGTTCTGGCTTTGTATCTGTATCCGGATGCAACACAAAGCACCAGTTCTAACCTCGTTAGCGTCGATCAATTATCCGCCACGGATGCCTTATTAATGCTTGTTCCCGTTTTACCTGTACTTGTCGGTCTTGCATATTTGTTTCATCGAATTACCAATCCCCTTCAAGCCAGGCACAACGCAGAATTGGAAGTACAAGCCTGGAACGCCGATTCGATCCACGTTGAATTCGAAGAACCACACGAACCACCTGAAGATACTCTATGAGCAATTTGATGCAACGCATCCTGGTAGCGGTTATCGCGATTCCGATCGTGATCTTCGTTGTGATGTTTCGTCCGATTGGTTTTCTGGGACTGACCATAATCTTCGCCGTACTTGCCGTGCATGAATATTATGGCTTAGCCAAAGCGAAAGGCTTCATTGCGCAGGGAACGATCGGCATGATACTGACAGCGCTGATCGTGCTATCGTTTGCCGCTCTTCGTTTACATCTGAATTTTGCCCAGTCCGATATTCTGGCTCTCATTCTTATTGCCGGAGTTATTGCGATCATGACCGCAGAATTGATGAAAGGATATCCAAATCCCTTTGTACAAGTATCAGTGACAGGAATGGGCGCTCTTTATGTCGGAATAGGAATGGGCGGCTTATACGGTGTACACGAATATTTTTATCTTCATGCCGCTATTTCTCCCTTAGCTTCCGATCCGACGATCATTTCCGTTCAGGCCGGTTATTTTACCATAGCCTTGCTTGCCTCTATATGGATATGTGATAGTGCAGCCTTTACGGTTGGACGTAAAATGGGCAAGCATAAGATCGCACCGGCTGTAAGCCCCAATAAGTCCTGGGAAGGCGGCATTGCCGGATTAGTAACCGCAATTATTGTGTGGCTTTTAGCTCGCACCTATATCGGCGCACTTGAGGAGGTCTCCATTCCTACCGCGATTGCAATGGGTGTGATCGCCGGTGGTCTAGGCCAGGTCGGAGATTTTGCCGAATCAATGCTCAAGCGAGATGCTGGCGTCAAAGATTCATCCACACTTATTCCCGGCCACGGAGGAGTGCTGGACCGGCTGGATTCGATTCTTTTCGTTGGGCCTCTTGCCTATCTGTATCTGCGTCTGTTTGGTTTATAGTGGATCACTCGAAGAATTCTGCATGCAGTTTCTTCACTACTCGATTGGCCACGTCGTTGTGCACGACAATGCTAAAGGCCGTCTCCGAGCCACCAAAAGAGACCATCTCACAATTGGTGCGTCCCAGCGCACGAAATATTCGTACTGCCACACCTGCTTGATGCCGTAGTCCTTTCCCCACGAGCGTGATCAGAGCCCTATCCGTTTCGATCTCGAGGTGAGCAATTCCCTCACAGGCTTTCCGTAAAACGGGCAGCGCCGAAGCATCATTTAGAGCAATAAGAGCGGAATCAACCGACAATGAAACAGCAAGCGGCATTGCTGATCCTGACTCGGTAAATGCTTGCCATATTGTCTGCTGCACACTGGGATCCGGTATTGAATTGCTCGATGGTATTCGTGCCAACACGATCGAGCGTTTCACAGCTATGCCGGTGATCGGTAACTCATGATCCGAAGATTCAACGATCACTGTACCGGATTTTTCCGGTTCTCTGGATGATAATACTAGGACCGGAATTCCCTTTTCAACCGCAGGCCAGATCGTCTCGGGATGAAGTACTTTAGCTCCGAAGAACGCAAGTTCACTCGCTTCGTGGAAGGAGATCTGTTCGACAGTCCATGCAGCAGGAGCGATACGAGGGTCGCAGGTCATAATACCGGCAACGTCCGTCCATATCTGTATCTCATCGGCATCGATGGCAACGCCTTGGATGGCAGCGGAAAAATCAGAACCACCACGACCGATGGTCGTTGTGTCGCCACTCATGGTCCGACCGATGAATCCTTGCGTAACTCCAACGGCCCCTTTCGCAAGTTGCGATCGAATCTTCCTCATTTGCCTGGCGATCTCTGGAATGATGGGTCTGGCCGCTCCGAATTCATTGGTTGTAACAAAGAATTCGCGTGCATTATAAAGATTGACCGATATGTTACTCTCTTTTAACCGCTCGCGAAGTGCTGAATGAAATATGAGCGAAGATGCACGTTCTCCTGCCGATTGAATTTGGTCGCGTGTCTTAGGAGTAAGCTCCCGCAATAAGTGAATACCTCGGATCAGTACTCGTATATCTTCCCAAATCTCCCGTAGGGCGTGCTGTACCCGTTCAACCTCCACCTCATCTTCAAGAATATCGCGAGCAATACGTGCATGCCGAGCTTCGAGCGCATCAACAGAGACCAGCGCTTCAGCTATCTTTTCTTTAAGAGCTAATTCTCCAATGGCAATCAGTGTATTGGTAACTCCAGCACATGCCGAAAGGACCACAAGAGGACGAGTACGCCGGGAAATACCTCGTGTTCGCACGATATCGATCACACGCAGCATTGCTGCCGCATCTTCGACAGACGTGCCCCCAAATTTTTGAACAAGGATTTTCAAGATGCTACGTGTTTTAAGACCGATCTATGAGTTCGATAACGCTATTTCTTATAACGAATATCCCCTTTACACACCGCGACGTTTACTTTACATGATATCCATTCTTATACTTCAACTCCAATCATGGTTTATCCAGCCACACATATTTCAGGTCTATCCGATTCATGGGGTCAAGTGGATTATTGCGAACATAAGGTTGGAGCAGACGATAGTGCTCTTCGTAGAATAAAGGGATCGTGGGCGCTTCATACGCAGCGATGTTCTCTGCTTGAGCATATAGCTCCATGCGCTTAGTCTCGTCGGTAGTTGCGATCGCCTGATAAAAAAGATCGTTAAAGCGTTCGTTATTCCACCGCGCACTGTTGGGATAACTCTTTAAACCAGGCTGCTTGGGTATGAGACGGCCATTAAGCAGATTCAGGAAATTCTCTGGTTCAGGATAATCCGCATACCACCGGGTAAGCCATAATTCTAATTTACCATCTTCTGAACCATCCAGTAATTGCGCTGACTGCATGATCTGAAGGCTTACATTCAGGCCAATATCTTGCCACATGCGCTGCACGGCTTCTGCAATTTGCATTGGTCGTGGCTCGTTATATACGGATAGTGTAATAGCGGGAGCACCTTTACCATTAGGATACCCTGCTACTTCGAGCCAGTGCTTTGCACTGTCAGGATTATATCCAATGCCATGCACCTCATCAATAGGATAACGAGAAAATGCCGGCGGAATAATACCGTGCTCGGCTATGCTATGGGGAGCATTCTTTAAAACAAACTTTACAATATTCTCTCGATTCACGGCAAAACTCATCGCGCGCCGGAGCGGCATGTTCGAAAATGTCTTGCTCGTACATAGAAACTCCATAAAGTAGCTGTTCATGGCCGAGACATGTTGTAACGTGAACTTTGAGTACTGCGATGTCAGCTCTTTTTGCGGTGTGACGATCTGTTCAAAGCTTTCGGTCGGGATCGTGAAGTCTTCATCCTCACTTCCCTGCACAAATGCCTGTAGAAGGGTTTTATCATCCTTAATAAATGTAAATTTGATCTCATCCAGCAGTGGTAAGCGATTACCGGAAGAATCGTATTCCCAGTAATTGGAATTCTTCTTCAGAATAATTTCCTCATCCGGCGTCCAGGAAGCAAATTTAAATGCGCCCGTGCCGATTGGATGCTGAAAGAAATCCTTACCGTAATGTTCGATCGCTTCGTGAGGGACGATATAGCCGAAGCTTGTTGTAAGATGCTCGAGAAATGGGGCAAATGGCTTTGTTAAGTCTATAACGAATGTGGAGTCATCGACAACCTTAAAACCGGTCACACCATCCGGCACAGCGGCTTTACCAACTTTCTCAAAATATTCATTCGCTCCTTCGACAATATCCTGAAAGACCCAGTAACCAGAGGTAAGCGTCCGTGGGTCACAAACACGCTGAAAAGAATACTTTACATCGCTTGCGACGAATTTTCGTCCTTTCCCATTTGGAAAGCAGGAGTCATCATGAAAAAAGACATCCGTGCGAAGATGAAAGGTATAGGTCTTTCCGTCCTGAGAGATCTCCCATGACTTCGCAAGCTCAGGTACCAGCTCGAGCTTGCTGTTGTTTTCGACCAATTTATCGAAGATGTTTGTGCCAATATCATCTTCCACTTTGCTATTCATCCGCACGGGATCGAGGCTCGATGGATTTCCTCTGATCTCATTGAGCGTGTAGCGTCCACCCAGTTTTTTACCACCCTGGCCAGGACGCAACGAAACACTCTCCTTGTGCCCGCAAGAGGCAAATAAAACGATGAGTATGAGGAACAGAATGGAGCGAGTTGTTTGCATTGCAGCAAAATTACGATGAAACAAAAACCCCTCGGTCCGATGGATGAGGGGTTGGGTGTGGTCAGGGACGGAATCGAACCGCCGACACAAGGATTTTCAGTCCTTTGCTCTACCGACTGAGCTACCTGACCTTACTCATGTGCGAAAGGCGGTGCGTTAACAGCACGGCTATTGATACGAGTTTCCCTATCTCCACGAATAACGGGGACTTTTTGTTCGCCGATTGGCCTTTCATTTTCTCATCTTTCTCAGAATGTCAGGACCTCAGAGACTCATCTTTAGCTTTGCCGCTGCGCTTCTCTTTGTTTTATGTTCGAATTCAAGTTACGGGCAACGTCGTCCTGTAACTGCACCCAGCGCATCGGCACCTTCGATTGTACTTTCCGATAAGGTGGCAACGCACACCGAATGGAGCTTTTTGCCACTTGGTGCTACCCATGCGGATGCATTTGTTCGGGAGCATCCCACGTATGACGGTCGGGGAGTTATCGTCTTTATTTTCGATACCGGTGTCGATCCAAGAATTGCCGGACTGGAAACGACGACGGAAGGTAACCGGAAAATCATCGATGTGCACGATTTTTCAGGCACAGGAGACGTCGACTACGAGCCGGCGGAGCGCCAGGGGGACGAACTTCGAGTTCAGGGTAAACTCGTTCTTCGTGGCCTGAATGCAATCACCATCAAACCTATCGATGGGAAATACTACTATGGTGCGCTCGACGAACAGCGATTTCAAAACGGACTCCGCGACCTTAATTTCAATGAGAGCGACACCGATATTTTCGGGGTGCTTGTATTACAAGACGCTCCCAATCATTATATTGCGTATGTCGATTCGGATGGTGATCACGACCTTTCCAACGAACACCCAGTCACAAATTATCACGAACATTATGATACATTTGCTTTCCATTCCGGAGACAGTACGATCTCCAGCGGAAGACGGCTCACCGGTGCTGTAAACATCTTTCCAGAACGCCACCTTATCAACCTCTATTTTGACGATGGCAGCCATGGAACACACGTCGCTGGCATAGCAGCAGGCTATAATATAGACAATCAAAAAGGATTTAACGGAGTAGCACCCGGAGCAGAGATCATTGCCTGCAAGTTTGCCGATAATAATGCAGGTGGTGTGACCGTTAGTGGATCGATGATGGAAGCCTTCGAACTCGCCGCAGAAACGGCGCAGTCACAATCTAAGCCGGTTGTTGTGAATATGAGCTTTGGGATTGGAAACGAGCTGGAAGGTCATGCTGTGATGGATAAATGGCTCGATAGCCTGCTTGAAGCGACTCCCAATCTTACAGTGTGCGTCTCAGCCGGCAATGAGGGACCAGGATTATCCAGCGTCGGGTTGCCCGGTTCGGCGGATCGAGTGATCACAAGTGGCGCAGCATTGCCGGACAATGCTGCTCGCGACTTGTATAATATTTACGCATCTCATCCCGTCATATTCGATTTCTCTTCCCGCGGCGGAGAGCTCGCTAAACCCGACATCGTCTCCCCTGGCACTGCCGTAAGCACTGTACCCGATTATGTTGCCGCAGATCGATACAATGGTACAAGCATGTCTTCTCCCTACACGACCGGATGCACCGCCCTGCTTCTCTCTGCAATGACTCAGGCATTTCCGGAATGGAAAGTTAATGCATTTGAGATCAAACGAGCACTGCAGCTTTCAGCTACCCATATTGAGGGCGCAACGCCGCTCGACGAAGGATACGGCATGATCAACGTTCCTGCCGCATTCGATCTCCTATCAAAATGGGAGCGAAAAGGTTATACACCCATACCTGTCGCGGTCGAAGCACCGGTCCCCACCCTTGCCCGAACGGGAACAGCAGCGTACTTTCGCGCTGGGAATTATCCCACGGATGGCGGCCGAGAAATTTTTACTGTGCAACCTGAAGAACGTAGTGTCGCCACTGCTCGCGAGCGAGCGATCGGAATGGAAGCGTTCGAACTTGTTTCTGATGAGCCGTGGATGTCCCCGCTTCAATCCAGCATCTATCGGCGCGGGTCCGGTACCATGAACGTTGACGTTCGATATAACCAAAAGTTGTTGCAGAAACCCGGTATGTATGTCGGTCGAATTTGGGCCTACGAAAAAGGAACGCCGCATACTAAAAGCGAATCACGCTTTGAGTTATTGAATACCGTCATTATTCCCTATCAGTTTAACAATTACAACGAATACCGGGTCGAGCTTAAAGACCAGAAAGTTGGAGCCGGAACGTTACAAAGAGAATTTTTTGCGATTCCACCAGGGACCAAAGGAGTACGCCTTACTCTTTCGACACGAGAAGCTAGGGGCTCCTGCATGGTTTCCCTTTTTGATAATAATGGCGAAGAGCTATCTGGCTTAGGAGTACGTGGAAACGCTCCAAATAAAACGTCTTCCATCTATATAACCGGCAAGCAATTGACTCCGGGAATATGGGAAGCCGATCTTTCCCGAACGAAGGCCTCCGAAGACGAAGGCGATATGAGCGTCGATTTCGCCGTTGACGTTCAGCCTCTCGAGTTCAATAATATCTCCGCGATCATGGATAATCGTGGGCGGCCATCTGTTCGGCTACAGATTGCGAACCCAACCGAGCAATTCTATTCCGCACAGTCCTCCGCTACGGCGAATGGGTACGAACGAGTTATCGATACGGTGATAACGGAGAGCGATGAGTTCTTACTACCCTTCTCTTCCAGGAACGGCGAGCGAGGAGTGTTATTCGATATTTCAATGCCAGCGGAAGACTTCAACCTCTTCACGGATATTACCTGTCAGGTGTTAAAGCCCGATTCGAGCGCGGTCTTTAATTCTGCATTGGACTATCGCACAAAGTCGGTACCCGTTAGCTTTGATGAGTCCGGTTCTCAGGATACTTCGCAGCAATCGGACCCTTCATACACCTTATTATTGCAAGGGGCGTTAGCACTGCCTAATCGACCCCACAGATGGCATTTACATATCGTGGAACACCGATATTTACAACAGCAGCAATACTTGTCATCGTCACCAACCCTGCTTTCACTCCCTCCTTTCCAGTCGGAAGAGTTGGTACTAAACTCCGATCAAACAGCTCCAGCGATACCTTCCGGATATAGGTTGTTTGGAACGATCGAATTAAAGAAGTCGGATCAGGAGACGATCGATTTTCCGATCGTGTGGTGACTATCGCCAAAGTTTTAGCAAACCAGTCGGCTTACTGGAATTCCAAACATTCTCCAACGGCAGCGATTCATTGAAATAAAGGAATCGCTGCAATGGTGTCCAAAGGATGACAAATGGGGATGGAGCCGCCGGCTTATTCCCAGTGACCGCAAACGTTGGGTCTACTGTGATCTCGATTCGGCCACCAGCATCATTCAACGCTGCTGTCTTAAAACCCCCTGGGAAGGGGTACTCATCACTGGAAGGATCGGAATCCGGACCGGCAGGATCCGTAAAAGATCCATAAAAAAATTTGTGTTGAGGATAGAAGTTTGAGTCAAGTACCCATAAGCTATAGGTCCAACCGGAAGGAGGTACGTGAAAATTCGACGCACTTGCCGATGCTACTCCATTGGAGAAGCGCATAAGGTAAAACTCCGACTTCGCTCGACTCGTATCCCCCGACTTTGTCGTAAAAATGACGGAGACTTGAGCATTGGCATAATCGCCTATTCCATTTGCAACTGTTAACGAATCCATCCCATCCGAATAGCGACCAGCTATCACAATGCTCGATGGCGTATTCCCTACTGTTCTCGGTTCGATAGCAAGCGCAGCATATACAACAGAATCTGCAGAATGTATGAGTTTTACGGTTCCCTGGAAGATGATTGAATCGTGGTTAACGGTCCAATACGTTAATGGTATCGACTTCGTATATGCAGTGTCCGTTGCGAACCGCAACCATAAGACGTATTCACCCGTCGTCGTATCGAGCAGACGAATATTCGAAGTTCTGACCTGATAATAGTAGGTACCGGTCGGTAATGAAGAGGGCGGATTCGAGGGAGGATTTGAAGAAGAAGAACAGCCAGCAAATAATACAATCAGTATAAAGCCACCTATGGAGACTCGATATTTGCTTACATGCTGACCGTTCATTTCATTTCTTTCGAACCGCTCGGCGTGTTACTTTGGCGGCTTTTGCTTTCAGGGGCCGCATTGCCGAAGGAGATACATCTATTTCCATTCGCAACAATGCAGCCGCAAGCGTTTTGCCTTGTGCATCTTGCTTCAGGCTGACCGTCCCCCCACCGCCGAGCGTGTTATGTAAAAGAAAATTTAGTGCCCAAAGATTCGGCAACTCGAAACGCTCCACCGGCCCAAAGCAAATACCCTTAAAGTGCTTTTTAACCGCGGCACGAGTTACTTTCTCTTTAATGATCGGGTAGAACCGCTCTTCGCGTGCGATGAGGCCGACATTCGCAGCATCGCCTTTATCACCGCTACGTGCATGACAGATATCTAAGAGTTGGACTTTCATAGCCTTTACTTGCTGATGGGTGCTATAGTCGTCACCACGAAATTTCCTTCACCGCGATCTTGCAGCGTAAAAGAAACGGAATCACCGACCTTTGCTACTGTCAGTAGGTTCGGGCGGTCAACACGATACTCCATCGACATAGCATCCATAATGCCCGGAATATTATTATGGTCGAGAGTGATGGACTTTGCAGCCGTATCGATTCCTTTCACTACCCCTTTGCCCTGGCCTTCTTTAACGGGAGCGGCAGCCACCTTAGCGGTATCCGACATCGGTTGCGATTGCTCCTGCTTCGAGCAGGCTACAACGAACAGCGAACAGAACAATAAAAAAGTGAATGAGCGATTGAACATTGTTAGTCTCTTCATCTAAAATTATACAGCCATTACCTCTTTTTCTTTCGTCGTAACGAGAGAGTCAATATTCTTCGTGTGAGCGTCGGTCTTTTTTTGAACTTCCTCTTCCCCACGTTTGCGATCATCTTCACGAAAATGTTCGGCCTTCTCCGCCTTCTTTAAATTCTCGATCGCATCTCGTCGAATATTGCGAATCGCGACCTTTCCCTCTTCGCCAAACTTCTTCACAAGCTTTACGATCTCTTTACGGCGCTCTTCTGTAAGTGGTGGCATCGGTACGCGAATGACCTGGCCATCATTCATCGGGTTAAGCCCGAGGTTCGAAGACCTGATTGCTTTTTCGACGGCGCCCATCATACCTTTATCCCAGACCTGAAGTGTGAGCGTATGTGCATCGCTCACGCTCATATTCGCAACCTGATTGATCGGTACTTCCGAGCCATACGCTTCCACTTTGACGGCATCAAGCAGAGCGGTTGTGGCACGGCCCGTACGGATCTTGGCCAATTCCTGCCGAACGTTCTCGACAGCTTTGGTCATTCGCGTTTCACAATCGGTGAGAATATCTTTAATATTGGTCATTAGAACCTAAAACTGGTGAAATTTCTGTGATCGAATTCGAACCCCGTTAACAAATATGAGAGGAAGTCATTTCCTATACGAGGTAGGAAATTGTGCCTCAGATCACAACGCTACCGACGCCGTCTTCGGTCAGGACCCGTTGCAAATTGCCGGGCTCGTTCATGTTAAATACAACAATGGGAAGTTTATTTTCCTGACAGAGTGTGATCGCGGTCAGGTCCATTACGCGAAGACCTCGCTGCAGGACGTCCATATAGGTGATCTTGGGGAATTTCATCGCATTGGCATTCTTTTCAGGATCGGAATCATAAATACCGTCGACGCGGGTACCTTTAAGAACTGCATCGGCCCCGATCTCGACCGCTCGGAGGGCGGCAGCCGTATCAGTCGTAAAAAATGGGTTACCAGTACCACATCCAAAGATTACCACACGCCCTTTTTCGAGATGACGCACGGCCTTTCGGCGTATGAATGGCTCTGCAAAAGCCGTCATCGTGATAGCAGACATCAATCTGCTATAGGTCCCTGTTGCTTCGATCGCATTTTGTAGCGCCAGAGCATTGATCATCGTTGCGAGCATACCCATATGATCGCCTTGTATACGATTGATCCCATCAATACTTCCCGAGACGCCGCGATAGATATTTCCTCCCCCCACCACAATTCCTATCTCAGCACCCATAGAAGCGGCCGCTACCACATCCGCAGCAAATTGCTCGAGAATGCGAGGATCGATACCATATTCGCGGTCTCCCATGAGGGATTCACCAGATATTTTAAGGAGGATGCGACGATAGAGAAGGGTGCGGTCAGTCATTTGGCAAAAATACGATGAAATCGTTCTTATCGGTCGCACGACAATCATTAATAAGCATGCCTGCGTTCCATACTGTGCTCTATTCCCTTTTGAATAAGCGACCAAAGAAATGAGAACGGAATGATCTGCGTCTCGTCGATCTCGTCGCGTTCCTTCTCCTGAAACTGAGTAATAAGTTTTCCAGCCTTACTATTTACCTCGGATAGCCGAAATGCATGCTTCTCAAGTAGTAGTAATGCTTTCAAAAAACAGAACAATGCGGATTCCCGTCGTGTCCGCAAATGCCGACGTAAATACTGCGAAAGGGCTTCCGACTGATCCGTAATTGTGTTAAAATCTCCTTGCCATAGAAGGACTAAATACCGAATAACTAGCAGCGAAATATTATAGCCCGCTTTATCTTTGGCATAAATTGGCACTTGTCGCAGTATTGCACGCATAGCACGCTGCATTTCAGGAGTTTCTACACCATTCAGTATCCCTTGAACAACGAAGAGATAATATCCGTAGAGCAGCCATTTTTGCGTTACCTGCTCGGGTTGCGAAGCAAATCGTTCATGGGTTGCTACCTCATTGAGTATTATATCCGCATTCTGAAACTCCAACATCTGCATGCATAGTTGAAATTCAAAACCCTTCCAAATAAACCAGTTATTCAGGCCTTTGGGATAGTACTTCGTACATAATTCAACAGCTTCCTTCGCTGAGGAAATATGACGGATAGAGACCGCGCTGGCGAGCCGCTTCAGTGCGAATTCGCCATCGAACGTTGGGCTCCTCAAGTGTGGGTACTTTGCGAAGAACCGGTCAGCTTGCTCTGTAAGTCGAATACATCGCTCGTGCTCACCTCTGATCTCCGCTAACAGCGTAGCAATGCGGTAATAACCAAGACCAATATTGAAGGTCGGATAACTATCGAACAGGCCTCTCACCTCGATCACCGCATCATGTGCAATCTTTTCTACGGTTTCAGAAACCGCCGCTCGAGCGACCGATTCGACGTCGATCGATTGCCCCAGGTAACTCACTCGGAGTTCAGCGTTACGCAGGCGAAGCACTTCTTCCAACTCTTGGGAATAACGCTCGAAGTTACGCTTGTCGCCATTCAGGGCAGCATTTTGCCGAAGGATGATAAGAAACTCGATCCGGTCTGAGGTTAACTCAAACACTCTCGCCCGCTCCAGCGCTGAAGGGATAAGCCACATTGCCACCCGCCTCCCACCAAGCAGCAAAAGTGTCTTTACCATAAACGTGATCTTTAGATTACGGTAGATCGCCTTTCGTAACACAGAGCCCCGAAGTTGAAGATGAAATAAGCTATCGAGAAGTCGGCGCTTAAGACTACTCCTTAGGCGGACATACGACGGAGATGCCGGTTGAACCGCTAAAAGCTCTTGTGCCCATTTGCTCTCATTGGGCTCCGAAGAACTAACAAAATGGCTGGCAAGACGACCCAGTTTAGAGGAAGATCTCTTTTGCGAAAAAAGATATTTTGCCCGTTGTCCGCCAAAGGTATTAATAATACGGGTAAGTTCTCTAATATGCTGGGCTGAACCCATTATAATTTATATAATTTGATAATTCATGCTGTAAAATGGCAGCTACGCAAGCTCATCAGAAAGGCTGTTTCAGGCAGCCGGACAATAATACGCGATGGATAAAAAGTAAGTTCTCGTTTTTGAAATGGATGACTCTCGTGCGATTTTTGAAGTGGTGAGAGGGCAACATGTATAAACCAGTCTATTATTCTATGGTCAAGACAGTATTGCTTACTCTCGCACTCTCGGCATTCGCAGTTATCGGTGCGCCTCTGTACGTTTCCGCTGGCTCGAGTACCGTTACGTTCTCGATTACAAATCAGCAGCCGGTCCCCGTCGGGACGGTCACCGTTAATACGCTCGCAGCGGGCTACAACGTTACGGTCACTGATGTGACGACCTATTCGGTCGACATCGATGATAATGCCGTATCCGTCACAATTAACGGGCAGTCGCTGAGTAATGGTCAGAAAGGGCTCGTAACATTAGCTGACGGCACAGTCGTCGGTGTAATGTGGACCGCCACCAATGCCATTGTCATCGTGGACAAGGATGAGATCCAGTAGCTGATCGCAGCTGCAGGGCCGAGAGGTTTCGTTCGAAGCAGTTTGATCGCTTTTCGTGATTCGGCTGCGGGTAGTATAGAAATCTTAATATTAACGGACCATTTCGCCCCTGCAGATATGCTGAACGATTATCCATCCATGTTGCTCTCGGTCGATCGACCGTCGCAACCAACTCCGCCTCCCGACCGCCGCACGTCCGTCGCTACCAGCGAATCGTTTTCCTTCGAGCATCTTCGCTTTACGCCCGATTGGAACGAGATCGAATTGGAATTCGACGAGTCGGCATTTGCCAATATCCCGCTTCGAGTCGAGCTGTTCGATAAATTCGGACGCCGTGCGAAGTACTGGGAGATCCCTTCTGCTCCCCGTAGTGAAAAACGCAAGGGCAACATCACGCTCGATATTTCAAATGTGCCGGACGGCAGCTATGATCTATGCCTTACCCATGGTGGAAATTCCATGGTCCGGGCCGTCGTCATTCGTCGGAGATGATCTTATGAACCTATTCGATTTTGCGGAGCCCTTGTTTGCACCTATGAAAAACCAATCTACTCCCCTGTCAAATTGAAACCCAATTTTCAATTTGTAACAGGATACTGGGCGATCCCATGCTTGCCGCCTCCTACACGGATGAGCTGGGACGCTCTCGTTCGATAGATGTGACTGAGGAGGACTTTGCCTCTTACTCTCGCTGGAGGCATTGTGAAAAGGCGGTAGCGGATCGATCCCTACCGCCCCTCTTCGGTTAAATTGTCAACCTAATAAGCTATAGCCTTAAGCTACGGCTTCCTGAGCCTGCTCGGCGTGCTTATGCTGCTCACCAAGCTGCATGCGGACAAATCCCGTGATCTTCAGGTTACCAGATTCCTTCAAAAGATCGGTAATCGTTTTCGCCGCATCTTTGATAAAGCTCTGTTCGGTCAGGCAGTTATCCTGATAGAATTTTTCGAGCTTGTTCTTCGCAATACGCTCGATGATATCTTCCTTCTTGCCTTCATTGCGGGCCTGCGTACGATAGATCTCGAGCTCTTTATCCATCTGCTCGGTAGAGATACCCGAGCGATCGAGCGCCATCGGATTCATTGCAGCAACTTGCATTGCAATCTCGCGTCCGGTCGGGCTATCGTTGGCACCGGAGATCGCTACGAGCACTCCCAGCTTTGCGCCAGGATGAATATAGCTGGTCACGAAGCCGTTCGGCTCTGTAAGCATCTCGAAGCGCCGGGCTTCGAGTTTCTCGCCAAGGCGACCAGTCTGCGCACCGACCTCTTCCGAGATCGTAGCGCCATTGGCCATCTTTGCCAGAAGGAATTCTTCATGCGAATTCGGGCTCGCTGCAAGCGCTGCATTAGCAACGTCCTGAGCGAACTGGACGAACGACTCATTGCGAGCAACGAAGTCCGTCTCGGAATTCACCTCCGCGATGACCCCACGCTTGCGATCTTCCGAAACCGCAGCAGCGATCACGCCTTCTTTGGCAACGCGGTCGGACCGCTTTGCTGCCGAGGCTGCGCCCTTCTTGCGGAGGACTTCGATCGCTTTGGCTTCGTCGCCATTTGCTTCTTCAAGAGCTTTCTTACAATCTGCCATACCAGCGCCGGTCTTATCCCGAAGGCGCTTTACGAGTTCTGCTGAGATTGCCATCTTCTTTACTTCTTCTTAAATTCTATTCTTAAGAAAATTAAGAACTAATTGTTTGACGTTCGTCGCGCTCTTAATTCTTAATTATCGATCGTAATTACTCTGCGGTTGCCGGCACTGGTTGCTGCGGAGCGAAATCGCTCGGCTCCAGTTCGATACGACGGCCACGCGCTGCGAGGTTAAGCTCCGGACGTCCTTCGCGGCCTTCCATTGCTGACTCATCGAGGCGCTTTGCCTTGGCTGCAGCGCGACCTTCGTTGATCGCATCAGCGAACGCGTGAACGAAAAGCTGGACCGAACGCAGAGCATCATCGTTCGCCGGGATCGGATAGTCAACGAGGTCCGGATCGACGTTCGTATCGACGAGAGCGAAGATCGGAATACCGAGCGTACGAGCTTCCTTTACCGCAATGTGCTCCTTCTTGATGTCGATGATGATCATTGCACCAGGCAGACCGCGCATTTCGACGATACCGCCGAGCGTGCCGTTGAGCTTTTCCTTCTCGCGTGTGAAATCCAAACGCTCGCGCTTGGTAAAATTCTCGATCGAGCCTTCTTCTTCCATCTTCTCGATCTGCTGGAGGCGCTTTAACGACTTGCGGATCGTCGCAAAGTTCGTCAACATTCCGCCGGGCCAACGATCGATCGCAAAGAACTGACCCGAACGCTCCGCTTCTTCGCGGACCATCTGACGGAGTTGCTTCTTGGTTGCTACGAACAGGAATCGCTTGCCTTCTGCAGCGAGCTTCTCGGCTGCATTGAGAGCTTCTTCGGCAAGCTCTTGCGTCTTCTTGAGATCGATGATGTGGATGCCGTTGCGCTCCATGAAGATGTACGGTTTCATCTTCGGATTCCAACGACGGGTGAGGTGCCCAAAGTGAGCACCGGAGGCCAGGAGGTCTTCTAAGCTAAGTCTCATGTCAATTAATGGTTAAGCCCGCGATCGCTCACGAGCGGTTTCTCTACGGAGCCTCGTCGCCATCTCTTTCGAGACACCCGGCGATTCGACTGTACCCGTATTTGTGATTAAATGCTTGTAGACGTGACCTTTAGGTCACGCTGGTCATGCTGTAGCCGTACCTTTAGGTCACGCTTCGCCGTGACTTAAAAGTCACGGCTACGAAGTCACGGCTACGAAGTCACGGCTAAAAATCGCGTTACGGAATCTTATCTCTTCGAGAACTGGAAGCGCTTGCGTGCTTTCGGCTGTCCCGACTTTTTACGCTCGACCATTCGCGGATCACGCGTCATAAGGTCTTCTTTGCGAAGAAGTGACTTATGCTCTTCGTTCACATCGACCAATGCGCGAGCAATAGCCAAACGGACGGCGCCCGACTGTCCCGTGGTACCGCCACCTGCTACATTAGCATTGACGCTGAACGAGCCGTAGGTATTCGTCACCTTGAATGGACGGACCACATCATCGCGGTGCAGTGGGTTCGGGAAGTAATTCTCGAACGTGCGGCCATTGATGGTGATCACCGATTCCTGACCAGCTTGAACCGGAGTTAAAAAGACTCGAGCCGTCGAGTCCTTACGGCGTCCTATGAAAATGTCTGCTCGCTTTGCCAATGTCGTTTTATGCTAAGTGCTAAGTGCCGGTTTCTAAACTTAAAAGCTTAATGCTTGCGGATTCTGTGCTGCATGCTCGTGCTCTGCACCGGCATACACTTTCAACTTCTTAAAGGTCTTGCGCCCGAGCGAATTTTTCGGAAGCATGCCTTTTACAGCCTCGCTGATAATGCGCTCCGGATACTTCGCCTGGAGTTCGGCGAACTTTTCGTGACGCGCTCCACCCGGATACAACGTGTTGTGATAATACGTCTTCTGCTCCATACGCTTACCGGTCATCTTGACCTTCGACGCATTGACGACGATCACGAAATCGCCAACATCGGTATTCGGTGTGAACTGCGGTTTATGCTTACCGCGAAGTATGCTTGCCACACGGGTGGCAAGGCGGCCGACTGTCTGGTCCGCAGCATCTACAATATGCCACTTTCGCTCGATCTCTTCGGGCTTGGCGAATTTCGACTTTAATACGCTATTATCTTTCGTTGCCACAGTTCACTTCCTGTAAAAAGCCTATTTTTAGGCGCGTCAATAAGCGGTTCGAGATGATGAAAGTTCCGTTTTTTACAAAACAAGGGTCCGTTTTCCGGGGGGCCGGGTTTCGGGGACCGTTATCCGAAATCCTACCCCACCCAAGATCAAGCTGCCCATTTGAAAACGGTGCTCACTCGCAATTGAGTTTTGTTTTCATGAACGGCATTTCTTCACATGTTTTCAACATACTTTGCCAACTGCTCGAAGGATAACTCCCTTCCCCGTCGTTATCCTCGGCTTATGCAAGAACCACTAACGCTCAACGAATAGGCACCTATGGGGAGGTTCCAATGGGAATATTAAGCCTTTCCCCCCAATAAAGCTCCAATCTAAATAAACCATATCGGATAATGCCGCCATGTTAGAACGCTGACAGCCTTACATGCTTTCTTTATAATTCATGCTTACAATCTCCCGGAGTCAGTAGAACAAATTCTTTCTGTTCTAAATGATCCGCTTATTGAATAAAGGTATAAAACATTGTGAGGAAAGTGCTTGTATGCTTATAAGGCACTTCCATGTGACCGGCTCCAGCCGCAATCCAAAGGGATTTCCCGGATACACTACAAGCTGCAAAAAGCTTCGAGATCTCATTAGATGAAATCTGATTCTCTTGCTCTCCGTGCATAAGTAAGAGCGGACATTTTAATGCTCGAATATTCTCCATAGGCTCTAATACTTTAGACCGGATTAGTCGGACACTTCGATTGCTCTGTGTTTTGTGGTATAGGGAAGAATAATATTTTTGAAGAGCGCTTTGCGAAGTATATGGTGACTCAGCAACAACGCCTCCTAAACCCGGCAAAGCGCTTCCTGCCACGATAGAAAGACTAGCTCCCATTGAACGCCCATAGAGGAAAAGTTTGCTAGTCTCTTTTACTAAATGAGTACTTGCGTACTTGAGCACTGAAGAAATATCCTCTTCAAACTCTGGCATAGCAATCAGGTCCGAATCAATAGGGATAAGGTCACTCATGCCAAAACCGCGATAATCGAACAGGAGTACATCCACTGGAAGATTAGAAGTAATCGCCTGAACCAGATCAAGCTCGTCACTCATATTGCCGGCATCAGGACCTGCAAGTATGACGAGCTTTTTATCCTTATTATCTTTCGAACTGTGGCACAGCCAAGCCGTTAGACGCTTATTCGCGACGGTCGGAATATTCAGACTATCGTAGGTTATTCCTACAGTGGCAGGAGTACGTTCATAATTCGTGCGCGGTCTGATAGCAAAGACTGGTATGGCAACCAGTAAAATGTAGAGAACAACTATGGCTCGTATACTCATTGTATCCTTAGCACCGGGTGTACCTCTCGATAATTGGTGGCATGGCCTTTTTGCCCGTGCGGGAAATCCTGGAAGAGAACGCCTGTGACGGTTACCTTTTGATCGGCATTCTTAAAATTACTGGTTGGGTTGCCAAGATTTTGCCTAACCCATAACCCGGCAGCAGCAAAGTCAGACGCGTGAGAGGAAGCAGCAACTTCGGCACAGTCGGTACTCGGTACTTCTGCGATCATGGAATCGAGTTGATCATCCACAAGGATAAGATGGATGTCGTTATCATCTTCCTTCTTGAACTGAACGATCGTACAGGGAATACTGACAGTCTCCTTTTCAAAATCGAGCCGACGGGTATTCTCATTCACCGAATCGCGTGCGAAGGAATCCTGCGCAGCAATAGAGGTCGCCATAGGCATGGTGGAAACTAACGGTGCGTCGATATCCAGAAGATTCTTCACGTGCCATCGCTCGATACCACATTCCGGCTCCGCGGTATCGCTCGAAGATTTGGAGCAACTATACAGTGCTGGAAGACTTATTACCAGCAGAGCATAGATGAAACGAACAGTTATTCTATTTCGCATTCCTCTTCTGTGATTTATAACATAAACCACTGCACATTATCGATCTCGCCGTTTTCGACATCGATGTAATCGCCATTCTTGTCGTAACCAGCAAGATAAAATGTGCCGCTGATACGGTGGGTAACCCAATCGAAATTCGTAATTGTCAGTCGGCCGACCGCACCGGACATTGAATTGATCGAAATAACCGGCGTACCGGATTGAACAAAACTTCCGTACCAGCGTGCGTCTCCGTTCAGATCATAATAGTAGCCTGCCATTGGCATTTCGATACCAAACGCGATCGACTTGATGACGTCCCCATTATTATCACCATCGATACTCATTACCATGGTGTACGCGCTATCGACCGTCCAGAACGAGGGAGCGACCTGTGCAAATTGGCTCGTAAACGGAACACCATTGACCGTGGCCGTAACAAGCCCTGGATGGAATGCACCATAGTAGATCGGAATATCGGTGAAGAATCCGGAAGTTACATGTACCTGGTTGTTTCCATCTTTTGCATCAAAACTAAACGTGCCACTCACGGTGCTATTGAGCGTGTCGAACTTCGTGATCTCGATCGTGCCACCCGCGATCGAACGGTAATGCGCCGTATCGATCTTCATCGTAATGGACCCGTTGGTTAGATCGGTCGATGCACCAACACTGATCTTGCCAAGCTTTGGCGTTAGCATCGGCATCACCAATTCCACCGTGTTCTCAATTCCTTTCGCTCCGATATAGACCGTCAGAGTGATATCGAGCTGATGAGTGCTATTTGGGCCGAAATTCGTGTATGCTGCGGAGGCAGAACTTGTGGCATACGAATAGTCCTTGCGATCGATAGAACTACTGCCATTAACCCACCCAAATTCGCCGGACTTGTGCGTCACGGTCGTAGAATCAGTTGTTTTAGTACTGGGAGCGGTGGATTGCTTACATCCAAAAAGCGCTGCTAATAGAAACAACAGAATAAAGCTATGGAGAGAGTATTTTAGAGACATAGGACAACTGTTAAAGTGAATCGTTGGTCGCAACACCCATCAATACTGGAAAGTTGAGTCTGCTATTGGCTCTTAGCATAGAAGAACTCCGGTAAATGCTTCTCATCTAGGAATTTGTGATGCTCTGGATCGATGCGATATATCTCCTTTGGGCGAATCCATCTATAGAGAAAGATTTCACCCGCATCATTGCCGTTACCATGTACCAAATGCTGCCATGTATCGGGAAGGTCGATATTAGTCTTTAAAAGATAATCGTGCCGCTCAATAAAGCGATCGCTATATGCTTTATAATATCGCTGGACGCCGAGTTTGCGAACGATCGTGAGATCTTGAAGTCCGGATTCCTCATAGACCTCGCGCAGTAGGCCTTCCTCAATTGTCTCGCTCTCGATTCCCCCGCTTGGAAATCGCCATGGCAACAGCGGGTTCTCCGCAAAGCTATGGACGAGCAACTCATACACATCTTCGTTCTCCCGAAGGATCAGCGCAGCAGCTTTTTGAGTAAATTCTATACCTTCAATCTTCATGGTAAATTACTAAATTATGGCCTAACAGACTCGGCGCACTTCTGCCGGCAAAATTGTTTAGCAACCGAGGGCTGGTATACCTTCCACCGGTCCGAACTCACACCATGCTAAAACGACAATCTCGCACCCTGTTTTTGCTGCTTGCGGCAACTATTACGCTTACCTCCTACATCTCGTGTTCGAAATCAGCGCCCGATGGCCCATGGAGTGGATCGGAGTTGATGAAGCCGGCTGATCTCGCTGCGGTATTGAATAAGCCAGCGAACGAACGACCGCTCGTTCTACAGATCGGATTCCAATTCCTTTATAAACAGAAACACATTCCAGGTTCGATCTTCGCCGGCCCCGCTGGAGAACCGGAGGGCCTTCAACGGCTCGATGCGGCGCTTGCCAATACTCCGAAAAATGCAGAAGTAGTGATCTACTGCGGCTGTTGCCCGTGGACACATTGCCCGAATATTCGTCCGGCATATTCCGAGCTTAAGAAATTAGGCTACACGAATATCCGGGTGCTCGAAACTACGGAAAACCTGAAGACGGATTGGATCGAGAAGGGTTATCCGACGGAGTCGGGCGAAGCGGTTAAACAGTAGAACCGCAGTTTATGGTATAGGAAGTCGAAGTATTGCTTCGACTTCCGTCGAACGGCCCTATCGTCCCTGCCGTTTAGTGCCTCGCAGTTGGGTCTCTTATAATCCTGTTTTCTTCATGCGACTATTTCTCAGCGCATTCATACTCGCCCTCGCTAGCTCGGCATTCGCGCAGCCTTCCACCGATAGCCTCATCAGTCACTCGCTTAACATGGTGGACTACCCGGCGTATGTTCCGAGTGGTCCCCTTCCGGCGATGACACCGCGCCTCGGCATTTATATGCGTGATATCTCCGCCGACTCAGTCCGCAAGCTGACGCACGGCCGCGATAGTATTAAGGGCAGTCCTATTTGGCATGTCGCTCCGCACTGGCCCGCCGATGAGGCGGGAATAATGATGGGCGATATTGTTCTTCGCGTTAATGGCCGAACGCTGATGGATTCCGTGTATGGTCCCGACGATGTGCTGAATACTCGCCTTCGCGATCTGCACATTGGTGACACGATGCATTTCGAAGTCATTCGCAATGGTGAGATAAAAGAAATCCCGGTTCGGCTCTTTGGCGGCAAGCGCATAACGATGCCCTATTCGGATTATCCGTCACTTGGCGCAGTGCGCACGGATTCCTGGATGACGCGCACCCTTAAAGAGAAGGGTCTTACCGATTGGGCCGATACGATCGCGAAGCAGATCGCGGGCATTGCCGATCTCGATTTTTGTGACTTACCATTTACGGCAAGACCGAATCCGTTTCGTCTGAACGCGATCACCTATCTCGATCATCATCCGACGCGTGTCGGTGCACTTTCGCGGCTCATTGATCAGAGTGTGTGGGATTCGCTGGCCCAAAATCAGGGAGTGCTCGGCGCCATCAATGCGGCAGCATACCAACTGAATATTTTACCGGACTACCCGCAGCCGTTCACACGTCCCATGACTGTTCCGGAGTTGAATAAGTATTTGGCAAACGTCCAGGGATTTCTCAACGAGGGTTATCCCGACGTGTCACACCTCGATTCACTTGCAAATGGACTTGCTCAACTCCTTAACACCGACACGAATTGGGAAGACCCGGTCGATTCGATCAAAGATCCCGTACAACAATTACTCGCTCGCAATAAAGCAGAAACAATGCTGAAGAGCTTACTCGGCGATGCGGACAAAGTGAATTTGCGCGATGATATCATCAGCGCCGCGCAGCAACTTGCCGCGCTTGCCGATACAAGTTGGGTCCGGGCATTTGCGAAGCAGTGGATGACTGCAAAACCAATTGCTTCAAAAGTCCCTGGGGTTGATGGCGACATTCTTCTCTCGTGGAATACTCCACAAGGCCGATGCGTCATTGGCGGTAAAGGGCCAAACCGATACTACGGCGACTTCGCCTTCATTCTCGATATTGGAGGCGACGATATTTACGAACTTCCTCCCTGCAAGCCCGGTGATTTTCGGTTTGTGGCAGACGTGAGCGGTAACGATATCTATCGCGGCTCGCAAAGTGCGGGCTCCGGCGTCGGATGTGTGGACGTCCTCGTCGATTGTAGCGGCAACGATGTCTATCAGGGATCGCGCTGGTCCCAGGGCGCCGGTTGCTTAGGCGTTGGCATTCTTGCAGATTACGGTGGCGACGATATTTACTCTTCACACTGGTGCTCGCAAGGAGCAGCGTTTTTGGGTATCGGGTTGCTCTACGATCACTCGGGCTCCGACCATTATATGGCGGACGTCTACTCCCAGGGCTTCGCCTATGCCAAAGGCTTCGGTATGCTGCTCGAACGTTCGGGAAATGACGCGTACCGTGCAGGATGGAAATACCCGGACGATCGGTGGCCAAACCGCGCGCATGTGTCGATGTCTCAAGGGTTTGGATTTGGAATGCGGCCGTGGAGTACCGGTATTGGGACCGATGGCGGTATCGGACTACTCAGCGATATGCAGGGCGATGATACCTACGACGCCGATTATTTCAGTCAGGGCGGAAGCTATTGGTATGGACTCGGCATTCTTCACGATCGGCAAGGCGCTGACCGCTACAATGCTGGGCAGTATTCGCAAGGCAGCGGCATTCATCTCTCCTTTGGTGCCTTGCTCGACGATGGTGGCGATGACAGTTACGATGGTTATGCCTGGCTCGAACAAGGCAACGCGCACGACTGGTCGAGTGGATGCTTAGAGGATTGGGAGGGTAACGATACCTATCGCTCGTCGGGAGCATCGCAGGGATGCGGCTTTTTTGTCTCGTTCGCGTATCTACTCGATAGCCATGGGGACGATCGCTATTATTGTAAACAGAGCGACACGACGAATTCGCAAGGCGGCGGCAACCTCATTCCCCCACGTCACTCCGGCTCTCTCGGATTACTGATGGATTTGGGCCACGGCGAGGATTGGTATTCCGATACTCGAATCATTCCGGGCGAGGCAGTGACGAAAAGTTATCGCGGAGTAGCGTATGATGATGGCAATCCGGCGAAGAAGTGATCACCACCACTTTTTCGGCGGCGTAACTGCATCCGGACATGAGAAATCAAATCCCTGACTTGTGACCGAGGTCGGCGCTCCAGAACATTTCTTGTTGTCCCACTTCGCAACCGACGCACGTACTACCAGCGCTTCGGTGCAATAGCCGCTCCCCTTCAGGCAATGACTGAGCGGATAATAATGAGTGCGTTCTGAAAAATCGGCTTCTTTAGCCGAATATCCGTTGCCGGTCGTGTCCCCTATGGATATGAGCCACGGCACCGAGCAATCGGTCTCATACTCCCGCTGGACGAGCGTACAGACCGCATTCTTATAGGTCCGATAGTGGATGAAATTTCTCGAGAACGTATCGATCACTTCGCCGCGAGTAGTGTCTTCCGAGGCCAATCGGTGCACCAACTCTAGATACCAGGTCTCGACATCCTTATCCATTGCGAGAAGTTGCGATACCAACGCGGGCCTGACGCTAAATGTAATGGGGACTCGCTCACGATAAATATTGACCGCTTCCATCGAGTACGTCTCTCCATTCTCGGAATGAGCACCCCACTTGCGTAGAACAGAATCTTTCTCTTCGGGAAGTACAAACAGGGTATGCACGCGCCCATCGAGCACGGCTACTATATCGGATGGGCTTATAGCCCCTCCGCCCTCCATCCCCGCGACTGGTTCATGTTTACGACAGGACGGAAATAGTAACGCAATAAATAACAGTGCAAGAACAGCTTTGGAACGATGCAACATAACTCCTCCGTGGGCTAATAATGAGCTTACAAAGATAGTATAAAGATCGAGCTCATCCTTAGACGTAAAAAATATTTTATATGCCGTTCCAGTGCTACTTAAGAGGCGAATATGATGTTTTACAGTTTGTCAGGCCGTAATTTTGCATAGGAACCGGTTGAGAATATCTCAGCCATTCATTGTATCGCACCACCTAATCACACCAAAGCTTTGCTCGGCTCCTTTACTTTTATTCTTCACACCCACCTGCCGTACGTGCTCCATCACGGGAAATGGCCGCATGGATCGGATTGGCTATCCGAAGCGGTAGCTGAGTGTTATTTACCCATCCTTCACGTACTGGAACAGTTACAGACGGACGGCATCCGCGCACGAATCTCAATGGACTTCTCGCCCATCAATCTTGAACAACTTGCCGATCCAGCCTTTGCAGACGTCTTTGCTGCATACTGCGACGAGAAGATCCTGGCTGCAGAAAGTGATTACGCCTATTTTGCTAAGAATGGCGAGAAGCATCTACAGCCACTGGCGGAGATGTGGAGGAATTTTTACTCGACCACGAAATCCCGCTTCTTCGATAAGTATCAAACGAATGTTGTCGCTGGATTTCGTAAGCTTTCGGATGATGGTATTCTGGATGCGATGACCTGCGGAGCGACACACGGATACTTTCCGCTTCTTCTGCGCGATGATAATATTCGCGGGCAGATCAATGCAGCCGTTGCGACGCATGAGCAACACTTTGGCAAAAAGCCACGGGGCATTTGGTTGCCGGAGTGTGGTTACCGTCCACGATACCGCTGGTCTCCTCCGATCGGGCCGGAGAAGTATCGCAATCAAAGTGAAGAGCGTGCCGGTGTTGAAGAATTAGTTGCGGAGGCTGGCTTAGAATATTTCGTGATCGATGGGGCGCTTACCCGGGGTGGAATGACGATACCAGCGTATCAGCCGCTCAGCCGTAAACTACACGAGAAATATCTGGAGGAAGTTGGTGCACGAGGTGAAGCGGCGCCTGCCTACGATCCTAACCGATCACTGGCCGATATTTATTGGGTTGGCAATCCACTAAGCTCGCGATCTGTCGCCGTCTTTTCACGCGATCCGCTGAGTGCTTCACGTGTATGGTCGGGCGAACTGGGATATCCGGGTGCTGGAGTGTATCTCGATTTTCATAAAAAGCATCATAATTCCGGTCTGCGATATTGGCGTGTGACGGGGGCTCGCGTCGACTTAGGCGATAAGCAATCGTACGAACCGGGACACACCGAATGGCAACTCGATTGGGATGCCGATGATTTTGTATCGCTCGTTCGCCGCGAACTCGCAGAACATAAATCAACGCACGGATCGGAAGGTATTATCGCTGCACCGTTCGATACAGAATTGTTCGGTCATTGGTGGTTCGAAGGGCCACGATTCATCGAAAAGGTAATGCGCCGTTTCGAGGCCTCGGACGAGATCCGTTTGACCGATTGTGCCGAAGCACTCGATACTTACACTCGGCCTCACGTCACGATCACACTCCCGGAAGGCTCCTGGGGTGAAGGCGGACACCATTTCGTCTGGCTAAACCACGAAGTCGCATGGATGTGGGATTCGATCTATCCTTTGGAAGACCGGTTCCTAAAGATCGTCCATAAATGGTCGGAAAAGAACGGCCATGCTTCAATGAATGGAAGCGTAGCAGCAACGCATTATAAAGACGATACCCTTCAAATGATCCTGGAGCAGGCGGCGAGAGAATTACTGCTTCTCGAATCGAGCGATTGGGAATTCGTCATTTCGACACAAGGCGCGATCGAGTATTCGAAGGAGCGGTTCGAAGAACACCGTCTATTTCTCACTCGACTGCTCGATATGGCTGAGTCCTACGATCGCTCCAAAACCTTAAATGAGGAAGATACAGAAATTCTTAGGACTGCACTGGTTAAGGACCGTCCGTTCGACCGGATCGATCTTACGTGGTGGCTGAGTCCCGCCCGACGGCAGAAAACCCAGAACACACCAGAACTGGTAGCCGAGGGTATTTAGCGAACCGCTCGTCCGTTTTGGAAAGCAGGCACATCGTGAACTCGCTTCCCTGCTTACTACGGATGACCTTAGCATGGCTGCATGCACCACAAAGTCCTTTGAGGGGTGGCGGTGGAAATGGTGATGTAATGTCCGGCAATAGTAAACAGGTCTATACGAGGGGAGAAACGCAAGGAAAGTCAATAAATGCTTCCTTAACGCACAATTCTTCTCTTCCCCTATTCTTCCCTATTCACTTGCTTGCTCTATCCATCATCCGCACATACCTGCCCTCACCCAAGGTTCGTTCGAGTAGGTGTTCGATGAGTTCGCCAAAAAAAGTATAGCGAACTACTCCATCGATGACCGTAGTAAGTCCGAGAACCCGAAGGGTACGTAGCGCCCACGGCGGTATGTTAAGATCGAGAAGTTGACGTTGGCTGACCATATTCTATAACGGCTCAAGGAGTATGCCATCCATGATGAATATTAATGCAAGCAAAGGCCTTGGAAGGGCTAAGTTATTCTTGGAGCCTACAGCCTTTAGCTAACTGCCACCGGCGGGAGTACAAATTCGGTGAACGGGGTTTAAGAAACATGGGAAATTGCATTTATTGGTGCTGTTTCCGCTATTGTGTCGGCTGCGCTGTAACAATAACCTGTCTAAAGAATTATTGATCTTGAGGTTTCCTCGCTGGCGCTTTCACCGGACCTGAGTTTTCGTGTTCACTGCTAACGTTTCTCATTAATATGAAGAACCTACGTCTGATACTACCTCTCCTTCTTCTCCTTCCGATGGTCACTATGGACCTGCCAACGGTTTTGGCACAAACGCCACAGGATACGCTTCGAGTAGCCGTGACGAAAAACGCCGATCTCGTCTGGCACTTCAGCTTCAAACATACTGGTCCCAATCACCTGCAGGTAAACCGCTTCGTACTAACGATCGACACCGTGGCCTATCCGTTCGCTCGGTTTGGAAATAATACCGTGAGCGGACAGGCTGCCAATGAGAATTGGGGCTTTGTCTCTACCAGCAATAGCGGTGATAGTGCCGTCTGGTGTAACGAATACACTTTCATTGCGCCTGGTGGAAAAGACTCCATCTTCGAATTCCAGCTTCAACCCCCGCTATGGAATCCGAATGCAAACCTGTACGACTCGACGATCGTCATTAATTGGTGCTCCTATTTTGCATCGAATAGCTGCTCGACGTTCCAGAATGTAAGCTGTGGCAGCTTCACGATCATCCCCACCAGCTTCCAATGTTGCCAGGCCGATACATTCACGGCCTCGGTAACAACGCCAGGCTGCGATCCACTTTTTAACTTCAACGTTCGCAATCAGAACAATGGAAGTTATAGCATCGATGGAGTTCGATTTCAAATATTGAGTGCATTTGAAGGTGTCATGCGTCCCTCTGCAATAAGGGCTCCAAGTGGCTGGACGTTGGATTCTGTAACCACCGAGTCAGCTACGTTCCATACCGGCGCAGGTTCTGGAATACCTTCAGGAGGATCGCTCAGCGGATTTCGGATTGGTGTTCGGGCTCCGCAGGCTGCGACTGCAGCAGGATTTGTAATGACGACCTTTAGTGGCGGCGCCATGATCGCACGCGATACCGTCTTCTCGATACCAATGACTCCGCCGGCCTGCTCGGAAGATCCAAGTAATGATACGGTTGTAGTAACAAATGCAGGGACCTGCCACTTTGTTGCCAACCTCGAGAACTTCCACACGGGTCAGGGATATCATTTGGTTACCTCCAGAATTACCAAGTTAGTTATGAGCGTAACCACACCCGGTGTAACCTTTGAATCCGGTTTGGTACCCAATGCACCAAACCCGAATTGGAGTTTGGTTGGACAAGGTACGCAAACGCTAACATGGACTACGCCAAGTACAAATTATGGCGTGCCGGGCGGTATCATCTGGGCATTCCCCTTTGTGCTTAATAATCCGACGCCCGCTCAGCCGGTACAAATTCAATGGCAAACGTTTAGTGATACTACATCGAACACGAGTGGTTCTGTCACCGTGGCCTGTGCGGTTCCTGGTCCGAAGGATACGGTTATTATGAAACCAAGTGCAATGTGTGAAGATACCCTGATCGTGAAAAATCGCCATACTCCAACTGCTGGCGTCCAGTCGATCACAGTACAATCACTAACTCCTGGATGGACATTCTCGTCCGCAGCGGGTACCCTGAAAGGACCTGCGCATTGGGAGAGTTCTGTTGCTAACGGACTTTCCTTCTTCAATACCGGCGGTTCGCAATACGACCTTCCAACTGGGCAGAATGATACGTTCTACTTCGCCGTGATTCCGCCAGCTCATCCAACGACAACGTATCAGTTAGAGGTCAAGACCTATGAGAGCGTCACTCATAATATCAAGGTCGACACAACGATCTCTTCCATTCCAGCTTGTACACCGCCTATTGTCTGTGATTCGGCGTCGGATCTCCCGAATACCGCGGCTTGTGAGGATACCTTTACGATCTATAATCGCCGATTGACAGAAAATATCGATAGCATTGTCGTGACGCCACAGGATGGTTGGATCATCCGCTCGGCGAACGCCATCGCTTTTAACTGGCACGCGAACGTAACTCCAACACGGGCTACCTTCAGTGGTGGTACGATCGTACCGAATGTACCCCAAGGTGGCTTCATCGTTGGCTTTAACGATGGCCCGCAACATAACTTCCATGCTACGGTGCAGTCATACGCTGGCGGCGTCGCCTGTTCGGCCACCTTCCCTGAAACATGTCAGAACTTAGCTGTAAATTCGATAGCACCGGACGCATTGGCTTTCACCGTCGCGCCGAACCCGCTCAACAGTCGCTCCGACATCACATTCACCACCAGCGATTTCGACCGCGTCGATCTCGTCCTTATGGACGTGCTTGGACGAACGGTTCAGTCGGTGTTCAGTGGTATGCTTGGCTCGGGCAATCATACGTTCACCTTGGATGGCAGTTCACTTCCGGCAGGAACGTATTACCTTCGCCTCGAGGTGAACGGTACACGACTGACGAAGAAGGTTATTATCGAGAGGTAATTAGCAAAATACCCCTCACCCTAAATCCCTCTCCCGCCAGGAGAGGGATTTTTTATTTTGCCTCGATAAATTAGCGCAGGGGAATGGCTTCAACGTTACCACAAAAAAAAGAGGGCGGAAAACTCCGCCCTCTTTTACATTAACCGGTTATCCAGTATAACACTTAGGCCATATGTGGCTTTAACTTGGCAAGAATACGGTCCTTACCGACGGCGCCGATGATCTGATCGACGACCTGCCCACCCTTAAAGATAAGAAGCGTCGGTACAGAGCGAATACCGAAATTCATCGAGGTCTCCGGGTTCTCATCGACATCGAGTTTACCGATGGTCGCTTGTCCCTGGTATTCGCTGGCAAGCTCCTCGATGATCGGGGCGATCATGCGGCAGGGGCCGCACCACGTCGCCGTAAAATCGACGAGGACCGGCTTATCATTCTTCAATACATCCTTTTCAAACGTCGCGTCCGTTAAATGGAGCGGTCCTGTGGTTGTGGTAGTCATAACTGTTCCTAATAATACGTTGCGATTGCTTAGCTTACTTATCGAGTGAATAGCAACCGGTTAGTGCCAAAAACTTTCCCGAATTCTCGTACCAGATCGTCACTCGGCTCGACTTGATACTTATCCGGCAGACGGTATTTACGGCTCCCGCCCGCGGCTGTTTCAACAGAAATAAAGGTGGTACAGGTGCCGCGAAATCGGGTACAAAGTTGCTCGATCTGTTCGACCGTTGGCCGAGCCGCCTCGCTATCGAACAGGCGCACCAGTACGCCTTTGGTCACCTTTTTCCGCATTCCCTGAATTTCGTAGGCTTCATCGACGATGACGGTCGGTGCTTCATCCGGGCCGTTGCGCCTGATCTTCCCTCGGAGAAAGACAGGCTTTTCATCTTGCACCAAATGCTGAAATTGTTTAAATGCGTCGCTCCAGAAGACACATTCTATCTTGCCCGTAAAATCCTCCAGTTTGACAATAGCGAATGCGTTGCCATTACGGTCGAGCTTGCGGACAATACCCACGATCACTCCCCCGATCAAAACGGGGTCGTTCTGCTTGGTCTGCCCGATATCGATCGCTTTATGCGATACGAAGCTCAGCACATCGATACGATACGGTTCGAGCGGGTGGCCACTAACATAAAAGCCGATCGCCTTCTTCTCCCGCGAAAGCATTTCGACCTCGGTCCAGCGATGTTCGGCATCGACGATCGGTGGTGGCGGAGTAACCTGTGGTGCGTCCGGCTCGCCGAACAGTGAATTCTGGGGGCTTGCCGCTTCGTCGCGGACCTTCTGTCCGTAGCTCAACGCCCGCTCGATATTCTCGAACAGATCCGAGCGGTAAGCCTGCAAAAGGCGCTTATCACTATTGCATGTATCGAATGCCCCGGCTTCTACGAGCGCCTCCATGGCACGTCGATTCGTAAGCCGCGTATCGACGCGAGAAGTGAAATCGAATATGGAGGTGAACGGACCATTCTTTTCTCGCTCGGTAACGATCGCTTCGACCGCCTTTTCGCCGCAATTCTTAATGCCGGCCATGCCAAAGCGGATGCCTTCTTTGGTCGCTGTAAAATGAATAAAGCTGGAATTCACATCAGGCGGCAGCGTGCGGATATTATACTTCTTCGCCTCATCGATGAGCTGCACGACGTAGTCGGAGTCCTGCATCTCGTGCGTCATATTCGCGGCTAAGAATTCCGCCGTGTAATGCGCTTTGAGGTATGCCGTCTGGTAGCTGACAACGGAATACGCAAGGCTGTGCGATTTATTAAATCCGTAAGAAGCAAATTTCGCAAGGCGGTCGTAAAGCTCTTTCGCGATCTTTTCGGGAATCTCGTTGCTGACACACCCTTTGATAAAGACCTCCTTCATCGCCTCCATTTTGGCGAGGTCTTTCTTACCCATGGCACGACGCATTTCATCGGCTTTGGCAAGCGAGAAGCCAGCCAAATCGCGCGCAATACGCATGACCTGCTCCTGCACTACTACGACGCCATAGGTCTCTTGTAATATCGGTTCGAGCTTGGGGTGCAGATATTCGACTTTCTTTCGCCCGTGCTTTCGCTCGATGAACTCCGGAATGTGGTCCATCGGGCCGGGACGATAGAGAGCATTCATAGAAGAGAGATCTTCCATGTTCTCCGGCTTCAGCGCGCGCATGTAGTTCTGCATGGGCGGCGAATCGAACTGGAAGACGGCAATCGTATCACCGCGCCCGAACAGCTCGTACGTCTCCGGATCATCAAGCGGGATCGTATCGATATCGATCTTTACGCCGTGGTTCTGCTCGATGAGAGCAAGCGTCGTATCGATGATGGAGAGCGTCCGCAGGCCGAGGAAGTCCATTTTGAGAAGGCCCGCTTCCTCGACGTCCTTCATGTTAAACTGCGTAACCGCTTCCTCGAGATTCGGGGTTTTATAAAGCGGTACATAATTGGAAATATCGCTCGGCGCGATAACCACACCAGCCGCATGCTTGGACGCAGAACGCGCAAAGCCCTCGAGTACAAGCGAATACTCGATCAATTTTTCAACGAGCGGGTCCTTGCGAGAAAGGATCGCCTTGACTTCGGGTAATTCGACTGCCTCTTCCAGAGGTGTTACCCGACCCATAATGACCGGGATGTTCTTCGTGATCTCGTTGATCGTCGAGAGTGGCACACCCAGGACACGTCCCACATCTTTGAGAACCGCACGCGAAGAGAGAGTTGAAAACGTGATGATCTGAGCTACCGATTCGCGTCCATATTTATCGCGGACATACTCGATCACCTTCTCGCGCTTGTCGTCCGAGAAGTCGATATCGATATCGGGCATCGATACGCGCTCGGGATTCAGAAATCGCTCGAAGAGCAGATTATACTTGATCGGATCGACATTCGTAATGCCTAACGCATACGCAACAAGCGAACCGGCCGCAGAACCACGGCCGGGTCCTACGCTCACGCCCATTTTACGCGCCGCGGCAATAAAATCCTGTACGATGAGGAAGTAACCAGCATAGCCCATCTTCTTGATGACCGAGAGCTCGAAATCCGCCCGTTCTTCGATCTCTTTGGTCATAGAAGAGAATCGCCGGTCGATCCCCTTTCGCGTGAGTTGGTCCAGGTATTCATCCAGCGTGCCTGCACCCGAATCGGCCGGGATCGGAAAGGCCGGCATTTTGAAATCCTTCGAGAAGGTGACATCACACTTCTCTTCGATCTCCATTGTACTCTCGATCGCCTCGGGCCATTTGGAAAAGAGCTTGTGCATCTCTTTTGCCGACCGGAAGTAGTTCGTATCGGTGCCGTACTTTAAGTTATTGACATCCGGCGTTTCCCTGCCGGATGCGTCACGAATGAGGAGCAGAACGTTATGAGGAATGGCATGGGCCTGCTCGATATAATGGCAATCGTTTGTGGCAACGAGCTTGACGCCGAGCTCTTTCGCTAATCGAGGAGCATGCTCGCGCAAAGCTGCTTCCCGATCAAGACCGTGATCCTGAATCTCGATGTAAAAATCTGTATCAAAAAGGTCTCGAAAGCGGGTAGCAATCTGCTTGGCCCGATCGTATTCTCCTGTGACCAAATACGGCCCGATAATACCACCGGAGCAAGCGGTCGTAGCGATCAGCCCTTCATGATATTGCTCCAGCATCGGCATATCGATGCGGGGCTTGTAATAGAAGCCGTCGGTATGACCGAGCGTGACGAGCTTCATCAAATTCTGATAGCCCTTTTCATTCTTGGCTAGAAGAATGAGGTGATTGTAGGCTTTCTTTTTCCCTTCCGGATCGTCGAAGCGCTCGCGCTCCGTGGCGCTGCCGTCCGAAACAAAGTAAACTTCGCAGCCGATGATCGGCTTGATATTATTGGCCTTCGCTGCTTTATAAAATTCGAATGCTCCGAACAGAACGCCGTGGTCCGTTAAGGCGACGGCTTTCATCTCATTCTTTACGGCAGCCTGGACGAGAGCTTTCGTACTGCAGGCACCATCGAGCAGCGAGTAGTAGGTATGATTATGAAGATGGACGAACTCGGCCAACCGTGTAATTAATAATTAAGAATGAATAAAGAATAGATTCAGACGTGGCACCTGCTTTAGCTTGTGCCAAACCCAATAGGTAAATTCACAACCACTATGAACGGACGTGAATTCGCATCAAATTCTATTTTAATTTGAATGCTGTATGAACGATTTTTGGGAGTGTGTGTGTAGAACAGGCATTCTGCCTGTTGGCGGACTTTTAGTCCGGCTGCGACAGAGGAAGGATCGGAGTTCTCACACACCGGACTAAAAGTTCGTCACGGAAACACTTTAATAGTTCATTGAGGAATAGGCTTATCGACGGTTAACAATGACTCAAAATTTATCTTTCAAATTGAACACATCTAAAATAAGCGCTCGATTTTTGAAGTGAAGAGTAGTCGCGATAGACTCTGTTTCCCAAACATCCATCAATGAACCGCTGCCTGTTATCGGCGTACCGAATTGTCGTTCCAGCCTGCCCTCCACATCTTTATACTTCCAATCAGGAACATCATTATGGTATCCCGATATTACAATAGCCAGTAATGAATTTGAGTCCTGCTTAATGAGAGTTGTAAGAACCGAATCCTGGCTTGGAGCACCATGAAGCCACCTCACTTCCGATATCGTGTCCCCTTGAGTTATTAGGCTCAATGTTCCTGGTAAGTTAAACATAGAGAATGAACCGTAGGCAATTAACTTTCGGCCATTCGTCATTTGCATCGAATCGCAGCCTATAGTTCTACCGAGCACGAGAGCCTTCGCATGAGTTAAAGACATCCCCGGCATCGGCAGCTGTGCTTTTAGAGACGAAGAGATGAATATGATTATTAAAAAAGAAAGGTATCTCATAACACAAAACTAATCTCTCGGAGAAGCGTCCGTATCGACGAACCACACCAACTCACCTCGTGGCTTCACATACGCAGCAGGATATTCCGATTTAGAATTCTCAGAATCAGCCACCACAGCTTTCAATATTCCTTTCTTGTCTTTCCCCGACACAAGAAAGAATACATTCCTTGCTTCATTGATGATGCTAAGCGATAGAGATATTCTATCTATGGGCGGCTTCGGGGAATGCGTTGATATTACTACCCTATTCTCACTCGGATTAAACTCCGGCCCCGGGAACAGCGATGCCGTATGCCCATCCTCGCCGAGACCAAGCAGGATGAGATCGAATTTTGGAATATCCGATTTAAAAAAGGAGCGTAGCTCGTTGGCATAGGCATTAGCCGAATCGGTCGGATCTGCCATAATGGGGACCGGATGAATATTTTCGCGCGGTATAGCGATCTTATCGATCAGCGATTCTTTCGCCATTCGGTAGTTGCTCTGCGGGTCATCGTGCGGGACGAAGCGCTCGTCACCCCAGAAGAGATGGATATGCTGCCAATCGATCGAGCTTTCATTGGCTAGCAGTTCATAAATAGGCTTGGGAGTGCTGCCACCCGATAAGACCAATGTAAAGCGACCACGCTCTCGAGTGGCGCTCTTCGCTTGTTGGGCGATGGCAAGCGCCGCAGCTTCGGCAAGGGCAGCTTGCGACGCATAGGACGCAATGCGCATTTTTTTAATAATACTTGTCCGGCTGCATCAAATAATTTCGGGCATAGTCTTGCACCGAATCCTCCAGCTCTCGGAACGGCTTCGCATACCCCGCTTTGCGAATTTTCGACATATCCGCTTCCGTAAAATACTGATATTGCTTGCGGACATTCTCCGGCATCTCGATATAGATAATATTCCGAGGCTTGCCCATGGCATCGAACATCGCATTCGCAAGGTCATTCCAGGAGCGGGCTTTACCGGTGCCGAGGTTGAAGATGCCATTAACACTCGGATTCTCAACCGCCCACATGACGACATCGACCGCATCCATCACATAAATAAAATCGCGCTTGAACTCGCCATCTTTATAGCGCGGATCGGCACTCTTGAAAAGCCTGAGAGCGCCGGTCTCCTTGATCTGATTGTACGCCTTGAACACGAGGCTCGCCATGTCCCCTTTGTGATATTCGTTGGGACCAAAGACGTTGAAAAACTTGAAACCGCATGCCTTCGATGTCAGACCATTATCTAATAACCACATGTCGAAGTCTTGCTTCGATTGGCCGTAGAGGTTCAGTGGCTGAAGTGTAGGCGTTACGCTGTCGCTATCGGAAAATCCTTTCGACCCATCGCCATAAGTCGCAGCGCTCGATGCGTAAATAAAGCGCGTTCCATGCTCGAAGCACCATTCGGCGAGCGCCTTCGAGTAATTCAGGTTGTAGCGAAACAGCAGGTCCTGATTGCGTTCCGTCGTAGAGGTGATCGCACCGATGTGCAGCACGGCCTCGACATCCGACGGATCGATCTTTGCGAGATCGTCAAGGAAGCGGTCGCGGTCTTCGAAACGGTAACTTTTACCGCGGAGATTTTCGAGATGCGCGAATTCCGTGCGATCGACCACGAGGACGTCCTTATGCCCCGCCTCGTTTAATCGTCTCAAAATCACGCTGCCGATAAATCCCGCGCCGCCGGTGAGGATGATCATATCTTTTTACAATCCAAACGGATCACATATCGAGGATGTACGCGAACATAAGCGGGGCAACGATCGTCGCGTCACTTTCTACGATGAACTTTGGCGTTTCGATACTCAACTTTCCCCACGTGATCTTCTCATTCGGCACAGCGCCGGAATACGAGCCATAGCTGGTGGTGCTATCGCTGATCTGGCAGAAGTAGCTCCAGAACGGCACGCCGTCGCGCTCTAAGTCCTGGTGCAGCATCGGTACAACGCAAATCGGGAAATCCCCCGCAATTCCGCCGCCAATCTGGAAAAACCCGATGCCGTCCTTGCCGGACTGATTAGTGTACCAATCTGCAAGCCACACCATGTACTCGATACCGCTCTTCATCGTGCTTGCTTTCAGTTGGCCCGTGATGACGTACGATGCAAAGATATTTCCCATCGTCGAATCTTCCCAACCCGGCACGACCATCGGCATGTTCGCTTCTGCGGCAGCGATCATCCACGAATTTCGAGGGTCGATCTCGTAATATTGCTCGAGCTCGCCACTCTTCAGCAATCGAAACATGAACTCGTGTGGAAACAGACGCTCGCCCTTATCCTCGGCATCTTTCCATACTTTAAAGAGATGCTTTTGAAGTCTGCGAAAGGCTTCTTCTTCCGGTATGCAGGTATCGGTAACTCGGTTCAAGTGGTTTTCCAGTAGATTCCACTCATCAGCAGGCGTGAGGTCTCGATAGTGCGGAACTCGCCTGTAGTGCGAATGCGCAACGAGGTTCATAATGTCCTCTTCGAGGTTTGCACCGGTGCAGGAAATGATATGCACCTTCTTCTGACGGATCATTTCCGCAAAGCTGATCCCCAGTTCACCCGTGCTCATTGCGCCCGCAAGTGAAACGAGCATTTTTTTGCCCGATGCAATATGCTGTTTGTATGCGGTTGCAGCATCCACGAGCGCGGCAGCATTGAAGTGAAGAAAGTGTTTTTCGATAAAGGCGGAAATTGGACGTGGGGTCATGAAGAAAAGAAGGATTCCGTTTTAGCAGCGCCCTAAAACGGCAAATCGCCGTCGGGCGTTCTGCCATCGGCTTAAGAAATCTTATCCCTTTAATTTCTGGGCTTCCTTCGGCCCCCAGGAGCCCGCCGGATACGGATAAAGTGTATGATGCGAATGCAGCACCGGCGTATAGAGTCGCCAGGATGCAAGCGTCTCGTCGGCAGAAACGAAGAGCGTTTGGTCGCCTTCGAGTATATCGTACAAAAGCGTGTGATAGGCGTCCGGCAAGGGACCAAACGAATCGGCATACGAAAACTGCATCCATTCGGTCTTTACCGCAATTTCACTGCCCGGCTTTTTTACCTCGAAGGAAACACGAAACCCTTCATTGGGCTGTAGCGCGATCACCAGCACATTCGGATGGACCCTGTTTTTCTCTTCCGGCTTGAAGATCGTAACAGGAGGCCGCCGAAATGTAACGACGATCTCGGAGCGACGCTCTTTAAGACGCTTGCCCGTCGTTAAATAAAACGGCACACCGCTCCACCGCCAATTCTCAATACGGAGACAAAGCGAGACAAAGGTCGGCGTTTTGGAGTCCTTTTTTACACCATCCTCTTCTTTGTATCCTCGTACTCCCTCTCCGCCAATCTCACCTTCGGTGTACTGCCCTTCCACAATGTCCTCGTCGTGTATGGGAAGGATGGCGTTCAGGACTTTTACCTTTTCATATCGGATATGCCCAGCTTTGAAAGCCGTCGGAATTTCCATCGCAGTCAGCGTGAGCAACTGTGTGAGATGGTTTTGCACCATATCACGCAGGGCGCCGCTCTTTTCGTAGTAATTCGCACGCTGCTCGACACCCAATTCTTCGGCTACCAGTATTTCTACTTTCTCGATCTTTTCCCGATTCCACACCGATTCGAATAATGCATTGCCAAATCGGAAGGCCAGCAGATTTTGCACCGTCTCTTTGCCAAGGTAGTGATCGATACGGTAGATCTGATCTTCGCGGAAATGCTTGTGAATGAGATCGTTAAGCGCTTCCGCCGATTTTAGATCGTGCCCGAACGGCTTTTCGATCACCAGTCGCGTATACCCTTCGCTGCTATTTAATCCAGCTTCCCCAAGACTCTCGATCGTTGGACCGAACGCTTGTGGCGGTGTAGCTAGATAAAAGATCCTGTTACCGGGCAGATCGAACGTTCGTTCTATTGCTGTGATCTTCTCGTTCAGCTTTTCAAAATCTTCGGGTCCACTATCACCCATTCCAAAATAGTGGATACACTTCTCGCACCAGTGACCGAGTTCTTCCGAATCGCTGCCAACGAAATCGCGAATGGATTTTCGAACTTGCGACCGAAATTCGTCGTCGGTTATATCCGTCTTTCTTCCAAGACCAAGAATCGAGGTGTTTGTCGGCAACTGGTTCGCTGCGGACATTTCATAGAGTGCTGGAATAAGTTTGCGATGTGCAAGGTCACCCGTCGCACCAAAAATGGCAATGACTGCCGGTTGAAGTTTCGTTGCCATTATTCTTTTGTTATTGCGTGACCACCAAATTCATTGCGAAGCGCCGAGAGCAGTTTATCGCCAAATGAATCCTTTTCACGCGAGCGAATACGCTCTAAAAGGGAAAGTGTGATCACCGGTGCAGGCACATCATTATCGATCGCTTCGAAAACAGTCCATCGGCCTTCACCGGAATCTGCAACAACCGGTGCGATACCATCCAGATTCGGATTCTTGCCGAGTGCGTCTGCCGCCAGGTCGAGCAGCCATGAACGAACGACACTTCCAAAACGCCAGATCTCCGCTACCTGATGAACGTCGAGGTCGAAATCTTTTTTGTGCTTTAAGATCGAAAGCCCTTCAGCATAGGATTGCATCATCCCATACTCGATGCCATTATGCACCATTTTTACAAAATGCCCGGAGCCTGTAGGCCCAACCCTTCCCCATCCTTTATCGTGGGCCGGTGCAAGTGCTTCGAAAATTGGTCGTAAATGATTGACCACTTTTTCGTCTCCACCGATCATCATGCTGTAGCCTTCCTTGAGACCCCAAATGCCTCCGCTCGTACCGGCATCGACATACTCAATGCCTTTTGCCTTCAGGCTCTCGGCGCGGCGGAGAGTATCCTTATAGTTGGAATTGCCACCATCAATGAGGATATCCCCGTTTGATAAAAGGGCTGTAAGAGAAGCGATCGTCTCATCGACGGGCGCACCGGCCGGGACCATCATCCACAATACTTTCGGTGCAGGCAGCGCTTTGACGAGAGCCTGCAATGACTCTGCAGATCGTAGCCCGGCAGCAGATTCAATGCGCTTGCGGGCGTCCGCACTGGGATCGTATCCCACCACCGAATGCCCATTCGTTGCTAGGCGCTCGGCCATATTCGCACCCATCCGCCCCAATCCGATCATTCCGATATCCATACGTTCTTTGCCTTCCGTTGATATGCCGCAAAATTACGAGAAAACGGGTATACAAGTCTCGAACCGAACGCAGAACCCTGCGGTTTGAAAAACAACGTTGTCCACGGACACTTCACATTAGAATTTACGATCATGCGCAAATACGCTCTCCTTCTAACTGTCGGTCTATTCCTCAGCGCCTCAGCGGCGAACGCCTGCGACGGTGGCAAAACAACAAAGGCCCACAAAGGCCATAAAATGACATGCACCGATGCTAAGTGCATGAAGAATGGCAAGTGCACCATGACGGCGGCCGAGATGAAGAAATCCGGTTGCTGCTCACATGAGACTGCCGCTAAAACCGGCAAGGCAAATTGCGATATGAAGTCTTCGGCTTCGGGTACGCATTCCTGCTGTCACGCAAAAGCCGGTGCCGATAAGAGCTAAAAGGAATTACGTAAGCTTAAAAACCCCAGCCTTCTAAGCTGGGGTTTTTCTTTTTAAGAGAATCAAAATTATTGTGGGACCGAAACAGCGTTAACAGCGATGGCTTGATTTCCCGATTGGTCCAGCTTGGTTATATAGGCGGCCTTCTGGCCATTCGGTGATATCTTGACGGAGTAATACCCAGAGCCGATCGAGGCCGTATGTCCGTTCGCAACGTTTACGGCGGTCGCAGGATAAGATGTCCCGGCTGCTTGCGAACCAGAGATATAAACGACAAGCGAACCATCCGGTGAAGCGTCCATACTTTCGACGGTATCGGTGGCAATAATGGTCGAGCGCTTTCCCGTTTGTAAATTGATCTTGTCCAGCCCGAGATTTTGGTTTTGCACGAAGAGATCGTGACTAAGTGTTGCATACGCCGAGGCATGCGGCGGTACTGCCGCATTGGGTATCGTGCGTGCTACGTTCCCTGCCGTATCGTAAATTCCAACATGAAAGTGAGCACCAAACGAGTCCGTCGAATCATAGATCGTGAGAGCGTACCGGCCGCTATCTACCCATACAGGGTGCGCGCTGACGACGCCCAAACGCGTCTGCGAAGGACTTAACATTCGTATCGGACTGGATGATAGATCATACAGGACCAGCAACTTGCTTGTTACTTGTGCGCTGCTCGTAGTCGTCAGAGCATAGCGGAGATCGGGAGATGCACCGAAGAGATAGGTATTTTGAATGATATTATTCGCAGAACCGCCCGAAAGATCGATCTTATAGATATTGCTACCAAATTGGGCCAGCGCTTGCTTACCATCGGGAGAAATGGGCAGAATCGATGTGTAATACGGGTCGCTCGGCACTACTTGATCGGTAGAAATTATCGCATTGCCTAATGACCCATCGAGGTTAACACGATAAACATTTACGCCGGTGTACTGTGAGTTATCTATGGCCGAATAGGAAGTCTTGCGAACGTATGCGATCAGGCTGGAGCCATCGGGCATCCAGGTAATATCGTCTACCTGCTGAGCGATCGTCGAATTCGTGCTGGAGTCGCAGCCATCAAGACCAACAGATAGGCCTGCAATTAAAAGGAGAACCCCTAAAGAAAAGTGTTTTCGCATAAAAATTACAACACCTTTTCTTTACATTTATCGCACCTGTTTCGCACAAATGCGTATCTTTGCAGCGATATATTTTCGATACTTCTCATCCGAATGATGAGCGTTCGTTAATACTCCAGATCTTTTCTTCATGCACGCAATCATTCCAGTAGCAGGTTTTGGCACTCGACTGCGGCCACATACCTACAGTTTACCCAAAGTTCTCTTGAATGTTGCCGGCAAGCCCATCCTTGCCCACATTCTCGACCAGATCATCAGCGATGGTGTCACCAGCGTTACTTTGGTCGTTGGATATCTCGGTGAAGCGATCGAAACGTTCGTTCGGGAGCGCTATCCCTCTCTTAAATCACAGTTTGTACGACAAGAAGAACAGTTGGGGTTAGGCCACGCCATTTGGATGGCTCGTGAATCTATCCCCTCCGATGGTTCGCCGCTCTTTATTGTTTTGGGCGATACTATTTTCGATGCCGATCTGAAGTCCGTATTTAGTGGCACCACCAGTGCCATTGGTACCTATTACGTTGACGACCCGCGTCGCTTTGGTGTGGTTGAATCCGAAGGCGGTTTTGCAACGAAACTCGTCGAAAAGCCGGAGCATCCGAAGACGAATTGGATGATCGCCGGACTTTATTATTTTAAGAACCCGCCGTTGTTACGCTCCTGTCTGGACGAGCTAATTTCGTCCGACCGACGGACGAAAAACGAATTCCAGCTTACAGACGCTCTGCAACTAATGATCGACCGAGGGGAAAAATTCGCGACCTTTGCCCTTTCCGGTTGGTATGACTGCGGCAAACCCGAAACATTGCTGAGCACGAACCGGGCTCTCCTGGATAAACACTCACAAAGCCGGGCATTGCGAAATACTGTTGTTCACGAGCCCGTCTTTATTGCTGAAACAGCCGATATTGAAGATGCAGTGATAGGCCCCTATGCCACCATCGGAGATGCGACCAGGGTTCGGAATGCTGTTATTCGAGATAGCATTATTGGGAATGATGCCAAGGTTGAGAACGGACTTCTCGAACAGAGCATTTTAGGAAATAATACTGTTGTGATCGGCCGCTTTAAGCATATAAATGCGGGAGACTCTTCTGAAGTAGATTTGCCGTAACTGATCTTTTACCACTTCATGCTGAAGCCACGTAAGTACCATTCGTTTACAGAGTTTCGCGACCACGTTCTTTCGCTGTACCTCTCCTATTATCCTACTATGGCCTCTACGCTGGGGCTGCACGAGTACGATAATCTTTCCGAAGACTATAGTCAGGCCCGCCGCGAACAATATTTGACAGACCTTCAATGTGCGAAGGAAGTATTAGAACGAGATTATTCCAGGCAAAGCTCAGCCGGGCCCAATGATGAGATCAGTCGGTTCGAGCGCATATCGCTCGAGTGGAAAATTCGTGAAGAGATCTTTCGGCTGACCGAACTCCGCGATTTTGAATGGAATCCGATGGTCTATATCGACCAGTTGGAGATCACCCATCTTATCGATCGCGATTTTGCTCCATTCACATCGCGAATGCATTCGGTCATGATGCGCCTGCGCGGGTATCCTCGTGTGCTCGCAATAGCACGGCAAAATTTAAATACCAATCTTGATCGGACGATCGTCGAAACCGCATTGATGGCGCTGGAAGGCCGCCTTGAATACCTCGAACAACTACCGGGGCGAACATTCTCGAAGATCGAAGATCCGCGCCTCATCGAAGAGCTAAGCGATGCGATCCAAAGTGCAAAACTTGCGCTTTCCAGTTTTATGGAAGCGGTTCGAACGGTCGTGCTTCCCAACTCGATGTACGATTCGTTTCGTCTTGGCTCCAATCTGCTCGAACGGTTTATACAGACTTCTGAGGTTATTAATGAGTCACTGGAGAGCTTGCTTGATAAAGGCCGGCGGGAAATGGATCATCTCACGGTCGAGTTGTTTAAGGCCAGTGAAGAGTTGGATCCGCAGCAGAGTCCGCGCGAGGTCTTTCATACGTTCATCGAAAGCGAACATTTTAGCGAGCAGACGATCCTTCGTGAGACCTCGAGCATGCTCGAACGCCTTCGCCACTTCATTCTTCGGAATGAATTAGTATCGATCCCTTCGGAAGTACGCTGTACCGTAGAAGAAACGCCGGCACACATGCGCTGGGCCTTCGCAGCAATGAATAGTCCCGGCGCCTTCGAAAAGGTGGCTACGGAAGCCTTCTACTACGTCACCTTACCAGAGCCAACCTGGGACGAAGCGAAACGAAAAGAATTTTTGCACGGGCTGAATCGATCCGTTCTCGAGATCGTCTCGATCCACGAGGCGTATCCGGGGCATTACACCCATTTCCTGCACATTCAAAAAAGCAAGAGCAAAGTAGGCAAGTGCTTTTGGTCCTATGCGTTTGTCGAGGGCTGGGCTCATTATACAGAAGAAATGATGATCCAGGCTGGCTGGGGCGATGGCGATGCTCGCATTCGGATGGCCTTTTTGCAGGAAGCGCTCATTCGTGTCGTTCGCTATATTACAGCCATTGAGCTGCACTCTGGCAAAATGACACTTTCCGAGGCACAGCACCTCTTTGAAGAGAAGGCATTACTGCGCCCAATAGCGGCGCGCCGGGAGGCGGAACGAGGCGTCTTCGATCCGGGATATTTATGTTATACACTCGGCAAATTTCAGATTCGCGAACTTCGCGCCCGAATGGAGCGAGCCGGCAAAGAGAACTTCTCTCTCTTCGACTTTCATAATAATCTTCTCTCCTACGGAGCGCCACCCGTATCGATTGTCGCACAAATGTTGGAGCAATGAAGGAGCCGTCGAAAGACTCCGTTGAATTAGCCTGGCAGTTACTGAAGCGATCCGAAGACCTGTATCTTACGGATCCGGATGGTGCTATTGCCAATGCACAGCATGTTATTGATACTGCTGTACGATATGACAATGTCCCCCTGCTAGCACAGGGACATATGGAGTTTGGCCGTGCCCTACGTCACAAAGCCGATCTGAACGGCGCTGAAGAGCACTTTCGCACCGCTGTATCGCTCTTTGAATCGATCGCTGACGAATTAAATCTTCCGAAAGCATTACAAGGGGTCGGGACGATTCTTAGCGCGACAGGTCGCCTGGAAGAGGCCAGTAAAATGTTCTCCAGGGCGTTACCGATGGCACGTGCTGCAAATGATCCGGTAACCGTGCAACGCCTCTTGAATAGCTGGGGCATCGTCTATATTCGCACTGGTAATTATCAACTGGCCCTTAAAGCGTTTGAAGAATGCCTCGACTCTCTGGTTAAATATCCCGATCTGCATTTAGAGGCGATGGTCTACCAGAACATGGGTGGTATTTTTCAACGCAATGGTGACTACACCATTGCGAACGGAAATTTTCGCCGATCGCTGGATATTTCGCGAGCTATCAAAAATGATCGGCAAAGCGCTTCTTGTTTGATCTTTTTGGGCGATACTGCAACCGAAGAAAAGAAATACGACGAGGCAAAACGATACTTACGTGAATCGCTTGCTATCGCTCAACAGCATGGTTATCGAGACATACAGTCCCATGCACTCTTAAGCCTTGCCGAGACGATCGGTGCGGCCGGCGAACCGAATAAGAGTATTCCCTATCTGCTCGAGGCACGCCTCCTGATGCAGGAGGATAATAATAAAGTCAATTTACGAAAAGTGGAGCATGCACTGGGAACAAGCTTTATGGATCTCGGTCAGCTCGATAATGCGACATCGCATGTCGAAAACTCACTGGCGTTAGCCCGCGAAATTGGAAGCCCGCTAATGCTCTATGAGAGTAATCTGCTTGCGTCTCACCTGGCGACCAAAAAATTGGATTACCAGCGAGCGAACGAATATTTGCATGAGGCGCTGCGACAACACCAGATACTCTTTAGTGAGTCGAATACACGGGCGGTACGTGAAATGGAGCTTCGAATGGCGATCGAGGCGCGTAATCGCGAAGAAACCAGAACTGGGTTGATCGAAACCCAGAAAATGGATTGATCGAAACCAGAAAAAATGGGTTGACGGAAGCCAGAAAAAATGGATCGAATGTACAGCAAAAGGCTTCTAAAAAGAACTCAGCGTATTCGAAAATTGTAATTAAGAGCGGAAGGCCCTTCGAGGAAGATACGGGATTAAGCTCGTCAGTATGATGATCTTATATTCAGGCGATCGCGAAAGCGGTTGCAACGAAAGGTCTCCGGAGCACAACGAAAAAAGAACCAACAGTGAGCCACAGGGCGCTTGACGCTTGATTCCAATTACAGGCCTCACTCCGCTATCGTAAGCTCGATTGGTCATCCGACGATCCTGATCTGGAAAGCGCTGTTTCTTAGTTTGGGCGCATTTGAATAGCCGATCCAGGAACGTCCGAAAGCACGATCAACGATTTTACGGTAGCGGAGAACTCCAAAATGCTGTAATGAACATCGTTCATTCGTTGCCGATCCTCTTCTAAGTGCGATTCATACGAACGCAACCCAGGAGAAGATCCGCAAGCTGAGGGACAGTGGAAGTAAGCGGTCTCTCAAGGCAGGTGCCCGCTGATACAGGGAAAATATTACGGTTCTTTTATCCCTTGTACAGATGTGCCGTAGCTTGTAGCTATGGCACTCCTCGGTGGAAATCACTGGCATTCATTGCTACGGCGGTGGATGTTTTTCCACCGAGTCTCCGGAGTTGTTCGTGTCGTATCTTCCTCGCAGGGCCTTTCCATAGTTATTAGCGGAAGTATATGGAATCCGCATACACTACGACGATGGTTCGTTTACGATCACTTCGCGCTTTTTTCTGCGTTCGCTTCGCGCTTTGCATTTTTTGCGCGTTCGCACTAATTAGTCCTTCTCACCTGAGTGCTCAAGCCCGTAAGGGCAAGCAGGCTAAAGCTCCCGTTGCCAAATCTGCCTCCTCGGAGGATACTCTTCCTAAAGCTGTAAAATATTATCGGTTGGTCGGATTAGGAAGCTCTGAAGGCGATACTACTAACACATTCCCTTATCCGACCGCTATTCTTCAGGTACTCGATACGGTACACACTCGTATTGTCGTGCGCTTCCCGGAATTAGGAATGCTCGGGATCAAGACCGATACGGTAACCGCTCCGACGTTTACCGTCGGCGATACCCTACAAGCCTTCGAAGCACCGGACGCGCTCTACATGCTGACGTTTCCAAAGACGACCTACTTCCTTTTTATTGACGTCTTTACAAAGAATAGTCAGAAGTTACTCGATTCCCGCCCGCTGGAATTCGATATGAACGTAGATGCCTACCGTAATGTGAAGCTCACCTACGTTCACGATCCAACGGCTGGTATGGGTTCACCTACTCTTCGGCGCTTGTTCAAACCTTCGCTTTTGCCGTTTTCGATCGAGACGAATCCCGGCTGGGCCTCGACGGAAACGTTGGATTCCAGTATGACCTACGCCCTGGTCTTTCGCGATCCAAACCAGCCGAATAAATTAGAAATGTCGATCACCATGCGGCCGGCATTCGTAGGAGTGGTCGATTCGAGCATGTGGCAGAATTTTAAGTCCAAAGCAGAGGTCGCATTCGGTACCAAGGGTATTGCTACGCACAGCATCGGAGATTTCCAGGTGGAGGATACCGCGACACGGCGCTATATAAAAGGTGGACACGAATTCGTTGCCCGCAATGCCGATAGCACGCTCGATTATGTGGCCGCCTTCCTTACTCCTCGAGCGATCCTGCTCATGCTCGCCCCGATGGACGAGCCGAACCAGCAACTGGAGTTCGAATATTTTCAGGCTATTGCAAGAAGTTTTAAACTAGAATAAAACAGGATTTATGAGGTTCAAAGGATTATTAGGTTTTATTCTTCTTATTCCCCTCTCTCTTAAGGCGCAAAATCATCCGTTGGAGATCCATGGCCTGCACACCGGTATGCTTGCCCGCGAGGTCATCCTCCACTCTCAGGCGCCGGTCGATACAATGATATGGGGTGGTGAAGATGGGGCAAGTATCTTTTCCTTCAAAGGTGAATATCTGCGCGATTCAGGAGATTTCCGGATCGGTCTGCAAGGGACGGAGATCACACAGGTTAGTTTTATTGCCCGCGAACGATCGGTCGAAGCTAATACGAAAATATTCAATAAGGTCTATTCCGAGCTAAAGAAGATCTATGGCCCTCCCATAGAAGATTATCATAACGTCTATCGTATCATAACCTGGGCAAGCGCTACCGAAGAGCTTAAACTCACAACTGCCGATCAGGGAAAATTCTATAGCGTCACTCTTACGAAGCGGCAAAGTAAGCGATAGCCGGTCCTCGGAACAAAACGCGCTACTCTATTGCTACGGGGGCGTATTTTGAATTGGGAGGACAGCGGTAATTCATGGGTATTCGATGCGGCATCGTAGGTTTGCCAAATGTTGGAAAATCGACGCTCTTTAATGCTATAACGGCAAGTTCACAAGCGGCAGCAGAGAACTACCCTTTCTGCACCATCGAGCCCAATACAGGAGTTGTGCCCGTCCCCGATGGACGGATTCGTGAGCTTTCGGCATTAGTAAATCCTGACCGCGAGGTACCCGCCACGATCGAGTTCGTCGATATTGCCGGTCTGGTCAAGGGAGCAGCGCAGGGCGAAGGCCTCGGCAATCAATTTTTATCTCATATCCGTGAGGTCGATGCGATCGCGCACGTTGTTCGCGCCTTCGACGATCCTAATGTCATTCACGTCGATGGTTCGGTCGATCCGAAACGCGACATCGAAGTCATCGAGACCGAACTCATTTTAAAAGACCTCGAAACGCTCGACAAGAAGGCTGACGCCGCACAGCGTAAAGGCAAGACCGGCGATCCTAAAGCTAAAGCAGAAGCCGATTTCTACGAGCGCCTTCGCGACCATCTCACCAAAAGCCGCTTGGCGCGATACTTCCCTATCGCTTCCGAAGACGAACAGGACTGGCTGCGCGAGATGCACCTGCTTACTGCTAAACCGGTACTGTATGTAGCCAATACGGATGAGCAAGGCGTGATCGAAGGCAATGCTTACATTACTGCAATTCGTGAGATCGCCGAAAAAGAAGGTGCGCGAGTGGTACCGATCTGCGCCAAGATCGAGATGGAATTGGTCGAACTGCCCGAAGACGAGCGCGTTCATTTTTTGCAGGAGCTTGGACTTAAGGAACCGGGACTTAATGCACTGGTGCGTGCGGCCTACGACCTCTTAGGACTTCAGACGTATTTCACCGCGGGTCCGAAGGAAGTCCGCGCGTGGACTGTCCGCAAGGGCGCAAAAGCACCGGAAGCGGCGGCTGTCATCCATACCGATTTCGAAAAAGGATTTATCCGTGCAGAAGTCATGAAATTCCGCGATTTTATTCGGTTAAAATCCGAGGCGGCGGTTCGGGAAGCCGGACTTCTGCGAAGCGAAGGACGCGAATATATTGTTGAGGATGGCGATGTGATGCACTTTAGGTTTAACGTATAGAAGTATAGAACCGGGATTCGCAGGATTGGATGGATTTTTAGGATTGATTTTGAAGGATTTTTGGAGGATTCATAAAATTCGGTAGCATCTATCCTATTGTGCCGAGCTTAGAATGAGAGCTTTCCGCTAAGGACTAACTTGGAAGTACCACGGACTAAATACAACCAAACGTATCTTTCACGCGACGAACTCGAGAAGTTGCTGCGCGACCGTGATGTCCCTGCTACCGATATCAACAAAGTTCTCGACGCGTACGACATGGCGGAAAGCGTCCACGAATTTCAGAAGCGCCCCGATGGCACTCCCTACTTTTGGCATCCGAGCCGGGTGGCGAAGATCATGCTCGTCGAGTTGAACCAGATCGACACGAATATTATCTGCGCTGCCCTGCTCCACGATGCGTTGGAAGATTCTCACGTTCTCACTCCCGAAATTCTTGACCTTAACTTTGGCTCGTATGCCAGTTACCTCGTGCAGCGCCTGACGAAGGACATCAAAGCCGAAGGGCCGATGAAAGCCTGGGTCGAACGAGAGTACATCGAGAAATTGCAAGCGGCCAGCGAAGATGCACGAATGCTAAAGCTTGCCGACCGCCTGGACACTTATCGATGTCTCGAGTTCAACGTCAAGAAGAACCCGATCAAGTATATTATGGAGACGCAGGAACATTACTTCCCTCTCGCCCAAAACTCCCATAATCCGAGGATGCGCTACCTCATCAAGGAGCTGCAAAAGGAACAGAATAAGTTCTTGGGCTAAGCGCCCTGTTTAGTGCAGCCCGTAGCTCACTATAATAGCTGCTACTACTGAAAGCAACATCGTTACCAGGATGAGCTTTAGGAAGGAAGCTCGGTTTACGTATGATGCTGAAATCGCAACCAACATAAGTTCTTCAAGGAGTAAGGCACTCCATGAGGCCTTTGAGTTGAAATTAGATGGCGTCGATGACAAATAATAATCAATACATACCTTCGTCAGGAGAGCAGTGACCCAGACTAACATTGCAATTGAAAAAACCTTAATAGTGAGAGCAACAGTCGCTCTATAACTACTTTCCGTTTTGCTTACTGTGGTTGTCTGCATACGAAGGAATTACAAACTCAAGAACTCAACTCTATTAAGTAACACATAGAAGCTCTATTGGTTACATAGAGAAAAATAACTCCAATTACCTTCGTAGATCCCTCAAAATATTAGTCCGCACTCACTATTATATTTCTAAGAACAGATTACTAATTTGTTATTTAGCTCTGCTGGTCTACGAGTTGTGTAAGTAGTATTCATTATGTCACGCAAAACTATTTGGATCGGTATTATAGCTTGGGGTTTCCTCACGTTTTTCGTTGCCTGGGTGCTTATCACGCCGGATAATCCTCTGACAAAATTGTACCGCGCACCAATACAACAATTGTCGGATCGCGTCACGACCGGTCCGTATCCAACGGCCACCGATTTCCAGACGCTAAAGTCGCAAGGTATTACCGCTGATGTAAGCTTGCTGGATCCCAAGATCCCTTACGAACGAATATTGCTCAACCGTGAGAAAAGAAATGCTCAGGCGGTGGGCATCCAGGTGTACGATTTCCCAGTCGCAAGTATTTTGGGCCAGCGGTTCGGTTCATATTACGATGCCCACGTCCAGGCAGCAGCACATACCATCGACTCGCTGCGAAAAGACTCTCAGGGTGACAAAGTATACTTACATTGTTATCTTGGTCAGCATAGAATGGCGGCTGTACGTACCGTGCTAACCGCAAAACCTCAGGCACCATCGTCGGTCGAAGCCTCTACCAATCCGGTACGCTAAAGGAGTCTTCCGGTAGGCTAAACTTATCTCCAAAAGCAATTTTAGCTCAAGGAAACAATTCGCTGAATTACCGCTTTATAGCGGCCGCATTCAAGCACATTTAGAATGCGGGAGTAATTCAGCGGTAGAATGTCAGCTTCCCAAGCTGAACGTCGCGGGTTCGATCCCCGTCTCCCGCTCGTTGATAGCGATAAAGGCTGAAGGATGACGGATGAGGAAAAACAATTGCAGCATTTCCTCATCGTTCGGACGGACCGGCTGGGCGATATAGTCCTGACATTGCCGATGGCTTCAGCCATAAAGAAAGTCCTACCCGATTCCAAAGTCTCCTTTCTCGTCCGCGAATATACACGTCCCATTGTAGAGCGATGCCCGGATGTAGATGAAGTTCAAGTGGCAACTTCTCTCAAATTGGGAGACCTTCTCAAGAGCTTTCGCAAGTCGAAAGCAAACACAGCTTATTTCCCGAGTCCCAAATTCCCGCTGGCAGTCGCTGCTTTTCTCGCTCGTATTCCAAAGCGAGTTGGTACTGGCTATCGATGGTATTCCTTTCTCTTTACGCACAAAATATACGAACACCGTAAAACGGCCGAGCACAATGAAGCAGAGTACAATTTGAGAATGCTTCGCGCGTCTAACATAAATAGTGATCTCGCTCCATTACCTAATATCCTGTTACACCAAGAGGAAAGAATGGCGGTGGAAGACTGGCTGAGATTCGAACTGGGAAGCACCAGCGCGAAATTTGCAGTACTGCATATTCCCAGCGGTGGATCGAGTAAGGACTGGCCGTTCGAACGTTTTATTGATCTCGCTAAACTATTGACCCTCGAACATAATCTAACTGTTGTGCTCACCGGTACAATAGAAGAACGAGATCGCTTAACGCGAGCAGCAGAACAGATCGGCACTTCAGCCCATCTTTTTATTGGACATCCGCTCGAAGAATTAGCTGCTCTGCTTGCAAAGGCTTCGCTGGTTGTTAGCAATAGTAGCGGACCAGGACATTTGGCCTCCGCAATGGGAGTATCGACGATCGGCTTGTTTCCGTTACCTCCGGCGCTTAGTAAAGAGCGCTGGGGATTTCGTGGTGAGCATGTTATCAATCTTGCTCCCCAACCGAAGGATGGCTGTCCAACATGTCAGGAATGTACCTGTATGGAACGTTTGAATATTGAAGCCGTACGAGAAGGTGTGAATTCGCTTATTATGACGGCGGCTTAGCTAATTAAGATGGCAGCTTAAACTCTTTTAATTGACTTTTCGCTAATTGGTTGGTTGAAACCGTTGTCAAAGGCGTTATTTGATAGGATGACAAAAAAGCTCACATTCGGTATTGTTATTTTAGCGGTAGTACTTTCTCTGCCCTCCTGGCTCCGCACCTCGGATGCCTACAATTTTACCGAAGAACATACTCAATCTGATTTTCGCCACCTTACTAACAATGCTTTTACAGTAGGTGAAAAACTCACATTCGATATTTCTTATGGCTTTGTAACCGCAGGCCAGGCCACGATGTCAATACCGGATTATCGCTATGTTAACGGACGTAAAACATACGAGACGCGCGTAGAAGCTCGGTCAACATCGGCGTTCGATTGGGTCTTTAAGGTACGCGATCGTTATGAGACCTTTATGGATGTCGACGGTATTTTCCCGTGGCGTTTCGAGCAGCATGTTCGTGAAGGTAGCTACTCACGCGATTACGACGCTTACTTCGACCCCGAGGCGCAAACAGCGGAAACCAGTGACGGGCAGCAATACAAAACGCCTCAGTACGTACATGATATTGTGAGTGCGTTCTATTACGTCCGCACGCTCGACCTTACGCATTCTCATCGTGGCGATGTGATCCACCTCGAGAATTTTTACGATGGCAAAAGCCATCCGCTGGATGTTCGTATTCTTGGCCACCAACAAGTAGAGACCGATGCCGGTACCTTTGAGTGTTCCGTTATTGAACCAATGGTTGTACAGGGCGGCCTATTTAAGAACGAAGGATCGATCAAGATCTGGATGACCGACGACGAAAACCATATGCCGGTCAAGATGTCCTCGAAAATACTGATCGGTGAGATCGAGTCAAAGCTCGTGAAATATGAAGGCGTTCGCGGGCCGCTGACCGCAAAAGTAAATTAATTCTCGAGCGCCTGTTCGAGCGTCGCAGCCAGCGTTTCTATGTCCTGTGCAATGCGGTCCAGCTCCCGACGTTCATTCTCCTTTTGATGAGCTTCCTGCTCGGCATAGTTAAGAGCGGAAAGAACCGCTAACGTTGTCGTGGATTGCGACGGCAATTTCGATTGCAACTCCCGAAGCTGCGCATCTACATCGGAGGCTAATTGCTGGGTAAGTGCTTCGTCGTTGGAGCGGAGCGGATATTCGGCACCGAGAATAGTAACTTTAACGGTCTGCGCCATGATTATTTCTCGTTAGCGATAGTTGCGCGTGTTTCCAGGACGGAGAGTTGATCGATGAGCGTATCAATTGCTTTGGTAGCCTTATCTCGATCGTCGGCAGTAAAGTGCATAACATACTGAGCTGCGACCCGCTCATTATCATATAATTTCGATTTCAGGTTATCGCGCTCGTCGCTCGTCTTCTTTAGGCGATCTTCGAGTTGCTCGACCTTTCCTTGCCATTCCGCGAGTTCACCCTTCCATGCCGTTTCCACGGTTTGCTGCTCGAGCAGTTGAGTCCGGCGAGTTTCCAGTTCACCTTCAAGGTGGGATATCGTCTCGATCTGCTCGCTTAAGAGGCGCTCCTGATCGGTGAGACGCGCATTCAGTTCTTCAAACGCCTTCGAGCGCTCCTCGGTCTCGGTAGTAACACTATTAAGCAGCGCCGCTCGCTGCTCAAAATTTTGTCGCTCTTGTTCGAAGAGCTTTTCCAGATCGGAAAGACGGTGTTCGAGCGCTGCTTTTTCCTGTTTCAGATGATTGATACGCTCGGCGGCATCCCGGGCTACACGCTCGAGACGGCTCGTTGCCCGAGCGAGGCGCTCGCGGCTAAGGCCTAAAACGATTTCACGGCTTGCGGTAGGTGTCACAACAGCAGTAACGAGTAACGGGTGATGAGTAACGAGTTATTCACAGGCCTAACGTTCTAAACTTGAGCCATTGAAAATTGGCCCCGGGCCATTGCAACTCGTACTCGGCACACTACTTAAGCGCGAAGACGAGCATGAAGTTCTCCTTCTAAGCGCTTTATTATCAATTTGATAAGTTCGTCCACCTCATGTTCTTCCAAAGTCCTTTCTTCTGAGCGGAAAACGAGGTGAAATGCCAAACTTCGCTCATGAGCCCCTTTCATTTCCTTGGACTGATACTGGTCGAAAAGCGCAATATTCTGGAGCAGATCTTTAGGAGAAGCCTCCCGAATGGTAGCCATTACTGCCTGTGTAGAGATTCCGTCATTCAGCACCAGGGCCAGATCCCGCTCGACGGCCGGATACTTTGGCAGCGGCTTCATCATTGGTGGCTGCCGACGAATGGCATGAGCTAGTTCGTAAAGTGCCGCATAATCGAAGAGGACCAACCAGACATCATTGCGAAGGTCGTATGACTTCCCTATTCCAGAGGCAAGCTTGCCTATGGTCCCAACTTGCTTCTCGCCGACATGAAGCGTAAGCTGCTCGTAAGCGTCAAAATACTTACGAGGCGAAGTTGCCGGGCGGTATTCAAATTCTCGCAAGCCTAAGCGAGAAAGAAGTCCTTCGGCCAAGCCTTTAATGCCAGTAAGGTCCGCCTTTGCAGCCTCGGGATTATAGGCCGTCTTGGGTTCTTGCACTCCAGATATAAGGATGCCTATTTCCCCTTCTTCCCGTACGCGTCCTAATTTTTCAGGCTTGTCGGAATAGTGGAAGACATTACCGATCTCATAGGTCCGCTGACCTTGCGCTCCGAAGCGCTCACTGACCCGCGCAGCCTCCAGCAGATTAATAGCAACGCTCGTACGCATTTTATCTCGTTCTGCATTGAGCGGATTAATAAGCGCAACTGGCATGTCATGAAATTGCCGTGCATTCTTTTCGCTCACGAGCGGGAGCGATACGCATTCGTTCACCCCGAGAGATAAAAGCGTCGACCGAACTATGGCTTCGAACTCACGCGGCCTCAGCGGCTCACGTGTTCCACCCAGCGGCGCGCGTTCGAATGTGCTGGTAGGAATTTCCTCATACCCCACGACGCGGGCGATCTCCTCGATCGCATCTTCTTCACGCTCGAGATCGACTCGGTAACTTGGGATGTGCAGAAGCCACTCTGGCTTGCTCGGATCGCATTCAATATCCAGCCGTTCGAACACTTCCTTCATGCGTGCTTCCGGAATATTCATTCCAAGCAGCATATTTGCGCGATGTGGTCGGAAGCGGACCTCCTTGTGATCGAGCGTTTTCGGATATTCATCGATAATGCCCTCTACAATTTCGCCACCACCTAATTCAACAATCATTTGAGCGGCACGCTCTGCCGCGCCTAATACCACGTCGAAGTTAGTACCACGCTCGAAACGATACGAAGCATCGGTCGAAAGCCCCAGCGCCTTAGCTGTTTTGCGAATACCCGAAGGCGTGAAATAAGCCGACTCGATCAGGACATTCCGCGTCGTATCCCGAATCTCCGAATTCTCGCCACCCATAATACCAGCAATGCCGAGCGGCTTTTTGCCGTCGGTTATAAGCAGTGCGTATGGCGGCAATTTTCGGACTTTGCTATCGAGCGTTGTATACTCTTCTGCAAATCTGCCAGCAGTACGGACCACCACGTGCCCATCTTCCACCACATCGAAATCGAAGGCGTGCAGTGGATGGCCACACTCCATTAGCACGAAGTTAGTAACATCGACAACGTTATTGATCGGACGCAAGCCGACAGCTTCGAGCTTACGCTTTAACCAATCTGGCGAAGGCTTTACGGTAACATTGCGGACGAGCTTAGCCACATAGCGAGGACAAAGATCGGGCTCAGGCAGCGATACTCGAACTTGTTTTGTGATTTCGCCTCCTTTTTTTGCTATCGCGACTTTGGGAGTTCTGACTCGTTCTCCTGTGATCGCTCGCACCTCCCGAGCTATACCAATATGACTCAAGCAATCTGCGCGGTTAGGCGTGATACCCACTTCAAAGATCGTGTCGCGAATTCCCAATGCATCAGCGAGCGAAGCGCCTACTGCAAGTTCACCAGGCAATTCCCAAATTCCTTCGTGGCTATCGGAAACGCCAAGCTCACGCTGAGAGCAAAGCATGCCCTCGCTTTCCTGCCCGCGGATCTTCGCGCGCTTAATGACAAATCCTTCCCCTAAGTCAGCGCCGATCGTTGCAACAGCGACGCGCAATCCCTCGCGAACATTCGGTGCTCCGCAGACGATCTTGAGCGGCTCGTGATTTCCTATCGATACCTTGGTAAGCCGGAGCTTATCGGCGTTCGGATGTGGTGAAACTTCGAGGACTTCCCCGACGACAACATTATTCCATTTTTCGCCCAGCCGTTCGATCGCCTCGACCTCGATACCGAGCATCGTCAACCGATGGGCAAGTTCATCGGCATTAAATGGAATGGGAATATACTCCGAAAGCCAATTTAAAGAAATACGCATTTATTCAAAAATACGAAGCAATCGTCATCTGTGAATCCAATAGACCTTCCCAGTTTGGGAACGTTCAATAGGACTAAGAACCTAATGCTTTCTCAAGACCATTTAATCCAAGCCGCTTTTATCAGCATGGTTGAAACTGAGTGTACCCTGGATGTCCAGGCGATCCGCAAGCATTTCCCGGCCATAACAAAAGGCCGTATTGTCACTAACAACGCCGCCAGCACTCAACCTCCCCGAAAACTTAGCGAGTTATTTCATCAACTTTCGCCTGATTACGAGAACGTCCATCGCGGGCAATCCAATGCTTCGAAGGCGATGACGCATCTTTTTGAAGAATCCTACGATACCATCGCCGATTTTATCGGCGCCCCGAGCCGCCGGAATATTGCGCTCTATCGTAATACGACAGAAGCGCATAACGCCATTATGTATTCGATGATGACGGAATTTCGCGATGGCGATAACGTCGTGTTGACCATGATGGAGCATAACTCGAACTACGTTCCGTGGTATGCGATGAGCCGAGAGATCCTGCCAAAATTCGGTGTCAACGTCGAGTATCGCATCGTCAACTTCGATCCTGAAACGGGCGAGTTAGACATGGCCCACATGGCATCGCTCATCGATAAGCGGACAAAGCTCGTCGCTGCCATCGGTGCTTCGAACTTCTTCGGTACTAAAAATCCTGTTTCGAAGATCCGCGAGCTAACGAACGCAAGCGGTTACGAGCAACCGAATGGTGAACGCCGCTCTTATTTCCTACTCGATGGCGCGCAGTTAGTACCCAGTACCTATGTAGACGTCTCTGCGCTCGACGTCGATTTCTTATCGTTCTCTTTCCACAAAATATTAGCTCCCTTTGGCGTTGGTGTACTCTACGGAAAAGAGCACCTGCTCGAGACAATGCGGCCCTTCCTCTATGGCGGAGATATGGTCGGCAATAATCAGGTATCGGCCGAGCATGTAGGCTACAATGAATTACCGTGGAAGTATAGCGCCGGCACCCCGAATATTCTCGGTGCTATCGTGAGCGCCCAGGCTTTCCGAGTTCTTCTCGATCTCGCTCTCAATCCGGAACGCGACGAGTATTTTATGACCGGCAAGAAGATCGAACGGGCGGCAGTCCGCGAGGCGATGGACCGGGTTACATCGTATACTCGTTCGCTCACAAAGCGTGCGATCGAACAAGCGAGCAGTATTCCGGGGATTCGTATTTACGGTCCGAAGGACTCAGCGAAGCGGACATCACTTATCGCTTTTAACGTCGATGGTCGCGACCCGATGGGCTTAGCCGATGCCTTGAATGAGTTTGGCGTTGAATCGCGCGCAGGCTGCCACTGTGCAGGGCTCGCGCACCGCAATCTGGACATTCCGGCCAGTTGCCGGCTCAGCTTCTACATTTATAACACGGTAGAAGAAGTAGATACCGCCCTGCATATCCTGGATAAGATCGTTCGCGAAAATATCCATGCAAAAACGCCGTCCTTATCGGGCGGCGCTCTCGCTACAAGTTAAATTCTACTTAGTGTATCTGGTAGGACTTCAGCAAGTAATTGCTGGACGTTGTTTGCGCGGATTGCCCCAACCCTCCGCTGGAGGTATTAACATCTTGTCGCTCCGGATAAAAACCGAGCGTGCGGGAATACCAGATATCGAAGGCCAATGAATTCGTAATCGAAAGAAGGCCACCCAATCCGCTGATCTTTCCTGAGAATTTGAGCGATCCCATCGCGGTAGCAAACGATTTCCCCGCGGCCATTACGGTTGGCGATCCCAGGTAGCTACCCGCTTCGGTGATCGTTAACTGGACAGGAAAACCGTTGTACGTTATACTGGTATCCATCAATGTTTGATTGATCGCTGAACGGCTGCCAAGCGGGATCACGAACCAATTGGAGCTGAGGAATGCGGAAACCGGTATACCGTTCGCTGAAATATTGCTAAAATCAACGTAAACCGAAAGGTCGCCATTGGACTCGACGTGATAATAGGTCACATCCCCCGAAGGGCCGCGAACTGCCATCACATTGCTCTTACCATGGATCGTCAAAGAATTACTTACGATGGTATACGTAGAATCCGAGTGTGGCCCCGCAATACCATTGGTATCGACCTGCCACGTGTCAAATGTAAATGTGCTGCCAGGCCCAGGAGCGTTACCGGTTCCTCCTCCACCACCCGAGGTCGTACCATTCGCCTGAATCGTTAACGTTACGGCTGAGGAAGTGCCATTGCTAACATAATTGATCTGATCGGTAACGACGCGCGGACCGGCTTGGGATGGGTTAAAAGCGACATGAATGAGTCTCGTCTGGCCACTGGTCAGAATGACGGGCATTGCTGTCGTATCTTTGCCTTCACCTCCGCTCATGACGGCCGAGGTAATGACGATCGGAGACGTACCGCCATTGACCAAGAAGAGCGTCGTATCATGCCACTGCCCTACCGGTATCGAACCAAAATTGATAGAATTGGGGACCAGTAAAAGCAAACTGGAGCCATTTCCACCACCATTCGAACCGCCGTTTGCAACCAGTGTAATTGTGGCTACTGCATTCTTCCCATCGGTTTGATACTTAATAGAATCATAAGCGGTCTGACTGCCGGAAGGCGAGAAAAAGATAGAAATGTCTCGATAATCGCCAGGAGCAAGCACCACTGGCTGTCTAAAATTAGAATCGACAACAGCCGATGAACTCGCGGCTTCCGACGTGATCGTCAAATTATCGCCACCCGTATTCGAAATGCGGATCGACGTATCGCGTGTCTGGCCGTTGGCAACAAGACCGAATGCTATGGTATCGCGAACGGCTAAGAATCCGGGACGATTACCGGGGGCCGTAGTTGACGAACTGCATCCGGCGATCACGCCCGCGATGAGCAAGCATGCTACTATATGAAACGAGGTATGACGCATAACTCTATTCCTCAATAAATCTATTATTCGAGCCGCTATTTTATTGAATAGCCTGTAAGCACTCCGGTGGTTGTACTCGTGCGAGTACTTCCTGCCAATTGAGTCACATCGACATGTTTTACCTGATAGGAAAGCTTCGGCGAATACCAAATACTGCTGGACTGGATCTGATCCTGATCGACCGTGCTTCCATTAGGTAAGAACACCGTAATATGGATGGAAGTAACAATTAAAGCTTGCTTGGTGCTAAAAGTTTGTCCAGCCGCTTGCAGGTTTTCATCGTCAACGTAGGTACATGCAGCCGTCATTTTCAAGTGCGCCGGCAAAATAAGACCTCCTTTTGCATGGATTTGAGCCGTGTCATCATACAGGGTCACATCATTCTCTGTATGACTGAAAAACGGGACGGTGATCCATACCGGCGGAACGGTCACTCCCAGTTGAGGGATAGCACCAATTTTGATATATCGCGAAATATCGCCATTGGCTTCAATGTGGAGCCAACTCGTATCTCTTAGTTGGCCTAATACTTCTGTCACATTGCTCTTACCACCAAGCGATATATTGATCGGCCCGATGGTATCGGTGCTGATCGTGTGGAGTCCTGCAATACCATCCGTATCGACGGTGACATTATCGAACGTGAAAGTGCTGCCGGAGCCAGGTACAGAATATTTGCTATTAGCAGTTATAGAGACGGTCGTCGTGTGTGTCGTCCCTCCTGCCGTATAGACGATCGAGTCCACTACCGAGATACTTCCGCTATCGGCGGCCATTATCTGAACGTGTAAGTTCAAAGACTTACCGGCTGCCAATTTCAACGGCAAAACATCAAGCGTATCCTGTATTTTAGAACCCGTCACTGTGGGTGCACTAAAATGAAAGGCAGTGATCGTTATCGAGTCACCGGATGGGTTGGACACAGAATAGGTGGTATCGTGCCACCTTCCCCATCCAATAACCCCAAAATCAACGCTTGCTGGAACGATCAAAGACGCAGATTGCGGCGGATTCGTCGACGAGCTACACCCATTCCACGAGATACTAAAGGCACACAGGACTAAAAGACCAAAGACACGAAATGTTCTCATAAGCGTAAAGACAACTGCCAGCACTGAGCAATTGGCCGGTAGGTTTAGTTTCGGCTCTAACCTAAGAGTTAGAACTGCTCCAAAAAGCGATAATCGTTCTCGAAAAAGTCGCGGATATCGGAGACACCGTAGCGCATCATGGCCGTGCGGTCAATACCTAAGCCGAAAGCATAACCTGTGTAAATTTCGGGGTCGATACCGCAAGCCGAAAGCACATTCGGATGGACCATGCCAGAACCAAGAATTTCGAGCCAACCGGAATTCTTGCACACGCGACATCCCTTGCCACCGCAAATGTAGCAACTCACGTCTACTTCGGCGCTCGGTTCTGTAAATGGGAAAAAGCTAGGTCGAAGACGAATCTTTGCATCGCTACCGAAAAATTGCCGGGCGAAGGAAAGGAGAACTCCTTTAAGGTCCGCCATTGATACACCTTTATCGACCACGAGTCCTTCCAACTGAAAGAAGGCAACGGCACTGCGAGCGCTTGCAGCCTCATTGCGATAAACTCGTCCCGGCATAATTGCCCGAATAGGCGGACGCTGCCGCTCCATCAACCGTATTTGCACCGGCGAAGTATGAGTACGTAATAGCAACGGCTGATCTTTCGAGGTCGGAGTCCAATCCGGTGTGGGTTTAACGAAAAAGGTATCCTGCATATCCCGGGCCGGATGATCGGGCGGGAAATTCAGCTTACCGAAATTATGCTCGTCATCCTCGATCTCGGGGCCATTCTCGACGGCGAAGCCCATACGCTCGAAGATCGCGATCATCTCATTGAGCGTCTTCATCAAGGGATGCTCGTGTCCTGGTGTTGACACGGAAACCGGACGTGCCGGCATCGTAAGATCGAGCCTTCCATGCTCCTCATGCCCACCGGTAGCGCCAAGCTCTTCCTCCCGCTCTTTAAAGCGTGCTTCGACGCTCTGACGCAGCGTATTTAACTCCTTACCGGCCTGCGGTTTTTCTTCTTTAGATACTGAGCGCAGTTCATCAAACATCGCGGCGATTGTGCCTTTACGTGTAAGATGAGCGAGTTTGAATGCTTCAAGTTCGGGTGCTCCGCTTATGGCATCGAGATCAGCCAAAAGCTTTTCGCGCACATTTTGAATTTCGATGAGAGTCATTACAAAAGTAACAGCAATAAGATAAATTTAGTCCTGTAACACGTGACGGATATTTTTGTCTGGTCCATTCTAATTTTTCACTCCCAAATTGGCCAGTTTATGTACGGCTGGGCAAAAGAGTCTTGTAGAAAAACATAGGTTGGCTGTGTAACAATCACCGAGCATATCGTGTCCTTATGTCTAAGCAGTTGTACGCAAATGCGTATAACTGGCCTTTTTTGTCGACTTATATACCTTGTCTTGCATTATGAACTTCGCTACGTCTTCAATTCGATCTTTGTCTAAGAATATTCGAACGGGGTCTCTTATGGTTGCCCTCGTTATGTTAGGGATAGGCTCGTATGCCATCATCGAAACGAATGCCCACTCCAGTGGCATAACCGGCTTAACTCAAAAGAACTCATCGGCTGGGTGCTCGTGCCACTGTTCTTCAGCCAACTCCGCAACCACAGTTACCCTATCCGATAGTTTAGGGACCGGCACCCTCACTACGGCCCCGAATACCACGATTACGTTTACTGCAACCGTGTCGAATAGCAGCGAGAGCGATGGCGGTATTGACATCGCATCTTATAGTGGGACCGGGTTAACAGCCGGTAGCGGACTTTATGCCTCCAGTGGCGAACTTACTCACAGTAGTCCAAAAGCATTTAGCGGAGGCTCCTGTAGTTGGACCTTTACCTATACTACCGGTTCTTCTGCGGGATGGGATACCTTATATGCGACGGGTAATGCGGTCAATGGAGACGGCCTGAATAATGGAGGTACTTGTGTAGATAAATGGAACTGGTCCAATAAATTCGTTATCCATGTGGTCTCGCCATCGAAGCGCATGGCTCTTGGCCGAAGTTCTATCACACTTGGTACCGTGCGCGTAGGGCGTCGCGTCGCTGATAGCACACTTGTGACTTCGAACGGCGCTGCTGCGATCACGATCAGTTCGAGTGCTATGAAGTCGGGTGCACCGTTCTCGAGTTATCCGACGGGCACGAACCGCTCGCTTAATCCTGGCACGACAGAAATGGACAGCGTGATCTTTACTCCTACTGCACGCGGCACGTTCACAGATTCGCTCATTTACACAACGAATTCCGATACCGTACCACAGCAACATATGGGTATTCGTGTGTCCGGACAAGGCGTACAAGCAGTATTCGGTACACCGTACGGCACCACCCTCGCCTTTGGTAGTTTACGCGCGAATAGGACTGCGCAACAGACCTTTACTCTCACGAACACGGGAGATGATACTCTTTTCCTGCAAACTCCATCCGTTACTGGTGCAGGGTTCAGTATGGTCTCGGGGCCATCGAGCCTAAACATTTTACCCAATGCTTCGGGGAATGTCGTCGTTCAATTTTCACCAACGGCCAGACAATCCTATAGCGGTTCTATTACATTTTCCGCAGCGAACGGCGTATCAACCCCTACCGTATCGCTTAGCGGCGCTGGTACGCTTCCACAGTTACAAATTGCTTCAACGGCAACACTGGGCGTGACGAGAGTTAACCAAACATTACCAGGAGTCGTAAACTTTAAGAATAACGGTAACGATACGCTTCACCTATCGAACGTGTCGTTAACGCAGGCTTCGACACGTTTTACACTGGGAGCTTACGATCAGGTAGTTTTACCTGGCGCTTCAGGAATATTTCATATCTCCTACCTGCCGACCGCAGAGAAGACCGACACTGCGACCCTTCACTTTATCAGCGACGACCCTGCGGATTCGATCGTCTCGGTGGCTCTGAGCGCTTCCGGCGTGCTACCGCATATGGTAGTAGATAAAAATCACGATACGGTCAGTGTAGGTCAAATAAAATTGAATGCAACCGGTTCTGCTATTATTACCGTGACCAACAACGGTGGTATCGATCTTAATCTATCGAATGTGTCGGCCGGTCCGGCGCCGTTTACCTTAGCAAATAGACCAACCATCGTCTCGGCCGGAACGAGCAGCGATATTACCGTTAACTTTACGCCGACCTCGACCGGTAATTTCTTTGGCACGCTCATTATCAGTGGTGATGACGCCGCAAATCCGTCGGATACCGTATTTCTCGTCGGTACCGGGATCAACAGTGCATTATCGATCAATCCGTCCAGTGTCGATTTTGGTGCTGTACCCGTCAACACTACCAAGTATGATACGATCGTACTTTCAAACACCGGGACGGCCGCTGTAAACATTACGAAATACACCCTTACAAATTCAGGTACTGCGTTTGCGGTCGTTGATTCATCGGCAAAACAAGTGGCTGCTGGCGGCACTGCGAATGTTATCGTCAGTTTTCATCCGGGGACTGCCACTACCTTCTCCGGCTCCCTTACGCTCACAACCGACGACGGTACCACTCCAACGCGCTCGATCACGTTGACCGGCCGAGGAGTAACTGGTGCACTAACCGTCACACCTGTTACGGTTGACTTTGGAACGGTGAAGGTAAGTAGCGATTCGCTGATCCATATGGGACTTAAGAATTCCGGACAAGCAGCGCTCACGATCAGCAGTGTGGCGATCAGAGGCGCAAATGCTAATGAGTTTACAACCGGTACCTTCGCAACACCGAAGACGTTGAATGCAGGCGATTCTTCAACGATCGATGTAACATTCCAACCGACCGTGGGCGGTAACGCCGGCGCTATGCTCGACTTTACACTTGCCGATAATAGCGCCATCACTATTCCCCTTCAGGGAAATGGCCAGACCAGTCAGGGTGCTGTGAATGATGCCACACCGTTCGAGTTTAGTATCACGCTTACGCCGAACCCCGCCCATGGCCCTGTCACAGCGCACGTCAGTTTAGCGCGTGCTTCTGATGCTACGGTCGAGATCTACGATGCGGCCGGCCATCAAGTATGGCACGAATCACTCGGAGCACTCTCCGAAGGAGCACATGATGTCTCTCTGGGGACAGACGATCTTGCAAACGGCAGTTATTTCGTTCGCATCATGGATTCCAATGGAAACGCGGCCTCTACGAGACTCAATATCACACGATAACGAGCAAGCATATAATAAAAAAGGACGCGCTTTCGGCGCGTCCTTTTTTATTGGTGAAAATCTAAACGATTAGTACCGTGGTGCCCCGTGGTGTTGATGTTCCTGAGAAGCAGGCGTTGCAGCCTCTTTCTTCATGGCTGGCTTAGCAGCTTCTTTCTTAGGAGCTTTCTCCGGCTTGGCTACTTCTTCTTTCGCTTTCATCGTATCCTTCTGCATTGCATTACCGGCAGTGTTTACCGCAAACTGCTGAATGTCTTTCTGAAGGTTCGTATGGGCGTCCTGGAAGGCTTTCCACTTATCGTTAAGATCGTTAAAATTCGTCCCCAAGCGATCATCGGCATTCTTGAACGCGTCACCTTGATCCGGTGTGGCATTCATGTATGCTTTAACGCTGTCCTCGAGCGCCATGATCGTATTCATATCATTCATGTGCTTTTGGAGGTCGGACTTTAAGGACCCGAGCTTCGAGGTATCGGCGCCGGGCTTTGCGGCAGCATCGGCAAGCGACTTCATCCACTGGTCGTGGTCGCTCTTCATCGTATTCATCGAGGTATTGATCTGGCCGATCAATGTCTCGGCCGAGGCCTTCTTGGTTGCGTAGTCGGTCTCGAGTTCAGTATTACGCTTGCTGCATGATGCAAGGCCAAAACTAAAAGCGGCTACTGTCAGGAGTAGAGTTGCTTTACGGAGTGAGATCATAGTGAATAAATTGAAGTGAGATAATTACACATGACTTCAAACCAGAAGCCTGTGGCGAATTGAAAAATCTGATTCTGTGCGAACAAATACTGAGCCGGAAAGTGCTCCGAAACGAACGTCCCGGACGTCTGACGGTTGAGCAAAATGAAGTAAATAAGCTAAAAAGGCCTTGTTACTAATACTTCGACATCCTTACACTCAGGACTGAACACTTAGCACTTCTCTGTGAGCCCGGGCGGGATCGAACCGACGACCCTCTGATTAAAAGTCAGATGCTCTACCACTGAGCTACGGGCTCCCCACTTCGTGAGCGACCGAAAGTCTTAACTTAGCGGTAACCCGTGAAGCGGGCCACAAAACGTGTCTAATGTCTGCTACGTTTCCTATATCCGCGTTGAGAATGCTCCTTAATCCGTATATTTGCACGCTTTTTTGTATTATTCTCACGATCAACTTAGAAATACCCTACCTTTCGTATGCTGCAGCGCGAATATATTCAAGATCTTAAGAACTTAGTCGACCAGGAAGTAACGCTGCGGGGTTGGCTCTATAATAAGCGGTCGAGCGGAAAGATCCGCTTTCTTATCCTGCGCGACGGTACTGGCCTTTGCCAATGCGTTGTAATGAAGAACGCGGTCGATGAGGCTACTTATAATGCGGCAGATGAGCTGACGCAGGAATCCGTCTTTACCGTCACCGGCAAGGTCCAGGCGACCGATAAGGCTATCGGAGGATATGAGATCTTCGTTTCGAAGATCGAGGTTGGGCAGAAATCGGAAGAATACCCGATCACTCCCAAAGAGCACGGCATCGAGTACTTGATGGAGCATCGCCACTTATGGCTTCGCTCGTCGCGTCCGTGGGCGACACTTCGGGTGCGTGACTCGCTTATTCATGCGATCCGCGATTTCTTTCACGATCGTGGCTTTATTTGCTTCGATGCACCGATCCTGACCCCGAACGCCGCGGAAGGCACCAGCACCCTCTTCGAAACCGATTACTTCGACGAAGGGAAAGCATATCTGTCCCAATCCGGGCAGCTTTATGGCGAAGCTGGTGCAATGGCCTTTGGTAAGATCTACGTCTTCGGCCCAACGTTCCGCGCCGAGCGCTCGAAGACGAAACGACACCTCAATGAATTTTGGATGGTCGAGCCCGAGGTCGCCTTTATGGACCTTGAAGGCGATATGGAACTCGCAGAAGACTTCGTCCACTACATCGTAACCCGTGTGCTCGAAGAGCGAAAGAACGAGCTTGCCATTTTAGATGATGGCTCCGGACGTCTCGTTGCTCGTGCCGAAAAGGTATTGAAGCCATTCCATCGCATGCATTACGATGAAGCTGCAAAAATTCTCGACAAGTATTGGGACGAGAAACTGGCTTCGGGCGAAGAGCTTCCGCCGACCTTCAAGCGATTCCAGTATGGGGATGATTTCGGGGCTTACGACGAAGTCGCATTGACCTCACAGTATGATGCACCGGTCATTGTGCATCACTACCCCGCTGCTGTTAAAGCGTTTTATATGAAGCGCGATCCGAATGAGCCAGATAAAGCGCTCGCCATGGACGTGCTATTCCCCGAATTCGGCGAGATCATTGGCGGCTCGCAGCGCGAGGACGATTTGAACGAGCTGTTAAAGCGGCTTGAGGAACATCAGCTACCGCAGTCGATCTTTGAGTGGTTTCTCGATCTTCGTCGGTTTGGCAGTGTGCCTCACGCTGGGTTTGGCCTCGGTCTCGAGCGCCTCGTTATGTGGATCTGCGAACTCGAGCATATCCGCGAAGCGATCCCCTTCCCAAGGACCCTCACGCGCATCTGGCCGTAAAAAATCTGGTAATAAAAAAGCCGCTATGCACTCTGCATCAGCGGCTTTTTTGTTTAGAAAAATTGCGCTACCGAACCACGGTTGTTCGTGATACCGACTTGCGTGATGAGGAAGCAGCACGCGCTATAACGATCACCAATACGAGAAATGCGATAACTGCGATGGTGATGATAAGCCAGGTATTGGAATCCGTAGTAACATCGGGTCCGGAAGTGGTGGTCGTTGTGGACGAACTGTGAGAAGAGGAATGCTCTACTGCACTCCCCGAACTCGAAGGTGCTGTACTTGTGGAAGGTGCTGAACTGGTGGCCGGCGCACTGGCCGATGGCGTATTGCTACCGCTTCCACTCTGGTCCTGTGCTTTTGCAGCAACAAACGAGAGCGTAAGCATGAGCATGATATTCATGATGATCCAACCGAAACGGTTGAGGTGCAAACGAACTGGCATATTCGGTCTCCTTACTTTGGTTGAGTTGTATCCGTGCTGCCGTGAGCGGTAGTCGTTTGCTCTAACGCAGCAGTTCCTTGTTCTTGAGCTACCGAAATGTATGCCAGAGTTGTGAGCCCTGCCATTCCTGCTATCGCGAGAATACCGATCCACCGAAAGAGCAAGCTCTTCTGTTCTCGGCGAGCTTTGCGATCCAGCCACGGGACCACAGCCCAGAAGATAAGGACAATCGTATAAAACGTAACAGCCGCCCATTCGGGAATGTACTTAAGCGTCTGGTAGAGAAACATAAAGTACCATTCCGGATGAACTCCGGCGGGAGGCTCAACCGGTTTTGTAAGATCGTAAGCAGGCCCCAACTGCCAGGGAAACAGCACGGCAACAGCAAGCAGTACCGCCAAACCGATAAGCCATAAGACCGCCTCACCAAGAATATACTGGGGAATAAATCGTGTTTCTGCTTTTGCAGACCGACCTATTGGTATCGCGCTACCAAAGAGTGCCGTCATGATGACGTGCGCGGTCACAAAAACAAAAGCAAAGAGTGGCAATACTCCGACATGCAAAGCAAATAAACGCGATAGCGTAGCGCCTGTAACTGCATTCGAGCCACGCAACATCGATACGATCCAACTGCCGAATACCGGTACCGCTTTGGGGACTTCTGTACCGATGCGTGTGGCAAAGTATGCCGTAAGGTCCCACGGTAATAAATAGCCTGTAAAGCCAAAACCGAGTATAAGTACGAAAAGAATTATGCCCGTCACCCACAAGATCGCACGCGGCGAACGATACGATCGCATAAAAAAGGTGCTAAACATGTGAATGAGGACGACCGCAATAAGAGCGTTCGAACTCCAGGAATGCACCGAACGAATGACCGCGCCAAACGGCACTTTCGTCGTGATCCATTCGACGCTTTTATGTGCTGCTTCCGGAGTTGGCTGGTAATAAAAGAGCAGTAACAGTCCGGTGACGATTTGGACCAGAAAAAAGAATAACGCCAGCCCGCCCAGGTAATACCACATCGATGTTCCATGTCGTGGAACGACCTTCGCTTTCAGCGCTTCGACCGGTTCGCGAAGATGAAGGTGATCGATGAGCGTCACGAGAGTGATTTTGCTTTCGGGGTGAGAGACACCGTGAGGTCATCGGCCTGCTCGTTCACAACCAGTTCTGTAAGCGGTGAAGGCGGACGTGTACCCGGGACGTTAATGCCATTGACGTCATACTTCCCACCATGGCACTTGCAATAGAAACCGGGCATTTGCGGGCGGTAGGAAACGATGCAACCCAAATGCGTGCAGGTGGCTGTGAAGGCACGGATGGAATTATCCGCTTCACGGACGACGATCACTGGCTCCCCTTCGATCTCTACTAACTTCGATGGACTATCGGGCGTAAGATCGGCTGCAGAAAGTTTGGCTGTATTAGAGCCTCCGATCGTCCCCTGGAATGAGAGAAATTTTCCGATCGCATAGGCGAAGGGTGCAACAAATGCCGTGAGCGCACCAGCGACAAGGGCGCGAAGGATATTGCGGCGTTTGGTTGGAAGGTGATCGAACATTCCGAGTAACTAACGGTAAATAACGCTCATCGCTCCCCTAGTGTGCCAAAAAGGGATACCTATAGTATCCCTTTCTGTATTCTCAAATTTAGAAGCGCGTAGGTTGAGCGTCCTCGCTCGACACCGTGGTGCGGCCGACGGGTCATGCGAAAGGGTCATGTCAACTTCGCCGCGTTCGCAAGTGTCTTGCTTGCTCCTGGTAACGGTGCCTGCGCGACCATGTCGAGCGAGGACGCTCGACCTACGCGTTCAATCCGCACTACTCGTTACTGATTGAGATCGACCCAAACGCTTTTCGTCTCTGTATAGAGGTCGATCGCAGCGCGGCCTAATTCACGTCCAAAACCACTGGCTTTGTAACCTCCGAATGGTACTGCATTATCGGTCGTAGAGATCGTATTGATCCATACTGTACCGGCTTTAATGCGCTTCGCGACGTTGTGAGCTTTTTTGACATCACGGGTCCAGATGGCAGCAGCAAGACCGAACTGCGAGTTGTTCGCCTCGCGTATTCCCTCTTCGATATCCTTAAATTTGATGACGCTGGCAACCGGACCAAAGATCTCTTCCTGAGCAACACGCATCTGATTGGTCACGCCTTCGAGAACGGTCGGCTTCATAAAATAACCCTTCGAACCGATACGCGTACCGCCGATCGCAACGTTGGCTCCCTCCTCTTTACCGACCGCTACATAATTCAACACGCGGTTGAGATGCTCTTCCGAGATAAGAGCGCCAAGGCGCGTCTTCGGATGGAGCGGATCGCCGGCGACCATCTTCTGGGCACGACTACGAAGGACCGACATAAATGCATCGTAACCTGCCTCTTCAACGAAGATACGCGAGCCGGCCGTGCACATTTCCCCCTGATTGAAGAAAATACCTCCAAGCGCATACTTCGCAGCCGTCTCGAGGTCGGCATCTGCAAAAACAACGTTCGGAGATTTACCGCCTAACTCCAGCGATACACGCTTGAGCGTCCCAGCCGCAGTACGCATGATCTCTTTACCTACTTCAACACTACCGGTAAAAGCGATCTTATCGATACCAGGATTCGAGACCATCGCTGCACCCGTGGTCGGGCCAAAGCCGGTAACGACGTTAAAGACACCGGCCGGAATACCTGCTTCGAGCGTTAACTCTGCAAAGCGCAGTGCGGTAAGCGGCGTTTGCTCGGCCGGCTTGAGTACAATGGTATTACCGCATGCAAGTGCCGGAGCTACTTTCCAGGATAGCATCTGGAGCGGGAAATTCCACGGGATGATCTGCCCGCACACACCGATCGGCTCGCGGAGCGTGTAGACCAACGCCTCCCCACCTGCTGTGTTAGCGATCGTCTCTCCGGCGATCTTCGTTGGCCAACCCGCGTAATATTCGAAGCACTCTGCGGCCTGCGGAATATCAAACTTGGAAGATTCGAAGATCGGCTTGCCGGTATCTAACGTCTCTAATTCGGAAAGCTCGTCAGCATTCTGGCGAATGAGTTCGGCCAGTTTCCACAGTGCCCGCGAACGGTCGCGAGGAGACATCTTACGCCAGGGGCTTCCATCCTCGAACGCCTTGCGAGCAGCACGTACGGCTAACTCGACATCTTCGGTGCCCGCTTCAGCAATATCGGTGATCACCGCACCGGTTGCAGGATTGCGAGTCTCGAACGTTTTACCGCTCAAGGCATCGACAAATTCGCCGCCAATAAACAGTTTGCCCGGCTTTGGGCTTGCTTTCGATGGAGTTAATTCTACTGCAATATCTTCCGATGTGGCTGTTAAGGTCTCTGCCATGTATAGTACTATGGTTTGCTTTGTTCCGATGACTGGCTCGGCGCAGATTCGGCCTGAGCTTTTAACTTTTTATAATAACCGATCTGCTCTTCGAAATAATGCTTATCGTCCTTCGAACGAGCATAGCTGATCGCTGTTTCTTCATCGCGAATCGCATCCTGGAAACGGTGCATTCGCCCATACACTAAGGCTCGTGTATCGTAAAAATTTGGATTCCTTCCGTTCTTCCCGATCGCCTCATTGATGAGGGACAACGCATGGTCCATATCGCCGGTCTTATAATTTGCAAGGCTCCATGCGTAGTCGTTGAACACCTCGGGATCGCGGCCGTGGGTAAACTCGATAATACGATCGTACATCGCCGAAACGCTATCGATCTTCTTGCCACTTTCGTAGCGCTCCAGCATATTTTGCAGAAGCTCGAGATGAAGAAGACTATCTTCCCTGGAATGTCCCAGTGAGGCAATCAAAGCTTCTGTGGGAGCGGTATTGCCTTCGACCGCTAACCGCGTATTGGCATACCTGATAGCTGCCCGGCGAGCCACCGTCGGATATAATGTATTAACGCTTAATACCTTCAGGTGGTAGAGAACGCTGTCATACTTCGAGCGCTCCTGGAACATGTCGATCAGCCGTTCGCGTAACTCGATGCTGGACGTATCCTGCCAGAACTTCTCGTCAAGGCTCGCAAGTGTGTTGCGGCCTTCCAGTATTTCCTGTAGTCGGTTCTGGATCGCCTTTGCCGTCAAATTCTGGGGAAAAGGAATGCGCTCGATCTCCTTTTTATCAAGTCCGATAACGATGATCGTAGGGCGCAGAACGATGTGATAATCCTTTTCAAGGCCGCTCAGGCGCCAGCCCAGGTTGCGAAGGCTATCCAAGCCAACTGATGGTGGCGGATCGACCGCAAAATCATTTATCGCAGGCTCGAAACGCTTTTTAATAAAAACCCTAAGCTCTTTACTTTCAATAACTTCTTTGGCGAGCTTTATGCTGTTGGTGTCAACTAGGTCGAGGTCGAATACCAGAGTGGGCTTCCCAGATTCAGACGATAGCACAACCGCGTCATCCCACATCGTCTGGAAAGGAAACTGATAATGCAGACGTGGCGTGGCGCTCGTTTCAGAGCCCATCGGCAGTTGCTGACTATGAACAGACGCGGCAATTAGCCCAAAGCCAAGGGCTACGGCGACAATAAGAAAAATACGCAGGAGTGTGGTTGACCGTTCGATAGGCCTAAGAACACATAAGATGGCTCAGCGTTTCCAGAATGGGAATTAGTCCCTGCTTCTTCCCTTGCGGACACGATCGATCATATACTCCGGAAAGCCGGCAGTTCGAAGGTTATCTTCCGAGGTCGCCGCATTGAACATGAGATGTAATAATTCAGTGGTCATTCCCATGCTGCTGAAACCGCCATCCAGGAAGAGGTTCTGCATCGTTACTCGGCGGGTAAGATCGCTAAGGAGGGTTACCACATAATCGCCACAATCCTCTGCGGTTGCATTGCCGAGGGGGGCAAGAAGATTGGCATACTCATACATCTTATCGAAATCATCGATGCCGGCACCGGCCCGTGTAGGGGTGGGGCTTTGGCTCACCGTATTAACTCGAATTCGCTTTTCGCCGAGGCGAGCGCCGAAACTACGAGCAACGGATTCAAGCAGAGCCTTCGCATCGGCCATATCGGCGTAGGTCGTAAACGAACGCTGGGCAGCGACATAGCTTAAGGCCACGATGCTCGCCTCATCTGACAGCGCATCCTGTGCGAGCGCTCCATGAATCAGCCGATGCAAGGAAAGGCCACTCACGTCCAGCGTCTTTAGAAACCAGTCATACTTCGAATTTTCATAGGCGAGGCCTTTGCGAATGTTCTGGGACATTCCGACCGAGTGAACGAAGAAATCGAGCTTACCCAGCTTTGCTTTTGCTTCTTCGAAGCAAGCAGAGATCTCTTCGCTATTCGAGACATCGCACGCGATGAGTGGAACATTGCCGAGCAGCTTCGCTAGTTCTTTCGGCTGCCCGACGCGCAACGCGACGGCGACATTGCTGATCGCGAGCTGAGCGCCTTCGCGATGAGCGGCGAGCGCGATCTGCCAGCCGAGACTGGTTTCGTCCAGCGGACCAAAAATTATCCCCTTCTTTCCTTCTAATAAACCGTATGACTTCTTGGCCATGATCTATCGCAATCGTTTGACGACTAATGGTAACAACAATACTACTCGATAAGATTTAGGGCTTCGGCTGAATTTCAAACTCGTGGAAGACAAGCCCCGTAAGCAGCTTCGGATAAAAGTAGGTCGTCTTCTGCGGCATATATTCACCTCGATTGACGACCGCTTTTAATTCGCTGGGGCGGACCGATCGGAGCAGGAATGCGGCATTCCAATTCTGACTTTCTTCGAGTTCGTCCAATTCACGAAATGTATGGGGATACAGCAAATTCCGTCGTTCGTCAATCGTGGTACGTGAGAGGCCCACCATCGGTATCAAGATCTCTTCTTCCAACCGAGTGGCAGTAAGCTCTTTCTCTCTTTTGCTGGTAGGCTCCAGATCGCTTACCAGCACCCATTTCGGATCGTCCGGAAATTCGATCAGCGTCACTGTGGATTCATCCCGTTCGAGCACCGCCACGCCCTCTTCACGGGAAGAGAATGGCGTCAGTTCAAACTTCTCTTTTAATCGCTCCAAAAGCTGGTATTGGTCGAAACCGGCAAGACCCTCCAATAAGCGATGCGTTGGCAGAATTACAGCGCCTTCCGATTCCAGATTCGAAATGAACATCATGATATAGCCGGCCCCGGCGATATCCTGATGCTGTTCATAAAATTGCCGGGCCGTTTTGAAACGGTGATGACCATCAGCAATGATTATCTTACTCGGCGCAACGATCTTTTGAATTCGGTCCGCGGCCAACGTATCATCCAAACGCCAGAGGATGTGACGCACCGTTTGGCCATTCTCCAAGTGCTCGTCGACATCCATAAGCGGTGCATAGGCCGTTGCAATTTCGAGCGTCTGATCGAAGAATAGCGTCGGGTCGGAAACGAGCCCAAAGATCGGTGAGAAATTCGCATGGGTGTGTGCCATGAGCTCGAACCGATCGCGGATCGGCCCGGCATGCGTCCGCTCGTGCGGAAGCACTTGCTTTACGGAATCAGGAGCAAGGCTCAGCCGGCCCAGTACACCGGTACGGGTGATCTGTCCCCCTTCGGGCTTATCGAATATCTGATGGTAAACATAATACGCCGGCCGCTCTTCGCGAATAAGTATCTTCTCGTTCTTCCAGGCCTCGAAATTCCTTGCGGCGCTGGTATAGGGGTCCGCATCCCTATTGAATTCAAGGCGGATCACGTTGTGAGGATCGCGTTCGTACAGTACATCGCGAAATTCCGAGCTAATAACGTCGTATGGAGGAGAGGTAACGTTATCGGCGCGGACCGTTGAAGGATTGTATCGCGTGCCGATAAACGGAAGAAACTCTGGCATGAAACGATCTGCGTTTTATGGTCTCAAGAAGCTGCTTCTGCGAGCGAAAAGATAGCTCTTTCAGGACGATGCGTTGTACCCTAATTCTTTTAAAGCTGGCTTACTATTACGCCAATCTTTCTTCGTCCTGACATGAAGTTCGAGGTAAACAGGCTGTTCCAGAAAGCGTTCGATCTCTTTGCGGGCACGTTCTCCTAACGTTTTAAGGGCTGTTCCACTTTTACCAATGAGGATAGACTTTTGCGAATCTCGCTCGACGATTATTTCGGCATTCACGAACCACTTCCCTTTCGTTCGCTCCTTGAACTCACGGATCTCCACTTCCGTAGAATACGGTATCTCGTCGCGGAATTTATGAAAGACCGTCTCACGAATAAGCTCTCCGACGAAAAAGCGGTTGTTCTTATCGCTTAATTGATCGGTATCGTAGAACGGCTGCGAACCGGGAAGATATTTACGAAGCGTGGTAACGAGTTCTTTCAAGTTGTAACGCTTGGTAGAGGAAAGAGGGACGATCTCTTTGAATTCCGGTTGCTCACCATAATGCTGTAAGAGCGGTAACAAGTCCTTCTTATTCTTGATGAGGTCCGTCTTAGAAAGGGCCAGCACGATCGGCTTATTGCCGGCCACTTTCAGATAATCCTTCCACTCTTTCGGCAGCGCTCGTTCGAATGGTTGATTTGCTTCCGCTAACACAAGAACAACATCGGCGTCCGCGAAGGATTTTGAAACTTCCGCCAGCATCGCCTTATGTAAGAGCGTTGTTGGCCGCGGCATGATACCGGGAGTATCGAGAAAGATTATTTGCTCCGAATCGGAAGAAAAAATACCGAGTACTTGCTTACGGGTGGTCTGTGGCTTGCGGGAAACAATGGAAAGCTTCGTGCCCAATAACGCATTCATCAGCGTTGATTTACCGGCGTTCGGCACTCCAACGATCGCGCAATATCCAGCCTTGAATTCAGGTTTAGCGGCGTCCAATCTTTTTTACTCTAATATCGTAACTACGGTTGTTTCATTCGCTCTTCCGTACGGCGTTGCATGCTTGCCATCGCTTCTTCCGGCGTCTCCTGTTTATACAGTGCTTTCGAGACCTCATCTTCAATGATCGCTTCGACATCGAGCCACTGCGGGATGACAGGCGTCATACGTGCGTGCTGAAGCTGGGCCGTAAACACATTTCCTTCTCTTCGGTGCAAATAAAATGTATCCGACTGCGAGCGAACATCAGCAGGATACTCATTCACCTTTCGGGCAAAGGCAAGCTCGTTCTGCGGTCGCGTGATATATTCCAGGAATATCGTTGCCTCACGTTTCATAGCGCTGTGACCATTAATGGCAAGATATTCTCCGCCCGCGAAGGACTCGCCAACGTGACCATTATTCCCCGGAAATAATACCGTATGCCATTTGAACGGTGCTTTCTCTAATCGAGGCAATAGCCAGGAGCCGCTGAACCACATTCCGAGTTTGCCCCGCACAAACGCATCATCGAGATTTTTCTGCGTCTCCATCTCGCCCCAGTTTAGCTGATCCACATAATACCGGAGTGCCTCGACGTTTTGCGGAAGGTTCATCGTTGGGCGGCCAACGCTATCGAATAATTCACCTCCCGTGGACCAGACATACGGCAAGAACTTCTTGTAGAGGCGATGTTGGTCCGGCCCGTTGATTCCACAACCGTATGCAGTGCCCGTCGCCTGAATGGTGCTACAGAGAGCTCGCATGCCATTCCAATCGACCGAAGCAAACGCCGTATCGCCCTTTACATGTGCGGCCAGATCGTCGTTGACGAACATGACTCGTGTATCCAACAGCCAGGGCACAGCGTAGTAATGCCCCTGCCACATCCCCGGTGCAAGCGAATATACCGGAGCATTTTGAAAACGAGGGACGATCTCGTGATTCGAATCCAGCCCTTGCAGGACGCCGCTGGCAGAAAATTGTGCTACCCAATCGCTTCCCAATTCTAATACGTCCGGCGCTGTTTCGGAATTGAATCCGACCATAAGCTTCGTCTTACCGTCCGACCAGCTAAGCTCGGTAACTTCGACCGGAATCTCTGGATGCTCGCGATGAAATCCGGCGAGGAGCGTGTCCATAAAGGCTCGTTGTGCAGGCTCGGACCAAAAATGAGAGAATCGCAATACGCCGGGCTCGATGCCGCGGTTGCAACCACTCAAGAGTACGCCAGCCGTTACGAGTGCAAAAAGAAATCGGCGGCCCATAGGATTACTTCGTCGTAAACGAAATAAAATTGATGAGAGCGGTAATGATCACCATAATATTGGTGATGATCCCGATCGCCTGAAAGAAGACATCGAGCGCACGACCGCTTACAATGATCGTGTCGCCAGGCTCCAAGAGCGGATTTTGTGAGAGATCACCGTTATCCCGATATGCTTCGAGGTTATACATCTCAACACGTTTCTCTGCTGCGGTATCCGCATGCACGATACGAATATCCACTAAACGTGCCTGAGCGGTCGGGCCGCCAGCAAAGCTGAGCAATTCAACGAGCGATGTCGAACCCGGCACCCGGTAATGCCCCGGCGCATTCACGAATCCCCATAGGTTAACGTCGATCTGTATTTCTCCGCCGCGCATCACGTTAAAGATCGGCATGTTCGGCGTTGAGGGATTAAGCGGCTGACTGGCACCGGTACCGGTGCTTCCAGAAGACGACGGTCCGCGTTGTGCAAGGGCATTACCGCCTGCACTAACGAGGAGAACGAAGAACAAAATGGCGAAATATCTCATCGGAGCGAGAATGCGCATACGCGAATATACGCTATGGCGTAATGCTGAACATCGACCACGGTGAAGTAGAGCCGCCATACGGAGCCACACGCTTCACTCTCCATTGATAGGGCACACCCTGTTCGAGCGGCGTTGCCGTAAGCGGATACTCCATGGTAATAGTGCTCTGAAAATCACTGAGAACGGAATCCCACACGAACTGCTGATTATCCAACCGTTGAACGATCAGGTGGAATCTGCCGCCATTGTCCGGATCAAGCCATCGAAATTGCAGTGGCGAACCGTTGAGATTTACAACTTGTCCTGCGCTCGGAAAGAGCGGCTGATCACGATCGAAATAGGTAAACGATGTTGTAATATCGACCGGCGTGGGCTTGCTATAATGCAAATTGTTAGATGGCGAGCGATAGAATGCCTGCAACTGATACCAATAGGTGGCACCCGCGACAATACCGGTCGTATCTTTAAAGGACGTTGCAAGTGGTTCGATCAGTTGATTACTCGACTCCAGTTGTGCCACTGTCGTTCGATGAGCTAATAAGCCGTCAGCATCCACCGTTGAATCGTTGATCGAACGATATAATACATATCCACTGGTATTGCCACTGGTATCTGCCTTCCACTCGATCACGATGGCATTCTGAGGCCCTACATCGGCATAAATGCGATGATCAACCGGATCGGTGATCTTTCCTGCATCCATAAACGATGGTTGTGGAGGCGTGATCTGTGGCTCGGGCGGAGCACTGCACGCTTCCACCAGCAGAAGCACCAACATCATTGCTCTGAAAGGTTTATTCACTCGTTGTATCCTTCTTCATCAGATTGTCCACATCGACTGAAAAACTCAAACGGTGCTCCGGACCGAGTGCAGTATTTATAGAAAGCGAGTAATTTACGTCGATCTTCTTCTGCCAGTTAAATCCCGCGCCGGTTGCAAATAACCCTTGGTTAAGCCCGAAGCGCAGTGATACATTATTCTGGTAGGTCATGTCCATTCCAAATCGCGGCTGAGCTCGTTCGCCAATAAGGAAGTCAGAAGAGAATGTCGCAATAGAATTAATGATCGGGATCGGTTGAGCATACGCCGCAGCACCGGTTATATGCATTGGGACGACCTGCGTCCGTTGCGTGCTCCAGTTAAGCTGCGTACCGGCAATATCCGAGACGCTGGCACCGATAGAAACTTTGCCGAGCGCTGGATTAAGCAAAAACTCGGCTGCGGAAAATCGGAGCATTGCGCCGGCATCGACACCGATCCCGGAAGCTGAGCCGAAATTGCCTATTCCCTGGTGGATGATCTTGAAATTAATACCGATCGGCACTTCGATCTTTTCTTTATAGTAGAGCCATCCCCAATCGAGCGTAAATTTATTATTACGAGCGATACTCAGAACAATAGCATCTTCGTTGTCACTAAAGTAGTCCGGTGTTCCAGCAAATATTTCGCGGACCATTTGCGCTCGTTGGTCCGTGACACTAATATTTGTCAGGTCCGGTGTATGAACGAGATCGCCGATCGCGAGGCGCACCCAGTTTACCGCAAGCGTCACATCTTTTAGCGGATACGTCACACCTAATTGATAAAAATTAGCAAGCGAACTTCCCGGCGTGCCATATTCTGCTGAATACATGAAGCCGAATAGTCGATCGGGCACGAGTGAAACGCCGGCCGGATTCCAGTGAAAGGCCGATTCATCATTCGCGATCGCCGTATATGCTCCTCCCATCGCCAATGCGCGTGAACCTACCGGTATCTGTAGAAACTCGCCGGCATATTTTGACTCTTGCGCGTGCGCTGGAAGAATAAGCGATGAATAAAGGAGCAACGGAATTAGAGCCGATTTGAAAAAAGAGCGCCAAGCATTGCAATCGCGCATCACTGCCCGTTCAAGCATCGATGCTCGAGCAAACAATTTATCTTTTTGCCTGGCGTTTTTCATTCTATCTTACTCGCGCGAATTTACCTTTTATCTCCTGCACCGAGTTATTTGCTTTTACGGTCAATCGATAAAAATAAACTCCATTTGCTACTTCATCGCCGCCATCGTCGCGTCCATCCCACCATACCTCATGATAACCTAAGCTGGTAGGACTACCGGTACCCCCTTTTAAGAACCCGAATGTCTGCGTTGGATCGGCAGAAGGAAATGACATCGTACGTATCCTGCGGCCGCTTACCGTGTAAATATCGAGCGCAACTGACTCCGCAAAGGCGACACCACGAATTTCGTAGGCGATGAACATATAATCCTTCGTGAAGGGATTGGGATAAGACCCCAACACGCCGACACTGAACCCGTTTGAAACATGCACGTCGAGTTCTTTGGGTGGATTATTACTGCGGCCATTATCATCGGTCGTCTGGACTGTTATCGTATGCGTACCCGGAGAAAGAGAAGGCTCCGCACGAAGATTAATGGTAGTGGCCGTTCGGCCCGAATCCAATATCACATATTCTGAAGGCGACAGAATTCGATTGTCTATCTTCATGATCGTCTTGCCAGGGGTAATGTCAATACCATTCGCATCCTGTAAGACGGCATGAATATGCGGCTGTGGCGGCACCTCGCCATTGTTCGAGAATACCTGCCCCTCGACGGTAATATCGACCATCGGATCGCGGGTATCTGTATTGTATGCAATTGCGAACGTACCCAGCGAAGTAAGCTTTGCGGTCAAGCTCTTCCCTACCACCGAACTCGAGAGTTTATTCCACAACTTGGAGCGATCGTCCATTCGATAAACGAACAAGCTATTCGCTGGATAGCGAGCAAGAAGAGAATCGATTCGAAACGTTAAGGTCGAGGCAGAGTCTACAAGCGGGATCGCACCGAGCGAATCGCTAACTACTCGCAAACTCGAGTATAGCTTGCCGGTATTGGTATACAGTGGCAGGAAGTGAATATCCGGCTGGATTGTCGCAATCGGAGCGTAGCGCCGATCTAACCGAATGACATCCGCCGAAATATTACTTTCAGCAGTGGGTGACAAGCTCAGGATCGCCTCATCATTGCTAAAATGGATTGCAGCGGGAATTTGCCCATCGAGTGTGGTCCCTATTCCTTTCTGGTATGCAGCAGCAGCCAGCGGATAATCGATAGCTATGGTTGAATCATTGGATAACAGACTATCTCGAAGATTCAAAGCGCTATTACCAGCGTCCGGGCTAACCGCGAAAACAAGCGTCGATGAGTCAAGCGATGTAGGCGAAACTGGAATGCTTACCATCACGCTACCATGCGCCGGAACGCCACTTACAACAGTGCTTCCCAATATTTTTGATGATGCCGAACGAACGTCCAGAAGCGACGCCGTGACCGAATTGACCGGTGACATTCCCCAGTTGTAAATGGGCTCGCTCCACGCAAGCCCATTCTTGGAAGAGACCAGTTTACCCGTTAAGGTGTGATGTCCTGCATCTTTGGCAATGGAAGGATCGGACGCCGCGCCGACAATTATCGAAGTAGAATCCGACGTGATGGTTGTAGAACCAGCGGTTATTGTAATGGTAGCGACGATCTTATCTCCAGCGATCAACCCAGCACCGGAAAGCTGCGTATGATAGCGGTCCTTCCCACCAGTAATTGCCATCGACTGAGACACGGTGCGCATCGTAACCGAACCGTTCGCGGCAGTGGAATATATATTGAAATTTGCTATGACACTCGTGATCGGTTGAGGCGACTGAACGGCGGCGCTAAAATCTATATTCAACCCCACGGGCAGTGGTCGTGGCTCAAAATCAAGCTCGGTCACTCGTGTATCCGAGATCGTAACATCTTCGTCCGTAGCAGCAAATTTATTCGATGCGTTGCTCGATACCACCACTCGATAGGAACCGCTCGATATCTGCGTATTAGGCACATTATCTGTAAACGAAAAAACACCATTGGAAACCGGTGTAGTCATTACGTGCGGCGGCACAAGAGGGCTTCTCTTGTTATCCACCAATTCAAGCGTGGCACTTCCCTGCCCGATCGACGTCGTACCGTTTATGGTAACGGTACCGGCGGGTTGAATGACGCGATTCGACAACGTCATACTCGCTTTGTCCGTCGGCACGTTCGGTGCGAGCATTGGATCACCCAACGTGTGATAGCATAGCACCAGCGTTGGTGGAATGAGATCGCCCATCAGTGTGCGCGATAAATAATCGACTTTGCCAGCGATTATTTTATCAGCGATAGACCCAGCTACGGAATCATAATAATGTGGAATGATCGCCTCCACCAATTTCCTGTCGTTCAACTCCCAGCCAAAACTGGTCGTACCCATACACGCGATCGATCCGGCAACGGGTTGATTTTGCAAGGTATTAAGAATACCGACATACTTGCCATCGTAGGTCGCGGTAAAACAGGTAAGGCTGAATACAACGGGATATTTCCCTTCGTTGTGGAATCGAGAAATATCGCTGTTCTCTAAGATCGATCGCCCGGTGCTATCGACGAGATCGTCCCACACGGCTGTCCCACCGTGACCAAAGTAGGCCAGCAACCCGACACCGGCATTGACCGTATCGATGAGCGTTTGATCGGTACCACGATAGGGAGATTGCGCGACCGTGGATTGACGGAGTGAACTGACCCACGGCGGCACCGGCCCTGTTAACAGGTTATCGATATCGACATCGAAGCTACCGCCGGCGCCAACGAAGAGCGCGCGGTCTTTCCAGGCGCCGGGACGTACCGGATCGGTCTCGAACTCCTGTAATTTCGCTAAATAGATCGCATCCCCACCGGCGTCTTGTGTAGCCAAGCGGCTGATGGTAATATCCGGTATAAAATCGTCGCCATCGAGCATGGCGTACCATTCGTCCGCAGCGACATCACCTTCCAAATATGCCTGTATGTATGGCGCCGGTACCTGATCGGGGGGAGTATATTGCTGTGGATCATCCGTGCCTTCATGAGTGACTCCGACCAGCATAGCATATTTCGGCGGGTCCTGCCAATTATGATAGGCATACGTTAAAAACGCCTTGATAGCATTGGCCGAACGAGCACCATAGCGAAATTCGTCGTAGATGTTCGCAACGTCCACGATCTTCGTCGATACATGATTGTGTGAAGCCCGATAGTCCGCCAGATCCTGCAACGGCACACGCGCTCCGTTATGGGTCTTCGAAAGATGATCGCGATTGGTAATAATTAGATATTCACCGGCATTCGAAGGCGACGTGAGACCTGCGAAATCATCGGTAGAATATTTATACGGTTTAAGCTTGGTGGAATCCGTTACCGCAATAAACTCATCAGAGGCGCTGCTGATATTGATCTGAAAAATGGCTTTTGCGCTTCTCGGAACATTGGGATTGGATGTGATCACAATATTCGAAAGCTTCGAGACTCCCTTTCGATAGATGGAAATATCGGTGCGAGCAAAATTCTGAAGAGTAAATTGATATAGCCCCGTTGTTGCGGTGGGCGGAGCGCGAAACGTCAACTGGTCCTGATAGGCATAGTACATGCGATTGTACTTGATATCGATCCAGTTGACACCGAAGCGGCAACCAGCAACATCGGTATCGCGCTGCTGTGCGAACGTGATCGTGATCGGCGCAATACCACCGCTCGAATCGGCCAGATTTACACCAAGCAACTGCGCTGTTGGCAGGATCGCAAATCGCTGCGAGGCAGTATCGGTCGACAAAAACTTTGGCGTCTGACTATCCCACGTACCATGCAATACAAAATGCCCGTTCACGGAAACAAGCGCGTCGTCTTCGTTGGGCACATTGGGTAGTTGATTTCCTTTTGCGTCCGTCGTACCTGGATCGAAATGGGAAATGCCGTGCAGAGCTACTCGAAATGAAACGGGCCGGTTCGTGCGAACATCGGGAAACGGGACGACGGTATGAGCTGTGTACGTCGATTGGTATCCCTGCCCCGTCGAGAGGATCGCCATGAAATCATGGTCGCGAAGATCGCTTCGCTGATTGATATCCGAGATCTCCAGATTATCGTGGATATTATTCTCTTCGTAATGGATCGTACTTGCGAACGAGCTATCTTTTAGATCGACATAAAAACTATCGCGAGGATAGATACTCTTATTAGCGGTACGGATTTCACCCGACTCTTCCACCATTCGCTTTACGCCATCCGGCGGTATGGGAGAATAATGGCTGCCCCATACTAAATAATAGATATTATCCTTCGTATCAGGGTCGTAATAAAAGTCCCCGATGGTACCAGGCCCATCATAGTGTTTTTCTTCGCCGTAAAACTCGAAGTAATCGTTGGGATCGAAGTGCCCATCCTGATGATCGAAGACGTATACGGCGACCTGTTGCCCTCGATTAATTATCCGCAACGTCTTCGGATCGACCGTCGATGGATCGATTCCAAAATTGCGGACATCATCGTACGTAATATGATAAATACCGCTCGTACGGATATGCATGCGGTACACCTTACCATCATCGGATTGAATACCTGGCAGCCGTTGCACATCGTTACTCGATTGAATGCGGCTCCCCTTCGTGCCGGAAGCGGAGCCTACCCGTGACCTAAAGACCGATGACGATACTTCAAACGGCTCGTGAAGATTGGTAACAGAAGAATACGCTAACCCTTCAGGATCGGTGATCTTTACGACGATCTTTTTAGCGTATCGCAGCACCCCGACACCGCGATCCATAAAGCCAATATCGAGGCGCGAAATATCAGCCGCCCGCATTCGGCCAACATAGTGAAGCGATGCATAGCCAATACCGTGGTGGATATTGCCAACAGCAGTCGTTCGGTGGACGATCGGCGTGGGCCTGCCATTATCTGCAACATCCTGCGCGATCACACTCGATACCTGAAGATTTGCAGCAGAAATTGCCGTATCCTGATGTGAGATGACAGAGACGGTCGCGTGCCGCGAGACCCGAAGAGAGAATCCCAATTCAGCGAGCGGATCCCCAGTATATAATTGCGCGGCAAAAGGCTTTAAATGAAGAATACCATTGATGGTATCGAACCGGGGGGCGGGCACCGTGATCTCGAGCAAAACGGAATTACCGGAGCGGTTTATCTCCCGAATCCCGCACGAAGTAAACGATGGATCAGCGCGAGCAATAGTAACGAGCAGTAAAATACTGATCGTAACGGCAAACCAAGACCCGCCTGAGCGGTCACATCGACTCATGCGAGACTGTTAGGTTCTGACGAGAAACCAAATCGAATTACAGAATAAGCTATACTGACGGTCTTACACAGGGGCAATGTGAAAACCCGGCGAGATGAATTTCCCGCTATTTCAACACAAAATTAACAGGAATTCAGTTCGATAACTCCCCTCTTCCGCATTTACAAATCACCGTCCTATGCCGACAACTATGTCCCGGAGGAGCTTGCCCTCAGCTTGTCGAAGGGACGAAAGGAAATAGCCGCCCATTTGTTCGTATATTGTGCCTAGTGTAATAGGCACAACGTGCCCTACCCTGTCCTGACGTCATCCTGAGCGGAGTCTTTGACGCGGTCGATGTCTGAACTTGGATTTGTTCCGTCCGCTATATGACGTGTTTTTGAGTTACACAAACTGTAAGAGACTGGAGGTCAATATGTCTTTTCGATATCGAAAACGGATCAAACTACTCCCCGGTATCCACCTCAATATCAGCAAGAGTGGCATTTCAACATCGGTAGGCGTGCGTGGTGCAAGCATGACGTTCGGCAAACGCGGTACTTACGTGAATGCTGGAATACCAGGCACTGGCATCTCCTATCGCGAAAAAATCCAACGAGGAGAAATCTCCGCAGAAGAACCTGCCCATCAAATGGCAAGGCAATCTGTATCGCATCATCATCTTCACTGGTGGAAGATCGCACTGTTCTTCGCTACAATGATCCTTATTGGGCTAACAAAGATGACATTGTCATCGGACTATTTTGGCTTGGCTGGATCGGGTATTGGCTATTCCTCTTTGTACGATTAGGAATAAGAAGCGTTAGGAAAGGAGCGCAACATGGCAACAACTGAACGTGAATCCGCGTGGCTCAACCTTCGGCATCACGCCCACCACCTTTTGCATTCGGAAGCAGAAGAACACCATGACCATTGGTCGCCCGCACATTGGACAAAAATAATTCTCGCTACCATCATTATGCTAAGTATGGTCTCAGTCATTCTCGAGACTGAGCCAGAACTGGAACAGACATATCATGAGTATTTTTTTGGTTTCGAGATCATTACAGTCGTTATTTTCACGATCGAGTATATCCTACGAGTTTGGTGTGTCGTGGAAGATGACAAAGAAGGCAAATCCCATCCATTCATGGTCCGATTGAAGTATGTGGTTAGCCCGCTCGCTCTCGTCGATCTGATCGCCGTTCTTCCCTTTTATCTTCCGGCGCTTCTCGGGAATGTCGATCTTCGTTTTATTCGAATTCTTCGCCTGATTCGACTGGTCCGCGTAATGAAGCTCGGACATTATTCGAAATCGCTCACCCATGTTTCTCACGTAATTAAGAAGAAGCGATCGGAACTGGCGGCATCGCTCTTTATTCTCGCAATACTGCTTCTCTTTTCTTCTACCGTCATGTATTACGTCGAGCATGAGAGCCAACCACAAGCATTTCGTAGTATTCCAGCTGCGTTCTGGTGGGGCATTGAAACGTTGACCACCGTTGGATATGGCGACGTCGCTCCTATCACTCCACTAGGTAAGGTCTGCGCAGCGATCATTGCGATCCTGGGTATCGGTCTCTTCGGCTTACCGACAGCCCTCATCGCGACCGGCTTCATGGAAGAGGTCCAGCATAAACGCGATAGGCAACTCTGCGAGGAGTGTGGGAAGAAATTAGAAGCGATTGAGTTGCAGAGTAGACCAGCGACGTGAAGAAACCCTTACTGAAAATGCAGACGAAGATATTACGCTCCGTTAGGAGCGAAATAGTTGTAGCCCCCGATTTTAATCGGGGTTGAGAAGGTGAAAGATTATTTCAAACTCCGTTAGGAGCGCAATATTTTCGAGTTTAATGTCTGAACTGGGATTTCTTGGATGTACTGGATGTTTGGGATGTGGCACGAACGCTCCCACTAATCCCAAGTATCCCACCCATCTCAGTTCAGATGCTCGGCCTTCAGTACACAGGTAGAAGATATGAACTGCGAGCAAGAGAAAATGTCTTAAACGAAAGATGGCCTATCATGCTACCCCCGAACAGGTTGTTCGTACCCTCTTCACTTATATGGAAAAGAGAGGGTTCGATAATCTGCTTCACATACTTACTATGGCAAGTCCAACCATACTCTTCGAGGAGCATGATAATTGGAATGGTGGTATAGACTTTTACTCGCTTTGTTTAGAAATTCCCACATCGTTATATGCAAGCCTTGAAGACATTGAAGTGGTTGAAAATCTATTCAACGAGTCCCTGGAAAAACTTTTTCGTGATAAATCCGGTGATGTGCTGAATCGGGTTCGATTTCGACCTCAACTTGAAGATGGACATCTAAATTCTTCTCCCGTTTTGAAAGATGATGCTTATCGAATTTGGAAAGACGGATTTAGACTCTTCATCAGCCATTCGAGTGTTCAAAAGGATGTAGCTTTAAGCTTACAAAAAGAGTTGGCCGATTATGAGATAAGTTCTTTCGTGGCGCATGTTGACATCGAGCCAAACTCATTTTGGCAAAGCGAGATTGAAATTGCATTGCGTTCGATGCATGCCATGGTCGCAATAATCAGTCCCGATTTTCAAAAGAGTATTTGGGCAAATCAGGAAATTGGATTTGGATTGGGACGAGATATTTCAATCATGTGTGTATTAGCAGGCTCTGAACCGAAAGGATTTCTTGGGAATCGTCAAGGAATTTCCATTAATAATGCAAAACAAACCATTCTTGATCTTTTAATAAAATCAAGTTCAACGCACCTTCAGATGAGGAAGGCTCTTTGTCGCTCAATGAAGTTCGTCCGATCATTTAACGAGGCTCGTGCAAGGCTTGATCTATTACCGCCTGAAGAAGCTTATACAGCAGAGGAGAAAGAGTTTTTAAGACAAAGCCTGACACACGGGCAAATCTTCCGCGCCCCTGACGTTCTAACTAGAGTTCAGAAACTTATAGGAGACGCGCAAAAGAGCGTCCAACCTGTGCAATCTGTGGATGATTTACCTTTTTAATTTTGTCACGGAGCGGTAACATATGTCCCTTCGGGCATTATTTTCAAAATGACGGCAAGTGATAATAGCACGAATTGCTTGTAGTTGTAATTGGCCCGTTTAGACTCGATGCGCCAGATATTTTTTTGAGTCTTAGATGGACAATAGAAATCGGATTTTAAAATATATAATTATCAAAATAATTGCCGGATTTGGGAACTTTTTGACCTTGTTGCTTTGTTCTATTTATTTGCGGTTCGGTATGTTTGCTTGAGAAAGTGAGTTACTACTGGACCGCTAAGCGGTCCCGATCCTACCTGGTGATACCTCCGGAGATCGCCAGTACACCAATAACTATTAATTCTTAATTCATAATTATTAATTACTGATTAGCTCCGTGGCAGTTCTTGTATTTCTTGCCACTGCCGCATGGACATGGATCGTTACGACCGACCTTCGGTCCGACGCGAACCGTTTGTGGTACCGGACGCGGCGCAGGTAATTCGCCGTCCTCCGAACCATTGCCCTGGAATCCGGATGGCGCGTTCGCTTTGCTCGCCATCATTCGGCTCTTCTGGGCCGGCTGATTCGGCATCATACGACGACCTGCTGGCTGCGCTGGCACCATCTGCCCCGTGCGCGGATCCTGGACCATCGGGTAGAGCTTGAATGCGAGTTCGAGAATGCCGTCGCGAATGAGAACGAGAAGCTCCTGAAACATCCGGAAGCCCTCCTGCTTGTACTCGACGAGCGGATCTTTCTGTCCGTAGGCGCGAAGTCCGATACCCTCTTTGAGTTCGTCCATCTCGCGGAGATGGTCGCGCCACTTTTCATCGATGACGCGCAGCGTCGCAAAACGCTCGAGCTGAGCCATGCCTTCGGTCCCAAGCTGTTCTTCCTTCCGCTGATAGAACGACTTGGCCTCGTCGATAAGACGCATCGCGACGCCATCTTCGCCTAACTGGCCAAATTCTTCGCGAGTCATTTGAGCATCGACCATGAAGCGCGTGCGGACCTCGTCCTGCAGCTTCTCCATTTCGCCCAAATGATAATAGGTTTTCGTTACCTCGGTAACGGCATCCTCCAAAAATTCGAGGATCTCATCCTTCAATCGCTCGCCAAAAAGCGCCTGTCGCCGCCGCTCGTAAATGACCTCGCGCTGCGCGTTCATTACGTTATCGTACTCGAGCAGGCGTTTACGAGTAGCGAAGTTATTCTCCTCCACTTTCTTCTGCGCTCGCTCGACCGACTTCGTGATCATCGAATGCTTGATGACCTCTCCTTCCTGCAATCCGAGCTTTTGCATAATGCCCGCAATTCGGTCGGAGCCGAAGAGACGCATGAGATCGTCCTCGAGCGAGAGATAGAACTGCGACGACCCCGGATCGCCCTGACGTCCGGCACGACCACGCAACTGGCGATCGATTCGGCGAGACTCGTGGCGCTCCGTTCCGAGGATATGCAATCCACCGGATTCGCGAACGCCAGGTCCAAGCTTGATATCAGTACCACGACCGGCCATGTTCGTAGCGATCGTTACAGACCCCTGCAAACCGGCATGCGAAACGATCTCCGCCTCGCGAGCATGTTGCTTCGCGTTGAGAACGTTATGCGGAACACCGGCGCGCTTCAACAGCTTGGAGATCGTCTCCGAGACCTCAACGCTGGTAGTACCTACCAGCACGGGTCTCCCCTGATTGCGAAGCTGCTGGATCTCTTCGATGACCGCGTTGTACTTCTCGCGTTTCGTGCGATAGACCATGTCATCACGGTCATCTCGGATCACGGAGACGTTCGTAGGAATAACGACCACATCGAGCTTGTAAATCTCGAAGAACTCACCGGCTTCTGTTTCCGCAGTACCGGTCATACCGGCGAGCTTCTTGTACAGGCGGAAATAATTCTGAAGAGTGATCGTCGCGAGCGTTTGCGTATCGCGTTCGACCGTTACGCTCTCTTTTGCTTCGATCGCCTGGTGTAATCCTTCAGAGTACCGGCGACCAGCAAGAATGCGACCGGTAAACTCATCGACGATGAGCACTTTGCCTTCCTGCACAACATAGTCGACGTCCTTCTCATACAGCGTATAACTTCTGAGGAGTTGCGAAATGGTATGAAGGCGATCGGAGCGGTCAGCATAGACCAGATGGATCTCGTCTTTGCGTTTGCGCTTCTCTTCTTCCGAAAGCCCTTCGAGCTGCGAAAGCTCGGTTGCAATATCCGGAAGAATGAAGAGATCCTTATCACCGCCGGCAGCCAAAAACTCGCGGCCTTTATCGGTCAGGTCGATATTGTGATTCTTCTCTTCGACGATAAAGTATAAGGGATCGTCGATAAGGTGCATGTTTCGCGATTGATCGCGCATGTACTCGAGCTCTGTTTGCTGCATGAGCTTGAGCATTTCACCATCGGCAAGAAGTTTTAGAAGACGCTTGTTCTTCGGCATGCCATGATGCACGCGAACGAGCAATTCACCAGCTTGCTTCTTCTTTGCCTCGTCACCCGATTTCAGAAGCTCTTCGGCTTCTGTCATGAAGGTCGCGGCCAGCGACTTCTGGGCGTTGACGATCCGCTCCACGACCGGCTTCATTTCGTCGAACTTGTGATCAGCGCTTTCGACCGGACCGGAAATGATCAGAGGCGTTCGAGCTTCGTCGATAAGCACCGAATCTACTTCATCGACTACGGCATAATAGTGCGGCCGCTGGACCATTTCCTCGGCCGACTGCACCATGTTGTCGCGCAAGTAGTCGAAGCCGAACTCATTATTGGTACCGTAGGTAATATCGGCTTCGTAGGCCGGCTTGCGCTCCCACGGCTGCATCGTCTGAAGGATAACGCCAACCGTAAGACCTAAAAACTCGTAGATCTTACCCATCCACTGGGCGTCACGGCTCGCGAGATAATCGTTGACCGTTACGAGATGCACTCCGCGACCGGGCAGAGCATTAAGGTAAACAGGAAGCGTCGCTACGAGCGTCTTACCTTCACCGGTCGCCATCTCGGCAATCTTGCCCTGATGAAGAACGATACCGCCGATAAGCTGTACATCGAATGGGACCATATCCCATTTGATCTGCTGACCGGCAACGGTAAACGTTTGACCAACAAGGCGACGGCAGGCTTCTTTAACGACGGCAAACGCTTCTGGAAGGATCTCATCGAGCACCTGCGCAGTAACCGCGTCGATCTCTTTTGCAAGTTCTCCCAAGCGATCGAGAATTTGCGTACGTTCATCGTGCGGCACATCCTCTTTGAGACGCTCACGAAGCTCTTGCTGCTCGGCTTCTAATTCTCCGATCGCTTCTTTAATGCGGCCGCGGAATTCTGCTGTTTTGCCGCGCAACTCGTCGTCACTTAGCGAGCTAAGCCCCTCGTAGATGCCATTAATTTCATCGACGATCGGAAGCAGACCCTGAACGTCCTTCTCCTTCTTGGAGCCAAAAATCTTCTCTAAATACTTTAGCATGAACCTTAAAATTCGGTCATTTCGAGCACGTAATAGTTTTCAACCCTAATGTGCTCGTTTAATATTCATAAAGGCCCATTTCCTCTAAAATGGACGCCTAATATTACAACGACGGGTTCCCAGAATTCCTTCTTTTCTCAAACGATCCGGTAAGCGGGCGGTTTGAGAATCGTTTGAAAGGGGCTGGGACCCATGCGAGGGGTTGACAAACGCTAAAACGGACGCAATCCTCCCGGGTTTCATTAGTTGGGTGGAAGGGCACCACTAGTTTTCAGCCCCTGTCTCGCCCACCATAAAAATATTCCACTCGCCACGCCAACATTGAGGGAATCGACGCTTTCAGAAATGGGAATCTTGGCAAGAACGTCACAGGTATCCATCACTTCTTGTCGAAGTCCCCAGCCTTCGGAGCCAAAGACAAGGACGGTATTGCCGTCCGGCTTTAGGTCGCTCAGATCAACCGAATTGTTTGTCAGCGCTGCTCCAATACGTCGCACAGACCGTAATTCTCCTAAAGTCCGTAATGCCTTTACCAAATTCGCAACCTGAATGATCTCCACGTCCACGATCGTCCCCATCGAGACTCTCACAGAGCGCCGCAGATAAGGATTGCAACTTTGATCGTCCACGATCACGGCTCGAGCACCCAGCGCCGCAGCATTGCGAATAATGCCGCCCATATTCTCGGCATCAGCGATGCTATCTAATACGACAACAGTAAACGGCTCTTTCCAACTTTGGGCTGCTTCCTCTATGCTTCGTGATTCGGGAATGCGAGCGGCGATCATAATTCCCTGATGAAGGTGATAGCCTATCACCTGTTCCATTTCTTCCTTCGAAGCGAGAAAGATATTGGTCGCATCCGTTCGCTTATCGAAGAGCGGCTGAAGGTCAGCAAAGAACTCGCGGGTCATGTAGGCGTGCCGGACTTCGAGTTTACTTGCGAGAATCTTACGAGCGATTTTACCGCTCTCAGCGATAAATAATCCCCGTTCGACCGGCCCTGGCTTGCCTTTAAGCGAGCGAAAATCCTCTACGTCCGATGGTTCGAATTCTTCGAATAATGTATACGCCACGGAGAGTAAACAGCAAAATACCGCGTATGATAGCAACGGTGCTGCTGAACCGCACTACCAACGCACCTTTACAAGAGAAAAAATGAGCCCCGTAATTATTTCAAGCCCAGTGACTCTGGATTCTTTACCTCGATCATCACTCGACGATTAAGAGCTTTGCCCTGAGGGGTATCATTCGGTGCGATCGGCCGCTGTGCACCAAATCCTTTCGCCGATAAGCGCTCTTTAGCAATTCCTAATTGCGCGAGATATTTACAGACAGACTCCGCTCGTTCCTGTGATAACACAACATTGCGATGAGGATCACCATCTGCATCGGTATGCCCCTGGACTTCGATCTCGATCGAAGGAAACCGCTTCATGACGTCGGCGACTTTTTTCAGCGTCTCCTTTGATTCGGACTTGATCGATGCTCGTCCCACATCGAAAAGGACATTATCCAAACGGAATAACTGTCCGGCGAGATCTTTTTCAGAAAGATTCGGATCGAATGGCGAACCATTGGGAAGATTAAAACCAGGTCTTTGTTCCGGTCTTAACCCCAGCTTCCAAATATCGCTTTTGCCAAACCCTTTTTCCGAGCTTTCGTGGGCACTGGAAAAATACGCGGTATCTCCGCGAGCACCCAACGTAAAATAGGCATCGAATGAAGGAGTATTGATCGGCTCCCCGAGATTTCGTGGCTCGGACCAATGTAACCATGTGCTATCGAGGCGCCGCGAAATAAAAATGTCGTAGCCACCAACGCCGCCACGCCCATCGGTCGAGAAATAGAGTGTGTGATCGTCGTAAGCAATGAATGGCGATATATCGTCCATGGGAGTGCTCAGGTCGGCAATGAGTTCAGGCCGCGACCACTTCAAACCATCGATGTGGTGGCAAACGTACAGATCGTGTTGTCCCCTGCCATCTTTTCGTTGTACCGAAAGAATAAGGGTCTGCTCATCGTTCGAGATCGTCATCGAGGCTTGCGAGGTATCGTTATAATAGTCCTCGATCTCAAGGGGCTCCGGAAAAGACCACGAGCCATCGGATTGTTTTTCGGCTACCGAGAATCCTTTCGAGCCGGTACCATCGGCTCGATAGATATTCTGTAAATACAAATGAGTACCGGTACTATTGATGGCACGCACGCCATCGTAATTTTCAGTATTTAGCGGCCCGGGTAATCGTTGAGCCTGAGACCACGAGCCATCGGACTGACGCGTCGAATACCAGATATCCTCATCGTTCGGATTCTTCGCAAAACCAACGTTCTCCGGCGCTCCTTTGCGCGTGAAGAACATAAGTGATTCATCCGGAGTCAGGATCGGAAATAGCTCGCTGTATTTCGAATTTATATTAGGGCCAAGATTGATCCGCACGAACTCCATTTTTTCGGTCACACCATGCACCGTAGGCGGTTTGATCTCTAAAACGGAACCCGGAATTTCGCTCTTCTTCTGTGCAAACAATGGAGAGAGCGCCGGGAAAAAGATCAGCGAGACAAAGAGAATAGTAACAGATCGTCGCATAAAGTTTGGGCAAATAAAACTTAGAGACGTAAGATACATAGATAATAGGAACGAGAGGAACCTCAGTTCCCATCCCCATTAATGATAAAGCCGGAGCTTAACTCCGGCCTTATTACTAACTCCTGCAATGGTTCTATTCGCGCGTGATGGGGCGCATTTGCGAACCCTCCGCCGTGCGCATCACGATAAAATAGGTACCTTTGGGCACCGTGCCTGTAAAGGTAACGCTATGCTGTCCAGCTCCTTCACTGCCGTTCGCTATCAGAGCTACTTCGTTACCCCGCATATCGACGACCGAAATTCGTACGGTCTCCTCTTTGCTTAAGGTATAAGCGAAGGTTGTCGTTGAGTTGAATGGATTCGGATAACTCGGATCGAGTGACTGCCCGGGAATGCTGTTACTATTTACAGCCGCCGGTGCTGAACGCAGCCAATTAAACACGGCCGTTGTGACCGCACTTCGGTCCTGATCTCCAAGATTTTGAAGACCAAACGAGAGATAGACCAAACGGTTATTACCTTTCTCCCAACGAATACCGCCAAGCTGAGTCGTGCCTGCGCCATAATAAAAGATGGGTATCGCTCCTGTAAGCGCCGTGATCACATCCGGTTGATTCGGTTGATCGACATCATTCGCATCGATATTGATCGAAGAATTTACAAATGCGTTGGAAACCGCGTCGCCCGTTACCCCGTGGACAATAAAGGAAGAAGCGCTATCTTTCACATAATTAACCTTTAAGACCGTGTGCATAAAGGTCAGGTCCTTTTGGTCTGGTGTTGAAGCAGCATCACCAAGTCCCCACGCAATTTCGCCGCCATGCAGGAACATGTGTCCGCCGCCATTAAGATAAGCGGTGATCCCCTGCCGGTCCGCTGCCGAAAGACACCACTTATTACCTGCAACTACAACCTCTGGAAATTGTGATGGCGACCAGGCGCCGAACGCTTGCGCTTCAATGCTATTTAGTGGTACATACTGAAAGTTTAAAGCGTCCATCGTTGCAATCGTAGGCGCCGAACGAGCGGAATCGGGCTGTACATCGATATACGCCATTTTCACACCGCTCGCAATAAATTTCACCGGCCACGACGAAACAAGTGTATCTCCGTTATTCACACACGTTGCTTGCACGATACCAGAGGTATACGTCCCGCTCCCGGGTGTAGCAGTTACGGTTAAAGTGGAAGCCTGACCAGCATTGAGCGATACCTTTTGAGCCTCGCTCGAAGAAATTCCATTGATAGTGATCGGCCAGACATTTGGGGAAGTCGGAATATAAGTAACACTGAAATCCATCGTCGTCCGTAACTGGTTATTCAGCGAGAAGTGTACCGTCGAGGGACCCGTGTTGCTGCGCATTACCCAGTTATCACCGTTTTGCACGCTGAGGTTAAAGACGGGCTCGTTCGTGGTGGCTTGTAATATCTCCTTTGTTGCATCATTTTGCAAAAAGGCGATCTCATACATATTGCCCGCATTATAGGAAGGGTCGAGATCGTACGAAAAATCGAACGCTGTATCTTGCGTCGTTAGCTTGACCAGCGTGCCTTTATAAGAGGGCATCATCGTACGCATGGCATGCATATATCGCTTTTCGCCATTCGGACCGGGGCCTAGTACATATTCTTCCGCAGCGGCTACACGAAGATAGAGCCGAGTATATGACGATAAATTCTGAACCGGATGGAGCGCGATATGGACTGAAACACTCGTACCATTTACTTGTCGTGTTACGGACATTGCGATAGGACTCCCTTGCGATGCGCGACTCTGAAATGAACTCTCGAGTAACGGTACTTCACCAGGATTGAATGGCGTCGTTCCATCGAAGCTAACACTCGGTACACCGTTGATACTATAATAAGCGATGCGACCGCCGTTATCGGTGGGATCATTCAGGTACATTGGGTCATCCGCGCCAGGAAAATCGGGATGATATGCCAAATGGATCACATTTCCAATATGCTGGTTCAAAAAGGATTCGAGACCAGGATTGTAGGCCGCACACGGACCGCAACTCCAGTTCGTCCCTTCTTCGACCAGAACGGTCCTCGGGACAGATTGCGCATTGGCTGAAAGCGCAAAAGCGGAGACAACAAGAATGACAAGTAAGCGCTGTATCATCGTTTTGAGAGATTAAATGATAAGGAAGCTACCTAACTCAATAACATGATTTCTCGACCTGTTACGACAATATTATGAAAAAGAGTATTCCCAGAGTGTTCCACGGTACCTCCAACCCTCATCTGATGGGCACGGCTCAACGATTTCGTAACTTTGTAGTCTAATCTTTGCGCGGTGAGGTCAGGGTTTAGCCCTTTTCTATCGCGTTTCGCTCTCTGTCATAACTGGATATAAGGAATTTCGATGAATTTTAGCGTACAAAAGACCAATTGGAAAAAAGTCCGTGCCAACGCTCTGGCGATCTTTCAGCAAGAGGATAAGCGCGACATTCGCAACACTCTCAAGTATTTGGGCCGCAATTCGGTCTCTACCGCAGCCGAAACTCTGCTCGATGCCGGCGATATGACAGGAAAGAAAGATGAGCTATTCGTACTCTACCCCAAAAAAGCGGAAGCTGCGGTAAAGCGTGTTTTTCTCGTTGGTCTCGGCAAGGGTGATAAAGTGTCACTCGAAATGGTGCGCCGCGCAGTAGCTCGTGCCGCCAAACGCGCTGAGTCGTTCAAGTCTCGCTCTCTGGCAATACTGTTGCCCAGCGTACCTGGCGCAACGGGCGCCGAAATCGCATACGCCGCCACCGAAGGTATTACCCTCGGGCTTTACAAATTCGATAAGTTCTTTAAGCGTGATGAACCACGGATACCGCTCGACAGCGTGATCTTCATTGAAGATGGCGACAGTCTTCATGGCTCTTCCGCCGCTGAAGTAAAAGAAGCGATCGACGAAGCGCAGGCTATTACGACAGCCACGATCTTCGCGCGCGACATGGAGAATGAGCCTTCCAATAATAAGTACCCGGAGATCCTCGCCAACTGGGCAAAAGAGGTAGGCAAAGAGCATGGGCTGAAGGTCACCGTCTTTGGTCCGAAAGAACTGGTGGCTAACAAGATGGTAGGCATTCTTGGTGTGAACCAGGGCAGCGTTAAAGAGCCGCGCTTTATTGCCATGGAATATATGGGAACGAAGAAAGATAAGGCTCCGATCGTCCTCGTCGGTAAAGGAATTACTTTCGATACTGGTGGCATATCCATTAAGCCGGCACCGGGAATGGGCGACATGAAGAGCGATATGTCCGGGGCTGCTACGGTTATTGCGACGGTGAAAGCCGCCGCTTCGCTGAAATTACCGGTTAACCTGATCGGCTTGGTTTCGAGCGCAGAGAATATGCCATCCGGCAGCGCCATGCGTCCGGGTGATATTTTAACCTATGCCAATGGCCTTTCGGTTGAAGTAGATAATACCGACGCTGAAGGTCGGTTGGTTCTCGCCGATGCTCTCATTTGGGCAGAGCGTTATAAGCCAAAATCGGTGATCGATCTGGCAACGCTTACCGGTGCCTGCGTGGTCGCATTAGGCCACTTTACGACCGGCATGATGGGCACCGATACAAGCATGATGGACCGCCTTCGTAGTGCGGGTAATTCTACGTACGAGCGCGTTTGCGAGCTGCCGATCTATGATGAGTATGATGACCTGATCAAGTCCGACGTTGCCGATATTAAGAATGTCGGTGGCCGCTGGGCAGGTGCGATCACTGCAGCCATGTTCTTAAAGCGCTTCACGAGTTATCCGTGGGTGCATTTGGATATTGCCGGCACGGCACGTTCCGAAGCTCCGGCCGACTACATTCCCAAGGGTGGTACCGGAGTTGGCGTTCGCCTCCTCACACACATGCTCAAGGAAGAAGCAAGTTTATAAACAATTATTAGATGGAGCACAGACTTCATCAGCGTTAATCAAAGAACCATGAAGACGATCCGACGAACTCTTCTTATCACGCTCATCGCCACATTCGGGCTTCAGCTTGTGGGCTGCGGTGCTGCCGACGTGCAAAGTGCAAAGCTCTACCGTCAGCGGCGCGACTACATCACCGCGGATAAGATGCTGCAAAAAGCGATCTCAGAAGATCCCACCAACGATGAGGCGTGGTACCTCTACACGGTGAACTTGCAGGACCTTAAACAATACGAGAAGATCGCTAGTATCATCGATACGGCAATGCTATACTCGACGACACACCGTGCGGAGTTACAGCAACTCAAGCACAATACCTGGATCCAGTTATATAATGGCGGCCTGGGCGCGTATAATGCGAACCCCGATTCCAAGGAAGCGCAGCAGGCTGCTATTTCCTATCTGGAAGCGGCTCGTAAACTCGAACCGGACCAGCCCGAGACCTATGAGCTACTTGGCACCGTGTATTATGCAGCCGGCGACACTGCAAAAGGTCTCGAAAATTATCTTGCCGAGATCAATCAGGTCAGTTCATCCTATGAACCAGGCGTGGCAATGGGATTGATGCTGCATCTTTCACCTGATGCGGTCGAACGTGCAATCGGTGGTGCTCCCGCTCGAAAAGAGATCGTGCCGATCGGTGGCACGGATAGCGCGATGATTTATGTCTACCCGAGCAAGCAGGCATATATCTATTTCGAGCGTGCAGATAAGTTACCACATCCGTGGCAACTAACCGGCTGGCGTATTACATCCCTTGATGCTCAAGGTATGCAGCCCATTCGCGTATCGACTCAAGCATACGCACTGGTAGCAAACGACTACTACCAAAAAGGTCTCGCCGAGATGCAAAAGGGTGATAAGGCTGCTGCGACTGCACAGTTCGAAAAAGCCATTCCGCTTTTGATGACGCTCCAGCAGATCGATCCGAGTGATGAGTTCGCTTCGCAGGCGATCCCGGATATTTATTCGCGTATGGAACGCACGGAAAAAGCGAAACAGGAATACGAGCGTATTCTTGCAGATCATCCTTCCAAAGCGATGTATATTTCTTATGGTACGCTGATGATGAAATCCAATGATTATCAGGGGGCCATCACCGCTTATGAAAAGGCGCTGGCATTAGCTCCTAACGATGAGCCCGCGCTGTTCGATATTGCGGCTGCGTATAAGAACTGGGCCGTTGCAGATCAAAATGCAAAAAAGCCGGAGTACAAGGCAGAGTTACAAAAATCCACAGACTACTTCGAGAAACTCCGCGCGATCAACCGAAATGATCCTAATACCCTAATGAATTTGGCAGAAAATTATGATGTGCTGAATCAGAAGGATAAAGTCATTTCATTGGTAAGCGATCTCGAGTCATTGAAATCGACGGAGACGGCGAATTCCCATCAGTATTGGGACCTGCTTGCACGCATGTACGCTCGTGCTAACCGTCCGAACGATGCGCAGGCGGCATACAAAAAGTCCGATGAGCTAAAACAGCAGGGACACTAAGTAGTAACGAGCTAATGAAAGGGTAACGAGTTAGGTTAAAACAACTCGTTACCCGATATTTTAACAGTATAATGGATCAGGTATTATTATGAGCGATAACGATCAGACCCCACAAGCACCGGCAGGCCAGCAGCTACAGGTCGAACTTGGCGAAAAAGAAGCCGAAGGCATTTACTCGAATCTTGCGATCATCACCCACTCCCCCGCCGAGTTTATTATCGACTTTACCCGCGTCACTCCCGGCGTACCTCGCGCACGCGTTCACTCCCGCATTATTATGACGCCACAGCATTTCAAGCTACTCTTGAATGCCATGCAGGAGAACATGGACCGCTTTGAAGCGCAATATGGTGAGGTTCGTGTCGATCGGCAAGGAGAACATCCGTTCGGATTTCGGACGAGCAATCCGACGACCCCTACGGGCGGCGAAAAAGTACACTAAGGTGCACTAACGAAGAACACCGGCCTCTTCCGCCTCGCGAACACGGCAAACGGCACTGTACGGACAGGTCGCACACTCTTTTCGAAGATCGGCGGTGGTGAGAGGAAATCGCCCCGCCGAAATTCCATCGACATAACTCTTCGCCTTTTTCACAGTCTCATCGATCAGTTGAGCGAGTTCTTCTTCAGTATCAAAAAGTCCGCGTTTTCGTTTTCCACCCAGTTGTTCGAAAGCTCGCTCCGAATACTCCCGTAGGGCCAGCCCTAATTCTCGTTTGGATTCCGGATCGAGCAGTTTGTGATAAAGCGCAGCAACACCTTTTAACTCGGGCAAATGGCTTCGCAACAGGTCTTCCGCCACTTTTAGATATAGCGGCAATTGAAACGACAGTCCCCGTTCTATCTCCGAGAAGGACGCCGATCGCTTGCCTGATTTGTAGTCGATCACAGTATAGACATTCTCTTCCCCTCTTTCCGGGTCAGTAATATCGATACGATCGATCTTTCCTCGTAGCTTAATGCCCCCAAGTTCGACTGGCTCATCTCGCGAAAGTTGAGAATCGGTCTGGCCGGATGGCGCTCTGCCACTTCCTCCAAAACTCACTTCAAAAAATGTAGGACGAGGTTCATACGGGGCAAGCTCGCGTTCGCGCTGAATAAAACGATTGATGACATTACCACCCGGCTGATCTTCAGCAAGGAGTCGATCGCGATCGAGGCGCCAGAACGGATGATCGCTTTCCCGTTCGATGAATTTTTTCTCAGCAATGCTCCGTGCCTCAGAATATGCGGCTGGCAACTCCGCTTCTGATATATCCTGCAAAGGTTGCAGCTTCCTCTCTCTACGAGAAACGAGAAACTCTCGCAGTACTTCATGCAACAGTGAGCCTCGATCGCGAGCATCGAGTCCTTCCTCAGCTTCCCGTTCTTCATCGAGCGCAAGCACTTCCTGTGCAAAATAGCGAAAGGGACACTTGGCATATAACTCCAATTGCGTAACCGACCATACACGAGTTCGATTGTATTCGAGCACCTCGCGTTCATCGTCGGTCAATAGCGAGGGGTCAACAAGTCCTCTGAAGACGGTATCGCTTATGTTTTCTCTTTCTTTAACTGCTTTTGAGGCAAGTGGTACGAACTCCCGCAGTGTAGCAAAATATGATTCCGCTGTTACGGTCTCGCTTTGTGGCAATTCAACCTCAATGCCCTCTCGAAAGAGATCCGCGTAGGAGAATATGCCGTTAGGTCTCGAGGCAGATTCCAGGATTGCGACTTCTTCCAACGCATTGATGAAACTGGAGCGGTTGATCTCCGGACCACCACTTGCACGACGAGGATAACTTAAATATAGCTCTTTTCGAAAATTCGTTATCGCCTGATAAAACAATACTCGTTCTTCCAGCCGTTGCTTTTGCTCTCCTCTCTGAAGCGACTCGGTAAGAAAAACCTGGGGCTGATACGGAGAAGGAAAGGCGCCCTCCACCAAGCCAGCAAGAAATAAATAATCAGCAGGCTGAGAGATCGATTGTGCCAACGATGTTACGAGCACCGCATTGGGCGCTGAGCGGGTGTCAAAGCGCTCGATGATAAGTGCAGGTTTTAGCCGCTGTTCGTAGTATTCAAGAGGTCGTTTCTCCTCCTCGTTGCCCATGAAACGGAAGAGAGACTGCAGTTCGTCCAAAAGATCAAGTAACGCGCGGTATGCTCGCGTATCGAGATCGAGCGTACTGGCAGCGATAGAGATCGCGCTCTTATCCAGGAGCCGCTCCTCGACGCGCAACTCCTGTAATAACTTCTTAAATGCATCTACGAACTCGGCTGGCTTCATCTCTTGCCGAAGCGGCCGAAGGATCGCTTGAATGCGTTTGAGATCTCGAAGCGAGCGGTGAATTCTCTCCTCTTCCACACGAAGCCGATCGAACTCGATCGGATCTTCCGATTCCTCTTTCTTCGACTCGATTCGCCCGAGTTGCGCTTTCAACGATTTTTCCCATGCACGAGCATCGCCGCTCGGCTTATACGTGAGCAAAATCCTAAGCAGATTCTCAGAGTCGAGAGGCTCGCCATCATCATGGTCGAACGTTAAGTAAGGGCTACGAAGAACGCGTGTTAACTCTTGCTTGCGAAGGCCTACGCGCGCCATTTCCATCAGCGCTAATAACGCAAGTACCAACGGAGCGCGATCGAGATGGGAACGGTCCGCGATCTCCACTGGAATTTCATGGCGGCGAAATACCTCCTGTATGAGCGGCGTATACGCTTCCACATTCGGTGTTCCAATCACGACTCGAGAAAACTCCTCCTCTATGGAGGTATCTGCTTCATAGATAAGCTTTATGCGCCGCGCTATATCCTCTACTTCCTGAAGTGTATCGGATGACACCGCACATTTTATTTCAGGAATAGGACGCTTTGTTATTTCTTCTTCTTCGAATCGGAAGAGATGATTTCCTAAATGCTCCTGGATTTCCTTTCCTTTATGACCTTCATCGTAGCGAATTGTTGGTCGCTCGATCTTTTGAAAGCCACTTTTTAAAAGCCGTGTTTCCAGCTCGAAGAGTCCGCTAAAAAGATCGGGATTATTGCATGGCTCCTCTAATTCGATCCACCAGGTAATGGCCTCGACCTTAGCGAGGCTTGCGATCATTGTGACCGAGGGTTGTTCCAAATAAAAGAATCCGGATACGAATACATCGGTCACATACGGAAACGCAGCGGTGAAATCCTGAGAAGCAAATGGCGGTGAAACTGAATACCGCTCGTTTACCAGCAGCACCTGTCCATAAGTGTCCATCAGATCGCGCGCAATGAGCCGTGATTGGTATGCTTCATAGATCTTAAGAATGTCGCCGGCTCGTCGGACATCGGTCGTTTCTCCTTTCGCCGCTTTTGTTTTGGCTACATCGTGTGCAACATCTTGTGGAGAGACACCGCTTTCCTTTAATTGCCGGATCGTGTTTACGACAAGCTCGAACGTACCGCGCGGAATAGGAAAGGCGTGTGACGAATCACGGGACCTTGCGGACTCATCATTGGCAGCTCGCTCAAAAAATTTAAGTTCTCGGATATTTAACAGGTCTCGTATCGAGAGCTCAATAAGCACCGCACTTTCAGCATCCGATATCTGGCGATAGGTAGGTAGTGCCGCTTTCGCAAGCTCACTGGCCAGATCCGCCAGGGTAAGAATATTGAGCTCTGGGATGGACCTCCCTGCCGCTGCTCGAACGAACCGTTTGCGAAGGTACCGCTGAGCTATGCGGTTCGGCACGATAAAAAGGAAGCTTTCGGCGGCACCCGTCAGAACTCGCCGGCGTGCTTCCTCCTGAAGAGAAATCCCGGAAAACTGCCATTTTCGGCTCGATAATAGTGACATTGCTGAGCTAACCCTTCGCACGACTTTTAGAGTCCGAATATAGACATGAAATTAAAAATATGGCGCTACTCTTGCTTTTAGAATAGTGATAGTGTATATTATAGCATCGCTCTTATCATCCCACAGGTGAGGCCCCACCTTCGCAGGCGGAATGAGTATAATAGCGGTCCGTCAACTTTATAGATCCATGGTACATAACCAAGGCCCATCGTCTGCGGATGGGAATCACGACAGCCATTACAACAAGCGCCATTCGCTTGTGGAATTATGGGAGCAATATCAAAAGGAATCCAAAGCAGAAGGACATAAGCCCGATTATCGGCATTTCGAATTGTGGCTGGAAGCGACGAAGAAAAAGCGATCTCGCAAACAATAACTCTTTTTTGTAAAGGATTCGCTGTAGCTGCCAGATTCCTTCTTGGAACACTGAACTCCCTAAAAAAGAGAGGTGTTGCCAAATTGATTGTAGTATCTCACGCCCATGAAACATTTTGCCCGTTTGTTAACCATCGTACTTGCATGTGCCTATTTTAATTCTCTGCATGCACAGCCTGTTAACCTCGATTTTGAAGAACCTGCTTTAAACTCCTGGTTTCCCGGACCAAGCCACCATTATACCCTTACACTTGAACATGGCAAGGCATTTAATGGCGAACAATATGCGGTGTTAAAATCAACAGGAACGCCGGCAAAAAATGAATTTGGCAACGTAATGCAACCATTCGATGCAACTCCCTTCCATGGTAAATATGTACGGTTTAGTGCTATGCTGCGAAATCTCTCACATAAGGCGACCGATGCTAAGCTGTGGATGCGTATCGATCGCCCACAACCTGTACAGGGGTTTTATGGAAAGTCGCAATCGGCCAGTTCGAACAGAGGTGGGGATTGGAAGGCATTCGATGTCATTGGTTTTGTAGACAACGACGCAAAGCAGATCTATATCGGTTGCGCGCTCGAAGGAGAAGGTGCCGTTGCGATCGATGGAGTGAAATTCGAAAAACTTACCGATGCAGAAGCAGATTTAGCAAACCGTTCTCATCTTCCCGAATCGATCACTGTTGCGACATTGGCTGGCCCATCTGAGAATATTAGGACAAATGATATAGCTCAGGTAATGGAAAGCAGCAAAAGTCAATCGGTGATCGTTTTAAAATCAGGAAAGCAACTTCGGGTCAGCGGCGACTACGGCTGGTTGGGAGAGAGCTTACGACTTCAACATTAAATCTGAATGATCCACTCTTTGGCTCGCTTCTTTCGAGGCATCCATTACGCGCTTGGCATTACGGCACCGGCCAGCGATGCGTCTCTTGAAGTAGAGAAGCGATTCGTTTACATGTGGTTTGGAGTTATTATTCTGTTTGCAGCCACTATCGCGCTCGTTGCTTATCTCTTTGTTACCGTTTTTTGACTATTTGTTTATCACGTTTATCCATGACGACCGTAACAGGGAAAGTATGATTCGGGTAACGCCAGATCGCCATATCTAATACTTTCCCGGAATCTCCTTGAAAGACGCTCATTACCTCATCGTATGTCAGATTCTTAAGGTCCACTTCATTTAGCTCCATGATCGCATCCCCGTGCTGAAGCCCTGCTTTGGCCATAGGATAATTAGTATCGAACCACACGATCTCCGGCCAAAAATCTACGCCATTCTCAGCCCAAATCGCGAACTGAAATCCGGCCTCTCCCTTTCCGACCCTAAGCGGATGTTGGGCATGGATCAGTGAATCCCGGAATGGCCAATATAAATGTTGAGAGGCATGTAAAAAGTTATTATCCTTCACTATTGCACCTGCAACGTAAGCGCAGATACATTGCTTAGTCGCTGAATTAAAAACATACGCTCTAAACTTTGGCTGAGATTGGCTCAGCGGGCCGGCCATCCAAGCCTCGGGTTGTATTGCGTCAGTACCAAAGTTAGTCGGGTCCATACTAAACGGTTTAATATTTTTCCATTCCGGAATATGGACCAGATCACTATCAAGATTCTCACCATCTTTATAGTCGTTTGTAACGACGGCCGTAATAACGAAGTCCGCAGAATCTACCGTCGAAACATACTGACAGCCCTTTTGAAAAAAGACATTGGCTAATGAAAACATGACCGCATTCTCCTGGCGGGATGAATTGCCGCCCATCAGTTCTGAGTACGGGATGATCGTAAACTTAGTATAGTAATTCCAGGTAGCTTTGTTTATCTCTCTCTTTGCAGTAACAGGTCCTTTGATCCAATATGAATTCTTTGGATGGCATCCGGACACCTTATACAGAAGCAGAGCTGCCAAACAATTGAGACACAAGCTTTTCGACAACATCTTTCAGCGATAGAACGAAGAATATACAAAGATAAGGAACCCCTGGGCAATAAGAATAAAAGCTTGCCCAAAAGGATAGCCCATAATGGAATCCGTGATTTCAGAGACATGCAATCGTTCGGACTTAAAAAGCACACTTTCAAAACATCATTCCCCGTGAATTTGCATAACGCGTGCACCTTCATTTAGCGAAATGAATAATTCACCGCAGGGCATTTATTGTTGTATCTTTGCATGTCGCTATATTATTGAGTTATTCAGTTGTTCCATAGAGTCATTCAGTTGTTCCATTTTCCAAAGAAACACTTATGAAATACACAAAATACCTATTGGCATCTGCCCTCGTGGTGCTATTGGCAGGGTCGGGATGCAACCAATTGAGCCAGTTAACTTCAAGGAACTTCACACTCGATGTCAGAAAGACTTATCTTGCTGCTGCTACATCAACCTCCGTCACCATGACCGATACCATCGACCTGACGAAGGAAAGCTCAGACTTCGCGCAATACAAGGGTAACATCACGAATCTTGTCGTCGATAGCGCCTGGTATGAAATCATGTCGCAGCCGACCCCTTCCACCCTCGTGATCAACAATGCAACATACACTGCGAGCGCGGTCGATGGAAGCAATCCTTCCTTATTTGCGTCTGTCTCTAATGTAAACGCGACATCGAATTTCAACATGGCAATGGAAGTCCCGATGACAGTGAATGCAGCCGGCGGAACTGCCCTGGTTTCACTATTGAAGAATTCGCCATATACCGCCGCGCTGCGACTCAATGGCACGACCAACACGGCGCCATTTGCGTTTACCGTTCAGCTTCATATCCGCTTTACGATGACAGCATCCCTGTAATTACAGTCTCATCGAATCGTAGATTTCTGGAATCCCTCTTCCGCTTCAGTCGTACGGAAGAGGGATTTTCGTATCTTCGTAGTAATTTGGTAGTTCACGATTGGCAAGATATTTCTGTCGCTTCACTAAACTATGGATAACAACTTCAAAAAGGTAATTGCTGAGTCACTCTCGAAACCGGCCGAAAAGCTCGCCAACGCGCGCAATCTTCACCTCCTGCGCGTCGAAGTTCGCGGCACGCAAAGCGCTCCGGTCATCGAAGTATTGCTCGACGGTAACCGAGCAGTCACGATCGATGATTGTGAAACGGTAAGCAAGAGCTTAAGCTCGATGATCGATGAGGAAAAGCTCGTCAAGGGCAATTACCGGCTGGATGTTATGTCGCCTGGAATGGATGAGCCGATAGTGGAAGATTGGCAATTCGAGCGAAGCATTGACCGATTAGTAGAAGTGCAGTATGAAGATGGAGGTGAGCATCATTCCGTGCACGGCCGCTTACGTTCGTTCAATAACAAAGAGATCGCTTTCGAACCAATTCATCTTAAAGCGAAGAAACCTGCACGACCAAAAGAAGTAACCACGGAAGCAGGACTGATCACTCTCGAACCGGACGAGCAACTTTACGACGATCCAGTGGAATTAGTAAAAGTTGAGCGCAGGCACTTGAAAAAAGTAGTAGTGCAGGCGGAATTTGGTAAGGGCTGATACGCTAAACTTACGTGGTTATTTCACAAATCCAGCCCTCACTTCTTTCAGCTTATCATGATGATCTTTTAAAGCCTCTGCGTCATTGGCTTCCTTCGTCGACCACGTTTTGGTATCGTCGCCGGACTTTAGCGAAACAAGGCGAATGGCCTTGTTTATGCGCTCGGTCTTGCCGTTATTCTCACGCTCCCATATCTCGTACGTAACTCGCAAATCATCTTTGGCGTGATTGGCCAGAAAGCAGTCCATCTCGGGAAGTATCTGAACCGCCGTCGTCATTCCAAACCGGGATTCATCTTTTAAGTATGCTCGATTCGAATCATCCTTGCTAAAGGCAAGAAATGAAGCAGGAGTAGTGATCTGCTTTATTAGGTGCCCTGAGGCAGAATCTGAAGCTACTTGTGAAAAGCATGGACGGACTAAAACAACCAAGAAGAGACTGAAGACAATACGTCGCATAACAAGTTATTGGGTTTGCGAGTAGCTAACCAATTCGGCTATCCGAGCAATTCCGAGCGCAAAAATACCTTTGAAACTGGTCGGGAAACGTTAAGCTGCCCTATCGGGTTAGGCGCGACTCCGGAAAAGCCGTCGCACCGCGCTTTAAAGAAGCCTCGTAAGTTAAATAATTGTAATTAGTTAGGCCAGACCATGTCAGAGCAGCAAACAGTCCATTTAAGGGACGATATTCGCAATATCGCCATTATCGCGCACGTCGATCATGGCAAGACGACCCTTGTCGACCAGATGCTGCGGCAATCCGGTACCTTCCGCGCCAATGAGCACGTCCAGGAGCGCGTCATGGACTCCAACGACCTCGAGCGCGAGAAAGGTATTACGATCATGGCTAAGAATACCTCGGTCCACTGGGGTGGCAAAAAGATCAATATCGTCGATACCCCCGGCCACGCCGATTTTGGTGGCGAGGTTGAGCGCATTCTTAAGATGGTCGACGGTGTACTCCTTCTCGTCGATGCTGCGGAAGGCTGCTTACCGCAGACCAAGTTTGTTCTCAAAAAGAGCTTACAACTTAACCTCCGTCCGATCGTCGTCATCAATAAGGTCGATCGCAAAGATGCTCGCCCACAGGAAGTTCTCGATGAAGTATTCGAACTTTTCATGTCGCTCGGGGCAACCTACGAGCAGCTTGAATTCCCCATCGTTTATGCGATCGGTAAAGCTGGCCTGGCGGGCTTAACACTTAAGGATGAGATGGTCGATCTCGCTCCCCTCTTCCGTATGATCATCGATTGCGTGCCACCCCCACCGGGTGAGACGGAAGGTGCCTTCCAGATGCTGGTCGCTAACGTCGATTGGTCGGATTATCTTGGCCGCCTTGCCGTAGGCCGAATTTTCCGAGGACGCGTTCGCCCCGGCGAATGGATCTCCCGCATCAAGCATGACGGCTCTATTGAGAAAGCAAAGATCGCTAAGCTTTACACCTTTGAAGGCTTAAAACGAGTTGAAGCTGAGGAAGCTGCTGCCGGCGAGATCGTCCAGCTTGCAGGACTCGAAGACGTCCACATTGGCGAGACAATTACGGATCCGGAGCATCCGTTCGCACTTCCAATCATCAATGTGGATGAGCCGACGATCTCGATGAATTTCGTCGTTAACGACTCCCCGCTTGCCGGTCGTGAAGGTAAATTCGTCACAAGTCGTCATCTTCGCGAACGCCTCATGCGTGAGCTCCGAAAGAATATTTCCATTCGGGTGGAAGATGTGTCCCCCGATACCTTCAAAGTCGCGGCCCGCGGTGAACTTCAGCTTGCGATCCTCATCGAGACAATGCGCCGTGAAGGCTATGAATTCGCTGTCTCGAAGCCGGAAGTTATCTTGCAGGTGGTTGACGGCGATACGATGGAGCCAATAGAGCAAGTCGTTATCGATGTACCGGAAGAATACGTCGGTCAGGTAATTGAGGCGCTGGGTACGCGTAAAGGAGTGATGGTCAACATGGCTACCTTGAATGGCCAAACACATTTGGAATACCATGTACCGAGCCGTGGTATGATCGGCTTCCGTGGGGAATTCCTTACAATGACACGCGGAACAGGCCTTCTCAATCAGATCTTCTACGATTACGAGTCATACAAGGGACCGATTCCGGGGCGTACGCGCGGTGCACTGGTATCGCTCGATGATGGCGATGCCACCCCATACGCCATGGAAGGCTTGCAAGAGCGCTCGATCTTCTTTATCGACCCGGGTACAAAGGTTTACAAGGGAATGATCGTCGGCGAAAACTCTCGCGAAGAAGATATGATCGTGAACGTCACGAAAAAGAAGCATCTTACGAACATGCGTGCTTCCGGTTCGGATGGAGCAATCCAGCTCGACACTCCGAGACTTATGTCTCTCGAACAGCAGATCGAATGGCTATCGGATGACGAATTCCTCGAGGTTACTCCGGAGTCAACCCGCTTTCGCAAGAAGATCCTCGATGCAACCGAGCGCCACCGTACAAAGAAGCGCGCGGAACAGATGGTCGCCGCATAATTTTCTCAATCGGATAAAACTTGCTGTGCATGCGTTCCTATTAGCATGCGTATCGGTATCTTTGGGGGGATGTTCAATCCCCCACACATCGCACATCTAATTGCTGGCGAACGAGCGGCAGAAGAGTTTGAGCTCGACCGCCTGCTGTTCATTGTTGGCAACCAACCGCCACTTAAGCCAGTCGCAGATTTAGCGTCCGGCACTCACCGCCTCGCAATGACCACGCTGGCGACCGAAGGCAATCCTGTCTTTGAAGCTTCCGGTATCGAATTAGAACGTGACGGTAAATCTTATACCGTTGATACGCTTCGCGAATTGAAACGGGACTTCCCGGACGCCGAGCTTTACCTGTTTATCGGAATGGATAATTTAGCCTCTTTTAAGTCATGGCATGATTACGAAGAGATATTCAAGCTTACAAAAGTGGTAGCTATGTCACGGCCTACGCATGAGGTTGGAGCAGTTGATCCGTACATTCTTAAGCAAGTGCAGGTCATGCCTATTCCCTTGCTTGAGATCTCTTCCACTGAAGTGCGTGAACGTGTACGAAACGGCATGACAATTCAATACCTTGTGCCGGAGGCCGTAAGGAGATATATTAACGAGAGTGGTTTGTATCGCTGATTACCAATCACTAATAAATGGTTACGACATTAAAGGGAAAGGCAAGCCTTTTCGCCCACGCGATCCTCGTGGTCGGTGCGATCACGATGTTTTTCCCGCTCGTGTGGATGATCGTGCTTTCCCTCAGTGATAATCCTCCCGGTGATGCCACGTTCATGGAGTTGCTGCGTGGTACGTTCACACTCTCCAATTACACCGATGCACTTAAGTCCGATCAATTTGGGATATACTTTTTTAATTCGGTCCTGGTCAGTACCATTGTAGCGATCGGCAGCGCTCTTTTTTCGACAACAGTGGGATATGCTTTTGCTCGCAGAGAATTCCGACTAAAGGGGCTGATGTTCGCAAGCGTTCTCGGCGTTCTCATGGTGCCCCCGCATGTCGTGATGATCCCTCTTTACCGGGAAGTGGTGACGTTCGGCTGGATCAACACCTATATGGCGCTCACGTTGCCATTCATCGTTACGCCATTCGGTATATTTCTCATGCGGCAATACATCGAGGGTCTACCAAAAGAACTTGAAGAGGCGGCTCGTATCGATGGAGCAAAAACGATAGGCATCCTTCGCGAGGTCATCTTTCCTCTTACAACGCCAATGCTCGTTGTCCTTTTTATCTATCAATTTCTTACGACCTGGAATGCCTTCCTATTCCCTTTCCTCTTTGTCAATAAGGCAGGAATGCGAACGTTGCCGGTTGGGCTTACTTTCTATCAGGGGAAGCAGTCGATCGACTGGGGTCATTTAATGGCCGGTGCAGGAATGAGCGCTATTCCCGTGCTCATACTATTCGCAGCCTTTCAGCGAAAGATCATCGCCGGATTTACGGCTGGCGCCCTGAAAGGGTAACCGGCGGCCTCGGTTGAGATTCTTTATGCAGAGTTTGGGAGCGTGGAGACGACCTTGATGTTCTTCTCGCGAGCCATGCTTCATGCAATTGCTCCCGTCGTTCTCTCCTCGCACGGCGTGTAAGCCACCTATGGCCCGTAATGCACAGTGCTACCCAGCCAAAGGCGAGAAACATACCGGCAAGAACATCTGTGGGCCAATGCACTCCTAAATAAAGCCTGCTAAGCGCAACTAATGCTGCCACACAAAGCGAAAGAAGGCCTAACACCCATCGCCATGCTTCCCGGGGCTCGATAGAGACGACCCACCAGGCCATAAAGCCCCAAACGGCAAAGGAAGTAAGCGAATGACCACTGGGAAAGCTATAGTTCGATTCATGGACGAGGGGCGGAAATACTTGTGGGCGGGCCTGGTGAAATAATACTTTCAGCGTAAGCACCATTACGCTTGCTCCGATCATTACTGCTGCATACGTACCAAGGTCGACATATCTCCTCAACATCCAAAGGCCGGCGACAACCAGCACGCTCAGCGTAATGATGCCTCCAGAAGACCCGAGCCATGTAATATCGAACGCCAGTCGGTCCAGAACCGGTGAACGGTAAAAGTGTATTCTAAGCAATATGGATGAGTTAGGAATAAACCACTCTTGCTCCATTACCTCGTCTGCCAGCCAGCCGAACAAATATGCAAAAGCGGCAGCAATAAGCAAGGTAAAGGCATAATATGAAGTGACCGCTTTCAGTAATTTCTGCGTGCGAGTCGGCTGAAGTTGTTCGAGGGGATGAATATCGTGTAAATGTTGTGTCATTCAGCAAGGGTAAAAGCAAGTCCCGTGCGAGATGATGAGATGTAAGTAAAATTTCAAAATCAAGACATACTTCAATAGCAGTAATATTAACTTTTAACGGGTGTAACTAAATTCTCGCCTTTAGTTTACTCCTCAGGGGGCTCCTACCGCTCTTTGTTCGGCTCAGATATTGATGAGGTGTCCAATGGAATGCGTACTATTGTCCATTTGTCAGACATCCACTTTGGCAAGGTCGATCGCAATCTTATTCGTCCGCTTATCGAGGCGGTCCATGAGATTCGGCCCGATCTGATAGTGGTTTCGGGCGATTTAACTCAGCGTGCTTTGCGAAGAGAGTATCATGCCGCACGAGAATTTTTGCTCGCTCTTCCGGGCCCCCAGATCGTGGTGCCCGGTAATCACGATATTCCCATCTGGAATCCGGTAGCGCGCTTTGCGAAGCCACTCGCTCTTTTTAAGCACTTCGTTACCGACAATCTTTTCCCATTTTATGAAGATGAAGAAATAGCCGCCATAGGTATCAATACGGCTCGCTCCTCGACTACAAAATATGGGCATATTAGCCGGCGTCAGCTTTCGATCATTCGCGAGATGCTTTGTCCGGTTTCTTCGGAGCGAATAAAGATCGTCGTAACCCACCATCCGTTCGACTTGCCAGAAGGCTATCACAATAAGCGACAGATCGTTAGTAAATCGAGACGTGCGATGGCGGTCCTTGCCGAATGTGGGGCTGATCTCTTTCTTGCAGGACATTTACACCGGGGATTTATACGTCACACCGCCGAGCGCTATAAGATCGAGAACTATGCAGCGCTTATCGTACAAGCCGGTACTGCTACATCGTGGCGCTCCTCGCAGGAAATGAACTCATTCAATATTATTCGATGTCACGATAATTGCGTAGAGATTTCACGAATGGTTGTTACAGCCGACTCTCATGTTTTTACGGCAAATGAGCCAGAACGCTTCGAACATATTGAAGGTACAGGCTGGCAACGAATGAGGGACTAACGATCACGCTAATTCTACCACAAGGACTCCTAACAGCGCCAACGAACCTCCACCGATAAATTGTGCGGTAATGACTGCACGCTCGAAATACAGTGCAAGTATGGTCGTGATGATCGGTTGAAGGTTTTGAAATATGGCAACACGAGTTGCCTCCAACTTTACAAGCGCTGCATACCACAGCAGGTAATTAAGTACGGAAGCAAAAAGAGCAAGGTAGAATACTTCCAGCCACGATTGAGCTGTTAATGCTCCAATAGAGCTACCGCCCATGGTTAAGAATCCAAACGGAAAATACAAGATAGTACCGAGTATCATGTTGATCGCCGTAACATAGAGAGCGCCATATTTAAGCACCAGGGGTCTGCCGAACATGGTAAAGAGGGACCAGGCGATCACGGCAATAAAAATGAGAATATTCCCAACAGTATGCTCTGCTCGTAATTCCGCGCCACGTTCGAACATAATGATCCCCGCCCCGATAAATGCCATTCCTATCCCTAGTATCTTCTTCCATGACGGTCGCTCGCTATGAACGATCAATGTAAAGACAAAAACCATCGCCGGCGTCATCGCATACAGAAGAGCAGCATTTGCGGGTGTTGTATAGCGAACACCATGAAGATATAGCAACTGATTCATCGGCACATTCAAGAGGCCGAGCAAGAATAGTCTCCCATAGTCTTCTCGTTGAATTCGATGGAAAATATTCCATTTCTTCTCGGTGACCCAAAGGAGGACAGTGAAAATGATCGATGCTCCGCCTGCACGTAATAACAGCAAAAAACTGGGGTCGACATGCTGCGATGCATCCTGTGCCACCAGATGCGTCGAACTTCCTATAATTTGCTGAAGTACAAGATAAAAATAGACCACGCTTATATCAAAAGCTTATCTATAGCGTCCATGAGAGTAGCGGCATCATGCTCGAAGTGATATTCACTGAAAGCGAGCGCGCGCGCCCGTGTTGAACCTGCGGAAGAACTATTGACTAATGCCTGGACAATGGCAACAGCAATACCGTCAGGATTGGCAGGATTGGCATACGTCACCCACGGCTCTTCGGCAAACAATTCTAGTACCTGAGAGAGATTACTCGATATAACCGGGATACCGCACATCATATATTCGAACAGTTTGCTCGGTAAAGCAAGCTCATAACTCTTCGAGACCGGTTCAATAAGAGCAAGACCAATATCGCATGCCGCCGTAACACGCAATGCTTTATCCGGCGCTAATAGACCGGCAAAGTGAACTCGATCGATAATATTAAGCGCCTGAGCCTGGGATTCCAGGTTTGCACGAAGAGGTCCTTCCCCTATTAATAGCAAGTGTACGTCCTTAACGTTTGGAATCGCCTCCACAATATACTGAAGAGCGCGCCCTCGTTGTAATCCCCCGACATACGCCGCCACTTTTGCATTATCGGGTATTCCATACTTCGTTAGCGATTTACGATCTCTTGCAATATTTTTATCAAGCCAGGGTAAATTGCGAACAAGCACCGACCGAGGGAGAAAATGGTGAACGTCACAAATAGCTTGAGCGTCCTTCGGACCCGTAACGATAATGATATCCGTTGCTTTTAAGCCTTTTCGTTCGAGTGAACGCCAAACGAATTTCGAGAGAGGCTTCCGAACAACCGTAGGAAGTTCGGTGTAAACTTCGCGAGCATCGTAGAATAAATGCTTCACCCGCCCATGAATTTTCAGCCAGCGAGCCGATGCCAGAGAGTACAGATCACAAGCCAAAACGATATCAGCCTTTTTATTCCGCGATGTTTGGTGAAGTTTTCGATGAAACTCCCAGAACATAAGGGGACCACCTGCGGCTTTGGGTCGGACTGATATTAACTCAACACTCCAGCCTTGCTCTTCAAAATATCGTTTGAAGTTGCGAGCGCGGCGGTCGCCCATTGGATCGCCAAACGAAAGCAGAAGGAGCGAAGGCTGCGCCACTAAATATTGAGATTAGTCGTAATGCTTATGGAGCGTCGACCGAAGGACTCCACGAGAATCAAATTTCTCTTTAAAATGGATAAGGCTGAGTGCAGGGGTCATCGGGTTCTCATCGCTGGTATCTTGTGATACACCGATATCGACAAATCCGAAGCCGTGTTCTTTCGCCCATTCCATAGCCGTCTTCATCAAAAGATAGATTGGGCGGATTTCCTGATATTGGTACTTCAGCATTTGATAAAAAACGAGAGCCACACGTTCATTCGCAATAAAATACAGAAGCCCTGCAATAGCTTCTCCTCCTTTACGTACCAGAAACAGCTCCATCAAGTTTGGAAGCAGTTCATGGAGGCGATGTAAATCCTCAAGTGAGTGTGTAGGCTTTACACCAAATTTCGCTTTATTCTCCAGCAAAATAGGATAATATTCTTCTATACCGGCTTTAAAACGATCCTTACTTACATGTTCCACTTTTACATCCGGCATGGTACGGAGTGTACGGCGAATATAGGTTCTCGCCGCCGGCTTGAAGCGATCGAATATCGGCTCTGGACGTCGGAGATCTACAACATGCGAAATATAATGTCTCTGATATGCATACCCTCGATACAGTAAAGCAAAATCGAGGTTCTGTGTAAGGACCGGTTGATAGACTACTGGAGGGGCAGTAAGATACACGTCATGGATGCCTATCTTTCGGACGTAATTCTCGAATGCAGCGACAACACCGAGCGCGGTTTGGGCGCTAATATCTTCGGTTACAAACGAGCCATAACTTGCACCGGCCGGCGATTCAAACGTATGCCCGTCATCGCGGAGGCCACCAGGTAACACTGCGACTAATTTATCGCCTTCAAAAAAAAGCAAATTGTGAAAATTAAAGCGGCCGTCAGGATGATACTTGAGAAATTGCTGACGATGAAAAACAGTACCGTTCATCGACCGCAGAACGAATTTATCCCACAGTTTTTCATGCTCCGTTGGAAGGTACGGAACAACGCGGATCGAGTCTGCCGCTTTCGCAGCCGGTGAGCCCACGGGGGCGAGATCTATCATTAGCCCCAGTTAACACACAAAGGGCACGAAAATTTCGTGGAAAGCCGTTAAAGGGTGTCTTGTTCACAGTTCGTGAACGCCATTTTTTAGTTTGTATCTGCGCTATCTTGAGGAATACATTTAACCGACTTGCTGTGGCCTCCCTCGCCACGGCTCTTTTTGCGACACTTTTTTCTGGTTGCCTTACAGCTGAGAAAAAGGAAGTACACCTAAATCTTAACGACGACGGTAAAAGCGGCTCTGGCCGTATTATCTTTACCGGTATTTCCAGCAGCCCTGGTGATTCTGCGGACGTTACAAAAGAAGATTTTAACACCCTTATCGCCGAATACTATCAAGGTCGCAAGATCGAAATGGACAATAAAGGCATGAAAAATGTCCACAAAAAGCTTTACAGGCAGGATGGTAAATTAGTCGGTGAGATCGACTTCGATTTTGATGATATCTCTGCCATTGGTATTTATCGGTACAAGAATACCGGCCCCTATATGTTTTACACCGTCGCTGAAGGCTTTTTTACCAGCGGACAATATGAATCAAGCAACGGCACGTACTTGGGAGAGAAGATGCCCGTGATCTTCTGGGATTCGACACAACAGGAGTTATTTTATAAGATGTCACTCTCCTCACCCCAAGAGCCGAAAAAATCGCTTCTTGCACAATTCAGCGATTGGGAAGGCCGCCATCATTAAGACGGCCTACCGCTAATCATGTGATCAAGAGCGAAATCTATCCGTTGCTTCTATAAGCGCTGAACGGTTCTCTACTTCAAAAGCCGAGTGCCCCGATTGAGGCGTAATAATTAACTCCGCCTCCGGGAAAGCACGATGAAGATCCCACGCGCTTCGGGCCGGACATACCACATCATATCTACCTTGCACGATGACTGTGGGTATCTTGCGAATCTTAACTACATCCCGAAGTAATTGCCCTTCCTCCATAAATCCGCGATTTACGAAGTAATGACATTCGATACGAGCGAATGCGATGGCGAAGTCATCTGCACCGTAGTGCGCAACAAAATTGGGATCGACCAGTAGCTTTGAGGTGGAACCTTCCCATATACTCCACGCTCGTGCGGCCTTCAGTTGTATGCTGTGGTCTGTACTGGTAAGCCGTTTATGATAGGCCATCAGCATATCACCCCGCTCCGACTCAGGAATTGGTTCGAGATAATGCTCCCAGAAGTCGGGGAAGATCGCGTCCGCGCCTTTTTGGTAGAGCCAATCGATCTCCCACTTACGAAGCAGGAATATCCCTCTCAAAACAAGATGGGTTACCCGATCTGGATGAGTTTCAGCATACGCGAGTGAAAGAGTGGAACCCCAGGAGCCTCCAAAGACAAGCCACTTTTTGATGCCAAGATGTTCGCGAAGCCGTTCCATGTCATCGACGAGGTCCCAGGTCGTATTCTCTTCCAGGCTTGCATACGGGGTGCTTTTGCCACATCCTCGCTGGTCGAACAGAATAATACGATAATGCTTCGGATCGAAATATCGGCGGTGTTCCGGCTGTGTGCCACCACCCGGTCCTCCGTGAACAAAGACGGCCGGCTGCCCTTTCGGGTTACCCGACTCCTCGAAATAAATGGAGTGGATATTCGATACTTGTAGATGCCCTTGATTGTAAGGCTCGATCTCTGGGTAATAATCGCGCATTAATTAGATTGGTAGAGGTTCAGACAAAATTTGATCGATCGTTTTAAGCGTGGTGTTCCACGATGCCCACCGTACTGCTTCGTGCAGCGCTTCGGCAGTCGACCAGTTCTTCAGCATAAAGAAGATGAACGCTGCACCAAACACATCTCCGGAGCCAGTCGTCTCCATTGTTTTTACTGGCGGTGGTACCGAGTGATGTACTTCGCCATCGGTAAGATCGTATAAACTGGCGCCTTTAGCTGCTCGGGTAATTATAATTTGTTTTGGAAGTTCGGTCGTTCGCTGCTCTAACACTTTTAGAAGGTGATGCTCGGTAGTGATCTCTGGATCCGCCAGCCACCGGACTTCCAGCTCATTCAACTGTACCGAATCTGCAAGCGAAAGCCAGCGACGCCAATTATGCACACCATGCGGTGTTCGTCCTCCTCCGTAGGAAGTCGAATTTCCTCGTTCCGATAGTGAGCCAAGTACTAATGCGTGAATGTCGAGATGAATGTATGGCCGCTTCTTGCAATTACTAAGAGCTAATTCCAGCGTATCAAGCGACACATCAAAGCCCGATATCATATTGACGAACAGCCCGTCAAGCGATTCAAGCAATTCCGGAGTGAGTTGCGCCTTCTCTACCGGAGGAAGAATATGCGGACAATGCTCCGTTCGATCGCCATTCTCATCATAGACCAACTGCACTTGGTTGCACGGTTCTGATGTTGGCCAAAGACCGTCGTCGCTCATTCGTTCGAACTTACAAAGCAATGGCTCAAGCTTCCTTTTATCCGGCTCGGAAAGCCACATCAGCGCCGTAAACCGGTCGCTTAACGAGCCACGATCTTTCATTAGCCGCTCCATAGCGGCAAGTGAGTAGAGTATTCCCCCTAGTGCGAATGATTGCATTGGGCGCGCTCCGTTCGTACCAACATGAACGATCTCGTCGATACACGGCTGGCCAAGTATTCCTATATGCATGGAGGAGATGGGAGTAGAAGGCGTAAGAGCAGAAATGAGACCACAGCGCCATCAGCAATGTCTCTCGAAACATTGCCGCGCCGCTGCGGTCCAGGTGTCCTGAGTGGTGCAACACAAGTGCTGCACGCGCTCGACGATATAACTCCAGATCTTATTTGGTATAACAAAATGATTAGCTGCTCGCCCGAGCAATGTGAAAATTGAATTGGGGCGTCTTCCAAAGTCCCATGAGTCGTACCCAAATCGGCAAAAGCTGCTCGGTACCGCGGGCGGTTGAAATATCACCGAGATCGATGATATTTCTCCATCCGAACGATTCGAGCAATTTATGAACGGCGCTTTTCGCTTCGGAATCGTTACCGCTTAAAAACAGGTCATGCTCGCCCGGCACCAGCGATGGGTTCACCATTAGCAAGCAATTTACAGTATTGAGTGTCTTTACTACCTTCGCTTCTGCAAACTCTCGTTGAATTCGCTCGGCGAGAGAATCATCATTACACACGGATAGTGTTGGCGGAAATCCCTTCGAAAAATCGAGCGGATTAGAAACGTCGATCAGTATTTTTCCTGCCAAATTTTTAGAACCAGCAGCCTTCAAGGCCTCGAGGGAGCCGTTGCCATTGGTGCAATTAAAGACAATTTCGCCAAACTTGGCTGCTTCTTCGAAGGTACCGTGCGAAGCGCCCTTCCCTACCTCCTTAGACCAGGTTACCGCCTTCTCATTCATGGGGGTACGAGAGCCCATTTTTACTTCGTGGCCTAATTCGACAAGCTTTTTACCGATGGTCTGACCGACCATTCCGGATCCTAAAACAGCGACTTTCATACGTTTTAGATAAAATTCTTTGCAAAGTTAAGGAGAATAGATCGCCTACTTTTGTTTAGGGGCATTCATAATCTCATCCCTACGTGAAAGAACGCATTCGCATCGCATCCGGACAAGGCTTTTGGGGAGATCTCCCGTCGGCACCTATCGATCAGATCCGCCAGGCCTCCGCTGAATCCCCCCTCGATTACATGATGATGGACTACCTCGCCGAGGTTACCATGTCCATCATGCAAAAGCAAAAGCTTAAAGACCCCCGCGCCGGCTACGCTCGCGATCTCGTCGAAGTGATCGACGCTGTATTGCCCGATATCGTTGAAAAGAATATTAAGATCATTACGAATGGCGGCGGCGTAAATCCGGAAGGATGCCGCGATGCTATCTTTGAAGTCGCTCGCAAGCGCGGAATCCCTATCAAGGTGGGCGTGGTGCTGGGCGATAATATTCTCGGCAACCTCGACGAATTGCTAGCTGCCGGCCATTCCCTCAAAAACATGGAGACGGGCGAACCTCTGAAGAATATTCGTGATCGGGTGCTTTCTGCGAATGTCTATTTCGGTGCTTGGCCAATCGTAGAAGCGCTTAAGCAAGGTGCTCAAATCGTAATTACTGGCCGCACTACCGATACAGGCCTTACGCTTGCACCTATGATCCATGAATTCGGCTGGCAACAGGATGATTGGAATCGCATCGCGGCTGGCACTGTCGCCGGACATATTCTCGAGTGTGGAGCACAATCTTCCGGCGGTAATTTCTCAGCGGATTGGAAATCCGTTAAAGATATGGCTCACATCGGCTTCCCTATCGCCGAAGCCTATCCCACCGGTGATTTTGTAATTACGAAACATCCTAAGACGGGAGGTCGCGTATCGCGTCAGACTGTTGCCGAACAATTATTGTATGAGATCGGCGATCCACGCGATTATATCACACCGGATTGTATTGCTGACTTCACCAGCATTCAGCTTGAAGAGCAAGGACGAGACCGCGTGCTGGTCAGTAGCATCAAAGGTCGTCCTGCAACAGATTCTTATAAAGTGTCCATGTCCTACATGGACGGCTATTCTGCACAGGGCACGCTTACTTATACCTGGCCGGAAGCTATTCATAAAGCGCGTCTTTCGGATCAGATCCTTCGTACGCGTCTAAAAGATGCCGGCTGTTCCTATGACGAAATGCGAACCGAGTTTTTAGGAGTCAACTCCTGTCATGGGCCATTGACGCCGGTCGACCTGGATGAGGTGCAGGAAGTGGTCGTAAAATGGGGCGTGCGTGGACCAGATAAGAAATCTATCGAGCGGTTCGGTAAAGAGATCGCTCCGCTTATTTTAACTGGCCCACCCAGCGTCACTGGTTTTGCCGGGGGGCGTCCGAAGCCCAGCGAGGTCGTAGCCTACTGGCCAGCACTCCTGGATAAGAAAGCTGTGACACCCAGAGTCGTCGTTGAAGAAGTTAAGTAAATCACTCTTCGCTATGGAGAGATGTAGGACGAGAGTTTGACTACCGAGATTGGGAAAGATATCGCTAAGGCCCGTGCTCTCCTCGAGCGCGGGCTTCTCGTTGCGATCCCAACGGAAACCGTCTATGGCCTGGCCGCAAATGCACTCGATCCCGAAGCGGTAGTTCAGATTTTTGAAGTAAAGAATCGCCCTCGCTTCGATCCGCTTATTGTGCATTTAGCTGATGCCAGCGAAGCGGAGAAATATGTAGGAGTCTTTCCAAACTGGGCTGAGAAACTCGCAGATCGCTTTTGGCCGGGGCCATTGACCCTCGTTCTTCCAAAGCGCAATAATATTCCCGATATAGTAACGTCTGGTTTGGATTCCGTCGCAATACGGGTACCGCTTAGTCCTCTAACCCACGAGCTTTTATCACAACTGGACTTTCCGCTTGCCGCTCCCAGCGCCAACCCATTCGGATATGTAAGCCCGACAACCGCACAGCACGTGGCCGATCAACTTAGCGGTAAAATATCCTATATTCTAGATGGTGGTCCGTGTGCAGTCGGGCTTGAATCGACGATTGTAACCGAAGAGGACGGCAAGATACATGTCCTACGACTCGGAGGCCTCTCTGTCGAGGAGATTGAAGGCGTTGTAGGTAAAGTGGTAGTGAGTACGTCACATGCTAGTGTGGTACAAAGCCCCGGTAGCCTGGATAGTCACTATGCAACACGTACACCCCTTAGAATAGGCAAGATCGATCTAAGCCAGTACGACATTTCTTCTATTGGCGTACTCAGTTTCGAAACCCGCTATGCAGATATCCCAGTTGATCATCAGATCGTACTCTCACCGGAAGGTAGTCTTCACGAGGCAAGCAAAAATCTTTTCGCAGCCATGCGTTATCTCGATTCTCTGAAGCTCAAAGTAATTTTTGCAGAAGAATTTCCAGAGATCGGCCTTGGGCGAGCAATAAACGATCGATTACGCCGAGCTGCTTTTAAAACCGGCCACTAGACCCTTACTTCTGTTAGAACTGCACAAATAAAAAAAGCCGGGCATGTACCCGGCTTGAAAAACAAATTCTATCTTTTTACTTTACATCCTCAACGGTCACGAGATGCTGCACCGTACGGATCATACCGCGAATAGCCGGTGTATCGTTGTGGATCGCAACATAGTTCGGACGACCAAGACCAAGCGCCTTAATGGTGCGCTTATGGACTTCAAGCGTATCGTTAATCGAACGTGTTTGCTTTACGAGAATCTTCTTTGCTGCTGCCATAATTAGCGGCTCCTTACTATCTTTCTAATTCTTATCCGTTGAATACGCGTCCGAGCGAAACGCCACGACGGTCCGCTACCATCGATGCATCACTCAGGCTCTCGAGCGCTGCCATCGTAGCTTTTACAAGGTTATGAGGATTTGACGAGCCTTGCGACTTCGTCAGAATATCCTGCACACCTGCAAGCTCGAGTACGGCGCGAACACCGCCGCCAGCAATAAGGCCTGTTCCAGGCGAGGCCGGCTTTAAAAGCACCTTACCAGCACCGAACTTGCCAAATGCAGCATGAGGAATCGTGCCGCGACGCAATGGCACTTGATGCACATTACGCTTCGCGTCTTCCGTTGCCTTCGATACGGCGTCCGTCACTTCGTTGGACTTTCCAAGCCCAATACCGATGTGACCGTTGCCATCGCCGACCGCCACAATAGCATTAAAGCTAAAACGGCGACCGCCCTTTACAACCTTCGCCACACGATTAACGGCGACGAGTTTGTCCTTTAAATTAAGTTCGGCTGAACGAATTTTTGCCACGCTATTCTATTCTAATCAAAATTTGAGTCCGCCTTCGCGAGCACCCTCTGCGAACGCCTTTACACGACCATGATAGAGATATCCGTTGCGATCGAAGACGACGGACTTAATGCCCTTCTCGATCGCCTTCTGAGCGATCGTAGCACCGGCCTGCTTTGCAAGGTCCGACTTCTTACCACCGGTAATCCCGCGGCTCGACGCAGCTGCGAGGGTAAATCCCTTTGAATCGTCGATGAGCTGACCGTAGACGCCCGTATTGCTACGAAATACGACAAGGCGCGGACGCTCGGAAGTACCATTAACGGTCTTCCGTATCTTATACTTGCGTCGCTCCCGGCGCTGAGCTCTTTCTTGTAATTTCAGTTTCGATGCCATTTCGTTGTGAGGATAATCCTTAAGCGATCTTGAGAATCAATCCTTTAAATCTTTCAAATCCTGTGAATCCTGGTCTTACTTACCTGCCGTCTTACCAGCCTTACGGATGATCACTTCATCCGAATACTTCACGCCTTTGCCTTTATAGGGCTCTGGTGGACGGACCGAGCGGATCTTTGCCGCTACAGCACCGACCAGTTGCTTATTCGTACCGGTAATGGTCACCTGCGTCGGAGCAGGAATGTCGATCGTAATATCTTCGGGCGGTACAAAGATGATCGGGTGCGAAAAGCCCAACGCAAACTGTACCCACTTACCACGCTTTTCAGCCTTATAACCGACCCCGACAAGTTCGAGCTTCTTCTGAAACCCGTTGGTCACACCTTGAACCATGTTGTTCGCAAGCGCACGAGTAAGACCGTGCAAGGCGCGCTGACGACGCTCATCACTGGAACGTGTAAACGTGAGGGTCTCGCCTTCGATGTTTACGCCAATACCTTCCGGTACCGCCTGATCGAGCGAACCCTTCGGACCCTTAACATTAAGCGAGCCGTCCTTGAACGTGATCGTCACGCCCTTCGGAATTGTAATCGCTTTCTTTCCTATTCTCGACATATTACTTCTTTCCTTCGCTTACGCTAACCTAGACATGTTGTCCCGGCGCTGCAGCATTCAAAATCCTATAGATTGATCCAGTGAATCCTCACTAATCCTGAGAATCCAGGTTCTGGATTATTACCACACATAGCACAGGACTTCGCCACCCACGTTGGCCTGGCGAGCCTGCTTATCCGTCATGAGGCCTTTCGGCGTCGACAGAATGGCGATACCCAAACCCGAAAGCACACGTGGTGCCTGCGTAGCAGAGGTATACTTGCGAAGACCCGGCGTAGAAATACGCTTAAGTCCCATGATCGCGGGTGCTCCGTTCGTGTACTTAAGCGTCACGCGGAGGATGCCCTGCTTGTCATCATCGAGGCGTTCGACCGACTCGACATAACCCTGCTCGCGAAGGATCTCTCCGATCGCAAGCTTGAGCTTGGATGAAGGAACATCCACGTACTTATGGCGCGCCTGAAGCGCGTTGCGGAGCCGAGTTAAAAAATCACCGATTGTATCCATCAATCTTTCTTCGTAAGAATTAACGACTTAATTCTTAAATCCTAATTAAAATGTCCTACCAGCTCGATTTGCGTACTCCCGGAATCTTCCCCTCGAGCGCGAGCTCGCGAAGACAGATGCGGCAGATGCCAAACTTGCGATAATAGGCCCGCGACCGGCCACAGCGGTTGCACCGATTGTGCTTGCGCGTCGCAAACTTCGGGGTCCGCTTTGCCTTAACTCTCAGGGCTAATCGTGCCATGCTGTGTCTTTATTATACTCTCTTCGTTACGCTGCCGCCCCTTCGCGTTTGCGGAAAGGCAGACCAAATGCTTTTAGCAGTTCTAATGCTTCTTCGTCCGTCTGGGCGCTCGTCGCAAAGGTTATATCCATACCTGTAATGCGCGAAACTTTGTCGACGTCGATCTCTGGAAAGATGATCTGTTCGCGAACACCCAACGTGTAGTTACCACGACCGTCGAACGACTTATCCGGAATACCGCGGAAGTCACGGATACGTGGAATGGCCGTCGTCATAAGACGATCGAGAAACTCATACATACGCGCGCGACGCAATGTCACGCGGCAACCGATCGCCTGATTCTCACGCAATTTGAAGTTCGAGATCGATTTTTTCGAACGCGTGATCGCCGGGTGCTGGCCTGCGATCGATTCGAGATCACGAGCCGCGGCCTCCAGCAATTTTGGGTCGCTCGCCGCAGCGCCGACACCAATGTTGATAGCGATCTTCTCCAAGCGTGGCACCTGATTGACGTTCTTGTATCCAAAACGCTTCATCATGGTAGGAATAACACGCTCTTTATATACGCCATGTAATCTGGCCGGCGGAGCCGGACGGTTACTGGTATGCTCGGCAGGAGCGGCATCGCCACCCTTTGCCTTCTTATCGCCTTTCGCCTTCGAATCCCCTTTCGGGGCCTTACCTTCAGCTTTCGGCTTTTTCTGTTTCTCTTCTGCCATAGTTCTCTACATTGCTCGTGACGATATTGGCCGTCACGAAATAAACTTTATGCTAATACGTCGCCGGAGCGCTTCGAAATACGCTCGAAGCGAACCTTACCTTCGGTGCCAACGAGTTCGCGCTTACCGACTCGCGTACGAAGATTCGTTTTCGGATCCACCACCATGACGTTCGAAGCATTGATCGGTGCTTCGCGCATAGTGATCCCGCCATTTTGATTACGGGCGCTCGGGCGCTCGTGTTTGAATTGCGTATTGACGCCCTCCACGAGGACCTTATTCGTATCCGGATAAACACGGAGTACTTTGCCCTGCTTGCCGCGGTTCTTGCCCGCGATCACTTCGACGATATCGTTTTTCTTAACTTTCATGGTTAGATGACCTCCGGTGCCAGCGAAACGATCTTCATATACTGACGCTCGCGTAATTCACGGGCAACCGGCCCGAAGATACGCGTGCCACGCGGCTCGCCCTGCTGGTTCAGGAGAACAACGGCGTTCTCATCGAACCGGATATAGCTGCCGTCTTTACGACGTGATTCTTTCTTCGTACGTACAATAACAGCCTTCGAAACTTCACCTTTCTTAACCTGGCCATTCGGGATCGCAGATTTTACACTGACGACCACGACATCACCCAAGCCTGCATAACGTCGCTCGTGGCCGCCCAAAATGCGGATACAACGGACGCGCTTTGCACCGGAATTATCGGCTACTACTAAATTCGTTTCTTCCTGTACCATGTCAGTCTCCTTCGCCTCGTTATTCCGTGTTATTTCGCACGCTCTAATACTTCGACCACACGCCAGCGCTTCGTCTTTGAAAGCGGTCGCGTTTCCATGATGCGGACCGTATCACCGATCTTTGCATCGTTGGTCTCGTCGTGAGCGACAAACTTTGTCGTCTTCTTAAAATACTTTTTGTAGAGCGTATGCGGCACCTGACGAGTCAGGCTGACGACCACCGTCTTTTGCATCTTGTCGCTCACCACTTTGCCGACACGCTCTTTGCGGCGGCCTCGTGTTATCGTATTTTGTGCGTTCTCAGCCATTACAATCCTTATTATTTTGCTGCTTATGAGTGGCTCGTTTTACGAGCGGCAAGTGCCGTTTTCATCCGGGCGATGTCACGGCGGAGCGTCTCGATCTGCGCGTGATTATCGAGCTGTCCGACCGTCTTCTGAAATCCGAGCGCGGTAATACGAGCGCGGTTCTCTGCGATTTGCTTGTTAAGCTGCTCCTCATTGAGGTTAGCCAACTCTGCGTATTTCAGACCTTTCATTTCTTCGCCTTTACTCTACGTAATCCGGTCGCGTGACCATCTTTGTTTTTACCGGAAGCTTGTGACCAGCCAGGCGCAATGCCTCGGTCGCAACTTCCTGCGAAATACCACCAAGTTCGAACATGATACGGCCCGGCTTTACAACGGCTACCCAGAACTCCGGAGAGCCTTTACCCGAACCCATACGAGTTTCAGCAGGCTTTTTTGTTACCGGCTTATCGGGAAAGATACGAATCCAGATCTTACCGTCGCGCTTCATGGTACGCGAAAGCGTAACACGAACGGCTTCGATCTGACGGCTCGTGATCCAGCCGGCTTCCATCGCCTTCAGGCCGAACGATCCGAATGCGACCTCCGTACCGCGGGTCTCGTTGCCTTTGACCTTGCCGCGTTGTGTCTTACGATATTTTACTCTTTTTGGAAGAAGCATTTTTCTTCTCTCTTAAACTTATTCTATATTCTATTACGCGTGCGCTGGTCTCGGTGAACGACGGCGACCACCACGACCGCCTTCTCCACCTTCTCCTCCTCCAGACTCACCGCCACGATCATCACGATCACCACCGCGACCGCGGCCACCACGACGACGGCGCTCACCGCCGGCTGCCGATACGATCGGACGCTTATCCTTCTGCTCTACGCCATTGACCGCAGTCTCAGCCGATACTTCGAGCGGCGTCTGACCGATGATGTCACCATGGCAGACCCACACTTTGATACCGATCGTACCGTAGATCGTTTGTGCAGTGCTGCGCGCAAAGTCAATATCAGCGCGGAGGGTGTGCAACGGAATGCGGCCTTCTTTGTACTGCTCTGTACGCGCGATTTCAGCACCACCAAGGCGGCCTGCGCACATTACACGGATACCTTCAGCACCGGCGCGCATCGCCGACGAAATAGCACCCTTCATCGCACGACGGAAGGAAATACGCCCTTCCAACTGCTGCGCGATCTGATCGCCGATAAGCTGTGCGTCCGTCTCCGGGCGCTTCACTTCATTGATAAGGATCTTCACTTCCTTACCACTGGTCACATTCTTCAGCTCTTCTTCGAGCTGCGCGATCTCTTTCCCACTCTTGCCGATCACAACGCCGGGACGCGACGTATGTACCGTAACCACTACGCGCTTTGTCGTGCGGTCGAGAGTGAGCTTGGAGATACCGGCCCGCTTGAGTCGGTTTCTGATATAAGAACGAATGAGGTTGTCCTCTTCGAGCTTTTGCGCGAAATTCTTATCGTCGTACCACCGTGCGTCCCACGGGCGTGTTACTGCGACTCTAAAGCCGACCGGGTTAGTTTTCTGTCCCAAGCGCTTAGTGTTTTATTAATTAATTACTGTTCGTTCTTCTCTTCCGGAGCTGGCGCACTCGCAGCCTTCTTCCGCGTAGCTCTTGGCTTTGCAGGTGCTGGTGTTGCCGGGGCCGCCTGTACGCGAGCTACGGCGCCAGATGATCTCTTACGCTGCTTCGGAGCTTTGCCCATTGGAGCATCACCGACGATGATCGTAAGATGGTTCGAACGCTTACGTACGCGAAACGCGCGACCCATCGGAGCCGGCAAAATACGCTTGAGTACCGGACCGCCATCCGCGAAGCACTCGCGAACGTAGAGGTCTTCGACATCAAAGCGAGCGTTATCCGGAATCATCTGAAAATTCGAGATAGCACTGCGAAGCGTCTTCTCTGCTACGAGCGAAGCATGGTTCGGCGTAAAGTGCAGAATGCTAAGCGCTTCCGGCACCCGCTTGCCTCGGATCTGATCGAGCACGATCCGCATCTTCAGCGGAGAGCTCTGGATTCCGCGCTTTACTGCGCGAGCAACTTTTGCCATAATCTCTTTATATCCCTTGCTTACTTCGTAGCAACTTCAGTCTTCGTACCGGAATGACCACGGAAGGTTCGCGTTGGCGCAAACTCGCCAAGCTTATGACCGACCATGTTTTCCGTCACGTAGACCGGAATGAATTTATTACCGTTGTGAACCGTGAAGGTATGACCGACGAACTCGGGCGAAATAGTGGAATCGCGCGACCAGGTCTTGATCACTTTCTTCTGGCGAGCAGCATTCAAAGTCTCCACTTTGCGGAGAAGCTTCTCGTCTATAAACGGTCCTTTCTTTAGCGAACGCGACATAATTTTTTACTTAGAGCGGCGCTTAACGATGTACTTATTTGATGCGTTCTTGTGCTTGCGCGTCTTGAGTCCCTTCGCAAGCTGACCCCACGGTGACTTCGGATGTTTGCGTCCACCACCTGATTTCGATTTACCTTCGCCACCACCCATCGGGTGATCGACCGGGTTCATCGCCATACCGCGAGTCTGCGGACGAATACCAAGCCAGCGCGAACGCCCAGCTTTACCCCAGCTAATATTGAAGTAATCGGAGTTACCGACCTGTCCAATGGTAGCATAGCACTCGAGGCGAACTTTGCGAGTCTCGCCAGAAGGCATCTTAAGGGTTGCAAAATCTCCTTCTTTCGCCATCACCTGGCACGAATTGCCAGCCGAACGAGCGATCTGGCCGCCACGACCAGCACGAAGCTCTACGTTGTGTACGAACGTACCCAGCGGCATATTCTTGAGCGGAAGCGCATTGCCGACATTGATATCGGATTCCGGCCCCGACGTGATCGTACCGCCAACCGCAAGGCCTTCCGGCGCCAGGATGTAGCGCTTATCGCCATCCACGTAAGTAACGAGCGCGATACGGCAGCTACGATTTGGGTCGTACTCGATCGCCGATACTTTACCCGGCACGCCAACTTTATCGCGCTTGAAATCGATAACGCGATACATGCGCTTGTGTCCGCCGCCGCGATGACGTGACGTGACACGCCCCGTATTACCACGACCACCCGACTTGCGGAGCGGTTCGAGAAGCGACTTTTCCGGCGTCGTCTTCGTAACCTCGTCAAACGTCGAGATCGAATAGTAGCGTGTAGCCGGCGTTCTCGGTTTTAAATTCCTAATTGCCATAGTTTATAACGCTCCTTTATCTTTCGCTTCAAGTGGCGTAAAGACATCGATCGTGTTACCCGGCGCGAGATGTACGATCGCCTTCTTGTATCCCTGCTTGACACCATAGCGCGGTCCGCGGCGGGTGAACTGCGTCTTGTGCTTTGGCTTTTGCCAGGACATACGGACGCTCTTCACGGTCACGCCGAAACGACGACGCACCGCGTCTGCTACTTCGATCTTATTCGTATCCGGCATCACCTCGAAGTGGTAGATCCCCTTCTCGGCCTGCAGGGTCGCCTTCTCCGTTAGGAGCGGTCGTTTTAAAACTTCTCGTGCCATCGTTTCCTACTTCTTATGCTGGCATTGAAATGTGCTCGACTTCCGGCTGCTCATTAGCAAGACCTGCGAAGCTTTGCTCGATCGCACGCACTGCAGATTCTTCCGCAATGATCGCACGCGATTTCCAAATATCGTACATCGAAGCCTTAGCAGCATCGGAAATGGTAAGCGTCGGAATATTACGACCGCTCTTATACACCATTTCGTTATTGCCGGCTGTCAGCAATAAGGCTTGCGTTTTATGCAGCTTCAAGGCATTCAATACGTCCTGAACCTGCTTAGTACGAGCGGTATCAAAATTCAGATCTTCAACAACTACAAACGCGTTGTTGCGAACCTTCTCCGAAAGAGCGCTCTTGCGGGCAAGTTGCTTTACTTTGCGCGGAAGACTCTTGGTGTACTTATGCGGCTGCGGGCCATGCATCGTACCACCCCCCGGGTGAAGTCCGCTCTTAATATCACCCTGACGAGCACGACCGGTACCTTTTTGACGGAAGAGCTTCTTCGTCGAACCGGACACTTCGCCACGCGGCTTCGTCTTGTGCGTACCCTGACGCTGGTTTGCGAGATAGGCATCGATCGCCAGCCACATCGCATGCTCGTGCGGCTCGACACCAAAGATCTCGTCCGGAAGCGTTATGTTGCGCCCCGTGCTCGATCCGCTTTTCGATAAAACTTGTACTTGCATACGATTTAGGCTTTCACAATTTCTACAACCTGGTTCTTCGAACCAGCAAACGAACCGCTGACGAGCACAAGATTCTGCTCCGGCAGAACTTTCATCACCCGCAGATTACGCGTTGTCACACGCGTGCCGCCCATACGGCCGCCCATACGCTGTCCTTTAAAGACGCGAGATGGATAGCTCGATGCACCGATCGATCCAGGAGCACGAACGCGATCTGACTGACCGTGAGTCGTTGAACCAACACCACCAAAATGGTGGCGCTTTACTACGCCCTGGAATCCGCGGCCCTTTGAGGTTGAGGATACATGCACCACGTCACCCTCATTGAAGATATCCGATACGCTGATAGCCGAACCCGGCGTAAGCGCTGCGAACTTCTCCCCTTCGAACGTGCGAAACTCTTTCACATAGCGCTTCGGCTGAACACCGGTCTTTGCAAAGTGCCCTTTTTCCGGCTTCGTCAGCTTACGCTCAGCGATATCCTCAAAGCCCAACTGAACGGCATCATAGCCATCAGCAGCCTTTGTCTTTATCTGTGTGACATAGCATGGACCGGCCTGGATCACCGTCACCGGGACGTACTGACCCTCAGCATCGAAGATGCCAGTCATGCCAACTTTTTTACCTAATAGTGCGCTCATAATTCACTTTCTACGTGTAGCGGACAGTTCAATGAACCGCCACCCCATTATGCGTTAACGGCTCGGGTCGCGCAGCATAAAACGCCGCGCAATACACGATGCGCCTACACTTTAATTTCTACTTCTACACCCGCCGGCAATTCGAGCTTCATCAGCGAATCGACGGTACGGCTATTCGAATTAAGAATATCGATCAGCCGCTTATGGGCGCGGATCTCGAACTGCTCTCGGCTCTTCTTATCCACGTGCGGCGAGCGGTTGACCGTAAAGATCGACTTCTTCGTCGGCAGCGGAATAGGCCCCGAAACAACGCAACCCGTCGGCTTGATCGTGCGAATGATCTTTTCCGCACTCTTATCGATCAGGTTGTGATCGTAGGATTTCAGTTTGATTCGAATCTTTTGCATCAGTTACGAGTGCCGAGTTTATCAATAGCGGGCGATGTGTAAGCACCTAAGGAGAGATTAAGCTCCTTATTCTTTACTCATAACGCGCTATCAGCTTTCAAAAACAAAAGCGTCCGAACCATGTGATTCGGACGCCTAAATACTTACTTCGTGATCTTATCGACGACGCCTGCGCCAACCGTACGGCCACCCTCACGGATAGCGAAACGGAGCCCCTCTTCCATAGCGATCGGGCTAATGAGCTCGATCTTCATCTGAACGCTATCACCAGGCATAACCATCTCGACGCCCTCTGGCAACGAGGCTACGCCAGTAACGTCCGTTGTGCGGAAGTAGAACTGCGGACGGTAGCCATTGAAGAACGGCGTGTGACGGCCACCCTCTTCCTTCGAAAGCACGTAGACCTTTGCCTCGAAGTTGGTGTGTGGCGTGATCGAACCTGGCTTTGCGATAACCTGACCGCGCTCGAGATCCGTCTTTTCAACACCACGGAGAAGGATACCGACGTTATCACCAGCCTGACCTTCATCCATTTCCTTACGGAACATTTCAACGCCCGTAACGACCGACTTCTTGTGCTGGCCAAGGCCAACGATCTCGACTTCGTCTCCAACGTGCACTTTACCACGCTCGACACGGCCCGTACCTACTGTACCACGACCAGTGATCGAGAATACGTCTTCAACCGACATCAAGAACGGCTTATCGACATCGCGGACTGGCGTCGGAATGTAGCTATCGACCGCATCCATAAGCTCATAGATGCACTTGAGACGCGGATCATCCGTCGAAGCGCTCGGATCGGCACCAGCATTAAGCGCATTGAGCGCCGAGCCGCGAACGATCGGGATCTCGTCGCCTGGGAATTCGTACTTGCTAAGGAGCTCACGAATTTCGAGCTCGACAAGCTCGAGCAACTCCGGATCGGCCGCGTCAACCTTGTTCATAAATACTACAATACGCGGCACACCGACCTGGCGAGCAAGAAGAATGTGCTCACGTGTTTGCGGCATCGGACCATCCGTTGCAGCAACAACGAGAATCGCACCATCCATCTGGGCGGCACCCGTGATCATGTTCTTTACATAATCCGCGTGGCCTGGGCAGTCGACGTGTGCATAGTGGCGGTTAGCCGTCTCATACTCGACGTGCGCCGTGGCGATTGTGATTCCGCGTGCGCGCTCTTCCGGCGCATTATCGATCGAATCGAAGGTGCGGACTTCGGTGCCCGGCATCTTCTTGGCCAGCGCCATGGTGATCGCTGCCGTGAGCGTAGTCTTACCATGATCGACGTGGCCGATCGTGCCGACATTGACGTGCGGTTTGGAACGTTCGTATTTCGCTTTTGCCATTGTAGTAAAAGCCTTAGAAGGCGTTAGCTAAGTTAGTTCGAAAAAACCGGAAGAATACCGCGCAACGCGTGGCACCCTTAAAAAGTAAAACTCTATATTGATATGATATTCGGGTCAAAACCCGACCGATCAAACCGAGAACAATTTCGTGGAAATTGCACTGGTCTCATTCGCATGCGGAGCACTCGGAATTGCCTTATCGCAAAAACGATATAAGCGGAACACATCTGGCGGTTCACCTAACGGTTATTACCGGAATTGTTTGTTCTTAGCGCTCTTCCTAAGGAAGAAATCCTGAACATTGGATTTCTAGCAGAGGCGAATGTTATCAATGAACCAGTCTCTCAGAAAGGCTAAAACCGCCATTTTTTAAGCGAATTTGAAGCCCTTTCTGTCGTGAGCGGGCGTATAACCTGAGTCTATAGGGAAGAGTTTCGGTATTTTTGAAGAAATCGCCAATTCGAGGCTGCCGGAACAGCCCCCCTTTCTCTCTGTTTACCTCTTTCTCTTTCCCGCAATGAGAAAACACTTCCGCGAATATTCTTTCACCTTCGCCCTTCTCCTTGGGACGATCCTGGTGTGTTTTTATCCTCTTGTTTTCAATGGTCGCTCGATACTCCCCACCGACCTCATCGATACCATGACGCTGCCCTTCTCACAGTATTATGGACCACAGCATGCTTACAATTCTTACCTCGCAGATGGCTACTTACAGTTCTATCCTCTTAAATACTTTACAAAGCTTGCTTATGAACACGGCAACTTTGCGTTTTGGAATTCATACATTCTTAATGGATACCCGCAATACCTCGAAGGAATGTGGACGTATAATTTCGTCCTGTTCCTACCACTAAAGATCGCCTTCCCACTAATTCTCTTATTGCCGCTTTTAGTTGCTGGTGTAGGCATGTATGCCCTCCTACGTGAATATGACGTCCGAATTGGTATTGCACGAATATTTGCCACGGCATTTATGCTGAATGCGCTTTTTATGACGCATTTACTCGCCCACTTTATTCCTGCATCATTTTCGTTCGCTCCCTGGGTCTTTCTATTCTTGCTTAGATATTATCACTCCAAGCATACAAGCAGTTTATTTTTTTCTGCGATCGCTCTTGCACTCGGTTTTTTGGCCGGCAATATTCAGACTATTGGCTTTCTCACTCTTTTTGTTTTCGTCGTAGCGATATCATTGTGGTCGCTCGAATCCGAACGACGTTGGAAAACGCTAGTAAAGCCGCTCGCAACTTTGTACATTTTATCGCTGGGTTTAAGTGCGACATACTGGCTCCCCACACTCCAACTGATTAAGGAGACAATTAACGGTGGCGCTTTTTTTTCGACCAGTCTTCTCAAGTCGTACACAATTTTACAACGCATTGAAAGCCTCGCACTACTTTTTACTTTTTTCATTCCACAACTTGCTGGATCGATCCGCGGAGTGATGCTGCATCAGGCAGTTGGCGTATACGTGACGGACTTCGAAGGCGCGATTGGGTTCGTGCCTTTGCTATTTGCAGTTGCTGGAGGCACTCTACTTTGGAAGAAGCGACCAACAACACGACCATTTACTGTTTTAATGCTGGTCGGTTTACTGCTACCCCTCGGGACGCCACTGTTCCGATATCTTTATCATCGTTTTTTTGTGATATTTACTGTAGGAGCTTGTGGAGCTGGTGCAATTGCGCTTGAGGGTTTACTCCAAGGGGACATTGGTCGAGAAACGCTTAAGAGAGTACTTCGATGGAGCTTCGCAGGAATAATAATGATCGCCTGCACTTTAGGTATCCTTTCAGTTATTCATTGGACCGACCCCAAAACAATTGAGCAATGGTTTACAGAGCAAATATTGCCTCGCCTTCAACAGGCAGTATACTCTGAAGGGAATTCCGAGTGGGTTCGAGAGCGCCTTCGGGAGACAATTGACTATTGGCAACTTCTACGCCCTGAAATCCTATTTGGAATAATCTCCTCTGCAGCCGCACTTGTTCTATTATGGAATTACAAAAAACTTTCATCGCAGGTACTCCTTACCGGAATATGGAGCATTACCACATTGCAACTCATATTCTTTGCACGCTCTTGGTTTCCTTCTGTCGATTCCACTGCTTACCCACCGTATCCTGAAACGAATGAAATCCGATCACTTCAACGGTTAAGTAAAGACTGTCGGGTATACACTTATCGTGAGGTTGATCCAACACGACAGTTTGTATTTCTTGACAATGAAAACGTCGTTTATGGTATTCAACAGATATCGGGTTACGAAAGCATAATACCTCGTTGCTTATATATATATACCGCCATCGATCATTGGCAGGACACTGGTCTTATTTCTCCCCGGTTGCTGGGTAAATTCAATTGTGGGGTTCTGGTTAGGGCAAAGGCATTGGCAAATGATTCTGCCATTCAACTAGAAGTGAATGGTCCTATCTGGATATATAATAATCATGAAGTTGTGTCAAGAGCATTCCTGGCTAACCGAATCCAGCAGTTCAACAATGATAGTGAGATATTGCGGCAATTGTCGAAAGATTCATTGCAGATTCAGGGAGTATATTTTACACCGAACAATTCGCCTGCCATATGGACCCCTCATCTAATGGCCAACGATTCTATTGATTCAATATTGTCCGATAACGGAAACGAACTTCGAATACATTATCATGCATCCGACTCCACATATCTTATTTTATCCGATACTTACTACCCCGGTTGGTCGGCGACCATCGATGGTAAAGACGTGCCGCTACTACGATGCAATTACTCAATGAGAGCTGTAAAAGTGATTAAAGGGACGCATGACGTTCACTTCAGATTTGCGCCAATCTCATTTTGGCTAGGGCTTTGGATTGGTTTAGCAGTGTTCACCCCGTTACTTACATTGACCGTATATTTCAATTTACAGCGCAGCAAACATCTTCACTCATAGTTGAGCTTCTCAATGCATAGAGGATTATCACATGCCTAGATTTGGGGGTGGCTTGCCGATCGGCCAATAGAGATACGTGGGCCGAATTATTTCATTCCCCATTTTTGATCCGATGCGCCAGTCCAGTGGAAGTGAATGGATAAGGTTATAGCCCGGTATTGAATCTGGTTCATGAGCTGTGCTTTTATCCCAGATAATTGCTCCAAATTTTTGCTGTTGAAAGGCGGCCTTCCATTCCGCCATATAATCGGCGGCAACTTGATCATGCATCACGATCACATCATCCTCCACCTGACAATGAGTGTGAGTATTTTTCCCTGCCATCGAGCTCAGGAAACCATGAGCGGGAATAACAACGTCTCCATGAATGGTGCGAACAAAGGCAAAGAACTTCTCTGCGGAAGCACGCTCTTCCTTACCTGGGAATATCATTGGTAAGTGCTGAGGAACATACACGAAGCTCACCAACTGCATAAGCAAACCCCACTGGTACAACCGTGCCATCGTTTGTCCTACTTCACGAGCTTGCCACACCGCATATGTTAAGAAAACGGGGGCAATAGCGCATAGCGGATACAGCACATTATTGCCGGCCATTTGATCGCCACGGTGTGCACAAAATTGAAGAATCGAAGAAATGAGCGCTAGAAGCCACAAACCCGCTTCGCTTCGAACCTTAAATCTTTTGCCAAGAGAAACCAATACACCGCTAATAATAAGGAGTGCCACGCCCCAATATCGAAATACTTCCGCTGGTAATGCTATAAACACTCTTGCATACCCGTAATATCTTGCCTTTGCCCTCGGCATACCATAAACATAGTAGGTATACCAATGCAGCGACGACGCGTTCAGCCACCATGTCCCCAAAACAATCACTACACACAGGGTAATAATTGAGAAGATCGCCATTCTCCTATTATGGAGGAATAGCCACAGAATCGGAAGCGGCATAAAAAATACTGCCTCCTGCTTAGTAAAGAATGCAGCCACAAAAAAAAGAACTGAAAGTATACTTCCAGTCCACGTTGCTCGCGAAACTGCATAAAATGCCAGAAGCAAAAAACAGACATATGTCGCATCGATGCGGACCAGTGTTTGGACATAGTCCGTCAATGCATACGTGGCGAAGAACAAACCAAGTACGACAATGACTGCTTGTTTGGAGCCGGTGCAAAGACGATACACTGCTCGACCTGCAATCGTGGCACCAAGGAAAGAAGCCGCCACGGTAACGATTCGTCCGGAGAAAAACGATGATCCAAAAATCTTAAATACAGGGGCCACGAGATAAAAATACAACGGCTGGTATAATGTTGCCGAAAAATAAATGGAAGGTTTAGCATAGATTGGCAGCCCTTGCACGACTCGAACAACGTGGTCAAGGGTTAGGCCTTCGTACCACTCTATCTCGTAAGGGTATGCCAAGTGCCAAATGGCGACGGCCACGTACATGGTAATGAAGTATATAGCAGATGCCGCAAGGGCAATACTAATCCATCGGTCGGACTGTGATTCAATTATGACCAATGCTTTTGAGGGAAAATTAGACAGCATGTTGAGCAGACCACAATAAATTTTTCAATCCTTGCTTCAAACGTTGTATTAGGGACAATTTGTGAACGAGTTTTCCCTCTCGCATACTTTGCCAGAATTTTATTTCTCGAAACGATGACATTCCCGTAATATGCCTCGCATGAAGTTGAATGGCCGTGAATACTACAGCGAGTAAAGATGGCATGTCATCCGCATATAGCAGACCGAAGAAAGACGCAATCAGATAAATGATGAGTAGTTGTATGGAAAATTGACTAAAAAAGAAATTTTCTTCTGTCCTACGAAGCCGATAGGTTAAAAGAACTGATTTCCAAAGACGAGCAAATAACCAAAGAAACGCAATAGCGCCTAAAACACCTGCGCGCAACGGCCAGTAAAGGTAAGCATCATGCGTCCCTAAGGTGGTATACACAGCCGAAACTGGCATGCGATAATACACTTTCCATGGAATGCCGACAGGCACCCCAAGGACTGGATGATTTCGAATATTTTCAAGAACATTCGGAAGCTCCATTAGTCGGATATAAGCAGATCCTTCACCCTGCGGCTCAACAATACCTGAAAAACGTTCGACAATTGCCACTGGATTGGTAACAATAGCAAAAACAATGAGACCCAATAACAACCCTCCAAAGGCCATCAGTTGACGCTTGCGATAGCTTTTAGGCAGGGTGACAAACATGAGTACGGCGGCAGCCATAATACTCACGACAAATGTTCGTCGCATACTGAGCATCAACGTAACACCTATCAAAGGAATGGAGAAAAGCATCGTTCGCTTCAACCATCGCAGTTTTTTTGCACGGTAGTGAAGAAAAAGCAAACTACCAATTGCTCCCATTGCAAGATCATATCCATCTCGCCAAAGTTCTAAAACCCCCCAATATTTTTTGGTATCGGGTGAAAAGAACCAAATATAAAGACCGTCAAGGCATTTCGGGATCACCGCGAGCAATAGTATTTTATATAGTGTTTCCGCTTCTTCGGGATCACGAAAAGCATTATTCACTACATAAAATAACAGGGGTATCGAAAATGCTTCATGCGCCTCTAAAATAATTGCCACCCTTTGTTGCATATACATACCCCTGACCCAAGAGATAAAGAACGCACTCAGAATAAGCAGCAATGGTCCTGAGAAATAAGAGCGGTGTAATCTGAAGTCACCGGTCACCGTCCGCTCAATTACCACCGTAACGCCGAGAAGAAATACTAAGGCTTCGGCAATCTTTATGTAATACGGTATCGATATCCAGTTGGTAATTTGCAGAGCCGAGCCAGACACCATACCGTCCTGCCAGAGCATCAGCCAGCATATAAAATATTTCAGATTACGCAAGGAGAAGAGCAGGGAATCTGAACGGTGTATGTCTCTTGCCATTATTCCTGATGTTCTCGTCAACTAAGTGGCATAACGGGAGCGACGATCCGGCACGAGTCGAGCAGAGACCGAATAGCCAAATAAACAATGCAAATAAAAAGACCCACAATTGCTCCAAGCCCCATAACAGGAATTCGTAAAGGGCTTGTCCGATGCTCGGGAATTGGCGCTTGATCCAAAATTGTAATTGGGGTTTCTGCTCGCTCGGCGCTGATCCGTTGTTGCTCCATTTCTTCCCTAAGGAATTTCACAATAGGCTCAAGGGCAGTCTTTTGTCGGACTAGTTCAAGATAGTGTTCCGTAACCGCTGGTAACCCAGAGACGCTAGGCCCCACGCGGTATTCTGCTTCATACGTTTGCACCATTCGATTTACCTCCGACTCGTGAGCACGAGCCATTTGAACCTGAGGATTGTCGAAGGACAGTTCACGTTCTAACAACGCTGCTTTTAGCGAAGCCTCATCGCGTTCTGCTTGCAACTCCCCTAATCTGGTTATTGTCTGGGCAGTTTGCGACTTAATATCGGGAATACCATTCGCTGATTCGAACGCCGCCAAGGCGCCTTCCAACGAATCAAGTTCAGCGCTTCTCAATCGATAGTCAGAGTCTGCATAATGATAAGTCCTGCTTGCTATTCCCTGCAACTGAGATTTCATAATGCTATCCATCAAGAAAACAGCGAGATTAGCCATATGACTGGAGAGTCTTTGCGCCTCCTGCTTTTCATGCGCACTTGAAAACCAGTCAGTCGACACAATAGCCCGTACACGGACACGAGCAACATCGGGAAAAACGATCACATCATTCCGTATTTCATCAAGCATTTCTTCTTGTGTCGGTGTGCGCTCTTTAAAGAAATAAAATATCTCACTATCAGAGCAAAGACGAGACCTCAAAGATCGAGACTCCAAAATATTCTGAATCAAGTCTACCGAAGGATTTTCAACTTCCTTCATAATTTTTAATGCGCCAGAGGCACTAAGTGCAGACAGTAAGCCAGAGGAGGATACTCGATCAGGGGGAAGTAAAAGCGACTCGGACTGGAATGTGTATGGAACAATGTAGGTAAGTCCAAACGCTATCAGTGTGCAAAACAAAATTATCGAGAGCACAACCGTTCTGTGTCTCAAGACCAGCAGCACATAATCCATTACATGCGGATCAGGAGGTAAGTCCGGAATGGATTGGGTAGCAGTGCTCTGAATATCTTCCATTAAAAAGAACGGCGGGATGGAGCCGATAAGCGTTAAGGCCCAGTCCTTAAGTGACTGGGCCTTAACTCAACGCATCAAAAAATAACAGGTTTCCCGATTGAAGGTAATTATTACTACCTCTCTTTGTAGAAAACCGTTTAGGCGGCTACTGCTGCTTTGCCCTTTGCTGCCTCGACGATCTGCTCTTGCACCGAACGCGGAGCTTCCTCATAACGTGAGAATTGCATCGTATAGATTGCGCGTCCCTGTGACATTGAACGAAGTATCGTGGCATAACCGAACATTTCGGATAGAGGCACCGAAGCCTTAATGACCTGGGCATCGGAACGAGCAGTCATACCTTCGATTCGTCCACGACGTGAAGAGAGATCGCCCATGATATCGCCCATATAGTCTTCCGGCGTTACAACCTCGACGTCCATAATCGGCTCGAGGATCACTGGATTCGCTTTACGAGCAGCCTCTTTGAATGCCATCGAACCGGCAACCTTAAAGGCCATTTCGTTCGAGTCAACTTCATGGTACGAACCATCGAACAGACGAACTTTCACGTCCTCTACTGGGTAGCCGGCAAGAATACCGTTCTTCATCGCTTCCACAATACCAGCGCTGACCGGCTGTATGTACTCCTTAGGAATAGCACCACCGATAATGGCATTCTCGAATTCATAGCCCTTTCCTGGCTCGTTTGGCTCGAGATCGATCCATACGTGACCGAACTGACCGCGACCACCCGACTGACGCACGAACTTGCCTTCCTGAGTGACCTTTTTACGGATCGTCTCCTTGTAAGCCACCTGCGGCTTACCCACGTTCGCTTCAACGCGGAATTCGCGCTTCATACGATCGACGAGAATCTCCAGGTGCAATTCGCCCATACCGGAAAGAATCGTTTGGCCTGTTTCTTCATCAGTCTTCACCCGAAATGTCGGATCTTCATCGGCCAATTTCTGAAGCGCTTCGGACATCTTCTCGGAATCCGCCTTCGTCTTTGGCTCAACAGCAAGCGAAATAACCGGTTCAGGAAATACCATGCGTTCCAGCACGATCGGATCGCCCTCGTCACAAAGCGTATCACCTGTACGAGTTTGTTTAAGACCTACAGCCGCAAGAATGTCGCCCGTATATCCTTCCTCGATATCTTCGCGGTGATTTGCATGCATACGAAGAATACGGCCAATACGCTCTTTTCGGCCAGATACCGAGTTCAGCACATACGAACCGGCTTTCAGCGTGCCGGAATAAATTCGAAAGAACGTCAGCTTACCGACGTACGGATCGGTCATAATCTTAAATGCGATCGCGGCGAATTTCTCGGTATCCTTCGGCTGACGGCTAATGTGATCCGTTAAATTCAGGTGGTGGCCTTCTACTTCACCGATATCGGTTGGGCTCGGAAGATAATCGACGACAGCATCGAGTAAATCCTGCACGCCTTTGTTCTTAAAGGCGGAGCCGCAAAGAACCGGAATAATCTTCGACTCAATAACGGCGACACGAAGAACTCGCATCACTTCATCGGCGGTGATCTCTTCGCCCTCGAGATACTTCATCAACAGCGTATCATCCACCTCCGCAACCGATTCAAACAAACGAGTACGCCATTCTTTTGCATGCTCTTTTAGGTTTTCCGGAATATCCACGTCCTCGAACGTAGTACCGAGCGTACCTTCGTTATACATGCGCGCCTTGTTGCGAACAAGATCGATGACACCGGCGAACATTTCGCCTTCACCGATCGGAAGATTGATCGGAATTGGATTCGCGCCAAGGCGCTCCTTGATCATCCGAACGACATTGAAGAAGTCGGCTCCGGTACGGTCCATCTTATTGACGAACGCGATACGCGGGACACCATACTTGTTCGCTTGACGCCACACCGTCTCTGACTGAGGCTCGACACCGCCCACTGCGCAGAATAGCGCAACAGCACCATCAAGCACGCGAAGTGAGCGCTCTACTTCCACCGTAAAATCCACGTGGCCTGGCGTATCAATAATATTGATATGCGTGTCGCGCCATACGCAAGTGGTGGCAGCAGAGGTGATAGTAATACCACGCTCTTTCTCCTGCTCCATCCAGTCCATGGTAGCCCCTCCCTCGTGCACTTCGCCCATGCGATGCACTCGGCCGGTATAAAAGAGGATGCGCTCGGTCGTCGTTGTTTTTCCGGCGTCAATGTGCGCCATGATACCGATATTGCGCGTCCGTTCAAGCGGATACTTACGTGGCATAAAAACTCCCTATCTTTTCCCTAAGTTAACTAATTATTGGCTAATTTTTACCAAAACGAACAAGAGTGGGCGCCTATTTTAGGCAAGCGCGCAGTTAACCGTGAGGCAGCGACCTTAGTTCAGAATTTCATTTTCATCCTATAAACCAGTTATTCCGCTCACGGGTTAACAGGGCCAAATAAGAATGCCCACTCAACCATTCGATTCCACCCAATATCGTTTTTGGCGAAATTTTACTGTTATCGCAGGGGGGATTACCCTTTTTCCGCTTTTTTTCTATCCCCTTAACTCCGACACTAGCGCCCTGCAATGGGTGGCATATCAGTTTCAACGCTTCGGTAAAATCCCATACATTGGGACCTGGGAGCCAAATTTTCCGGGTGTTTTACCATTTCACCTCCTTTCTGTAGCTCTCTTTAATAGGAGTGAGATCGGCTTTCGGCTTATTGAGGTGGTCTTTCAACTCACAACGGCCCTGTTTTTTTATAAACTTTTGCTGCGATGGCTTTCAGCGCCCTTGTCATTTTTTGCCTGCCTCTTTTACTTGCTCACCTACATGCACGGCAACGTGACATTTTATGGGCAGAGAGACGCGTTTGCTACCGGCTTATTTACAATCGCAACCTACCTTTATTATTCTCGTCCATCCTCCAAGTGGAGCACATTCTTTTCGGGTGCTATTATGGGATGGGCGGTGCTTATCAGGCCACTTTACATTATCCTTCCCCTCACTCTCATTTTATTCTCACTTAATAAGCATGAACGGAAGAATGCTATCCTTTTACTTTCCGCTCTCACGATTCCGTTTTTGAGTTCGATCCTCTTTTATCTTATTACAGGCTCAATTAAAGATTATTATGTAACCACAATCCTGTTTTTAGGTAAAGTTTACACTGCAGTTCCGACTCAAGATTGGAAGTCTTTCTTTGTTGCGCTGTATTGGTATTGGCCGATCGTTGTCTTTCCTGCTATTGCGCTTCTAGGATACCAATTGAATTTAACGTCCTCAGTTCGGCAAGTGCTTCGGCAAAGAAAGTTATTGATGCTGTATGTTCTAATGATAATCGAAGTGACAGGGATAATATGGATACAGCATCGTTTCCTTGCTTATCATTTCGCTTTATTGCTGGTGCTACTAAGCCCCTTAGCAGCGTTGGGCGTCGGTCAACTTCTCCACTTCATACGCTCCACCAAATTGAAAATCGCTAGTGCGTCTGCTCTTATGCTTGCGCTACTGGTGGGTTTTACGCCATTCCTATCTGTTACCAAGTATGTTGTTTCAGGACGCTGGCATACGATGGGCTATAACGGTCTTAACTTAGTGGGCGATGAAAAACTCCGACTACAAGATGACTCGGTAATAAATTATTTAGCACAACCAAATAATAATACGGGCATTGTTGAAATCTGCTCCTATGATGCCCGGTTACGCTGGAGACTCGATCGCGAAGAAGCAACCCGGTTTTGTGAATTTCAAGCTGTCACGGCCCGCGATGCAAATGGAAGCCATCCTGACTTTCAACAAAAGTGGCAGAAAGAATTCTTGAATGACGTTCTCAAGAAACCAGCTACATTTATTCTGTTAAATGGACAAACCAAGTTTTGGACGTACCTCCCACCACGAGAAGGAATTCAAACGGACTTTCCGGCTCTCGACAGTCTTCTCCGCACCGATTATGTGAAGGATACCGTAATCGGTGAATACGCTATATTTCGTAAACGGCTTTCTTAGTCGTTACGCCGACGTCATCGTCTCAGGAAACGCATTGTGGGCAACCGCAGCGGGTACAACCTTTCCTTTGCGCAGTACCAACGTTTCCGCCATAATATCGTGTAAGCCCTGCTTTTTCGAAGTCCAGCCGGCCATAAGGTAACCGATACCAAGTATAAGGCTCGATACAAATTTTCCAAAGTACCGACCTGTGGCTCTGGCAAATGAAATGCGGTAACCTTGAGTATCGGTTACGCGAAGTCCAAATGCCATCTTCCCAAGAGTGCCTCCATTTTTCGAAGATTCCATAAGAGCATAATAAAGCCAGCCCCCTACCATTACGAATAAACAATAGAGAACGAACCCAGTACCAGCCATCATACTAGCACCTTCATCAGGCATCCCCGATTTAGAAATACCGAGAGCTCCCATTAAAAACACGACAATAATAGCCCAGGAGATCGCCCCCAAGATCAGGGAGTCGAGAACATAAGCTCCAAATCTCCGCCAAAATCCAGCATAAAGAATCAGCCCCTGTGGGCGCGTGATCGGTCCATTATCAACCGCAGGTGGTGTCATCGTGTATTCCATTGTATTGCCTCCTACAAAAGTGATCGATTATACTCCGAAATAGAGCACAAAGATACATCTTAACGGGCTTCAATCAATAGTTTTCGTGACTGACGCACACTACCCGACTGCACCTCCGCAAAATAGGTGCCTTCGGCAGCCTCCGGTAAAGAAAATCGTACCGAATGAGTACCCGCTGAATAGACACCCTCCATTCTATTATACTGCCTTCCGAGCAGGTCGCGCGCTATGATCGTTACCGGTCCTTCAATGCCCGTTTCGAACGTTATTTCCGTTTCTTTCTTGCCATTTTGAAGCCCAATCGGGTTCGGATTGATCGAAATGATCCGCAGAGCAAGTGCACCGTTTAACTGCTCTCGCAGAATTGGATTACCACAGGTATCGATCAATTTAAATGTTACCGGCTGAGTCGTTGCAGAAGCCGTTAGGATACAACTTTCATAATTCTGCTGCCCTTCGTTAAATCGGAGATCTGATAAACTGATCTCGCAAGCGCTGGTGTCTGTTATCACTGGGTAGAAGGAACAAAGCAATAACGCATCTCCAATGTTCATCGAAGAAGTTCTATCCCGTCGCAACGTCAGCCTCGTTGCACCATTAGCAAGTGGTACGGTGCTTACAAGGGTCCAGCCATTCATCGCGGTATTGACTGTTGGTGTAAGTAGATTCCAATTAGTGTTTAGTACAAGCGAGACCTGATAGAGTTGTGAGGAATCGCCAATATCATCCATAACGCTGATCGCAACAGTTACCGTGTCACCAGCTTTCGCTTTGCATTCATGTGTACCATTAAGCGAAGCCAAGCCGACATGTGCGACTGGTACCGTACCTACAACACTGCCTGTAAGCGCAATCGACCGCAAATACTTCGCTTGCTTTGAACTCACCTGTACAGAAGCCTTCCCAGTGCCGTTGCCATTAGGGTCGTATTGAACGAAGGCCCACAACGTATCGCCAGGTGCTAATTGCTTAGGAAGTTGCGGTATTCCATTCAAAGTAAACTGATCCTCATTGACCCCTTCCAATAGTGAGACGCCATCCAATGTCACAGCATCACATCCACTATTGGCAATAGCGAACGGGTGGATCACTGGTACACAGGGCTTCGTCGTAAATGTCGAATCGGCCATTGAGAATGTAACCGCATGTGCACCGGGAAGTGAGGAGTATGAAAAAGCGATCGTTGTATCGATGAATGATCCCGATAATACCACAGTAGATGTTGTAACGGCCTCCTCGTGTGGTTGAATGCGAACTGTGAATCGAACCATGGAATCCGGACGAATAACGACTGGAAATTCCGGTTCGGGATCGAATACTAATGCACCGTCACCCAGGATATTAGCTCGCTGGATAATAACATTATCACAAGTCCCTCGATTAGTTATCACGATCGAAGTATCTACATTCGAACAAGCTGCAATGAGAGTAACCATGCACGCTGCAGGTTCGACTGCTACATTGTGAGATGCAGGCATAACAGATCCCCTCAGTGCAACCGTGCGATGATAATCCTGCCCATCTACGGGATCATATATTGTTAATCGTAGTGAATCTCCAGCCACCCCTTGATATTGGGGATCAAGAGCAACTGTTACTTTTATAGAATCGCCCGGGCGAATCGTCAGTGGAAAATGGGGTACGATTATACTGTACTCACTCGCATACTGTAGAACAGCAGACCTCGCGATGACATTATTGCACGACTGGTTAACAAGCACTGCATCCATCGTTCGGTAACTGCACATGCTTAACGTGCCAAAATTTAAGGCAGTAGTTAGCAATGTATCTTGGTAATGAGCAATTGCCGTTCCTTCTACAATGAAGCTAGTATCTTTTGATACACCGTCGATATCCAGCAATAAATGTAGACGATTGGAAACAACGTTCGGAGAGGGAGGAGAAAAGTACAATGGAATAAGTACACTCCCTGTGTCATGGGCCAACGTTAAAGGCAAGGACTGAGCTTTGAACGCAAAATTGCTATCAGGATGGTCCCAATAGATTGCTTTAAGCTTTAGATCTCGGCATTGCAAATTCCATATTCGCAATGTTCGCTCCGCCGAGGCGCATGGAGCATCCACGGTACCCATGTTAATTACGGAATCAATGACATGCACTTGTGGTGCGACATCATCCATAACATGTGCACGTAATGGTATCGTCGTATCATCGATATCCTGACCATTCAGATATCGAAGTCGCAGAAGCGAAGAGTACGCACCTTTGGCAAATGCCTGCACTTTTAACGGAATTTCCAATACCGCTCCGGAGGCAATAACGGATGGTAGTGAAAGGCCATCGAGATGAAACACTGAGGAATCACTCAAACTTGCGCTTAGAAGCACGATGGAATCGCATTGCGGATTTGCTATCGAAGCAGAAGTTTCCATTGATTCACATCGGTTTAGAAGTGATGCATTGACACCACCAAACGATGGCTTCGAACCACGTTGAACCGTAAGAACCAACGGTATATTATCATCGATAGAAGCACTTGAGCCTCCTATCATGTGCAGTTTCAACTCGGAGTTGAACGTGCCGTCATGCGATGAGTTAGTAACGATGTGCACTGCCACGGAATCATACGGAGCAATTGAGTACGGCACATGAAATGGCAAAAGACCGAAATGACTGGAATCACTTAGATAAGCGGAAGTGATCGTAAGCGTATCGCACGACATGTTTCGAATCTCGAACGCTGAATCCAAGGTCGTACACGCATATGGCATGTATGCAAGAAAACTCGGATCGTGATTATAACTGCTGCTACTTCTCGCCAAACCACTAAGAGGAATAATGGTATCGATGGTTGTTGCACCGAGTGTAAATTCTAACAGGAGTTTACCAGAATCTTGTAGCGTAGGTCCGGGCGAATACAACACATCAATGCTATCGTTGCCATTAATAAGCCGTGGCAATGATAAGTAGCGTAAACTAAATGCTGACCCATTGATGATCTGCGCTTTCGTAAGTATGGCACTGGAACATCCGAAGCCGGATTTAAAATGGATGACGGAATCGTACGTTGAACATCGAAAGCCCGAATAAGACAGGGATGGTTTATCCAGCGTGAGGCTTACGGAACCGGCATTTATACCATTCGGTGTGTACCATAAGCTACCGGTGAAATCTCCCGCAAATACTTCCACACCTTTGGCATAAAAGCGAGTGTCGAGCGAATTGAGGGGACCGCAGACATTATACCATGAATTGCCCAGGTCTGTTGAATAATAGAATCCGTTCGTATTCGTCTGAACGAAGAGAGCTGACATATTACCGTGTATGCAACCCGTCGGTACTACACCCGTAGGGAAAGTGTAGGTACTTGCCCATGTAGCGCCGCCATCCATCGAGCGAAACACCTGACGTGTTTTTTCAGCGGCCGCAAAAAAGATATTGCTATTAGGTAAGCCATACGGCGACCAGGTCTCTACCGACAATCCGCTGGTGGGATACCAGCTACGTCCCCCATTGGATGTGTACAGCGGTGTCGGCGCAGAGAGAATGCCGATCACGCCATTAGCGCCACTAAATGTAGCACCGTCTTGGAACGGCAATGCAACGGTAGACCATGTTACACCCAGATCGAAGGATTGAACGGCGCTGGCTCCCCAGCATGAAGCAACGAGCGCGTTCGTAGTCGGACAATAGGCGATCGACACCAGAGCAGTGCTATTGTATACGCTGATCCAGTTCAGACCGCCGTCGGTTGTCGTCCAGACGGCACCGCTCGCATTGTTAGGCATCCGAAGGGTACACCACCCTTGGAGAGCATTACGAAATGCAAATCCGGTAACCTGAAGATTAGAGGGGGCGAACGGCGTATTTACCTGATTCCAGGTAATGCCATTATCTCCCGTTCGCCAGATCGTTGAATTAGCCAGTCCAACAAAACCGATCGCCCCGCTTCCCATCTGATCGAGGAAGTAGACACTCCGTACCTGAGCTGGGAATGTCTTAACGAGTGACCATTGTGCACTGGATGATGAACTAACAGAAATGAAGAAGAAAGATAGCAGGACGAAATGAGCTCGTCTTACGTGCATACGGGGAACAACTCCTTAAAAGAAACAGCAGTCGATGAATAAGGGACCACGGGTATTGGCTTATCTAACAACTCTTCTTTTGAGGGGACACCTTCCTCAAAATTTCTGAAAGATAAGGGAGCAATCCGATGGTTACACTATAATATACTACGATTTCCCCGCGATAGTTCTCCCCGTTTCTGGTAATGGGAAATAGGATTGCAAATTTGTTCTCGGCTGTAGTACGAGGCTATTCGAAAGGCGATCATGGAGCATTCGGCGTTTCAAATCCCTGAATGCTAATAAGAAGCCTAAACATAGCGAAAGAGCTGAAAGCATCTTCATCCAAAAGCGTTTTGAGGCTTCCTGAAAGCTTAGCCGGCCTTCATCCGTCGTAAAGACGAGTAATCCCAATATTCGTTTTCCTATGGTCGCTTGCCATCGCGAAGACTCTAAGTAAGCAAAATATAGCCATGCTGCTATTAACGTTAGTGCACCCCACACTCCATATGCCCGCAGGATAGTCACCGCTTCGGGTGCATGCTTATGCGCTTCGCTTGCAAGCCGAAGCCCCAGCACCGTGATAACCGGATCGAGAATAATGGCCCCGAATGCCGCAACAATAATAAGATCGATCAGCGCTGCGAAAGCGCGCCTCCATACCGAAGCATACAGAAAGGTGAATGATAGCATAAGTCCTAACTGTACGGAGATAGTACAAAGGCAAGACCAGCTACATGCCTATAGCACACACAAACCGAACGTGACGCGATTCTAATTTTTAGTAATGGACCTTTACACGAAGAACAACATTTCGTGGCTCTTCCCAGCTTGCGGCACTAAACGATGACCCTTTGAGCAGGTGCTCGTGATCGAGAAGATTCGTAATATAGAGAGAGGGTTCGATCGAAAAATGTGAATCCCATTGAAAGGTCTTACCGATCGAAGCGTTGATGATCCACGCCGGTGTTACGTGCGCAGCTTGATTAAAGTCAAACAATCCCGTTTTGAAAATCACATCCTTATTGCCGTTCGAAAGGCCCGAGCCATAGCTAGCGGTCATATTAGCAAACCAGTCTTCAGGTTGGTAATTGATGCCGAGTGCCAATGATAACCGTTGATCGTGATCGAGATCGAAGACGCCGCCAGATGTATCAGTGGCAAGAAAGCCACCTGTGACTGCACCTTCCCCGTACGCATGACTTATGGCGCCGTTCGCAAAAGCGGAAAAGGGGCTGTTCGGCAAATTATAAGTTAGTGCAAGTTCGACGCCTGTTACCTTAACAGTTGCAATATTAACGCTGGTCTTAATCGCGCTAGATCCAAGGGTTTGATCGTCAAGGCCCGGCTGCGCGAGCTTATAATAACCGGCCAGCTTGGTAACTAACCCAAATTCCCAATTCCGGTTATAAACGGCCTCAAAGAAATTGTCTCTTTCCGCTTGCGTGCCCTCGGTGCCTGCGGCCACATTCGATGCGATCGTCCGAAGACCTTCAATGTTCGGAGGCATGAACAACCGTCCGTAATATAGATAGGCATCGTTAAACTCATCAAAAATAAAATCCCACTTAATGCGTGGACTAATCTGGTTCTGAAGAGCTATATCCGGTGCAATGTGCTGATCGTAACGCGCACCAACGTCTAAGCTCGTCCATTCGAGCGGATGCCAATTGGTTTGAGCGAATACTCCGAAGTCTGAACCGACAAAGGAGGAGTTCACTGCCGAATGCTGGGCAATAAGCGATTGAGGTGTAAATTTCTCACTCCCACGGGTTGAGCTAAACTCTGCACCAACCGCATACTGAAACTGATGGGAGAGCCGGTCATCGAATTTGGTGCGAACACCCGTTGTGATGAAACTGCGACCTTCCGCAAGATTATAGCTACTCGTATCCCCTGCAAATTGAAAATTTGGGATATCTGTCGCTCCAGGAGTAAACAAGAGCTGCCCCTCCCTCGCGTATCCTGCCATGAAGAAGTTGCTCTCTCGATCGAGCGCTGTCGATAGCGAACGATAATATGTTAAGGTTTGGAAAGCGTTTGATGCCGTCTGATAATCGTCCGTGATCTGTTCGACTGGATCGAATGGTACTTGGGTCGCAGTACGACTCCAGTTGAGGTTAAGAGTCAAATAATCCGCATCACTGAGAACGTAATCCGCTTTACCATACAAAAAGTAGTCGAAACCATGATCATGGTATAGCTGCTCGACGGGCGGATCGATTCGACGATCGGTCTCTTCTCTGGTACCGCTAACAAATACCCCGAGATCGCCCACATGGCCGCTCATCGCGAGTGTCTGTCCGTTACTATTAATACCGGTGACTTTATTGCCCAATGAGTCTTTAAGAGCACTTAAGCCGTACGTACCGGCGTAAGTCTCTGCATCAAGATGAAATCGTCCGGCGGGCACCCGGTTATGGATATCCATAATGGCTGCCATTTGACCACCGTACTCTGCTGGAAATCCACCAGTGAGGAATGTCGCATGATCGATCACTTTTGGATCGACCACCTCGTTTAATCCACCGAATGCGCTTAGCGGGATTGGGACGCCATCCACATAATACGTAAACTCACCATGCTGACCGCGAACGTGCACTTCCCCCGTTGGTGCTCGTACTGCTCCTGTAACATTCGTCGCTATGACATCGGTCATTTGTGCTTGCGGCGGTGTATGAACAGTCTGCGGTTCGTATTGCTGATTTCCGGTCTTAACCTCGACCGTTGAAACCGGTGGCTCGACACTCGCTCCTACAGTGACCTCTTGTTCCGATTCAGAAAGTAATACGGTGTCAATAACATGAGCCGCAGTGATCGTGATCGTATCCGTAAACTCCGTATATCCTACCAGATGGACTTGGAGCACGTACCTGCCGTACTTAATATCTTTAAAAACTGCCATACCCGACGCATCCGATATCCGGCCAGCTACGAGCGTACCATTTCTCCGTAGCATGACCCGCGCATACTCGAGCGGTGCTCGAACGCTTTGGTCAATGACAACAACGGTAAAAGCAGGACCTTGAGGAGTGATCTCAGGCGACGATATAAGGGAATCTCTTCCTCCTTCTGCTCGAACAAGCAATGGAAGAGTAACGAGACCAATTACGATCACGAGAGATAGTAAGCGAAGCACTCCGTTAAGATTGACTTTATTTAGGCGGTGAAAATAACGGGCATACAAAAAGCTGGATTCCAAAATTACTGCTTAAGAATTTGTCATCTATATCAGGCCCTCGGATCAAACTTCGAACTATCTCGCAACTTTTCCCATAATTCGCGTTCGGTGGAATCCACGTGGTCCGGAACACGAATGTCAACGACTGCATAGAGATCTCCCCTGCTGCCATTCGTTCGATAAAGACCACGCCCGGCCAGACGCAGTTTTAACCCATTCTCTGCCCCGGCCGGAATTGTAAGACGTACATTACCGTCAAGTGTTTCCATCGGGATCTTAGCACCGAGCACTGCTTCCCATGCTGCTACTCCGATCTCACGGTAGAGGTCGAAACCATCGATGTCATAATAAGGGTGATTTTGGTATACAAGAGTTAAGATAAGATCTCCCGACGTTGAGGTGCCAGGTTCCCCCTGACCTGCAAGTCTTATTTGTTTACCCGCAAAAGAATGTTCTGGAATTCTTACCTTGTAGGTCTTCGTGGTGCCATCTCCACGTCGAATAGTAAACTGCTTTTGGCTGCCATGGAAGGCCTCCTCAATAGTGACCGGTAACTCTGCTTCGACATCGCTGCCACGAGTGCTAAAGCCTGGACGCCGACGCTGGGTATTTGCTCCGAAGCCCATCCCTGGACCAAAAAACTGTTGAAAAAACTCGGAAAAGTCGCCTTCCGGACCGGTAGTGAAGGTATAGGAGCCACCCCCCGGCGTTGGTCCCCATTCCGGGGGCGGCGTAAACTGCTGACCAGTCTTCCAGTTCTCGCCAAAGCGGTCGTATTTCTGACGCTTTTCCTTATCGCTCAGAACCTCGTAGGCCTCGTTGATCTTCTTGAATTGCTCTTCGGCAGCTTTATCGCCCGGGTTAACATCGGGATGATATTTCCGGGCAAGCTTGCGGTAAGCCTTCTTGATCTCCTCCTCGGTCGCCGTACGCGACACACCGAGGATCTCATAATAATCTTGAAATGCAACAGCCATCGACCTGCTAACAATCTTCTTTTGTCACTGGTTACTCTTCCATGATACGAAAAGCCCGGCCAGAAGATGCAGAGCAAATTGCCCAGGTACTCGTCCGCTCCATTCGGGAAGCGTGTATACTCGATCACAATAATGATGAGGCCATTCTTGCTGACTGGTGTGCCAATAAAACGCCCGAACATATGCGCCAAGGAATTGCCCATCCCGGTCATTGGATCGTCGCAGAAGAGAACGGAGCGATCGTTGGCACCGCTCTCATTTCCCTCGAAGGCAATATCATGCTGTGTTATCTATTGCCCGAGCATATAGGTAGAGGCCTTGGCAAAGCAATGTTGATCGAACTGCTTCGTTTTGCTAAGGAGAAAGGATTGGCAAAAGTTACCCTTGAAAGTACAGCAACCGCCCGAAGCTTTTATAAGCATAACGGATTCGTTGAAATAGCGGAGACCATTAGCTTCGGTGGATTCCCATCTTATCAGATGGAATGTGTTCTCTAAATAGAAAGGCCCGTCAACTGACAGGCCTTCGATCTTCTCTAGTAAAAGATGTTATTCGCCCAGTACGAACTTCTTCGTTCGAGCAGTGCCGCTCTGTTCAATCCTCAAATAATAAGTGCCTTGTTTGAGAATCGAGCAGTCGATGGATTCAACGTGAATGCCCTCATTCCGGAATCCGTTTGAGGCAGTTGTTACCGTTCTGCCTAACCCATCGATGATTTGAATGGAAGTTGGGCCGCTTGCTTTCAGCGAATACTCGATGGTGATCGTTTGCTTTGCAGGATTCGGGTAAACGTCCCGCACCCAGAAGTCCGCATCGTCTGAGAAGCTTTTCACTCCGGAACTCGCCCGAATGTTAACAGGGATTGGCCGCTCCATTTCGAGATTGCCAACATTATCCTTCGCTAAAGCATAGAAACTATAGCTATGCTCGAGTTGAACGATAATTTGTGCCGAATCCGAACTTTGGTTACCGACCGCAACGTATTCCCCGCCATCCTTGGCCATGTAGAGCATTGCGCTTTCGTACCCTGAGCCACCTGAAGGATCGGTCGAATTCCATTTTACTGTCACGATGGTATCGCTTGTATGGGATGGCAACGCTCGCATTACAGTGACTGGCGCAGCGTAGTCAAGAGTGTTGATGTACCTATTCGTGATAATAGGTGCATTCACATCGAAGACGATCGACGCACGATTACCAAGCACGGTACCAGTAGGAAGCCCAGCCTTTGGCATAACCGAGTAAGTAACCCAGCTTTCGCCTTCTGGCGGATTCACGTTTGCCGGAAGATCGATGCCAGTTATCTCCCATTTCAATACTCGCCCGCTCTGCGAAGCAGTATAGGCGTGGCTCATTCGGCCGAAGACCACCGTATTCTCGTCGAACTCTGGTGCAAGCGTATCGATAATTACGATTTTGTATGCTGCAGCCGTGGCATTTGGCGCGTTCTCGCATTCGATCATATACTCCATTCGTGCGCTGTTCGCAATGTAGCCTTGCGTTCCAAAGCCGGGAGGCCCCCATTTTTGATTTGGATCGCGAGAAACAACGGGACGGACTTCCTTTTGCGAACCGTTGCACTCAACATGTGTGAAGACATCCTTGATCGGCGTTTGACCAAGATAGCATTGAGCGCCCTTAATAGTATTCTCGATACAGGAGAGAATATTATAGCCAAGCTTTGCAGGCCATATTAGCTTACCAAGCACGTTATGCTCCAACACTTTTTTAGCACCGTCCTCAGCTAATTGCTTACCTGTTGCTATCGAAGCATCTTTAGCACCTTTTTTCAGCGATTCTGAAAGTGTTTGTTTCAGCAACGCTTTATCGCTTTCGGACATATTGGCCGGTAGCCATGCCTTGAAGCAGCCTTCCACCATCTTGTCCGTGATATAGTCCTCGAGGTAGGCTCCGGCCACATAAACCGCCGCTGCGGCAATAAACCAGATCAATTGCGGATCCTGTCCTTTATTTTTCATCCGAGTGGTACCGGTAGCAGTGGCATACAGAGTAAAATCTCGCTCTTCACGTGGTCCCAAACTACGAATGAGAAATGATGCTGTTTGGTCAGTGCTATCGGAGGCAAAATCGTTAACGCCATAGACGCGCAATGTGCCATCCATTTCGTCTTCCGTCTTGAGGTATTGGATCTTCTCGTTTGCTTCCAACTGAAGAAGCAGATCGCCACTTGGAGCATCGCTATTATTGTAGAGATTGATCACTTCCCTGTTCGGAGCGCCGACGCGAATATTTGGATTTCCGATCACGGCTACTCGAACGTTCGAGCGAGCCGGCACCATAACCGTCCCTGCGGCTGCCAGCACATAGTCACCGGAACATGGCACGTCCTGAATACGAATGTAGTGATTTATCGTATCGTGGTAGAGCACCTTCGCTTGATCGATCTGCGTCCAGGTTTTACCAGCATCAGTGCTATGAAATAAAGCTAAGCTTCCCTCGTCGATATCCTTTAGATCGCTTTTTGCATAGTAGAGATCCAGGTACTGAAGCATGGGTGTATACGCAGGATTTGTACGAATACGCCACCATCTACTTAGCGCGTTGCCGAATGTCTTTGGCGTCTGCTCTCCAAACGATTCAACGATCACTGAATCTGGCAATGACCCGGTAAAGAATGTTCCTCCGGAATAGAAATCGTATCTGGTTGTGCCCGATACTGTTTTATGCGGAATCACGATACGACCGAGGTTTCCAAGCCCATTCCATCCATAGTTTGTCGTTCCGTCCTCTACGATGAGCGAGCTCTCCGAGCCAACATAGCAAGTACCGATTGATGACATCGAAAGAGTCGGTACATTATTATCTCCGCTAAAGATTACTTTCTTTCCCTCAACACTGACAGTACCAGTCGCCCCTCGCAGGTTGATGGTTCGTCTTGCGGTACCATCAAGAATAACGCCTGCGGCAGTCCATGAGCCGTTATTTGCAATGCTTTTAAATGCACGGATGAACAGCCGATAGCCTGTAACAGGATTATTACATATCACTCCATTATTCGTTAGATTTCCATAGACGGAAGGAGTGACCCATCCCAGACCACCGCTGTTATACATAGAATCATTTACAGTGAGGTCTCCCATGAAATTCACGTAATTATCAATATGTGCGGAGCCACGCAAGGTTACATTGCTTGCAACGGTAGTATTAAAAAAGTAACTGTTATCATAGCAATAGATGACAGGTACATTTTCGATCGTCCCATAGCTCAGATTTCCACCTTCGCGTAATGTCAATGCAAAGGAATCCATATCGATCGAACGCCACATTAGGTCGAATTTGCCCGTGAAGGTTAAGTCGGATGTGGCAATTAGTGACCCGGTAGTATCGGTATATCCCTGACCGTTTTTGAGAAAGAAGAGACCTTCGAACTTCTTCCCAGGTGTTTGCGAGATATGCTGGACCTGTGTAGTGGCTATATGAGTTTCGCTAGGTTTCCATATCCCTTCGTTTCTGATATCACCTCGAAAATCGGGATCCAAGGCGTAACCTGTTACTGGGTTATTCCGCACCGTGCCCTTATTCGTGAAGTTACCATAAAAGATCGGGATCACCCAACCAAGCGAACCGGAGTGCTGCATGACATCATTATTAACAATGTTGGCAGTAAACGAAACCGCGGCATCGATACCAACGGTACCATGCAGTTGTGTGGTCGTGCCAGCTATTGTAATATTAAAAAAATAAGCACTGTCATTGAAGTAGATATCCGACGCGTTATTGATTGTCCCGTAGCTTACATTTCCAGCGGCGTAAAGCGTGAGACTATTTTGAGCGAGATCTATCGAGCGCCACATCAGATCGAACCGGTCCGTAAACGTTAGTCCAGATGTCGCAACGAGGGAGCCGTTCGTATCAGTATATCCATTTGCGTCTTTCAGATAAAATGGGTTTTCGAACTTCTTTCCTGGACCCTGAGAAATGTGTTGTAGCTGTTTTGTAGGAATGTATGTGCCGGCCGGTTGCCATATTCCATTATTGATGAGATCTCCTCTCGATTCAATATAAAATCTATATCCAGTCGGATTATTCCGGATCGTCCCGTTATTATTGAAATTACCGTATATGTGAAGTGTCGTCCACCCGAGTGAGCCACCATTCTGAAGAATTGCTCCAGAGCTTATCGTTATATTTCGGCATGCCGAGGCGGAAGACGTTACAGAGACAGTCCCATTGATGATGACATCATTGTTCTGATTCGGGACCGTCCCGCCAACCCATGTTTGGGCAGATTCCCAATCACCACCGGCTGGTATAGAGGTTATTGTTTGCGCAACGGTATTAGCAGCGCAGAATAGTATTAGTACCGCTACTAGGTAGCGGTACTGGCTGAATTGCTTCATTTCGGTATCCTCCTATACTCAAATTATCGACTTCGAATACGTTGCCGAAAGATTGAAATGGAAGAGTACCGTAAAGGTAATCGGCGTTTGATTGGTCGTGGCAGTAAAATATAAGAGCGCAGAGCTGGAGCCGCCCATTAGCAGGTCCTTAAAGTACTGCTTGCCATCCGCCGTTAACGTAAGTGGCTGTGCTGTACCCATAATACTACCAAGCGATATATCACTGACGGTAGCAATAACTTTTGGTGCACTGCCGTTTACATCGCCCACACTTAACGTACCGCTGGTGATCTTTTGCGAAGAAGGACCGGAGAAGTACGTGATCGTATACGTGGCAGATGAAATGTCGAGTGAAGAGATATCCCCTTTGTACTTATCGAAATCGGAGCTCGACTGTCGTGCATTTACGGTATCGATACTCGAGTACGTGAGTGAATTGTAGCCCGTCACCACGAATTGTTTTTCGATCGCGAAGGAAAAATCTTTATTGACGGAACAGGCTGAAAATGAAAATGCTATTAAAACAATAGCTATTAAGCCGCCGAGCGGCAGAAGGCGTTTATTCATATGTCCTCCCTTAAGATGGTGAGATACCCCGTAAAGCGGATAATTTTATGCCATGACTGAGAAATGCTTCTTTCGATTCAAAAACCGGGATAATCGGCGACTGTTACGGTAAGGAATAATACCCCGACCGGAAGAACTTATTACCATTTTTTGCCCTGCTCTTTCAGACTTTTTAAAACATGAATCTTCTTTTGCGCGACACCACTATTCAAGCAATCCTCTTCGACCTTGATGGCACGTTGCTCGATACATTCGATTTTATTTATGGTGCGTTCGAGCATGCCTTCGAAAGACATGGCGTCCCTCCTCTGACACGAGATAAAATTTCAGAACTGATGGGAGGCCCGCTTGAGGAAGTGTATCAAGTGATGGCTCCGAATCATGATCCTTCGTTACTGACGGAAACTCATCGCACATTTCAATCAGAGAATATTCACTTGGTCGCGCTCTTTGTCGATACAATACCTGTACTCGAGGAGCTTAAGAGACGCGGGTTAAAAATCGCAGCGATAACTACACGCTCGCTGCGTACTTCTCTTCGATCGCTCGAAGCAACTGGAATAGCGAAGTATTTTGATCTGGTTCTCTCGGCTGAAGACGTATCGAATGTGAAGCCACACCCAGAGCCGATCTTAAAAGCATTGGATGCGCTTGAGTTGAAGCCGGAGCAAGCCGTAATGGTCGGTGATACGAGCGCGGACATTGAGGCGGGCAAAAACGCAGGAGTCAAAACGATAGCCGCACTCTATGGCTTTGCTGGCAATCGCCTGCTAAGTCTAAAACCAGATTATGCTATTAAGGAATTGAAAGAGCTTTTAGCTCTCTAATATGAAGCCAAGGGCTCTTAGACTGTAACCTAAGCTATTACCCCAAATAGGCCTGGAGTGGCTTCGTCTTTGGTGTGTGTCGTAAACGACGGATCGCTTTTTCTTTGATCTGGCGAACACGTTCGCGCGTAAGAGCGAATTTCTCGCCGATCTCTTCCAGCGTCAACGGATGCACATCGTTAAGACCGTAGTATAGCTCAATAACTTCCCGTTCACGCGTGGAGAGTGCAGTAAGAGCACGCGAAACTTCCATCTTGAGAGAATCGCTCATCAGGACGGAATCGGGCGGCGTCTGCTGCATATCCTGAAGGATGTCGAGCAAACGATTGTCTTCTCCGACGGAGAACGGCTGATCGACCGAAAGATGGCGACCGGATATCTTTAAAGTCTCCGCTACTTCCGCCGGGGACATGTCGAGCTTATCGGCAAGCTCTGTAGCCGTTGGTTCACGTTCGAACTCCTGCTCGAGCTGCGAAAACTTTTTCGAGATCTTGTTAAGAGCACCAACGCGATTGAGCGGAAGCCTTACAATGCGCGACTGCTCGGCAAGCGCCTGTAAAATGGACTGCCGGATCCACCATACTGCATACGAAATAAACTTGAAACCGCGTGTTTCGTCGAAACGGCGAGCGGCCTTAATGAGACCGAGATTACCCTCATTAATTAGATCGCCAAGCGAGAGTCCCTGGTTTTGATACTGCTTTGCGACCGATACCACGAATCGCAGATTTGCTTTAACGAGAATCTCCAACGCCCGCTGTGAATCCGGGCCAGCCTCTTTGATCTTTTTCGCCAGCACGATCTCCGTCTCGGAATTCAGGAGATCGACCCGACCAATTTCCTGGAGGTACATATCCAGCGATTGGCTTTCTCGGTTCGTGTACTGTTTCGAAATACGCATGAGCTAGTAGAGGTTAGTGAAGATTGCTTCCGATTGCAGGACTTATCAACTGATCGCAACAAAAAAGACGGTTGAACACCGGTTCGAAGAACCCGAACGGGTGGAAAGGACGTCGAAAAGATTTGGAGGTTCTATACTAATATCTAGTGGTATCAATCGACGGTCGTTAAACATCTCCTCTCAAAAATTCTTGTCTGTGGTGGTATCTGCCTCTGAAAAAGATTACAGTTACCCAGTGATCTCAGATTCAATAAAACGCTTAAAGCAGAACAGAATCGCGAATTTTAGAGATCGCCTCCATGAACGACCCGTAATTTTCGTTCGTTCCGAGTCCGATTTGGATTTTACTAAAAAATTTTGTATATTCCGGCAACCTTTTCAAAGCGCTTCAGATGGGTAATCGTCAGTAAACAATTACGTTATTACCGCCTAACTCACGAGCGCGTTCGAGTGCCAATTCAGCTCCCTCGATCAACTCATCCACGGACCCATCGCGGCGCGCCCCGGAGACGCCGATCGAAACCGTAACCGAATAACTGCGCTTACCGATAGCGATAACCTCGCTAACGATCATTTTACGCATTTTTTCGCTCCATAGATACGCCTCTTCATCCGTCATCTTTACAAGCAATACGGCGAAGGTATGCTCTTCCGTGCGAGCAACGACATCGAACGGCCGCGCGCCAAATTTTAACAGCCGCGTGATCGCAAGAACGATCGTATCCGAATCTTCCTGAGAGAACCGCGAAGCGAATTCGGCTGCCCCGTCAATCTCGAACAACGCAAACGTCAGCGGCTCATCGAATTGCATGGCACGAGCGAGTTCTTCGTTCGTGCGGGCCAGAAGCCCCCGCTTATTATAGACACCTGTCAAAAGATCGGTTAGTGCCCGCTCGCCCACTATTTCGCCAAGTGCTACTATCTCGAGAGCTGTGGCGGCACTGCGCGCCAAGTGCTCAAGCGTTTCAAGATCAGCATCGGTAAATCGGGATTTGTCCGAATGTTCGATGGCAAGTGCACCATAATTCTTGGTGGCTGTTCGGATCGGGATCACCATAAACGAATGCCCGATGGCATTCTGGCGGTCTTCCTCGATATTAAATCGAATACTCTGGGCATTGAGAGCTTCAATATAAACACTTCGTCCGGAAGTAAGGCATTTACCAACAAGACTTTCCTCCAATGAGACTGGTGTCATTGGAGGCGCGTATGCACCTCCACGCTTCGATTGCAGACTGGTAATACTCCACAATCGGCGCGAATCGTCGAAGGAAGCGGCAGCCAACCAATCCCATTCAATAATGTCACCAGCCGCTTCCGTTAAGGCACGGAGAACGTAGTCCGGGTTACGGCGCTGTTCGCGAAGCACACGAAGCGAGGAATCAGGACTTACAATTTCGTATAGTTTACGGGCTGCGTCCAGCGTTCGTGCACTTGCAAGCAGATCGTACTTTTCGATGTACGAGCGGACAAGCCCCGAGATAAGCTTCGAGTGATTAGTAAGTATGCGAAGTGTTTCCGCAGTAAAATACTCTGGCTCTGTCGAGTCGACCGTCAGAACCGCAACCAAGCCATCGCCGAACATAACCGGCATTCCAGCAAACGATGCGATGCCCACAGCATCCCGGTAGTATGGAATAAGGTCGAGCTCTGCTTGAGGAGCAATTGTAGTATGAAGTTCGGGGCGTCGCTTCGTTACAATTCGGCTAACAGCATCGAGCTCTATCGGAAAGCGTTTATCTCCGGCCAGAAATTGATAAGCGCGATCATCGAGAGCGGCGGATTCCAACACCAACTCTTGCTTTTTGGCATTGACCCAGAAGAACATCGCGCTCGTAGCATCCAACTGATCGCGCAAAATGTCGAGCAGTTCGCCGAGTAGCACTACGAAATCAGTACGAGGGTCACGTGGATCATTTGCACGCCGAGGAAAGGAATCGAACGCACGAAGAGCATCGAAAAATGATTTTAGTGCCGGTTCGATCTTAGGTTCGAGCGCCACATCCTCTTCTTCATCCTCCGTGTCTTCTGCCCCTACCACATAAGCATTATGCTCGGAAGCCTGATAGCTCGGTGTTACAATTGTCTGTGCCGGCATGCTTTGCCACGAGGCACTGGCTTCTTCGAGGACCTCTGACATCGTCTCTTCTTCCTGATACGCATACGACTCATGCTCCGATTCCTCATACGCCATTTCCAGTGCATCCTGCATTGGCTCTGGATGCTCTTCCTCCCCCTCGTGCATTGCTTCTATGTATTCTTCCTCCAGATCTTCTTTATCGAACGGCTCGTATTCATGCTCGGTGTGCTGTTCTTCATAACGATCGTTCGCGAACTGCTCCTCTTCCTGAAGATCGTCTTCATTAGAGCGGCGAACGATACGAATTACCGATCGCTCGTGTTCGGCAAAATACGGTGCATTGACCTCTGGCGCTGGCGGAGCGCCTTGTGCCGTTGGCCGTGGCTCTTCTTTATGACCTTTCTTAAATAACGACAATTTGTTCTGTACTCCGATCATTTCATCGCGCAGTGACTTGAGGCGCGGAACAGCATATCTAATAAATGCAGGCTTTTCCCGCTCCAGTCGCTCTTCCCGTTCCTTCCAAGCCTGACGCTCCTCGTCCACTTGGTGCTGCTGTTCGGCACGAGTGATCTGGAAATCGTCGAACGTGATCTTCTTCGGAGTTTTTCGAGTGGAGTTATTCGAGGCAGAGCTACCCTCGAACGGACCGTGGTCCGAACTATCATTCATATTAAATTCGTCGCGTACTTCGTCGCTCATTCCCAATGCAACGTTTCGCCGGCAAGACCATGCATTGTGATGCGGGGCTGCGCATGGCCATCACAGTCAACACTCGTATCCGAACCTCCAAATCACACGAGGGATTCCACTTTTGACGAGCGTTTCTACTTTTTTTCCTCTATCGAAAGGTAATGAAGCATTAACTTTATACTCATACCTACTCGATCATCTCGGTCACCAGTTCTTCCGAGCCATTCTGTTCGACGGTCCTCTTCGCTTCCGGATGCTCCTTGCTTTCGACGATGAGCGTGACGTTGCGCTTTTCCTGCATCGCACGGTGCGCTAAAAGACCTGTCGCATCTTCAATGCGGACCACACTGTGCGACGTTGCGACGAAATTACCGATCGAAGCTTTTGTGGGGCCCTCTTCGAAGACCTTTTTCTTGGGGCTGGTATTCGTATTATCTTCAAGCACTGCTAAAACATGATCATCTCGCTTTTCCAGGCCACGCACCGTCTCGGTTGCCGTAACGTGCACCGGGAAAGCAAGGCCTGGGGCAATATCGAGGTTCACGTCCGTCTCATTGCGCCACGTAGTATCCTTTACGAGAGCACGAGTCGGACTGTGGACGAGCACACGCATAACATAGGCATTGGCAACCTGCTCGGCCTGTTGGCGCGCCATCATCATTACTCGTGGATTCTTACGAAGCGAATCGGGGACAGAGGAGAGCAGATCATTTGATATAGCGGAGACATCGACCATTGAATCGAGATCGCCCCATTTATTAGCACGAACGGAAAAATCCTTGCCAAGAAGCATGTTGAATTCGCGATACTGTTCGTTCATGCGGTCCTTCATATTAGAACTCGCATAATGCACTTTGGAAGTGTCCCGCTGTGAATCCATCCGCAACGAATCAACGCGAAAGCTTAGTATAACCGAGCTGTCCAGATTCACGGCTTTGACGGTCTGTTGAATAAAGAATTCTGTGGTACTCGACGCACTATGCTTTTGTGCAGGGCTATTTCCCTGAACATCGTTCGAATTCATCGCCATTTTATCGACGATATGATAATGCTGTACACTACCCGCTTTCGGATGAAAATAAAGATGGTGGTTAGTATCGGTGATCGCTACTGGCTCCGCTTTTTGGGTCGTATCGATCGCACCCTTTACGGTGGTCGTCGAGGCAGTTTCTGTTTTGCTACATGCTACCGCGAGTACGAGCAACGGCAGCAGGAAGATCGGGCGGTTAAAATGCATTGACTGTGGTGAAATAGAATTGGTAAACTTTATTGCGATGAGCTATTCTCATCATTTTTTTGCTTGGAATCGGGCTTATCGCTTGCGGCATCACTGCCAGCATTCTTTTTAGCCTCTGCGTCCGTGTCCTTGGAAACGCCTCGGTGAATTTGCAATTCCTTGATCGAAACCTTCGCACCATGTAAAACAGCAATAGGCGATATATCGGTCGTTACCAACCGAGTGATCTCTTCCGGTACCGTATCGATGTCAACTTTGAGCAGGACATTAGCCGTATCGCGATAGCTGCCATGTTTTGGAAGCCCGTCTTTCCATAGCACCTCGCCAACGCCACCGCCTTTAAAATTGAGAATGCCCAGCGGCGTTGCTATGCCCTCCAAATAATCTACTTGTTCGGGTGGGTTCGAATAGACCGCATGAACGTGAAGCGCCTCTTTCGAACGTTTGACTGTCACCGTCCTGGTGATCGGAATCTCCGTCGCTGTCGACGGAGAGGTATATTCCTTCTCTACGGCGGCTAATCCACCGAATCCCCATTCGAGTAATTGCCCCATACGAAGCGAATCGGTAAGCGATAACATCGCATGGACCATATCATAGTCATAACCTTTGCCTACTGCGTTGTTATGAAAATCCTGAAGATTAACAAAGTACGCGATCGTGCCATCCGGTCGCATATTGAACTTCAACGTATTGCCGAGAAATTGTGCACGCGGCAATACTTTAATGTCGCGAAGCTCATGCTGAATATCCCAATCACCGGTGGAATTGAAGCGGAAGAAGTTCTCTGCATTCTTCCCTTCACCAAAGTCAATGCCGGTTTTAAAGGAATCAAGCGTGGCGCCAATGATCGCAGATCCGTCTGGCAGGACTTTCTCAACTGCTTCTGTAAAGGAATAGGCGGAGGTACGAATACTCGGTCGTGAATCATCTGCATCGACTTGCGGAAAGTGCATTCGCAGTCGCAAAACTTCCGTAATATTTACCCGATGAAGATCGCCCTCCTTGAATTGAAGATGATACTCCCTGGCGGACTGCGCAGACAATACCCGTGCGTGGACGAGCAATGCTACGATGAAAAAGGTATTTCGTAAAAAAGAATGCATGGTATAATTTTAACGAGAGTGGTTCGCGAACCTGCTGTTGCAATACAAAGCATAGGCGGCGAGCGTCATTCCATCCCAGATCTTCCCTTCCGCGATCAGCGCATCTAACTCGCTCGGGGTAAGCATGACCGGTTCAAATTCTTCCGAAACTTCCGGACGCGCTCCTATTGCTTTCAGGCCTCGCGCAATAAAGACGTAACACTCCTCATCACTCGCTCCGTTCATGGGATTGAACCATCCAACTCGAATTAACTCATCTGCCTGAAAGCCAGCCTCCTCCATTAATTCCTCACGCGCGGCTTCTTCATGCGTTAAGTGCGGCTTCTTGCCTCCTCCGACAAACTCCAGGCTTTCCCGCTGATTTAAGTAGCGGAACATTCGAAGGAGGAACAAACGACCATCCTGCAACTCCGGTATTACGAAAACGGCACCATGCGTATGAGCATAGAAGAACTCACCCTTCGATTCGTCCGGATGAAGGTATTCATCACGCCGGTATTCCCACCACGGGTTCTTATGAAGAATTTCAGTTGAAAGACGGCGCAAACGTTTTAGCATTGTGCTGGCTAACGCGACGAATTGACGCAATGTTCGGTGTAATCACGCAGTGCAATTCAAAGCAATCAAATAAAAAGCCCCGCTGTACTGCAGGGCTTTAATATTCGAAATAAAAGATCTCTTAAGCTAGGTCAGCTAACTCCCCTTCCGTAAAGAAGAAGGCGATCTCACGAAGTCCATTCTCGACAGAGTCCGAGCCATGCACCGCATTTTCGCCTTTATTCTTTGCATAAAGCTTGCGGATCGTCCCTGCAGCAGCTTCAGCCGGATCGGTCGAGCCGATCACCCGGCGCCATTCCGCAATTGCATTGTCTTTCTCGAGAGCGATCGGCACACACGGGCCGCTTGACATGAATTCCACCAGGCTGTCATAAAATGGACGACCCTGGTGAACCTCATAAAACTTCGAGGCTGATTTCTTCGAAAGCGTGGTCATTCGCATCGCAAGAATGCGAAAGCCTTCCTTCTGAATGTGAGCGATAATGTTACCGACATTACCGGCGCTTACGGCATCCGGCTTAATAATGCAAAGTGTGCGTTCCATGTAGTGATAAGTAGGAGTTTATTCTAACGGGCGCCATTAACGCAATTTCCGAGCGGGTCGTTACCGGGATTTAGAAGCCGAAGGCAAAGGCGTATTTACGGCTTCCTTAGAATCCTGAGGATGACGAGCAGGTGGGTCGCTTGTTACCCAATCAGGCCACTCTTTAGTGGGATATCGGATCGAATGAGGAATAATATCCGGTGTCACAATACCAAATTTGTCGACAAGATTCTCATCCAAATGAGAGATCGTATGGCGGACATCTGAAACCTCGGACCATTTTAGTAAAAACCAGCCAACAATACCGCCAGCCAGCAACCCGATATTAAGCCCGAGATTCGGCTTCCCGCCTATCAGGCGAATAGCCCCGACCGTGCCTACTGCCAACGCTCCGAGCCGTGCGGCAGAATACGCAATTCCAGTACCTGTTTTATTGACGTACCATTCACCAATAACGGGCAGCATGGCGAACGTCATCCCCCAGTCGTAACTGTAAAACTCCTGATGATAGGCTTCGAGGCGACCTTGGTAATTAGCGACAGAATCCCGCCATGCGGGATTCATATAATTGGGTGAATCGACGGCGACCTTGATGACCGTATTAGTCGCCGTCGGGGAAGAACTTAAAATCGAGCACGAAAGAAGTATGGCTGCAAGCATGATCTCCCGTTCTCAATTCGAATATCTTGCCAATGTCTGGCCTTTTATTAGCGCTTAGCCTTCGACTTTGGCTTCACCGCGGTACGAACCGGCTTTCGAACAGCTTTCTTGGCCGGCTTTGCAGCCGCCTTTAGTTGCTTTTTCGGCTTAGCCGCTGAACGAGCCGAAGCTTTCTTTGGCGCAGCTGGTTTTGTCGGGCGCTTTGCTATTGGTTTCTTAGCGGCCTGCTTAGCTGTCGGCTTAAAGCCATTTACTGATATACTCTTGCGTGCACCGAGTGCTTTCTTAACGGTTTCCCCGATCACCGCTGGGCTATCGACAACCGTAATTCCGTTTGCCTGCATAGCACGCATTTTTTCATCAGCGGTACCCTTACCACCTGCGATAATAGCACCCGCATGTCCCATACGGCGGCCCGGAGGTGCCGTGCGGCCAGCAATAAAGCCAACGACTGGCTTTTTAAGATTCTCGCCGATCCACTCCGCTGCTTCTTCTTCAGCCGTTCCACCGATCTCGCCGATCATAACGACGGCATCGGTCTCATCGTCATTTGCGAACAGCTTGATCGCATCGATAAAACGGGTACCGATGATCGGATCGCCGCCAATACCGATAGCTGTCGATTGACCGAGACCGATATCCGTTAGTTGCTTAACGGCCTCATAGGTAAGCGTGCCCGAGCGAGAGATAATACCAATTCTACCCTCTTTATGAATGAAACCAGGCATGATACCGATCTTCGCTTTACCCGGCGAGATAACTCCCGGACAATTGGGCCCGATAAGGTGGGTCTTGGTATTCTTGATCCGGCTGTAAACTTGGATCATATCACGGACCGGAATGCCTTCGGTAATACACACGATCAAAGGTAACTCGCTGTCAGCAGATTCTAAGATCGCATCGGCGGCAAATGGCGGTGGTACAAAGATGCAGGCTGCATTCGCTCCAGTCTCACGGACGGCATCAGCAACGGTATTAAATACAGGCACGCCTTCGTGTTTTGTGCCGCCTTTACCGGGCGTAACACCAGCCACGACCTTCGTCCCATATTCCTTCATTTGCTGTGTATGGAAGGACCCCTCACTACCAGTAATGCCCTGCACGAGCAGGCGCGTGTTTTTATCGACTAAAACGCTCATCTATAAATTGCTCTTTTCTTACGAGAAAATAAATCGTAAATCTTTACAAAAATACGAAGAAGGCGCAAGCTGGACTTGACTTATGGAAAATTTCATCAAGCGACCGTACCAGCCCGGGTTCAATCACGAGCCGGTTCAATGACTATTTTTTAGCCAGTTCTGCTACATCTTCGCGAAGGGTCTCACCAATAGTGGCGCCTATATTTATAGCCGCATGGCGAAAAACTTCTGCGATCTCCTCTTCGGTCATTTGTGAGAGTGTACCTGCGTTCACCGCGCCAAGTACCATGCCTTGTCCCGCTTGTGGAACGGTGGTAATAAGAGGTACATCATTGGTAGTACCGTAGGACCAAACGACTTCCCCCGTTGAGCGCTGTATGATCCGCGAAAGGGCAGAAATATGGGCCGAAATACCGGTACTTCCTGACGTCAGGCTGTAACTTACAAGTTTTGTTTCGGCAATATAGTCCGCCTTCGTTCGTGATTCATCTACCGGCCTCATATCGAGAAACATTGTAATGGCCTGAGAGAACCCTAACGATACTGCTGAAGCGAGAGAATCAGAATTGGCCGCTCGATTTAGTTTTTGCGCCGTTTCATTCGATATAACACTGCTTCCAAGCGTGGAGGCAAGGTCAGCGGATCGATGGTGGCTTGAATCGGCTGGAATATTGGCTTCGGCTGTACCGCTTATTCCACCGATAGCATGAACGTTCACCGTTTGAGCCCGAATATTATGCTCTGCCAGCTTATTGGTATGGCCGCAGCTTGCTACTGCAAAAGCAATAATGATAATCGAAGACAGCTTTAGGGCGGGATATTTCATATACTCTATAAAAATGGATCGGCCATTTGTAGGTCGAATTAAATATGGCGACGCAACATGTAAAAAATTCCAGTCCGTTCCGTTCTGCAGGAGTTTACAGGCGGATATAAATCCTGTCTTCCGTGATAGTCACAGGATACGTTGCGATCTTTTCTTTTGCTGGTCCGGCTTTTACTTCGCCTGTCGCGCAATCGAACTGCGATCCATGCCAAGGGCATTGCACGGTACCACAGATCATCGCTCCATCAGCAAGCGAGCCACCACGATGCGAACAGCGATCGTCGAATGCAACGTAACTGTTTGCCTCCAGGCCTTCTTTACGGCCTAGCACTACTCGCTTACCATTAGCGATTACCAATTTCATTTGATTCGCTTGGAGATCATTCGTTTTTCCAACTTCTATTTCTCCAGTCCCAGAAACATTCTGCACCTGCCACTTCCCCGCGTCCGCATAGCGGTGATCGACACCGATCTGATTTCGGTATGTAAGAGTACCTCCCATCCAGCCGGCAGAACAAAGCAGAAGGAATGCGACCAACTCGATCGCTAATGTTGAGATCATTGGCATCATCGTCTGCGGCATTCTGGTAAAATTGGCAACAACGAAGAGGATGACAACAGTAATATTTAAAAGCATGTGTTTCGTCGCTCGACTCTTTCCTGTGCTATTAGGAGGGACGGTTTTGAAGTAATCGATAAGGCCGGGCACGGCCGCGATGAGTGCCATTACGATACCGGCGATACTAAGCCAAATAGCGATCACTGCCCAACCAGCATCTTTTACTACTTGAGCAACAATATCGGACACGAGCGCACCGGTGAAAAATGCGATCGGAAATGGAATGAGCAACGGGTGAAGCGGATGCCCTTTGATATGGACGGCGGATCTCATGCAGGGTTGTCTCCAGCAAAGAGCGCGCCGTATATCTTTGCTAAAATATCAACCTCATCCTTTAATAGGGCTTATAGCTGGAAAATCCTTTCGATCGAATGATTTGCGCTCTTATTCAGAGAACCAGCAATACTTCATATCGAGCTGAAACATCGCATTACCAGGGAAATCCCGAACGTTCGGTTGCAGAAGATGATAGTCCTCATCATAATAAAGAACGAGATACGGCGCATCTTGAATAGCGATATTCTCTGCTTCAGCGAACAGCTCGTTTATTTTCGAACGATCGACTTCAGCAATAGCCGCTTCGAACCGCTTATCGAACTCAGGATTTCTATAACGGGTCGAATTGATCGTACTCGGTCCGGATGGCGGGATATTCTTACCGTAAAGAAGATTTAAAAAATTCTCTGGATTCGGATAATCAGCGATCCATCCTAATCGAAAGAATGGTGCTTTACCATCATCGATGCGCGGCGTCAATTGCGAAAATTCGAGTAGCTGCAGATGTACGTTGATGCCGAGGTTTTCTTTGATCTGCGATTGTATCGCTTCCGCCACTTCTGTATTGCGTCCCCCGCCTGCATTAAGATAAAGCGTGAGATCGGGTATCGCCTCGACGCCTAATTCCTTCTTCGCTAATGCGAGCTCGACGAGTGCACTATCCGGATTGAATGTAAACCCATGCACGCGATCGATGGGATAACCCGGCATTGAAGAAGGAACAATGCCATGCACACCTGGTCCTGCAGCTTGCCCTTTTAGAATATACCGAATGATCTTATCTCGATCGACCGCAAACGCGATCGCACGCCGTAGATGGCGATTACTGACAACAGGATCCTGAACATTGAATCCGTAGAACTGCACCGCTAATGCTGGCACATGCAGTAGATTGTATTTTTTCCACTTCCCTTTCAACTCCTTATTCTTATCGACCATATCCTGAAAGAACTCGTTCGGGATACGATAAACATGATCAAGCTTCTTTGCTTGAAATTGTTCGAGCTCTACTTTATTATCGGGAATAAAGCTGACCATAAATGTATCGATATAGGGCAAGCGATTTCCCGCCGAGTCGAATTTCCAATAATGCTCGTTGCGAACCAACCGGCAATATTGAGCTTGCTTATAATCAACGAACTTAAAAGCACCCGTACCGACCGGGTGGAAGACGAAATCACGACCATAGTGTTCGACCGCTTCATGCGGATAGATGAAGGCAAAGCCAACCGCTGGATAAAACAGGAATGGCGAAAACGGCTTCTCGAGCGTGATCACAACGGTCGAATCATTCGGGGCCTGTAAGCCCGGAATCCCACCAGGAGGTAGTTTATTGCTCTCATAGTATGCGGATCCTCCCTTGATGTACTTGAAGTACGGCTCGGCCCCGGTATTTGTGGTCTTATCGAGCGCACGCGTGAAGCAGTAGATCACATCGGAAGCAACGAACTTTCGTCCCTTCCCTACGGGAAAGCAAGGATCATCATGGAAATAGGCATCCGTCCGAAGATGATAGGTATAAGTCAAACCATCTTTTGAAATTTCGGGAAGTGAAGAGAGGCCGGGAATAAGATTAAGATTGAGATCGAACTCGAGCAGCCGATCATAAACATTTTCCCCCACCTGCACCGACGACTGATCGTTCATCTGGACGGGATCGAGTGAGCGGATGTCCGCCGTCTCGTTGAAGTGAAACGTACCACCTAATTTTTTGCCGCCTTTCCCATCTCTCAGCGTGTGCTGAATACCAGCTTTTCGACCACAGGAAGAAATAACAACGCTTAGTACTAGAATGAGGGAAAGACCGCGAACATTGCTCATGATGTTGCTTTAAAGTGAAGTATAGGAAACGCAATAAGTAGGGTTAAGGCGTTCCTACTAAAACGGAAAGGCCCGGCCAATTGCCGAGCCCTCCGTGAACTCTCTCTCGCGGTTGTTTAAAACTGCTGGTAATCTTGCATAAAGGCTATAGCCTTAGTTGAAGATTATATATTGGATCGTTGCACCTCTTCCTCCTGGAAGATTTGCACTTGCCTCATGCAAGTGGATATCAAACGAACCTTCGGTAATGCCAGTGATATACGGTACATAGTGATCGGTAGCGACACTATGTCCATCCAGCACTACGGTCAGCATAATAATGCTGTTTGAAGTTACGGAGGAGTTGTAAACGGTTGCCTGAACTTGTTCTACCGGCTCCGACGACCCGTTGCTAAGCGATACTGAACCTGTCATACCCATTTGGGATGGTGGAATGACTGACACGACCGGATTCTGAGCATCGCTGGAATTAACATGGATACCGGGGCCTCCCGAGATCGAGTTAACTTGTCCGAACGATACGGATGTTGGTACCCAGGCATTCATTTCAACGTCGTAGCGAAGGAAATCTCCGTTACTGAGCTCCGCAGCTTCGATGGGTGTACCGCGAAGGGCAGTCACTAATGTTGCTGACTGCGTTCCGGTAACATCACCCTCTAAATTGCCCGTGAAATCCTGAGCGCGATGAATTGTTACTTCACCGTTATAATCTACGGTCGCATCGCCGCTGATCGACATTGGTCGTGCAACACCACCTTCGTCGCCAATAAAGATGTGACCAGCCGGAAGCATTAAGGGTTTTGGAACCCAGGCACTTCCTTCTCCTGCTTCGAACTGCAGAAAATCACCATTCTGCGGGGTAATTCCGGCAACGATATTTCCCTGCAATCCTACTACAGAAACTTCTCCGTGTTCGTTGATCCTCGCGTCGCCGATCATATCTCTTCCCTGAGCCAAATTGGCCACGTTACCGACAAATATTTGACCAGGAGCCAGCCATGAACGAACCGAATCGACGTACGCCTTATTAACGGCGTCTGCCCAATCGGTTGGAGTAGCAACGTTAAGTATCTTATTGTGACCGACATTGATAATATCGTTCACATCGAGTCGGGCGTTAACTGTAACAGCATTGCCCTCACCGCTTCCAAGAACGACATCATCGGTTGCAGTTAACATTCCAAAAGTACCGGTCGTACCGATCACCGGAACGTCCTGACGCAGATGTAACACATCGCTGACTACGGTGAAGTTTGCAGGATCGACCGAAAGACCAAGATTACCATTGACGTCCATGATAAGTCCTGGCCCAGCGATGGCCCTGTTCAGTTGACGACCCGTGATGCTGGCTGGGCTAAGCCAATAGCCCGGGATTTGACCGACATCGAGCCCGACTGAAACAGCGCCGTTGTTGCCACCACCAATGAGTCCTGCTCCTACCGTTACCGATGTGACAGAACCGAGAGCGGTCGAAATGACCAACTGATTGTTGGTATAGTCCGGGGTCAGTGTTACATTCTGGCCGGCCGACAAATGAAGGTCGTTATTAACTGCCGGGATCCCATTGATCGACGTCGTTGCGGTCGGAGGTAATAGCGTGGAGCTGATATGTCCGTTCGCATCGAGCGGAATCGGGAAAATGCGATCGTTCTGCGGCGTTGCACTCACGGGAATTCCGTCGAGTGTATGGGCCGCAAGAGCGTATGGTACGGCGGTGAGTAACGTCCGCGGTAATTCTGTGGCGTTGTTAACACTCACGCCGATCTCGATTGGCTGTGAAAAGTCAAAGGTCTCGGGAAATCCACCAAGACGAGAACCGAGCAGAATACCAAATACCCCATCGGTCACCGGGACTTCTGGAAAGGTCTCGGTGGCGAGTGGCGTATTCGCGCCGACGTGATAATACGAGATCGTTAAAAGGACCGTGCCATTCATTGGCGTCGATCCATTCTTTAATTGTCCTTGATACGAGACGGTTCGTAAGGACTGGGCCGAGGCGCTCGTGATGAGTCCAACCGCAGCCATGATAATGACTATAGCGAGTGTGCGCAGGTTGCGCCCGGCTCGCATGCATGTGGTAATCATGTGCATGAGAATTTAGAGTTGTGTGATGCGAGAAATGCTGACTTACTCGGGAAGAGAAAAGCAGTCCCCTGCCGCAAAGGCGGCAGGTAGATTATTTGACGGACCGTGCAGGATGCCTCCCCAATCCTGCCCGATAACCTAATTCAATGCTCCCAAACATTGAATTGAAATTGACGGCTTACGAGTAAAAGTCTTTGGCCCTGGAAGTTAGCAAGTTCAGCACCATAGAGTGGTATTAAAAGGGACGGTATAATATATCCCGATAAAGAGTACGATTTGGGCAATTATTCTGAATCCTACATAAACGAGAGAAGAACACTTTTAATGGAACAGAGCAAGAATTCCTTCTTTACGGAAAAATTTGAACCGTAAAAAATGTTTGCTATGTATCAGGATCATAGCGTTAAATTTCACTACAAGCCTCTGCTTCTATCTCTACCAGCATTCGCGGATCGATCAACCGCGGAACTTCGACCATCGTAGTAGCCGGTTCAATATCTCTGAAATATTCTCTATGCGCCCGACCGATCTCGTGCCAATGCCTCTCGATATCAGTCACATAAATTCGAGTGCGTACAACATTTTGCAGGTCACCACCGAGCGCCTTCAATGCAAGCTCGATATTGTGAATACACCGTTTTGCTTGAATATAAGGATCACCAATACCTACGATCTCCCCACTCTCATCCGTCGCGGTGGAGCCGGACACGTAAATGGCGTTTCCGATACGGACCGCACGAGCATAGCCAACGATCGGCTCCCACTTACTGCCGCTCAGATAGTTCTTTCGTTCAATGCTCATTGAATGCGTTTGGATCTTCCCACAGGTTAAATAAAAAACCGAACGGATCGCGAATATAATTTGGCTTACCAGGTCCATCCCATCGCACGACCGTACAGCCAGCCGCAATCAATTCCTTTCTAGCCTCTTCCAGATTCGAAACGATAAATTCGAATATGGGGCCGGCAGTAGAAGTATCGCGATCGAAATAGAGCGTGATATTCCCATCGCTGACCTTTGTCCACTCCGAATTTTGTTCAAACCCGCCCATACCCATTATCCGGTGATAAAACTCGGCTGCGCGATCGGCATCCTCGGTCGGGAAGTTAATATTCGTACTAAGTTTGGCTTTCATTAGTCCGAAAATATGACCGCTGCGAAAGCACGCACCGGGAATGTTCCAAACGATTTAACTTTGACGGGCACTGCGAAAAATCGGAAGCTGGCGTCGGGCAATTCGTCCAACGCACACATATGTTCAACGATAGGGATATTTGCGCCGAGAAGCTGCGTATGAGCGGGACGAGTCCAATCAGCAGTATCGTCGATGTTGTAGGAATCAATGCCAACGATAGCAGCGCCATGTTGGACAAGATACGCTGCAGCTTCCTTCGTCAGAAAGGGATGTCCTTCAAAATACTGATCGGTCCGCCAGTACCGAGCCCAACCTGTATGTATCAGAACTGCCTTGCCCTTTAAATCAACGCCTGAAAAGATCTCTGCATGTATAGCCCGCGAAGCTGCAACATGATGGACAATAACACCTTCCACATCTGCCAGCAACTCCAGCGGCAATTCCGACAGATCTTTACCGTCAGCAAAACGATGAAATGGGCTATCTACATACGTTCCAGTATTAGCTACCATCTCGATCTTGCCAATATTAAATTCTGTACCTTTCGCATATATGGCTCGAGAGGCTTCTCGACTCAAGAAATCACAGATGATCGGTGCGGGCAATCCCTTGTAGGTGATCATTCCCGCTTCTACGGTATGACTTAGATCAATAAGCTTTGAAGCCATCGTATTAGCGCTTTATTCTCTCAACCCATTCTTTAAGTGACTGCATAAAGGTGGACAAGATCTTTCGAGTCGCTTCGTCTGTCAACTTACCCTTGGCATCGAACTTCTCCGTAGCCTTACTTATCATTACTTCGGGCTTATTCATCGGATGCATATTAACAAAGACACACGTTTGACGAAGATGATATTGGACGCGCGCTCCCCCTAAAAGCCCCGTTGAAGCACTTATAATACCACATGGTTTGTCATTGAAGGCATTCTCTTTCGGCGGACGCGATGCCCAGTCGATCGCATTCTTTAGCACGCCTGGCATCGAATAATTATATTCCGGCGTCAGGAAAAGAATACCATCGGCGCTTCTAATTTCTTCCTTCAAGCGAACAACTGACGGAGGATCGCCCGCATCCTGCACATCTTGATTATACGGCGGTAAATCCCCGATCTCAGCAACGCTGATCTCTAATCCCTCGGGCGCCACTTCCATTGCCGTATTAAGTGCCATCCGATTATAAGACGCCTTTCGCAAACTTCCAACAATTGCAAGTATTTTCATTTGGTTTGTTATCAGCAAAGTCTATTCCGCTAAACCACTATTATGCTATTAGCGCGTAATAAACTGAAGAAGTGCGGTTGAATAATTCTGAAATCCCCAGGTTTGAGGCACAGTGGAATGATCAGCTCCCGGAATTCTGTGCGCCTCCTTATACGATCCATGATAATTTCTATACACGACTTCCCCATTTGTGTTGATATTTAGGAAGGAATCGTCGATACCGTGCATCCAAAAGAATGGCTGGGTAACGGACTTGATCTGTTGCGCATTATCGAGCTTAAGAGTGGTAACTGCCGAAGCCGGCAGATTCAAATGCGTTGCATCATCCGTGATAGAGGTCGTCGAAGCAAAGGGCGACTCCAGTATAAGCTTCTGGGCCCGAAGTGTGCGCGGATTCGCGGCCGTATAGGTAGCAGGAGCACAACCGAGGCTAAATCCATAGAGCACAAAACGATCACCCGTTAAACCGCGTGACTTTAGCCACGATACCGCTGCATCGACATCAGCATAGAGGCCTTCTTCAGTCGGCGTACCTGATGAGAGCCCGAAGCCTCTATAATCCAACATCATTACTCCATAACGTTCTTTACCACCGACGTTCGCAAGAAGCTGTGCACGAGGATAATAAAAATCCATATGATGATGGCCATGACAATAGACGATCACCGTGTCCTTCGAGATTCGGGATGTATCGCCTAAGTATGCGGCGTAGATCGTTGTCGGAGACGTCTCTCCGACTCCCTGACTTTGCAGTGTGAAGACATGGACGTCAGTCATTGGTAATGCGTAAGAGGAATCGAGATGGAAATCGACATCCCCGGTATAAGCAGCCATTTGATACGATGTGATCTTATCGCCGGGATCGAGCAAATTCGCATCGAGATTCATGCATCCCGAGAGAGCAACTAATACAAAAATTAAACTTATGCGCATGATCAGAATTTTCGAGTAAATGCGAGATAGATCCCAAACGTACCGTTGCCACCGATGCCATGATAACCTACAGCATTTGGAGTATTTGCGATACCTAGTGCCAGATATTTTAACTCAGTCGTATACTCCCAATTCGCACCTTCGAATCGGTGCCCGAGACCAACGTTTGCTATCCAATGGTCTTGCTGCGGTTCACCATCCGCTCGTGTGGAAGAAAGCTCGAACCAATTGCCACTCGTCAGGTAGATCATGTTGCCACTCTTGCCATAGTGCCAGTATGCGTTCACATCCACCTCGGGCCATACACGAAAGCTACCGTCCCGCATTGCAAGAAAGACGTTTGCAACTGGCGATATAGACATTCCTGGTGCCAGATGATCTTGCCTCAGCACTTCCTTCAGCCCACCCAGATCGAGCTGAAGATCTTTGAATAACAAAGCCGTCGTGTGAAGCCCAGCAAAAAGTGTGGTTTGATCGGTCAATCCATACCCTGCAGCGACAGACGAAAGCGGCATGGGAATCGTCGTGTTCGCAAAATCGAATAATGGCCCGCCGAGTGCAACAGTCACATTAATGTGTTCTTTCGGCACCGGCTCTACGAAACGAGTCGGCGCGCAAGCCACGAGCAGCGGCAAGAGAAGTAGAGCGCACTTTGTCATAAGAACAGGATAAAGAAGCTGGAGGCGCAATTAGAACGACACAAGATCGCTTCCCGTAACACGTAGTCCAAGCAACGCAAAATCAGCGTTGCGAGGTATTGGTGTTTGGCCGTCGTCCTGCCAATCTTCCCAACCAGCATAAAGTTGCAGTCGCCCGGCACGTCCATGAAATTCATATCCGAACTCATAATGCCCGTCATAGGTCGTCTGTGCAACATCGATAAATCGATTGAAAAAGCCGGTGTTGTGGCTGAATGCACTGAAGTCCGTGTAAACCATCAGATAGATTGAGCTATTCGCCCACTCTGCAAACTTCGATTGAAATGCCTCGCCAAACGACCACGCCAAATGGTTGAATTCCGTACCGATGCCAACATCCGATTCGGGAATGCGATAATCTTCTCGAATGAGATACGCATCGGTATGCAGCCACGCGGTTGTGGGAATATGCAGACCAAAGAGCTTTTCACTTCTCCAGATCGTCTTGCCCGATAGAGAGCAATAAATAAGTGTACGCTGCTGACCGATATCGCTATAACCACGAGGATCGATATTATCGAGATCGTGCCGGCAGCGATATATCGTACCGAGCTGCCAATCGAATCGATCGCTTTCGTGTACGGCATAGATAAGGCCCTCTTCCCAATCCGCTCCCTTCGGCTTAAATGAGATGTCGTTGTGTGTATTCGCGAGCAACTCCATGCCCGTAAATCCGATAAGCGACTTGTTGCCGCTCCATCTTGCAAATTCCCACATCGCTCCCATCATAACAGACCAGCCCCATCGGTCGCTATCGCTGTCGAAGCCGCGTTGTACCTGCGCCCAATAGCCGCCATGATCGAAGACCGCTGTCGTATCTGTAGGCGCCGACCACTTTGGATGGAGTAAAAATCCGCGCGTGGGGAATATAGGACCAGCAACCGCTAAGGATAAGGGGAAAAGGGAGAATATAAACGCAAGAAGAATCTTCCTCATATTATGAGAACACAACACTCACTACTAGTAAAAGTAACAATGACTACCGCTCAGCAGCATTGAGGCCAGTGTCACCAAAGGTGGGCATCGTAGCAGCGCTCTGATAATCGGAATACTTAAATCCGGCAAGCGCCTCGACCACTTTATCCTGCTCCCGTTTGTACGCCCACGGACCACCTCGAAAGTGTTGCATGGTCATAAAATAAGCGGCGAGTTGACCGTCGCCGGTTACTACATAGCCAGCCAATGCCGTCACTCCATTAAGAGTACCGGTCTTACCGTGTGCGTTGTATTGTGCCGGCGTACCGATCATACGATGACGGAGCGTGCCATCATAACCAGCGACCGAAAGCGTATGGGTAAACAACTCGAACATTCCCTGCTGCCTGATCGCAGCCAGAAGGTTGACGACCGTGTTCGCATTAGTCCGGTTAGATTTCGATAGTCCGGAGCCGTCGATAAATGTGCAAGAGGTGCCATCTACGTTACAGACTTGGAGCCAGGAGCGCATTAGCTTACGGGCACGCTCATCCGGAGCGGTTGCAGCAACCTGCGCAATAGTGGAAAGCTTGCGGAACATGCTCTCAGCAAGATAATTATCACTGCGCTTGTTCATATAGCTGAGCAAGTCGATAAGGCTTGTGGTCTTTTGAGCGACCGTTTCCCCATTACTCGTTGACGCACGTTCAACGCGAGGTTGACCGCTTACCGAAACCCCATCCTGCTGCAAACGCCATTTCATCACTGCCGCCATCGCCATCGGGACGTTATGAATGGCAAACTGATAGGTACGTTGTTGACGCGCCGGTATTTGACCCACCACGGTGATCGTTTGTTCGGGGTCCATCGGTCCGCCATCAGAATTAACGTGCAGCGTCATCGTTCCTCGGCTGATCGAACGAACGGTTCGTCTGTGCCGTCCTCGACCAACCGTTCTGACGCGTACGCTTGATGGTGCGCTCGATGTACCGTGATTGATAACAACGACCGATGCGATCGGCGGAAAAACCCGGACGCTAACCGGTGAACCCTTACTATATCCTCCGGCAACGGTTACCGTAACGATATTACGGTCGAGGGAAAAATTTGGAAATGTTGAAAGAGCGCCGGCTTCATTCTCGTCTTCATCCTCATCATCGCTGGAGGTCGTGTCTGCGCTCGCAAGCGCCCCATTGTCGGATTGGACCGAATCATGCACAGACATATCCCAGGAGCCATGCTCGGCCATATACTCTTTCGCTTCCGGGCTCAACGGATTTTCGCCATCGAGATCGCTAATAATGTCCCCCTGAATTCGTGTGATACCCTTCGAGCGCAATTGATTCGCTAACAAGTCCAGGTCGCTCGAGCGAAGCGTTGGATCGCCACTCGGTCGAAGATAGACATTCCCGAAAATCGTATTGCCGTCGATACGCGCTCCAGGAGCAAGGTCGAGCTTCGTTGTAAACGCATATTTCGAACCTAACGCCCAAATGGTCGAGGACGAAGTGAATAGCTTCTCGACAGAAGCAGGCAAGACGCTCGCATCAGGATTAAGCGAAAAAATATCATGGACAGTATTATTCGGCTCGAAGAAAATGATCTTTGCCGAGGTTACACCACGTCCATTATCGCCAAGAATATCGTCAATCTGCTGGCGGAGGTTGTTCAGAGCTTTTGCGGTATCGCCTGACCATCCCTTAAAGGTAGGATGCATCGGATACGCAGAAGTATCGACATAGTGCTCGAAGGAGGTCGAATGCCGCTCGGTCGCCATTGCGGGTTCACCCGCCTTACGTGCCCCACAAGAAAGCACAAAGAGCGCCAGCAAAATCGCCATTGGCGATGCCGCCGTACACCAATCACGAAACGAAAGATTTTTTAGTAGCTTCAGCAACGATATAACTCCAGACTCCTTCAGCCGATGACAAGCCAAGAAGTTTACTTTAAACTATCACGCACAAGTGACTCTGCATTCGTGAGCGCTTCGCGCAATCGGTCTGGGTAGCGCCCGCCAGCTTGTGCTAATTGTGGTCGGCCGCCACCACGGCCACCAACTATTTCCGCAATCTTTCCGATGAGCTCGCCCGCCTTTAACTTCTTCTCTTTTACAAGGTCGTCCGAGACCATCGAAACCAGCGATACTTTGTCTTCCGCAAGCTTCGCGCCAAGAATAGCAACCGCTCCCTGCTTCAGTTCTTCACGAAGCATTTCCCCGAGCGACTGAAGTTCGCCAGAATCACGGACCAGTATCTCTGAAGAAATAAAGCGGACCGTTGTGCCATCGAGCGGGTGGGCCGCGTCTGCAAGACGCCGCATTTCTTCCCGACGAGCTTCCAGCCGCAATTTTGTCAGCTCCTTCTCGAGCTTTTGCTTTTCGGCGAGGAGTGCCTCGTGCTCCCGGCTGAGGTCGGAGTGTTTCTTCTCCTGTTCCTGCAACCAGTGTTCGATACCACGGCCAGTCACCGCCTCGATACGTCGCACACCGCTCGCAATACTCGATTCGCTCGTGAATTTGAATAACCCTATCTCGGCCGTATTGGCAACGTGCGTACCGCCGCAGAACTCGCGGGAGAACGAACCAAAATCGACGACGTTCACGCGCGCTCCGTACTTGTCACCAAAAAACATGAGCGCACCCATCTTTTTCGCCTCTTCGAACGGAATGTTTCGATGGTGAATGAGTCGAATAGATTCACGTATCTTTTCATTCACGATCGCTTCGATCTCTCGAAGCTCTTCGGGAGTGACCTTTTGATAATGACTAAAATCGAAGCGCAAATGATCCGGCGTAACCAGCGAGCCAGCCTGATGCACATGTTCGCCCAGCACTTTTCGTAATGCCGAGTGCATCAGGTGCGTAGCGGAGTGATTCCGCATGATATCGATGCGGCGAGATCGGTCGATCGAAGCATGAGCGACAGCATTCTGCGGTGCATCGATCGTCTCCTCTTCCAGAATATGCGCGATCGCAGAGCCGGCTTTCCGCACATCCTTTACACGATGTGGATTGCCTTCGATCACTAATACACCAGTATCGGATATCTGACCACCCGACTCCGCATAGAATGGTGTGCGATTTAAGATCACCGTGTTTCCTTCAACGACCAGTGTTCTGCCGGTATCTTCGAAGACATCGTAGCCTGTAAAGAGCGATTCGACATCGGCAAGCTCGGTCACGGCAGTGATCACCTGCTTTTTCGAAGCATGCACTAGCAACGAGCGGTCTTTCTGCTCCTGCAAAAGCTCTTCGAAACGCGGCATATCTACCGTTAGGCCGCGCTCGCGAGCGAGCACTTGAGTAAGATCGATCGGGAAGCCGAACGTATCATACAGCTTGAACGCATCTTCTCCGGCGATCGAAGGCGATTCAGAATCCTCCGCGATCTTAGCGATCTCTTCGAAAAGCGCAAGCCCACGATCGAGCGTGACATTAAAGCTTTCTTCTTCGGCACGAATAACTTTCTGTACTAACTCGAGCCGATCTTTCATTTCCGGGAAAATGCTTCCCATCTGCTCGGCAACCGTGCCGGCCAATTGATATAAGAAAGGCTCTTTAAATCCAAGATTGCGTCCGTATCGGCACGCGCGGCGTAACAAGCGACGCAATACATAACCACGACCTTCATTGCCGGGCAAGGCACCATCAGCGATTGCGGCAGTCAGCGTGCGAACATGGTCCGCAACCACGCGCATCGCAATGTCAACGTCTGGCGCTCCGCCGTAGGAGAGTTTGGGACCAATGCGGCTTATCGCAGAGAAGTAGGGTTGAAAAACATCCGTATCATAATTCGATTTCTTGCCCTGCAATACTGCGCAGATGCGCTCGAAGCCCATGCCGGTATCGACATGCTTCATCGGCAGTTCTTCGAGTGAGCCATCAGGGTTACGATTATACTGGATAAAGACGAGATTCCAGATCTCGATCACCTCCGGCACTCCGGCATTGACGAGCTTGCCACCGCTTTTATCAGGAGTGTGATCGTAGTGGATCTCCGAGCACGGTCCGCACGGACCGGTCTCTCCCATTTCCCAGAAATTATCCTTTGCACCAAAGCGAAGAATATGGGTGGGGTCAATATCGGTTACATCCTTCCAGAGCTCAAATGCTTCATCGTCCGTCTCGTAGACGGTAGCATAAAGCCGCGATTTATCAAGCCCCCACACTTTGGTGAGTAGCTCCCATGCCCATCCGATCGCTTCCTTCTTATAATAGTCCCCGAACGACCAGTTACCGAGCATTTCGAAGAAAGTATGATGATAGGTATCATGCCCTACCTCTTCGAGATCGTTATGCTTACCGGAGACGCGAATGACTTTTTGCGTATCCGCCGCTCGGCTATAGGAACGGGAGCCTTCGCCAAGGAAGACGTCCTTGAACTGGTTCATACCCGCATTGGTAAAGAGCAGCGTTTTATCCCCATGCGGAATCACTGGCGCGCTCGGCACGATCTCATGCCCGCGCTCACGGAAAAAATCAAGAAAGCTTTGTCGGATCTCTTTGGAAGTCATGTGGCAGGGAAAAACAACAATGCACGGGGAATGTTCAAACGTGTGACCTTATAATGGAGGCTTTCGATGGGCTGGGTCAGTTTTCAATCTCTTTCGAACGGCTCACAAATTTGCTCCGTTAGACCGGCATGAAGATTCTAGTTGCAGTTCTTCTAAGCTTCCTTGCGGGTAACGCACTCGCTTCTTCGGCGGATAGCGGAAAGTGTCCGTGGAAGATGCCGTTTATGATAAGCATTCACGGTACAGGAATTACGCATCAATATGCTGTTGATGCCTTCCAAAAAAGCCTAACCTTTCGAGATACAGATTATGGATATTTTTCTTCATCTTTAGATTTTAATTTTAGTTTAGATACTTCCTGGGCTTCCCAGCACGCAGGAGGATTCCATTATTCTTTAAAACAGGACACTCTTCGTTTTTCCTATAAATGGTTCGATACAGTATCAATTCTTATTGCCTTTGCTCCAGGGACTGATTCGATACTCTCCTTAAATTGCTACCAACATGATAGCACCGGTGATATAGAAAATGTCAGAACTTGGAATTTTAATATTTCTTCGCTCGCGTTCAATGACACTTCGATCTTCATGTCCGATTCTTCAATGTCTCAGCATCATATCGAAGCGTCATATCAAGAAGTACATGTGACGTATGTCTATGCATCCCCAGATTACTTTGAAACTCGTTATTCGGATTTCACTGCGTCATCTGTTAAACTCTCAGGAATTTTCCTGCCTACCACTTTATCAAATGAACCCGCGATGGTTCAAGCCCCACCTCAGCCACAGAATTTGGTGATTGCTCCTTCGTGCGGTTCAGTCTCATGCTCCTTTAATAAATCCGATCAGGATAGGTCATTGGAAGTTTATTCGCTCATCGGTATTCGAATTAATTCGCTCTTAATCCCTGCAAAAGAAAGCACAGTATTGCTGCCCCCGCTCCCTGCGGGATCTTATTTTATTAAGCTAGGTAATTCACTAGCGAAAATAGCAGTCGCGAAATAGGCAAAAGGCTTATCTTTTTGCGAATAAAAACTCATTGGATTTTTATCCTTTGACAGTCCGAATTCAAAAACAAAAAGAGCAGCCAAAGAGCTGCTCTTACTTAAACACAAATCTTGTTTAATTAGGTCAAAACCTGCGTGTGCAACGCGATCTCTTCGAGTACTGAACTGACCTTCAGGCACTCGAACATATCACCCTCGAAAACGAGCGACTGTCCGCGAGTATGAACTTCCCATGCAACGCTCGCGGCATGATCTTCGGAGCATCCAACAGCTTTACAAACCTGGGAAATTACCTCGTCAAACGTATGCACGTTATCATTGTAGAGAATAACACGCGAAACGAGGTCCTGTAGGACATCAACGTCCTCGGCAAATCCGATCTCAGGCATGTCGACATTCGAGAGAGTGACCGGCCAGAGTTCAGAAGCAAGATCGACTAACATAGTTGGCATAGATGACTTTCGGCTCATGTATAACACACGAAATCGAAAAAAGGCTTACGTAAAAAGCTGAAAAATTGAGAAGAATCAGAGCTTCTTCAATTCGAAAAGCTGCTCTATTTCTGGACGAGATACGGCCTCGACCCGCCGAAGTTCCGGAGCTTCGTGAAGAATTGCCCGTTCTACCCCGGCCCGAAGGGTCATTGGGAGCATGGAGCAGGTTCGGCAGGCCCCCATGAAACACACTTCGGCCACCATTGCCTCATAATCGATACGGACCAGCTCAACACTACCGCCATCTACCAAGAGGTATGGCCGCACATGCTCCAGCGCCCTGCGAACGCGGATCTCGATATCCCCGCCATTCACTGTAACTTCCGCCTTTATGACGGCTTCGACTTCCATGGTGGCTTAAAGTTCGATCTGAACCGGTGCGTGCTGTGGCGAATAGGCAAGAATGGAAATTTGCCGAGCCATTTCACAAGCAATAGTTTCAAATGCTTTTGCCGCCGGAGAATTCGGCTCGCTCGAAACGATCGGATGTCCGGTATCTCCTCCAACTCGAACGGCTGTCACGAGCGGTAGCTCACCAAGGAATGGAACTTCAAAATTATCTGCAGCTTTGCGTCCTCCGCCGTGAGCGAAGATCTCTTCACGCTCGCCGCAATGCGAACAGATGAAGTAGCTCATATTCTCGACGATACCAAGAACCGGTACATGTACCTTCTCGAACATGCGAATACCCTTGCGAGCATCTGCAAGGGCAACGTCCTGCGGAGTCGTAACGATCACTGCACCGGTAAGAGAGATCGACTGCACGAGCGTAAGTTGAATATCACCGGTACCTGGGGGCAGATCAAAAATGAGATAATCAAGCTCGCCCCAATCGACATCCGTCATAAACTGCTTCAGCGCGCCAGATGCCATCGGTCCGCGCCACACAACGGCTGTATCCGGATCGACGAGAAAGCCGATCGACATGATCTTAATGCCTTCGGCTTCGAGCGGAATCATCTTGACTTTATTCTCCCCTGCCTGGCGTGCTGATGGCTTAGCATTCTCGAGACCGAACATTAAGGGAATGCTCGGGCCGTAAATATCGGCATCGAGCAAGCCAACTTTGGCACCATCACGAGCAAGCTGAACCGCGAGGTTAGCAGCAACGGTCGATTTACCTACACCACCTTTACCAGAAGCAACAGCGATCGTATTCTTCACACCCGACAGAACTTCACCCTGTTGCTTATGCGGAGCCTGGGGTATCTTCGCAGTCATATTGACTTTCACGTTACCTTCACCGGCGATCAGCTCGACCGCCTGCTGAGCTTGGCGCTCGAGAGTGTCCCGGACGGGACACGATGGAGTGGTCAGTTCAAATGTAAAACTTACGTTGCCACCTTCGATCCTGACATCGCGAATCATTCCAAGACTCACAATATCTCTATGAAGATCGGGGTCATTAACGGTGCGAAGTGCCTCGAGAACAGACGACTCGGTAAGGGAGGTCTTACCATTGGAGCCAGAAAATTTTGACAGTAATCCCATTTCTATACGTATCCTAATACTTCGTGAAGCGGCCCGAAAAACGAGCAGCTATGGGTATAAGTTCGTAGCATTCGGCACTGATTCCGGCCGCTTCTATGTTGGCTCCATTCCGTTTTGTCGTCTAACAAATTGTCTTTTTCGACCGCCATTTTCTTGGAAAGCCTCTAATGAAAATCTTCACTCTTTGCTTCGCATTGCTTGCTTGTGTTTTGATCGGATGCAGCGATGAAAAGCTCAATCAGGACAGTACTCAGTCATCCGTAGCCTCGATCGCTACACCTAATTCGACAATGGCAATCCCGATGACAGCTGAGGCCATCACAAAAGGAAAATCTATTTATGCGACAAGCTGCTCAGCGTGCCACGGTTCAAGCGGAAAAGGCGACGGTCCTGCAGCCGCTTCACTCAACCCTAAGCCGCGCGACCATACCAATGGTGCATATATGGATAAGCTGACTAACGATCACATCTTCAAGGTCATCCGCTATGGAGGCAGCATGTTCGGCTACCCAACGATGCCGGCCCAGCCGAACTTATCCGACGACGAAATAAAGGAAGTTGTTGCCTATGTGCGAACACTAAGCAATACTTATAAACGACAATAAGCTACGCTACGTCGAATAGCAGGAATTCTGCCCGATCATTCGATGCATTGGTGATCGTGATCGCGGGTTCGTTCTCTATAGCCACACTATCGCCCGCCTGAAGCGGCACGCCGTTTACGGTTAGCGCGCCTGTTGCTACTTGCAGGTAGCCTCCACGACCGAGTCCGAATGCATGCTGAAGTGCCGAACCGGTCGTTAGAAGCGAGGCATATACGTCGGCATCCTGATGGATAGTTGTAGACTCGTTGCGGCCATCATGCGAGGCGACTAACCGAAGCGTGTTCGTTCGTTCAGCTTCCGAAAAGTGCTTTTGCTCGTACGTCGGTGGAAATCCATGACGCTCGGGAAAGATCCATATCTGCAACAAATGCACTCCCTCGTTCTCTGATGGATTATACTCGCTGTGGAATACGCCAGTACCGGCGCTCATTCGTTGTACATCCCCAGGACGAATTACTCCGCCATTACCCATCGAATCCTTGTGCTCCAGAGCACCCGAAAGAATATAGGTAATGATCTCCATATCACGGTGTGGATGCATTCCGAATCCCATTCCGGGCGCAACGCGGTCCTCGTTGATAACGCGCAACGTACGGAAGTTCATATGCTGAACATCGTGATAATCCGCAAAGGAAAAGGTGTGATAGGTATCGAGCCATCCGTGATCGAAATGGCCGCGTTCAAAAGCTGGTCGTTTGGTAAGCATAAATCGGCGATCTTTTGGAGCAAAGATACGGCCAGCTACTCAAAGTGTTCCGAACGTAGAGAAAACGAAAAAGCCTGCTTACAGCAGGCTTTTTATTGTGGCTGGCTCCTGAGGTAGGACTTGAACCTACGACCCTCTGATTAACAGTCAGATGCTCTAACCAACTGAGCTACTCAGGAATATCATTTTTGAAGCGCGGGAAGAACGCCTAAGACGGCGAACGCGGTTCCGTTGCCCGAAAGAATTACGGAGAATATTTTCTGGCCGATTAAGAGTAACTGGTAAATGACCTCCGGACGGTAGACCCCGAGTTTGCAACGGATCACAATGAATATTTCTTACGCTTGCGCCACAGCGTTGCACTATCAATCTTGAGGACCCGCGCTGCTTCTTCCAGGCTCGAAGTCTTGCTGATAACCTGCGCGATATAATCCCGTTCGACCTCATCCAGCGACTTGAGTTGCATACCATTGGATGATGGCTTGTAATCGTCGTAAGACGAAGCTGATTTAAGACCGATATGGTCGGGAAGATCCGCGCGCTCGACACTCGCGCGCGAACCTGCCAACACAGTAGCTCGAAGCATAGCATTCTCGAGTTCACGAACATTGCCGCGCCAATCGTACTCCAGCAAGGCTGTTTTAACGGTTTCAGAAAGTTTAGGAGCTATACCATTCTGCGAAGCACTGGCGATAAAGTGTTCGGCGAGTGGAATAATGTCTTCCCGGCGCAGGCGAAGCGGCGGAATGAGTAACCGCACTCCGCTCAAGCGATAGAACAGATCTTCCCGAAATTCTCCCCGCTCGATCGCTTCTTCTAAATTGCGATTCGTCGCTGCAATAATCCGGACATCGGCATAGCGCGTCTCATTTTCGCCGACACGTTGAAACTCATGACTTTGTAAAAAACGGAGCAGCTTGGCTTGCATCGATGGTGACATTTCGCCGATCTCGTCGAGGAACAGGGTTCCTCCATTGGCCGCTTCCACTCTCCCTTCTCTATCTTTGAGTGCCCCGGTAAATGCGCCTTTCACATGACCGAACAACTCGGATTCTATCAACTCCTCTGTTAAAGCAGCACAGTTGAGCTTTACGATCGGCCTCTCGGCCCGCTCGCTATGACGGTGGATAAAATCGGCAACGAGTTCTTTGCCAGTGCCAGTCTCGCCTTCTATTAGCACAGTCAACTGCGAGTTAGCCACTCGCTCGGCCATGCGTAGCACACCAAGATAGGTAGTGTTTGTTGTCAGGATCTCGTTGGTACGATGTGTTGCCTCTTGCAGTTTATGGGAGGCTACCACTCGTTCGACAAAGGCGGCAAGCTCTTTTAGTTCGAACGGCTTCTGCAAATAATCATACGCGCCGAGCTTCATTGCCGTCACCGCGGTGTCGACGGTGCCGTGTGCAGTAATGATGACCACTGTCAGTTCTGGCAAACGCCGATGCAATTCCTGCATCAGAGTAATACCATTCATCGGAAACATCATGAGATCGATGAACGCAACATCAAATTGCTTCTCACCAAACACATCTTTATCGATCTCCTTGAGGGCTGTTTCTGCGTCCTCGAACGCGGTTACTTCGTAGCCGAGCGCCTTCAGACCTATCGTCATTGTTTTGACGATATGCGGCTCATCATCGACGATCAGTAATCTGCCCTTCATGCTTCTTTCTGCGATGAAATAGTAATTGCCGGTTCCGAAACCGGGATGCGCTCAACACGAAAACGAACGGTAAAAGCACTTCCCTTTCCAACTGCACTTTCAAGTTCCACTCGCCCGCCATAGCGCGCGGCAATTTCACGAACGATCGCCAAGCCAAGACCTACCGAGCCAGGTGTACTGGAATCGCGATGCTTGATCTGGACAAACTTCTCGAAAATTCTCTCCTGGTCTGCGGGCGCGATCCCAACACCAGTATCTCGAACGATAAGTGAAAGTTCACTCGTCTGCTCATTCCACTTAGTTGAGATAGAAACAGAACCACCTGAAGGCGTATACTTCAGCGCATTGGAAAGCAGGTTTGAAAGTACGCTTACGTAATGCTCCTGCGTGATCTTGAATCGTCCGCTTACCATTCCATCGACATCCAACCGCAGCTTCCTCTCTCGATACATGGGCTGCATCGAGCGAACGAGCTGTTCGGTCGCCTGCTGAACATCGATAACCTCTTCTGTCGCTTTCGTATCGGCAGAGCTCTCCAGTCGCGAAAGTGTTAACAGATCGCGAATGAGCTTCGAAAGACGGCGAGCATCATCCTTGGACGTATCGATGATATCGTGCTGCTCGCGATTCAATGCTCCGACTAACTCGTCGCCTAGGATGTCCAGCGACATCGTCATGGAAGTAAGCGGTGTCCGGAATTCATGCGAGACCTTCGCAATGAAGTCCGATTTCATCTGGTCCAGCTCCTTAAAGTGAGTAATGTCTGTAAAAAGAACGAGGACCCCAGCAACAGGCATTTCCCGGGTTGCAGAACCGCCATTTTGACCCGCAACAATACGTGCAACCCGGATACGAAAATGCCGTGTATGCCCTCCCGATGTAAGTGACACGATCGGTGGCGCAGCAGAGATCATCTCTTCGAGTGTTGCAGCAGGACGCACAAGTTCTTTCGCGGCACGCTCGATCGCATGTTCAACATTACGTCGAACGTCTTTGCTGCGGAAGAGATCAGACAAGGATCGTCCCAATGCCGACTCATGGCTATGGCCTGTTATGACCTCCGCAGCTTTATTCAAATGGAGTAATCGTCCCTCGGCATCGAATAAAAGCAGCGGATCATCGATCGATTCAATGATCGCTTCGGACTTCTGCTTCTCGCGAACGATCTCATTAACGTTCATCTCCTCGAAAGCTCGGAGGCGCTCTGTCATTCGATTGAATTCAAATCCCAGGTCCGCTATCTCATCAGCACCATGAATAGGAATGTGTGTATCGAGATGCCCAGCTTTTAGCTCCTTTACGCTGTCGGTCAGATCTCGCAACGGCTGGATCGCACGCCGGGAAATAGCATAGCTACCAATTAGCCCCACTGCCAATGCTACAGCAGCCACAAGCATGACACCGAGCGTCGATTGTTTTGCCCTGTTCTTCGCCTGTAACTTCGCCGTTTGAAATGCTGCAAAGTTTAGCTCTTGCAACGTCAGACTTCGTGCACGAAGCGTGCTGATCTCGTGCTCTAACGTATCTTCATAAAACCGGCGAGCTTTGGGAGGATGATGGAGTGCTAAGCTGTAAAAAAGATCGAGATGCGATTTATAATCATCCCACCGAGATTCTATATCATTGAGGAGTGCAGAGGAGCTATCCTGGGTACCCACCGCTCGCCATGCGTTTTGAAGTGCATAGTTGAAGTGAGCCGGCTCTTAAACGAGCACCGGACCTGCATCCACCGTGTCGCCTGCGAGCATACGAAGTTCTGCCTCATCCAGCCGGACAAGGCTTTCATACATGCTGGTATTGGCGAGATTTTGTTCGGCACTTTGCTCGAGAGCTTCGCTGGTTACATCCGCCAGAGAAGCCAGCGAATAAATAGCATATCCTCCAAGCCCAACAAGGAGCAATAGAATCAATAAAAAGCCAACAAAAACCTTGGCTCGGAGGGTAGTGAACATCTAAACAGCCCAACCGTGAGGGACCAGGAATATATTCCCGGCCTGTTCCACTATGAGATTTTCTTATTCGACCGGTTCTCCTTCTCCCAAAAGCGCAGGAATGGTGCTGGTATAGATTGAATACAGCTCGGCAATCGACTCGTCGATAAGGTCCCGAACGATCAGCCTATCGCCTGTCACTTCACCGATCACATGAGCATCGAGGCCAAAGCTACGAGCGATGAGTGAAATTTCATCTACGTTGGATCGATCGGCAGAAAGTACAACGACACCTTGCCGTTCCGCAAAGAGCGTAGTATCGACGCGGTTCGCACCATTCGCCACTAACGGGAAATGAACCTTCGCTCCAAGCTGCTTTTCAGTGCCTTGGGCAAAGCAGCACTCGGCAAGCGCTACAGCAATGCCTCCTTCACTTACGTCATGCGCGGAATTCAATAACCGTCTATCGGCTAATTCCACGAGAGCTTTAACAAGTGCGGCTTGCTTATCGAGATCACACTCTGGAGCATGACCCGCCACGACTCCTGCCTGCTGAAATAAATATTCGCTTCCGCCAAGCCCATCAAATTTATCATTCGACTCACCGACAGAAAGCAGAATGATGGCATCGCTTTCTTTCTTAAAGTCGCTGGAAACAACCTTCGAGATGTCTTCGATAAGACCGATCATACCGATCGTCGGCGTTGGATAGATAGCACCATCCGGACTTTCGTTGTAGAAACTGACGTTTCCGCCGGTCACCGGTGTATCGAATGCGTTACAGGCATCGCCCATGCCTCGAACTGCTTCCTTAAACTGGTAGTAAACCTCCGGATCATACGGATTACCAAAGTTCAGACAGTTCGTAACTCCTAGCGGAGTTGCACCGGTGCAAGCGATGTTGCGCGCCGTTTCTGCTACTGCAATGGCACCACCACGATAAGGATCGAGATAAACGTAGCGCGAATTACAGTCCGTCTTCATCGCTAAACCTTTGGTGGTCGATTTTATACGCACCACAGCAGCATCACTACCAGTCAGATACATCGAGTTCGTGCGAACCATCGAATCGTACTGCTCGAAGACCCATTTTTTCGATGCGATATTGGGTGACCCCAATAATTCTTTGAGAGTGCCAGCCGGATCATCATCGTCCGGCAGCTTGGAAAGAACGAAGGAATGAACTTCCTTTAGATATGCTGGCTCCTTGGTAGCACGATGATAGACCGGCGTCATATCACCGCCCAGCGCAAGACCTTTTGCCGGAATATCCGCGACACGTTCACCATGATAATCGATCACAACTCTTCCGGTATCCGTAACTTCCCCGATAATCGCTGCCTGCAAGTCCCACTTCGTAAAGATAGCTTGAATCGCTTTAACATCTTCCGGTTTTACGACGACGAGCATTCGCTCCTGCGACTCGGAAAGCATGATCTCGTAAGCCGACATACTCGCCTCTCGTAACGGCACTTTGTCAAGATCGATCTTCATACCAGTGCCGGCTTTGAAGCTCATCTCAGAAGTCGAGCAGCTAATACCAGCGGCACCCATATCCTGCATGCCAACGACGACCCCGGCAGCGATCGCTTCGAGCGTTGCTTCGAGTAATAATTTTTCGGCAAAAGGATCCCCCACTTGTACCGTAGGTCTAAGCGATTCCGCGGCTTCGCTAAAAACGGCGCTTGCAAGTAAACTCGCACCATGAATTCCATCGCGTCCGGTACGTGAGCCCACGATCATCACCACGTTGCCAACACCACTTGCCGAGGCGCTGACCGTCTTGCCATGCTCCACAATGCCGACCGCCATCGCATTTACCAGCGGATTCCCTTGATAGCAACTATCGAAATAAACTTCCCCGGCTACGGTCGGCACACCGAAGGAATTTCCGTAATCGCCAATACCATGCACTACACCACGCACGAGATACTTAGTGCGGCCGGTATTCGCGTCATCGCTATCGAGTTCGCCAAAGCGAAGCGAATCGAGGGCGGCAATAGGCCGGGCGCCCATAGTGAAGATATCGCGAAGTATTCCACCAACACCGGTTGCAGCTCCCTGGTACGGCTCGACGGCCGATGGATGATTGTGCGATTCGATCTTAAAGGCTACAGCAAGACCGTCGCCAATATCCATCAAGCCGGCATTCTCTTCCCCGGCTTCCACAAGTAATCGCCCACCTTTTCGAGGAAGTGTCTTGATGACAGAGATACTGTTCTTGTAGGAGCAATGCTCGCTCCACATTACCGAGAAGATACCAAGTTCGGTATAGGTGGGAATACGTCCATCGAGAATGGAAACGATCGTATCAAATTCTTCTTCGAGGAGACCTAATTCAATGGCAACGCGGCGAGCGTCTTCGAGCGTGGAAATCTTATCGTGCATTATCTATGGAGTGGAGCATACAAGCTCGTGCCGTAAAACAAATTCGCGGCGCAAAAGTGACAACGCTATCCCAACAATAGATCGATCAGGCCGGATGTAAACTGTCGTGGATAACGCCATATAGCTGGATCGCAACCACTACGAGCACCGAATACATCAGGACGTTAAGGGCAGCATTGAGTCGTGAATGACGCACGAGGGACATACGCCCCATCATTCCTCTCCAATTGCAGGCAGAACAACGGAACGGATGTATAAAGGGTACAAGAACCATCATAAATGTCTCCTGCGCATTACGGACGTGGGAGGCACTCAGGGTCCCGACGGATAGGCAAACGGGGCACTGTCTAGCAACCATATTTTGCAACGGACCTATACGCCACCAACCATTAAGCGGCAGTATAGAAGCGAGAACAATTTCTTAATATTGTTCTTTCGCTAATTGTTCCGATGCCGTTAGTGCTTTTCGCCCATTAGAAAACGTGACTTAGAAGCCTTCTCTTCAAGCGCGTTTGTTGCAGCGATAAAAAAGGGCAATGCGTGGTCAGTCCTGCGTTTCAACTCACGAGCGCGGATTTCTGCGGTAAATTCTTCCTCTATGAATGCCGTAGATAACTCCCCCTTTGCGAATCGGCCATTTTCCATTACAAATTGCCCAAATGGAATGGTCGTTGCCACACCAACGACTCGCATTTCTTCAAGCGCCCGTTTCATTCGCAGAATTGCACCGGATCGGTCGCGGTCCCAAACAATAAGTTTGGAAAGCAACGAATCATAGAACCCAGAAACTTCGAGGCCTGCGAATAGCGCACTATCATTTCGGACAAACGCTCCGGCGGGATGCCGAACATAGGAAACGGTACCCAGGCTCGGCATAAAGTCGTTCCAGATATCTTCCGCTTGAATTCGAAGTTCTATTGCATGGCCGTTGCGAGTTATATCGTTTTGCCCATACCCCAGTTTCTCTCCCTCCGCGATCCGGAATTGCTCACGAACGAGGTCCATCCCGGTGACAAACTCGGTAACCGGGTGCTCGACTTGCAAACGCGTATTTACTTCGAGAAAATAAAATTTGCGGTCCTGCGAGACCAAAAACTCTACGGTGCCGGCACCTTCATATTTCGCATGTTTTACGAGCTCAACGGCTGCTTCGCCCATCTCATGCCGGAGCTCCTCCGTCATGATCGCCGAGGGTGACTCTTCCACTAATTTCTGATGCCGACGTTGGATCGAGCACTCGCGCTCTCCTAAATGCACCACATTACCGTGGGAATCAGAAAGGATCTGAAATTCAATGTGCCTCGGCTGAAGCACATATTTTTCGACATACACCCTATCATCACCGAACGCGCTTTTGGCTTCGCCTTTCGCGCGTTCGAGGCTGGAGAGAAGCTCTTCTTCTCGGTCAACACGTCGCATTCCTTTGCCGCCACCGCCAGCCGCAGCTTTCAGCAAAACCGGATATCCAACCGAGCGGGCTGTTTCTATCGCCTCTTTATCGCTAGTCAATGCTGTCGTCGTGCCTTCCGGCGTTGGGATGCCCAGTTTACGGGCAAGCGTTCGAGCCTTGGTCTTATCGCCGAGGAGGTCGATAGCCTCCGGGCTGGGACCGATGAATTTTATTCCAGCTTTTGTCACTGCTGCGCTGAATTCTGCATTCTCGCTTAGGAAGCCATAGCCAGGATGAATTGCATCAGCACCGGCGCTTATCGCTGAACCTAAGACTTGTTCAAGATCGAGATACGAATCGCGTGGTGCATTACCTCGGAGCGGAAAAGCTAGATCCGCTTCGCGCACAAACAGAGCGGTTCGATCGTGAGGTGAATGTGCAACGCTCGTTCTGTACCCACATTCTTTTGCAGATCGGATCACTCGTCGTGCGATCTCACTGCGGTTAGCGATAAAAATATTTTTAAAGCTCACTGGTTATTTTAATTCTACGATCGTAACTCCGCTTCCGCCCTCTTGCGGCTCACCGAATCGAAAAGTGGCAACGGCCGGGTGTCCTTTTAGGTGCTGGCTAATACGACGGCCTAAGGCCCCGGTACCAATTCCATGAATGATCTCTACTCGATCGAGACCATGCGCTAATGCATCGGCCAGGAAACGATCCACTTGGATAACTGCATCATCACCATACTGGCCTCGCAAGTCTATTCGACGTTCCGGCGTAGCCGATAGATACTGAGTCGCTTGCGATACATTTTTCGAAGCAGCTTTCTTTTGCTCTTTTGCCACCGCAGCACTGACCACTTCCAGTTGGTCGCGTTTCGTGCGCATCCGGAGAGAACCGATCTCGATCTCAACATCATTGCCCTTTACTGAAACGACTTTACCGACTTGCGAAGGGTTTGATTTGAGCTTTACGTTGGCTCCAACAGAAACTTCTTGTTCTGATCTTGCAACAAGCGGCGCTTCAGGAGCAGCAAGCTCCGCCAGCATCTTCTTTCGCTCTTGCTCCTGAGAAGCTCGCAGAGCCCTAAGGTCCTGCTCAGACTTTACGGGTATCTGGCTTTGTCGCGCTTCTATCGTTGCAGCTTCTTTGGCTTCACGAACCGCTCGTTCAACAAACGTATTGGCACGTTTGAGGATTTGCTCTGCCTCCTCGCTCGCTTTCTTTTTAGCATTACGACGAATTTCTTCTACCTCGTCTCGCTTTCGCTCGAAATCGATTTTCGCGACTCGTGCAGCTCCTAATTCCCGCTCTGCTTCCACTTTTCGCTGGCGTGCGTCCTGCTGAAGCGATTCCAGCGATGCAACCAGGTCTTCGATGCGGGCCCCTTCTTCTCCCCGAAGTTCGCGAGCACGATTGACAAGTCCAGACTTTAAACCATATCGCTCGGCGATCTCAAAGGCATGGGAGCTACCCGGTAGCCCCATACGGAATCGGAAGGTAGGTGTAAGGGTCTGCCGATCAAATTCCATCGAGCCGTTAGCCGCGCCGGGTGAGGACTCGGCGTAAGCCGCAAGCCTTCCGTAATGCGTCGTGGCGATCGTGAACGTGCCAATGCGGGTAAGATGCTCAAGAATACTTTCGGCCAGCGCACCGCCTTCTTCCGGCGCGGTACCTCCTCCGATTTCATCTAAGAGTACCAGGCTCTCGCGTGTAACCTCTTTCAATATTCCTGCGAGCGAGGTGATATGTGAGCTGAAGGTACTCAGGTCATCAGCGATCGATTGCGCGTCACCGATCTCCACATAGATACCGTCCATCATTGGAATTCGGCATTCGGGCGACGCCGGGATTGGGATACCAGCGTGTGCCATCAGAGCAAGTAATCCGGTGGTCTTTAGCAAGACGGTTTTACCACCGGCATTGGGTCCTGTGAGAACCAGCGTATGATGATCTTCTTCCAGCTCAAGAGTAAGCGGTACGGTTCTGTCACGTCCGAGCTTCTCCAGGAGCAACGGGTGCCGCGCTGCAATAAGCGATAGCGTTCTTGGCCGTTTCGCAACTTGTTGCTCGATCTGCGCTTCATTGGAATCGAGTTGCAATGCGTAGGAAGCTTTCGCATGAACGGCATCCAAGTGACCTGCAACGTCGAGCGATGTCCGAATTTTCGGCACCGATGCGCGCGCCTGATCCGCCAAACCGCGAAGAATGCGATCGATCTCCCGTTGTTCGGCAAATTCCAGTGAACGAAGCTCGTTATTGAGTTCGAGCGTTTCGCTTGGCTCGACAAATACGGTCTGCCCCGTTTGTGAGACCGAATGAATAAAGCCGGGCACGCGTCGCTTGTGTTCGACCTTTACAGGAACGACGAATCGGCCTTCGCGCTGCGTGATGATCTCTTCCTGGACAAACTCATCCTCGGAGAGCTTGCGTAAGATCGAGCTTAAGCGAGCACGAAGTAGATCAGACGTCTGAATGATCTCCCGACGTATTCGATTGAGCTCGGCACTTGCTGAATCTTTTATTTTTCCAGCATCATCGAACACTGCGTCGAAATGCATCTCCAGAATACGGTCCTCGAAAAGAAGAACGCCAGCTTTCCAGAGTGTCGGAGCACTGGAAGCCCTGCGGGAAAGAAAATCGCGCAACGATCGCATCGCTTTGAGAGCGCTCAGGAAACGCGCTCCTTCCTCCATATAGAGCGTGCTTCCTGCAATTTCAAGCTTTCTTAGCGTGCCGGAAATATCCTCGAGGCCACCCAATCGGGGCGCATCGCCGGCGATCAGGAAGGTCCGCATTTCGCGCGTCTCAGTAAGAGAGCGATCTATAGCCAGCAGATCTGATTTCGGCAAAAGCTCCTGCTGAAGTGCAAGCTTACCCAACACCGTCTGGGCTTTGCGGACGTGCGCGAAGAATATCTTATCATACTCCAGCTCGCGAGCAGCATGACGAAACGAGACTGGAATACCACGTAAGAAATCAATTACCAGCCGTTCGTGAAATAGCTTTGCTTCCTCGAGCAAACGCTTGTCTTCGGATTGAGTAAGATTTACTTGTTCTAGTTCGGCCACGACCATTAAATTGGAACGCCCCCACCCTCGGAGGGCAAATGCATGTAGGGCTTTAGAACAGCTATAAACGAGGTTGAGGTTTTGATGAGTATCGGATAGAGCCGCGATTGCTGTACCGTCGACTCCGGCGGTAAGTGAACGAGGTTAAAAAGCGCGAGCAGTAATCCAAGAATAACAGCACCGCGAATAAAACCAAGTACTGCACCCACTAGTCCGTCCAGACCACGAAAGAGGCCATGCTTTGGCCGCACGAGCCTTCGCAGCCAGCTTCCTATAATGAGCAGTACAATAAACGCAAGCAGAAATCCAACGATCGGCCTAAGCCATGTTGAGCCAATATGTACCATATTGCCGACTTCCGGCCCAAAGGCTGAGGCGATAATACCTGCCGCAACAAAGATCGCGACAGCCAGAAACATTGAAAGCGCTCCTGATCGCCACCCTTTGTACGTCGAGAGGGCAAGCAAAAGTAATAGGATGAGGTCGAACGTCACGAGCGATCAGAGCGCAGCAAGCTGTTCTTTGACTATCTCCTGCACGAGCTTGCCATCGGCCTTTCCTTTCATCTCCTTCATCAGGGTAGGAATAACCTTGTTGGTATCCTGCGGACCCGCGGCTCCCGCTTCCTTAATTACCGCACGCACTCGTTCGGCTATTTCTTCTCTGGAAAGTTGCTGCGGCAAATAGCTTTGGATGATCTCGAGCTCCGCTCGCTCTTTCTCTGCCAATTCCGGTCGGTTATTCTGATCGTACAACTCGATAGCTTCGCGGCGCTTTTTGGCAGCACTGGTGAGCACTTTGATCTCCTCATCGGGAGTCATTTCCCGACCGGCGCCGCTTTTCTCGAACTCGATTATGGAAGCGCGGAGACTTCGAACGGTCTCGGTCCGCACCCTCTCGCCAGCCTTCATGGCCGACTTCAAATCCTCGTTAACTCGCTCCTTTAAGCTCATGATATTAAATAATTTAGCGTTTGCTGATTAATGCCACTTACATTCGGTTGGGCATTCTAATTACTGCGCCATTTACCGACTTCCCAGGCTCACTGGTGAGGAAAAAACACATGGCCGCCATGTCCTCTGGCGGCGTCCATTTTGAAAAATCGTCCGGGTTGCCCCACTCCTCATTTCCCTTCGATCGAATGATCGTTGGCACCAGACAATTGGCAGTGATGCCGCTCGACTTGCCTTCCTCAGCGATCACTCTCGTAAGAGCAATAACACCAGCTTTGGAGGCAACGTATCCACCTTTCCTGGCTGAAGGGTCGAGCGCCGATTCTGCTCCGATCGACACTATTGCGCCTCCTTTGTCCATCAGTTTCAACGCCTGCTTAGCCGAAACAAAAAAGCTGACGAGATTGAGATCGAGCAAAGCTCGAAAATCATCCACCGAAGTTTCTGCTACGGGTTTCCACGAACGGATACCTCCAACAGTGGCTACCAGGGCGTCAGGCACCCCCATCTCACTCGCGGCCTTTTGGAATGCTTCTTCTGTACTTGATTCACTCGTTATGTCTACTGCATAGAATCGGTATTGTTTACTGGTAAAAGAATCATCCGAATACGAAAATCCGGCAACGCTCCAGCCTGCATTCAAATAATGCGAGCGAATTGCACTGCCGAGAGCACCCGTTGAACCCGTAAGGAAAAGAGTAGGCATGACTCACCCATAAACGAAGACCCTGGGCGGAGCGTTTTCACCGAGCGCTAATTTATTGCTCTCTTTCGCTCGCCGCTAATATATGCACTAAGCTATTTAAAGGCGAGCTAACAACGTAGCTTCAGGGACGCGCCTTCATTCCGCCATGAATACTCTTGGCGCGAATACCTTGCGAGCGAAGCAATGCTGCAGCCGTCAGGCTGCGTGAACCGCTGGCGCAAACAATGCAAAACTCTTGCACCGGCAATTCGCCTAATTTTGAAAGCAATGTACCGAGCGGTATCAACCTACCTCCTGAGGGCAAAGAGGCATTCTCCCACTCTTCACGAACATCTATAAGCGGCATGCCGGATTTAAGAAAGTCAGGCCACGTAGTCTCCAGGGCGTTATCCGTACAAGTATCGAAGTCGTAGGAATCGAGAAGTCGGCGTTCATCATGAGGTTTACCGCAAAGCGAACACATCGAATCGCGTTTCACCTTGATCTCTCGGAAGTGACCTTTCAAAGCATTGTAAAGTAAGAGCCGGCCCGTGAGTGGCTCTCCAATTTCGGCAATGATCTTCACCGTTTCCATCGCCATCATTGTACCCATGACACCAGCCAACGCGCCAATGACCCCAGCCTGGGCACACGAAGGAACGCTCTCAGGTGCAGGCGGCTCCGGAAACAGACAACGATAGCATGGCCCATCCTTATAATTAAGGACCACTACTTGACCTTCGAACCGAAGGATTGAAGCCGAGACAAGAGGCACGCCCAGGATCGAGCATGCATCGTTGACAAGATACCGTGTTGAAAAATTATCCGAGCCGTCCAACACGACATCGTAGCTGCGAATGATCTCAAGAACGTTGCTGCGAGTAAGCCGCTCGTTGATGCCTTCAACGGTAATATTGGAATTAGCTTCGGACAGCTTCTCGCTTGCCAGTAATGCCTTCGAACTGCCGGCATCGTTCTCGCCGTAGATGATCTGCCGGTGAAGATTCGAAACCGCTACTTTATCGTCGTCAATAATTCCGATCGTACCGATGCCCATCGCAGCAAGATAGAGTGCTGCAGGCGAACCGAGCCCGCCCGCTCCAACAATAAGCACTTTGGCGGATTTCAGATGCTCCTGTCCTTCCGTACCAAACTCCTCGAGAATGATTTGACGCGAATACCGCTCGCGCTCCTTAGCTGATAGCGACATTCTGCTTCTCCAATATTTTTACAAACTCGCTCACTACCATTCTCGGGTTTTTAGCCTGTGAAATTGCGCTAATTACTGCCACGCCACCAAGGACCGACACAGCGATCTCTCTGACGTTAGTGCTAGTAATTCCACCGATCGCGATTACCGGAAGAGATACTGCGGCTGTAACCGCACTCAATTCAGAAACCGTGCGTGGAGGCGTTTGCTTCTCTTTAGAGCGAGTCGGAAACATGTGACCAAAACCGAGATAATTTGCACCTCTGCGTTCGGCGGCCAAGGCCTCCTCAACATTTGAAGTTGAGGCGCCAATGATCATATCCGCTCCAAGTAACTCACGCGCCGCTTCAATAGGCAGATCATCTTGTCCTAAGTGCACTCCATTGGCACCAACAGCGAGTGCAATATCGGCGCGATCGTTTATTATAAAGGTCGTACGATGCAGGACATTGCGGAGGGAGTCAGCGATCTTAATAATTTCCCCTGTTGGCAGCGTCTTTTCGCGGAGTTGCACGACCGCTGCGCCTTCCTCTTCAGCAATTCGTGCAAGTTCAAGAAGGCGTACTCGTTCAAGACCACCCAAGATCACGTGCAGACCGATTACATTCTTCATAGAGAGCCAAGCACCTCCTTGTACTCATGCAAACGCTCTGAGATATTCGAAGCCTGGAGCAGGTCCCGGATCGCCGCGACACCCCATGCACCCTGCTCAATACATTGTCTGGCACGTTCCGGAGTCATACCGCCTACTGCAAAGACCGGAAGCTTCACCGCACTTACAATTTCTTTGAGGGCTTTCAATCCCTTCGTCTCTTTTAGAGGCGTTTCAAAGACAGGACCGAAGAGAAGAAAGTCAGCGCCACCTTCTTCTGCTTCCTGGGCTGTGCGAGCAGAATGGACGCTGGCTCCGACCAATAGATTGGAAAAGGATGATTTCAGCCTCTTGGGCGACCAGCTATTTTCTGGCAAATGAATACCCCATGCGCCTGAACTCACAGCTATATCCGCTCGATCATTTATAAACAGCTGGCATTCTGACGCCGCGGAGCGAATACCACTTGCAAGTTCGAATAAGCTCTTGCCCGGCAAATCCTTTTCACGAAGTTGAAACGCTCGAAGTCCAGCCTTCGAAGCTTGTGTAACAAATTCCGGTATGTCCGGCACAAGCTTTCGGTCGCTGATCGCATACAGCTTGAAATCAAGCATGCGAAATCATTCCACCGATCGGACTTGACCGCTCCGCGAGCAATCGCTCGGGGATACGTCCCGCAAGACGCGCCGTGCGGCCTGCTTCAACCGCGAGCTTCATCGCGCGCGCCATCTTCACTGGATGCTCCGCGCACGAGATCGCAGTGTTAAGCAAAATTCCATCGGCCCCTAATTCCATTGCCTGCGCGGCATGGGAAGCCGTACCAATACCGGCATCGATGATCATTGGTATCGAGACTAGTTCTCGAATGATCGAGATGTTCGCAGGATTACGAATACCGCCTCCTGAACCAATGGGAGCACCGAGTGGCATAACCGACGCACAGCCCATGTCGGCAAGTTTGCGAGCCGTTACGGGATCATCGTTCGTATATGGCATTACGATAAACCCAAGGTTCACAAGCTGCGATGCGGCTTTAAGAAGCTCCGGTACATCGGGCATGAGCGTTTCATCGTCGCCAATAACCTCGAGCTTGATCCAACTGGTCTCGAGTGCTTCACGGGCGAGTTCTGCAACGAGTACCGCTTCTTTTGCCGTATAGCAGCCAGCCGTATTCGGAAGGATATGAAACGCTCCGCTCTTGAGCAATCCAAGAATACTCTCACTCGAGTTATCCTGCAAGTTATAGCGCCGCACGGCTACCGTAACCATCTCGGTCCCGCTGGCAGCGATGGACTCGAGCATCGTTTCCGGGTTCGGGTAGCGTGCTGTCCCCAGGATCAACCGTGAAGTCAATACTCGATCTGCGATCTTTAAAACATCTTCCATAATTATCCTCCCTGTACCGCTTTTACGATCTCGATACTATCACCGTCTTTTAGCTCGTGCTCCGACCACCGCGATTTCGAAACTACGGAGTCATTCACTGCAATAGCAATACCGCGACTCTCCTGGGAAAGCGACAGCTCGGTAAGCAATTCGGAGATCGATCTTGCTTTTACAAACTTGGTTTCACCACTTATCTTAAGACCAATCGGGCTCATAGAACCGCTCCTGCAGTGGAAACGAAATGAGTTTGAGTATGTCTATGCTTCAATATCGCCTCCGTTACCTTCTTCGCTGCTAATGGCATCATCAAAATACCGTGGCGATAATGTCCGGTGGCATAGTACAGACCGTTGGTCTCTGAATCGCCCACGATCGGTCGATGATCCTTTGTCGCAGGACGGAAGCTGGCCATTAACTCTTCGATCTCTAATTCGAAGACTGCCGGGAATACATCCCACGCATAATGCAATAGCTCCATAACTGGCCCCGCGGTAACGCGTTTGTCATAACCCACCTCTTCCGAAGTTGCACCTACGAGCAAGCGGCCGTCATCCTTCGGCACGATATAAACTCGCGGCGTTCGGATCGGCTGCTTCAGTTTTGCAAATGGCTGTATACGTAGACCGATAACTTGTCCTTTAACAGGACGAATGCTAAGATTTGGCCACAAGCCGCCGACCTTTGAAGACCAAGCGCCTGCTGCTACCGTGATGCTCGATGCTTCGTGCTCAACATCACCACATAATACGGCAACCGCTCGGCCATTCCGTATCACAATTTCCGAGACTGGCTCTTGCTCATGAAGCGTGCCGCCGCGATTTCGAAACGCCTGCCGGAGCGCCAATACCAATTTGCGATTATTGATCTGGGCATCCTTTGCCAGCCACATCGCTGACTTTACTTTGGCGCTTAAGAGTGGTTCTCGCTCGCGTGCTTCTTCACCAGTGATAAGTTCGACCGGCACACCTTCGCGCTTGCGAAATTCAAATTGGCGATGAAGTTCGCGTACCTCGTCGGCATTGGTAGCAAGCATCATCGTGCCGCAATTGTCGATCGCCGGAGCAACGTCACCTGCATCCTCGCGTAATTCATTGAGAAGCAAAGGATAGAGATTGAGGCTTTCGACCCCCTCTTCATAGACGTCCATATCCTCGAAGCCGGCTTCGGCGCGCGGGCAGAGCATACCGCCCGCAACCCACGCAGCCCCCGAACGACCAGCTTCACCGGCCTCAAAAATTTCGACCTGCTCTATACCATTTCGTAATAGCTTCCAGCCAACGGCGAGTCCCATAATGCCGCCGCCAACGACGATGTGTGGTTTTGATCGATGCATTGTTATTATTGACGCATTGTTATTCTGGTATCGATGAAGGAGAACCGATTCCTTCGATCACATAAAGCTCGCTTCCCTGCCCGGTAAATTCTTTACTCTTCGCCGCCATGCCCAAAGCGATCGCTTCGCCTTCCGCTACTCCGTGCTCGCGTGCATATTCGCGAACGTCCTCCGTTATCTTCATCGAGCAGAACCGTGGACCGCACATCGAGCAAAAGTGAGCGGACTTTGCGCCCTCCTGAGGAAGTGTTGCGTCATGGTATTCACGTGCGCGCGGCGGATCGAGCGCAAGATTGAATTGATCTTCCCAGCGGAATTCAAATCGCGCCTTACTTAGCGCATTATCTCGCAATTGTGCACCGGGATGACCTTTCGCCAGATCAGCCGCATGTGCCGCGATCTTGTAAGCGATCACACCATCGCGAACATCATTTTTGTTTGGCAATCCCAAGTGCTCTTTCGGAGTAACATAGCAGAGCATCGCACATCCGAACCAGCCGATCATCGCAGCACCGATCGCACTCGTAATATGATCGTAGCCCGGAGCAATATCGGTTGTTAACGGCCCTAATGTGTAGAACGGCGCCTCATAGCAGTCGCGCAACTCGATATCCATATTCTCTTTGATGAGTTGCATCGGTACGTGGCCCGGCCCTTCGATCATTACCTGGCAATCGTAGTCCCATGCGATCTTTGTTAGCTCACCAAGGGTGCGAAGCTCAGCAAGTTGTGCCTCATCGTTCGCATCGGCAATAGATCCAGGTCGGAGGCCGTCCCCCAATGAGAATGCGACATCATACGCCCGCATGATCTCACAGATCTCCTGAAAATGGGTATACAAGAAGCTCTCCTGATGATGCGCCAAGCACCATTTTGCCATGATACTTCCGCCACGCGAAACGATACCCGTCATACGGTTTGCGGTCATCGGCACAAACGGCAACCGCACTCCCGCATGGATCGTAAAGTAATCGACTCCCTGCTCCGCCTGCTCGATCAGCGTATCACGGAAGATCTCCCAGGTTAACTCTTCGGCACGGCCATCCACTTTTTCAAGTGCCTGGTAAATAGGCACGGTGCCGATCGGTACCGGTGAATTGCGAATGATCCATTCGCGGGTCTCGTGGATATTCTTGCCGGTCGAGAGGTCCATTACCGTATCGGCCCCCCAATGGATCGACCACATTAGCTTTTCAACTTCTTCTTCGATCGAGCTTGCAACCGCCGAGTTGCCAATATTGGAATTGATCTTTACCAGAAAATCACGGCCGATCGCCATCGGCTCACTCTCCGGATGATTGATATTCGATGGAATGATCGCCCGTCCTTTTGCCACTTCATCGCGTACGAATTCCGGCGTGATCCGCTTGGGAATACGTGCACCAAACGCTTCCCCTAAATGCTGAAAGCTGAGGGAATTCCTGCGAATCATGTTCGAGGTTTCCTGCTCCGCAAGCATGTTCTCTCGAATTGCCACGAATTCCATCTCAGGAGTAATGATACCGCGACGTGCATAAGCGATCTGCGTTACCGCATTTCCAGAACGAGCACGCAACGGCTTCTTTTTTCTCCCCGGGAAATATTCCAACTTGCCTGTTTCTTTGCTATGCAAAAGCTGTTCACCGTTCGAATATCCATTATCTTCCGGCCGCGTTACACGCCCCTCATACTCTTCCACGTCCCCGTGCCCTACAATCCACTCATGCCGCGTGGCCTCCAGCCCCTTGCGAATATCATGTAATTTAAGTGAGCCATCTGGCGTCACTCCCGGCTCACCGGCAGGACCGGTCGTATCATAAGTACGAACGGCGGGATTCTCCTCGTAACCATTCGCGAGTTTCGTTTTCGAAAGTGTGATCTCACGAAATGGGACGCGAACGTTCGGATGGATCGTGCCGCTCACGTATATCTTGCGGCTATTGGGAAACGGTAACAGTGAAGTTTCTTCCATAAATGTCAGACAAGTAGCGACTTAAAGCTGCTCATGAGAGAGTTCAAGTTGCGGGTGTTGAAAAATTGCTCGGCCCGAGCCGACCGCCACGGCGGCGTCGATCATCGACGAAATAAATTCTTTAGAAAGGTGAATAGCCTCACGCAGTGAATATCCTTTTGCGAGCAGGCTCGCGATAGAAGCAGAAAGCAGGCATCCGGTGCCATGTACGCTCTTCGCCCTGCGAGGCGATGAAAACCATACGACTTCACTGCCATCATAAAACAGATCATCCGAATACTCACCACTGGCGTGCCCACCTTTGATCAAGATATTCTTTACGCCGCAATCATACAATGCTTTTGCTGCAGCAATAATATTCTCTTCGGAGTTCAGAGAAATACCTGTTAGTAATGATGCTTCTCCTAAGTTGGGAGTAACGATCGTGCAGTGAGGCAAAAGCTTTGTCTTCAACTTCTCTATGGCCTCACCCTCCAAAAATGGAATTCCGTTAGAAGAGGCAATGATGGGATCCAGTATGATCGGAACAGCTGTCTCTTTCGCAAAGCGGGCCACAACGTCCACCGCATCCATTGATAACATTCCGATCTTAACTGCATCCATTGGAATATCTCTTCGAAGTACCTGCAACTGCTCGGCGATCGTAAAGGCTTCGACAGGATTGGTAGAAAATACTCCAGAAGTGTTCTGAACCGTTACAGCAGTAACAACGCTCAGTCCATAGACGCCAAAGTACTGGAATGTCTTGATGTCCGAGGTGATGCCAGCACCACCCGTTGGGTCGTGACCTGCGATCGTAAGAACGATACGCGGACGCTCGACTATGCGGCCGTTCGAATTGGAGGAGATTGGAAGCTCTTGGGTAGGATACATTTTCGCTTTCCCCACGCTGGCATTATCCAGATCAGGTCCTCGGGTATATTCTCAGCCAAGAGCGTTTCTCTTAAGCACCCCGATCGAAAGTTGTGAGTGATAAACGGGTCGCTTATCTAAAGAATGCCCGCCTATTGGATTTTCAGGAAAATCCTTATTGGATTCTTAGGAGAATGCTTATTGGATCTTCAAGCGAACATCGAATCCTGCTTCGATAAGGCGCGTCGGAGGGCTGATAAGTCCGCTGGCTGCCGGCGTCGTACGCTCGTAGCGGTAGAACGCTTCCATCGTAAGCTGGGAGCTGACATCGTAGCGGACGCGCGGCTCGATCGTCGTCTTGGTGAGTCCGCCGTTACTGATGCCGTCGGCACCTACCTGATCGATCGACCAGAAATTGTAATAGCTATCGGCCGAGATCGTTTGGCTAAGGGTGAAGCTTGCACCAAATTGATTTTTAAGGTTGAGCTTGAAGAACGGTATGGAAAGACCTTCGCGAGTGAAGTTCGCGGTAATACCGAACGTTGTTGAAAGTCGCTTAGTAATACGCGTCGAGGCATAGTCAGCGGCCCACTCCGTTTGAGTATCATAGTTGAGGCTCGAGGTCAGTCGTCCACCCCACAATTTATCCCACGACATATCGAATGCGATAAGCGGACGGAATCCGTAGACGATCGTTTGCAGCGATGTAAGCGTCAAAGAGTCGCCAGGGTCCTGCCTAAACGAGCGGCGATACGTACCGTTGTATGCATTACGAATACTCGCATGATCGGCAAAGCTGAAGAACGGCAGCTTTTCAAGACCAGACCAGCTAAACGAATAGTTAAGCCGTGGCAAATACTCACGGAGCATACTAGTAAAGAGTGGAAGCGTTTCGAATCCTTGCATGAACGCCTCGCGCTCGATACGATTATGCACTTCCGGCGCTAGCGAATCGCGAGCATTCTGATAATTAACTAGATTGCGGCCTTCTGCCGCTGCTTCCGCATCAACTTTTTCTTTATAGAGTTCGCCCACTCGTATGATCCCGCTCTGCAATACGCTCGAACCAATGAACGGGAGCGGTGGGATCGAGAAGAACGTACGTGAGACATCGCCACCCTTCGCTGCATACATGAGCGAATCCTGACCGAAGCTATTGATATGGAGAGCATCATGCTCATCATAGCCGAACGAGACTTTCCAGTTCAGGTTGATCGAAGCGCCGTTCCATAAGGGGCGGCTCGTCGAGAGTTCAAAGTTATTTGTCTCGTTGAACGCATCAGTTACATCGGTCGAACCACCGAACGGATCGGCAGCGCGAAGACCATGTCGTACCGAGAACGACAGGAATGGAAATGTCGGAAGCCAATGGAAGAGTAAACGACCAGCGGGATCAGTAATGAGCCCTAACTGATACGCACGTGAGGGTCCATTCTGATCGTCCTCGGGCGCGAAAAATCCGCGAGCAAGGAAGTTCGTAATGCCCGACCCTGTCCCGGCAAGCGCATTATTCAAACTCGAATTCGTCTGCGTAAAATTGAACCGCGTACCGTTCCAATCGAAGAGCGGCTTTTGAATGATATCCTGAGCCAGCTCTTTAAGTGTGATCGGCGGCTTCGATTCTGCCATTTCCGTGGGCACTTCTACTGGCGGCGCCTCCGGCGTAATGACCGTATCGACGACAAACTCGCGATCGGGCATACCGGCTGTACCAACACCACGGCTGTGTACTTTGCCGACCGTATCCAGTGGCGCTGTTACTGCCGGACGGTGAAGAGTATCCGTAATGTACTTATTACGTCCGAGAGGATTCGGTTGCATTTGCGGGCGCATCTCTTCTCCACGCTCCACTGGATTACGAGGTTCGTTACGTGGACGCGGCATCGGCGACTCGCGCTCCTCTGCGCCATGCTCTGGAATTTCTTCCGGCACCATACCGAGCTGCGTACGATCCCGGCCACGAACCCCACGCTGCGGCTGCTCCTCTGCCACCGGCTTACCGAATAGCATCACGCCCAGATCGCGTACGTTAAGTTCAAGTCCCGTAGTAATAGTATTATTCCATGCTCCCTGCTTGGCATTCTGCAGGTTCGTTTGTGCATTCAGCCACCGGTACTCAACACGATAATCGAACACAGGCCGCACCAATTTTTCGAGACCGAACAAGCCCGGCAAGCGTGGGAATGTGCTCATGTGAAGCTTCTGGCTTGCATTGTAATCAACGCCTGGCCGAACGAGCGCGCCATCTTTGAAAAAGATATCGCGCATAATATCGCTCACATTACGCTGGTAATAATAGATGCTATCGTAGTTATAGATCGGATTCCCGTTCGCATCCAGTGTTGTCGGCTGATTGAACTGGCCGTAGGTTTCGAGGCCAGCAAGATTGCTCGAGACGTCGAGCGAATAATCGAAGTTCGGCGAAAGCATACCACCTTCGAACGGCTTCCAATTGATCTGCATACCACGCGTTGCCGTGAATACACGGTTGATGAGCGGCACCCGGCTCCTCAAAACATCCAACGTATCTTCTGTTGTAGATCCTTCTGGAGGAAGCGTGAGCGTTGTGATCCTGCTTAACTGATGGTCGCGGCCACGAGTAGCAGCAACGGCAAAGGAGACGTTATTCGGTAATAAGTTTACGGTCCAATTGGCATAGGGACCGATCAGGATCGTTGTATTCCCAAACCATCGGAATGGAGTGAGCCCAAGACCAGGCAATTGCGGCAGTGAATACCGTGCGGAAGCCGTCCACGACCACGTTCGATCGAACTCGAGCTGTGGCGAGCGCAAGAATGCCTCTCCATAGCCGAAGCCAAACGTCAGGCGATTAACAAGCGCAGGAATAAGAAAGAACGTACCCGGAAAGCGAAGTTCGATATCACTGAGACCAATAGAATTCTTGATCTGCAGCGTCTCATTATTGACATTGAGTGAATCGATAATGGCCTGCTTTTGCGTCGCGTTTAGGGTATCAGTGGCATTCACTGCCGCGATCGCGTCATCGAGCGCGACATCCGTATTAACGATATACTTTGGACGCAGGATCGACTCCGCGTGCGAAATGGTGAGCGGCAATTTCGATTGCTTATCCTCCATCCATTTCGGTAGCAGCTTCTCCATCGAGAATTCGCCAGTGACGTTCCAATTAATGTTGGTTGAGCGAGTGGTATTAAAGCGCTCATCCACACGATGGAAATCGGCGCTTTCGTCGATCATACCGGCCGTGATGCGGCCAAACTCCGCGAGCTTTAGCTGCGTCGAGCCATTCCACGCAAGCCCCGGCTTATCGTTCGCATCGAGCAACCGGAGCTCATCCCACCAGATGTCGGTATTGAGATCATTTTTGCCTGTCTCGTTTTGCATTCCGAGTACAAAGTAGGGAGCATTGGTAACCGTTGGGCGACCAACAACATGATACTCTGCACCCGGCACATCATTCTGAACCGCAATGTACTTCGATTCATACTGATTCGCGCCCATTTGCGACTTGATGTTGATCAGGGTGCTAAAATCGATATGTATGTTCTGCCAACCTCCAACCAACGGACGTCGATACTCGTAATAGTCATATTGATCGGTACCAAAACGAACATACACCCATACCCGATTAATAGTATCTTTTACCGAACCTAAGGAAGCCGTGGGAAGCGTTGCGGAATCCCCGTGTACCCATATCGCCATTGAACGATAATTAAAAATATCGTTCGGTGTTGGAAAGATACGCTGTGCTTCGCGGCGCCCCGTATCTTCAATATGGGAAAGCTGCATGTTAAGCGATTGCTCGTTACCCTGTATATATCCTTGTCCGGCTGGGATCGTCGCTGCCGCTGCTCCGGGTGGTGTATGGTAAAAGGTCGGGCTGCCTCCGTTTTCTTCAATATTAACGTAGTTGACCTTGAGCGATGTATCCGCAATGGGATTTTGTGCATTCAATCCTACCGTACCACGAGTCCACTGACTGCCGACGAGCATGAATTCATATAGCCGGAAGCTTACGGACTTTTGCACGCCCTTCATCCACAAGCGATAGTACGAAATATTACTGAATGTACTATCCTGCGTACCAACGATCCGCTTGAAATCCGCTAACGGTACCCGAAGTTGATACCATGTATTATTCGTATTACCGATGATGTACTTATTCTTCGCCATATTGAGTGGAATCTCGTACTCATAGTATCCATCCTGCAAGTCGACCGTGCCGTTTCCATTCAAGTCCTCATTATCGGGCTTGAGGCCAGAGTTTGCATCATTTTCGTTGCCCTCCTGTCCGTTGACGAAATTTGGATACGCATTATCGATGCTATAATCGTCGTTGCTCGGATCGGATGTATTGAACGCGGTCTGCTTTCCCGGACCGTTCTGGCTAAAGAATACCCTTTCCGAATCGTCGGTCATACCATCGAGGCCAATATCTTCGCCCGGATCGTAACGGCCGTTACCATTCTTATCTTCGTTCTCGAGGCGTTTATCCGGGATAATGTCTTCCGACATTTGACCTAGATCGAAGCGAACGGTCGCACTATCGAGATCACCAGGATCGATACCGCGAACCTGTATCCAGAACTCCACCGCATCGGTGTTCGTAGCAGGCACGTTGAGACCCGGAGCATATTGCATGAGCCCGCCCCACATCTCCTTACTATTTAAGTAGGTCGCATCGGGATAGGGATTGTAAATACCAGGCTTGCTGGGATCGAACGTAATGTCCATGACCTGCGCGGTCTCGCTTGCCGTCGCCGTTTGTTTATTCGGTTTGATCTCGTGAATATCCGGCAACTGCTGCGGTACGGACCAGATCGTCTTCATCTTCAACCGGTTCAACTCGTTATTCCAATAGAGTGAATCGGGATTACTTAGCGAGGGATGCATCGCCTGAAAAACGCTATCTCCCGGTTGCGATGAAGGCACCCAACGGCCGTAATTAAGGTAGAGAGGAAATTCGTTAAGACCACCTTCAAAATCATCCAGGTACGCAATGGAAGCCCCATTATCCACGTCCATCGGCGATTTCTCCGTATTCGGATTCGGGATCGAAAGTGCAGCATCGCCGCGAATGCTTAGCTCGGATTTATCCTTCAGATTGAAGAACGGCAAGACATTCAACGCATCGGTGACGAACGGCGCATCGAACTTATAGCTGCCATCGGCGCCCCAGATCCAATTCGAGAGTGGTTCTTCGCCTTGCCGTGTCTTGAGCGTCGGCAAGTGCATCGAGTAATTCATCAGGGTTGTACCGATGACGCCTCGCGGGTTCGCGCCTGCATCGAAGAGCGGCACTTCGGCACGAAGACCAAGAATATTCTTCGTTGCATTCGTAAAAATATCGTGAACGTCGTACTCGACGTTGATCGCACCGGTATTGATAAGATCGGAGCGAAGAATAGTGACGGTACCAGAGTTATAATCGACACGGAAATCCTGCCCTTCAGCGAGCGGCGTGCCGCCGATCGTCACTCGTACGCTTCCCTCTACCAGATTGAACGCGTTGAGATTAAGCGTTGAGGAGATACCACCTGTGAATGTGACGTTGATCGAAACAAGCTTTGTTTCCCGTTGACGAAGCACATCCTGAATTTGAGTGTATATCTCGGGCAAATAGAAGCTGGTATCGAACTGAAATTTCTGATCTCCTTCTGCTCGCGCTTTTGCTAACTGGGCATTTTCGTAGGCGGCCATTGTTTTGCCGAAGGGCTCCAGATAGGGAAAGATAAGGGTACCCGTTCTCTTATCTACAATATAGCCTTGCCCGAATTGGCTGTTGAAATTACTTCCAAAATCTACCAATCCATCCGGTGTTTTGTCTGCTGGAGCCGAATTGTTATATCGGTCGAGGCCAGTTACAGAAATGGCCTTGAGCGCTTTTTGACGAGGGGCAAACGCCGGATATTCTGCCTGATGACCTCCCGGTTTTTGATCGATGATTCTCGCAGAGAATCCTTTGTCGTCGAAATTGACACCACCAATATAGTAGGTGTTCTTAACAATATTTGCCCATCCCTGAGAACCTGAGTTTTTAAACGTCCCTACGGGCTTGATCAATTTTAAAACAATGGAAGTATCGGACGTCCCTTGTTCACCATATTGTAAATATGGTGCCGTTCCATTCTTAGCCGTTTGATAGCTAACTGCGAGATCCGAGTTAATGTCGTCCGGCTCCTGACTAAGCACCAAGATGCCGGTATACTGATCTACATAATAGCGATTGGTATCTAATTGAAGCCAATACCCCGGGACTCCACCGGGAGGAGGATTCGCACTTTGTGTACGATAGTTGGCTGGATAGGTTGTGTTTGCCAGAATTCCCTTTAGATCATAATATGCAATTCCATACCGCCGTCTTGGATCGGTCAAGTTAGTTGTTCGTACCCAAACTTGAACACTCTTTGGATCACCTATATACTCGCTTCCGGTCCCAGTAACAGCATTAACATTCGGAGGCAACGTCGAGTAGTAAGGTTCGTAGAATTTGATGAATGAGGTATCGAGCCAGAACCTGTTACGTCGATATTCCCACGGCTTGATAATATGTTCGCTGGTGGTACCGGAGCCACCGCCAAACGATTTGCTTTGGCGCTCCCCTTTCTTCTGAGCTGCGAGCGTTGTAATATATACCGGTCCGAACCGCGAGACTGCTTTTAATCCGAAGAGGTCCTGCTGTGAGCCAATATATTGCGAAGGTACATTCCACGTTACGTTACCGGCGTCGAACTCCTGAATGATCTCATCGGGGAAACCGGTGTAATTGAATTTAAGAAGATTATCGAACTGGAACATTCGGTCCGAACCCCAGTCAGCACCGATCTTCAGTTTATCACCGATGGTCCCGTTGGTCGAGACGTTGATCTCCTGTTTGAAGTTAAGTCCCGTTTCAGAGCCGAAAAAGTTTGCGCCAGCCGTTGCATAGGTTTGCTGATCGCGGTACGCCAGGTGCACCGCCACATCACCATTGATTCGGAGATTGATCGAAGGCCGCCCAAAGATCGTTGGTACCACGCTGGGTGGTATCGGAATTTGGATCGTGTTATAATCGCCGAGAATTCCCGTCGTTGCCTCGACGCTCTTACCGGTATCGTACTGCTTGTGCATCGCAGCGCGGTAGCCGTTCTCTAACTGTTCTTCCTCTTGCTGCTTTAAATAGACATCCAGAGCGTTCTCACTGGGAATGCGAGTATCGCCTCCTAAAAATTGATCGTGCTGGATCACATTACCGGCAGAATCGAATTCGACCGTCCGTTTAACAGGCGAATTCAGAAATCCGGGAAGTTCTGGTCGCTCGGGTGATACCGCTGGTGAAGGCTCTTCAGGCGGCGGCGGCGTAACGACGATCTGCCCTTTGGTCGTATCCGGCCCTTGGAATAATTTTGAGAACTGGCCGAATAAATTAGTGACCTTGTGAGAAACAGAATCGTATTGCGTTGAAAGAAAACCCTTGGAGGTATCCTGGGCGGCGAGTGAGGTATCGCGGAGACCCGGGTTCGTCTCGTTTTTTTCGATGTTCTTCGGCTTGCGGCAGGAATCAAGCGACGCGAGTGTAAACACGAGGACCATGGCGAGGCCAATGCTTTGGTACCCCGTCATACGGCGCCACGCGTTGCGTCTAGTGGATAAGTTCGGAATCCCTCTCACCAACGATACGATCGACTCACTTGCAGGATTATCATCCTAATACGCCACACTGCGTCCGCCAGGCTCTTATAGCCCGAACGGACACTCCGCGCACGAACCGTGCACGGCATTTTTCTTCTTACATCAAGGTGCCCAGCCAAGTATGGGATGGGCGTTAAACGGTCACAAGGAGTCGATAGCAGTCAGAATTAAGTCGTTAGCAGCCAGAATTATAATAGATGAGCGCGATAACCGAGAACGAAGGATAATCCATTGAGGCAGTGTCGGATTCCCAAAAAATGTGCTTCACGAGAGTACGAGAGGCTTCACTGCCAGTTTCAACGCCACCCTACCCGAGCGGCGTTCCTTTTTTTGTGACCTAACCGATCATTTCATGGGACTTAGCCGATGATTTCATGGGATTCGCGCGGCACATGATCGCATGCCGGCACACTTGAACTTGACCTCATGACCGCTTGATCCATTTTTCGTACTTTTGCCCGGTATTAGTTGTGCGGGCATACCCACGCCCTGTTCATTCATTTTCTACACCGTTCTTACTATGTCAAACATTAACTGGCTTGCAGTACTTGTCGGAGCGTTAGCGTACTTTTTTCTCGGATTCCTGTGGTTTCAGGTTCTTTTTGGCAAGACCTGGTCTCGGGAGCACGGAATGAAAATGGACACCCCACCCAGCGGATCCCAGATGGGCAAGCTTCTTTTCAAGAGCTTCTTAGGTAACTTATTGGCAGTAATTGCTTTAGCGCTTCTGATCAGCTATGCCCATGGCGGCGGCTGGATGCGTTGCGCGAAGATCGGGGCCGTCGCTGGGTTCGGCGTTGCCGGCGGTTCCTTCTGGATGAATTACAACTGGCTCGGCAAATCCTTCCTTCTCTGGACGATCGATACTGCGTATTACACGCTTGGCGCCGCTATTGCCGGAGCCATTATAGGCGCCTGGGGCTAATCGTCCGATCGGTCTGACTCCTAAGAGCAAAAAACGCTTTTTAAACATGTAACCAAAAAGTTACATATATTTGTAACCAGATGGTTACAAATACACTCCGACGAGACCCCTTCCACGCGATCGCCGATCCGCATCGCCGCGCGATCCTGAGTCTGGTGGCGAAGGAACGTCTCACGCTCAATCGTGTGGCCGAGCACTTTACGATCAGCCGGCCCGCTATTTCCAAGCACATCAAAATTTTATCCGAAGCCGGACTTATCCGCATTGACCAACGCGGACGCGAGCGCTATTGCGAAGCAAAACTCGATGGACTGAATGAAGTCACCGATTGGATCGAAGAGTACAGAAAGCTTTGGGAAGCCCGCTTCGATCGGCTCGAACAGTATTTAGCAGAACTTCAGGCGAAAGAAGCTAAGTCCCCTGCTCCGAAGAACATATCACCAATAACTCCTAAGAAACATGGCCGCCGAACATAATAAAATGAGTGTCGAACAAAATAAGATGACCATTGAAATTGCAGATCGAGAAGTAATTATGACTCGAGTCGTCAATGCTCCTCGAGAATTAGTATTCGAGGTATGGACAAATGCAGAACACCTCTCTCGGTGGTTTGCCCCCCAGGGATTCGAGACCACGGCCGAAACCGATCCGCGACCTGGTGGCGCCTTTCGCATCGTGATGCACGCAACCGAAGCATTACCACCGGAATTTGCTGGCGATTATCCAATGAAAGGTATCTATCAGGAGTTTGTACCTCCTGAACGCATCGTCTTTACCAGCGATCTTTCCGAGCACTCCGAGAAGTGGAAAGAACAATTGTTCGAACACTGTGGAACGAGAGGTGACGATGCCCTACTATCGGTGGCAACGGTAACGTTCGATGATCTTGGTGGCAAAACAAAGATCACCGTACGATCGAGATTTGCCTCCAACGCAATTCGAGATGGCTACGTAAAGACTGGCATGAACGAGGGATGGGAGCAGACCTTCGATCGACTTGCCTCATTGGTAAACGATCTTGCACGGCAATGAGCGTAAAAAGCTGGCTGCATAACGAGCGTGGCGAGTGGTACGTGATCGTACAAATCGTACTATTAACAATAGTTATGGCCTCGCCAAAGTGGGATGCGCAGCGCCTTGAAACGCCGATCGTCATTGTTGGCGGAATACTTTGCGTTATCGGCGCGTGCTTCTCACTCATCGGTGTGGCCGGTCTTGGCAAGAATTTATCGCCCTATCCAAAACCAAAAGAGGAATCGGAATTGATCGAACGTGGAGTCTACTCCATCGTGCGTCATCCGATCTATTGTGGCCTTATTCTTTTCGCATTTGGGTGGTCGTTCGCATGGGGCAGTTGGAGCGCTTTCTTTTTCGCGGTCGCGCTTTTTATCTTTTTCGATCTTAAATCACGAAAAGAAGAAGTGTGGCTCGATAAAAAATTCTCAACGTACCAGGACTACCGTCATCGGGTAAGAAAGCTTATTCCCTTTATCTATTGATTAGTCGCTTAACTTTTTCGCTATATAAATATGGGTAATAGCAATCGCGAGATCCGTTCGTCACGTTTGCTCGATGCACCGCGCGAGCTTGTGTGGAAAGCATTCACCGATCCCGAGCACATTAAACAATGGTGGGGGCCGAACGGCTTTACGAATACCATTCACAAAATGGATGTACGGCGCGGAGGCGAATGGAATTTTATTATGCACGGGCCCGATGGCACTAATTATAGAAATGAGATCCATTACGTTGAAGTAACGGCTCCCGAGCGGCTCGTACTCTCTCACGGACCGACTCCTCGGTTTCAAATGACCATTGAACTGTTCGACCGAGGTTCTAAGACAGAAGTACACTGGTGCAATCTCTTCGAGACCGAAGAAGATTATAAGCGGGCTGTCGAGGTATTTCACGCTATCGAGGGACAGAAACAGACGATCGACCGATTGGAAAGCTATCTCAGTTCTAATTTTCAACCACACTAATACACAGCAATATGGCAAAAGTACGAGTAAACGGATTTACGTTATCGATCGATGGATATGGCGCAGGACCGAACCAGGACCTAAAAAATCCGCTCGGTATCGGCGGTCAAGGGTTGCACACCTGGATGATCGAGACGAAAACATTTCGGGAGGGCCACCTCGGAGAAGTCGGTGGGACGACCGGGACGGACAACGACATTACAATTCGCAGTATGGAGAACATCGGAGCATGGATCATGGGCCGCAACATGTTCGCACCAAGCCGTGGTCCCTGGCCTGACGATGGATGGAAAGGCTGGTGGGGCCCAAATCCGGTTTACCATTGCGATGTGTACGTCCTCACGCACCACGCTCACCCATCGCTCGTGATGGAAGGTGGCACCACATTTCACTTCATCACCGATGGCATTCATTCGGCACTTGAACGGGCGAAAGCGGTTGCCGGCGACAAAGATGTTCGTATTGGTGGCGGTGCATCGACAATACGCCAATACTTGCAGGCCGGACTTATCGATGAAATGCATCTGGCTATTTCGCCCATTCTGCTCGGCTCGGGTGAGCATTTGCTCTCTGGTATCGATCTGCTATCTCTCGGCTATGAGTGCACCGAATACATTCCGACCGATAAAGCAATGCACGTTGTTATCACTAAACAGTAAATGCAGTCTCCCAACATTCTCAACTAAATCGATGCAGAATAGTACCACCGAAGAAATTCAGACAAAGCCCTTTACGATCATCCATACGTTCGACGCCCCACGCGATCTTGTTTGGAACGTGTGGACAGATGAGAAGCACCTGAAAAATTGGTTCGGGCCGAAGGGCTCAACGATGCTCGTTGCGAAGATAGATTTCCGTCCCGGAGGTTCGTTCCTATATCAATCGCGGGAAGCAGATGGATCGGAAGAATGGGGTAAGTGGATGTTCCGTGAAATCAATCCGCCTGAAAAGATTGTGCTGGTGCAGTCCTTCTCCAATGCCACGGGCGAAGTGACCCGTCATCCCATGGCTCCGACATGGCCGCGCGAAATGCTCGCAACGACAACGCTCATCGAGAAGAATGGAAAAACCGAACTCACTCTTGAATGGGTACCGATTAATGCAAACCAGGAGGAGATCGCTACCTTCGAGTCTGCAGATCAAGGCATGAAGCAAGGCTGGAACGGTACATTCGAGCAGCTTGAGGATTATCTCAGAAGTCTATAACTGCGATCACGAGGAAGAGAAGCCGACGAACGACCGCCTCAACGGTTATGTCAAAGGCTGTCCGATCCGTCGCGTAATATTCGAAACGAAGATTCGTATAGATCGTACTTCGGCAGATGCCAATTTCCATTCTTGCCTTTTCGGGAAGTCTTCGAGCGTCATCATCGAATACTACATTACTTCAGGCAGCAGCAATGGTAGCGCCGGCTGATGCGAGCGTAATAATATACAAGGGCCTGGCAAATTTGCCGGCCTTCAATCCTGACGTTGAATCACAAGATCTACCGCAAACAGTAAAAGAACTTCGCAAACAGGTTGGCAATGCAGATGGCCTTCTTATTTCGAGCCCGGAATATGCTCATGGTGTTCCAGGCTCTCTCAAGAATGCTTTGGATTGGCTCGTCGGCGGCTTCGAGTTCATTGATAAACCGGTCGCGCTGCTTAATCCATCTCCGCATTCTCTATTCGCACATCCACAACTTATGGAGACAGTGCGAGTAATGTCGGGAAAACTCATCGAGGATGCGTGCCTTACACTACCCATCGCAGGAAAGAAATTGGACGCAACGGGTATCGCCAACGATCTGACTCTTGGACCACCATTAGCGCGAGCAATGCAAACGTTCTGCAACGCGATCAAGCAAACTTATTCCGATAATCGATCGGGGAAAGCCCGGTGATCTTTTTGAATGTCGTGCGGAATGCTTTAGTATCGGAATAACCGACGTCGTACATCACCTCGCTCACGGGCTTTCGGTTATGTTCGAGGCTTTTTTTCGCAGCTTCGATCTTTACGCGCTGAAGGTACTCGACGACAGTATTTGACGTTGCTTTTTTGAAGCGTCGTTCGAAGGTGCGGCGGCCCATTGCGCAGCGGGCGGCTAATTCTTCCACGGTGATCTTTTTCTGGAAATTGCTTTCGATGAATGACTGCGCTTCCTTGATCGGCTCATCTTCGTGGTCCTTTTGACCGACGAAGATAATAAAGGGCGATTGCGTATCGCGATCGACTTCGATCTCGTAGATCTTCGCACATGCGATCGCCACTTCGCGGCCGGCGTATTTATCGATCAGGTAGATGATGAGATTCCAGAACGAGTTCGCGCCGCCGCTCGAATAAATGCCACGTTCGTCGGTGATAACTTTTTCGGAGACGAGATCGACGTCAGGAAACATCTTTCGAAAATCATTTTGGAACATCCAATGGGTCGCACATTTTTTGCCTTCGACGAGGCCGGTCGCCGCCAGCAAAAACGCGCCGACGCACAGGCTCGCAACTTCAGCTCCATTTTTATATTGCCCAACGATCCACGGAAAAAATTCGCGGTTGATCGAGATAACCTCATTCCATTCGCCATTTACAGCAGGAATGATGATGAGGTCCGCGCGATAATCGTCCTGCGTCGTGATATCAGGCTGAATGCTGACGAATCGGTCGTATCGTTGCGGCTCCATCGTGAGCCCGACGAGTGTGATAGTAAAGAGGGGCGATCTCCCCATGCCGGCAAGCACTTCATTCGCACGAGAGAATCCGATATATGAGCCCTCGATGCACCCGACGGAGGCCGCGCCCTGTGGGACGAGAATGGCGATATTTTTCATTTGAATTTTATCGATTTGATACGTCATCCTGAGCGAAGTCAAACCGACGCAAGGAGGTTTGACGCAGTCGAAGGATCTGGTGTCGATGGCATGGCACATCCCGAACAAGATCCTTCGACTCCGCAAGACTCCGCTGGCGCTCCATCTTGCTCCGCTCAGGATGACAGATGTTAAGAAAGATGGTATGCAAAGTTAAGGAATATTATTGTCGCAATCAACCCCTCACAATGCCGTTTTTACGCCTCACATTCCCCGATCTTCATAGGTTATGTTTGTAACGTCAATAACATAAGAGCACCTTTTATTAAGAAAATGAACGCAGAACCACTCTTTCAAACTCGGGCAGCTTTCAAAATCGTAGGCGTGGAGCGCTATACAGATAAAGGAATACCGGCGATCCAGGAAGCATGGGAAGAATTCACCAAGCGAAATCACGAGATCGTTAACGCTATCAAGCCCGGTGTCTTTGGTATCGAGGATTATTCGAGGGACTTCGATATGAATACGGGCGGATTTCCGAAGTACTATTATATCGCGGGGTACGAAGTAAGCGGTCTAAAGAACATACCGGCTGGAATGGTGGGCAAAGAAATTCCGGCAGCCAATTATGCCGTCTTCCGATACAATGGAGCGATCAGCGGCATCCACGATTTTTTCGGATACATCTACCAGAACTGGATGCCAAATTCCGGTTACTCGATGGATCCCAAGCTATCGCTCGATTTTGAACATTATTCTGAACCGAACATGAACATGAACGACGTGCATTTGGAAATTTGGGTGCCGATCGTGAAGGAGTAAAATACAAGGACCAAGGTTATGTCAGCTCGTAAATCCAACTCAGAGGAACCACGAAGAACCTCACGCATCTGGAGCAGTGCTGTGCGCTTCTTCTTCATTCTCGATAGCGTCGTCGAGCTGATCATCTACGGGTTTTAAATTATCTTAAAAGAGTCGTCTACATAAGAACATAGAACGAAAGGAAAATCGGAAATGCAAACGCTTACATCTATTACACTTACTGCGCTATTCGCGGCGTTGTTGCCGGCGGCAGTGCTGGCCCAGCAAGCGCCGGGAAAGTATGCCGACGTCAATGGGATCAAGCTCTATTATGAGATTCATGGTACCGGCAGCGCGAACGGAGTGCCACTGGTACTGCTACATGGCGGACTCATGTCATCGAGCCTCTGGGGACCAACGCTTCCGGCCCTCGCCGCAGGCCGGGAAGTTATCGCGGTCGATCTGCAAGCGCATGGTCACACGGCCGACATTGACCGTCCGATTTCCGTTCAAGCGATGGGTGATGACATCGCGGCGCTACTACAGTACCTAAAAATTCCGAAGGCCGATATTATGGGATATTCGCTTGGCGGCGGTGCAGCACTACAGGTTGCCGTTCGTCATCCGGAATTAGTGCATAAGTTAGTTCTGGTTTCGACACCCATACGCCGCACGGACTTTTACCCGGATATTTTAAAACAGCAGGCAATGGTAAATGCCGGAATGGCCGAGCAGATGAAGCAGACGCTGATGTACCAGACCTATGCAAAGGAGAATCCACGGCCTCAGGACTGGCCGCAGTTGCTTCAGAAGGTCGGCGACTTTATGAAGACAGACTACGATTTTTCGGATGAGGTCCGCGCGCTCAGAGTACCAACGCTTATCATTGCAGGCGACGCCGATATTTTTCCGGTAAAATATGCCGTGCGCACATTCGAGCTGCTTGGCGGTGGACAGAAGGACGGCGGCTGGGATGGCTCTGGCCGTGTGGCTTCGCAACTCGCGATCCTGCCGGGTGTCACCCACTATTCAATGGGTGTGGCTCCGTCACTCGCACCGACTGCGATTGCCTTTCTCGATCCTTCGGTGACAGTTGCTAATGCAGTTAAATAATCTGAAATTCAAAACAATAATATAATACACGAATATGAGAAAACTTATAGTACTATCGTTTATTTCGCTCGACGGAGTCATGCAAGCGCCGGGCGGACCGCAAGAGGACACCTCTGGCAATTTCAAATTCGGCGGATGGACATTTCCTTATTTCGACGAATTTGGTGGGAAGCAAATGGGTGAACAGATGGGACATGAATTCGACCTGCTGCTCGGTCGTAAAACGTACGATATCTTCGCCGCATACTGGCCGAAGGCTGATGCAAGCAATCCCGTCACCGGCCCGTTCAACAAAGCAACGAAGTATGTTGCATCGCGGTCGCCGTTAAAGCTCGACTGGGTCAATTCAGTTCAAATAGAAGGCGATGCGGCCAAGGGAGTACGGAAACTGAAAGCAGAAGACGGACCGGAACTTCAGGTGCATGGTAGTGGGAATTTTATTCAAACCTTATTGAAGAACGATCTCGTCGATGAACTATGGCTAAAGATATTTCCGGTCACACTTGGTAACGGCAAACGGCTATTCGCAGATGGAACACTTCCAGCGGCCTTCGATCTGACGAAGAGTGTCATATCACCGACGGGCGTCATCTTCGCAAATTATAAGCGGAACGGCGAAGTAAAAACGGGATCGTTCTAATGATTTAACAGCAATGTAATCAGGACAAGGTATTTTTGTAATCGCAACTAATTTTTGTCAACTCAACCGTAAAATTTAACACCATGAATCCAGTAGTACACTTCGAAATGCCGGCCCAAGACCGCAAGCGCATGAGCGACTTTTATACCAAAGCCTTCGGCTGGAAGACGCAGCAGTTTGGCGAGGATATGGGAAATTATGTTCTGGTCGAGACTGCCGAAAGCGATGGCAACGGCAGGCCAAAGCAAGGCATCAACGGCGGCTTCTATCAGCGGACGGACGATCCCGTCTCGAATGCACCATCGATCGTCATCGGTGTCGAGAACCTTCAGGACCATATCAATAAAATAACGGCCGCCGGTGGTAAGATCATCGGTGAACCGATGGAGATCCCGGGCGTGGGTATGTGGGTGTCGTTCTTCGATACCGAAGGCAACCGCGTCAGCTTGCTGCAGCCGAATTCAATGAATTAAGCCCCAAAGCCCCCCTCCTAAAAAGGAGGGGGTTAGGAGGCCTCTTCTAAAGAAAAGCCTTCCCAGAAAGAAAAAAACTACCATGCAAAAAATTAGTACATGCCTTTGGTACGACACCGAGGCAGAAGAGGCCGCCAATTTTTACACGTCGATCTTTAAGAATTCGCGAATCCTACGCACCTTATATACGGACGCGTCATTCAGCGAATCCGCTGCGGCGGCTGGCGTTCCAAACGAGGAGGTCGCAAAAGAAGGAAGTGTGCTGACCGTTGAATTTGAGCTTGATGGCCGGCCCTTCATGGCACTCAATGGCGGACCGATCTTCAAATTTAATGAGTCAGTATCGCTCGTTGTAAACTGCACGTCTCAAGACGAGGTCGATTATTATTGGAATGCCCTTCTTGCCGATGGCGGCCAGGAGAGCATGTGCGGATGGCTCAAAGATAAATATGGGCTGTCGTGGCAGATCACTCCAACACGACTCATTGATCTCATTAACGATCCGGATCGAGAGAAAGCGCATCGCGCTTATCACGCCATGCTATCAATGCGGAAGATCGATATTCAGCGAATAGAAGATGCTGCAGCGAATAAGAAATAGTCGCGTGGAACAGCACACGTTAATCTTAAACTTTTATTGTCGCACTTTTAAAACATTCAATAGGACCACATGAAACTCAATCCTTACCTTGGCTTTGATGGCAACTGCCGCGAAGCAATGACATTTTATGCAAACGTCCTGGGCGGTAAGCTCACTGCTCTTATCGCGAACGGGGACACTCCGATGAAGGACCAATTTCCACCCGATCAGCAAGACCGCATTATGCACGCTCGATTGGAAGTAGGCGATCAGGTCATCATGGCCGGTGATGCTCCGCAAGGCATGCATTCACAACCCGCCGGATTTACGATCGCTGTTACGATCGAAGATAATAAAGAAGCCGATCGCGTCTTTGCAGAACTCCTTGAAGGTGGCAAGATCAACATGCCGATCCAAGAGACGTTTTGGGCAGATCGCTTTGGCATGGGTATCGACAAATTCGGTATTCCCTGGATGGTGAACGGAAAACAAAAACCTATGTAAGGAGAAATTACAATGAAAAATATTCAGACATTCATTTGGTTTAACGATCAGGCGGAAGAAGCCGCGAACCTTTATACTTCGACGTTTCCGAATTCGAAGAAGATCGGGTTAATGCCGGGGCCTGGCGGTAAACCAATGGCCGTTCCAGTCGACCTTAATGGCCATCAATTTATCCTCTTCAATGGTGGACCGCAATTCCATCCAACGCACGGAATATCGTTCACGGTCTACTGTGCATCATCGGAAGAAGCCGAAAAGATCTGGAACAAGCTTTCGGACAGCGCAAACGTGATGATGCCACTTGCGGAATATCCGTGGAGCAAAAAGTATGGATGGATCGAGGATAAGTTTGGTGTGTCGTGGCAGATCACGACATCGGAAGAGAAGAATCCTGTCACTCCTTCCCTGCTCTTCGCCGGTAACATTCAAGGCAAGGCAGAGGAAGCGATCAATCTCTACACGTCGCAGTTTCCGAATTCCAGCATCAATTTTATCGCACGATATGAGCCAGGTGAACCGGGGCCGGAAGGACAAATTAAGTTTGCTTCGTTCACATTGAATAATCAGCCCTATATTGCGATGGATAGTGGCCATCCGATGGATAACACCATGACGCCGGGCATTTCTTTCTTCATCAACTGCGAGACGCAGGAAGAAGTCGATCATTTCTGGGATGGCCTTTCGGAGGGCGGACATCAGGACCGTTGCGGATGGCTACAGGACCGGTTTGGAGTCTCCTGGCAAGTCGTGCCGATCGTACTCGGTCAACTGCTGTCGGATCCTGACCGAACAAAGGCCCAGAATGTCATGCAAGCGATGCTTCAAATGAACAAGCTGATCATTAGAGATCTTGAGGAAGCCGCTGAAGTGGCTGTTTAAGATCAGCATCGCTATCATTTCTTGTCGTCACAATTCTTGTCGTAAATACTAATGACTGCTTCTCTTGAAGGTAAGAGAAAATGGTGGGCGCTCTATGTGTTATGCTTAGGCGCCCTCATGATCGTGCTCGATTCCACGATCGTCACAGTAGCATTACCATCCATTCGGGCGAGTCTCGGGTTTTCCGAGACCTCGCTCGCGTGGGTGATGAATGCTTACCTACTTACATTTGGAGGCTTCCTTTTGCTCGGCGGCCGCTTAGGCGATCTCTTTGGTCAGCGAAAGCTCTTCTTACTCGGTCTTGCACTCTTCACAGTGGCCTCGCTAGCTTGCGGGTTGGCAACAACTCAATGGTTTCTCGTTACCGCCCGTGCAGCGCAAGGAATTGGCGGAGCCGTCGTCGATGCCGTTGCGCTTTCGCTCATTATGGGTCTCTTTACAGAACCCGCTGAACGCGCAAAAGCAATGGGCGTCTTCGGCTCTGTATGTGCCGGCGGTGGAAGTATCGGTGTGTTGCTCGGCGGCTTGCTAACAAGCGCACTGGATTGGCATTGGGTCTTTCTTGTCAATATACCGGTCGGTATCCTTGTCAGCATTCTTACGATGAGACTATTGCCGGCAATGGAGAACACCGGCCAACGGGTGCGTGTCGATGTTGGGGGTGCGATAACGATCACAGCATCACTCATGCTGGCAGTGTATGCGATCGTCAACGGTAACGATGCGGGCTGGACTTCAATCGAAACCATTGGCTTGCTCGGAGTATCGGTCGCACTGATGCTCATTTTCTTGCGGATCGAATCGACCGTTGCTTCCCCACTCGTACCGCTCGGACTTTTTCGTTTGCGCAATCTCGCAACGGCAAACGCCATGGGTGTACTATGGGCCGCCGGGATGTTCTCGTGGTTCTTTCTTTCGGCGCTTTATTTACAAATAGTGCTCGGCTACGATCCGATGCAAGTCGGACTCGCCTTCTTGCCGTCGAACCTGATCATGGCGGGATTATCCCTCGGCATCTCAGCGAAGCTCGTGATGCGATTTGGCATTAAGGCTCCGCTTGCCGTCGGTTTAGGGCTTGCCTCTATCGGGCTTTTACTTCTGGCGCGCGCTCCCGTCGGAGGCGTATTCACTATCGACGTACTTCCGAGCATGTTATTGCTCGGCTTCGGAGCCGGTATTGCGTTCAATCCGATACTGCTGGCAGCGATGAACGATGCACCACAGCATGAATCGGGCCTTGCATCAGGGCTGGTTAATACATCGTTTATGATGGGCGGAGCATTAGGTCTTGCCATTCTTGCGAGTCTTGCGGCGTCCCGGACGGAGTCCTTGCTAGCGGTGGGAGTAAATCAAACGGCTGCAGTTAATTCCGGGTATCACATTGCGTTCGTTGTGGGCGCCTTATTCGCAATTGTTGCGACGCTACTCGGCACCTTCGTCTTACGTACCCCGAGTGTAGAATCAACTTCTTCATTAGAAGAAACGGCTGGATCAGCAAACGCTCCGGTAAATTTTCGAGTAGTCACTAACGAAATTTAATCATCAATACTAAGGAGAATAATTATGCGATTCATGGTCATCGTCAAAGCATCGAAAGCATCGGAAGCCGGTGAATTACCGTCCACAGAAATGCTTACTGCAATGGGTAAATTCAATGAGGAGCTTGTGAAAGCTGGCATTATGTTGGCCGGTGAAGGCCTTCAGGATAGCTCCAGGGGCGCTCGTGTACGCTGGGAAGGCAAGAACCGGGTCGTCACGCACGGTCCATTCCCGAATCCGAAAGAACTCGTCGCCGGATATTGGATCTGGAAATGCGCTTCACTCGACGAAGCGATAGAGTGGATCAAGCGCGCACCGTTCTTGGAAGGCGATGAGATCGAGATCCGTCAAATATTCGAAGCCGAAGATTTTGGCGAGAACTTCACGCCCGAACTTCGCGAGCAGGAAGCACAGCTCGGCAAGCAGATCGCCTCATACTCCAATTAACTCTTTTTTCTACTACTTTAACTATTTGAAATGAAGCAGATCAATCCATATCTCAATTTCCTGGGAAATACCGAGGAGGCCTTTAACTTTTATAAGTCAATATTTGGCGGGGATTTCTCCTCGTTCGTTCGCTTCAAGGATGCTCCGGGCGCAGGTCCGGTGCCTGAAAAGGAAGCGAACGGCCTGATGCACGTCTCTTTGCCAGCCGGCAACACCACGCTTATGGCAACGGATACGCTCGAATCGATGGGACACACGCTTACCGTTGGTAACAACATTAATCTCTGCGTGGTAGCGGAAAGCCGCGAGGAAGCAGATAAGATCTTTAGTAAGTTAGCAGCGGGCGGCAAGGTCAGCATGCCTATTGCCGATATGTTCTGGGGCAGTTATTGGGGGTCGGTTACAGACAAATTCGGCGTGAACTGGATGGTGGATTACAACGCGCAGCAACAATAAGACAGACTATTTCTTTTGAAGCACGAAGCCCCACGTCTTCGTGCTTTTTTATTTTCCCGTTGTAATTATCACTGCCCCGACCAACGCGCGAAGGTTCTCCGGCGTAAGTTTATGGAACGTCCCTGTTAGCTTACTATAAAATTCCGTGGTATGGAATACATCGCGGAGGGCATGTAACGGATCAGTCGCTTGTGCCTGCGCATGAAACATGGGACTCTCAACAATATAGAGCTTCCCTCTCCTCGTTAACGTCCCGAGCAGTTTTCCGGTCTCGTTCTCGCGGATGACCCACGCCGATTGAGAGTGATTCCGTTCAATTACGTATCGCGTCATAATAAACTATAAGCAGTAATAGCAAACCTGAACTACACCGTAGTAACATAGCAGAAGCTCGATGAACCTAGATTATATCTAGAAGAGCAACACGAAGAGCGAAAGAAATACGGATCAGGAGAGCAGCGACCCGCAAGAGAAAATCATGGCGAGGCGGCCACTGAACAGTTACGAGCGAACTATCCCTTGAAGAATTTTCTCTTAACGGCGTAATACAAGTGAAAAATCAAATGTGTTCTCGTAACCCAGTGATTCTGCCCTCGGCGATACATTTATTATTAAATTTGGAAAACACTGACCTAGCGCAAACCACTGTGTCCTATCAAATGTCGGCTCAGGATTTGTCCCCGTCGCGCGCTATGACTACCTACGTCCTTTCGCAACACAACAATACCTGGTATATTCATCAGTACGGTGAGGACGTAAGCATGCTTGCGTCCAATATCCCAAGTGAAGAGGAAGCTCTGCAGATCGCATTACAAAATGCTCGACAGAAACGGCCATCCGAGGTCATCCGTATTGCCTTCACCGGAGAGAACCGTGTCGTCGCATCCTTTGCCTCAGAAGAGGGCGATTGAAGCGTGTATCCGGAGCGGTTATCCTCGCTCCTCGGTTCGTAAACTATGTCTCTTAAGTTCTCAGCCGTCATTAAGATCATCGGGGTCAACCCTTATGTCTCCGTCAGTAAGACTCGAGCGTCCCAGATCAAGCTCAACTGGCGCAGGCCGATGCCGGTACTCGTACGTGTAAACGGGTTGCCGAAGAAAGCCTGGCATATCAACATGATGCCGAAAGGAGACGGCAGCTTTTACCTCTACTTACACGGAGACGTACGAAAGTCATCCACAACAAAGGTTGGAGATACGGTCGAGGTAGAAGTAGAATTCAACGAAACGTACCGCAACGGCCCCCTGCATCCCATGCCGAAGTGGTTTCGAAGTGCATTGACGAAGAATGTAAAAGCGAAGAAAGCCTGGGAAGCGTTGATCCCAAGCAGAAAGAAAGAGGTACTACGCTATTTTGCAGCATTAAAATCGGAGGAGGCACGTCAACGCAATCTCCTTCGAGCGATCGATGCCCTCTCGAACGACAATATTCGCTTTATGGGCCGCACGTGGAAGAACGGGAAATAGGTCGGTGTGCTTCCTCGTGCTTCAAGACTATGCTCAATCCGTAAACCACTCATCGATCAAACGCTGAGCTTCTTCGATCGCGAAGGTTGCCTGATCGGATGCTGCGGCTAACCGGCGAGTATTATAGCCGGCCAAAACTTCACACAACGCCATGGCCTCGTTTAGCGCCACTTGGGTATCACGAAGCGCTTTGAGTAGACGCGGGACCATATTTACCGAACGCACGAGCGCCTCGGCCGTCTGCTTGATATCGTTATCGGCATTGGAATCATGAAGTGCGATCTTCCCCTCGACCGCTATTCTGTTGGGATCGATGTATCCGAACGTGCAACCTTCCTGACTTACTTCGAGAATTTTAAGCTGGGTCGATCTCATAATGGAGCTGACAATAAGTGATCACTTTAAAAGACTAAAAAGCGGCTATGCAACCAGGTTCTCAACCGAGGACGGCTCATACCATTCTTTCATCATGCGATGCGCGTCATCGAGAGCAAACCGAATTTGGTCTTTCGCGGAAGCCCACCGGCGCGTATCGCAGCCAGTCGACTCTGCCATTGCGATCGATTCCAATAATGATTGTTGTGCATTTTCCAGCACTCCCAGCAAGCGTTGATACGCATTTACCTGCCGAACGATCACCTCGGCGTTTCGGCGAGCGTCAATGTCGGACCGTGGTCCGGTACGTGTCGGTTGTATAACAGCCGCAAGGTCGATATTACCGTTCTCATCACAATAACCGATCGTGCAACCGTCGTTTGTCTCCTCAAGTACTTTGAGATGAGTCCAAATCATAGCAAAAAAATGTTTAGTCGTTTGAACAGGACGATGGAACAAGCAAACTGGAACGCTTGGACAACAGCATAGAACACCTCACAAGTGCCAGTCCGAATATCAAGTTTGCGGCATTTATTTGAATGCAGCATTTTCTTTCTGATTGTTTGTTGGGCTTGGAATGACACAAGATTTTAAACGCCGTAATCTAAAAATTAAACGCCGTAACCTAAAGGTTACAGCTACGGTGGCCTTGCTACTGCTCTCTCCTGTTGCTTTGCTTGCAAAGCCAATATCCATTGGTATGACGAAAGCAGAGATCGCAAAGCTCTATCCATCCTTCGCTCAATATTTTCAAGACGAATCGCCTGCACTCCACCTCGTCCATTGGCCATTGCACGGAATGACCGGTGAAGCGGCATTTGCATTCGCAAAGGGCAAACTCCTCGTCTTTACCTGGGAACACCCGAAGGACCATAAAGAAGGTATGACGAAGGCGGACATGAAAAATTATAACGCTCTCTTGCGTGGACTTCAATCGGATTGGGGCAAAGGTAAAACCCGCCGTTCGCCGTTCAATCCCTCCGTTACGGAAAGCACCTGGAGACTTCCCCATTCGAGAGCATCCATTCGTTACAATCTGGAAATGATCCGTGTCCAGCTCGTCGATGCCGATTACCTCAATCGAGCAAAGAGCCGAAAGCCGACCGATAAGCTGGATTAAAGCGGTTGACAAGGTGTACTCGCGATCTCCGGATCGCGAGACCCGCAGGTTGCCACAATGCCGGAGTGTACTCGTCCCCACGACCGGCGACCAGAGATCACCGGTACACGAATTACGGTGTACTCGAGTACTACAAAAGTGTACTCGCGATCTCTGATCGCGAGACCCGCAGTTTGCCACAATGCTGGAGTGTGCCCCTCCCCACGACCGGCGATTGGAGATCACCGGTACACGAGACACAGTGTACACGCGATCTCCGGATCGCGACCGAGTCCGGAGGACGATAGATGCATAGCGAAGCGCTTTAGCGCTGGTAGTCGTTGCCTGGCGCGGAATGAGTCCGGAGGACGACAGACACCTCTGTTCGCCAAGCGCCAATATTCTTACACTGCCACTGCTACCCGGTGCTTATCTATCCAATAGGCAAGAATAACGAAAAGCCATTGTGCTTGTGCCATCTAGGCGATTGTTTCGCTATTGGGCGGAGGTGGCCCGACGAGCGAACTTACAAACGAGAGAACAAGCAGCAATACCAACACCCAGAGTCCATAACTACCGATGCGGTCTTTAGCAGTGGTCGCACGTTGATAAAGAATAATGCCCGCGGCGAAGATCGCAAATTCAATGACGAGTTCTATTGCTCGGTAGTCCCACAATTTCCATCCTAAAAAGGTAGCCCCTCCCGGCACGATCGGCAGATCGGGATGATGCACGAACAGATCGAGCACCCAATGACTTACGACGGCCAGAGCGAGTATGATAAATCCCTTCACGTCCCTGCGCAGAAGGAAGTAAATGCCGCCAACTACCAGTCCCCATACGATCGCCATAAGGAGACTGTGCGTCCAGGGATACGAAACGAAGTTGAGCGGGACGCTACTCGTCCCCGGCGGATTAATTTCCACACGCTCCCATCCGAGCAGCAAAAAGAGCGGCCATAAAAGATCGAGAAATTGTGCCGCAATAAACAAGGTACCTAACGACGCTTTAGGCTGCGCCCGCTTGACTCCAAACCCAACTCCAAAATGTCCGATGAACATGCGAAAGACTCCTTCTAGTGGTAACACTACAGTGTCCCCACGAACTTGAGTTTCGCGAAGATGTGCTCGCGGACCACGTCGTGTACTCGCGATCTCTGATCGCGAGATCCGCTGGGTTGCCACAATGCTGGAGTGTGCTTGTCCCCACGACCGGCGATCAGAGATCACCGGTACACGAGGCGGTGTGTACTCGCGATCTCTGATCGCGAGACCCGGCAGGTTGCCACAATGCTGGAGTGTGCCCCCTCCCCACGACCGGCGATCGGAGATCACCGGTACAAGAGCCGGTGTGTACTCGCGATCTCTGATCGCGAGACCCGGCAGGTTGCCACAATGCTGGAGTGTGCTTGTCCCCACGACGGGCGATCGGAGATCACCGGTACACACGAGATCCTAAGTAGTTTTTGAGTATCCGTATTTGCAACCTCGACCCATACGGCGTGTTCTTAGGTAAAGAGGTGTCCCGATGACGAAGATCGCTGTATTCCTTTTGCTCGCATGTTTAGCAACCCGGGTCGTTGCACAAGAGCAGCACGTTACGTTACCGAATGATTTTTATAAACGTATTCTTGCTCGCGAGCAGGAAGAACTCTTCCGTCATCCGGCAAGCGAAGAGGCTCTTCGCCATACCAATACTCCCCTCTCCAGTGATAATGATCGTTCGATCACTCCGGATGGCGTACCAGAATCTGAAATACACGCAGCTATCAACCCCATGGATTCGTCCAATATCGTTGTGTCTGCCATGCGGCAAAAGTCCTTCACGACCGGTAACGCACTTAATTTCCCGATCTATTATACTAAAGATTTTGGCAAGACATGGAATTTGAGCTCGTTCAAGCCAGGCCCGTTTGAGAAGAACACGTTTTCGCTTGGCGGAGGTGATCCGATGTTTGCGTTCGATGCTGATGGCAAGCTCTATTTTATGTGGCTGAGCATCTATTCGGTGAATCTGTCTGATCGAATGATGCGATATGGAATGTACTGGGCTTCCTCGACGGATGGAGGCGAAACCTGGACGCGAGATACCTCCAACGTGATCGAATGGAATGCTTCAACCGATCCAATGGCCCTCATCATGCCGGATAAAGAATGGATGGCAATCGATCGAGGAAATACTCCGTGGCACAACAACGTCTATGTGGCATATGCCTATGTCGATGCAGAGCACGCCGTTGTGCAAGTGCTTCGTAAGCGTCCACAGGATAAGAATTTCAGCGTGACGGCAACGGTCTCTTCGCCCGATCTTGCGTTTGCACAATGGACCACTATCGGTGTTGAACGAAATGGTGATGTGCATGTCGTTTTTACCGGCACGTCGGATACCGTTAACTATGCGTTGTACCACGTCGTCTCGCATGATGGCGGCTCGATCTTCTCGCCGGAGCAATCGGTAACGCCGATTCATCTCTGGTGGCCACCGCGTAAGCCCGATGAGGATTCTATCGTCGGACTTCGCCACAGTGATAACTATCCGTGCTCTCATCTTGCGATAGATACGGCACACGATGGGAACATGTACCTTGTCTGGTCCTCCACCGGCGTTCATGTTAACGAGCATCATGGTTCGCAGATCTATTTTACACGCTCGACGGATCACGGTACAACCTGGAGTCCTCTAACGACGCTAACCGATGACGGCCTAGCGCACTATACTCATCATTTTTATCCAAGCATAGCGATTAATAAGAATGGTGCGCTCAGTGCCAGTTGGTACGATCGAAGAGATGACCCAAATAATCTCCTCACGAATTATTATTGCGCTATCTCAACCAATGCCGGACTCTCGTGGGGCAAAAACGTGCGCGTATCTTCTGCGCCCACCGATTTTGCGACTACCGGTGAGAAGAACGATCTCTTCAGCATCGGCGAATACACACAATTGCTGACAACCGATCACTGCCTGATCCCTATTTGGACCGATGGACGTACGCAGGATGGCTCGTTAAAGATCTATTACGCGATCCAACCGCTCGATGCCAGCGCAGCCGTACAAATGGCTCCAATAACCGATGAGTTTGCTCTGCTTGATATTTCACCTAATCCCGCAAAGAACCATGTAACGATTCGCTACCGTCTAAAAAACGCCAGCCCTATTTCCTTAACGTTAGTCGATGCGTCCGGTAAAGCAGTTCGAACGTTGAGCGAGACCACGATCGCGAGTGGCGAGCACTCGACAACAATGGAGCTAAGTGGATTACCCACCGGTGGCTACTTTTTGCGTATCCAAACGAATGTTGGTACGGCAACAAGAGCTATCTCGATAGTTCAACACTAATCGAATAAAAAAATAAAAGCCGCAGCATAAGCCGCGGCTTTGTCCCTAACACCAATTCCCCACTTAGATACTTTAATCTTCTTCTTCAACGATCTCCGTCTCTTCGATCACGCGCTCTTTAGGTCGCGGACGTTCGACGGTCTTCGTCTCACGGCGTGTAATTGTTTCTTCTCGCGAAGGTGACTCGCGCCGCGTCGTTGTCTCTTTCTTAATTTCCTTTTCCATATTCTTCTATATATTTTTCTTATTTCTACACTTTTTTCTGATAGCTTTGCTTTTAGCTTTCTACTACTTACCACACAAGAGTTACAATTCCGTGCCGACCTGATTCCGCAGGAACTCCGGTATAGGTGCTTTTTCGTTGAAGCTCATGCGTTCTTGCCACTTTTCCCATATTTCCATACGGTGAAATATTCCTCCGCATATTTCTAGAGTTTTGGGAACTCAAGGGAACTCGATGTTCATGAAAACAAAACTCAATTCTCACGCTGCCTCAAGAAAGGCACCCCAAAACGGCGATGCGTCCTAAATTTTCGAACTCAACGCCGGGCACACGGGTTAACAGCGCGCCTCGACTCGGGCAGGGCGAGGCCATTATTGTATTTATTAATATTTAGCCACAGGAAGAGTAAATGCCAACGATCAATCAGTTAGTCAGGTTAGGCCGTCAGGAGCTGACCTATAAGTCGAAATCTCCCGCACTTAAGAACAGCCCGCAGCGTCGCGGCGTCTGCACCAGAGTTTACACAACGACCCCGAAAAAGCCGAACTCGGCGCTCCGCAAAGTAGCCCGCGTTAAGCTGACGAGCGGAATGGAAGTAACCGCCTACATCCCAGGCGAGGGCCACAACCTGCAGGAGCACTCGATCGTGATGATCCGCGGCGGCCGTGTTAAGGATTTGCCTGGTGTCCGCTATCATATCATTCGCGGTACACTGGATACGCAAGGCGTACAGAATCGCAAGCAGGCTCGCTCGAAGTACGGTGCAAAGCGGCCTAAGTAAGCGATAGAATTTTAATAGGAGCCTCGAAGAAATTTTATTAGGAGCCTCGAAAGAGGTGGTGGTTGAAGGCAATGCGCGAACAATTTCGAAGCAGCCGATCAACTCGAATCAGTAACAGATAAGAAGCTATAACAGATGAGAAAGCGCAAATCAGAATTACGGCCCCGGATCCCAGATCCGAAATTTAACGATATCCTCGTATCGCAGTTTATCAACTCGCTGATGTTCGAGGGTAAAAAATCGATCGCACAGCGTATCATGTACGATGCGTTGGATGTGATCCAGGAGCGTACGGGCCAGTCAGGTCTCGAAGTATTTAAGAAGGCGATGACGAATGCTTCGCCGCTTATCGAGGTCCGCAGCCGCCGCGTTGGTGGCGCAACCTACCAGGTCCCGACCGAAGTCCGCCCGGAACGTCGTACGGCGCTTGCAATTCGCTGGCTTATTACTTATAGCCGCGCGCGCGGTGAGAAGTCGATGGCGCAGCGCCTCGCGAATGAACTCATCGCAGCGAGCAACAACGAAGGCACGACGGTGAAGAAGCGTGACGATACGCACCGTATGGCCGAGGCCAACAAGGCATTCGCCCACTTCCGGTTCTAACAATTGAGATTTTATTCTCGGCCTCCTTTACTGATAAAGTAGAGGAGGTTTTGATTTGGGTGAGGTTTATACATCCTCACCTGGATTAAAACAAGCAGCGGCCTAAGCGATGTGATAAAAATGTTTAGCGATGCGGCAAGCCATCGATATTGATCTGCATGGAGCTTGCAGGAGTATTGCAGGCCTCGGGACCATTATCGATCGCTCCATAGAGTATGGTGACGGTAGGACGAAGGAAATGGATCTCTGCTGAATCTGTGGTTTGGCGAGAAAAGCGAAAGTACATGTAATCTAAATTCGGATGTGTATCTCGAGTCACACAATTCGAGAGATTAGGATAGGTGTACTTTGCATTGATCGTGATAGAGTCCTGTGCTAGTAGCGGAGTTTTAAATAATACGGTCTGCCCTGCCGGAACATGTTTCGTTATATCGAATCCTCCGTCGGCTATGCGATACTGCAACGTGTAGTCGTCGTCCTGTGAACCAGTGTTCTGGATCCCGAACGTGTAGATCGGAAAATAAGCAGAGTCAGCAGTTACTGCTCCATCACAAATTTCGGCAAGATCGACATCTCGGCCATAGGTTTCCTGAAACGTAGATGCGACGACCTGTGGCGTGGAATCCTTATGTGCTGGCTCGCAGCAGGAAGATAAGGAGGCAATTCCTATTAGGCTGAGTAGTGAAATGACAAGATTTATGTTGCGGACCATAAATAATGAACCCCTGGTGCTGGAGAAAAGGTGCGCTGCATTTCGAAACTTATGCAAGAGTAGTGCTAACGCTCGCATTCTCTTTCTTTTTTCTAAAGGTGTTAGCCCAGACCTCCTTAAGCCATCTGGCAAATGCCGTTGGTCGTTCTGCAGCCACTCGCCATGTAAGTACGATACCAACCAGCAAAAGGATGAGATTGCCACCCCACATTCCCCAAAATGGAGTGATCACGGCGCGGTCGGCTAATTTTTCACCGCCAATGAGGAAGACCCAGTAAAGCACGAAAAAACCGATAGAAAGTCCGGTACCAGCACCGACTCCACTGCGCTTTGCCAATGCTCCCAACGGCACGCCGATCAACGCAAATATGATGCATGAGGCAGGGATCGCATATTTTTTATGCGTCTCGACCAGGTAGTTATCGCGGTCTTCTTTCGTTTGCTGCATCATCGTCTGGTCGTTCTGCACGTTTAATTGATGCGGTGTTACCATTGAGCGCATACGAGTACCAAGCGTAGCATTCGGAGGTATCGCCGGCAATTTGATTGGAGACGATATGATCTCCATCGCAAATTGATTTAGATGCTGTCGCAAGTTCGCAGTCTCTTTTGCGTTCGCTGTATCGTCGGCCCGGACCTTCTTCATTAGGTCATCGGCCGATAATTCTCGACCGCTGCGCTCCGATTCTTCCGCATGCATAAAGTCATAACCACTTGTTGGCACCTCCACGATATAGGTGCCAAAGTGACCGCGGCGATAATCGGCAGGTTGAGCAGCTTGCACTTGATGGATTTCACCATCGTAAAGTGTAAGAACGATATTACGAAAATCTGGAGTAAATGCAATATGCGCTTTATGGGCGGTCATCACTCGCGACTCATTCGTCTGCGCGTGATCGTAGATCGTTACTTCACTGAGGTCCCCTGTCTTGGGATCGGCCTGACGAGCGAGAATAGAATAGCCGGGAATCTCATCACCAGTTGTAAACGTACCAGGCTGGACCACAAGGGAAGGCTTCTTCCGGTTAATGTCCGTCATAAGGTCCTTCGCTTTATGGTTAGCATCCGGCAAAATGATATTATTGAATTGAAGATCGAATACAGCGATAAGCACGCTCAGCACTATTACCGGAAATAGCATCCTGCCAAGGCTAACACCGGCGGCCTTCATTGCCGTAAGCTCGTTAGCTGCTGCCATAGAGCCAAAAGCCATGACACCAGCAACCAATACCGCCATTGGGACAGCAAGCACAACCATCCAGGCAAGATTAAAAACGATCAGTTCGATGATCGTCCAAAAGGTCAATCCCTTCCCGACAATGCGGTCGATAAAACGCATCAGAAATTGCAACAAGAAGACGAACATAATGACCGCCAGCGCCATTAGGAATGGTCCTATGAACTCGCGCACGATGTAATCCCATACGTGCATCGATATCTTCCACCAACGATGGACTAACTTACGATCGATTATTGCATTCATTTCAGTCTACAACGGCTGCGGGGAGAACGAGTTTCGTCCAGCATTTAGAAGTATGGAAATCTATCCGTTCGAGTCACCGTTCGAAACAGGCAATATCTCCTGCGCGCACTGCCCGGCGCAGATTGAGCTAACTGATTCTTCACTTTGTCTTATGAATAACCTTCGCATCCCTGTTCTATTTGCTGCTGCTTTTTTGGCTTTCACTACTTTTGGTTGTAAGAGCGATTCTACATCGACCGGAAATTCCGGAACGTCCAGCGTGCCGAGCGCTGGAACGACGTTCACCATTTCTTCGGATGATGGCGGTTTCCTCGATCGGGAAATATTTACCGTTCGAGCCGCAGACATGTCACACCTGACCAGTTCAAAGGTTATTAAAGCCGTCGGCGTTCACGATAATAGCCAAGTCGATAGCACTTACTATGCTTACGAAAGCAATGGCGATGTTTCGCTCTTTTCTACCTCCTGGGCACAAGGCGTGTGGGCTACACTTCCTGTTGGTACCCATTCGGATATTTCGGTCTCGGCCAACGGTGGTGGTGGAGTAACAATACAATCGGTAGCACATTATGAAGGTGCTGGTGCAAAATATTCCCTGAATGGACAGCAATATTCGACCGATAGTGTAACGGTCACGCAAACATCGGTTTATCAGGGATCTCAGATCGCGGTAATAAAGGAGCACTACTCCTTCATCTCTTCGATTGGCCTCATAGCGATCGATCACATCGATGCAGCCAGCAACACGACGGCCAGCGTGAGTACCCTCACTGCGTACTCGCCGAAATAAGCGAAATCGTACTTCCGAGGAGAATGTTTGTGTGCCGCTAACCTTAAAGCGGCACATGGATATTAAAGAAAAACGGGTCCTCGTATTAGGTGGGTTTGGTTTGGTCGGTCAGGCGGTTATTAAGCGCCTGATGCGTGAAGACGAGCGTTTAAAGAACGGCTCGTCCCGCCCTTCCCATATTATAATTACATCTCTCAAACAAAGCGAAGCCGAAGCGGCTGTCGAATACTTCGAGAAATTATACCCTGGTGGCGAAACAACATTCGAAGCATTCTGGGGTAACTTATTCGTCCGCGAAGAGTGGAAGGACCATTCTCGAGAAACGATTTTAGAAGACTCCGCGAAGCGAGATTTGCTTATCGAAGATACATTGGGAGAGCTGACCGAGGCCTCTCTTAAAACGAGCACTCTCTATAATGCCATCGAATGGGCGCGCCCCGATGCTATTATCGACTGCATCAATACATCGACCGCGCTTGCTTATCAAGACCTCTTTACGATGGGCAGACGCGTTCGAGCAGCGGTTAAAGCTGGTGCAAATGACTCGAGCGAACTGGTCGAGCGGCTGCTGGCTAGCCTTTACATTCCGCAACTCATTCGGCATGTTCAAATACTCCATCGGGCCCTGATCGACTTTAACGTAAATGCTTACGTCAAGGTGGGGACGAGTGGCACCGGCGGCATGGGACTCAACATTCCCTTTACGCATTCCGAAGAACGTCCGTCTCGAATGTTGCTCGCAAAATCTTCGATCGCCGGTGCTCATTCACTCCTTCTCTTCCTAATGGCGCGTACACCGCGCATGGCCGAGATCGTTAAGGAGATCAAGCCAACAGCAACGATCGGATGGAAAGAAATTAAGTATGGTCCTGTGCGCAAGGGTGGCAAAGCGATCGAACTTGAAGATATTTCATTCGTAAATGCCGAGCCCTTGAGCTCAAAGCTGGAATTACTGAGGCATGGGAATAATAAGCCGTCAATCGATATGCTCGAAGCGGTCTATATCGATACCGGTGAGAATGGGATTTTCTCGAAAGGCGAGTTCGAGACGATCAGCGCACTGGGACAGATGGAAATGGTAACGCCCGAAGAGATCGCAGAGAATGTTGTCCGCGAGCTTATTGGCGCGAGCACTGGTAAGGATGTAGTTTCCGCGCTCGATGCCTCGACAATGGGACCTTCGTATCGTGCGGGCTATTTGCGCGAATCAGCATTGCGCATGATGAGCGCGTTGGAAGACGAGACGAAGACTTCGAGCGTAGCCTTTGAAATGCTGGGCCCGCCTCGCTTAGCGAAATTACTCTTCGAGTCTCACCTGCTTCGCCGTGCAGCAAAAGACTTTGGTGGTGCTCTCAGCCATTCCCCGGAAGAGCTTTCTAAGAAAGCCGAAGAGATACTGAAAGAAGACGATCGCCTTACGAGCCAGATCGTCTCCATTGGCATTCCGATCCTTCTTTCCGATGGTAAACGGCTTATTCGTGGCAAGCAGATCAAAATCCCGTCTCCGCGATGGAATGCAGATGGCTCGACATGGGCTGAGCTTAACGACGAGAAGCGCGACACCTGGGCCCGAGATGGCTGGGTTGACCTTCGCTCCAAAAACATGGAATTATGGCAGCAGCGACTTTCGCTCATCCGTGATGAAGCGGAAGCCCACGGGAATGTCACCGGATCGGAGCCGGACCGATCCCCGGCTTATTGGGACGATTTCCAAACGCTCAACGAGGGACGTCTCGCAGCATGGATCTTCAGCTTCGAAGAAGGCGGAGAGAGAATTAAGCGATAATTCGTACTTGATATTGGGCAATAGGGCGCGATTTTTGACCTGTTTTTAGCAATAAAACCCGTGAATTTTGCGTTAATCGATTGTCAGGGTTGTATATTTACGGTCTGAACATGAAGAGTCTTCTCATTTTTTTCGCATCCCTTGCATTGGTTACAGTGCTTGGCTTTGATTATGCCGGCGGGATCGACTCCTTCTCCGCACGCCCTGATGGCGATGGTATTACGCTCGAGTGGCGCTCTCAATCAGAGGCTGGAATCAAAAGTTATTCGATCGAGCGGGCCGATATTCACAGCACCAATGATTTCCAGGAAGTCGGCACTGTTGCCGCCACCGGCAGCTATACCTATTATAAATATCACGATGGCCATGTAAGCGCAGCTCCGCTTGCCGGCCAATCGGGCAATATTCGCCCGATGTCTGACGCGTTTCGCTACCGCCTCCGTATGAATCTCGCCTCTGGCGATATCTCCTACTCTCAATCGATCAGTGTGACCAAGCCTTCCAGTGGCGTTCGCCGCACCTGGGGCATGATCAAGGAGATGTTCCATTAAGGATTAAGTGCTTAGTCCTGAGTTCTAAGCGAGCTCCTTTTTCTGCTATCCATCGTACAGCTACAAAAGCTGGCTGAACGCTATTTTTATCTCTTCCCTTGTTGGAACGGCGAAAATCCTGCTGAAGTTTAAATTTTGGATAGACGTGTGGTTGCATGAAAGTTATTTTCGCTTTTACGTTATTATTGCTTTGGGGAGCGCCCAAATCGACGTTTGCCGGCGGGGAGCCTCGTCTTGCGAATAAGTTGGGTCGTGATTCCACGATCTTTTCGATGAGCCTAATGCCTAAGCAGATGCCTAAGGTCGGCAAGACGTTCAAAGTTAAAATACACGTTACCCCACACGGCGACTGGCATGTCTATAGCTCAAAAATGAAGAATGAAGAGGGGCTCACTCCTCTTACGCTTCAGGTGCCTCCACAACTGGAAGATTTTTTCGAGATCGAAAAGATCGAGGAGACCGGTAACCTTCATACCGCCTATGACTCTAACTTTATGACGGTAACCATGGCGCATTATTCGCCATACGATATTATCGTTACAATGAAGGTCAAGAAGAAATCGGAAGGCGTTGTACCGTTTTATCTCTATTTGCATTACCAAACGTGCAACGAGACGATGTGTATGCCTCCACGCACTTTTGCTGTGCCGATGACGGTAATCGGCGAGCAGCCACTAAAGGTCAAAATCGCTGAGGCTACCGAACTACGACTAAGGAATTATGGTACTGCCTACCGGACGAGATGAAATATGCCTATCGACATATTCTCGTTTCTATTTTGCTACTTAACATAGTAGCTTCTCCAGCACACGCCAAAGATCCTAAAAATATCTCGACGAAACTAGGCCCGGATTCGACCCACTTTACTCTCTCCGTTCCTAACAAGCACGTTTTGCACCGGGGTGAAACATTCAACGCTGTAATTCACATCACTCCTGGAAAAGGCTGGCGAATTTGGAGTTCTAAGATGTCCGATGAGGGGGGCTTGATTCCTTTGAAGGTAATGGTACCTGATTCTCTCGCTAAGTATTTTGCATTAAAAAGTTTTAGGGAAACGGGGGACATTGTAACTTCATATGACTCTAATTTCTATTTCGCACCGGTAGCCCATTTAACCCCCTTTGATGTAATAGCGACCATCAAGGTAAAACATAGGAGTCCTATAGCGCTGCCTTTCTCCTTATTGGTTCTATTTCAAACAGTTGATTCCCAGTATTGCATGCCGCCGCGCACTTTTGCAGTTCCTATGACGGTTATAGCACAAAAGCCGGTCATGCTTAGATTGGCTAGTACAGAGGCAACGTATCGTTATCCAATTGATTTGGCGGTTTTGGGTGGATTGAGATGATTGCAATTCGAAATATCACGTGGATTTTAATAGTGCTTCTGGGCAGCATGTGGGCCAGCACGTCCTTTGCCCGCGATCCAAAGCTTGCTGTAAAGCAATATCCTGACTCTGCTATTTTTAAGGCAAGCCTTGAAAAAGGTGAGGTACCTACCGCTGGTAAGACTTTCAAAGTACGCATTCATGTCAAAGTTCGGCAGCCCTATCATATTTGGAGTTCCACCATGGCTGACGAAGGTGGTTTGATCCCGTTACGGATTAAAATACCTGACTCTTTGAAAGAGTACTTTCAACTTGTGGATGTTAAAGAGCAAAGTAAACCTGTCATTGGGTATGACTCGAACTTTCAGCAAGTAACAAAGGCAATTCATAAACCTTTTGATCTTATTGCAACAATAAAGGTCCTTCGTAATTCAAAAACACCAGTCCCGTTCTTCGTACATCTGATTTATCAGACTTGCGATGAAATACAGTGCCTGCCTCCTGCGATGTTCAATGTTCCAATGGATGTCATTGGTGACAAACCATTGATGATTAAGATCGCATACGGCACACCAGATACCACTGCGCCATCGTTAACATCTCTCGATTCGGGTAGCAGCACTAGCCTCAACCGCGATTCCACTACTCGCATGGGACAAGTGGCAGGTGGTTCGTCGAGCGCTCCACCAAGTGCACCCAATGCGGCGGTTAAGGCAACAGCCACCGCTACGACGGGTGGTGTTGGCGGCTCATTATGGCAAGTAATACTTTTGGCAGCTGGTGGCGGCCTTCTGGCGTTGCTCACGCCCTGTGTATTTCCGATGGTGCCGATCACCATCAGCTTCTTTACTAAGCGGAACGCCGGTTCAAAGAAAGAGGCAGCAAAGGATGCCCTGCTATATGCTGCCGGTATCATTCTTCCGTTCGTACTCTTCGGTTTTATTCTTACCCTGGTTTGGGGTGAAGGAGCGATCAATTCGTTTGCTGCAAATCCGGTAACTAATGTCGTTACATCGGTTATATTCCTTACGTTTGCGCTCAATCTGTTTGGCTTGTTCGAGATCGGCTTGCCGTCATCGGTCGTAACAAAGCTTAATATTTCCGCACAGCAGTCGAAGAGCCGGGTATTTTCGGTAATGCTGATGGGTGTTGTATTCTCGCTTACGAGCTTTACCTGCACGGTGCCGATCGTCGGTACGCTGATGTCAGCATTCTCGCACGGCGCATTCTTTTATCCGCTGATCGGAATGTTGGTCTATGCGACGATCTTCGCTGCTCCGTTCGTCGTGCTTGCCTTCGTTCCGAATGCGCTCAAGTCGCTTCCACGCTCGGGCACGTGGATGAACAATGTAAAAGTGGTGCTCGGTTTTGTCGAACTCGGCGCAGCGCTGCTATATCTATCGAAAGCTGATTTCACGTGGTCGCTGCATCTTATCACTCGCGATATGGTGCTTGCCTGCTTGGTCGCACTTGCGATACTTATTACAGTATACGTCCTCGGACGATTCAGGCTTTCGCATGATACACCGGTCGAACATATCGGTGCTATTCGCGCTTTGTTCGCGGTATTCTTCTTATCAATTGGTATTTATCTGTATACAGGGTTCAATGGCCGCCCGCTTGGACAGTTCGATGGCTTCCTGCCTCCTGCTGATTATGGCGATGGCTCACAATCGGTTGCTACGACAAGTACTAATGTGAAGGGTACTCCGACCGCGCAAGTTATAGAACAGTGGATTCCCTCCTACCCCACAGCACTGGCAGAAGCAAAGAAGACAGGAAAGAACATCTTCATCGATTTTACCGGCTATAGCTGTACGAATTGCCGCGCCATGGAGGCTACGGTCTTCAGCCGGCAGGACGTCAAGCAGATGTTTCAAAACTTTGTGCTTGCTCGTCTCTACACGGATAAGGGCGATGCCTTAAACGATTCGAACCGCACGATGGAAGAATCGCGCTTCAATACGATCGCTCTTCCCTTTTATGTTATTGTCTCTCCGGATGATAAACCGTTAGCAACCTTCCCCGGCTATACGCGTAATGCCGAAGACTTCAAGAGCTTCCTGCGCCTCGAGCACCCGAATGCCGAGCCCGCGGTAGCGATGCTCACGCACTAATAATCCTCTAAATCAGGTCAAATTCTACGCCTGGCGGGACAAAGCAGGCGGCCATAGCGTTCGTCATCCGGCTATGCCAGCACTCGCCCAAAATACGGACACAGCAACCCTCGACCGCTTTTCTAAGCGGCTTCGAACGGCTGTTGCCCACCCCATCCTTACCGATGGATCCATGGCAGCAACGCTTCATGCAACCGGTCACACCGATCCGGTTATCGAGCGGTACAATCTTACCCAACCAATTGCCGTCGAGCATGTGCATCATAGTTTCGCGGAGGCTGGCGCCGAGCTTATAATGACGAATACCGAGCATGCGAATCCCATAACGCTTGCTCGTCATAATTTGGCGGAGAAAACCTATGAGATCAATCGTAAAGGTGTATGGCTGGCACGCACGGTTGCAAGTGAACATGGGTCGTTTGTTGCGGCAGCAGTTGGACCGGTCGGCAAATTTCTCTTCCCCGTTGGTCCGTTAAAGCATGATGATGTACGTCATGCATTTCACGAGCAAATTCTCGCGCTCGCCGATGGCGGACCCGATGCGCTGATCTTAAAGAGCTTTATCGATCTCACCGAACTAGAGATCGCGATCGAAGAAGCACAATCCATCGCACCGCACCTTCCGATCATTGCGCAAAAAACTTTCCCGGAAGATGGCGCTCTTTTGGCGACAGACTTTGCACGCAAAGTCGCAGAGAAGTTAGTCTCTTATAACTTGGCCGCTATTGGAACAAACGGCACCGTCGGCCCTAACCGAATGCTCTCCATTATTCAAGCTTTTGCACTTCCGGGTATTCCTATCAGCGCGCAGCCCGATATTGGAATTCCCACACTGGTGGAAGGGCGCGCAATTTATCATGCCACACCAGAATACTTAGGCGAGAGCGCAAAGCGGTTGGTCGAAGCGGGCGTTTCTATTATCGGAGCGTATGGAGGTGCATTACCCGAGCATATTGCGGCTATTCGAGATGCGATCGAAGGCGTACCGGCAGGAGAAATTCACATCGCAGAGATAAAGCTCAAACCTGAACAACGCAACGGTAAGTCGAACGAGGAGAAGTTTTCCAGGTTCAAGCAAAAGCTTGGCAAAAAGTTTTTAGCAACGGTCGAGCTCGACGTTCCCCGAGGACTCGATATGTCGAGTGTAACGGAAGGTGCTTCTTACCTCGCCAAAGCAGGCATCGACGCGGTAAATATTTCGGATGGTGCTCGTGCTCGACTCCGTATGAGTTCGATCACGATCAGTCATTTGGTGCAGTCGCAATGCGGCATTGAAGCAATGACTCATGTTGCATGCCGCGATCACAACATGGTGGGATTGCAATCGGAGTTACTGGGCGCAGACGCACTTGGCGTTCGCAATATCCTTTGTGTAACGGGCGACCCAGCGCAGATCGGCGATTATCCCTACGCCACAAGCGTCTACGATATTGATGCGATAGGTCTTATTCGTGCGGTAAAGTCGATGAATGAAGGCGGTGACCTCATGGGTAATCCGATCGCCGGCGAAGGCATTAACTGTACGCACTTTCTCATTGCATGCGGATGCAATCCCGTAGCGGATGATATGGAGCGTGAACTTAACAGGCTCGAGCGCAAGATCGCAGAAGGCTGCGAAGTGATCTTTACCCAGCCACTCTTTGAAATGCCCGCGCTCGAACACTTTATCGAATTGGTAAAGCCATTCCAGGGTAACGCGAAGATCATGCTTGGCATACTGCCGCTTCGCAGTAAACGACATGCCGAATTCCTTCACTACGAAGTGCCGGGTATGTCGATACCGGATTGGATCCACAAGCGAATCTCGAAGCATTCGAGCGTAGAAGCGCAAAGTGCCGAAGGTATTGCTATTTGCGTCGAATTCTTGAAAGAGGCAAAATCATTAGTGGATGGTGCGTATCTGATGCCGCCTTTTAAGCGATACAATATGGCGGTCGAGGTCCTCGAAAAGATAGGAGTGTAGGTCCCATGAAGAATGGAGAACGGAGTATGGAGAATGAGATAAAAGAAGAGAGAAATGGAGATCCCTCCACTCTTCACTCTTCCCCCTCTATTCAACAGTGGCCGCGTGTAGGCATTGTCCTCGTCAATTATAATAGTTACAACGACACGTCTCGCTGCCTGGAATCACTAGAGGCAATGACGTACCCTAATGCGGAAATTATCGTTGTTGATAATGGCTCGCGCGATCACTCGGGCACGCGTCTGCAGGAAGAATTTCCAGGCACGACCTTTCTCTTCTCAAAAGAAAATACCGGATTCACTGGTGGTAATAACATCGGCACTGATTATGCCCTTGATGCGGGCTGCGACCACGTCCTGCTTCTCAATAACGACACCATGGTCACGCCGGGATTTCTGGAGCCACTGGTCGAACGGATGGAGTCCGATCCAAAGATCGCAGCGGTAAGCGGAAAGATCTATTATGCGCCGGAACAGCGCAACGGCGAAGCAGACATAATATGGTACGCTGGCTGCTATCGCAAATGGCACATGGGCTATCACCATTATGGCGTCGAGGAAAAAGATACGGGTAAGTACGAGGATGCTCGAGAAATCCCTTACGCTTCGGGCTGCTTAATGCTTATGCGAGGAAGCGTAATCCGCCAGCTTGGTACGCTCTGCGACGATTTCTTCATCTATTGGGAAGAGGCCGATTGGTGCCACCGCGCTCGTGATGCCGGATATACCTGTGTCTACGAACCAAAGAGCATTATTTACCATAATTTCAAAAGTGCCGCCTTAGGCCACGAGACGCCATTCCACATGTATATGCAATATCGCAATGCTTTTATCTATGCGAAGAAGCATTATCATGGGTTCGAAGGTCTTCAGTATTGGCTGTTTTACCCTCTCTATATTGCCAATCGCATTCGCCTTGATCTCAGGGCAAAGAATACGCGTGCTGCCAAAGCCACCTTGTGGGGTGTGCGCGATTACTTCCGCGGCTTTAAAGGACGTAAAGGTCTCAAAGAGCGCGGTTTTTTGCAAGCTTGAGAATCTGGCACCCCATCGTACTCGAGTACCTAAAGGAAATGAATTTGCTACCATAATCTTTCATGCCAACATCACTTGTTACCGGCGCTGCCGGATTTATCGGTTCTCACGTCGTAGATGCCTTGATTGCTCGCGGGCACAACGTTATAGCGCTCGACGATCTCTCAGGTGGCTTTGTCGACAATGTCAATCCTAAGGCGGTCTTTATCGAGGCCAGTTGTGTAGACCACACACGTCTGGACCGGCTGTTTCGCGAGTACAAATTCGATTATGTGTTCCATCTCGCCGCCTATGCAGCAGAAGGTCTTTCTCACTTCATCAAGCGATTCAATTATACGAATAATGTGATCGGTTCGGTAAACCTCATCAACGAGGCTGTGAAGCATGAAGTAAAGAGGTTTATCTTCACGAGTTCGATCGCTGTGTATGGCAAGAACCAATTGCCAATGCGAGAGGACTTAGTGCCGGCACCCGAAGACTCCTACGGAGTGGCGAAGTATGCCGTTGAACTTGACCTCAAGGCGTCGCATGAAATGTTCGGCCTCGACTATGTGATCTTCCGCCCTCATAACGTCTATGGCGAGCGCCAAAATACCGGGGACAAGTACCGCAACGTGATCGGTATCTTTATGAACCAACTCCTTGCCGGCGATCCACTTACGATCTTCGGGGATGGAGAGCAGAAGCGGGCCTTCTCGTATGTTGGCGATGTGGCGCCGATCATTGCTGAAAGTGCGACGTTGGATGCAGCACGGAATGAGGTCTTCAATGTCGGCGCTGATACTGTATATACCGTGAATCAACTTGCGGCGGAGGTGATGGACGCTATGAGTGCTAAGCAGTCGATCAATCATTTGCCGGCGCGTAATGAAGTAGTTGATGCCTGGAGCGATCACTCCAAGGTCCAGCGGATCTTTAGTATACATGAGGAGACTCCTCTTTCAGAAGGGCTCAGCCGGATGGTCGAGTGGGTACGTCAGGTCGGCGTTCGTAAATCGAAGCCATTCGAAGGTATCGAGATCGAGAAGAATTTACCGGGAAGTTGGCGGCAAACGACCCACGAATAATTTTGAAAGCTTCCGTCAGTCGTTTTGTAGTTTCGTGGAAAATTACAAGATCCCGAGACTATGAAAAAGCTGCTATTCCCTATTTTGTTTCTAGTTCTTTCGTTCGTTGATTCGATATACGGACAATCGATCTTATGGCACAAGCTAAGTTTGTCCGGCAGTCAATACGATCCCCAAGATCTCGCGTATGATGGAAAGCTTTATGCCGCCATGCAGGATGGTCTCTTCTGGTCGTCGGATTCTGGAAATACCTGGAATACCACTAAGGAATTCGAACATGAAGCAGTGTATAATGTCTTCTCCATTGATTCATCGGATTATGCCACGACTATTCCCCACTACGTTACTGACGTGTTTGTCCTTTCTCGTTCGAAAGATCATGGACACACTTGGGATAGCCTCCAGTGGATTTCAACTGGTAATTTTTATCCTACAACACGTGGATGCGGTCAAATAGATTGGACTGGAGACTTTTATTGGTTCTCTCAAGGCACATGGTACTCGCTCGATACCTCTTTTAGTCCTTTGTGGTATTACAATGCAGCTGCTAGTGATGACCTGCTGGTTGCGTTGCGCAATGCGCGAAGCGGCAAACAGCTCGTAACGACCACCGACTTCAAAACCTGGAATAATGGGGTTATTCCTGATAGCTCGATGTGGTATCTCGCTGTGGATGGGAAAACAATTTGGGCAGGCGCAACATCTGGTCTCTACCGTTCAAATGATGGGGGCATCCAATGGGAGTTAGTAATGCCAAACTATCCAGTAAAGAGTCTCTTCAGTAGCCACAATGTACTCGCGGCCGGTTCGGATAGTGGCGTATTACTCTCTTTCGATCATGGCAAGAGGTGGATATCAGGCAATCAAGGCTTGCCGAGATTCCAGATTAAAGAATTTGTCGTAGGAGATGGAGTAATGTATGCAGGTCTCGATAGTACTATCTATCGAGCATTCGTACCAACGGTTTCCGTAAGCCATGAAGATAGCCGCACAGGTAGGATAAATCTGTATCCGAATCCTACGAGTGGATTGATTACTTTAAAATGTTCTTCTCTCCCTGCTTCAATCGTGATAATAAATCCTGTCGGCAATATCATAATGACGACAATGCTGACGGAGCCGAGCGAGCAACTCGATCTTCACGAACTGCCAAGTGGAATCTATGTAATCAAAATAGGAAGTTCAAACGAATCTTATTTGGGCAAGATCGTTGTGGACCGATAATGCCGAGAACTTGCCTTGCAAGTCCATACTTTTTTCCAACTCTTAGATGATCTTCTTTGCGGCTTCAATAGTGTCTCAGGTCGCCCATTTTTTAGTAATTGCGTTGCTGGATGTCATCGCTTGAAGAGGATCATATTGGGCCGCCAGATGACTGTAAGTATAAGCCCGGGCATATTTTTCGGGATAGCTTCGTCGGTATGGATAGCGCACCAGAAGCCATATTGTGCGTGCATCTCCTGTTTTATTGTGCGTTATAGCTCATCCGCAATCCTTCCTGGCCCCTTGGAGTTAGAAGGACATGAAGTGGTCGCTTGTCCTACTCTCACTTCTTTTAGTCGCTTGTACTCGTGAGGTTGCTACACCTCCACTAATTCGTGCGCAATCTTCGGGCTGCGAGCTCACGGGATGGATCATGCAGCAAAAGCCGCACAGTACGCGAACCCTTGAAGCCCCGCCCTCCGTCTTGCGGGACACGGTCATCACCGTAAATGGTACAGAGCATAAGATTTCGATCCCTGAAGGCTTCACAATGTCGGTCTTTGCGCAGATACCATCCTGCCGCGGACTTGCTCTTTCTTCTGATGGCGTGATCTATGCGACGTCTTTCAATGGCAAGATCTACGCGCTTCCGGATCACGATCATAATGGTACGCCCGACAGTGTAATAATCGTAGCGACCGGACTTGGCCAGCCACACGGCATCGGCTTCATCGATAAAATGCTATACGCCTCGAGCGATCAGGGGGCGCTGTATCATCTGATCACGCCCGCGACCAGTCGAGTCTCGACCGATCGATCGGTCGTTTCGCCGCTTCCGCCCCATGGCGATCATTTCACGCGCAATTTCGTCTTCGATTCCATTCACCAGAAGATTTACCTCCAGATCGGTTCGGATGGTAACATGGATACGACCACCAACTTCGTGCACCTTGCACAAATTGTTGAGATGAATCCTGATGGCTCGGGCTACCGGACATTTGCGCGCGGGTTGCGCAATGCGGTAGGCCTCGATCTCGATCCGCGTACGGACGCGTTGTGGGCGAATAATAATGGAATGGACGATATTTTTGGCAGCGGGACGGAGCTTACGGCAAATAATCCATCCGAGTCTATTTACATCATATGTGACGGAGCAAATTACGGCTGGCCATTCTGCTATGGTTTTCGAATGCGAAATCCGGTTTATCCGTGGTCGACTTTAGATACGAATATTGTGCAAACCTTCAGCGGGCCCGTTGCAGAAGTGCTGGCACATGAAGCTCCACTCGGTCTTCACTTTTATCGCGGTTCTACTTTTCCTGCGCTGTATCACAACGCGATATTTCAGTGCTATCACGGCTCCTGGGACCGCTCCCCGCCTGCGCCGCCGCGAATCACTGTTATGTGGGCCGATACCGACGGAAAAAATGCACGCGTTACTGATTTCGTAAATGGCTTCCAACCTGATTCGACTGATAATCGGTGGGGTCGTGTCGTTAGCATAATTGAAGGCGGCGATAGCGCCCTCTATGTTTCCGACGATCAGGCTGGTGTGATCTATCGCATCGCTTGGACGGGACCACCTCAACAGCAGGCGGTTAACAGCACCCAAAACAGCGTCACATTCTCTTTAGGGATTCCCTCACCAAATCCGGCAACGAATGCTGTTGCATTTACTATTGACGTTGCACAGCCCGCTTCTATCTCGGTATATCTGCTTGATTTGCTTGGGCGACAGTTACGAAGTATACCAACACAAATAGCTGGCGTGGGCACTACAACGTTTCATCTTCCTACCGATGGCCTGCCAAATGGTACGTATGTGCTGCGGGCCAGCTCGAATGGTCAGGTGGCTTCCCGACGTGTCGTTATTGAGCGATAAGCAGCGGTACCCACTAAAAGGATTAGTATCCCTATCCCAACTTTACTTGCTACGGCGCCATTATCTTCGCTTGGAGACTCATACAGCTTTAACGTGATAAGATAGTCGCCCGCAGGCAAAACGGCTGTAGCGAAGCCATTGGGATCGGGAGTTGTTACGATTTCCTCTCTCGCTCGATTGATCCTCCAATAAGGCCAATAAAATTGGTGAAACCGGACAGGTGTTTGACGAGCAAGGTGAACGTGATAGTCTTTGTCAATAGCAGTGTGTGAGACAAGGTTGATAGAATCACCTGGCATCGTAATTCCGAGTGGTACAACAGTAGGCTCGTTCATCCATCGCAGCGTAATACCAAGCACCTCATTCGGATCGTTTGCTGCCCACTTTGTAGCATATTCCGGTGCGTCCATTCGATAGGCATTTATCGGCAATCGAGGTTGTGCAAATAAATTACGAGAAAGAGTTAGCTCCGAAAGTAAGCTGACAAGGGCAAGACCAATGATGGTGCAATGTACTAAACTGTGTCGTTCTCGTACATAAATGATCGCAAGCGCAAGCAACAGTATTCCATTCCATCGCCAACCAAATTGAACGAACGGCATTCCTGGAATAAATTGCCAGAACTGCTTACTGATAAACGGCAATTGAAAAAAGACCCCGATAATGAGGAGCCATATCCATGGCTGCAGACCGGAGGACGATCTTAGGCGCCACGTCGCAAAGATTGCAATCAGCGCAGCAATAACTGTACTGACGCTTAGTATTCGCAGCCAATCCAAATGCCCTCGAAAAAGATCGAGAAGTGCATAGCCAAATAAGCTGGCATTCATCGGCAAGTCAAAGAGGTGCCGCTGGTGTATGAGACCACGAAATGAGAACGCCGGCAATAAATAGATAGCCCCAACAAGTATGGCTATAGCAAAGCCTGAAAGCTGATTAAGAATACTTGGAAAAGATCGACGGACAATAATTACAACGGCAGTCGAAATTACTGCAAGATAGCTGATCGGAAGATTGGTAAGGAGCAACCCGGACCAACCTATCGCGCTAATAGCGATCGTTCGCAGTTTATCTTTGCCTTGGATAAAGAGTAAAGGAAAGAAAGCGAGTGCTGCATGCTCTGTTAAAGCATCCCGCACATAAACGTTGCCAAAATGGTATGCAACAAAAGCATACAGCATGGCTCCTGTCACTGTTCGAAGCACCGATGGGCTATATCTCCGGAGTAGAACACCCGCAGCTAATACGGAAAGTAGCCCAAAGCTAAGCTGGACTACGTTATACAGGAGTTCTGCAGAGTGGATGCCAAACGAGTATAGAAAGCTCGCATACCAATAGACGAGCGGCGGATAAAAATAAAATGTTGGTGAGCCGTAGCCTCCAAATGAATCAGATAGCCATCGTGGGTAGCCTATGCCCTGGGCGCGTAGTCGTGAAAATTGATCGAGCCAATTGAGATGAACGTAAGCATCATGGCCGATCACGGGATAATTGAGCAGACCAAAAAGAACGCTGATAGTCGAAACTATAAGGACCAGAACAAATGCGAGCCGATCGCTTGAACCGGCTTGCTTCCATTCCCCAATGAGCGTAGCAATCATCCAAATAATTTGACGATCGTCATCGCCGCTTGCTCGCAGTCCTGCATCGTCACATCAAGGTGAGTAATAGCCCGCGCAAGGCCATTCGCACCAGCCGATAGTAAAACCCCGGCATCCTTTAGGCGAGCTAGCGTCGCATCGAGCGGAGTCTCGAATTGAAGCAGAACAATGTTCGTCTGTACCCGATCGAGATCGATCCGAGCATTCTTCGATGACTCATGTATGATCTCCGCAAATCGGCGCGCCTTTATGTGATCTTCAACCAAACGTTCGCGATTGTTTCGCAAGGCGAACAGTGCTCCGGCGGCAATAATACCTGCTTGCCGCATACCACCGCCCCAAATTTTGCGGTATCGGCGGGCTTTTGCAATATTTTCCTGGGATCCTGTAATAGCGCTTCCTACCGGAGCACCTAATCCTTTCGAGAAGCAGACAGAAACAGTATCGAAATTCTGAGCATAGTCTTTAGGCGATTTGCCTGAGTATGCGCACGCATTCCACAGTCGTGCTCCATCTAAATGCATCAAAATGCCGTTCAAATGAGCGAATATACTGATCTCCTTTACTCGCTCGAGTGGATAGACCGTACCCCCGGCCCGATTGTGAGTATTTTCAAGGGCTATAAGACGGGTCACCGGCATATAATACGCCTTCTCTCGAATGGCAGGCTTAATTTCTTCTGTTGAAAGAATACCGCGATCTCGTGCCTTTACCGGGTTAAGCTGAACCCGAGAGAGGAAGCTTGCAGCAGTCGTCTCATAATTAAAGATATGAGAATCCGCTTCGACGATCACTTCATCGCCTTCGATCGAATGAATGGCTAAAGCCAACTGATTCGCCATACAGCCCGACGGCGTATAGAGGGCAGCTTCCTTACCAAGCAGTGCCGCAACCTCCTCCTCGAGCTTTAGAACAGTTGGATCTTCCGAGAAAACATCATCGCCTACTTCAGCCTCGGCCATTGCCTTTCTCATGGCAGGCGAGGGCTTAGTAACAGTATCAGAACGAAGGTCTATCACTTATCCACATTTATTTAATTAGGGAATTTATCTGCTTGACTTTACTTTTGAAAGTTTGTAACTTTGCAGACAGGATGTACGACATCCACACAAAATTACGCATGGAGCGTCCGAAAACCGCCGATAACGCAAAAAGACCCAATATTCCGGCTATAGAGAGCCTTGGAATTGACCGCACTGATCTAAAACTATTAGAGCGGTTACAGGTGCAGGGACGGACCAAGCGGAATGAACTTGCCGAGGAAGTGAGCCTCTCACTACCAGCCGTCAGTGAGCGAATGCGTAAGCTCGAAGAGCATCAGATTCTGGAAGGCGTGTATGCTAAGCTCGACCCCAAACGTATCGGCCTTGACGTTGCAGTCTTTATCACGGTGACGATCGAGTCGAGCAGCAAATACCCAGACTTCCTTCGTGTAGCAGAAGCGCACCCGGAAATTTTGGAGATTCATGCGATCACCGGCGACGGCTCCCATCTCATTAAAGCGAGAACGTGGAATACATCGACACTCGAACGGCTGCTAAGTACGATCCAACAGATGCCAGGAGTAAAGCAAACTCGTACTAATGTAGTGCTCTCAACTTACAAAGAGACGATGGCGCTACCGATCGAAGAACTTAATAAGTAATTTTTACAAACCGTTACCATCATCATCACTCGTTTCCACCGCTATGACTAAATCTGAAGTACTGTCGCTCGCTAAAGAACAGAAAGTAGCATTTATTAACGTCATGTTCACCGACCTGCTCGGCGTCATGAAGGCACTGACCATTCCGGTCTCGAAACTCGAGGATGCCATCGAGCAGAACGTCTGGTTTGACGGCTCGTCGATCGAAGGCTTTGCGCGTATTTCGGAGTCGGATATGTATTTGAAGCTCGACCTGAATACGTTCACCGTTATTCCATGGTCGAAAGGCACACGCGCAGTAACGGCACTTATCATTGCGGACGTCTACATGCCGGATGGCTCACCGTTCGAAGGCGATCCGCGCGGTATTCTCAAGCGCCAGATCAAGCGTGCTGAAGAGATGGGATATCAGTTCAATACTGGTCCGGAGCTCGAGTTCTTCCTCTTCAAGAAGAATGGTGATAGCCTTGCTCCACTTCCCCACGATACCGCTGGTTACTTCGACCAGACGACGGATCTTGCTTCTGATATCCGCAAAGAGATGACCTTTGCACTTCATGAGCTCGGCATCGACGTCGAGGCCCTACATCACGAGGTAGCCATTGGTCAGCACGAGATCGACTTCAAATACGATAACGCCCTCCGCTGCGCCGATATCGTAATTATTATGAAGTATGCTCTCAAGTCGATCGCGATGAAGTATGACCTGCATTGTACCTTTATGCCGAAACCGATCGCCGGTATCAATGGCTCGGGTATGCACGTTCACCAGTCGCTGTTCTCGCTCGATGGCAAAAAGAACCTAATGCACGATAAGGATGGCGAATACCAGCTTTCGGCTTTGGCAAAGCAGTACATTGCTGGCCAGTTAAAGCACATTAAGGCAATGAATGCCATCCTCAATCCGACGGTAAATTCGTACAAGCGTCTCGTCGTTGGCTACGAAGCTCCGGTGTACGTCGCATGGGGGCAGCGTAATCGCTCCGCGCTTATTCGTATTCCGCGCATTACCAAAGGACGTGAGAAGGCAGTACGCGCCGAACTCCGTTGCCCGGATCCAAGCGCAAATCCATATCTCGCCTTTGCGGTCATGCTCGCGGCCGGTCTGGATGGTATCGAGAAGAAGATGCAGGCCCCCGCGCCGGTCGAAGAGAATATCTTCGAATTCACCGATGAGACCGCAGCGGCGCGTGGCATCACGACCGTAGCGAAGAACCTGATGGATGCGATCGAAGAATTGAAGAAGGACCAGGTGGTCTGTGAAGCACTGGGTTCATTCACCGTCGAAAAACTCGTTGAAGCGAAGACCGCAGAGTGGGACTCCTTCCGTATGTCGGTTAGCCAATGGGAGCTTGATCGCTATCTGGAGGTTTACTAAAGAGTAGGCCCCTGTTCTTTAAAGCCCTCTTCTGTTTGAAGAGGGCTTTTTAATTTCTGAGAGAGTTAGAACTTAATGGAGAAAGAAATTCACCGTATCCATTCGGCTTCCTTCGATCTCGATCGGTGCCTGGTCCCGATAGTCGCTTCGCCAATCATATTCCCGTTGGGTGGCATCTTTTAATTGATCGATCGTCCAGCTATCGCGCCAAACTTTTACCGTATACTTGCCCGGAGGGATATTCGTGAGTGAATAGTGTCCATTGGAGTCTGTAACTGCAAAATAAGGATGCTCAGCAGCCATTACGAACGCACGCATCCAGGGGTGGATATCGCACTTTACGGTGTATAATCCCGGTAGGTTCAAGGGCACCTGCTGAGGCGGCGAACCTTCCGATTGCGCAATATTAGTGTTGGTTTTTATGTCCAACCAAAAATGAGCGTTATGCAGTACTTTATCACTATTCGATACTGTGATGACCGCTCCTGCTTTTACTACCTGAACATGGGGAATAAATTCGCAGCCTTTTTGATCGAGCGTTGACGATAGTGGCAGATCGAATGGTTTGCCGGCGGTAATAGTATCGAGATAGACGATCGCGCCTCGAATGCCATCTCCATTGCCTGGTGCTGCCGGATTAGTATGCAGAGCCCCACATACGTCCCGATCTTTTTCAATAATGATAGGAGCAGCTTCCGGCCTGGAGCCGGAAAATCGGACGTTGCCAGAAACACTGCCGCCATTCTTTACTTCGATGGGATGATACTTGAGCTGCGGCGGTCCTTGCGTCGAGCATGCCGCCAAAACGGTAATTGAGATAACGGCGAGATAAAAAAGCAAAGGACGAGCAGTGCCCGTCCTTAATTCGTCATTCATCATTTGTAATTCGTCATTGATGAAGTGGGCGCTGAGGGATTCGAACCCCCGACCTTCTCGGTGTAAACGAGACGCTCTAAACCAGCTGAGACTAAGCGCCCTCCCTTTTTCCAATGGAATCCGCAAACTCCATCGTAGGGGTGCCTAACAGCAATCAGACACTAGTATACTCCCGATCGTGTAAAAAATTATCGGGAGCGAACCGCTCGTTCTGTAATACCATCGCTAAATGACGAACCGTCGGGATTCTTACCATTTATGACTACTCGGTAGAGATACGTCCCATTGCCCACTTCATTGCCTCTCTCGTCGCGACCATCCCATTCAACGATATTAAGTCCTGCTCGCAACGAAGCAGGAATGAGCGTCCGAATCTTCCGTCCAGCGATCGTATAAACGATGATCTTCAGGTCCGCTGGCGAATCGGAACGAAGGACAAATGTGAAATCGGTCTTATCCTTAAAGGGATTGGGATAATTCATTACGTGCTCGATGCCATTCGTACTGCTGACGGTAAAGCACTGCTCGATCGTATCGATGTTTCCGCTGGCATCTTTGACATAGGCATGCACGAACCACTGTCCTGGCTGGAAGGACTGACCGGGGATAATCTTCAGCTGAGCCTGCAATGGCGATGGAGCCGGAGGTAATATGAACTGAACGGTCCAACCCGGAGGCACATCTTTCGTCGACACCGGAAAGTATTGACTACTGCCTGTACCGCCAAAAAGAAAGTCGGCATGAATAGCACTGGAATCGGTCACTCGTACCGGATTCGTACTGGTAAGATTAATGGTAATCCCAGACAGTTTGGAGACGTATCCACATTCGGGAATGTGCTGTTCTACCTGTTGTCCTGGATTCGTAAATAATACCTCGCCAAAGGGCCGCGCCGTATCGCGCTGAACGTTGTACGTCCCGGTAATTGTGTTGTTGACCAACAGCTGCTCGTTAATGCCTTCATTAGGATTGACCACAGCCATAAGTGAGACCGGACCAATTTCGCCAAACGTTTGAACGGTGTCGCTAAACGCCAATGTGGAGTGACCCGAAAGGCTCGTAATAAAATGGCTCGCGATCGTATCGCTTTTGCCATGATATTGACGTAGCATAATAACGGTCGCAGAATCGGCTGGCGCACACGTGAGCGTCGCCACAGTGTATTTCGCAACCACCGCCGTTCCTTGGATCGTGCTAGCTGGCAGTACTGAAATAGAGTCCGTTTGAAAGTATAACTCCGGCGCCGCATCGTATTGCAGTTCGATCGATGAAAGACCAGGACTCTGTGCACTGTTTGAGCTTCGCATAAATATCATGCGAACAGCAAGTTGATCGTAAGTGCGCGCGTCGATATTTGACAGACTGAACGAGGAAGATTGTGATGCCTTAAACGTATCAACCACATCAATGCCGCTGCCATTCCGTCGTGAACCGAGGACGGAAAAAGTGATGTCACTTCCACCTGGAATGGGAGTACCCTTCCAAATAAGCGAGCCATAACCTTTGGCTATGGCTGTAAATGGTGTCTGTGCTACACCCGCAGTGCCGGAGGTAAGTGCAGTATCAAATACACGAGCGCCAGTAGTACCAGGAGCAGCGGTCATTTCCTTCGCAGTACCTGGATTGCTTCCCTTCACACCGATCAAAGCATAGCTACCCTGTGAAGAAAGTCCACCTAGTCCATTCAGCGATCCCAGGGATTGAAGCTCCGCTTTAACGGAATCTATAAAACCGGCAACATACGGCTGGCCAACGGTTACAATTGCCACACGTCTCCCTGGTTCGATCGATCGAATAACCGAATCGAATATTGTCCCAAGTGAATCACCAACTGAAACATTATATGCTTGGTCCCACGGTATTTGGAATTCATTTACACGTTCGATCTGGCTTCCATCCTTTGTGAATTGAGCGATGGAATATCCGACGCCCAGGGGAGCAATAAATTGATATGCCGAATGATCGTTGATTCGAATTTGGGCATAAGGACTAAAAGCAATACCACTATCATTCACCCCGTGAGATATTGCTTCATAGCGGATAGTGTCCTGCGTCGGCAGGAACAACATTCCCTGGTTATTGAGGCTCAACCCACTGATGATAGTGGAAGCAAGTTGCTCGGGTGAACTGTAACTAAACTCGGATCGATCGGCCGGAGCAATGCTGAACGTCGCGTATTGCCAGGCTGTCGTATCACCAGATGAACGTACTATCCTCGTTCGCCACCAATAAACCGATGATAATGGAACGCTAGCAGGCGGTATAGTGACATCAAAAGCTACGTAGCTGGTAGATCCAATATTCGTCCGTTGGTCAAGAAGAATACGGGAGAACGCTTGCGTTGTATCGACTTGTAACTCTACTCGATCACTCGTGGTAGCACCCGGCGGCGTTAGCACTATAAAATGAACATTACTTCCGCTAATGTCACAAAATTGACGAGACCCTTCATAGGGGTAAAATGGATTCGTCGATAATCCATTGATAAGAATATGAACGCTCGCCGAATCATCAGGCCGATAGACCTCTTCAAAATGATTATCAGGATCGATAACGACCGAGATAGTGTGAGCACCGATCGATTCCGAATTAATAGCGAATCGAGCAGAAACAAATGCGCTATCGTCCAATCGTAAAAGCGTATCATCCTTTGAGAATGGAAGCCCGCTGGGCCCTATATCAGTAATGCGGATAATGACTGGCGTTTCAGCAGAGTATCCATAATTATGAATGAGTGCGCGAACCGTAAACGTGCTATCGCTGATACTGAATACATTTCGAGCATTCGTATCGACTCCGGAGTATGCGTGCACTTCATTGGCATACACTGCCAACTCTGGTTGCGGGCGCAATACAAACCCAGTAGCCGCATCACCCAACATGGAGTATTGCAAGCGCGCATTATGACCGACAAACCCGAAGCCGGACGCGCTTCCGGCTGCAACGAGCTTGGCTGCCGTCAGCATCTGCAGTGCGTTCATCGTCTCAGGTTTCGTCGTATCGTGAGAGCTACGATATGATTGCAATAATTGAAAGAATACTGTGGTAAGATCATGATCGTATCCCATTTCACCAAAACCGGTCGTTCCATACGTTTGTACAGAACCGGCTTCGGGTACACGAACGTAAGATTCGTTTACTCCGAGAGAATTGGGCTCCGCAAAAGCACCCGTAGCACAGCTCAATGTAAGAAAGAGTGGGTAAAAGCCTTTATTATGTAGGAGGCTCGCATCGGGAAAGAGCACATCCGACGTAAACGTCGCACCATGACCGCTGAAATACATGAGCGATTGCCCGACCAGCAGCGCATCGAGGATATCTCCAACTCGCGTTGCATCGGGGCCTTGAAAATTCCGGCGACTGATGATAGTCCCTTGAATATTGGTAGGTGGCAGACGAAGACCCAATTGACCATTGCCAAGAGGTGGTGGGGGATTTAAATAGCTTGAATCCTGATATAAAAATTGATCGTGCTGATATCCGGAATCACCCCCGGCTACAAAAAGGAATCGACGGTTCCATTCGGCTGGCGGATCTTCTTCGTACTCCAGCAATTTCTTTACATAAGATTCAGCCTCGTCCGAAGTCGCGATCGGGATGCGAGCAATCAACATCAGCGGCTCACTATCGAGGTTGCTATCTTCGGATAGCGTGTAATAAAAATCGCTAACGGGTTTACCAAATGCAGGTACAAACGACCGTTGATCGCTGCCAGACAAATTAAACTTAGGATCCCATGAGGCATCTCCTAAAAGAGTCACGAACGAGACTGGAGTACCACTATAATTAGTATAGGCGTAATTTAAGAAGCGGCGTATCGCCTCCGGCTCATTGCTGCCATAATCAAAGGCATTGAACACCTCATCGGTAGTAACCACTTTCGAGCGCATCCCCTGTGCCGTTCTTCGTGCTGCAAGCTTTTGTGCCGTATTAGAAAACAGCGGATGTGTGATGACCAAATAATCAGCACCATTGACGGGATTCAGGATAGACCAATCCCGACCTGTGATATTCCAGGGTTGAATATTATCGCATTTGAGAAAAGAAGCCAAAGTTGCGGCCGCATATTCCGGAGATACACTTTTCGGCGCATCCACAAACGCACCGGATTGCGGCACAATACGAGTCCCATCCGTCAAATTATAGACGTGTGGATCGCTTCCCGAAGCAAACGCCAATTGATATGCGGTTCCAGGAGCATCGACGCTAAAATGCCACTGTCCCTTTGTAATTCCGGTGTCAACACTAGGGGTAAGCGGCAACGGAAGATTGACCTCATAATAATCGAGATAGCTTGCGTCAAGCGTGGCCCCGCTCGCAAGAGAGAGAACCGTAACAACATTTGCCCCATTCGAGAGTTGCGAGAACGGTACATGGAACGTTGGACGATAATATGAATATCCAAAGAATACTCCGTCGGAGACGTTATTACCATTTACCAAAATGCGAATTCGATGCGGAGTATTTGGTACATCTTTATCGAAAGAGGTCCCGCGAAAAACGAATTTGAAAGTCGCGTACTTTCCTACTGTATCACCCAGTTTTGCAACATAGAACGTGTCCGAAAACCGGGAATGAGTCGAATCGAGTAATGGTCCGGCAAGATCTGCCCAGACGAAACGCTCCCCTCCCACGTATTCCGTTTTTTGCTTTGTTTCTGTTTCATCCACGAAGCCATCCCCATCATAATAATTATGATCCTGTTCGTGATGAAGTATAACGGTCCCAATGGAATCAACAATACCATCAGCTGCAGGGGCTATGCCCTGATAGCGAAGCGGCACACCACCGGTCTTTACAGAAGCCGTCAGCCAATAGACATTCGTATCAGTTGCGACGTTATAATATTCGGAAAGTACTTGTTCTCCTAAGTTAGTGATCGCAAAAGAGTCCGTCGGAAGAGAAAAACCGGCGAGATGTTTGCCGTAAAATTCTATGGATGCGATATTCCCATTTACATCTGTATCGATCCACAGTGGTATTTCCTTGCCGTGGTTAATGCAGCGTAGATTGGCTGGATTCCAATGTGCCTGAGCGAGGGTGAATCCTTGTGAGCTGAAATTTAATTGGCTTGCATCGACGTGATATAATCCATCCCGCGTGACTGCTAAACGGACATACGGCGCGCTGGGATCGATCCAATTATAAATGGAATCGAATGATTGCGTGCTTGCCGCCGACCGAAGAGAAAGTGCCGTTTTTTTTGCTCGATGTAACGGGATAGCAAATCGTGCGAGGTCCGAAGCATTCGCAACGAGATGCGAATTCATCTCCGCAAACACCGGATCTTTTGCGCCAACTTGTAATGTCGAGAGATTTCCCTTAAATCGAATGCCGGCCACAAATTTTTGGAGAGCGGTTACGTTGCGGCCATTTTTGCTAAGAAGCGGGATCTGAAGAGTGATGGTCCGTAACGAACGAAATGTCTGCGGCTTTCCGATGCTTACATTTACTGACTGCGAATAAGAAGCTGCATCATAAACTCGCTCCGATATACCTTTTACATTCCTTTCGGATGGCGGCAGTGAAATATTACCAAGAGCATTATTCGAAATAGGCGTAACGATCGGAGCAATGCCTGTAACGCCATCCGGAATGGCAAATGTAATATTTAGTACCGGGATATCTTCCCTTCCCTCCGTGGCGCCAAGCAGATAAAAGCCATTGGGCATGGCATCCGAAAGCACCGGCCACTGCACACGCGAGAAGACCATTCCATTCGGAGTATTCTTTACTGGTACACGAGAACGCTCTATTGAAGGACTCCCGATATCAATAGAAAATTCGATACTCCCCTGTGAAGCTGTTACCGAAGTCTTATGTGATAGAATAACAGATCGTGAGGTACCAAGAGTAAACCGTTTGACCGGTGCTTTAGCTATTAGAGTGCTGTGAGAGTATAGGTGGGCCTTCGATAACTGCTTTCCCTTCGTACTCGCGTTGGCATGAGTTCCTTGTATAGGAGCGGGCCTCGCTAAGCGAACAGCAGATTGCTTCGAAAGACGTACAGGGGCCTGCTGGGCATGCGCCATCATGGCCAACAGCATCATAACAGCTGTAAGCAAAGGCACCGCCTGGCGATGAATGAGAATTCCGAGAGTACTCAACATGGTGACAACGCGCCGGCAAGCAGCAATGTCCCTTACGGACTCATTTTTGACCTATTCGAAAGCATTCTGTTATAAGGTTGCACCAGCAGGAGCTACCTCAAACGGCCACTCTCTTCTCTTTTTTGCTCGAATAAAATAAACGACTGTACCTATCGAGATAATAGCAAGCGCTCCGAGAACGAACTGTATTCCCGTATAATAAAATACGAAGAGCCAGATCAGGAGAGAAATAATTGCTGGTAGCGGAAATAGCGGCATCCTGTACGGCAGCGATTCTACATTTTTACGATCTCGGTGCCAAAGAATAAGCCCTATGGTCTGTCCGACAAACTGAATAAGAATTCGCATGGCGAGAATGGCGCTGATCACATCACTCATCCGGTTAAAGAATACGCTAAAGATGAATGCGAAGGCGGCTAAAACAAGGAGAGAAATGTGCGGAAATTGTTTTTTAGAGTGAAGTTGGGCAAAGACCGGAAAGAATGCTCCCTCCTTTGCAGCGGCATACGGTATTCTTGAATACCCCAACGTTGCTGAGAACAGCGAGGACGCAGCAATGATAAGGATTAGAATGGTCCCTACATTAGCGGCGGCAGAGCCATATATATTTTCGAAGAACGTACTAAAAATGAATTGTGAGTGTCGCACCGATTGCCATGGGAGCGTACCAAGAATGCTAAGTTGCATCCCAATGTAGATCACGGCAATACCGACGATCGACCAAAACATGCTGAGCGGGATGTTCCTTTCTGGTCGCTCGATCTCAGCGCCGAGGTGGCAAACATTATAGTACCCAAGATAACTATAGATCGACTTGCCCGTTGCACTGCCAAGCGCTACGAAGAAGACTGGCGAAAGTGACCAGGCATTTGGAGGGTAATTAAAAGCGAGCTTCGGATCGAAATGGGTCGCTCCGGCAAAAAGTATCCATCCTATGGTAAGCAAAAGGACGGTCCATAAGACGAGCGAAATCTTCCCCGCTGTTTCGATCCTTCGATAAAGAGCGATCGTAAGAAGGATGATAAGAAGACCCGAAATGGCCTTCCTGCCAATAAAACTCACCGGCAGAAGATACTCGAAGTGATCTGCAAAACCTATTGATCCAGAAGCAATTACGAGCGGAGCCTGGAAGACTGTTTGCCATACAAATAAGAATGAAAAGAACCGCCCCCAACTTGTCTCTCCATAGACCTTTCTCAAGAATACGAAGCTTCCTCCTGCCTCCGGCCAGCGAGCTCCCAGCTCGGCCCAGACCATCCCATCCAGCATCGAAAGAATAGCGCCGAGGACCCACGCAATTATACATTGTGGCCCCCCCATGATATCGATAGCCAGAGCCATGGTCACAAACGGACCAATACCGACCATTTCGATCATGTTGAGTGAGGTGGCTTCACGGAGTCCCAGACCGCGTACGAGCGTGATTGGGCGAGTCCCGGCGGGCGGAGGGTTTATCCGTTCGCCAAGCTTCTTCAGGACTCCTCTATCACTCACTTTATTCCAGGATAAGTTAGCTCAGGATAATAATTGACGGCGAGCTTATCGAAGAGGACCTTCGTCTTTTCGCGGCCGCTCGGTGGATTAATATCGTAATAGTAAAACAGCTCGATATCATCCTGATTATATCCAAGCTGGAGTGTACCTTGCGACTTATGCTCGGCAATCTCCCAATTCACGATCACTTTATAGTTGAGCGCATGATGAAACCCGAAGCTTTGCGTTCGGTCGAACGAGAACTCAGGAATGCTATCAGTGATGTGAGTGATCGGGAATTCGCTGAGACCACTGCATGGCAACGCCGGCTTGTCTTTCTTTCGGTCACTACCGCCTAAAACAATTGGATGAGGAATATTGGGAGGAAGATCGCGAACAGCCTCGAGCGCCAGTATCGTCGCGGCTTTATGATGGCCATGGGTCGAATCGGCTGGTATAAGGGTATATACGAAATCGTAATGACCGCCAGTCAATATTTTCTTCAGCTCTGACTTTACGAATGGGATATTCCAATTGCTATCCAAAACCTCGTGCGGATCCTTCGTATAGCGATTGTCCTTCTGGTTGAAGAAATAAATGTGATTGAGCCCGAGGATCTTACCTGCTGCAGTCAACTCCTTATGGCGGATGCCAGGCAGATATTTTCTGCCGACCTTCTCATCCGTCAGTTTCAAGTGATAGTATGGCTCAGCAAGTGTTGAGTACTTATACCCTGCTTCCCCATTGGTGATCACTACCAGGTCAACAGTGCCATGAAGATCATGAGTAACCTTGTATACGGTAGCAGCGTAGGCAGTCTCATCGTCCGGATGTGCATCAACGATGAGGATTCGAGGGCCAGCCAGTTTCGCGTAAACAGCGGATGATGTGGCGAGAATTATCAGGCAGAGAACGAAACGGTATTTTGACATCGCCGTTTCAACAACAATTACAGCTGGAGCGGTTGCATTCTGGCTCGAAACTGTAACTACCCGTTGGTCGTATTAGAGTTTATCTATGGGAGCTATACTTTTTTTCTTACTTCTCGTCCTTATAGCGTGCGTCGTGATGATCGTGCTTGTCATCGTTGGCAAGATTCTCTTCACGCTGATTTCGCTTGCGTTGCCGCTGCTTTTAGCGATCGCACTGCTGCTCATCATTATTCGCCTTTGGCCACGACGAACGTTGTGGTAAAAAAATGGCCAGGATGGGCTTACTGGCTATTAGATGGCTCTGCTATTCCACCCTCTGATGCCGCGCGTGAGATCACATTTCGAGCTATTTCCTGAAGCTCCTGCTGTTCCAGATCGTATGTGGCCTGATCGTCTGCCTCCGAAGCCGTTGCGTCATCCAGGTCATCGGTTAGATACCGACGGCTAAAGACAGTAAGGCTATCACCGACGATAGCGAACGAATACACTGTTTTACTGGTGATCTGCTCACTTCCATCTGCCGATTTTACAGCATCATACAATACTAACTCGTTAGGCCGAACCTGATCTAATTCCCGACCTTTGGAGAGATTATAGGAGGCTATTGCAACAGAAAGCTCCTTAACAATTGAACTAAGGTCTTTTACTTTTTCCTGGCGTAATGTAAGCTGTGGCTTCCCGGAGGGGGTATTCAGATGTCCAGAACCACTGCACCCGACGATACTTAAAAGAAGGCCAAATAACACGATCCGCTTCATGGCATAACGAGCATTTACCGATGAAGAATATCTAATTCCGTGCCTTTTATTAAGAGGACCGAAGAATCTTTCAAAGAGGCGAGGATTTTTAATCTTACTTCTCGAGGCGTTTTCTGCCTGAGGTGGGTAACAAATCTTACTGCCAGTAGTTATTCTATCGGATATGTCTTCTAAAACCTTTATACCGATCGTTCTAATCGTACTGCTGTGGGAAGGCTGCGGAACAGGTACGGATGTACCAAATTGTCCTTATGTTTATCAGCAACAGCAATTAAAGAACGTTTCCAGCACCCCAACGCCGCTCGGGAAATCCCGCACGAACGCTCAGGATGGTTATGCACCTAACTTTGAATGGAGGCGAAGCGATGGAACGCTGGACTCCTTATCCGCCCACCAGGGTACTGTTATACTCCTAAACTTTTGGGCTACGTGGTGTGGACCCTGCGTTTCCGAAATGCCAGCGATTCAAAGCGTTGCAGATGAAATGAAGGATTCCGTTTTAGTTATCGGAATTGATGAAGACCATGTGTGCGATCCGTTTCCCACGGTAAATAACTTCATTCAAGGCAAGGGAATTCGATATCAGATCGTGGTCGATTCGAATTACGAGCTTTATTATCGGTACTTCCCCAATGTTCGTGAGAATCCGTCGTTATACGCTATCCCTCAATCATTCTTTATTGATCGCAACGGATCGATTCGATATGCTGAAGCCGGCGTTGGCGATAAAGCCGCGTTCGAGACGTTTATTCGCAACTCCTCAAAGTAGTTAGCGAACCACCACAAAATCTCCTGTAACGATTCCCCTTCCCCCGTCGATCGGCTGCAATCGATAATGATAAGCACCGCTCCGTATTGCGGTAGCGGGCACGATCATCGTTTTATCCCCGGCTCCTTTTGCATTATCGGTACTACTATACACTTCTGCACCAGTGGCGTCGATGATCTGCAGTTTAACCGTCACATTACGGGTTGCATGATACGGTATAGAGAGTGATGCTCCTTCAGTTACAGGGTTGGGATGAGCAGAGCCGCGAGCGGGAGCTATGCCATCATTAAGAGAGAAGTTTGATCCCTCACGCAATTCCTTGTATAGTAAGGAATCCCCGCAATAAAATTTGAGATCGATCGTACCGGAATCGGTCACTGCTCCCAGCAAGCACTTATTAAATTTCAGGTCTGAATTATTAAGTATTATCTGGGCAACCCGGAAATCCGTCCAACCTGAATCCGATAATGTTATCAAGAATTGGAGCCGCGCAATATCAAGGTTAGAATCGAGCGATATATTATTACCACTAACATTGATGGGGAGTAACTGTAGCTTTGTCCCACTCGGCTGCATTGGCCCAACCGTGGGAGTGGTTGCGCCCGGAAGATCCGTATGTACATTAAAGACATTCCATGGCGTCATCACATCACCGTTATACTCGAGGATGACCTGTATGGAGTTAAGGCCTTTAGCATGGAAACTACCTGTTGCCTTAATTTCGATGGTCGAAGTGTCCCCTGGGTGAACAGCTACATTTGTTGCAATTGCTTTAAATTTTATGGTATCTGTCGGATTGGCATACCCCAAGAGCGGGATAGACCGAACCGTGGCTGTAGTGTCATCCGTCGCGATCGTAACGGTTCCTCTGGAAGTACCGGTCACTGTTGGCACATACCGAACCGTAATAAGTGTCGACGTCGAATCGTACGGCTTGATGTTTATTGGCAGCGACGGTTGAGGCACGAATAGAAAGTTTGGATCGGAGAGCAACAACTGGCTAATGTGCAGCGTATCACAGCCATAATTTTTGATAAGGATCGTTGTATCGTGCGTTTGGCAGTAGGATATCGTATCGAAGCTTCGCAGCGAACTATCCAATCCAAGAATGCGAGAACCCGGCACGACAGTGATCCTATATGGTATCATCATGGTCTGCTTTGTCTTTGCACCCTTGACACTATCACTTACCCGCAAATACCCTTGATACGGACCAAATACGGCGTGCTGTGGCTGAATGCCGAGTGGAATTGGCGGCATTTCCTTCGTTACCCATCGAGGAGAAGGCGCATACCACTTAAAGAGCGAAGAAGATTGCGGATTTTTTGTAGTCGAGTCGAGCCATTCAACTGATACCCATAAAGAGTCACAGCCTTGCTCGGATAACGTGTAAGCACGTATCGGAAAATTATCGCACCGGGTGAACGTACCAAAGTCGATCGCATTGGCAAGCGTTTGGCCATCCTGGTCCTTAAGAATTAGCTGTGGGTTATCTGGTACTCCAGTACCAGCAACCGGAAAGCTCATCCGCACCGGCCTTCCTAAGACCGACAGATTTACGATCAGAGAATCTACATTTAATCCCTGCTGCGTTGGCGAAAATCGAACGGTAAAATTCTTCGTAGAAAAAGGCGGAATGGAGTCGTTCGTCCAGCCGGTATCGAGCACAAAATTCTGCCCGTACTTTAGCTGCGAACTCACGATCTTAACCGTAAAACAACTATCATTCGAAATACGGATCGTGGAATCGTGGCTCTCGCAGAGCGAGAGCGAGTCATATTGGATCTTTGATGTAAGCGCCCGAACAGGATTGTAGTACTTCATCGCTGAAGTTACAGTGAGCGTATCGAAGGCAAAGACTCCTTCGCGCATTATCGCAAGCGTTACACGCGTTTGATACACTCCGGAAAATGCGGCATGTAAACTCAGGCGAAGCTTTCCCGAGCTATTGGGCGGAATGATGATCGGGAATGACGGCGTCGTACCAGTCGTCGCGTCGAAGATGTCGAGCGGTGGTAGTGCCGGAGCATTTGCATCGATGATATAAATTGTGTCGCAGCCAAGATTCTTGATCGCGATCACCGTATCCTGTGGCGAACAAACATCGATGGAGTCAACTTTAAGAGACGCGGTTGGAAATTGAAATTGAGGGATCGAGCCATCACCACCATCGACGGTTTTCCATACATTTCCAGCATTGTCAAACGCATATATTACTTCACCTTTGCATCCCATTACTGCAAAGCGAGTATCATTCTCATTGCCTGGCCCTCCGAGCGGAAACCAGGCAAGTCCTCCATCAGTCGACCGATAAATGCCACTGAATCCGTTATCGATTGGATCGGTGGAGCAAACTTGTACGAACAATGTCGATCCGAATCCAGCAATGTGGCCCGTTGTGCGAAATTGCAAATTGGAGACCTTTTGCCAGGTAGCTCCATAGTCCGTTGATTTTCGAATGCTGGAAGGAATTGCACCTTGAACAGCAGGATATCCCTCTCCCGCTGTATAAAAATTGGGAGTTCCTTGTTGCGCGTAGACACTCCACGATTCAATATCATCGGTAGCCGAAAGGCTGAGCCACGTTCTTCCTCCATCCAAGGTACGTGACCATATCTGCTGTTTATATGCTACAACAACTCCATAATTATTATCAACAAAATCAACTCCGTTTGTCTTTGGGATTGCTGGCGTAAAAGATACACCCCCATCGGTAGAAATATAGCCGGTTGCTGCTTCGTCCCGTCCTGTAATTACGAGAGTGGTTGATGTCTGGTAAACATCGCTAAAGTGTCCATTAAGCACAGGTACCCAAGAAACACCACCATTGGTCGTTTTATACAAGCCTGGAAGTGCAGGATGAAGAGAGTCAGTGATAGGTTCACACGTGAGCCAACCGATGGCCGGGCTGGTCATCAAAATTTGTGTTACCAATCCACTCGGAGTAGAACCGTCTCCGTATCGAGGAAATTTTGTTGGAGACCAGCTTTGTCCACCATTGGTAGTCTTATAAACACCATCATTTAGATTACCCGCGATAAGGCCGACTTTCTCACTAAAGAAGTAACAGGCTCTAAATCCGTTGCCAACCGGAGATCGATAAACAATCTGCCACGATGCATTACTCGTAGCAGCTAATAAGAATAACAGCGCAATCGCAAACAGCCCGACTCGCAGACGGATCGAGAGGACAGATAGCGTATGGGCAAAAATTTTTTCTCCGATCATTTCCAGTAGAACTCCGAACCCTCAATCTCTTAACGTATCAGGACCGCAAAGCTCACAAATTTCTCCCTTCTTTTGTACACGGACCCATGAACTAACGTTCAGAAATCACGCGACAATAGAATTTTCTACAAGCCGGAGGGGTTACAGGCCCGCTCATAGCATTACTATTCTGAATGAACGAGATTACGACCACCCAAATCGCCGATCTGCGAGCGCGTCTTGCGGAGCTCGGCGACTCTCTTTGACCTCGCTACCAAACAGCGCCGGATCGATGATTTAGAGCGTACCTCCGGCGAAGCCAGCTTCTGGGATGACCCGAAAAAAGCCCAGAAGACCATGCAGGAGCTCTCCCGTCTTAAAAAGGAACGTGACGATTTCCAAAAGTTAAAATCCCGTGTCGATGACGCCGAGGAGCTGATCGAACTCGCCCGCGAAGATGAATCACTGGTCGACCAGGTAAACGAGGAATTCACTCGACTGAGCGATGACCTTGCGGCGCAGGAAGTCGCCGTCATGCTTTCCAAGCCAGACGATCACAAAGATGCGATCGTGACGATCAATGCCGGACAAGGTGGTACGGAGGCGCAGGATTGGGCTGAAATGCTCGAACGTATGTACACCCGTTGGGGCGAGCGTCAAGGGTACAAAGTACGTCTCCTGGACGAACTCCCCGGCGAAGGCGCAGGCATTAAATCAGCGACGCTGGAAATTACTGGTGAGAATGCGTTTGGTTATCTTAAGACCGAGAATGGTGTACATCGGCTCGTCCGCATTTCTCCCTTCGATGCTAATGCTCGACGCCATACCAGTTTCGCGAGCGTCTATGCTTATCCCGTGATCGAAGAAGATAACACGGAGATCGTTATCAATCCAGCCTTTCTGCAACGCGATACCTATCGCTCCGGCGGTAAAGGCGGACAGAACGTTAATAAGGTCGAGACAGCCGTTCGGTTAACGTATAAGTACACCGATCCGGAAGGCGGCCAGCACACCGTCATCGCCGCATGCCAGGAAGAGCGATCGCAGTTGCAGAATGGCGAACGAGCAATGAAAATGCTCAAATCGCGTATCGCAGCTATCAATCGGGAGATCGAAGAAGCTCGTCTCGCAGCGATCGAAGGCTCCAAAAAGAAGATCACCTGGGGCTCGCAGATCCGGTCGTATGTCTTCCAGCCGTATACTATGGTTAAGGATCATCGCACAAAAGTCGCAAAAACAGACGTGCACGCTGTGATGGATGGTGACATCACCGAATATATGAAGGCCTATCTCCTCTTCGAGGGCGGCAAACTCAAGGTGACGGAATCGGCCGAAGAAGAACTGTAAGTCATTTTTCAACATACTCGGAACAAGCGACTACAAAGCTGGGTAGCACTGTTCCGAGCCTGTCGTTTCAGGCCCTACGTTCTTAAACAGTACCATTTACTTTCTGGGAAAATGGCCATCGTTTTCGAAAACTGGTCTTCGAGGATTTCCGCGTAACCGTTTGTCGATCTGATCGGCAAGCCACTGAAAATACTCTCCGAGATATGGATCTGCAAATTTCTCCCGCATATTCATAAACATTGGCTGATAACGATTCCAGGCGCCGGTCACGAGAGAGCCAAGCGTTTTATCGACCAGGTCCATATCGATTAATTTGTCGGCGACGAGAATGCCGAGATGCTCCATCTGTTGAGAAAATTCGATAAAGATTATTCTTCGTTCTGCTGGAAGCTCTTCGAATTCTTCGCGGGTTTTTGGCATATCCGTCGTTGTCACATAATGGATCAGCTCGGCAAAATCACGAGTCTGAAAATTGCGAAGGGTTTCCAGGGTTAGCCTCTCTCGCCGGTCCTTGGCTGCGGCACGCACCTGTGCCAGGCCGAACACGACGGCTACTACGACAGAAAGTGTAAGGGCGATATTGGCAATGAGTGTGATCGTCTCGTTGGACATAAAGCTTGACGACAAAGTATATTCGAGTGCAAAGATACAATTGAGTTTTAAGCTGCCTTTGTTCGGATTCAGTAAATTTGAGGCGCTCTCAATCCAATTAACTCATCTTGTCTGTTATGAAAATAGTGGAATCTCCGGAATTACATGTCATCGGTATCGGTGCTCGTACTAATAATGCCAAAGAAATGTCCGCCGAAGGCATCATTGGTCCGATGTGGGACCGCGCAGTCTCGGAAAACATGTTCGATAAAATTCCGAATCGCGTTGATAATACAGTTTTAGCGATGTATACCGATTATGAATCGGATTCTAACGGAGAGTATACCTTCTTTATCGGCGCAAAAGTAACGACTCTGGACGTGATACCAGAAGGATTGCTCGGCAGAACAGTGGCAGCCGCTCGCTATTCTGTTATTACGTCAGAACGAGGACCGCTTTACGAGGTCGTACCCCAAGCATGGCAGCGAATATGGTCGATGAGCGAGGCCGGGTTGGGTGGCAAACGTGCATTCGTGGCGGACCTGGAGATCTACGATGAGCGAGCACTAAACCCAACAGATGCCGTAATGGAAGTTTGGGTGGGCGTGAAATAGAAAAAGACGCTTCTTTAATGTTCAAAGAGGAGATGTATGAATCTATTACCACTCGACTGCTTGAGCGCTAAGAGATAACAACCTGAGGGGCATAAACTCCCATCATCCATCCTTCCATCCCAAGATTGCTGGCCCTCCTTGGAGGTAAACACGCGGACACCCAATGAATTATAGACAGCGAATACAACGCCAGACTCGACGGGAGCTACGGTGATAGTATGAGAAAAGGGATTTGGATAGGCCATGACGTCCGCGACAGTCTGTCCATTTGAATTAACGCTCAACGGGGAGACGATGCCGCTCACTCTGACATAGCCCACATCCCAAACTCCGCTATCAACGCCATCTGCATAGGATTGGCGAGCTTCGAAGAAACCAACAGCATACGGATCGAAAATCACCGAATCAAAAACAGTTGATCTCGGTGGGACGCTAATAACCATTAGTGTGGCCTTCGAAAAGAAGTAGTTATGATTCAAATCACCAGCATGGAGCTCAATGGTATCCTTGCAGAGATTCCTTATCGGCACCCCTTCCATTACACGATGGCCAATGGTCGTTTTCACCAGTTCGGTGGTATCCAATGCAAATCGAAAATCGGAGCAGCCTCCGAAAACCGGAATCGGAAGCGACGCTGATACCGTGTCCCACAATAAACTGAGCATAAGTGTATCGTGTATTCGCTTACGATCAATAGAAGCATGCATCACCACCCGAATCAGACGGCTCGAATCGTGCGGAAGTATTTTGACCGGCTCAATTCCGCCTTCCGAAAAATCGAAATCACTGAATGGTGTGCTGCTGATACGTGCAGTTTCGGAAGAATCAGATGGGTTGTATAGCCTTAGCAAAGCGACCGAACTGTCCGACGTGCGAATAATACCGAACTGGGTTGTTGAGAGATCGAGGTACTTTTCCGCGCATCCACCACTCAGACTCTGACGAAAGATAATAGGCGATCCGTAATTCTTTCCATCTCTTATTCGCTGGGCTATTATCGTTAGCGTGTCCAAAACTATTGGACGCTCGGGACGTGCTTGGAAAGTTACCCGAAGTGGGATACTTGAATCAAAAGCGCTAAGGGTCAAAGGGAGACCGAGCGAATCCGTGACACTAAAATCGGCGGGGCCACTAATCACATAGCTTATGACTTCTGAATCGAGAGTCCGATTAATGAGCCTAAACGCGGCCATAGATGTGTCTCTTGGAGGGAGAACTCCGAAGGCTGACCGACTTATGTAATATTGGTTCGACGGCGCAATATATGTGATCGCGGTGAGAGCTATCTTTTGCTCATACGGCGGAGCCTCCGAGGTCAAGTCGATTATGATTTTCGAGGTATCTTCATACTTTGGTATGTACTGCAACGCGTAGGACCTGACGGTTTCGGAAGGTCCAAAATCGAAGGATGTAGGACCATACTTTGCAGGACTAAAGCCGTGCCCGAACAACGAGTCCTGTCGAACTAGAATCGGGCGAATATTGGTGTCACGCCAACCATTTGGATAGCCAAACATTACCGTCGCCTGAATCGGAGAGCTGCCAAGAGGTACCATCACAACTTGATTGCCGCTCATAATCAACCAGGGCTGAACCACAACTTGCCATTGCCCCAATACTCGATTGGAGAGGAACAAGAATGTCAAGCAGAGCCAAGTTCTCATAGTGTTGAGAAGTGACTTTGTCAGGCAATAGTTTTAGCTATGCTGGGAATAATAAAGCCCCTTTCTTGAGGGGCTCTGAATGACTCGCGTTTGTATTAGTGTCTTCGGTCGCCGCCGCCGCGATGTCCGCCGCCATTGCGACGATCACCACCGCCTCTGCGGTCGCCACCACCACGATGTCCACCGCCGTTACGACGGTCGCCGTAACCACCACGATCACCGCCGCCTTCGCGACGCTCGCGTGGACGCTCTTCCCAACCTTCCGGTACTGGCAATAACGCCTTGCGCGATAAGGAGAATTTACCATCCGGCTTGACTGCGATAAGCTTCACGTCGAAGACGTCGCCGACCTGGATGACATCCGATACGTTATCGACGCGCTGGTAATCGATCTCCGAAATGTGAAGCAAGCCTTCCTTCTTTGGTAAGAATTCGACGATAGCGCCTAAGCCTTCACGGACCTGCGTAACGCGACCCGTGTAAACAGCACCCTCTTCCGGCTCAGCGATAAGTGCCATGATGAACTGCTTTGCACGGTCCGACGCCTCGCCTGAAAGCGCAGCGATCGTGACTGTTCCATCCTCCTCGATATTGATCTCGACACCCGCATCCTGCTGGATCTGACGGATCGTTTTGCCGCCAGGTCCGATAACAAGACCGATCGCATCGACCGGCACTTTGACAGTTGTAAGGCGCGGAGCATACTGCGAAAGCTCGGATTTCGGAGTTGCAATGGCTTCATCCATCTTACCGAGAATGTGCATGCGGCCATCGCGCGCTTGCATAAGCGCCTTCTCAAGCAGGGTAAAATCAATACCCTTGATCTTCATGTCCATCTGGCATGCGGTAATACCATCACGGGTACCGCAGACCTTAAAGTCCATATCGCCGAGGTGATCTTCATTACCGAGAATATCGGAAAGGATCGCCACACGCTCTCCTTCTTTGATAAGACCCATCGCAATTCCACTGACCGGTTTCTTAAGCGGCACGCCAGCATCGAAAAGCGCGAGCGAACCGGCGCAAACCGTGGCCATTGACGACGAACCATTCGATTCGAGGATATCGCTTACCACACGGACGGTGTACGGGAAATCAGATTCAGCCGGGATCAGATTTTTGAGCGCACGCTCTGCAAGATTACCATGCCCGATCTCACGACGGCCCGTACCGGAATAACGACCGACTTCGCCAACCGAATACGGTGGGAAGTTATAGTGCAGCATAAAGCGCTTCGTCGTCTCGGGCTGTAACCCTTCGATCGACTGCTCATCACGCTTCGTGCCAAGCGTTGCACTCGAAAGGGATTGCGTCTCTCCACGAGTGAATAGGCTCGAACCATGGACGCGTGGAAGAACAGCAACTTCGCAGGTGATCGGACGGATCGAAACGGAATCGCGACCATCGAGACGAATATTATTCTCGATGATCATATTACGCATTTCGCGCTTTTCGATGTCATACAAAATGTGGTCGACATCGCCCTTGATGTGCTCATATTGCAGCTCACCGACCGATTCCATCACTGCCTTGCGCACTGATTCTTTCGCTTCGTGTGTCTGACGTGAACGCTCCTCTTTAGCAAGGACCGTACGCGCAAGTTCGCGAAGCTTCGCAGCCGCGAGACCTTCGACCTGGGCAACCAGCGCAGCATCCATAACATGCTCATCCTGAACGCGCTTCGTCTTAGCAATACCGCATTCGCGGACGATCTTGTCCTGCCCTGCGCAAAGTTCGCGGACCGCATTCGCCGCATGTCGTAATGCGTCGACAAAATCTGCTTCACTGATCTCGTGTGATTCACCCTCTACCATGAGGATCGAATCCTTTGTACCTGCAACGACGAATTCGTAATCGGCCTGCTCTAATTCGGCGAAGGTCGGATCGATAATGACCTCACCGTTCACTCGTGCAACGCGCACTTCGGCAACGGCTTCTTCAAATGGAATATCGGAAAGCAACAGCGCAAGTGAAGCGCCCGTGGCCGATACTGTATCGGCATCATGCTCCTGATCAGAGCAGAAAATTGTAGCTACTACCTGCGTCTCGACACGCCACTCTTTCGGAAACATTGGGCGAATCGGGCGATCGATCAGACGCGCGGAGAGAATCTCCTTCTCGGTCGGACGACCTTCCCGCTTGAAGTATCCGCCCGGGATCTTGCCGGCTGCAGCCGCGCGCTCGCGGAATTCTACTTGCAGCGGCATAAAGTCAATGCCTTCCTTCTCGTGCTCTGCGGCGACGGCATTAACAAGGGCCATAGTATCTCCCAAACGGACCATCACCGATCCGTTGGATTGCTTTGCAAAGCGGCCAATGTCGAACGACATCTTTTTGCCGCGTGCGTAATCTATCTCGTAGATCATTATTCGTTATGTTGTGATCATTGCAAAAAAAGAGTAACCGGAACCTGCACCTGCGAGAGATGTGGAACGATGGCCGCTATTTTATCGGCAATGATGATGTGATTCAAAATCCGCTCTTAGCTATTGGCCGCGCGCCGGCTGGTTGATCTGACTTCGTGTCCGAAGATAAGGCTGGAGACCTTCCTCGTCCGGCGCTTCCAGTACCCTGAGCGGTACGTTATTGTCAAAAAACACTCTGTGCGGCTACCCGAGCTCAATAATGGCACATTCACCGCTATAAGCGCAGAGGGCGGGAGTATCGTCCAACGATTCTGCCCGCCCGCTACGAGAACACTTATTTACGAATATCCAACTCCTGAATGAGAGAGCGATATTTATTGACGTCTTTCTTTGCAAGATAATCGAGCAAACGGCGACGCTTACCGACCATTTTCAGGAGCCCGCGGCGCCCGTGATGGTCCTTCGGATTCTTCTCAAAATGAGGCGTGAGCGAATTGATATTGGCGGTGAGGATCGCGATCTGTACTTCCGCGCTCCCCGTATCGTTCGGCCCTTTGCCGAAACGGGCAGAAAACTGCTGCTTTAATTCTTTCGTAACTGGCATGTGGATGTCGTTAATAGCGCTCTTGATAGCCTCCAAAGACCCCGCGCTATTAGCGCCTTAGGAGACTTTTTTCCAAAAATTGGGTCAATTCCCAGTGTAGAACGGCCAAAGAACGGCCACTAATAACCATTAATTCCACACCTTCCAGTCACGATCGCCTCATTTCCTGCGTCGGAGGGGCATCCCCACTGCTTCCTAAAAAGTCCACCGAACCGTCATCGGAGACCCTAAATTTCCAGTGCCTTCTGGAAATACAACCTGATAGGCAATCGTCATAGCCAACCGAATAATCGAGTAAGTTAAAGCCAATTCCAAATGTAACCTTGACATGATCGCCCTCGCCTCCAAACGCGTTTGTCTCTGCACATACAGGATATCCTTGTCTGGGAAATCCCATTGCTTCGTTTATATCTCTGGCAACACTAATAATATTCAGTAATCGGTCACTCCGGTATATCATGAATGGCAAATGGTAATCACGCACGAGCCCGTATCGGATGCGAATTGAATCTCAACCGGTACTGTCCTGACAGCCGATCACAACGCTGTGAAAGTCATTATTCGCGCGCTCTTTTAGAGCATAGACATCGAATACCGTATCACGCTCTTTCAAGTTCGTGTCGAGCCAGAGTGCAGCTATCGCATTAAAGACACGTGTTGCCGCCCATTGCGGTAAAATGGCGGTGTCAAGGTAGTTGGTATCCTCCTGAACCGCAGCATAAAATCCAATGATCTGCGACTGATCCGTCAGCCAGACTCTTACACTATCGGGAACGTTAGGTGGAGGGTTATTTAAAACCGTCACACTCGGAGAGCAGCTCGCGAACAGAAGCGTACTAACGAAGAGGATAGTGCGTATCATGACCATAAAGAATCCACAAGCACTTAATTATTACATGATTATGTTTTGAAAGAATCCGATATGATTATTCTCTCCATCCTCAAAACGCTCGCCCTCGGCATTTGGCTCGGGGCACTCATCATGCTTGGCTATGCTGTTGCAGGACCGATCTTCCAGCAATCGCCATCTAAAACGCTCGCCGGGACGATAAACGGTATCATCCTCGGCCGGATGAATAACATCGAGTGGATCTGCCTAATTGTGGCACTTGCCCTATCAATTGTTCTGCTAATTCTCCATTGGAATGATGCCAGTCGCAATCTGCGAATCGCCGAAGTTCTTGCTATCTTCATTGCATCGGTCCTGTTATGGTCCTATGCCGCTAAAGTAACCGCCAAGATGGAGACGCTCCGCACGACTATCGGGGATTTCGACCATCCTAAGCAGACAACGGAGTACGTCCAGGCTAAAAACGATTTCGACAAATTACATCATACCTATACAACTCTCGTTGGAATAAACATGATCGTGATCCTCGGCTCGTTCGTTCTTTCCATGATGAACGCCCGCAAGTAGCTATGAAGCACTACAATAACACCGAAGAATATCTTGCGACACTTCCAGAAGAGAAGCAGATAATACTTCGGAAGCTTCGCGAAGTGCTCCGTAAAGCGTTGCCAAAGGCGGAAGAAGTTATAAGTTACAGTATGCCGGCGTTTAAGCAGGGAGGAATTATCTGCTGGTTCGCAGCCGCAAAGAATCACTATGCGATATATGTCTATCCGCGCGTGATGGGCGTCTTCAAAAAAGAACTAAAAGAATATTCCGGCACAAAGTCAGCGATCCATTTTGCTTATGACAAGCGAATGCCGGTTGGTCTTATCACAAAGATCGCTAAAGAATCTCTCAGGCAGAATCTGACGAAGACCGCCCTCAAAAGATCAAGCAAAAAATAAAAATCCCTCTTCCAAAGGAAGAGGGATTGGATGAGGACTTCTCCGAATAAATTAAGCTGGATGTGGAATCTCTTCCTCCATGATCTCGTCGGTCACGTCATGCGTTGGGACGTAGCCGTAGATCATTGGGTTTGCGGCTAACCAGCGCTCCGCGTCGATAGCGGCGACACAACCGGTGCCTGCAGCAGTCACAGCCTGGCGGTATACGTGGTCCTGGCAATCGCCGCACGCGAAGACGCCTGGGATATTCGTGAATGAGGTCTTGCCTTTTGTCTCGATATATCCAAGCTCGTTCATATCGATAAGGCCGCGGAAAAGCTCTGTATTAGGTGCGTGGCCGATAGCAACAAAGATACCATTGGTTGCAACCTCCTCCGTCTTCCCTGTAACGGTATTGCGAAGAATAGCACCCGTTACCGTCTTGCGTCCCTTCTCGTCCGTAACGCCCAGTACCTCCGTGATCTCCTGATTCGTGCGCCATTTTATTTTCGGGTTCTCGCGAGCGCGTTCGAGCATGATCTTCGATGCCCTAAAATCTTCTCGGCGATGGACGATGGTCACCGAACTGCAAAAGCGCGTCAAGTAGTTAGCTTCTTCCATTGCTGTATCGCCACCGCCGACGATAAGAACATCCTGATTGCGGAAGAAGAAACCGTCGCAAGTCGCACAAGCGCTAACACCGTACCCCATATATAACTGCTCCGATGGAATGTTGAGCAACTTCGCTCTCGCACCGGTTGAAATAATGAGGGCTTCCGTGTAATACACTTTTTCTCCAGCCGTCAGCTTGAATGGTCGCTGTGAGAGATCGACCGCAGAGATCGTCTCGAATTTCGAGACCGCACCGAAGCGCTGCGCTTGTTTACGCAGGACCTCCATCAACTCCGGCCCCTGAATACCGTGCTCGAAGCCCGGATAGTTCTCGACTTCGGTTGTGATGGTAAGCTGACCTCCTGGTTGATCCCCTTCAAAGACGATCGGGCTAAGGTTCGCACGAGCCGTATAAAGTGCAGCGGTAAACCCAGCAGGACCAGAGCCCAGTACGATCACTTGATGAACTTCATGACGCTTAAGATGCGTCCGATGTGGTTTAGATTTCGATTGCATAGTCATGATAAAGAATGGGCTGCGCGCTTTATTGATCTTTACGTTTCATGGCCTTCACATTGCGTTTCAGCCCTGCTAACTTTGTCCGTTTTACGGGCGATTTGCGAAAACGTTTTGAAAACTCTTCCTGCTCCATCTGCTCGATCGTCTCGGGTGTTAAGCTCAAGTTTTCAGGGCGGGGCGAGAACTCCGGTATAGCAGTCGGCTCCGCAAACCGGTTCCACGGGCACACTTCCTGGCAAATATCGCAACCATAGACCCAGCCGGATAATTTATCAGCCAGATCTTCCGGTATCTCGTGTTGCGGCTTTAACTCGATCGTCAAATATGCAATGCAGCGCCTCGCGTCGATCTCATATGGTTTCAATGCATCCGTCGGGCATGCATCGATACAGCGGGTACATGTCCCACACATATCTCCTGCTGGTGCATCCGGCTCAAGATCGATATTGAGAATGATCTCCGAAAGAAATACCCACGAGCCTTTCTCTCGTGTAATAAGATTAGTATGCTTTCCCCTCCAACCGACACCGGCGCGTTCGGCGATCGCTTTTTCGAGTAGCGGACCAGTATCCGAGTAGTATCTTCCTTCGGCACCTGGTACCAAAGCCTTTATCTCGCCCAATAAGCGCGCAAGCATCGGTGGTATCACCTCATGATAATCCATGCCCTGCGCATAACGAGAGACTTTTAAGCCGTCCTTAGAGGCAGCGTCGATCTCTCGCCGCTCCTCATCGTTATAATAATTAAGCGCAAGTGAAAGGATGCTCTTGGCGTCTGGAAGAATATTTCGCACATCACGGCGCTTTTCGTGGTCGCGCTCGAGCCAACTCATCATTCCGTGTGCACCACCGGAAACCCAGGCGTTAAAACGGTCCGCCGCTTCATCAAAAGGCTCAGCACTCGTTACACCGGCTTTCGTAAAGCCGATATCGAGGGCCATTTGCTTGATCTTTCCTGTGATCTCCGGGCGTGTCATTGCAACCCATTATAACATAGGGAATGAGCAAATTCGGCCCCGAAAAATTCATAATGAGACAAGGACAAATTCCCTTACTCGAATGTCAACTTCCCCTACTCGAATATAAATGGTCCGGTTGCGACCCATACTTCTTCGCCTTCGAGTTTCACTTCATAAACGGGTACCGAACCAGATTGCCCAATTATTTTACCGGAAGGAATATCGAAGACCCACCCATGGAGCGGACACGTGACCGTAAGCTCATCCTTATTGATAAACCCTGCACCCAACACTGGCGACATCTCATGCGGACAAATATTAGAGATCGCCCATACTTCTCCTTCCAAAATAAAGAGCGCGATCTCGTCGCGCTCTCTCACAATGATCTTTCCTCGCCGGCCGTCCGCCGGGATTTCGGAGATCAAACAAGCATACTCGAATTCCTGGGGCAGCGGCTCCTTGCCTACGTCCCCGTTCAGCTCTCGCCTCGCTGCTTCTAAAGCCTCTTCGTCAAATTCTTCCGGCATCGTATGAGTAACGCTGGAAGAACCGCGGAAGTCCCTTTCTTCTTTGCTGCTAGCGCGTCTTCTTGGTCGAAGCCATATTCTCTTTCATCACCGTTTTTTGTATCATCTCAGCATGGTCGAGGTGCTTTTGGATAACGGGCGCGGCCTTTTTGAGAGCATCCTTTAGCTGAGGTGACGATGCCTTCGTTTCCAGCTCCTTTACTTCTGAAAGATCCTGCTGATGGTCCTTAACGGCGGTATTAATATAAATGCTGTCGAGCGCCGCCGGTGATGAGGCACTGCTGAGTGCATTCATTTCATTTGTCATTGTGCTCGGCATCTGATCGTTCGATGGTGGCTGAGGCGTAATGTTAAGCTTTCTGGCCAGGTCCGCCTTTTCCATTTTCATTTTGTTATGATCGGCGATCATCATCTTTGCAAAGTTCTTCACTTCTGGATTCTTGGATTTCTGCAATACCAACTTTGCCTCAGAGATCTCTGCGGAATCTGCTTCGCTCAGTTGAGCAATAATATTGGCATCCGACATATTGCCGGTATTCGCCGCAGACGTTGATGTGCCGTTGGGCGACGGTGTAGTGGTAGAGGTCGATTCGGGTGTATTTACAGCGCTGGTCTGTCCGTTGGCGCTGGTATCCGTCGTACTCGTCTGTTGCGATTGTTTCGAGCAACCAATGAGCGTGAGTATGACCCAAAGAGCAGCTAAGATCACCGTCAAGGTGATGAGCTCGCGCTCTTTACGTTGTCCGTGTATGGTAGAAAGATTAGGCAGAGTATCCATGAGTTTCATTATAGTAAAAAGCTTATATTGGGATTCGAGCGGTATTTCTGCTTGTAAAAACAAGCAGCCAATGCGCACACGAGTCTCGTGTTTTCCGAAGTGTCACTCACGGGGACAAACATTGTGCCGCGATTCTTACAATATGATTACAGCTTAGCCATTTTTTTTCTCAAGCTCTGGCATAAAAATCATCGCTATGCGAGAGCATGGAAGGTCCTTCCCTTGTCATACTGCGCCAGGAGATGAAGCCATTTATTGGTAAGCCAATCATACTTGCCGAAGGTAATTGGAGTGGCGATGCCAGCCAGTTTACCGGCCAAACGATTCGTTGGATAAAAACGTGGGGCAAACACTTCATCATGCGTATCGGCAAGGTCACGATCCGGACACATTTTCTTTTGTGGGGAAGCTACCGCATCAATAACCGCAAAGACCGCCGCGCGACGCTCTCACTCGAATTTGAAAATGGCGACGTGCATTTTTACTCTTCCTCTATCAAAACACTCGACCAGCCATTAGAAGAATTATACGATTGGCGAGTGGATGTCATGTCGCGTAAGTGGGATGCCAAATACGTTCGATCCCTTGTTCGTAAACAGCCGAACAGTTATCTCGCAGATGTCCTCCTTGACCAGAACCTCTTTGCCGGGGTTGGCAACATTATTAAAAACGAGGTACTGTTTCGATTAAAGTTCAATCCCCTACTGCGAGTTAAGGACCTGAAACCAAAACAGATCGCTGCACTGGTAGACGAGGCGCACAATTATTCACACCAATTTTATAGATGGAAAAAGCGATATGTGCTTAAAAAGCATTATCGCATATATCACAAAGGCACATGCCCCGTGTGTGGCAGTAAGCTACGAGCAGAGAAACTCGGTAAGCGCGATAGATATACGTTCTGGTGTCCCGTGTGCCAAGCAATGTAGAACATGCTTTAGCTTGTTCTATGCAACCTGGTTAGGACAAGCTAAAGCATGTCCTACATTAATGCGCGATACAAACTTTCTTTATTTCATCCACTCCTTCTGCCGAGACACGCAAGAAGTACACGCCGTTCGGGACATCGGCGACATTCAGCGTAATGCAACGCTCGCCTGCCTCCATCGGCATCTGCCACGAGCGGATCGGCCGACCGAGGAGATCGAGAAGTGAAATAGATTGTTCCCTCACATCGATTTTGGGGAGCCTAAAGGACAATGAACTTTCGGTTAAACTCACGATAAAATCAGTTGTAGTCTTTGGGTCGTCAACTATAAGAGTACTAGCTGATAACAGCGTGGAACTCGAGGAATCCGTGGACCACTCGTGGAATGTCCAATATCCCGAAGTGTATGAAGAGGAGTATACAAACCATCGCAATTCAGGAGAGTATACCGCGATTTCTTGATTAGTAACATCGTTCACAGCAAACGGAACGTGAGCCGTTGAATCAAAGCTATATGCAGTCAATTGTCTCGCCCCAAGTGTAATCTGCGAGTCCCTTGAAGTAGAAAAATCATAGTCAAACTCCCAAGGTGCATGATGGAATACAGGATTGTTATCGATGGCCAGTGAATGGGCAGAACTTGAATCTTTTCCGGTATGGAAATAGAAGAGTTGCTCGCTTGAGTCGAAATAAGTAGAGCCGGAACGATGGCTATATTGCGCGGCAACGACGAAGTGATGTAAGGAATCAATAGTTGTGTCTGTCTTGAGGATTTCTACAATAAGTGTGTCGCGTTGATAACTGGAATCCCTAATTCTCCCATCGCGGCCACCTACATAACCGTTCTCATAAGAATACATGAATTTATCCCCCACACTCGGCTTCCACTTTGCCAGTGGGTCCTGAGCACGCACAGAGAGGCTGCTGGCTGCGAGAGCTAACGAGATGAGAAGCGCAACACGAAGATAAACCATAGATACTTCTAATTCTAAAGTTATCTAAGTTCAAGAACCCTCAAGAATAGAAAAGGTTACAGGCGGATATTTGTGACCTCCTGGCTGGTGGGTATGCAATTTTTCGAACCACATTTCTACGAATCTGTTACAAGAAACGCATTTTTTCACCACATTACCGGATTTCGCTCAGACCTCCGGCTTACCGATACCTGACCCAGAGTGGCACAATCGACTGAACAACAACTCTTAGAGAAGATCGTATCTCTCGCCAAACGGCGCGGCTTTATTTTTCAATCGTCCGAGATCTATGGCGGGCTCAACGGCTGCTGGGATTACGGTCCGCTTGGCGTTGAGATGCTCCGCAACCTGAAAGATGCCTGGTGGCGCGCAATGACCACCCGGCATGACATCGAAGGCCTCGATGCCTCGATCCTCATGCACCCTCGTGTATGGGAAGCCTCGGGTCATATACAGAATTTCTCCGATCCTATGGTCGATTGCCGCGAATGCAAGTCGCGGTACCGCGTCGACCATTTATTCGGTGAAATGTCCGAGAAGCGACTCAAAGCGATCTCGAAAGCAGCGAACGTCGAAGGGGTACTTGCCAAGACGATCGTAATGGAATCGCGGGATGTGACGAAAGAGCAACTCGCCGAGATCATTACCGCTCATACGGAGAAGAATTCAGCCCTTTTCGAGGCTCTCGTGCAGCAGGAGCTTATCCCCTGCCCCAATTGCGGGCGCGTGAAGACGCTCACCGCTCCCCGCAATTTCAATCTCATGTTCGAGACCTACGTTGGTCCCGTAAAAGATGCCGCGAATGCTGTATATCTGCGACCAGAAACCGCGCAGGGTATCTTCGTCAATTTCCTGAACGTGATGCAATCGTCACGTCAAAAAGTACCGTTCGGTATTTGCCAGATCGGCAAGGCATTTCGCAACGAGATCAATACGAAAAACTTCCTTTTCCGTACGCGCGAGTTCGAACAAATGGAAATGCAGTTCTTCTGTATGCCTGGCTCCGATGAGAAATTCTTCGAAGAGTGGCGCGAGCACCGGCTCAACTGGTGGAAGTCGCTCGGTATGCCGGCCGATAAGCTCCGCTATAAGCCGCACGAAAAGCTTGCTCATTATGCTCGCGCTGCCGGCGATATCGAATTCCTGTTTCCTTTCGGCTTTGGGGAAGTAGAAGGCATTCATAACCGTACCGACTTCGATCTCTCTCGCCACCAGGAGTTTTCCGGCAAGAGCTTACAGGTCCACAACGAAGAGACCAAGGAAAAATACACGCCATTTGTGATCGAAACATCGGCAGGCGCTTCCCGTGGATTTATGGCGTTCCTCTGTAATGGCTACGAGGAAGAAACCGTGAATGGCGAACAACGTACGGTCTTAAGACTCCATCCATTCCTTGCGCCGGTAAAAGCAGCGGTGCTGCCGCTTGTGAATAAAGATGGCATGCCGGAGATCGCGGAGAAGCTTGAGGGTGATCTTCGCCGCTCGATGAAATCGTTCTATGACGATTCCGGCGCGGTGGGCCGCCGTTATCGCCGCCAGGATGAGATCGGTACTCCATTCTGTGTTACGATCGATTCCGATACCTTGCAGGACCAGACCGTGACCATCCGCGAGCGAGACTCCATGCAGCAGGTGCGTATTGCCCTGTCGCAAGTGAAGGAATATATTCAGGATCGCATTGCGCCGCCAATATTACTATGATTCGTGACTAAACGTCGTCGAAATATTCTTGTAATCGTCTCTGCGGTTATCGCGCTACTCATTTTCGTATGGTGGGACATCCAACGCGGACTCCCAAGCCTCGAACAGCTCGAGAATCCTCATCCGGAGATCGCGACAAGGATCATTTCGACCGACGGCGAGCCGATCGATCAATTCTTTGTGAAGAACCGGACGAACGTTCATCTTCGGAACGTACCTCCATTTCTTATTAAGGCCCTTATTGCGACCGAGGACCGTAACTTCTACCATCATTGGGGCATCGACCTTTGGGGTAACGTTCGAGCGGTCTTTACCGATATTTTCAGCCTTCACGCAAAACAAGGCGCCAGTACGATCACGCAACAGCTTGCTCGAAATCTTTATCTGACCCAGGAAAAGACTGCCATTCGAAAGTTGCGCGAAGCGGTAACTGCCGTCGAGATCGAACGCACTCACACCAAGAATGAGATACTGGAAATGTATCTCAACGTTACCTACTTTGGCCGAGGCACTTATGGTATTCAGGCGGCGAGCCAGGCATACTTTGGCAAGGACGTTAATAAACTTACTCCCGCCCAATGCGCCTATCTTGTTGGCATCCTAAAAGGGCCTGAGAATTACGATCCGGAAGACGATTACGATCGCGCCATTAATCGGCGCAACACAGTGATCGATAATACGGTCTCTGCCGGCTTTATTACACGAGAAGAGGCTGAAAAAATAAAGAAGGACCCGCTTAAAGTTAAACCGTACGTCGGTTATCAGGGTATTGCCCCGCACTTTGCGGAGATGGTCCGGCAACAGTTAGCCAAGATGCCGGAATTACAGGGATACGATATTTATCGCGATGGCCTTATTGTTTATACCACGCTTAATGCGCAGATGCAGCGCGCGGCAAATCGTGCAGTGCTCGAGCATATTGCCGATTACCAGAAAAACGTCGTCAATAAAACATGGAGTTGGGGCAGACACAAGGCATTACTCGATTCAGTCCTGATGCGCGCGGTGCGCAATACACCAGATTATCGTACTGCTTCTTCAGATGCTGAGCGTGTTAAAGTAGCGCAGGAATTTTACGCGGATAAAGATTTCGTAGACAGCGTAAAAGAAGCCGAGTTGCAGCTTCAAACCGGTTTGGTGTGCATCGATCAGGCAACGGGACAAATTGTCGCAATGGTCGGCGCGGCAAACTATAAAGAAGTACGATACGGATTGAACCATGCAACCCAAATTCTGCGTCAACCCGGTTCGTCGTTCAAACCGATCGTTTATGCCTCCGCTTTCGAGCACGGCGCGACCCCGGAAACATTCGTCTCCAATGAACCCTTGACCATCGGTTCGTGGCGCCCACATAATTTCGCAGGCGAATATGAAGGAGGCTCTGTAACGATCCGTACAGCGATCGAGCAATCGATCAACTTGGCCGCCGTCCATGCGATCCAGGATCTTACCTCTGCCGCAGATGTGGTAAGGATGGCAAAGCGTCTCGGGATTCGGTCGACCATTCCACCCTATCCTTCTATAGCGCTTGGAACAGCAGAAGTAAGTCCGCTGGATATCACGAGTGCGTATTCGGTTTTTGCCAATGAAGGCGTTCGAGCAACACCGTATGCAATCATGCGCGTTGAGGATCGAAATGGTAAGATCCTATACGAGCAAAAGCCTAACTATGAAAATGTGCTGGAGCCGAAAATTTGCCATGAGCTGACATCGGCATTAGAAGGCGTCGTTCAACATGGAACAGCTACTCGTATTCTAAACTACTTTAGGTATCCTGCCGCCGGCAAAACTGGCACAACGCAGAATTACGCCGATGCCTGGTTCGTAGGTTACACGCCTGAGTACACGGCCGGCGTTTGGGTCGGTTTTGACGATAAGCGAATAACCTTCAATAGCTCGAATGGCCAGGGTGGACGCGCGGCTGCACCCATTTGGGGAAAATTCATGAAGTATTCGTACGAAGCGATCCACCCCAAGATCGAATACTTTAATACCAGCTATCCTGGCGCACCAGCACAACCTGCCGACAGCACGAAAGCAGATACAGTGCTCAATGCTTCGAAGAATCGTATCGATTCGATGCGCCACCCCCTGGAGTATTAGCGCGCACGAAATCGACGAGTTCGCGCGTTTATAGCGTGCCGTTTGCCGTCACAATTTGTTGCCCGAGATGCCATGAACCAACATGACCGAGTTGTCGCCAAGCTACACGACATACGCGCTCACGTGTTATCCAAACCCGAACGGATTGTCGAAGAGGTCGAACGTCTCCTACCCGAGTTGCGTGAAGTCGGTGATGGAAGACTATTGTGCCAGGCGTTGCGCTTGCTTGCCTTTGGTAAGAAGAAGAAAGGACAATATGCAGAGGCCGTTTCGGATCTTATTTCGGCGTTAAAGATGAGCCGACGCAGTCGATTCCTGGCCGAAGAAGCAGAGTGTATTGTCCACCTATCGGAACTGCTGTTGCAAGTAGATGATAATCAGGATGCAGTTGATCTCTGCGAAATGACGATGACAAAACTCCCAGATGGTCGACAACGACTCATTCTCCTGCTTATTGCAGGCCAGGCATTCCTATCGATGAAAGACATTGAGCAGGCGTTGACCTATTTCAGCAAGGGCATGCAGTTAGCGAATAAACTACACGCGGAAGATCTCATGTATGCGTGTATCCATTTTCTTGGAAAGGTCGCAATTGAAGGTGGGCGTTATTCCGAAGCCCGTGATAAATTGATGTTGGCACGCCGGCATTATGGTGCTGGCGAGCACACAACGAATTTGATCTCCACCGAAATAGATATCAGTAGGTCCTTCGTGTTGGAAGGCCGTGAGCAAGAAGCCTTACACTTATTGGAAAGCACACTTCGACGGACGAGAATTCACCAATTGGCGACGAAAGAGGTGGACACGAATATTCTTTTGGCCCAAGTTGCGCAGATGAATAACCAACGTGATACCGTATTACGGTACCTCGGGGATGCGTTGTGTATTGCAGAAAAGCAATCGTCTACCAATGATCTCTTGCGAGTCCACTCAGCCTATCGAAAATACTATGATCAAATAGGCGACGAACCCTCCCGCCAGCATCATGAATTGCTGGAGAGGCAAATCTCCGAACTTCGCGAGCGAGAACGCGAAGGTCGAATCGCACAAATTCGCGAACTCCTGAGAGATGCCCTATAGCATGTAGCCAACTGGGCTATACCGCGTCGCTGCTTGAAGCAAAATTAAACCCGCTGGCATAGATCATTGGTACGTACATTGGCATTCCATCCCAGCCATCGCGCGGAGCTGTAACGACCGGTTTAGAGAAATCGAGGATGTTCTGGAGCAATGCTAATGGCGATTCATTCCATCGAAAGTTCGAAACGCCATATTGGATCTTGCCATCTTCGACCCAGAATAACCCATCCCGAGTTAAACCGGTCTTCAAGAGCGTCTGATTATCGACATCCCTGATGTACCAGAAGCTGGTTACGAGCAAGCCTTCTTTTAGTGTTGTGAGAAAATCTTCGGGCAGCATTCCGCCGCCATCCATAATGATATTTGTAGCACCTGGAAGCGGGTCCTTTGCTGTTTTGCTTGCCCAGTAACGGCCTCGGGCGAGGTTCATCAGTTTGCCATCCTTTAGCCATTGTGTCGATGGTACTGCAAGCCCGCTTTCGCCATATATTCCGGAAGGAGCCAGGGGATGCGAAGGATTGCTATAGATATTTACTTTCTGGTTTACGATCTGCTCGCCAACAGCAGTTCCGCCGTTCGGTCGGGAAAAAGCGCTCCGTCCTTCTTCTGCTTCGCGTGCATCGAGCGACCACATTAACTGCTGTATAAGATCCGCCGACGCCGACGGTTCGAGAATGACTTTGTACACACCAGGATCCATATCCTTCGGGTCCTGCCAAGCAGCGCATTTAGCACTTGCATTTAGGATGGCGCTTTGAGCATCCAGTTGTCCGAGCGCATGAGAGGCCCGCTTATTCCATCCGCTCGACTTACCATCGGCAGTACGCATGGTAACGGAGAAGGTAGAGCGCGTATGCCTATCGCCGGCAAATATTCCTTTCGAGTTACGGTAGGCATTGTTGTATATACCCGACTCTAAAAACCCGGCTGTTTGGTAACTGTGTGCAACCGCTTCCTTAATGGCTGCATTAGCGATCTTCGATCGCTGGTCGGCAGCCCAATCAAAATCGATCGAGCGTGCATCGAATGCAGAGGACCGAGCATAATTTTGCTTCTGGGTTATGGGCGGCATCAGTTCTTCGTTCTCCGGTGCAAGCGATGCGATCTCCTCGGCACGGCGAACAACGCGGCGCAGCCCCTCTTCCGAAATATTATTGGTCGTGGCAGAACCAGCTCTCTTACCGTTAGCTGCGGTGACAGTGACCGAAGTATCACTATGGGAGCCGCTCGTCGTTACGGTATTCGCGGCAAAGCGAAGATTGGCCATATGCCCACTCTCGAGCGATACTTCTGCCCATTCGGATTTCGAATAGGAGAGAATCTTTTTCGATAATTGCTCTAACTCGTCAAGATCTAAAATTTTCATTGTTGGGAAAGAGAATTATTACGATTCATAATCAACCATGCCGTGCTTGCTGTTCGCCGATTGCTGACGCGTGTTGATCACACGCTGGTTTGCAAATCGTGCTACGGGGCAGCCGTGTGAGACGGGATTCGATTGCATCGGCTCGCCTTTACCGTCATACATCGCACCACCTAACATGTAGGTGGATTTATCGCCCAGCGCATCGAGCGAGTCCCAGAATTTCGAAGTCTTTCCATAATATGCTACATCGCGCAGCATGTGAGTGATCTTACCATCTTCCACCGCGTACGCGACCTGGCCCGTAAACTGGAAGTTATAGCGCTGCTGGTCGATCGAGTAGCTCGAGTTTCCTTTGATCAAAATTCCCTTGCCCGTATCTTTAACGATGTCATCCATCGTCTTCGGTTTGGGGTTTGGCTGTAAGCTCACATTGGGCATTCGCTGGAATGGCGTATTCCACCACCCTTCTGCGTAGCTTTGTCCGTGTGATGCTTTTTGACCGATTAGCTTTGCCTGCTCGCGTGTCGTTTGAACATCATATAGGATGCCTTTCTCGATAAGCGAATACGATTGCGCCGGAACACCATCGTCATCATAACCAACCGTTGCAAGCCCGCCTTCCTGAGTGCGGTCCGCAACGATATTCACAAGATCGGAGCCGTAAGTGAATTCCTTCCACTTATCCGGTGTAAGGAAGCTTGTGCCGGCAAAATCAGCTTCATATCCCAAGATACGATCTAGTTCCGTCGGATGACCGATCGACTCATGGATCGTTAACCACAAATGTGTTGGATGAAGAATAAGATCGTACTTACCGGGCTCGACCGAAACCGCAGTGATCTTCTCATGTGCTTCCGCTGCCGCCTGCTTGATCTCATCCTTGTAAGGATATTGCTCGATGTATTCAAAGCCTCTTCCCTGAGGCAACACAAAGAGGGCGCGCTCAGCGAATTCTCCTTTCGTGGGATCGGCTACGATCGCCCAGGTCGAAGGATCGATCCGAGTGATCTCCTGCCAAATTTTTGAGCCTTCACTGGAGGCAAAATATTTCTCTTCGCGTACGGCTCGCAAATTCGAGTGCAACGTTAACTTATTCGAGCCCATCGGTACGCTGGCACCGAGGGCATGCATATCGATCAGGAATTGTGCGCGGTCCTTATACGAAATATCGAAAGGATTTTTTGCGATCGGCGTCTTCCATTCTGCCTGAACAGCCTCGACCGGTGCAAGATCGAGCGGAGCGCTTTGTAATTTCGAATTGCTTTCCGCTATCGTTACCGCCTCCTGAACGGCTAACTTACCACTCGCAAGATCGACATCGCGAGTTGCGGCGAACCCCCATGTTCCGTTCTTGATCACTCGGATGCCCACCCCGTATGACTCATTATCCGAAAGACCAGTCACAACATTATTACGCGCACTTACCGATTGCGAAAGCATTCGTACGAGACGAACGTCACAATAGGTAGCGCCGAGCGACTTTGCCTGAGTAATAAGAGCATCGCAAAGATCCTGCTCGGATTTTCCGGGATTTGTAAGCGGTGTATCTATACGCCGCAGGCGCTGGCTTTCGCGCGCAACAAGAGAGTCGAGATTACCAAGTGAGAGCGCGCTGGTAGCAAGCACGCCTTTCAGGAAGAGACGCCGGTCCATTTGCTTTAATGATTTAGTCAGAGAACCGCACACAAAGATCGGGAGCGATACGCTCCAATGCGGGTATGTAAATCAGAATGGACGAGGTTAGTTCTAACGGTCGAGAGCTAACGACGCGAGGTATCGAGAACGAACGACGCCGAGTTAATGAGTACCGTCTTCCGGCGGAGGCACGAAATACGTAACGGAGTCTTCACGGACGCGCGCCATGATACGATCCTTTGCAATGGAAGGCGGAATTTCTGGCGGAAGAACGCCAGTGAGTTCATCACCCGATTGTGTTTCGGTTAAAAACGCGGCATTCGATTCTCCCGTATCGGCCATTAATGCCGATTCCGTATCGAAGCGATCTTCTTCTATTGTGTCACCAAGCATATACGCAACCTCACCATCCACATCATCAGGCAGAATTGATCCTTCTGCGCTTGCATCTATTGATGGTCTTTGTTCGGATACTCCATTTCGTGAAGCATTTTCCTCAACTGCCATTTTCTTGAACCTTCCTCGCTTAAGTCACTAACCAAACCATCGAGCTTTTGCCAGAGCAGAGAACGATCTTTGCGTCGGCCGCGCGGGCGAACAACAGGGCTTTCATCTCCCATACGCGGCTTGAGAACCTGACCTAATTTTTGGATCGCCTGCCTGACAAGAGAGCTTACAGTACCCATCGGGATCTGTAAGCTGTCGGCGGCTTCTTTATAGGTCATGCCACCAAAAAAGACAAGCTCGATTACTTTACGATGGGAAGCACTGAGGCCCCCTAACGCATTCCGAAGCTCGGCGTGAGCTTCTTTGTTCGTAAACTCATATTCCGGTGTCCGATCGTCTTCCATCAGGGAGTCATGACGGGCGGAATCGAACGATTCCGTTTGACGGCTCGATTTGAACCGGCGCGATTTTATCTCATCCATCGCGCGATTGCGGGCTAACTGTATGAGCCACGGAGCAGGATTCCCGTGCATCTTATAAAGCGACGGTGCTTTATCCCACAATAAAATAAAAACTTCCTGCAACAAGTCAAGTGCATCCTCTTCCGTATGCACCATTCGTAATAATAAGGTATACACTTTGGGTGCAAACCTGTCATAGAATTCGCTGAAGGCTACCTCCGAACGTTCGAGCGCTATCTGTTCGAAGAGATCGTAGGCGATACGCTCGCTTTCCGTTCGTGGCGTGCTGCGAACACGAGGTGGACGCAGCTCTTCATTATCCTGCAAGGACGGCACAGCAGAAGCGGGATGCGACTCGAGACGAGTATGATCCATACTCGTGCGAGCATCCGGCGTATCGTCGTTCTGGATTGTCATTCGATCGTCCACGATGACTCTTCCTTGCTTAAGTCTTTACGTAAAAGCTGAATTGTGATACTTACAATTCAGCGATAATACACCCTGTCAAACAGTCACTTTCGTACTTGACGAAGCGGGACAACTGACCCGCGGAAGTAGCAACAAGGCAAATTTACAATATTTAATAGCCTAACGCAAGAGGTATGGGAAGGGTTTGTTAAGAGCATTCCACACCCATCCAATACGGCTTCGGCGGGCATGTGCTCGCCGAACGAGTTCGCACCAGCAAAAATTGCCGGTTGATAAGAGGTTACCTCCGGCATTAGATAAACATTGGCTATTGTTTCTCGGTCATTGAACCGTCTACCGATTTCAGTATCTTCATTCGTTCAAAACGGGATCGAGCTTTATTATATTTCCACGATCGAAACGGGCGTACGAGCGTCGTCTGGTTCATATTGTACTCTTCATCGCTTGCCGTGAGGATAAGCTCCTTTTCCTCATCGAGCTTGAGAGCAATGTGTTGTGCCAGTAATGGCCGAAATGGAAATCGGGTTGAAGCACGAAGCCACGGTAGTGAGGGTGTAAGATCGCGAAGTATCAGTCCTTTAGGCTCATTCTCAAAGGAGAACACGCCTGCCAAACCATATTCATTGGGATCGCTACCCTCCTGGAACAACAGGATATTTCGCGAGCCTATTTTGGCGGAGGAAAATCGCAGACCATCGTAGCTTCCCTGCCACGGGCGTGATCGCCATACCTGATTTGGCCAGCCATCTTCTATTCGATAGATCGCCAGAACATTTACGCCGTTATTCCATCGTGAGGTAAAGCCTGCCAAAATAAAGCGGAGTCCTCCCTGCGAAATAACAGAATAGGTAATATGGCGGGCATTGCCTCGTTCTATCGTTTCCTTCCCTTCTTCATGCACGGCAAACCGTTTCATCACACGGATCGGAAAAACGTGCGCGAGAAACCGCTCGACGCGAAGCTGCTCCCTGATACTAAACGTGGTACCCTCATCTTCGATCGATGAGTTGATCATCGCGATCTGAACGTGCGGTGCTTCATGGGCCGGATGAACGCGTTTATGGGCGCTTGCGGGCCATGCGATCGCAAGAATAACTAAAAAAAGTAACGGAGTCCGTAACATACATATGCGCCGAAGCACTAATGATCGCTCCGGCAGAACCTTAAATTTACATAAATTTTAGTGAAATAGCAAGCCTTTGGCTGAATATGGGCATTGCAGGGCTAATTTCATAGCTTTCATAAGCAGAAAGGACGTGCCTTTGCACGTCCTTTTGCTAAACCAGACTCACCATATAGCACTAACTCTGTTTTTTATCCTTGCGGATGTCGTGGCGGTCTTTCTTCAGGTCTCGCGCATCCTTACGCATATCGCGCTTCATCGCGTTGATCTTTTTCTGGTCCTTGTCGGCAGTTTTTTCATCCTGCTTGGCCTGGGCTCCTTCACCCTCTTTTGCTTCTCGTGCAGCAGCGCGGGCCGCGGCATTGCGAGCACGACGCTCCTTCTGCAATTGTGCTTTATCCTTTGCAAGGTCCTTGCGGTCCTTGTGGATATCCTTACGGTCCATTTTGCGATCGTGTTTGCCGGAATCGGCAACGACCATCGTTCCTTCTGCTCTCGCTGTCGAAGCAATGAACGATTGCGCTCCGCAAAGAATAAAAGCGGTTAAAGCCAATGACAGAATAAGGCTTCGTACACTGAATATTGCTTTCATAAGATTCTCCTCCTATATTTATTGAAGTTTTGAAGCCTTCAGCATTGCGTGCCCCCGGCCTTTGCTATATGGATGCAACGACCGCTCAATAGGTTTAAGGGGCCGCTGCTTAAAAATCTCTCACCGGATGATCTTTCACCGATAGATCCCGCTATTGGCCTTGCGTTACGTACACCTGATCCACGGAATTTAATAGTTTTTCATCACGGTTCGAATTCAAACCATTTCGAGAACGCTATGAAAGTTGTGCTTCTGTTACTCGTCTGTGTTGGTTTTATTGCATGTACAAAGCAATCGCCGAAGGAAGAGCCTGCGAATGCTTCGCTCACACCAGATCAAGTTGTACTTAAAGTGTTCGATGCACTCAACCACGGTGATTCCGCCACGTTTGTTAGTCTCATCTCTTCGGGGCGAGTTGATACGACTACCGATACTCGTGCGATGGTGAGCAACATGTTGACTGTTTGGAAAAAGAATCAGGCTACTGTCAGGATCGATTCTTCTTACACCGATGGCTCGATCGCCTACGTCACCTATCATATCAAGATCACTGGCGCAACTCCACTAGATACAACACATCACGTTCAACTATACAAGGAAGCATCCGGCTGGAAATTAGGCTGGTAAACCTAGTTTATAGAGCGCTTTTTCCCTTTCGCCGAATTTCGAAATTCCTTTCACCCCTCGGGTGTTGTGCGCGTCGAATTTAGAAACCCTAAGGATACGCGCAAGAATGAGCACAGATACCGTAAAAGCCCTCCCCATCGGCCACTCACCGGACCCCGACGATGCTTTCATGTTCTATGGTTTTGCTACCAAGAAGGTGACAATTCCAGGTTTTGAGATCGACCACGTGCTGGATGATATTCAAACCTTGAACGTCCGGGCTATGAAAGCAGAATTGCCGGTGACCGCCATCAGCGCGCACGCCTATCCGTATGTTGCGGATAACTACTGGATCATGAAGACGGGCGCCTCCATGGGCGATGGCTACGGCCCCATTATCGTATCGAAGAAATATCGTACGATGGATGAACTCCTTGCTAATCCGAAGGCAGTCATCGCACAACCGGGAAAGCTCACCACCGCTAATCTTCTTTTACGCTCCTGGTTCGGCCAGATCGAGCAAGTTGAAATGGGATTCGATCAGATCATCGATGCGGTACTCAGCGATAAAGTCGATGCCGGCCTTCTTATCCATGAGGGACAGATCACCTGGCAACAGCATGGCCTAAACAAGCTCGCGGACTTCGGCACGATCTGGGCCGAAAAAACCGGCGGCTTACCATTGCCGCTTGGACTTGATTGTGTTCGTAAAGACTTAGGAGAATCAACCGCCCGCACCATCTCGAATGCGTTGCAGGATTCTATCCGTGCAGCATACGATGATATCAAAGGCTCTGTTGATTACGCGCTTCAATGGGGCCGCGGTATCGATGCCACGACCGGTGAGAAGTTCGTAAAAATGTATGTCAACGACCTCACAATGGATATGGGTGAGCGAGGTAAAAAAGCTCTCGAATATCTATTCCGAATGGGTGCAGAAGCCGGGATCATTCCTGAAGTTGGAGCGGTCGATCTGCTATAAGCGCCAGCAGGTGTACTCGCGATCTCCGATCGCGAGACCGGTGTGGTTGCTGATTGACCTTTTCTTTATAACTCTCTTACTTTTTCAGCGCCGTTACCGGCATGATCTTTACGCCGGAATGGGCATGGCGTTCGAACTTCGGTAAGCTTCGCACATTCTCCGCAAACACTTCTTCACGCTTGCGGTCCGGCCAATTGCTTAAGCGGGTGCTTTCTACCAATCGTCCGCTATGCTCTCGTAAGAACCCCTGATCGCTCTCGATAAAGCTGTTGATCGCCGGATCCCATTGGCGAACGCGCATCTTCTCATAAGAGACAAAGAAGCCCTCGAAATGAGCGTCCTGATAGGCGACGGAATAGATCGCTCCTAACTCAGGATTGACGGCTGCCAACTGATAGCGCCCACTCGTTACATTGTCGGTATGTCCATGGGCGATCGCTTCGTCAACGACGACCTGCTGCCCGATGAGCGCACCATTCGGCGCGACCTGGTATGCGATCACGTGGGAATCGCTGATACGTTGCGGGTCACTCACCGCAAAGATCAGCATTGGTAGCTTGGATGAGCCAAACCGTCCGAAGAAAAAGCTTTGTCGAGCGCCATTCACAAGGACCGGAAAGATCTCGTGTCCAGAAACCGTATCGCGTGTCGTGCGCCAGGTGCGCAGATACACTTCGACCTTATCATCCGATAGCTGTTTGAGAATGACAGTGCCTTTGAAGTTCTTCATGTGAATGCTCTTCTCCAGCGGACGCTTGCCGTGCGTGGCAGATTCCGAAGCACTCGCGCGTATCGAAGCAAGACTAAAAAGAAGAACCAGGGATGAAATCGCAAGAATTTTCATGGGAAATCACGTCAGGAATAACCTGCTAATATAGGAAATTTTTGGGGCAGGGTCAAGCATGCACTCTTAAATAGAACAAAATAGGAATTTTCGGGGTCCTTATTCGTTGTGCTGACTTAATGTAGTGTGTCATTCAGCAGGAAGGACTGCCGTCGCCCCCATCCGAGACGGTACTCCCAAATCGCAATTTTTTTCGTCTTATGCGACCCACAACTCTCCCATTCGTCACCGTTCTCGCAGCATTTCTTTTTGGCACTACCTACCTATATGCCCAGGCGCCCGCCATTGAATGGCAAAAAACCTATGGCGGCACGGGCCTGGACGACGCAACATGCATTCAGCAAACGAGCGACGGTGGCTATATCGTCTCAGGACGCAGCGAGTCGAAGGACGGCGATGTAACCGGCAATCACGGCAGCTTCGATTACTGGATCGTAAAACTCACAAACACCGGTGCAATCACGTGGGAGAAATCATTCGGCGGTAGTGACGATGACGTAGCGCGGTGCGTGCGGCAAACGAACGATGGTGGATACATTGTGGTAGGCCAAAGTAAATCCACCGATGGTGATGTAACTGGTAATCACGGCAATTACGATTTCTGGATTGTAAAACTAACAAGCAGCGGTACGCTCGAATGGGAAAAAGCGCTCGGCGGCACAGGCGATGACGAAGCACGCTCCATCATTCAAACGAGTGACGGCGGATACATCGTAGTGGGCTTTAGTAACTCCACGGATGGTGATGTAACGGGAAATCACGGTGGATATGACGATTGGATCGTAAAACTTTCGAGTGTGGGAGCAATTGAGTGGGAGAAATCTTTCGGAGGAACGCTAGATGAGCAGGCATTCGAAGTCAAGCAGACGAACGAAGGTGGTTACATCGTGTCAGGCTATGCGTTCTCGGGGGATGGCGACGTTACGGGACATCATGGCGGGCAGGATTACTGGATCATAAAGCTTTCGAATACAGGAGTTATTGAGTGGAATAAATGCTATGGAGGAACGGGAGACGATTGGTCCACCGGCATTCTTCAAACGAGTGATGGTGGTTATGTGGTCTCCGGCAAAACGACTTCCACAGACGGCGATGTGAAGGGGAACCATGGCCAGTGGGATTTTTGGGTTGTAAGAATCACAAGTACTGGAGAGATCGTGTGGCAAATTCCTATGGGTGGAAGCCAATGGGACCGTGCCGAAACGATCCAGCCAACAAGCGATGGCGGGTTCCTCATACCGGGATATAGTTTATCAGACGATGGCGATGTGACGGGACATCACGGTGCAGCCGGTTCTCCCGATGTCTGGGTCGTTAAAGTTTCGAGCATGGGAAAACTCCTCTGGGAAAAATCACTTGGAGGCAGCGATTGGGATTACGGAAATTATATTCAGCAAACCACCGATGGTGGGTACATCCTGGCCGGACCGAGCATCTCCACTGACGGCAATGTAACCGGACAACATGGCGGCGGTGATTTCTGGGTTGTGAAACTTGCGGCCACATCAGACGTCGATCCGGATTCCACACCAGCAGTATCACTCGATAATTATCCAAACCCATTTACTTTGTCCACGCACATTATGGCTCCCGACGCAAAGCAAGTACGGATATGCAATATGCTTGGCGTGGAAGTGACGTCGCTTGGAGAATCTGCTCCGGGAGAATTTATTTGGACACCTCCCACCTCGCTACAGGCAGGTATTTATTTCGCTATTATCGAAGGTGCAAAGAGGACGATTGCAAAGTCGCTAGTCCTAACGCGGTAATCATTTTTAGTTACGGGCGATCGCGGTCGCATTTGTGGCGAGTGTCAGTGACTTCAAGGATCGCGATGTGAGAGAAACGTCGTCCTGGAGCAAAATGAATTTGCGTTGTCAGACGCAGTCTTCACGGTTAGGCACGTTGCTCGCCGCCCTAACACGTCAAAGTGTTGCGCAAACATCCTGTCTTTATTTGACAGGATGCGCGATCGATCTAGCGAGTACCTAGAAGACGCTTGTTACAATCCAGCCCGATGTCGGGAAGTATACCATTGTCGCGGTTTTGCCATTCGCGACGCTTGTCCCAGCCACGGTCTGCGTGTTTCCAGAGCTATTGTGGACGTAAATAGTCTGTGGAGTCGTCGAGCTTGGTGCTGCCGTTGTGGTTGTGGCGCCACTGGTTATCTCGTAAATATTGGCAAGACCATCAAGCGTACCACCAGCGGCGATGCTCTCACTGTTCACGATCAGATTTCGTCCGACTTGCACGTCCTTGGCGGCAACATAGCTTCCGGCAGTATTGACGGAAGTGACGGAGCTATTACCGAGTTGGACCGTGTTGCTGGCTGCAACGACAGCGCCAGCACCGATCGCGGTTGCATTCGTCAGTGCACCAGAGCCTACGTCTGCAAAATCACCTACGGCCGTATTGCTGCTACCGCTGGTATTCGTCCAGCCTGACTGCGTGCCGAGGAAAGTGTTCTGCGAGCCGGTCGTTACCCAACCAGAGCCAGCGCCGAAGAAGGAGTTGTTGTTGCCGCTCACGACAACCTCACCCGATGCCGCTCCGACGATCGTATTCTGAATTCCGCTCGTGTTACTTTGTCCCGTTCCCGCACCCATGAACGTATTGTTAAAGCCACTGGTATTGCTCGTGCCGGCACCCGCCCCGGCAAAAATATTCGCTGAGCCGGGAGCGGCGAGGATCGTGGTGCCACCGATCTGGTAGTTGCTGCCAACGTTAAGGTTGCCATTCGTATTTACAAGCGTTACAGACGAATTACCCAGTTGGACTGTGTTGCTCGCCGCGACGATAGCACCAGCACCGATCGCGGTTGCATTCGTCAGCGCACCAGAGCCTACATCTGCATAATCACCTACGGCAGTATTGCTGTTGCCACTAGTGTTCGTCCAGCCCGCCTGCGTGCCAAGGAAAGTATTCTGCGAGCCGGTCGTTACCCAACCAGAGCCGGAGCCGAAGAAAGAGTTATTGTTGCCGCTCACGACCACTTCACCCGATGCCGCTCCGACAATCGTGTTCTGAATTCCGCTCGTGTTACTTTGGCCCGTTCCCGCACCCATGAACGTATTGTTGAAGCCACTGGTATTGCTCGTGCCGGCACCCGCCCCGGCAAAAATATTCGCTGAGCCGGGAGCAGCAAGGATCGTTGTCCCCCCAATCTCATAATGGCCGCCAACGTTAAGGTTGCCATTCGTATTTACAAGCGTCACGGACGAACTACCAAGCTGGACCGTATTGCTCGCCGCGACGATAGCACCCGCACCGATCGCGGTTGCATTCGTCAGTGTAGCTGAGCCTACATCCGCATAATCACCTACGGCCGTATTGCTGTTGCCACTAGTGTTCGTCCAGCCCGCCTGCGTGCCAAGGAAAGTATTCTGCGAGCCGGTCGTTACCCAACCAGAGCCGGAGCCGAAGAAGGAGTTGTTGTTGCCGCTCACGACAACCTCACCCGATGCTGCACCGACGATCGTATTCTGAATTCCGCTCGTGTTACTTTGTCCCGTTCCCGCACCCATGAACGTATTGTTAAAGCCACTGGTATTGCTCGTGCCGGCACCCGCCCCAGCAAAAATATTCGCTGAGCCGGGAGCGGCGAGGATCGTGGTGCCGCCAATTTGGTAGTCCGAGCTGGAATTGATGTGTGTGCCGGAGTATGACAAAGTGGTGGCATTATCCGTCAGGTGGGAGTTGCCTTGTGTGCTCGCGCTCGTCCAAATGGGGATGGTATTCGTCGTTCCGGCGCCACTGATACCGCCTAGCGCTGAAAGCGAGATCGGTTGCCATGAGCCCTGCGGTCCACCTGCGTAATTATTGGGTGCGGGCCCTGTCGTATTCGGCGCAACCCACGTCAAGAGCTGGCCTGCCGACGTTCCACTGTAGGTAAATCCCGAAGCTGCCGCATTGTTCGGCGGTATTGGCAACTGGTACGATATATTACCCGTCCAGCCACCCGTCGGTGTTATGATAGTAATCTCATGGCCTGCGCCATCATCGAGAATGATCGCCTTTGCGCCAAGGGAGCGGCTTTGGGCATGAAGTAAGTTAGCAAGCGCGCATACCAGGGCGCACGCACCTAATCTAACGATAGTTTTTCTCATTGCAAACAGCGGTTAAGAAGGACCAATGGACGCTGATAAACGGCTGAGTTCCGTTTGGAACAAACTTACGAAAAAAATAGGGCCGCCTCGAGAAACCTAGTTTTCGAGCATGCGAAGTCGTCTTGCTTTTAGGCAGCTTCCAGGACCGGAAGTGCGGTAAGCAAATCAGTACCCTCGAGCTTTACATCCAGTCGCGCTGAATTAATTGCAGCAGCGGGATACTCGCCGGGCCCATACTCTGCAACAATATCATATAGCGTCGTGCGCTCGGCAGGAGTATATCCGGCACTGCGAATAAGATCGACGGTCTCCTTCACCGAAGTCGTATGTACGAAGTTTGCTGAAGCATGCACATTTTCTTCTTCGAGTACGCCACCAAAATCATCGGCGCCGAAGGAGAGCGCGATCTGCCCGATCTTCTTCCCTTCGGAGAACCAACTCGCCTGAATGTGTGGAAAATTATCGAGGAAGATACGCGAGATAGCGATCATTTGTAGATAGCGGGTACCAGTCGCGTACGTTGGAATGATTTTCTCGAGTGGCGTATTGCCTGGCTTAAAGCTCCACGGAATGAACGCCGTGAAACCGTGATACTCGTCCTGCAAGTCGCGGATGACAGCAAGGTGCTCGATGATGTCTTCATCTTTTTCAAGATGGCCATACATCATCGTTGCGGTGGTCTTGTAACCGAGCTTATGCGCTTCGCGCATGACGTTCAGCCAGTCAGCGCTGGTGCCCTTCTTACTCGAAATTTTTCGTTTGACCTTATCACTCAAAATTTCGGCGCCACCGCCGGGAATGCTGTTCAGGCCAGCTTCTTTTAGGACCGATAAAACTTCCGGGACGGATAGGCCGGAAACGTCGCTCATTCCAAGGATCTCGCTCGTCGAGTAGAAGTGTGGGTGGATCTGCGGCACTTCCGCTCGTGTGCGCCGGACCATTTCGGTGTAGTACTCGAGCGGTAATGCGGGATTGACTCCGCCCTGCAAGAGCACGGTGCGCACTCCCCTCTTCGCTGCAGCCTTAAAGCGCTCGATCATCTGATCGACCGTGTAGGTATAGGTATCGTTATCTTCCTCATGCCGATAAAACGCACAGAAGATACAGTCGATATTGCAGATGTTCGTGTAATTCGGATTCGAATCAATAACGAACGTAACGCGGCGCTGAGGATTGAGGCGGTAACGGATGGTCTCGGCTAACTCCGCAAGATCGAGCAATGAGCCATTTTTGAGTAGCCACAGTCCCTCTTCACGAGTGAGACGTTGTGAAGATGCGACCTTATTCTTAATAACTTCTATCATAGATGTCTTACACTTGCAATTATACGGACTGAAGGTCCGCAGACAGGCTGAAAGCCCGTTCTACATTTTTCAAGGATTCATACTCCATCTCGAACTCCGCCATTGCCGTATGTTCGTCGATCGAGAATCGATAGCGAAATGTATTCAAATAATGCTCGACCTGCGATGAACTCATACCGAGAAGCCGACCATATTCGCCACCGGTCTCGGCATAGTGTCCAGTCGACGCTTTTAGCGAATGCTCCAGTGCACGAACGATATCATTCTTTACCGCTTCCGGCGCATCTTTACGAACTGCCCAAACAGCAAAGACGAATGGCAACTCTTTCCACGAGCACCACTCCTCTGCCAGATCGTACATCAGGTTAAATCCGGCGAAGCCACCACTGTAAGCACAACGCAGTGCTTCGTCGCCAATGAGAAGTACGGCATCATATTGCGTGTAATCATTGCGGAAGCTCTCGCGCTTCATACGCTCGAACTTATAGTCCGAGATCGCATGCTTCTTCTCGAGCAAAATTCGGAGGAGCTCGACGCTGGTGGAGGTATCGGCAGTAATACCGATGCGTTTACCTTTTAGCTCACTCCAGTCATACTTGCTAAAGAGCAGAACCGAATGCGCTTTGCCTTTTACAGCAATTCCATAATCGAGACGCTCGAAGTCCTCGCTGACCGTCATAAAGTCCCGAAGAGAAAGCGGACCCGCGGTTGCCACACCATCGCGCGCGAATTTACCAAGCGCCGACGGAATAAGCGGCGCTATCTTGATGTCATTCAAGTGCGATTCGAACTCCTGATAGAATGGCACCGAATTGAGGTACGGCATTTTGCTTACTACCGACCATTCCTTTTTCGGATACAGCTCGATCGGATTATACCACACATCTCGCTCGACCGGCAATTTACCAGATTCGTGAATGATCGAGATCAGCTTGTTCTTGGCAAGCTCCATGGGGCTGATCGCGCCGGCATCGTGCGCGATACGCTCTTCGCCCACTGTACCGTCCATATCATCGGCGCCAAAGTTGAGCGCAACGGCCGCAACCTCTGCTGTCAGCATTACCCAATATGCCTTGATATGCGGTACATTATCGAGCATTAGGCGCGATACGGCGATCGTCTTCAGATCGTCGATGGCGCTTGTAAAATCGTTGCGCGTTTTAATGCCGGTATTTCCAGGCTGGAATGCGAGCGGTATAAACGAGAGAAATCCGTTCGTCTCGTCCTGACAGTCACGCACCTGCAGCATGTGATCGATACGCTCTTCGATCGTTTCAATGTGACCGTACAGCATTGTCACGTTGGACTTAATGCCCATGCGATGTGCCGTCTTATGAACTTCAAACCACGTACGCGCGCCGATCTTCTGCTTGAATAATTCTTTGCGAACTCGCTCGGAAAATACTTCCGCACCCCCGCCCGGCATCGTTCGAAGTCCGGCTTGCTGCAATTCGCGGAGAACCTGCTCGTGCGATTTCTTGAACTTCTTGGAAAAGTAATCGATCTCGACTGCCGTGAACGCCTTCACATCGACGTTCGGAAATTGCGTCTTGATCTCGCGGACCATGTCGATATAAAACTCCCAGGGCCATTTGGGATGAAGACCCGCCGTGATATGCACCTCATGCAGATCCGGCCGCAGCTTGGAGAGCATGTCGTCGAGCGTCATCTCATACGCCTGCTCGGAATCGGCACGAACGGCGAAGTCGCAGAACTTACACGAGAGCACACACACGTTCGTTGGCTCGAGCTTGCGGTTGAGCACAAAATAAACCGCATCGCCGGATTTATAGCGGGCCACTTCATTAGCCATTCGGCCAACGCCGATTAGATCGTCGGAGGCAAACAGCGCTAAGCCATCTTCTTTGGAAAGGCGCTCGCCAGAGCGGACCTTATCCCAAATGGGCTCTAAATTCTTGTCGCGAAAGGTGAAAGTACGGGATGATATCATCAGGTCGTATATATGACGATCAAATATGCCTCTTATTGGGCGTGGTAAACATAACGGGAAGTGGATGGAGTCCCGAAGATTGGCTGTGCTGACAGCTAACCAATGGTGCGCCGTTTGTTAAGGTGGCCGATATGGCAACAACCCAATATCACGAACCCCCGCAAGAATTACCAGCGGAAACCCGCACGTTCGCTCGCATGATAACGTCCCTCATTGAAGAAGCAGAGGCGATCGGTTGGTACGAGCAGCGGATCACCGTCGAACGAGATACGACTGCCAAAGCCATCATGAAAAATGCCCAGAAAGAGGAATTCAAGCATTTTGGAATGGACTTAGAATTCCTGCTTCGCCGAACCCCAAAGTGGCGTACAATTTTGAAAGAGATCCTCTTTACGAGCGGAGATATCGTTGAAGAAGGCGAAGAGGCAGAGGAAGACACCAAAGATTAATCCGAGACACTTGCTTTTGCCCCTGTGAAGAGCTATATTTGAGGCTCGGATTCATTTTTCACTCAAAATAAGTGGTTTTGAAATCCGATTTGTGTTTCGAGGTGTATTGTCGTCAATTTTGTGCTGTCTTTTTCTAAACCAACATAAGTTATGAAGCGAACACTATCTCTTCTTTCCTGTATCGTGATGGTTGCTCTTTTGTCGTCCTGTATGAAGGGCGGAGGTGCAAATCCCTCAAGTGCCATAGCCGATTCCAACAAAGCAAAAACACAGGCATTTTACGATCAGATCATCAACGCCCACAGCGTCAACAATCTGGATAACTTCATCGCAACGTCCTTTACCGATCACAATCCGGATCCGGGAATGAACGGCGTGGGGATTGAGAATAATAAGAAGAACTTCATGATGTGGTTCGCGTCAATGCCCGATGTTCAGATCCATGTCGATAATATGGTCGCGGATAGCGACATGGTGTGGGTTATGTATCACATGACTGCCACCATGAAGGGCGATATGGGACCGATGAAGGCCACCGGTAAGTCCTGCAATGTCGGCGGAATCGACGTTATCAAGATCAAGGACGGCAAAGCAACCGATCGCTGGGGTTACTACGATCAAATGGCGATGATGAGCCAGCTTGGCCTCATGCCGCCACCGCCTCCGCCAGCACCCGCGGGCAAATCGTAAATTTTCGATTTTATATTAAAAAACCGCCGCTCCGAATAATCGAAGCGGGCGGTTTTTCATTTCTACGGATAAAACCTGATTCCGAGCGCCAGGTCGAGTCCAACGCCGGTCGGTGAAATACCAATAAGCGGCCCCAGTTCAAAGAACATCTCGAGTGGGGTTCGCTGCGGGATAACATTGATACCAAAAATGGCGCGGATACCAACGCCGGTACTGTTATCGCTCGTCACAAATTCGTCCCCATGCTGGTTGACGAATATCTCGCGGCCAGCACCAAACCCGATCGCTAAACCGGGTCCAGCGTACATTTTTACAATGTAGCTATGAAAAGGATTGAAGTGCCAGAGGTAATCGAACTGTAGTCTCAAGGCTCCAAAATACGAGGAGCCGATATCGGCAACAAACGCATTGGTCGGACTCGTCCAGTATTTGATCGTCCCTCCCAACGGCTGGATAAGGATTATCCCAAAACCGAAATCTTTCCCTTCCGGACCTTGCGCTTGAGCACTCACGGGCACTGAGGCAAGCATTACGAAAGCTATCAAAACCATTAATTTATTTTTTATTCGGGCTCGAGGGCATGCTATTAGGGTCTTCATTTCTATTATAGATTTAATAATCAGAAAAGTATGCTTCCTCTTAAAGTCAACAATTACCATACCGAATCGCCTTCAAAGGGCAAACGATGGCTTATAGCCGCGTTTCTTATCGGCGCTATTATTTTTCACTCGAAGCTTAGTACAGCACAGCTTCAAACCATTGCTGACACGAACGCAAAGAAAAATGACCGTCATGGATTTGCAGGGGCACCCTATATTAAGTATGGTCCCGAGACCGGATGGGTCGGAGGATTGGTAGGTCTCTACTACTTCCACCTTAATTCTGATCCGAACGAACGTACACGACCGTCGGACATTTCTTCGGGGCTTAGCTATTCTCAGCTTCATCAATACTCGATCGGTGTCAACTACGATCTCTATTTTCCGGGTGACGAATATCACTTAATGGGCGGTGTGCACTACCAGCGCATTCCTATAGACTTCTTTGGAATTGGAGATTATAGTCCGCGTGACGCGATCGATAACTATACTCCACTTCGTCGCGGGACCGAATTTACACTCACAAAAAATGTGATCAAAGCGGAGAATCAGGGAGAAGGACTTAACGTCGGCGTCGAAGGTGAATTTCGAAATGACGAGATCACTGCATCGAATCCGACCGGCCTTATAGCGACGAATAACGTGCCTGGTGCACAAGGCGGTATGTCAGATGGTGCAGGAGTACTCGCAACGTATGACACACGCGACAACAAATATTCTACGCACGACGGTCAATATGACGATGTCGAAGCACAATTCTATGGCCGCTGGTTATGGAGTGATTATTCGTTCAACCGGTACACGGTCGATCTTCGCCGGTTTATTCCAATTGCAAGCGATCAGACGTTAGCAGCACAATTTTATGGCGTGCTCGCCAATGGCAACGAGCCATTCTATCTGATGGCCCAGCTTGGCGGTGATTCTAAACTCCGTGGTTATTATATGGGTCGCTTCCGTGATAACGATCTTGCATTACTTCAGGCGGAATATCGCTTCCCGATCGTTTGGCGCTTTAGCGGTGTCGCCTTTGCTGGTGCTGGGCAGGTGGGCCACGTGCTTTCCGATTTCAGGATGGATGCCTGGCGTCCAGCCTTCGGTGCAGGACTGCGATTCCTCGTTGTACCATCCGAGCATCTAAATGCTCGAGTAGATTACGGTATTGGTACCGATTCCAAAGAGGTGTACTTCTCGATCTTAGAAGCCTTTTAGGAAGCTTTACGGTGACCTTTTAGGAAGCCTTAAAGCACTGCATGTTTAGCACGCTTCCCTTAGCACCCGGATTTATTTTCACTGGTGCTAAGGGTTAAGCAACCAATGTTCTCCGGAGCGAATTCTGATCTCGTCCTATTTCGTACACTTATTGCTTTCCTGAGAGCCATACCCATCAATGAAGTGGATCTTTAAGGCTGCGCTGCAAAAAGCGCTCAGCGGTTTACCCAACGGGGCGAATCTCAACTATGTATTTCAGCGGCGTATGGGAAGCTTGCCTGTTTCGGACTCGGAGTTTCTGGAAAAAGTCCGTCTTGCGAGCGACCGGATATCGTGGTTGGAACGGTGCGGCAATTCCCTACCTCTAAGTTCTCTTCAATGTTTCGAGTTCGGTGCCGGCTGGGACCTCATCGGGCCGCTCGCTTATTACGCCATTGGTATCGATCGTCAGATCGTCGTCGATATCCGGCGAAATGTACATCATGAACTGTTAAACGATGCGCTCCGTAAATTTGAGCGTCTTCGTTCAACTATTGGTGAGCATATTGGTCGGACGCTTCGACCGGTCGACGGCCACCCCATCGCTAACATTGAAGAACTGGAAGCGCGATTCGGTATTCGATATCTGGCACCCTGCGACGCAGCAAAAACAGGATTGCCTTCCGAATCCATTGACTTTATATCCACCAATTCAACACTCGAACATATTCCCGCCCATTCTCTCCCGTCAATACTCCGTGAAGCACATCGGCTTTTAAAGAACGATGGGCTCATGTTCCATAATATCGACATGAAAGATCACTTCTCGTATTTCGATGGCTCGATCACTAAGTATAACTTTCTTACCATTCCTAATTGGCGTTGGAATCTGGTCAACTCATCATTAAGCTATCAAAACAGATTACGCTTACGGGATTACAGACAGTTGTTCGAGAATGCCGTCTTCAGAAGCGTGGGAGAAAGCACCATTAACGCTACGGCAAACGATCTCGAGGATTTTGCGCGGCTTACGATCGATCCAAAATTTATTAGCACCGATACGACTTCTAATCTCGCCACACATATTTTAAGTATTGCACTCAAGAAGAATGTCGATTGAGCTTTCTCTTTCGTGTTCCTATCCTAAACTCTATTTCGAGCGTAAGCTCGATCGTTATCGTTCGCCATATTCAGACCCCTTTGAATACCAGTCCATTCTTGATAAGGACATACCCGATTCACTATACAGCGATGTATTAGCAACTGGCACTGAACGTTTTGCAGGGATTAGCGACCGGATCGAGCGAGGCAAAAACCACTTGCGAGCCCTTATCGAACATGCGGATAAAGCATTCGAACCGCGGTATTGGTGGACCGCTTATCTTGGCGGTGAACCCATCGGATTGGTATTTCCGCAGTTCATTCCCGATCTAAAAAATGTGGGCTCCGTATGGCACATTGGCGTCTGCAATGTTTATCGGGGATCCGGTTACGGGAGGATCTTACATGCACACGCTCTGGAAGCTCTCAGCGTGCTTGGAGCCAATCGATATCTCGGCTCGACACAAGTCGATAATTATGCCATGATCAAAGTTTTCGAAGCTAATGGGTGTAATTTCAAAAGCTTTCGAATTATCGAGGAATTTACAAATGGAGACGGACGAGCGCTGGATTAAGCCACGACTTCTTGGGTAGCAAGGCGTTGAAGCACATCTTCCGTCAGCCGGCAGGTCGTCCAATCATCCATCATCTTAGCCCCAAGATTTTTATAGAAATCAATAGCCGGCTGATTCCAATCGAGGACCGCCCACTCTACTCGCCCATAACCACGCTCTACGGCAATATCAACTAAGTGTAAGAGCAACGCTTTGCCGATCCCTTTGCCACGCATATCAGGATTTACAAAGAGATCTTCCAAATAAAGGCTGGGCTTCGCAACAAACGTAGAGAAGGTGGTGAAAAACAGTGCAAAGCCTTCAGGCTGACCATTATATTCCGCAATAACTGCTTCCGCAGCGGGGCGAGCACCAAATAAATGCTCGTGAATTAGTTCGGAAGTGACTTTGCACTCTGAGCTCAATCGCTCGTAACGTGCAAGGTCCTGAATGAATTGGACGAGCAACTCGGCATCCTGTTCCGTAGCAGGCCGAATAAGAATATCAGGCATTTGAAATAATTAAAACAAAACGAAAACGGGACTATACCTCAGCACTCGCTACTGCCCTTTTTCTGCCATTAGCTTTTGAATGTCGTCGCGTATTTTGGCAGCGCGCTCGTATTCTTCTTTCTTAATGGCTTCCGAAAGCTGCTGGTTAAGTTGATCGAGTGCGGAAAGTGGCTTGGCTACTTTTTCTTCGGTCGGTTTATTGGTAAGGCGATCGGCAAGACTAAGATCTTCCTCTGGCTCTTCCCCTTCCTCTCCTTCTTCTTCGCCTTCTTCCGGCAGGAAGCCTGCCTCATTCATAACGCTTTCCGACACCCAGATCGGAACGGTAAAACGAATGGCAAGAGCGATCGCATCGCTCGGGCGCGCATCGATCTCCTGTTCGTCCGAAAGTTTAAGGCTGGCGAAGAACGTCCCATCCCGAAGCTCATGGATGGAGACTTCTGTAATATTACCGCCCAGCGCTTCGACAAGGGTCTTAACAAGATCGTGAGTTAGCGGGCGTGGTGGTTTGATGCCTTCCATTTCAAGCGCGATCGCCTGGGCCTCGAATCCACCGATAATAATAGGAATACGGCGCTGACCGGCCGTCTCGCGAAGAATAAGCGCATACGCGCCACTAGTCGATGGGCTTGTCGAAATTCCTAATATCTCTACCTGAACTCTATCCATGATATCAACTGACCTTACGGACCTTAGATCGGTCCCTATTTCTTGCAGCATTTCATAAAACGTGCCGCACGGCGAACATCCGTAAAAATAAGGCTGAGCAAACTCATGCCAATTTCTTCGTTTTTACGCTATTCTACCATAAAATGTAACAATGAGAATGAGAACCGATTCCCGGAAGGAATGTGCTAGCTCAGGAGCGCTACGTGCAAAAAAATATATACGAGCGCGTCAAGTTTACCAAGGGTCCAGGTACTACCGCTATCGAAGGACTGTGACCAGTTTTCGCTTATTTTGACGATGCCGGCAGAAGGATCATTTAGCGCCGGCAACAAAGCTCACCCGATGAGCTTCTCCAATTAGCCCGCCACCAACTCCGCCAAGCAGCCCACCCAAACAAAGGCCGGTAAAGGTCGCAGCGGCATCGCCAAAATTAAAAAGGCCAGGATGTGCAGGCGGTGTGTAAGATGCGTGACCAGCGATCGCTCCTAGGATCCCACCAAGCGGCATACCGATTAACACTCCGGAGAGCATCTGTGGCGAAGAGATGGAAATGGAATGGACATCATCGGTCCGAACACCCATGTAACTATTCGTTGCCTCAACAAGCCAATGGACCGAGTCACGGTGAACTTCGATGTTCTTGCCAGAGAATTTCTGACCATTCTTGAGTTTTACTGTACCGGTATGGTCCAGAGTTGCTGTTGCGATCTCATCATGGGTGGAGGCATCTGGAATAAATGGCCGAACTCCGCAGCCAACAAGAGCTAACAAGAAGCCTGCGAATACGATCGAGCGAAAAATGACCATCTCAACCGGGACCGTTAGAGCTCACGACCGGGATTGAACCGGTGACCTCGTCCTTACCAAGGACGTGCTCTACCAACTGAGCTACGTGAGCGAAATCAATTAAGAATTACGAATTAAAAATTAAGAGTGGTCTTCGCCAGCAATTACACTTAATTCCTAATTACACTTGTGGGCAGAGAAGGATTCGAACCTTCGTAGACTATCGTCAACAGATTTACAGTCTGTCCTCGTTGACCGCTTGAGTATCTGCCCCTGCGGATTTTTTAATTTGCGCAACCTGAGCCGGCGGACGGACTTGAACCGACGACCTGCTGATTACAAATCAGCTGCTCTACCAACTGAGCTACACCGGCCAAAAACCATCCTGGTCATTTTGGCAGGCACAGAAAGTAATTCGGGCGAAATCTGGTTCCTTCCATCAAAAAAATAGGGACTTATCTGTGTGATAAGTCCCTAAAAATCTGGAGCGCAGGCTCCGGTTAGTGTGGGATATGCAATCTCAACCCGGCGATGAGCATCGACCGGCGAAGATGATTCGCCTTCTTTAGGTCGGCGATCTCCACACCGAACTTATCAGCGATCGAGGAGAGTGTATCGCCGCGCTTCACGCGATAGGTAAGCACATGCTGCTGCTTCGAAGCCGTACGGGGTGGCACGCGGTCCCCTTTCGACGGCGTGATGTTCTCCGAGTAGATCTTAATCTTCGCACCAGCCTGAAGGTCCGAGGCTGCAAGACCGCCGTTCCACTTCGAGAGCTGATCGACGGTCGTGCCATAGTTGCGCGCGATCGCCGTCATCGTCTCGCCAGGAAGCACGGTGTGGTATGTCGCACTGCCAACAGGAGCCGTCATACCGCTCGACTTCGCCAGCTTCGCAGGTTTTGCATCGGTCTTTGCTTCCGCATAATCGACATCGGCAGGAGCCAACACTTTTAAGGACTGGCCGACATGCACGCCGTGCTTGCGTCCTGTCTTATTCCACGAGCGCAACTGAGCGAGCGTTACACCGAATTCGTCCGCGATCTTGCCCATCGTATCGCCGCGACGAACGTGGTACGTCACCCAATGCGATTTCGATTTCTTCGTGCTCGAGGCATTCGCGATCGAGGCAGCAGATCTCTTTGTCGACTTCGATGCATACTGCTCTTCGTAGATCTTTACGATCTCGCCTTTATGCAGCTTCGAATGCTTCGAAAGATTATTCCATTCACGGAGCTTCGGAGTCGAAACGCCATATGAGCTCGCGATGGAGTTCAGCGTTTCACCGCGACGTACTTTGTGCTTGATAAGCCGCATCCGCGAATCGGTGGCGTTGCCGGTTGGACCGCCGCCGTTATCCTGTGGCGATACCTGTGTAGGTGCGCTATCGGATGCGCCCGATTGCGGCCCCATGACGGTCATTGGTACGCGCAGGCGTTCACCACGACGCACGCGCTCGCTCTCCGTCATATCGTTATACTCGGCAAGCTGTTGTGGCGCAATGCCATACATGTGCGCGATCGACTTCAGCGTCTCGCCGCGTGTCACTGTATGCACCAGCCACGGACGTCGTTCCGATTCCGGGATCGCCGCTAAGCGATCGTAGAAATTCGATGACGTACCTGCCGGCAAGCGCAAGCAGTAGCCATCCGGACTGCAAAGCTCGATCGGCGGTGTGGACGGCTGAAGCAATTCAGGATTCAACTCCTTCACCTCGAGCTCGCTTACACCAGCCGCTTTCGCCAGCGCATTAAGATCGATCGCTTCGTGAACGTGCACCGTATCGAACTTGAGCGGCGTCTCGTAATTAATGTCGTTAAAGCCATAGCGCGCCGGGTCCATCGAGATCAGCGTTGCCGCGATATAAAGTGGCACGTAGTTCTGCGTCTCGCGCGGAAGGAATGGACGGATCTCCCAGAAATTATTCGAGCCCGCTTCGGCCATCGCCTGACGTACGCGATTGATACCCGAGTTATATGCTGCGAGCGCAAGGTGCCAATCGCCTAACTCATTATAGAGATCGTGCAGGTGACGAGCAGCGGCGCGTGTTGCTTCGACCGGATCGCGGCGTTTATCGATCCACCAGTTATTGGTGAGACCGTAACGCGAGCCGGTAGCATCGATGAACTGCCACATACCGACTGCCTTTGCCCAGCTAACGGCTGTCGGGCTAAGTCCGCTTTCGATCATGGCAAGGTGTACCATCTCTTCCGGTACGCCCTCTTCCTTCATGATATTTTTCATCATGGGGAAATATCTGCCCGTGCGAGCAAGCCACTTCGCCATGAACGGACGTCCATTGCCTTCTGTGAAGTATGCGATCGTTTGTTCGACCGCAGTATTCAGCGTCAGCGGGATCGTCGTCTTCGAGAGATCGATGCGCGGAAGCGGTACATTCTTCACGCTCATCTTCGCCATTTCCTGATTGAACTTCTCGCGGAAGGCAAAGATGGATGCGCTCGGTGGAAGCGAATCGATCTTAGCGACATACTTCTCGTAGTCGCCGATGACGTTATTCGACAGGTCCTGGAAGTCCTTGTTCGAATCGACGCCGGGATAATTGATGAGGCGATCGAGAATATCGATGGCACTCTCAAAATGTTTAACGACCTCGTTCTTCTGATTCTTTTGCTGAGCTACGAGCGCACGAAGCCATTCCTGGCGAGCGGCATCCACTCTCTCGTCGACGAGATGAGGGTCGATGTTGCCGGCCTTGACTTCCTGGTCGAGCACTGCAAATGGATCAGCCTTCGTGGCCGCGTTCGCATGCTGTGCTTCGTGTTTCGTCGTCTGCGGAGCACTGCCGCAGCCTGCCAGATAGATACCCAGCACTGCTACAGCCAGCGCGGACCCTATCCGGGGTAACCCTATTCGGGGTAATATGTTAAATCGATTGGATCTCAATCCTATAGTCTCCTTTCAGTGTCTGATCCCGTAGACATAAACGCTCGACGTCATCGTGCGTTCTGCCTATTTTGGTTAATAAATGCACATTTACGGACGAGCTGAGAGCCTTGTTTAGCCTACATGCTCCTAAAACGTGCAAATCCTGTCCCAGCACACAATAGTGCTAAGGTTGGAGCGCTAAAGGCTTAGTTCATAGTGGATTAGAGCGCAGCCTTTAACCCTACAACTCAGGAAACTCTAATATACGAAAGAAAAATCCAAAAGTCAACACCTTTTGACACTTTTACCCACCAGGGGTAAAATGACAGGTGCTCTTCACGGTAGCGAAGCGTGGGCGCAATACCAATTTTTTTGCTGGCCCCATCCGTCCTCTGGGACACATAAGTCCTGAAAAAGTGTAACGTCCCCTAAAACCAGGGACTCACCTCTGCAACACAGTGTTTACTCTCCACTCACTGGTTTTGGTCCTCAAAATTTTTCGGTCCATGGCAAACCCCAAGGGATTCATCCCACCTCACGGTAATTATCGCCAGTTGCTCTCCTACAAGAAGGCCGAGATCGCCTACGACATTACCTTCCGGTTCTGCCACCGATATTTACACAAGGGAGATCGCACGATCGACCAGATGATACAGTCTGCGAGATCGGGTAAGCAGAATATTGCGGAAGGCAGCGCCGCTTCGGCGACGTCCAAAGAGACGGAGATAAAGCTCACGAACGTCGCGCGTGCGAGTCTGGAAGAATTGGTGATCGACTACCAGGATTTTCTTCGCGTGCGCGACATGCCGCTATGGGATAAAGATTCGCGCGAAGCGAAATATGTTCGCACTCTTGCCAGTAAGCGCGACGCCACCTTCGAAACATTTCGCGAATTCTTCGAAACCCGCCCCGCAGATGTTGTCGCGAATATTGCTATCTGCATCATTCGGCAAACGACCTATCTTCTCGATCGGCAGATCGCTCGATTGGAACAGGACTTCCTGCGTGAAGGCGGAATCCGCGAGCGAATGGCCCAGGCCCGAAGGCAGATTCGAGCGCATTAAGTGTAGGTTCGATCCGATCATCCTACGCGACTTCCGCCTCTCCGATCGGCGCTTGGGGTAAACCAGCCGTGGCATCGAGCAGAAGTTGCTCCTGGGCCGTTGTAAACTCGCGCACGACGTTGATGCACAGTTTGAGCGCAGTAATATCGATCACCGCTGCCAGTATTGTGAGATACTTTTGGTCGATATAATCAGAGATCGTCGTGGGATGCGAAAAAAACACAGTAATGATTCCAGACATCACCATTCTGGCGATCCAGAATCCCCACCACCAGCCGACCATACTGATCATCGCTTTGGTCCAAACTCCTGATCCTTCAGCAACCCACTTGATCATTTGAAGTGGTCTCCACAAGTTAACAACCGGCGTGAACCACATTCCAATGGCCCATCCCTTTGTGAACGGTGGCTCCTCCGGCTGAAACGCGATATTATTAGTGTAGAGCTTCTTAAACCAGGTAAGAAACACTATGCCCGAGCCAATATTGGCAAGCGTGCTTAGCACCGCAGTTATAAGAACAAGCATGCCGATCGCTTGCGCCTGCTCACGTGCAGCAACCGGAGGTGTTGAACCCAAAGTGTTCGCCCATACGATCGCACGTATCGAATTCACAACGACGACAAGAGCGATGGCAATAAAAATATAGAAGAATATCTTCAGCGGGCGCTCCGTTGGAAGCAACGACTGGTATCGCTCCGGCGACCAATCCTCTGCGATTACAAGCGCATCTTCGGAATCTTCAAGCGGCTCTTCAAAATCTTCGCTCGCATCCAACTCATTCTCTTCCACGGACATATTCGTTTAGGCAAATACCAATAGTTCGCAAATCACATCCCAATAATAACGAATATACGCACCGCCGCCTGACAATAGGTGACAAGCATGAATACAGAAAGAAACTGCATAGGTCGGGCATCCTTGCCTGACGGATTGATCGTCCCGAAGGGACATTGGTTAATAGCCAGGGGTGAAGCGAAGGGAAGCGCAAAACTCATCTATCTTCCCCTAATATTACAGTCGTCAACAGTTTACAAACACGTTGATAAAACGCGTTGATAACTGATTGCATAATCTTGAAAAAATGTGGGAAAGATTGGGCTACAAAGACGAACAATTCAAAGAGGAAGTTCGTAATTTGATTACGGCCAAAAGCAAAACGGGCAACTATCAATTGCCCGCTCGCTGACGGATGAGAACTTGGAGTACGGCGACTTCGAAGTTGCCCATCACTAAGACGATGCAAATATAATCTCCCGGATCACATCTGTCAAGGCTCATTCTATAAAACGTGCATAATCAGATCGATTGTGCATATTCATGTACACTAAATAGAAGAACTATGACACCTTATTACAATCTAAACGGAGACTCTGGGATCGTAGCATACGGTTTTACTGACGACGGAATAAAAATCATGTTTCGAAGTAGCGCCAAAATCTACGAATATTCAAGTAGTCTTATCGGAGCACATAATGTTGAGGAAATGAGACGACTCGCAAAAGCGGGGCGCGGGCTCAATACCTTCATCAATATGAATCCTATAGTTAAGAAAGGATATAAGAGATAGATCGAACCGACCCTACGTGGACTTACAAAGTCCACGTAGGAGAACCGAGGTGGGAACCCGCTATAGGTGCCCACAGCGTTTGTTATTGTGTTCGATAGCCCTCGACTTCCGAGCGTGAGTTCGTCCCCGAACCCCTCCACTCTCAGCCGATGATAAAGTCTCTTGTGCCATATAATTACAAGAGAGGCACGCATACTTTTATAGAAGCCATGAAAAGAAAATTTTACATTATCGGTCACAATCCCAATACCGTCCATGATGCGTATGCTTGTTTGATGCAAGGTGCGAACGCAATTGAGCCAGACGTTCACTATGATGCTTCGAAGGCTTTTTATGTGAATCAAAATTGCTTTCTTGAAGGAGACGACTTATGACCTTTTTTAGCGATGAAGAAGTTGCAAGTTTGAAGATTAAGCAAAGCGTGTTTCACATCGTTGGGCCAGGCGATGAGCATTTCCAATTACTTGAGGCCTTTGATGCAGGTCCTCATGCGGATTTCTTTCTTGGACGTGTTCGATCTGTTACAACCGGAAGTAGTTATGAATTCCAGCCGGACTCACCTGTGCGCACACAATTAGATCGCATCGCACAGGACGGGAAGCGATTTCAGGAAGAGAGTGAGAATCTCGCTCGATCCTTCAACCAAGCACATGGCGGCAATACTGCTGTTGGCGCATTTTTGATCTTCGAGATGAAGTGCAATACTGGCAAGGTTTTCGCGTTATTGAAATTCGAAGATGAAACTGTTCTGAGCTATGCCCTTACTAGAGGTAAGTCGGGCAAGATGCAGCCGACACTGGGAGAGGTCGAACGGACCTTTGTAAAAAATCGCAATGCTTTACAAAAGGCTGCATTAATCCGACTGAGCGATTCAGGTGATCAAATCTGTCTGGTTGACCGCCAAAATCCCCAAAGACCCGCCGCCTATTTTGAGCAGTTCCTTTATGCACGCCGACATCGCACGGAAGAGCAACTGACCACAGCTATCGTCAATCTAACACGTAGAGTGGTAGAGAAGCACAAGGATAAGCTGCCAGTTGATACGATGAAAAATCTTTCCAGAAGACTTTTTGATGCCGCGGAATCAGGTGGTAAAATTGATGGGGAAAGAGCAGATGACTGGCTAATGAGTATTGTCGGTCCACTGTCAGCGGACAGTCCTGTTCTCAAAGATTTTCAGAATCACCTACGACGAGAAGGTATGGACGGTGAGTCCTTTGAACTGCAAAAGGGTGCAGTCCCCGCACCGCGCAATCGCCGCGTTGAAACCGCAAAGGGTATCAAAATTACTTTCCCATCGGAACTTCAGTCCTCAATCATCAAGGTTGATGGCGAGAAAGGTGAAATCGTAATCCGGGATAGGATCACCATTGATGATGTCGAACCAGAACGCTCTTCTAGATCACGCACGTGAGTTCATAGCCTCGGGTGGAGAGGCAGATGAACGTGCTGACTCATTAGTCCTCACTGGTTTTTTCGCTGATGCGAAGAAGCAAGCCGATTGGCTTGCTCTTTCCGTCGCTTCGAAGGACACTAGCATGAAAATCCAGGTCTACAATTCAGATTTGGGTGGAGACCTGACCCCGGATGACACATACAGTCCGACGCGTAGGATTGTGATAATAGTTAAGAAGCAAGTTATACAAGGGGTGACGTGCTACTTTTTTCAACACCAACTTATTGGTTATTTTCAGTCCGATGCTATCGAGCCGTCTCTGCTAGTCGCTGATTTAGATGCAAATGGTGCTTTTGAAACACATGGTTTGATTGTTAGTGGTTGGGATATATCATTATCGATTCCTTCTCGTCAGAGGATTGCACACATTGATCCGTCTCCTTACGTGCGCGATTTTGTGCCAACGCGAGAAGTTACTTCAAATCTGGCCCCTTGGATCGTCGAGAAGCATCCGACTAAAGAATCTGTCGCTTTCGCTTCTTGGAAGAAAGTCGCTTCGCGGCGATTGCTTGGAAGTTTAGTATCAAGCGTCTGGCTCGAGAATGAAGTTATTTGGCTCCAGGCTAATGGCCCTCCCATTTATCGAATGCTTGCCGCCGATGAGGACATTGAACGTGCTTTTGGGAAACTGACAGAGACCGCTAAATGGGTCTTTCTGTCAGGGCAAGATATTGAGGCTCGCCATATAATTTTTTCGAGCGAACTCGCCCGTGCAGCCAGACCTGATCAGTCCTTTCCTGAGACGATGGCGCGAGCATTTGATGCAGCAAAAGTTACCTATGATGCCCACGTTCAGTCCTCCAGCAGAGAGACATTAAAAACGCTAAGCGACCTTCGAAAAACAGTGATCGAAGAAACACAAAAAGTTACACAGAAGGCCCAAGATCTAAGCGCAGGTCTGTGGCGCGACTTGGCAGTGAGTGCGGCACCTTTCATACTAAAGATTCTTGGCGACACGAGCAAGATTTCGAATCCTGCAATTGCCGCAGGATTCTACTTCGCAGCTGCTCTATTCATTGCCGTCTCGTTTATTTTGCAGTGGCGGATCAATGCATCTTTCTTCAAAAGCCAGAAGAGTTCACGTACGGCTTGGATGCATATTCTGTATAACTATATTTCGGCGCGCGAGAAGGAAGAAATTGCAGAGACGCCCATCGATAATGTAATGGGGAATTACAAAGAGACGCGTACCATTCTTCTCGTTCTCTACATTATTCTGTTTTCAACTTTGATTGGGTTTGGACTCTTTACATTATTTGCCTCTACTATCAAGGCGCCGACTCCGCTTCACTATTTGTAGAGGTTAGTCTCCCCCACTCTGAAGGGCGCATATCTAGTGCCTCTGGTCTTAATTTCTATCGATTTTTTGAAATCCAGCCTCCCCGGTCTTACGATCGGGGCTATTTCCTTTTATGCTTCCGGCACTGTGGGATGCTTGACGTCCGGCACAGTGGCCGGACACCACGCGGGCAGGATCGCGTGGGTCGAGCGTCCCGCTTGACATTCCCGCTCGGAGGCAACGGGTGTCGGGCAAGGATGCCCGACCTACGCGCGCACGGAATTCCAGCCATCCCCCACATCCCCACCAATCCCAGATCAGAATTTTGTGGATAAATAATCGAATAATATTATATATTTCTGAAACATTTTGCGATTTATTGCGTATCGTTCCCTCTACCCAAGTTCCAACCTGGTATACTGTCTCTGAGAGTACACTTATGCAGATCCCTGCCGTTAGAGTCAGCTTGAGTATTGGAAGCCAAGAAGTCCCGGAACTGCGAAGAAAAAGCCACCCGTGCTACTGTCGGGGAGACATTGCCTTCCCCTTCATTGACAATTGAGTAGGTTCTATCGCAGTGTACTATGCGGTAGAATCTAAAAAAGAGCTGAGCGAGCAATTCAGCATCCACCACTCACCTATCAGCACTCACCATTCATCACTCAGAAGTCGGTTCGCCGACATCGAGGTAGACCTCATCCTCTTTCGGGCGGTAGCCGATAAGCTCGGCGAAGCGGCCCCAGTCGATGACGGTATCGAGCAGTTGGGCCGGGTCTTCGTAAGGCATTCGCGTGGCGAAATCCTCGATGAGCACTTCGTAGGGTACTTTGCCTTCGTTCTGGGCTAAGGTCTCGAGCAGGATCTGGAACGTGCGGAGTCCGCGGAGCTGCCTGTTGAGCAGCTTCTTCTGGTCGTTAACGTCGGCCTCGACGAACTCCTTGCCAAGAGGCGTGATGACGACATCCTGACCAGGCGTTTCGGCGAAAGAAAGCAACTCGGCGGCTTTGACGATCTGCAGCGTTTCGTCGAATCGGCGGCTTGCGGCTTCTGCCAGGTCCCCGATTCCCTGCCGACCTTCGGTCGCAACGACTTCGAGCAGACCCAAAATCTCTTCGATGTTCGCGGCCGGAATGATCTCGGTTTTGGAAACGGCTTTCGGCTCCTCGGTGAACGGCAAGACCGTGTTCGTGATGAGCGCGTGAATGCGGCTGGAAAGATCGAGGTACTCCTGCGAGCGAGGATCGCGCGGGTACGGCATCGGATTGAGAAATTCCGCCTTGATCCGTCCCGGATGCGCGTCGAGCACGATAATGCGCGAAGCCATCTCCACCGCCTCGTCGATCGAGTGGGTCACCATGACAACCGAGCTGACCGGCGATTCACCCTGAGCTTTATCGTCGTCCTTCGAGTGGAAAAGGTCAAGCACTTCGCTTCGAAGGTTCTCGGCGGTGAGTGCATCGAGCGCGCTGAAGGGTTCATCCATGCAAAGAATGCGCGGATCGACTACAAGCGCCCGAGCAATGCCAACGCGCTGCTTCATTCCCCCAGAGAGCTCTTTCGGATACGCTTCCTCGAAGCCTTCGAGACCGACACTATCGATCGCCCGCTTGACCCGCTCCTTAACGCGTTCGCGCGGAGCATGCAGGGCGTCGAGCCCCAAGCCGATGTTCTCTTCGACCGTTAGCCACGGCAAAAGCGCAAAGCTCTGAAAGACGATCGCCGTATAAGGGTTGTTGCCGCGAAGTGGTTTACCGTCCACGCTGACGGTACCGATCGTAGGCTTGAGAAGTCCGGTGAGAATGCGAAGGATCGTGGACTTGCCGGAACCGGAAGCTCCGAGAATGCAGAGAAATTCGTTCTCGGCGACTGTAAGATTGATGTGCTCGAGTACCGGCAATGGCTTCCCGCTCGGCGTGACGAAGGTCATGCCGATATCGCGCAACTCGATCATCTCCTTGCCAGGCGGCAGCGGAGTGACGGCTTGCGGTGCTGGTATGCGGGGTCCGCGGGTGATAGGTGGTAATGCCATGAAAAGTCGCTAAGCCTGCTTGATCATTTTGCTCTCGATAGCGGAGAACACCGCGATGATGAAAAAGAGCACGTAGGCGATCGCGCACGCGTAGCCCATCGTGTCCGCTGATTCGAAAGCGCTGGAATAAACCTGATAAACAAGCGTCGAGGTTCTGCCCAGCGGCCCACCGCGAGTCATCACGTAGATCTCGGTAAAGACCTGAAAGCTTTTGATCGTATTAAGTACGAGCGCAAAAAGAAGCGTCGGCTTGATAACGGGAAGCGTGATCGTAAAGAACTGCTCCCACTTCGAGGTGCCTTCGAGTTCCGCGACTTCGTAGAAGTCATTCGGTACGTTCTGCATCGCAGCAAGAAAGAGCACCGCGTAGTATCCGATGGATATCCAAATGTCCATCGCCATGATGGCTGGAAGTGCGACGCTGGGCTCGAGGAGCCAACCGCTTTTGGGCCCAATAATGCCGACCAGCTTTAACAGCGTATTGATGTAGCCACCGGATGCGTAAAGATTGGTAAAGATGAGCGCGATGACCACAAGCGATGTAACGCTCGGCAAAAATAAAGCAGAGCGGTAGAAATGCTGGAATCGCTCGACTCGAACTAACAGCGCGGCAAAGAAGAGGGCAAAGATCATCGTGAACGGGATCGTCCCCACAACGAAGATCACTGTGTTGAGCAGCGCTTGCCAAAACGCTGGATCGTGGACCAGCTTAACGTAATTATCGAAGCCAATCCAGACCGACTTATTAGTAAGAGTATAATACTTGGTGAACGAGAGGTAAAGCGCGTAGACGAGCGGATACGCCCAGAAAAGCAACAGCGTAAGAATCCAGGGCGAGAGCAGCAACCAAGTCTCGCCCGTCCACCGCTTTTTTATGATCGCGTTCATCTCGTGCAGAAAATCGTTATGAGTAGTGAAGTGATTCCATGCACCCGCCAGGATTAAACACCTTTATCGATCACGGATAGGAAATTTCCCGCCGGATCTTTAAACCAAGCGACGTTCATTCCGCCATCACGGTGAATTCCTTTCGCATCCGTCTGCAACTCGCCGCTATAGTGCTCGAAGCGAATACCGCGTTTAGTCAGGTCGTCAACCGCTTCATCGATGTTATCGACCGGGAAATTAAGAATAGTAAATGATGCGGGAGTGTGGTTATCTTTTTGATAGATGAACATGCGGCTGCCGTTGATGCGAAGATTCAAGCCTTCCTTTTGCTCTGAAACCTCGAGACCAAGGGTCTTTCCATAGAAGTCCTTAGCTGTTTGAAGATCGTTTACTGAAAAGCTGGAGAATGCTTCGTTAAATGCTCTCATAAGCGTACAAATTTTAAGGCTATACGCTACAAATATAGCGACACTATATCAGCGAATGATTAACTGAAGAAATAGCTGAGCTATAGGTTATAGAAGAGATCGGGTGCAAACTCTTTGAGGGTTATATAAAGTCTGCAAAGCGGTAGTCCGACGACATTATAGTAATCCCCTTCTATTCGGCGAACGAATACAGCCCCAAAATCTTCTTGTATTCCGTACGCACCGGCCTTATCCATTGGAGAGCCAGACGCGACATAAGCTCGAATTTCTTCCAACGTAAGTGAGCGAAATGTAACATCGGTCGCCTCGACGAATGAAATCTCCTTCTTTGTTTGAATATCGAACAGAGCGACACCCGTGTATACCGTATGCGTTTCACCGCTCAATTGCATAAGCATCCGCTCGGCATCGTTGGCATCGATGGGCTTTTCGAGGACATCGCCCGCAATAGCTACAGTCGTGTCGGCACCGAGCACTACGCCTCGCTCGCCACTTAATTTCTCCGCGATGGCACGGGCCTTATGCTGCGCGAGTCGCTCAACATTCTCGGCAGGTGTGAGATCCACTTCCATGACCTCGTGTAAGTCCGCTGGTTGAATTCGAATATTCTGAATACCCAGGAGCTTCACCAAGGCTGCACGACGTGGCGATTGCGATGCTAAATATAAGAACCTGGATTTGCTGGATTCCGATAAATTCACAAGATCACTTCACGAGTTTAATTGGCAACCTTCAGAACGATACAAAATTACGAGCATTAATAATGTCGCTCTTATAATTGAAAATATGCTCGAACTGAATGGACTGCACCTTGCGGAAGCGTCTTACTCTCGACCAGTTCTATTTCAGAAACCACGGCTGTCTCTGTTTCTACCTCGGGAAATGCAAAACTATGCGGTAGTCGAAACGGCTCACGGAATCGGATGAGTGTAAGATGAGGATGAAATTGGTCTTCTCGTTCGATCGGAATGCCAAACGACCCCACAGCAGCATCAACTGCCTCTCGAAGTCTTTGCAGAATTTCAATTGGAGAAAGCCCGACCCAAAGCACTCGCGTTTGACCACGATGCGTAAACGCCCCTATCGTCGTTAGACTTTCGCGGAACGGGCCAACTTGCATTCGCTCGACTTCTGTTTTCGTTGCCTGGATAATTTGCGATACCATTGTCTCTTTTACATTGCCGAGAAAGCGAAGAGTACAATGGGAATTATTGAGGTTCTCGATTTTGAACCGCGCACCTAATTCATCCAGCTTTTTAGCAAGTTCATCCTGGACTCGACGAAGTTGTATCCGAAGATTCTCCGGAGTTCGAACAGCGAAGAAAAGACGCGGCATCAGCGTTCGTTAGAATTCAATTCTAAAGCCACCGTATGGAAAAATCCCTAACTGATTGATCTGCACGACCGAATGACTTTGTGGGTCGTAGGAGTAGAGGAGTGCATTCTTATGATTTAAAGCATTTTCCGCCGTCATAAATCCGATAATAGAAACAGCGCCCAAATTCTGCCGGAATTCCACTTTCACATCGAGCCGCTCATACGTTGGGAAGCGCAATGAATATGCCTCTGAATCTATATAATATTGCGGACCAAATTCCCCAGATGCATTATACATTCGAGAAAGGACGGTATCGACTGGAGTATACGGCGCACCTCCTGCAAGCGTAAGTTTGCTCGAAAATTCGATCGAGAATGTTGGACTTAACTTCCATTCATATCCGCCCAGCAGATTAACAATATAACGATTATCAAAAACACCATCGCGCCAAACACCATCAGAACCGGTGTACCGTTGTTTAAAAATAGAACCCGTTGCTGTAAGATAATAACCATCCGAGAAATGCTTCATCAGGGTGAGTTCGACACCGTAGGCTTTTCCGAGACCATTACTGATTAACGAACGGTTCGAAGAAACCCCACCGAAATTTGCACCGGCGTTCAAATAGCTAAAACTAGTCAGCGAGTCCCTGTCAACAGGAGCATGAGAAATATCCTTGTAATACCCCTCTGCTTTGAAAAGAAGATCGTTGGAAATCAAATCGGAATATCCGAGTATGTAGTGAATCGACTGAGTAAAGTCAAGCGACTGATTTCCAGGTTCGCCAAAGTATACCACAAGCGGTTGCGATTGCCGATGCACACCGAACCCCAGATGAAGAGATTGCCCTTCTGCAAATGACCATTCGCCTCCAAAGCGCGGTTCGAACGACGACTTCTTGCTAATATCTAAGTATTGATAATGCAGTCCCGTGTTGAATGTTAAGTCCTCAGTTGGCCGCCATTGCCAATTCACGTAATCGAGTGTTTGGAATGTGGTACCACTCGCGTGAATTGAATACGGGATCGATCCCTGACGAACCGTTGTACGGGATTCGTTGAGATCGTAATTGGGAAATCGAGCTTCTACTCCCCCGCTAAAAACGTTTGAAGGAGTAACAGAATAAGCTAAAGTATACTTTGCGGAATTAGCACCTTCTTTTGAGTCAGCCGTATAGAACAAGTCTTTGCTCGTTACTCGGTGATTCACCGCTGTAAGCGAATCGACTACAGTATGATAGGTCTGGTACACAGTACTAATTAGGAGGTTACCAACGGCTCGATCACCATACATGTGCTTCCATGTTGCACCGAGTACACCGAGGTTCGTACCATTCGTAATATCGAAATCGCCGGTAATAACAGTATCTAATGAGCTCTGAAAAAGATCGATCGTACTGCGGCCGCCAAGACCAATAATGCTAAGTGCATCTGATTTGCCTAACGGAACGTCGGCTTTGACCGTGAGATCGTCATAATTGGGAATACCAACGAAGCCAAAGTCGATGCCCATACTATGAAGAATTTCTAGTGTTGACTTTCGATAGCTCACAATATATGAGCTGCCATTTCCCAGGAGAGGTCCTTCAGCCATTCCTTCAAATCCGGCAAAACCCATTTGGGCGACAAACTCCTGTCGTTCGGAATTTCCTTTGCGGGTACGAAGATCGAATACTCCCGAAAGCTTATCACCATACTCGGCTGGGAATGCGCCAGTAAGAAAATCGCTGTTACTTAGAAGATTGACATTGATCGCATTAACTGGCCCACCCGTTGCTCCCTCGGTCGCAAAATGATTAGGATTGGGAATATCAATGCCATCCAATCGCCACAGCAATTCCAGCGGAGAGCCGCCACGAATAATAATATCATTTCGTTGATCATCGTCACCAACAACGCCCGCGAAAGTTTGCGCCATCCGTGCCGGATCTTCCCGGCTCCCTGCAAAACGCTTTACTTCATCGACACTAAACGTCGTAGAGCTTATAAGTGCATCTTCATTGACAGGCTTAAAATCATTGCTCGCCCGAACCGTAACTTCACCACCCTGAACGATCTTAACCTTGAGTCGTAAATCCAACACAACCTGTTTACCGCTGGTAACTAATAGATCCTGACCGAACGGTTCATAACCAGAGGCATTCACTTTTATCTGCTGACGACCGACCGGCACATTCTCAATTCTGAAGGAGCCATCGATCTTTGAGATCGCGCCGAGTTTCGTACCTGCAATTCGTACGGTCGCACCGGGGATTGGCTGCTCATCATCCTGATCGATCAGTTTCCCTTTTACTGTCTGGACAACGTTGGTCGGCTCTTGAGCAAAAGTGTATGGCAACTGTAATACGACAATCGAAAGAAATAGAAGTGAGTGAAAGAAATATCTCATTGTAAAACGAATGATAATTACTAAACACCGTTTAGCGAGCGACAAAAAAATTAGCGTTTTAAGAGCAATAAGAAATTGTCGAGCATAGCGCTGACCATACCCTCGACAGTCTCTTCCGGCACCAGTATGCGCCGTTTAATAATGAGTGAAACAATGCCATGCAGCATATTCCATATCATCGTCGAGCCGAGTTCAACATCTTTGATGCGCAGTTTGCCCTTTTCAATGCATTCGGTAACTGTTTGACGCAACAGATCAAACGAACGGCGACCGATATCTTCACATTCTTCCCGAGCGATTACGTTCATCGGAATTTCAACAATGAACATGAGATCGTATAGCTTTGGATTGGCTAATCCCCATCGAATATATTGCTGACAGCCTTGATACAGGCGGTCATACGGATCTTGAATCGGCTGGAGCTTTTGCTGTTCTTCGTAAAACCGGCCAAAGGCAAGATTGTAAAGCTCGAAAAAGATCTGGTCCTTATCGCGGTAGTACAGATAAATGGTCCCGGGACTAAACTCGATGCGCTCTGCAATATTCCGGATGCTAACATTCTCAATGCCATGATCGAGAAATAGCTTGAACGCGGCGTTGAGGATCTTCGCCTTCATCGATTCGCGCTCTCGTACCTTCCGCTCCGCTATACCCATTACGGCGACCATTAACTAAACGCTGTTCAATTAAATTCCAGACAAGATTAAAATCTATAAAAGGCACTCTATTCTTAAAAACGGAGTGGATCGTCCTCTTCTTCGATATCGGTCTGCGATTTACGTCCTGAAAAGATGCTGCCGACCATATCCCGATAGATTATCTGCGGCGATTCGATCTCTTCTTCCTTGGCAAGTTTCGAATGCTGATGCAAGCCATCTAAGACGAACTCCATTGCGCTTGCAAGTTCGAATCGGTTTGCCTCCTGGATCTTCATGTGGCGAATAGCTAACTCTTTTAACTTAGGTACTCGAGAGAGCTCTTTATAATAATCAGCAAACTTCATAGTGTCGGTCAGCGAGATCATGTTACCTTCCGAGAACCACTGTAATACCGAGTCATACTCGCCCGGAGTTTTTGGTACTCTCTCTTGCGTGTATCGCTCTTCATATCGTTCAACCTGTTTCTTATTGCGTTCGCGAGCTAACGGATCGGGAAAATATTTTTTGAATATCTCTTTTACGGCTTTACCAACGAGGGCGCGTGCAACCTTCCCCATTCCTTCCTGCTCACCCTCAAAAACGAGCTCAACTTTGCCGGTCACTCCCGTGGTCACGAATGCCAGATCTGTAATTCGTGGTAAGATAATTTCGTCACCGTTTACGATGGAGCGACGCTCTGCATTTGAGACGAGTGCTTCCATCGCACTGATCGTTAAACGTGCCGAAACACCAGACTTTTGGTCGATAAACTCTGATTTTCTCGCTTCAAAAGCGATTTGCTCAATAATTTCTTTGAAATATCCCGGAATAACAACACCCTCTTCCCCAACACGGGATGTCCAGGCTTCCTGCTCGGTAATAGCGATCGCATGCTCCATCGTATAAGGATAGTGCGTGAGTATTTGCGATGCAATACGGTCTTTAAGAGGCGTAATAATGTTACCGCGATTGGTGTAGTCTTCCGGATTAGCGGTAAAAACTACCATTACATCAAGTGGAATACGAATATTAAAGCCACGGATTTGAATATCCCGCTCCTCAAGCAAGTTGAAAAGGCCAACTTGAATACGCGGCTGTAGATCGGGCAACTCGTTAATGGTAAAAATGCCACGATTGGTACGTGGAATAATCCCAAAGTGAATCGCACCTTCATGCGAATAATGCAATCGCTGGTGGGCCGCCTTCAGTGGGTCAATATCGCCAATTATATCGGCAATGGTTACATCCGGCGTGGCAAGCTTTTCGCCATAGCGCTCGGAACGGTGCAGCCATGTAATCGGTGTAGCATCACCCAATTCTCGTACTTTTTGAACCGCATGATAAGAGATCGGATTAAATGGATCGTCGTTTATTTCGCTGCCTTCAATAATCGGTACCCACTCATCGAGAAGTTCGATAAGCAAACGAGCGATACGCGTTTTGGCCTGCCCCCGAAGCCCGAGCAGAATAAGGTCGTGCTTCGAAAGTATGGCATTAACGATCTGCGGAATGACCGTATCTTCATATCCAATAATGCCCGGAAACAACGGTTCGCGATTCCTCAGCTTTTGAATAACATTACGGCGGAGTTCGTCTTTTACCGGAAGGACCTGGTAACCAGCAAGCTTAAGCTCACCGAGAGTTGAGGGTTTATTCATGGGAAGTTTGTGTTAAAAACGACGACGTAGACGTATGAAGTCTATAATGTGCCTTGAAGCAACAGCACTACGAAGCTAACGAATTCCAACTGTGCCTTCGCGCTCACCTTCCATCCTTCTTATCCGCTTTAGCTCGCTCGGAGACATTGTTCTCTCGACCGCGCTTATAAAAGTCATACGCGAAATTTATCCCTCATGCCAGCTTGACATGGTGATCGCTCGGGAATATGAATCGCTTGTTCCTGTGCTTCCCTACCTCGATGAAGTTCATATTTATAATAAGAGAACCGGACTTAAAGGGCTTCGGGCTCTTCGGCAGTCCTTACGTAAAAAGAATTACGATTATGTTTTAGATCTCCATAATGTACTTCGCAGTCGAATACTTCGAACAAGATTGGGAAAGCATCTCAGTGTCATCAACAAACGAACGTTTGACCGATGGTTGCTTATAAAATTTAAATACGACCGCTTAAATGATGCTCCGGACATTATCGGTCGTTATTTCGAGACAGCGAGAAAGCTGAAAGTAAAAGACCCCGGCTTGGGACCAACACTAACTCCTAAGCACGACCGTGACCCAAAACGAATTGCGATCGCCCCCGGATCGCGGCATTGGAATAAATGCTGGCCGGCAGAATATTATCGCCAGACCGCTGAGGAGCTTCTACAAGAAGGTTATCAGATCACCTTCTACGGCTCCACGAATGAAGTTGACCTTATTCAGGGAATCCGAGCAAAGCTACCCATTGGTAATCATCGATCGTTAGCTGGTGATATTGATCTGGCAGAAGCTGCTCACTCGCTTTCCAAATGTTCAGTAGCGATTACAAATGATTCTGGCCTTATGCACATAGCAGAAGCGGTTGGGACACCGGTGATCGCCCTGTTTGGACCGACTGTGAGACAGTTCGGTTTCGCTCCACGCGATCCAGGCTCGATCGTTCTCGAAGTGCAAAAGTTATATTGCCGACCATGCACGGCAATTGGGCTCGATCATTGTCCCGAAAAACATTTTCGTTGCATGATGGAGACTGAACCAGAGAAAGTAATTGAGTCCGTAACTAAGATCGTTGGTACGCCCTTAACTCTTTAAGTATGTCGCTAAAAAGGAAACTGTAAGTGCCCAGGCTTGTCGAGATGCATTTGCATTGTACGAAGGCCGTTGATCGTTGAAAAAGGCATGATCGGCATCAGATATCTCAACATTAATAAAGCTTTTACCAGCTTTTGTCATAGCATCAGCGACACTATTACGGTGCTCCGGTAAAATATGCTTATCCTGACCGCCCCAGAAAAAGAGCATTGGGCCATGCTCTTTCGAAGCCATGCCTAATAAGTTTTGAGCAATGCCTCCGCCGTAGAACGAGATTGCTGCCTGCAACGGCAAGGTAGCATTCGCAATATAGGCCACACGACCGCCCATACAAAACCCGATCGCGCCGATACGCAATTTATCAACCTGACGATCTCCGTGAAGCCACTCATGCACTACACTAACGTCATTAGAAGCAGCATCGGTAGTTACCGCTGAAAGATGTGAACCGACCAGAGAAAAATCATTATAACCGGCGGTAAACCCTGCTGGCGCCGTCCTGTGAAATAATTCTGGTGCGACTGCTATGTATCCTTGCTCTGCAAATCGCTTGCAAATATCCTTAATATGCTCATTAACACCAAAGGCCTCTTGAAACACCATGAGCGCGGGTGCTCGTCCGGATTCAGGACGAGCAACAAATGCATTCATTGCGCTCCCATCCGATGAGAGCGTTATCGTTTCCGTCGTAATTGTCATTAGTGTTTAACGGTTAGTTCTTCTCGCAACAAATCGTGAATACCACTAAAGCTGCCATTGCTCATAACGATGACGATGTCGCCAGGCTTTGCAACCAAACCAACCTGCTTCGCAATGGAAGTGGCATCCGGTAAATAATAGGCTTCTTTCCCACGATCGCTGAGGTCGGACATGACACGCTCGGGATCGAGCCGCTCGTCCTCCTTCAACAAATGCAGGCGGGCAATTTGAGATATGAATACAACATTTGCTTCATCAAAACATTCGGTAAGCTCTTTTTGAAATACGTTACGCCGGGTCGTATTGGAACGAGGTTCAAAAATCGCAATCACTCGTTCAAAAGGATGCTTTTGTCGAAGGCCTTTTAACGTCTCTCGAATAGCGGTTGGATGATGAGCAAAATCATCGTAGACCTTTACCCCACCGAATTCCCCCTTAAACTCCAGGCGGCGTTTGATGCTTTTGAACGTACTAAAAGCCTGCTGAATAGCATCGTAAGAAATGTCATGATGCCGTGCGGCAGTGGCTACCGCTAACGCATTTCGAATATTAAAATCGCCCAAGAGGGGGATTTCGAACCGATCTTCGGGACGCCCAATTGCCTGTACGGTAAAGATCGACGAATGATCGGTATGGCGAATATCGATCGCTCGGACATTCGCATTTTCAGATATGCCGAATGTTAGCACTGGCGCGAAAGAGCCAGCCACAACTTCCATCACGTTCTTATCGTCGGCATTTGCAATGATGAGGCCATTTCGAGGGACGAGTAACGTTAGCCGCTTAAAGGCAAGTTTGATCTCATCGAGGGAGTTAAAAATATCGGCGTGATCGAATTCGATATTGTTGATGATAAGCGTCGTCGGGAGATAATGAAAAAATTTAGAGCGCTTATCAAAGAAAGCTGTGTCATACTCATCTCCCTCCAAAATGACATATTCGCTTTGCGGACGAGCCTGGTATCCTTGTTTAAAATTTTCCGGAACACCGCCGATAAGGAAGGTCGGCTCGTTACCACTCGAGTGGAATGTCCACGCCATCAGTGATGACGTCGTCGACTTCCCATGAGTACCCGTCACCACGATCGACGTTTTACCTTGTATGATCTCTCGCTTTAATAGCTCCGGAAGTGACACATAAGGGAGCCGGCGTTCTAAAACGGTTTCAACTTCTTCGTTACCCCGGGACATGGCGTTACCGATGACGACCAAGTCCGGCGCTCGATCGAAATTTTGCGATCGAAAACCCGGCAATATCTCGATCCCTTGCTCGGCCAGCAACAGCGACATAGGCGGGTAAATATTGTCATCAGAGCCGATGATCTCATGGCCCAAAGCGCGCATGAGCAGTGCGGCGTTGCCCATCGCTGAGCCGCAAATGCCAATAAAGTAAATTCGCATGAGACGGAGTTATATAGCTTAAAACGAAACGCGGATCGATCGTAGAATTTTAATAAGTAAAATCCTAAAATCAATCCGCGTCATCTTTGAAATTGTGAGAATCTGGCTCAGACTCTCTTAGTAGCGGGGGAGGGATTCGAACCCACGACCTGCGGATTATGATTCCGACGCTCTAACCGACTGAGCTACCCCGCCACATTGGATTTAGTGTCTAAACGCTAAACCCGATCCCCTTGTTGGGGCGGCTCAACGAAATCTCGTAGAGACGTAGTTCCGATAAGATTTAACATATACCTGTGAGCGACTTTTCACTTCCCTATCTCGAACGAGAACCACGCGAGGCATCTTCTATTCGCCCCTTACTCATCTTGCTCCATGGGCGTGCTGCAGAAGCTAAAACGATCTTTTCTATCGAAGGCCTGCTCGATCCACGCTTTCACATTCTTTCCATTCAGGCTCCCTATCCATCAAATATCGGTGGTTTTGAGTGGTTTCCGATGAAGGGGTATAAAGAAGGAGAGGAATTTGAGAATGAGAATACTATCGAAAATTCGGAACAGCTCTTAGAAGGCGATATCCAAAAGCATCTAATTCGTCTGAACGCTGATGGGTGGCCCTTATTCTTGTGGGGATTTAGCCAAGGAGCGGCGATGTCTCTGATCATAGGATTACGAGGAAAAATTCGACCGATCGGGGTGATCCCTATGTCAGGACCCTTACCAGAACCGGTGACGCATTGGCTAAACATTTCGGATGTCTCTCAATACCTGGTTATGCATGGAACCGAAGATGAGGTTTTGCCTCTATCGACCGCCAATAAGATCGTACACTTCTTACAGTCCCACAATATCAAGACAGAATACTATGAGTACCGAGGCCGCCACAAAATGACGATGGATTCTATTGGCCACGGCAATAATTGGGTAAAGGGATTAGCTGGGTTATAGTCGGCACCCCAGGGTTTGGCTGCGATGTTTAGATAGAATAATCGATCCCAGTGACTGAAAAACACGCATACGATTTTGATCTGCGCCTCACCGACCCGGTGAGTACACACGCGCTCCAATTTCGTATGATCAGTGAAGGCGCTCGTGTGCTCGATATTGGGTGTCACACCGGCATTCTCGGGGAGGCACTTCGAAAGCAAAAGCATTGCCACGTTATTGGTATTGATAACGATCGGGATGCGCTCGGAGTAGCTAAGTCTCGCTTGGATAGCGCGCTTGAGATCGACATCGAGATACCAGGCTGGACAAGGACGCTTTTGGAAGTTGGCAAGAGCAATTTTGATGTGGTTCTGTTCGGGGATGTCATCGAGCACACTCGTGATCCTCTTTCTATCCTCGGGGAGACAAAAGTATTGATCGCACCGCATGGTGTTGCGATCGTAAGTTTGCCCAATGTGGCAAACCTTCGAATTCGCCTCGGCCTTCTGTTCGGAAGGTTCACTTATCAAGACTCAGGAATATTGGACCGGACGCACCTGCGTTTCTTTACATTACAAAGCGCACGCAAAATGCTAAAAGATGCTGGATATCAACCAATAGAAGAACGTTACTCCGGATATTCCCTGCCACGCTGGCTGATCGATCTTTTTCCAACGTTTTTTGCGGTAAATATTATTATTGCCGCTAAGGTAAACGACCGTGAATCCCGTTGATTCTGGAACGGAGCCTGTCCCACAAGTTTTCATAGGAGTAAGTGAAGCTCGCCCCCAATTCGAATAAGGTCTTAGGGCGTCTACGGGCGCTGGTTTCGAGCGTCTTTCGCTTTCTTCGCCGGCTATTATGGCCTGGGAAAACGTGGGCTCTCGCCACGCCACCTACGCGCTTCCGTACGTTTCTTCTTGCGCTTGTTATTATCTCCGTAGTCTCTGCAACTGGCGCCTACCTTATGCGTCTGACTGGTACTGCAGAAACACAACAGGCTTGGAGTACCTCCGGGATAGATAGCCTCACTCAAAACCGATTGCATGCTATTGCAATATCCCTTGACTCCACTCGCGATTGGCTTGCAACCGATCCTCTTATTCGGAATGCCGCCCTAATCCATGATACACCGAAGCTATTCTCGCTCCTTTATCAAAAGGATGCTGCCTATTCCCTACGTTTTCCGGACAGCGTTCTTTATACTAAAGGATCGGATGGTAAGAAAGCGATCCATCGCGGGTATGCTATTTATTCTGCGGATGGAAGATTGGAAGCCTGGAATTCACCAGTAGCAGCGACATTCGGGTTTGATACGGTTCTTCCAGCTTCGCTTATGCTACCAACGCGCGATCGTGGTATCATGCTCGAGAATGGGCCGATCTATGCCTACCTTGTAGCGGTTCGCAAAGTGGTTTCCCGAGATGGCCGTGTCGAATTGTATGTTGAATCCAAACAGCAACTTGCCACCAAAGAACCTCTGACCGGTAACCCGTCGACAGCATTTATCGATGATATTATCAGTCGAGCGGGGCGTGATCTTATTCTCTCATTCGATGGTGAAGGACGAATCAGTCATAGTTCTTCCGATTCAGTGGTACGATTGATGGCTGATCCCAGTGATCCTGCCAGTTTTGTCGGTACATTATCGATCAGCAAAACGCCGCAAACAGAGCCATCCCTTCCCTATCGACTCCTTCATGGCTTGTGGACTCTTAGCTTTAGCCTTGCAATATTCGCCGCGCTACTGTGGCTGCTTATTGCTATATCAGAGGTCCCGCCGGATCGCAGGCCTTTGCGCGCTAAAGTTATATATTCAGTTGCCACAATAGCAGCGCTGTTCATAGTTCGAGTCATTATTGTGAATCTTGGTGCCGCCTCAAAATTTTTTGGCGCTGCGTATCAGGATCCTGCCGATTTTGCCTCCGATTGGCTGTTGGGGATTGCCAAGAATCCTCTCGAGCTTTTTATTACTACCGTCTTTGCCACCGCTGCAGCGGTCATGTTGTGGATCATTTGGCTGCCACGAGAGCGGCTGGTGCGTGATGAATCAAAAGAGCGTGATATAAGACCTGTATCATCCGGTAAAAAGATCGCATCTTTCCTTTATGCTATTGCGGCAGTTATAGCCACGCAACTACTCGTCGATGCCCTTAGTGGCACTGTTGAGGCTATTGTTAGCAATGGTGGGATTCGTTATCTAACGGTTCGTCAGGTATTGCCGCTTCCTGGTATGTTGATGATGCTGTTGTCGCTTTTGGGCATCGGTGTTACCTATTTGTTTACAGCGGTATTAACCCTGACATTTGCGATTCGCGCTATCGCAAATGCTTCTTCTCATCGTGGTTCTATAGTAGGCCGAATTACCGTAAGCTCGTTAGCGCTTGCCATCCTTTGTACGGCCGTTGTTTTCTTTCTCGATCAGGCGGCCTTAACAGATACCTCACTTTTATACCGCGGAGTTCTTGCGGCTGTTACGTTCCTCGCAAGTATCGCTATCATTGCTATTGATTCTACCGCTTCGGACCGCGAAGAGAAAAGTCCTTCGTTTCTCTATAAGCTTCCCCGCTCCAGCCGTTCTATCTTATTTATTCTTGCATTTAGTGCTGTGATCATTAGTCCCCTTGTTGCAGCGAAGCAACTTCTCATCGATAAGGAGATAGCGCGACGTGTTGCTGCTGAAAATGCGGAGGTAGACGTACCTGAGCTTCAGAACACCACGGAACATTTGCTTTTAACCGCTGAAGATCGGCTTCGACAATGGGCCAGCGCAGGACACGATACCATTACGCTACGAGACGAGGCGTTCCTCATTTGGCTGACTGGCATGCGCGAACACCCCGGATGGAATGTAAGCGTAGATGTTTATAATGCGGCAGGCATTCGCCAGTCCCACTTTGCGACGTTCGGTGCTATAGGCGAGCTCGACCGTCTCCATCCTCAACTGGATTCCGAACTCACACATATTCGCCGCTTTGATTCAACGCACTTTGATGCGCACGTCTTGCAGGGCTTTACGAGTTCCGGCGCACCCGCAATTCTTGGCGGTCTTCATTACCGTGACTCCGGTCAGACTGCAAAGCCAGTTAACCAACCATCGCATTTATATGTCGTTGCTTCAGTTTGGAGCGAGTTGCCTGCACTAACCGTCGCGCGGTCGCAAATAGCTATTGCACCGATGCGAACTGGAACAACCAATGATCCGGTAACGAACGGTAATTTTATTGTCGCACAGTACCGGCCGAACATGCGACGTCTCACCAATAGCCCCTCAATGGACGTTCCGGCCGCAGTCCCAAGTACGATCGAGCGGCTTTTAGCGAAGCATCGCAGTATATGGCTTGAAACCACGATCAATGGCGCACATTATCAAACGTTATTCTATCGAGCGAACACAAGCTTGAGCAAAGGCGAACGGCCTACTATTATTACCGTCAGTATACCTGAGCCTACCTATACCCGCACGTTGGAATTTGCCCTCCGCCTCAATGGTATTGGGCTTATTTATGGCACACTGATCGTGTTAATCCTGCTCATCGTTCGGCAGGTCGCGACAAGACGTCTGAAGTTCACACTTCATTTCCGTGATAGAATTTTTCTTATCGTGCTTGTCATTGCGTTGGTGCCTCTCGTTGTAGTAACCAATGTCACACGAAATCTGCTTGCCGAACGAGCACAGGTTGAACAGCAAGATCGCCTTTCACGAGATGCCTCTGTTATCCGCGAGCGAATTACCAGAAAAATGGAAGTCGCGAACTGGACGAAGGCTGATCTGCAATCGGAAGTCGATTATTTATCCCGTGTCATTGGACGTGATTTTAGTGTTTACGATGCTCAGGGAAGGCTTCGGGCCAGCAGCCGACCAGAATTATATGAATCTTCACTTCTTGCCACGACGCTTAACTCAACGGCTGTCCGCGAAGTCGTGCTGGGTAAGCGTTCGTTCTTCACAGAACCGGTCGAGATCGGTGCATCTACCTACGAAGTTGGCTATCAGCCAGTAACAAACATGGATGGCTCGAAACTGCTTGCCGTCATTGCACTTGCAACGATGGACGAGCAGCCCCGTATTGAAGCGGAGATCGCTCGAACGACGAGCTTCATTTACGGCACCTTTGCCGCTCTCGGTTTGGTGCTCCTCGGTATTGGTGCTCTCTTCGCTGCTCGCGTTGCAAAGCCTATATTAGAACTTATCCGAGCTACCGAGCGGGTCGCGCAAGGCAAGCTCAAAACTTCGATCCCCGTTAAACGCGAAGACGAAATAGGTGACCTCATGCATGCCTTCAACGCGATGACGCACGAGCTTGAAAAAAGTCGTGAGATCGTCGCACAAACAGAGCGCGAACTGGCATGGAAGGAAATGGCACGGCAAGTCGCGCACGAGATCAAGAACCCGCTGACGCCGATGAAGCTTTCCGTGCAACACATGGAGCATGCGTTCGAGGCGAAGGACCCAAACTTTAATTCTATTTTCCGCCGTGTCATACGCACGCTGCGCGAGCAGATCGACGTGCTTACCCGCATTGCAACGGAGTTCTCGCATTTCGGCGCCATGCCTCGGCGCAAATGGGGTCCCGTTGATATTCGCCGAGTCGCGGATAGCGCCGTCGCTCTTTTCGATGCTGAACGAAGCCGCATCCGTTTTATTATTGATGTGCCGAAGGATCTTCCCAAGGTTCACTCGGATGAAGAAGAACTTCGTCGTGCTTTCGTAAATCTGATCCGAAATTCAATTCAGGCGATAGAAGGTTGGGGTGTTATTGTCATCCGTGCTTACAGCGCTCAGGGGATGGTACATATCAGTATCCGAGATACCGGCTTTGGTATGTCCGACGAAACAATGAAGAAGGTTTTCGATCCTAACTTCTCCACTAAAACGAGTGGTATGGGATTGGGCCTCGCCATCGTGAAGCGCACCATCACCGATATGTCCGGCACGATCCGGGTAGAAAGCTTGCCAGGGCACGGCACAACGTTCTTTATTGATCTGCCGGCAAGGACTTATACGGAAGAAGAAGCGTGAGCTAAGCTTTGACCTTTAAGAACTTACGCTTCCCTACTTTTAAGACTACACCATCCGCCGTAGGAGAAAAACTCGATTTCGAATCAGCGACTTTTTCTCCATCGATCGAGACGGCTCCTCCATCGATCAGCCTTCGTGCTTCACTTTTGCTTGGAGCAAGTTTGTGATCGACAATAAAGTCTACAATCGACAGCGGACTGTTCGAACCCACACTTACTTCTTCAATATCATCCGGAATTTCCTTCTTCACGAACATCGTCCGGAATTTCTCGTATGCCTCTTCTGCTGCGTCATCGCCATAAAATCCGCGAACGATCTCTTGCCCAAGACGTACTTTTAGATCGCGGGGATTTGTAGATGAGTCTTTTAGCTGTCGCTCAATTTCAGCGAGGTTGGATACATTTGTAGCAAGCTCGAAATAACGATAGATCATCGAATCCGGGATCGACATTATCTTTCCGAACATATCGTCCGGCGAGTCACTGAAGTTGATCGAGTTACCATATGACTTCGACATCTTTCGCTCGCCGTCGGTCCCTTCGAGGAGCGGCATCGTAAGGATGCACTGAGGCTCCTGATTGAAATGACGCTGCAATTCGCGACCCACTAAAAGGTTGAATCGCTGATCGGTACCACCCAACTCGATATCTGAGTGGATCGCAACCGAGTCCATTCCTTGTGCTAATGGATAAAGAAACTCATGAAGAGAGATCGGCTGCTCCGCATTAAATCGCTTATGAAAATCATCTCGCTCGAGCATCTGGCTTACGGTATAGATCGCTGCCAGCTTGATGACATCCGTGAATGTCATCGCATTAAGCCACGTGGAATTGCGGCGTACTTCAAGTTTATTCCGATCGAGAATCTTACTGACCTGCTCCATGTAGGTCTGGCCATTGCGATCGACCTCTTCCTGAGTAAGCATCGGTCGCGTTTTTTGCCGGCCGGAAGGATCGCCGATCATAGCCGTAAAATCACCAATGATGAGTGTCGCCTGATGCCCTAGATCCTGAAACGTACGAAGCTTACGCAATACAACTCCGTGACCGATATGAAGATCGGGAGTAGATGGATCGGCACCAAGCTTTGCGATAAGAGGCTTATTTTGTGCGCGGGAACGCTCGATCTTCTTTGCCAGATCGTCTTCGTTGATCAGGTCGACGGCACCGCGACGGATCGCGTCCATCTGTTCGTTGAGAGTCGGAAACATTAAAGCGTGTAAGAAGTAATCAGCAAAGAATGTTAGGTTCTAAAAGAACATTCCTATTCCAATAAATCCGCCGGCTTTTACCCAGTAGTTCTCCGGCCACATAAGAGTCCCCGGCAAACCATTAACGAGCCCAAATCCCGACCACCCATTCCAATGACGCTTGGAGATAAGTCCTCCGATCGTGAAATAACCATCGTGCTCGCTTAACATTTCAGTTACTCGCAACGGAATATCAAGCTGGACCTTACCATTAAGCGTATAACCGCCCGTACCCTGACCCCATACACCGGAACTGGCATAATAGCTATTACTAACAAAAACGGCTTGCGGCACTTCATAGCTTGCTTCATATCGAAGCCGCACATCAGCATTCTCATTGAGTGGGATCATTCCGGTAATTCCAAGTCCGAGCTGAGTCGAATAGATCGTCTCAGTATAATCGGAATTGTTATCGGGCGTATATCCACCGCTATCATTGCCATTACGTTGTCCCGTTCGCTCACTTGTAAAGCGACTTCGTTCCAACGCAATATATGGTTGAAGAAATGGCAGCATTTCCCAACCTAACAAGAGACGAGCGGACAGATCGTTATGAGCAACCTGTTCTTGCTGCGTTACTGCCGTTGTTCCTGATATCAATTGCTCGTGCCCAACCTCCAAACGCGTTATCGTCACAACCGGAACATTGACATCCAAACTTAAAAACAACGGTAGGTTCAATTCTTCTCGTGCTCGATATATGAGGCGAGGATTAAACTGCAGCGCGTCCCAGGAATTCCCTTCGAGATCGATCGGCTGACCATTGGCTAGATCCTTCGCATTCTCCTGATAATAGGTATTAAACGACGGCAACAGTAACGAAACTTCCCAAGTCCGCTCCTGAGCATTCGCGACCCGAACCATTAGCACGCTGCTAATCCATAAGGCGAATATTGCGCTTAGCTTCACGCTCCTTGATCGTTTGCCGTTTATCGTAGGCCTTCTTTCCACGGGCGAGTCCGAGTTGAAGTTTAACTTTATTGCCTTTGAAATAAATACGAAGCGGGATCAATGTTGCCCCCTGGTCCTGCAACTTCACCCGAAGTTTAGCGATCTCCCTGCTATGGGCTAACAATTTTCGTTTTCGCTTCTCCTCTAAATTAAATCGATTACCATGCGCATAAGGGCTGATATGAACATTCTCCAGCCACAACTCACCATGCTCGATATGTGCATAGCCATCCGATAGCTGCACCTTCCCTTGGCGGAGCGATTTCACCTCCGTACCCGCTAGAGCGATACCGACTTCGATCTCCTCGCTGATCAGGTACTCGTGGCGAGCTCGGCGATTCTCCGCGATCGGTTTAACCGTTCGAGGTTTTGCGGGCTGTGGCTCAGCTTTGCGTTCAGATGATCGAACTTCAGGCATTGAAGTACCCAAACGCTCGACGTATAATAATCGTCACGAGTGTGTGCTCGTTTGGTACGATCTTGGCTCCTAAAAATTCTGAAGCCCCGGTGGATCACCCACCGAGGCTTCATCGATTAAAAGAACAGAACCTTGAAGAGAAACTTCGATACTCTCAAGGGTCTCACCAACGGTTCACAACGTGACCCGTGGTCCCACAATTAGGTTTTCAATTCTGGTCGCTCGTCAGCCGATCGGCCATGTTGCCGGTAGAGACGGAACCCGCTTTCGCCGCCATCGAGCTATTCGAGAAGATACGGCGGGCGCCAACATAGCGCTTCGACCAGTACGTACTCTCGAGCGAAGCTACCGTTACGCCACGCGAGCACGCTGCATTGGCGAACAGTCCCTCACCGATGTAGATGCCCACATGCGTGATCGGAGCGTAGCGAGCCGTCTTAAAGAAGACGAGATCGCCGAACTGGAGGTCCGTCTTTCCGACCGGATCGCCGAGCTGCGATTGCATGTAAGCCGTGCGCGGAAGTTCGAGGCCGAACGCCTTATCGAACACTTCGCGGGTAAATGCGGAGCAGTCGATGCCTGAGCGGGCATCGCCGCCAAACTGGTAGCGGGTACCGATCCAGTCGATGATCTCCGCCATGACGTCGGAGCGCTGGGCGGCGCGGTTCGGATCGTTCTCATCGAAGAGGACGAAATCCTGCTGGCGCTCAGCGGCTAACGCCGGATTCAACGCTTCTTCCATTGCAGCACCCGTTGCTTCAGCACCCGTTGCGCCCGGACGCATTTTGAAGAATTGGTCGATCGATACATCGACGTCATCTTCTGCCTGCTCTTCCTTGGCAGCTTCTGCGATCTGCGATTGGATGTCGAGCGAACTCGCTTCGGCAGCGATCACGCTGTCGTCGGGGCTCGATGGATGGCTGCTAGCCGAGGCCAGATTGGCCGGTACCGAAACATTATCGGTGATGGGCTTCTCATCGGAGACGGAGCTTTTCGCAAGCTCGCGGATCTTCTCGACGATCTGCTCTTTTTCTGCGCTCGTTAGCGGTCGCTGAGGTGTAGCGTGATGACGGGAGAGCCTGGCAAAACGCTGGTGACGGCCATGTCGACCGGTCTTCCGAGCACTATGCGCGACCTTCCCCGCTGCCCCATGACGCCCGCTGGTATGCTTACGGGCTGCGGCGTCTGTTGTCGTGGCTGACACTAACGTCATGGCAAGAAGGACAACCAAGGTTGCCTGTACCAACGACCAGATACCGAAACGCCGTATGGTCTTTTCGATCATGCGGTGTCTATTTAGTTGTTATGGTTACGAACCGAACCCTTACTGGCCCGGTGCGGATGAGCCATCGAATCGATCGCTCGCCCTTCGGGAGAACCTTCGAAATTCTTCGATAATCGATGATTAGCGAGGAGCTTCGAAGGTATGCTCGGCAAATATAATACATTTTCTAGAGACTCACCTGAAATTGCCCTCTGGAAACACCTGAGTGAATTTCTGGTCAGCACCTCCCTATCGCTCAATTTGCAGGCCCTTTACATATTCGCGAATTAGCGCCTGCTTACCGCAATAACCTACCGGCTGGTTTGACTACATAACCGGTCGTTGCCTAAATGCAAAGGCCGTTAAACGCTATGTTTCACGGAGCAATGGTTGGTATTTCTGTGTTTGTTCGTTTAATATTCATAATTGCTGAGGGATCTGAGCCGCATTCGGCAATTATGAATTTTCAGGCTCATAAGAGCCACCGTGCGGATACTTTTGAACGACCTACCGATACCGATTTTTCAATGAGCTTCTCGAAACCACAAGAGTAAACAAATAGGCACCTATGCTGGAGTTCCGGCTCCTCCGGTACTGGCGATCTCCGGACGCCCGCCGTGATTTGAGTTGGCGGGTACACCGCCTCATAGGTAACAGTAAGCTCCTTTGTATGTTTGCAGTGAGGTTGTTGTAATGGTTAATACTTTAATTCTCTCGACCGTAATCTCGTGGCTGGCATCGTACAAGAATTCGGCGGTGCGAGGCATGTCCCAATACTCCTCAGTAGATGGTGCATCAAAGCAATGAAGACAATCATCGTCCTAATGCTGGCCTGTGTCATTTCGGCTGGAGTAGCTAAGGGACAGGTCATGGATAGCGTCGAAGATTGCGCGAGGATGTACAATTATGGTTCGTCGCTCGATCAATTTCAGCAGTGGCAGAAGGCGTATGATACTATAAAGACGTTTATCGAACGGTGCCCCAATACTTATCAAGCCTGGCGAGGCTTCGGAATAACGAGTGATGCTATTAATAATATTTTTGCTTCAACACATGACACGTTACTCTGGACCAATTATCGCGCCTGGCTCGAATCAGTCTTATACTTAAATACGGTCGATCCCGAGTACTTCTGTCAATGTGCCCGTACAATTGGGACCACACTTAGTGCTCCCGATTCTGCATTAAGGTCAAAGAATGTAAACATACCTTTGGCTGTAATACGGTGGTTAGCTTTGAACGCCGGTTGCGACACTCCGGGTGTGTGGCAAGAATATGACGCGGCTCGAAAATCTCAGTATCGTCAATGGCGTGCTGATTCGGCGTTAGGATACCATTATAATCTTGACACAACGCTTCCTTCCTTGCATGACTTGGGATTAGATACCTTATTTGCTCGTCACTTCCTTTATGCCTCAGTTGAGAAGCGTCCTCAGACTCTATTTAATGGTGCTAGCGCATCACCCAATCCAACAACCGAAAGTTGCGTCATTAACTTTGGACTCTCTAATGAAGCATACGTAAAACTCGAGCTCTATAATACCTTGGGAGAGAAAGTTGAAATACCTCCGTTGGAAAATCTATTCCAGGTCGGCAATCATGCAATCCCGCTGTCGCTCCATAGTCTCGCCAGCGGCACCTATTACGCTCGGTTGGTAACGGCCTACGGTGAGGCACAGACAGTGAAGATCGTGAAGCAATAGCGTACGGTCGATCTCCGGATCGCCAGCCGCGATCCGGAGATCGTTGTACACGGACTCGCGAAGCGCGGGCAAATGGTTAAATCCTTTGTATGTTTGCACTAAGGTTGTTGTAATGGTTAATACTTTAATTGTCTCGATCATAATCTCGTGGC
>JAJPIO010000007.1 GCA_021324735.1 Bacteroidota bacterium
CTTAGTTGTCTGGCAACTAACTTTCTCAAGCACACATACCGAGCAACGAAATAATAAAACATAGAATAATGTCAAAAAGTTCCCAAAAATAGGCAATATTTTGACAAATTATATAGTTTAATGGGGATGTCTAGCGAGAGCCCTATCCTAGCTTGCCAAAGGATGCTCGACTTACGCGCTGTGGCTCGTGTACCGGTGATCTCTGATCGCCGTTCGCGGGGACGAGTATACTCCAGCATTGTGGCACCCCACCGGATCTCGCGATCAGAGATCGCGAGTACACCTTTGTAGCAACCCCCGATTATTCGCGCACCATTGGTGCGCTCAATACCGGGGGCTACAAATATTTCGATGCTCTGGGGCTTTCCGTTGGCAGTTACACCCGCTCGACCACCGGTACGTGAACTTGCACCGGTTCGAGGCCGCCTTTTCGCAGGGAGTGCACGCGATTGGGGCTCTCTAGTATAAGACCGGGCTTAACACGCTTTTGAAATTCTTCGCGGAAACGTTCGACGGTAAACCGAACCGGCCACGCCGCCGCTTCGCCTAAGGCGCAGATCGTTCGTCCTTCGATATTGAACGCCACATCATGTAATAGGTCAATGTCGCTTTCCATTGCTTCGCCAGCGTCGAACCGCTTGAGCAGTTTGAGCAGCCACCCGGTCCCTTCACGGCATGGGGTACACTGTCCGCACGATTCATGCCAGTAAAACTTTGCGATGCGGGTAAGCACATGAATGATGTCGGTGTCTTCATCCATCACCATGATTCCGCCCGTACCGATGGCCGAACCGGCTGCTTTCAAATTCTCCGCGTCCATTTTAACGCCTTCGAGCTGATCGCCACGAAGCGGTGGCATCGATGAACCACCCGGAATCACGAGCTTGATCTTCTTGCCATTCGGTACACCACCTGCGTGGATATTTATAATATCGAGCAGAGGTGTGCCCGTCGGAAGTTCGTAGACTCCCGGCTTATTAACGTGACCGCTTACACCAAACAGCAGCGTACCCGGATGCTTGGGATCGCCGATCTTAGAATAGGCTTCACCACCCATTTTAAGAATAGGCGGTACGCTCGTCATCGTTTCGATATTATTGATCGTCGTTGGGCAACCCCAAAGGCCTGAGTTAGCTGGAAACGGTGGCTTAAACCGTGGATAACCGCGCTGCCCTTCCAGCGAATTCATCATGGAGGTTTCCTCACCTACGATGTAAGCGCCGGCACCTTTGTGAACGGTGATCTCAACGGAGAACTCGACGCCTTCGCCAGATGGCTTGAACATCTCTTTCATGCGGGAGCCGATAAACCCACGCGAGTAAGCTTCGGCAACCGCTTTCTCCACCATCTTCACCCAATGTGCGTACTCACCGCGAATGTAGATGTAGGCATGATCGATTTGCATCGCATAGGACGCGATGAGAATGCCTTCGATCATTTGGTGCGGATTGAACTCGAAGATCTGACGATCCTTGAACGAGCCCGGCTCGGATTCATCGCCATTGATGAGAAGATATTTCTTCTTCTCTTTCCCCTTCGGCATAAAACTCCATTTGAGGCCGGTTGGGAAGGCAGCACCGCCGCGGCCGCGAAGTCCTGACTTTTTGACTTCGTCGATCACAGCCGCCGGCGCCATCGAAAATGCTTTGCCGATCGCATCTTTGTAGCCGCCATTAGCGATATAGGTATCGATATTTCGCAAACCGGGAATATCCGGTAATACTAATTTGGGAGTGTCCGCCATCGAGTTATTATCTCACTAAATACATTCGTTTGGTCAACTTGCTCTTTGCACCGTCCTCATCGGACGTGAATTCGAGCACATAGGTATACTGCCCATTCGGAAAGCTCGAACCATCGAAACGAGCCGGGTATTCACCCGAGGTCTTTTTCTCATTGACGATCGTTGCCACCTCTTGCCCCAGTGCATTAAATACCCGGATAAGCACATGACCAGAAACAGGAATACTGTACCGGATCTCTGTTGAGGCACTGAACGGGTTTGGATAGTTCTGACGTAATTCCGGTGATTCTCCCGATGCCGCAAAAACGAGATGAGCAACTCCCGCTGCGAGCACTGTTGATAGCGCCAGCAAGAAAATCCGGGATTTTCTTCGGGAGATCAGCTCCATACTTATTTATTCGCAGCTTCGGAAAGCTCCGGCATCTGCTGTACGAATTTCGGAGTCGGGATATTGCCGTTAGCCACGACCTGATCGATCACCTCGTTCGCCTCTTGCGTTGATATCTTTTCGAAGAAGGTCTCATTAATGGCCATCATCGGTGCTCCACCGCAGGCACCCATGCATTCGACCTCTTCGATCGAGAACATCCCATCCGGAGTACGCTCCATATTTTGTACTCCGAGCCGCTGTTTCATATCAGCGAGTAGTTCTTCGCCGCCACAGAGCATGCAACTCACATTCGTACAAACCTGAACGTGGAATTTGCCCATTGGCTTTTCGAAGAACATCGTATAAAAGCTTACGACGCCTCGAACATGGCTCTTGGGCACCTGGCATACGGCCGCGGCCTCTTCCATTGCTTCATCGTCGAGCCAGCCACGTTTGTCTTGAAGGCGCCAGAGCACGGGGAGGAGATATGCCGCCGGCGAAGGATATCGTTTCTGCAGTTCGCTAATTTCCTGGAGTTCTGCGTCCGAAAAAATTGCCATGAGTCGCTTGGGTAGAAAATGCCGGGTGGTAAACAGATATTTTTAGGGTGTGGCTCCGCTAATATTAATGTAGAATGATGGCTTTTTGAAGAGTGCTGTTCCCCGCTTCGTCGGTGAGCATGATCCAATAATTTCCTGAAGGAAGTCCGTCGGTGGGGATCGAAATATCCTGCAAGCCATCTTGTATCACTGCCGTTTGCCTTCGTACCTCAACACCTAAATTATCATGAAGTACAAGGGTTACAGCGCTCTGAGCATACCCTAATATGTAACAATGCAATGTACCAATGGTCGGATTTGGTACTACCAGTTGAATACTAAATTCTTTCACTCCTAAATTTGAACCGCTCGGCCATTTGACGGGTAGTTCATAAAAAGCCGTTCCAAAAATAGTGTCGCCGGAAGCAGAGATCGTTGCGATCGGTGCCCGATCGGCAGTCGGGACTGCGTCGTAGGTTACGCGCCAATCGTGGCCGCGAGTAATCGAATCATTAATAAGGCCGATCTGGACACGTGTAGAATCGGACTGTGAAATTCTCTGCCATATTTGGGAAGTATCGAGCATAACGCCATCTTTATGGATCGCGAAATATTGCACCGGCTGCATCATGCGAATTTTTGTCGGCGATCCAGCCCTATTCCATTGCAAAGAGAAGCAGTAGCGACCACGGATGCTGCCATCCAAGATCGAATCAACATATAAAACGGTATCCGGCATTAACGGCGGATAGAGCGTTGTCTGCGAAATATTATATCGCTGACTTAATATCGCCTCAGCGAACATTCGCCCGACGGCCCACAGGGTTGCATCGGTATAATGCAGGCCATCACCAATAGACCTGCCCAGGGCGGTACCAACGAGTGTACTGGGAGGTAATACTCGCTGGGCCTCCCGGACAACAGGCCAACTGGCATCACTTTTTAACGTTGTTCCACCGATCTGTAAATGAAAGACAGCGATGGAGTCGGTCAGATCTTGTTTTAAACCATAGATCAGCCTGCTAAAGGCAACCCGGTACATATTCGGCGTTGGCAAGAACGCTGCATCCGCCTCACCTTGTATCCAGCACAAGCACTCGAGTTCACCACCCGCATGGCGAAAACGGCGAAGTGCATTCCCATAAAGGCTGCTATCTTCCGGATCGTCAGGATTGCGAAACCACTGGCCGTTCACACTGGATTCTGTCAAGCCGGTCGACCCTATCGCCGTATTGACAATTCCAATGGGTAACGTGTCGTGGATCGAAGCGTAGAGCATGTTCGACATAACGATCCACGGCCCGCCGGCCATGTTGCCGGTCGGCTCTTTTGCCGGTTCCCAGCCTCGGTCATTTCGAAGCATACGAATATCTCCGTTTGCTCCTTCGATCATCGACCATGTATACCCTTGGGCATTCGATTGCCCCGCGATACCGATCACATGTCCCGGTGTAAGGCCGGGTATTATCCCTCCAGTATCCGTTGCGCTTTGACCCGTCCTCCAATAGATCGAATAATTTCGAAGATTGCGCGGTACCGTTAGAAGCGTGTCGACCGTATCACGAATAACAGAGACGTTAGTCCATCCTGATTGAAGGCTCGATGTGTCGATATCCGAACTGAGCTTAAAACTGAACGTCGAGAATCCAATGACTTTTACTTTCAGCCGAAGGTCGGCATGATCGCCTCGGACCTGGAGTATTCCTTGCGGCAGCGGAGAAATGAATGTGACCTGCGCCCGGACTGGAGGCGCAAAAATCAGCATAATCAAAAGGACACGCCACGATCGCATTTCGCAAATTTACGGCAGGATTCCTATCCAGAGAACAATAGCACGGTTACAGGCGCCCTTTCGTTAAGTCCATTTAATGCCGTTTTCCGACCTTGATTTTTCGATGATGCAGCAGGCCATCGCCCTTGCGCGGCAAGGAATGGGCCGAGTGAGCCCTAATCCGCTGGTGGGGTGCATCATTACGAACGAGAAAGACGAAATTATTGGTGAAGGAGCGCATCTCGACTTTGGCGGCCCACACGCGGAGCCTAACGCAATTAAGGATGCAGAATCGAAGGGATATTCTGTCGAGGGCGCGACCGTGTATGTTACGCTCGAACCTCACAGCCATCAGGGAAAGACGCCGCCCTGTTCGAAATTATTAGTCGAGAAAAAGATCAGGCGTTGTGTAATTGCTACGGAAGACCCCAATCCAAAAGTAAATGGTAACGGCATTCGGGACCTTCGAGAAGCAGGTATTGAAGTCGAGATCGGACTCTTAAAAGAAGAGGCCGAAGAGCAAAATCGATTCTTTATCAAGCATGTCACGACCGGTCTTCCATACGTTACTTTAAAGGTTGCTTCTTCCCTGGATGGCCGGAGTGCACTCGCGTCCGGAGAATCGAAATGGATCACGTCGGAAGCGTCTCGGACCATCGTCCATCAAATGCGTGCAGAGCATGATGCGGTGCTGGTCGGTACTCGAACTGCAGCAGTAGACGATCCATCTCTCACGGTGCGACATATCGAAGGACGGCATCCAACGCGGATCGTTCTCGATCCGCTTCTGGAGTTATCACCTCATCTCACAGTTTTTACCGATGATATAGCACCGACCATTGTGATCACGTCTCACGGCGCCCTTGACCGTGAACGAAAAAAAAGCGATGATCTCGCTAAACGCGGAATTGAAATAATTGCGGTGGACTCTAGTAACGATCGACTTGACTTGCGAGGTATGTTAAAAGAACTTGGGAAGCGGGCTATTACCAGTGTTTTGGCAGAAGCCGGACCAACACTGGCTGCCAGCTTCGTTCAAGAGCGATTATTTGATGAGCTTGCCATATTCTATGGGCCACTCTTGCTCGGTGCTGATGCGCGTGCAACGTTCGGTCCGCTCGAGCTTTCGAACCTCGATGGTGCTTCTAGGCTGCAGATAAAAGAATTGCGCAGCATCGAGCACTCTCAGGATTTCCTCATTCGGTTGCGGCCATAGTTACGGTGGTATTTTTGTATTTTCTCTACCATAAGAATCCATGCTAATTTCAATGACCGGCTTTGGCCGGGGTGAGACCGCCCGAACGCTGGAGAACGGCGCCACGATCACCGTGACAGCCGAAGTTCGAAGCGTTAATTCCAGATTTATCGAAATTGCCATCCGTTTGCCTCGTACGATGGCCGAACGAGAATTGGAGTGTCGCGAGCTTATTCGCAAGCGGCTCGAACGCGGCAAAATATCGGTCAATATTTCGATCGACCGGCAGGGCGCGGAAACCACTCCTCTTTCCCTGAACGAACCCCTTGCTAAAGCATATTTCAATCTTCTCGATCGCTTACGCACAACGACCGGCCTAACAGCCGAAATCCAGTTGCGTGATCTAACCTCCTTTGGCGACATCTTCACGGCAGAAGACCGGGCATCGGACGCAACGACGATCGAATGGGAGTTAGCACAAAAAGCACTCAATGAAGCGGTCGATCAACTCAATGCTATGCGAGCCTCGGAAGGTGGAGAGCTCGAACGAGACCTTCGGTCACGTATTGCATTAATGGAAGAGCGAACGAATGAGATCGAACGCTCCAATAGTACAACTGCAAAAGAAGAATATGAAAAGTTGAAACAGCGTGTCGTCGAATTAGTCAATGATGTACAGGTATTGAACGATCAACGCCTCGAGCTCGAGATCGCACTTATTGCTGAGCGTCTTGATATTACGGAAGAGATCGTGCGGTTTCGCTCTCACGTAAAGTTCTTCCTCGAAGCGATGGCTGCGCCTGAAGCAGCCGGGCGAAAACTGAATTTTATTCTCCAGGAAATGAATCGTGAAGTCAATACGATCGGCTCGAAGACGAATTCAGCTCAGGTGGCACATCATGTGGTCTTTATCAAGCAGGAACTCGAAAAAATGAGAGAGCAGGTACAGAATATCGAATGACCGCATTGCTCCTTATCGTCAGCCTCTTTCTGCATTCTGCCAGGCCAGCAGACCAGTACTCTGTTTGGAAGACTTTCGCAGTTACGCGTGCGGATGATTCCATTTTTGCCGCGCGTATTGCTGAAGCTCATGCAGAACATCTGGAACAATTACCGATCGGCGAGCGGATCGTCGCGATGGGCAAGCTATTTCTGGGTACACCGTATGTTGCCGGGACGCTGGATACCAATGCGAATGCCGAAAACCTTATTGTCGATCTTCGAGGGCTGGACTGCGTGACGTTCTACGAAAACACCTTAGCTCTCGCTCGCATTATTCGGAAATATTCTTCTCCCACCGTGGCAGACTATGAGCGAGAACTTGTCTTCCTGCGCTATCGCAATGGCAAAATGGCGGGCTATCATTCTCGGTTACATTATACGATCGATTACTTTTATAATAATCAGCAAAAAGGAGTATTTCGGATCGTTACTAAAGATGCAGGTGGCCAGTATGCCAAATACGATGACCGGGCGATCAATTTTATGACATCGCATCGAGCTTCGTATAAGCAACTTGCTACCAACAATGCAGAATACGCCGCCTTGCTCGAGATCGAGAATGACATCCATGCTCGCAAAGGATTTTATTACATTCCTAAAGGGGATATTCCCAAAATAGAACAGAATATTTCAACGGGAGACATCCTCGGTATAACCACCAATATTCCTGGCCTCGATTGTTCGCATACAGGGATCGCCGTCCGAATGCCGGATGGGCGGATACATTTTATGCATGCATCAAGTTTAAAAGGTAATGTAATAATTAGTGAGGAACCGCTCGCTGACTACCTGACACACAGCAGTCATCAAACTGGCATTATCATCGCCCGTCCGCTTGAAGTAAAATAGAATATGGTCACAAAAATAGAAGTTGAAAAAGTCGCCACCCTTGCGAAGCTCGAGTTTTCGGAATCGGAATTGGAGGCTCTGACCGGCGAATTGAATAACGTGCTCGGCTATATCGACCAACTGACTGAACTCGATGTCTCGAGCGTGGCTCCGCTCGAGAACATGAACGAAGCGGTCGAACAGTCGGCGCTACGGAAGGATGAAGTGCGGCCTTCTTTGAAGGTGACCGAAGCACTTAAAAATGCGCCGAAGGCTGCCGATAACTACTTCCTCGTCCCGAAGGTATTAGCCCAGGAAGTAAAGACGTATGTCGAGCAGGATATCGTTGGCGACGAAGAAGAGGAATTGCTTTAATAATGTCGTCGGCAATCGATCGCGCGGTCCCAATGCTGGACCATGACGTCCTGCTCTTCCTCTGTCAGCGATAACAGTGAAAGCGGCAGATGCTGCTGCCACGCGGCTTCAAGATCTCCTAACGTACCGCCGAAGAATGTCCGGAATGTATCGTTCGTGATCGCGTAATCGCTCTTGGAAAATGTCGATACCCGATCGTCACTGAACGTATCGCCAAGATACAAGATAAAAGCACCGGCAAGAATAATGTGGTGGGCATTGCTATGATGAGCCATGTTCCAGATCGAGACCAACGTTTCTTTATTCGACCGGTATAAATGGCTGGCGATAACATCGGCTTCTGCACCGTAGAAGGGAAAAACTTCGGGCTGCGTCGAAAGCCGCTCACTCAAAAAGATCGCAAATCCGTCTTCCAGAAGAGCCCAACCCGGTGTGCGCCCATAATGTCGCGAATAGCGAGCGATACGCATACCATGCGTTAGCAACTCTACTAACTCTGCTTGTACGTTCTGGGATGAACTCTCAACCAGATAGATCGCCCGTTCTTCCAAATTAAAGTGAGGCCGAACCGTTCTTCCCAGCAGCGCCGGTTGACGTTGGTCGATAGCATATACCTGCAAGCGATCGGGAAAGGACTCATGTGTGAAATGAAAGATAAGGCTATAGGCTATCTCGAGTGATTCCAGCAGATTAAAAGCGCGCTTCTCTGAAAAAGAGATGCGATCATATAAAAGCTCAAAATGCGAACTCAGTTGATGCCCCCACTGAATGCGCGCGCGCAATTCCTGATCGCTAATCGGAAGTTGTGGCTTCGTCGTAATGACTCTCGACGGACGTTCACTATGCGCCGATCCTAATGCCGCAGATAATGGTCCTGTGGCAAGCGGGTCCGAGCCATTGGGCTCATACATTCTCTGGTCTCTCTCAATCACCATCGGCATGGGCAGCCTTTCTATTGACGGGCTATCGGTAGCCCATTATATAGATAAAATATAATCGAAAATGATTCCGAAATCACAAAATTCATAATATTGCCGATTTCTGCTCATATTCGAGGATTTATTGGCAACAGGAGCCTCCAGTATTATAAGTTAAGGAATGGAGTCTCGGAATCCATGTTCTTGGCATCGGAATGCGAAAAGAAGCACAACCGGATTTCTTTGGTCGAACACGAGATGAGCTCGTAGAACTGCTGCACTCGGAGTGCGGCGTTTCCGAGCGGTTCCGCGCCGATCAACTCTATGAATGGCTCTATGCCCGGCGTATTACTTCTTTTCAGGAAATGACCAATCTTCCTCGATCGCTGCAACACACATTGCAGGAGAAGTTTAGTATTCCCAAACTCGAGGTCAGGCATGTCTCCAGGAGCGCGGACGGTACAAAGAAATTCTTATTCGCTCTTGAAGATGGTCGCTCGATCGAGACGGTGCTTATTCCAAGCGAGATGCGAGATGACCGTTCGCCCCGCCGGACGCTGTGTGTTTCCACTCAGGTTGGCTGCCCACTGGATTGTAAATTCTGTGCGACAGCCTCACTCAAACTCAAACGCAATTTAACAGCGGCTGAGATCTTGCTTCAGATATTCGAAGCAGAACGGATAACGGGTGAGGAAATAACAAATCTCGTCTTCATGGGTATGGGCGAGCCAATGTTGAATTACGATAATCTCGTTCGCGCGCTTACGATCATTACCGATCCGAAGACAGAGATCCTTGCTAAACGGCGGATCACTGTTTCAACCAGTGGTATTCCCGCTGCGATTCGCGATTTTGCGATGGAGGGGTTGAATGTCAAACTCGCTCTCAGCCTCCATGCAACAACGAATGCCCTGCGTACCCGGCTTATGCCTATAAACAAGAAGTATCCTTTGGAAGAAGTACTTCAGGCAATGGAGGATTATTACAAGACCACGCGTCGGCCCGTTACGTATGAGTACATCCTATTTAAAGGTTTGAATGATTCACATGAAGACGCGGTACGCTTAGCCCGGATCGCTCGACGGGTTCCGAGCAGAGTCAATGTGATCCCATTTCATCCCATCGACTTTACGCACCCAAAAGGGATCGCAGCAGAATTACAGCCTGCGACACCTACGACGTTTGAGCGGTTTATCGAAACGCTTCGATCGGAAGGCGCCGCAGTTACGGTACGATCGAGTTCTGGAAAAGATATCGAAGCAGCCTGCGGGCAATTGGCACTCAGCGAATCTGCAATGATAACACCAGAAAGCATTACTCTTCCGGCGGTTACTTCTTAACGAAGTATTACCAGTGCTCCGGACGACTCATAATCCAGGCATCGAATTCTATACACGTAACGACCTTGTGGCAGGTCTCCCACATCGAGTGTAAGCGTGTGCGGTCCAGCCTTTAGGAGGCCGGAGCTTACATGTTTCGCAAATTGGCCGACCGAATTATAGACGTCGATCGTAACATCACCGTCCCATCCCAATTGGAAAGAGAGTGACGCTTTATCGCCGGCAGGATTTGGCACAATGCTATTTGTCTTGTATTGTCCGGCTTGCGTAACGCCATGTACTGGTCCCCAGCAATCGACGACGGCAAAGGTGCCTGGAATATTCGAAGTTGAGACATCCTTAGGATCGCTGGAAACGACCGAGATCGTACTAATGGGATCGGGACCAAGCAGAGCTTCCGTATAAATGCGCAGAACGATATCCGCACCGAACGATGACCTTACAATACTAAAATGTGCAATAGAGTCCTGAACGGTATATTGGACTCTTGCCTGCGACCGCGCGCCAGCATCGCCGCCATGTATTTTCAACATGTAGGGATCGAACTTAATATCGAGCGTCGCACTATCGGCATCGATCATGTTCAGGCGTTGGCCGAACATCGTGACGGGTATCGTATCATATTGTCCTACTTCTTCTTGTAACCGGTCATCAACTTTGTATCCGAACATGGGGCCGGTACCGATCGGGTAAATGGCAGTCCCCTCCAAAGCTACTTTCAAAACATCGTTACCGGCCGATGTATAAAATTTAGCCGTATCACTGTAATGTCTTGCTCTCGTAGGCGAAAAAGATATAGTTGTTAATAAGGACGTATCTTTCCAGATCAGGCGACTTGGAGAAATTTGGGGCTTAAGAAAGCTCGTACCGGATAACACAACCGAGTCAATATGAAACGGATATTCACCGTTGTTACCGATAGTCACCGGGGACACGCCCGGAGTCGTATTAATTACAACCCCCGTAAATGTAACGGATGCTGGGGATACCCATGGATGTGCCTCGACACCTTTGCCTACGAAGCGAACCGTTCGTGCGATCGATCCTGAATGAATAACGATCGAATCAGCATCCACTTCCTCCAACTTAGGATGATACGTTACTTTAATTGCGAGACTATCTTTATCATCCTTGATGGTATATGGCAATACGCTATTGCTTATCGTAAACGGACCGGTAGACCGCGGAGGCGTTATGCTATCGATCGTTGGGAAATTGTTAGTTGCAAAAAGATAGAGAGGCAACGTCGAATCCGTATTGATATGGACCTTCCCAAAAGTCAGAACCGAATCGCTCACCTGAAGTCCCGGCTCTGTTCCAAACCCGCGCAGAATAACACGGCTCGTTTTTCCGTTGCAGAAATAATATAACGTATCATAAACCAACCCAGTAGTATTCTGTGGCTTGAATGTTACGATGTCAATACCGGAAGCTCCCACGCCCAGGTTTGTAGGGGGCGTTACAATAAAATCTTGCAGATCAGCATGTGAGTAGGTTAATACCGCGATCTCGTTACCGGTATTCGTATAATGCACGGAGTCTGTCTTACTCGATCCATGCAACACATAACCAAAATCCAGCATCGTATCCGTAACGAGCACATCGGGTGCAAGCCCAACGCCTTGAAATACGATTTGGCGTGAACCGCCGCTATCGGAACGGAGCGTCAACGATCCGATCGAAGCCTGGTGATACGTAGGCTTAAATTGAACGCACAGGGTAAGTGTATCCCCTATTTGCAGTGAGGCCCTGTCGCCGCTCACAACACTGAACGAATTCGATAGCTGTGACGAATCGATCTTCAATACGATGGGCGTACAGCTTGGATTCGTAACGGTAATACACACTCGTTCAGAATCCCCCACATTGAGCGAGTTAAAATTGTACGCCGTATCAGAAACAACTAATTGCGGCATGGGGCCGCCCGAGCCGTGAAGCGAAAGTGATAATGCTGTGCCACATCCATCCAACTGGAGCGTTAATGTGCCGTTATACTCTATATGCTCCTGAGGAGAAAATCGAATAGCAAATGTGTCTTGCTTCCCAATCGTCTTTGGGCCGCGTACCAATGTAAATCCTGAACCCGCTATCGAAATATTATTTATGTCAATAGAATCGATGCCTTCGTTACGAAGTATAAAAGAGATATCTTTTGCTTGTCCCGGACACACGGTATTAAACTCAGCACTCGGTATTGACCACGAGGCCTTTGCAATTTCACGCGAACCGCGCAACTGTAATATTGCGGCAAGACATCCATCCTTAGAAACGAGCGGGAATGACCCCGTATCCTTTGACCCGAGCGTTGGAGTATACGTAAATGAGATAGGAAGTGATTCTCCTGGATTCAGGATCAACGGCTGTGGAAAGATGCCAACTTTGAAGCGGGATGTTCCAGAATATGATTCACTGTATAATGTATCGGGTCGTGAAGAGGAATTCGTCAACGTAACCGACTTCGTAATGGGATCGGTGGTGCATCCGCGGCCAAAATCCAAATTAGATGGCGAAAATGCAAGGCCTTTAAATCCCCACGAACCACGAACGACCATCATTCCAGTGCCACATGGCAACGAGTGAAGAAATATGGTATCGGTATAATCGCCCGCACCCATTGGGAAAAATCGGAACGGGACTTTCAGGCTGTCGTGCGCAGCGATCGTCTTAGGGATGACGAATGTAGGATCGATAAAAACCACACTATCCTTCGAGAACGATGTATTGGTCAATCGTACAGCTTGATCGTTCGGATTAACAACAGTAAAGGTGTCATCTAATGGTTGGCATGTCCTGCCAACATCCATTGAGGCAGCAGTAAGCGGCTGTGGTGGAATAAGGTCCACGGAAACGATAGTCCCAACGTCAACCGAACATATCGTGCTTATTACATGAAGCTTCGATTGGATGGTACCACATCCTTTTGTATTGAATCGAATCGGCACATTCAATGATTGTCCGGGACTAATGAATATTCCTGCGCGAGTATCGATAACATGGAGGCTTGTATCGGAAGCGGTTACACTTCGGATCGCGTCTGGCACATCGCCAATGTTTGTCACCGTAACGAACGTATCGATCGTATAACCCTGGATCGTAGCAGGCAACGCACTCAGTGTGAGATTGGTAGGTATACTAAGCGAAGCGAGCTGTCGCAAGCCTGTCGCCTTCAGCACAACTTCACGAGAACATTGGTCGAGGTCGAAACCAAGGTTTAACTGAACAGGCCCGCGCGGACCAGAGGACATTTTAACGGTCAATTGTACGGAATCTTTGGGGGCAATAGCGATCGGCGGTGCGGGTGATATGCTAAAGCCAGAGCCGGATGGAATTGAAAAGCCTACGATCGAAACGGAATCATAATCGCTGGTATTTCGAACCCATTCTTTGCGCGTTTCCGGTAAATTACATTGCACGACCGAATCAAAACTTAACGGCGCAGGATCGAACAGCAGACCGACACTATCATAAGAGGCTTGAAGATCGATCGTTATGGAACCGGCACAGGCATGCGCTGTCGTGTCCGTGATGATAAGCGTGCCTGAAAACCGTCCGTCCCTTTGAGGTGCGAAATGAATTCTGATCGGCTGCCACACCGCAGTATCCGGAGCTAACGTGAGTGGCGAATGTGGGGTAATGGAAAAAGCTGAACTCGAACATCCGATCGAAGTTACGACTAATGAATCAGTCCCTATATTTCCAAGATGGATCACCGTATCGAACGACGGCGTACAACGTTTTAACGGAATGACCATTTTGGATTCTTTCGCGATCAGGCGATAGCCAGGCGAAGACTCCACTAGAGGAGAGGTACAAGGGACTACTTCAGCATAACCTCCGCGAAGGTGACCATCATGGGCATGTCCCGAAAAATCGTGAATGCGAGTTGAGCCTACATCATCATCGAACGAGTAGTATAAAACAAGGCCGGAATCGCCAGCCTGTACAAGGTGATAGAGCGAATTCTTAATACTGTCCTGCGGGCGAGCATAATTCCATATTCGCACTTCATCGATAGCACCCGTAATACCATTGTTGAGAACGGGATCTCCTATCCGCAGACTATCTGCAGACGAATCGAGTGAAAAAGTCCCCGCCGTACTTTGGGATGCTACCTCTTCCCCATCGACATACAGTCGAAGACTATCATTAGGGTTAAATGTAAGAGCATAGTGATGCCAATGCTGAAAGTCGATCGGGGGGCCATCCAGCGTGATTCCTACCGTTCGACGTATGACACCGCCGATCGCAGAACTTGTATCAGCGAAGAGCCCGTAATAGAACGGATAGGTCCCTTTACCGATCAAGGTGGCATGCACATCGGCGCTGAACAGGCTATCCCAGCACTCGATCGTAAAACCGTGAGTAAGATGAAGGGATGGTACATCGGGGGTTACGACATAGGAGCCACGATTCGTTATTTTGAGCATATTACGCCCACAGTCCTGCGCGTAAGCCCACGAATAAGACATAAGCATGCTCAGTACGATCGTGACGATCGTAACGTAACCTGGGCGATATGTCCAATTTCTCTTCAACGTTTAGTTGGCTTCCTTCTCGATCAATGCTCGAACGGTGCGTGAAAGCACTCTCCCTTCCGGTATCGAATTATCGAACAATTCATCTCTCGATCCGCGTGATTCGATGGAAATGCCCGGAGGAGCGATCCCCATTTTTTTAAGCTGCGTCTTAAACATCTGCGCCGCCCTCGATACCCGGTCCTGTGCAAGGCGCTCATTGAATGCTTCATCACCCGTTTTATCCGTATGACCGGTAAGCTTCACATCGGCATGCGAATTTACAGCTTCCGCCATATCGTGAACGATACGCTCCGATTCTTTTCGATCGAGCTGCGACGAGCTATAATCGAATAGTATCAGGCTAAAGCGCTCCAGTTGTTTTTCAAGCGAGGTGTCCCCAACGACGCGCTTAGAATCATGTATCTTTTTCTTAAGATATATTACTCCGGTCGCACTGGCGGTATCGCCAAGACTATCAATAACATTAAACCGATAATTAAGGGAATCCTGTTGCTCGGTTAATTTCTCATCTGGCATCGACTTCTCATCGAGCGTCCAAAGGAATTGAGATGATGCACTATCGAGCGCGTCGATCGTGCGAAGAATTCGTCCTCGCTGAAATACGGTGATCGTCGCAGTTCGTATACCGGCATTGGTCCGTATTGCTGGCTCGAAGGTGATCGAAGGCGGGGTTGCCACTCGCTCAATGCGTTCCGTCCATAATGGTGCTGTAATATCCGGTGACGATGGCACCACCTCTACACGCCTATTTTCCGCTTCCCCGAAAGGATTATGATCGTCGGAAGCGACCTCCGGCAGATTCCGCTCACGAACGTGAATACGTTCTGGTGATATTTTCCATACCGTTTGAAGGTAATGGTTAACAGTTTCTGCCCGAGCGCGAGCTATTGCAATACCTGCAAGCGAATCACCGGGAGAATGCTCGCTTCGCGTTCCAACCAATGTCACACTGGTATTCGGATCTTCGCTAAGCCGTTTACCGAGAATATCGAGAACGTGATGGTGGATCTCTAAGGCACCAGCCGTAAATAAGCTCTTTTCGTCGAAACTCCCCCGCGTCTGCTGATGATACCGATTTGGGATCTGTGCTGAGCCATCATCGAAAAATACATAGTGCAGCATCGGATAGACTTCGGTCACATGCACCCGCTCGATCGAAAGCGTTGGCTGCGGGACCTCACGGCCCTGAGCATCGAAACCGAGTGCAGTAACCGACACTTGTAGCACTGGTCGTTTTGGTGGCTCCGGAATAACTGGCTTCGATACCTCTACACGTTCGGATGGCCTGTTCTTCGGTAGCTCGACAAATCGTCGAGTGTTCGTTTCGGGTATATGGTATACCAGATCCAGTGAGGCTCCGAGTGATTGCATTCGCCACGGCGTCACACTGCGGTCAGATATTCTTGTAAATGGAATTATCCCACCGATCGAAGGCCGCAATCCTAAATGTGGCTGAAAGGGCAGCTCATAGCTTGCTCCGAATCGCACTCCAAACTGAAAATTTTGCATTCCATTTAGCGCGCCACTTTCGACCGTCCGTGTCGTTAAACCATTCTCCGGGTACTTCCAGGTAGAGTTCGTTGGTGCTACGATCGATTCAACTTCATTGTAGGAATGCTGTATAAATAAGCCAGCAAAGGGTCCAGCCGATAATTGGAACCGTGGATATGCTTCATAAGTAATGACCGCCGAAAGTCCGAGCGATCGTAGCGTTGCATCGAAGGTACGTGCTCGAAAAATGGTATCATATCCATTGCCATTGAACTCGAGGGCAGGAGAGATGCTCGTTTCAAACGAATTCGAAAGATCGAGGTACTGTAGTGCTCCTTCGACGGACCAGACGCCTCCCAGCGGCAGAGAAAGGCCGAGATAACCATTCGGGACATATTTAGAGCCGTTTGTAAACACACCGCACTGTGCGCTGCCATCGAATGCTTCGATCCACGCATTGCTGGTTGAATTTTTGTCGAACGAAGCACCGGCAAATACAAAGGGCTGTATATCTTGTGCTTGTAACAGAGCGGAAGGAATTGCGAGGAAAATAACGACACATACGAGCGACCGGGCAAGAGCCCTGCGCCAATCATTGAACGAATGAGAGCAATATGCGCTCACCCAAAAATCTCTCCTTGCAATCTCTCGCATTGCCTTGAGAGCAGGCGCTGAGAAGGAGCGCCGAGCAGCGAGTGTTTTCTGTGTCACCCGCAACCTCGTCTGTTATCCCTCAATCCGGGGAGACCGGTGCATTAAGTTTGAATCAAAGTTCGATACTTTCGATCTCTCCTTAAGCAGAGCGAACATCGCTTGCGCAATGTTCGCCTCGGCGCTTCATCCTTTCAATGTCGGCGCCATTCACAACAGCACCAACGTTTATTTTGCCTGCAACGAATCAGTTGCTCGAGTAATAGTTGCCTTATTCGAATGCATCGTTGCCGACCCACTCACCGTCTTTTCCGGTATCGTAGCCGTTACTCCCACAGTTTGTGAAGCATCGACCGGTTGAGTTGGGTGGCTTACTACGTTCGATGAAGAGGATATCGCATGCTCCTTTTCACCGACGGATACGTCCTTCATCGCATGACGAGTTTGTGTCACACTATTCGCGAGGGAAGCCGAACGACCGCTATTATTCAAGTTATTTGTCGTGGGTATCGTTTCGCGAACTGCGGCTTTGTGATGCGTGGTTTTCGGTATGACCGTGGAAGCCGGAGCAGCGGCCGTAATGGCAGATCCAGTCTTTACATCAGCCACTTTATCCATTACAATTGCCGTCGAAGATACCCCTATTGCCAATCCTGCAGTAAGTGTTAATATTGGATGGCGAAGCAGGGAAAGTGCTCGACTAAACCACGGTGCACGCACCGCCGTAGCGATCGGTGAGGATATGCCCGCCGAGACTACCTGCTCCTTACTGGCTGCATCGCGCATCAGTTCATGCTCGATGAAAGGCGTCACGGCGGTGGCCGAGAGTCCCAACGCCGTGAGTGTCCGGTTACGGATTTGCGCTACTGACCTTAGCGCGTCCTTATCATGCCGGACCGCCTTCATCAATTCGAGCTGTGACCGAAACGCTATGCGCATCTCATCGCTCGCAGCGACCGAAATCAGAAAATTCTGCTCTTCCTTCGACGACATCGCGTGCTCGAAATACCGATTCAATTGTTCTTCTTTATTCATTCCCATACTATCACCTTTTTAGGGCTATGAGCTACAAAAGCGATCGTGCTTGCTGTTTGACGGAGAATCATATATAACTTACCGGATCGTCAGTCTCACCGAGACCCAACCACCCCTGAATAAACTTTCGTAGCCGCATGCGGGCACGATACGCGCGCACTTTCACATTCCGCTCTGGCACGGACATCATCTCCGCGATCTCACCATACGAAAACCCCGAGTATTCGTGCAATACGAACGTCTCGCGCTGATCGAACGGAAGCCGCGTCAGCGCCTTGATCATCAACGCCTGTATTTCCCGGCCCGACGCGGCAGACGTCATCGGCTCGCTGATCGCCAGCTCTTCATGCGTCGCAAGACCCGTCGTCAGCGTCGCATACTCCGCTTCTTCCAAGCTCTGATCGTATCGTTCGGTCCGCAGGATATTGAGGCACAGGTTTCGGGCGCTACGGAACAGCAAGCCTCGAAAATGATCGATCGCTATGCCCGGACGCTTACGCAATTCGAAGACGCGAGTCCATATCTCCTGAAACGCATCTTCGGCGGCCCACTCGTTATGAAGCATGCGCTTGCAGTAATAGAGCAGCGAAACTTCATACTTCGAATAAAGCTGTAAGAACGCCTCATCGCTGCCGGCAAGGAATGCCTCCTTCGCATACTTATCCGGATCGTCGGGCATCGGCCGGCCGGCCGTGCGGGATGTAACCGACGCTTCTATCACCGAGAGAGGCGCTTCCGCATGTCCCGTCCCTGATTCGAAATCCGAAGCACTCGCTACTCCATCGTGCCGCTCCGATAATGGGGTGGCCGATGGCTCCGGCGATAGCTCGGCGTTCGAATTCAGTCCGCCGCCAACAGAGGGGCCGTTCGAATCCGGTTCGAGCGAACGTCCACTATTCACTATTGACGTTGGTGTTTCCACGGGTGCGATCTATTGCTTGCGTGATCTATTGCTTACCTGAATTACTACTTGCTCTACTGCTTGCCTTGATAGCGATGGGCAGGTGGCCCTGCTCTCGGAACATCCATGGTGTACCGTAGACGAACATCCATGGTGCCGATAGCCCTGGGCCGCGGGAAACCTCAAGGATTCAACGCGTTAGCCCCTTAGCACTACGTGAATAGCGCTCCCACCCAACCGCTTAAAGAGTTGTTTCCAGAACCGGCGTAGCACCAGGAAACCTATTGGCATACCAGCACCCGCCGTTCTATCAACAAGACCCGCGAACCGGCAAAAGGTTACAGTCAGTCACACTCTTTTGACCTAAGATGTGGATAGAAGACGTACTTTATTCCTCAGGACAACCAAACGCAACCCCGACACTACCCCGCACGACCGAACGAGTGCAGACGTACCCCTTCTTCCTCAGTGCCCACGGCCGGACTCGAACCGGCACGGCCTTTACAAGCCAACGGATTTTAAGTCCGTTGCGTCTACCGATTCCGCCACGTGGGCCTACTGCTTATCGGCGAGCCGGATTAACAACCGCGCTCTCTCCCATGTTCTCGGCAAATCCTCGATAAATTAGTATTTTTGTAGCGGCTTCCCGGCTTTTTGGCAGGTCCGGCGTTTTTTAGTATCCTCCCAGCCGTCAAACAATATGAGAGACCACCGACTGGTCTTCCTTCCCATAGTTGTTCTCTTCTTATTAAGCGCATTACCGCTTAAGGGTTTCGCACAAGCGAATTCGTTGAATGACTCGCCACGGTCTCTTGCTCTCTCCCACAGTGAGATTGCTGATCCTCGAGAGCCATGGAGCATCAACCCTGCAATTCAATGTGACTCTTCACGTGAATCCCAGACGAGGCTCATAACGATCTTCACTCCGTTACCGCACGGTGTTTCTGATAGTTGGAATGCGGGCATGGGTGGAGCGATACCTATAGACGAAGGTTATTTGCTGGCCGTTACATTTAGTCGATATCAATACTCCGATATTTTTTCTTCTCAGTACTTCAGCCTTGAATCTTCTAAACGGATCGGGTTAACAGAAGGACGCGATGCAGTCGTTGGCATTCGATCGAGATATATTGAAGAAAACTTTGGCGATCATTATCTGCCTCTAAAAGAGATCACCGCCGATCTTGGCATTACCTTCTCGCTCAGTTCCGAATTTCACATCGGCACATCGATCACGCATCTTCTTAGTCTGTATCGTAACCAAGATGTGATCGTTGAATATCCATCTTTATGGTTGGGTATGAGTTATTGTCATGCCCACATCATAACGTTATATGCGGCCGCTGAAGGAAGTACAGACCATAATTATTCTCCGCATGATGTAGCGCTTCATTTGGGAGTGGAATATTTACTCGACCCAAGGATTGTCCTTCGCGTCGGGACAGAGACCGCGAGCAGTTCTATCTCCGGAGGAGTTGGAATAAGACTTCACTCTCTCACTGCGGATTTCGCAGCTACAGATCATCCTGATTTAGGAATGACCCTCTCATTCGGGATCGGCTATTCATTGTGAGATACGCTGTCCTAATAGTCGTCTTAGTCCTATTGGGGCACCCGGCCCCTCTTTTAGCACAAGTTGAAGATTCGGTTCTCGAGCGGCAAGCCGCGGAAATCCTGGATGATAATGGCGAGATTTCGGTGGACATAGAGGACGCCCTGGACTATCTGGAAACAGCACCAACCATTAATGCTCCGCCAATTCAGCAATTACATGCACGGCCAAATACTTCGTGGATAGATGCATATGATAACCGGCTGCTACTAGCGAGAGAACATGCAGATTCAACAGTTCATTTTCGGTTGAGGTCACGAATAGGCTCATCGCTCGATCCTCATCTCGAACAAGGATATATATCTGGTGATTACCTCGGCTCGGCCACATCCTATTATAATCGCATACAGTTATCCAATGACATTCTAACATTTACAGCGCTCGAACAAAAACGTCCCTGGGAGCTAAGCTTGACGGATCACGTACAAGGGTTTGTCCAGCTCTCTCATCCGCTTCATCTTGGCGAATCATTCACCATCCGATCGGCTATTATAGGCGATTACTCTCTCTCTTATGGTAATGGACTTCTTTTCGGAGGTGGATTTGGTGTTTCAGGTTCTCGGGCTGCGGCAGAGTCACTCGAAGAGCGATCGTTCGGAATGCGTGGCACGCTCGGCCAATCGAGTAGGGCGTTGCGGGGTCTGGCGATCAACGTGGCTTCCGGACCGATCGATATTATAGTTTTTGGCTCACAGCGGTCGCTGGACGCTTCGGTTCTTAACGATACGATTCAAACATTATATACGACGAACTATCATCGGACGGAAAATGAATTAGCAACCAAAGATCAAGTCCGTCTTCGCACATTAGGGACTCATATCGAAGCATCAACGTCTGATAATTCCGCTATTTACATCCACGGCGGCGTGACTGGGGCATTGATCGATTACGATCACTTCTATCAGGGCACAGCAAGCAATCCTTTTGTTGGAAGATCTATGTCGTTGATAGGTCTTGATGGCGTTGCGATTGACGATAAATTTTCCTGCTCAGCAGAACTTGGGTTGAGTAAGACCGATACCTCTACTACACTCGCAGGAATTGTGACTGCCTTGTTCCAAGCTACGCGCAATTTCAAATTAGGTCTTTTTTATCGGCGTGTACCGTATGCATATGCATCTCCGTTCGGCAGCTCGGCGGGTGATCTTATTGCATCGATTACTAATGCTGATGGTTATTATGCAGGAATGGAATTCGCCGTCGTCCCTTCCCTGCTTCGTTTAAATGCATACGCTAATCTTGGAAAAACATTAGCTCCCATCACTGACCTTTTCCCCACACAAAAAAGCGATTATTTAATATCAGCATTTATCGACCCCACCTCTAAATTAGAAATCGGTACATACTTTCGAAGCGTTCGCAGCACAGAAATGGCATGGAGCGACAGCACACATACAGCGATTAGCGCTTTACGATCTTCTGTTCTTCGTTTGCGCCTCGAAGCGGAATACCAGCTAAGCAATGCATTGATAGTCAAGAGCAGATGTGATTACAGTAATTACAACTCTTTTGAGAACAGTTGGCTGGAATGGGAAGAACTGCGAGCACATTTTTCACAAGCTCTATCTATGCAGATAGGAATGGGGCGCTTCTCAACCGATTCTTATAACTCCGCTATCTGGCTTTACGAATCAACTGTGCCTGGAAGTGGCTCGATCGCCGCACTCTATGGTAAAGGTTGGGAGATCAATTGTCGAATAGCTTACAATCTGTTTGGAGTAACGCTCTCAGGCGACGTCTCCGGTTCATTCTTCGACACATCTCGAACCATCGGAAGCGGTGTCGCCGCTCGCACCACCTCGTCCGATCTTAATGCCGTCCTACAATTGGATTATCGGCTTTAGTTTATTGCGGTAGTAGTTCGAATCGTTTCCATTTAGAGCTTTGGGCTTGTAGGGGAATGTGGAGGAGTGTTCCTTGCTGGTAGAGTGGAAGCATATCTCGGTAATGATCGCCAAAGATAGCTTCGGCGTTACCGGTCGGCAGTACGGCGAGAAGTTCGGTGGACTTCATATCGGCGACCATCCTCATGCTTGGCCCGATCTGCATTTGGTAGGGCTGCCATAGGTAGTAGGTGCCTTGTAGTACGGTGGTCGGCCCTCCGGGCATGGGCCCGGCATCGACATCGACCAACCGAGCGATGAGGCCGGCGGGTTTATCGCTTTTGGTGCCATTATCGAACGGATGCCGGAAGATGAGGGTGTGGAGCGTGCCCCACTGCCACCGCCGAATATCGCGCCCGAAGGTCATCGCCAGGATACGAAGCGATTCTCGGAAGGAAATCTGTAGAATGGAATCGCGGTGTTCGACTCCGGGCGTTTGGACATCGTCCCACCAGATGTTGGCGGAGTCGGGCAGAATATGCGCGAGCGTTTGCAGCGGAATGTTATCCAAATAAATAAACTCGCTGTACCTGGCGGAGCCGAGTTCATCGTGGAAGGTGTGATAGAGGAGCCGATTGAGAAAGACGGAATAGATGGTCGGCGCGATCTCTTCGGCGCGCATACCGCCGTCCCAGTTGCGAAGATATTCGAGGACGAGCGCAGTAAAGGCATCGGTCTTGACAGGTTTGACCGTGTCCTCGGGCGGTCGCCGTGCGGCCAGCCAGAGGGAATCGTTCTGCTTGATGATCTTGAACGCGCTATCGGTGATCGTTGTATGATGCTGAAGCGAATCTTCTTTCCAGACAAGGCGCATGGAATCCATACGAAAGACGGAGGAGCTATCGGGCGTGATTCGCGGCGGATTCGCTTCGGGATAGAGCGCAAGCAAATACGAAAGCACGCGCCGCAGATCGTAGGGACTGATAATGTCCGTCTGAATATGTTCGAGGGCGGTCGTATCCAATCGCACCGTACTCCGCTCGATAAGTTCGCTGATTCGGTCGGCTCGCGAAGAAGGCTCCCAGTTCATGCTGGTTGGAATGGAGCGAACCCGCGTCGCAGGATTATTCGCCGATACGATATAGCCTCGCGGAGGATCGACGAGCGACGGCAATTGTGGCGAATATAAAAACCCTTGCCACGCCTCGGCAGGATTCGAGCCATCACGAGGGAGGAGTAAACGCTCTTCGCTTCCACTCCGCCTCGGAAGCCGTCCAATAAATTGATATGCAATGTTGCCCTGAGCATCGGCAAGGCACAGGTTCAGGCACGGCGTTGCAAAGCTCGACATACCGGCTCTCGCCTGTGCGATCGTAGTAGCATGTGGAAGGGCCATCCATCCGGCAAGTTCATCACCGAGCGCATACGTGCCATTCCACATGAGCGAAACCGGCCGCGCTCCGCGAAGAAAGATCGTCATATCCGGCACGGCTCCGGCGCGTACATCATTGTGAAACACGTGCGCCATACTATCGGGGTGCATACCGGTAAGTACGGCGCCATGCACGGTCATTCGAACATCGAATGCCATCGCGTGCATCGGATTCGTACGAATGGAATCACGCACGCGAATAGTATCGTGAATGATGGTGAACGGTTCGGGCCTGCCATTCGGAAGAATGTATCGCGTACCGGTGGAATCGAGCTTCTCAATAAAATAATCGCTTTCGTCCGTCATCCCTGCGGTAATCCCCCATGCAAGGCTCGGAGTGCGTCCCGCGAGAACGATCGGCATTCCAGGGATGAGAAATCCGGCGACGTTTAATCCATCGTCGGAGGTAAGATGTGCAAGGTACCAACGTGCCGGCGAAGAGAGTTGCAGGTGGGCATCGTTCTCGATCATCGCACCACCACTCGCGGTGCGCGACGGGGCAACAACAAACGAATTCGACCCGCCGCCGATAAATGCACCTATAGCACTATCGAATACCTGTGCCTGCTTGTAGATCTCGGTAAATGCCGGACTTCGCATCGTTGCTTGCCCAATTCTTACAGGTGGCTTCGGTGCATGTGGCTTTGGTGGTGCAATATGTGGCCTCTGTTGTTGTGGCGCAGGTTTCGTTTGAGCAGGCTTTTTCGGCACCGCCTTTGGCGCAGCCTTTTGAATTGGCGGTGTAGTTGGATGTACTACCGGTACACTCGGGTTTGCAATAACTGGTTCTGCTTTCACAGCGGGTTGATGGGTCGTCTCCGTCGCCTTTACCGGTGCAATTGCAAGATAATTGGAAACGAAGTTCTTAGGATCGGCTCCTTCGATCACGGTTGCGCCGTCATCTGGATATTCGGGAAAGAGCGTTCGCATGTGTGCGCTATCCAAGGCGAGTGAGAAATCAGAATAGGCCGCATCCGTGAGAGAGGAAAAATTCATCTCCCACGACATTAAGCGACCAATGACCATACAGTCCTGGGGTCGCCAGTCTTCCGGTTCGAGTGTCAGCGCATCAAATTCAAATCCGAGATGCCGTCTGTGGTTGCGCAAATACGCATTGATGCCGGATACAAAGGCACTTAATATATCTCTCGTATGAGAACCTGCACGACGCCACATCTCATCTGCAATTCGAGAGAACCCAATGGTCCGTGCCCACTTATCCAGCGCAAGCGTTCGAGGACCAAAGATCTCCGACATTCTTCCTTCTCCGAGTCGTCGTTCCATCTCCATTTGGAACATACGGTCCTGCGCTTCGGCATAACCCAAACCGAACCATGCATCTCGCTCGGAGGCAGCATGAATATGAGGAATGGCAAACTCATCGCGATCTATATCGACGGCGCTGTTGATTCCCGCTACCTTTGCAGAGCCATCATACGATGGCACCGTACTCGACATAAAATGAATGCCGAGCACGATCAATCCTACCGCTAAAAGGAAGATCAGATATCCAAAGCCTAATGCGAAACGAGCGAACATTCGTTAGTTATAGATACCGAATGAGTGAGAAGCGCACGGTCACAGTTGAGTGGTGACCGATCTTTTGTTTCTGTAAAGAAGCGATGCAAAAATGCAACCGAGCGCTTCGTCCGTTCCGAAATTCGAGAATATTATACGTCTGTTCGATGGGAGAACGCCTGTTTATCGCAGAAGGACCTGTTTAAACGCATATAGCCCGGGGCATCCCGCCCCAGGCTACACGCGCTTCTTTCACCTTCACCACATTAGGTGCGAGCGTTGCGCTCGCGACCTTCGCTAATTACAATGCAACGCTTGACTTCAATGATTCCCTACCGTTCTTCTGCTGCTAAAAAATTCTTTTAAATTTTAGCTTTCGCAAAGTGAACCGAGGTTTACTTACGCCGAAGCGTCCGATTCGACGTTCGATGGATGCATTTCCGAACGAGTACCATCGCTATTATTCCGGTCGTGTGGTCGGCCGCGACGATCCCGATTCTTTCCTCCACGATTACGGGCGTTACCGCCCTGACGTTGCTGACGGTTGTTATGCTGCTCCCGATTTGGGTTGTTACGTTGCTCCCGATGGGTGCGGTGCTCTTCCTCGTGAACATGTTCCGGCTCATTGGCGGGCCGTTCCATATCCTCCGGCAACTCCACTACCGCTTCTGGCGAAGCACCGGCAGAGAATTCCGCTGTAATGTCCTTATTTTGCTTGGGGCTGAAGAATCGGAAATCATCGCCGGTAAGCGATTCATCCAATTCCACCCTGATACGCATTAGATATTTCAGCTCCAGCTTTCGTATAGGCGAAAGTATTCCCTTGCTTAATACTTCGGCTAAGGTAGGATGTACTTTTAAGAGTACGGAGCGTTCCTTGGAATTGGTCCTGAAACGTTCGATCCAGCGTTCTATTTGACGAACGATCGTGCCTTTCGTGACCAGCAGGCCCGTACCACCGCAGACCGGACACGTCTCGGAAAGCGTGTGAGCGATCGACTGGCGGATACGCTGACGCGTGATCTGCATGAGACCAAACTCCGTCAGTGGCAACACGGAAGATTTAGCGCGGTCTTTGCGAAGCTCTTTCCGCATTTCGTCATAGACCTTCTTTCGGTTGCGCTCATCGCCCATATCGATAAAATCAATGACGATGATGCCGCCAATATCTCGAAGGCGAAGCTGTCGAGCGACCTCGCGTGCGGCCTCGAGGTTAGTCTTAAGCGAATTTAATTCTTGCTCACGGCGAGCTGCATATCGTCCGGAGTTTACGTCGATGACGACCATTGCCTCCGTATGCTCGATGAACAGGTACCCACCGCTTGGCAATAATACCTTACGCGTTAAAGTCTGTTCGATCTGCGATTCGATATCGAGCGCATCGAAAATGGGTCGCGAACCGCGATACAGCTCAACGGTGCCGGTAAGATTGGGCGCCGCCCACTCGACATAATCCATTACTTCCCGATGCATCTTACGCGAGTCGATCACGATTCGCGTAATGTCCGGTGTAAACAGATCGCGCATGACACTCGAGGTCAGGCTCGGATCACGATACATCAATGCCGGCGGACGGGTATCACGAGCTTTTTTCTCTATTTCGCGCCACTGGTTAAGCAGCATTTCCAAGTCTTCCCGCAATGCCGATTCTTCTTTGTTCTCGGCAACGGTGCGGATGATAACGCCAAGCTCACGCGGCTTCAGAGAGCGAACGATGCGGCGAAGGCGAGTACGTTCGCGGACCGAATACACTTTTCGGCTGATACCAATACCAGGCTCGAACGGTACAAGTACGAGAAATCGACCTGGTAACGATATACGGCTGGTAACGCGGACACCTTTATTTGCAAAGGCTTCGCGAGTCACCTGGACCAGGATCGGATGATCGGGCTCGAGAGTAACATTGGGCCCCAGTAAGGTCGGTACTGATTTTTGCGATCTCGAATTGTGATTCGAAAGCTTTTCATTGGCGAGACGCAATTCCATCTTCGCCCCATCGGAACCTGCCACTTCGATCGGTTGAGGTTGCTTCGGCTCCTGCCGGCCACGACTATTTCTGGGCCTATACACTTTTTGTTCGGCAGCCGTAGCACCTTCCTCTACAAGATAATCTTCTTCCTCATCGTCTTCATCGCGTATCTCGGCATCTTCGCCGGCGAGAAATGCGGACGACGTCTCATATGAATCGCCTACATCTGAAAAATGAAGGAAAGCATCCTGTTCGAGGCCTACATCGATAAATGCGGCATTCATCCCCGGTATAACTTTAGCAATACGGCCAAGGAAGATGTCGCCGACATGGCGTTCCGTCTCCGGGGTTTCAACGAAGAGCTCGACTAAGCGGTCATTCTCGGCTATTGCTATGCGGATCTCATCTTCGCGTTCTGCATTGATGATGATCTCTTTTTTAAGTCGTTGTGTGTAATTCACGGCGGTGTCCTGCATTCTCACATTACGCTCGATCTATCATCGATCGTAATGCATGGAACGGATAATGGACTTCGGGCAGGCCTTAAGCGGCCTCACGTATTATCGGAAAAGAGCGGAAAGCTGAGCTTGAAGTAAGAACTTCAAGCACCGGGAGAAATAATTCTACGACCTTCTTACAACCACAGCACATTCTCGCTTTCGAACTCTTCCATAGAATGGCAAGCGACGGAAGTCAAGCCGTAGAATGACCTGCTTCTCGTTTCGAGATCGCTGTTTGGGTAATAGGTTTCGAGCGGTCCGGGATAAGCTCTCACGTGCAATACAGGCTGTCAAGCGACCAACCGCTTGTTTCATTGCACGCGAAACACGACCTACGCTCGAGCTGCCGGCGGACGAACGGTCTTTTACCGCATGTGCCAGAGTGGCGCTATTCATTTCTGGAATGAAGCGCCCTAACTGCTCGATAAGGAATTGAAGGAAGTACTGTATGAACTTCACAGACCGATTAATTAAGAATATCACACCGGTAATTAGAACTCACCATACCCAACGAGGGCTGCGTGATCTTCTTCTCTCCTTTTTTGATCGCAGCCAAACTTCAAGGGGCTTGCACTTGGCTTGCGATCTTTTGTGACTGATAGCATCGACACGATCGCTACCACTCACGATGCTCTCTTACGACACTCGTCGCCATTTTGCGGAATCCTGAACGAATCAGCGAAAACCTTTCAATAGCGCCCGAAGTGAAATGACTAAATACTTTGAAGCCGCGAGTCTTAAACTCAGTTTGGACAGGTTAAAACCGGCTGCTTCTTCTAACAATTAATACAGATTACTTATGAAAACTCTAAAATATTGACTAAAAAGGCAAATTTTAGAGATCTACCACAAATTATCCGTCAAAGCCAACACAGGCATAATAGGAAAGGCTTCCTAAGGAGGCAGATCAATTATGAACGACTAATTTTCCAATAGAATAGCCGAAAGACGACCAAATTTTGCAATAATAGACTCCCAGTGGTAATCGGCCGAGATCGGCACCCTGCTCATTAAAGGTAGCGATAAGTTGTCCTGTCACATTGAACAGGAAAACGGAAACAGTCCCCTGCCATGTGCCGGGATATTCAATCGGCGTAGCATGCCCATTGATCCACACCGTCAAATAGTTTAGAGGATCCGGATCACCACGCAATACTCCCGACGAGGATGGGGTGGCAGTACCCGCTAACTGAACATCGCGTTCTCCAGCTTCCTGAGAGCTAACGCGAAGCGTCGCATTATACGTCTGTTGTACAGAAGAACTGGGTGGAGCAAATGTGATCTGAAGCGGATGAGTCCCACCACCATCCAAAATGAACGGTGTACGGTTATCTGCTCCCGAGTCTAATTTAAAGTACGGACTGGTAATTATGATATTTGTAATAGTAACCGGTACCGACGATGTATTAACGATCATCGCATCGGACGTCGTTGTGTCGGTACCTGCTTTTATAGTACCAAAAGAGACTTCGGGAAGCAGGTTCTGATCGCCAACCAAAAAGTCAGCTTGCGGAGGTAACGTGGTCAGTACTATTCCACTATCGCCTACAATGAAAACGGAATCGGGAATATCTATTCCATAAAGATTAGCACTTGTACCGGTAGCTATTGAAGCCCAATGAATACGGTCGGTGGTTGTTAAAAAAGCGCCGCTCAGACCAACCGCGTATGCGTGCATACTATCCCATCCTACGACCTTACGAAGGGAGGCTGTTGTAGATATGCTAGTCCATGTATCTCCTGCATCCGTCGTAACGAGAAGCACATGATCGCCAGCGATCCATCCTGTCCCACTCGAATCCGGAAAGTTTATCGAGTAGAGGTCCTTCGTAGTAGGGACAGGGATTCTACTCCAGGTAGTACCGGCATCTTCAGTATATAGGACGGTACCCAATGTACCAACGACCCAATAGGTGCTGTCATCGAAATAATCGACACCAAAAAAGTCATGTGAGGCAGCAAGAGCTGGGACCGTTACCTTGGACCAATGCTTTCCACTATCGACGCTACGATAAAATAATCCTTTACTACCGGCAGCGATAACGGTCTCCGGGGTTGTGTAGGTAAGATCGTAGACGGGCTTCACTTCAGGAAGGGATACTCTTACAGGGTCCTGACCTTGCAGCACGATAAAGATCGCTCCACTATCGCCCGTCATTGCACCTTCCAAAGAATCCTCGAATGTGGCACTGTATAGCGCACAACCCGATCCGACGAGAGGCACAGAAGACCATGCCCTGCCGCCATTCCCGGTCGCGACTACCACCGAGCTATCACCGGCTGCTAGCCCCATATTCGCCGTTAGAAAGGAAACTGCGCGGAGGGTCGATCTCGCCGGCGTTGAGACACGATAGAGACTCTGAGCCTGAGCGTCGAGACAAGAATATATTATAAGAATAGGTAATAGAAGACGAATCAATCTCTTAGATCTCATAGATAGGACGATATATGCTCTATAGAGAACCGTCCTACTGAGAGGTTTAATCCGACCTTATGGCTATTGGTCGATATCCGTCATCCGGCCGCTATTGCGCACCGTGACTTTTTGCGAGATTCGTATCAGATGAAGCAGTGTGCGAAGCACTCGCCGAACGGCTGGCATGCGATACTGTCTTGGTTTTAGCCTCGTAACCAAGAACGAGCGCTTCGCGCATCTTAATACCGACCAAAGAGTCCTGTGCCGCTTCCGTAAGCGCCGATTCCAGGGTACCTTTGTGATCGGCCAGAACCAGTGTTTGACGAAGAAGCTCCTTATCACTGGCCACTCGATTTACCGCATCGCCGGTGGTCTGCGTTTGTACGGATTGAGTAGTATCCGAAATTCCAGGCAAAGGTTGCGATTTAGAACATCCGCTCGAAGCCAGCGAAAAATATCCAGCAATTAGCAGCAATGAGATCAAGGAATGCTTCATATTTGAGGAAGATTTCTTCCGGACGGAAGGAGCAACTTCCCGGCCAATCAGATTTAATGACATTCGATAATAGGCGCGGAAACTTCGCACTGCTCTCGTCGTTCAATCTGCAAAATCAAGCTGTGCAATGAAATACTATCGTCTTCTCGCCTTTTTTGCTGTTTTTGCTATTGGTTGTTCCCTTTCATCATGTGCCGAACGAAGCCAAATGCCTGCGAAAGCATTCGAAGGGACGATCACCGAGGTTATTCGTGTCCCAGGTATTGGCGACATCCTTTCCGCAAAAAGCGATAGCAATCAGGTAGAACCATCCATGGGCGCTTCTGCTCTGGGGGCGGTCGCCAATATCGGACTCAAAATGTATGTTCGCGAAAACAAGGTGGCCTATGATGTATCGATGCTGGGCGGCCTTATAAATATGCACTCGATCATCGATCGCAATACACGCACGATGACAACGCTACTGCCAAACCATACCGCCGTTGTCGTAAACTTACGATCGCTCGACACCATGCGTGAGCGTATCGATGATTCGCTTAAAGCACGCAACGGATTGTTGGACTCGCTGCAGGCAATTATTCCACAGCCGACCGGCAAACACGAAACGATCCACGATCTCGATGCAGAACAATATATCGGGAAGAGAGGACCGGTCGAAACCGAACTATGGCTTTCTTCTAATGATAAGATCAAAGCCTTCGATATAGTACGCGATGCGTTCCTCGGCCGCGCAACCGTCGGCACCGGCGGGCTCGATCAAGTATTCGGCATTATGCGGTCGGTAGCCGGTAAAATCCCAGTTCGTTTTGAGACAAGGGTTAACGGAAAAGTTTTCGCTAACGGCGAGCTAACCGATATTAAAGAAGAACAACTTGACGATGCTCTCTTCGAAATTCCCAAGGATTATACTATTGTAAATGGTGATAGTATCCGTGCTGCTCGCCGCGAACAGCATCATAATGTTACCGCACCATAAGTCGGGCTTTGAGGTCGATCATACGGTCTCTTACCCACTCCCAGGTGTAGAGTGTAACGATTGCCAGGACGACGCCTCCGATGACGTCGATCACATAATGATAGCGTAAGTAGACCGTTGCGAAAATAAGGCTGCTTCCAATAATGGCAATGGGCCAGCGAACTCGAGTTTTGAACTCGAACGCTAACAATATGGAAAGCAACGTAATATCCGCATGGCCGCTGGGGAAAGCATCGCGTGTCACGCAACGCAAAATATCTTGCATTCCCATCCAGGGTTGAATATTCTCACCACGGTTGAGCAGCGAGCGTATGCCATCTGTCACCCACAGACCCGGTAGTTCACGGGATAGATTAAAGAAATCGTGAACGGTAAACCGAGGACCGATCGAAGGTAGCAAAAAGTAGGACGCGTATGAAAGAAGAAAACCGTATACGATGATGAACAAGATCTTCCGGAGCTGTTCTCGATCGGAAGACTCTGCTTGCATTCGCTCGCTCTTCTTCGCCCTAACATAGAGCTCGATCGCAACAGCGATCGGAAGAAAATAAAAGAGCGAATAACAGATCATCAAATATTCGGTGAGCGCGGGCCACGTCGGGAAATGCTGGGCCAGCCACTGGGTAGGGTTTACTCCAAAGAGCATTCTATCCGCTGCGATCAGCAATGAATCGTAATCTCGGCCATGTAACGAGTGGGAAATGAATTCGGCCGTCTTAAAATAGATCGGGACAAGCGGAATAATGTAGAAGGTCTTAAATGCACTTTCTCGTCGACCTTCTTTCGCACTCGACCACCAGTTCACAATCGCTATCGCAATAGAAACACCCAACATGCGATAGAGTACCTGCGGCCACTCTCTAACGACCGAATGAGCGGCAAGAGCAACAACCACAAAAAAAGCCGCGAAGAGCAACATGAAGAACTCATGTGCTCCCAACTCCTGAATGATGCGGTGTATTAACGAACGAGTTCGAACAGCAGACGCTCTGTTGGCCACTTCAATATCCATTCCCGCGCCTGCAACAGCAAACGGCGGTAGTCTGCTCCTGCCCGTTTTTTATGCTGTTATTAACTCCATTAACACCAAAAAGTCCTGGATCGAAAGTTCTTCCGCGCGGGCGTTCAAGTAATGAGCGTGAGGGCTCTGTTCTATTGCGGCCAACTTCTCCGTTGAAATGAGTGCCTTCAGGTTATTACGAATGGTTTTTCGTCTCATTGCAAACAACGTACGAACCAGCATTCGAAAGAACGAATTATCAAAATTGGAGGGGGGATCTATTGGGCTGCGGGTGAAGTAATCTCGTCGAAAATCTATATAGACGACGGCCGAATCTACTTTTGGCACTGGCCGAAAGGCTCCGGCCGGAACACGGAAAAGATATTTGACCTCGCCAAAGAAATTGGCAAGTACCGTAGGAATCCCATAGGCTTTTGTATGAGATCGTGCTGTTAATCGCTCAGCGACCTCCAATTGGACGAGAAGAATAGCATCCTGAATGTATTCGCGATCGTCTATTAATTTGAAAAGGATCGGCGATGTGATGTAGTATGGGATGTTACCGGCTATTCGGAGCGTTTGTCCGATCGACCGACTTAACTCCCCGAGATCGGTCAGCAGAAAGTCCTGCTCTCGAACTTCGAACCGTTCGCCTTCTGATTTAAAAGATTCTTTTAAGATCGGAATGGCACGATCGTCCAATTCAAATGCTATAAGCCGCTCAAGCGGAGATTTTAAGAGTTCGCGTGTTAAAAGACCGGTGCCCGGGCCGATCTCGACGACAACATCGTTTACCTGTATCTTCAAAGCCCCCACGATCCGCTCGTGAAATTTCGGATCGATAAGGAAATGCTGGCCCAGTGATTTCTTGGCTCGTAATTGGGGCATATTATCGTACAACGACAAACCCGGAATCGGGTAAATAGGCAATTGGCAACGCTGCTGTGTCCAGAATCCGAATTCGGATCCTACTTGCAGCACCCGAACGTACCTCACAGATGCTATCGATCACTTCAGGCAGTCGGATAGTCATGCCAGGCTGAAGACGAAAATCGCGTCGGGCAACACCGTTGCTCGGTGAGCCGAATGGATATAGTATCAATTGCGGCGTCGTTGCAGTTACTTCATACTCGTGCTTATCGATCTTTTTCCATTGAAGACCGCTATAGCCCATTTTTCGATCGAGTGCGAACACGTTAACCGCTCCCCACATATCAACATTAACACCTGCGATCGAAGCATCTTGTCGATTGCGGTTCGAAATTCGATCCGCTTCCACACGTTGGATGACACCGCCAAGATCGGGCATCAGTACGGAAGCACTCCCCAACTTTGCAGGACATAACAGAATACCTAAATTCAGTGGCCGCCGTTTATCAGAATCCAAGATTCGGGAAAATTGCGGAAGCAGCTTATCCTTCAGTGCTGTACTGGCCCTCCATTCTGCTTGTGCATTCAGTGCGCGAAATATATGGAAAAAGCCTAACAGGACAAAGGCAGCAATTGCAATTCCCTTGAAAGTTCGTGACCGGTTGCGATTAACAAGTAAAACGATCAATGCGAAGAGCCCGACGGAAGGAAGATATATTCTCCACCGTTCGAAACTGATAGCGAGAACTCCCCCGGTGAGTATAATAAAGAATATTGGCTTCCACAACGATCGCCAATCTTTATTACCGCGCATAAGCATCCATACAAACACTGCCGCTAACACTGCACCCGTCACGAGAGCAGCCATCCCGTATTCACCGATGATCTTAGTAGCCGTTTGCAGATCGAGCGGTAGGATCGAATATCCTAAGGCATAAGCCGAATTACGTAAGGCAGCAACGATGGAATGGCCGCCTTCTGCAGAAAGGGCTTCACTGTTAAGTGGGCTTCCAGTAAACTGTGCATGATATATATATACTACAACCGCTGCAAGCAGGTATGGGGTAAGACGCTTTACTTCTTGCTTCCAGTTAAAGCGGTCTTTCACACTGGGATCCGATAATACTAATGGGATCAATATCGGTAAAATGATCGCCACTTCTTTTGCCAACACTGCCGCAATAAAGGAAAGAAGGGCAAAAAAACGAAAAAGCCACGATCGGCGATGACGAGCCTGATACTCCAGGATTAATGTTAGCAGCACGAAGATCGCCAGGACCACATCCACCCGCATGGCGTCCACCGTAAGATTTAATTCATGGCTCGCAGCTATCCCGAATGCGAGGGTCGTACATAAGGCCTCGCCGATCGTCAGCTTAAATACATCTCGAGATACATAAAAAACGAGGAGTGTTGCGATGAGATGCGTCAATAAACTAGTAAGGTGGAACATTGGACCATTCCAGCCAAACAAGAGAAAATCAGCCGACATGGTTACCGCTGATACAGGCCGGAAATAATATGGATTTGGATCGGGGACAATAAACGGACGGATCAGATCATACGAACTATGGATCGGCGCCGCCGCAGCGAGACCTTCATAATCGTCCGAGTTCACACCGATGCCGATAACACCGCTCCACAACAGCGCCGTCGCTGCAAGGATCAGAACGAGAAAGAGTGGATAGCGAGACTTTAAATTCACAATGTTTTTAGAAGAGAACAGACCCCGCAACACGCGCCTCATGGTCGAGTAGCCAGCGCTTGCGCCAAAGCCCACCGCCATAGCCCGTGAGCGAACCATCACTACCGATCACGCGATGACAAGGGATAACGATCGCAATGGGATTAGCACCATTGGCACGTCCTACCGCCCGAATTGCTCCGAGATTATTTAGCCGCCTGGCTATATCGAGATAAGAGCAAGTAGCACCAAACGGAATGGAGGTTAACTCCTGCCAAACTTGCTTCTCAAATGCTGTCCCCTGGGGTTCAAGCTGTAGTGTAAATTCTGTGCGGCCGCCGCGAAAAAAATCCTGAAGTTCCTCGATCGCTTTTTGGGTTAATGGTGACGGGCTCTGCTCCACAGAAGGGGCTTCTACAAAAAGAATAGACGAAATGGCCTCCGCGGTTGCGGAGATCTGTATATGGCCAACGGGCGACTCGAACGATTCGATGAATAACTGTTCCACCTTCTCAGAACAGCGCTTTTTGGTGGTGAAATCCTTTAAATAACGGTATATTCTGTCACGAACTCAAATAGGTCAAGTGCCGTTATTTTTTTCACGTCGTGCTTTGACCAACAGCTTGCCGCGACGCTAAATAAGCAGCTAAAGCGTGTAAGAGCGCGCAGCCACGGTTGCGCAATTAATTCTAAACTACTTGCACACCCCGTTGGTCGAGGCGCAACGTGCGTCCGTAACTAACGGGGTGTTTTGTATGATGGACCTTCAGAATATTATTCGAGAGCGCGTGCTGGTGTTTGACGGGGCGACTGGCACCAACCTTCAGACGCAAAACCTGACACCCGATGATTTTGGTGGAGAGCACCTCGCTGGCTGTAATGAGTATCTCATTCGTTCAAAGCCATCGGCGGTCGAACGAGTACACTCCGACTACCTTTCGGCTGGTGCTGACATTATCGAGACCGACACCTTTGGCTCGTCCTCCATTGTGCTCGCAGAATATGGTATTGAATCGCTCGCGTATGAACTTTCGAAGGAAGGCGCCGCTATTGCTAAACGCATGGCGAAAGAATTTTCGACGAAAGAAAAACCGCGCTTTGTAGCAGGCTCCATCGGACCCACCACGAAATTACCTTCGCTCGGACATATTACGTTCGATGCGATGCATAACTCTTATTACGAGCAAATGGCCGGCTTGCTCGATGGCGGCGCCGATCTCTTTATCATCGAGACCTGTCAGGACCTACTACAGATCAAGGCTGCACTTGCAGCAGCGCAAGACCTATTCCGCGATAAGCGAGTGCGTATTCCGGTCATTACCTCTGTCACGATCGAAACAATGGGGACGATGCTCATGGGTACCGAGATCGGTGCAGCGCTTACGGCGCTCGAGCCATACGATATCATTTCCATGATCGGAATGAACTGCGCGACCGGGCCAAAAGAAATGGAAGAGAACGTGCGCTATCTGACGCAAACTTCTCCGCTCCCGGTCTTTTGTATGCCCAATGCCGGTTTGCCCGAAAACATCGGGGGCGTAGCACATTACCATCTGACGCCGGAAGAGCTGGAACGCCACATGAAGCATTTCATTGCCGATCTCGGCGTATCGGTCGTTGGCGGATGCTGTGGGACAACAAAAGAGCATATTGGCCGGCTCGCAAGTTTAGCAAGCACGGTATCGCCGAAGCAGCGAACGTTCGAGTGGACTCCTTCCGCAGCCTCCATCTACTCCTCCGTACCGATGCACGTGGAGCCAGCACCCGTTATCGTTGGCGAACGGTGCAATACGAATGGCTCGAAGAAATTCCGCGAGCTATTACTCGCTGAAGAATGGGATACTGCCGTTTCAATGGCGAAGGAGCAGGTCAAGGAAGGTGCCCACATGCTGGACCTCTGCGTAGCCTACGTCGGCCGCGATGAAGTACGCGATATGCACGAGGTGATCACTCGCATGAATACCGCCGTAACAGTGCCGCTCGTTATCGACTCCACGGAATATCAGGTCATCGAAGAGGCGCTTAAGCATTACGCAGGTCGTGCGATCGTCAACTCCATTAACATGGAAGATGGCGAGGAGAGGATGGCGCACGTTCTACCGTTATGCAAAAAGTACGGTGCGGCCGTCATCGCTCTTACCATCGATGAAGACGGAATGGCCAAGACTCGCGAAAAGAAATTTCAGATCGCCGAACGTATTATCGATCTCTCGGTCAACAAATATGGAATGCGAGAAGAAGACCTCGTCTTCGATACACTTACGTTCACACTTGGTTCAGGTGACGAAGAATTTCGCAAAGCCGGCATCGAAACGATAGAAGCAATTCGCATGATCAAACAGGCTCATCCGAAGTGCAAGACAATTCTCGGCGTCTCCAACATTTCGTTCGGACTCAACCCTCACTCGCGTCATGTGCTGAACTCCGTATTTCTGCATTACGCCATCGAAGCAGGACTCGACATGGCGATCGTACACGCGGCGAAGATCATGCCGCTCCATAAGATCGACGAGCGCGGACGCGAATTAGCCAAACAGATCGTCTTCGACGAACGCATATTCGAGGAAGTGGCTGTAGCGGCGTAATAGCTGAATTTTTAGAACCGATAATTAAACGTCACCGCCACATCATCGCGGTTAACAGCATCATCGGAGATACCGGCACTTATAGTTGACCCTTCTGGTGTCAGGTCGTTATAGATCGTGTGGAATGTGTGGTAGCTCGAGCGGCGCCAGGAACCCTCGAGAAGGATCGATTTCGAAAGCAAAATTCCAAGTCCGGCGGACATCGTCTTCGTATTATAGGACGACGGATCGTTCTTGTACGGAGATGGCTCGACTCCATATCCTGCTCGAACGCTAAGACCTAAAAGCGGAAAAACATACTCCGCACCTAAATTCCACGAGAGCACACCGCGTAACGAGTCGCGGGCGAGATCATTCTCGTGAGTCATATCGAAGCTGCTGTTGTTGAATCGGAGCTGTGAGAGATCAGCATAGCTGACGCTAAGAGCGCCGGTTAGCCCTGCCACATGAACGGAAGCGCCAGCCCCAAATCGCATAGGAGTGATAACATCGTATTCATCCGCTCCCGTAAATGCACCAGTGGTGTTATCCGTAGAAAGTATCTGAGGATACGAACCGCCAAATTGTGCTACGCCGGTCCTGCTCCAACTTTCGTTGATATGCAGTGCCTGTGGCGTCTCGATCGTCAACCCAAAACGAAATATTTCGCGGTTGACCAACAAGCCCAATTTCAGGCTTGCACCACTTTGATCCTGGTGGTAGCTATCGGTGATGGTCGCAGTCTGGAAATGCGCCGGTGGATAGACGTTCGTATCATTCGCGAAAATACCGTTGACATCTGTTTCCGTGTATTGGAATGTGTTATCGTACGAGCCGAAGAGAATATTAATGGTCGCACCAGCAGAAACACCTTCTGCGATATCGATACCGCCGCCAATTCGAATAGCGTTGAGTCCACCTTCGGTCGTCAGCGTCCCCAATTGCTGGAGCCCGCCCTTAAATGGCGTCGAAAGCGTAAAAGCGCCGGAATCCGGCACACCATACGTTAAGCCGATAGCATAGGCAAGATTATTCGATTCCAGATACGCACGATTACCGGTCGAAGTAGCGCCGCCTTGTGCATGTTGATAATCGAGAAAGTTTTGTGTATTAAAAAACGACGAGTTTGGGTTGACCGCCTTAAAGGAGTACGTCCCATCATAATCTCGAACGCGATCGAACGACACGCCCATCGCAAAATGCCCACGCGTCGTGCTGAATGGCGTTGCTAGACCGATCCCGGAGAAGGAAGTGGAGTTGATCGAGCTGGTACTGGAGGATCCTAAAAAATCTGCGGTCGATCCGTGTGTGCGATTAAAAAGCGAGAACGAAAATTCCTGTGAAGCGAGCGGAGCCAGCGCCGCGGGGTTAAAGTCGAGCGCACTGATACCATCTGCTGCAGAAATAAGACTTCCATCCATCGCCAACCCACGGGCGCCGCTCGGAAGAGGGTCCGTTGACAATAACAGACCTTCGCTAAATTGAGCCGTGGCTACGGATGGCAGCGCACTAAGAAGGATCGCGAAAAGCGAAAAGAAAACTTTTGAGCGAGTCATAATTGTGAATGGCTTTTTAGAGCAACCACATTGAGAGAGAAGCACACGTTACCGTGTGCCTCTTTTTCTATATCAATTATTAACGGGCGTTTCCGCCTTCGCGAGAATGACCTCCGCTGGACGAACTCCGTTCACCCCCGCCACTGCGGCCTGAGGCTCCGCCGGAGCTTGAACTTCCACCAGAATTGGAAGAGCGAGGAGAAGAGGAGCCACCTCCATACGATGCTCCGCCAGAGGAGCGTGAGGCACCGGAATAAGAGCCAGCGCGACCATACGCGCGTCCACCGCTGTACCCATTGCCGCCGTAATTGTAGTTGCGTCCGGCCGGACCATAACTGCGCGATACCGCAGCCGAACCTGCATTACCTTGTGCCGAGCGACGAACAACCACTACACGTTGCTTACCCGACATATCACGCATCGTTGTTGTGGTGGATACTACTTCACCGGCGGAACGGCGAATGATCACCGGATGAGAAGGAAAACTGGAGGCACCGCCAGATCTGTCGTTCGAAGTAGTGACCGCCGCCTCTTCATGCGTGATCGAGCCACCAACGCTCGGTGCAACTACATGCACTGGTGCATTACGATCACCAGTCATAGATTCTGTAGAAACATTAACGGGGGTGTTGTTAGCGGGTGCGCTCGTACGTGCAATAGTTGGGTTTATCGTTCGGCCACCATTTGCTGCGATCGAAGCGTTATTCGGCCCCAGGGAGTTTACGCCGATCGTCGAGTGCTGCCCCGGCAGTGAGGTCATTACCGAACGCGACTCTCCACCTAAACGACCCGTGTGTGGAATTTGCAGCGTATTGCCGCGGAATCGATCATCATCAAACCGATGGTATCCCCAATTGGGATTGTAGCCGTAGTACGGATAATAATATCCCGGACCATAATAGGAATAGAACGGCGCGTAGCAATCATAGACCGGTGGATAGAACCCAGCATAATAACCGCCACAATAGCCTGCCCCATAATAGGGATAATACCAATCGGGATAATAGGCATACCAGGGGCTATACCAGGAGTGATAACCCCACCATGGATAACCAACTTAGATCGAAATTACGGCATGATGATGTGGATGCCAGTAGTAATCCCAATACGATGGATAATTCCACGAGTCATCGTAGTAATTATTGATGATCGTCGTAGAACCATCCTCGGCAGCTGGAGCAAGCTGTGCTTTGGGATGTTCGTCGATAAAAATGGTATCGCCTTTTACGACGGTATCATATTTAGCCGTCATTTGGCTTGCGGGCGGCGCTTGCGCCGGACGCTCCACTATCGTATCCGAATGTACCGGTCGGGGAGCTTTATGAACGTGGCCAGTATAGCCATAATAATCTCCCTGATTTCCGGAGAACTGCGTATAGCAGCCGATCAGTAAACTCGATGACGTGATGAAGAGAAGGATGCCGAGCGCGTTAGCTCGAAGATGGGCCGGTTTCATAGGCGGTAGCGAATGCTCATGGTTAATTCACGCTTTTATAAGTCCCGGTGAAGAAGCGTGGGGATAAGCAGTCATTTTTCCCCGTACTCTTCTAACGCAAATCTACTACACAAGTGACCAAAAATCACTAACTATCTCGTTAATTCGCATTAATACCCCAGATGAGTGCTATTATTGTCCGGTGAGAAGTATTCGTATTTTTGAAGCATGAAACGCATCCACGCCAGTTTACCCATCCTGTCCCTGATATTTATTGCCTCCTGCGGGCATGGCCCCGCACGCCTCGTTGATAAGGTAAAAGAGATACCCGCGCTCGGTGCCAGAGATACGATGTTCATGGAGCGATCGAGCTTTTGGGATCGCGATCACACCGTCGCACGAGTGGATTCGAACCGTCAAACGATCAGCTTTAAGCCGGCAGCCAATGAAGTATTATTTGTCACGCTCCGTAATATGGGTGGTGTACCGTTAAAGCGTGATACGATCCGTGGGGTGAAGCGTGAACCGGCAGAACTCTTTCTTCATACCGGGACGAGGGACACCAACATGCATCTCACCATTGAAAGCACGGATGCAAGGCGCCAGCCGACCGATGTCGTGATCTACATCCGCAATCGCGATTCGGTCTATCGCGAATTTCTTTTCTTCGGAAAGTAGCGCGACCTTTCGGGCGTTCATGTGTACTTGTGGGGTTGTCTTTGGTGTCTAACACACACCGCTGTTTTCCTTTGTTTTCATCAACCTCAATCACTCTCATGAATAATCGATACAATTTAAAATTTGCAGTCCTATCCTTGTTGGTCGTGCTCGCAATTAATTCGTTTACCGCATCTCCAAGCGTTGGTCAATGGGCAAAAAAAGCTGCGATTCCGGGGCCAGGAAGAGATGCTGCCTGTGAGTTCAGCATTGGCTCGAAACTGTATTTCGGCGGCGGATTCATTCTATCGACCGCATTTGAAGAATACGATCCTGCAACAAACCAATGGACTCCGAAAGCTTCTATTCCGACCACAAAGCGCTATCGCGCCTGGGCCGTTAGCTTTTCGATCGGCTCCAAAGGATATGTAGCCACCGGTCAATCCGATACCATAGACGGCGGACAGCCTACCGTGACGAACGATCTGTGGGAATATGATCCCTCTACCGATAAATGGACTCGTAAAGCAAACCTCCCAGGCCCTTCCCGCGATGGTGCAATGGTCTTCGTAGTCAATGGCAAAGCATACGTTGGTGCCGGCGTTGACTCGGCGTATCATTATCTTGGTGACTTGTGGGAATACGATCCGACTCTTGATAAATGGACACCAAAGGCCAGTCTTCCTAATGGCCCTGTCGGATTCCCGATGGCTTTTTCTATTGGCTCTAAGGGATATATGGTTGGAGGAGGCTCGCCGACTGAACTTACCGATGCGTTCTCCTACGATCCTTCCACCGATTCATGGGACGTCATCGCACCGTTCCCAGGTATCGCTCGCGAGGCTGGTGTGGGATTCTCGATCGATACGTTAGGATACGTTGGACTGGGTGAAGCAAATTACAGCAAGACCTATTCTGACTTTTATTCGTACAATCCAACTACTGATACCTGGTCCGCCTCGCTCCAAGGATTTCCTTATAAGCTCGGATATGGTTGGCCTTCTGCCGCCGTTATCGGTCATGCTGTATTCATTGGTGGAGGCGCCGATCAGAATTTTGCTTATAGCACTTCGTTATGGAGTTACAGCACGGTTCCGACCGCGAAGGGAGTTCTGACGATTGCGCACTCATCGCTTGATTTTGGCTCTGTTACAGTCGGTATGGATTCTATTCTCTCGTTGGGAGTAAAGAATACCGGCCAGGCACCGATTACGATCAACTCGTTAAGTATCACTGGTGCCAATGCTGCAGAATTCAACACCGATGCATTTAGCTCCACTACATTGAATGCCGGCGATTCGATCACACTGCATTTAACGTTTCAACCGGTAACAGCGGGACAAGCGACTGCTATTTTGAATCTTAATACCTCGGACAATTCACCTGTCATCGTTATCTTACAAGGCATGGCTCAAGCTCATGCGTCAGTACAGACCGGTAACTCGACACCTCGTGTCAGTCTCTCCATGATGCCAAACCCCTCACACGGAATTGTGACTGTGCATCTGAATTCAAACTATCTTTCGGATGGTGTGCTCGAAGTATTCGATGTGTCAGGGCATTCGGTCCTTTGCCAATTCATCGGTATGGTAAGCGCTGGCGAGCATGAGTTTTCCCTCGACGCCAGTTCTCTCCACAACGGTGACTATTTTTTACAGGTCACGTCCAATGGTGAATCGCTACGCACTCGTTTTACTGTCGAGCATTAACAAGTAGAAGTGTTTTTGCATAAAAGGTAGGAACAACAGGGCCGGCTATCGGCCCTGTTGTATCTTTGCAGCCATGGACCGTTTCACGGATGGCTGGGAAAGCATGGTGCTGGGTAAGCGGATGGATTTGGTCGTCTATGGCCATTACGGTCCAGCATTGCTACTATTCCCTCCCGGCGACGACCATCTGGAATATGAGCGATCTGGACTCATTGAGTCGATCGACCCATTCCTCGCAGCAGGACGCATTAAAGTCATTACCGTCTCATCTGTTAATTCCGAGAGCTGGTTCAATCAGGATGTTCCGCCTCGCCAGCGGTCTATTCGCCATCAGCAATACAATCGTTACATCTCCGAAGAGGTCGTTCCATTCATCGCACGTAACATGCGAAGCTCCCATCCCACGATCTTTACAGGTGGCGTAGCATTCGGGGCGTTGCATGCCGTCAATACTTTCCTTCGACGCCCCGACCTGTTTCAAGGAACGATCGGTTTGTCCGGCATCTACGATCTGAAGGCGTACACAAACGGCTATTATGACGATGACGTCTATTTCAATTCACCGATGGATTACCTGCCCAACTTGACCGGTCCCGTTCTCAATAGCCTTCGCCAAAAGGAAAAAGTCTATCTGTTAAGCGGCAAGGGGGCGGGCGAAGATCCTAACGCAAGTTGGGCCCTGGGCGAACTCATGGGACGGAAAGAAATAAAAAATTGGGTCGACCTTTGGGGTGAGGAGTATGGTCACGATTGGAATACCTGGAAAGCAATGCTCGCGACTGTATTAGGAAAATACTTTTAGTCGATTGGGATCAGCTCGATCGAGATCAGCTAATGGAGAAAGCCTTCTCGTTCGTTTGCACTTCTATCTCGTTATTCTGAATTTCGGACACTCGCGCGGCTCTTGGCCCTTTTTCTACTGCCTTCTTAAAGGCATGAAGCGCTTCTTCTTCGCCCTGAACTTCTGCTTCGACCGTTCCATCAGGTCGATTGCGAGCGTATCCGGTTAGTCCCAATCGTTGAGCTTCTTCATAGCAAAAGTACCGAAACCCAACGCCCTGAACGCGACCGGAAATAACGAGGTGAAGACGCTTCATTCGTTCAATGCTCTTTCGCTCGTGCCGCACTCTCACTATCCGCATTCGCGTGCGTTGAGATCATTGCCTGCGGCAATTTCGGACCAATTATTCTATTCGATGAGGAATCGGTTGCCATACTGGTCCGCGGATGAGGCCGCATTTGCCCGATAGAGCGAATATCCTCAATGTCCGTATCCCCTTCTCCGATGGGTCCGTTCGTCGGCTTGAGCGGACTACCCGGCTGAGGAGCGCCAGGATTCGGCGTGTGATTCGGCGAATTCGGTAACGGGTTCAACTGAATATCTGGTGGTGCCCCATCGGAATCATCATGCACCTGATTAGGAAACTCCGGCGACGCGACATTCGAATAGCTGGTCGTAAAGTATTCGATCTGCGGACGCAGTTCTTCATAAACATACTTCATAAAGTAGCCCCATACGGGAGCAGCAGCACGCCCACCCTGGCCATCCGCACCCGTAAAGCCGATCCGTTTATCGTCGAACCCTACCCACACGCCCGCGGTAAAATGCGGCGTGTAACCAACGAACCATGCGTCAGTAAATCCTTGCGTCGTACCTGTTTTACCGGCAGCCGGGAAGTGAAATCCTAACGAACGAATACGCGTCGCGGTACCACCATTGACTACATCGGAAAGCGCCGATGTCATCATGTGGCAGATACGAGGCTCGAGCACGTTGTCAAACTCGGGATGTGCTTTATAAATGATCTTGCCGTTACGGTCTTCTACACGCATGACCGCATACGGAGTCGCGCGCACACCTTCATTGGCGAACGTGCTATATGCACTCGTTAGCTCGAGTGGACTTACTTCTGCAGTACCAAGAGCGATGGAAGGATATGGCGGTATATTCGATTTGATACCTAACCGCTTCGCCATACGCACGACGTCGTGCACCGTCGTTAATTCCAAGATCGCGTGTACCGCGCACAAGTTAACCGAATATTGCAGTGCCGTACGGATCGTCCGCATACCGCCGGCTGCTTCACCTTCAAAATTTCCCGGCGACCAAATATGATCGCCATCCGGAATAGAGATCGGCTCGTTCGATACAACCGTCTCCGGTGTTGCGCCTTTTTCGAAGCACGATGCATAAATGATCGGCTTAAATGCTGAACCCGGCTGACGCACGATCTGCGTAACGTGGTTCAATCCGTACCTCGCTTCGCGGAAATTCGAACTGCCGACCATTGCAAGGATCTGGCCTGTCGTCTGATCGAGACACACAAAACCACATTGCAAACGAATAGCCGCAGCTTTGACACTATCGACAAATTGCTTATTCGAACGAAGCTGAGATTCGACACGACGCTTATCCGCTGCGCTTTGTGCGATCCGATAATCCTGGTTCGAATGGACCGCTTTGGTAACAAGCGAATCCAGCAAGCCCTTATGTGCGCCCCAATTCCAACGCTTATCGACAACGTTCTTCTGATAATCGGTAATATGTTGTTCGACCGCTCGATTCGCGGCTCGCTGCATGGTTGCATTAAGCGTCGTATAGACGACGAGGCCATCGCGATACAGATCGTAACCTTGCAACTCCGGTTTATGCGAAAGCTCCTGCCGGATCATCTCCACGAAGTGAGGCGCTATTCCCTGATAGCCTTTCAGAGCCTGCACCCGAATGGGGAGCGCCTTGTATTCGTCGGCCTGCTCGCGGCTTAAGTATTTCGTTTCGACCATATTATCGAGCACGAGGTTGCGCCGTGCGATCGCATGATCGTAATTCTCATCGGGATCGTAATTTTCCGGCCCTTTAAGAATACCAATCAGGTATGCGGCCTGATCGGTCGTAAGCTGGTTAACATCCCGGCCAAAATAGACCTGACTTGCCGATTCGATACCGTATGCTCCGCGACCAAAATAGGCGACATTAAGATACATTTCCAGTATCTCGTTCTTCGTGTGCGTGCGTTCGATCTGCACCGCCGAGACCATTTCGCGCAGCTTACGCATGACACTCTTTTCCTGGGAGAGATAAAGATTTCTTGCAAGCTGTTGTGTGATCGTGCTCGCACCCTGACGTGGCGACAATGTTACCAGGTCGGTCCATGCCGCGCGAATGTTTCCCCAGAGATTTATTCCCCAGTGTTTGTAAAAATCACGGTCTTCGGTTGAGATAAGAGCCGCAATTACGTCCCGTGGGACGTTTTGCAAGGTGACCGTCGTGCGATTCTTAATAAAATACTGATCGAGCCGCTCGCCATCGGCGCTAATTAGCTGTGTAGCAACTTCGGGATGAGGATTCTCAAGTTGATCGAGCGTTGGCAGTCCTCGCGCAACCGCGATCCATAACCAGACGAAAACTCCTATAAAGACAATAGCGAAAACGCTAAGAATTTTTTGCCAACGCTTTAGTCCTCGTCGTTGGCGTTCGCGGCCGGGTTTCTTCGGAAAAAGAATTTCATAGCCCTCATGAGCCATTTCCTCGCCTTTTTCCACCCACCAGTGTCGTGGCATCGTGTGCTTGTATTATGATGGCGCCTTCTCGAGCCGAAAACCGCTCTCGTCAAAGACGCCGTATGTATAGGCGCGGATCCAGTCGCCTAAATTAATATAGATCCCGTTTTCGAATGTTACGATCTTCGCTTCATGCCGATGTCCCATGACAACAATTTCAGCATCACCGCGCTCGAGGACCTTTTCTGCAAACACATGTAGTCCATCCGGCTTGCGCGCGCCCCGTTTGACGTCTCTCGCGTCGGTATAAAGTCGCGATCGTCCCGATATCCATTCGGCAAAGCGGATGCCGAGATCGGGATGGACCATACGATAGAGCGATTGCAAAAAAGGATTGCGAAAAACGCTTCTCAGGACAAGATATCCGGTATCGTTTGCTGCTTTCCCATCGCCGTGAGCGATGAAGATTCTTTTACCATTCAACTCGCGGACGATATCCGTACCGTGCACCGGAATAGAAAGCTCTTTCTGAAAGTAATCCTTGTGGCCAAAATCGTGGTTGCCCATGATGTATTCGACCGGAGCCAGCTCGGCAATGCGGGCAAGTGCAGCAATGGTCCGTACGTGCCGCCGGGGAATAACGGAGGAAAACTCGAACCAGGAATCGAACAGATCGCCTACAATGAAAACACCGCCCAACGCTCCGGCTTTCCCTTGCTCGATGATATCATCGAGCAGGCGTACAAGGCGGTTTTCTCGCTGGCGGTCTTCCTCGCGCGGTCCGTATCCTAAATGGACGTCGCTTATAAAGTAGTATTTAGACACTATGCTCTAGCAACCGATGGTGAGTGGCGAATCGCGCCGTTAAAATGAACTCACTTAAAAGGATGAATGAATCGGGCACGAACCCGTATTAATCATGATTCCCCACAGGGGTCGTATTCAAACGGCCTTCGCCCGGAATATTCTCCCGATTATCCGTAACAATCGGGGATCGAGGGTGTTTTTTAGTAGCAGTTACTTACAGTAGTTCTTAATAGTAGTTCTCTTTTGGAAGGATTCCTGCAGTTATGATTCAAAAGCCACTATTTGTTGCCCTGGCTATTATTGCCCTTGCTTTTGCTGCGCAAGGATGTCAGCCCTACTGCGAGAGCCTTCCATCCGAATCCTTCGCCAGCGTTCGCATCCTGAATGCTGTCAGTAATGCGCCGGTCGTGCTGGTCTATATCGACGGTAAACTATTCGATAGCGCCTACTACGACCTCATTAACAACTATGTGCCGGGCCCCACGCGCGGATTTGGAGAACGCGATTCCTATCGCGCGGACGGGACGAAGTTACGGGCCGGCGCACATCGTATCGTTGCTGTGGTGCCGAGTTCGATCCCGGGTGAACCCGGAGATTCCATCGTAAAATCGGATTACGTCTTATTCAATCATCCGCAGACGTTGATCTATTACGGCAAAGTACGGGGTACACCGACGCAGGCGCCTCGAGTGATGTACCTGAATGATAATTTGCGAAGTGCCGATCTTAAAGCATCCTACGCGCGCTTTATCGACGCAGTGCCGGACATCGGGACGGATCAAAGCAATTCCGGAATCGACGTATTTTTCTCGGACAGCGCAACTCCAAGACCCGATCTGAGAATGTCCTATGGTACTATCTCGGATAATACGGGCGGCGGCAATGGTACTGGGTTATCCGCCAATGATTACGTCCAGATCAAAAGCCCGCAGGGGTTGCTCATTACACCAACCAACGATACGCTGTCTCAGGATAATATCCTGAAAGTACCCTACTCTTTTAATACCGGAGGGTTACTTTTTACGATCGTGGTCCGAGGCGAAACAAAGCCGGTCGGCGACGAGCCACCGGTCTCGATCGTACTCTTGGAAGATGCACAAGAATCGCCACGCGGTTTTAGCAAGGTCATCGAGACGTTTGGCGTTCGCGTCGTAAACTCGACTCATATTCCAAGTTTGAGTTTGCTCGTTAAAGGCTCGTACGATCAAGGACCTCGAAATAATATTCCATCCGGGGGCGGCCTATTAAATCTTGCCCCGGATTCCGTTGGCAATTATATTCCGTTCAGTACGGATTTCCATGCGACCGCCGATTTCTGGTTCTCGAATACCTCATCCGTCAATGATACTACCGGACACCTGCTGTATCATTTCAAGAGAACGCACTCTGCGAACGAGCGATCGACCTATATCGCGATCGATACGATCCCGCATGACAGCAATAATCTTGGCATTACTCTTCTTGAACTAAATGACACGGTCGCTCCGCCCGACCAAAGCAGCATGGGAAGAGTGCGTTTTGTCAATACCTCAGCTGATTATAACGCACAATTTACCTTTGCGGGCAAGACATTTAACCTGAAGCAAAGAGATGTGGTGGAATGGGATGCGCCCGTTGGTTCGTATTCGATTCCCATTTCGAATGGGACCGCTGTAAAAACGTCGGTCCCGTTCAATTTAACGAACGGCTTACCGGTAACAGTGTTTTTTATGCCGTCCAGCGGGACAGAAACGATTCCATACCGAATCTCCACTCGATGAAGAAGCCACTGGTCCAGTTTATCACGAAAGAAGACGGCTGTTCGCTGTGTGACGAAGCCTTTGCAGAGATCGAATCAGCGCAAGACTATGCCGATTTCGATCTCGATATTGTGAAGATTCGTCCGGGCGACGAGTATTGGGATCTCTATTGGGATAAGATCCCCGTCATTCTTATCAACGGCAAAGTCGCATTCACGTATCGAACGACGAGGGACTCCCTTATTCGAAAGCTCAAGCCCAAACCGGCCTGGAAGTTTTGGTAAATAATAAGCCGGCGAACTACTGTCGCCGGCTTATTCACTTCTCAACGACATTAACTCTTAGCGCTCGACGATCATTTGCCGCGCGACCGTTTGAGAGATGGTCTTTAAGCGATAAATATACGAACCGCTCGGAAGACTGTTCACATTGAAGGATACGGTGTGAGGACCCGCTGACTGACGTCCGTCGACGACGCGCATCAGTTCTGCGCCACTCGTCGTATAAATGCCAAGCTCAACGGTCCCGGGTTGATCCAGCGTATACTGAATTTGTGTCTGGCTGGAAGCAGGGTTGGGATAATTCTGCAAGAGCATGAGTCCCATCGCTTCCGGATCCGATCCGACATATTGCTGCGACGATGATTTGAATATTCCGAGCGACTGCCACGTCGAGTTTGCAGAGTATGTACCATTCGGGTCGGACGTCAAAACACTATGAATGTCAGCAGTATTTTGCGAGCCTCCCGCAAGCAGCCACTCATTCATCACGGTCGCATACACGTTACGGAAATCGTGCTGGGGATCGAAGATAAGGTTACCCCCGCCCGCAGTGAGTGTAGCAGCATCAAGCTTCGGATCGTTACCATATACCATTCCTTTGACCTGTGTGCCAATGACAAAGTGTGGTGCGGCTGTACCGTGATCGGTACCTGAGCCATTCTCTTTCGGCCGGCGACCAAATTCGGAATAGGTCATGATCGCAACCTGATCTGCAACGCCGAATGCTTCAATATCCTGCTGGAATGCAGCAACAGCGGCGGAAAGATCGGTCAGCAACTGACCTTGAGCATTGAGCTCGTTCGAATGCGTATCATAACTTCCCTGCGTGACAAGATAGATCTTCGTCTGGAATCCACTGGCAATAAGCTGCGCGATCGATGCGAGTTGTGTTGCGAGGTTGCTCGTCGGATAGGTTACTTTGTTCGTCGTAACATTGCGCTGGATAATATTCTTCGTATAGACTTCCGTCTCTTCCTGAATGATCCTTACGTACGCCAATTCATTGTATTGCGTGGTCGGATTTTGCGGAATAGCGTCATAGTTATGAAGGCTCGTTCGTAAGTCCCCTGGGGATGGCACGCGCGAGATCGCTATACCCATTCCGCCATTCTTCGATAGAAAGAGATTGCTAAGCCCGCTTCCGAACTGAAGCGCCAACGGCTGTGGTGGAAGCGTTTGCGGGAAGCCTGGATTCTGCTCGAGCAGTAATCTTCCGATCCAGCCCGTCGATGCGAAAACATTGCTGTCGGTAGCGGTATTCCAAATATCCGTCCCACGAAAATGGGAAAGACTCGGATTGGAATATCCTACATTTTGTAGGATCGCCATTTTGCCGGCCGAATAGAGTTGCAGGAAACCATCCATGCCACTGTGAAAGGCCAGAGTGTTGTGATCGGGCAAGGGCGCGGTAAGCGACGAGCTGGAAAGCCCCAAGGTCGGCCGAAGTGCGGCGTAATTGGGATCGCCAAACGGCACGAGGCAATTCAGACCGTCATTACCACCTTGTAGCTGGATGATCACCAGCGCATTATTATTAGAGCTAAGCGATGACTCGAGCGCACTACGAAGCGGCGAACGTCCGAGTGCACGCACCGGCATTCCACCGAGCATGACCGGTAATGCATTGGCGGCGACTCCGATCTTTAGTCCATTCTTAAGAAAATCGCGACGTTTCATTTCCACTCCTTAGTACAATTGAAATTCTGGCAAACTGGTGAGATAGACCGCAAACCCCTTTACATCGGTCGGATCGTATTTGTAATTCGGATCGGGATAGGTTGCAGAGATATCCTTCTGCAGATCACCGGCCTCTAACGGTCCCAACGTAAACGCGAGCGATAGATCCTCGAGCGCCTGACTGAGCGCTTGTGAACTAAGGCCCGCTGCATTTTGAATTTGCCGAGCATACATATCTGCATTAAATGCCAGATTGATATTCGACTTCGTATTTACATATCCATTGTTGAGGGCGATATAGCTTTCCGATTCGCGGGCCTGGAACGTCCCAGTCGAGATCCAATTATGTCCGCCTGGCCATCCTTTAACATTCGGCGGATTCAATAGCTGCTGCCCACCGGCATTGGCCATTATCACCTGCGTTATGAGGGTGAGCGTTGGATTGGTATCGGTATACGTATTGTAATGAGTGTTGGGGTCCGTGCTTTTGATCGGCGGATCGGTCGGATCGAATGCAGGATATGTCAGACCGAACTCTCGCACCAAGCTTCCCGCGTACATTGCCGGACTCTTTAGCTGTGCGCCGATCACATTCGGATCGTAGAAATGCGCGCTGGTAAGGAGCGCCTGCATCACCGGTGCTATCTCGAAGTTATTCGCGAGCATGAGTTGCGCCATGGCGTCAACCACACTCGGGTTCGGAATGTAGTACACGAACTCCTCGTATAATTTCTGGCACACAAAATAGGCAGAGGTATATCCCGGAGGTGTTCCCTGTTGGAAGATAATATTGAGAATATCCTGTAATCCCCAATTGCCTGTTTGGCCCAGGAAGGTCTTCGTACCAGTGTCGTGCTCATTTTGTGGCACCGTCCCGGTATCAGGATTGGTATTAACGCCATTCTGCAGCCACCCAATGAACGGTGCTTTTACCGTTGGCTTCCAACCGGTAAGTGCACGAGCGGAATTCTGAATATCCGTTTCGGTATAATTCGGAAGACCGGTCTTAGGATCGAGAATGCCGAGCGTAAACAGCTCCATCAACTCTCGCGCATAGTTCTCGTTCGCGTAGCTCTTCGTGCCAACGATGTAATTCTGATTCCCATTAAGATAGATCAGCATCGCCGGATCGATGGAGATCGCATAAGCAAAATTCTTGAAATTCCCGAGCGCATATTGGCGGCACGTCTGCAAGTACGTGTACATGTAGCCAGGATGCTGCACGGTGAGGGAGCCGGTCACAAAATGATTGGTCCACAGCAACGTCATCTTTTCGCGGATAGACAAATTCTCCTGGACCATCAGGTCGAACCACCAATTCCCGATCTCGACGATCCGCGTATTATACAAACGATTGAGATTTACCGCACCGCCCGGGTCGGACACTTTAGGATCGGTCGGCAGGCCATTGACCCACGATGCTGGAGGCGGTGGCAATGGCACCTTGTTCACGTCCTGAGCTTCCAATAATTTACTGACGACTGCATTCATCGACCCAAGGGCCTTTGCAGCATCGAATTGCGACTGCGGCACACCGAACATCGCCCGGCGAAGCAGATGACGTAACTGAGTGTCACCCCAGGCGCCGGTATAAGGCGAAAGATCGGCCGACTCCGTTTGGAGCGGCTCTCCGCGACCCGTTAGCGAAGTATGGCCGTTGACGAACCAGGCACTGTTGGCTTTGAGTGGTACAAAGGAGCTAAGAAGGCCAAGCGCTCCGGCGCTTGTAAGAAATGTTCTGCGTTCCATAAGGGAGACGACTAAGTTGTAGGCGCTTTATTTAGGCGGCTTAAGTGGCCACGTCGATAACTAAACACAAGATAGACGGCAGAACTCACGCAAAAGTTTAATTATAAATAAGTCGCGGACTGCCCGAATAAGTCGCAGGATTGCCAGATGCTTAAGCGTTAAATTCTGAGTGAAAAATCGGTGACTTAAGGACTCAGTTGCATGACTTTCCAGTTAGATAGGACTTGAATTCGAGTACTTCTAACAGCATTAATGCACTCTATTCTTGATTTCTTCCATACTCTGGGCAGTTCCGAAGGGCTTCAGAGGCTCATTACAGAGGGTGGTCCGCTGCTGCTCTCTGCTATCATTTTTGCTGAGAACGGCCTGTTGGTCGGGTTTTTCTTACCGGGTGATTCTCTTCTCATTACCGCAGGTATTCTCATTGGCTCCTCTCGTATCGAGATCCAATTTTTGCCTCTGGCCTTAGCCCTTTCCCTGGCAGCGATCATCGGGGAATCCATCGGTTATTATATTGGAAAAAAGGCAGGCGAGACGCTGTACCAGCGCCCCAATTCACGCTTCTTTAAACGCGAGCATCTCGAACGAACTCATGCGTTTTATGAAAAGCATGGTGGCAAAACCATCGTTCTCGCGCGCTTTATACCCATACTTCGAACGTTTGTACCGGTCGTTGCGGGAGCTGCAAAGATGGATATTCGCAAGTTTACGTTGTTCAATATTATTGGTGGTATTGTGTGGGTCTTCGGTGTGCTGGCGTTAGGACTGATCCTCGGGAAGTCCGTAAAAAACATCGGCGATTACTTATACCTGGTGATCGGCATTGTCATCGTTCTTTCTGCACTTCCGCCAATTATCGAATTCTTTCGTAATAAAGCAAGAATGCGCAAACAGCGGGAACGGCTCGCTAATGAATAGTTGGCGAGACAATTCATATAACAAACGGGTTCAGTTGTAGTTGTCAGAGGCTCCTGCCCAATAGAGACCTTGTCTATGTTTGACTTTTTACATACCAGCAACGATGACACGTCATCGTTGTCAGGACTGAATTCGAACGCGATCGATCCACACGCCCGGGCGATCGTGGAAGCTGCAGATGTTGCAGGAATAGGCCTTGCTATTATTTCTTTTCCGGATGCGAAAGGAGGCGTTAACGGTAAACTCGAACTACCGGTCATTTCATACCTCAATCATGCAGCTCAAATGATGGGCGGATTTTCTGAAGAAGAAATTCGGTATCTCCCTATTACGCGTTTTATTGCCGATGAATTTTTGCCAGTGTTCCACGAGAAGTGGGCTTCCTTCCGCGCCGGAACACTTATTCGCGACACGTTCGAGATCGACATCTTACATAAGGGTGGCTATCATGTACCCATCTCGATCGGCTTAACAACAGCTACCTTCGGCAATGAAAGAGTTGTGGTCGCATTCCTGATCGATATTTCCGAACGTCGGCGAGTAGAAGCCGAATTACTGGCGGCGAAAACCGAAGCAGAAAAAACGAGCCGATTGAAATCGAATATCCTTTCGAACTTCAGTCACGAGCTTCGTACACCGCTTCATTCGATCCTTGGGTTTAGCTCGCTTCTCGAAGATAGTTTACCGAATTCGGAATTACGGGAATATGCGCGAAGCATTCATCGCAGCGGAAGACGGTTGCTTACAACCGTGACATCGATCATCGAACTCGCTTCTATGGAAGCGAATTCTTCTGATCTCGTCCTGTACCCCACGCTGCTTGCGGATATTGTCCGCTCCGAAGCGGAGCTATTTCAGCCACTCGTTATGGAGCGCGGACTGAAGTTAATAACCGATATCCATAACGATAATAATATCGTCCTACTCGATAAAGAGCGCTTCGTCAAGGCGTTCGAGAAGATCCTCACCAATGCGATCAAGTTTACGAATGCGGGTGTGATCAGGATCCAACTCAAAGAGGAAATGCACGTCCGCGGGGGCGGGCAACCGGAGGAACGAGCGATCTTACGAATAAGTGATACCGGTATCGGAATGTCATCGGAATTCGTCCTCTCCGCATTTGGGAAATTCGAGCAAGAGAGCAGCGGTCCCAGCCGCCGTTATGAGGGTACCGGTCTTGGCCTGCCACTCGCCAGAAGCTACATCCGTATGATGAACGGTGATATTGGCCTCGAAAGCGAACTCGGTAAAGGAACAGAAGTATGGATGAGCTTTCCCGTTGTAGGAAAACTCGAGCCAGAGCCTTCCGAGAATTAAGTCGTTATTCTACCACAGCCAGTTTTTGCGCAGATCGCATGTTGTCTGCTTCGATCGTTACGTAGTAGGATCCCGGTTTTGTTATTGCAGATCCCAGCGTGATCGAGTGCTCCCCTTCCGTTTCCATAGTGTTGGATATCTGCTGAACGATATTTCCGGAAGCATCCGTAACTGTTATTGTGACAGGACCGCTTTTCTTCAACTGATACGTGACCGTCGCTGGGGCACCGCCAACGCGAACAGGATTGGGAAAGATCGGCTTCGCTAACGACGATGAGTTGGAGGCTTTTGCGAATTTATACTTTGCGAGAAGATCGAGGATCGTGCGACGGTCCGTTCTGATCTGATCCAAATTTGGCCGCACCGTGTGAAGGAGTCTATAAATTTCCTCTTTATCGTGTGCTTCTCTTGCCACCACAAACTGAGGCTTCATCTCTCGCAACGCCTTGAAGTTACTTTTAATATCAACGACCGCCGCTTCGATCGTTTGTTTGTCGGCAGAAGTCATTGGCGCTTCCAATTCGGAGCGAAATTCTGCATTGTTAAGGAATTTCCACGCCTTCGCTAACTTCGGATGGTGGGCCATGAACTGCTCGCCCCCTAAGAACGCCTGCAGCATTCCTAAGGGGTGGTGGACCGCCGCCGCCGTATCGGCTGTATTCATACATTGAGCGACAGCCGAACCACTTAGCGCTGCGATCGACAGTGTTACAAAGATCGATAGGATGCGAGCCTTCATGGGAGTAAAAGGATAAAGTTCAACTCGATTGACGTCACCCGAAATGTCCGTTACAAACTAACGCGCAATAATAACTCGTCGCGCTTCGGACAGATTTCCTGACTTTAATCTCGCAAAATACATTCCACTAACAAGCCCAGCCGTGGAGACCGGCACCACATGTTCACCCGTACCGGAAGAACCGTCGCCCAGATTCATTACGAGTCGTCCCGATGCATCGAAGAGATCGATCCGGACCGGAGATTCTTCCGTAAGCATGTAATGCAATACCGTAGAACCTTGCACGGTGTGCTCGACAAAGAATGTGATTGCGTTCATTTCGGCCGGATAGAGTTCAGCAACTCCTCCCGTTGGCGTAGTGACGTACGCTACCATTACAAAATTAGGATAGGTCCACAATGTATCGGCTCGATCGGTCGGAACGTCGGTCAAATAATAGTTGGAGTCATAGATCGACGTATTGTACTCGGTCAAAATTCTTGCCCGGTCTCGATTTTCGTCAACCGGCAACGCGGTTTTTGATGTAATGGATGTCGCCGGAAGCCAGACCTTGGTATGGACCGTATCGATCACATCCGGTACGCATACTGCAACAAAGAATGTGGTGTCTGTCGCTGAATGCCCCATGTGAAATGCATACACTGCTTCCGAGTCCTTTGCTTGTTCCGGTAATAGCACATCGGTAGCTATAATATGACTTGCATAGACATTCGGCCAATAGGGCCAGCTATGGCCGTTAAAAAAATAGGCCGGTACGACGGAGACCGGTAACGCATTATTTCCATTCGTGTCGAGCTTTTCAACGAACATATCGATCTGTACGCTATCGATATAGGTTGCCTTATACGGCGAAGAGAAGCGCTCCGCATATCCGATAACTTCGCTCGCGCTGAAGGGCGCGGGGATCCTATATAAGCGTTCGATCGCCGAAGAACTGGTATCGAAGTTAAATAATACACTCCGTTGCGCGCGCAACGATTGCACACTCAGTGTGATGAAGAGTAGAAGTAGCGAAATTCGTACGAGTGATTTCATACAAACAGTAGCGGTTTGATCCTCTAAAACAATGGGAGGGTGCCGATGATCGGTCACCCTCCGCATTCGTCATTCTATTGAACTATCACTGGACGAGCAAGCGCGTCGTCTGTATCTCATTACCAGCAGCGACGGCAATGATATAAACTCCGGTGCCGAACCCCGATGTATTGATCGCAATACTATTCGCGCCTGCGAACATCGGTTCTGCCGGCATTACCAGCACCGTATTACCCGATTGATCCACAACGCTTACTTGAACTACTGCCGGCTGCACGAGCGTAACGTTCAGAGTCGCCTGCATTCCCGCCGTTACAGGATTCGGTACGATCGGTTTAACCGAAAGATTATTGCCATTTCCTGGCTGGGCTGTGCCATGACCAGTAGTATCTGGCGGCAAAAGCCCACCACCGATCGGAGTACCATTATTCGGTCCGAGCAATATCTGGATCGGAATGCCACCCAGTACCGGACCATTCGGAGGAGGTGGGGGCAATTTGGTCGTATCGGTACTACCGCCGGTGCCACCGCCAGTATTACCACCCGTGCCGCCACCCGTGCCGCCACCCGTGCCGCCACCCGTGCCGCCACCCGTATTGCCACCTGTGCCGCCACCCGTGTTGCCACCTGTGCCACCACCAGTATTACCGCCTGTTCCGCCGCCGGTATTGCCCCCAGTGCCGCCGGTTCCGACGGTTGTTGTATCATTACCACCGGTACCGCCAGTACCACCGTGCGTTCCACCGGTCCCTACGGTCGAGGTATCGGTACCACCGCCTGTTCCGCCGCCGGTACCACCACCCGTTCCGCCGCCCGTCGGGTTACCATTGCCACCGCCAGTCGGGTTGCCGTTTCCACCGGTCGTGCCTCCGTGGCTATGAATAATGCTATCAAAATTGAAGTGATGCAACCGGTGGATCAAACTATCAAGATGGATACGAATTGTGGTATCCAGCCGCCCATGGTGCCGATTGGTATCGGGTGGAGGTGGCGGAAGCGTATCGCGATGCCGGTGTAACCGAATAATGCTATCGAGGTGATGCCGGAAAGTGGTATCGATCCGGTGCACTGTATCTCGCCGATGAAGGGTGTCCGGCGGTAGGCGCAGGGTATCGCGATGCTGCGTCGTATCGGGATGACGATGCGAATTAATAATGCTGTCCAGCCGGTGACGGAATGTGGTGTCGCCGCCGCCCACCCTTCCGCCATGCTGGCGAATGGAATCCCGATGTCCGCGAATAAGGGTATCGCGACCGCCGCTATGCAGAACGCCGCTATCCGCCGGGTTATGAAAATGATGAATTATGCTATCGATTTGGGTAGAATCCAGCCTTCCGCCGCCGCGTTGAGCGAAACTTAGGGTCGAGCTAAGCGCAAGGGCAAAGACCACCATGGTGAGTTGTGTAACTCGTTTCATACTATTCCTGCTAGTATTTCTAAGATGAAAAAGCTGCCTCCAATGGCAACTCAACTAATACGACGATAAGACACCTAACGCTTCGATAAGGAACCAGGTAAAAAGTTTAACTGCTCGAATATGCTAATTTAACTTTTACGCCTGTTTTCTCCCTCTTGAAACTCCGGCAAAGAGCTTGCATAACGAATTTTTTTTCGGACTTTCTGTTTAGGGCACCGCAAAAATGGGCTTCAAAAAGTGATTTTGAAGCTCAAATTTCAGAGGCGGGTCAGAAGTAAGGTTTTCGTTGAATTTAGGCCCGTTTCCCTGAACCTTTGCCCGGGACAGCCGGTGAGCAGGATAACAATGCTCACGGTACACGTTTCGCGACTGATTTCCTCCAAAACGACTATGGCTACAGAAGAGCATTCGATCACCACCTCGCCCACCGATGTAAAAAAGAACGGCACCTCGGCTCCTGCTAAAGCAGGCCTGGAAGATGTCGTTGCCGGTGTCAGCGAAATATGTCTTCTCGATGGTAAGCGTGGTATTCTCGCTTATCGCGGTTATGATATCCACGATCTCGTCAAAGGCAGCTTTGAAGAGACGGCCTACCTGTTACTCTATGGTAAGCTTCCGAACTCCTCCGAGCTTTCGGCATTCAATGCCAAGCTGGTAGCGAGCCGTAAGGTACCCGAGCAGGTACTGGAGCGCCTCAAAGCCATGCCACGCAACATTCACCCGATGGCGGCACTTCGCACGCTGCTTTCCGAGGCAGGTCTGTACGATTCGCAGGCCGAAGATATGTCGCGCGAGGCAAATCTTGAAAAAGCTATTCGCATGATCGGTATGATGCCGCTCCTCGTTGCTTATTACGATGCATCGCGTAATGGCCGGCCGTTCGTCGAGCCTAAGGATTCGCTCGGGCACGCCGCAAACTTCCTCTATCTCCTTCTCGGCAAGGAACAGGATGCAGCAGTCGTAAAGATGTTCGACTCCGCGCTCATCCTTCATGCGGACCACGAGTTCAACGCATCGACGTTCACGGCGCGCTGCATCGCTGCAACGCTCTCCGATATTTATTCGGCAGTCACCGGTGCAATCGGCGCCCTTAAAGGACCGCTGCATGGCGGCGCTAACGAGCAGGTGATGCGCATGCTGCTTAAGATCACCGAGCCGACCAAAGCGAAAGAGTGGATCACCGATGCGCTCGCACGCAAAGAAAAGATCATGGGCTTTGGACATCGCGTTTACCGCACCGAGGACCCGCGTGCAACGCACCTCCGCAAGTTCTCCGAAGAGATGGGCAAGCGGACGGGCGAAATGCAGTGGTTCCAGATGTCCAAGACGATCGAAGAGTTTATTCTCCAGGAGAAGAAGCTCTACTCGAACGTCGACTTCTACTCGGCGAGCACCTATTACCTGATGGGTATTCCGCTGGACCTCTACACGCCGATCTTCGCAATGAGCCGCGTATCCGGTTGGGCCGCACACATCCTCGAGCAATACGCTCACAACCGCATCATTCGCCCGATGGCCGAATACACCGGCCCGGTCGATTGCAAGTGGCGCCCGGTAGCAGACAGAGCGTAATTAGCGAACAAGTCTAAACACAAAAGGCCGGCAAATTGCCGGCCTTTTTTATTTTTAATGGTCACCTTTACGGAGTAAGGCTACTGTTTGACGACCTTCACTGTCTTTACTTCGCCTCCATCGGTCGAGACTCGCAGATAATACGTACCGGATGGAAGATTTGATGTCGAGAAGCTCTCCGTATTATCACCCATTTGCAAGAGACGATAGCGCGACCGTTCCAGTGGAACCGCTCGGCCTAAGAGGTCTCGCAACTCCGTCGTAACCAATGCTTCCTTGCTCATTGTAATCATTACAACCAGTTCTCCATCGAAGGGATTAGCTTGCACTCGGACAGCACCAAGCGCCGAAGAAGTAACCGGAGCGCTTGGACCCACCGCACCATATTGCGGACCGCGAAGAATACTTAGACCATAATCGTCGATCGTGCCATACGTCGAATCGTATGGATGCACTATGGTATCGACTCGGATCGAATCCTGCCAATGACCAAAAATATTGCCATAGTCATTGTGTATTTGGTAATACTTCTTCAACGAGTCCAGCCAATATTGATGTTTCCAGCGGCTGGAGGAATTGTAGAGCACGTCGAATTCAAAATCTGAGCAGAGATGGTGGCCAAGGATGTATTTGCACACCGCGAGCTTTTGTGACTGATTTTCCTGAAGTGCGGTGATCATGTCGCCAACATCATTACAGTACCATAAGGAATCAGGATTAAGGTATAGGACCTTCTTTAACCATACAAGAAAGTCAGGCCAACGGCCGGGCCCACCGGCAGTCCATTCCGAAACTGCTCCGCCAATATAACCAAATGCCGTCCAGGCATTTTCTCCCCCGTGTCCGCCTACATTCCAATAAGGACATTGCTCGAGGAAGTATCTAAGTGTGTCATAACCAGCAGGCTCTGATGCCGGTCCTTCCCCTACCAAACCATAACCAAGTGCGAATAGCTTTCCGCATGAGGAATCGGATAAATCAGTGATGGATTGAGGGAGTTCATAGATTTTATGTGCTATCAGCCCGTCAGAGCAGACAAAACCGGAAGGACCTGGATCCGTTGAATTGTAACCTCCGGAGGCGGAAGTTCCTGAACAAAGATAATAGGAATTTCCACCCCAATAATTATTGCTAACGTCAAGCAAATTCTGACTACTCCACCCACATATATCAGGTGACCCTTGAATATTGTTAAGACCATACGGCGAATTTGATGGCCATGCTCCTGCTGGCTCTAGGCCAAGATAAATATCGGCAATCCCTGATAAACTTATTTGTGTTCCTCCAGAATTATTGCCAGTAAGCACATTGTATGCAGCAACATCTATCGAAGGATCGCTGGGATGATGAACCCCAGCCATATCAACGGCACTGTTGGAGGTACCTTCGAAACCGAAACTAGAGTTATTTGTATAACTCGAAGATACGATATGACCACCGTCATAGGAGCCACCCAAATGGCCAACAATGCATGAGGAAATAGAATTAAGTTTTGCGTAGCCTACATAATAATCAGTCATAAGCCCCGATGCTTCGATGGTACTCGGAATACTGGGGTTATGATGACCCGTTAAACCCGAAATAGTATTACTGCAGATGAGTGACCAAGTATGGTCGGATGATCCTCCCTGCGACGATTCGGTCCATATACCCCGAGCATACTTTGAACCGGAAATCGTATTATATCCAATATCTCCAGTCGCATCTTGGAAATGAATAGCTGCTTCGGCACACTCGGTCGATCCCGCGCCGCTCGATTCGAATTTGTTATGCGTTACGGTGACCGCTTCACGAAGGGCATCTGTGCCTGGTGTCCCGGAAGTAGTAACATCGGGCGCATCCGTAATAAAAAGTGCATCGGTATACAGGGTATTCGTAGTAATACCGATAAAATCATTATGATCGATATAGATCGAGTAATTTCGAGAAATGGAACCGAGATTGGCCGGCGGATTATTCTCGAACAGTGCGATGGCCCCAGAAGGAGGAGATATTCCTAAACCACCGAAATTATCGAAAGTAACATCGGTAATCTTAATGGGCCACCAGGGAGATACGAAAGAAGAGTTGCTGTTAATTTCCCAACCATCGAAATAACCTTTATTGACAGTCAGGGCAGATGGTGCATAGTTTACCGATCCAGGATCGAGGGTTAGCCAGGAAAACCCCGAACTCGGTCCTTGCAATTTAAAGTAGCACGATGTGAACGTCACGATAGTATTTGCAGCAGAGCCGTAAGCAGCATCGTAGTTCGCATCGAAGGTGCCGCTACCAGGTGTGCCAGGAGTCCAAAACCCGTGGCCACCTATACCAATTGCATTACTTCCCAAAAACTGACACTTGGTGAATGTTGCATTATCATTGAGGGCCATCTGTGTACCCGTCTGCGTTTGGGTTACGTTTGGATTTACAGGATATCCATAATGCAAATTAAATACTGCATCGGTAGCCACTATATCCAACAGGTAATATGTTCCGTGAGGGTCGATGGAATAATCCGTCTTGCCTAACTCAAGATATGTTCCGGGATAGATATCGACGCTAACGGGATGAGAGCCACTCGGGAACGTCGCATAATCTCCTCCGATGGCAGTTGGTACCATCGTTTCACCCGAGCCCGACAATACCAAATGACCCACACCACCAAACGGATGTGGTACAGCAGAACCATTGGTCGGAATGTGTAGGCCGTAATAATGCCAGAAGTTGTCACCGAAAAATTTGATTGTCCACGAATTCGAAGATGCCAAACCCGCATTAAACCGATAGACTCCGGTCATCACAAAATCGGCAGCGGTTTGTGCACTCGAGCCGATAAACAATGTGCTTCCATTATCAAATACCAAGTTACTTGATCCTGTGTAATAGGAATCCTGATATGTGGGATCGGAGTATAGCGTCAGCCGTTTGTTCGAACGAAGAGTTGGAGATAAAATCCCCACTCCTGACCTTGTATTTCCAATATCGCATTCATCCGTTAAAAGGGTATTCTCTTCAATATCCTGATCGATCTCGCGGTTATCGCGCCGATAATAATGCGTTGGCGCCGTTCCTCCGGTATTGATCCAATGCACGTGAATTCCCATTTGGTTGACTGCGGCACAATATTGCGCTACACCATTACTATTCGTCGAGGGATCGGGAAAAAAAGCATTGCTACCGTTTCCAGATACACAAAATCCGTTGCCCGCATTGCTTCCAGGAATGATCATAAGCGGTTGATTCAGAATTACGAATCCTGCAGTAGTTCGATTTAATCTATAAAGACAATGGAACTCTGTAAAGCTGGAAGTTGCGCTGCTGGAATTAAGCCCCTCGTATGGATCGGTTAAAGCCCATAGCGGGTCGTCCAGTACATCGAATGTATTTGGTGGTGCTGACGTGCAATTCTCAACTGGAGAATTAGCACTTCGTGCACAATTAAGATGCCCGTCACAATAATCGTTGACAGGATTTGGTATTCCGTTTATGATCCGATCAAGGAAGAGATTTAGACCGCTGAAATCTGCGATGACATAAACGCCGCGCTGATTCATGGTTGACGGGATTACTCCAGCTTGGCTGGCTACGAGAATTCTCGCATGGCGAGGGTTTGTCCATGTATTAGAGCTTCCAAAGTTGTTCGGAATAGGTATTACTGGATTGAAGGAAGAACTGCTCGGATTCCATTGCCTCCAATATACATTCCCTCCAGGTACCTGATCGATATAGCAAACATCGAACGGCGCAACTGAGCCGCTGTTACGAATATCAACGGCTACGGTGGGGCGTCTTCCGGTTGAACCAGGCCCTGAGAGGGTTGTTACCAGAGTAGGCGCCACCGCAACTGCACCACTGCTCAGGTTAATGACTGTAGCCCAAATACTATACACCGCCGGACTTCCCGTTGCCTGCTCCCAAACGATATAAAGATAAGAGCCGTCGATCGCAACGTCGAATCGATCCAATGGATTAGGTTCGTCCGCCACCGTAACTAATGTTGCCCCAACTCCAAGCGAGTAGGTATTTGTTGAAGTTGTACTCGGAACAATGATGGCGCTATTCGGTAGTGATGAAAAGCTAATATCAATACCACTCGCACCAGAATTGAAACCCTCTACGTAAAAAAGATTTCGAGATGAACTATTGATCCATACATATCTTGTATTACCATTAAGATTAGCAGCCACTTTTATCGCGTCTGAAGAAGGGTAGGAATCTCCGGAATTAAAGGTGAAGGATGAGGACGATAATATTCCCGCCTGATCGTACGATTGACCGATGGTACTAAATGCGGAAGAAGTGGTCAACTTGTTCGATAACAAGTGTGACTTACCGGTTGCACTGGACGATGTCCATTGGCCATACCCATTAGCGGCCAAACAATCCATCGTTAAGGTCGGTGGAGTAGTAGAAGCAGGAATTATATCAGGTTGTGCAGCAAAATTATAGGCAACTTGTGCCTTTGATGCTGTAGCCAAGAGTAAAAAAGATACAATAAATAGAAAGCTTTTCCAGGACGTTTGTTCTTTAACTGTACACATAAAGCGAAAGACAAAGTATAATACATAAAGCAATGACCGAAGGGCTCAGGGCAAAGGCTCGATGTCGCTTCAATCAAACCGGCATCCAACCATGTGAGTCTTTAAAAACTGGACTCTTCGTTAGTGCGAATATACTACATTCCCGTAATGAAGGTGAGAATCTTCAGTGCACGGCGACTTTAAGCCGCTGGCGATCCGGAGATCGCCAGTACACCCGGAGCCGGAACTCCAGCATAGGTGCGCATTGGTTGTTATGGCCGAGTTGGCGCATCGCCCACACCCGCTCATTGAAAGCCGTACAATCTAAATTTTCAGAACCCCTGGGAACCGCGTTCATGAAAACACAACTCAATTCTCGCTAAGCACCCTCGAAAAATCGTCAAAATCGCAAGAAATTAAAGCGGCGATTCGCTGCTCCGTAATTTTGCACCAATGAGATTAGCACAAGTCCTCTCGCTGGCACTTCGGGATGCCGGAATTACCGTAGCTACCCATGTACCCGGTCACGGCGCAACGGAGACGTTCGCGGCCTGGGTCGTCGGGCTGGAAGCACCGACCTACGCGCAAGCTATCTCCTTCCATGAAGAGGCAGCTTACGCGGTTGCGCACGGCGCGGCTCTAGCTGGTCAGCGCTCGGCGTGTATCATCAAATCGCATGGGCTCGCGAAAGCGATGAATGCGGTAATGGATTCGCTCTCCTGTGGCGTGACTGCCGGCATGGTGAACCTCATCTTCGAAGATAAAGGCGGCAGCCACTCGGATAATATCATCGAGATCCTGCCGCTTATCGAGGGCGCGGAGTTACCGTATAAGGTCTCTACTGCGGCGAACGCCTACAGTGATGTGTTCGAAGCAGTACGTGAATCGGAGCGCATGCAACTTCCCTTCACGCTCGTCTTCGATTCGGCGTCGATCGAAGATGAGGCGCCGGTGGGACAAGAAAAATTAGCTGCTCCTCCGACTTACGAGCGTGATATTATGCGGCATTTAGTGTGTCCGCTATTCGCGCCGTACCAACGAGAGGTACTGATTCGAAAATTACGCGGCGAAGATTGCGAGCGAGTGCCACGTCCTGAGATGCCGGTCCTGCCGGGATCCCTGCCGCCAGCGTATCAGAAGGCGGTCGAGCCTTACCGGCCACTGTTCGAAATCTTCAAGCAGCTTGATGTGGATTTTGTCTGCGGGGATGCCGGTGTTTCGACGTTATCGGCTTTACCACCGTATAATGTTGCGCATGCTGCCTTGTATATGGGCGGAAGTATTCCAACGATCGTTGGGGCATATCTGGCCGGCATGAAACGCTCGTGGGCGTTCATCGGGGACTTCTCGTTTATCTCCGCCGGACATTATGGGCTCATCGAAGCGCTGCTCCGTAGTGCGCCAATTAAAGTGTTGATATACGCCAACGGACGCGCGCAAACGACTGGCGGGCAGTCACTGGACCTCGCACTGCTGGAAAGATTGTTAAAAGGCTACGAAGAGTACGTCGTTAGAATCGAAGATCCGTTTGACACGAACTTGGTCCGCTCGGTCTTATCCGACGTGAATGCAGCCGATGAACTAAGAATTGTGGTCGCTAATTATGCGGCCGCGGCGAAGTAATGTTATGCGGCAGAATATTCTTCAATCGTTTTACGAGCGATGACCATGCGCTGAACTTCGCTGGTGCCCTCGCCGATCGTTAGAAGCTTGGAATCGCGCCAGAATTTCTCGACCGGATATTCTTTGATGTATCCGTAACCACCGTGGATCTGAACTGCTTCTTCCGAAACATCCACCGCCGTCTCGCTGGCAAACAACTTGGCAATGCTAGCGGCTTTCGAGAACGGCTCGCCCGCATCGCGGAGAAAGGCTGCCTTCATGGTAAGAAATCGTGCGGCATCGATCTTCATCGCCATCTGGGCGAGCTTGAACTGAGTAGCTTGCTGTTGCGCGATCGGCTTGCCAAACTGTTCGCGGACTTGAGCATATTGAATGGCCGCTTCGAACGCACCTTGCGCGGTACCAACGGAAAGGGCAGCGATCGAAATACGGCCACCATCAAGAACTTGCAGAGCCTGGATAAACCCTTCTCCTTCGTTACCGATAAGATGCGAGCGTGGAACACGGACGTTCTCCATTACCAAACTCGATGTATCGGAGCAACGCATCCCGACCTTATTCTCTTTTTTCGATGCATGAAATCCTGGCATAGACTTATCGAGCACAAAAGCGGAGATTCCGCGAGCACCCTGCGAAGGATCGGTCACCGCCATGATGATGGTCGTATCGCCTACGGTACCATGCGTGATAAAATTCTTCGAGCCATTGATAATGTAGCTGTCACCATCGCGAACGGCGGTCGTACGAGTACCGCCAGCATCGGAGCCCGCAGATGGCTCCGTGAGTCCCCATGCGCCGAGCACTTCGCCTCGTGCAAGTGCTGGCAAATACTTTTGTTTGATCTCGTCCGATGCAAACATTCGAATATGGCTCGAGCAAAGGCCGTTGTGGGCGGCAACAGAAAGTGCAACGGATGGATCGACTCGCGCGATCTCTTCGATAATGATCGACGTCTCCGCCGCCCCGAGCCCCGCACCACCATATTCTGGGGAGACAAGAGTGCCCAGAAATCCGAGTTCAGCCATTTTTTTGAAGGCCTCCATCGGAAAATGCTGCTCTTCATCCCATTCGAGACGGTACGGTTTCAGTTCGCTTTCAGCAAAATTTCGGGCAAGGTCCCGAATGGACTGCTGGTCTTCCGTCAGTTTGAAATTAACTGCTTCGAGGGGGGCTGTTTCGATCATATCGGTATTTTGGAGTGGTGCCAAACAGTCCGCTAAAAAGGACGGTTCAGCAAACAGAAGAATCTAAAACTGGCTAAGATGCCATAGGGTCGCACTTCCATGTTCGAATTCTTGTTTTACGGTATTCACGTTTTAGCTTTTAAGCACTTTACTCCCCATGCGACAAGAAAAAGATTCTCTTGGTGTTTTAGAACTACCCGATGAGGCCTATTACGGCATCCAAACTCTCCGTGCCGTCCAAAATTACCCGATCAGCGGTCTTCGCCCGCATCCGACCTTTATTCGCGCTTACGCACTTCTCAAAAAGGCATGCGCGCGTGCAAATGAGCGCGCGGGTGCGTTAAAACCCGAAATCTCGAAGCTCATTCAGGAAGTGTGTGATGAGATCATTGAAGGACAACTTCGCGATCAGTTCGTGGTCGATGTGTTTCAGGCAGGCGCCGGAACGAGTACGAATATGAACGTCAATGAGGTGATCGCTAATCGCGCACTCGAAAAGAGCGGCGCCCCTCGCGGCCAGTTCGATAAGATCTCGCCGAACGATCATGTCAATATGTCGCAGTCGACGAACGATACCTATCCGACTGCGATGCGTCTCTCGGCATTGCTGATGCTCCGTGAGCGCCTTTACCCTGCGATGGAAACACTTCGGAAGTCATTTCTCGAGAAGTCCAACGAGTTTGCCGATGCAGTGAAGTCCGGTCGCACTCACTTACAGGACGCGGTGCCGATCACACTCGGGCAGGAATTTGGCGCGTGGCGAGAAATGATGATCCGCCATACAGAGCGTATCGAAGCGGCGGAGCGCGATATACAAATGCTCGGTATTGGTGGAAGTGCCGCGGGCTCAGGACTGAACACTCCTGCAGGATACAAAAAGTATGTGGTCGAAGAGCTTCACCAACTGACCGGTCTCGATGTGAAATCGAGCATCGATCTTTTCGAAGCGATGCAATCGCTTGCGCCCTTCGTGCATCTAATGTCGGCGATTAAGAATCTTGCTTTGGATATCATCAAGATCTCTGCTGATCTTCGCCTAATGTGCTCCGGACCGATGACCGGGCTTGCGGAAATTACACTTCCCGCAGTTCAGCCAGGCTCGAGCATTATGCCAGGCAAAGTGAATCCATCCATTCTCGAGATGGTCTCGCAGGTTGCCATGCATGTGGTTGGTAGCGAAACAGCAGTCTCGTATGCTTCGCAGGGCGGCCAGCTTGAGCTTAACGTTATGATGCCGATGGTGCAATTCAACATTGCATTCTCGATCGAGATCTTCTCCAACACGATGGAAGTCATGGCACGTAAGTGTATCGACGGCATTGTCTGTGATCGCGAGCGCATGCGCCACTATGCGGAATCGAGCGGTAGCTTGGTAACTGCATTAGCGCCAGAAATTGGCTACCTTAAGGCAGCGGAAATTGGCAAAGAATCGCTAAAGACGCGGCGCTCTATTCGCGAGATCGTGCTCGAGCGCAATTTGATGGACGAGAAGCATCTTAGCACGGTCCTCGATGTCGAAAAAATGGCGAATGGTTTATAGGACTTAGGGCGTGCCTCAGCGTGTCCTGTTTTAGTATAGGGTGCTATTCGGTGAATAGCACCCTATACTTTTACCGTATTTGCGCTTCGCGTATCGTGCTTAGCAATAGAACCGAGATCAGTGCTACTGCACTACCGAAGATAAACGGCGCCGAAGGTCCAACTTGCTGCCATAGAATGCCAGCGATGATACTCGCCGGAAGTACGGCAATTCCAACAGCACCATTAAAAATACCAAATGCCGCTCCACGCTCAGCCGGTGCTACAAGATCGGCAACAAACGCCTTTTCGACACCTTCTGTAAGGCCATAATAAATACCGTAGATTATATACAATGCCCATATATGCCATACCTCCGACGCAAAAGCGAATCCGAGATAGATCACTGCATAGCTGATCCAGCCGGCACGTATCATTACTCGCCTTCCTAAACGATCCGAAAGGATACCGGCGGGATAGGCGGAAAGCGTCGTAACAAGATTGAAGAGCGCAATAATAACAAATATTTCCCACCACGCAATACCAAGACTCTGAGCGCGCAAAACGAGGAAGGCATCACTCGAAAGGCCGAGAGCGAAGAACGTAACAATGAACATGAGCTTACGAAAGCGCTGATCGCGGCCAACATGAAGTATTTCACGCAACGGTGGTGGAAGTTTCCGTTCTCGCTTTTGCTCCCGTACAATAAAGAAGACGATCCCTGCCGCAATAAAACTTGGCACCGCCGCAACGATCATGAGCGTCTTCCAATGCGGTATCGAGATCGAAGTAGTAGCAGAGCCTTCCCACAGATAGAGCAATCCTGCACCAATAAGCGAACCAAGTACCGCCCCCGCCGGATCGAGCGCCCGATTAAGTCCGAAGGCGCGCCCTCTCATTTCCGGCGATACAGAATCTGCAATCAGAGCATCACGTGGCGCATTACGAATACCCTTTCCTGCCCGGTCTGCAAACTTACTGAGGAGTGGAAGCACCCATGTAGTCGAAAAGTAGAGCATTGGGCGAGCAATGGCTGTAAGCGTGTAACCGATTCCTGCAACCGTTTTACGATCGGCCCAGCGATCGCTATACCATCCAGAGATTATTTGCAACAGCGAGGCGGACATATCAGCAATGCCTTCAATAACCCCAATGATCGTTTTTGATACACCGAGCGTCGCCGAGAGAAAAAGCGGCAACGCACGCTGGACGATCTCTCCAGAGATATCATTCATCATCGCGGCGATCGAAAGCCAAATGACGTTCGCCGGAAGACGCTCTTTGGGTGGTGACTGAGCCATTGAAATAGGAAAGAAGTTTTAAGCTAACATAAGTCTTTTTTACCAGCAATTCAAAATAAAAAAGGCCGGAGTATAACTCCGGCCTTCATAAAAACAGTCTCAGCTTTTATGGCTTATTGGAATTAACCAAAACCACTGTTGTAGCTAAAGTAGCTGGCACGTTCGGGTCGCCATGAGATACGATCTCATAAATTCCTCCCGGTATTGCTGTAAATGTTGCTCCTTTGATAGGAGTGCGATTTGAACCGCCACCAAATACCGAATCAACAATATTGATCGTGGTACCGGAAGCCGAAAGGCCGCCAACCTTTGTCGTCCAAATTCTACTGTTGCCGGTTATAGCGCCACTCGGCGAATTATACTTCGAGCCTGTGACTTTGCCGTCCGGGGTTTGATAATAGAATAAGGTGGCTGACTTCGCTGTAGTAATACCTTTCCCAAACACGGCCGGCACAAAAACAAATATTGCTGAATTTGCATCAGCAGTATCCGGCATAGTAAACGCGAAGGATTTACCAGCACCCAGTGTATTAGGGGCAATGGTATCATAAAAGACGATCGATACTGCACGATTCGTATCCGTCAGTGGGAGACTCACATTCACATTGGTGAACAGTGGGCTTTGATTACCACCATTGCGATCGGTAATGAAGGCCGAAACAGGAAGACCGCCGGTACCAACAGGAATCGAAGCTGTTTGGTAGCTTGCCTGCCAAAACGTGCTATCAGAACTCAGCACCTTCCACCCAGCTCCTCCCGCTCCACCAACAGGGATCGGAGGAATGGAAAGGTTTTGGAACTGCGGAAGTCCTTCGCTATTCACCAGGAATCCAACATATTGAATATTCGCCCCATATACAGGGTTAATTGCATTAACGATATTATAACGGAAGCTTGGGATCGTGCTCGTCTGATCGTTACCGGTACCATTGTCATCGTAGATCCGCAGGCGCTGAGCATCTTCGGGATGCACGACAATGTCGCAGGAATCGCCCGAGTAGACCACCGTCCAGAATGTGCCAGGAGCGAACGTCTGACCGGTAAGACGCGAAAGGATCTGATTCTTCGAGTTAAGAACGTAGAACGCGTAGTTAGTATCAGCCACGAGTGGAATAGGCACATACGCCGACACCTGATTAAAATCGGCCGGCGTGCTATTGATGGCATCGCCCATAACCGGATCATTGACTCTAATCGTAAGCGGGCCAACACCCTGTTGCATATTCGCAAAGCGAATGAACGCATGCGTATTAGCGTCGGCTGTTTCCGACGGAGCATCCGTCAGGATCTGATAGATCCAATTAGAAGAATTATTCGGATCAGTCGTAATAAGCAGCGTGTACTTCTGATTGGGCTGCAAATTCATTGCGATCGGACTTGCAAACAACTGCTTCGTAGTATCGCGCGTAGGAGTAATGCGAACGTAATACGTCGTGCCATTGGCAGCAACATTAATGCTCGTCGAATACACGGAAGCCTGGCCGAAGCGAAGATTCTGCACATTTGCACTGGGGCCAAATGTCGAATGTGGATCTGAGTTCGTCGACCAATAGGCATCGATCGGGGCCTGGCAATTGGGGGCGAAATTCATGATCCGAATCGTGGCGGATTGAACGACCTGATAATCCACTGTGGGAGCTTTGCAGCCACTCAAAGCTACGAAAACAGCCAGAAGCGCGGACGTGAGATATGGTTTACGATACAATTCTTTCATTAGAACACTCAATGTATTGGATACTGAATGCGGACTGTGGCTGCATGGGCAGCCATTGGCCCAAGTACACCTGAATCAGCGAAAAGTTGCGCCAGAAGTAGCACTGCCAGCGGTCGGAATAACCGCAAAATCGCCGATTCTGTGGCGAAAGCCGCTTTTTTTGAAAGCGTTGAACTACAAATATACGGCTTTCGATCTCAATTTACATGAAATTCCAGTGATCGCTGCCGTCTTAGAGACACAACATTGCGGCCCCCACAGCAGCTTCCGATTCGTTCTTCGAGACTCTAAGTGGCAGATTAAATCGCTCTTCAGCCACTTGCCGTAGCGCTGAATTGGGGCGTAGGGCGTTCCCACCGCCCACAAGGCCAGTATGCTCGTACTCGCCGCGCAAATAATATGGCGCCGCTATTTCTTCCACCATTCCTTCCACCAACGCTCGGATAAATGGACCTGCCTTAAAATTAAGCTTCGTCAGATTAGCTACCGAGGCGCGGTCCGCATCATCGCGGAATTTGCTACCTTGAAAGATCGGGTCGATCGCGATGCCTTCTGAATTTGATGACAAAGCGAGCTCATCCATTATGCGAAAAATATCCAAAGAAGGAAGATAGGAATTTGTAAATACGCGGAGCACATCTCGAAAAAAGTCCGCCATGATATTGTAAGCTTCTCCACCGGCAAGGGTCGGCGCGCAAGCTAAGTATCTTCCATCTCGAAGATATCGGATATCGGTACCATGTGTCGCTTCAAGAAATTTCGTCTCCCACATGCTTTGCGAGCCAGTGCCAAAATTTACCAGGACTTCTTTACTTGTTGTCCCACTGCCGAGATACGCCGCTTGCGTATCTCCGACCGAAGCATATACGGCCACTCTATCCTCTATACCAAGTGCTCGAGCGATCTCTGAATTTATATTCCCGATCTTCGAACCTGGCTCTGCGACATCCGGTAAAAGGTCTTTGTCAATACCAGCAAAATCTATTAGCGAAGCCTTCCAGGATTTAGAGATCGGATCGAACATTGCCCACGCCGCAGCACTGGAAACATCCGTCACCGCGCGACCGATGAGAATGCTTTGCAGCCAATCATAGATACCAAGTACCTTGGCAGCATTGTTAGGGAACAGTCCGTTCACTCTAAGCCAATAGAGTGAAGGGATAAGGAAACCGGAATGAACGCTGACTCCAGTGGGATCGTATGGCAATAATTCACGTAATTCTTCTACGTATGTTTTGCCATCAGACCGGCGTTCGTTGCCACGCTTGTCCTGCCACGTGATTATGGGAGTGAGTGGCTGGAGATCGCGATCCACAAGTAAGCCACCATGCATTTGCCCTGTAAAAGCGATCGCTTCAATTATATGATCATTACTGCTCGCATAATTTACCAACGACCGAATACTGTGAAAGACCTGATCGCGGAGGGTAATGGGATCTTCTTCAAAATATTCCGGGGACGATCTGATGCGAGAAGAAATCGAGCGTTCATCTGCATACAGCACTTCTTCCTTTTCAGGCTCATATAGTACTGCCTTGATCCCTGATGAACCGATATCTACACCAATAACTACTTTCATATCGGTCGTTCGAGCAGATCTATTTCGGTCACACCATCGGCATCGATCTTAAACGACTTAATTTCAAAGGGCGAAAACTTTGCGGACCAGGTTTTACCTGCAAATATAAATTTGCAATCGCGCTCTTTGCCATGTTGCTCGATGGCTCGTAAGATCACATCGTCATTACTATCTTCCGCAATTTTTAATGCGCCTACCACGATATTTTCGCTCGAATGTTCAAAGACAGAATACTGGGATGGAAGATCACCACTATGTCCTGATTCGACATGTGCAATGAGGGATCGCAGCAATGCCTCACTTCGCTTTGTGAGGTTCGCTGCCTTCCAATTACCGGTATGGGGAATAATTCTAAAGGTAAATTCCTGCCATCCTGTGTCCAAAAGCTCGACTGGAAGCGCTTCTACATCCTTTTCAACATGTGGCGGCACGTGATGAGCATATAGTGCGCTCCTTGCCGCAATTACATAAATATAAGTATCATCGACGGAATAGCTATATTTCGAATCTGAAATAACTGCGAGTCCACGACTGCCATCCTGTTCCGATACATCGATCCATGTCTGTCCCGGCCATTCGTTTACACCTATTGGACGCTCGATACTTGCGTACGGAATCTCGTATCGAGCAACTGGATTGGTACAACCATGCGCGAAGCGAAACTTGAGGATCGATCGTGGTTGATGCCAGTCCAGTTTTGCTTTAATATCGATATGATCGTTACCTTCGGTTACGGTAATGTCTTCCCATAGATCCGAATCATATCCTTCACTCCATATTCGGACTGTAGCGCGAATTGGACCTGATTCTACAATCTCACTTATCTGGTCGCTTAGCTCGCTCCGATCACCGGGAAATGAGTGAATACCATGCGACCACGTATCAGAATAATCTTGAAGATAGAGGGGGCGAACATAAGAAAAATCGGGGTTGCTTATCGGCTGTTTTTTCTTCTCTAAAAATATATCCGTATCGTCAAGACCATCGAAAGAAGTATCTTCTGTATCTGAAATTCCCTCACTGAGGTCGATTGATAGGGTGCTACTTTGAATTTGGTCGATAGCAATCGTAATGGGTGTACCTGACTCGATCGAAGCATTTCGCTCTATTCGGAAGCGGGACCAACCAAGAGCAGGCACTTTCACTTTTCCTATAAAACGGACACGATCTTCACCGATCTTCCCTGAAGGCGTTACCTTCTGTGTTGGAATTCGCTCCCCGGTTGAAGACACCAGTACGATCGTACGCAGGATCTTTCCTTGCTCGCTTGCTTCCGGAGTCCACATCTCAAACTCCACAAGTTCTTCCCGCGCAAACGCGCTTGGGTTAAATACGATCAGATTTTCAATAGCGTCGCTGGTGTTAATTCGTGAGGCGATGCTTTGAAATACCGTTCGTGTAGCACGGTCTGCAATTGCTATCGCTTCACGATAGAGCGAAATCGCATCGTCGCATGCTTCCTTGATCGCAACGCCGCCCAGAATATCGTGAAATTGATTGAAGCATATATTTTTCCACGCTCGCTCGAGATAAGGTTTCTCGAGGTTCACACCAGCAACTTTTGCAAGTACGGACATGCTCTCGGCAACACCAAGCGCATTTTCTGCCCTGCGATTTAACCGCTTTATCTCACTATGAGCACTGTAACAGCCAATTGCGTGAGGCTGCATTTCTTCACGAGCAATGGGCAACGAATCTATATCCACAATCGCGAAGAATTTTTGTGGATCGCTAAAGACTACATTGCCTTCTTCCTGGGCCGCTATAACTTCCTTAATTTGTTTGATCGTGGGTCCGCCGCCATGATTGCCAACACCATAGAATATCATCCACGGTTGTCGTGGCGTGAAGAGGTCGAAAAAATGCAGCAATCGGAGCTTCTCTCGAACAGAATATTGATGGTTCGAGTAGTGAAGCGGAAGACGATAGGTCGTTACCTGGTCACAGCTCGGAGCTTCCCATTGGAAGAGAGCTGCCTCCAGCTGCCTCTCGTCTTGTTGCGGTCGCATAAAAACGTAAGAATTGAGTCCAGCCTTACGCAACAGCTGTGGCAAATTAGCATTGTGGCCGAAGCTATCGACATTATATCCAACGGTAGCGATCTTCCCAAAACGGCTTTGAAAGTAACGCTGCCCAAGTAGGGCTTGCCGCACAAAGCTTTCGCCGCTCGGCAAATTACAATCGGCTTCTACCCACCACCCTCCTACAATGGACCATCGACCATCGGCGACCGCTTTTTGGATCTCTTTGAACAGCTTCGGATCGACCTGTTCGATAAACTCATAATGCGCTGCGCTCGAACAGGTAAAGAGGAAATCAGGAAACTCCTGAATACGAGCAAGCGCAGACCGGCAGGTGGCTGCAAAAGCTTCGAAGCCTTCGGACATTCGCCACATCCATGCCGGATCGAGATGGGCGTTGCCGATCAAATGGATTGGCTTGCTTGCCATTAGCTATGGCGCGCCGGTCCGTGGAATGTGCCCCATTTAACAAGAGGCCGGTATAGCTTCTCCACTTTGTCGATCGTAACACCGCTCGCCATACCGCCACGTGTTTCCACACTAACGGCTGCTGCTGCGTTACCCATCGCCGCACACTCGAACGCAGGATGATGACGAAGCATAGCTGCAATATAGCCAGCGTTGAAGACATCACCGGCACCCGTCGTATCGACGATATTCGAAACACGGGGCACCGGCACGTCAAAATGTTCGCCATCGGCACCAACAAGAGTAGGCGCACCGCCACGACGAATTACTACTTGCTTAAACCCGCGCCGCTGGTAGTCAGCGAGCGCATCCTGAGGCGATCGGTTACCGAAAAGAATAGCATCGTCCTCATCCGTAACGAATAGAATATCGACCAGTGGTGCAAGTATCGAAAAAACAGAAATCAGCTCCGCAAGATCAGACCACAAAGCGCGGCGAACGTTAAGATCGAACGCTATTATCGTTTCTCCTTTAATAGCTCGGAGGAGTTCAAAAATGCGCTCCCGTTCGTGCATTACCGCCAGCGGGATCGAAGAAAAAAGTAACGCCTTGGCACTGCGCGCATAATTGATCAGCTCGGTAATCGACTGCGCCGTGAACGCTTCACAAGCCGCAGAATTTTTACGGAGAAAATGAAAAGAAGGCCCCCCGGTTTCATTGACGTAGACGAAGTACACTCCATTAGGCTTGTCTTTTATTACGGGGGCGCAGGAAAGGTCAATGTTCTCCCGATCCAAAATTTCTTTCAGACCGACCAGAAATGGATCGTCTCCTATCGCCGTAATGAGACCCGTTTTAAGACCTAATCTTCCGGCGGCGGCCAGCGCGTTCAAAATATCGCCCGAGTAACCGAGTTGGTAATTGCCGTTCCCTAAGTGGCTTAATTCGGCCAGGCATTCACCAATTCCAACGAGATCTAGTTGCTTCTCCATTGCAATCACATATTCTACTCTATAAAAATACGGTCTTTCGAACGCCGTTTCACAAACTTTTGTAAATTATGATCCGCACTCTGGAAGAAAACGATGGACCTACGGATTTATAAATCGCTCTGGGGAATGACCGGCCCGCTCGAAGAACAATTTCAACAGATCAAAGCCGCCGGTTACGATGGGGTGGAAAGCGCTGCCCAAGAGATCAAGGAGCCGAAAAAATTTCAGGACCTGCTAAAGGACCACCAGCTTAGTTACGTCGCATTAGTCTATACTGAAGGACCCGAGCACGTTGACGAAATGAAACGGCGCATTAACGACGCAATGCGATACAGTCCAAAGAAGATCGTTGCTCACGCGGGCCGAGACACCATGAGCTTTGGAAAGACGATTCGGTTTTTCGAGCAAGCACTTCGATTGGAAGAAGAACTGAGTATTCCCATCGCCCACGAGACGCACCGGCGACGCCCGCTTTATTCTCCGATGAACACACTGGTTCTGCTGCGGGAGCTACCGGATATTCGCGTCAACGCCGATTTCAGCCATTGGTGCTGCGTAACTGAGTCAATGCTGGAAGATCATGCCGAAGCCGTAATGATGGCCGCACGCCGCGCTATTCACGTTCATGGGCGAGTTGGTTATGAGAACGGCCCACAAGTACCTGATCCACGCATACCCGAATGGGAAGATCGAGTCCGGAAGCACGAATCGTGGTGGGATACGATCATCGCTTCACATCTTACTCGACACGAGCGCGAACTCACGTTTGTGCCAGAATTTGGCCCGCCCACTTATATGCAGACCATCCCGGCAACCGGACATCCAGCTTCCGATCTTTGGGATGTCTGTTTATGGTCTGCCAACCGCTTTCGCGAGCAATTCAAGCGAAGCGTATAATTACTGCGGTCGCGCAACAACCGGAAGCGTTGGATATGCTTCGGCCTTCTTTTTCTGAACCTCAAGCTCAGGGGAGAGAATATCTTCCGGCCCGATCAATGTAGCAGCGACTTTCGAAGCAAATGCAAACAATCCTCCAGAGCCGCTGGAGATAAGCATGTCGCGAGTGACCGTTTCCTTCGACGAGATCATTTCGCGCAGATCGCGAATGGATGGTAAGCCGATCTCTGCACCACGCACAAGCTCTTCGTGCCCATCGGCATATACTTTATAAATGAGCGCAGGAATGATCCTCTTGCCATTCGCAAGCATATCCTGTAAGCTAAATCCGGCATCTTCCGATGGTATTCCTCCCTGAATGCTACGAACAACGAGACCAAAATCGTAGCCATCGTCCTTTGCGCGTACAAGGAGATCTTTCTGCATTGCAGCAAGCTTTACCCCTTTGGTATCTTTATATTCGACGACGCCCGGCGCAGGCACATTTTCGGTAAGGCCCGGCAATCCGCCAGCAAACGAACGCGCATGACCGTTTGGCTCACGAACTTCTTTGGTAGGTGTACGGGTCATGTAAAGAGTCTTAAGAATTCCTTTATCCACCAACGTAAGATCGGCTGGCGGCTGCACGCCTTCATCATCGAAGGGATAGTACCCCAAAAGGTCGACCCCATTCTTTTTCGCCATTCGGGAGTAGTCGTGAAGGGATACAGAAGTGGGAAGAATCCTCGTATTCAATTTCTCTTTAAGAGAGGATCGCTTACCGGATGAAAAGATCGCTGAGACGTCATTACCAAATATATCTTCGCGTTGGGCGACCAATCGGGAGACGACATTATCGGCAATAAAATCCTGTGCTGCATCGCCTTCAAATAAGACGGGACCCGTATATTCCTTATCGAACTTAGGAGCCGAACGTAATGCGACGAGTTCCGTCGCGGTCTCATTTACCCGAGAAAGCAATTCTGTTTTCGAAGGAAGCCGGTCGGGCGTCTTAGCAACGAAATCTTTCGAAAGCATTAATGGCTCGCCATCGGCGACAGCTTGCGTGGAAGCTTGCACGTGAATTTGGCAAAGCGTAGCTGGCTTGCGGACGTGAGTACCCTCTGTGTTCGAGATCCATTCGTAGCCATTGGTGATCGTAAGCGAAATGCTCGATGTCTGTATCTCGGGATGAGTGCTAAATACGGCGCTGACTTCTTTTACCATTGCTTCGAGCGCGTTTCGGTCGAAGTGCAATTGTACAGGTGGCTCGGCAATTTGAATGGCGGGTGCCGGGGAAAAGTCCGGCAGGTCCTTTAACTCGGGCGAAAGTTGCTTATGCTCCAGTGCGGCTTTCTTCTTGCTAAAATTTTCATTGGCCGACTTGAAGAGATCATCCGTCGAAAGCCAGAGGGCGCGGCGAATCCCTTCATAATCATCCTCGATCGGTAACGAATTATCCGGCGCCGTATTAAAATTGAAGAAACCAGTATTATCGGCGAAGTTCTCGTCGTTGAACTGATAATTATTAAGCAGCAACCGAACAGACTCCCGACGGTCATGCGTCTCATCCGATCTCGTTAAGGAGCCATTAGAAGCCGCAATATCGAGCTTCTGCAGATCGGCTACCGTGTATGCAATAAAGAATGGATCGACAAGACCTTTGAGGTGCAATTGATCTTTTGCTCGAGCAAGTTCGTCGTTCATCGCATGCTCGACCACCGAGATCGTCTTGTCGGAAACCTGTGCAATAGTAACAGCAGGCAACCAACAAGCAATAAATGTTGCCGCAGCAATAAATTCCTTATTCACGTTCGTAAGCTTCATATATTAGCGGGAGGCTTTACCATCGATTGCGTCAGGCGAAGGAAGGATCGGCAGGCGCTCCTGCGATTTTTGTTTCTTTTGTACTTCGATCTCCCGAACGAGTAAACTCGGGCTCGAGGCGGATACCGGCACCCAACCGGATTCTGCACCACAAATACCGTTAAACGTCTCGCCATCATTACCAGCGGCAATGATGCGCTCGAACGTGGCCAGCGGCGTACCGATTAGATCCACTCCACGAACCAATTCGTCCGGCCGGCCATCGGCATAGACACGGTAGACAAGAATTGGCAATACGTTGAACGCATTCGGGATCGTACGTCCTGTAAGCGTAAATCCACCTTCGACCTGCTTAAACCATAAGCCATACGGTTTATTCTGTCGCTTGCATTCGGCGATCAGAAGGTCACGCAAGGAATCCACTGGTACGGTCGTTTTGGCAACAACCACAAGATTCGATTGGCGTGCGACCGGTAATTTCCCAGGCTGCGCACGCGCATGGCCGTTCGAATGTGCGAAGCCCTCGATCGGTGAACGGGACATGAGGAAGCCTTTGAGCACACCGTTCTCAACTACATTTACGCGCTGCCCTTCGACGCCTTCATCATCGTACATATAGTAACCAAGAAGATCGTCCTTGCCATATTTCTTTTGGTGCGGGTCGAAATAGACGTCGATAAAGCTGGGAAGAATTTGCTGACCGATCTTCTTCTTAAAGGTTTGTCCCTCCGCTTCATTTTTCTGACGATGTCCTTCTACACGATGGCCGAATATCTCATGGAAGAATACTCCGGATGCACCCCCTGATAAAATCGCCGGACCGGTATAGGGATCGACGATCGGCGCATTCCGCATCTTCTCGAGCGTAGCGATCATTTGATGGACATCATTTAAGATCGTATCATCCGACGGAAGATCTTCCGGCTTGTAGGCAAAATAACTTTTATATAGCGGCAACTCCATACCATCATCGGCCTTTGCTGTTGCCATTATCATCACACGGACGTAAAGCTGATTCGATGCTATTTCGCCGCCCTCGGTCGATACGAAATATTTACGTACGATGCTCGCCTCTAGCGTTGCCTTTGCTTCAAAGATATTCGTCTGCCCGGCAAAGAGCGCGGAGTATTTTTTTAAGCGCGCTTCCCATGCTGCTCGATTAGGAAAATAATTTCCCATCTCGACTGGAGCTTCATAGTAATGATTTGCAGCATCGGCATGGCTGAAATCACCGGACGTATCCTCTTCTGCCACTTTTACGGTCTTATTGGTACGGACCTGTTCGAGCCGCTCGGTCGCTGCCTTATAGCTTTGATCCGTTTCGCGCCACAACGCTAAGCGCAACGCTTCCGGATCATCCTCATAGGGGATCATCTTGGCCCCACCGCGAGCGAACATATCGTTCGAGGCACGGATCTGGTGAGTGTTATCGAGCGAGTAATCGCCCACACGAATATCGACAAGCAGCATACGCCGCCGCGATGAATCCGATTTTATGATAGCACCATAGCTCGAGGTAATGCTTACTCTTTGTTCGTCGCCCACATTATAGCTCATATAATAGGGTGGCGTCGGTTGCTTGGCCAGTGAAGCTTGCTCCCGACCAAGCTCGCTTTTCAGTACCTGAATAACTTGGTCATTTGAACTTGAACTCTGTGCCTGAGTTAGCGATGGTAGCAGGATGATCGCCGCGCAAAGATATAAAAGGCGGCGAAAATTAATGGAAAGAGGCATTTTCTGAAAATTTAGTCCCCAGGGTAAAAGAGGTGGAGATTTAGCGCAAAACAGGCGAGAAGAGTTCATGCCCGCTCAGATTGTTTAGTTAGTTCTCCCTCATAAAAAGTTATATTTGCAACTTAATGAGGCCGTCGTGTCTCTGGCTTTATGCGGCAATTAGAAACTCTCCTCGTTGTACTCGCGTGTCTTTTGGCAGTGCCGAAACTTTCGGCGCAATGGATACTGAATAATACGTTCGATTCACCGCCTCGAGAAATTAAATTTCTCGAGGATGTCGGAGCGCCCCAAACAGGATTTGTTGGACTCGATAACGGTGAGCTCTGGCGAACAACCGATGGCGGCACAACGTGGAAGCGAACTCAAATCCAAGCTTCTATAAGCCCCGTTGCTACCATCACATTCAAAGATCGGATGACGGGGTGGTGTGGAACTCATAACGGCACGATCAATGCACTGTTTCAAACACAGGATGGTGGACTCACATGGACGCAAACCCCTATAGTTGCAAATATGGCGGGGGTCGCTTACAACCATGCCTCTGGTAGGCTCTTCATCTCGACATGGGATAATCACCGCGGAATTGGCACTTCTTTTTCGACGGACGATGGATTCACTTGGAATCTGATCGACCTCGACCAATTTAACGGCTTCGAATTTGTCTCCCCACAATTCGGCATCCTCTCAAACGTTACTGGAGTCAACCGAGGTGTTTATCTCATTACAAACGATGCCGGTATTACTTGGCATTCGGTTTCAGCTCCGTATGCGGCTTGGCAAACCGGATCGCAAGCAGGCACCATGAATTTTTTTGCAGCCAGCGAAGAGACCAGCCGATTTGTTTCTTCGTCAGATGGAGGTGAAACGTGGATCGAACGATCTATCTTTTCATCGCAAGGGCTTGGCCCGACCGGGTGCACGCGCGTCGATTCTTGCGGCAATATCTATATCCAGAACATTGCAAACGTCTTTTGGGAATCGAACGATGGGGGCGCAACCTGGAGACCAATTGGCGGACCGACGAATGACATCGATACTCGTTTCACTATCGCCGACGGGAAAATCTGGGCAGGTAGTGCAGCAGGAAGTCTCTATGTTTGCTCCCTGATTGGAAGCGTAAACAATACTCCGTACCTCCAGTTCTCGAGTAACCAAAATCAAATCAGCGTGCATGTTCCGGATATTATTCCTATCTGGATTCGACTTCCTCATCCATTGCCAAATGGTACTCCTCTTGATTCCTTACATTTAGTAATTACGTTCGATGCCGACGTTATCAGTCCCGTGCTCGTCAATGGACTACAAGGCTTCACCGCTACTATCTGGTGGCAGAGAGGAAACGAATTCCATTTCACTCTTGTCCGTCCCTCTCGCAACCCACTTCCTGCCGATTCCGCTCTGGCTCGGATTGACTTCCAATCATTCGTATCACGCAATAGCTATTCATCAATTCGGTTGCAGCAGATCGAATTCAATACCGACACGATTCTAACCAATAGATGCACCGCTTTATCGCGCGGATATGATTCGCTGTTGATTCAGTTGAACCCGATGTGCCCGGATTCAACGTTACGAGGTTCTCTGCGTGGCGAGCCACTGCTGCAAGCATTTATCATCTCGCCCAATCCAGCGGAATTGAAAGCGAATGCACATATCTTACTGTCACAGGATGCTATCGTTCAAATCGAGCTTACAAATCAACTCGGCAATAATGAGGGCGTTTTGTTTGAAGGCACACTCAATAAAGGAGACCACACCGTGGACCTTGTTTTTCCGGAAGAGACTGGATTTTATTTTGTAACACTAAAGGCAAAAACATCAGCCGATCTACAGCCTATGCGAGAAACAAGAGAAGTGGTCGTTCTCCGGTAATGAGAATCTAAGCGGTGGGGTAAAATACAACTTCAATTACATTTCCACCGGGATCGTCCTGATAGAAGTATTCCGAGCCATCGCGATGGACATTAACGATGCTCTCGCTTTCTTGTGCTAATCGCTCGAGCTCGTCACGCGAGCTTACGCGAAACGCCATGTGCGGTGGGTGTTGCTCTTCCAAAACAAACGCCACCTTTAACGAATCGACTTTAAGGAACGCCCACGTTTCGTCCTGATGGAGAACTTGTGACTGCGAGAATGCTTGCTTGTAAAATGCGACCGCTTCTGCGATATTGGGCACCGATAACGCTATGTGGTCAAACTCGAGCATAAGATTGATCGATCAGCCGACTAACTCTGACATTGCCAGCAAAAACGCGCCAGTGCCCCACCACCATTCACCGCGCTCGAGAGACTTGTAGTAATCTATTGTACCGGGCCAGGTACCCTCCGAAACACCCATTACTCGCCCGGTCTTATCAACCGCTCTCGCAACAGCTTGAGCAGATCTTTTAATTATCGGATCGAACGTGCTATCGAGCAAACCGTTCTTACGTGCTTTTGCGTAAGCGAAAAGATACATCGCGGAAGCAGACACTTCTTCGTATGCCGTTTTATCATCAACGATGGTCCGCCATAACCCATCTTTCGTTTGATATTCGGCCAGTGAAGAGCTTAATCCCTGAAAGATGGAAAGCAAGTCCTTGTATCGGCTCGAATTCTTGGGCAATAGTGGAAGAATTTCGGCCAGCGTCATCATAACCCAACCATTTCCACGCGCCCAGCTTCCTTCCGACCGACGACCGCCATTATTTTCCTCGCAATGGATAAAAAATGGCTTGTCGCCATCCTGCAATCGGTCAAGATGGAGCACTATCTGCTTCACCGCTTCATTCTCCCAGGGTAGGCCAAGTACGGGGCCGATCTTCGAGAGCACAACCGCAGAATAATAAACGGTATCGATATAGATATTTGGCAGATCAACGTTGTGGAGTAAAACGCCTTCACCATTTCGAAGCGCTTTGTCACGTATAAACTCGTAGATATGAAGCGCCGTCGAACGAAGCTGTATTTGAAACTCCGGAAACTCGTCGATCACATCGGGGTAAAGAAGGCCAAAACTCCATGACCCGCAGAAGTAATTGACCTGCACATTCTCCGCCAGATGAAACGCAAGCCACTTGCAAAGGTAAGCTCTTACCTTTGGATTATCATTGACTTTCAGACCTCGTAAGAGACCATACATTGCCAACGACTGTCCCCAATCCGTCGATTGCGATTCGGGACGATAACGTTCGATAAAGGACTCGCTTACCGTTCTAATAAGGCTCAGCGAACTTGGTGTACGAGCAGTGGAGCGCTTTGCCATTATCCTCTCGCAGCCTTAACGATTTTTGCCGCACGTGCAGCAATAACGGATAGATCTCCCTTCTCGAGATCCGCATCATGTACGAGCGATGATCCGACTCCTATCGCTGAAGCACCGGCATCGAAAAACTCCTTGACATTATCGGGAGTAACACCATTGGTCGCAACATAACGAATGTCCGGCAAGGGGCCGCGTAACGCGCGAATATATTGGGCTCCTACACCTGCAAGCGGAAACAACTTAACAAAATCGGCACCGGCTTGCGACGCTTGCCATACTTCCGTCGGTGTAAGAGCACCAGCCATTGAGGCAACGCCAACCTCGTTGCAGACGGCAAGCATATCGAGGTCGGTTACCGGGCTAACAAGAAATTTCGCGCCACTCTCAATGGCGCGTGTTGCAGCGTCGTAACCGATCACAGTACCAGCGCCAATAAGAGCCCCTGGAAATGCACGGCTTACTCTGTGTATACAATCGAAACCATTCCGAGAATTAAGGGTGATCTCGATAATCGATATTCCACTATCAACTAAGCATTCGGCAAGCGCTTCAATGTTTCGAGTATTCTGTAGCCGAAGAACGGCGAATACTTTCTTATCTAGGATCCTTTGAACGGTAGCTCCTCGAGTCATGGTAAGAGATCAATTATAGACAAGCTTAAAACGTCTCGAACTCAGAAAAAAGCTCGCGAGCGGCTTTGCCTTCCTGAAGTCCGGTGGCTGTCTGCCGTTCTCCTTCGATCTTTTTCATTAGTTCGATGTATACTTGTTTGAAATGTTCCTGTGGGATCACGATGACGCCATTGGCATCGCCAAAGAGAACATCGTTGGGTCGAATCGTGACACCACCTATATCGACCGTAGTATTGTATTCTGCCATATAACCTCGCCGGCGAATATCCTTTATACATCGGTAAGTACCGAATACTGGAAAGCCAAGCATGTCGATCTGTTCGAAATCGCGGATGCCGCCGTTTACAACAGCCGCAACTGCCCCCCGCGCTTTCGCACGTGTGGACATCAATCCGCCCCACAGCGCCGCGTCAATATCGGCATCCGCTGCTACAACGACGAACGAATGTTTGGGAATAGAATCGACCATTTCAAGCAGCTTCGTTATTTCTACATACTCGCTGGTAGGAATAACCCGACACGGGTACGCCAGCCCTACGACTTTAAGTGTCGGATCGAACGGAATGCTTTGTATCTCATGCGGCAACACATGTGAAGCAATTCCAAGCCGGTCCATTACATCGCTTACGAGCGGCGTAAAGAACTGATCAAAAACGGATAGTTGAGAGTGGATAACGGATAGTGACATTCTTTACCTTCTCGCTTTAAGAGCCTTTGTTTGCTTTGGCCGTTTTTATCGAAGCTGTAAGCATCTTTATTAATTCTTCACAGTCCGCTATGAGGGAATTGGCGAGCCCCTCCTCCAGAATACAACCGTCTTTGAAGAGCAGCAGCCAATAATCGGTTTCATAGGCTTCCTTATGGGCGATTCCTAGCTTGTGAATAAAGTCTGATCGTGATTCAGCTTGCGCCGCTTCCCACACGTAAGCGCCGATCGAAGTCCCAGATCGATAGACCTGCTTTCCTAGCGTGTAGTCGTGTTTGACCTCGATGAGATGTTGATGTAGTTTGAGAATCCGTAGTGCAAATTTGAAGCTTTTACTTTTTAGGATGCTTTCAGCCATCGTAGTCCCAATTTGTGAGTTTAGAATTCTCCGTTGTTGCCATCTTATTCCTCCGGTCTAAACTATCACGCTCCTCTATCCACTATCCTCTATTCACTATCCGTTATCGTAGCCCTGTGGGCATTGATTCGAAACCCTTCTGTACGTTTACATTCGCGAGCGTACGCCATGTATCATCCTCGAGCGAGCACAGGATCCAGCAGAAGTTGATAGGATAGCCCGGCGCAGCAACGTTCGGATGATAACCTTCCACGATCGTTACAGCATCATTCTCATAGACTGGTTGGACAAATTCCGGTTTCTCCAGATTTGAGTAAATGAATTGCGTCCCAAATCCTGGTCGCGGCATATCAAAAAATAGATAAAGCTCTTCGCGAGTGGCAGCATGTTCGTGCGGCGGCCAGGAAGTCCAGTTGCCGGGTTTGGACATCGTCACGCCCATGAGCAATCGTGATCCTTCCACGTTCTCGGCCAGAACTTTATGGATGTCACGATAATACGGCTCAGCGCCGACTCGAAGCGTCAACGAATCACTATGTTCTACCTCTTCCTTAAAACTTACGAAACGCGAGGGATGATGTTTTCCAGTGGGCGCTGACCCTTCAACGATATCAACATAGTTATCCGTCTCGATGTGAAATGTTTGTCCACGCCTTATATAGACGCCATCGAAACGATTAAGCTCGTATTCCGCAGCACTTGCATGGATCTTCGCTTTGCCATGCAAGCAAAGCAGTGTTGTCTCGCGGCCTTCGTTGCGAGCTGTCACGCTGGGCATTTCCTTATCGAGAATAATACGACCAGCATGGATCGCCTTGAACGGAGAAGTCTCCGGTGTGATCGTAATATTCCGACCTTTGAGCGCTGCCGTATTTCGAAAAAGCCAATTACTACTCATAACTATTTCAACTCCATAGTATGCAAGCTACTTCAACTCTTTAGTATGCAAGCCATCCGCCATCAACCGCGAGAATGTGACCATTCATATAATCGGAAGCCGGTGAAGATAAATAAAGAACAGCACCCGCAATGTCTTCCGGTTCGCCCCAGCGGCCGGCCGGTATACGAGAAAGTATTTGCTTACTTCGGTCATTATCGGCTCTCAATGCCGCAGTTGCGTTTGTTCGAATATACCCCGGCGCGATGGCATTGACGTTGATGTTATATTTAGCCCACTCGTTTGCAAGCGCTTTCGTAAGCTGCGCGACGCCACCTTTGGCGGCAGCATAGGCCGCAATGTTCAGCCCACCCTGAAAGGAAAGAAGCGATGCAACATTGACGATCTTTCCGCTTCCTTGTTCGATCATTACTTTACCGGCCGCCTGCGCCCAACTAAAAACGGCGTTCAGGTCAGTATCTATCACATCGTACCAATCGTGTGCAGAGTAATCGATCGCTGCTGCACGCCGGATTATTCCGGCATTGTTGATCAGAATATCGAGGCCGCCGAAGCGATCTATCGAGGACGTTATTGCACTGATGGCGCTCTGTGGTTCTTTAACATCAAGGGTCAGCAGCAATGATCTTTTTTCTCCGATCTTGCTTTGAACCTCCTGTAACGCCTGCGTATCCCTTCCCACTAACACCACATTGGCGCCCGCCGCTGAGAGTGCTTCTGCCGATGCCCTCCCCAACCCACGCGATGCGCCAGTAATAATGGCAGTTTTTCCCTCCAGCGAAAAGAGGCTTTCAAGATAAGACATGATTCAAAAATACAAAGGCTAAACGAGACCGCATTTGTTTTCGATAAGGAATTTTCAACTCTAACCAACCAGTTGCCGGAAATAACCTAACGGGCATCTATGCAAATTCGCCGGACAACTGCCTCTGATCTCGATTTCCTTCTTCAAATGCTGCTCGAAGCAGCATTTCATCCTATGGCGGCTCGACCAGATAGTAAGGACGCTCGTAATGACCCAAGGCTCTCGCAGTGGATCGCTGGTTTCGGCGAAAGGAAGGGTGATATCGGACTCATTGCCAATAATGGCAATGAGTCGATCGGTGCAGCATGGTGCAGGCTGTTTAGTCCGACAAAGATCATTGGGAATGTTGGATATTGCGGTCCCGATATTCCGTGTCTTGCGATCGCTGTCGACCCTAAGTACCGTGCACAAGGAATCGGTACACAACTACTCGAAACACTTTATCGTGAGGTAAAGGCTAACAATTTTGCAGCCTTAAGTCTTGCAGTTGGAGAAACAAACCCTGCTATGAGCTTATATAAGCGGCTCGGTTATCGGGAGGTAAACCGTACCGGTACCACACTAACAATGCTGAAAAGCAGTTAGTCCGTTCTAGCTTTAATGTTTACGTAATTAGACCGTAACTTTTACGCCTTCGATAGGCCATAGCGCCAATGCTTGCTCTGCGCTTGCCTTTTGAACGGAGCTTCCTTCACGCATGACGATCTCGAATGCTGCGCGGCGTTCATCGTGATTGAAAAATGTCGGATGTGCAAGCCGGTTGAGAGCTTCCCGGGTATCGATAGTAATCTTAGTAGTCTTCATGCGTCAGTAATAGTATAATCAGAACGTAACTACAAGTCTCCTAAAAGTCGCCTAATGAGAAAGAACAGTCGGTTCTGATGCGCGGGAACAGCAGGAGTGCAAGAATAGTCACTAAAAAAGAGAACACTCTGTCATGAATGGCAGATCTCCCTAATTCATCTGTTTTCAGCACTTTACGACTCCGCTTCTGGCATTTCGGACAAGCTTTCCTTGATAAGATCGAGCGCTTCTTCAACGTCTACCTCTTTATTCTCGAGTTCGAACGATCGAATCGAAAAGACCGGTTGGACTGCATTGATGATCGCCTCTGCCTTCTTGGGGTCGCCCTGAGATAACTTCGGGAGGTTTCCGAGTACATCTTCCCCATAGCGATATTCTGTGTGCTCTTCGATAATAGACGTACGCCCACTTCGAATATCTTTCTTCGTTGCTGCTGGCACATTCTCGCTTTTGAGCAAAACTTTCTTTAGCTCATCGATGAGCGAATCCATTTTCTCTTCTGGAATATCATGGACGAGCTTCGGATTAAATTCAAAATGCTTGATCTCTTCAATATCGATATCGACGTCATATTTTTCTTTTAAATCCATGATCTTGCTGGCGCGATCCTCATCGATAATAGCGTATTTTTTCATCGGCACAATGAGCGCTTTGGCATCCTCCGTTGTAACGGTAAATGAATTTGGCTCGCGGCCACCCTGGACGACATCGCGCAACCACTCAGGGATAACGCTCGAAAACATTGCACGCCGTGCATGGCTGGTGATCGTGCCGAGCACGCGATTCAGTGCATTGAGTGCCCCCAGCACTTTGAGTGCGCTCGCGGCAACTCGTTGTTTGGTACCAGTAAGCGTATAGACCTTCTTACGCTTCGGCTTCGGACTCTTGCTCGCCGATTCTTTGACGGCTTCCGAAATAATATCTTTCATCTTTGCCATAATACCTGCAAAGTGCGAAACTCATGCCCCGTCGTGTACCACAATTCCCCACTTTAGTCTTCCTCGCGGTGAAAAATCCGCAATGAATGCCCGTGGGACACGCAAGGAGGTTTTATTTCATCGATCATTCACATCACAGCCGGACTCGGGCATTTTCTCCTGTTAATCCCGTTTAAGATACCAGTTAATAAACTGGATCTATCCACATCGGAGGCTTTCCAGGGGATGGATCGTGGGGACGTGGGTCCGTCGGTTCACTTCCTTGATAGCCTTCAGTAAAAGGTTTACTTGTGCGTTACCGCTGGCGCTTGCCGGCCTCGATCGCGGAAAACAACGCGACAGGCCCCGGAGAGCTCGACCAAGAGTATGCACGCGAATTAGTTCGATCGATTAATGTACCGGAGAGCATTGCTCGAATCCTCGTAGCACGTGGCGTGCGGACCTTCGATGAAGCGCGGGACTTTTTCCGACCTTCTCTCGAACGACTGCACGATCCTTTTTTGATGGACGACATGGCACGCGCTGTTGCGCGGGTCAAACGGGCCATTGAAGAAGGCGAGCGCATTACCGTTTATGGTGATTACGATGTCGATGGTACGACGAGCACCGCTATGCTCGCGCTTTTTTTCGAATCGATCGGTGTTCGCGTTGCGTGCCATATTCCTGACCGCTTTACGGAAGGCTACGGCCTTTCGGTCGCTGGGCTTGACCGCTGCTTTTCATCGAGCGACGGTCCGCCGAGCCTTATCCTAACGATCGATTGCGGTATCACGGCTGTCGACGCTGTTGCGTACGCACAGTCTCGCGGTGCCGATGTTATCATCTGCGACCATCATGAACCGGCGCGTACCGGCGACGAAATCCAGCTACCCTCTGCCTATGCGATCTTAAATCCGATCAAAGGCCACTGCAATTACCCGTACAAACATTTGTGTGGATGTGGCGTCGGGTTCAAGCTGATCCAGGCGCTTTCGCAGGAATTCGGTTTTAACGATCGAGCCTATGAATTCCTCGATTTTGTAGCGCTCGCCAGTTCTGCCGATATCGTCTCACTGCATGGTGAGAATCGCATCCTTACGGCGTTCGGGCTCAAGCAGATCAATGAAAATCCGCGGCCCGGCATTCGCGCACTTATCCGTGCGGCCCAACTTCGCTCGGGAAAGATCGGCACCAGTCAAGTCGTCTTCGGGCTCGCCCCTCGCATCAATGCGGCGGGACGCTTAGGGGATGGCGGGCGAGCGGTGAAATTGCTTATGTCCAAAACGGATGACGAAGCACATCATCATGCTGCAGAATTAGAATTCGAGAATTCGAACCGCCGACGCATCGACGAAGAAGCATTTTTCGAAGCGTGCGCCGCGGTCGATGGAATGCTCGAGCGTTCGCGCGATCGCATTATTGTTCTGCATAATCCCGGTTGGCATGCCGGCGTAATTGGTATCGTCGCATCACGTTTAGTCGAACGCTACCACCTTCCGGTGGTGCTGCTTACGACGATCGATGGCGTTGCTAAAGGCAGCGCTCGCTCGATCATTGGCTTCGATATTCACTCCGCCATTAAACGGTGCGAGGATAAAGTCGTGACCTTTGGCGGGCATAAGTACGCAGCCGGTGTTTCGATCGCTGTGGACCGTGTTTCGGAATTTCGAACGGCGATCAATGCGGTCGCGGGCGAACTCATCACCGATGAAATGCTCGAACCCGAACTTCACATCGATGCGTCGATCACGCTCGACGAACTGAACCCCAAGTTCTTTGCCATCACAAGACAGTTTGCTCCGTTCGGTCCCGATAACATGCGCCCGATCTTCCATGCAAAGGGACTGGAAATCGTTGGCTATCCAAAGATCGTCGGCAAAGCGACGCCACATCTGAAATTCCAGGTTCGGCCATCGGCAGAATTTAAGGCAGTCGTTATTGAAAATGCTGCACCGGTTTTATCTAATAGCACCAACGGGCATTCCACATTAGACTTATCTCTAAAACCACAGACGCCAACTCCATCCCGAGCGCTTTCACCGAATCTTATTCCGTTCACATTAGGCGGTGCCCCGATCGATGCTATCGGTTTCGGACTCGGCGAGCGCATCGAAGAGTTGAAAGGCCCGGACGGCAAAGGCCGTAAGGATATTGAACTCGTTTTCTTCCTCGAAGAGAACGAATACCTCGGCCGTGTGACGCCGCAATTGGTTGTCAAGGACTTTCGCTGATCCTCAAAAACGGGAGACTTTCGCCCCCTTTTTGAGTTTATGGCTGACCCTAAAATCATTCGAATTCGGTGAGCGGACACAGTAAATGGGCGCAGATCAAGCGTAAGAAGGCAGTTACCGATCGTAACCGCGGCCGGCTGTTCACACGTCTTATTCGCGAGATCCAGATCGCGGCTCGCGTAGGCGGCGGCGATCCCGATGGTAATCCACGGCTTCGCTTCGCTATCGAGCAGGCACGCAAGAACTCGATGCCTGCCGACAACATTAAGCGGGCGATCGCCCGAGGTGCTGGTGGCGAAGGCGCGGAAGCGCTCGTCGAGGGAGCTTACGAAATTTACGGTCCTGCGGGCGTTGCGATCATTGTGGAAACTGCCACCGATAACAAAAACCGAACGGTTGGGGAAATTCGTCATATACTCGGCAAGTATGGTGGCAACCTGGCGGAGTCCGGCGCCGTGAGTTGGATGTTTACGAAGTCCGGCTCTATTACCGTACCGCGTACCGCCATCGATGAAGATAAGCTGCTCGAACTGGCGCTCGATGCCGGCGCGGAAGATCTTAAGACCGAGGACCCTGAGTATTTCGAAGTTCGAACGGCACCCGAGGATTTCGAGCGTGTTCGTGATGCGTTATCCTCGGCAAAGATTTCAATTGAAGAGGCAAAGATCGGAATGATACCGGCCAATCTTGTTGCAGTGACCGGAGTTGATGCCTCGAAACTAATAAAGCTCATCGAAGCACTCGAAGAAAACGATGACGTTCAGAACGTTTATTCGAACGCTGACATCGATGAAGCAGCATTGATCGAATCCTGAGTTGCGATGCCATAGTGCTCTGTCACGATGGCTTAGTACCGACATTTTTTGGTTGCGATATGATTCGACTATTTCTGTCGAAAACAAGTCTTGTTGCCTTCCTGGCCCTAATGCTGCACACTCCATCCGGGGTCGAAAAGCCGTTTATGGGACTGCAGCTTGGAATGCCCGCCCGCGAAGCGCTGAAGCTCACTGGCCGAGCACCTGATGTCCTCACGCAAGTCCGTGTTCGCGATGGCAAACGAATTATCACTGATACCGTACCGCTCACCTTCTGTAAACTTCCGATGCGCCGCTCGCTTGGCTTCGATTCACTCGGTACTCTTACAGCCATCGGCATCACCTACAAGACCACGCCCGACAAGATCAAGAGCGCTCGCGATTGTGCTTTCCAGTGGCTTACCAGTATGTTCGGATCTTCCGACGAAGAGCAAATTCACGATAACACCAAACAGGAGATCTGGCATCTTGGCGCGGCGCAGCTCACCATGGAAGCGAAGGGCTACAACGAAAATGATTATTTCGTGTTGATCTACTACTACAAGCCCAACGAACGGCCATAACAGTGGTGAACGGAGAATGGAGAGTGGAAAATGATTCAGCGGTTGCTGAAACCACTGCTCTGCCTTTAACTGAATTTCCTGCCGACCATACTACGCTCTCCGGTTCAACGCCTCGTCGCTGGACGAAATGGTTATGGCGAGCTTTGGTCATCGTCTGCACGGTTCCGATCCTTCAGGTAGGCATTCTGCGCTTTGTCAATCCGCCGGTTACGACCATGATGGTTTTTCGCATGTTCGACCATCTCTTTGCCGGGGAGCGGATCACATGGTCCCACGAGAACCTCTCGAAAAACGAGATCTCGCCATACTTACTTTCTGCGATCGTTGCCGGTGAGGACCAGCGCTTTTTCCTGCATCACGGCTTCGATGAGGTCGAAATACAAAAGGCTATCGAGGCACATAATCGGCACCCGAAGCGGCCCATGAGAGGCGCCAGCACGATCTCCCAACAAGTTGCGAAAAATCTTTTCCTTCCTCCATGGCATAGTTTCATTCGCAAAGGGGTCGAGGCATACTATACAGTGCTTATCGAATTTCTTTGGCCCAAGGAGCGCATTCTGCAGATGTACGCCAACATCGCGGAGTTTGCGCCGAACGTTTACGGTGCGGAAGCGGGCGCGCAATTTCATTTCAAGCGTCATGGCGGACAACTCACTGCATCACAGGCAGCGCAAATGGCCGCGGTACTTCCGAATCCTATTCGGTGGAGCGCTTCGCATCCCTCTCCATACATTCAGCGCCGGGCCACTCGTATTCTTCGTCAGATGCGGGGCATGCCAACCGATGAGGACGAAGACGGTGAACCCGATTGACAACCGCGTTAAAATAGGGCTTGCGGAAGTCGATGCCGATCATTTATAGTGAAGTGTATATTCTGAGTTCATAATTGTATTTTATGGGAAAGAAGATAGCCTATTTAAGAGACAGAAAAATCCGCAAATAAAAGAACATATAATTTGATATTTTAGTTCCCATAAAACAATAAATAATCGTCAAACTTTATAGTTTTTTGAGTGAAATTCCACTAAATTGGATGTTGTAAGCAGACATCACCATGTCAGTATATAATTCAAAGGTCGATAAAATTTTTAGCGCGCTGAAGACGTGGCGGAGTGAGATGGAGAAGTTGAGAGAGATCGTGCTCGACTGCGGCCTCAAGGAAGAGCTTAAATGGGGCCAGCCATGCTACACGTATAACGGCCGCAATATTGTGGTCATACACGGATTCAAAGAGTACAGTGCGCTGCTCTTTTTTAAAGGTGCTTTGATGAGCGATCCGAATGGCATTCTCATTCAGCAAACGAAGAATGTGCAGGCTGGCCGACAGATCCGCTTTAACAGTCTTCGCGAGATTGTGAAGATGGAGCGCATACTTAAATCGTATATCCATGAAGCGGTCGAGGTCGAAAAAGCAGGACTTAAAGTCGCCTTAAAGAAGACATCCGACTACGAGATCCCGGAAGAATTTCAAAAACAATTAGATGCGAAGCCCGCCCTCAAGGACGCCTTCTACAAACTTACTCCTGGTCGCCAGCGAGGCTACATCTTTTTTTTCTCACAGCCGAAGCTATCCAAAACACGGGAGGCACGCGTTGAAAAATACACCCAGCAGATACTCGATGGCAAAGGATTGAACGACGATTATGTTCAAGAGAACAAGAAGCGCTCAAAGCGGTAATCTCTCCGGAGAGTCTATATTGTCTCGCTGATCGCAACGAGCACTCGGTGGACGATGGCATCGCAACGGTGATTGCCAAACTCATAGATGGGCGACGCTCCGGCAACTTTGCGGAGATGTGCCTGCAGCAATTTTCGCGCACGGTGAATGCGTACTTTCACATTCGCTTCTGTAATATCGAGGCTTGCAGCAATATCACGCACGCTCAGTTCTTCTATCTCGCGCATTACATACACGATACGGTAGTCTTCTGGCAATGCATCGATCGCGCGCTCGAGTAACTGCCGCGTCTCCTCCCGAATAAGATCGTACTCCGGGTTTTGCGAGGGATCGGCTTGCTCTTCGTGTGACCTCGATTCAAATCCCTCTAACTCACCATATTCCGTAATGGCAGGACGCTTTTTGCGAAGGAACATCAGGCATTGGTTGATGACGATCCGCGTAAGCCATGTGGAAAGCGAGCTATCTCCTCGAAATTGTGGTAGCTTCAGGTAAGCCTGAATGTAGGATTGCTGCAGGAGGTCATCGCAGTCTGCGTCCTGTATTCCCATACCACGCGCGATCCGATAAAGCCGCTGATTATAGCGCTTCATCACTACCGCAAAGAGCGCTGCTTCTCCCTGGGCAATCCGCGCGGCTAATTCTCGATCGTTTGGCAATGGCTCATTCTCCCGCCTCGTCATACTGTAACCTTTTCTCATTAGATGCATCCAATGCTCGTTGGTTACAACATTTTATCAACGGGACAAACTATGCTAATCATTTCCATCATTCTTTTCGCCATTGCTGCCGTCTTTGGGCTCATGAATCTTACGGCGATCTTAAAAAGCACATCGACGAACAAAGGCGTCGTGTATACGCACGGCGTTTTTGCCGCAGTGGGTCTGGTCCTTCTTATTGTCTACGCACTCGGTGCCGATGCAAAGAGTGTGAGCACGAGTATCACGCTGTTTGTCATCGCGGCGTTGGGAGGCTTCCTTCTCTTCGGACGCGATCTGATGAAAAAAGCCGGACCCAAATGGCTGGCGGTCGTTCATGGCCTCATCGCCGTTGCTTCATTTATCATTCTCCTCACCGTAGCTTTTGGATGATGCTCGTTCGCGATCTTGCTGCCGGGAAATTATTCGGTCATCCGATCCATGTGATGCTCGTGCATTTCCCGGCCGCCTTATTACCGGTAGCTGCTGCTCTCGAAGCACTGCGGGACTTTGCCCACGTATCGTTGGTGCTGGATATTCGCATTCTGCTCTGGCCCGGCGTAGCGATGGGATGGATCGCGGTTGTGTTTGGATTGTGGGATCTCATCCGCCTTCCCAAAGCATCACCCGAAATGATGCACGCTCTGATCCACGGCGGCATTAATGCTACCGCCCTCTCTGGTTTTACCTGGGCTCTTTATCTCTCTCCCACCTCAGCAGAGTCGACGCTTCGCGTCGTGATCGAACTAGCGTGTACCGCGCTCATTCTAATAGGCAATAAATTTGGTGGAGATCTTATTTTCCGTTATGCGATCGGCCATCTCCATACTGAAATCGAGAGCAAGCGGTATCATTAACGAGTAAGATTATGCAACTGCCCATCTGCCCAGGAGTATACGTAACCGTTCGGATCCTTCCATAGAGACGGATTTGTATTGCCTCCATCGTCTTCCAGTACTTTCTTGTAACTCTTGCCTCCATCTTGGGAACAGTAAACGCCAGATTGAGTCGACAGGTAAAGAAATCCGTTTCGATCAAACTTCATCTCCTTTAGAGAAAGGCCCCACTCTCCCCTTCCATCATCATCAAAGAGCGTTGAAAAGGGCGACCAATTTCTTCCGTGATCGTCTGAGCGATAGATCTCGACTCCTTGCGAAATATACCACTGGTGCGTATTTTGTGTCAATTCGTGCCGATGTGTTTTATCAGCCAGCACGTCGATTCCAAAATATAATCGTCCTAATGAATCGACCGTAAGGAGTGCCGTATGTTTATCGTCGTGAGGTCTTCCGAGTTCGTGCTTTAAGAATCTATTTATCGCCCAGGATTTGCCGTTGTTAGTCGTAGTGAATACGCCTGCATCTTTCTCCTTCTCGTTCGGAAAGGACCCCGGAGCAAATAGTATCGCATGATTTCCGTTGCTCATTACGCCTGATAGATACTTTAGCTCATCACGTCTGTCAATAGAGAGAGGGCACTTTAGTCCATTCCACGTGACACCATCATCACTTGAGTAGAAGTAATAGCCATCACCCCAATAATGGTACTGAGTTTTCCGCCAGCGATGCTCATTAGACAAGGCCAAAAACAGTACACCAAAATTGTCAAATGTCGAGATTGTGTTTTTGTACTTCGAATGTCGTAAGACGCGCTGCCAGTGAGCGCCATTATCCGTGGAGCGCCATATTTCTCGGTTATCTTGCCCTTGAAGGAAGATAGAACCTGTTGTTGAGCTAATTCCAACAACAAAATCAATGCGTACGCTGTCAGGGGAGACTTTCAACCAATGACGCCCACTATCCGTCGAACGCCATACTCCATCGCGTCCAACCGGCTTCGAGAACAAGTCACCGGTTTTTGAATTGATGAAAATACTGTTGAAGCGCAAGCTATCAATCGAAGCCTTCGCCCATGTGGTACCACCGTCGGTAGAACGAAGAATATCACCTTTGAGGATCAAGAATATTGAACCGTTCCGACCAAACGTTAGGCTCGGTGGACTCCACATATTGAAGTTCTTAAAGACCTCGGTTGCCGTGTATTCTTGAGCAACAGCAAATCTCGTGAGCAACAGCAACAATGCTGCAAAGATAGTTTTTGTGCACCTTCTTTTAGCTGAGGGTTCCAACAACTCAATTCTCTTTCGTCCAAGTGCGCATAGGATTAAAAAGTAAAATATGAACAGAAACATTTCAAGGAACGGCACAAATGACATATAAGTTATTACTTATATATGAGCCGACCATTTGCATCCTGGGACGTTTATAAAGCCATCGCCGATCCGAACCGGCGTATTGTGCTGGACTTGCTGGCACGTGGCGAGCAGCCGGTGAGCGCGATCCTTGTACGCGTCGATCTTACCCAGCCGGCGCTATCTCAGCATCTGAAGGTTTTACGGGACGTTGGCCTCGTACGTCAACGCCGGCAAGGGCGTGAACGAATTTATGCGCTCAATCCGAAGCCACTCAAGGAAGTATCCGATTGGCTTCATCATTATGAGGAGTTCTGGCATAAGAAATTGACGGCTCTTGGTGAACACCTCGAGCGTAAACATGGGCCACGAAGATCAAAAGAAGTGTCGCACTAATCACATTACATTGAACTATGGAAAAATCAATCATCATCGAACAGGAATATCCATATTCTCCGGAAGAAGTATGGGATGCACTAACCGATCAAGCGCAGATCAGCGAGTGGCTGATGCACGGCACATTCCAGCCACGAGTGGGTGCTGAATTCGAATTATACTGGTCCGGCAACGACGCTTCGAAAGGAGCGACAAAAGGCAAAGTGATGGAGATGGTAAAACCGAGAAAGCTTTCGTACACCTGGGACTGGGGTACGAACGGTAGCTTAGTCACATTTTTCCTCGAACCTACAGCAAGCGGTACGAAACTCCGTCTCGAACATACCGGCTTCATCGAAGGTAAGGACGAGCAGGTATTCCAGGGCGCGAGCTACGGCTGGAACGAGAAACTGCCGAAGATTTCTGCTGCGATCGCAAAGCGGCAAAAGGCTGTAGCATAGTTCTCAATTGTAGCTATAAAAAAGGCCCAATCGATTGGATTGGGCCTTCTTTTTTTGTGAGTTATGCTGCTACTCTTTCGCGTATTGCATCAGTACGAATCCGATCGCTTAGGCAACCAGCTGGTGCAATTCCTCTCTGCGTTTCGTGTCGCCTTCTGCCTCGGCCGCAAATGCGTTCATCAGCAAGCCCCAGCCACCTTCCTCGGAACCGACACTCTTCTTTATCTGGTCGCGCATTTCGCCATACCGGTCGAGGTGCTTATGCTGAAGCACAACGCGCGTTTTGTTGGTCGCGAGCGCTTCGAACGTAACTTCGACTTCGGTCACGAAATTGGGATCATACTGATAATCATGTGTGAGTTGCCACGTCACTGCAACTCTTCGAGGCGGGTCCCAGGCAATGACCTTGCCCCAGTCGCACTCCGAACCATCCACGTCCTTCTCATACCATCTACCATTGAGTTTTGGCTCAAGGATGGCTTCCTTCATGTCCGATTTTCCGATGTGGTGAGTCTTTGGCCACCAGGTATCAAACCGCTCGGTGAAGACACGAAACGCATGTTCTTGTGGCGCTTCGACCACGACCTCTTTGTGGATCGTATTGGGATCGTTCATAGTAATGCTCCTTTCTTTTATTTTTCTGCTGCTATTTTGAAATTTTGTAATGCGCGGTCCCACATTTTATCCAGGTATTCACGCATGGTCTCGATGCCCTTCGGATCGATCGAATAAAAATGGCGCGTCCCCTTCTTCTGGACAGCGACCAGTCCCGCCATTTTCAACACCTGCAGGTGCTGCGACACTGCTGGCCGCGTAACCGGAATGCCTCGCGCCAACTCGCCAACCGGCAATGGTTTACGTGCCAGCCGCTCGAAGATCATTCTCCGAGTTGGATCTGAAAGTGCTGTAAAAATTGGCTCTATGTTAGTCATAGCTAACGGTTAGTGACAGCTAACCATTCAAGGGCAACAAAGGATTCCAGAGAAATAAAAAAGCCCCGAGTTTTACTCGGGGCTTTTCCTTACTTAAAAAGTAAGTGTAATTACTCAGCAGCTTCGGCTTTCTTCTTCCGAGTGGCACGCGGCTTCTTCGGGGCTTCAGCGCCGGCTTCCGTTTCGGCAAGCTTTGCTTCGGCGGTCTTCGCCTTGTTACGTGTCGGACGCGGCTTAGCCATCTTCGCGGCGGGCGCCTGCGGTGCCTCGGCCTCGTTCCAATCAACGAGTTCGATGATCGCCATCTCGGCGTTATCGCCATGACGATAACCAAGCTTTACCACGCGCGTGTAACCACCAGCGCGGTTCTCGACACGCGGAGCGATATCCGTGAAGAGCGCCTTGATGGCGTTCTCATCGTGAATGACCTTACCGATCTCGCGGCGGGCGTGAACACGCTTGATCTCCGCACCGTCACCGGTAACGGCAAGCGCATGCTTGGCGCGCGTAATGATCGGCTCGGCAAAACGGCGAAGTTCTTTCGCTTTCGCTTCGGTCGTACGAATTTTCTTGTGAAGAAGGAGCGAGGTTGCAAGCCCGGAAAGCGTGGATGCGCGGTGGCTTGCAGTGCGCTTCAGTTTTCTTCCTTTAACTCCGTGTCTCATAGTAGTTCTGAGTCCTGAGTGCTAAGTTCTAAGTAATATTTATCGCTAAGTCAAGTGCAGTGCGTACATAGCACGTAGCACTGTAGCACTTAGCACTGTTATGCAGTTGCTGCTGGCTCCATGTAGCGGTCGACGTCCATACCGAACGACAGGCCGAGCGAATCGACGATCTTACCAAGCTCGTCGAGCGACTTACGTCCGAAGTTACGGAAGGTAAGAAGATCGCGCTCATCGCGGCGAACGAGTTCGCCGATCGTCTTGATATTCGCGGCACGCAGGCAATTCTGCGAGCGAACCGAAAGATGCAGTGTATCGACCGGCGTTGAAAGGATCTGGCGAATGCGCTCCGTCTCGCTATCAGCGATCGGTCGGCGCTCTTCCTCTTCTTCAACACCACCAAAACGGACGAAGAGGTTAACGTGATCGCGAAGAATGCGACCAGCGATCGTTACTGCTTCTTCCGGTGTGACCGAACCATCGGTCTCCACTTCAAGGATCAGACGCTCATAGTCGGTCTTCTGTCCAACGCGTGTCGGCTCGACGATGTAGCGGACGTTCACGATCGGCGTATAGATCGAGTCGATCGCGATCGTACCGATCGGTGCATCGAGCGACTTGTTCTCATCGGCCGGCACGTAGCCACGGCCATGACCAACGCGAAGCTCCATCTGCACGTGAGCACCGTTCGACATCGTAAAGAGGTGATGATCCGGATTCAGGATCTCCACTTCCGCAGCACCTTGCTGGAGGTCACCAGCTTTGAATTCCTTCGGTCCCTTGGCATCGATAAGGATGCGCGTCGAGGCGGACTGCTCCGCACGCAGGCGGACGCCCTTCAAATTCAAAATGATCTCGGCCACGTCTTCCACGACGCCTTTGATGGTCGAGAATTCGTGGAGCACGCCTTCGAACCGGACGTTGGTAAACGCAGTACCCGGAATCGAGGAGAGGAGCACGCGGCGCATCGAATTGCCGAGTGTCGTTCCATACCCTTCTTCGAGCGGCGAGGCGATAAACCGGCCGAATGTATTGGACCGTGATGACTCTTCGAGTTCGATCCGGTCAGGCATGTGTAGGTTTGTCATTTCTTCTTCGGGCTCCTTGGTTAGTGCTTAGTCCTAAAGTGCTGAGTGCTGAGTATAATCGTTGTACAATTACGTCTCACGGCTAAGAGCTCAGCACTTAGCACTGAGCACTTAGCACTTCAAAAATTATTTCGAATACAATTCGACGATGAGCTGCTCGTTTGCATTGAGCGGAATATCCGATCGTTCCGGGATCGAGAGAAATACTCCCGAGAGGTTCGCCTTATCGAGCGAAAGCCAATTCGGTACGGCGCTATCGCCGCGCGTGCGCTGGAGCGATTCGTGTACCGTCTGAAGGCGGCGGCTCGATTCCTTGACCTGGACCGTATCGCCCGGCGATACGAGGTACGATGGAATGTTCACGACCTTACCATTGACCGTAAGATGACGGTGTAAGATCAGCTGGCGAGCAGCCTTACGCGACGGCGCAAGGTTCAGGCGGTAAACGACATTATCCAAACGGCGCTCGAGAAGCTTAACGAGGTTCTCGCCCGTGATGCCGCGAAGTCTGGCAGCCTTCTCGAACGTGTTGCGGAATTGCGTCTCCAGCATGCCGTACATACGGCGGACTTTCTGCTTCTCACGAAGCTGAATGCCGTATTCGGAGACCTTCTGACGACGGCTGAGGCCGTGCTGTCCGGGAGGATACGAGCGCTTCTCGACCGGGCACTTCTCGGAGTAACACTTGGCGCCCTTCAAAAACAGCTTCTGCCGCTCGCGGCGGCAAAGCTTACACGATGCATCGGTATAACGAGCCATGCTAACAATTAGTAATTAAGAATGAAGAATTAAGAGTCTTCTCCCTCGCCTTCACTCCCACCTTCATCCTCCATCATGCTCGTGACTGGAGTTTACAGTGATTATTAAACTTGCTTACAAGAATCAAGAGCTATTAGGAGCGCACCCCTATTACTCTTAACTCCTAATTCAATTAAACTCTACGCTTCTTTGGCGGGCGGCAGCCGTTATGCGGCATCGGCGTGATGTCCTTAATGGTCAGAACTTCAATACCGGCAGTTTGAAGTGCACGAACGGCAGCTTCACGTCCCGAACCTGGTCCCTTGATAAGCACATCGACTTTCCGAAGACCCATATCAAAGGCTTCCTTGGCAGCACTTTCAGCAGAGACCTGCGCGGCGAACGGTGTATTCTTACGCGAGCCTTTGAAGCCCATCTTTCCGGCCGTGGCCCAGGAAAGCGTATTGCCCGTACGGTCGGTCAGCGTCACCATCACGTTATTGAACGTGGCCTTAATGTGCGCGACGCCGTGTGCCTCGGCCTGGATCTTTTTCTTCTTCTTTGTGCCTACTGCTGCTTTTGCCATTCTATCCTTTTTTCATTCGCGGACTAAAGTCCGCAACGACAGGCTAAAAGCCTGTCCTACACTTTTACTTCGTTGCTTTCTTCTTTCCGGCGACCGTCTTACGGCGGCCTTTACGGGTACGAGCGTTCGTACGCGTACGCTGGCCACGGACGGGAAGCCCGCGACGGTGGCGAAGACCACGATACGAACCGATATCCATCAAGCGCTTGATCGCAAGCTGCATTTCGCTGCGTGCGGTACCTTCGACTTTGTAGTCGTTGGTGATGACCTGACGAATGTTTGTAACCTCGTCTTCCGTCAGATCGGCGATCTTCTTGTCGTCCGAAATTCCGGCTGCGACGAGGATCTTATGAGCGGTCGTACGGCCAATGCCGTAGATGTACGTAAGTCCGATAACGGACCGTTTATTTTTCGGAAGATCGATGCCCGCGATACGTGCCATTAAAATCTATTATCGTTTTCTGTGATGTTGTGCTCGTTTAATATTCATCAAACGTTAATGAACATCAACCTTGTCGCTGCTTATGTTTCGGGTTCGTCTTGCAGATCACACGCACGACACCCTTTCGGGTGATCACCTTACAATTTTCGCAGCGCTTTTTTACTGATGCCTGGACCTTCATATTCGTCCCTTCAAAAATTTCTTCATTCTTCCCTCCTTTTGAAGGAAGGAGGGGGGGGTATCCCCATTACTTATAGCGGTAGGTAATACGTCCCTTTGAGAGATCGTACGGAGAGAGCTCCACCGTTACCCGGTCGCCCTGGAGAATCTTAATAAAATTCATCCGCATTTTACCGGAAACATGAGCGAGAATTTCGTGACCATTATCGAGTTTAACCCGAAACGATGCATTTGGCAGCGCTTCCTCGATGATTCCGTCAACTTTTATCGCCCCTTGTTTGGCCATCTACTCCGTTTTACCACACTCAGCGTTAGCCCCGAATAGAAACGAAGAGCCAGCTAAATCCTTTATTTTCAACAGGTTTTAGCCGTCCCGAATAAAAAAGAGAAGCCGAGCCCGCTATGAGTGCGCGGGGTTAACCCATCCAATCGCGCGAATGTTCCGCGATTTCGGCGATTGCTGGTCCCTTAAACATGGCGCTTTATAAGCTGGACCCCTGAACATGGCGCGTTATAAATTGAACCTGAATCAGAATGCTCTTACGAGAATACACGCCTTTTCTTATACAAACATGATGGCAGACGATGCCTACCCATTTTTTAGCGCGAACTCAGGCCGAGCGGCATACTCCCGAGCTCGCTTATATGAGCTAAGCAAAGACGGAATAAAATCCAGAACATCATTTGCAATATCGGCCGGACCGTAGCCGGCATATTCATGAGCGATCTTATTCCGTAACCGGCGCATTTCCAGAAATTCCTCTACCGACGAAATGATCCCTCGTTTCTCGGACCGATTCAGCACGTCCATAGTGACGCCCTCTTCTCCTTCGAGTAGATCAATACTCCGTAATACTTTTGTAATAAAGAAATCTTGCGCACGTTCGAAGCGGGCAGTCAATGCTTCAATCTCTCGGTAGTCTTGCGCACTAAGCGCGTTAAAATTCAACGATCGACAAATTCCTTCGGATTCGGTAAGATTCGATTCGAGCTTCTGTAGCGTTTCGATATCTGCTCGCAGCTTGGCTCGCAATTGATCCGAGGCTGTCTTATTATTGGCAGCATTCATAACGGGAGTGCTTGCTGGATTACAATTTTTCCGAACAGACTGAGCGCATTGGGTTTCTCAATCAGAACATCCATCTTCTGTTCGCCGATCTTTTTCCATATCTCTGCTTCGATCTTGAGTTGCGTTCGAAGTTCCAATTCCTGATCGGTGAGGATAAGGATATCAATATCTCCGCCACGCTTGGTATCGTCCGTACGAGAGCCATACAGCATGACGCGAGCATCCGGCAGGAATTTCGCTACCGCTTCCCGAATCGCTTCTCGTTCATAATTGGAAAGGCGCATGGCAAAGTCGGAACAGCTTGCGCGGACAAAAAATCGCTACCCTTCTTGCCGCTCTGTTGCGGATTGCATCGGCTCCGGCTCTGGAGGTCGCGAGGCTTTCCGTCCACCCGGAATGCGGGCCAGCGACCGTAACGTCTCGATCTCACCTTTCGAGAAAAAGCCAGTCAGCAATAGCGCCCCGACAACAAGTGCAAATAGTACAAGCCGGAGAATTGCAGTGTGAACGTATACTGACAAGCTCGGTATTAGAGTATAATTAAGCACCACTGCAATGATGACGTAAAGCGCAACGATTCCAACCCGCCGCCAGTCATACGCTATGTAATAGACCTTTTGAGCTTGCCAATAGAGCGCTCCGGCCATTGCCATATACGCAAATAACGTTGCAAGCGCTGCGCCCATAATGCCGAGAATAGGAATTAGAAGAAGGTTGGAAATAATGTTGACGGCGGCTCCAAGTCCGGTCACGAACGGCAAAACTTTGTTATGCTCCTTAATATAGATGCCCGCAATGAAATTAGTATACATCCCTTGAAAGATATACGCCGCAAGGACAACAGGAATAATATCGATACCGGTTATCCATTCCTTCTTTTGGAAGATCGCGTGATGAATGATCGGCAAACGGACGGTAAGTACTTCCGGCAGGAAGAAAGAGAGGAACAGGAATACCATGCAGGCAACCAGCATGAAATAAGTAAAAACTCGCGAGAAGATCTGGCGTGCGCGTTTATCATCGGTGCGGGCTTCGCGAAGGAAGAACGGTCGCCAGGCATACTCGAAGAGTCCGACAAGGACCATCATCATAATGCCCATGCGATAATTTGCCTGGTACACACCAAGGATGGCAAGCCCAAGGAATGCCTGCACGATCGGTCGATCGATCACTTGCACCATCATCGAGCTAAGATAGGCCGGAACATTCGTGAGTCCGAACGGCATGAGTTTCTTCATCACCGGACGCGACACCTTGAATTCAAAGCGTCGAGCGATCGTCGGGCCGAGCATCACAAGCATCGTTGCCGAGGCTATCACATTGGCAATGAAGATTCCTTCCACGCCCATATGCATGCCGAGGATAAAGACAAAATTGAGAATGAGCGTGATAACAATTCCGGTTAATCTCACAACACCGAACCACTTTGCGCGCCGGTCGATACGAAGTGCGGCAAAGGGAATAATATTCATGCTATCGAGCAGAATAATAAGCGCACTGTATCGAAGAATACGAGTGAACTCCGGAATGTAAGGAGTAATATCGGCTTTGGGATCGTGAAAAACCGGCCACGCGAGCATTGGTGCGAACACTACAATGAGGAGTGTTAGTAATCCACCAAAAGCGAGAACGAATAAGAATGGCCCGCTAAAGAGCTCACGCTCTTCCTTGTCGCTCCGCTGCTCGTTCTCCCCGCGCGATGCATAGCGAAAATATGCTGCCTCTAATCCGAGAGTGTAAATAATATTTAAAAAGCTCATGTAGGTGTACATCGAAGCGGATACACCGTACATCTTCGGATCGAGGACGTTTACATAGAACGGAACGAGCAAGAAATTAAGAAAGCGGCCAATGACGGTGCTGGCACCGTAGATCAGCGTCTCCTTCGAGAGTGCTTTGATCTGTTCTTTCAAGTCAGTCGGGGTTTTGTGGACTTAAGGACGTATAGGACACAACAGTGCACATACAGAGAACCCGCGATAAATACTGAGTGAAGACTGACATCATTATTTCAGTCCCGAGTGTATTGCGACGATTCCGGCAGTTCGTGTTTCCCATTGCACTTGTTTGAATCCTGCCTCTTCCATTATTTTGCCAAGCGCTTCGAGGTCCGGGAATTTGCGAAGAGAATCCGGCAGATATTTATAGGCGGTGTTATGCCGCGAGAACACGGTGCCAACTACGGGCAGCAGCATATTGAAGTAGAAATTATAAAGCTGCTTCATCGGAAACACGCGAGGCTTGGCAAGCTCGAGATTAACGAATACGCCTCCCGGCCGAAGCACACGATGGATTTCCCGAAAGGCGACGTTCAAGTCCGTAAAATTACGGGTACCAAAACCAATAGTTACCCCATCAAATGAATTGTCCGCAAATTGCAGCGCCTCGACATCCCCACGAACAGCTGTTGCCTGCAACCCTTTTTCCTCTGCCTTCTTGCGAAACAGCACCAGCATTGGCTCGGTGATGTCGGTGCCGGTAACTTCGGCTTGAGGCATTTGCGCCAAGGCCTCGAATGCCAGATCGCCGGTACCACAGGCAATATCCAGAACTCGTACCCCCCCTCCTGCGGAGTGAAGCGGAGTAGGAGGGGGCGGGGGGGTGGTCTTATGGGGAATGGCGAGACGGTCTCGGAGTATCTCGATCGCCCGCCGCCGCCAGGAATAATCGAATCCTAACGAGAGAAAATGATTGAAAAAATCGTATCGCTTCGCGATCTGGCCGAACATCCGTTCGACATAGCTCTTCTTTTCCTCGCGCGACTGGAAGGTGAAATCAGTGGTCATTCGCTACAAAAATACGACGCAGTGTGGGACATGCTTTAGCTTGTCCCTGAGAGCAAGCTGAAGCATGCTCTACATCGGAGCCAACTCCCCTCCCCTCGCGTTAAGCGCGGAATATGGATTTGCTCGAAAAGCTGCATCAGGTTCACTTACGGTTCGAGGCGTTGGAGCGGGAATTGGAAGACCCTGCCACCTCCTCGGACCTTGCCAAGCTGCGCACTCTTTCTAAAGAACGGCGGCAGGTCGAGCCGGTGGAAGCGGCGTATCATCGCTTTAAGCGACTGACGAACGACCTCGCTGGCGCACGCGAACTTCTCCGAGAAACGCGTGATCCTGAAATGCGCGCGCTCGCAGAGGAAGAGTTGAAAACTCTTGAGGAGCAATACACCAAAATGGAAGAGGAGATCAAATTTCTCCTTATTCCACCGGACCCCAACGACTCGCGCGACGTCATTATAGAAATTCGTGCGGGCACGGGCGGCGATGAAGCGGCTATCTTCGCCGGCGATCTTTATCGCATGTATGCCCGTTTCGCCGAACTACAAGGCTGGAAGCTCGAGGTTATCGACGTCAACGAGGGGACGATTGGCGGCTATAAGGAAGTATCGTTTTCGCTTTCCGGTACGGATGTTTACGCAAAGATGAAGTTCGAGTCCGGCGTGCATCGCGTGCAGCGTGTACCACAGACGGAAACGCAGGGCCGTGTGCATACAAGCGCTGCATCGGTAGCCGTGTTACCGGAAGTGGAAGACATCGAGATCGATATCAATCCCAACGATCTCAAGATCGATATTTTCCGCTCGGGTGGTAAAGGCGGCCAGAACGTCAATAAGGTCGAGACGGCCGTTCGCATGACACACATTCCGACCGGTATCGTTGTAAGCTGCCAGGACGAGCGCTCTCAATTAAAGAATCGCAACAAGGCGATGAAGGTTATGCGCGCTCGTTTATATGAGAAGGCTCAGCGTGAAGCCGAAGAGAAATATTCCGCCGAGCGCCGCTCGATGATCGGCTCCGGCGACCGTTCGGAAAAGATCCGCACCTATAATTTCCCGCAAAATCGTCTTACCGATCACCGCATCAATCTTACCGTCTACAATCTTGCGGGCGTTATGGAAGGAGAGCTTGACGAAGTGATCGAAGCGCTTCGTGTTGCGGATCGTGCGGAAAAGTTGGCGAAAGTGGCGTAACCGTCGCTGACCATGCCCTATATTATTTGCGATCTCGACGGTACCTTAGCCGATATTTCGCACCGCGTTCACCATGCGAGCGGCGAGCGAAAAAATTGGCGGCGGTTTTTCGAAGGCATTCCGGAAGACGCCATTGCGGAGGTCGTGGCAGATATTCTTCGGCATTATTCTACCACTCATAATATAGTCTTCGTCTCGGGACGACCGGAGCACACCCGTTCAGATACCGTAGCCTGGCTGCAAAAGCACGTTCCGTTTATCGAACAGTACTCCCTGTACATGCGCCCAAACGGCGATTTCAGGCCCGATAATATCGTCAAAGCCGAACTATACGATCAACACATAGAGCCGGAATATGGGGCGCCATTCTTTGTGCTCGACGATCGCGATAAGGTCGTAAAAATGTGGCGAGAAAAAGGACTCATCTGCCTTCAGGTCGCCGAAGGTAACTTCTAGGATATTCGTGTGTTTTTAAATCATGAAGAGAATCCTTCCTCTCATCCTTTGCGGCATAGCGTTCGGCTGCTCGATTATAAATCCGTGTGGTCCGTTTAACTTTAACACCGTTGCCATAAAGGACACGACGATGTTGCAATTACCTCCGTCTGTAGATTCTATTCTAATCTCTCTTTATGCGTTCCGGGCGGATTCATACAATCATGTGGTTAACTTCGACAGCTTCCTTACGGATAGCTGCAGATTGATTGTTGCGGGAAATTCTTTCGCTCAAGGTCGAAGTCTTCGATCGCAGGATTCGATAATGATTATTGGAAAGACACTTGTCATTCAAATTGGCGCTCACTATGTATCGCAGGCGCTACCGACCTCGAAAGGAGCTTCTGCACAATGTACCCCGGCACCTGACCGTCTCGATGTGTCGCAGATCACATTGGAAATACCAAAACGACGTCCCATTGCGGTAAGCCTTCCGTAAGTATTGTGGAAAAGGCGAGAATAATTCGAATCACAGAATAAGCCACGGAATCAGAGCTTTTTGTCTTACCGGAATGTTTGGTAATGGCTGCGATTCTCTTTTCTTGTAAATCCATAGAATCGCCCGCGTTATCCAGCTTCTGGACTCATGCACTACTACTACACCTACTACCCGAAGATTCGCGAAATTGAAATTCCTGACCACAATCTGATCGGCGTGTTCGGCCCGCTGGAAGCGCCGACCTCCGATCGAGAACGGGTATTGCACGAGGCCTTCGAACATCCGGTCAACAGCCCAAAGCTCTCGGAGATCGCTACTCCGGAAGATCGCGTCCTGATCGTTCTTGATGATGCGCTCGAACCGACGCCGACCGTATTTCCCTTTTTTCACGTCGTGCAGGAGTTGCACGCCGCAGGCGTAAAGGATTCGAACGTGACCGTTCTTATTGCGAACGCAAGCCACCGGGCAAGTTCGAATGCTGAGGTCGACCGCAAGCTTGGAGCAGAGTTACGCAAAAAGTATAAGGTGTATCAATCTGCACTGAATGAGCGCGCGGAGAGCTTTCACACGTTCGGCACAATGCACAGCGGCAAGGGACCGATCCCCGTCATCGCCGATGCCCGCCTTCGCGATGCCTCTCTCATTATTGGTATTGCGGGTACATACCCCAACCGGTTTAAGGGATTTACCGGTGGTGGGTCGCTTATCTTTCCAGGGCTCGGCAATGAGGACATGATCGGTGAGGTTTATCTCACAGGCGCCTCTCGCCCGTCTTCTGAAGTATTAGGGCAGGTAGAGAATCCGGGACGTGCATTCATTCGGCAATTGCTCGCATACGTACCGGCCTTCAAGTTCTGCGTGGACCTTGTGGTCGACCGCACACTTGGCATTACGGCATGCGTGACCGGCGCACCGACAAGTGTTTATAAAGTGAGTGCGGATGTCGCGTCTCGTATCTATAACTTTAAAGTACCAGAGCCTGCGGATATCGTCATGATCGATTCTCATCCGCTCGATGCAAACATTTTTCAAGCGGCGCATGCACTCTATGCAGCCCTTGGCATACTGAAGCAGGGTGGCGAGATCATTATCGTATCCCCGATCCTTGAACCGGCTTCTCCTCTATCTACTACGCTTGCAAAGAATTTAAGCGAGTCCCGCTCGATGATCCTTGAAATGAGCCGCAAAGGCGAATTGGCTCATCATGCGGCGGCAGGTGCACAATTAGCAGCCATTCGAGAAGTAACCGAACGTGCATCTCGTGTGACATTCATCACCCATGGGCCGGGAATGGCGGATCCGCAAAAATTCGGATTCGAGCAGAGTGACGATGCGCATGCAACCTTAAATGCCGCGCTTGGCCGCATGGGCAAGGATGCGCGGGTTGCGCTCATCACCCATGGTGGGCTTGCGGTCCCGCGAGTCGGCTGATCCATCAGCATTCCTTTATTTCGACAATTAATGAGTGGACTTATTGTCCCTCAATTGTCGTTTTAAAGCTTGAATATCTTTTGTGATACGGGTGGTCTTCCGCTCTCTCTTCCACCGTACCAACACAAGTAGGCGTTCCTCGGCGCTGTTCTTTTATTCGTTATATGACACGAAGCCCGAGTCTGAACGACGACGCGTCCTCCAATGCGTTGTCGAACCTTCAGACAATTTTCGAAAACACAAAAGATGCGATCTGGTCGGTCGATCGTGACCGACGATTTGTCATTTTCAACTCCGCCTTAAAAACGTCGATCTTCCATTTAACGGGCAGACACGTCACCGCTGGCGATAGCCATATCGATATCGAATGTGGCGAAGAAGCAAAATTTTGGAAGAGTGTTTACGATCGCGCCTTTCAGGACGAGCCCTTTACGATCGAGCGAAAATACGAGATTCCCGGTATTCCAAAGGTCGTTGAGTTTTCGATAAATCCTATTCACCACAAGGACGAGATCATTGGTATCGCCTGTATCGCTCGCAATGTCACACGCCTTCATAAGGTAACCGATGCCCTCACACGCTCGGAGCAAGCGTATCGGCTATTGTTCGAAAATTCTCCGTTACCAATGTGGGTACTGGACTTGGGGTCGACCAAATTCCTGCAAGCCAATCGAGCCGCCGCCAAACTCTATGGATATTCCGAGAAAGAATTTCTGGACCTGACGATCCTCGATCTTCAACTGGAGAAAAATCGCGACTATTTCGCTCAAACGCTATTGAAAGAGATCATCGGGGATCTCAACGACCGCCATGCGTTTTCAAAACATGTTAGGCGTAACGGAGAGGAGATCGACGTCGAACTGTTTAGCCATTATTTCCTTAGCGAGGGAAAACCGGCTCGTCTTACTCTTGTAAACGATATCACGGATAAGGTGCGGTCCGAACAGGCCGTCGTTCATTCCAACGAACGATTTCGGCTTGCAGCCGAAGCCGTCACTTCCATAATCTGGGACTGGGATATCACGCTCGATCGGATGGAGCGCTTTGGTATGATGAAAAAAGTACTGGGCTATGATCCGGTTGCCGAAGGAGTGAGATCATTCGATTGGTGGCGCAAGCAGGTCCACGAAGATGATAGAGAACTGCTCGATCGGCAATTAGCCAGCGCTCTTCACGGGGAGCCTTATTTTGAGGCTGAATATCGAGTTCGACATCAGGATGGACATTACGTTTGGGTATGGGACCGTGGTACGATCGTTCGAAATGCCGCCGGCGAACCGGTCCGCGCGGTAGGTAACACGTTAGATATCAGCGATCAAAAGCGGATGATCGCCGAGCTCGAACTAGAACGCGAACGAGCGATCATTGCCAAACAGAATGCCGAGGAAATGAACCGCCTTAAAACGAATTTTCTGGCGAACATCAGCCATGAAATTCGAACACCGTTAACGGCGATCCTTGGCTATGCGGAACTCCTCGCGGAGCAAATTCCCGATCGGCATCAAGCGGAATTTGCAGCCACCATCGAAGCAAACGGCAAACGGCTGTTGAAAACGATCAATCAGATACTAAATCTCGCGAGGATCGAAGCCGGACGATTAGAGCTTCAGATCTCGGAAGTCGATCTGGTGGATGCGGTGGAGCAAAGCGTCGATCTTCTCCGGACCCTTGCATCGAAAAAGGGATTGGAATTGATAGTCCATAAACCAATAAAGCACTTGACCGCCTCGGTTGACGATCGGTACTTGAATGAGATACTTACTAATTTGATCGGCAACGCCATCAAGTTTACCGAGCAAGGCACCATTCAGATCACTGCACGGCGTTGCGACGAACCTCACGACGAAGTGGTGATCCCGCCCTTTTATCGCGTTCAAAAAGGCAGCGTACAGTTTCCCTGTTTTGCTATTGAAGTTCGGGACAGCGGAATAGGAATTTCCCAAGACTTTTTGCCTCACATTTTCGAAGATTTTAAACAGGAATCGACAGGTTACGAGCGCTCCTTTGAAGGCACCGGACTGGGACTAAGTATCGCTGCCCGATTAGCAGAAGCCATGCAAGGATCGATCGAGGTGATATCCGCTCATGGGGGTGGCAGTCGATTTATCGTTCGCTTGCCTCTCGAGCTTTCAAGAGCTGACAGAACAGCGACCTTCGATTTCGCCTCTACTACTACTTAACGGTCGCTTCTTTTTAATGGCCCGGCTTCTTCGAAAGGAAGGCCGCTACTCCCCTTTTCGTATCATCCGTCGCCCGAGCGAGCGCGTTCATCGAGGCCGCGTATTCGAGTCCGGCCTCGAGGCTCATTCCGTGCGATGCCGCGAGCAGCGATTTAGTTAAGGCAATAGCGCTCGGCGAATTTTTCGCAACCTGCATCGCATACTCTTGAACTGCACCTTCGAGCGAACCGCATGGTACAACATATTGTGCGAGCCCTAATGAATAGGCTTCTTCGGCGCTGATCTTACGAGCACTAAGTAGCAATTCACGAGCATGCTGCTCGCCGATCTTGCGAACGAGGAAGATCGACACTAAGGCCGGAATAAACCCGATCGCGGTTTCAGTATAACCAAATTGCGAATCGTCGGCGGCGAAGATGACGTCGCAGACCGTTGCTAATCCACATCCACCAGCCAATGCAGCCCCATGCACTTGTGCGATCGTAAATTTCGGATAGGTATAAATTTGCCACAACAGATCTCGCAAGGAGCGTGAATCGGCAAGATTCTCTTCGGGGCCATTCTCCGATATCTGCTGAAGGTACGAAAGATCAGCACCGGCGCTGAACGTATTGCCCTGCCCTCGCAGGATCACAACACGCACGTCTTCGTCTTCGCGAAGTTCACTGAAGGCTTGCTTCAACTGAGCGATAAGTTGCGGCGAGAGAGCATTGCGTTTCTCTTCGCGCGTCATGGTGATAGTGGCGATGGGATGACTCTTGTCGATGGTGAGGAAGGTGCTCACGGCGAATTACAGTATTATAGTGGACGATACCACAGGAATTGAATCTCGTTCGGCAGACCAGGATAAGCATCGGGCCGGACGACACGAAGTTCGCATCCCATTGCTGCATAGAACTTACAAGCGCGAACATTAATGTCCTGCGTTTCGACCTTGAGTTCGGTGCATCCCTTGCTTGTTCCCCAGCCAATAGCGTTACTGAAAAGCCTCGAGCCGATCATCTGACGTCGATAATCGGGATGGATGCGAAGGTCCCACATAACTACAAGGTCAGCGCGCCCTTCCAGCATATCGACACCGTGCGTATTCCATGCGAGAACCGTCCCGCCCACTCGTTGGTCTCCGTCAAACGCTGAGAAGATCGTCCACTTCGAAACATCGAACGTATTGGCCCAGGCAAGGGGACTATCAACATCGTCATAGTTTTTGACGAAGGGCTGCTCGATGGATTCTTCCTCAAGAATCCACTTGCCATTGAAGTTTGGTCTGAAGACCGACGCTACTCGATACGTGATTGGAATTTGGGAATATGTTTCGAACACTTCCGCGGTCGGAAGTTCTTCGACAATCTCAATCATTGTCTCGAAGTAGATTACGAATCAATACGCGTAAGGCTTTCCGTTTGTATCAATAGACAAGTCATCAAACCAAGCGGTACCATTCATGCCGCACATTATAACACCAAAATCGAGACTGGTTGCCGAATCACTCACAGGAATTGAGAAGGAATACCGCTTCCAATCGCGATCTCCCTTGACAGCGGAATCGAACATATTATTAAAAGCGAGAGCACCATTGGGTCCGTCCACCCTCCACCAGAGACCCGCCCAATTCGAGACGTGTGATGTTTTAATCCATCCGCTATAAGTCACAGTCTTACCTCGAAGGTCTCGCAATAGATCGGAAAAACAGTTTTGACAATCCTCCCTTGCAGATGAATGTGCGCCTTCGATTGTCCTTAATCTTAAGGAGTACTTCCCGGAGCGCACAGTAGTACTGTCCAAAGAAACATCGAAGCCTTCTTCTCTCGCCGTATTGAGACGGTGAGTTTTCGGATTGAGACCTCCGCCTGCATACCAATTGACTGGAAGAGAATTAGCAGGCTGTTCAAATCCGAGATTCAACTCGTGAATAGTATATATCTTAGACGCTTCACAAAAGAGAATAATCACGCCCAACAACAATCCGTATGAATGGACCTGGCTAAGCATTTACCCCACAAAGTTCGTCACTTCTTCGATCAGCGTCGAGACGATCTCTTCTTCCTTAATTCGCCGGATCATCTCGCCTTTACGGTAGAGAATACCAACGCCTTTACCGGCCGCTATACCAATATCGGCTTCGGAGGCTTCACCGGGGCCGTTCACGACACAGCCCAGCAGCGCCACCTTTACGGGCTTCTTAATATGCGCAACTGCTTCCTCTAATTCGCGCGTCACCTTGAAGAGATCGATCTCCAATCGTCCACAGGTCGGACACGCGATGATCTCGACATTGCGCGTTGCAAGCCCGAGTGTGCGCAGAATTTCTTTACCGGTCTCGACTTCTTTCTCCGGCTCATCGGTGAGCGAAACGCGAATGGTATCTCCAATGCCTTCGGCGAGCAGCGTGCCAATACCAACAGCAGACTTAATAGAACCGACGCGCGTAGTACCAGCCTCGGTTACACCCAGATGCAATGGATAATCCGTGCGCTCGGCAACAAGACGGTAGGCATCGATCATCAGGCGTACATCGGTCGATTTAACGCTGATGATGACGTCCTCAAAGTTAAAGTCTTCGCAGATCTGTACGTGCCGCATGGCCGACTCATACAGTGCTTCTGCCGTCGGATAACCGTGCTTATCGAGAATATCTTTTTCGAGAGAGCCGGAGTTCACTCCGATGCGAATTGGGATCCGCTTCTCTTTCGCCTTACCGAGCACTTCATGGATGCGTTCGATCTTGCCAATGTTGCCCGGGTTCAGTCTCACCTTCGCGACATTTCCCTCGATCGCTTTTAACGCGAATACATGATTGAAGTGAATATCCGCAACGACCGGAATATTCGATCGACGAACGATCTCGGCAATACCTTCCGCTGCTTCCCAATCATTGACCGTTACGCGGGCAATATCGCAACCCGCTTCTTCCATACGCTTGATCTGCGCGACGGTTGCATCTACATCCCCGGTCTTGGTCTTCGTCATTGACTGCACGGAGATCGGAGCGCCATCGCCAACTGGAATATGACCGATCATAACGCGTCGCGATTTACGGCGAGCATGAGACGTTGTCGAATGACCGTTTTGCGAGCCGGTAACTACCGGAAGAAGTGTATCTAGCATGTGCCGAAAATGGCGACGTTAATGATTGGCCCTTAGCTAACTGGCCTAAACTCTTAGCTTGACTGGCCCTTAAACTCTTACCTTCGCTCTTCCATTCGCTTCGAGGCTTCAAAGAGAATATCACGCTCCTCGTCGGTCAGGTTCTGATATCCCGTAGCCGCGATCTTATCCAGAATTCGATCGATCTCTTCCTGCGTAATTACGCGGGATTGGCCAACATTGCTTGCATTGCCGGTATTGACCGGCGAATGGGCCTGATCGATATCGCGATATTCGGCATCGACCGCACTACTCTGCCGAGGCTTTGGAGACCGGTTAAAAAATCCTGTTCCACGTGATTGCGGAGATCGTCCACCTGACCACTGAGATCTGCCAATACCACCGCTTCTCCGAAAATTAGCGAGATTCACACGCCCCAGGATCAGCATGTAGATGATACCCGTCAGTGCGCCGCCAAGATGTGCAAGATGGCTTACGTTATCGCCTGCACCAACGGTGGAAAAGACTTCGATACCGATCCATGCGGCAACCAGGTATTTTGCTCGGATCGGCAATATGAAGTAGAAGTAAATATATCGGTCCGGGAACATGAGAGCGAATGCCACCATGACGCCAAAGATCGCGCCTGACGCTCCGATGAGCGGGCCGCCCTCAATACCTAACATTCCGGACATGATGAGATGTGCAAGCCCGCCACCGAGCCCGCACAACAAATAAAAGATCAGAAATCGCCGCGTCCCTAATGTTTGCTCGACCTCGACACCGAACATCCATAACGCAAACATATTGAACAGAATATGCATGAAGCCTTCATGCAGGAACATGTAGCTGAAGAATTGCCAGGCGTAGAAAAAAGGATGGGTGACCGGCCACAGAGCGAAATACTGGAAGATCATCTCGTTGATCGAGATGCCATTACCAAATTGAAATTTACCGAAAAGCAGTTGAATCAGATAGACCGCGACATTGGCGCCGATCAGATACTTTAATGCCGGGGGCAAAAACGAAAAGCCCGACATGCGCGAGCGCCGATACTGCTGTTGTGGATCCCAAGACATTCCGAAGTGCTTTCTATTCTATCGTCCTATGGCTGACGGTCTGTTACTGCAAATCCTAATCCTACGATATCTTATACTTCACATCAAGATTCTCTTACGTCAAGCCTCCTACGGTCGAACCGGTGTTAAGTAACGTTAGTCATGAAGGACCGGTACCAGTCCGGGCAAAACACCGCAACCGCCGGTTTAGCGCCTTAGACGTAGAAAGGCAACATGAATTGTCTCGTGAGAAGGAAATAATGGGAAGAGGGAGCTTATCCTCATAAAGGGAGGGCCTTATCCCATAAAGAGATACGGCTCCCAATCCTTATCGACCCGGCCCGCGAACTGGCGTAAGAACGTGACATGATTGGGGCGGATCGGGCGACGAAGAAGCTGCATCTGAGCCTCGTCCGGAGTCTGGCTGCCTTTAACATTATTGCAACGAAGACATGCGCTGACGAGATTTTCCCAGGAGTCTTCTCCACCGCGGCTCTTCGGAATAATATGATCGACTGTCAGCGTCACGCTGGTTGCGCCGCAATATTGGCACTTATGCCCATCACGCCGAAGAATATTTTTGCGTGAAAGGATGACCTTCTTAAACGGCACACGCACATAGGTCGAAAGACGTATGACGCTTGGAAACGGCATCGTAACCGATGTCGAGTGCACGCGACGGTTCGTCATTGCACAGACTAACTCCGCCTTCGCAAGGTAAAGAAGAATGATCGCCTTCTCGACGCTTGTAATGGCGAGCGGTTCGTAGTTACCGTTCAGAATTAAGACTTTGCCGTTGAGCTTGGAGTGTGCAGGGCTAAACTCATTATCGTCGTCCTCCAAAAGAGCGACGTGCCTTTGAAGAGGAAGCGATAATTGACGTTGCTCCGCCTTAGCTCTCGAAGAGCGAGAGCTTTGCGACGCGCGCACTTTCGGTGCGCTGGACCGTTTATGACCGTTCGGTTCGAATGCGACTTTCTCCTTTCCGAAGGAGCATAAGAACAATTCTCGTGCTCGAATCTGGAGTCACTATTGTAATGTTGCCTCGAGGCAGTTGAATTCCCGCCCAGGAAAGGCATTATAATTTGTTCACATCACCACGTTCCATTTTTCACCATGTTCGATTTTAAAGAAAAGAATGTACTCATCACGGGCGGATCTCGAGGAATTGGATTGGCGACCGCTCTTGCCTTTGCCAATGCAGGAGCTAATGTAGCGTTCACTTACCATTCGGATGATGTCGCGGCCGCCTCTGCTGTGAAAGGCATTCAGCAATTTGGTGTAAAGGCTTTAAGCGCAAAAGTGAATTTCTCGGAAGAGACCGATCTTTCCAGGATCATCGAAGACGTAATAAAGAATTGGGGCTCACTGGATATTGCGATCGGCAACGCAGGGATTTGGAAAGGCGCGCTCGTCCAGGACATGTCGGTCGAAGAATATCGCGAAACAATGGATGTTAATATGACGGGTACATTCCTGCTCGCGAAATTCTCCGCTCAGCAAATGATAAAACAACGCTCCGGCTCCATGGTCTTCATCTCTTCGACTGCAGGCCAGCGCGGTGAATCGCAACATTCGCATTACGCCGCTTCGAAAGGTGCACAGATCAGTTTTACGAAGTCACTTGCTGTTGAGCTGGCGCCCTATAATATTCGGGTCAATTCGGTCGCACCCGGTTGGGTGAACACAGACATGACATCGGCGGCTTTGACCGATCCTGAAGAATCCCAGCGAATTAAAACAGTTGTTCCTCTTGCTCGGGCAGGGCAACCGCACGAGATCGCTAATGCTGTATTGTTCTTGGCAAGCCCCTTGGCCAGCTATATTACAGGAGAAATTTTGAATGTAAATGGCGGAATGGTGCTCTGCGGCTAAGCTTTTCTTAAAGCATACGGATTTGTCTCTCCGACTACTTGTTTTTTTGACAGACCTTTATTATATTTGTCAGAGTTAGTTTTCCAAGAGTTTGCCCAGATCCCCCTGGCGCACTAAGCGCCGCTCAGCAATGAGAGAGTTCTGGCACCGCATGACAGACCCCTTCGAAGTCCTCATGCATTGGTTTGCTGGTGTATTCGCTGCCGACCGGCAGGACACGTTGACCTTATTCGACCGTCCCTAAAGTCGCAGCCTTAAATTAAGATTGCCATGAAATCATTATTTCTTCGTCTCGCGACGATCATGCTCGCTCTGTGCGCCTATGTCTCACTGGCACGGTCGCAATCTGCTGATGTTCCCCGAATGCTTAGCTATCAAGGTGTGATCCGTACTTCGGAAGGGGCGCCGCTCACTGGTAAGCGAACTTTTAGCGTCCGATTGTACCGCGATCCCGATGGGAAGCAACTTCTTTGGCAGGATGAATTTACATCGGAGATCACTGATGGACTATTTAACCTGTCACTCGGCTCGAATAAAGCGCTACCTGAAACCAGCAAGTTAGGTGCGCCACTATGGATCGGAGTGACGGTCGGTAATGGAGAAGAATTACGCCCTTTGTCGCCAATTACAGCATCGGCGTATGCGTTGAACGTACCGAATGGCTCCATCACTGCAGAGAAGATCGGGACCGATTACGTGTCTTCCATTTACGTGAACGGCGTTCGTGTTGGGAATCGCGGCGAGAGTGTAAACTTCGTTACCGGCAATGGACTGACAATGTCAGTCGACCCCATAACGAATGCGGTCCTGCTGGACCAGAAGGCAACGAAATCAAATGATAAAGGCGCGAATCTGGAGAATCAGCCGGTCACTGATGTAACTGCTTCTTCACCTCTTGCTTCGAGTGGCGGTGTCACACCCAATATTTCACTGAGCGGCGTTGTCGCTATTTCACATGGCGGTACTGGCTCGAGCACGCAAAATTTTGTCGATCTTTCAACGGCTCAGACCGTCGGTGGATTAAAAACGTTTAGCGCCGGTGCAACCATGAGTGCCGCCGTTAATATGTCGAGCAACCAGATCCATAATGTTGCAACCCCGACGTCTTCCTCCGACGCTTCGACGAAAGGTTATGCGGATAATATCTACTCCGCATTACACGATTCGCTCACGACCGAAACCAGCCGGGCGACCGCTGCCGAGAATACCATAGCAGGGAACCTCAATACCGAATCGACGACCAGGGCTTCGGCAGATAACGCGTTAACGACGAGCCTTTCGAACGAGACCACTCGCGCAACGGCAGCAGAAAATACACTCACGAGTAATCTCAATGCAGAGATATCAAATCGTCAATCGGCTGTAAGCAGTGAAGTAACCGCTCGTACTTCCGCCGATAATACGCTCACAACCAATTTAAACACAGAGATCGCACGTGCTGAGAGCGCTGAATCGACGATCGCCAACAATCTTACTACTGAAATTTCGAACCGGCAGTCGGCCATAACTTCGGAGTCGAATGCACGCTCCTCGGCGGACGCAACGTTGACATCAAATCTTAACTCAGAGATCGCTAACCGGCAGTCTGGCGATGCTTCGGAAGCAAGCACACGTTCTACAGCAGATTCCATTACACGAGCCAACCTTGCGACCGAAGTATCACGAGCCGAAGGAGCAGAAGGAGTGCTCACTACTAATTTGAATTCTGAAATAACAGCACGCCAGACATCGGTAAATTCAGAGGCGTCTGCACGCTCTTCATCGGATTCTGTGATTCGAGCAAGTTTAAATAGCGAGATCTCCCGCGCACAAGGAGCAGAATCTACCCTCACTACGAACTTGAATGCGGAGATCGCGGCTCGGACCGCTGCCGACGCACAAGATATTGCGACGACCGCCTCTCCAACGTTTGCGGGAATGACACTCAATGGAGATGCCACCACTCACTCGCTCATTCCAGCAACCAACAATACCTTCGACCTCGGCAATAGCTCACACCGCTGGGCACACCTGTATGGGATGGCTGGTACTTTTGGCGGTGCGGTATCAATAGCCGGCCAGCTCTCGCTTTCGAACGGGCTCGACATGGGCGGCACCGATCTTACGAATGGTGGAACACTCAATAGCCAAAGCCTCACCACGAATGATGCTACCATCAATAGCAGCCTCAGTACAAATGGGCCTATCTATAATTACAACTCGCTCTTTGAGCTACAACCCATGTATCTTTACAGCACGTTGTACAATTATAGCACTACATCGCTCGGTGGTACACTCGATATGAATTTCAATTCGATCGTCGACCTCAGCGATCCGACCAATGCGCAGGATGCCGCCAACAAGAATTATGTGGATATCGCCAGCACTAATGTCACCGCCGATTTTAGTGGGTTCGCCAGCGGCACCTATACCGGCCACACCCTTAGCGTTACCGGATCAACGGCTAACGTGGTAAATCTGGTCGGTTATAATGCTTCTGTGTCCGGTTCGGATGACGAGGATATCGGTATTCAGGCGACGGGACAAGCATCGGGCGGAGGCACCGCAATAGGCGGCAATTTCGTAGCAAAAAATACATCCAGTTCTGGCTATGCTATCGCTGGTCGGTTCTCTGCTACCGGGGCATCCCATAACATCGCCGTTCAGGCCACCAACGGGTCGATACAAGTGCAAACAGCGGGCGAAGGGATCATCCTCAAATCCCCGAATGGTACGTGCTACAAGCTTACGGTCAACAATGATGGGACGCTATCGACCACAGCGCTTTCTTCCTGTCCGTAATTTTCATTTTAAAAGAAAAAGACCCGGTCAAGCCGGGTTTTTTTATTTTAAAGAACGATCTATTGTATCAATTCGGCTATCGCTCGTTCCAGATCGGGAAATGCCACTGGTTTTTTAAGGTGATATTGAAACCCTGCTTTACGGCTTCGTTCAATGTCGGCATCGGTACCATAACCGCTGAGCGCTATCGCTGGGATCGAGCATTCGGTACGGATCGCCGTTAAGAGATCGATCCCATCGCCGTCCGGTAATCCGATATCACTTACCAACAGGTCGAACTCTTGCTGTCGAGCAAGTTCGATCCCTTCGGCCACACAACCTGCCGTAATGACACGATAGCCACGCCGTTCTAATAATACCTTCAGTGCGGAATTCGTATCGATATGATCGTCGACCATTAGAATGGTGCCGGTCCGTTGCGGTTTTAATTGTACCGACGGTTTAGTCTGCACTCGGGAGTGTATTTCCGTAGTAGCAAGCCGGACAATAAATGTTGCACCTTTGCCAGCGCCTTCGCTGCGTGCTTCGATCGTCCCGCCGTGCATTTCGACAATGCTTTTGGAAATGGAAAGACCCAGGCCTAATCCACCGTACAGACCACTCTGCAACTCAGCCCGCTGCTCGAAAGGCTCGAAGATCTGGCGCAATTCCTTTGGATTGATACCTCGTCCGGTGTCCTGCACTTCGATCGTGATCCGCCCAACTTCATCGTTACGTGTTTGAATAGTGACGAGACCACTTTCGGGTGTAAACTTCGTCGCGTTATGCAGTAAGTTCCAAAAGACCTGACTTAACCGATCACGATCGCCACGAACATATGGATGCGTGGCTCGTAATCGGGAGACCAAATGCAGCCCGTGACGGTCGAGCTCCTTGCGGCAAATTTCAATAACATCCGGGATCAGTGCGTGAAGGTCGACGTCCGTTTCCTGTAGATGCAGCTTGCCTTTGGTAATGCGGGTCATGTCCAGCAGATCGTCGATCAATCGAGCTTCGATTTCGATATTACGACGAACGACGTCCACAAACGGAAGTAAGCTCTCAGGAAAATCTTTGTCCTCTGAAAGCAATTCTACGGTCGCGAGGACCGGAGTAAGGGGAGTTCTAAGTTCGTGACTAAGTGCAGCAATAAATTGGTCTTTCGCCCGGCTGGCTACCTCCACCGCTTCTTTAGCTTCTTCCAAACTTTTTTGTAACTCGATCCGCCGGCGGAGTTCGGTTTGCGATTCTTCGAAGAGGATCGCGTTATCAATACCTGCCGCGATACGCGACGCAAGCTCCATCGCAAGCTCTACATCTTCGAGTGTATAATGGCGTCCGGAATGACCGTAATCTAACCCCAATACTCCTAACGTTCGACGCCGAGAACACAGCGGTATCATAATGAGAGAAGAAGCTCCTAACTGCTGGATGGCGGCCCAGCGTTTCGGGCTAAGCCCAAAGCGGGCAGTATCGGCTTCTTGCGCAGCCGGAATAAAGATCGGATCTCCTCGCTCGACGATCTCTCTTAACGCAGCAGTTTCTTCCGAAAACGCAAGACGATACGATTCAGCAGCCGAGCGAAGCTCGGGATCGGAATGATAGAGATATACTCGTTCGAATTCATTCGCCTCCTTGAGAAGATCGACGGTAAGCCAGTCGGCAAACCGTGGTGCAATAGCAGCGGCAACCTGTCCAAGCAATTCTTGTAGATCGAGCGAGCCGGAGATACAGCGACTCACCTCTTCCACTAGCTCTAACCGGCTTTGAAGCTTTGCCCTGCGTTCGATCTCGCTCTTCGCTTCTTTTAACAGCATGAGCTTGTACAGAGCGAACGCGGTACGGCGAGCGACCTCCTCAAAAAAAGTGATCGTCTCCGGATCGAATGTTCGTCCTGATTCCGCAGTACACGCTAGCAGTATCGCACCAAACGTTTTACTGTGTGCGACGACCGGAATAAGTGCACTCGAAGCAAACTGAAGCGAGCGTAGCACCTGAAGATGCTCATCAGACGTTGCAAATTGCTGAAGGAGTTGGTCGTTGTATTCTAAATATATTTCCGGGCGGCCCGTCCGAAGAACATGCTGGAGCCCAAACGGAGAATCGGTTGGTATAGGAAACTCCCGATATACTCGCGTTATAGCGTCGATCGTTTCTTTAGAACGAGAATCGAACGCTACGGGCCGGATCTCCTGGCCCGGCTCCGCAAGCATAATAATGCAAAGATCTGCAACATGCGGAACGAGCGATCTACTAAGCTCTTTGAGTGCTTCTTCCGTGTCGAGCGTGGAGGCAAACCTGGCACTGGCGGAAGCAAGAAAGTCGATCCGCTCTTCAGCGATCCGACGTCGGTCCATTTCTGCTTGCGCTTCACTCGCCAGTCGTGCCTTATGTATCGCGAATGAAACGAGCCGCGCAAATTCTTCTACAAAAAGTTTATCCGCTTCTGAGTAACGAGCTTGTTCTCCGCAACGAGAAAGAGCTATTACCCCGAACATTTCTTCACCGACAAAGAGGGGCGTTAAAATAGCCGAACGCACATCCATCCGTTGCATATGTTCGAAGTGTTCGGGAGAAACACTATGCTCTTTGCGAAAATCGTCTGTAATATAGGGTAGCAAAAAGGACTGTTTCGCTTCCAGAGCCTGGAATACCATTACTCGCGTGTCCGATCGGGCAGTGAACCGCTCCAAACCTTCTCGGGCCAGCGAGGCTAATTCCGGAGTTGCTGCCGTTAGTAAGATCCGCTCCATCCCTTCTGGTGGTCGTACTAAAAAGACCTGGCAAATGTCAGCCATTTCCGGCACAAGCATATTCAGCGATTCTTTTAAGGCAGCTTTATAGTCTATCGATTCGCCGAATCGCTTTCCTACCTCGACCAGCAGTTGCCAACGCCGAATATTCTGATAGCGCTCGCTGATATCCATGGTCACACCGCGCATGGCGATGGGAACGCCGTCATTATCTCGTACCAGTGTTATGGTCGCCTCGATAGGCATTGTCCGGCCATCGCCGGTAATAACACGGTGTTGGATCGTTGCCCGATCCCCCGATCGGAAGAAATTGCCCACCTGATGACGGAAGTAATCAGTATCATCCGGATGGACCATTCTTTCCCAGGTATCCATACGAAGTAACTCATCGCGAGAGTAACGAAGGATCCGTTCTGCGCTATCACTCAGGAATGTGAAATGCGACGATCGAAGGTCAGGCGTAAGAGCAGTCTCCCACACGATAGCAGGTATATCGCGTCCCAAATGAGAAAGCCACTCCTCGGATGGGAGTGCGTCGCGTTCGATCATAGGTTCGGATGCTATCTTCATGGGACGACAAGCCCAGACAAGATAGATTAGTACAGTTAGGCAACCAGGAGATGTCCCTTGCTAACCACGAAGTCCGCGCTGTGGTTTGTGAATTGCTGAGCTTCCTACAGCAAAACGAGGACGATCAGGACACGTTACACGCGGTCTTTTAAACGATATACAAACTTTAGCCCACTCCACTTTTCATCAACCGCACATACTTTCACATCCACAAGTCCATTAGCTAGCCCGATCTCACGAATACGGTCTTCGGTAAGATCCGTTGGTTCACCCGAAGATTTTTTAGGCCAGGAGATCCAGAGCATTCCATTCGATTTGAGACGTTTGGAGAGGACCGGGAATACATTTCGTAATGCGAGTGAACTCGTACCGAAAAATTGGATGAAATCGTATGAATCTTGATCTAACTCGGTATCAAATTCGGTGGTACCAAGCAGCATATCGAATCCAGCCGGTGCTTCGATAATTGCCCGAACAGCTCCCTGCTTCAGTCCTAATTTATCGGCAAGCGACCGAGTAGAATAGCCCGCACTCGAACGGGTCGGTGGCGAAGCCCTCTTGACAGCCTTTGCCAAATCGTTTGGCCGCTTCTTCGAATTCTTACTCATACTATTACAGTCTGTAATACAACGCGGAAGAACGGCCCGGCCGTTCTGGTTCAGAGTTTGCTCAACCTCCTGATATATTTAGGAGAGAATTATGGCACGTGGAGATAAATCGAGCTATACGAGCAAACAAAAGCGTCAAGCTCATCATATTGAGGAAGGTTACGAAAAGCGGGGCGTCTCGAAAGATGAAGCCGAACGCCGGGCATACGCGACCGTCAACAAAGAAGATAAAGGCGGCAAAAAGAGCGGCTCCGGTCGTGGCAAGAAGAAGGACACCAGCTCATCGCGTAAAGGTGGGCATAAAGGCGGTTCTTCGAGCCATAAGCCAGGACCAAAGAAAGGCTCCCGTAAGGCAAAAGAAGCCGGACGCAAAGGCGGAAAAGCCGCTCATCATAAATCTTAATTACGAAGCCTCAAGCAGTGTAATTGGGAAGCCTCTTACGAGCCCATCTCGACGATCGCGTTAATTGCAGCGTGAAGTTCCGAAAGACTCGTGACTTGCGGCACGCGAACGTCGGGACTCGGCTCGTTATAGCAATTATACCAAATAGCCTGAATACCGGCATTTCGTGCACCGATAATATCGTTATTCCACGAATCGCCGACCATTAACGCTTGCTGTGGTGCGCTCTTCACCCGCTCGAGGGCGATCTGAAAGATCCGCTCGTCCGGTTTGGTACAGCCTGCTTCCTCCGAAATTGTGACCGAATCCACTAACGGAGCAAGGCCGCATTGCTCGAGTTTTTGCGTTTGTTCTGCGACAAGATTATTTGTAACGACGCCCACGGTGATTCCACGGTTTCGCAATGCCTCGAGTACCATTGTGGCGCCAGGAGTTGCCCGCCACGATGCTTCATATTGCGCCCGATACCATCCACCGACGGTAAGACTTTCCTCCGGACTAAGACTCATACCATAGATTCCAAGCAGCGTTGCAAAACGCTTTGCACGTGCGTTATCAATACTGAGTGAACCGGCGAGGACGTCGATATGGATCTCGTTCAGAATGCGAAGGTTGTGCGCTTCTATTTCATCCAGCGGCACCATGCTGAGATGCGAAGGGTACTTCTGTTGAAGGGCTGCTAAAGCACTACGAGAGCTGTAGCGATGATCGAAGAGCGTGTCATCGACATCAAAAAGAACGGCCTTCAGCATGCGCTAAATACTCCCCGGCATACCAGCTGATGGACAATATTCCGCAACGGCACACTGCGAACATTTCGGCTTCTGAGCAATACAGATATTACGGCCGTGAAGAATAAGCTCGTGCGCTGTTAATGTCCATTGAGACGGCTTCGCCAGTTTCATCAAGTCCTGCTCGATCTTTTCAGGCTCGGAATGCTCTGTAAGCCCCAGTCTTCCCGAAAGCCGCGTAACGTGTGTATCGACAGCTATACCTTCCGCTTTGCCAAAGGCATCACCAAGCACTACGTTAGCAGTCTTGCGGCCGACCCCTCGAAGCGTCGTAAGCTCTTCCATGGTATCGGGCACGTGACCGCCAAACTTCTCCATGATATCACTGGCCATCGACTTAAGCGATTTCGCTTTCTGTCGATAAAAACCAGTTGACTTTATTACTTCCTCGATCTCTGCAGGCTCGGCATTGGCAAGTGCTTTTGCACTGGGGAAGGCCTTACGAAAATCGGGCATCACCATATTCACCCGCTTATCGGTACATTGTGCGGAAAGGATCGTCGCGGCAACTAATTCGTAAGGATTATTAAATTCAAGCGCACATTTAGCATCGGGATACTCTTTATGCAGCGCCTTAAAAATTTTCTGAAAGCGTTCTTTCCGCTCTTCGAACGATTCGCCCTTCGGTAACTTACGTGGCTCCTTTGCGCCATCACGTGGTAAGCTTTCTTTGGTAGCTGTTTTCGTAGTCGTCTTCGAAGACGCTTTAGACGTTGTCGTTTTCTTCGCCATTGCTTATTCCACGAAACTTTCGAATTCCCTCCAACCCCTCGCGTTCGACGATCGCACAAAGCGAGTCCGGTTCGAGCCGATTATACCGATACGTTGGTGCATCCATCTTATGAATTATTGCTCCCGAAGCCGTAGCTCGCGAGAAGAAATCGTTATCATCGCCGTACGGAACATTGCGAAAGCCATGTAAGCGTTCCGCAAGCTCTCGTTTAATGCAAAACGTCCCACCGACAACGCATTCGGAGATCGGAATTTGCCTGGTCGGATCAAACTTATCGGCGACCATATCCGGCCCAATTACTTCCACGCCTCCATGCAACAATTCAACATCGGGATGTTCCCGTAAATACGCCGCCCGAATATCCAGATGATCGGCACGATATTCATCGTCTGAATCGAGAAACGTGAAATATTTTCCTTGGCCCATCGAAATTCCAAGGTTTCGAGCCAGAGCCAATCCCCGGTTTTTCGAGTAATGATACCGTATGCGCGCATCCTCACGCGCGTATACATCTATCCAGTCATACGAACCATCGATCGATCCATCGTCAATGATAATGAGCTCCCACTCGGTAAGCGTCTGAGCAAGAACGCTGTCGATCGCCTTGGTGACAAGATGATGGCGATTGAACGTCGGAATGATAACCGAAAAGAACGGCTCTGTTGGCAGGCCAATATCGAGGATCATGCCTCTTTCAGCAAACCCATACGAAGCAGCTTACGGCGAAATTCTTCCGATTCACGCTTCGTGAATTGTGGCGACGGAGCCGGCACCGCACCGGCAAAACACTCTACGGTGATCGGCTGGGAGATCATGTTGGCGAGCAACTCTACTTCTCTTCTCGAGAGCGATACTGCTTCTAACCAGTAATCTTCAAATGCCTCGAAGGATCGAGGGAAATACTGCCTCGCCAGGTCAAATATCGCTGTAGCATACACTCGGATCTCGTACTGTGCGGTCTCTTCCATTCTTAATTGAAGGAATCGAAACCAGTTAAGGAGATTGCCAGTAACGACGAAGGTCGAGTAATGCGAGACCGGCATATTGAGTCTTGCAAGTTCGCGAGCGACATTATGCTCTTGAATGAGCGTGTTATAGCTTTCCTCGAACTCCCGTTGCTCTTCGGCCCACTGAACCACAAAAGAAGCCGCTTCCGGATGAAGCTCGCCAGACCCCTGATGATTGCTTTTCGCCTGATACGATACGCGGCTTTTTTCCGGTGTATAATACAATGGGTCGAGTTGCTTATAGCGTCCGGATTCCTCGTTGTAACTGAAAGTCCGATGCCTGAACCACTCGCGGATGACCATGATCGGCGCACGCACTTCGAACTTCATCACACTGCCCTCAAATGGCGTCGTGTGCTTGTGGCGCAAAAGGAAGCGAATCAGCGTCGTACGCTGGTCCTCGCTGCGAGCAGCTGCTCCGGTCGAGATGCGTGCATCGGTGTCGGGCGAGGAATCATCGCCCATGACATCGAGCATCTTTACATAGCCATTATCGAGGACTTCGCGATAGAATTCTTTCGTGGGATCGAGTGACATGGAGCAAGACGAAAATCAATGTGAAAAAACCAACATAATCGGGTTTGAAAATGTGGCATCTATTACGCTCGACTGAACATTTTTCGTTCGATCGCGAGGTATACTTCGGCAATAAAGTAACCTACGGCAATTCCTATCACCGCTCCTCCGGCTATATCGCTGGGGTAGTGCACACCTTCATATACACGCCCTATGCTTATGAGGAATGCTGCCAGGAACAGCCAACGAACGCTCTTGCTTTTGCGAAAAACGATTACAAAGAACATAGCGATGGCGAAATTATTAAGAGCATGGTTCGAAGGAAAGCTGGGGTCTCCGCGACCTCCGACAGGAAGCCGTATCCATGACACTACATGTTCACCATTCGATATCTCTTTACATGGCCGTTCACGGTTCACGAGTGGTTTCAACACATAATGGCCCAGCGAATCGGTGGCGGAAACAAGCAATAAGGCGGCTATTACAATTCGAACACCTCGCCATCGGAATCTATAAATAAGGAAGAGTCCGCCAACAACATACACCGCGAACCAGCAGTGGACATTGGTAAGGACGTCCATCGCTCCATCCATAAATGATGAAGCGAGCGTACGGTTAAAAAAATAGAGAATACTAAGGTCTATACCGTACATCTATGCGAGTAAACGATAACGTTCAAGAAACTGCCTATTGATGGGATCATTAGAGCGCGTTAAGTCCTCGGGTCGTCCATCGAAGTAAACCTTTCCCTGATGGAGAAAAACAACTCGCTTTGCAATACGCTCTACGGTAAACATATCGTGCGTCACGATAATACTGGTGACGTGCAGTTTCGCAGTTAGATCTTCAATAAGCGCATCGATCTGGTCGCTGGTAACAGGATCGAGGCCCGTTGTTGGCTCATCATAAAACATGTATCGTGGTTCGGTGGCGAGCGACCGAGCAAGGGCAACGCGCTTCCTCATTCCGCCCGAAAGGTCCGCCGGCATCACTTTCTCGATTCCGCGAAGTCCGACCAGCGCCAATTTTTCCAGTGTAATTCGCGCGAGCTTTTCTTTATCCCGTTCTCCATTCTCCCGAAGGCCGAGAGTAACATTTTCCAGAACGGTCATGGAGTCGAACAGCGCCGAGCCTTGAAATAGAAATCCAATATTACGACGAACACGGTAGATATCCTTTTCTTTCGCCTCGGCCATATTGATCCCATCGACGACGACAGCTCCTCTATCGGGCCGGAGAAGGCCGATGATATGCTTCAGGAGGACGCTTTTACCGCAGCCGCTCTGACCTATGATCGCAACGGTCTCGCCATCTGCAATAGTAAGATCAATGCCCCGGAGGACATCATTGCCATCGAACGACTTATAAAGATTGCGAATCTCGATCACTCTACCGTTCGGAAATAATTTATGAGATCGGTATTAGGCGGCTTCACTCCCAGCGAGCGTATGAATGCAACCACTTGCCCTCGATGGTGTGTCGAGTGGTTGACCACATGTTGCATCTGATCGATCAAGGGCTGGGAAAACCTCTCACCTTTCAGATTCAGGTAGGACAATTGATCGTTTAACGTAGCATCACTAATGCTACTTAAAAATTCGGAGCGGACTTTTTCCAAGCCTGACCATTGCGAGCGAAGTTCTTCAAGGCTGGGTATTTCTTTGGACGTTGCGAACTGTTGAGGGACCACTCCCCTCCATCGCTCAAGCCAGATCCGGTCGGCACCGTAGACGTGGATAAGCGTCTCAAAGATCGTATGATGTCCCGAACCGAATTCCTGATGGAGTTGCTCGCTACTAAGGTGACTGCACGCATCGAGCACTAAGTGATTTGCCCATTCTGTATAAGCAAGAAGACGTGTAATATCGTGACGAGTCATATGGCGATCAGAAGATAACAGTCCAAAGGGTATAGTCGAGAATAAGGATCATCGCACTCGATAAGACGAACGCTCGAATCGTGGCGTTACCAACGCCTTGCGCACCACCGGTCGTTTCAAACCCGACCTTCACACCGATCAAAGCGGTAACAGCTCCAAAAAAGACAGCCTTTACTAAACCACCGAGCACGTCCTTGACAAAAAAGAACCGCTGCACGGATTCGAAGAATACCTTACTGCTGACGTCCAAATAAAAATTGCTGACCAGGAATGCTCCGACAAGAGCAATTATGTTAGCGAAAATGACGAGGATCGGCAGCATTACAACAGCGGCAGAAATTCGCGGCAAGGCGAGATATCGGATCGGACTGATCGCCATACTTTCGAGTGCATCGATCTGTTCCGTGACCTTCATCGTACCGATCTCCGCAGCGATCGAAGCTCCTACTCTGCCGGCGATGATCAGGGCCGTTAAGACGGGGCCTAATTCAATAAAGATAGCTCGGCTTACTGCCGCCCCGATAAAGCTATAAGGGATCATCCCTTTGAACTGATACGCCGCTTGCCAGGCACTCACCATGCCGGTAAATAATCCGATAATGAGAACGAGCGGCAAGGAATCCGAGCCAATGTGTTCCATTTGTTCGAGCACAAGCCGCCGGTCCCGAGGAATAGAACTGGTATACGAAGCAGTGCGAAACGCAAGGATAGAAGCCGAGCCAAATTCCGCGAACATTCGCCGAGTGCTGCGGCCCACTCTGGTTATAATGTGTAAGGCCATTCAGGGCGTGTTCATCTGCGATTCCGCACGCAGCATAAGGTGGTGCAAACTATCCACTATGGAAGTACCAAGAACGGGTGCGTCGATATTAGGCCACGTCATTTCATGATGGACAGTTCCATTATCGACGAGAATGCCGGTCGTAAGCTCTCCGGTCGCATGTAATTCAATGGCCGCTATCGATTCCAGGCTATCTCGCAGCAGTGCTTGCATTTCAGATACGATCTTTCGATCAACCTGCAGCCTCCAGCATCTTGATTCTGTATCGCCGGGCATCTCAATGACCTTCATCCCCATGCCCCTGCTATTTACCGAATAACTTTCTTTAATACCCGTGAGTCCGCCAGAGCGAAACAACGTTACCGTAAAGTTGTGCGATGCACAACCGTACATAGCGATAACGAGAAGCAGGGTGAGCCGGTGCATTCTTAGCGTACAAATTTACAGCAACCGGCAAAACCGTACATGAATAAGCTTCAATCCCTCTCATGAAGCGCCTGGGACTCCGAATGCGTTTCAAAACCAAGGGAATGGTAGAGGCGTATGGCATCGCCAGTTCGGGAGGCCACAATGATCTGCGGCAAGCCGGGATATTCCTCACAACCATGCATGGAAGCATGATATACCAGCTTTGCTCCTACCCCCTGCCGCCTAAATTGAGGTCGAACGGCAACTTCCTGAAACCGGCATAAGTCATCACCTGAAAAGAATCCGAGGCTTCCGGCAAATTCGCCCTTCACATACGCCGCATACCAATGGCCGAGTCCTTTAATTACCAATGTGCGATGATGGGCGATCCGATTCTGTGCATATTCCCTGTAGGTGTCGGCTTCCTTCTCTAAAGCGAAACATTCGATATTGGTATCGGTCACATGTTGCCATGCTTCATCGTCATTGCCCGCAAGATCTCGAAGCTCAATATTCGAATTGACGTATTGCGGTGCGGAGAGCTTGTTAAGTGTGATCACATCGAACGAACTAAATTTCATTCGATCGGTCGCGAAGGCTTCGCGGGCAGCTTCATCCAATTTGCCTTCATCCCACACGAGTATTCTGGCCGGCGTATATTGATACGGCTTCAATTCTTTCTCGTATACGGATCTCCAGCGTTCGACATCTTCCATTCGCGGAGCCGTCTTAAGAACGAGAATATGTCCCCATCGCCAATAGGGATTAGCGGGTGTGCGGATGACGATCGCATCGCCAATATCCTTCAGCTCGGAGTGCTCTCGCCAAAAAATGAACTCACTGCGAAGGAAGAGTGACTTGGGTTTCCAAATCGTACTCATGATGGAGAATTAACGGATTTGAGAGAGATTCGTGCGTTGCATTAATCAATGGTCAACCTCTTGTTCATCAAAAAAGGACATTCTTTACCCTTCCACAAAATTAAGGTAGGTTTCATTGTCATAATTGCATTTTGCAGCATGGCAGCTGTTTCCAATTCGGCAACAGCAAAGTCGTGGATCGCACTTACCAAGCACGATGGAATTCCTGTCGTTGGTAAGCGCACTTCCACCGCTAAGTCTGGCATTGTAAAGCGCTCCGGTGTGCAGCTTACTACGAAGCAGGCCGCATTTGTATCTAATTTCGGGAAATACTTGAAGTCCGTTGGCGAATCCGCCGTAGTAACGTCGGGTGCTCGCTCGCCGCAGCATCAACTGGGCATTATCAAGGCACGAGTGAAATCGCTCGGTGTCACGCGTAAATTTCCGGAGTTAAAACATGCGACCGCTCAACGGTCGAATACGTGGCTGCGGGCATGGGAATTTCTGCGGGCACGGCACGTACCAGTAAATGCACCCAGCAGTGCCGGAGGTGAAGCAGCCACTTCGAACCATATTAAAGGTCTTGCCGTCGATGTGATCGGTCGGTCATTGGATCATATTGCATCGCTGGTACGCAGTTTTGCCAGTTCGAGCTTTGCACACAAAGCGCCGCTTCTTGTCGCCAGCATTGCCCGCGAGCCAGGATGTGTGCATATTAACCTCTTGCCCCGATAGTCTGAAGGCGAAACCCGACCCTATCAGCCGAAGTTAGGACGAACGCAACGGGCGGCACATTATTGGCCGCCCGTTTCGCCCATCTTTTCTGATTTCGATGGCTACTCAAACAAAAGCACCCCAGCCCAGAGCAACCGCAACCAAGCAAAAAGCACCGAGCCTTGCCTCCATTCGCCAGGGTCAAAGCAATGGCATGAATTCTATGGCAAGCTTCATCCCCGAAAAATGGCGGGATACGGTTGCGATCGTGGGCATTCTCGTCGCACTGCTCTTCTTCTTCCGCGGTGTTCTCGATTCGACGCACACCTTTAACGCGGGTGATAATGTCGCATTCGATGCACTCCGTCCGTTCCTCGATCAAGCCAAAGCGCAAGGTTACTCGATGCCGCAGTGGATCCCGAATATCTTCTGCGGAATGCCGGCCTTCTCGGCATTAGTGATCACCGGTGCCCGAGTGTACGACTTAGTGCATGAGATCTTTACTGCAATACAAAACGCTGCTGCATCGCTCTCCCCGAACCAGGATGCAATGGTGCATATCTGGCACTATTTCATCTTTGGCATCGGCATGTATTTGCTTATGCGAGTAACACGTAACGCTTCGCGGCTTGTCTCGTTTTTTGCCGCATTCAGTGCGGTGTTCTCGACCTGGATCATTACCTACATAATGATCGGTCACAATACGAAGATCTATGCGATCATGGCGATGCCCTATATCTTCATGGGCATTGAAAAACTGCGAACGCCGAAGCTATCCTGGCAGGCCACGGTCTTTTGGTGTGCTGTACTCGCGGCCGCATTCCATCTGCTGCTCGAGTCGATCCACATGCAGATGATCTTCTACATCTTTCTTGCGGTCCTGATATACTATGTTACGTCGCTCGTTCTCGAACTTACGCGAAAGAGCGATCAGCCGAAGTCCCACACCATTATTCCGCTCGTTCGATCTGGTGTCTTGGCGCTGGTCATGGCCGGAATTGCCTTTGCTATGTCCGCGGACCGGTATATGGCTTCGCTTGCCTATGAGCCGTACTCGATTCGCGGTCAGGCGCCCATACAGGACGTGCAAAACCAGGCCGCCGAAAATAAGATGTCGGTGAGTCATGCTACCACCTCGAGCGGTGGCCTCGATTGGGGCTATGCTACTGCATGGTCGTTCTCACCGCAAGAGGTGATCACGTTTATTATTCCTGGTTGGTATGGCTTCGGCAAAATGCATTTGGAAGGTGAAGATCCGGATGCTCGGGAAATGACCTATTGGGGCCAGATGGGTAATACCGATGCGGCAAACTATACTGGCATCGTGGTGCTCATGTTGGGATTGGTAGGCATATTTGCGCTTTGGAAGCGCGATAGGTTAGTGCCACCGCTTGCTATTATTACCATTTTTGCCATTCTCTTATCGTTCGGTGGTAACTGGCCCATACTGTTCCGCCCGATGTTCAATTTCTTCCCGAGCTTCAATAAGTTTCGAGCGCCAATGATGGCCCTTGTGCTTATGCAGCTTGCCTTCCCTATCCTTGCCGCGCTGATGTTTCAAGAGATCATTCGGGTGTGGAAGTTGCATGATTCAAAGGAAGATTCGCGCCTGCTAAAATATTTTAAATATGCACTGTATGTCTCAGGTGCATTTCTCGTAATTTCTATCATTTTTCGTGGGGCGATTACCAGCAGCATTGTAAGCGGTATCAGCTCAAGCAAATACTTAGGCCGTATTCCACAAGAGATAAAAGAATATATCGCGTCTGTTGGGGCGAATGATGCTTTGGTCGGCGCACTGCTCGTTACGGCAGCTTCCCTTTTGGTCTTCTTCCTGCTCAAACGAAAAATTTCGCCGGTTGTCGTCGGCATTGGATTATTGCTTTTAACGGTGATCGATCTCTGGCGCGTTGATAATCGTCCGATGGAGATTATTTCAAAAGATCAATACTCGAGCAATTTCCAGGAGCATGACTACATTCAATTTATAAAGCAGGATAATTCACTGTATCGAGTGAGCGATCTTACCGATCCTAATCCATCGAACATTCTCGTTAGCTATGGCTTGCAAACTCCGGGTGGTTATCATGCCGCTAAAATGCGCGAATTCCAGGATGTGGTTGACGAGACCGGCAATATGAATGGCAACGGCATTTTCAATCCCTTCATGTGGAATCTACTCAATACAAAGTACATCATTGCCAATGGAGCGTTGGTCGAAGACCGTAGCCGCTTCAATCCTGTCTTTGTATCGAAAGAGCCTGCACAATCGCAGAATGGCAAGCAAGGCCAGCCAACGGTTGTCTGGGAAAATCCGCAATCATTGCCTCGCGCATTCTTTGCCTATCGCTACGAAGTAAAACCGAAGCTCGATATATTGCACGCGATGCACGATGGCACATTCAATCCACGCGATGTTGTGTACCTCGATGAGGCCCCGAAAGATATGCCGGCGCTTGCAACGAATCCCCTTGATACAGCAACTGAAAAGCTGACGATGGATTATAAGATGGAGGACATTACGATCCATACACAGACGAACGGCAATCGCCTGCTCTTTATGTCGGACACGTGGTATCCCGATTGGAGCGCAACGATCGATGGCAAGCCTACTCCAATCTATCGCGCTGATTATGCCTTTCGAGCTATTGCAGTACCACAAGGCACGCATACGATCCAGCTTAGCTATTACGATGGAAAGTATGTTACGGGTCGTGCGATCTCGCTTACAACGAATATCCTTGCCTTAATTGGATTCGCGGTTGGTATTACGAGCTTTACCTATTCTAAAAAGAAGAAAAAGAACCAGGATTCGCAAGATTCAAAGGATGGAAAGATCGATTGACAAGGATTGAGAAGATCATTTCCAGATCGGCTTGCGAAACAATCCATTTATACGGCAGCCATTGCCGCAGTTTTGCTTGCGGGTTGTAAGCGACATTCCTTGCCAGCCAATTACTACGAGGCTCCCCATAGCTTGCATGTAATTCCGGCTGGTACATATGATGCCATTTTTACGTGCTATGCCAGCCTCGGCGATGCCATCCACAAAAACGGCGGGGATTCTATTGATAGAGCTTATTTAGTGCAAACTTCTTTTTACAAGGATGGGAGTCGAGTTAAAGGAATTCCTGCTGGCGTGAAGGTTACTGTAAATGGCGAAACGCTCACGCATGGAATCAACGAGCGCGTTCATGTCGAACTTCCAACTCCGGTCACGTGGCGAGTCGAAGGAGACGATCATTATCCGTCTATCAACCATACTATCGCATCCGGACAGCCGATAGACTTTGTCGGTCCTTCATCCAATGATACCATAAGTATGTCGAAAGGCTTCGATGTACGATATAATGCACCCGGCATTGATTCGGTCCAGTTTCATCTTACGTACTTCGCGGATGTCGTGAAAAGACACGACACAAGTAGTACTATTACTCGCGGTGGTCAATCGAGTTATAATGTTGTTGCGAATACCGGCCATTATACGATCCCGCCAATGGCCGTTAGATACGATCAATATCGATCGTTTACCCCAAAGCGACTCATAGTTCAAATCTCTTGGGGGCATGGAGATACTGTTCACAATGAGGACAAAGTGTACGGCTTCATCGCGGAATGCAATCGCACTCGGTGGTTTGATCTAAACCGTAATTGACTGGATTGGCCAGATTATCTTTGATTATAAATGTAAACTAGATCGATTAAAAGGATTACAGGATTATCTCTCCTTTGAATCTTTAAAAATCAATCCCGTTAATCCATCCAATCCCGTGAATCCCGGTTCTGGATTCTTATAGCATTAGCCCCAATACAACCCCGATCGTCGCAAACTGCACGACATGATATCCGGCATCGACAAGCCACAATTTCAAACTTCGATTACCGAAGAGATAATTAATGCCAAAGCTTGTCGCTGCAATGCCGAATCCAAGCATAATTCCTCGCCGTACAGCGTGCTGAAGGCCTGGATTCGGCCCCAATAAACGAGCAACCACATACGCTGCAATGAACGCCAGCAGGTATGAAACAATAAACACAAATGCAGGGTGATGCCCTTTTTTATCGATCCGGCCTATTAAACCCGATTCTCGCCCCCAGATCCTACCCAGGACGTTTTGCGAATACCAGACACCACCAACAAGGAAGGTTGTTAGCGCGGCTAACGCCACAGCCATTAGATTAACGTTAGTAACCATATAGAGAAGAAGTTAAGCCCAACACGTCTCTTTTTCACACACCTCAGTCTGCAAATATACTATTGTTATAAGGTAAAGTGCTCTTTTTTTACCGCCTAAAAAATGAAAAAGGTTAAACCGGAAATGGAGTAACAAAGGAAGCCTACGGTAGTATTGTAATGAACAATCACAATCGTGTGACTGCGGTCCGCCCGGTCATGCAGACAATCTAAGATTTACAACCAAGAAAAACTATGAAGAAACTCGTAATGGTAATACTCGCAGTCGGTGCGCTTACGTTTGGCGCGTTTGCAGCCATGGCACACCGCTCGCCCGAAGAAATGATGCAAAAGCGCCTCGACCACATGAAGACTGCGCTTAATCTCTCGGATGCACAAGTGAACCAAATTAAAGCGATCTACCAGCAAAACACAGCGACATTCAAAGCTGACCGCGATGCAGTAAAAGCAGCAGCGAAAGGCTCGGATGCCAAGAAGGCCGCATTCCAAAAAATGCGTACGGACATGCAAGGTGTTCAGGCTCAGGTAAAGAATATCCTTACGCCGGAACAGCAGCAAAAATGGGAAGCGGAACGCGCAAAGCATGAAGGCCATGAAGGTCACGGACATTGGGGCAAAAAAGGCGAGGGCAACAACGAAGCGGCTCCCTCTAATAAATAAGGTAAAAAATTATCCTAATGGATCAAGGCCGAGTTCTGAAACTCGGCCTTTTCTTTTGCCGTACTTTTGTCCCATTACGTCTTAGTTATGCGACGCAGTCTCTATCTGGCCCTAATTGTCGTTCTCGCGGGATGCAAGATTCCCACGGCACCGGATGCACCGCGGTTTAACTCTATTTTTTATACTGGCTACTCGGATTTTTATTTGTTGCAAGGACCATTGCCCGGAGATCGATACGATGCAGTTTTCTGGTCCGAACAAATGATAGATGATTATCGAGGTTTTTCAGGGCAAGACACAACGGCCGTCAGCTATAGGTCTGGAGCAAATTTTTACAATACGCTTGGCGATCAAATTGCTCACCCGTCGGATTCCTTACGAGTTGCGATCAACGGTGACACCATCAGGCGAATCCCCTCTCGATACTTCGATAGCTATGATACTTCTCTCAACCTGGCCTTTCCACAATCGGTCCAGTGGACGTTTACTGGTAATTCCTATTTCCCTTCGTGCACTCATTCCGTAAAATCCGAACCATCCATCAGTATTATCTCTCCTCGGCCACTGGATACCCTGAGTGTTTCTTCTCCCTGCTGGCTACAGTATTCAATACTGGGCACTGACAACGCGACCATTACAAAAATGTTTTGGGGCATCGGTCGACGCAAGGTTAACGATAGCATTGTAGTGGATAGCTTCGCTGTTATTCAACGACAATCTGCCCTCTCCGCCGTTGACTCTTTTCCTATATTACCATTCAGAGCCGATCAGCAGGAATATATAAGCTTTACGCCTAAATCCCTCGACGTCACTATTGCCTGGGCCATTGGCGATTCCGTTCACGTAGGCAAGGCTATTTATGGATTTGTAACGGAAAGTGAAAGAACAACTGAATACTTTCTGAAGCCATAGAATCATGCGCTGGGTCGTCTTCCTCATAATCTTTTTTACCCTCTCACAGCGTGTAGGGGCGCAAGGATTCACTTCCGATTCTATCCGGCATTTCCGGCTCGAATTTACCTTCGGAGGAGGGAGTATTGCCAGTTATGATAACTTCGGATCGCCGTTGCCTTACTCGGGAATAACACTCCCTGTTGGAGGTGCGGTAGAGTATGTAACCCCAACGGTTCGCCATTCTCTGGAACTTACCAGCATTACCTCTTTGGCTAATGCTGCCCCACTCCACAATCAATATAGTAGTGAAATAGAGTACGCGTTTGAAGATCTGCGCTATCGATTTTCACATTACCTCCGAGATATTGGCACCACCGGTATTCAGGTTAGTATCGGTGGCGAGTGGGAGAATTCCTTATTCGCTCGCGCGTATGATTACTCCGGTGACTTCTCCTCCGGCAGCGGTTCAGGCGAAGCCAGTTCTTCTCTCGCTGCAGCGGCAGATCTCAGCTATCAGTTAGGCGACGATCATCTATTCAGAGTATCACTTTCGTTACCGATCGTAGCCGTGGTACTGCGTCCGGCATATGGATATGTCAACGGAGACGCGTCATTCTTCCAGGTCCCGTTCGATGTTCGCATCGAGCCTATCGGTGTAATGTGGAGCTGGCGGTTCGGACTTGACTATGATTACATCCTTTCAAAGTATTTAGTACTTGGCCTTCACTATCACGAGTTGTATTACAAGTATCCCTTCTTTATTTGGAAAGGAATAGGTGCTGAGAGCGATGCTCTGCTAAACCTTGCATGGAGGTTTGACCTATGAGAAGATTTTTTCTCGCGTCGTTCGTAGTGATCTTCTCTGGCTGCGCAGAGCAACTGGTCGCACCTAAGATCGATAATTCGCCTCGAGCTATTTTCGATGAACTGTGGCGCGAATTCGACAACCGGTATGCTACTTTTGCCGAACGCCATGTGGACTGGCAAGCATTGCACGATAAGTATGCGAGCCTCGTGACGGACAACATGCCCGACAGCATGTTGCTTAAAGCGTGCGATTCTCTCCTTGCACCGCTCCGAGATGGCCATGTAGGCATTGACAACGGATATCAAGGCTATCGATATATCCATGATGATAGTACTCGATCATATGATGTACACACTGTCAGCCGTTATTATCTGGGCGAAACGGCACACCAGACTTCAGACGGCTCTATAACCTATGGCCGCATTCACGATTCGATCGGTTATATAAATATTTCCACCTTCGATATTCCGTATCAGGAAGAATGGCAGCCCATCGTAGATGAAGCCTTGAATTCGATATGGGATACCAAAGCGCTGATCGTCGATCTTCGAGAGAACCTGGGTGGCACTGCAACAGCGGTAGAAACAATAGGAGCCCGATTCATGCCTACGGCAACTATTATCGGCTATACTCAAGAACGCTATGACGCCGATCTTTCGCATTTAAGTGCACCGTCACCATTTTATTCTGCAACGGCTCGTCAACCACTTTGGACAAAACCCATCGTCATCCTGACGAGCCGAACGACGATGAGTGCAGCAGAATGGTGTACCATGTCCGCTCGAATACTCCCTAACGTTACGGTCATCGGCGATACAACGCAGGGAGCGTTCTCTTCGAGGCTCGACCGGGAGCTCTCGAACGGCTGGCATTATTCGATGTCCTTCATGCGAGTGAGCGATGCCAATCATGTATGCCACGAAGGCATCGGTCTAATTCCAGATATCGAGGTCTACGTTCGGCAAAACCAACGCGTCTATAGTGTCGACACGATCCTGGATCGAGCGTTACAGTTCATTGAACATTAAAAAATCAGAAGGCCGGGATCACCCGGCCTTCTGATTAAACCTTTTTTCAAAGAGCTTATCGCTTCCAGCTCTCGCCAAAGCGTCCGCTGAACTCGGACTTCGAAGCATAAATACGCTTCGTAGCACCGATCGCGCGAATACGCTCTTCAGCAACGTGGTTCGATGCTTCGACCGTCGTGATATCACGCTCTTGCGCGAGAAGCAGGACCTTCTTCAGAACATCATAAATGCCTTCTGCCTGCTTGAGGGCTCGAGCCTGCGAGTAGCCTTCGAGCTCGTTCGCAACGTTGATGAGGCCGCCAGCATTGATCACGTAATCAGGCGCGAAAAGAATGCCGCGATTCTTCAACTCGTGTGCATGGCGCTCTTCGTCCGCGAGCTGATTGTTCGACGGACCTGCAACGATCGAGCACTTTAGCTGTGGGATCGTCTGATCGTTGATGATCGCACCAAGTGCTGCCGGAGCAAAAATATCGCAATCAACGCTGTAGACTTTCTCCGGATCGATGACGGTCGCACCGGTCGCTTTAGCAAGGGCATTCGCTTTATCGGCATAGATATCGCTCACCATTACTTTCGCGCCTTCTTTTGCGAGGTGCTCCGCAAGCGTCCATGCAACGTGGCCGGCGCCCTGGATCATCACTCGCTTACCGGCGAGAGAATCCGAGCCGTACTTCACTGCTGCACAGGCCTTGATACCCACATAGGTACCGAGTGCTGTAACGGGCGAAGGATCGCCGGAGCCACCAAGTTCAACCGGAATACCGGTCACGTACTTCGTCTCGCTGCGGATCCAGACCATCTCGTTAAGCGAGGTACCGACATCTTCCGCGGTGATATAACGTCCGCCGAGTCCTTCGACGAAGCGGCCGAATGCGCGAAATTTCTCTTCGGTCTTATCCGTGCGCGGGTCGCCGATGATGACGGCTTTACCACCACCGAGATTAAGACCGGCAACCGCCGCCTTATAGGTCATGCCGCGTGAGAGCCGGAGTACATCGTTGAGCGCATCGTAGTCGCTCGCGTAGGTCCACATGCGGGTACCGCCTAAGGCCGGACCGAGTGTGGTGTTGTGAATTCCAATAATTGCTTTCAGGCCCGATTTCTTATCGTGGCAGATGACCACTTGCTCGTGGTCACGTTCGCCGACGAGGTCGAACAGCTCTCGGTGGGCGGTAGTCGATTCGTAGTGCACAGTCCCGGTGGTCACGCTATCTTTACCATTTTTATTGTGGCCATTCGTCTTCGGGAGGATGGTTTTGCTGATAGGGGTTGTCAATTCGGCCATTGATGTCTTTGCTTTCCCTTTTCACCTTTTCAAATGCAGTCGCCACTTCAAAAGGCTTTGGGGGCGAGGTTTTAATTAATGGCAAGCTCACATATTCATGCTGCTCACCGCTTTGGTTTTTACCCGGTTTAGCGGGATTTTGGAGGAATTTCGATAAAGCACGACCGTCTCCCTATCGATATTCCCGACGGACAGCCGAGGCAGCCCATCTTTTCCGCGCGCTTAAACGAGAGACCGAATTCCCCCGTTCCGTTTCCCGAAAGCCCATTATTTCGGAGGTTCTCGGTCTCGAAATATGGTATATTTGCACTTCTGACTAGTCCCATAACCTGTCGCAATATGAAAACGCTGCTTGCTGCTTTTTGTGTGGTCATCCTCGTTGCCGGTTGCAAGAATTCCATGGGCCCATCGTCGAATTCGAATCCTACTACTGGTACGATCTCGGGTGTAATAAAAGATGCGAAAACGAATCTACCCATCGCTTATCCTAAAGCGGCCCTTTTTATTAGCATCGATACGCCTCGAATAGTGACAGGAGACGCCGGTGGCAATTATCATTTTGATACGGTGCCGCCTGGCACTTATATGGTCGCCGGAGGGGCTGATAACTATGTTACGGGCTTGGACACCATTACGATCCGAGCTGGAGCGAACACCACTGCCAACTTTGCGCTGCAGTTGGATACTTCTTCCACTCCTCCACCGCCTCCATTTACTGCTGATACTTTGGTCGCGCTTTACCGCTTTAGTGGCACTGCCATCGACTCCAGCGGCAACGGGCACAACGGCACGCTGCACGGCGGCACATTCGTAGCCGACCGATTCGGCAACCCCGCCAGTGCTTTGCAATTCAACGGCACCAGCGGTTATGTTTCCATCCCCGATGCTGCCGATCTGAACTTTGGTAAGTCTTCTAATTTCTCGATTTGCTTTTGGGCTCAAGGCGGTTCCAACTCTGCTATTGGCAGCTACATCGTGCATAAAGGTACTACGGCTAATAATGTATTTACTGGATATGAAATCACATATAATTATCCAGCAATTACCGGATATGTTGGTACAACCTATGGTGAGGCCTACAATAATTCTGGATCCATTGGTACTGATGGTCGATGGCATTTCATCGTTGAAACGTTCGATCGTTCGGGTGGTATTTCGTTCTATTTCGATGGTATTTGGAATAACAGCTTTACTAATAATAGCCCTCAAACTGCGATGCAGGGCAACCTGAATAATACCGCGCCCTTGCTCATCGGCGGTAATGGACTTACCTCCACTGCATTCAAAGGTACGCTCGACGATATCCGTATCTATCGCGGATCGCTCACGCAGGACGAGATCACGAAGCTGTACCATGAGAACGGCTGGTAATAGTTGATAGCGTAGAACGGAGAGTGTTCGTTACTCCCGCTTTCATTGATCTTTATCTTACTTCGATTTTGTTTTTTACGTTGTAATTTAATGAACTCCGTCGTTTGAAGTTCTGCCTATTTCCAGTCCTATTCTAATTGCATCTCCTCATACGGATCGTATACCCGCCAAACGGCTGTAGCATAGGCGCTCAAAATTCCGATTGCCCCGCGAGCGAAAGATAATTCTCGAATATCGTTTCGCATCTCTTGCGAGTAGATGACCACGGTGAGTCCGTGCCGCACTTGTAATTCCAGAAAAGCTTTGGCCAACATGGACTTTGTGTAACGTGAAAGCGTGGCGAACTCGAACGAGTTGAGTACGATAATCTCGTATTCCTTTTCCTTGATCTCCGATTCCAACAGTGTGCTGGTGAGCGTTGAGGTAGGGCAATTCAACACACGAAGATTCGTTGGAAGCGACGCTGATTCATCTAAGGACTCCTCACTTGATCTCAGATATTTTTTCAAGCGATGCGGCACCTTCATCCTGGCCTGGACCATTCCATGGACCAATGACGATTGAAGCAGTTCGGCACTTGCATACGTATTGATGAGGAGTAATTTCTTCGCCGGAAATTTATTGGCAAGATGGATGGACATGGCACTTGCATTCTCTACGGCGTGGACAATGTCGCGGTCCAGAATGATGGTGAAGCCATCGCTTTTCGCTTCGATCCTGCCGCACCAGCCCGACCACCCGCAAAGATGTTCTCGTGGGGGTGCTTCGGGAAGTGTAAAAACTTCGTCGAGAGGCAGCGATTTAATAGCTGCGAGATTGACAGATTTCATAACGGTTATCAATAGGTGCCCTACCAAGCACCGTTAATAACGACGCTATAAATCAAAAAAGTTCAAGCTGTTTTAAATATTTTTGACAAATGGCTCAATTTGATGGATTGAGGTAATAAAACACTTTTAAGTGTTAAGTGGCAGCGACCAATTCAAGATTTTCTTTTGCTCCAACGGTAGGCACGTGGGATGAGAAGCGCGAAAGGCTCAATTCCTAAGATAATAGCCAAGCGGTTTAAAGTGTCAACCGTAATATTCTTCTCTCCCCGCTCAATAGCGCCTAAATAATTCAAATGCACTCTTGCCTTTTGGCAGAATTCTTCTCTTGAGTATCCTTGGAGTGTTCGAAACCCTTGAACATTCTGCCCTATAACTTCGCGAAGTTCCATAAAGAAACTTATGAATCATATCGCGCCACGATAAAGATGTAACATTTATAAGTGTCATCCAAAAACTTTCGTATATTTGAAAGTCCTTAACGGATTCTTTATAACGTGTCAACTTTAGTTCAATTGTCCAAATTCTAAAACAGAAAGGCCCTGCTCATGAAAAAGCACTGGTTCCATGTGTTACTGTTACTTATTATTGCAGCACCGCTTCACGCTCAACTTCCATCTACGCCACCTCCACGCGGAATGATGCATCCCTCGGTGGTTAGTCGTCATTTTGCATTGACGATTCCACTTCCATTGCGCACCCCTCTTTATCCACCTCTCCAAAGCTCTATGCCGCTGGATGTAATGCTTGGCTATATATACTTCGACAGTATTGTACGCTCAGTAGACCTACTACATGGTCAGTTCGACTCTGCGGCTGTTTTCGCGACCAACTCCGACACGTTGCGTAACGGCCTGAAGTATTTGTACAAAATGTCGGACTGGGATCCCATTACTTTGTTTGAATACAAAGAAAATGCGCCCATAATGAGCGGGTTAAATAGCGGCCCATATAAAAACTGTTCACCAAGTGCATTCATAGCAAAATTTCTTTCCCTCTATGAGCGGTTGGTGCCAGACTCTGGAGCTTCACTCACATATATCACCAAATCTGATGTGATCGCTCATGTAACAGTGCAAGACACCTTTAACGTGGTAGACTATCGCGGCGATACTATTGTACGGGTTCACTGCCTAATTGACGATCCGATAAAGGGAAACAATTTACTTCCATGCCTGACGTACAACACGCGAACACATACTGGCTCGGGCTCGACACCTTCCGTACAAACTGCTGTTGGCGATTGTCTGGATTTTGCCTATAGTTACTCAGCAGAATCTAGAATTCGAGAGAATGGCATAATAACAGCTCATCGATTTCCACACTGGATTACTCCAGGTAATGACTATATCGTTTTTCTCGATTATCAATATGTGGGTTCGGATTCAACCGGCAAATGGGTGACCTTAATGCCAATACTTGAACCGAATAATTCTACGGTCTTAAGTATGTATCCGGTCTCCAACGGTACCATCTACGATCCAAGCGATGATTTTCATTTCGGTAAAAATCTATCGGTAGCAGCCTTTAAGGCAGCACTGCGTTCAAAGATTCAAACAATCCTTTCAGCACAATGAGGTATGACCATGAAAAGAATATTTCTATTCGTGGTGCTTTATTGTGCCACAGTGCTATCGTCCGCTCGATCGCAAGGATACTCGTTTAGAGACACCGAGTGTGCGTGTAAAAAATTTCCCTATTACTTTTGTGCGGTCGAGGGCGGTCAACAAAAATTGGTAGTCTCTTGTGAAGCTGATCCAGACAATCCACAAGACCCATCGTTACATGCTTCCATTCTTGGCCCTGTTGTGGCTGTACGCGATGCCAGTCCGTTTACATGTATCACTTTAGATCGTCCCGATGACTCGCCAGACGGTAAATGGCCTGGTTTCGGATATATCTGGAATGGCAATGCTTGGGTGCCAGGAATGAATTTAGATGACCAGTTTTGGCCGAATGATCCTACCACCTATGATATCGGAACAACCTTTGAACCTACGCCGTGGTCTCAAAGCTATCTGACGGACATGTGGAAAAATCAGTTGGGGGCGGCATTCTATCAGTATAGTGAGACCTTTCCGCCTCAACAATTACCACCATGCGTCGCGAATGACACAACGTGTTGTGTCCGCGTATACTTTGATACTGATGCATTTGATTTCGTGACCAATGGCTATGATCCAGATTCGGTTGCGGGTTTTACACCGGCAATTCAGGATATGACAGGAAATGATTGCCGAATACATTGTCAAGACCTGCGCATCTGGGTTAATGTTACGGACGAATTCTTCTATGGCACCAGTACCATCGACCCACAAAATCCACCGAAGGAGTTGAAACGAGACCTTGTCGTAAATGGTGGTGGTTCTGGTGGTATTCCCCTACACGAAATAAATGTCGGGCAATGGTATGACTGGAATTCTAATACATGGGATAACACCGATGTCAACGTATGGTCTGCCGCGAATTACGATTGGCTTACGTTTATACGTCATGAGATGGGACATATCTTAGGTCTTCCACATAGGTTTGATCGAGGCCTTCATGGTGAATATTGTGGGTCTGAAGATAAAAACTCTATCATGGACCCTATTCCATTGGCACCGACTACGAATCAAGTCAGCTTTGGAAGTGATGATCAATGTTGGATCCGAAAATTATATTGTCCGCAGATCAATCCTGGCTGCCCGCAATCCAGTGTAATGAACGAAGATCCTAGATTACATTTTTCACTCGAGCAAAGCGAACCGAATCCAGCTTCTACTTTTGCTAAGATCGAATTCACGACCGATCTAACAACGCCGATTACACTTGAAATGACAGATGTCCTTGGTCGCCATGTCGCGACGTGGATAAACGATCGCGTGTTAGATGCAGGTCACTATAATATCAATGCCGACATATCAAAGTTACCTTCAGGCAAATACATCTATTCACTCCGAGCCGGAGTAGTTGTTATTTCCAAAATTATGACCATTGTGAGATAGGAGGTCGATTTGGTTGCCGCTAAATAATAGCGTATATAGCCTCCTCTGTCGCCAGAAATAAAAGCATGTCGGCCAGTCATTTCCGCTGGCGACATGCTTTTTTAATTAGCACATAGCGTTCGTGCTATCTCGAGGGCGGTTCGGACAGGAGCGCGCTCCTCCAAGGGATGCAACTGAAACTCGCGGAGCAATTCGCTGAGGTGTAGCATCATGAGCCGGTGCTTCGCGACCGAGCCGGATAGATAGAGATTTCCGCGCGCGAGTCCGGCTTGGCGCGCCGCGTCTCGTACTAACTTAGCCAATTCTTCGCCAGCCGAGCGGAGGATCGTTAGTGCCAGTTCGGACTTCTCTTCACTCTGGATGGCATCATCGAACACAGAACGTGCAAGTGAAGCGAACTCGCCATTCACCACACTCCACTTGCCACTCTCTGCGGCTTGCTTACCGATCCACCAGCCGCTGCCTTCATCCGAATTAGGCGGGCCGTATCCGCCGGCGCGGTGGACCTTGCCTTCTTCATCACGTGCGAACGCGACCGAACCGGTACCCGAGATCAGGAGAATGCCCGGCGCATGCTCGCCCAGCGCCGACCGTAGCGCGAGCGTTGCGTCACCCTCCAGATGAATATGTGCGAAAGCAAACTCCGGCAACGCGCGTAGCGCCGTTTCGAGGGAGTTCTGGTCTTCCGTTCGGCTGAGCCCCGCAAGGCCGATAGCAATAGCGAGCACCGGCTCGGAGGATTGGGAAAGCAAATGCTCGCGATGTAAGAGACTGCGAAGGGTAGCCGCCGATGCGGCAAAATCGTTATTGCGAACTTTGATGGAGGAGGGCCACTCGTAATACACCGGCGCGTTCGAGTCGCGAGCTACCAGTGCCCGCGTGCGCGTGCCACCGCCTTCTATGCCGATCATCACACGAGTAGAACCAGAGAGGACCGGGAGTAGACTCCCGGCCCAAGCGTACTATTGTACTCGTGTTGCGGTGATGTAAGAATTTGTACTCAGTACGAGATTATTAGTACCGGAACCTCCGACACGGGCACACTTAAGTTGCAATGTTCCCGAATTAGACCCAGTCACAACAATACCTTTAACATAGACGAATGTCTCTTGCGCATTTCCATTCTCAATTGATATTGTATTACTGCTTGTACCGGAAGCGCTTACAATGCTACCATCATATACGTTATTAATACCATAAGCTGAACTTACACCGAATTTTATCGTCGAGCCACTAGGTACTGTGAATGCTATCGCGGGCTTCAAACCATATTGGTTGGGATCAGAAAAACAAAGGAAGCCCTCAAAAATATATGTTGCACTTGAAGTAATAGACAGCGATAAATGAGTATCATTCGTTAGCGAACTACTAGTATAGTTCTGATCGGCAGTTTTTTTGACAAACGATATTGAACCAGTGCCACCACTTGGTGTCGACCATCCTAATGCCACCGCATACGGTCCGCTGCCTGAGACCGCTGTTGCCGTAAGCACCTGATTAGCACTGGGCTGCGATGTTGGAAGCGTATAGTTTATCGTCGTTGTGCCTTGTGCACCAGCGGCTATTGAAGAAGTACCGGCGCCAGAACCTCGCAAAGTGACTTGACCGAGATTTATATTGCCGGAAGAGAAATTCCCAGAAGCATCGCGCTCAACGAGCGTGGATGCCGTGTTTGTACTGGTTGCCGCACTTACGGCTACTTCTGCCGCATGTACGTTCGCCGCAGTCGAACCACCTACTGAACTTACGACCGTACTGCCCTGCGTGCCAGTCACATCTCCTAAAAGATTGCCGCTGAAATTAGTAGCGCTTCCTGCGGTCGTTGCGGTGGAGGCGTTGCCATTCAAAGTGGCCGTTATTGTACCAGCGGAGAAATTACCGGAAGCATCGCGCTCGACGAGCGTTGAAGCCGTGTTTGTACTGGTTGCCGCACTTACGGCTACTTCTGCCGCATGAACGTTCGCCGCAGTCGAACCACCTACTGAACTTACGACTGTATTGCCTTGAGTGCCGGTGACATCACCGGATAGAGCTCCTGTAAATCCTGCGGAAGTACCAGTAGTGTTAGCACTATTATTCGGGATATCAGCAGCAACAAGCGATCGGAAACTGGGCGGCGCCGCAGCGCCACTTACCGGACCAGCATAGACGGTGTTCGTATTCTCATTCGCTTTCGAGATAGTAATAATGCCACTCGTTGTGATCGGCGAACCGGAAACTGAAAATTCTGACGGAGCAGAGACCGAAACACTGGTGACCGTACCTGAACCGGGCAGTGAGACCCAACTTGCGTTAGAGCCATTCGTCTCGAGAAATTTTCCGTTGTTACCCGATTGATCCGGCAGCAAGTTGTTAAGCGCCCCGCTCTGGGAGTTTGCACCAGTGCCGCCATTGCTGATCGCGAGAGTGCCACTAAGCGTGACCGTGCCCGAAGAAGTGATCGGTCCTCCGGTAGCCGTAAGCCCTGTTGAGCCACCGCTAATATCGACCGAAGTAACAGTACCAGCACTCGGCAGCGTTTGCCAGGTGGCAGCAGTCCCATTGGTCATAAGCACCTTGCCGCTATTTCCACCCTGAGTGGGAAGAATATTTGTAAGAGCTGCCGACGGTGTGTTTGCACCAGTGCCGCCATTGCTGATCGCGAGAGTGCCACTAAGCGTGACCGTGCCCGAAGAAGTGATCGGTCCTCCGGTTGCGGTAAGCCCTGTTGAGCCACCGCTAATATCGATCGAAGTAACAGTGCCAGCACTCGGCAATTGTTGCCAGGTTGCAGCATTCCCATTGGTCATAAGCACCTTGCCGTTATTTCCAACCTGAGTTGGGAGAATATTTGTCAATGCTGCTGACGCAGTATTTGCACCAGTGCCGCCATTGGTGATCGCGAGAGTGCCACTAAGCGTTATCGTCCCCGAAGAAGTGATCGGTCCGCCGGTAGCGGTAAGTCCTGTTGAGCCACCGCTAATATCGACCGAAGTAACAGTACCGGCACTCGGCAGCGGTTGCCACGTCGCAGCAGTCCCATCGGTCATAAGAACCTTGCCGCTATTTCCGGCCTGGGCTGGGAGAAAATTTGCTGGCGCCGCCCACTTCGGATCGCCAGAAGCGTCGATGGTCAGCACCTGACCGGTCGAGCCACTGCTTCCGTTTGCCGTGAGTGTCCCGATAAGCGCAATACCCCCCATTGCCGAAAGAGGACCTGCAGAGGTGATGCTTCCCGAACCAGTCGTAAAAACACTGCCGGAAGTACTGATATTATCACCGGCCGCGAGAGGTGTAAGTGTATGCGTCATTGCATTGCGCGACCACACACTTAAGAAGCCGCTTGCTCCCACGATATTATCGACGTAGAGCGTACCAAAATGATGAGATGCGTCACCAAGATCGAGCAGGCCATTAGTATTCGGACCTACGGTTTGTGCAACGGTGATGGGGAAAGGCATCGTGAGAGGTATCGTCGCAAAACCAAGACCGACCTTACCGTACTTCTGCGCAACGAAATTCGAAGGCACCCAGGCGACTCCATCCCACACGACCGATTGGCCCGTATCGTTACCAGCATCCACAAAACCTGCCGGGACTGTTCCACCTGGTGCAAGCGGTAGCTGATAGGTATAGGCGGCGCTCATGCCCGAGGGTGGCTGCATGGTTATCGTTTTGCCAGATGAATCCTGAAGCACAAGCGAACTTCCACCGAGTGGAGCTCCTTGAGCGTGAGCGAATTCAGTATATTGGGAGGACAGCAAAAGGAAAAAGCACACTATGCCAAGCGTGCGCAAGGTATTCATCATATTCGTTAATCGTTTTGAGCTCGCTGGGACGGGCCAGCGAAGAACATTAGGTAACCTCCCCTAAAAGGACGTCAAGACCGAGTATCGCGCTCGGGGGAAAAGGACTTTAACCAAGCATCGCAACGATTCCTATACAAAGGCCCCTAAAAGAGCGGCGAGAGGAAGGACGGACACACAAAAATAATGAAAAGTCGGGTGGGTCATTTAATTTTTCCCTTTGGGCTAAGGCTGCAGCGCAACCAGCGGCCCTTGTTTTGGGGTTTAGGGCATAGCGTATAGGGTTTTAGTAACTCCCCTATACCCACACGCTATATAACGGAGATCGCCCAACGCATGAAGCAATGGAAGAGAGTGATCGTGGTCGGCGCATCGGCTGGAATCGGCAAGGCGCTGGCGGAAGCATTATTGAAGGAGGGCTCCTCGGTGGCGCTCGTATCGCGCAATGAGGGTGCGATGAATGCCATAGCTCACCGGTACCCCGGCAAAGCCCTTGTGTTTCCGCACGACGTTCGCCACTATGAGGAAGTCCCCGCGCTGTTTCAACGCATCGCGCACGACCTGGGCGGACTCGACCTCATTATATACGCCGCCGGCATCATGCGCGAATATGAGCCGCACGAATACAATTTTACGAAAGACCGCGAGACGATCGAAGTCAATACGCTCGGCGCGTTTGCATGGTTGGATGAAACCGCGAAACGCTTCGAGCAGGTGAAAGGCGGCACGATCATCGGCATTTCTTCGATCGCCGGTGAACGCGGCCGCAGCGGCAACGTACCGTATTTCGCGTCTAAGGCTGCGCTCACGACGTATCTCGAATCGCTTCGCAATCGCTTATCGAAGTACAAAGTGAAAGTGGTTACGATAAAGCCGGGCTTTGTCGATACGGCAATGTTACTCAACGCGGACGGTTCTCGCAAATCATTCATTCCGTGGCTGATCTCGCCGGAGCGAGCGGCGCAACTCATACTTCGCGCGGCAAGTCGCGGCAAGAACACCGCATACATTCCGGGGCGCTGGCGCTTCGTTTCGATGGTCATGCACCTTATGCCATCATTTATTTTTAGAAGGCTATCTTTCTAATTCATGGTGGACGCCGTGGACGATTACAGCGAGTCTCAACCGGTTGAAAATGTGAGCCTTCACAATTCAGATGAAGGCCCTTCTTCAAAGAACGGGCAAAATATTCATTCTTCACTCACCAATCACCACTCATCACTTACCGCTCACCATTCCCTCCTCCCTCACGATCGTCTCGAGCCGCTGAAAGGCTGGGGCGGTGCGGTCGGTGCTGCAGCGTATGTTTATCGCCCGTCGACGCTCGAACAGTTAAAAGAATGTTTTGAACTTGCGAAGCGCACCGGTAAGCACGTCACACTGCGTGGCGCCGGACGCAGCTATGGCGATGCATCATTAGGCCGCGAGAATATCGTCATCGAGTTAACGCGCATGAACCGGATTCTCGCGTGGGATGCGAAGACGGGTATTATCACGTGCGAGCCGGGCGTCACGATCGAGCAGTTGTGGCGTTTTGCGATCGAAGATGGCTACTGGCCGCCCGTGGTGTCCGGTACGATGTATCCGACGCTTGGCGGAGTGCTTGGCGCGAACATCCACGGTAAAAATAATTTTAAGGCCGGACCGATCGGCGAGCATGTTCTCTCGTTCGATTTTCTCACTCCGAGTGGCGAGGAATTACATGTCGAGCATGGCAGTGATCTTTTTTATTCGATCGTCGGCAGCTTCGGAATGCTCGGCGCCTTTACAAAGATCACGCTGAAGCTAAAGAAAGTATATTCCGGAGATCTCGATGTAAAGGTCTTCAACCCGGCCAATCTGCATGAGCTGTTCGAAGTCTTCGAGCGGCAGTTGCCTCAGTCCGATTATCTCGTCGGCTGGATCGATGCGTTTGCGAGCGGCAATAGCTTCGGACGCTCGATAGTACATCAAGCGAATTATCTGGCTCTCGGCATCGATCCCATACCGGCCAAAACATTGCGCGTCGCATATCAGGACCTACCGGATATGATCCTTGGCCTTGTCCCGAAGTCGATCATGTGGATGTTCTTGCGGCCGTTTACAAATCAACTGGGCTTTAAGTTGATCAACTGGGCGAAGTATGTGTCGAGTAGGTTTAGTCCGAAAACTGAATTTCGGCAGGCGCACGCAGCGTTCGCATTTTTACTCGATTATGTTCCAAACTGGAAGCGTTCGTACGGCGAGGGCGGACTAATTCAATTTCAGTCGTTCATTCCAAAGGAGACTGCGGAAGCGACCTTTCGCAAACAACTTGAACTGTGCCAGCGAGAACAGTTAGTGCCACTACTCGCTGTATTCAAGCGCCACCGCCCAGACCAATTTCTGCTTACTCATGCAGTCGATGGCTATTCGCTCGCGCTCGATTTCAAAGTAACGGAAAGTAACCGGAAAAATCTTTGGGCGCTTACCTCAAAGCTTACAGAGATAGTACTCGCTGCAGGTGGACGCTTTTATATGGCGAAGGATGCTACACTCACACCGGATGCATTCCGTCAATATCTTGGCGAGGAGACGCTCTCTAAATTTCGCGAATTGAAGCACAGGTTCGATCTGGATGGAATACTGGAGAGCGAGCTTTCGAAGAGATTGGAAATTCGTTAAGGGAATAATAGATTTAGGCCGAAGCATTTGGCAAAAGACACATAAGATTCGCCTCCGTATTTCCCTTCGTTCGTGCGATCACTTCCTCTGCCGTCGTTCGTTTCGCATTTTTTCCCTTCTCATCAACAGCGTAAAAGGTTAGAGCGGCCTGCTCGATCAGCCACAGCGTTTCCTTTGCACCATTCGGATGCCGTTCATCGAGTCCTTTCGGCCAAAATTCTGTGAAAAGAATTTTTAGTTTGGAGGATGCAAGAAATGCTTTCGCACCACGAAGAACATCAAGCTCCGAGCCTTGCACATCCATAATGATCGCATCGGGAGCAGGATGCCCGGCGGCGATCAAGCTATCGATAGACACAACGGGGACACGAATGCCTTCGCGATCGGCAACATTTCGCAGTTGATGATCACCTGAATTTGTAGAGCTGAGAGATAACGTCGCACTGCCCGGCTCCGCTGCTACTGCCATCGCCAACACTTCGACATTCACGATCGCATTTTCAGTTATTGTTCGCCTAAGCAGTTCGACATTTCTCGGTTCCGGTTCGAATGCAAATACCTTTCCGGTAGGACCAACACAATCGGAAGCGACAAGTACGTAATACCCGAGATTAGCGCCGATATTGTATACTACCATTTCTGGTTTCAGCTTCTCTTTCACCAGTGAGGTTTCGTACGGCTCGTATTCCTGATACATCAGTATCTGATGTGCTACCCCGCCATCCTCGGCACGCACGTACATGTGCTTGCCGTTCAAACTTGGCACTGTCACTCGCTGCAATCCGGTGATCCCTAATTTTGGCAGCGCTTTATGGAGGCGATATGCGAGTTTATGATGGAGATCGTTCAGCCACGGTGCGCGATCGTAGCCTTTGCCGGTGGTGGCAACTAAAAGCGACCGTAGAGACCGAAACAAGATCGGTTCGGAGCTTACTGTTGATTCTTCACTCACAATACTAGAATGCTTCCTAATAGCTCTGTCGTCCTCCGGACTATCGCAGAATTCTTCGCTTCTATTCCAGCCTAAAGGGCTTCGCTATGCATCTGTTGTCCTTCGGACTGTCGGATATTCTTCATCTCTATTCCAGCCCTAAAGGGCTTCGCTATCCATCTGTCGTCCTCCGGGCTCCACCACAACTATTAATTCTTAATTCGTAATTATTCATTCTTCAGCGATCACCCAGCCCTCGGCAAGCGAGCGATCGACCAGTCCATCTATGAATCTGCTTGGCTTGGAAAGAACGATGCCAGCCTCACGGTCGTAAAGATTCGTCGGGTACGTAATGATGAGATGCTCTTTTGCTCGTGTTGCAGCAACATACATGAGGCGCCGCTCTTCTTCCAATTCTTCCGGATCGCGAGCGGCATGGACGGAGGGGAAGCGGCCATCGAGGCAATTCGTAATGATAACCGTATTCCACTCCAGACCTTTAGCCGAATGGATCGTGCTAAGTGTCAGCAACTCGTCGTCGCGTGCGCCTTCTTCCATATCAGAAAGCGACTCGGTCGGCGGATCGAGCGAAAGATCGGCAAGGAGCGGATTCAGCGAGCGGTATCGCTCCGTAATCAACTGAAACGTCTCGATGTCCTTCTCGCGCTTCTGGTAATCATCATACTTCTTGCGAAGTATCGGTTTATAATACTCGATCAGATGCTCGACCTTCTCAGGCGGCGTCATTTTGTCGCTCGAGACAAACTTCAGGATGCTGAACAAACCTTCGACCGATGCGCCAACGCGGGTATCGGGTATTGGATATCGAGTATCGGAGGAGGGCTCGCTTCCTTCCGCCTGGGCTTCCGCCTCGGCGGCAGCACGTCGCAGGCCCGATTGCAATACTCCTTCCACAATTCGCTCCGCCGTCTTCGGTCCTACTCCATCATGCAACAGCAGAATGCGGTACCAGCTTACGGCATCTTTCGGGTTCTGCACCACTCGAAGCATCGCGGTGAGATCTTTCACGTGCGACGTTTCGATAAACTTCATGCCGCCGAATTTCTGGAATGGGATGTTCGCTCGCTGAAGCTCCAGTTCGAGATCGAACGACATATACCCGGAGCGGAAGAGAACAGCAATATCCTTAAGGCTAACGCCCAACTCCCGATATTCGAGGATCTTCTCTACAACATACCGAGATTGCTGTGCTTCATTTTCAGCGCAAACAATTTGAGGTATTTCACCACTCGCGTTGCGTGTATACAGCTCCTTCTCGTACCGACGCGAAGCCAGCGAGATCACGTGGTTGGTAAGCGTCAGTATCGGTTGGGTCGAGCGGAAGTTCTCTTCGAGTGGAATGATCGCAGCGCCCGGATACTGCTTCGGAAAATCGAAAATATTTTCTACTTCTGCTCCTCGAAAGCGATAGATCGACTGCGCATCATCACCAACAACCATAACGTTGGCTCGTGCTCGTCCTTCATCCGAGAGAGACGGCGAACTGAGGAGTTCTACGATACGCGCCTGTAAGCGATTAACGTCCTGATATTCATCGACCATCACGTAGCGATATTTCTTCGCCAGCGTCTCGCGTACCTTCTCATTCGTCTCGAGCAGAAGGACAAGATTCGTAAGGAGGTCGTCGTAGTCCATGGTGTTGGACCTCCGCTTGTAGGCATGATACGCCTCCGACAAACGCAGGATCTCTCCCAGGTCCTCGATGAAGTGCGGGAAATCGGTTTCAACGACGTCTTCCACGGTCGTCATACGATTGACCGCCAGCGAGATCATCGCACCAAGCGTGGTCTTACGCGGGAATCGACGTCGTGCGGTAGCCAATCCCATTTGCGTGCGCAGAAGATTGATCGAATCATGCGCGTCGCCCTGATCTAAGATCGAAAAGTCATTCGTAAAGCCGATAAGGTTTGCATATTTGCGAAGCGTAAGATTAGCGAACGAATGGAATGTACCGCCAGCGACATTCTCTGCTTTACTATCATGCAGTAAAGCCGCGGCTCGCCGGAGCATTTCCTGAGCGGCTCGGCGTGTAAAGGTAAGAAGGAGGATCGACTGCGGATCGACGCCCTGCTCCACCAATCGGGCGACACGGTAGGTCAGCGTTCGCGTTTTGCCGGTACCGGCACCAGCGATCACGAGCGCCGGGCCATTCGTATGCTTTACGGCCTCGAATTGAGCTGCATTCAGTTCTTTCTCATACTTGACTTTAAAGCGCGATTCATCACCATAGGCAAGATCGGTCGTACGCTTCAGCACGAAACGCTTCGGCGATGGTACGATGGCATGATTCTCGGCGATTATGGGCACCTCATTCGGCATGAGAAGGACAACCTGCGTACCCTATGCGCGGTTTCCCTTCTATGGGAAACAAAGTTCGTATATTTGCCTTCGTCGTCTTATAAATGCAGCTATGAAGCCATTCAGGATGCGCGTTGTCCGGTTGTTGTGTGCACTCTTTTTAAGTACACTGTTTGGTAGTTGTAGCTCTCCTGTTTCAACGCAGGAAAATATTGCTAATCCCTTCGGGTCGTTGGAAGGCGAATACGGTTTTATTCTAAATGGTAAGACGTTCGACAGTGGAACACCTTCCATAAATCAAGGTACTGCCAGCGTAACCCCAGCCTTGTATCAAGGGACGAATACCATTCAGCTTTCCGTCGGCCTTTTCTTTGAATTTACAGACGGGACCTTCGGCAGCATTCATGTATACGTCCCCTTAACAGGTCCCCATACAAAGTCGATGGCGATCTCGAGCTACCAACAGGATTCGGTTGGTTCGGCGTTGATCAGTTATGATTCTGTTGGATTTAACTGGTATCAATCCGTAGGAGGGACCGTTACCCTCACTAAATTCGATACGATCAACAATCTCGTTTCCGGTACTTTCTCCTTCGACGCATCGTCGCCTTCCAATTCTAACACCGTTCATATCACTTCAGGGTACTTCAATGACATTCCTATTGGTGAGGGATCGTACGGACAGGGAAACGTATCAGCAACGGTTAATGATAGTGCGTTCTCAACCGATAATGTCGGTCGTGAAATGTTAAACGGCTATTTAAATCGGGGTCGTCTCCATCTTTGGGCCTACGGTGAGACCGTGCAGCGTGGTTCATTTGATATTCAAGGAATACCTCTTACCATTGGAACGTACACCATAAAGGGTCCTCAGAATTATAGCGATAGCACCATTTCTTTTGTGTACCACGGTGACAGCTTTCAAATTTCCACTGTCGATTCGAGATCGGTGGGCCAACTGACTATCTCAGCTCTCGATATTCACAATCGGCGTATTTCCGGCACCTTCCAATTTTCTGGCACTGATACATTAGGCAATCACGTCACGATCGCTTCGGGCGAGATCAATAACATGCAGTGGGAGCCGTACTAAAATAGCGTTGCTGCTCCTATAAATATTAAAATCCCTTCCTCGAGATCTTCAAGGAAGGGATATTTGCGATTGTGAGAGAATTAAGGCGTAGGTTAAAATTGTAGGGCGTTTGTGAACGGATTTGCTGCGGCATCACGAGTGCCGAGCGGTTGTAGTCCCCACCGCTTTTCGATGAACGCGAGAATGCTGACCGTTTCGTACTGCGTGTGATCGACGTAGCCCTTCTTTGCAAACGGAGAAATAATGATACCCGGTACACGACTACCCGGTCCCCATTTATCGATGACCGGCGGAGCAACGTGATCCCAGAATCCCCCATGCTCGTCATAGGTAATGATCACGACGCAGTCATTCCAGATCGGGCTTGCTTTAATAGCATTGACGAGACTCACGAGGTGATTTTCACCAGTAATGACATCGGTGTATCCCGGATGCTCGTTGTTGATACCGTATGGTTTTACAAACGAGACCGCCGGAAGTGTGCCGTTGGAGAGCGCCGTCATAAAATCGGTCTCGTCCTTTAAGTATTTGTTGCGAACGGAATCCGGTCCTCCACCGTACTTTGCAAAGTAATTGAAAGCCTGATGATGGTATTGGAAGAGACTGCTATCGTTATGGCTGGCGTGACCCGAGAGAATATTATTCCAGCCACCGGAATACCAAGCCCACGAAATTCCTTTTGCATCGAGACGGTCGCCGATCGTCGGCATCGTCTGCAATGGTAAAAGATTCGCGGCCGCGGTTGGCGCATGCGGATTGGGCGTCGGCTGTAGTGTATTAATACCGTAATAATCCGGGCTGACGGCACCATCTATAATGTTGCCATTCGACTGTATTCCTTTCGCGACCAAACTGCTCGGTGCATTTTGAAACATCGGCGCGGCCGCGGAGACCATATAAATATGATTGAGGAATGAGCCGCCGAACGCACTGTGAAAGAAATTGTCGCAGAGCGTATACTGCTGCACGATCGGGAACATCGGAAGTTGCGCCGTATGATAATAGCCCATGACAAGGCCCTTCGCATTCGAATAGGCTACAAACTTGTCCATTTTGCCACCATCGATCTGTGCCATCTCCTGATAATAGCGATGGACCAGGTCTTCCGTCTCCTGGCTGGCCGGCTTCATCGAGTCAATGTCGAAATATTTATCGACCAGCGATGGCTGCGGGGAGAACGATGCATCATTCCAGGGTAATGTTGTATAGGGTTTGCCGGTCGCCGTATCGATCTGAGTGTATTCGGACGCCGTAGCATTTGATAGACCGTTGGCGCCCGGGAATTCTCCGTAGAGATTATCGAAGCTGTGGTTTTCCATGTAGATCACAATCACGTGACCAACTTTGGAAATACCAGTGGGAGCTGCTGTGGTGGTGGAAGAGCTGTCCTTGCATCCTGTGAGCGCCCCAGCGGCGACGATCGGTGCAAGCAAACCAAGCCCTGCGCGTGTAATAATGTTTGGGATTTGCATGAAAACGTTGATACAAAATAGTAGAGCAAGAGCCAACCCAGAGAGTTGGCGCGAGTTAGCTGACATCTTCATGCAAAATTCGAGGTTACATTATACGATATGATAATCCCTGTATTACGAACTATAAACAGGCGGTTATCAATTCTTTACGTGCGACTGTAGCATATTTATAAATTGTTATGCCTCGAATCGCTATCCTCGGCTGCGGATTGATCGGTGAAACCCATGCCGAGTGCCTCGCCCAGTTAGGCAATCCCCCCGTCCTCTTTGCAGATACCTTTCTTCATCGAGCCCAAAAACTTGCCGACAAGTATTCTGCACACGCTACCGACGACCCTTTCTCTGCACTCACTCGGTTGGATATCGACGCGGTTTATATCTGCACGTATCATGACACACACGCACCGTTTGCGATCGAAGCGGCAGTGAATCGCAAACACATCTTTCTCGAAAAACCAATGGCGCTTATAGAGAAGGATTGCCGCAACATTGCAAGCGCCGTCGCAAAAAGCGGGGTGCGGTGCGTGACAGGATTTAAGCTGCACTATTATTCGCTGGCGCGCAAAGCGAAAGAGCTGATCGGAACGCCGATCGCACTTACCGCTCGCGTGATCGACAAGCGTTGGCCGGATGATAGCTGGGCGAACGATCCGATAAAAGGTGGCGGTAACGTATTATCGCAGGGGTGCCATGCCGTCGAGATGCTGAATTATCTTGCAGGCGCCAAGCCCGTTCGAATATTTGCGGAAGGGGGCAACCTTCATCATTCCGGGCTCGATATCGTCGACACGATGGCAGCCACGATCGCCTATGATAATGGCGCCGTCGCCTCCCTCTTCATTGGCGATGTCGGACTAACAGAACACAACGGTAAGTTCTCTTTTCAGGCAATGAATGGCAATGAAACGGTACATCTCTATCGCCGGCTAACGCGCATGAGCTATTTCGATGGCGAAAATGACAATCGTTTTGATGGCGAAGAAGATGGCTTCCTGAATGAGAACCGCGAATTTCTAACCGCGATACAAGAGAACAAAAGACCGGAAACAAGTGAGATGGATGGTTTGAGAACACAAATGATCTTGCTCCGAGGGATCGAAGCTATGAAGACCGGACAACCGCAATCGCTTATTGATCTGCCCTAATTACGGCCCAGCCGCTACGTGAAGATCGAGATTTAGAAAATGCGCTGCAAGAACGAGTATTACAAACACGATCATCGTTAATGCCACCTCGGCAACGATCCCTTTCAGCGGCCTCTTTGAGAGGAGCCACAGTTTCAGCCAAATCCGTTCGTACCACCGTGGTGCTTGAATCTCCGGAAGAGGCTCGCGCTCCATCCCATGCAGAAGGTCGTTCGAAAGCGTCATAGATTCGTCCTCCGTCATTTGAACTTACTTGGAATACAGATAGAATCCCGGCACGGGCCGTTGATGGAAATGCGTTAGATTTGTGATATGACGTCGTCTTCTTTCCCCGGTGAGTGGCGCGATTACCGTTGCGATGATTCGCGCGCCGGTGTGCAGATAATGCCTGCGCGAAGCGGCCCACTGAAAGCGCGATGGTCCATACGAATAGGCGGCAGTTATCAGGAGGTCTATCCTGTACCTGATGCTTCCGGCGATCTCCTTATGGCTGATGGTGGTGGCATTCAACGTCTGAGTGCGAACGGTGATTTTCGCTGGCGTACCAAACCGTTCGGCGCGCACTGGATACGCGGCGCATACGACCTCGATGATGATGGAGAGCTTGAGATCCTGACCAGTAACGGCAGAGAGATTCTCATTCTCTCTGCAGTCACCGGCGAAATTCTTTTCCGCGATGTGGTCGGGCCGCCACATTCGTATGGGACGTATGCCCCGATGTTCCAGGTGCACAGCTTCAATGGTCGTGGCATGCAGATACTTGTCCCCTGCTTCTCGAGCAAGGAAGTGTTGATGTATGATTGTTCCGGAGGTGCACCCAACACCCGCGTACTTCATCGCCTATGGATGGATGACAGCTATCATCCATCCATAGCCATCGCCGATGTGAACCACGATGGCACCGATGAGATCGTGATCGCACGCCTGGGTGGTGTGTACGGTTTCGATCCTCGCTCTGGAAAGATGGTATCACAGACGCTATGGCAATCCGACGAGCAGCGGCGCCGCAATTACGGTCACTTCGAGTTAGTTGATGTTAATAATGATGGCAATCTCGAAGCAGTGATATTAAGCGATAAGGTCTCACGTCACATAGCGGTGCTTGGCAATGATGGTCACGGCAACTTTTACCCTTTGTGGGATCGGCTCATCGAGCACATCTATCCCGCAGATACGACCGAGCTTCGCTACACCTCGAATTCGATTCGCGATTTCGATGGCAATGGAAAGATGGAGATCGCTGTCAGCATTTTTAACGATGAGAAAGACGGCACGTGGCATACGGAATTACTACGTGCTGAAACGGGCGAAAACATTCTGGATCTTCCAGACCACTATTTACGAGGAGTGCAGGATGTAAACGGTGACGGTCTGCCCGATTTATGCCTGAGCCACGAAAATTCGCGGGACGTAAAAGCGTACAGCACAACCTCGGTTTACTCTCCGACGGCGGGAAAAGAATTATGGAGCATGGAGAACGCTCGCTTTCTCGAACGCGCCGTTTATCCAGCCTCTCACTTCTCCGAGTTCAAACCCGATGTATTCGCAACACACGAGATATGGAGCGGAGGGTTCGTTAGTGATCGGGGAGTCTTAGTTGATTCAAAAGGACTGGGTCTCTCACTCCTCAATGAGGATCTGCAACTCTCATCGTTTGGATTTACTTCTGAGCAGCCTTATCGAGTTGCATTGATGGAGCACGATCGCATTCTTGTTTCACAAGCAAATGGCGAACTGCTTCAGGTTACAAAAAGCGGCACTCAGCACTTTCTTTCCTGCGGATATCACTTAACTACCGAAGCCCATATCGCAGCGCGGCCAGGTTTACAGCCGACGGTCTTTATCGAAAATGGTAAGCATTATCTTGCCTGCCCGGACTTTTCCGGCGCCATCAGTATTTACGAAAATCGCGGAATGGAAGAACCCGAGCTTGTTGCGACGATCCATGGCCGCTCACGGATCGGATATGATGGTATCTTCCACGCCGCAAGCGTGATCCAGACCGAAGCGGGAGCACGGATAGTCATTGTTGATGATAAGAACGAAAAGCATGCTCGATTATCACTGTACACGAGCGATGGCGTTCGAACACATACGTTCGAGTTTCCGGATATGCCGCCAAGTCAGCTTGGTAATCGTATTGGCTGCTATGATTGGCTTTACTTCGAACATTCACGCGGCGAAGCATTGATGGCGAGTTTTTATCAATCGCCCTCGATGAATAGCGAGTGTTCGCTCGCGTTCTTAATAGAGTCCGGCGCAATTCTATGGCGCAACGAGCGAATTGGAGTTGGCGAATATGGTCGAGGGGTTGGCCCCTGGGGCACAACGGCATTAATGCATGCTAAGAATGATGACGAGAAAAATCCCATCGCCATTTTTTGTGCAAAGGATACGCTCTGCTATCTCGATCTCGAGACAGGCGAGTTCGTCGGCATTCCTAAATTGCTTACCGATTACACTGCGGACGCCATGCGCGCTGCAAATAAATTAAAAGAGCAAAGCCTTTCAACAACCTCTTCTATCGAAGATCCCTTTACGGCCTACGGCACTCCAATACTTAATAATGACGACCTGATCGTCGGTGGCTGCTTCGGAGGTTTTGGAGTACTTGAGGCTTCACCGTATTCACATGTTGAAAAGAAAGAAGCGCGCTGGTGGAAAGTCGGCTCGTTTGGTGACGTGCTCTATCGCCTTCCCGGAATTGCCGACATTGACGGCGATGGCAAGCTCGAACTCGGGCAAGGCCATGCCGATGGCTTCTTCCGTGTGTATGATTATGAGACCGGAAGCCTGCGATGCGAGTTCGACCTTAACGCTATCTCAACCGATGTGCTGGCAGTGGGCGCCAACAATGGCGAGCGGATGGAATTCGTTTTTGGTACGAATGACGGAAGGCTAATAACCGTTGGCTACAACGGCAAAACGATCGCCATTTTAAACGAGCTGGATATTGGTGCTGCACTTGGTTCACCCATCGCTGCAGACCTTGATGGCGATGGCAATTCCGAGATCATCGTCGCAACTGCCTCCGGTGATCTCCTAAGCTTTGCTTAAAAATCGCTTCTCTTAAATATCTTTTGCCAGGCGGATACCACTAAACTGCCAACGCGACTCGGGTGGAAAGAAATTGCGGTACGTTGAGCGAATGTGATCTCGTGGCGTTGCACATGATCCGCCCCGAAGTACCATCTGATTGGACATAAACTTACCGTTATATTCACCGAGCGCTCCTTCTACCGGCTTGTACCGTGGATACGGCAAGTATGCGCTGCGAGTCCATTCCCACACATCACCAAACATTTGCCGAAGACCGTTTCCATCGGCGTCAGGAATAGGATGGAAGTTCGCATCATCCAGGAAATTACCTTCTAAATTATCTTCTGTGGAAATCGTGTGCGCCCCATGTTCCCATTCGAATTCCGTTGCCAACCGGACACCAGCCCATGTGGCATAGGCATCCGCCTCGTAATGACTAATGTGTGTAACCGGCTCGGAGTCTTCGACGGGGCGGAATCCTTGCAACGTCATGTGCCACCATTCGCCGTCGTGCTGTTCCCAATATTTCGGCGCGAGCCAGCTCTCTTCTTCGCACTTCGCAAATCCATCCGATAGCCATAGTGCTGAGTTCTGATACCCGCCATCGTGCATAAATTCTTTGTATTCCCGATTCGTCACAAGCCGATCCGACAACGCGAATGATTCGAGGTATTGTCGATGCCGAGGTCCCTCGTTATCGAAATAGAATTCTTCGTTCTTTGCACCGATCTCCACGATACCTTCATCGAATTCGATCCATCGTAATGATGGAATAGGAGAACGTTCGATAGTTCGCGAGCGATAAATGGGTCGAAGCGGGTTCATTGCAAGCACGGTCTTAACATCGGTCACGATCAATTCCTGATGCTGCTGCTCGTGATTGAGTCCGAGTATGAAAATGGGTAATGCTTGCTTCATTGTAGCATCACCGGCATTCAGAAGGAAGTGCTCGATCGCTTCTTCAACATATCGCCGGTAATCTTTTACCTCTTCTACGGTCGGACGGGACATAAGTCCCCGTTCCGGACGTGGCGTTCGATCACCGATTGTGTTATAGTAAGAATTGAAGAGATACGCGTACTTATCGTGAAATATGCGGTACCGTTTATCGAAAGCACTCAGTACAAATTGTTCGAAGAACCAGCTCACATGAGCGAGTTGCCACTTCACCGGACTGCATTCCATCGCAGTCTGTACCACGCAGTCTTCACTGGTGAGTGGTTCACAGAGCCACTCTGTCGTTCGACGCACCGTTCGGAATCTCTCTAGAAGATCCTCACGATCTTCCGTCCCTGGCTTTTTCTTCGATGAAATCTCAACCTCTATCATATTCTTACGTCAATCGTAAAGTCTTTCCTGCCTTCGAATATACGGCCAATTCCTCGCGAGGTTTTGACAGCTATTTTTCTTCGCTACCATCAAATCCATAAGAAACGCTCAAATTGGCACGCGCTTGGAAGCTAATAGAGACATACGAGATCACTCGGTTCTTCGGGACTCGTTTTGAAATAGGGAATCTATACATCGGATCTCATGGTCGATTAGAGCTTGACTAATCATCGGCTCGAAGACCCCGATCCATTGCGATTCAGGGCTTGTAAAGCAATTACTGTTTTGCCTTCATGTAGTTCTCTTTAGAAGCGAGTGATCTAACGAAAAGAGAGACTGTCGAGAGACGGGCTCTCTTTTTCGTTTTGATAACCGACCAATGAGCACCGCGATCGTCTACTATTCTTCCATTACTCATTACTCATCCACTATACAGCTTTTCTCATTTTGAAAAGGCCCGCCGCTTGAAGCGCTGTACGCCATAGGGTTTACATCCCAAAGCCATGAAGCGGATCTATCATAAAGTTCGAGAGACGTCACATCACCGTTATTTCTGGTGGATCGTTATTCCATCGTTAGTGCTGGTAACGGCGCTCTACTCACTTTTCTTTTTGCGAAATCCTGATATCAGCAGGGTCAATCCAGCTACCTCAAAGGAAACGATGCTCGTGATCCCACCAAACGCGAGCATGGCACAAATTGCCGACTCCTTAAAGCAAGGTGGTTTTATCCGTTCGGAAATCACATTCCGAGCGGCTGCAAAGCTGATACGGGCTGGTCACCAGATACACGGTGGTACCTTTCAAATACACCGCGGTCTAACGAACCTGCAACTCATTCGCGATATTATCGGCACGAAATATCAGATCGTTTTTGAGCTTGGAATCCCCGAGGGATTTCGATTGAAGGATATCGCGGAAGCGGCCGACGCCAATCTGGGGGTCAGTAAATACGATTTTATTCAAGCGGCCGGCGATACGGCGTACATTCATTGGTTAGGATTACCAGAAGAAGCACAAACGGCTGAGGGTTATCTATATCCAGATAATTATAAGTGGTTGTATCCGCTCAATGGGCGCACGCTCGTACAAGCGCTCGTGACACGATTTAGACAAGTCGTGCCGGACACACTGTTTCGTACCGCGGAAGCCCGAGGGCTCACGCCGTATCAGGTTTTAACGTTTGCTTCGATCGTCGAGGGAGAAACAAAGAACGACACCGAGAAGTATTTGATCGCCGGTGTATACGAAAATCGATACCATATTGGTATGCGTCTACAGGCAGACCCAACAGTACAATACGGGTTGCAGCTCGACCGGCCGATCACACACGCCGATATACTGAAGCCGACACCATATAACACTTATCTGAAAACAGGCTTGCCGCCGAGCCCCATCAATAATCCGAACTTCGCTTCGATCTATGCCGCGGTCTATCCGACACAAAGCGACTACCTCTACTTCGTAGCAAAACGGAATGGCACGCGCACGCACTACTTCAGTCCAACGTACGCTGGTCAGCTAGCTAACATCAAGAAGGAAGAGCAGAACATTGCTGGCGGTGTGCGAGAGCGTTAAGCAGAACCCGGATTACGCGGATGAAATGGATTACGCGGAGAACGTGTACTCGACTCCGTGTACTCGCGATCTCCGATCGCGAGAGCCCACAAGGTTACCACAGTATTGGAGTGTGGTACTCCCCACGCACCGGCGATCCGGAGATCACCGGTACACGCCTGACCAGGCGTGTACTCGTCCCCGTGTGTACTCGCGATCTCTGATCGCGAGCCCCGGCTAATCTGACCCTTTGCGTCTTAATATGTTACCGTGATGGTCTTCGCGGCGGCATTGAGTGTAACACCGTAATTGGTTAGCGGCGATGGCGCCGGTCCGGAGAGTACGTTACCGTGCAGATCGAATCGGGTACCGTGACATGCACAGTAGATAATTCCTCCACTTGGCGGATTGACCTGACACCCCTGATGAGTGCACAGCATTGAAAGCGCTGTATACGTTGAGGCATTTTGCCGAATGACCAGGATCGGCGTTCCATCCGGATTTACATTGCTATCGACCAGGAATTGTCCGTCCGAGGTAAGGGAGGCAACGTTGATCGTTGTCGTACCGTGGGTAACATTTGGCCCCGTGATGGAGGCACAGCTGGCAAGGATTTCGCCAAGCATTCCGGCGAGCGTCACAGCGCTAAGTGCGACACCCGTCTGTTTTAAGAACTCGCGACGGCCTACCGGCGTCGTAAGGGAAAAGACCTTTGGCTCTTTCATATTCGTTCGCTTTATTACATTCTTTTGATTTTCTGATAACTGTCTTATACAGACACTATCTTCTATCAAATGGAACTCCAAAGGCCTACGGGCGCCACATGACAAATGATTAACACGACCGAATACCGCCTTTAAGACACGACAGTATCCATGTAACTGTCATCATTTTCTTCGTAAGATTCTAAATGGCAAAGATCAACAAATCGGAAGAAGAGTGGAAAGAAGAGCTTACGCCTGAGCAATATCACGTTATGCGAGAGAAAGGCACCGAGCGGCCGTTTACCGGCAAGTACGAAGCGTTCTGGGAAGAAGGTGTCTATAAATGCGGAGCGTGCGGCGCGCCGTTATTCGAAAGCGAAACGAAGTTCGATGCCGGCTGCGGATGGCCAAGCTTCTATGCTCCCAAAGCTAACGCTCAGATCGAGGAGCACGATGACCGCACTTACGGTATGCGCCGCGTCGAAGTGACGTGCGCCAATTGTGGCGCTCATTTGGGTCACGTCTTTGATGACGGTCCTGCACCAACCGGACTGCGCTATTGCATCAATTCGGCCTCGCTTAACTTCGAGCCTAAAAAGTAATTTGAACGAAGAGAATTAGTATTGGACGGAGACTAGGCGCCGAATATGCTCACCTCCCATTTTACCATCATCCATGGTAGGCAGATCGTCTTCTTTTACGATCAATCCAAGGTCGGGTGAGACATCGAGCATAACAGTGGGATTAAGTATCTCGATCTGTCCGTTCGATTCTGATTCCGTTGCCGTTATATCGATCTTTACCCGCTTTGTCGGGAAAATTTGGGTGCCAGCGGTAAGAATATGGATACCCGCACCCGACATGTTTAAGATCTCATATAAATGTTGGCCACCGATCGTCGTATCATAGCGCCAGGTCGATGTCGATTGAGAGCCGCATGGAATAGTGATCCAGCCAAAGGGAGGAACGACATTCCCGTTATTATCGAGTACGCTTAGATCACCATTTGGCTCCAGAGCATAATACGCGAAGTCATTGGAATACGGATACGCGGAGCCAATTGCAATAACGTTGGTCTTGCCCGCAACTATCAGATGCGTTGCCAGCACGCTATCGGTCACGGTATCCCGCCACATTATGGTGTTTGTGGGATCGATATCATACTCTTCATAGATGAGTCGGCTACCTGGCCTTAGGTTGAAAAAAATTGAGTTGGCGCCACCGGAACCAGGCGAAGTAGGCGTTTTACAACTATTGAATAGCGGTAATAAAGAGACAACTGCACACACTACGAGAAGCTTTTTCATGGGACATTCTATATAAAGATAAACCGCAGGCAAATATAACACTGCCTGCGGTCTTCTAATGAAAAACAAGAAGTCTTAGTCCCAGGAAACCTGGTAAAATGAGCCGTTGGTCACAGTAACGGTGTCCGTTAACGTATGCGCTTTTCGGCCCACAAAATGGAATTGCCCGCTGATCTGCTTTTTGACGGTATCGAATTGAGTAATTGTTATGGTACCGGTAAGCGGATTATTAAGCGTCGGTATGGTGATCCACGCCTTACTGGTATCGAGAACTCCCTGCGAATAGCCGGCAATATCACCCGAGAGGACTAACGTGTCAGTCCGTAACGAAGGATGCATGATTTCGAGAGTGATCTCTGTAACATCCGGCGAAACACCAATCACCGTTACAACCCCGGAGTTGCTACGCTTTGCAGTGGCACCACCTGATACCCCCGGAATCACGGTCGATGACCAGGCTTGTCCGTTCACCGTTGCGGTCATGCTGCCAGCAGTTGTAGTGGTCCCATTAGGACTGGTAGAGGCTTTGCAGCCCACAAAAAAAGCAACAGCAGTGAGGAAGACTAAAGCACGATAGATTTTCATAGTGTTCTTTCCGATGATCAATGGCTGAGATGCCACAAGAATCAGTCCGGTTTAATTGTAGGTAATAAGCGATAGGATATCCTCGTGAGCGAGTGCAAGCCGGCCATGCAGGAAACCAAGCTCAACCAGGAAGGTAAATCCTTCAACCGTGCCGCCTAAACGTTCTACCAACCGTTTTGCGGCGTTCGCAGTACCACCCGTGGCAAGCAGATCGTCCACAACGATGACCCGATCGCCGGTGGAAATGGCGTCTTCATGCATTTCAACGGTGTTCGTACCGTATTCGAGATCATATTCTTCATGGATGGTTTTATAGGGCAGCTTACCCATCTTGCGGACCGGCACAAAGGGCAACCCAAGTTCGTACGCGAGCGGCATCCCAAATACAAACCCTCGCGATTCGATACCTACGATCGCGGTCGGCTTGCGAGGGAGAACGAACTCTGCAAAACGATCGATGATTTCGCGCATCGCTTTCGGACTTGAAAGGACCGGTGTGATATCCTTGAACATAATGCCAGGACGAGGGAAATCCGGGACGTCACGAATGAGCTGTTCGGCGGTCAGTAACATGCCGTCCGTTAATACCTCGCTCTTTTTTGTGTCTGTTGTATCCATAGACGTAGATTTGCATCTAATAGGAAGGTAGTAACTGTTAACGACGAGCGATAATTGCCGTTCGCCTTTTTGTCATCATGGAGAATAAACGATTAAATATCCTATCCAGCGAAGAAATTGCTCGCGGTACACGCGCTTTCCATTTATCCAAACCTGCCGGTTTTGAATATGTGGCCGGACAAACGATCGATCTCTATCTCATCGACCCAAAGGATATGGACGAATCGGGGCCCGTTCGCACGTTCTCTCTTGTCAGCGCACCGTATGAGCCGGATCTCGAGTTTGCCACCCGCATGCGCGATTCTTCGTTTAAACAATGGCTAAAAGCTGCTCCGGCCAATGCTGAACTCACCTGGGATGGCCCGTATGGCTCTTTTACGCTTCATAAAAATGCATCGAAGCCGGCAGTGTTTTTAGCGGGCGGGATCGGCATCACGCCGTTTATGAGTATGATCAAACAATGGGCGCATGATAAGCTCGGGCATGAGATTTTTCTCTTCCACTCGAATCACACACCGGAAGATGCGCCGTTCTTTCAACAGCTTTTAGAGCTTGCTCACACGAATCCCAAACTCCATTTTATTCCGACCATGACGGACATGGATACGTCTTCCGCAGAATGGAATGGCGAGCGCGGTTTTATCGATAAGGCAATGCTCGGGCGATATCTCACGAATCTCTCAACGCCCATCTATTACATAGCTGGTCCGCCGCAGATGGTCGCAGCAATGCGCACGATGCTGATCGAAGCCGGAATTGATGAGGATAATATCCGCTTCGAGGAATTCCCGGGATACTGAGCGAGCTGCGATCTCGGGCTTCAATGTCCGCGATCCGAAAACTGGGCTGGTACAGGGCGCTTGTTCCCTTGCGAGGCTTCCATCGCCGTCTTCTTCCTTTTGGCCGCCCGGCCAATAGCAATGACGATTATTGCCAGCACAATTACCGCGATAACGATGAGTATGCCTGTTCCTTCCATAGAATCTCCAGGAATAGAAACACTACAGAAAGTCTGCCATATTCTGCCATATATTGAGGTTGGCGCTTAAAAGCCGGCTGCAACCTGATAGATCGCGACTGCGTTAACTTTGGGCACTTCGGAGTTGAGTACCGCAGGTCCCAAACGGTTGAGCAATGTATCTCTTTTTCAGAGCCCCAGTAGTAAAACTCGCGCTTATTCTGGCGATTCTGTTCGTTCGCTCGTCAGTATCGGGGCAAACCGCATCTTCTTACTTTGAACAACCGATCACCTCTCTCAAAAGCACTTCCTCTCTAAAATTCATCGAGAATAGGGGCCAGTTTGCCGATCAATTTGGTCGAGCAATGCCGGAAGTTCGCTACATGCTTGAAGCGAACGGCATGAAGTTCTATTTTACGAAGAACTCGGTACACTATGTTTTCACGAAAGGCTATGGCAAGATCGATCGCGAACATCATGTGCTGGATTCCCTGTCCTTCTATCGAGTCGATGCTCATTTTATTGGTTCGAACGCAAAAGTTGAAATTACTGCAACCGATACAACAGCGGATTACACGAACTACTACCTCGCTCAGTGTCCCGATGGCATTACGCATGTGCCGGGATTCCAGCGAATCATCTATCACAATCTCTATCCGCACATTGACCTGATATTCTATACCTCGGCAAAAGATGGTCACAATCTCGAATATGATTTTATCATACATCCCGGTGGTGACGTTCGCAAGATCCGAATCGGATACGATCATGCAACATCACTTGGCATCGAAGGCGATGGATCATTCCGGCTTGCGTCGCCATTCGGCCATGTGACCGACCTAGAACCGACGGCGTATCAAGAGCGGCGAGACGTTCGAACTTCGGTGAATTGTGATTTCTATCTGGTGGGCAATGAATTGCGCTTTAGAACAAATAGATATAACCGAAGATATGACCTGATCATAGACCCCGAGCGGCTATGGGGAACATACTTTGGAAGTAGCGGGACAAATAACTCGACCTCGATAACAGATCTTGCAATAGACCGAGTCGGCGACATTGACATCGTTGGCAAAACGGCATGTGCAACTAACATTGCAACCACGGGGGCTTATCAGACAACTTTTGCTGGTTTGTATTATGATGGATTCATTGCTCGTTTTACCAATGACGGCAAAATACGATGGTCCACCTACTACGGAGGAACCGGTTACAATGATCTTAACGCGGTTGCTTGTGATGCAGGCTTGGGACTTCTAATTGCAGGATCAACAACGAGCACGAGTGGAATAGCTTCCCCAGGCGCATATCAAACAACCATCACTGCGCAATGGAACGCGATGTTACTTTCGTTCGACAGTAGCGGTTCTCGCCGCTGGGCAACCTACTATGGCACCAATGGCTCCTATGGCAAATCTGTCGCGGTCGATAGCGCTTCCAATATTATACTGTCCGCCAATGATGACTATTGGATATCGTTGGCAAAATTTTCGCCAACAGGTTCAAAGCTCTGGACGTCGACCTTTTCAGGAGATAAAAACCCTGGGACGACATTGGATGGCATGATCGGCGTGGACGCGTCGAATAATATATATGTCGGAGCATATACAATTGCAACCTCGGGAATTGCAACTCCGGGTGCTTTTCAGTCCACTTTCGGATGGTCGTGCTTCGCTAAATTTAATCCTTCCGGTTCAAAAGTGTGGGCGACATATTTTGGTGATTCTATTCCATATTCTCTCGCTAAACAGATTAACCACATTTCTGTAAGCCCGTCAGGCAACTTATACTTTGTGGGCGTAACACGTACCGCATGGCTCGCATCGCCCGGTGCGTATCAAACTTCGATCGCTGGCGATTCTGATGCGATGCTTGGCAAATTCAATACAAATGGCCAACGAATTTGGACTACCATGTATGGTGGTTCGTATGACGATCGCCTATACGGTATTACACTAGACTCCGCTGAGAATATTTACGCATGTGGAGAAACAGAGAGTCCGATCGGAATTGCAACGACGAACGAATATCAGACCAACCTCCTCGGTGTATACGATCCCTTTTTTATTAAATTCGATAGCAGTGGACATCGTAAATGGGGGACCTATTATGGTACCAAAGGACTGGCGTCGGCTATCGGTGTGGATCGGAAGGGATATCTCTTTATTGGTGGAACAACACAGACCACTTCTAGTGAATATGCTTCCGCAGGTGCCTTTGATACCGTCGCCTATGCCGGCAATAACGGCTTCATTGCAAAGTTTTGTGACGAACAGCCGCCGGTTCATATAACGGGATCATTGCCAAGTGGATTGATTTGTCCGAATGTACTTGACACACTTACCACGAAGGCAGGCGAGACCGCGTATCTATGGTTTGAGAACGGAGAAAATACCGCCGTTACAAATCAAAACTTTATTTTTCGTACACCGAGCGTTCCAGGCACTTATAATTATGCCGTCAATGTGATCTGCCCGAATATGTGCCCAGCCACATCAGATACATTCCGCATTACAGTTCGCCCGGCACCACAGATCACTTTCCCTACAGTAAATACCGTTTGCCCCGGCTCATCTATTAAGTTAACGAGCAATATTACCGGCAATGGCCCATTTACGTACTCGTGGTCGCCGGCTTTGACGCTCGATCACCCCGACTCCGCTGAACCCATCGCAACACCGGCCAAAGCAACGGTCTACAATTTAACCGTAACGGATATTTACGGCTGCACCTCTACGAAGCCGATCACGGTCACGATGTATCCGGCTCCGAAGGTAAAGATCAACGCTGCACCGGTTGCCTGTTCCGGAACACCGTATGCACTTACAGCTACCGGCACGAATGGCGTCTCACCCTACACTTACTCTTGGAATCCCACTACTACGCTCGACCGCAACGACTCCAGCACCGTCTTCGCTCTTCCAAAGACCAATGGCTTCTATACCGTAACTATTACTGACGCGAACGGCTGTACTTCCAAGGATTCGCTCTTCGTCATAGTACAACCACCGCCGAAGATCGCACCCGGTCCACCGCTTTCGGTCTGTCATGGCTCATCGATCAAGATCGGAAGCACTATCAAGGGCGGCAAGCAACCTTATACGATCCAGTGGTCACCTGCTAACGGCTTGAGTGACCCCACACTACTACAACCTATCGCATCACCGGCATCGACAACGATGTACACGTTGCTGGTAACCGATAAGAATGGCTGCACGGCCCTCGATTCTGTGTTGGTAGCTGTCTCCGATTCTCTTAGTCCAACGGTAAGTGCATCGGGCGCGCTCACGATCTGCACTGGCGACACCGTCCGCTTAAGTGCTGGCACTGGCTATTCGAGTTATGTCTGGTCCACAGGTGAAAAGACGCCCGAGATCGCGGTGACGACAACTGGGGATTACTCAGTTCGTGTGACGAACAGTACCGGTTGCGCCGGCACCTCGTCGTCCGTTCACGTCACGGTGCTTCCGGATAAATTACCATACGTTACACTCGAAGCTCCGACAACGACACTTTGCGGTGCCGACACTGTAACGATAACGGCAACTGGCGGATGGGCTTCCTATAGATGGAACACAGGGGACACCACCTCGTGGCTCGTCGTTTCGAAGCCCGGCACGTATTACGTTACCGTTGCAAACTCTCGCGGCTGTACGAGTACGAGTACAGAAGTGACGTTTACATCTGATGTCAAACCGAACATTCAAGTTAGGGCCAATGGCACAACCACCTTCTGCAGCGGCGACTCGGTAACGTTAACGGCGACAACTGGGTATCACTACACATGGTGGAATGGCGGCACAAAACTTTCAGACACGGGCGCGAACCTCGTCGTCCGAACGAGTGGTTCGTACGCTGTCACGGCAACAACGAATGGCGGGTGCGATACCACGACATCCCCTATTACGATCGCAGTAAAACCTACACCCTCTGTAACCATCGATGGGCCATCTTCCATCTGCATCGGCACAACGGCCGGTTACAGAATCCATTCACCCAGTGGGAGTACCGTGTTGTGGCAAGTTACCCCTCCTAACCTGGGTACGATCGCATCGGGCCAGGGAACAGACAGTGTATCTATCGATTGGGGCTCGGCGGGTAGTGGTTCTCTTTCCGTTGCCGTACTGCAAGACGGCTGTACTGGCAGCGCTTCAATTCCTATCACCATCGACTCACATCTCATCCCGCTCGTAACAGCGAACGGTCCCCTTGCCTTTTGCGCTGGCGACAGCGTTACACTCGATGCCAGCGTAGGATATGCAAGTTACCAATGGTCGATCAACGGTTCACCGATCGCGAACGCGATCAATGAAAGAATAACTGTCAGTCAAGCTGGGTCTTACTCCGTCTTTGTCACGAACAGCGATGGCTGCAACGGTACTTCGAAGAACATAGATGTCACGGTCTATCCGATTCCAGCAAAACCGGTCATCTCCCAAACCGGACAGCAACTAATCTCTACATCCGCTTCGAGCTATCAGTGGCTATTGGACGGCAATACGATTTCAGGAGCAACAACACAGAATTACTCTCCGACAAAGGATGGTGATTATAGCGTGATTATTACAGATGTAAATGGCTGCTCGGCAACGAGCGATGCGTTCAATTATACCAATACAAGCGGTAGCGTAACGCTTTCGCTTCCACCGGTGATCGCGCTTATTCCAAATGAAGCTGTTACTATCCCTGTCGTTTTGTCCGATCTGGCCGGACTTATTGAAGCTGCTGCGAAGACCTTCACCGGTACCGTGCGCGTAGGGACAAATCTTCTTACACCGACAACACCCTTAGGCACGCAATCCGGAAGTGATTGGCTAATACCCGTCAGCGGAAACATACAATCAGGCATCGATACGCTTGCAAGGCTATCATTCACCGCAGGTACCCTCGCGCCGGATTGTGGGCCGATCGTCATTGACACTTTCTATTTCCCGGGTAAGCCTATTCATGTGATGATGATGAATGGCACTGTATGCATCTCGGGAGTTTGCACGCCGTGGGTATCGAATACCGATACCTCTACATTTATTCACTCGATACTTCCCAATCCGTTCTCCGGTTCGTTCACAGTAGAATACCGACTTGCAGAAGACGGGCCGGCGACGCTCACTATGGAGGACATGATCGGCCGCGAGGCGATCGAGCTTACCAGCGGTTGGAAACAGGCCGGGACTTATCGGGAAACATATACCCCAAGTGGGCTAGCGAGCGGTGTTTATCGATTGGAATTGCGGTCTGGAAACCGCATTGTTACGAAGCGACTCGAACTTACGCGATAGCTCGGGAACGAGCACCGAAACGCTCCCGTTTGCCAGACCCTGAAATTGAAGCGCGGAACGTCCGTTTCGCATTTACTTCATACTCACGCCGGAGAGGTGGCCGAGTGGCTGAAGGCAACGGTTTGCTAAACCGTCATAGTATTGTAAAGTGCTATCGAGGGTTCGAATCCCTCCCTCTCCGCAGAAAAAGCGACTCAAAAGAGCCGCTTTTTTATTTATTCTCTATTTTATTCTCTCGCTTAAAAATGGATCGAGTCCCCCAAAGGGATAACGACCTACGTTCCGTTTTTCGGTCTTGCTCCAAACTGAAGCGTCACATGACCGGTACTGTCTGTTCGTTGGTTAACATCGAACGATCCAATTCCCCCACGCGGGAGATCGCCGGTTTGAACTCCGATCGTCCAGGCAATGACAATTGTCCCCACAATTGCAAAGGCGGCGATCGTCCAATAGGAGAATGACAATAGAGAGGTGCGCAACACTAACCACCTACCACGATCCTCATAAAACCTGCGAAGGGCCAAATAGAGATAAACATAGAAGGACAGGATAGCTAAAAAGTCTACTATTAAGAATCTTCGAAACAATAATGGAATGACAGCCGAGAGTGAGAAAACAAGAAGAGCGAATGCAAAGAAGTGAAATGAAAAGATCAAATGCTCGATATAGAGTTTATGCTGCTTCCAATAAAACAACTTTAGGAACAATGCGAATAGCGGTGTCGAAATGAGGAGAAGAACATACGGCGAAATCTCCGTGACGAGATGCACCATTGTTTCGGCAGCTCGATAACCAGGCTCTCCCCTTAGATCGAAGAATTGGAATTGATTTTGGCCGTGTGAACGAGCTGTTGCTGCAAAGAGCGTTTCGAACTCCTGGTTGATCACATAACCTAAAAAGAAAAATGAGACGACCGCGATCGTAATATACAGGCGCGACGGGATAAGATATTTCTTTCGTCGACCTTCGACATATTCTTTGGAGAGAAATCCCGGCTTGAACATCAGCGCCGGAAGAGTCCGAAAGAACTTCGAGTCGAAAGCGAGAAACTCGTGAAATATCTCACGAAAGTAATGACGGACGGAAAGCAAGTGCGGTTCTATTTTCTCACCGCAGTTATGACAGTAATCGCCGTTTGCGGGAGAGCCGCAATCGGGGCATACGGCTGATATTTCATGAGCAGAAGCCTCTGATACCTGCACAGAAGATTCTATTAGTTGAACAGAGTTCTCGTTTTCCATTGAAGAAGACATGAAAGAGACGAAGAGCCCAACCCACCCTTATCCTTTATGGCTCCAATCCGACTCACCTTTTTATTGCTCCTCCTGACTCACCTTTTTATTGCTCCTCCTGACTCATCTTTTGTGGCATTCCCTTTGTAGCGGTGAGACAGCTAACTCCATTGTGCCATACCTTGTGACTTAGGATTTCTATGGGAGCATCGGGTTCTAATGTGGTCATTATTCTGGTGCTCGTAGCGCTGGCAGCGCTTGTCGTTGCAGCCCTATGGAAACGTCGTGGCGACAGGTTTCTCTCACAAAGCAATAACCAACGCGATCTCATCTCGGAGGGGGAAAATCTTCGTCGAATATTCGAATCGATCCAGGACTACGCGATCTTTAGTTATAATCGGGATCGGATTATTACAAGCTGGAATCCCGGCGTCCAGCGTGTTCTGGGTTACACCCAGGATGAGTTCATCGGGAAAAAGATCGATATCATCTTTGATGAGCCCGATTTGAAAGCCGGAATTCCCGCGATCGAGATCGAACGTGCGCTGGCGGATGGCTTTTCCATTACGGAAGGTATTCGCGTCCGAAAAAACGGAAGGCGGTTTTGGGGAAGTGGAATGGTCCGGCCGCTTTATAATGAGCGTGGCAAGATCGAAGGGCTTATCAAAGTATTGCAGGATCTGACGGGCAGGCGAGAACTCGAAGAATCGCTCGAGCAAGCAAAACGAATAGCGGAAGAGGCAAATCGTGCGAAAGATGAATTTATTGCTGTCTTAAGTCACGAGTTGCGCTCTCCTCTTACACCTATTACGATCGCTATCGACGGTTTAGAGATGGAAGTCACTACGGATAACGGGCGCATGTTTCTCGATATGATCCGTCGTAATCTTGCACTCGAACTTCGCCTCATCGATGACTTGCTCGACGTCACACGTATCACGCGCGGCAAACTTGCAATCAAACTGGAAAATGTCGATGCGCATGTCAAAATTGCGGAAACCGTTGAGATGTTGCGCCACGATATTGAAGAACGCCGTTTAATTCTCCGATTGCACTTGCTTGCCAGTTCCCACCATGTCCTGGCTGACCCAGCGCGGTTTCAGCAGATCGTTTGGAATCTGCTTCGCAATGCGATTAAGTTTACACCGGAAAATGGTGTGATCACGATTTCCACAAAGAGTGAGAATGGTCAGATCGTTATCGAAGTCTGCGATACCGGTATTGGAATGGACCGTGAGACGCTGGAGCGTATCTTTCGGCCTTTTACGCAGGGCATGCCTAATATTGCACGTAAATATGGTGGTCTTGGACTGGGGCTAACGATCGCACGGGCACTTACCGAGACATTCGCAGGCAGCCTGACAGCACACAGTGAGGGACCTGGAAAAGGCACGACCTTCAAGATCGAACTGCCACTCATCGAAAACGGAGATTACCCGGCGGCCCAGACCCACACCAACGGAAAGGCACGGCCACGCCGACGTGCTTCCCTTCTTGTAGTTGACGATCAGGAGGACGCCCGAATCGCCTTGTGCGGACTCCTGGGGCACCGCGGTTATAAGGTCGATACGGCCGAGAACATTACGGATGCAGTAAATCTCGTCCGTAAGAATAATTACGATCTTATTCTCTGTGATATTCAGCTTCAGGGAGAGAGCGGATGGGATCTAATGACAAAGCTGCCCCGCCCCATCCCTGCGATCGCTGTAACGGCGTTAGGAACGCCCTCCAATATTGAAAGAAGTTTTCAAGCCGGTTTCCGAAACCACATCATTAAACCGTTTCGATTGAACGATCTCGACTCTGAAATTCAGGAAGTATTGAACGAGACGCAGCCTGTGGGAGCATAATACTGCTCAGTTTGGCGAAGATCATCCTACCTGCCATAATCTCCGTTGGCACACTATTGTATTTTCGTTACAATGTTCAAATGAACTATTGAAATCGATAATGTATCCGAACTCTTAATTCGGGCAGTTAATACCCCACTGTTGATTGCCCATATCGAAAAATTATATGGACAATAACAATTACGAAGATAATTCGGGCGGTAGCGGCCAGAATGACTCTCTCCACCGCCGATTGAGGCTCGCTAATGCAGCGGCAGGAATTACCCTAATGGGAAATAAGTCGAATACGAATTCCAGCGATAGCAACAAGCAGGATTCCGACGATTCTGGTCGCAACAACGGCCGCGGGCGCAAGCGGAATCATCGCCGTTGATCGAAGACCGCGATCGATCATCTAACTTGATCAATGGGCCTCGAACCATGTTGGCCCGATGCCGGCCTCGACTTCGATCGGTACGGCCATCGGCATTGCGGAGGACATAAGCCGCACTACCAGTTCCTTCATGTCGTCCGCCTCTTCCGGCACAACATCGAAAACAAGTTCGTCATGTACTTGCATGATCATGATCGACCTCATCTTACGTTGCTCCATTTCACGATGAACGTTGATCATCGCAAGCTTCATCATATCGGCGGCAGTACCCTGGATCGGTGCATTGATAGCAGCGCGCTCGTCCGCAGAACGAACGGCTTGATTTGCCGCAGCAATATTGCGCATATAACGTCGGCGTCCTAAGAGCGTCTCGACGTAACCATTTTTACGCGCGAATATGACCGTGTCATCCATATACTTACGAATGAGCGGAAACGCTGCGAAATATTTTTGGATGATCTCGGAAGCTTCCTTCTGCGGAATCCCGATATTGCGCGCAAGACCAAAGGCGCCGATACCATACATGATACCGTAGTTAACGCCCTTGGCACGGCGGCGTTGCTCTTTGGTTACTTCTTCCGGCGGCACACCAAATACACCGGCAGCAGTGAGGGTATGAATATCCTCGTTATGCTGGAAAGCGCGGACGAGTGCTTCATCACGAGTTACGTGCGCCATGATACGAAGTTCGATCTGCGAATAATCGGCAGATAAAATAAGGCCGTTCTCGAATCGGGAAACGAACGCTTTGCGGATATCGCGGCCAAGCTCCGTACGGATCGGAATGTTCTGTAAGTTCGGATCGGTCGACGAAATACGGCCGGTTGCAACAACAGCCTGATTGTAGCAGGTATGAATGCGGCCCGTCTTCGGATTCACGAGCTTTGGCAACGCATCGACGTACGTGCCGCGTAATTTCTGATACTGGCGGTATGCAAGCAAGCACTCGGCTATCGGATGCTCGTGACGCAGATCCTCAAGAACTGCGGCATTGGTTGAAAGTCCCGTCTTTGTTTTGCGACCCGATTTCAGTCCCAGCTTAACAAAGAGAATTTCCTGCAATTGTTTTGGTGAGTCGATATTGAACGGCCCGCCAGCATAATCGTAGATCTGCCGGCACAAATTATCGGCTTCGCGCTCCATCTCTTTGCTAGCGAGCGCCAGGCGTTCGGTATCGATCTTCACGCCATGATATTCCATTTGCGTGAGTACTTCGACAAGCGGAAATTCCACCTCTTCGCAGACCTTGCGAACGCCCACTTCATCCAACTTCGGCTCGAGCGCATGACGAAGACGTAGAGTTACATCCGCGTCTTCCGCACCATATTCGGCCAGTTGCTTTGTCGAAGCAATAGCCATAGTTCGCCGGGCGGTGCCCTCTTTCAAGTTACCGACCACTTCGGAAAGAGCCACGGGCCGGTACTTTAAATGCTCCAGCGAGAGCGCATCCATCGAGTGGGAGCCATCGAAACGATAGATGTAGGAGGCGATCATCGTGTCGAACGAAATACCGCGGACCTTCACACCATTATGTCGCAAGAGCAAGGCATCATACTTAATGTTTTGCCCGACCTTCTTTATCTTCTCATTTTCAAGAACGGGACGAAGCACATCGAGCACTTCCCCGAGTTCAAGACCCATAGTGAGTGCATTCTCGGATGCAGCCGTTTGGGCGAAGAGCGATGTCGCATCCGCATCGGCGCCAAGCTCCGGAAGGCGAACAGGAATATAGAACGCCTCGAATGGGCGCACCGAGAACGACATCCCAATGATCTCGGCTCGATTCGCATCCTGTCCTGTCGATTCCAGATCGAGACACACCTCGTTTGCTTTCAAAAGCAGTTTTTTAAGCTCGCGAACACCTTCAATGGTGCGCACCATGACATACGCATGTGGGGACGAACGAATATCCTGCACCTGGCCATCCACATTGATCGTAAAATCGAACGATTGAAGCTGCTCTTCTTCAGTGCGTTCTTCCGGTGGCTTTTCTTCGGGTGTGAGCGCTGCCTGCAATGCTTCCGGCGACTCGGCTTTTAACGCTTCCTCCTTCTCCTTATGGACGCGATTGGCCAGCGACTTAAAACCAAGGTCGATCGTAAGACTTTCGAGCGCATCAAAATCAGGTAGGACGCCGTAGGCAAGATCTTCAACTTTGAGTGGCAGTTTTACATGGCAGTCGATCGTCGCAAGCTCATACGATAAAAAGGCATTCTCCTTCTCATTGGTAAGCTTATCTTTAATACCTTTTTTATCGATCTGATCGATATTCTTATACAATTCGGCCAGCGAGCCATACTTTTGTATTAATGGCGTTGCGGTCTTTTCACCAATGCCGCGTACACCCGGAATATTATCGCTCGTATCGCCAACGAGTGCAAGGTAATCGATGATCTGCTTTGGCGAAAGACCGTATTTATTCTTAACCGCTTCGGTATCGAAGATCTCCATCGCACCGCCATCGCGCGATGGGCGCAGCAGTTTGATGCGGTCCGTAACAAGCTGACAAAAATCCTTATCGGGTGTAACGATCAGCGACTCGATACCAGCCTCTTCGGCGGTACAAGCGAGCGTGCCGATCACATCATCCGCCTCATAACCGGGAAGCTCGACCAAGGGAATACGAAATGCGCGCACTAACTCCTTGATCTTATCGATCTGCGGGATGAGGTCATCCGGCATGGCCTGGCGCGTGGCCTTATATGCTTCGAACTTCTCGTGTCGAAACGTCGGGTGTGGTGTGTCGAAGCAAACGGCGGCGTGGGTCGGCGTGTGATGATCCAGGAATTGGAAGATCGACGTCATAAAGCCGTAGATCGCACTGGTGTTCTCTCCTCGTGCGTTCGTAAGCGGTCGTGTGATAAAGGCGAAGTACGACCGATAGGCAAGCGCCATCGCATCGAATAAGACGATGAGTGGCTTGCCATTGCTGTCGTATTTGGGTAGTTTCATGCTTAGCTTTGATTTCCGGACCTCGACGAGTCCTCACTGCCGCTCTCTTCCATCGGAAGAGAAGGCTTTATTTCTACAAACTTAAATCTTGGGTCGAACTTCCCCTTTGCAAATTTTTCGCAGCATGGGCGACATGCGTAGCGTAAAGCACGGCGAGTCCGATAGCGGTATTCATGCTTACAATTGGGGCAACGCACTTGCACCGGATAATGCTCCGTTAGAAAACGCTCACGCTTGGCTTTTAGCAGTGTGGTCAGCGCCGCTTTTTTGCCACTACCTCCTATATTGCGCAAGACCGTATAGAATCGAGGAGAATGGGATTGCACCACGATATGAGCAATCTCATGAAGCAGCGTCTCCATGAACTCCGGCTCGCCATGTTCGACAGTCATTGCGAGTGAAATTCCGATCGTGTGACGAGCCTTGTTATAATATCCTCCAGTCGCTCTATTGCAGTAAATGATCCTGGGTTCAATGAGCAAGCCGGAAAAATGCCTCGCATTTATTTCCAAAAATGTCTTTTTCGCGAGGGCGAGAAGTTCACTTAGACGAAAGTACCAATAAAATTCGTTATCAACGTCGTGCTCAGTCAGATCACAGCCATATTTTTGAAGGGCGGAGCGATAAGAATGCAGCAAGTCGATCTCCGAGCGTTCATCGACCCGGCGCCGGGATTTCTTTTTGACCTGCTTTCGTGGAGCTTGCAATCTTTTAAGGGCGTTAATGGCTTGTTACAGAATAGTATTCTAACGACTCTCAGCATTCAGTAGTGCGCCGCATTCTTTTAAGCGTTCTCTTTTTAATTTGCGCGAGCCCCGTGCTTGCACAAACAGTACGCGACTATGCCGGCGAATTTTTAGAACTGGGAGTGGGCGCTCGTTCGCTTGCCTTAGGTGGCGCAGGCGCAGCCATAAGCGATGATGCAACGGCGGGCTATTGGAATCCGGCGGGACTAAACCAGCTCGGTTTTCCGATGGTCACGGCAATGCACGAGTCCCGCTTCGATGGCACCGTGCAATACAATTACGGCGCACTGGCGTTTCCGCTCGACGCACGGTCTTCTGCCGCTGTCTCTATCCTTCATATCGGCGTGAGCGACATTCTCGATACTCGCAATGCCCTTGTTGACCTTAACAATAACGGCCAACTCGACCAGAACGAATATCTCGATTACAATAAAGTATCGAGCTTTGGTAATTACGATTGGGTCGCGATCCTTTCCTATGCGAAGGATATTAGTCCGCTCGCAGGAGTTCTCGCACCGGGCGTCTCTTCGAACGGCTATCAGCTTTCCTGGGGAGTCAATGCAAAGCTGATCTATCGCCGCCTCGACCCACAAACAACGGCAACCGGCATTGGCTTCGATGTCGCAGGGCGATATAAACCGGATAATGCCTGGACCCTCGCCGCCGTTATTCAGGACATCACAACGACGCTGTTATCCTACAGTACCGGCACTAAGGAACTGGTCTCGCCGACACTAAAGCTTGGCGCCGATTATGTATGGCTCATAACCAGCGACGGCAATCACCGGCTAATGCCGACGATCGACGCGGATCTCCGGTTCGAAAACCGTGGGCAGGACGCACAACTCTATATCGGCCCGGTTTCCGCCGATCTCCATGAAGGCCTCGAATACTCCTTTAAAGACTTGTTCTCTATTCGTACCGGCTATAATGATATGAAAATGTGGAGCGTCGGCGCCGGCATTACCATTTCAAAGCTCCATATCGACTATGCTTATCTGAACGCCAGCGGGCAGGATCAGCTCGGCTCAACGCACCGCCTTAGCCTCTCCTTCGTGCTTACGAACCCTAAGTGGAAACGAGCACAATAATCGACAATTAAGAATTAACCATTGACCGGTTGGAATGGAGGAAGCCGTCCTTCCATTACATCAATGTTGTATCGCCGCACCGCCGCTTATCCTGCGGACGATTTAGATGTCATGGATACATTAGCCTATTAATTGTTAGTTCTTAATTATTAATTAACGAGTTGGTCGATTACTTCACAGTCTTAGGTGTAAAGCGGAATGCTTCGGATCAGGAGATCAAGGAAGCCTACCGACGGCTGGCGAAACAGTACCATCCCGACTCGAACCCTGGTGATGCGGATGCTGCCCGGAAAATGCAAGAGATCAACGAGGCCAAAGCGATCCTCTTCGATCCTGTCCGGCGAGAAGAGCATCGAGTCGAGCTTTCACTACGCGAGAATATTTCGACCAGTCATATTGAAGAGCTCAGACGTGATCCACGATTCCGCACTACGAGCACGTATCGTCCTCCGAAATCACGAATGCCCCGGAGCAAGTGGGATAAGATTTGGAGAAAATATTTTATCGGCATTGTAGCGACCGTCACCGTGGCAGCGATCGGTACTATCATTTATGAAATAGCGTCGAAACCTAAAGGCACCGGAGATCCGATCAAAGATATCATTTCTCGGTATCATCAAAATGATAGATTGCTTGTGGAGGATAGTCTCGCCGCGGTACCCGATACACTCACCTTCCCCGACGACAGTGCGCCCAAGCTCCGCCGTATGGGCGATATTCTCTTCTCGTTAGGGGAATATCGGTCGGCAGCGAAATATTACGAGATGTACCTTCGCAAAGCACCCGCAAACGACACTGTTATCGGCAACCTTTCGTATGCGTATTTCAAGCGGGGCCGTTATGCTCAAACGCTCGAAATGCTATCGCATGAGATGCACGGCGATTCGAATTTAGTCGTTGCCTATTACAATATTGGCGAGCTTTTTTTGCGGGAAGCGAAGCCATTCGATGCACGAGATGCGTTTCTGGCTTCGATCCGTGTGGCGGACTCCATGTCATTACAGGGCCGCCACCCACCGGACGCAGCACAGCGTGCTCGTAATGAGCTAAAGCATCTGCAATAATTAAGAATTGAGAATTAATAATTGATAGTTATAAGCTCTTACCACGTCACATCTTTTCTTTACCACCGATCATCTTTTCTTTCTTAATTCTTAATTACCGTGAGGCCCACCCGCGCCGAAATTAACGTTGAGCATTTTCTGAGCAACCTGCGGTTCGTACGCCGGCAGATCGGCCCTCGAGCTCGCATTATGCCGATCGTGAAGGCGAATGCCTACGGTCATGGCCTCGATATTATCGCAAAGGCAGCGGTTAAGAGCGAGGAGATCGACGCATTTGGCGTCGCAACGGAAGAGGAAGGAGCCCGGCTTCGCCGCCTGACCAGACTGCCCATCCTCGTCCTTACCGGCGCAGCAACGGATGAGATCGACGCCTTCCTCGAACATCAACTCGACTTTACCCTAAGCGACCGTGATACTTTAAATGCGATCGTAAGTCGCAGCCGTGCGGTAGGAATTCGCGCGCGCGTTCATCTTAAAGTTGATACGGGAATGCGACGGATGGGTGTCGAGCCGGAAGAGGCCCTCTCCTTTCTTCGAGATATCCAGGCGCAGAAACAACAGGTAGAGCTCGTCGGCCTCTCAACTCACTTTGCAACGAGCGACGAACTCGACCAAACATTTTTCCGAAAACAGCTTTCGAGATTCGAACAGGTATTATCGGAAGCCCGTGGTAGTGGAATTCGCATCCCGATCGCTCACGCAGCCAATAGCGGTGCCATTCTTCAAGCACCCAAAGAATCGTCGTTCGATATGGTGCGGCCCGGCATTATGCTCTATGGCTACGCGCCGAGCTTGGAATTACAGGATAAATTCGGAAGCGACCTTCATCCGCCATTAACGCTTGCCAGTACCGTCGTTTTAAGCAAAAGGGTAAAGCAAGGGGAAGGCGTTAGCTATAATCTTCGATGGTTTGCTGAACGCGACACACGCATCGTTACGGTACCGATCGGTTATGGCGATGGCTATCCCCGTCTGCTGACGAATCGTGCGAGCGCACTCATACACGGTAAAGAATATCCGGTCGTCGGCACGATCTGCATGGACCAAGTCATGCTCGATGTTGGCGATGACGATATAAAAATTGGCGACCGGGTAGAATTTATCTGTGCATCGAACAGCGGCGTTAACGCCTGGAGCCTAGCCAAAACGATCGGCACGATCCCCTACGAGATACTCACCGGCATCGCGGCCAGAGTGCCCCGAGTTGCCGTCTGACCGCGAGCAATTAACGTTTACTGGAGCACCACTTTTCGGACGATCCGCTCGCCCTGCTCCGGTTGTATCATCACAAAGTAACTACCACGGGTAAGAGTGCTCGCATCGATCGAAGAAGATTGGGAAAGATCGATCTGTTTGGTAAGTATTACCCGGCCCGCAGCATCCATCAGTTGTGCGGTGGCTGAACCGCTCATGCCGGTCGCGGAGATCTGAAAAACCCCACGCGCCGGGTTCGGCGAAACCACAACAGAGACAGTATTGGCAGGCTGATCGACGGCAGCCGGCGAAACAACGTTGACCGTATAGACCAGCGTATTCCAGTGATCCCCGAGGTCATTCGTACCATTGAGGTTCACCGCATTGCCCGCCACATAAATATGAGCGGTGCCGGCTTTGGTCGGTGCGGTGTACTTGAAATTCCATACCGCGCTATCTCCCGTAAAGGTACGCGGTCCGTTGTGTGTTAATTCGTTATTGAATGCGAAAAGACCTGTACCGCTCGTCCCGAGCTTGGCGCCATTGTCGACGGAAATGTCGCATCCTGCCCCCGCCTCGCTCGGGTTAGCAACAGAAAGTCTAAAAATGTAACTTTGCCCAGTGACGATCTGAGTAGCTGTGGTCGTGAGCGAAATAACCGTGGCCGACGACTTTGAACCATGGCAGCCACCACCGCCACAACCCACTTTGGATTGGCCGATGATACCCGCTGAATTAGCAGCGACCTCATGAACGGAGTACGTCCCAAGAAGGAGGAGTGGCAGAACGACAAAACTAAACTTCAGAAATCGGCGCACGCGCATAACTATATCCTATCGAACATTCAAGATAAACAGTCACAGTAGAAAGAGGCGAACAGAATGCCGGCTACTAACCGGAATACCCACGCTATGTTTCCCTAAGAACTTTTAAACCCAAAAGGGATGCAAATTGAACTCCAGCGAGCCTTAATTATCACAAAAAATCCCTGGGTAACGTAAAGGACACTGCAAATGCGCGTTAGTTACAGCCTTACACGAAGGTCAATAATTTTGCAAGTATAATAATACCCAATCCCAGCGGTACTAACGCGGCGGCGGCGGCAAAAAAGATAGAATAGGTCCGCACGAGCTCGATCTTATTCACTTCCGATAAATGATAGCTTACATGCTGGCTATCGACGTTGACACCTTCAATGATGCCCTGTTGCTTATCATACCAGCCAAAGTCAGCATTAAAGACAACAAGGGTACCGTTCTTGAGCATGACCCGTGAAATATCAGGAGCCGATGAGGTATGGATCTCACGGACGGGAATGACCGAACGGCATCCCGCTAACGCAAGAAAAAGCAAACTAAAGAGACAGGGCAGAAACTGGCGATTCACGTTCTTGCAACACTTAGAATGGATGTGAATGTGCCTATCCTTTACCGGAAACACCGAGCGCTCGGACGATCAGGTGCTCGAACTCCTTTGTGGTATCCTCGAGAGCTGTGATGATTGTTTTTTTCGAATGTTCTCATAGTACCTATGAAACGAACGCTGCTTTTCATTGCCTTCTTGTTTATTAACGTTCCAGCGATCGCAACAACGTGGAATGTTGGCCATTCACGAACATACAAAGTCCCAAGCCAGGTGATGTCTCTGGTTTCCTCCGGAGACACAGTGCTTATCGATAGCGGGCTGTATGTGAAGGATGTCGGCGTATGGCGTGCCAATCATCTCGTTCTTCGCTGCCCTGTAGGGTACGCTCACCTGGATGCCCAAGGTACGGCCGCCGCACGTAAAGGTATATGGGTGATCGACGGCGACAGCGCCTACGTCGAGGGTATAGAATTTTCGGGCTGTGCGATCTCGGAAGCGGACGGCGATAACGGCGCAGGCATTCGATTCGAATCACACATGCTCACGTGCAGGCGCTGCTATTTCCATGACAATCAGGAGGGCATCCTCACTGGCAATGACACCACAAATGAGATCACGATTGAAGCGTGCGAATTCGATCACAATGGGGTAGAAACAGGTGGCGCGGCAGGATTCGAACATAACATTTATGTTGGTCACAGTCGCAGTTGCACGATCAAGTTCTGCTATTTTCATCGTTCGATCATTGGACACGAGATTAAGAGCCGCGCAAATCGTAATTATATCATGTATAACTACATCGTCGATGGCCCCGATGGTGATGGAAGCTATTCGATCGACCTGCCGAATGGCGGTTTGGCAAATATTTTAGGCAACATCATTGAGAAAGGGCCGAAGACAGAGAATTCAACGGTTGTATCATACGGTGAGGAGGGACTGATCAACGATCCAGGGCTAATGAATTCGGGCCATTTCTTCTTCTTTGGCTCGAATACGGTCGTCACCGATCGAACACCGACAACATTCATGCATGTCGAAACTGGGGGACTGCCGTGGACTGTATTCGTCGTGAATAACATTTTTGCAGGAGGTACACACCTTGGTATAGACTCGAGCACCTGGGTTCAGAATAATCAGATAGGCGGCGATACGTCCTATTTCCATTTTCGAAGTCCGAGACTATACGATTATCACATCACAGCTCCCTTCCCGGGATGTGACAGTCTCTTGGGAATAGGGAACAACTTTGATGAACCAGCTTACTTTTGGCCGGAATCGGAATACGTCCATCCTCTGGATAGCCTCCCAGTAGTTGACCGGCCTAATTATATTGGCGCATTACGGCCTCTCTTCGAAGCGACCGTAAACATCGGAACGAAGGGCACAGAACTTAGGAATTATCCTAATCCTTTTTTAAGAGAGACATCGATCGCGTTGCCGGAAGCGACGGGCGATCTTCTTGAACTTACGGTGTACAATATGTTGGGCGGCGTTGTGTATGACGCGGAGTGCCTCCCGAATGGTCGCTCTCTTCTATTCGATCGCGAAGTGCTCGCTACAGGCATCTATCACTATGTTATCACGTCCCACGATCGAATTATTGGTACCGGACAAATGATAGCTCAGTAGGCGAACGTCAACTGGTCGAGCATTGTCTTTTATGCATGTTCACTTGCCGGTCTATCCTCGCGGCCGCATTGGTCCTTTGTGCAAGCGTCTCTGCGCGCGCACAGGAGTCGAGTGACTCCGTCTCCACGGCAGGTGTTGCTGTGGCATCGCTTATTCCCGCCAGTATGATCGCCGGCATCATTGTCCTAAATCAGCAGGCATTCTGGAAGTATGCCGAGGAAGTCCCCTTCCATATTTCGAACGATCCGCCGTACGCGATGCACATCGATAAATTTTCGCACTTCTATGTCTCGGCGGTCGGATCCGATATTATGCATCGGGCCTATGCTGCCGCAGGGCTGAAGGATGCGTTGTGGCTTGGCGCAGCTCTGTCGCTCGCCGCAGGCACAACAATCGAACTTGAAGATGCGCGTCATGGCAACGATCCTCAATATGGCTTTTCGCCGGGCGACCTGACTGGCGATATTCTTGGCTCTGCACTTCCGATCTTAAAAGAGTATTGGCCACCGGCTCGCCGCTTCGATGTTAAATTGAGCGTCTGGCCTTCCGATGCTTATAAAGCGGGAGCCTATAAAACGCTTGCGGATGATTACGAAAGCCAGTATTATTGGTTGTCCTTCGATCTGCATGAGGTCACTCCCTTGCCAGCGTGGCTCAACATTGCTCTCGGATTCGGATGCGAGAATCTGTATCGCGAAAAATATTCGGTCCCGGCACCGGGAGGGCCACCATACACGGATCTCTACTTTGGTCCCGACATCAACCTTCGTGGAATACCAATTGAAGGAAAATTTTGGAAGACACTCACTGATGTTTTAAGCTATGTCCGGATACCTCTGCCGGCTCTTCAATTTTATCCTCGTGCAAAGGTTTGACTTTTCCGATAGTCACATTAACTCTCTCTCACAGAATCCAAATTCTATGTTATGACACCTTCTCTTATGCGTTATATCTACACAATTGATGTTGCAACGTGGAATTTTGCGCGCATTGCATAAGTTCATGATAAAACCCAAGGACTTAATAAACATTAATTGCTCATCTTGTAACTGACAAGGCCTAAAAACCGTCTTAAGTAGCACATACAATAACTACTATTTGGAAAGAGGAATGATAATGGTCCGATCTCGTAATGTTCTAATAGCAATGCTTGCTCTATTTATTGGTGCCGGCGTTGCCTCCGCTCAAAAATTGGCCGTCGCCTCTGGCGGACCGAAACTCGTCACGCTTAACGATGCGGTCAATAAAAATCAGTTTATCTGGATCAGTGAAGCTCCGCTCGAGAATATTAAAGGCTCCAGCGAAGGTGTAAGCGGTTCGCTTACACTCGATCCACAGGACCTTTCTACGCTTCGTGGTACGGTCACAACGCAGACCTCCACCATGAAGACCGGCAATGCCACACGTGACAACCATTTGCATTCCGCAGAGTGGATGGACGCCTCGCACTACCCAACGATCTCCTTTACTATTACTTCGGTAGATCAGATCAAGACGAACGCCGGTGGCGCTTCCGGTTTGGCAACGGGTAATTTTACGATGCACGGCGTTACGAAGAAGGTCTCTATTCCATTCCAAATGAGCTATATTCCGGAAAGCGCAAAGACCCGCGAACGTGCGCCCGGCGACTTTGTGATGATCAATGCCACCTTTAATATATCGCTCAAGGATTTCAATATTGCCGGTACCGATGGCGTCGTCGGCAGTAAGGTCGGCGAGCAGATCAAGATCACGGCACAGCTCTTCGGAAATGCACTTCCGAAGACCACGATCTAAAATGTGCTAATTTTGAGATCAGCTTCTGTTAAGTCCTAAGTCCTGTTTGCAGCACTTAGGACTTATTGTTTAAGACCATTACAACGCTTTCTAGCATGAAGACCAGGCAACTCATTTCGATCGTTTTGTTCATTCTTGCAGCCGCGCTGCTTCTGTGGTGGTTCTCTGCCGGTCATCATCCGTGGACCACAACGGAGCAATTAGTGACGAAGACCGATCCCCTGTTCGGAACATCGACGCAAGTGTGGGTGAAGCAGTTCACTCCCGGGCTGGAAGTGATCGGACCTGTTTCAGCGGTGGCAATCCTCGTTGGCCTTTGGCTACTGCGCCGACCGAAATCGAAGACCGCCCAGTAATATTAGCGCTTAGTAACTATAGCGCGTCAGCTTTAGCGCCTTGACCAGCCTTTTAGCCGCCGCCGTTCCGCTTGCGACATTTCGATCGGCGGCGGCGGGGCATAGCCCTCCTCGATCGTCCGCTCGATCTCCGATCCGATCCTTTTTTCGATCTCTCGCATAAGCGGCTCTTCTTCCGGACCTACGAGTGTGATGGCCACACCGGTTCGTTCGGCTCGTGCCGTACGGCCAACACGGTGCACATAATCATCCGGCGACATTGGCGGCTCATAATTGATGACATGACTGATATCTTCAATGTCCAAGCCACGGCTGGCAACGTCGGTAGCGACCAGCGTATCGAATTTACCGGTCTTAAAATCGGCGAGCGCCCGAGTGCGCTCACTTTGCGTGAGGTCGGAATGTAACTTGGTTACGGAGATACCGGCATGGGCCAACACGTGCGCGACGCGGTCCGCATCATGTTTCGTACGAGTAAAGATAAGCGTAGAGCCACGTTCCATTTCGGTAAGTAACTTCAGCAACAGCTCGGGCTTTTTCAGCCGCATGACCGAATAGACCTTCTGCGTAATACCTTCCGCTGGTTTTCGGCGTCCGCCAACTTCGATCAGCGTAGGATCGTTGGTTAACCGGCGCGCTAATTCTTCGATATCATGTGAGAGTGTAGCCGAGAACATCAACGTTTGCCGATCGCGAGGAACATGCGCGGTAATGCGCTTGATCTGCGGCAAAAAGCCCATATCGAGCATGCGGTCGGCCTCATCGAGTACGAGAAATTCAACAGAGGATACCGAAAGTACTCGCTGTTGCAGCAGGTCGTTCAAACGGCCGGGAGTTGCGACCAATATATCGCACCCGCGATGGATGTCTCGTTCCTGCTGCTTTTGGCTCACGCCACCAAAGACAACCACGGCCCGAAGACCGCTACCTTGTGCAAAGCTTACGGTTGCTTCGTGTACTTGCACAGCAAGCTCGCGCGTAGGCGTAAGTACGAGCACGCGCGGACGTTCTTTCTGCTTAGGCGAAGGAGAGCACAACAGTGAATCGATGAGCGGCAGCATGAACGCTGCAGTTTTGCCGGTCCCGGTTTGCGCTATTCCGATCACATCGTGTCCCTGAAGGACCAATGGTATCGCTTCTTTCTGAATGGGTGTCGGATTCGTGTAACCGATCGTTGTCACCCGCTCGCAAATTTCCGGGATGAGTCCCAGTTCGAAAAATGGGAGTGTTTCAAGCTCCTCGATAGAACGAGTAGGAGTCGCCGGCCGATGCTGTACCGGTTCTTCGCTCGGTCGCGAGTCATTGGGTTTTCCGCGACCGTTCGATTGTCCGCGCGAATGGTTGGGGCGGCCCTTGCCGCCACGATTCGAGTTACGTTTACTGTGCTGCTGCTTCATGGTTCGATGAGAGATAGGTGGACGGAGTATTTTATATGCACGCCTTCCCGTTTCATTATTTTAGTGCTAATTAGTTACCTCCTATATGAAACGTCTCCGTTCCTCGCGGATGCGTTACACGGTCTTCCTCCGATCTTCCCGTTGTAGCGCCCGTATCGCAATTTATAGCGTTTTTCTTCTAACACTCGCCGGGCCTCTTTCCGCTCAGGCTCCTCGCACTATCTCGTATCAGGGAATACTGACCGCGAAATCCGGCAGCCCCATCATGGACGGCAATCATGTTATTATGGTCGCACTCTATGCTACGCGAACGGGGTCCGTCGTCCTTTATTCCAAGCAGGATACCGTTACTACCGCGAACGGCTATTTCAATATGCTGCTCGACTCCATCCCTAACTCCATTGCCTTCGATCGGGCCATGTATGTAGGCGTTTCGGTCGATGGCAGTTCGGAGATAAAGCCTCGTACTCTTATCACGGGTGCGCCTTATGCGTTAAACGTCCCCGAGCAATTCGGCACTCTTACAAAGTTAACCTCTACCGATAAGTCCGTAACGATTACGAACGCATCCGGCCCGGTCGTCGATCTTTCGGTCAAAGCACCTACGGTCGTGTGGTCCAACATAAGTGGCATTCCAGCATCGTTTCCTCCGGGCGGCTCAGCCGGTGGTGATCTAATGGGGAATTACCCAAACCCGGCACTTAGCGCTACAAGTGTAACTCCAGGTAGCTATACCAATGCGAATATCACCGTCGATGCAAAAGGGCGCATTACGGCCGCCTCGAACGGCATCTCCGGCGGAGGTTCGTTTTCACTTCCTTATAGTGGGACACTCTCTTCCGGCACACCAGGCTTTGCGGTAAAAAATTCTGCAACCGTGGACGCGATCGCACTACGTGGTGAAACGGGAGCCACCAGTACTTCTGATAACCCGAGCGGCGCTGTGTATGGGATCAATACCGGTACTTCGAGTATCACTCCATGTTATGGTGTCGTTGGCAAGACGGCCTCCTCCGGTGTGACCGCAGCCGGTGTCTACGGCTATAGTAGTGCTGCAGGAGGAGGTCAAGGCATCAGGGGATATGGATATTATGGTGTCGTCGGTATCTCCCGCACCGCAGCTACTTCCGGGGCGGCTGTTTATGGTAACTCCTCCAATAGCTTGGGTGCCTACGCCGGTTATTTCGATGCGGGTTCGAGTTCGGGTACCGGTCTTTATGTCAATGGTACACAAACGGCAACCGGTACAAAATCCGCAATCGTCCCAATCGGCAACGAGTGGCGTAAGCTTTACTGTGAAGAATCGGCTGAAGTTTATTTTACCGATTATGGAAGCGGCACGCTGGTAAATGGGCGTGCTCACGTCGATCTCGATCCGCTTTTTGTTCAGGCGGTCACTATAGATGAAGCCCATCCAATGCGGGTCTTCGTGCAAATGAACGCGGACGTTACGAACGTCTATGTGGTAAAAGGTACCACCGGATTTGATGTTATGGAAGGAAACCATGGAACATCGAGCGGCCCGTTCGACTACCGAATTGTGGCTCGACGCAAAGGATTTGAGAATACCCGAATGGAACGTGGCGACGGACCAGAAACCATGCGCCCGAAATCCGAAATTTTACGATAACTGTATTATACCTAATTCGATTGTCGGCTTTTTCTTGTCGTTATATTTGCCGTCAAGCCTTACAGTTCGTGTTTTTCTGTTTTCTTGTTGTCATTTAACCAAATCCTAACCTATGTGGTATACCTTGTTCGTTATTCTGCATATCATAAGCGTCGGAGTGATCATCGGACTTATTGTCAGTATGATCATTGGCACCGCCTTGCGTAAGAAAGTCGCTGGCACGCCTGGTGAGATCGCTGCCATGCGTAATGGCGCAGTCATGGCAGAGCGCATGTCGATAATCGGCAGCAATGGCATTCTCATCACCGGTATTGTTATGACGCTACTGCAATATTCATTCTTTCCGTTCTCGACGTTCCCGTGGCTTGCGATCAAGCAAACGGTATTCGCGATCATTTTGATAATCTCGTTCTCTATGCTGATGCCGAATGGAAAGAGAATTCACAAGAAGGCGGAAGAAGAATTATCCAGTCCGAACGCCGCTCACGGAGCCAGCGATGAACTTCGCAAGATGGTGAACCGGCAATATGCTGTTGCAATGTTTGTTGCAGTATTGGTGCTTATTAACATCTCGCTCGGTGAATCGAAAGCGATGATGTGGGTGACCGGCCAATAAATTAATGTATGAGTAAAATTCGTGCGCTCGCCATTTGCCTCTTTCGCAATGGCGAGCGCATTTTAGTGGAGCGTAATTACGATACCGTCAAACAGGATTACTATTGGCGCCCACTTGGCGGCGGTGTGGAGTTCGGCGAGCACAGCCGCGATGCCGTCATTCGGGAGATCCGGGAAGAGACCGGCGAAGAGATCGAAAATGTTCGGCTACTTCATGTGATCGAAAGCTTTTTCGAAGCAGATGGTAAACCTGAGCATGAGATCGTTTTCGTCTATGATGCCGAGTTTGTGAATCGCTCGTTGTATGATGGAATCGTCGAGTGCTTCGAGAAGCCGATCGGGCGATTTACCGCCTGCTGGAAAACACCCCAGGAAATTGCCGATCTCGAAGAGCGATTAGTACCAGAAGCACTTAAGCAGTTATTATAAATGAGGTTAGATATTCACAATGATTCCAATTTATTTAAGCGACAAGATTCGCCCCGTTACAACGGTGCACCCTAGAGATGAAATACGAACGAAATAGCAACCCGGGATTTCAGGAATAGCAAGTGGAATCCTCGACTCGCCATTGATCGAACCAATATCCTGCATATTCACAAGTCTTCCAACCATGTCGTAACAATATGCCCTTATCTCCGGAAGAGCACCCCGAACTCCCAACCACGTATCACCTAACATGTCCTGAACAATATCACACGTAGTACGCACGGCATCGAGATTGGCAACCGATGACTTTCCCAAGATGACATTCACAATGATCTTCAAGCTCGCGGTGGTATCGAACCATCGGTCACTAGCATGAACAATTAGTGTTGCACTGTCAGGTCCGGGAATAAGGGCGTGGAATGAAAATGGAATATAAGCGATACCAAAGGAGCCGAGAGAAAGTGGCAGACGCCTTAGCATAGAATCAAGCATGAACGCCGATGAACCAACAAGTGCGATTGAATCGATCTGTAATGTATCGCAACCTTCGTTCGCTACAAAGGCTATAGTATCCCTCGCTTCGTTCAATAACACTGTTCCAAAGTTAATGGGTTGAACGGCCATAAAGGATTGAACAGCCGACGCCTTCGTTATTATAATTGTACGCTTAATAAGTCCATTAGAAGTGGTATACCAGGATAGTGTATCTTGTTCAATGTCTGCCTTATGCAAAAATATATAGACATGCAAGTCCTGCGATTGCCTAGCCTTAAGTTCGGTGGTCGCAAGTCCATCGAACCAACAGCCACAACTATCACCAGATGGGACAACCCTAATCGGCTGATCGGTTAGATTAGTTAGCGTTAATACCGTATCAATTTCATGACATAACGTTACCGTACCAAAATTGATCGTATCCTGTAATACCTGCGCGCGCGTGGAAGTAAATATTCCGAAAACAATTATGAACGCGATGCTGAAAATAAGATGAGAGGATTTCATTTCGGCCTCCTTTTATAACACAACTGACCTACGGTAGACAACCCGCTGGTTATGCCTCAGGTTCTTCGGGCTTCACTTCGATACTTATGCAGCCACTTTGCAGACGCCTCAGTTTCAAACTGCTCGGTTGGGCTAATTGCCAACCGAGCAGGAAGCCAAAGTTCACAAATTATCTCACTTCCAGTCCGCTTTCGGCTGTGCTTTCGGGTCCGACCAGCGCCACGACACCATTCTCATCATTGACGGCGAGCAACATTCCGTTGGACTCATTGCCCATGAGCTTCGCCGGCTGCAGGTTCGCAACGACCACGATCGTTTTACCAAGCAGATCCTCGGGAGTATACTTTTCGCCGATCCCTGCAACGATCTGCCGCCGCTCTTCACCAAGTGAGATTTGAAGTTTAATCAGCTTCTTTGATTTCGGTACACGCTCCGCTTCCAATACCTTCGCGGTGCGAAGTTTGATCTTCTTAAACTCATCGATCGAAATGAGCGCTGATGCTCCATCCGTTGAAGCGACCGACGAAGCGTTTGCTTTTGCGACAGCAATTTCTCTCGATTCAACGCTCGCTGCCATCACCTGAAGGCGCTTTACCTCTTCTTCCATCGTCTCGTCCTCGATCTTGGGGAATAAAATTTCAACATCGCCGATCTCCGTTTGTCCATGTAGTTTCGGCTCGTGTGCATTGGACCAATTTTCTTCGGCCGCATTTGCGCCAAGCGTTTTTAAAATACTGGCACTCGCATTCGGCGTGATCGGTGAAAAATAAACTGCTAACGCGCGCAACGCCTCGAGACATGAGCGAACGACCTGAGCCGCCTTATCGCGGTCCTGCTTGATAAGCTTCCACGGCTCCGCATCATTGAAGTATTTATTGGCCGCACGGGCTAGGTCCATGGTAGCGCTGGTTGCATCGCGCAAACGGAAGCGCTCATAGAATCCCTGAATGTCCTTGGCACGAGTACCGAAAAAGCTGAGCAATGCCGAGCCATCACTATCGAGCTCATTCCGGTTGCCCATGATCTTATTATCGAAGTTCCGTTTCGCGAACGTAAGTGTTCGATTCGCAAAATTTCCGAAAATATCAGCAAGCTCATTGTTCGCGCGTGCCTGGAATTCCTTCCACACAAAATCCGAATCCTTCTGCTCCGGAAGCATGGTAGCGAACGCATAGCGAATAACGTCCGACGGGTAGCGCTCGATGATCTCGTGCAACTCCACGGTCCAGCCTCGCGACTTCGACAGTTTTTGTCCCTCCAAATTCATCCACTCATTAGCGGGCACGTTCTGCGGAAGAACATAGCGATGTTCTTTCTCTGCCTCATTATGGCCGAGCAGCATTGCCGGAAAAAGAATGGTATGAAAGACAATGTTGTCCTTGCCTAAGAAAGCAACCCATTGTGTATCCTTATTCTGCCACCACAGCCGCCAGTCTTTTTCATCAGGTTCTAAAAGACGGCTGGAAGGATTGATCGCTTCATCGAGAGCTTCCTTCGTAGCACTGATATATCCGATCGGCGCATCGAACCAGACGTAAAGTACCTTGCCTTCCGCTCCTTCCAGCGGTACCGGCACACCCCATGTCAGGTCGCGGGTGATCGGACGGTCCTGAAGCCCCGCTTTTAACCAGCTTCGTGCGGCCTGCAGTACGTTCTCTTTCCAATCATGTCTATGCGACTCGATATAATCTTCCAGTTGCTTCTGGAATCTGGAGAGCGCGAAATACCAATGCTTTGCCGGACGAATGACCGGCTTTGTACCCGTTACCTTCGAACGCGGATCGATAAGCTCCGTCTGATTTAAATACGTACCACAGTTCTCGCACTGGTCCCCACGTGCGTTGGGGTTCGAGCAAACCGGACAGGTGCCTTCCACATAGCGGTCGGGCAAGAACATCTTTGCCTGTTCATCATAGAGCTGCGGTTCTTCACGGGGCACCAGGAATCCGCCGTTGTAGAGCGTTAGAAAAAATTGTTGTGAGGTCTCCCGATGGACAGGGCTTGTCGTCCGAGCATAATAATTAAACGAAATGCCGAGCTTCTCGAACGACGCTTTATTCAGCGAATGGAATCGGTCAACGATGACCTGCGGCGAAACGCCCTCTTTATCGGCCGAGATGGTGATCGGTACGCCATGCTCATCCGAGCCGCAAATAAAGAGCACACGCTCTCCCGCAAGCCGCTTAAAACGAGCGTAAAGATCGGCCGGCAAGTAGCAACCTGCCAAATGGCCAATATGCAGCGGCCCGTTCGCATACGGCAGCGCTGCCGTGATAAATGTACGTTTGAATTCTGACATGAAAGGGCTGTAACAGCCACAACCGAGGATTCAGTTTACTTTATAACGATACTCTACTGCTGTGACAAATCTCCATATCACCGTGTTGCGCCAGACTACTCGGCAACAGCATATTTGATAGAGCGCGTTTTTCCGTTGGTCACGACCGTATCAGTAGCTTTCGCGCTACTTCTTGGCATTGGCTTGGGCATAGGCTATTGTCAACAGCCGGTATCACCCGCTACAGCCGACTCCAACACTACCTACATTTTTGCCGGCATTGGTGGCTTCATCCCAACGCAGGATGCCTATCGCATTAACTATTCTACAAAGACGGCCGCCTTACCCGTCGAGGTAAATGGTGGCTTTCTCTTCCCTGTATCACACGTTATCTTAGTCCCGCTTACTGTTCGTTACATTCGCCGGGAAGCGATCTTCGTTAGTGGGATGTCCATTGGTGTGTTATCGCTCGAACCTGGTGTTCGATTCTTTTTAGAGCCCGCACGCGATAAAGATCTCCGCCTTTTTGCCGGTGTAGAAGGTCTGCTGGTTAAGACGAGTGTCTCTGGAGTATTCGACCTATCCTCCGATGGTAGTGTTACCGGATCAGCCTCCAACACAAAAGATTATTTCAATTATGGTGCTGGGCTGGACCTTGGCTTGACCTATCCGTTAACTCATACAACAGCTCTTGACGGCATCGTGCACGTTGCCTTTTTCTTTGGTGACCCGGTAGAGCATGGGGGGCTGGGCAACATCGGCGGCGTTTCACTCGTGGCAGCTTATCGATTCGGATTCTGATGAAGCGGATCCTTTATATCGCCATTCTCTTCGTGCTTGCCGGTTGTTCGACCGAACCGGTACCGCAGTCCTCATCGATCAAGCTACATTTTGGCTATAAATATATGCAGCCGGCGCACGATTCGTTGTATCCAATATACCCGAATCCATTCAGCCGCGCTTCGGGGGATACTACGTTCACGATCCGCTTCGCATTGAAGGATACGATAACCACGACCGTAATTGTTCAAAATGTTCTCGGAGATGCTGTCGCCTCGTTCTCGGATTCATTATTACTTCCGGGCTTCTATACCGGCTCGTGGAACCCATTCGCCTCGGATGGCACTCCATTAAACAGCGGATTCTATTTCGTTACTCTTCGTGCCGGTGATTTTATCAATTCTCGTCTGGTCTTTATACAGGAAAATGAATAACCTTCGTGAGTGGGGAGTGGTGAGCGGTGAATGCAAAAAGATCGCAAAAGCGATGCTTTGTTCGATCTTTCTTTTTTCTTTTGCACTGTTTTTGGGAGTACCAGTTCGGGCTCAACAGGATTCGGGCGAAAAGCAGAACCCTATTTCTCCACTCTCCACTCTCCGTTCTCCACTCCAAAAGTATCTTCGTTTCGCGCATCCGATCGCGACGGTTGCATTAAGTTTTCCCGGACCAAGCGGCGGCTATACGCTTCTACACTTACCTACAAAGGAAGTTACCGAGTATGGCGATACGATCATTAAGAACAAATCGTATTTACTCGACCTTAACGTCTCTCACGATGGCTTGTATCTCGCACCGGATACGATGCTTTCCATCTCGGATTTTACTCCGTTCGAATTCGTACCGGCGAAGGACCGCATCATGCATGCGAAGCTTGCACCGAGCCATTCCCGAGAAGAGATTCGACAACTCGATACCACATTTAACGGCGTCGTCGGACTCGGCTTTATCAAGCAATTCGTAACCGCATTCGATCTCGAGCATAATACGGTCACCTTTTATCCGCTCTACGCCAACCTGATGATCGCGGATGACGACACCAACACGATTCAGCTTCCGATCCTGGATGATGCGAAGATCACCTACTGTGGCTGCCCATCGCCTAATATCTGGTTGGACGTTCAGGCACCGCCGCTGAACTCCGGGCACGTAAGCCTTGCCTTCAATCAGCCGGAGTCACAAGTGTTCGAATCCGCCTTCGATTCGGTAACGCGCCATACTATCGCCAAGCAACGATTGCAGGATTCACTTTCCGCCAACAAACGCCCGATCGGCCTTAAGCTTGGGGATTTTATCGTTGGCAAAGAAACCGGACACGCGATCAATATAGCGTTCCGCTCACCCAAGCGGCTCATCGAACCGCTCCCCGCGATGTATCACGATCTCAATGTACCGGTCCTCGGCACGCTCGGCACGGATGCACTGCGTACCTTCAAAGGTATCATCATCGATCCCTCGCGAAATAAACTGATTTTTATAAAATAAACCTGGATTAAACAGATTGGATGGATTACGCTGATAATACCGCGTAATCCTGCTTTCCCTTATGACCTTATTAGCCCGCTAACGATTCAAATCTTTTAAGCGGCAGTGTGAATGTGCTTTTCCATTCTTCTTCACGCGAGCGGTCTTTTACAATATTCTCATCTTTCAACATTGTGAGTTGATCGGTAGTGAACGGAAAGAATGCGAACCGCTGAAAAAGCTTCGCCGCTACTTCTGCAAGGACCATGGGAATACGCAGCTTCGGCTTTTTTGAGTGCAAACCACGAGCGATCGTCGTTACGATCTCGGTATAAGTCAGCTTTTCGGGTCCGCCGATCTCGTAGGTTTTACCGATAGTCTCCGGCTTTGAAAGTGCTTGAACGATCGTTTGCGAAACGTCGTCAACGGAAACAGGCTGAAGCCGAAATTTGCCAGTGCCCAGGATCGGTATAAACGGCAGTTGCCGGATCGCTTTGGCTATTTCATTCACGAATGTTTTCAGCTTGGTCGGCCGGTCATCGAAGATAACCGAAGGGCGAAGGATCGTCCATTGCATACCACTCGATCGCACCAGTTCTTCGGCTTCCCATTTCGTGCGGAAGTAGCCGGTCTTGCCGTGAGGCCCGGTACCAAGCGCAGACATTTCGATCCACCGAGTTGCACCCGCATTCCTGGCTGCGGCCAACGTGTTCCGAACTCCCTCCACATGTACGCCTCGAAAGGTGATGCCCTTGCTCGGAAATTCGCGGAGCAGACCGGGAATATAGATCACTGCCTCCGTACCGGAAGGAACAGCCTTTAGCATATCACCTGCTTTAGTTACATCGCCTCGGGCAATGTTCAATTCTGGATGAAGCCGCCGTAATTGCTCGAGCGAGCGATCGGAGTGAGCGAGCGCTGTTACTTCATGACCAGCAGCCAGCAAGTCATCGAGGAGGCGCGAACCGACAAAGCCAGCCGCCGCAGTGAGGAATACCTTCAAATCAGTGGGGAATGGTGATGGAGAGCAACTTATATTCTGCTCTCTCAGAACCCGAGGGAGTCTGCGCTTCGTTCATAACGCCTCGAATTAACCACCATGGTATCACTACTTTGACCGCCGTTGGTATTATTGATAGTCCAATTCTCCACTCTCCATTCTCCACTCACAGCTAGCTAAGGGTGTTCACCGGCATAATAGAAGAACTCGGCACAGTCGTTGACCTAAAGGGTGAAGGAACGTCTCTGTGTCTCAAAATTGAGGCAGAGCGCATCTTCTCAACGAGCGACACCGAAGGCGGCTCAAACCGCCCGGCAGCAGAAATCTCGCAAAATGGGCTTAAAATAGGCGATTCTATTGCGGTAAACGGCGTCTGCCTGACAGCAACCGTCGTCCGACCGCCCTATTTTGAGGTCACTGCCGTAGAGGAGACGCTTAGGAAGACGACACTGGGTTCTTTGACAGTAGGTGGGGATAATGCCACGGCTAACCTTCGGGTCAATCTGGAACGGGCCGCGACCCTCGAGACCCGTTTAGGCGGACACCTCGTTCAGGGTCACGTCGACGGGACAGCCCGACTTGCAGAAGTTCGCGATGCCGATGGAAGCTGGGAGTTTACCTTCGAACTTCCGCCCGATAGGAGCCGGTACGTGATCCCGAAAGGCTCGATCGCCCTCAATGGCATTAGTTTGACCGTGGCCGAAGTCCTTCGTCCTGAGTCCTCAGTCCTTAGTTCAAGGACTGAGAACGAGTCGAGTGAAACGAATACTCAGCACTCGGCACTCAGCACTCAGCACTTGCTTCGGGTCGCCATCATCCCTCATACCTACCATCATACGAACCTCCAGTATTTGAAAGTTGGCGACAAGGTAAACGTGGAGTTCGACATCATTGCGAAGATGGTCGAGCGACTCGTGAAACCTTACTGATAGTGGTGTGGCGCACGCTTTAGCTTGCGCCCATGGTGAAACAAGCTAAAGCTTGTTTCACACTACTGCGAGAGTTTAAAGAACAAGTAACCTTAACTAATTTAAGGAAAGAGAGTCATAATGTCAAAGGGTGGTGGCGCCGGTAAAGTCTATTTTATTCTATACCTGGCTGTTCTTCTCGAACTATTAATTATCATCGTCGAACGCGACGACGCCGAAGAAGAGCTTCGTAAAGAGAAGGAAGAACTCCTTCGCAAAACGAAGCGCATTCAGCTTATCGCAGAGACGATCATTAATTCGCTGCGCGGCTCGCCAACAGCCGTCAGCTCGACTTCAGACCAGAGCATGGTCTTAGGCGATAAGAGCGAGGCGAACGGTCGTGAGTTCAATGTGCGTATTCGCTTAGCGGATCCTTCGCACGATACCGTGAAGGAGTTGGACCTGCACATTCTCCGCAATAATTCGGAGATGTCGGTCATCAACCTCGCGGGCGATTCTGTTCAATATCCACGCACGCGCGAAGGTAATGATCTTATCTTCAAATATGCCTTTAAGCCGCAATATGGCGCTGGCGAATACAAGCTCCATTTCGATGCAAAGACGAACCAGATCGTCGGCGTATCGCAAAGCGCTTCGCCAGATGACACCGTTAAGATCGGTGCTGTCCACCTGACGGTAAAAGAATTGAAGGAAGTAAAGGACGGTATTCAGGAGAATATTGGCCTTCGCGGATATATCGATTCGCTCCTCAATGGCGGCTACGAGAACTTCGGTGCGAACATCGGTTCGAACGAGTTCACGGTCAACGTAAAGCCACCGGCGGAAGTCGATCAGCTTAAGATCTTCCCGCAGGTGACAGACTTCGCGGCCTTCCCGACGATGTCGCTTCCGAACCCAGTTAAGATCGAAGGTGCGACGATCGGCGGACCGCAGGGTGTGAATATCACGAAAGTGGATGGACCAGGTGAAATTCAAAAGATCGACTCGAACTACTACTGGGTCTGGAAACCAGATGCTGGTGCCGTTGGGCAAACGTATACCGTTAAGCTCGCCGGTAAAGCAAACCGTAACGGCGCTACCAAGGACCAGGCAACTACACAGTTCACGGTCAGCGTGAAGAAACTCGAGCCGGCCAACGCTGCTCGCTTCTTCCCAGAAGATAAGAAGTCGCATGCGGCTCTTCCGTACACGCTCATTCCGTTCAAGGCTAACATGAAGTTTGCGAACCTCGACGGTGTGTATAAGACCGAAATGTACATCGGCGGGACGAAGGTCAAGGAATCGAATGAACCGACCATCGACTATACTCCGGAATTCTTAAAGGACGAAGGAAAGCAGATGGAGATCAAGACCTACTTTAAGTCCGACTTTATGAAGGACTACTCGTTGGTCGATGATGAGACCTTCAAGATTCAGCCACCACCATTTAAGGTCGCTGCACAGAACGATCCGGAAATTGGTGATGCCCTTCAGCTTCGCGCTGCCTTCGGTGTGCCAGGCAACTATAGCGAGATCGGCGCGGAATCGCTCGATGTCGAATCCGGTGGTCTGTTCGCCGCAACAGCCAAGAAACTACCTGGCAAAGGCGCTCGCATGGACTTCGAGGTACAGATGAATTCTGGCAAAGCCAGCAGCGTCATCAAGAAGAAGGACGGTGAGGATAAGGATATTACTGTCACTGATCCGCTTACCCATCAGGTACAAACGGTAACTATCCATATTACGCCTAAGGTGCAAACCAAGCGTGGCGGTTATGGTGGTGGTGGTCAAATCCACTAAGCTTTGATACATGGCTCCGTGCATCGCACGGAGCCATGCTCTTCACTTTCACGGATTGGATACTAAGATTTTATTACGTTAAGATTCCATTCAAGAAATGACACTCACACTTCGGCATAGTTGGCGCGCTACATTGTTCGCTGCGCTCGTTCTTTTGCCAGTCGCTACTGCTTCAGCGCAGCCGATCAATGATTCATTGAAGGCTCTCACGCTCCGTAATGAGAAAATGTATCGTCTTCTCAACCAGATGGACGATAAGGGCTCTTCTTACGAATTCACAAACGTCGTTGCATGGAAGATCACAGATGATGACCTGCGAAGTCAGATCATTAAGGTCTACACAGCGCAATACGGTGATAAGCAGTTAAAGAACTTCGACATTCAGAATGTCTACGTCTTTAGCGCTCCAGTTGGTAACGATCGGGTACAACCATTCCACGTTCTCTTTATGGGTACTCGTGTAAATGCCGATACTTCCGGCGAAGTCGGAGATTTTGAATTCGGTGGTCGACGTAAAGCGAAGACGGGCGCGGTGGTACCCATCGCTTTCAAAGGCCGCGAGGTAATTCGCACGATGGCTCGCCAGCCGAACCTGCTCGATAACATCAATGCGGTGCAAGGCGAGATCGTCGAGCTTCCGGGCGACATCATGCCGCGCGGTGCCCAGGTGATCAAGAATTCGACCGAGCGCTACGTCTTCCATCAGATGTTCAGCGGCTTCTACTCGAAGCGGCAGATCATCGACGAGCAGAACCGCGCAATGGGTGGACCGACGAGCGATGAAGATATCACGCAGGATTCTAACGCCGTTGTTATTCCGACCGACCCTGACGAAACACAGGTGATCTCGAACGAACAGCTTAACTCCCGTGCCTTCCGCTACCAGAAGACGGTCGATCTGTCGATCGATCATTTGGGCGTCAATCTTTCGCGTCAGAACGAATTGCTCTTCAAGATCGGGAATCCGGAAGTCGGGCTTCCGTTCTGGTCGAGCGGCGAAGCAAGTGTATGGCTTAACATGAAGAATCAGATCGGTACCGAAAGCGATTTTGCGATCGGTCTCGATATGCCGAACTTTGGGCTTGGTGACGTCAATCATGCGATCTTCGAACCACGTAAGCTTTCGGGCACGTGGGGCGGATCAGTTTCTGCGTACTTCGCAGGTATCGACTTCTTCAGCGCATTCAATATGCCGCTCGCCTTTAACTTCTCGGTATTTCCGGCCGGCGGTAGTAACTCTTCCATTATCTATAATGGAGCGGGTGGTACTTCGCCGAATAACTTAGCAGTACCGGCCAACCGCACGTTCTATCGTTCGACCTTTATTGGCCAGCTTTATATTCCGTTCATCGTCCAGCTCGACCCGGCAAACTTTATGCAGTTCTCGGCTGGTATCGGTGTCCACACGGTAAAGCTGAGCTGGATCCCGTCCAACGACAGTGAGGCTACGGCGTTCGGTTATGGCGCGGGCCAAGGTGGTACGATGCAGGACCTTTCTTACGGCGGTAAATCGAGCGTATCGACACCGTTCACTCCGCATGTTGCTATCGAGTACGTGAACCACCGTTCGAACAAGTTCGGACTCAACTTCCAATACGACCACCTCTTTACGTTTGGTGGATGGTTAGAACTGGTACCCGATCATCTGCGCCTCGAAGCCAGCTACACGGCACCGCTCGTTCGTGAGGCAAAGCCTTACGAGCCACCGTACTTCTTTGAAATTACCCCACGCTTGTACTTCTAATCCAGAGCACAACTCACAGATATGACTATCAGACATCACATGACACGACTATCGACTCGGACGGCGATGACGTTCGCCCTCTTAGTACTGAGCGCTCTGGCAATAACCAGCCCCGCGCTTGCTCAGCAAGGCAATCAGCAGCCGCAGCCGACCCAAATGAATTGGCAGGATTCGCTGCGGACGGCACGCGCTGAAGAGCAGACGCTTCGGGCGATCCTCTCTTCGATCGAATCGATCGATACGGCGCGCCAGAACGAACTCATCCAGTGGATCATCACGGACCGCACGATCCGTTCGCGCGTTATCAGTGCCCTGCGTAAAGGTGGTTACCACATTTCGCCGAACTCGGTTGCCGAGCTCAGCGTAACGCAAAAGCCACCGACAGGTCCCGATAACGATATGGCATTGCTCCGCGTCGTGATCGAACAGGTTGGCCTGTATGGTGAGCCTAATATTCGCCGCATCCTCGGTACTGACCTATATGAGAGGATCAATTCACGCCAAGGTTACGAATACACGCTGATATCGACAGAGCCGGTACAGCAGAAGGTACAGTTTGTAATGATGGACGCTTCGCTCTTTGGCGGCGACATCATCTTTAAGTCGGGATTTGGATTCGGTATCAACGTTGGCGATGATTACATCGGGTATCCATTCTGGCTACCCGGTACCATCGGCACGTACGGCCTCATCCGCCGCGGCACGACCGACTTCCGTCTTGGCATCGAGTGGCCGCTGGGTCAGTCGGGTGTCGATCCATTCACGATCTCGCAGGGCTTGCAGATCCGCGAGCGCAAGCTTGCCGGTGCAATGGCTTTTTCGGCAGAGATCAAGCAGGACCTAGGTCTTCTTGCCGAACAGTCGGGTAAGCTCCACTTTGGCCTGGAATTCCGCAACGCCTTCACGCCGTCGTTCAATAGCTTCCCGGCCTATGCGGGACAAGAGCAATACCGCACCTACTTTGGCTATCCGCCGCCATCCGACGGATCGCTCGATCCGGGACCAGCGAACAGCCCGGTACGACCGTTCATTTATTACCTGGCTCTTTCAACGCATGGCTACTTATCATACCGTATGCCGGACCAGGTATTGCGCGGTGCTTACGTCCAGTTGGGCGGAGGTATGCATTCGATCCAACCGGTTTCGATCGGATCAGATCCGAAGAATCCAACAACAAATCAGGATGTATTCATGTGGGATCGTTATAACTTCTTCGATCCATTCGTGAAACTTGGCTACATTCATACGGGTGAATCGGGAGACGAGTATGGCGTCAGCGTTCAGTACTCGAATACCCTGCTGACCGATGCGTGGGTGAAGCTCTTCCCGTGGCTCCAACTCGAGGCGAAGTACTCGACCATTGTTGGCCGCGACCCGTATCCGTGGGAGTGGAAGGATTACGTAATGGTCTCGCCAAAGCTGACCTTGAATTTCTAAGCTTAATAAGCTTTCCGCAAAAGGCCCGAGGACTCCTCGGGCCTTTTTATTTGCCAATCCTTATTCGGTCTATATTTGCCCATTATTAAGAGTCTGTCTCTAGAATGTTTCTTCCTTTTGGCACATCCGTTGAACCCGATATGCTGTAGAAACTATGGTCATAGGATAAAATGGCCACTCTGGCAGTGAAACTACGTACCACGATCTTACCTGGCGATGAAGACCTCTCGGACGAACAGGACGCCGAGGAAGCGAATACCCCAGTCCCTAAGGAAGGGCTGAGAGAGGAAGCCGTTGAGCAATTAGAGCGCGATATCGAAACACGTAAAGAGATTCAGAAAAGCGGGCTGGCCTCGACGATAGATACTGCCATTCATTCCTCTACCAATGGGGCAGCGGTACTTCCTCCATCACCCGCGATACGACAAAAGCGTCGAAGCCGCCGCTTCGACCGTTTCCGTAAGATCGTCGAACTGGGGAAATCGAAGAAGACGACACGCCTCATTATACAGATCTGGCAAAGCGATTATTCGGTCATCGCGTTCGTGCTGGTGATGATCAGCTTTTACCTGATGAAAGATCTGCGGTATCCGCCGGTTGGTGTTCTCTTTTTCCTGTTAGCCATGGCCACCGTCGATGCGATCCTTTCCATCTTCGTCGTGCGCCTATCCTTCCATCAGAACAAGCATGGCTTTTATCGCACCGAGGATTTCGAGCGCGATTGGCTTCGCTACCGCATCCTGCTCAGCATGACGAAAGCCGCGTTGATCTTTATCGTTGGTACAACCTGTGGGGTTGCCGCCGCTATTGCAGCGTACATTATGTGGTTCTTCACCTCGACGCAGCGATTACGTTACTTCATTCTCCGCTGGTCGATGGACGAACATTACCCCGATCTTCAGCGATGGAGCATCTTTGCACTCCTTCGAGAAGCAGGGATTGAACCGAAGCGCAAGAACTTCAACTGGGTGGCAGCCATCGGTGTGGTCATCGGTTTTACGATCGCTTTTATCTTTTAGAAAGCGCTTAAATTTGATCGCATTCAACGATCACGTATTATATTTTCCCCATAATTCCCCACCTGTCTATAGGCAAAGCTCAGCTGCGAACCATTAAACACCTCTCATCGTATAGGGCGCCATGCTACTTGCAGATAGGGACCATCGGACGCCCAGTCCGACTCCTCACCAGCAGTGGATCGCCAGCATGAAGGACCACGCCACAAGCGTGAGCACTCAGGCCAGCCGCAATCTCACCGAGTCCGGCAAAGCGATCCAGAAAGCTGCGCAACTTGTGACGGCCCAAGCCGTCGGTACTGCGCGCATCGTTATCAGCGCGGAAGAGAAGTTGCGTCAGCGGGTACGCTCGGCTTTACGTGTCGCCGTAGCTACGATCTTTTTCGGGATCTCCGGTCTTATCTCCTTGGGGGCGAACGTTACGACGGCCTTCGCCAAGAAAGTAAGCACGGCCCGAACGCATCATGGCGCGGTCAAAGTAAAGAGAGCATCCAAGCACCAGAGTGGTAAACTCCATCACCATCACTCTGGAAAGCTCCGTCACCGTCATCATGGCGCCGATCGCTCGATGAATCTCCGGCCCACCCACTCGATGCATGGTGTTGCATCGTGGTACGGACGCCAGTTCAATCATCGTCGAACCGCCAGCGGTGTACGTTTCAATACGCATGCAATGATGGCCGCTCACCGAACACTTCCCTTTGGGACGAAAGTCCGTGTGACGAACCTCGAGAACGACAAGTCCTGTATCGTCGAGATCACCGACCGCGGGCCGTTCTCCCATGGCCGCATCATCGACTTAAGTTATGCCGCCGCCGAACGGATCGGCATGACGGAGCGTGGTACGGCGCAGGTCCAACTCGAAGTGCTGTCACCGGCATTAGAGCCTACCAGTTATGAGGATATTGCCGCACGCCGTACACCGGCCGTCGATAAACTCGTAACGCAATCGAGAACGTTGGCGAGCATCCTCAATGCCCCGGTAACCGTCGAGGATGACGACCAATAAACGGGAAAGATAGATGTGAATTAAAAAGGCCCCTGCAAAGTGCAGGGGCTTTTCATTTGTATTTTCGCATACTGTGAATACAGTCTATTTGATATTGGTGATACTCGGATTTATTGCGTTCGACCGCATCGTTCGTCATAAGCCTCCGGAAGAACGGAATCGAACCGGCATACGGCCAAAGTCTCCCAGCAACGATTGGATGTTGAACGGAGAAAAGAAACCGAGACTATAATCGCCCTTTCCCAAGAATGGCTGAGACCACCGAGAGTACGATCATTTCTCCGCTTACGACGATCAGCGTCGAAGAAGCAGCGGACGCCAAGCGGTTCATGCAGCGCTTCGACGGTGTGGCGCTCGCCGTCGGCAGTATTGCCCTTCTGGCCTTAGCCTGGACGGTCCAGCCGATCCTCAATCCCTTCGTCGCAGCATTCGTGCTTTACGTCATACTCGCGCCGTTTCGTGAGTATCGAGCCGCCCGCAAATTGATGACCGCCGGCTTCGTGCTCTTCGGATTGTGGTTCGTTATTACCCTTTCCGGATTATTGGTACCATTTATTATCGGTGCCGTGCTGGCGTATCTGTTCAATCCTCTCGTCAATCTTCTGGAAGAGAAGCAGAGGGTCAGTCGAACATGGAGCTCTCTTGCAATAGTAGTTCTGTTCTGCGGAATACTATTCGCGCTCGGATGGATCTTCCTTCCCGGCCTGGTCGACCAGACGAAAGCATTCATCGAGCGCATCAGCGTCTTTGTAAAACTAAATGCGAATTCGCTGGACCAATGGCATTTGCGAAAGCTCCTCGTCTCCTTGGGGCTGCCTGTTGCGTTCGTCGATCAGTTCGTCATCAAACAGGCTACCCCGGAAATAAGGAAGATCTTGTCTGTCGGTCCTTCGCTCGTCGTTCAGGTGATCACGAGCCTTCCAAGAATTTTGGAGCGAACCCTGAACCTCATCATCGTACCGGTCGCGATGTTCTATTTTATGAAGGACTGGCCGAAGCTTCTGCCGCTTATTAACGGCCTCTTCCCTTCGAAAGACCCGGCACGACGAATGCAGATCGTAACAGATGTCGACCGGGTCGTCTATGGCTACGTTCGCGGCCAGGCCACGGTGGCCGTTATCATTGGCATTCTCGGCGCGATCGCTTACACGATCTTAGGTATTCCGTATTCCGGTCTTCTCGGTGTTATTCTCGCCGTCTCCGATCTCATACCCATTGTCGGAATGATCTTTAGCGCGTTCATCGTCGAGCTCGTGATCTTTCTTACTATGGAATTGAATGTCGGTGTGATCGTTAGCGGCGTCCTCGTTATTGCCGGACTTCATTTGCTGGAAGTTTACATCATTGGTCCCCGCATTATCGGGCCGGGTATTGGCGTGCCTCCCATACTCATGATCCTTGCATTGCTCGTATTCGGGTTCTTCTTCGGATTTGTGGGACTCCTTATCGCCGTGCCTATGACCGGCGTGATCCTGCTCTTCCTGAACGAGTATCGCAAGGCCAATGCGGAGAAAACAATATAAATGAAGAGCAAGCAGTTATAACCGATGAAAGGCAAGCTTTCCGTCGTCTCTGTCCCGATCGGAGACTCTCGCGATATAACACTTCGAGCGATCGACGTTTTAAAAGCTGTCGATGCTATTGCCTGCGAAGACCTGAAACCAGCCCGGCGGCTGCTTCACGATCTAACGATCGAAAAACCACTGCTGCCAGTCAACGAACATAACGAAGCAGCGTCCACCGATGAAGCCCTCGAAATGTTGCGCTCCGGAAAGAACGTGGCTCTCATCTCCGACGCCGGAACACCGCTCGTCGCCGATCCGGGCCAACGCTTAGTACGGCGTGCCATCGATGAAGGCATCGAGGTTACGCCGCTGCCCGGCGCATCGAGCGTGCTTGCGGCGTTGGTCGTTAGCGGGTTTAAGTCCGACACGTTTTACTTTGCCGGTATGCTGCCCCGTGAAAAAATGGAGCGAAAGCGGGCTGCGAAAAAGCTGGCCGAACGGCTGGAGACCATTGTCTTGCTCGAAGCCCCCTACCGCCTCGCCCAATTACTGGACGATCTCGTTCAAGGCTTCGGAGAAAAGCGCCGTGCCTGCGTTGCCATGGATCTTTCGCTCCCTAAGGAACGGGTTGCACGTGGGACACTCTTAACGTTACGTGACCTGTTCAAAGCGCATCCCTTTAAGGGTGAATTTGTCGTCGTCATTGAAGGACGCCGTTAATCGCTCGGGTCGCCTCGCCTGCTGGGCCATCGTGCTTCTCCTCTTGCCTTCCTTAGTGGACGCACAGCAACGTTCGTTTCCCTTCACACTACGATCGGCGACAGATAGCGTAATAGCTCTCGCAGATAATTTCCCCGACTTCTCGACGCTCCGAATACAAGTCGACTCCTCATTTTATCTTTCACCACGCGATTTCTCTATCGATACAGCAAATCGGAGGATTATTATTGGCTTGGAATCCCGGACGCTTCTCTTCCCACTTAACGCAACGCCCGGCGTCACACATAAGCTGGATCTAAGCTATTATGCGCTTCCGCTATCCCTCAAGACCAGTTATAGCCGAAGCGAACTCGAAGCACCAAAGCTGAGCGATTCGTTGCGCGCGCTGCTCGACACGTCCAAAGCCCACGGAGTCGAACAGATCGCGCAAACCGCACCGGAAACAGATCGAGGCGATATTCTTAGCAATTTTCAGAAGTCTGGTTCTATCAGTCGTGGATTCCAATTGGGGTCGAACCGTGACCTGGGACTTACCAGTGGATTCAATCTCCAGTTTTCCGGCGACGTTGCACGCGACGTTAATATCACCGGTGCGCTTACGGAGGAGCAAACTCCTATTCAACCCGAAGGTACAACGCAAACGCTCAATGAGATCGATAAGGTATTCATCCGGATAAAAGCTGGCGAGCATTTTACCTCTACACTTGGCGATTTTTATCTCGATCTGAACTCACCGACCGATCCCACGCATTGGGGCGACCACGCTATTCAGTATCAATCTCCAGCGCCGATGGGAATTACGAGCGGCCCTGAAGATGCGTTCAAAGTATTCAATCAGAGTACGTTCGAAGTTATTTCACGCAAATTAATTGGTGCCGAAGCAACAGCGCAGTTCGATCAGGGAGCGTTAACGATCGCCGGTGCTTCACCCCGAGGGCAATTCACTACCAATACCTTTCAAGGACAAGAGGCGTATCAGGGCCCTTATCGTTTGACCGGCAAGAATGGCGAGCGAGCGATCATTATCGTTGCCGGCACGGAGCACGTTTATGTCGATGGTGCCTTACAAACGAGAGGTGAAAAGAACGATTACATCATTGACTATGCCCTTGGCGAGATCACGTTTCAACCACGGAGATTGATCACGAATGACTCTCGCATTACAATCGATTTTCAATATTCCGATCAGCAATACAGTCGTTCGCTCTTTGCAACAAATGGCAAAGCCGAACTACTGGACGGCGCCATTCAGGTTTCGGCTACCTATTTACGCGAAGGCGATAATCAGGATGCCCCGCTCGATCTTACCATTTCTGATAGCGATCGAGCAATTCTTTCTCGGGCCGGCGCCAATCCCGCTAATGCCAGTAAGTCGGCGGTGACCTATGCTGGTGTAAATGCAAGTGGTATCGCTCAAGGAAGCTACGTGAGAGCCGATACGGCGATCGGCGGCACGCATGCGATATACTATCGCTATGCTCCGCTCGATTCTATCAATGCGTTATACAACGTCTCCTTTGGATATGCCGGGCAAAACAAAGGCGCCTACACGCGCCTTGCCATCGGCCAGTTTCAATATGTTGGTCCGGGGCTGGGTGACTACGATACGCTCGCCTTTCTCGCATTACCCCAACTGCATCAGGTAATGGCCGTGAGCAGTAACCTTCGCCTCACACATAGCCTTGGGATCACCGGCGAATTCGCGTCGAGCTCGCTCGACCCCAATCGTTTTGCAGCGATACCCTCTATTACAGGAAATGCTTATCGTTTCGGCGCTCTCTTCGCCGATACACTGCCCATACTTGGCCGAACGGAATTTCGCGCCGTACAACGCAACATTGGTTCGCAATTCACTCCGGTAGACCGAATTCAGGATGTGGAGTTCGAACGACGCTATGGCAATGATAATCTTCAACCGATCTCTATTGGTGGCATTACGCCCGCAACGAGCGAGTTGAGCCGCGAAGCAACCGTAGTGCTACGACCGTTATCCGCACTGCGATTGGAAGGAGGATATGGATCGCTCAATGAATCGACATTAGAATTTTCCTCCGAGCGTGCGTTCGGAATCGCCGAGCTGATCGAAGATTCTACGTTCGTGCCACACGCACTATTCTCGATCGAACGTATGCCAACTCAGGATTCTTCCACGCACGAACAAGCGCTATGGAATCGGCTTTCGGCCGAGGTGGCAAAAACCGTTCGACTATCTTCGAACGCACTCACACTCGGAATGCGATACGGCGAAGAATCGAAACATACCACTCCATTCGAATTGCCGCAGCTTCCCAGCGATTCACTAACACTGCATAGCTTCGCTTATCGAACGGCGGGCCCCTTTGCGACGCTGCAATTATGGAATCGCATTACGCTCACGGGGCAGTATGATATTCGAACGGAAGACAGTGCGCGAAACGGAACGCTCGCTCGCATCAGCCAGGCCAACACGAGCCGGTTCACGCTCGGCTTGCTCAACCTGGGAGGCTTTAGCTCTAACGTCGATCTTACGGTGCGCGATAAGCATTATTCTGATTCTACTTCGTTCGTGCAGAATGGCGGCAACCAATCAACATTGCTTCTTCGCTTCGAGCCACGATACTCTTCGCCAACTCGTGGCCTCGATGCCCAAGCCCTGTACGAAATTTCAAATCAGCGAGCAGCGCAATTAGAACGAATATTCTTGCCGGTACCGGCTGGACTCGGAGCCTATTATTACCTGGGCGATCTCAATCATAATGGCAAGGCCGACCCAAACGAGTTCGCCCCGGCACGCTACTCCGATCAGGCAGATTACATATTACTCTCGTTACCAACCGAACAATTATTTCCGACCACTAATCTTCGGTCGACGTTTCGCCTGCACTTGCAGCCCCGCGAATTATTCGGGTTGCAAAAACCGACCACCTGGGTAGAATCTGCTCTCGGCAATATTTCCAGCGAATCCTATCTGCGATTGGAAGAGACCAGCAGCGATCCTAATCCCAACGACATCTATTTTTTTCGGCTCTCTCATTTCAGAAACGACTCGACGACCATAAACGGATTGATGGAGGTCGGCCAGGACTTCAACATTCTCGAGAACGATCCGAATGAGTCGTATCGTCTGCATTATCTGGAGCGGCAATCGGCATCGCAATACAATACGGGACTCGAGCACGTCTATCAGGCAGAGCGATCCATTCGTGGGCGCTTTCGTCCCTGGCAGGAAGTCTCCAACGAAACAACGCTCCTCGCAACAATCGATCGTTCTACGTCGGACACCCTCTCGGTCAATCGTCCGCATAATACTTCTTCGCTCGATGGCACCACCGAGTGGTCCTATCATCCCCTCGGGTCTCGCTTCGACTATGGTGCGAAGATAGAATTATCGAATGCCATCGAACATAGTTTTTCTCCGGAGCTATCAGCCTTTGCAGATGCCGTGACTCTGCGTTCGAGCTACGCTCTCGAAACGCGCGCACGGCTTCGTGCTGAACTCGAGCGCGATGAACTCACACTCTTCCAAACCCCCAGCGATTTTCTGATTCTCCCCTATGCTCTTACCCAAGGCCGCTCGCTCGGCATCACATGGCTTTGGCGGCTGGCGCTCGATTATCAATTCGGGGCTGGCATTGTAGCCACGCTCTCCTACGACGGCCGCAATGAAGCCGGTGACGTCTTTGGTACTGCCGGAGAGCGGGTGACGATCCATAATGCGAGAGCAGAGGTGAGGGCCAACTTCTGACCAGGGATTACTGGATTTAAAGGATGATAAGGATTGATTTTTAAAGGATGCTCAGTGATTTTAGGGATGATTAAGATTATTTTTTAAAGGTATAAAAGATTTTGAGGTAAACTAGCCTTCTATAAGCCGTATTTTTGTGGAGCTTATTAACGGTCTTCCTATGGTACTAAAGAATGGTGAGTTGACGCACAAGATCATTGGATGTGCTATGAAAGTGCATTCAAAATTAGGCAACGGATTTCCGGAAGCGATTTATCATACCGCGCTACAGATCGAATTTAGCAAAGCGAATTTAGTATTCGTGCACGAATTCGAAATGCCGATATACTACGACGGTATTAAGATAGGCCAAAGAAGAGTTGACTTTCTTGTCGAGAATAGCGTTTCCGTAGAGTTAAAAGCTGTTGTACGGTTGGAAGACGTGCACTTAGCACAAGCAAAGAACTATCTGGAAGCGTACGATCTTTCGACCGGACTGCTCATCAACTTTGGAGCAATGAGTCTTGAATTCAAGCGAATATTTAATAATCGTGCACATGGCTCATACGTAAACGTTCAAGAGCAGCGTTAGTCCTGCGATCCTTTTTCTTTTTTTCATTGGTTTAGGGTCCATCAAAATCCGAAAATCAATCCTTACCATCCTTTAAATCCAGTAAATCTTGGTTTTCATTGATCAAGCTAAAATCCGTATTGAAGCCGGCAGCGGCGGCAACGGTATTATCTCGTGGCGACGCGAGAAATATGTGCCCAAGGGTGGTCCCGATGGCGGTAATGGCGGCCATGGTGGCAGCATCTATTTCGAAGCCGATCCCGAGTTAGGGACGCTGCTCGATTTTCGGTATCGCCGACTTCATAAAGCAGAAAATGGAGCGAATGGCGAAGGCAGTAATCGGACGGGACGCAGCGGCAATGATGCGATCGTGCGTGTACCGGTCGGGACGATCGTGCGCGATCTCGAAAGCGGCAAAACGCTGGCAGACCTAACCATACCCCACGAGCGCGTGCTTATCGCTCGCGGCGGCAAAGGCGGCCTCGGCAACTCAGAATTTAAAACGGCGACGAACCAGGCACCGCGTAAACAAACGAATGGCAAACCCGGCGAAGCATTCGATGTTGAACTCGAATTGAAACTGCTCGCCGATGTCGCGCTGGTCGGCTTCCCGAATGCGGGAAAATCGACGCTGATCTCTCGTATCTCTGCAGCGCGTCCGAAGATCGCGGATTATCCGTTTACGACGCTTCAGCCAAACCTCGGCATTGTGCAGGCGCCGGAAGAACACAAGTCCTTCGTCGTTGCCGATATTCCGGGTCTTATTGAAGGCGCAAGCGAAGGCCGCGGCCTCGGGCTGCAATTCCTGCGTCACATCGAGCGAAGCCGCGTGCTGCTTTTTATGCTCGATGGCACACAAGCAGAACCTGCTCCGCGCGAGGCGTACAAGGTCCTGAAAGAGGAGCTCAAAAATTATAATCCGTCGCTGCTTGTGAAGCCGCGCATCATCGCGATCACAAAATCGGATGCGATGAGCGAGGACGACATCGCAGCTGCGCGACGCCTAACAATCGATAAGCAAAAGCCGCTCGTTATCAGCGCCGTCTCCGGCGATAATATCGACTCTCTCGTTCGTAAATTATGGGGTATTCTCTCAGCGACGTCGCGCGACACCGCGAGCGACTGAGTTACCGCAGCACGATCGCCGATAAGGCGACGAGCGCAGTGAGTAATGATGCAATTTCCGCGAACAAGCGTCCGGTGGAAACTTCCGCTCTTCCAAACATAGATTTTGGCAAACTGGGGGCAGAACGGACGCTGGGCAAAGCCGTCAGTTCGGCCGTAAACTAAACTAATTACCTAAACTAAACTCTCTATTAAGGACACCGAACGTGGCAGTCGTTCAGCAAGTCACACGTCAAACATACAATAAAACTCAGCAAAAAGCAAGTGCTGAGGTATTAAAAATAGCTTTTTGTGGGCAAACCTTCTTTTGCACGCTGATTTTCAAGTATTTTGGACTTATTAATCCCCAAAATCACGTTAACAAAAGCTGATCCGTTCGTCAATATCAGACCTTTTTGCTTCCCTTAGGCAAGGGTTTTGGAATGCTCACACCACCCCCCTCACTTTGTCGTGAGGCGTCTCATCTATAATGTACGATTTCATCGGAGCGATCAAAAAAAACGAGATCTACGAGGAATACGGCTACCTCATACGGTTCACACTTCGGTGGCTGATCTTAGGTTCGATCGTCGGTATTTTTTGCGGCATTGTGATCTCCGCATTTATCATCGGTCTGCGCTGGGTAACCGATTTTCGAATTTTCAATTTATGGATCATCTCCTTTCTTCCGCTTGCGGGCGTTGCGACGGGCTGGCTCTATAAGCAATTCGGTCGCGGTAGCGAACAAGGCAGCGATCTTATCATCGATGAAGTGCTTGAATTTCACGGGCGCGTTCTTTTTCGAATGGGACCGCTCGTGCTTATCGCCACGCTGCTCGCACATCTCTTTGGCGGCTCCGCCGGACGTGAAGCGACCGGCGTTCAAATCGGTGGAGCGATCGCTTCGAAGCTTGCCCGAACGCTAAAGCTTGCACGGCGTGATGCGCAAATGATGATGATGGCCGGCATCAGCGGCGGATTCAGCGCCATCTTCGGTACGCCGGTCGCGGCGGCGATCTTTGGGATGGAAGTTATTTCCCGCGGCGAGATAAAGTTTGCATCGGCTATCGCGTGTGTTGCTTCCGCTATTGCTGCCGCGATGATCGGCCACGCATTGGCACCGGTTAACGATTCGTATTTAGCGCCCAATATCCTCGTTGTCGATATCTGGCTCATCGGGAAGCTGCTGCTTGCAACGATCGCGTTTGCGTATGCGGCGGTCATCTTTACCGAACTCACCCACTGGATCGCCAGGCGTTCGCAACAGCTAATTCCGAATGTATATCTTCGCCCAGCGATCGGTGGAGTTATCATTATAGCGCTCTACCTGATCGTTCGAGACGACCGCTACCTCGGGCTTAGCAATGGGTTCGTTCATGGAGCTACCAGCGGGGCGATCTTTCCTTCGTATGCCTGGGCACTAAAAATTCTCTTTACTTCGCTCACGCTCGGATTTGGATTTCGCGGCGGCGACGTCTTCCCGTTATTCGTTATCGGTGCGCTGTTGGGAAGTACACTGGCTCCGATGCTCAATATGGACCCCGCAGTGCTCGGCGCCATCGGATTTGTTGCGGTCTTTGCCTCGGCATCGAAGACGCCGATTGCCGCTACGATCATGGGTATTGAAATTTTCGGTCCGACCTACGCCATTCCGTTCATCCTCGTAAACTTCGTCGGATATATGCTCGCCGGACACTCCGGAATCTACACCTCGCAACGCCGCTCGAGCTTTGGCTTCGAAGAACCCGAAGAAGTCGCGGTCATCGACGAGATGAAGAAGACTTTGGAAGATAAAGCGTAAATCGGGTAGGTCGAGCGAGAGCTTGCTGAAGGACGCTCGACCCTACACGCTAATTTAGCTTTGTAACACTCACACGGGTAGTCCCGTCTGTCGTTACGCTCGCAGCAGTCCCCGAGTTGCTATTAGATACCTTAAAAATAACATTCTCGGAACTACCTAAAGAAACAACCGCCGTAACGGTCCCTCTATTGATAGGAGTTGGTATGTTGGTTGAAGCACTTGCTGGTCCGAAAAACGTACCATGACTACCGGTTACAATAGAGGGATACAGAGGAGTTGCGGTACTTCCGGACGCGCACGCCGAAAAGGTAATTAAATAAGTGCCCGATGCACCGGTGGTATAGGTCCCGGTGCCACCACTCCAACTGCCGACAGTCGGGCTGGTAACCGTATTATTGAACGTCACAACGACAGGGGCAGAAGTACTCTGAGTAACCGTTTGCGCAGTTCCTCCGGTAACGTCTGCTTCTAAATCCAGTGTTGCTCCCCCTCCGCCACCGCTGGGTGTTGCCCAGGTGCCGTCCCCACGCCAAAAGGTGGAGGAAGAAGCGCCCGTCCCACCGTTTAAATGCGACACGCCAAGGTTGCCCGAGACATCGTTCGCCAGGCTAACAGCTCCCCACGAGGGAGTGCCAGACGCATTGCCGTGCAATACCGTGGTCGTCGTGCCCTGGTTTGCAAAATCAGCCGATGCCAGAGTTGGAGAACTGTAGGACGGCGCTCCTGTCGATCCCGTAAAATTGCCGAAGAACGTATGTGCCGCCGCTGTGCTTAGCGTAAAGCTTAACGCGGGAGTCGTCGATGGAGTGGCGACCGAGGTTGTAAATAGTGGGGAAAGATTTCCACTGGAGAACGAGGATACTCCACCGCCGCCGCCGGCCGACCAACTGACGTTCGAGCCATCCGTCATAAGAAAAAGACCGGAATTCCCAGTTTGACTTGGCAACAGCGAATTGATCGCAGCACTGCCATTAATGGAAAGGCTGCCACTGGCGTTCGACAACTGTATCAGATTGCCAGTGCCATCATCAATATAAAGTTTCGTCTGACGGGTTTGTGAGAACGATGTTGTAGCCAACAGCAAGACAAATACGATCGAAAAAGACGATTTCATAATTCAATAATAAAAGGAGACAGAACGATCAGAACTTATCCAGACTTTATTCTGGAAAGATCCATTACAAATATAAGTGGTTTTAAAGTTAGGGATGTAACTTTTTCCCACGCAAATGCGAACGGTTAGGTCGATATCTGACCGCAGACTCCTTTTGGAGGATATTTGGCTATATTATGATTATAATAAGAATAAACATTTTCTCTGCATAAGACTTTCCGTATTGTATCTTTGCAATAAGAATTTTCGCCGTTCTTTATTCAGTTAGTCCTGCAGAGTTATCGGAGTTGCTGTTGCTACAGTCGCATGACGGTTTCGATGAAAATGTAGGACCACATCCACTAGGAAGGAAGCTCGCATCATGGATTTCTATCTCGGTCAGGTTATTTTATTCGCCGGAAGTTATGTGCCCCAAAACTGGGCCTTATGTAATGGACAATTGCTCTCCATCTCTGAGAATGAACCTTTATTTCAATTAATAGGCACTCAGTTTGGCGGTGACGGCATTCGGACTTTCGGAGTCCCGGATTTACGCGGCCGAGCTGCGATTGGAACCGGACAAGGTAGCGGGCTCTCCAGTTACGCGCTTGGAAATACGGCTGGGGTAGAATCGGTTACTCTCGCTATGAATCAAATTCCAGCACACAATCATATTCCTGCCGCAGCTCCAACGGGAAATACTTCCAGCCCCAGCGATGCCATTTGGGCAGCCGATCCCACCGGTCAACTCCAACAATATTGCGATCAAGACACATTGCAACCAGATTCAATAGCATCCAATGCGATTGGATCGGTCGGAGGAGGGCAGAAACATGATAATATTCCTCCCTATCTTGCTCTCAACTACATTATCTGTCTCTTGGGGATTTATCCGACCAGCCCGGCGCAAACCGGTCCCCGAGGACCAGTGACAGCACAACCAGCCATCGACGCATATCTCGGATCTATTGAATTATTCGCATTCAATGCTCAGCCTTCGGGATGGCTGCCCTGCTGGGGTCAGACCGTTCAAATTTCGGATTATCAAGCGCTCTTTAACGTGATCGGTACCACTTATGGCGGAGACGGAAAAACAACGTTTCAATTGCCGGACCTTCAGGGACGGGCTGCCATCAATCAAGGACAAGGCTCAGGATTGTCCAATTATAAACTTGGGGATAAAGGAGGCGCAGAGACGGAGCAACTGACAATCGCTGAAATGCCCACTCACACTCACGCAGTTACGTGTACAACCGCTACCGGAACAACGGATGAACCCGATGGTAATTTATGGGCAACCGAAGCTAACGGTGTTCAGATTTATTCGAATGCTCCATCAACCGTTCAGATGAACGCGGAAGCGACCTCGGAAGCGGGTGGAACAATGCCCGATTACACCGCGAAACCGCATGAAAATCGATCGCCCGTCTATGCCTTGAATTATTACATCTGTGTCAATGGTATCCCACCCTCTCAAAACGATGCCACAGCCATAATTAGCCCGTGGGTTGGTCAAGTCTCGTTATTTGCGTTCGAGATGATTCCCGACGGCTGGAAAAACTGCAATGGAGCTACACTCGGGATAAATAGTTATCAAGCCTTAAATGCAGTGCTTAGTACAAACTTCAACGGGCAGAAGCAGCCCCCACAAACATTCAACATTCCTGATTTGAGAGGACGACGAGCCATTGGCTCCGGCCAAGGGGCGACACTCTCTAATTATTCATTCGCTCAGTCCGGTGGAGTGGAAACTGTAACGTTATCGCTCGCACAAATTCCGTCTCATAATCACTTGGCCATCTCGAGTGATGACGATGGCAATACCTCTAATCCTACCGGTGCGTTTTGGGCAGTCGATAGCTCCGGTGCTGCGCTAAACTATGCGCCAAGTAATGGTACACTAACCTCGATGAACAAACTCGCGCTTGCCAGTACGGGAAATAGCAACGCACACAATAATTTACCGCCATACCTTACGGCGAATTATTGTATATGTGCGTCTGGATTCTTGCCTCCAGGCTCTTAATAATACGCATAATAGAAAAACGGCCTAAACGGGCCGTTTTTTTTCTTGAATGGACTGCTTTGTTTTCAGCGTAGGTCGAGCGTCCCCGCTCGACATCATCTCGCAGGCACCCTGCCAATCGTGCGGCGAAAACACCGCCAGAACGCGTAGGTCGCGAGTCCGAAAGGACGGCAGATGCATAGCGAAGCCATTTATGGCTGGAATATTTAGGCAGCGCGTAGGTCGGGAGTCCGAAAGTGCCCGCCCTGAGCTTGCCGAAGGGACGACAGATGTATAGCGAAGCCATTTATGGCTGGAATATTGGGGCAGTATTAAGGGATAGTCCGTAGGACGACAGATTTCTTCACAAGGCGTTTCTGTCGTCCTCCGGACTTCCGCTCTCTCTGGCTATTCCTTTCCAGGCCTGAAGGCCTTCGCTATGCATCTGGTGTCCTACCGGACGAAGGGTCTTAAGAGAACGGCAAAGCACTAATGAAGGGGATATAACTTGTCGCCGGATTGTAGAATTATCACGAGCGTTTTGGTATGTCCGCGCCGGTTGTGGCCGCACCACGATGTCGAGCGCGGACGCTCGACCTACGCGCTATGGATTCAATTGATATCGCAAGGAATGATGCCCATACCGCTAATATACCGTGTCTGATAACAATGGTATCAAATCTGGGCGCTGACGGTCTGCGAGCCCCGAATGAATTTCTCATTTGGATTCGTAATCCGAGCGCATGTGCCTTCTGAGGACCATCGAGTGATATTTAAAGTATGCGGAAGGAAGTAGTACACCATTTTAGCCGGCAGCGATTAGCTGCCGGCTTAGTGTTCATAGTTATCTTATTTACTTGCTCGCTTGTGATTCCACGATCACTGCTGGCTCAATGGCGTCAGTTATATTCATTCGTGGGCGGCCGAGATGCGTTATCAGGAGGAGGAAAAAGTATATTCTTTATTGATTCGCCCGGGTCACCACATATCGGATTTCTTTCACAGAATTCGTTACCCCAAGTTTTAAAAACCACCGATGGGGGTTACACGTGGTATCCAGTTCTCAGTGATCCCACGATATCGGGAGAAATCTCGGACTTTAGTTTTAAAGACAGCTTGACGGGATGGCTTTCTGTACATGGCGGTGCATTTTCGGAAGGGTGTTATAAGACGACAAATGGCGGCGATTCATGGGTACCACTTACTAATATACGAGCAGATGCCGCTGGGATCTATTATAATTCTGCCACAAAAGGTCTGTTTTTAGCAACTTGGGGCTCGGCCTCCAGTGCTAAGCTTTTTGTTTCCTGGGACGAAGGCGGTACCTGGCAGAATGCGTCAACTTCCGCTGATTTAGGAGGTTATAATGGTTTTGCTTTCAATACTTCAGACACTGGCATAGTATCAAATGTTTATTTCGGTAATAGCGCCACTAGTAATTGGCAACGAACTTTTGATGGGGGGAAGAATTGGGCGCCTGTAATAATGGACTCGGAAGTTTGGCAGCCACTCGCTATTCCAAACTCTAAAACTCAGTTCGCGATAGCCGATCGGAGCGGTATCGTAATGCGATCGGATAATCTATGGAACTCATGGAAACAACTTTTTACCTTCCCGGTAGCGTCTAACATTGATATAGCAATATTCGCCGGCGCTGTAAGCTCTGGTTGTATGCGTGGTGATTTTACCCGGCTATTCACCCAAGTTGGTTCAGGATTGTACATGTCAACTGATTCAGGTGTGAATTGGAAATACATGTGTGGGCAGCCAAGTAGATATGCCGTTTTCGATCAAAGGTTCTTTATTAAAGGATCAAGGATCTACATTTTAACGAATCCTCCAAGGTTCGACGGCCAAAGGGGAGTAAGTTCGCTTTGGATGCTAAATTTAGATTCTCTTTCAGTCATTGAGCATTCGGCATCCGAAAGTTTTTTGGATGGCCGCAAACAAAAGACTCTTCGAGCGGGAGACACTGTCGGTGTTCTTTGTCGCTTAGCAACCGACTCATTAATTAGAGCAGACACTGTCCATTTTACGATTACATACGATTCAAACGTTCTTAATATTTTGGACTACTCTGTGTCTTCGGGTTGGAAAAGCCTTAACACTATAAATGAGCCGGGCAAGTTGAATGTTTGGCTACTAGGAGATTCAAGCAATAAGCTGAGTCCCACTCTTCAAATTACATTCAATACATTCCTCGTGACTTCAATCACGAAGGTTTATCTGGATACAGCATCACTATGGGGGCATCGTCTTAATTGTGATTGTGCTGTTACATCTTTACCATCTTCGGATTCTGTTGAGATCGACTTTACCGGTTGTGGGGATCCCACGCTCCTCGCGTTTATGGAGGGAAAGCCTATCTTTACAATAAGCTGCATTACATCTAATCCAGTCGATCGACAAATTCAAGTTCAATCTTTGCCTCCTACTGCGCGGGTTTCTGCAGAATTATACAATGATGTTGGCAGGCTTATTTTGTCCGCTGCTGATATTAGAAATACCGCGATCGAAGTAAGCTCGATCCCTAGTGGCTCCTACTATCTGAGGCTTATTTCAAATGGGTACACGCTTATAAAACGCGTCATAATTCAGCATTAGTAATTTATGCGCATAGGGCCGGCTATGGTTGAAAGTCTTCATTTTTTTTATTTTCTTTGTAACTTTTTGGTCTTTTTTGGGGGGGGGGGATTATAGGTGCAATGATGGGCACCTATACGGGCAGCACCCATGGTGCCCCTATTCACTGGAGGTCTTCCCATGACACAACCATATCAGCAATACACGCTCGAATCAATCTTCGAGGACGCCGAGCCACAGTCATTACCACGCATTATTTGGCGCACCAGCGGTCCGCGCTTCGCGCATCCGGAAGATGAGAATCTCATTCAGATCACGGAGCACGGTATCAATATCATTTCGTGTCCGGATATCCGGCAAAATGTTCGGCTCTCGCTACTCATCGCAATGGACCTCGCCGCCGGCAGCAATCCGGTGGCTAAGCATGGCGACCATGCGCGCAGAGTACTCTACTTAAATAGCTATGCAAGCCTGCAAACCCTGCGCAGGACGATCGCCGAAGAACTGATGCAGCGCCCGAAGGAGAAGGCGGAGATCGCTGCTCGCTTCGGGATCATGGCTTTCTCGTCCGGCACGATGGGCCGCTGCACGGATGCACCGCGCACGGCGATCTTCGAGGACGTCCTCTCGCTCGATAATTCGGAAGAGGTGCGCCGCGCGCAGTATCGCGATGTTATCGTACTCAACTCGTTCGAGTTCGCAGCGTTCACCTATTACGATAAGCTGCAGCTCGCGGGCGCCCTGCTGGAGTGGCGCGAGGCGGTGCCGCTCACTATCATTATCTTCACGCAGGAAATCAATCCTTTGCTCGAAGCCGGATGGGCGGTCCGAGGTCCGCTCGGCTTGCTTTCTACTTCGGCCCATTCGATAAACAAGCTGAACAGACGCGCAAAAAAGGAGGACCGTGTGTTTAATGAAACGAATTCAAAAAACAAAATCAAATTATTTTATACTTCGGGCGGCGTCCTGGATGGCGTCGAGTACCCGAAAAATTATAGCGGCACCCGTTACCCGCTCGATTTCTTCCCTCACCACCTGACCGGCCCGATACCCGACGGCATCGATGCGATCCAACTCGTCGGCCGCCCTCCGATGAACCGCCGCAGCAATGCGGAATGGAGATCCGAGATCGGCGTGGAGGAAAAAGTGTATGAGGAGAAGTGGTGAACGGAGAGTGATGAATGGTGAATTCAGAATTTGTAGCCGTGGCCTTTAGGCTACGGCGACCGCAAGACGACCCTGAATCCGTAGCCGTGGCCTTCAGGCTACGGCGACCGCAAGACGACCCTGAATTCGTAGCCGTAGCCTTCAGGCTACGCAGTAGTCCGAAGGACGACAGAAGCATAACGAAGCCCTTTAGGGCTGGGAACGAGACGAAAGTTTGTGGGATAAAGTCCGGAGGACGACAGACGAACGGGAGGATTCCCGCCTTCGCGGGGATGACATTAGAACAGCCTCAATCCTTACTATATCCGGATTGATTATTCTTAATTGTCACCTTCGGAACCGGGACTGTAATACTCTGTTCAGAAAAACATACGGTAGCACTTAATCCATGGCGCATATTCTCATTATCGACGACGAAGCAGGTATCCGGGATACCCTGGCGATGATCTTCGAGTACGAAGGGCATCAGGTCTCCACGGCGGACTCGGGCTTCGAAGGACTGAAGCTCGCTCAGTCCTCGGAGACGCCGATCGACTGCATCCTGCTGGACGTCAAGATGCCGGGCATGGACGGCCTGGAGACGCTCGAGAAATTGAAGGAAGTGCGCCCGGATGTACCGGTCATCATGATCAGCGGTCACGGCACGATCGAGACGGCCGTCGAAGCGACGAAGCGCGGAGCCTTCGATTTCCTCGAAAAGCCCCCGGACCGCCAGCGCCTGCTCCTGCTGGTCCGCAACGCGACCGAGAAGAAGCAGCTCGTCAGCGAGAACCGGATCATGCGCGAGCGCTTGAAGGGCAAGGAGCGTATGCTCGGCACCTCGGCCGGGATGCGGAATATCCGGGCGATCATCGAGCGCGTTGCGCCGACGGAGGCCCGCGTGCTCATCACCGGCGAGAATGGTACTGGTAAGGAGCTCGTCGCGCGCGCGATCCACCGCTCCTCGAAGCGTGCAGATAAGCCCTTCGTGGAAGTGAATTGCGCTGCAATACCTAAAGATCTGATCGAGAGTGAGTTGTTCGGCCATGAGAAGGGCTCGTTCACCGGAGCGCTTACGCAGCGCATCGGGAAATTCGAGCAGGCCGATCTGGGTACGCTCTTTTTGGATGAGGTCGGCGACATGTCGCTCGATGCGCAGGCGAAGATGCTCCGCGTGATCGAAGAGGGCCGGCTCGAACGTGTCGGCAGTTCGACGGGACGGCCGATCCCGGTGAACGTTCGCATTCTCGCGGCTACCAATAAGAATTTGCCGGAGGAGATCCGGCACGGTCGCTTCCGCGAAGATCTATATCATCGCCTGAACGTCATCCCGATCTTCGTACCGCCGCTTCGAGAGCGCCGGGAAGATGTGCCGCTCCTCGTTCGAGCGTTTGCGGAAGAATTCGCAGGCGAGATGAACCGCAAGGCCATCAAGTTCGATGATGCGGCGATGAAGCTTTTGACGCAGTTGCCGTTTACGGGTAACATCCGCGAGCTTCGCAATGTGATCGAACGGATCGTCATTCTCGTCTCGGGTGATACGGTGCATGTGGAGGATGTCGAGCATCTTGGTCTGGCGTTCTCTGTACCGGAGCAAGTAGCGAATGCAGCGGCAACGCCGGAGATCCGCCACGAGGCCGCGGTGAACGAGAACGGCGATGAGTTAGCGAAGAGTGTGATCCTTACCCCAGCAGACCGGCGAAGGATGGAGCACGTAGAGCACGAGCATTATTCTCTTCTCGGCTCGAATGAACATCCACTCGATGCTGCAATGCAAGCTACGACGTTCCAGGATTTTAAGGAGCGCGCGGAACGCGTCTACATCGAGGAGAAGCTGCGCGAGCAGAATTGGAATATCAGTCGAACGGCCGAAGCACTCGATATTCAACGTTCGCATCTGTATACGAAGATGCGTAAGTACGGCCTGATGAAGGACGGTCGCGTCGAGGGCGGAGCCGCGAGCGAGCCGATGGATTCCGACCTGGAACTGCAGGACAGCGATGACGATGATGTTCTTTAATGAGAGCTGATATAGCATCGCTACTCCTTAATTTAGGGTCGACATGGCAAGATGTTCTTTGATTAACAATTAGGAAATTTGCGAACCATCGTTGTGGAAATCTCGTTAGCGCGCCCGACAAATAATCTCAGCCCTGCGATTGCTTCGGTACGGTCCTCCACTCTCTTATCCGCCAGGCGATCGGGCAACAATTTAGAAGAAGGGACACAACGATTAACGTATGGGAGAATCACTGAAAGAAAAAATGGAACGCGCCCTCATGGAAGGCTTTGAGCGCGCCCAGGAAGATAAAGTAAAGGAGCTCAACCGGCTCTCGCAGACGGGAAAGCAGATTTCTCGCAAAGATTACAATACTCGCAACCTTGCGGATCTTTATAATGAGCTTGGCCTCGAGTATCCGGGTGGAAAACCACTCGCCGAATTCCAGAAGAATTAGGCTTTAATTAAAAGGATGTGAGTATCACATCCTTTTTCGTTTCTGGCGACCTTACTCTGGTGCGTTGGGCCGGTATTTTACTCGCATGCGCTCCCACCAGTCGATCAGCATTCGGAAGTATTTGCGCTGTGGTTGGAGCAGGAGATTGTAGTCTGCGGCGCAGGCATCGAACGATAGATTGGCAAACGTCTTCGTACCGATCGGTACAATTTTGACGAAGTAATGTTCGTCCCCTGCACACTGCTGAGTTACGTCGTTGGAATCGATCGCATAGAGCTTACCTATTCGGATAAGCATTCGTAGCGTATCTGCATCCGGCGGATCGAGAGCTGCCACCCCATTTAGGGTACGAAATTTTCCAGCGGCCGTTCGCTTCGTTGTATGCACTGCCATCGTGCCGGTAGTATCGATCGTCCAGGTATCGCTGGGCTTATCGTCGATCCCACCACCGCTGATGAAGAAGCTATAGAGAAAATTCGGCGGCAAGAGTGTAGAATCGATCGGCGCCGTTGTAATTCCAGGCTTCGGGGCGGTCGATTGGGAAACCTGCTTGCTTTGACAAGCAACAAGTATAGGGATGAGCGATAGAGGCGCGAGATACTGTGTAATTACGTTCGTCATTCAACTGATTGAATTTCGGCCACTACCGCTTCGATCGAAGCAGCCGATTCGCTATACGTCTTTATTATAAATTGCGGTCGAGATAAAAAAGCTTCGTCGAGATAAGGACTTCCCATGAGTATTAATCCCTTTAATATGATCCCCCGTCCTTCTAAGGACGAGCCAATCTCTTCAACAATGCCTGGTAATGTTTTAGTAGTTTCGACATTCGAAATATACCCTCGAGCCCGATGAAACGTTGCGATGATCGTATTCTCGTCAAATGAGTGCTCAGAGTCATTCCATTTCGAAGCTGTGACCACCTGCGACGTTTTAACGAACGGCTGCATTAATGTTTCGAATCTCTCGCCTTTCTTCCTTGCAAGGGGACGATCATCACATATGATAAGCAGATTCGCGCCTTGGGTCTTAATTTGTCCTTGGCACTCGATCGCTTTATCGGCGATCTCTTTTGCGAGCTTCAGGTGATCGCTTTGCATGGCGTTGAACGCCGCAAGATTGGTAGTTGGCGTTGCAAGCGATCGTCGAAATTTATGGAGTCGCTCGTGTCGTATGCGGCACTCCTGTTCAGTAATTCGTCCAGAGCGAACTGCTTCTACTAACGCTTCGTATGCAATGCGTGCCTCTGCTGGTAATAGCAGAATATCCGCTCCTGCTTCGAATGCAAGTACTGCCGCTTCACCCGAACCAAAATGATCGGCGATCGCTCTCATTTCAAGAGCATCCGTAACAATAATACCATCAAAGTGAAGATAATCGCGAAGAAGATTCGTAGTGATTGACTTTGAAAGTGTTGCAGGATAACCAGCAGTCTCCGGCTTACTACCGAAATGTTCTGCCAGCTTCGGCGCAGCAAGGTGCCCCGTCATCACAGACATTACCCCGGCATCGATGAGCGACTGAAACGGCGGAAGTTCGATTGCATTAAACTCGCGCCAATTCCTATTGATGAATGGAAGCTCGCGATGTGAATCGACTGATGTATCTCCATGCCCTGGAAAATGTTTCGCGGTCGCCGCCACGCCTTCTGATTGTAATCCCATCATAAACGCCACGGCAAACACCTGCACGGTTTCCGGATCGTCTCCAAACGCTCGTGTATTGATGATGGGATTTTTCGGATTTGAATTGACATCTGCAACAGGAGCAAAATTCCAGGTGAGTCCAAGGGTTCGCATTTCGCGCGCAATTGCCTGACCGGCTGCATATGCTAATTCTGGCTCGCCCGTTTTTGCGATCGCCATGGCATCTGGAAATTCAGTGCCCCCTTCGGTTAATCGCATTGGCAAACCGAATTCACAATCAGCCGAGAAGATAAGCGGGATACGACCGATACGTAGAGCTATATTCTGCAACTCGTCGATCGAGTTGACAACCGACTCGATGGTGCCACCAAATACACAAAAACCGCCCACCAAATGATCTTCGATCAACCTATGAATCTGAGACACATATTCAGGGTCGTCGGTATATCGTCCGATCTCCAGCCGCGGCATGATCAATTCACCAAGAAGGGAAAAGATAGTGGACTCCATGAAATATAGACCTGCTAATTTATAATATCATTAGGCGGAATCTAACCGCGTAGCCGGATATTTCAAACTCTTCTATAGGAGAAATCGCTCGTTCAGGAATGCAATTAACCCCTTCACAAGCAAAAGCCCTCAGTACAGAGCGGCATTTAGCTATTTTGGCTAATGCTGGCTCTGGTAAGACGCGCGTGCTTGTAGAACGGTATATCAATCTTTTTGAGCGATACGTTGGCCTCGCAACGAAAAATGTAGTCGCTATTACCTTTACTGAGAATGCGGCAAGTGAACTCCGTTCGCGTATTCTGAAAGAAGTCACCGAACGCTTAAAGGACACACCCGATCGAGAAGTGCGAATGCGTCTTCGGCACCTTCGCGATTCTCTTCCAAACGCGTTCATCGGGACCATCCATGGATTTGCCTCACGCATCTTGCGTGCGTATCCGGTTGAAGCAAATGTCGATGCAGCCTTTGGCATTTTAAGCGGAGCGGATCAGCGCCTTATGATCGAGGATGCGATCGGCACCGTCTTTTATTCAACCTTAGAGGAAGCATATGAAAAAGAGAACTCCGAAGTCCTGACTCTTTTTCGAACGCTCGGTCGTCATGCCATTACCGAACTCGTTCGCGCGCTTCTTTCAAATCGAGCGAGGACCGATCGTATCCAAAGAGATCTTTTGTCGAAAAGTGATACCGAGATCATTCAATCCTGGCGTTACGAGATAGAGCGTTCGCTTCAGTTTATTTCCACTTCCTGGGTTCGTTCGCTCCTCTTCGAAATAAAGAGCAATCTTAAAACCGGGATAAAAGGGCAAGAAGTGTTGCCTCTTTTTGAGGAATACGTGAGTGCCGACTCTTTCCTTGATCGTGCTCGTACATTCTATGCGCTGTGCGACAAACTCATTACCGAAAAAGGTACCCTTCATTCACAACGTGTTAATCTGGATGAACTTTCCGATGACCTAAAACCGGCGATCTCTGTCTTTATCAAGCAATTCAATACACTTTGCCCGCTCCTTGAGAATATACCTGCAAGCGAAGAAGAATTCTTACATTATCATCAGCAGTATCTCAACTTTCTTCGATCGGTATTTAGCCTGTACCATGAGGTCTTAAATGAGTATGAAACCACAAAGGCAGAATTCGGTCTTCTCGATTTTGACGATCTGATATTCAAACTTCGGAAATTGCTCGAACAATCGGAAGTGCGAGACGAGTTAACCCGCGAGTTCCGATTCATCATGATCGATGAGTATCAGGATACGGATGAAAGTCAATTCGAATTAGCAAAGCTCCTCACTAAAAATTTCGCTATTGAGAATAATCTTGCGGTTGTAGGCGATCCTAAACAGGCGATCTATACATTTCGCAATGCGGACGCCGGAGTCTTTCGCCAAACGATGGATGCGATCGTATCGCAATCACTTACGGAAACGGCGTTAAAAGAATCGATCACACTCGAGCTTAGCGAAGAAAACGAGCGAGGCCCTATTAGACTGAACGAGACCTTCCGCATGACAGCCACTCCACTGGCTGCAATCAATCGACTTTTTCGAACGGTCATGCAACAAGCGGAGACAACGTTCGGCATTGAACCAATAGACTACTCCGATTTAGTACACGGCCGACCCGCTCGTTTAAATGGCCGGATCGAATGGATCTGTCCGGATGCGCCAAAGCGAACTCGGAATACGAATGTTGATGAGGACGGAGAATCCTCATTAGAAGAAGATACCAGTGAATCGGCACTAATTGCTCGGAAAATAAAAAGTATTATTCAGGATACAACGTATGAGGTTGAGGATAAAGAGGGATTGCGCCGGGCCCGTCTTAATGACATCGCCGTTCTCCTTCGTTCTCGTACCAACTTATGGATGCTCGAGCGGGCCTTACGCCGTGAGAACATCCCTTATATTGTTTCCAAGGGCGCTGGCTTTTATGAACAGCAAGAGATCGTCGATATTACAAGTTATCTAAACTTTCTTATATCACCTACCGATGATATTGCATTAGCCGCTATTCTTCGTTCTCCTTTTTTTGCGGTGAGCGACGTCCAGCTATTCCAGATCGCAAGTTATAAGGCTGGGAGACGCCACTCTCTTGAAGATCCATGGAGCCTTTGGAAGCAGTTTCGAGACTACGTATTTCAGAACGATGTTCCACATTTACAGCGAGTAGCAAAACAGCTCGATGAAAATCTTGCGCTTACTGGTAGAACCAGCACCTCATTCCTCATCGAGAAAATATATGCGGAAACAGGCATCTTTGCTACACTGAAGGCTGGACCTCAAGCGGCACAAAAAGCAGCGAATCTGGATAAATTTTTGTCTCAGGCCCGTGCTTCCGACGCAGGTGGATTCGCTGGTATCTTCGATTTTGTCGAACGTATCAAATACCTGGTCGAAACAGAAGAACAGGAATCGCAAGCGGAAGCGGTATTAGCGAATGACACTCTGGGTGCCGTTAATATTATGACGGTCCATGCTGCAAAAGGACTCGAATTTCCAATTGTGATTCTTCCCTATTTGCAAAAGAAGTTTAAAGTTGACCATCAACGAATACTCGACAAAGAACTTGGTCTTCAAATTACATTTCCGGAGCGCGAGCAAAAACCACTTATAGCAGAGCTTATTCGATTACGAGCCAAAGAGCGGACCATTGCCGAGGAACAGAGAGTATTTTATGTCGCTGCAACGCGTGCGCGCGATCATCTTATCTTCTCGTGTGCCCTTTCCGAAACACCCAGCACCGACTCATGGCTTAACTGGGCTGCCGAAGCGTTCGGACTTTCAGCGACACAGGAATCGATCAATATTACAGAAACCATATCCCGATACAATAACGAAACAAGGCTCACCCACACCGAGCAGGTCTCGTTCTCGATCCCGCTGATCCGCAAGGAATCGGATATCATCGTAAACGAAGCCGCTGTGAAACAAGAGGCGGCGGCTGAATCTTTACCAAATCACTTTTTCTCGATCGAGCCACCGGGCTCGGATGATAAATTTAGTGCCACGCAACTACTGCGATTTAAAGATTGTCCGACTGAGCACTATCTTACCTATGTGTTAAGGCTCCCTAAAATGGAGAGCGATGATGACACGGATGATACTAAGAATGCCGATCATCTTTTAGGGTTGTCGGACCGACCAAAAGCCATCACAACCGCCGATCAACTTGGGAGCATCGTACATGCATTATTCGATCGAATCCAATACGTTGCACCCAATGGTGCGCTCGATGATGCGAAATTGGAAACTGAATTTCAAACTATACTCGCTTCACAGGAAATTAGATCGAGCGCAGAAATAAAATCGTTACGAACGAAGGTCAGGAAGCACCTATCAACCTTTCTTGCCTCTAACATATCTAAAGAGGCTCTCACTGCAACCGATGCACGGTCCGAATTCCAGCTTCAGACTTTATTACCGAGCGGCGATTCATTGTTCGGCATTATTGACCGCCTTTACAAGGATAAGACCGACACTTGGGTCATTCTCGACTACAAGACCGAATCGACTTCCAATAAAGAACGCCTTGCCAGCAAAATCGAGCGGTATAAATTTCAATTAGGGTTTTATGCCTATCTCGTTCACCTCCTCGATTCGCACGCCGGTAAAATTCGTACGATTCTCTTCTTTACTGATTCCGGCGAATCGAAAGAATTTATCTTCGGCCCAACGGATTTCAACGCGCTCGAAGGAGATTATCATTCGATGATCGAACAAATACATGTAAATCAGAATATCGCTGACCTTCGGCTTCTTACACGTAACGAAAGCCGATGTTCCGAATGCGGCTATTTTAACTCTGAAAGGAAAAGCTGCATCGTCCTGACTGCCAGTTGATCAGAAGCCGATCGAAATACCAGCCAGATACCCCAGTTCATTTACTGCTCGCAATCCTGGACCATTATAAGCAGTACCTCCCGAAGAAACAGGACCAATCGCAGGAAAGCCCCAATAGCGTCCTTCCAGCATCAAACTTATTTCATACTTTGGCGTCACAACGATGGCGTACTTCGCGCGAATGAATACGCTGATGAGCAACGCATCCCATACTGCTGCAGAAGAAAAATTCGATACGTTACCGCTGGTATCTCTTACTTCGGCACTCGCATCGCCGAGCCCATAACCGAGACCCAATCCTCCTGCCAATCGAAAGCCATTTTCACTAATGAGAGTACGGACCGTTTCGAGACCGATCGTCGTCATTTCGAGTGACTCATTGACCGTCGCCGGAAAGCTGTGCGAGGAGCCGTTGAAGCCTTGATTCGTCCACATCCCGGACCATTCACGCGTTTCGCCTACATGCTCAGCAAAGATCGCAAGCGACTGCACCCCATTTGATTCAAAGCTATAATAAAGGTGCTCGATCGTCGGATTGGTAAAGAAGCCGCGATTTATATTATCGGAAGAACCGAGCGGCATCTGACCATTCACCGCGAGCCAGAATCCTGCCTCATGAGGCATATTTTGAGCTACGGCTGTAGAGAATGTGGAATGAAGAGAGAAGAATGCCAACAGGCAAACAACGATCCACTTACAATTCCCCATTCTCCACGTTACGCTCTCCACGCTTAGTATACGCGTTTTTTCGGCTTATACTTCGTTACCGATACCGGACGATAATCGATCTTCGGTGCGGCCTCACCATTGTTCCAGGCGAAGGTATGCTTCATCCAATTCTGATCGTCGCGCTCGGGGAAGTCTTCACGAGAATGGCCGCCACGGGATTCGTTACGATTAAGCGCGCAGGCGACGACCACTTTCGCGGTATCGAGCAGGTTACCGAGTTCGATCGCCTCCAGTAGATCGGTGTTGAACTGCAAGCCTTTATCGTCGATGACGACATTCTTATATTGCTGGCGCAATTTTTCGATACGATTAGCCGCTTTCTGCAGACCCTTAGCATCGCGGAAGATACCGCACTCGTCCATCATGATCTGCTGAAGTTCGGTACGGATCGGTGCAGGTTTTTCGCCACTCTGGCGAAACTTGATCTCGGCAACTTTCGCCTTCGTCCACTCGCCAGCATCCGCCTTTAACTTCGGCAGTTCTGCACCGGATTTCAAGAATTCCGTAATTGCTTTACCACCGCGACGACCGAACACAATAAGATCGAGCAGCGAATTGGTACCAAGGCGATTTGCACCATGGACGCTTACGCAAGCGCATTCGCCAGCGGCATAGAAGCCACGAACAATACCATCCTTATTATCGAGGCGAACGCGGCCATCGACATCCGTTGGGATTCCACCCATCGCATAGTGCGCTGTTGGCTGGATCGGCACGCCTTCTTTCGTTGGCTCGACCCCAAGATAGGTACGCGCGAACCCTGTGATCTCCGGAAGCTTCTCATTGATGATCTTCGCATCGAGATGCGTCAGATCGAGATTGACGTAAGAAGTGCCATCCGAACCTTGAATGCCGCGGCCTTCACGAATCTCCTGAATGATAGCGCGTGATACCATATCGCGAGGTGCGAGATCTTTAACCGTCGGGGCGTAACGCTCCATAAAGCGCTCGCCGCTCTTGTTGCGAAGGATACCACCTTCACCACGGGCCGCCTCGGATACCAGAATACCGAGCTTCCATAATCCCGTGGGATGGAATTGCATGAACTCCATATCCTCGAGTGGAAGGCCGGCATTGTATGCCATCATAAAACCATCGCCAGTACCAACGTGCGCATTCGACGTGATACGCCAGATGCGGCCATCACCGCCGGTGGCGAACATTACCGCCTTCGCATGGAAGGTGTGAATTTCGCCGGTGAGAATTTCTATTGCGACGACCCCCGAGCAAACGCCATTCTCAACGAGCAGCTCCGTCACAAAATATTCGCTAAAGAAGCGGACGTTATTCTTAATGCAATTCTCGTAAAGCGTGTGAAGCATTACGAGGCCGGTACGATCAGCAGAATAGCAAGCACGCATAACTGCCACTCGCTTGGAATCAGGATCGTCTGGATCCAAGGGACGAGTATGCCCGCCGAAACGTCGCTGGGCGATCTTGCCTTCATCGGTACGCGAGAACGGCATGCCCATGTGCTCTAACTCGACAATGGCACGAGGCGCATCGTTACACATCACTTCGATCGCGTCCTGGTCACCGAGGTAATCCGAGCCTTTAACGGTATCGAACGCATGCCACTCCGGATTATCCTCCTCGAGATTTCCGAGTGCCGCGCACACGCCGCCCTGCGCTGCACCGGTGTGAGAACGAAGCGGATGCACTTTAGTCAGCACCGCACAGGAGTAACCGGAAGGAATTTCAACGGCGGCCCGAAGTCCCGCGCCGCCCGCGCCTACGATAATTACGTCGAATTGATGTACCATTGATCTACTTTACAAGGCCCTTACAAACAAACGGAGCAGCGTTGCTGCTCCTCAGGGAGAACAGATTTTATCCTTGCAAAAATACGAATATTGCAAACGAGAGTGGAGAATGGCGAGTAGAGAACGCCGATCGCTTTGGTACCACCTCGGCCGTGCACAATACGAACACTGTTATTTGCCGCTTCTAATCTCTGTAGCATTTTCTGTGTTTGTTCGTTTAATTTTAATCAAATGTTCATTATAATTAATCAAATTGATGCATATTCGCCAAAAACTATTTCAATGAGCTGGAAAATTCATAATAAGAGTCCGGCTACACGCTCGGAAGCATAGGTGCTTATTAAAGCACTATTGAACCAGAGCACAACACATGGGGCACCTAACGCGGAGTTCCAGGCTTTCGTAAATTAGTGTCTGCGGCAAGCGAAGTGACCGCGCAATTTGGAGGAGTCCCTCTATGTCACATAACCGTCTCGTCTGGTCCGGTTCAGTCCTATTCACTACCATTGTGCTCATCACATGGTCATCATCGATGTATGGCCAATGGACTAAAGTCGCTTCTAAACTTACGGGTCCACCAGCACAAGCAGGCTTTTATTCCGTCATCAAGTCTTTTCACAATGGCATTTGGGCTGGCGATGCTTCTTTATGGCACAGTACCGATCTGGGACTCACCTGGAAGCAATCGCTGCCCGCTTTTACTTCATGTGCTATCAGCGATGTTGATTTCTTCGACGATCAGAACGGTGCGGTCGCAATAGCCGGATCGCCAGCTAACGGCGGGATATACAAAACAACGGATGGCGGCGCTACATGGACACAGATTTCGAAATCAACGTGGGGCGGTTCGGTCTGTATGATCTCAGCACAGAATATAGCCTATGGAGATGCTAGTACATTCCGCACTTCCTCGGATGGTGGCACAACATGGACAACGACACTTAGCGGTATCATAGGGATATTTTTAGCAAGGACTGGTAATAATATCGTCAGTATTTATTCTCCGCCGAGTTGGTTACCGCCACAACCTCCACATTTTTGTATTTCAGCCGATGGCGGTTTTACCTGGACAAATCTCGGGTTAGCGCCGATCGATACCTATAGTGCCTCGTTCGATTCCTGTAATGGTAACCGAGCCTTTTTAGCGAATGAAGAACGCCGATGGGACAATGGGCCATCAACGGTCCAGGTTACAACCGATGCCGGAAATAACTGGAGAACTGCTTATAGCGGCGGTACAGCGGCAACCTTGATCGCTGGAAGTATCGCCATCGGAAAACGGGCCGTGTTCTGCCCAACCATTTCAAGTGGCACCCTTCGGTCGCTCGATCATGGCGCAACGTGGCAGCTTATCGGAGGTCCCAAAGCATATATCGATACACGTTCGATCACAGCATTGGATGATAATCTCCTGGTAGCGCTCGATACCGACGGCTCGATCTGGCGCACGACCAATAGCGGTGGAAGTTGGGTGTATCCTACGGTTGGTCAAACCAACTTTGAAGAAGCTGCGCTTTTTTCAAAGGATACCGTCTCGATCTGTGATAGCTCGCTCTTACGCATCGCACATTTGGAAGAAGCGTTGTGCGAAACTGGTACTCCATCCAACGAGCAAATAAGCGGCCCAGACGCAAAATACTTTAAGCTGGCGTCGGGGCTTCCAGGCAATCTTAACGGATTCGATTCGATCCGTGTCATTTTTACGCCCGACTCTAACAGAGAATACAACGCACAGTATAGCGTCACCATAGGGGGACGAACGATCACGCTTGCACTTACGGGTTATGCAAGCGATCCCACGCGCCTCCTTTCGGTAGCGCCGGCTCGCCTTTCTCTCACCGACCTGGACCCTTGCCATTCCCTCGATACAGCAATCGTTGTTTTACACTCTCGATCGTGCTCGGCCTGGGGTATTAGTTCAATTCAAATGCAAGGTGCAGACTCGGCAAGGTTTTCCGTCGTATCCGCTCCGAGTCTGTTGACCGGAGATGACTCGCTACGAATTGTATTTTCACCAGATACGAACCGAGCGTTTTCCGCATCGGTACGTATAACGTTAAGTGACGGAACGAGCAATCAAATACCGATCGACGCCCGTGTTAAAGCTCCAGGTGGCCTGCTTAGCACTCTTCCAAATCGACCATTCATTGCTGATACCGTCTCGACGTGTGATACCGGCATTTTGCGCTCGATTGCCATCATTGATTCTTTTTGCTTTCCACGCTCCATTTTGAGTGCAACGATCGACGGTCCGGACATGAGTCGTTATCGTATGGTCGGTCATTCCAAGGACAGCATCATGGTCTCCTTCCGTCCTGATAGCGCCCGCGGTTTCACAGCTTTAATGCATGTGCTCCTAAGCGATGGTACGATGTACGATATTCCGCTTTATGGAAGCGGGCAAGTTGGGCGAGGCACACTAAGCCTACAAGAGCCGATCTTAAATGCAGGGGCAATTCCCTTCTGCGGAAACGATACGATGATCTCAACATCGCTATTCAATAGCGGATGCGATACAATCGTCATTTCAGGCCTGCACATTATTGGGGATGGCTCATTTTCCCTTGCTGATGCTTCCGACTCCTTGTTAGCGCCAAACGCATCCGTAAACGTCAAAGTACTTTTTACGCCTTCTAAAAAAGGGCAACACTCTGCAAATCTTTCATTTCGCTCGCGCAACCTTCATATTACCAACTCCGAGCGTGATACGACCATCGGACTCGTGGGTTCGGGACTTGGTGGCTCCAAGCATTTAATGTGCTCGCTTGAATCTATCGATCTGGGCTCCATGCACGCATGCGAAGAGCGCGATACGACAATTATACTTAGTAACCCCGGGTGTGATAGCTTATGGGTTACGAGCGGAACATTCGATAATCCATGCTTTAGTAGTAGCACTGCGTATCCACTTTTAATTTTGCCGCATGATTCAGCAAGAGTAACGGTACGGTTAGATACTTTGCACTCGAATGGCTCTCTGAATATCGCAGGGCTCTACACTGCCACGAGCGATTCTGGTACGATCTCTATTCCGCTCCATATTAGTGTTATTCCTACTACGCAGCTTGCGCTATCGCTCGCTCACTCGGAGAGCGCAACAAGCGGTAAACTGGTGACTTTTCTCCTCCTATTAAAAGGAAGAGACAAGTCGATGACTGACCTCTCATTCGATGTTACACATAATGACGACCTGCTCTCGCTTATTAATTCCAGCGGTCCTTCTCTTCTCGAGAGCAGCGGAACACCGGATTCTCAGATGCTGCACTATACTATCTCATCTCTTCCTGCAAGTGACACCATCGGCTCATTAACATTCAAGGTTTATCTTTCAAGATCGGCGGAGAGTCCCGTCTCTCTCTCGAATATCCATTTTGATAATTCGTTAGGCTTGCCATCCGATTGTATCGCATCGATCAGTGATTCCGGGACAAGCCTCACGTACCTGTATAATTGTGGCGACCAGCTTATTCAAGCTGCTCTTGACCAGTCACCCTTTATACTGGAAAGTATTTCACCCAATCCGGCTTCGGATGAGATTCGCGTTAGGGTTTCACCGCCGGGTGTTCAATGCAAAGTGTTCGACGCTCTCGGCATTGAACGACTGAGCGTTGCAGATGTCAGCACGTCCCCATTGCTGGTCGCCGGCCTTCCGGCCGGGATCTACTATTTGCATCTTTCCAACGATGGCTATGCGATAACAAGGAAAATTTCCGTGATACATTAACCGTGGTATCACATCATCGCGGGTGCACTTTTTTATCCCGGCCCGTGGTTTTAACTTTTGGTCCAACCGGTATTTGGCCGGTTGTTAAACATGTCTCGTTATGTCTCCTTCCTTACGATCCCGGTTCGTGTTAAGCGTTCTGTTCGTAACTCTTAACACCATTACTGTTTGTGCTCAACCGATCCATGGTATTAACTCGGATGGACGCGATTTTTTCCTCGGCTATATGCCAGCCATCGTGCATGCCGGAGGTTTTACCAATACCTCTGAAGCGATCTACGTCCTGATAGCCTCGTATCAGGATAATAACACGTTTACCGTTTCCTATTTCGATGCCAATGGTGTAGAGGTAACAGGACCCACCCACTTTCTCGACCGATGCCAAAGTATTCGACTTCCGTTGAACAGCTCACTAATGCGCCCAACAAAGCCAGGTGAAATTGCGGAGTGGAAAGCAGCGCATATTCACTCTCGCTATCCGGTGAGCGTGCAGTTCTATTCCGATGGTTCGAGTGCCGGTGGCATGTATCAAGCGATACCTGTAGCAGCCTTAGGTAGGAGCTATGTAATAGCTGCATGGGTCGATAATCCGTTACTGAATGATCCGAGCTATATCGATCGCGATTCGTCGAGCTCGGAGTTTATGATCGTCGCGCCGTTTAATAATACGGTCGTCACGTTCACACCGAATTCAACAACGTATGCTGGGGTGATCGGTGTAAATACCGGCGAAGGCCATACGGGTCAACCTCATCCCGTTACTATTACGCTGGACCGAGGCCAGGTCTATTGGGTCCGCTCTAACCCCACCGATAGCACGAATGATATGTCTGGCTCGACCATTGTCGCGAGCAAACCAATAGCCGTTCTCGGTGGCCAGGAGCGTGCGCTCTTTCCGCAAAAGCCACAATTTTGGGCCTCGCTCGACAATGACATTCGCGATCTCATGATCGAGCAAATGACACCTGTGGAAGATTGGGGTACCGATTATCCATCCATTCCAAGCATGCCGGCAACGGGCGTCTCCGATGTATCCGTTAATGGCAATGGAGACATGTACCGCATTTTTAGCAATGACCTAAACGCGATCGCCATGAACATGTGGCAGGATGGCACACCGCCCACCGCGTCACCGGCAACCTGCAAACGTTACAGCACCGGTGCCCACTTCGATAATGTAACGGCTTCCGTCGATCTCCTCGCTCAATCGAAAGACAGCATTGGGCAATTTAAAAGATTCTATGCGTTACAATATCAATACTTTCAAGGACATCATGACTTTGATTCCAATGGGATTCAGAAGAACTCGAAAGGAGCAAGCCCTCAAACCGAAACGAGTGCGCGTTCTTCCAATGAGACGAATCTCGTGCCCATCGACCGCTGGCGATTAAGTACCGTCTTTTGTGTGCCCCAAAATAGTTTTTATCACGGATATCAATTCGTCAATATTATCACTACCGCCGACTCGTTAAGTAAGATATTCGTTACCTATAACGATAAAACGACGGAGCCGCTTTCCGCCTTAATACCAGCAAAGAAATACGATATCCCTCTACATCCTGAGCTTACGGGTATAACACTAAAGCTGACGGCAGGTACTTATCTCATCACAGGTAATACTCCTTTCGTTTGTTACTCGTATGGGCGTACCGAAACCGTCTACAAAGATATTTGGGGTTATGCAGCACCGACGGGACAAACCTATGGCTCTCGCACAACTGCCGGAACACCTCAAGTGGAGGATACCCTTTTCTGCGGTCATTGGGATGTTCGTGTCTATGAGCCGGATATAAACCATGAGGGCATTGCCGACGTCATGTTGCTCAAGGATCAGGAGGGCTTTTATTATAGGCCGCCGCAGGTAAGCACCAACTGCACGATCCCCAGGGACCCAGTATTCGAACCCGGAGATAGCAGCGTAAGTGTGAGCATTCAGATCCAGGATCCGTCGAAACCTGCACACGCGGCGCTCTATGCAGTGGACCGAGCGGGCAACGATACGGTGATCACTCTAAACTATATACCGGTACAACTGCAATCGACCGACTCCAACATTCAATTCAGTAATGTGAAAGTAAATGACTCGGCCTGTTCTTCATTCGAGTTGCGTATTTCTAGTTCGGGGTCCTTCAATAATTTCCTTATCGATTCGGCATTGCTCGCTCAAAGCATACATGCTCCATTCCGGCTTTCGACTTCTCGACGGTTGCCATTCACTGCGCACTTTGGTGATACCATCCATTTTACCGTCTGCTTTACCGCTCGCGATACCAACGAGTACGCGGATTCTATAACGCTCGCGATCGGATGCAACACGATGAGTATCCCGGTGAGCGGCAAAGCATTCGGCCCGCTGAATGGCATTGCAAGCTATGCGGAAGCTTCTCAATCTATCGTGGCGTATCCCGATCCGGCCAGTGCGATCGTAAAAGCTGCATTGCCCGTAAACGAAGCGATCAAATCGCTCGAGGTGCTCGATAATAACGATCGAGCGTGGCAACCAGCATACAAACTAAATGGGACCGAGCTTAATGTAGATCTGAAGCAGTTGCCAGCGGGATCGTATTATTTACGGATCGTGAATGTAACAGGCAAGCATTATCTTGCCAAATTCACAAAAGAATAGCGTTCATTCTTTCGCTAAGATCGCCTCGTGCACTACCGCTTCGCGGTGCTGGGTATCCCAGGTGCGAAATATATAGAGATTATCGGAAGAAGTGGCTTCGACTGTCGTTCGGTCGTTCACTTGCTTTTTCGCTGTTTTACCATGCGATGCCCGCTCTAAAAAACTTCGCACAGCATCTTCATCGGGCGGAGTCGATTGTACAGCGTTCGTAAGGATTGCCTCTGCACCTGCCGCGCGAAGAAGCTTCGGCCACATAGAGAGAAAAAGTGCATGTGAGCCATAGATATCGCTCGCCACGATCTTGTCCCCGATCGCATAGACGTATCCGACCGCATTCTTATCGTCTTCTGCAATATCCTTCAAATGTTTTTCGAAGGCATGTTCCCGATCTTTGAGAGACGTTGCTTCGAGCGCAAGTTCGAGGCTCGTCGGTGAAGCATTTTGGGTCACGCTATCGCGAAGGACGGTGGTGAGTCCGTGCTGTACGTTCGAGACATCACCCCACACCGATTCCTGCGCCGGATCGGTCGTACCGAATGGAAGGATCGGCGTTTGCACCGATTCGAACAGCTCGAGCTGCGACGAATCAGGCGCGGTGAGGCCGCCAAGATGTGGCGTCAGTAACTGACTTGTTAGGTCGTGCCGAGCAACGATACGCATGTGCGGCAACGGCGCCATCCAATGTGACGAGCTGAATGTTTCGAGCGGCTCTGCACCACGTTTCGTCGAGCGTCCCTTCTCGATACAGTAGACATTCAACGCATAGGAGGTCGTGTGTGGCGCGATGATCTGATCGTCCTGCACCATGCGATCTTGCTGGCCGCCTTTAATAAGGTCGGTCGATTGTACGAAGAGATCGGTATCCGAGCGGTTCTCGATCCATAACGTCTGGCTGTTATTCTCGTGAATGACTGCGGAACCTCGTTCGAGCGCTTGTTCCAGCGTGAGATAAGGATGCTCTATGGTGCTGGGCCCATCAAGAAGCCATATCGTGAGAGCGCCGTACGAAAAGGGGCCACTCACTGAAAGCGAGTCACCCCCCGCAAATGCAACGCGAGTTACAACGATCAACAGTAAAACGATGAATCCGCTCTTCACCACCGGGATTGAATGATGCTATTACTTACTCGGCAGGACGCAAAAAAGTTTGTATTTGCTTGCCACTCAGAATATAATCGTGTATGAACTACTGAATTCACGTTCATAATGGTTGGCAAAGCCTGTTGGAGTCAGCGGTTAGCGGTAGCTCTGGCGTTTGGTTTGTGACTCCAGGCTAAGCGATGTGTCATCCCACTTACGGTTGCGTTCATTCACGGTTGCGGATGAACTTAAAGAAGGCGAGTTATCAATGAAAGCCTACTATTGCAAAGGAAGGGCCGGGCATAGCTCTACGATCATTTTGGATACGTATGGATCGTTCGAAAATACGGTAGAAGAATTTAAACGCCTCTATGGACTTAATCGACTAAAAAGCGTCAATTCGAACGAGTATATGCGGGAGCTTACCAATAGCCGATTGCGACTATTCCGGGATAAGACCAGACTCCATCTTAAGTCCAACCCCATGACCGACGATCTGGCTATCGTGCTTACCGAATGGATCGCGCGTCAACCGGGGTTTCGAGCGTTAACGGAAGAAGAATCGAAGGCATTGCGCGCTCGCAATGCCTTACCCGTAGAAGAATTTGAATTTCGATACTAGAATAGTTGTGGAGTGCTTAGTGCTAAGTCCTGATTAATAGCAAGCCTCCCCACTCGACGATCTTTGTTCAACTGAGGACTTCGAGCTTCGCACTCCGGACTTATTTTATTGCACCTCGAAGACGACCTTTAACTGTGCTTTTTCAGCAAGAGAGTTTGGCTCTTCGCGTTTCATTTTCATCTCGCGGCGCTCTTCTTCCTCTCCTCCGCCGCGGGTAGCTGCTTGCTGCCCTTCTTCACCAGTTTCAGAGATCGAAACAATATTGCCAACTTTCACGCCCATTTCTTTCGCAATGGCATCCGCTTCTTTGCGTGCCGCTGCGATCGCATTCTTTACTGCTTCGGCGTGCAACGAACGTCCTTCTGACGCGCTAAAGCTACCGACATTGATCGCGCTGGCGCCATTTTGAGTGGCAAGGTCGATCACGTGAGGAAGATCTTTTACGTTGTCGATCTCTACTTCGAGCGGAGTATCGAGGCGATAACCAATGATGCGCGTCCCCGCCTGGCCGTATTCCATATTTGGCATGAGGCGAAACGGCTGCTCCGTAATGTCTTCGGCCTTAATGCCGTCCTTCATAAGCGCATCCTTCAGATGTTTAACGACGTCATTTTGCCGCACGAAGAGTCCGGTTGCGGTCTGGTCAGCACTCGAAACGGTAAGACCGAGTGACACGCGCTCGGCCGTCGCGGAAGCACTGCCACTCGAGAGCACGGTAATGGTACGGTTCGCCATCATTGGCGGCATCATAGGAGGCGGCGTCATCACAGTACCCTGCGCATACGCAGTAGTGGAAAAACGTGATGGGAATATTGCAACACTTACGATCGCAACGATCGATAATAGTTTGATCTTACTCATGGTGTATCACAAATTCAAAAAATCAGAACGAGTACGAATGGATCACACGACACAGCTATTCTCATTCGCGATAGACAGCCATTCTCATTCGCGATAGATTAAACGCGAACAACGAAGATTCATTCGCGCCTCCGGTAAAAAATGAATAGCTCGTACTTCTCACAAATTTTGAGCAAAAAACGTTTGTTACACCGTTCGAAGATTTCAAACGAGCACAAACTATTGCGTTCTTCGTATTGTATTTTGATAAACGGAAGATCGCATTCCGCATTCTGTATTTGTGCGTAAGCGAACGAACTCACCGAATTTCCTGCAATAGATGCCGCGTCAAACCGTCGTCGCGTTACTGTATAACGATATTCCAACCGCTCCGGGAAGCGATTCCACCGACGATTCCTCGGTCGATCTTTCTCCTGAAGCCTTAGGCTTTACACCGTATTTCGATCTTGAAGATATTCCGGCCGAAGAAGAATACGCTAAGATCGAAAGTGCACTCGTGGAAGCGGGATATAAAGTAGCGAGCTATAATATCAAGGACCGCTTCGAACGGCTCTTCAAATTTCTTGCGCGCCGCAAGATCGACGTCGTCTTTAATTTGGTGGAGTTCTTCCACGGGCGGCCCGAAGAGGAGATGTTGGTCGCATCGTTCTACGATCTCGTGGAAGTGCCCTATACCGGGGCGCCACCGATCACGCTTGCGAACGCGCAGAATAAACCGCTGGCAAAGTCGATATTGCGGTCCTACGAACTTCCGACGCCGCGCTCGATGACGATCCGCCACATGGATGAATTCCGATCACGGCATAGCCTTCGATATCCGCTTATTGTTAAACCGGCATGCGAAGATGGCTCCGGCGGCATCGAGAATGCCAGTATTGTGACCTCACTTAAAGCGCTACGATCGCGAGTCGAATTTGTGCTTCAGGATTTTAAGATGGATGCGCTCGTGGAGGAATATATAGAAGGCCGCGAACTGAATGTTGCAGTGCTCGGAAATGGAGAGAAGCGCCGTGCGCTGCCTATCTCCGAGATCACCTTCGAGGATATGCCCGAGCATCTTTATAAAATAGTCAGCTTCCAGGCGAAGTGGGACCCGCTCCATGAAGCGTATCATAAGACGATTCCCTCCTGCCCCGCCAGTCTTCCAAAATCGAAAACAGAAGAAGCGCAACGCCTCGCACTCAAAGCGACCGAGGCCCTCGGCACTCGCGATTACGCTCGCGTCGATATGCGCATGAATGCCAAAGGTGAGCTTTTTATTTTGGAGGTCAATCCGAACCCAAATCTCTCGGAAGGCACCGGGATCGCTCGCAGTGCAGAAGCGGCCGGATTAAAGTTTAAGGACCTTTTGCAAACGATCGTGGAAAGCGCGCTCGAACGCGCTAAACGCCGCCAGATGGACTGACTTCGGATGGCCTCATCCTGATACCACGCAGGGGAATGTTTTCATGACAATTTCGGTCTCATTGCGATTCGAGTATTGAACCGCAGGAATGCAACCATCCTGTCCGTAGCGGTTCCTGATTTTTTGCCGTGTATATGTCTCGTGCCGTTTCACTTATCTGCACATCGATCGTCGCAATTGCAGCCGCTATTCTTCCGATGACCGTCCGGTCGCAATGGGCTTCCGATTCCACAACGAACACACCGGTTTGCACGGCGAGTAATGCGCAACAGTATCCGAAGATCTGTTCGGATGGCTCCGACGGAGCTATCATTGTTTGGGAAGACATGCGAAGCGGAATTTATCGCGTTTACGCCCAGCGCCTCGATGCAACCGGCAAGGCAGTGTGGGCCAAGAATGGCATTCCTGTCGCCAGTACCACGACGAACCAACGGTATCCGATCGTTGCTTCTGATAATAATGGTGGCGCCTATGTCGTCTGGCAGGATTGGCGAAACATCGGTCATGGCATCGACCTCTACGCACAACATATTACAAGTAGCGGTACACTCGCTTTCGATACCACCGGCAAACCGGTTGCCGATACGACGGGCGATCAAACGAATGCTTCGATCGTAGCCGACGGAGCAGGCAACGCCTTCGTGGTGTGGGAGGATAACCGTGCGGCAAATTCTTCGCTGGTCCCCGATATCTACGCGAATAAGATCACTCCGACAACTGTCGCCTGGACGCCATTAGGCATCGCCGTTTCCACTCAAACGAATGCACAACGCCGACCCATGATATGTGATGATGGTACCGGCGGTTGTTATATCGCATGGTCGAACGATGCGACGGTACCTACGTCCGTGTATGCACAACATCTCGATGCCAGCGGCAACCTTAAGTGGACCACCCCATATGGGCTCGCCGTCTTCCAGGGTGATTATGGTACGAAGAACAGTCGCAATATTTCTATCCGCCGCGATGGCAACCAGGTAATGCTTGCATGGGAAATGACCGATATCAATAGTGTGGATGGTCAGGACATCTACGCGAACCGATTGACGTCAACCGGCTCGAAGATCTATTATAGTCCTGTATCCGTCACCGGTTCGACAGGCGAATGGCTGGGCGACCAGACCTTCCCCATGGTCTTTTCGGATGATTCGGTCGGTACCGGTCAATTTCCATATGCCGGAATGATGACCGTCTTCATGGACAATTCCGTTGCACCCCAGGGCATCTCCATGCAGCGCACGCTGGGTGATGGCAATTCACGCTTGCCTTCCAACTCCTTGTATAAAGTCTCGACTCCTTCAGTAGGTCTTAACGGGTTCGACGCGGTTCGAGTGGGCAACGGTACACTGCTCGTTGCATGGAACGACGCTCGTAACGATACCTGCATTTATGCGCAGTGTTTCGATCGTACGCTAAAGCATTACTTCCCGTCCAATGCTCCAAGCGGATGGGCGCTTCCCGTTTCGGTGCACGCCGCTTCGAAAGCATCGCAGGTGGCTTTAGCTCCGCGTACCAATGGAGGGATCGCGACCTGGACCGATTATCGTAGCGGTAACGCCGATATTTACGCGCAACTTATTTTCAAGGATGGCTCGCTGCCCGTCGAATTGGTATCGTTCAATCTGACCGCTCCGCGCGTAGGAGAGATCGATCTTTCCTGGCAAACAACGAACGAACTGAACTGCGCGGGATTCGAGATCCAACGGCGCGAGATAGCCGAAGGCCTTGATAATTCCTACACCGTTGTTGCAAGCTACGAGACGGATGGCTCACTACGTGGCGCCGGCTCTTCAGGATCCGCACATTACTATGCGTACCGCGATCGTACGGTAGACCCCGCAAAATATGAATACCGGTTGGTCGATATTTCCTATGATGGCACACGTCATGCAACCGAGCCAAAACTGATCGATGCGGCACAGATCACCTATGCTGGATTGTGGTCGCTCGGTCAGAACGAGCCGAATCCATTCATGACGACGACGGACATACCGATCACGTTAGGCACCGATGCAATGGTCGATCTTACAATCTATGATGTGACCGGACGTGTGGTAGCTATGCCGGTGGGCCATATGTATATGACGTCCGGCATGCATACGATCTCGATCGATGCTCGTGCAATGGGCACACAGCCTAATGGTAGTTACATGGTGCGCATGACAGCGACCGATCCCGAAGCAGGAACGTTATTGTGGCAATCATTGCATCCACTGATGATCTCGCTGATCCGGTAAAAGCCGAGGTCCCGCGCTAACTATTCTCGTTGGTTGGTTTCGCGCTTGGTATATTTGTGTCTTCAACCGAAGCGATTATGACTCGACCGTTTCTCTTTCTACTATTATTGCTTTTGCCGCTCTCTAGCATTGCGCAATGGCATGAGCTTCCTGGCCCGGATGCCGGTCGAGCATACGATTTTGCCGGCGTTGCCGGATCGAACTCCCGCCTTTATGCCGCAACAGAGAACGGGGTAGATCGCTCCACCGATAACGGACGCTCCTGGCGAGTGATGGGCCTATTGCGGCGAGAAGTGCTGAAGGTCTTACCATTCCAAAATCCAAGTCAGGAGATCGTATTCGCTATCGTACGCGATTTCGACAACTGGAGACTCTGCCGATCAAAAGATAGTGCGAAAACATGGGATACTGTTCTAACTTCTGGACTCTCGATGTTGGAAGTCTTCGAAGACGGGAGCGACATATTACTATGTATTGGCAACACGGTTGATACAGCAGGCGGAGTATATCGCTCGAGCGATCTGGGAAAAACATGGTCGCATCAGGTACCTAACGCTTCACGCCTATTCTTTACCGATTTTGCATTCGGTAATGGGAATATCTATGGCATCGTATACAACAACGGATTGTGGGTCGTACCATCCCATGGCACCATCTGGCAAAAGACCGATTATTCTCATACGGCCTATTCTGTTCGCGTCGTCGGACAAACATTATTAGTAGGTGGCAACGGGCGAATTGACATTTCAACGGACAATGGTGTAAGCTGGCTTGCAGTACCCAATATCGAGCTCGATTCCACGAAGGACCCTATCTATACCTTTGCAACAAGCGGACTTACCTTTATCGCCTCCGCCCTTTCAACGTATCGCTCGACCGATGGCGCTCGCTCCTGGCAAAATATTCAGGGCACCGGTGGTTTTCCACGCTCGCCCGGCGCCTGGACCATTAACTTCATCAACGGCCAGTTTATTGCCGGAACGGACGCAGGCGTGGTGACTTCCGTCGATGGCATTACCTGGAGTTATAGCTCCGGACTTATCGGCGGCAGTTATGATATTATTTCGAACGACACCACACTCTTTGCAATGACCGCTCGAGGTGTGTTTAAGTCCAACGATCAGGGACCGACCTGGATCCCGCCACGTAACGGCAGCGATCTTCTCGACAGCCTCCCAGCTGCTTTCACGACCTTGCCAAGTGGGTTGTATGCGTCGGGCAGCGCTATGTTACCTTCGGGGTTATGGCGGTGGAATGGCACCCAGTGGATCACCATTACGAATTTACAGAATACCGGCATTTCGGAAGACAGCGGCAATCTTTATCTCGCTCTCGGACGCAATGGCCTTGTAACATCGAGCGATAATGGCGTTTCATGGCATGTACCGGCATTTGGTCTTCCGGTCGATACCATGTTGACAGATGCCGTGCTTGCAGGCGGACGAACGCTTGCATTCGTAAGCAGCGGATATCGAACTACAGAACGCGTTTACTATTCCGATGACCACGGCCTTACCTGGCAACCCTTGAATTCATTGCCAGCCCATGGACCTGTGCACGGAGTTTTGCGATTGAAGGACGGCAGAATTATCGTGGGCTGTGACAGTGCATTATGTGTATCCACCGATGGTGGTATATCCTGGTCCGCAACCCCAGAAAATGTGCGGCAAATCCGACCATTTGCAAACGGCGCCGTTGTTACAACGCTCGACAGCATTTACGTTCTTACAAATAAGGAGAAGCTTTTGCTGGTAGATTCTGCAACCGGGCATTTAGCAGCCTTTACTAACGATAAGCAATTTGCTTACGCCGCTTCGAACAATCGTGGTATTTGGGCGACACCCTTAAATTCTCTGCCTCTTTCCGTACCAATCACTCCGCACACGGCGATGACCGCTCGCCTCGAGGTCTACCCAAATCCCGCTACGGATAAGGCGACCATCTCGTTCGATCTTCCCGACCGTGAATTTATTTCACTCCGCTTATACGATGAGCGCGGCGTTGCTCAGAGCACTATCTTCAATGGCCTCGCGGGGCCGGACACTGTAAGCATCCCACTCACATTCGAGAACTTAGCGGATGGAGTATACTTTATTCATTTATCCTCTTCGCAAATAAGTGGAATGGCGAGGATCGTAATTCGATCGCACGAATAGCGATTTTTGCCTAAACACTTACTGCTTCGGAAAATCGTCCCACCGCCACTGAACGAAAAATCGTTGCTCGGTGCGATTAAGCGTAGCGGGCGCTAAGACTGGTGAGGTCCGGTGGCTTTGATAGATTTGATGTTCGAGACCAATTCCAACGTTGTCGAACAGATTGAGCACGATCCGTGGCTTGAGCAGCAAAATATTATTCGTAACGACCTGTCCGTAATACGAATTGAAATAGATGTAATAGCCTACGAGCGATAAGTTCAATGTGTTGTTAAAGACATTCAGCCCGGTCTCGTCCATGATCTCGTAGCCATCGCCGTAGCTATAATCGCGGCTTTGTGCAGTATCGACCGGGAAATATCCGGCATTGTTCGCACCAAATGGAATAAAGCTCGCATTGACGTTCTCATAAATATTATGAGAACTCGTTAGCGGTATTTTAGTGAGCAGTCCAAGTCCGATCGGTACGGCGCCGAACTCGAACGTGAGGTTATCGAAATAATCAAAGTGCTGGAAGATACCGAACATCGTCTGGATACCTTCGCCGTCACCATTATTTGTCCCGGCGAGAAGACCGTAACCGGTAACGCCACCTAAATATTTTCGCTCGTAAGCATTTGTAAATTCACCCCATAGCTTGAAGTGATCGAACGGCTTGTGTTCTCTCGCTTCAAAAGGATTACCATATTCAACGATCCCATTCAAACTGAGCTTAACTGGCCCGGTACCGAATGATGTACCATTATTGACTAAATGAGGCCCGACCGAAAGTGATACATCGGTCGGCTCGCGTTCGAGCACAGGCCGGTCGGCGATCTTCCATAATTTGCCGGTAATAAGGCGTGAGAAGAAGCGCGAAGGACTAAGCAGCGCTGCAAACGCTTCGCGCCATACACGCTCGCCGCCTTTTGCTCGATCGTCGATGACATCCGATGTCAACCGATATGCGACCTCACCCATGAAGGTACCGTTGATCGTCGTATTGATGAGGTCGGGATACGTTGGTTGATCGTTCTCACCAAAATACTTCCATTCGACGGCTCCGAATAATGCAAAGGGGATCGACTCCCAAAAATCATAGCCGAGCGATCGGGCGTCCATGAAGTAGCCGCCGCCGGTGTAGGGATGGAAGAAGAAATCATTACCGAAGCGGTCGGAGTCATTCCACGTCCATCCTTCCTGTAAATTTCGCTTCCAGCTTTCAAGACTGATGTGCGAAAAATCGTAATTGAATACGTAGCGATCGACCGCCCAGAGTGCTGCATTCGATAATGTGATCTTTACCAGCGGCAACCAGATCGGCGCGCGCTCATAATAATATTTATCGTCATTAAAAAGCCAGCCGATCGAATTGAGAACGGTAGAATCAAAAGCCTGCGGTGCTTTACTAAAAGCGGGGACGATGGGCTCGCGATCGTGCGCAGTGGAAGGTTGAGCCGATGCTGTAACAGCGATGAATAATAACGTGCAGAGAAATGCGAATGCGAGTATGCGGGCCTTCATAGCGTATCGAATGGATGAGGTATCGGCGGCAAGTGCGCTACTTCGAAAGCTATTTCTATGATACAAGATTATGCCAACCTTCAGGTTAATTAACCTGCAATTGCAGAGCTCGACCCACGTTCCAATACTATTTTTGTAGTGGTTCTTCCCAAGAAGTGCCAAATGGGGCCAAAGAGTTGGGTTTTTATGATTGAAAGGACAATAGCACTATGCATCCGATGACGATCGATACCGGTAATACCGGTTTTATGCTCCTCTGCTCGAGCCTGGTCATGCTCATGACGCCGGGACTGGCGTTCTTTTATGGCGGACTCGTCGGCAGAAAAAATGTTCTCACCATTATGATCCAAAGTTTCGTCTCCATGGGATGGACGACGGTCCTCTGGTATCTATTCGGCTATTCGCTCTGCTTCAGTGGAGATTGGAATGGCATCATTGGTAATTTCGACATGGCATTCTTGCGAGGCGTGGACCTTATGAGCCCATCGCCGGCGAATAACTCCATTCCAGTGATCGTCTTCATCGCCTACCAGATGATGTTTGCGATCATTACGCCAGCACTCATCACCGGTGCCTTCGCGAACCGAGTGACCTTCAAATCCTATTTTCTCTTTTTGACAGCGTGGCTTATTTTCGTTTACTTCCCCTTCGTCCATATGATCTGGGGCGGTGGCATTCTCGCGAAATGGGGCGTGCTCGATTTCGCTGGCGGTATCGTCGTACATAATATCGCTGGAATGGCAGCGCTGGCATCCGTGCTATTTGTTGGCAAGCGGCGTGCGGAAGATCGAGGACCACATTCTATTCCATTGGTCGCGCTTGGCACTGGTTTGCTGTGGTTTGGATGGTACGGCTTCAACGCCGGAAGTGAATTCCGCGTGGACGGTGTGACGGCAAGCGCATTCCTTAATACCGACATTGCGGCCTCGTTCGCAGCAGTCACCTGGATGATCGCCGAGTGGATGACGACCCGCAAGCCGCGATTCCTCGGCTTGCTTACCGGTGCGGTCGCCGGCCTTGCAACCATTACTCCGGCAGCCGGATACGTGTCACCAACATCGTCGGTCATTATTGGCATCGTTGCCGGAATCGTTTGCTTCTTTGCCGTGGCACTGAAGAACAAACTGAAATGGGACGATGCGCTCGACGTCTGGGGAGTTCACGGTGTTGGCGGAGCACTGGGCGTGGTATTGCTTGGTATTCTTGCCGACTCAGCGTTCAATCCGGCGGTAGGCACGAACGGCCTGCTTTTTGGCAACTCTACGTTCTTCGGCAAGCAGGTAGTTGCGATCCTTGTTTCTTCGGTATGGGCATTCGTTTTTACGTATGGAATGCTCTGGCTGATCAACAAGATCACGCCGGTACGCGTACAGGAAGAGCATGAAGTACTCGGCCTCGACGTCGTTCTCCATGGCGAGACCGCGTATGTAGAATCGCTGTAAGTTTATTCTGAACTTGCAAGAGAGCATGCGTATTCTGCGTATGCTCTCTTGTTTAGCTGAAACATGTTCTCAAAACGCTCCCTTCTCATTTGCTTTCTTGCGCTTTCATCTTTCTCTTCTCTGAAAGCTCAGGACTCTTCAAAGCTTGCCTGGTATCAAGCCGTCACGTTAAAAGGGCTGGTGATGGGAAGTACGGTATACAACTTCAACCATCCGCAGGATAACACGAATCAATTGCGCGTCTATGACATAGATGCGGGCTCGCTTGAACTGGACCTGGTTTCGCTCTCGCTGCGCCATGATGCACAAAGAGGAGAGGCTGGCTTCCGATTCGATGCCGATCTTGGTCCGCATATTCCTATGATCGATCGGTCGCTTGGTCTCGAAATGGGAAGGATCGACGTGCGGCAGGCATTCCTCACTTATCTTGCCCCGATCGGGAGCGGCTTAAAGATCGACGTCGGTAAGTTTACGACTCCATGCGGATATGAACTCATCGAAGGGCCTGATGGTGTAAGCGATAACGCTTCACATTCTTTTCTCTTCGGCTATGCACTGCCGTACACGCACACCGGTATCCGATTGGGATACTCTATCGTCGATCAGCTTGCTATTTCGGCAATGCTTGTTAATGGCTGGGATAATTCGATCGACAATAATACAGCGAAGACCGTCTGCGCGCAAGTGACGTGGACGCCGAACGCCAATGCGAATATTGCACTTGCCGGAATCATCGGTCCGGAAAAGAACGCCAATACAACCGACGAGCGAATGGTCGCCGATCTTGCAGCTTCGTATAAAATTACAGAGTACTTGCTCATTGGCGTTAGCGCCGATTACGGCAAAGAACAAAACGATGTCTTCCCCGGCCCAACAGCAGATTCCGGACGACAGAATATCTCCCCCAGCGATGCAATATGGAAAGGTGTTGCGGGTTATGCAAAAGCTATCTTCACGGATAAATTTAGCGTGGCCCTTCGCGCTGAAGTCTTCGACGACCCGAACGCTGTGCGGACAGGGACAGCACAGTCTCTTCACGAGTATACACTCACGCCGATCTGGCAAATAACGCCGACACTCACCCTCAAGAGCGACTTGCGTTACGATCTTTCTTCCCAACCGGTCTTCGAGCACGACGGAGGATTCGTCACCGATCAATCCACGGTGAGCCTGAATGTGCTGTATAGTTTTTAAGAACTAAAACTGCTCTCACGTGGCGCTGCTGAACTCCTGAAACTAGCGTTTCTTCGAAAGAAACGACCAACGAACTGCTTATTAACGCAGCAAGTTAATATCTTAAGATTTTATCAGATTGAGATAAAGGTTATGAAAAAATCAACTCTCATTACAAACCTGATTTGTGTAGTGGGTCTGGGGTTAATTCAGGGTTGTGGCAGTTCAACCTCTACCAGCCCCTCATCAAGCACATCAACCGGTACTCTCAAAGGATCAATACTAATGGTTGACCCTGACCTCCAGATACGTACGCGTAATGATAGCATCTTGATAGTTGCTCTCGATAAATCGTTTAAAACGTATACCGATACAGCAGGCAACTGGACATTAACCAATGTGCCGATGGGAATATATCATATACGGGCTTCGAAGAGTGGGTGGTATTGGCGTCTTCCAAACCCCGGAGGATGGCAACCTTGGTACGATTACCCAGAAACACAATTTATTGGAATGGATACCTTTACTGTCCCACTGGTTGCGCTATATAATAATTACCTATATCGTCCCATAAAGGCAAAGTTTTCGTTAGATACTATAGTTGATACGACCATGTACGGACGTGATTTTTTGCTGGTCAAATACTCCATAGCCATGCTGGATACATTCCGTGTTGTGACAGTACTTTTTAGTGTAAGCTCAGACTCTACTAATTTAATTTCAGCAGCAAACCTCCAGAATATAAGGAATGCAACGGCTGGAGACACCATTCAATCAGTTGGACATTTTTCCTTCCCAATCGATAAAGGATTTTATACTAAAAACTATCCTACAGTCTATTGGCGGCTGACTGCATGGTCGAGCGGAGGGCTTCCTTGTTTCGATCCTTCACTTGGCTCAGCCTATGATCCCAACACCACTATCTCGGGGACGCCAATAATGCATTTACAGCCATAGTCTGTTTTCAATACCCGGGAAAAAATGGGTGCCTAATGCTGGCACCCATTTTACTATTAATAGCTTAGCGCTTCCGCATCACTCGTGAGAATGATCTCCGGCTGACTGACGACGCCGGCACGCTTCATTGCCTCCTGCAACCCTGGTGAGGAACCGTAGGCTTTTGCCCCTTCGAGCGTCTTTACCTTATTGACGATCGTGACCATATTCGGGTCTGCGGCATCGCGCAGCACGTCATGGCCTAACCACCCGTGCGAGCGGCGTGTCGGGGTTAGCTCGTCAAATACTTTCTTCCAGTTTTCAAAATCGGCGACTTTATGCCGTACGATCAATGTAGCCATAGTTGTATACGATTAAAGATTAAAGATTAAAGCGACAAAAGTTGAACTGTAATCGCGATCGACGATCGACGTTGATTACGTCACAAAAATACCCGAATGGCCGGGCAAAAAGCATTGACCTAGGTCAAGAAATTACTCGCACGCTAATTTTTTTCGGAGGCGGCTGAGGGATTCGGGAGTAATGCCTAAATAGGTGGCGATATAATGCTGCGGAATACGCTGCAGGAGTGCCGGCCGCTCTTTGAGGAGGCGAAGATACCGCGTTTCGGCGGTATCCGAAAGGGATTGACCGACCTGTTCTTGCAGTTTGGTGTACGTCTTCTGTGTGCCTTTTTGATAATACTCGAGAAAGCCGGGAAAATTCTTAAGAGCGTGATCGAAATTATTTCGATCGATAACCAGCAGATCGCAGTCCTCTACTGCTTGAAGGTTTAGGTTGGTCGGCTTACGTTCAAGGAAGCTCACGATATCACCGACCCACCAATTTTCTTCGGCAAAGAATATGATGCGCTCGATGCCTTCTTCGTTTGCATAATAGTGGCGAAGGCATCCTCGCACAACAAAACACACATGCCGGATGACCTCTCCGGAGCGATATAAATGCTGCTTCTTTTTAAGGGTGAGTGGCTCGAAGAGATCCAGGAATGCCGGGAAATCGGCATCCGGGAAATTCGCTTTCGATTGAAGCTCTGTTAAAAGGCGGGATGTATCCACAACTCAATTATACTACCTACGGCTTTATCAACTCAGGAAAGTCTCGCCGGAATTGCTCGACTTCCGGCTTGGTAACGTTCGCAACGTACCCCTGGTCGGGATGATTGCGGTAGTACCGCAAGTGATAATCCTCCGCGCGATAAAATTTGGCAAGCGGCCGAACCTCGGTCACAATCGGCGACGCATACTTGTGAGAAGCCGTTAGATATTTGATGTAATCTTCCGCCTCTTGTTTTTGCTCATCATTCCGATAGAACACGACCGAACGATACTGCGGCCCTTCATCCGGCCCCTGGCGATTGAGTGTCGTTGGGTCGTGCTCGGCGAAAAATACTTCGAGTAGCTTTTTGTAACTGATCTCTTTGGGGTCGAATGCAACATCCACGCATTCCGCATGTCCGGTAGTACCGGTACACACTTCGTCGTAACTTGGATTGGCTACCGTACCTCCGGCATAACCGGGCAGCGCATTTTTTACACCTTTGATCTCGAGGAAAATCTCTTCCGAATGCCAGAAACATCCCATCGCGAACGTGGCGTGTTCCAGCGTGGAATCATCGGAAGAGATCTCTTCCGTAATGGGAGTGGTGTGCTTCGCGGAAGAACTGCAGGCCGTCCCTGCGAATGCAAGGCACAGCAAAATAGAGTATGCGACAATTCGAGGCATAACAGCGATACGGTTATTTACTAATAACTGTTACAAAGAAATCCCTCTATTGGATTTCATAAGGCATTGGGTCATAAAGATAATAGCGCTGGGTTCATAGGTAATAAGCGGTGCCCTCCGAACGCAATTCCAATAGGCTTGTTTTGACGGGTGAGCGATCTTCGTGTTCTTATCGTGACTTCATCACCATCCACAACGTGTGTCGGTGTGATCCTCGCCGGGGGCTCCGGTTCGAGGCTGTATCCGTGCACTACGGTCACCAATAAACACCTGCTTCCCATCGGCGAAATGCCGATGATCTTCTACCCTATCAAGAAATTGGTAGCGGCTGGCATTACCGACATTTTGATCGTCACCGGTACCGAGCACATGGGGGATTTCATTTCGCTGTTAGGCTCGGGCAAGGACTTCAATTGCTCGCTAACGTATCGCGTCCAGGATGAAGCAGGTGGTATCGCGCAAGCGCTTGCACTGGCGGAGCGCTTTACCAACAAGCAGCCCATGTGCGTAATGCTGGGCGATAATATTTTCGAGAATTCTATTAGTGGGCTCATTACGCAATTTCTTTCCGAGCCGGATAATGCTCACATCTTATTAAAAGAAGTACCGGATGCCGAGCGCTTTGGCGTCGCAGAAATGGATGGCGATTCGCGGACCATCGTTCGGCGTATCGTCGAGAAGCCGCAAGACCCGCCTTCGAAATATGCAGTCACCGGTGTGTATTGCTATCCGCCGGATGTCTTTGAAGTGATCCGCACGCTGACGCCCTCTGGTCGCGGCGAATTCGAGATCACCGACGTTAATAACATCTACTTATCGCAGCGCCGGCTCCATGCATCCTTCCTCGATGGCTATTGGAGCGATGCCGGCACATTCCCATCGCTCGCGCGCGCGAACGAGCTCGTCCGTCAATCACCTCCCCAATATTGATCTGTGAATTTCCTCGTTACTGGCGGAGCAGGATTTATCGGCGCTAACTTCGCTCACTATGTAAAAGAGCGCGACCATAACGTGCTGGTCTACGACCTCCTGACGTACGCCGGTAACCGAAAGAATGTTAATGGCATCGAGCACTTCGTTCAGGGAGATATTCGGGACGGGAAACTTCTCGACACTCTTTTTGAAAAAGGGCTTGATGGCCGCCCGTTCGATGCAGTAATAAACTTCGCAGCAGAGAGTCACGTCGATCGCTCCATTTCACTGGCTCTTCCGTTCGTCGAGACGAACGTGTTGGGTGCCGTCACCGTCCTTGAAGCTGCTCGCCGGCACAATGTAAGACGTTTTGTACAAATATCGACCGACGAAGTTTACGGTTCGATAGAAGGCACCGGTAAATTCACGCGCTCTTCCTGTCTTAAACCGTCGAGTGCGTATTCTGCATCCAAGGCGGCAGCCGATCATTTATTGCTCTCCTTCAATCATACACACGGTATCGACGTCCGGGTGACTCGCTGCACGAATAACTATGGCCGTTTTCAGCATCCGGAGAAATTCATTCCGATGATCCTCTCGAACGCACTGGCCGGTCGCCCGATCACGATCTTTGGCAACGGCAAACAGGTGCGCGACTGGATATTCGTCGAGGATCACTGCGCCGGAATTTTTGCGGTGGCAGAACGTGGCATGCCCGGATGCATCTATCACTTTGGCGGACCTGGCATCGAAGCGAACGAGGTTGGGATCTCCAATCTCGAATTAGTGCACCTGGTGCTTCGCATTCTTGCCGAGCTATCTCAGCGAACGATCGAAGAGTTTACCTCCCTCATCCAACACGTCGGCGATCGGCCGGGCCACGATTGGCGCTATGCCCTCGACTGGACAGAATCCGAGCACGAGCTTGGCTGGAAGCCACAGATCCGGTTGGAAGAGGGCCTTCGCGAGACCATTTCCTGGTGGCTCGCAAACCAGGGTTGGTGGGAAACTATTACCTAATTAGATAACTTTGGTCGATGAAGCAGGGCCGAGAGGTCTTCTTCTTCAAGAACTATTTTTTGGAGTTCTACGAAGACCTTAATCTCGATATCAAAAAAAAGATAGACTGGGTCATTCAGTTACTGTGTACAATTCCGTTTGTACCAGAACAGTACCTTCAGCGTATTCAGGGTACGGATAGTCTGTACGAGATGCGCGTAGCCTTCGGTGGACGCATCTTCCGAGTTTTCTGCTGCTTCGACGAAGGGAACATCATCATACTTTTCAATGGATTCGAAAAAAAGAGTAGCAAAACACCCGGCAAAGAGATCGAAAAAGCGATCCGTATCGAACGCGAGTACCGCGAAGCCAAAGCGACAGGCAAAACAGCTAACCTCCTTCGAAGAACATCTTGATCGTGAATATGGCAAGAGAGGTACTCGCACACGTGAGCAGTATGAAGCGGAATTTGAAGCCTTTAAGCTCGGCTTCCTAATACAAGAAGCGCGAAAGCAAAAAAACTTAACTCAGGACCAACTTGCTCGTCGGGTCGGTACTACGAAGAACTATATTTCAAGAATTGAAAATGGTGCAAGCGATATTCGGCTTGCAACGTTAATGCGTATCGTCCGGAACGGACTGAACGGCCAGATCACGTTAACATTTTGAAGAAACTCCTTATTATCGGCCGCGGGCAGATCGGCTCGGCACTCGGCAACATCCTGGGTGAACAAGGGCACTTCGCAAGCGCGCACAACGGCCACGCCTATGAGGTCCACTATTGGGAGAAGGACATGGATGCGCTTTCGACCGATGCGCTGCTTTCCATTCTGCCTGATGCCGTCATTAATACCGCCGGAAAGACCGATCTTGCCTGGTGTGAAGCGAACGCGCGCGAAGCAGTGCGCTGCAATTTAGAAGCACCGGTACGACTATACGAGCGTATTAGAAATATCGATCATCCTATTCGCTACATTCATTTTTCAAGCGGCTGCATTTGGGATGGACCATACACACCGGATGGCAGACCCTTCACACCGACGATGCCTCCCTCCCCAGCCTGCCTCTACTCCTGGACCAAAGCTGCTGCCGATGCGATGCTAATGAATATCGATAAGGAACACATCGCTATCCTTCGGCCCCGTCAAGTCTATTCCGGGGCTCTTCATCTGCGCAACACACTGGTAAAATTGATGAAGTATCCGAAGCTGGTCGATACTCCAAACTCGGTTAGTAGTATGGCGGTGATCGAGAAAACGGTGAGATATTTATTAACACATTCTGAAGCGAGCGGCATCTGGAATGTTTACGATCGCGGAGTGATCACACCGTTTCAGATCGGTGAAATGCTATGGCAGACCGGGGTGCGCACGCAGCCGCAAAAAATTTCGAAAGATGAACTGGACCGATTCCATACTCCCAAACGAGTCGACACAGTTCTTTACGATGAGCGTTTTGAACGTTGTATTAACCCCGAGAATGTCGAAGCGCAGCTACATCGAGCAATCGACGAACTGCGCCATGCGATCGAACTACAAGCTGCAAGTGAGGCGCTCGCGGCATAATTTTCGTCCTGTGTTGTGAAGATACCGTACCAAACCCTGACCGAAGCCTTCCTCGATCGAACGCAAGGAAGATTAAAGGACCGCACGTACCTGCGGTATAAACCCGTTCGCGGCGAGCCATACCGCGACATGACGTTCGGCGAGTTTGGTAAGAAGACCGAAGAAGTTTTTAATGGCCTCGTACAACAAGGCCTGCGCCGTGGCGATCGCATTGCGATCGTTTCGGAATCGCGACCCGAATGGCTGATGATCGAGTTCGCTGCATTGGCATTGGGTGCCACGGTCGTGCCGATGTTTCCGACGCTTACGCCGGATCAAATACAATTTATCGTAGCCGATTGCGGAGCAAGAATTCTCGTCGTCTCGAACGATCTTCAGCTTGGCAAAGCGAACAAGATCTGCAAAGACTGCCCTGAACTTCAGTCCGTCATTTTATTGAATGACGAAAAGAAGCTTTCGCCGCCGAGCAATATATCGTTCTTACATCTCAAAGAGCTTCGCATCGCTTCGGCTGGCGCTCTAAATTTTGAGGAAGAACTGCAAAAAGCGAAGCCGGACGATCTTGTCGCTATCATTTATACCAGCGGTACTACAGGTACTCCGAAAGGAGTAATGCTTTCGCATCATAATATCCTTTCGAATTTGCAAGGCGCTATCGACGTCCTGCCGGAGATCGGTGAGGACGATATCGCGCTCTCCTTTTTACCGCTCTGCCATGCGTTCGAACACATCGCGATGCATCTATTCCTCGTTAAAGGCTTTGTAGTCGGCTTTGCGGAATCGATCGATACGGTTGCGGATAATCTCGTTGAGATCCGCCCGACGGTCATGACGGGTGTACCAAGATTTTATGAACGCGTCTATACCCGGCTTATGCGCCGGCGCGAAAGCCTTAAAGGAACACAGCGAACGATCTTTGATTGGGCATTGCGAGTCGGTGCAAAAAATGGTCTTGCTATTGAAGGCAAACCCGTACCCTATTGGGCAAAGCTTTGCAAACCGATCGCTGATGCGCTGGTCCTTCGAAAGATCCGGGAGCGGACGGGTGGAAGAATGCGCTTCTTTGTCTCCGGCGCCGCGGCGTTACCGGCTGAAGTTGGCCGTGCCTTCGCAAGTTTCGGTCTAACCGTGATCGAAGGCTATGGCATGACCGAAGCCTCGCCCATTATTAGTGTTAATCCTTACAATAAGGTGAAGTGGGGTACGGTCGGTAAGCCGCTTTCCAATGTGGAAGTAAGAATTGCTCACGACGGCGAAATATTAGCTCGTGGACCCAACGTGATGAAAGGATACTACAATCACCCCGAAGGAACGAGTGAAGTCATTGATGCCGATGGCTGGCTGCACACTGGTGATGTTGGAGAAATAGACGCCGGAGGCTATATTAAGATCACGGACCGCAAGAAGCACCTCTTTGTATCGAGCGGTGGAAAGAACATTGCACCGGCACCGATCGAAACGGCATTAACGGAGTCCAACCTTATCGAACAGATCATGCTCGTTGGAGATAAACGGCCATTCTGTACCGCGCTCATTGTGCCCGATTACGCCGCCCTTCGCGAAAACGGCATCGCGCGAGGAGAAGATCAGTCCAGCGAAGGGCTTGCAACGAACGAGAAAGTCCGCCGGGCGATCGAGCAGGAGTTAGACCGCCTGCAAAAAGGGTTTGCAACCTACGAGCGAGTTCGGAGATTTATCCTTCTTCCCGAACAGTTTACAGTAGAGAACGGCATGATGACGCCGACGTTGAAGATCCGGCGTAAAGCCGTCGAAGAACGATATCAGAAGTTGATCGAATCCATGTACCGCCTGCGTCCTGTTGAGGCGGACTAATTCAGAAACAGATATGAAAATAGTTTACTACTTTGCCATTGCAGTATTCGTCCTCGCATCTGCAAGTATTATTCGAGCTCAGTCCAATGCTACTGATTATGCTGTCCCCCTGACAGCAACCGTAAGCGCAAGCCCGGCCAAGATCACGCTACACTGGAAACTCGGTGCTCATGTTCTCACTCAAAGTGTCTATCGTAGGGAGCTTGGGACTCTTGGCGATTGGGGAACTGCTACCATGCTTAAACCAACCGACAGCTCCTATACGGATAATACGGTTGCACCCAATGTAACTTACGAATACCGCGTATTGGCAACGAATAAATCCGGGACGACCACCTGGAGTGCGCTTGGCTTTATTGCCACGGGGATCTCAGTCGAACTCCCCAGTCAGCCCGGTACTGTGATACTGCTCGTCGATGCGACGTATGCGTATCCGCTTACATTTGAAATTTCTCGTTTAATTTCAGACCTTCGCGCGGAAGGCTGGAATGTCATTCGTCATGATGTGCGTCGCACCGACTCAGATACGGCGATCAAGACGATCCTGCGAAATGATTACGAGAACGATCCTGACCATGTTCGTACGCTTTTCATTCTCGGTCATGTGCCGGTACCCTACTCGGGTGATATTGCTCCGGATGGACACGTACCTGGATCGGGTAATCATCAGGGCGCTTGGCCAGCCGATGTGTATTATGGAAATTTCGACGGCGACTGGACCGATCAAACGATCAATGATACCACCGCCTACGATCCTCGTAATAAGAACGTACCCGGTGATGGCAAATTCGATCAGGATGCGATCGATGCGACCATGAACCTCGAAGTTGGTCGTGTGGACCTCTATAATATGCCTGCGTTCGCACCCCTTTCCGATACTGCACTCGTCAAGCAATACCTCGATCGCGACCATGCTTTCCGAACTGGTAAATTGGTCGCGCCGAATCGAGCGCTGGTCGATATCAATTTTGGAGTCTTCCAAACGTATGATGTACCCGGTGAAGATGCCTGGCGGAATTTTCCTCCATTGGTCGGCAATGACAATATTGTAAACTTTAAGTCTGTCAGCTCAGCGGGAGATTGGTTTGAATATCTCGATACAGCCAAATACTTATGGGCGTATGGCTGCGGCCCAGGCAGTTGGGCAAGCTCCGGTGGTGTGGGGACGACGAATCAATTCGCGTCCGCCGGTGCCGATGCTATATTCTACATGCTCTTCGGTAGTTTCTTTGGCGATTGGGATTGCCAGAATAATCTTACTCGCGCACCGTTGGCTACGAAGTACGGGCTTACCAGTTGCTGGGTATCTCGCCCATTCTGGTACTATCATCCACTCGGTATGGGACAAACATTCGGGTACTGTACAAAACTCACACAGGATGATGGGGTGTACTCGTTAGATTACGTTCAGGGTATTGCGATGGGTGGCGTCCATGTTGCACTGATGGGCGATCCCACTTTGCGTATGCAATACCCTTCGGACCCACCTCAAGCTCTTTCGGCAAGCGTCGTTAATGGCAACTCTGTTAAGCTGACGTGGTCGGCACCGACGCTTAATCAAATGTCCTATAACGTTTACCGGGCGCACGCAACGGGTGATACACTTGTGATGATCACTCCTTCACCAATTTCCACTACGAGTTACACGGATAATGCACCGTTGAAAGACAGCAACATTTATGTCATTCGAGCCGTGACGCTTACCACCTCACCGAGCGGTTCTTATTGGAACGAGAGTGGTGGTATTTCTCAGGGCGTCGTGGTACCGCTAGCTGGCGTAGCACCGTTAGCAGAGGACCGACCCGCGCTTCGTGTGACATCGGATAATGGATCTATCACCATCCATGTAAGTGAGAATATTGCTTCTGCCGGACGGCTCTCGATCGTCGACTTGCGCGGTCGAGAAGTTGCAACCGTTATGGACGGAGTTCTTTCGCCGGGCGAATACAATTACAAAGTTAATACCGGCGCCTATATGAGCGGCGCTTATTTCGTCCGCCTCGTTACATCGGGAGGTATCGAAACAGCGAAAATACTGATACCGTAATAGCTTAACTCTTTGCAGCTTTTTCCCAGCGGGCCATCCATGGCCCGCTTACTTTTGTATCCTCTTCGGTGACCGGTCGGTCGCGCTCGAGCAACACATCATGCAAGCCGACCTGCCTGCTTTGAGAACCCCATTCTTCCCAATCGATCCTATAATTCGGATCGCGATCCGTTCGCATAAGGATCGGCTCCTTGATACCTTCCATTCCACTTAACTCGCCAGGACGCTGCCATCGCAAATCGATCGACCATCGAACGATATCCGAATAATTCTCGGTACTGCGATGTGGAATGAGATTATTTAGAAAGAGAACTCCCCCCTTCTCCATCGTGCACGTTACGACCTCACCCGAAGGTAGATCTTTTTCCTCAATATAGAGATACCACGAGTCCTTGTGACCGCGTGTATTTTCTAACTTATGTGGTATGACCCGCGCAGGCTTATGGCCACCGCGAATAACCTGCATACAACCATTCACTTCATTGGCATCGACGAGTGGTATCCATGCTGTCGGTTGAAACGTGTGCTCCGATCCTTCGGCAAGATAAGCCGCATCCTGATGCCACGGTACGGTGGCGAGCGGATTATGCGGGGTCTTCGAACGTAAATTCCACACCGGATGACCGGCGATCTCCGGACCCAATATCTGCTCAATAATATCGAGCAATTTTTTTGAACTCCACAAGTCTGCAAATGCTTTGGGCAACACACCGCCCGTATGGATAAGCGTAGCAGCGCCGGGAAACGCTTTATCGAGTTTGGCAAGTCGAGTGAGAAATCCTTCGCGCTCAAATTTATCGGTGATGTTACCGCTCGCATACAAGCGATCCGCCAACGCACTAACTTTTTCGTTAATGGCTTCGATCACCGGTTCCAGTTCTGACTCTCTAAAGAGATCGCGAACAATGATGAATCCGTCTGTATGATAATGCTCGAGTTCTTCAGAGGTTAAAGCCATGATCTCACTATTAATAAAAAGCCGACTATTCGGGAATATATTCTCCTAACCCGACAGTTCCAAACCCTATGATTATTCGCCGATATCTGTCCTTTATCCTGCTCGTTCTATGCGCCCCAATGGTTGGCATTGGCGCCACTATGCATTACACGGTGGATATCCGCCACTGTGAGACTCACTCCGTTCACGTAACACTGAAGCCGGAAGGATTTCATGCCAAGACCGGCGTCTTCCAGATGCCCATTTGGGCGCCGGGTGCTTACAGTGTGACCCATTACGGACAATATGTGGTAAACGTTAAGGCGCTCGACAAGAACGGGAAATCGTTGCCTGTCACGCAAGTCAATTCCGATCGCTGGTCGATCGCAAACGGTAAAGCGGTAACAACGATCGAATATGACGTGCTCGATTCGCATAAGGATTCGACCAGCCTTTATTTCGCGATGGCCAACATGGATACATCGCTCTTCTTTGCCAATGCCACTGCCCTCTTTGGATACTACGATAACGATAAGAATGCGAATGCCACGGTCGATTACCTAATGCCCCAGGGATGGAAACTCGCGTGTGCCTTGAGCAGCGAAACACCCGGGACTATTCCATCCACTAGTACTTCGTTTGCCAATACACATTTTTATGCGAAGGACTACGACGAACTCGCCGATGCGCCCGTCATAGCTGCACCCGAAACAGCAGCGGAAGGCTCCAATCATCTTGTAACGCGCACCTTCGGCGAAGGCAGCGCACTCTATGATGTTGCATTAGCAACGACTGGCTCGTTTCCTAAAGAGAAGATGGATTCGCTTGTTTTTTATCTCGCGAAGATCGTCCATGCCGAGACGGACTTCTTCCATCAGACGCCGTTCAGCCACTATACGTTTGTTATTTACGCGCCAACACTGGCGCACATGCCAACGATGGCAATGGGCGCGCTCGAACATGCTAATTCCAGTGATTATCTTCTCGTCAACTTCGGATGGTCTATGTTCAAAGGCGCATTCCTTAGTATTTTTTCCCACGAGTTCTTCCATCTCTGGAATGTAAAGCGGATCCACTCTTCACTGCTCGGGCCGTTCGATTATACGTCGCGTGTGATGACCACGAGCTTATGGCTCTCCGAGGGGATCACCGAATATTACGCAAATACTCTCCTCTCTCGGTACGGCATTTGGACTCCGGCCCGGTTTTACGCGAGTATTAACCAATGGCTGCAATCCTATTCGATGGCCCCGAAAGCATCCCAGGCAAAGTCGCTCGAACAGCTTTCGATCGATGAAAGCGCGTTCGATCTCGATGAAGCAACGATCTTCTATACCAAGGGACCGCTCGTCGGCTTAATGCTCGATCTCGAGATCAGGAATAAGACGCAGAATAAAAAATCGCTCGATGACGTGATGCTTGCGCTCAATGAAGATGCAAAGCATGGTAAGACCTTTAAGGACGAAGACCTCATCCATTTGTTCGAGAAATATTCCGGCGTCGATCTTACCGATTTTTACAACCGCTATATACACGGCACCGACTCGCTCCCACTCGATCAGTATCTTGCCCTGATGGGAGTTTCGCATGGTTCCTCCGAAGGGAAAGCGTCGTTCTCGATGAATGAGAGCGGCAGGCTTACGCTCGATCGACTCGATTCGACCAGCACTTTTGCGAAAGCAGGCATTCGAGAGGGCGATATCATTCTGGCTGTAAATGGCACTCCGTTAACGCTCGATAATATCGAGCGGCTTTCTTCGCTGCGCGATTCGCTAACCAGCGCAATGGTCAGGATCGAACGCGACGGTCAGGCAATGGATATTCCCGTGACATTCACTCGGCTCACTCCGATGACCAAGCAGGAAGGCGGCATGGATGTAAAGCTCAATGCTACCCCTCTCGAGCTCGCCATCCGTCGCGGCATCGTAGGACAACCTTAGGCGAACGGATAGTTGATAGTGGATAATGGATAGTGGAGAGTGGAAAATGGAGAATAAAAAGGCACTTCGACCCCAGCTTTAATTTCATTCATCCGCAATTTCAGTATTCTCTCCTCCAATACTCAAAATACATGCTCTTCCATTCTCTCTGCTCATTCACCACTCACCGTTCACCATTCATCACTCACCATTCACGGCGTTTTCCACTATCCATTCTCGGTTAGGGTGGCATACCCTTTGAGCCTCTCCTCTTTAATTAATCGGGCTTCTCCGTGAGCTTTGGATGAGCTATGAATCATAGTTAAAGCGTCGCCAGCGATGCGAGAAGTTTGCGGAGTCTGAAGCGCCCCAATCGTAATCAGATGTATAGATCTTCTCTCTGGTTTGCCAGAACGCTCGGCGTTCTGGCAACCGGTTTTATCGCGCTCTTTTTTAATATCGGCACCGCGTCCGCACAGCGGATGGTCTACCATGTTAACCTCGATCACATCAGCGATCATTACGTCGATGTTACGCTCGAACCGCTCGATCTTCGTCCGGATACGATGACGTTTCAGATGCCTGCCTGGTATCCGGGCAGTTACAGCGAGGTTCACTACGGCAGGTTCATTCACGGCTTCGAAGCGCTCGACTCCAGCGGCCATGAATTAAGCGTTAAGCATACCCGGCCCGACCGATGGAAGATCACTAACTCCAGCGGCAAAAATTGCACAGTCGCACAGATCAAGTACCGCGTGGAGGATTCTCACACGGATGGCTCCGCACCAGCTGCCGGTCTCGCACGCATCGACGATGGGGGCGTCTTCGCGTATACCGGCTCCATCTTTGGATATCTCGATGACGACCAGGGCATTCCGGCGACGATCATCTTCGATCAACCGAAAGGCTGGAAGATCGCAACGAACCTCGAGTCTGTCACCGTTGGCGAAACCGAAGGTGATGCGAGGCTTAAGCAGAACGTCTTTAACATGACCGATTACGGTGAGCTTACCGAATCGCCGCTTGTCATTCAGCCCGACATTAAAATGGCCGAGTTCACACTCGATGGCGTTCCGTATACCATCGTAACGAGCGGCGTCATTAATTTTCCGATCGATTCCTTCGAAGCCGCCGCAAGCCATACTATTCGTGCTGTCACCTCCTTCTTTCCGAAGGCACCGTACGAGAGTTATATGTTCGTAGTCGATGCCGGGAGCCAGCATCCGCTTGCTGTTGCAAATGAAGCCGCAAGTATTTACGAATTACCCTCCATCACCGATTGGACCGCGCAAGGACCTGAGATCGAACGCCTTATCGCAACGACGCTTTTCAAAACATGGAACGGCAAATACTTTCACTTGCCGCAGTTAGGACCGATCGACTTTACAACCCCGGTGCTCGCGCAGTCGCTGTGGTTTACCGAGGGCGTCTCTGAATATTACGGCGAACTGTTGCGCGTTCGGTACGGACTCGCTTCGCCTTCAGAGTTTTTTAATGCTATCGACCGATGGGAGACCGAGGAAGAAGAAGCATCACACGTTTCGCTCGAAGCGCTTTCGGCACAAATGCGGCACTACGATGAAGCGCGGCTGGAAGCCATGCGGGCGCGTGGTGCACTCGCTGCCATGATGATGGACATCGAGATTCGGCAGAAATCCCACAATAAGCATTCGCTCGATAATGTGCTCGCACGCATGGACCGCGACGCAGTGAGCGGCAGGACCTACGACGATAAACAGCTAATGAACACCGTCGCAAAATATTCCGCGACCGACCTTAACGATTTTACAACTCACTACATCGCGAGCGCGGATACGCTGCCAATCGAAGAATTTGTGGAGCGTATTGGTGCGGGGCGTGTACCGACGAGTATGCAAGGCGGCCAGATGGGACTTAACGTCGCGCTGAATACCGCAGGCCTTGCGATCATCACCGCGCCGCCGGCGGAAGCATTGGAAGCGGATGCTACGCTACAAAAGGGCGATACGATCGAAGCGATCGACGAGAAAAAAGTGAGTAAGGATATTGTAAAGACCGCCGAGAAGGATATAACGGAAGGCAAAACGGTAAAGCTAACGGTCCTGCGTGGTGCAAAATCGATGGCCGTGAACCTGCACGCGAAGAAAGCAAAGTCCACAGTACGTTCAAGTTATGCGAGCATGACCACCGCATCGCTCGAAGAGATCGCCATGCGCAAAGCAATGATCGGAACACGCAGGTTAAAGCGCGCGAAGGTGAAGCATACGAATTATGCCGCGCATGAGAAAGTAAGATAAAAGGCCCCGCCGAAGCGAGGCCTATTATAAAACTAGTTTCGATCCAGTGAGAGTTTATTTTTTCCGTATCATCACTGTCTTCACGTCGCCATTGTGATAGGAAAGACGTGCGAAGTATACACCCGAAGCTAGTTTGCTGCCGTCAATGTCGAACGAATGCTCTCCGGGGCTCAGTACTTGCCCGATTCCGTTCGTAGTCACTTCGTGACCTAAGACATCGAAAAGTTGGAATACGACGAGGCCATAATCTGCCAGCGTGAACTTCACTTCGGTTGCATTCGTAAATGGATTTTCGGTGATATGAATGTCTGATAAGTATTCGTCTACGTGGTTTTGAGAACTTGTGTATACGGCTTCCTCCGGGCCGCGAAGGATGCCAAGACCTAGTGAATCGAGCGATGGGATCACGGTATCCCGCGGAGTGTACTCACTATCCCACTGTAATGCCCCGTTTCGATCATTTAAGAATCGGGTCGAATCACACTTGTCATGGGCTAAAATATAATTCTCAATTGCAATGGCGGCATTGCCCCACATCGTATCGCCGTGCTCTTTAAAGTGGGCGCATGTAAAGATGATGGATTGAACGTCGCGGCAATACCACACCGAATCCGTTCTAAGATATAGAACAGATTTTAGCCATTCGCGGTACTCATCAAACCGATTGAGGTCATTGCTGCGGCTGTCATTAGCTCCATCGGTCCAAGTAAAATAGCCTACAGATGCTGGTATATAATAACAATGCATCAGATAAGAGCGAACGGTATCATATGCCGCTTGATATGCACCGTCATTACTATAACCTTCCGCAAGATTTAAGAGACTCTCACATTCAGTAACATTAAACGTATCGACAGATTGAGGTGCGGCCCCCTTGGTTTCTATAATGGGAGACACAGCGTGACATAGAATACTGGCCGGATTCTGGGCGCTTACCGTCGAAAAATTTATTAGCACGAGAAGACTTATAACAAAGCAACTTCTACCGAGCGTATTCATAGCAACTTAATACAAGCAATAACATTGGCCTAATTCCCAACCCTGTCATAGATTGACCCAGATAATAAGGTCCAAAAGCTACCCTGCGGAACGAGCCCGCGGTACGCATAGTCCACTTATTAGATTCTTGAAGTTTGCGGAACCCTGGGAACTTCGGTTCATGAAAACAAAACTCAATTCTCTTTGCTTTGGGAAATAAAATAATTGACCTACTGTTTCTTCCATTCGAAAGAGTGAAAGATTTTGAGTCCGTGTGACTATCGCCGGGAGGCGGTGTTTATCTCCCGTAACTAACCAATTTTGTCCATTACACGAATGAAGACCGTTCGAATTACCAGCCTGATCGCTGTTGCGGGGCTGTTCCTCCTTTCCTTTGTTACTTCATGCCGTCATAACCCGACGGGTCCGACCAATACCGATTCCACATCGCATGAGTGCTGCAATGGCGTGATCGGCATGCACGTCCAGGATACCAATGGCCATGCGATCTCCGGCGCATCGTTTGGCGTCACCGGGCCGAATAATACGAGCCGCAGTGAGACGACCAACGGCGATGGCAATGCTCACGTAACGGGACTATGCCCCGGCATCTACCATATCCGCATTGCGAAGGACGGCTATAACGTCGAAGAATTTAGCGATACGCTCACATGCAACGATACCGTAAACCAGACCCGAGTCCTGCATTCGAGCACGACCACGAACCACGATTGCTGCAATGGCAGCATTAACCTGATCGTCCGGGATTCCGCGACCGGAGCGTTACTGACCGGCGGTACTGCAACGCTGTATCATGGTAGTCAGTCGCTCGGGTCGAAGACGATCGGTTCGCAAGCGATCTGGACCGGCCTTTGCCCTGGCGAATATTGGATATCGCTAAGCAAGGATGGTTATCATCAGAAGAGCATTTACTTGGTCCACGGCGATACGTTGGGCTGCAACGATCAGCGTGAAGTGCATGCCTATCTTTCCGCTGTAACGAGTGTTCCACGCGATACCTGTACGAATGGTCGAGCCTACCTTTCCGTACACGATTCGCTTAGTGGTGCTGCCATTTCCGGTGCAACGATCAACGTCTATCATTCCGGCGGCAGCCTCGATACGACAGAGTACAGCACGAGCCAAAGTGTCCGTATTCCGGCTCATGGCGGACTTACACCTGGCTCGTATCGCGTCACGATCAATAAGGACGGTTATCATGAGGCGGTCGTGGAGTTTACGATCTCATGCAATGAGGAGCACTCCTTTAGCGTGGCGCTAATGCCAACAACGAATGCCAATTGCTGCAATGCGATCTTCGGCATTCACGTCGAGGATTCGATCCACAGCACAGCGATCCAGGGTGCCAGCGTGACCATTTACGGTAATAACCAAACGATCGCCAGCGGCACTACCACCGATGGCGGCAATTTTACCGCCGATGGAATTTGCGGCCACACCACCTACACAATTCGTGTATCGAAAGATGGCTATAATCTTAAGTATGAGACCGTACAAGTCGGTGACTGCACGACCTATAATGAAACAATCAGCCTGGGAGCAAAGTAGAGTCTTTCGGTTTAGTTAGAACGAAGGGCTTAGGGTTTTGGCAAAACCCTAAGCCCTTTTCCGTTTGTTAGGGGTTCGTGACCAAAGAATACGTACGCGAATTATACCAGACGCCGCTTTTGAAGCTGATAGCTCAAGCGTCGAGAGTCCACGAAGCGAATCATAACTACGACGACGTCCAGCGTTGCACGCTGCTATCGGTAAAAACCGGCGGCTGCCCCGAGGATTGCGCCTATTGCCCGCAGGCAGCGCGGTATCACACCGATATCGAAGTGCAGCGCCTGATGAAAGCCGATGAAGTGCTTCAGGCTGCACGGAATGCGAAAGCCAACGGGGCTACACGGTTCTGTATGGGAGCCGCCTGGCGAGAGGTCCGCGATAATAGCGACTTCGAAGAAGTGCTCCGGATGGTCAAAGGCGTTACCGATATGGGCATGGAAGCATGCGCCACGCTCGGGATGCTAACGGAATCGCAAGCGAAGCGATTGAAAGAAGCCGGACTTCATTCCTACAATCACAATATCGATACGTCCCGGGAGTTCTATTCGGAAATTATTCATACCCGGGATTTTGACGATCGATTGAATACGATCGGTAATGTCCGCAAAGCTGGTATCAATGTCTGCTGCGGTGGTATCGTCGGAATGGGCGAAACGGATGAGGACCGTATCAATTTTCTCTACACCTTAGCATCGCTCGATCCGCAACCGGAAAGCGTACCTATCAACGCGCTGGTCGCAGTGCCGGGTACACCGCTCGAAGATCAGGAATCGATCGACCCACTCGTCTTCGTTCGAACGATCGCCTGCGCGAGAATTCTGATGCCGCTTTCGAGGGTTCGACTGAGCGCCGGAAGATTAAGCCTGACCGATGAAGCGCAAACACTGGCCTTCCTCGCCGGCGCCAATTCGATCTTCCTTGGCGATAAGTTGCTCACTACTCCGAATCCGGAGCCGGATTCCGATTATCGTCTTTTCCAGAAGCTGGGATTAAATGTTCCGGCTCGGACGGAAACTGCCGGTGCCTGAGGATCTCCTCCGGCGGCTTCGTCGAGAACTGAGCGATCTGGAAGCGAAAGACCGCCTGCGGTCACTGCGACGATATGACAGCAGCAAGGTCGATTTTGGCTCGAACGACTATCTCGGCTTTGCGCTGAACGAAAAGCTCCGTGAAAAGGCGGTTGCGGCAGCAAAACAGGTAGCGCTATCGTCCTCCAGTTCGCGGCTTTTGCCGGGGCATCATAGAGAGCACCTTGAAGCGGAGCAATGCTTCGCTGAGTTTGTCGGCGGTGAATCGGCGCTCTTTTTCAATTCCGGTTGGGATGCAAACCATGCTTTGCTCACCACTCTTCCCACGCGGCACGACATCATCATTTATGACGAACGATCGCATGCGAGCATTTATGACGGAGTTCACGCCTCGATAGCCCGATCGCTACGGTTCGATCATAACTCTGCGGAAGATCTCGAAACGAAGATCGAACGAGTGCGAAGAAAAAATCCGAATGGACAGCTATTCGTCGTACTCGAAAGCGTTTACTCCATGGATGGCGACGTGGCAGAGCTTCGCAGTATTGCTGACATCGCACAAAAGCATTCAGCAATACTTATCGTCGATGAAGCTCACGCTACCGGCGTGCTCGGCCCAAAAGGCAAAGGCTTAACATCGACGCTAGTGCAGAGGGATGATCTCGTGATCAGCATGCACACGTGCGGCAAAGCATTTGGAGCCTCCGGTGCGTTTGTCGTTGCAAATAGAACGATCACCGAATACTTAATAAATAAGGCAAGAGGCTTTATTTATACTACCGCTTTACCGCCTATTATTCCGATTCAAATTATCGCTTCGATCGAATTGCTTAAAGAGCATGGCGAATTGATGACGAAGCGGTTACAAGAGCGATCCACATTCGTGCGAGAATCTTTGCAGAATATGCTACGGGAGTGGCAGGTACCGGACGGCGTTACACCGATCATTCCTGTCATTATCGGAAGTGATGCGAATGCGCTTCGAGCTGCAACATCCTTAAACGAACGTGGATTTATCGTGCCGGCCGTACGCCCGCCGACCGTGCCGGAAGGTTCTGCGCGACTTCGGATGAATGTGAGCTTGCGCCACACCGAAGAAGAACTCGAGAACGTCGTGAATGCAATCGTAGAAACAGAATCAGAGCTTATCTCGTGAAGAGTTTAATCGTTACTGGAACGGATACCGGCGTGGGAAAGACCGTACTTTCCTCGCTACTCATGGCTGCACTGCCGCAATATCGGTATTGGAAACCGATCCAATCCGGCATCGAGGAAGGTTCGGACAGTGCCACCGTTCAACAATTATCGGAATGCTCGGTCAATCGCATTGAGCCGGAGACGTACATCTTTACCAAGCCGCTGTCGCCACACTTAGCATCAGCGATCGACGGCGTGAAGATCGACACCTCCAAGCTTATTCCACCGTATGAAGAATCATTAGTGATCGAAGGAGCAGGCGGCCTTATGGTGCCGCTTACTGACGATGTGCTTTACATCGATATTTTCCAGAAATGGAATATACCGGTCTTGCTGGCGTGCCGTTCAACACTCGGTACGATCAATCACAGCTTGCTCTCGATCGAAGCAATGCGCCGGCGTAATATTCCGATCTTCGGATGCGTGCTCATCGGCGATGTCAATCCGGAAAACAAAAAAGCGATCGAGCATTACGGTGGCGTGCCGGTTGTCGGAGAAATTCCGCTCCTTATGAAGATCCATGCTGGAATGCTTCGAATGGTCTACGGCGATCATTTCCAGCTATTCGATTCCATGCTTCGCTTGTCAGCATAAATATGAGTGATTGGTTAACCTGGGACGAACAATTCGTTTGGCATCCCTACACACAAATGCAGTTGGTGCCGCGAGCCATTGGCGTCGAGCGTGCGAAGGGTTCATATCTCTATCTCTCCGGTGGAAGAAAAATTCTCGATGCTATTAGCTCCTGGTGGGTAACGTTGCACGGACACGCTCACCCAACGATTGCGAAAGCGATCGGCGAGCAGGCAGCATTACTCGAACAAGTGATCTTTGCCGGATTCACCCACGAGCCTGGAGCAACGCTCGCGAAGAAACTGGTCGACATAACGCCAGAAGGTCTCGATAAAGTATTCTTCAGCGATAACGGATCAACCGCCGTTGAGGTCGCGCTAAAAATGTGCGTTCAGTACTGGAAACATCAGGGCGAGGAGCGTACTACATTCTTAGCTCTGGAGCACGCCTATCATGGCGATACCTTCGGCGCAATGTCGGCGAGCGAACGCGGTTCGTTTACGGAGCCATTCGAACATTTTCTCTTTGGAGTTAAGCGGCTTCCTTTTCCCACACCGCCAACGGAAAGCAACGCACCGCTTAGCTCGGCTGAAATTCGATTTTTAGATTCGCTTCGTGAGGCTGTTAAACAAAACAAGGTAGCCGCTTTTATTTATGAGCCTCTCCTTCTTGGTGCTGGTGGCATGCTAACCTGGCGGCCACAAATCCTCGAAGAAGCACTGCAAATTGCAAAGGAGAATAATGTCCTCACTATCGCCGACGAGGTGCTTACCGGTTTCGGCCGCACGGGTACGATGTTCGCATCCGAACAAGCTCAACGTAAGCCCGACGTGATGACGCTCTCGAAAGGAATAACCGGCGGCTTTCTGCCATTGGGCGTTACGATGGCGTCGCAACGGATCTTCAACGCATTCTTAAGCGACGACCGCACTCGCACCTTCTTCCACGGACACAGCTATACCGGAAATCCGATCAGCGCAGCAGCATCGTTGGCCTCGTTGAAAGTATGGGAAGAAGAACCGGTGAAGGAGCGCATTGAAGCAATTGCCAATGCGCATGCGAATATAGCTCCGCGACTTGCTGAACGGCTCGGCTGGAAATTTCGGCAGATCGGCACAGTGGCAATTCTGGAGCCGCAGAATAGTATTGGTTATCTCAGCGGAAAGTCGCTCGAGTGGGGACGCATGGCACTAGAGCAAGGCCTGCTGCTGCGCCCGCTGGGGGACACCGTGTATTTGTTACCACCCTACTCCACAACTCCCAAAGACCTTGAATTTGCCTATCAGGTAATTAGCGAAGTTATAAACTTATAGCACCATGCGTCCCATAGGAGCCATACGTCCATGGGGACAGCCCAAGGCTTATTCTTGCTGCTTTACCCTTTCCCAAATCGCATCCAATTCCTCGAGTGTATACTCCGAGAACGGCCTGCCCGAAGCCTCCACTTCCGCCTCTATTTTTCGGAAGCGGTGGGTAAACTTATGGGTCGCATGACGCAGCGCGCCCTCGGGATCGATGCCTTCATGGCGAGCCAGGTTGACCAGCGAAAAGAGCAGGTCGCCGAACTCCTCCTCCTTGCGATGCTCCGTCTTTCCTAGCTCCTCCTCGAACTCCAACACCTCTTCCCGTACTTTTTCCCATACACTTTCGGAATCCGGCCAATCGAAGCCGACTTTGGCGGCTCGCTCCTGGGTTCTGGCCGCCCGTTGTAGCGCCGGAAGGGATGCCGGAACCCCGTCCAACACGCTATTTCTGCCCTTTTCGAGCCGTTTTAGCTGTTCCCAGTTGCGTGTAACATGCTCGGCACCCTCTACTTTGACGTTCCCAAAGACGTGCGGATGACGGTAAATCAGCTTCTCACATTCGGTGCGAACCACCTCTTCCAGCGTAAAATGACCCTCTTCACGGGCCAGGTCCGAATGGAATAGGATGTGTAAGAGTAGGTCTCCGAGTTCTTTTTTTAGTTCAGTGTAGTCTCCTGTATCTATTGCCTGGTCGATGGCTTCTACGGTCTCGTAGGCTTCTTCGATGAGCATGGGACGGAGCGAACCGTGGGTCTGCTCGCGGTCCCAGGGGCATTCGGCGCGTAGGCGCCGGACGATCTGAATGAACTCCAGCAAGGACTGAAGCGCCCCCTCGTCCTCCGTTGGCAACCGGTACTTTGATACGTCTTCGGACATCATTATGGCGGCCAACAGATAGACGGATGAAGGAGTGTCAGAGAGGACCTACTAAAAAGAACAGACAAAGTTTAAACAACCGGGGTTACTCCCCCCACCTGTGTCGAACGTTCTCCATTAACGCCCGATGCAGGTATTCAACAACGAATCGAGAAGGTAATAATACATAATGGCAACTCCAGACGTAGCACCCCAAGTGCGGCCCGCGCGCACTGCTGCGCAAGCAGCGCCGAAGGCGCCCGCCAGCCGTAAGACCAAAAAGCCGAGCGCTGCTCCGGTATTGATCCTTACAGCCGTCGCCGCCCTCGTTATCCATATTCTGTTCTGCCTGGCACTTGGCGGCCTGGGCACACGCATTCAGTGGCATCCATTCGGTGTCGACGCGAGCGTGTGGCTCGAAGCGTCCGGTGGTGGCGAAAACCAGTTCTTCGTCAACCCGATCCTCAGCTTCCTGCCGTTCGATCTCCTCTTTGGCTTTGCCATTGCGGTCGTCACCGGTTTTGTCATTCGCCTGCCGTTCTTCCGCGATCGCGTGTATCACACAATCGTCGACTTGAAGAAGCGCTTGCAACTCCAGCTTTCTGCTTCGGTGGAAGAGATCGAGTCGATCCTTCGCAACGATCCGGAGAACAACGCCCGCTTACTCGCGCGTCGTGAGGACATCAATCTCGATAGCGTCCAGGCGGAGATCAGCGCGATCAACGAGGCACAGCAGTACCTCTCCGGCAAGGGATCCTGGCGCAGCGGTATGGCAACGTACATGCGCTTCCACTTCACGGAAGAGTATTCGAACATCGTTACCGGTATGGCTTACGGCGGCGCGGCATTCCTTATCATCGTCGTCGGTGTTCGCGGTCTTAAGTTTATCCCGGCTTCCAAGCCGTCGTTCATTCTCTTCGCCCTTGGCGTCGAGTTCACGATGCTCACGTTACTCGCCGTAACGATGATCTTCACGATGGAAGAAGAGCGCACGGATAGGATCCTGAAGCAGATGGTCGATGCCGTCAAAGGTGGAAAGAAGGCCGCTGGACTTCGCGAGCCAGAGCCAGAGCCGGCACTCCAGCTTACGCGTGGTGATTACGAGCGTATGGTCCGCGAGCAGATGGATAAGAAGATCATGCAGGTCATGGCCGATAAGGACGACGATGCGCTCCGCCGCATTGCCCTCGACCTCGTCACCAAAGGTTAAGTTGATAAGCATAAGCATGCGTTGATCCGGTAGCCAACCCGGCCCGCGCAAAGTAGCAGTAGATGAGAGCCGCAGCAATAAGCTGCGGCTCTTTTGTTTTGGATCAGTGGATCAGGCATTTGTTTGGATCAGTGGATCAGGCATTCCTGCCTGATCGCGCGTAGGTCGGTGCATCCCTTCGACAAGCTCAGGGCAGGCTCTGCCCGACACCCCTCGCCCCGGAGGGGCATGGGTTAATTGCCAGGGGTGATAGGCGCACCAATAGTGAGCCGCGACGAAGGAGCGCAACCCCTGGAATATGGGGCAACCACGTAGCGTAGAGTGCCGAAGACACGACATGTTAGTAGCCGGGTGGCGTAAGCCCCCGGTTAGCGATTAGTTTTAAGATTCAGAGTCCCGGAGGGACGACATATTTAGTGGATTGGACACAAAGCTTTGACCGCGCATGACAAGCTCAGTGTAGGTCAGTACTTCGATTCCATGCAGCGAATAATTGAGCTTGCGCAGACCCTCTTTTTGCTCTTGGGACCAATCAGCGGATTGACCGATCAAGATAAACGCTCTAGGACGAAGAACTGAGTATCTGTTACCATATTTTCGCTCAATCTCTCGCTCAAGTTCGAGGATGTGCATATCCATTTCGCAAATATAATTCACCGCTTGACCAATAGCGGAATTTGCTTCTTTGCTCCAGACCCAAGATCCACTATGGCTACCATCCTGAACAATGACTGGAGCCGATGGCAATTTGATTTCCAATATATCGATGAAGGAGTCGAGCGTCGGGAAAAGATAATCGGGCATAATCCCTGTGATGTTGATCTTTTGCTTTTCAATTGGTTTGCCATAGTTCGCACCAAAAAGCCAATTATGCCTGTAGATCCATGATTGCCAAGAATCGTCACCAGCAGTCTCGGGATGATGCTCTCCCAAGCGACGCTTCAATTCCTCTATTACGGCATTGCGCATGTGTTGAAATTGACCAGCGGCGATTGTATTCGCAAGGTCAGGATCGTTTTCATTTATCAACTTCCAAAATTCAGAGGAGTGACCTTGAGCGAGAATTTGCTGAAACACCTCACGCAAGTTCTTGTCATCAACAATTATGGCATTTTCTTTAGGTACAACAAGGTAATCATGCGTTCCACTTGATACACCCGTCGCCGCAATGATCTTGCGACTCTCAACCGCTTCGACTAAAAGGTTGATTGCTTGAGTATTAAGCTCAATGTGCACACCTTCATATAACTGTAGTTTCCTGAAATCCTCTTCCGGGATTTCCTCCCATTTATTATCCTTGTTTTTCTTAAATCGAAAAAGATTACCACGCACCCCTCCGTCATGCACCTCAGGATAAAAGGCTAATAAAGTTGTTGGCGTCTCATCCAATCGGACAGTGTTAGTTTTGGCGAAGTGCTTGCCTACGCTTTTCGTTCTTATTTGCTCTGCCATATCTATTTCCTTCCAATCGATGATTGCCTTTTTACCCCTTCAAAAACCCCAACTCATACACCTGCGGCTGCAGCTTCTCGGTGAGCACTTCATACGCTGCTTTGAACGGAGCAAAACTAACCGGCGGGAAATCGCCGCTGGCGTTGCGTGCTTCTATTGCTTTACGGACCTGATACCAGCCAACATCCGGGCGGTTTAACTTCAACTCTTCACGTACGGTGTGCACATCGGTGTGCGCAAAGTACGCCCTCCACAGCTCTTTACCTGCCGCTAGAACTGCTTTCGCTTCCGGTGAAAAAGTCTTGCCCTTTATGTACTGCACCATGAAGTCGCTCTCGAACCGGTCCGGCGCACCGACCTCTTCTTCCGTGTAGGGAATAAAGTGGTTCACGATGCTCCACTTCTTGCCGTTCCATTCCAGGTCGTTCGCGCTGGCGGTGAGGTTGCTGCCGTTGAAGAGCATCCAGACCAAGCAATCGTTTTTGAATTCTTCTGATAACGATTGATCGGCTTGTAGAAATTGATCGCGGTTATTTAGCCATGTAGGCTTGATCAATCTTCTTACTGAGAACATTACCGCCATTTGCCATAGGTTTTCTTGCGTAACATAAAAACCGTTTCCCTGACTACAAGTCGAAGAAAACAATGCGGTCAACGTACCGGCGTGCTGCAAGTCATTAGCGTTGCTAAGTAAATAACCAATCGCATCTGAGCGCCATGCGGTTACCTTTGCCTTCGCCAATTGCGGATGTATCGCATTTTTTAGAGGAATGTTTATCGTATCAGTTTTTAGGCGAGGCAACCAAAGACTTAGAAAATTCTTGTTGCTAATGTTATAAAAAGTTTTTTCACCTATTGCCCTGCCGGTTTTATCCAAAACCTCCGTGGCAATTTCCGTGATCTCGATTTTTTTATTAGAGTTAGTATTTGTTTGCCATATCAAAAAGCCAATCGGGAAATCACCACTCAGCCCTTCGAAAGCCTTACTATGAACGATGAAACCGCCGAGGTATTTTGCATTCCAAATCTCTCTAAACTTCTCGAAGTTTGGCGCATTGACATACTTTAATGTACTAAACGTCGCAAGTGTGGCATTTGGAAGCTCTCTGGAAATTCGTGCTATAAACTGAGTGAACAGTTCACGCGAAGCATAACCGTAATCATCCATCATTTCTGCCGTGCGCGTTTTTGCAACATCCGTTTTCCCTTCGTAGCCAAGATTGTTCGCGGCCTCCGCATATGGCGGATTCATCAGCACGAGAATCTTTTTCTTCGCGGAGATCGCATCGCGCAGCTTTTGAGGGATCTTGTTCGTGAGCGAATAATCTATTGTGCCGAGATCGGTGATGTCATCGTTCAGGTAATCGTATTGGAAACGTTCTGCTCCAACGCAAGTCTTTGTGGCATACATGACATCAACGTCCGCCTGATCGAGCGTACTCATGTAGACGTTACGCGGGTTCGAGTGCTTGACTTCGAGATTACCGACGCCGCAGCACATATCCCACACGATGTAGTCCTTCTGCCAGTTGTTGCCGAGCACTTCTGTTAGCTTGTCGTATGCCTTATCTACGACTTTCAGCGGTGTGTAGTACGCACCCTTAAAGCTTCGTTCATCGAGCGGGATGAGGCTGTCGCGGCGCTCTAATAGGTAATCTCGGTATTCGCTTGCGGGTGGCCGGTGATAGATCGCCCAGAACTGCCGGTATCCCTCCTTGTTGCCTAATTTGTAAAGTTTACCTCCGAGGCTAAACATCGGCATCGGACCTTGTGGCGTTGCCTGGTGAAGTAACTGCGCCGGCAGGTTCTCATGCGTCGCGGTCGTGCCATCACTCATTACATCTGCAAAGAAGAGCAAAGCATAGTCGTCTGGCGCCACTCCAGCGATCTCCTTGCCGATCATCTCGACCCATTTATCGAAAACTTGCTTTAGATTGTCGGGCGTGATCTGCGTCCGAATAATTTCTCCGGACTTGATCGCCTCCTTGAAGGTCTTGATGAACTCCTCTTCGTGCGTCTCGATGCGAAAGGAGACGAAGTGCGTACCAATAAAGGCAGAGACGGCATCCAGCGCTTCCTGTGTATATCCACTAGCACGTTTACCCCACTTGATCGTCTTCTTCGCAAGAAACGGGACCACAACATCACTCTTCATAATGGCCGCCTTCTGCGTATCGCAGACGGCGAGTAACGGGGGAACATGTTCGCCTTTGTCCAACGCCTGCTGCACGTAATGCAGCAGTTGCGTAAACATCGCATAGGTGGAGTTCTTATACCCGTCCTTCGCCTCGAACCAGACCTCATCGGTTTGGATGTCGATCAGGTTTTTCGAGTATCCTTTGAGACCGAGGGCCTTGATGTAGATGTCCTTTACATCTTCTTCGCTCTTGGCTTGCTTTAACTTTTCGAACAGGGTCATTGAACTGGGTATTAAATCACCTTGATATTAAAACCATGAGACCGAGATAGGATCTCCTGCGTACGGGACTCGCAGCATGTTAAAACGAGTGGCCGGTATTTTACATCCCCCGACCATCCCTGTGTCTGCTCCGGCTGCTTGAGCAAAGAAGGTTATCCTATAAATAAAAACTCCGGGCGTGTACCCGGAGTCGTCAGTTTGAACTCGGATTATTGTTCTTCCAATTACTCTGTGAGTGATTACCTCTTCCTCTTGCTGTCCGAGTTCAGGATTTAATTGTTGGTCCCGATCTTCGAAGAGATGAAGTTGATCGGGATCCACTTTGCGCTTTTTGATTCGCATAGCGTTTCCTCTTAATGTGGACGCGCACGATCATTGTGCATCGCACACCTCCGGGTTTTTGGTTAAGGAGTTTACCGGCTTACCACGATCGCGTGGTGTAAGCCTAGCGAATCATGGTGGGCCGGGACACTCCACGCGTTATCGTATCAATCGTGGTATTTGTGGTCTCCATTCGGTCTGTGTCCCGTTCAAAAAAACTGTTTCTTAACTAAACGTCATACATCGTGCCAAATTAGAAAATGGGTATTTTGTTTTATTTTCCGCGTAAGAATTTTTGGTGTTGTAATCGGAGTACAATCGTTGTCGATTATCGCGTGCACTCTGTCGCTCTTTCAGGGCTTTGGAATAAAATAAACGCACGCGATCCAGGGGTTGCGCTCCTTCGTCGCTTCACCCCTGGCTATTAACCTTCGTTCCTCCGGCACTTTGGGATTTAAATAATCGACTCCTTCGGGGCAGCGGGTCGGGCAAGAGCCTGCCCTGAGCTTGTCGAAGGGACCCGCCGATCTACGCGTGTTCGGCACGTCCGTACAATTAGAGCGTGAACCGCGTCAAGCACGATCGATCTCGTCCAGCCGAAGATTCTTCGCTCCGCTCAGAATGACTCCTACTTTTTGAGAGTCACGGTCAGGCGGGAGGGGTGTCGGGCAAGAGCCTGCCCGGAGCTTGTCGAAGGGGTACACCGACCTACGCGTGCCGTTCGCATTCGTAGCCGTAGCCTTCAGGCTACGCCGTGGGGTGCCAATATCATTCAGAGCGTACTTGTCCCCAAGCCGTAGGCTAAAGCCTACGGCGACCTATCATTACGCGTATCGGCATTCCCCACAGCCCACATTCCCCTAATTATTCGATTTTGTGGATAAATAATTGAATAATTCTATATATTTGTGAAACATTTTATGCCATATTGCGTATCACTCTGACTGCCCAAGTTCCAACCTGGTAAACTGTCTCTGAGAGTACACTTATGCAGATCCCTGCCGTTAGAGTCAGCTTGAGCATTCGGAAGCCACGAAGTCCTGGAACTGCGAAGAAAAAGCCTCAGGTGCTACTGTCCAGGAGACATTGCCTTCCCCTTCTTTGAAAATTGAGTAGGTTCTACCGCAGTGTACTATGCGTTAGAATCTAAAATAGATCGGAAGGAGTGCAGAAATCCACCGTACTTGAACAACTGATCCCAGAACCCGAGTATCGGCGCAATTTTCGCAACCGATACCGTTTTTGCGATGTTTGTGGGCTGCCCTTAGTATAGGCACGGATGATAATAGTTTTAGAACGCGGCGCAACAGAGCCGCAAATTGATCAGATTTCGAAGTATCTCACCAGTCGCGGCATTCGATTCGAGCGCATGAACGGCCGCCTGCAGACGGTGCTTGGCATCGTCGGCTCGACGGGTGGATATGATATAGCATCTCTCGCTACGATGCCCGGCGTCCAGGAAGTAGTTCGAGTTTCGTCGCCTTATCGGCTGAGTTCGCGCTCAGCCCACCCGGAGGATACCGTAATTACGATGCCGGATGGTACTCGCATCGGTGGCACCGCGCCCTCGATCGTTATCGCCGGACCGTGCTCGGTGGAATCCGAGGACCAGGTTCGTCGAACGGCGGAGATCGTTCGTAAAGCGGGCGTTCGTTTTATGCGCGGCGGCGCGTTCAAGCCTCGAACATCGCCCTACAGTTTTCAGGGTCTCGGCTTCGATGGCCTCGAACTGCTGAAGAAGGTGGGCGAAGAGTTCGGCATGTACATCGTGACCGAAGCGATGGAACCAGCGCAAGTGCCAGCCATCGCCGAGTACGCCGATATCGTTCAGGTGGGTTCGCGTAACATGCAGAACTTCCCGCTCTTAAAGCAGGTCGGCTCGATCGAGAAGCCGGTACTGCTGAAGCGCGGTGCCGCAAGTACCGTCGAAGAGTGGCTGATGGCTGCGGAGTATATCCTCGCCGGCGGCAACAATAATGTGATCCTGTGCGAGCGTGGTATTCGAACGTTCGAACCATCGCTTCGCTTTACGCCGGACCTCGCAGCCGTGCCGGTCGTTAAAAAGCTTTCGCATCTTCCGATCATCGTCGATCCCTCGCATGCGACGGGCCGCCGAGAATTCGTATCGAGTATCGCTCGTGGTGCTATCGCGGTTGGCGCCGATGGTCTCATCGTTGAGGTCCATCCCGATCCGGACCGCGCGCTTAGCGATGGTGCGCAAAGCTTAACGTTCGAGCTCTTCGAAGAAATGATGGGTGAACTGGTGCGCGTCGCGGACGCGGTAAATCGTCCGCTCTTGGTCGAGCCACTGCATAAAAAAGACGGAGCGTTCGTTCGCAAGCCGTCTTCCGTGCAGCAATGACGATCCCGGACCTGCTTCGTTCATCGAAAACGATCGCGGTCGTGGGGATAAGCAACGAGCCGGATCGCCCAAGTTCGGATGTATCAGAACAACTGATGCGCCGAGGCTTCACGATCATTCCGGTCAATCCTCGCTTAAAGGAGTGGCATGGTATTCCAGCCTATCCGTATGTTTCTTCTATACCGGAAGATATTTCGATCGATATCGTCGATATCTTTCGACGCTCCGAATTTACACCGGATACCGTGCGCGATATTTTGAAACGTAAGAACAAGCCCCGCTGCATCTGGCTACAGCAAGACATCATCAACGATGAAGCCCGTAAGCTTTCCGAGGATGCCGGTGTCTTTTATGTTGAAGATCGCTGTACGGCAGTAGAAGCGGCTCTCGCCAGAGTTACCGTTTAGACGTTTCCCTTGTATGGAATGCTTCATCGTTGAACCAGCGGATATCGACCTGGAGCAGCGCCAGCTTCTCCTGCGTGGCGATGAAGCCCATCATGCGATACGATCGCTGCGGTTAATATCCGGCGATGAACTGCTCGCAACCGATCTTATCGGCACTTGCTACCATTGCCGACTTTCCTCTTCGGATAAGCAGGAAGCGATCTGCACAATTGATAAGGTGCTTCCGAATTTTGGAGAACCTTCGCGAGACGTGCTTCTCATTCAAGCGTTGATCTCGCAGCCAGCACGATGGGAGTTCTTACTTGAAAAAGCTACGGAGCTTGGCGTAAAAGCAATTCAGCCGATCGCGACCGAGCGTACGGAACGAGCCTCGTTCAAGCTGGATCGGTCCGAAAGAATTTTGCGCGCAGCAGTGAAGCAAACGAAGCGGGCGTGTTTACCAATGTTGACGAATAGCCTTTCTTCACTTCGCGAAGCGTTGTCGAGCGCATTAAATCAAGGTCGGAAGGTGATTCTGTTGCATGAAGAAGCGGAGGTTACGAACTCCCTTCACCATTGTATGTCAGCGTTAGAGAATGTTTCGTTGGCCATAGTCGTGGGTCCGGAAGGAGGATTCACCAACGAAGAAGTCCAAATGGCGCGAGATAAATTCGGTGCTGAGATCGCTTCGCTCGGGCCGCGAAGATTACGAGCCGAAACGGCGGCAATAGCGGCATTAGCGATAGTTACGGCTTAATCGGCCATGACACTGAATACGTGACCGCTATCTCCTCCGATCAATAATGATCGTTCTCCTCGGGCAATATCATGCATTCGAGCAGTACTGGGTAAAGCAATCATTTCCCAACTCTTACCTCCATCATGGGAAATAAAGCTTTGACCCACAGAATCTAAGACCGCTATATCACTTCTTGAAAGGGCTACGATTTTTGTTGGAACATGACCAACCTGAAAGGATATTGAAGTAACGGTATTTCCTGAATCCTTTATGATATTATGATCTCGAGTCACGACCCAAAAGTCGTGCGTACGTGGGATACAGCTTAGTGAGATCACCCCGCCATTCGATTTCAGCGAAAGAAAACTTACTGTATCCAACCGGTTATTCGAACTTAAAACCTCTCCAGGAACACTTTGCCACGGATTACCAATATGACTAACACTAATATCAGTGCCATAGGCAAACACGTTGGAATCAGAGACATCGATTCCCCACAACGCTCGCGCTGCAGCGAATAAGCCCACGTGTCTGCCGGTATCAGTTGGTATCTTCCATAGATCGCCGTCCAAGTGGTCGGGGCTCGCATAAGAAGTAACAAGATAGGCAGAATCCACCGACGAGACACCGGTAAGATAAAAGTTTGTAGGAAGCGAAAATCGGTACCAATGAGCTCCCTCGTCTGTAGTCATTGCAAGGTTATAGGTTGGCTGGCCCGTTTCACCGACGTAATGACTTCCTGTTTCAAAAGCAAACTGTCGTTTTGGAACCGTCGTATTTACGAAAAGTTTGAATAGAATAACAACAGCAACTATCACCAGCCCAAGAGCAGTTAATAGCTTCCAGCGCTTCTTTTTGATTAGTCTAATAATGCCGTACAGAGCAAAACCTACTATAATCAACAGCAATCCCAGGATCAACCAGGCATAAATAAAGCTTCCGCCTCCGCTCCCTGCTTCTCCTGGCTTTATCCCAATGAGTAAGCCCTCTTTCATGTTGCGAAAAGTCATCGCTGTAATCTTCAACCCTGGAGGAGGAGCAATCGAAACCCAATGCCCCTCCTGCCACTCATAAAGATTACTGGCATTATCTAACGCGACCAGCGGACCATTGACATCATGGTTAAACTGAATTACAGAATTACTTGAAGGAAGCGGTAACTCAGTGATAGATTGCATTCCTACAATAGACTAGGTGAATAAAACTGCGGCTCAAGCAGTATAACAATAACCCACAAAATAAGAGCAGTATATTTGAAAGAGTGAATCAAGATGAGCGGATTACTCAAAATACTCCATAGTAAATAACGTCCCCTGGCTTCCGTCGGTTCAGGAAGCCAGGGTATTGGAAGTAGTTATTTCAATTCAAAGTGAAACACAATATCGGGCGGAAGACTAAGATCAACTCCCGTAAACTTCCAGCTCAAAGCTTGAACCGGACCGCTGGGATTGTAATCTGTTGCCTCACCAATCGCCGATACAATATTTCCACCGGCGAGCGCCTGTGAAATATATTGCATTCCATTAACGACCTGTGCCTGAAACACCGGATCGAGTCCGCTTAGTGCATTCATCCAACGATCAGTCAGCGTAAAGCGAGAACTAAACGCACCAGCGAAATTCGCTGTCGCGTCACTCGCAAACGAGGCCCATCCGTTAGAATCAAGACCGCAAAGATAGCTTGTGAAATTAGCGTTATTTAATTCAAGTGCCATAATGATTGATTCTGATTTTTAGTGATTTAAGAAACGAGTTAAAAAAAGACCAGAGTCTAAAGGACACTGTGCACTAGCGACCACATTATTCTCTGTCTATAAGGACATGTTTGGGAGCACCCCAAAGTGGACATCTATTTCAAAATTTTATCGATATTTTTTAATTGCTGAACGGCGCTTAACACGGCAGGGATGTAATTTCTGGCATTTCGATTAAGCCTGCCTCTTTCCGAACTCTCTCGCCCGCGAACGGCGTTATGCTGAGCCTGTTCCAATATAGGTATTTCGCGATTTTAATAGCATTTTGGCCGCATGACAGACAACCTCCTCGAGGTCAAAGGACTCAAAAAATATTTCCCGATTAAGCGGGGCATCTTCTCGAAGACGGTCGGCTACGTCAAAGCGGTCGATGACGTGTCGTTTACAATCAAGCAAGGCGAGACACTGGGCCTTGTCGGTGAATCCGGATGTGGCAAAACAACGACCGGACGAGCGATCCTTCGATTGATCGAGCCGACTGCAGGCTCTGTAAAATTCGAAGGGGAAGAAGTAACAACGATGTCCCCGCATCGTCTTCGCGAAATGCGGCGACAGATGCAGATCATCTTTCAGGATCCCTATAGCTCACTCAATCCGCGTATTACCGTAGGCGGCATGCTGACGGAAATCCTTAAAGTACATGGGTTGCGAAAAACCGATGCCGAGATCAAGGACCGCGTCAACGAGCTGTTGGAGTTAGTCGGACTTTCTCCGCTTCACGCTCGCCGTTATCCGCATGAATTTTCAGGCGGTCAGCGTCAGCGTATTGGTATTGCGCGTGCGCTTTCGGTCGAACCGAAGTTTATTGTATGCGATGAGCCGGTTTCTGCGCTCGACGTCTCGATCCAGTCGCAGGTCCTTAATCTGCTCATGGACTTGCAAGAGAAATTCGGACTGACATATCTCTTCATCGCTCACGATCTTTCGGTCGTGAAACACATCTCCGATCGTGTGGCCGTAATGTACTTAGGTGAAGTGGTCGAGATCACAGACTATAAGACGCTTTACGATTCTCCGCTGGCGCCATATACAGAAGCATTGCTTTCGGCAGTACCGATCGCTAATCCGCGCGCGAAGCGTGAGCGTATTGTTTTGACCGGTGATGTTCCATCGCCTGCGAATGTACCGAGTGGCTGCTATTTCCATCCACGTTGCCCGAAAGTGATGCCCGAATGTTCTTCCGTGCACCCGCTACTTGCGGAAGATGAGCCGGATCATTCGGTTCGTTGTATTATCTATCCGAATAGTTGGCCAGCTTCAGTAACAATTCCAGAGCGGATTCGCAGCGGTAAGCAGCGAGAGACCGTAGAGGCTGCCGCCTAAATTTATGGTGAGCGACATGCCTGAGGTTTCAGTCCCACCTGCTGTAGCCCAATATCGCGCGAAAGACACGCTCGTTACGCCGTCGAACATTATTAGCTTTATGCGCGCCCTCATGGTAGCGCCTGCAGTAATGTGCATTGTCGGGCATTTGTATCTCCTTGCAGCCTGCATCTGTATTGTCGCCGTTATCTCGGATCTCCTCGATGGTATGCTTGCCCGTCGTTTGGATTCTGTCAGCGAATGGGGCAAGATCATCGACCCGTTGGCCGATAAAATCTTTGTAGGATTTATGGCACTTACGATGGCCGCTTATGGACTTGTGCCGTGGTGGTTCTTAGCTGTAATAGTCGGTCGTGACCTCTTAATTATTTTGGGCGGCACTTGGGTCAAGCGCAAACTGGGGGTTGTGCTTCCTTCCAATTATCCTGGAAAAGTAGCCGTGCTGGCAATTGGCCTCAATCTTTTCCTGGCATTGCTTGAAATTCAAGGCAATGCATTGCTTTATACACGGTGGTTAGCCGTTGTACTAATGGCCATTTCACTTGTAATGTACGGTACGCGCGTAAAATCTCTTTTTGCCGCTGTGCCAGCTAAAAGCTGAGCACTTTCCGAAGTTTTCCTTCCCGTTCGGGTGTTACCCCGCCGCTCGTAATTCCATCGCCAACACTTCGGTTTAACGAACGAAGGCTTCAGCACTCTCCAAAATATGGGTTTTTTCGATAAATTCAAGCTTTCTCGGCTTCGCGAAGGTCTACAGAAATCGCATGATGAATTCGTGCGAAAGATCAACCGCATTTTCTATCAATCGCGAAAGATCGATGACGCCCTCATGGCGGAGATCGAAGAGACCTTGCTTCTGGCAGATGTCGGCGTTACCACGACCGATCGCATTATGGACCATCTCGTCCACGAGATGCAGTTTAAGAAATGGTCGGAAGCCTCTCAACTTCGGGATGAACTGCGTGCGCAGATCGGTGAAGCACTGACGCGAAATGGTGAGTTGAAATTGCCGGAAGATCCCTTTGCTATCCCCCCTGATAAAAAGCCTTATGTAATTCTTATTGTTGGGGTAAATGGTGTCGGCAAAACAACAACGATCGGTAAACTTGCATTAGCATATAAGAATGCAGGCAAGCGAGTGGTTATTGGTGCGGCCGATACTTTCCGTGCAGCGGCCAATCAGCAACTGGAAGTATGGGCCGATCGTGCAAGCGTCGAGATTATTCAGCAACATCACGGTGCCGATCCGGCAGCAGTGGCGTATGACACGGTACAATCAGCGATCAGTAAAGAAGCCGACGTAGTGCTGATCGACACAGCGGGACGCCTGCACACGAAGCAGAACCTGATGGCAGAGCTCGAAAAAATGACGCGCGTCATGAGAAAGCTAGTACCCGAGGTGCCGCATGAAGTGTTGCTGGTGCTCGACGCAACGACGGGACAAAATGCGCTTCAACAGGCCCGTGAGTTCACAAAAGTGGCACCGGTTACCGGACTTATTTTAACCAAACTCGATGGTACCGCAAAGGGCGGAATTGTTATAGCTTTAACGAACGAGCTTAAGGTGCCTGTGCGTTACATCGGAGTCGGAGAAAAGATCGACGATCTTCAACCGTTCGATCCCAATGAGTTTGCTCGGGCTATGTTCGGTGATGCGATGTTCCAGACCGAAGAGCAGGTAACGGAAGAAGCATGAAGTAATGCATTACCGTCATTGGAAGGTCGTTTCAAACTTCTAATTCAACTTCCTTAGGTTTCTATGCCCCTGATACGACGATTACCGGAATCCATAGCCCAGAAGATCGCGGCCGGCGAGGTCGTGACGCGGCCGGAATCCGTCGTAAAGGAATTGCTCGAAAATTCGCTCGATGCCGGTGCGCAGAATATTACGATCATTCTCAAGGACGCCGGACGCACACTTATCCAGATCGTGGATGACGGAGCAGGAATGACCCGCGAGGACGCGCGAACTTCGATCGAGCGTCATGCAACTTCGAAACTTTCTGCCGTTGAAGATCTGGAAACGATAGCAACCTATGGCTTCCGCGGAGAAGCGCTTGCGGCTATTGCTTCCGTTTCGCAGTTCGAGATGCGCACGCGTCCGGCAACAGAAGAGCTGGGGACACTTATCGAAGTGGAAGGCAGCATTCTTCGCAAGTGCGAATCGATCGCGTGCGACGAAGGTACGTCGATCGCGGTGCGAAATATCTTCTTCAATATTCCGGCTCGCCGGAAATTTATGAAGTCCGAGGCGACGGAATTCAAGCACGTTGTCGATTCGGTCACGAAAGCTGCTCTCGCACATAGTGATGTGCATTTTATTTTCGTCTCGGACGGAGATATGATCTTTGATCTTCCCGCCTATGTGCCGCTCCCCGAGCGTATTGAACAAATATTCGGCAGCCGTTTACGTGGCGCTTTACTGCCGATTGAACGTGTATCATCCGCATTGCACGTAACGGGCTTCGTAAGCGCGCCAAGCTTTGTAAAGCGCGTCCGAACGGAGCAATTCTTCTTTGTTAATAATCGACCGATCGTTTCTCGGGGGCTTTCCTACGCGGTAGCCAGCGCCTACGAGCATTTGGTCGAGAAGGGCGCCTTTCCGTCTGCATTCTTATATCTTACGATCGATCCCTCCCATATCGATGTGAACGTTCATCCGCAGAAATTAGAAATTAAATTCGAAGATGAACGCGGCATGATCGAGGAAGTACGAAGAGCGTTACAAGATACGCTTTCGAAAGCGACCGTTGCTATGGCACAGGAAGGCGCACTGGCGCCACAAATGTCAATGCCGGAGGCTCTCAACAATGGCATCGATCCGGCTCGCATGCGTTTTCCTGATTATGCCAATGCTGCAAACCTGAAGAAGGAAGGGACCGGAGGTGGTTCTACATCCACTGTATCGACGAATTCAGTAACTCCAAATGGTAATGGACTGAGCACCCTCGAACGGCTCTTCGGTGCAAAACCGGACGATCTCTTTCGCGGCAAATCAGTTGATACTCTATCTTCACCGCAAGTTGCTTTGTCACAACCTCCGGTGGAACGCACTGGTCTTGCCGCAGAGGTCCTGAAAGACCGTCCTGTTCTGTGGCAACTTCACAATAAGTATATCTTCTCGCAGATCAAGTCGGGACTGATGATCGTCGATCAGCATGTGGCGCACGAGCGTATTCTCTACGAGCGCGCACTCCGATCGATGGCTGAGAATAATCCGGCATCGCAGCAGTTACTCTTTCCACAGCATCTCGACCTATTACCGCGAGAGCTGGCACTTGTGAAAGAGCTTCTGCCCGAACTCGAGAAGATCGGTTTCCAGATCCGGTTTTTTGGAGGGATGAGCATAATTATCGATGGCATTCCAGCCGATGTTCATTCGGGACGCGAAGAAGGAATTTTACGAGAAGTATTGGAAGGCTACGAAGAATACGGAGAAACACAACAGCTTCAAAGCCGCGATGCCCTGGCTGCGACCTTCTCATGCAAGGCTGCAATAAAAGCAGGCGACAAGTTATCGCAGGAAGAGATGCACGTCCTGATCGAGCAACTCTTCGAAACACAGATGCCGTATGTCTGTCCTCACGGCCGGCCGATCGTTATTAAGCTTGCGATCGACGAACTCGATCGCCGCTTTGGCCGCACGCCGGTCGAGACAATGGAGAAAGCAGAAGCGGCCTGATCCTTCATCTATCAGTATTAAATAAAAAAAGCGAAGGATTTCCTTCGCTTTTTTTAGCTATGAAGCATTCATTACGAATGCTTTAGCAAAACGCTTTCGCTTCCTTTGAAGTAGCCGGTAAACAGTAAGGATGTGATATGTGCACTGTGAACGACATTGACCACAACCCCTGCATTGGCAGAGACATACGTATCAACAGTAGATGTGATCGGCGCTCCAAGACCGGTATTAATGCTTACCGTGTGGATCGCATGCTTCGCCGTCACGCTTGATCCCTGGACAACGATGGAAGTATCCGCTTGTTCAACCGCCGTAATTTTTACCAAAGCATTGCTCAGTAGTGGCGTGTTATTAGCACCCATGATATTGAGCACCGTACTATCGGCTGTCCAGGTATCCCCTGCATTGGCATTCAGCTTTGATTGAAGCACCCATCCTGCCTGAATAGGCTGTATCACTCGCAAAACCGCCTGGTTATTGTTGACGGCTTCCAGGCCATAATTGTAATGCCAGTAATTGCCATTATCATCCTGAGAAATATAGGTGGTGTCGGCGGAGGCACCAGAGCTATGCGTGTTAACGAGAACCGTGACATTCGATTTGCCGTACACTGTCTGGTTCGTTGCAACGACGGTTGACGTCACCGTATCCGTGCTCGATGGGATCGGTTTATCCTGGCCGTACGTGCCACCGGCCGTATCGAGTTGGTTCTGCTTAAAAGTATAGCTTGTTCCCTTATTGTAATTCACCTGATTAGACGAATTAACTGCCGTTTGCGTCGGCGTACCGCACCCCAAAAACCATAAGGTTGCGGCGATAACAGGAGTCGGGAGAAGAATGCGTTTCATGCAATATTCCTAAACTATTCGAAAAAGACTGATTTTATGCGGTCCATACGGCTCGCTCTACAATACAACCCCACTTATTGGCGAAAGTTACAGGATTAATGAGAAGTAAGCGAATGACCGTTTGAGTCATGAAACCTGCTTCACCCGCGAGCGTAGGCATTCCTATCTTTTACTAATATACGCCTATGAAAGTCCTACGATTCTTACCCGTGATCGGCTTCATTTTCTTCTTGGGATGCCTTAAAATATCCGCTAACCTGATGACATATACCGGCGATGGAAATGAAACGACCGAAGCTCGGTCGCTTCCACCCTTTCACGACATCGAACTTGGTGGAGCGTATGAGGTCGTGCTCACACAAGGGAATACGTCCGAGGTCCGTATTGAAACGGATAAAAATCTGCTGGAACACATCACTACGACAGTAACGAACGGCAAACTCGTGATCAATTCGGATGGCAACTTGCGGCCGACCAACACGATCCGCGTTTTTATTACAACACCTAACTATACTTCGGTTGAATTAGAAGGTTCGGGCAGCGTGCACGGAGCGACACCGATCAATTCCAATGCTCTTGCACTCGACCTATCCGGCTCGGGAGAATACGACCTCGACGTGCATGCAAAACAATTGGAAAGCCGTGTGGAGGGATCCGGGACGATCAAGCTTTCCGGTAATACGGACAAACACACTGTCGATATTGCAGGATCGGGTAATATTAAAGGTGGCGATCTTATTGCTCAGGAAACCGCCGTGAATATTGAAGGCTCAGGCAATGCACTGGTCAACGTCGAGCATAAGCTCGATGCCTCGATCGCTGGCTCCGGCAGTATTCGTTATCGCGGTGCATCGACCGAGGTCCATAGCAATATTACCGGCTCTGGCTCGGTCGAGCACATCAACTAAGCGATCGTTTCGAGTGACGCTATTTTACTTTCGCGATATTTGCTTTTACATCGTCAGCACTGCGCTGAAGCGCCGCGGCTTCTTCCGGCAGGAGCTTAATTTCGATCACCTGCTCCATGCCATTACGACCGATCTTCACCGGCACTCCGGCAACCGTATCGCGTAAGCCATACTCACCCTCGAGCCATACAGCGCATGGAAGAATGCGGTGCTTATTCTTTACGATCGACTCTGCCATCTGAACGGCGCTCGAGGATGGTGCATAGTACGCACTTCCGGTCTTAAGGAAGTTAACGATCTCAATACCACCGTTACGTGTGCGTGTAACGATCTCTTCCAGACGTTGGGCTGGAATAAGCTCCGGCAAAGGAATACCAGCAACCGTCGAGAAGCGTGGAAGTGGTACCATGGAGTCACCATGTCCACCAAGCACGAATGCAGTTACATCTTCGACGGATACGTTCAACTCCATCGCAACGAACGAACGGAAGCGAGCACTATCGAGCACGCCGGCCATACCAAGCACGCGATTACGCGGAAGACCGGTACGCTTCATCGTTACGTAGGTCATTACGTCGAGTGGATTCGATACAAGAATAAAGATCGCGTTCGGGCTATGCTTAACGGCCTGCTCTGCGCAACCGCCTACAATGTCAGCATTCTTGGCGAGCAAGTCATCGCGGGACATGCCCGGTTTACGCGCAAGACCTGCCGTGATGATGACGATGTCCGATCCGGCCGTTTCCTCGTAGCCGTTCGTACCGATCACCATCGTATCGGTCATTTCCACGGGCGCTGCTTCCCACATATCGAGAGCTTTACCCTGTGGAACGCCCTCCACGATATCAACTAATACTACTTGTTCGGCGAGTTCTTTATCGGCGAGCCGCTGAGCGGTGGTGGCACCCACGTTTCCGGCGCCAATTACGGTGATTTTCATGTGTTATCTATTCTGTTCTTAGTGTCTGACGGGAGGACCAGGAGAAAACTTCTGAGAACCTTCCACATTTTGCCCTACAGATGAGCCATTGCCGTTCAATAATGCAAATCGCTTATCCCAGGGCCCATTTACTGGCTGCAAAAATACGATGCTCGCCCCTCCTAAAGCTGATTTTTAATTGACAAATAGTGGCAAAGTAATCGATTTTCATGTCTCTTATTTAAGCCTAATTTGCTGCTTATGTGGCACGTCCTGTGTGCTATTATTAGGTGTCGCGAGAAAAGAGCGGCCGAAGCAAAAAATATAAGGATCGATATTAGAAGTAGTATTTAGATAATATAAACGGTCGTTCGGTCCTACTTGTAGGACCTTAAGCGGAGGAAGCCGATGCAATCGCTGCCTACGTAGCGAAACAGCATCGGGACTTTGAGGAGAAGAGAAAGCATAGGCGTGCTTCTTACTAACAAGCAAGCCCAGCTTCAGGCAAGATGAGAGGAGAACATAGGGTACCGGTTCTCAAGAAACCCCGCCTTTAAGGCGGGGTTTTATTTATAGCTCTACAGCGGAAATACTCAAGTTACTGATTGCTGCAGTTCCAGTACTAATTGCTTTCAAGCTCACATCCATCCAATTGGCAACACCTACGGACATTGAAACAATAGCATTTAGTGAAAAGGCATAGGTATCACCTGAAGCAGAATTATTAATTGTAACCAGTGCCCCGGCCACTGTACCGGCAAGAGTTGTACTTCCATTGGAGGGTGCGGTACCAGTACCAAACCGAATTTGAACACCAGCGCCACCGGTAGTGGTATTATCAATTGTACCGGAAATGATTATTAATACTTTACCGCTTCCGCTCGGAGTAATTTTGGCAGCCCCACCCAGACCCATCATTACACCAGTAGTATTAGTAGTACCCGCCGGGTTTGTAGGAGTACCTTGATAATAATTAGGCGCTGTGGACACGAAGTTGGTGCCATTACTCTTCAGTGTATTTCCCGCTGTGCTTGCCGTCGCTGGATAGGTCGCCGTGCTCCAGGAAGGAGCGGAATTCGCACCTGATTGTAAGATCTGACCGGCCGTGGCAGTCCCGGTTAAAATAGCACCGGCGGATCCAGTACTATAGAAAATACCCCCATTCGAAGCAGTTAGGTTGGCATTCGTCCCACCATTTGCTAACGGTAATACTCCGGAAGAGATCAATCCACTGCTGTTTGTATATAACGCACCTGCTCCATATTTTTGAAGCGTAGCGATACCGGAGCCGTTGAAGGACATCACTTTATTGGATGACAGGTTGCCTCCCGTCTGAAAAATAAGGGAATCTCCTGGCGATGCCGGACCAATTATTAGGTTACCACCGAGATTATAGAGATATCCGGCATTCGGTCCGCCATTACTATATGCCGCTTGGGAATAGCCCGAGCTATTGATGCCCATATCGATATAGAATGACGTATCGGTACCGTTGTCGGCCGTCGCTACGATGTCGGTCGAGGCAGAACTTCCGTTAGATTGATTCTGCACTGTTATTTGTAAGTAGCTATTTAATGATCCAGACGCTGCCAAAACGGAATTTGGTAGAACACTACCTCCTCCTAAGCGAAGCGTATTATTGACATCATCCCAATAAAAATTGGTATTATCCTGCGAATATGTTCCGCCTGTGCCGGCAAATACAACGCTCCCAGGAGTGAAAGCTGTCGTAGAACCGGTACCGCCATTCGCAACCGGAAGCGCCGTGCCAGAATAACCCACTGCCAGTGTTCCACTCGATGTGATAGGCGATCCGGAAATCGAGAGAAAACCTGGTACGGTCATTCCCACGGAAGTAACACTACCTGTTCCAGGAGTTATCCAACTCATTGTACCGCCAGTCGTTGAAGAGAGCACTTGTCCGTTCGAGGCCGGTGCTGTAATCGGGAGAACGTAATTAATATTTGTTGCTCCCTGCGCACCTGCTCGCAGTGATGTGCGTCCGGAAGATGTCCCTTGAAATATTAGACTATCTGCCGTGCCACTGTTATTCGATAGAAATAGATTACCATTCTGCACCTGTAATTTTTGGGTGGGGTTGACCATACCGATGCCAACATTGCCGACCTCGAAGGTCGAAGCCCCTTCTCCGGTTGAAAAATTATAGGTGGGCGTTCCACTATTGACGCCCAGCGTATTCATAAACAATTCAAATTCGCCGAAGGTCTGGTTCGCTGTGTTACGGATGGTCGACGTCCTGGCCTCGAGACGCAAGTTCGACTGCACACCAGTACCCGGCTTAAATCCAAAGTCGACAAGGTTAACGCCCGGATTTGCGGCGTTCGGTATCATCTCGAAAAGTGCGCCATTCGAGCCGGTACGGTTCTGTAAATGTAAACGACTTGTGCCGTAAATATCGCCGGTCGATTCATAATACAGGTCCGAATCGGTTGTTGTTATATAGGAGCGAGCACCAGAAGTATTGTGTAGCACGATATTCGGTTGTGCAATCCCACCACTGGTAGTGACAGAGAGGCCGGTCGCAGTACCGCTTCCATTCGCCTTAGAGGTGATCGTTAATCCGGTCGCGGATCCGTTGGTGACGGCGCTGCCATCCGCAGTGATCGCTGCTCCGGCGAGTGCCGTACCGCTCGCGATCGTACCATACGCAATATCGAACAGCTTTGTCGTCGCGGTAGTGATCGTGGTCTGTGTCGAGGAAGGTCCATATTGCACACCGGCACTACCAATATCGCTCGGAGTGATCGCAGACGACACAAAATTGGTCCCATCGCTTCGCAAGAAATTACCGGCCGTACCAGCCGTCGCCGGATACGTCGCGGTGGACCATGACGGTGCGCTGCTTGCTCCAGAGCGAAGAATTTGCCCAGCTGTCGCAGTGCCTGCTAAAATCGCCGCTGCACTGCCTGTGCTGTAGAAGATACCACCGTTCGAGGCTGTTAAGGAAGCGCCTGTACCCCCATTCGAAAGCGTTAATGGCGAACCCAATGTGAGGCTTGCAAGTGTCCCTGCTCCGGTCGAGCTAATACGCTGAGTACCATTGAAATCGAGCTCGATACCCGACCCGAGATTGAATTGCGTTGAATTGATCGTTGCCCTCGTTGCAAGTGAGTTATCAGTATTCGAAGATCCGCCGGGCGTTGGCGTCTGTAAAATGATACTGCTGCTGCCTGAGCCTTCCGAAATACCACTCGAAAGGGTGAGATCGCCACCAGCGAGGTTATTAGTACTGGCTGCTACAAGCGGAGCACCAGCCTGAACCGTCAGGCCTTGGCCTGGAAGAGTATTCGAAGTGTTTCTCGAAAGTGACGCAGTACGCGCAGTTGTTCCATTGAATGTAAGACCGGTCGGGTACGTAATCGTACCCGTCATTCCCGTAAGCGCTGTGATATTCGATTGTACCACACTTGGTAACGTTTGGCTAAGCGATGGTATGTTCGACCCGTTGGTGACAAGTACACTATTAGCACCAGCAGAGGTAGCCTGAATCGGTGAGGACCCATTACCATACAAAATACCATTCTGTGTAAAACTTGTAGCACCGGTTCCACCCGAAGAAACACTCGATCCGCCGCCAATGAAATCAACTGCCCAACCACCTAATTCTTCATCCCATTGCAGTTGAATAATTCCACCAAGCGGAATGGTAACCGGAGATCCCGTACCGGTCGTAATGCGGTTACCAGCGGTACTCGAAGAAGATTGATTTAAAAAAGTCAGGTCCTGTCCTGTCAAATTAATGACCTGCATAATGCGACTTTCGACGCCTCCCGAAAGGCCAGTGATCGTATCCGGACCGGCTACCCCTGTAAGACCAACATGTAAGGTAAATTGCGAACCTGAACTCACATTATGATTTTGAGTATTACCGGTGATCGTAACGGTATCATCGTGGACAACGAGCGTTCCATTAATATCCAATGTTCCGCGCGGCGTTGATGTGCCAATTCCAAAGTGTCCACCATTGTCCAAGCGTATTTTTTCCGATCCACCGGTCGTTAAAGTGATATAATCGCCAGAAGGAGTTCCACCGGAAGTCGATTGTAAATTGAGGGAAGCGCCATTCGCCGTTCCACCATACAAGACTGGTGTCGTCGTTGACGTCGAAGCGGTAAGGGTCGTAAATGCGCCCGTCGATGGATTCGAAGAGCCGATACTCGAGTTAGTGATCGTGAGGCCGGAAATACTGGATGTAAAACTAGGTGCTCCACTGCCACCCGATATTAGTAACTGACCGGAAGAACCTGCACCGGTGGATGACATTGCAGTCGCAGACGCACCGTAGATAATACCTCCCGCCGTAAGCGCACTCGATTGTCCGGTGCCGCCGTTTGCTACTGCTAGTGTCCCTCCCAATGTCATCGTGCCAGAAGCCGTTACAGGACTATTGGAGACCGTAAGCCCGGTCGTACCACCGGAAAGACCGACGCTGGTAACGGTTCCATTTCCCGTACCAACAGAAGACCATCCAAAACCGCCACCAGGAATAACGTAAAGAAATTTTCCGGTTTGGGACGACGTGTCAGGTACCATAGATCGAAACGCGGCACCAATGGACGTTTGCCCCGTCCCACCATTCGAAGCGCTTAGTGTTCCAGCGAGTGTGATCGTACCAGTAGTTGTGACCGGTCCGCCGCTCGTTGTAAGGCCTGTCGTACCGCCGGAAACATTGACACTCGTAACTGATCCATTTCCAGAACCTGCTGCGGACCATACAAAGCCGCCGCCTGGCTGTACGTAAAGATATTTTCCCGACTGACCGGTTGTATCGGGTGTAAGCGCCTTCAGTGCGGACGTAGCAGAGTTTGAACCCGTACCACCATTAGCGATCGGTACGATTGTAGAACCCCACGAGGCGATTGTTCCAATGCGAGTAATGTTATCTTGTACCGCATTTGGTAATGTTGAACCAATCGACGGCACACCGGAGCCATCGGTGACAAGCACACCGTTATTCGCCGTTGCGAGTCCCGTGATTGTATTCGTTGTACTGGAATAAAGTAGTTGTTTCGCTGTCGTGCTTGCCGGGTATGTTGCAGAACTCCACACCGGGGCCGAGTTAGAGCCGGATAATAGCACTTGGTTCGCAGTCGAAGTGCCGGCGAGGATCGCCCCGGCTGATCCGGTACTATAAAAAACACCTCCATTCGATGCCGTAAGTGAAGTACCAGTGCCCCCATTGGCAAGTGTCAATGCAGAACCAAGCGTTAGACTAGTGAGAGTACCGGCGCCAGCCGATGAGATGCGCGTCGTTCCGTTAACAAGTAGATCGACACCGTTCATAAGATTTAATTGTGTCGCATTGAGAGACAATCGAGTAGCTGGAATATTATCCGTATTACCAGTCGAACCAGACGCTGCAGTTTGAAAATAAATATTTGATGTACCGGTACCTTCGGAGATACCACTCGAAAGCGTAAGATTGCCTCCAGCAAGATTATTCGTGCTTGCGCTCGCCAATGGAGCGCCTGCTTGTATGGTGAGGCCCTGCCCTGGCAATGTATTCGAGTTGTTTCTCGCCACCGATTCCATGCGCCCGCCCGTACCATCGAACGTAAGTGATGTCGGATACTGAATGGGACCATTCAGACTCGGAAGCGAATCGATATTATTTAGTACGGTGCTGGGCAAGTGTTGGCTGAGTGAAGGGACATTTGAACCATCCGTTACGAGAATACTATTAGGAGCAGCACTCGTCACTTGAATCGGAGCCGTACCGTTACCGTAGAGTATTCCGTTTTGTGCAAAGTTCGTACTTCCTGTCCCGCCAGAAGAGACCGCAGTGGTAACACCTCCGGCATATTCTACCGCCCACCCCATTAATTCGGTACTGTACGTCAGTGCAGCGAGAGCGCTGGGTGGAAGTTCCAGGTCAGCAGTGCCCGTGTAGATCCAACTTCCTGGACCGCTCAAGAGCGACATATTTGCCAGTGTTATGGTCTCTCCTGTCAAGTTGGCGATCTTAATATACCTACCCTGCGCCCCTCCGGTAAACCCGGTGATGGTCGCGGGGCCGGCGGTACCACTCATCCCGATCGATAAATTTACTCGGGAGCCGGCACTCACATTGTTGTTCGTTGAGCTTCCGACGATTGTTACAGAATCGACGCCAAAGATCATTGATCCTTCAATATCCAGCGCCGCTTGTGGCGATGTCGTACCGACTCCAACCCTTCCGGCGAGCATCGTACCGGATATATTTGCATTGCCCGTTTGCGTCGTACCCGGCGTCGAACCTTGCAATTGAACGCCAGAGGTCGATGTGGTCAGTATTCCGCCCGTCGCAGGAAGCGTATACGTCTGTGGTGATGAGGGACCGGTGAAGGTAACATATTGGCTTCCCGTCCCACCGTTAGCACCCGTGAGCGGCGATGCTAATGTTAAACTCGAGAGATTACCCACACCACTCGACGAAATACGTTGCGTGCCATTTTGGTCGAGTTCGATATCGGCGCCAAGATTTAATTGGGTTGAATTGAGCGTAAGACGGGTAGCTGGTGTGTTATCGACATTTGAAGAGCCAACCTGCGGAGATGGCGTCTGAAATACGATCGAACTCGAGCCGATGCCTTCTGATATGCCGCTCGAAAGGATCAGATTGCCACCGGCAAGATCGTTGGTCGGCGCAAATGAAAGCGGTGCGCCGGATTGAATCGTGAGGTCTTGTCCCGGAAGATTATTGGATGTATTCCGAGCCAGAGTTGCAGTCCGTGCGGCGGTACCATTAAATGTCAGGCCTGTTGGATAGGTAATCGCACCGGTAAGTCCTGTTAATGATGTTATGTTAGATTGAACAGCACTTGGGAGGGTTTGACTGAGGGAAGGAACGCTCGAACCGTTCGTTACCAGCACGCTATTCGCAGCCGCGCTCGTTGCCTGAATAGGTAGTGCTCCCGCACCGTATAAAATACCATTTTGTGTAAAACCTGTAGCACCCGTTCCGCCTAATTCGACGTGCGTGATACCACCCGTGAACGAGAGTATCCATCCACCCAAATGATCGTCATAATCAAGTTCAACTCCGCCACCATTAGAAATCGTAATGTCCGCGCCGGTACCAGTGATGATCCGATTAGCGGCAAGACTACCCGTATTATTATTCGCCAGAATTAAATTTGCGCCGGTCAGATTAGTGATGCGCAACATCCGCCCTTGTGGATTGGGCCCAGATATAAAGCCAGTGATCGTATCCGCTCCAATGGTACCCGAGGCACCGACATGCAGCCAGCTTTTACCGTTTATTACAACATTATCGTTACTCGAACTTCCTACAATAGTAATGGTATCGGGAGGGAATTCGAGATAACCATTGAGTTGAAGACCTGAGTTAACTGCTTGCTCACTCGCCGAATTGGACATAATAAAAGAAGCATCATTTCCAGCATCAGGAAGAGTATATGTTCGGCTTGCAATTGGCGTCGGTGCTGTGAGTGTTATCGTCTTTGTAGTACCAAGGGTGACCTGATCGCTGGTATCGGTGAGCGTAATTCTTCGGAACGTTGGCGAACTGCTTGCACTAAGACCTGCTACGTCGTTTTGAGCGATGGTATCCCAGGATGGAGTTTGACTTAGAAGTCCGGTGCCGGTTTGGGTCAGAAATTTTTTCGTCGTTGTCGTATTCCCTCCCAATCGCATGGCATCGCCGGAACGGCCGCCATAGATAATGTCTCCGATCGTCGTCATCGGATTCACAAAAGGCATGATCCACGACATATTACCCGCATTGTCCGAGGACAATACTTGTCCGTCGGCCGGAGAGATCACCGGAAGCACATACGAAATATTGGACGTCCCCTGATTGCCGGCAGAGAAACTACTTGCACCTGTAGAATTTCCTGTCAGGATAATCTTTTTATTTGCGCCGGTAAGTGTGATATTATTACTGACATTAACATCGCCAAATGCACCAGAGCCGGCAAGGAACACACCATTGATATTGGCATTTCCATTCTGTGTAACGCCGGGAGTAGTGTTTTGCAGCATTACTCCGCTTCCACTCGAAAGCAGCGTGGCATCCTGGTCGGGGAGCGTGTAAACGTGCGACGTTGTACCGCCCGTGGTAAAAGTGACATACTGGCTTCCCGTCCCTCCGTTGGCACCCGTAAGAACATCAACCCAGGAGAGTGTGCCGGCACCCTCATTGAGCAACAAACCGACGGCATTGGTACCGGGCAATCGTAAGGTATAACTGCTATCGAGCACACCGGCTTCGATCGCTACCGTCCGCGATGGATCACTGCTCGAACTCGGTAAAAGAAGTCGTCGGGAATGTTGCTCGGTCCACGTTTGAGCAAACAGGGTATTGGCGATCAATACCAGTGAAAGGGCAAATAGCAAACGCCCGATCGTGGCGGTCTTAAGGGAGGTTCTCATCGGAATGAAGAGAAAAATTGTCGAGTGTTACGAGCACTCATGAAAAGAATCTATGCGCAGGATCAACCCTGCTTCTTATCGCAACCAACCGATGAGAGAGTATGGGGGCGTCCCTAAAAGAGGATAAAGAACGGAGCGACGGACCAGTTTTGCTGGCTTTTACATAACACTTACCCGACTAAGTGAATGCCCATAGAATTCATTAAAATCAACTTCGGATTGGATCAATTGATTATCACATAATCGAAATTAAGGGTGCTTCCCGGGCTACCGCCACCAACGGTTCCAACCACAAACGATCCGCTTGCCTTGGAAACCACTTTGATCGAACGGTCGGTGCTACCACTGCCGGTATATGACCCGGTGATAGTGACCATGATGATCGATGTTGTCGCTGCGTGAGCATCCGTGACCGTAGTCGTCGCTGAGCCACTCCAACTACCGCTTCCTGTATAAATACCCAAGCCATTCCGACCAGTCACAGCCGACGTTCCTCCTGTACCACCATTGGCCACGCTTAATTGCGTGCCGAGCGTGAGACCACCGTTGATCGTTGCACCGCCTGCTATAGTCTGGCCCGCCGAAGAAGTTGAGAGGATGAAGTTTGCCGCGCCGCCCGCGTCAGGAATAGTATAGGTCCTCGCCGCAGCCTGCGAAGCAGGTGTGATCGTAGCCAGATTCGCGTTCGCAGAATTCGCCAATGAAATCGAACCGGTCGTTGTGCTGGCGGTACCAATTTTTAGGGTAGCTCCATCGGTGAGGGACATGCGTTCGGTAGTGGTCCCGCCGTTATTGGTCGTAGACCACGAGAACCTACCGGAAGGCGTAGCGCCACTCGTGGGAATAAACGTCTCCCAGCCTTCGAATGTGTTGTTCGCCGGTGTTGTCGTATTCCAGACATTACTCTTGAAGTGCAGGCTCGGCGATTGCTGTACCGCGGTTCCGGCTGTTGCCGCTGTAGAATTATTCAGCACAAAGCCTTCGGTGATCGTCGTCGTAATGCCCGGCGCTGTGGATTCGATGTCGCCGGTTGCAACAATAGCATCATTCGTCGTGCCGCCTGTGGCGGTGACGTTAATGCCTTGCACGGTGCCCGAGCCTTTTCCTTTAGCGACGATCGTGAGACCGGTCGATGTCACGTTGGTGGCACTTGACCCACTTCCATCGGCCGTGATGGCGCCGCCCGCAAACGTTGCATTCGAACCAGCGGTGTAGGATACATCGAATAATTTGGTCGCACCGGTCGCAAGCGACGTCTGTGTAGCACTGGGGCCATACTGGACACCGATAGAAGAAATATCGCTTTGCTGGATCGCTGACGAAACGAAGTTCGTACCGTTACCACGAAGGTAATTGCCGCTCGTAGCAGCACCAGCTACTTGCAGACCCGTACTAACATTCAACACACCAGCACCAGGATCGGTCGTTGAACCCAACGCAGCGCCACCGCTCGAAAAGAGACTGAAGTTATTTGCGTACCCGGCACCATTGATCTGATCCTCAAAGTCTAAGTAGGATGTTGGATTAGCGGTACCTTGTACGGGTACGGTCTGTATCATCCAATCGACTGTTTGACTGGCCGCTGTGGCGTTGGTCTTCCAGCCCTGACCGGTTAGTCGCAACCGTGGTGAGAATTGCTGTGCGCCAGCAGCAGCAGCAGTGGTGTTTGTTAGTGC
>JAJPIO010000003.1 GCA_021324735.1 Bacteroidota bacterium
CTGTCAAAGAACGAGGTCCATCAATGTCTCCGAACCAGTAGCGCGGGTGGCTTCTTCTTTTCAGAGTTCGGACTTCGTGTAGGACCGTAGCGACGATCTATCTTCAAAATGGTAGGGATCACGCACGAAGTCTAATTTCTAGATGCCTGTACGGGCAGAGGCGTGTTTGCCTGGTAGGATCGGAACCGCTAGGAGTATTTTTTTTCGTGTCTGAGGGCACTCCAACCCGGAAGAAGTAGAACACGAACGGACCCCCAAAGGTTCCCATATGGGCACCTATTTCTTTAGGAATATCAAATTAATTCTATCCGATTGATTACGCCGCAGACCCGAAGAGCTTGCCCTGAGCTTGTCGAAGGGGTCGAAGGATTTTCCTTTCGTCCCCTCGGGACTCTGAGAATATTCTTGCTCCTCTTACCGGGGACTCGCGTCCCCGGCTAAGTCCTTAAGTCCCTTCGGGACGAATCTAACAACGTGGCCCCTTTCCGACAGAGCGCATAGCAGACCCGAAGAGCTTGCCCTGAGCTTGTCGAAGGGGTCAGAAGAAAATAGCCGTGGGCGTAAGCCCACGGTAAAAGCGATATATCAAACGCACCAGACCCGAAGGGTCGAAAGGACTTAGCCGTGGGCGTAAGCCCACGGTAAAAGCGATATATCAAACGCACCAGACCCGAAGAGCTTGCCCTGAGCTTGTCGAAGGGGTCGAAAGGACTTAGCCGTGCGTAAGCCCACGGTAAAAGCGATATATCGAACGCAATAGACCGAAGGGTCAGAAGGAAATAGCCGTGGGCGCGAGCCCACGGTAAAAGCGATATATCGAACGCACCAGACCCGAAGGGTCGAAAGGACTTAGCCGTGGGCGCGAGCCCACGGTAAAGGGAATATATCGAACGCACCAGACCCGAAGGGTCGAAAGGATTCCTCTTAAAGTAGGTGTAACTCCCCGCAAGTTCGAGTGTTATTCTACCCAGTGTCGAATAGCTCAGTGTCGAATAGCCGGGAGACTTGCTTAAACCCTTAAGATTTAGTTGATCATGAAATACCTCTCCACTGTGCTCCTGCTCGGACTGCTTGCCGGATGCAGCAGCAGCAATCAGCCTTCCACTCCCTCTACGTCGGATAATCACATTATCGGAGTCGTATCACTCATGGAGATGGATTGCTCGAATTCAGCTTCGTTTGCCGGCGTAACGGTCCAGGTGGTTGGGACGAACTACCAGACCACGACCGATAATACCGGAACGTGGCAGATCGATAATATGCCGGCGGGCGTCTACACCTTCAAATTTTCGAAACCTGGTTTTACTCATTTCATCGAGTCCGGCATCTCCTTCCCGGGCGGAACAATGTATTGGGCGCAGATGCCATATACCCCGGTACGTCTGGCGAGGTTGAATAACTTCACGACGACGCTCGACACGGCCATTGTTACTCGCTACATCTCGCAAGGCGACACATCGTTCAACATTTCGTTTCCAAAGCTTCGTGTGACCGATTCGACCGGAGCAGCACTCGCCCCAAACGTCTACGAATTCGCCGGACGAAAGCCGACCGTCTCGAGCAGCGATACGAGTTCGTATTTTACCTATAACAACGCGCAGGCATACCCCCTATATGTTTCGTTGCGCTATCACCACATGACCACCGGCGACACCGTCTATATCGTTGCCTATCCTTCGAATTGCGGGGTTGGCCAGATCAACTACGTCGTCGGCAACACCTACACCTACGACTGGGCCGGCTTCGGACCTCCTTCACAAGTTAAAGCAGTCGTACTGCGGTAGCGGTGGCTGCCTCGGATGCTTGCGAAGACGGGCGGCACCTCTTCACTCCAACGGTGTATCAATCGCTTCAACTAGATTGGATCGCAGAAGATAACTAGCGATATTGAAGGCGATCATCGCCACAAGATAAACAGCGAGGACAATTAGAAGAGGAAGAGCGCCATCGAGCGAATCGCTTATCTGCGCGACGGGACCGTATTCCGGAATGAGCATTAATGCGGCGATAAGCCCGGCGATCGTGTGGTAATAGAATGGTGCTCGCGGCAGGATGCGGAGATCAATCGTGGTTGAATCGCCCTGCTGCCGAAGTGTGCCACGCATCTCTACGTATGACAAGCGCCGCAAGAATGCGCGCCAGAGTTCGAAGCGCGTCACCTCGACAGTGCCGTAGAAACACCAGTAGTCTCCCGTCATAAGGCTCGCAAGCTCCGCCCCTTCGCGCGCGAGCGCGTACTTGGGTTCGTGCGTCAGCGCCGCGAGGCGCTTGCTGATTTCCACCGCGCTCTGGTTCGTCGCGTGGCTTACTATTAGCAATCTGAAGCGACACCACTTGTTCTTTCTATCGGCAACGACACTGGCATAGTAGTGGGCGAGTAAGTACCAAAGTAAGATAGTACGGCTTCTTCGAATCTCTTACTACGAAACCACCGATCAAGCCTGAACACTTTCCTGGCTTCTCCAGTCTCTTTGTCATAGGCAAGAAAGTTAAATCTGTCCGTATCGTTGATGTAAGAGTCGACAAACTCACTCCACTCGTCAAGAAAGTTTGCGGTATTGGCGCTTACAGCCTCATCAAACTCTTCAATGTTGCTTGGCATATAGCGCTGGGTAAAGCCATAAACCTGCCCGAAAACGCTCCTGTCCTTACGCTTTATGTACTTAGAATCTGATATAAGCTCTTGAAGACAAAGAAGTGCAAAGAAGAATCTATCAAGCCGCTCGAAATCCCGTACGAGGCCAGTATTAACTTCAGCGTTCTGAAATAACTTCTTTGTAGTAGCCCTATTCAGTCTCCCTTCCGAGGCGTAAAGAAGACGATAAAAAAGATTTCGCTCAATGACTGACTTCGTATCGAGATAATTATGACTCAACCCATCATAGAACTCACCTCTTTTTCGTTCAAAGAGTAGTCCATATCGGGAGAATAGGACTTTTTGAAGTTCTAAGTTAAACGTTTCGTTTGAAAACCTGTCTGCGGGGATGACGGGCGTCTGCTGATTGGTTGCCGTTGAAATGCTCTCTATGAGACCGAGCTTCCTGCTTTCATCGGATGATTCGGCAAGGGTTATCACCTTGAGAAGCACTTCCTTGTTGTTGAATACGGACTCGCCACTTGACTCCAAGATTCTACTGAGAGTATATGCAGTCTGGCCTCCGTTTATTATCTGCGGATTCCTAACCGTTAGTTGCGCTCTGTTCTTCTGCCCGATCTTCTCGTTTAAGTAAGATTCATCCGAAATCATGGTGATACCATTGTTAAAGAGGGCAAATTCATTTGTGGATTCCTCAAGAATAGTGCCTCGTATTGCCGCGTTAACTTTTTGGCCCTCGAGTTCTAAGTAGCTCCGAGGGTTGTAATGCAGAATAGAATTCTTATAGCGATTCATCACCTTAGCAATCTCTAAAGTCGGCACAAACAATACCGTTATTTCGCAGTCGCCGTTACTTGTCTGTACGTCATAACGGATTTTACTGCCTGCGTTTTTATTGCTGAGGTCGATATTGATATTGAGATCAACCGCATTGTAATAGGTCCCCGAAACAACCGGGAATACAAGCCTATCATAGCACCTGTCGGAATTGAAAATCTCGGTTGAATAGCCTCCCGTTAGTGACTCTAATTTCCCCTTCGGCAATTTGTCATTGAGGTTAGCAAGCAAAATCACTTTGTATTTATAGCGTGCGATTCCATCAAGTGAGGATACCTCTCGCTGCATCTGCTTTATTTTGCCATTATACTCATTGCCTTCAACATCGAACTCCTCACCGTCCAGAATACGAGTGATATCCATTCGGAGGATTTCTTCAAGTTTTATATCCTTGTTTTCGAAGTTGCGCGCAGTTGTTCGAAACTTAGATTGAATAAAGAAAATCGTTTTTGAATCCTCGTGAATCAAATAGCCATCGATTCCACCATCGTTGGATCCATCGGTAATCCAATGCTCTCGCTCCTCAAAGTCGATAATGCCAAATCCAACCTTGAGATAAAGATGAATGAATGACCGGGATCGGGCAGCGTTTATCTTGTCTATATCCGACTCTCCTAAGGCGTAAAGCTTGGAGTACTTCGCGCCGGCCTCGGCTCGCAGCTGATCTAGAATATTTACAAGTGCGATGTACTTGTTCATTGTCTACATGATCAAAATAGTGATTCGACTCCATGTAACCCTCGACTCGCGCTTCGAGGAAGACAGAAAAGCCAGCGTCACGCGCATTTCCTATCTATCAAGTGGTGCCTTTTGTCGCCCTCTCGATAGAGATCGCTTTTGCGTGCCTCTGCTGTAATTCGAAGCAATCGTGGATCATTCTTAATATCCTTCTTTGGAAGAAGTAATATGCCTTGGCTGTTAAAGCAGAACGGGCCTATCTCTCCTATCGGGTGGCTCGAGACAATGTACCGCCAAATACATGATCCAAAATCGAAAACGTAAACCTTGTGTCCCTCCATTCTGGCAGGCCCTGGCTCGGTAACGTATGTGATTGAGTCGCCCTCGAATGTCTGGTAGTTCCCATAAAACGTGTATTGATCGTCCCTACCCGGATTCTTGTCAAGAATCATTTTTCTAATGACCTCTTCATGCGGGCCAAGTCTGACGTTTCTAAACGTATTCCTGTTCGAAACACTCGCACGCCACAAGACACTCAGATGAAAGAGCTTAAAGCGCGTATAGTCAAGCCCGCGCATCACATATCCGCTTCCATGATCCTCGCCCGGGAATTGACTTTGCCAAACTCCAATCGCATACGTTTCAAATTCTGAATTTAGGAAATGCTCACACGATGCACAAAGCAACCGGTCGTAGAATCCTTTCCTTATTCTTCCTTCCGAGTAAGGTAAAGCACTCAATGCAAGGGCAGTGTGCTTTTCATCATACATTCCAGTAAAGAAGTACTCTGGAATAATGTGTGACTCGCAAAGAAGATCTTCCTTGTGACATAGCTTACAAATTCCTCGAACCTGAGCCATAAATAAAAAAGGCCGCTTAATGCGGCCTTGTAAAGTGATTACTAAAACCGCCTCTTACGAGCATCCGCTCGTGGTCCCGCAAACGGTACAAACGCCGAAGCGAGCCAACTCGTAGAGATGCTCCGGCGCAATGTCGGCACCGTTCGGCCAATAGATCGTGCCGAGTTCGTGACTGAATTTCACTTCACGAAAGCGTACAATGTCCTTCAATGGCTCGAATATACGACCATACAACTCGGACTCTAAATCGATTGTGGAGTGAAGACCATCCGCGAACCAGAGTTCGACCTTATAACCTTCGACGTATCGCGCGTCGCGAATAACCCATTCCGGTATTTCGGCTTTCATCCTGTCGCCCCTTCGGGGCTCACAAATCTAATCTAACTCGCAACCCCGGGTTCCGCTGCGCATCGTTGCCGATGCTTGCTCCACCCGGGGCTACAAATCTGTCGCTCCTCTGGAGCTTAGTATGAAGGTGCCTCCCTTCATACTTCATAACTCATACTTCATACTTGTTACGAGCACCCGCTCGTGATGCCGCAATCGTCGCGCCTTCCCCTTAATGTTTGCTTTCGTACAGTTGCAGCACATTGCCAAAGGGATCGGCGAAGAGCGCGAGCTTTTCGTGCGCGTTCGGGTCGCCGGGATCGATCACTCGTCCGCCGTTGGCGGTAATGAGATGAAGCGTATCGGCAATGCTATCGACCATGATCGAGATGCGAATACCCTCTTCGGTCGCGGGCTTTTTGCCAAGCACCCACCTACCGCTCACCTCACCGACCGAGTCATCGAAAGCGGTATTTCCGGCGTTATTGACGCGGATGCGCCAGCCAAAGGCGTTGCCATAAAAAGCGGCCGATCGCTGAATGTCGGCTGCGGGAATTTCCAGGTAACAGATCTTCCCGTTGCCAAAGGTTGGATGTGAGTCAGGCATAGTCCGCCAAAGATTTAGAGATTACGAGCATCCGCTCGTCGTGCCGCAATCATCACACACCGTGCAGGCGCCGTTGCGCTTTACGCGCATGCTTCCGCAGGCGGAGCATTGCTCGCCGGTGTAACCCTTGCTTCGTGCTTCGGCGCGGAGTGATGTAGCCGTAGCCTTCAGGCTACGGTGTTCCTCGCCGGAGCGTGGGCTTACCACGCCTACCGGCTCTTCTACTCGCTCTTCGCGCAACCGCGCAATGTTCGCCTCTTCGTCGATCTGTGTCGTCGAGACGGCATCGGCGAGCGAGCCGTCGCCTTCTTCTTGCGCCACCGGCGTAGCAGGTGCCGGATGTGCATGCTTCGGTTCGTCCACCGCTTTTACATGGACGAAATCCTGGCGGCCGAGGTACTCGTATCCGAGTGCGCGGAAGACATAATCGAGGATCGAGGTCGCGTTCTTGATCGCTTCGTGACCTTGGACGGCTCCCGCCGGCTCGAAGCGGGTGAACGTGAACGTATCGACCAGCTCTTCGAGCGGCACGCCGTATTGCAGCGCCTTCGATGCGAGCACGGCGAAGCAATTCATCAAGCCTTTGAACGACGCGCCCTCTTTATACATATCGATGAAGATCTCGCCGAGCGAGCCATCTTCGTATTCGCCGGTGCGGAGATAGACTTTGTGTCCGCCGACGACGGCTTCGCGGAGCCATCCGTGTCGCTTGACGGGCAGCTTATGGCGTCGCAGCTCCGGCGCCATCGCGATCGCCTGCGCTTCCACAAGCTGGTGCAGCTTCGCCGCGTCGATCGTCTCCTTCGAGGGATCTTCGACGTCGTCGAAGAGGACTTCCTCGGCGAGGTCGGCATCCTCATTCGAAGCGTTGAGCGGCTGCGAAAGCTTGCTTCCATCGCGATAGAGCGCGTTGGCCTTGAGCATCAGCTTCCACGAATCGAAGTAGGCCTTCGAGACGTCGGCTACGGTCGCCTCGTTCGGCATGTTGATGGTCTTCGAGATCGCACCCGAGATGAACGGCTGCGCCGCGGCCATCATGCGAATGTGAGCCTCGTACGGAATGAAGCGCGTGCCATATTTACCGCACTTGTTCGCGCAGTCGAAGATGGGAAGGTGTTCGTCCTTAAGGCCTGGCGCTCCTTCGAGCGTCATCGTACCGCAGACGTAATCGTTCGCTTTGTTGATCTCGTCCTTGGTAAAGCCAAGCGCGGCGAGCATGTTGAAATTGGGATCGACGAGCTGCGCGGGCGTGAAGCCGAGCTTTGCGCAGAAGTCTTCGCCGAGCGTCCACTTATTGAAGGCGAACTTGAGATCGAATACATTATCGCACAGCTTCTCGATCTCGTCGATCTTCTCTTCGGTGAAGCCTTTCGCCTTGAGCGAGTGCCGATTGATACCCGGGCATCCGACGAGCGTGCCGTGGCCCTTCGAATATTTCTCGATCTCTTCGATCTGCTTCTCGGAATATCCGAGCTTCATCAGCGCCTTGTGCACCGATTGATTGACGATCTTGAAATAGCCGCCGCCCGCGAGCTTCTTGAACTTCACGATCGCGAAATCCGGCTCGATACCGGTGGTGTCGCAATCCATAACGAGGCCGATCGTGCCCGTCGGCGCGATGACGGTTACCTGCGCGTTGCGGTATCCGTGCTTCTCGCCGAGTTCGTACGCTCGGTCCCATGCATCGCGTGCGCCTTCGAGCAAATCCTCGGGGCAATGCTCGGGATCGATGCCCATCGGCTTGATGGTGAGCTGTTCGTAGCGCTCCGGCGCAGCGTTGTACGCCGCAAGCTTATGATTGCGCATGACGCGGAGCATCGGCTCGCGGTTAGCATCGAAGCGCGGGAAGGCACCTAAGTCCTTCGCCATCTCTGCCGAAGCCGCGTAGGACTCACCCGTTAAAATCGCGGTAAGCGCTCCGGCGATCGCCAAAGCCTCCGGCGAATCGTACGGAATGCCGGCCGTCATGAGGATCGTACCGAGGTTCGCGTAGCCGAGACCAAGCGTGCGGTAATCGTACGAACGCTGTGCGATCTCGCGGGACGGGAATTGCGCCATGAGCACGGAGATCTCGAGCACGATCGTCCACAAGCGAATGGCGTGCTTGTAATCATCGAGCTTGAACGCGCCGGTCTCGTCATCGTAGAAGTATGCGAGATTGAGCGATGCCAGATTGCACGCCGTGTCGTCCAGGAACATGTACTCCGAGCACGGATTCGATGCATTGATGCGACCATCATTCGAGCACGTGTGCCACTCGTTGATCGTCGTATCGTACTGCAGGCCCGGGTCGGCGGACATCCACGCCGAAAGCGTGATCTTGTCCCACAATTGTTTTGCTTTGAGCTTCTTCGACGGCTTGCCGTTCGTGCGGTTCTTCAACTCCCAATCCGCATCGGTTAGAACGGCGTGCATGTAATCGTTCGTCACGCGGACCGAATTGTTCGAGTTCTGACCCGAAACGGTCTGGTAAGCCTCGCCTTCGTAATGCGTATCGAATGTTTTGAAGTCGATGTGATCGTAACCCATCTCGACCATGCGGAGCACACGAACGATGTAGTTCATCGGCACGCCACGGCCGAGCGCCTTCTTGATCGCCATATCGAGATCGTGGTTCTCCTTGCGGTCGGTACCACCATCGGCAGCGATCTTCATGATCATATTGAGGAAGACATCGCAGATCTTCGAACCGGCAACAAGCGCGGCGACCTTCTGCTCTTCCAATGCTTTCCACTCGATAAACTGCTCGACATCCGGATGGTCGATATCGAGGATGACCATCTTGGCAGCACGACGCGTCGTACCACCGGATTTCACTGCACCGGCCGCGCGATCGTTGATCTTAAGGAAGCTCATGACGCCACTCGCTGCACCACCGCCGGAAACACGCTCGCCTTCGGCGCGAAGCGAGCTGAAGTTCGTACCGGTGCCCGAGCCGTACTTGAAGATGCGGGCTTCGCGCGTTACGAGATCGAAGATGCCGCCTTCGTTCAGCATGTCATCCTTGATCGACTGAATAAAGCACGCATGCGGCTGCGGATGCGTATAGGCATCCTGCGAACGGGTCATCTCACCCGTCTTCGGATCGACATACCAATGGCCTTGCGCCGTACCATTAATACCATAGGCCCACGCGATACCCGTGTTAAACCACTGTGGTGAATTCGGGGCGGCCATCTGGCGAAGGATCATATAGCTGATCTCATCGTAGAATGCCTGCGCGTCCTCCTTCGTATTGAAGTAGCCATGCTCTTCACCCCAGGCACGCCAGCAACCGGCCAGGCGGTGCGCTACCTGCTTGATCGACTTTTCCGGTCCGGTAATGATATTGCCGGCTTTGTCGCGCAGGGGCGTGCCGAACGTATCTATCTGCGGTACGCCCGCACGGCGGAAATATTTCTGGGCGAGGATATCCGTCGCAACCTGCGACCAGTGTTTCGGTACTTCAATGTCGTCCATCTGAAAGATGGGCTTTCCATCCGGGTTACGAAGGGTCGTGCCGCGCTTCGTGTACTGGAATTGATCGAACGGACTCTTGCCTGAGGCGGTAAATCGACGAGTGATCTGCATATCCGAATTATAACCGTTTTTGTCCTTGATTCATTAGCTCAAAACGCCCTTCTGGCGCTGAGATTAAGCGCTTTTCATGCGCTCTTCGATACTCTTTTTTGCCCTCGGAATTACCGCTTTTTTCAATTTACGGCGATACGCTCCCCACCTTCACCGGATAAAAAGCGAAGGCTATTTCCCGTAAGCGCAAACCGACGGGCCGGGGTGGCAGTTCACACGAATTGTATGAACTTCCTCGGGTGTGATTATCCTATTTCAATCAGTGGGGCGGCTGTGACGCGAACACCAATGGTGCATCGCGGGCGTACTATGGATGCGCCATAGTGCTCCTGCCAGCGCACGGGCATGAATGCCTTTCGTCGCCGGCGTGGAAGGATCTGTGGGCTTAGGGACTGCTGTACAAGAGACAGCGGGGGCAGTAACACGAATGACCGGTGTGAGCCGGGCATCCTGGTGACCCATCACGAATGATCGATCACACAAGTCTTCCTAAGTAGCTTCGTCCTTCGAAAAACAAAAACTTTGTAAATGAGCCGGTGCTGTGTGCTGCCGGATCTTGATCCGGCCATTGTTCATGGAGCATCGAGGCCTGAAGCGGTGTGCGACTACGCTGAAACGCGTTATACGCTAACACTACGCTGCATGCGGCGATGCTACTTGTCCTCTCTAATCTCGCAATGAGCACCCCTTGAAACGCCCCACTCGGAATCTCGGTCCTTCGACCGTTATCCGCCGGATGTCCACAATCCGTGTTGCATTCAAGTCGTACAATTTTACTAAACTTTCGGTCAAATTGTTCGCCCTAATGACCCAATTCTTCCCACATTTTTTCAATATTACCGGCTCACTTATCCACCGCTTTTATCAACGTGTTTGTAAGTTGTTGAGGGGATGGGGAAAGCAGGAATTTTGGATTTTAATCTGTCTTTCGGCAACTGATTTACTGTAACTTTTGGCCTGTTCATTTGTCCTCTATATGGAGAGTTGTGCAATGAACCGGTACTCCGCATCCTTCCTAACGGCTATTCTCACCGTTGCGAGCCTGAGCGAATCTGCTTTGGGGCAAACCTGGCAGCAGATCGGTCCTCGGCTTGGCTTTGGAATTCAGTGTGGTTATTTTTGGAATCGTGGTACCGGCGTTGTTGCTACCGGCAGCGGACAATTCTATTATCTCCGAGGGGGCGTTTGGAAGGCAGGTCAGCAGCTTCCTCATACATCGTACGTCAATTCTATCCGCTCGTTCGACGGCGCCACCCTTTATGCACCGGTCCTTCGAAACAAGAATACTTGCCAGCTATGGATCTCATCGGATAGTGGTGTTACCTGGAAGCAAACGTCCTTCTCCAGCACGTGGAATTGGGTAGACGGTCCGGACGTCTGGTGGGATTACAAAACACAAACGCCGGTACTTCGCGGCAGTACCGATGTTCGGCTCGATAGCCAGGACATCGTTTCAACTTTCGATTATTGGGGCACTGGTCCGCCTAATTATACTCTGGATGGCGGCAAGACCTGGCAAAAAGGCGCCTATGTCACGCCTCCTCCGACCAGCTATAACGTATACTGTGGCTTCGGCGCCTGTGTCGATCTGACCAACAAACTCTATTATGCTTGCGTAGAATCGGGATTTCCGGGGCTCTTCCGTTCGAGCGATTCGGGCCGCACCTGGACCATCATTACCTCGATCCCGCAAAACCTCTTTATGATGGATGATGTCGAGGGCATCTACGATCATACCTACATCCAAACATCGAACGGCATCTATGTAACCAGTGATAAGGGTGGTACCTGGACGAACCTTGGCGGACCAGCGCGTGCCAATTCCGATGAAGCTCGCTTTTTTGTGTTTGGCTGTACAGGCCAGGCAGTCATTGCCTTTGATGATGGCGGCGGCGTATGGATCGCCAATGGTTGGGACGCTCCTGATCCCGGCGAACTTCACTCCACCTTTTCGGCCACCACAAATGTCTGCGATACCGCCCTCATTACCATTCAAATGGATCGCGGCTTCGAACTCGGAAGATTGAAAATATCCATTGACAGCGATTCTGCCGGAGTCTTTCAACTGGTCAGCCCCGACACACTGGAATCGGCGACACAGCCAAATAAGATATTCGTTCGCTTTCATGCAAGAGATCTACTTTCACATCGCGCGCAGTTTACGATCACGCCTCTCGACTATGGCCTGTGTCCGATCACGCATCCTCTTTTCGGCCAGGCGCATTTGACTCCGCCGCAGATCAAGGTCGAATCACCTGTCGTTATTTGTAATGCTGGTTCGTCGAAGCTTACTATCTCCGATATGGACTGTGATTCGCTTCGATTCATTTCCGTCTCGACCTCTCCAGAAATAATGGTACTTCCCTTCGACTCCACAATTGTCGGCACGGACAGTATCCGACTTAATATTCTGCCAGCCGGCAAAGACACAACCATTCACTCTCTCATTCGTATCACCGGCTCGAGACTACCAACTGGCATTTCATTCGACACGACGGTACCACTTATCGTACGAACATCACATGTATGTTCAACGCTCGGCTGGGCCGGACTTTCCAAATTGAACTACGCACAACCTACAGCTTGTAACTCCATTGACACGAACATAATCATTTGGAATGATGGATGCGACACTGTCACGTTTGACTTAGGCACTTCACCCATTATTTCGAATGGTTGGAACATTGATTTCAATGGCGGCCAACAAACTCTTCTCCCTGGTCAGGCGGACACATTATACGTTCATTTCTTTTCCAATCACTCTGGATCACACGCATACCATCTTACAATAAACTATGTATTTGGTACGTCACGTCAGGACTCAGTTGGCTTTGAGTTGAACGCACAGGTCCCTTCTTCAACCTCTGGAATATTATTATCACCTGCACGTTGCGACATTGGCTCGCGATCCTTTTGCTCCGACACAACCCTTACATTATCGTTACGTAGCCTCGGTTGTGATACACTGTACATTTCGAATGTGCATCTTGGCCGCGGTGAGGACTTTTACCTGAATCCACCGCTCGATACGATCTTGTTGCCGAATAAAGATGCGAATCTATCGGTCGTGTTCTCACCCATCCACCACGGTGCTGACTACGACACATTAAGGTTTCGCTATAGTAATTCCACCGGTACTATTTCGGGCGATACTGCGATCGCTATCGTTGTAAACATTACCCGTGGATATACGACCCTCATTGCAAGCGCTTCGGTGATCGATTTTGATACGTTAGCGATCTGTGATGAACGTGACTCGGTGATCGTTCTTCAAAATGTTAGCTGCGATACCGTTTGCATCTCATCGGTCTCGAGTTCGTCCGAGGACTTTCAACTGACCGGTAATTGGTCGCCACATTGCCTTGGTCCCGGCGATATTGATACACTGCACGTCCTCACTCATATCGATACCTTGGGACATCCGGCGCAGAATTCTGCCTTCATCACTATAACATCTGACGCCGATAGTACCATAGCACCGATCAGGCTCACACGAGAGATTCGTTATCCGGTTTCGTGGACCATCGAACCGAGCGGTGCGGACAGCACGCTCGCCGGGAAGAACGTATCCTACCGAATCATTCAACACGGCGTGTTACCATCCGATGTTTCAGCATTTGATTTTTCTCTATTTTATTTTGCTGACCTACTTGAATTCAAATCAACCGATCGTTCGACCGTGCAATCGCTCAGCAGCCAACGATCGGCCGATGGATTTGTCTATCAGGTGTTCCATGTCACCTCGCCTTCTCGAGATTCGGTCATCGCAGTGTTGACGTTCCGAAGTTATCGGGCAGCACATTCGAGCACCGTCCTTCGGCTTTCCGATGTTCAACTTACTTCCGAACTCGACCGTCCTGCCAACTGCATTGCGGATGTAGTGATGGATTCAAGTTCTTACACTCTCCTACAGCAGTGCGGCGATCCGGAATTGCAATTGGCGTTGAACCAGGAAGTTATTCACTTCGAAATATTTCCGAACCCGGCATCCGACATCATTACCGTACAAAGTACATCTTTGCTTCCGGCGGAGGCTACTGCGTATTTCTCGATTGAAGATGCACTTGGTCACACATGCTCGGAAGGCACATTTACGCTCTCATCAGGACCATCGCTTTATGCGATCGACGTGCGCGATCTTGCCTGTGGAATTTATGGACTCCACGTGCGTATAGCCGGAAAACAATTCGAAAACTTATTTATAAAGAAATAAGACCTACACTTCCTCCACGATCAACTCACCATCCGGCTGAGAGAGCATTTGCCGGTATTCGGGAATTACGATCGGCGGATGCGGCGAGATGGCATTCTCGTTCTCCAGGTAACGCTTCCAGATCTCAATGGCGCGCGAGCGAAGATGGACACGGCGTTCGGAGGTCAGCGAGGTCCAATGACGGGAGGGCATCGTCCCGGCGGCGGGGATACCATAGACGTGCTGCTCTGCTTCCCAGAGCGACGAAATGCGTTGTTCGAGTACTAACCGTAACATATAAGCGATTCCTACTGGCCGCTAGTAGCACGCGGCCAAAATTCAGAGCGATAATTGTATTGGCAACCAAACTAAGCTCTAAGACAGCTACTCCTGCTCCCTCGAGCAGAAGGAAATGCAATATAAGCTTTTGAGAACAACAAAGCAAGCATTTGAACATTAAAAAGCGCTTCCCCAAAGCAATTCACGAAAAGGAAGAAAAAGAGGCGTAATTGCCAGCAATTACGCCCTGATCTGCAAGAAAGATTGGTGTTAAAACGGCTACCTGCGACCGTAAGACAACCGTTATTGAAGCGGCACGTTGAACTTGCCGTTCGTGATGACCACCGTATCACCCATACCACTGCGAGCACTGAAATAGAACGTGCCTTGAATGTTCGTATTGGTAAACGCAGTGACCGTAATGGAGCCTTGAAGAATATCTGAGTATGAACCCGTCATCGTATTGAACGCCGTGTTAGCAAGTTGACCGCTTTGCGGGACATCTCTCACAAACGGATAGGTGCCGGTCGTATAAATATCCGGGCTGAGCACAATGGGTATCTGCTGAAACGGTGTGTTAACCCATCCTTCGAACTGGACGTCATTCAACCCCGGCGCATGACGAAACCCGACGACCTGCCCGGTCCAGGCTTTGCCGTTAACGGTGGCCGTCATGCCGACGGTATTGGTATTACCTCCGTTGTTATTGCCGCCGTTATTGTTATTGTTTGTCGTTGAATCAGCACTTGTACTATTACTCTTGCAGCCGCCGATAAGCGCTGCACCAACAAGCAATACGAATGAAAATCGGGAAAGGGATCTCATAGGACTCAAATGATACGTTAAAAGACAGTTGTTTGCACTATAAACGAATGAGGGGAGGAAACCTGACAGCAACTAACAAACCAAAGATTGCGTCAATTTACAGTTTGCAATATCTTATTCCAAAGCCAAGCATACGACATAATTTGGCCGCCGTGAAGACCATTATCAGCTAACGACTTTTTCAGATCAGCCAACACACCTTGGGAAATTGATTTTGCCTCTTTAGGATCAAAGTCAGTTTCAATAAGATTATCAAGCAATCGAATAAACAGACTCGCCTGTTCACCGGCAATTCCAGTAAGATGTCGCGAGCGATACAGCTTCAGGGATTCAATACGTGCAATCAACGAGCGCTTCTGTCTTCGTCCTTGCAGGAGCAATAGAATCTCCAATGCAATGACAGACATTTTAAAACCTGTATAATCATCCTTCAGATCGGGTAGGAGCTTAAGCAAGCCTTTTGTAATGTCGCCGGGTTTCATCATCACCTGCTCCCAATCCTCCGCTAGCAACGGACGGTTTGTCAAGAAATCTGCCCATAATAGGAATAGCTGAAACTCCTGTTTTACAGACTCGCTCTGTACATTATACCGTTTACTCGAAAGGACTTCACGGAGAATTTCCTTTGCCTCATTAAATTGCTCACTGCGGAATAAAAGTAAAAGTTGAAGCTGCTTAAAATAGAACCAGTTATTCGAATCCTTATCTATGTTTTCTTCGCAGGACTGAACCGTTTTGAAAGCTTCTTTGAAATGCTGAAGTTGAACCTGGCACATAAGCTTGGTTGCAGCATTCAATCCGCGCTTCGATCGATTGGTAAACTGAGGATATTCTTTCAAGAGTACATCGGTTTCCAGTGTGATCTTCAATGCCTCGTGGTACTTCATCTCTAATTGAAGCCCCATTTTCCTCAATCGAAGGGCGTTCCATTGCAGCTTGAATGTTTTGTACTGGTGAAGCGCTGGCGCTAATTCACTCAGTGCTTTATCAACCTCTTGTTTTAACCATGGTTTTTCAGAGCGAGAGGAAGCAAATGCTGCTGTTAACCGCTCTTGTGCAACCAGTGAGAGCTCTTCATAACGAAGAAGCTCGAATAGCGTATTGGATTCATTCGTATATCGTTCGACCTGTTCGCCATCCCCCGCCATCGAAGCTGCATCCCGCAACAGGGATATAAGCTCTCGAGCGGTAGACCACTCTTCTAATTCTCGAGCCTCAACAATATATTCTTCTGCGATCGTCATTGCTACGACACGGGCACCAGCAGAGGCAAGGGTCTTGACAAGAAATTCAGCTTTACGAAGCTCATTCAACCGCTGACTATACTCCGAATATTTGGCTCGCTTCAGATCGAGCACAAATACCAGATTTAGTAAAATTGAGGTCAGCTCCGATTTAACTCTTTCGTATCTCTCAGTATTAAAGTCTGCCGGAAGATTCTTTTTAACAGCTCGTTCTCCCGGTTGTTGAGTAGATAGTATTGTTCGATAAAGAAGAGCCTCCTGACTCTCAGAGGCTTCCTCCAACATGTGACGAGATACAAACTGCTGCTTGGTTGGCCCTAACCTGTTAATAATATCGACCAGCTCTTGTAGTCGTAAAAATGAATTAGAAGATTTTTCGAACATGGGCAATTCTACTCAAAAGTCGCGATTTTCGCTCATTTTGGAGGGCGGAAAAAATGGCCTCTCGTGACATTGACTATTGGACGGTCGGAGGATAAGTTTGCGAAGTCTCAACAAAATAATTCGCAACCAACTCTCGATCCAATGAAAAAAATAATCCTTGTTTTACCGCTCCTATTTATTCTCGTTGACCCCAGCGGAAGCTGGGGTCAACCATCCTGTAACACGTTTACAATTACGAACAGCTCCTCATTCGCACCTGGGGGGATTATTATCGGGGATGGCAACGGCGATGCAACCAGCGTTGATGTGACAAGCCAAGGTAACTTCGATACCACGATTTGCTATACGGCGCTATGGGTGGAAGTTAACGGGCAATATGTAAGCTACCCAAACTCTCAGGCAGTGCAGCTATCGGATGGTTCTTACATCACCGTAACGTGGCACAGCACAACCTGGATTGAGCTTGGTGACAAAGTAACAAACAATACGACGATTCATTAATTAGTTTGCCCTTGACTTATGATTCAACCAATGATAATTACCGGTCAAATGCATTCACTTCAAAGTCTTGCAAAAGTTTTACAACAGAAGTATCCTCGCGTTCCACGGCAATATGTTGAAGATGCAGCGGCGACCGCAATCGCGATAGTTACCACAAAAATTATCCAAAACCTTATTAAAAGACCAGATGACACCTTTATATATTCATTAAAAACAGCAACGCGACTTCTTTGGAAGGAAATTAATCGATCGCGAAGAGTCATCCTTTTTGAGGACCTTCCTGACATTAGCAAATACTCCGAATTAGGCCAGCCTGATTTGATGGGAATAGAGAGTGCATTTGAATACCTGGCAATGCTCCCAATGCGAGATAAATATCTGCTCGAATTACATTACAGTGAAGGAAGGACTTTTGATTCGATAGCCAAAGAAAAGCATAGAACACCCGCCGCAATTCGAAAACAAGCACAGCGAGCAATTAAAAAATTACAAAAAATACTGAACGTAGAACGATCTTCTTGCCACAAATAAAATATCGAAGTTGTGTCACATTTCAGATGGGTGCTGGCTCTCTATTATGGGCTCTTAAAAGTTCAAAGCTGAATGATTAGATTAAAACAGCCACGGACTCTTCAAAAAGCTGGACCGGAAACGCCGGAAGCAGCTGTGCACTATACCTCATTTCATAAATACATATGAAAAACAAGCTAGGACAAAAAATCGTTGGCAGTATTGCCATTGCTATGTTTCTGTCTCTGACGATACCATCAGTCTCGAACGCGTGGTATATCCGTGTAACATCGGGTGGCGGAGCAGGTGGTTTTGACAAGACCTCAAAAACGGTCGATAATAATGGCAATACAACTATCCAATGTGCCGGGTCAGGTAATACTCCCTGCCCTACCATCGCTTATAACCCGCATGAACAACCAGGTGTTGATTATGCAATGACGCAAATTTCAGCGGGGGTACTTACCGGAACGTACAGTGATCCGTTTAATGGTACGACAACCACTTGGACATCTGACGATACCTTTGGCGATAATAGCCAGATTAATGTCAACGAGTGATTAACAATTAGCTTAACACCGCTCCGATTAATCGGGGAGCGGTGTTAAGCCACAAAACTATGCTAATTCTTTCTTTGATTTTCGGATTACTGAGTCATTCCGCTCCGGTTTCTGCACATTTAATAACTTTAGACACAATCATAGAGACCCGAATTCCGGCATCAAGTTGTTTCGAAAGCCGAATTGCTATCGCGGGTAATCAAAATGAAGCTCTAATTTATCTCCCGTCTCCGGATGATAATGATACAATAAAATTTTTGCAGATTCTTCTTCCGGGTATGCACTTAGATACTTTATCAGTGGTAATTCCCGGTCTTACAATGCGTATTTCTTCACCTCTGGCAGATGAGTTTACCTGCGACCAACATTATATAGTGTTAGGGTTTGGGAGAAATCTCTTAATCATAAATAGAGATAGCTCTAAATTGAGTTTTCACGAATTTTTACCGCTTGCAGAAAGTATTACTTTCGCGCACGTAAGCAATAATAAATTGATTGTTGGCAGATGTTATGATTTTAATCGGCTGGACGCTGCTCAACCGACTATGCTGACGATTTATGATCTCGATACACGGAAATTCCTTCAACCACTTTATCCCAAATTCAATAATATTGAATTAACTCATTTTAGCCCCTTCCACAATATTGATGTCTACGGTAATCTGATAGCCTTTTCCCAGACCACCCGTTATGAAATCGCGATATATGATACCAGCTTAAAGTTGTTGAATATCCTGAACCGCAACGTGCAGAATTGGAGTCCGTTTGATACCACGGTTATTTCACTGCTTCATGCAAAGCATTTAGGTGCACATGGAGCAATTCAGGAATTATCTGGTCCTGAAGAAGCTGCAAGTCGCCTTGAATCAGTAGATTTTTTAGATTCAAGAACGCTCCTCGTTCGCTATATCCCTGCCAAAGGTGACATATTTCCCCGAACACGTAGACTGGATTTATGGGAAAGAGATGCGTCTAGTTGGAAACTAGTTAATCAAGATTTTTTAGACTCCAGGCCCATTGACACTGAGATACTTACGAAAAAATATTATCCATTGGAAAGCGGATACTCCAACACCCAATATGTTGCAGCAGGAGACAAGTTATTAATCTCACCGCGCTTTTCATCGGCAACCCCAAAGTTAGGGCTGCGCATGAAGGATATGAAACGCCTCGAAAATAATTATATTTCGAAGCATGATCCAATCCTTTGTATCTTCATTTATTCGGTCGAGAAATAAGCAATGACTACGTGGCATTACGGTATACTAATCGCCACGCTATCAGTCATAATGGCTGCGTCCGGAAAGACGCAAAATCGAGCCGTTACTTTAGGGCAGGATACCATCTCACTTATAGAGTCTTCTAAACCAACAACGATAATAATCCTTCTACAAGATCCATGCGTCTCGTGCGAGTCCGAACTTGGCAACTGGTGGTATTCTGACTTCCATGATACAATGGATTGCCAGCTGATTTGTTTGTTAACCACCAGCGAGTCCTCCTACTCTCGTTATATTGCACGTCAGCGTTGTATGCGAATATTTCCGACCGCCGAGATATTGTTCAAAACTTGCGATTCTTCCAATAAAAGCCAAGATACGAGTGATCCGGTTAATAAGTTTACAACTACAACAGATGTAACTCCAGCATTATTATTATGGAATAATAGAGGAAAGCATGTTATGAGAGTAAGTACTTACGATAAACTCTTCCAGAATTCAGGGACATTAAACTATAACGAACTTGCTATCTTAGACGACCTTCTCAAGCGGGGGAAAAGTATTGAATATCGAATAGAGAAATAAGAGTTATACTGTAATCAAAAATGCGTTACGCATTCATACTCTTTCTATTTATCCCTTCTTTTGTTTGGGCTCAACGGTGGCAATGTGTTGGCAATGACGCATACACTGGCGTCACTAACCGAAGGGACGGTTGCCTAGCTCTCCTCCGCTGCCCTAGCGATATCCTCCTCAGCACTGATTCCGGCCTTACCTGGCATGAAGTATATCACAGTCGTGAAACGATCGACACGATTTATCAAGAGAGCGATGGTTCAGTCGTGGCTGTGTTGGATAGTGTAACAGAGCTCGTCTCCAATGACACTGGCCGCACATGGCAAACGGAGAGTGGAGAATGGAAAGTGGAGAGAGTAAAACTTTCGTTGCCTGCAAGCCTGATGAACAATTCAGGCTTGCGGGCACAATACCGTTGGACTATAATGTCTCTATATAGTGGATCTAATTTGTGATCAGTAAACGGGGCTGTCGAAATTTGTAAGGGGATAAATATGAGAAGGCATCTTCTTTTAATTCTATTGATTGTCGGCGCTTTGTCCTCTGGCACGCATGCGCAATACCGTTGGCACGTTGTCCTGCCCGATCCGATTGACACGCTATTTTATCGGGGCTTTTCCAGTATTTCGTGCAGCGGTGAAAATTGCATTGCAACAGAAATTATCTATGCTAATTTGAGTCACCAAGATCGCTTGCTAGGCGATTCAAATGTCATCCTATGCAGTCACGATGGAGGGATGTCGTGGTCGCCAGTTGCAGCTGGTATTCCCCGGTGGAAGTATGATTCTTTGGGGAAAAGCAGAGTAGGCCTTTATTTTGATGCTTCGCAACAAATCGATTCCTTAGATGCAATCGTGGCTGACAAGCAATATGGTGTAACCATTATTACACACGATGGTTGGAAGACCTGGCGCGTCGATAGCAGCAATAAGGATGGCATCCACAGTGTTAACTTTGCCAATGTTGCCGAAGGCAGATGCAAGAGCCATTTGGCTTTTATTGGACTACCGTTGATTCTGGCAATCACTGGCGGCGCGAGGTATTTGCGAATGGTGTCTCCTGTCGTTCGTATGGGGATAGTACCTTTCGATTGTTTAGTATGCCCAACGAGATTTTTACTACCCATAATAATTGGAGTACGTGGGATACGACGCGTATCTCAGTTGGTAGCTTGCTGACAGATACAAGTTTTCATCCCTATGACCTTTTTTTGGGCTCGGGCGATACGCTCGCCATTGAAGGGTGGCGCTGGAAGGACCTTTCTGATTATCAGGCGTCCGTAGCAATGGCACTTTCTACAGATTTCGGAGAACACTGGGCTGAATTATCCATCCCACATGACAATGGCATCTATTTCGCAGTGACCGCTCTTCAAGCACCGCTAGACTGGAATCACATGGTCATAGCTGGCAACGATTCTGTTGGCCGCATCGTCCAAAGCTTCGATGGCGGAATGCATTGGGAGTGCGATACTGTGTCGCTAAGCACTGGCATTTCATATCATTCCATTATGCCATTCACTGTTACGGGCTCGGGTCGCGTGCTTGCAGGGGTTGCAGGTAATGGTGACTTCATCGGCTCTTCATCGCTTGCGTATTTGGAGCGAGTCCCGGCAGCGGTAACCTCTACTCCCCAGAATATTACAACGATCTTATTTCCAAATCCAACAACGAGCGTCCTTGATATTTCTTCGATAAAGGGAAATATCTCCATTCTCGATCTCTTAAGCCGGAGTTATGGAGTACAACGAAGTGGAAATACGCTCGATGTTTCAGGACTCCCGCCAGGGACCTATTTCGTCAGCGATGGTAATTCGAGGCTGAAGTTTGTGAAGGAATGAACTGGCCAGTTTGAAGGGTGGGTGCTTGTTTTTCCAAATCATGCGGATTCGAACCTACCTAGTAACCCTTACTATATTTTTGCCATGTATACTTCAAGCGCAGTCATGGCAAGCAATCACCAACAATTCTTTTAACGCAGTTACATGTCTTAGTGGTGACTACATCGCCCTCGTCCGCTTCCCCGGCGATATTCTCCTCAGCACTGATTCCGGCCTTACCTGGCATGAAGTATATCACAGTCGTGAAACGATCGATACGATTTATCAAGGGAGCGATGGTTCAGTCGTGGCTGTGTTGGATAGTGTAACAGAGCTCGTCTCCAATGACACTGGCCGCACTTGGGAAACGGAGAATGGAGAATGGAAAGTGGAAAGAGCAAGACTTACGTTGCCCGCAAGCCTCTATCCTCTGCCCACAGGTACTCATTCGGTCACATTCGCCAATTCGCTTTATTACGCTGTTGGAGAACCGGGGCTCATTTGCGTCTCGGATCGGAATTACACGCATTGGAAGGAGTTGCACCGCGCACCGTTTTCCTCCGGGGAAATAGTGGCAACGTCCGGCAAGGATACTCAATCAACCGGGCCACAAGGCATTCATTCAATTGAATTCTTCTCTCCTTCGGATGGCCTCATCACACGGTATAACGAGTTGTACTTCACGCATGACTCGGCAATCACGTGGTGCAGGACCATACTTCCGGATACTGCTACCGCATCGCTCATGATATCCGATGATGCAGCGCTCGTTGCCACGCACCCAAAACCGCACGATACTTCTGCGATCGTTCTCTCGTTAGTAAAGAGCGGCTCCGTATCGAAACTTCAACCACAGATATCGATCTATCGGCCCATTCTGCAACTGGGATGGACAAACAAGCTCTATTCGAATATCTATCTTCTTACCGATTCAGCGATCTATTTCTTGGATACGAGTTTATCCTCGATAACAATATCCGCGCTGCCGTTACGAGCTGGCGAGCACGCGGTTTGCGCCAGCTTTCCCGATCCCTATACCGGGTACATCCTTGCCGACTCGATCACACGCCGTGATACGACACTCGAGATCGATAACGCGTGGAGAGACACCACGTTATCGTTTGATACTTGCACGATCTATCGGTCAACGGATGGAGGAGCGTCGTGGTATCCTACACTACAAAATGCCGCGGGGCTTAGGAAGCTATTTTTTACCAATGCCAAACATGGCTTTGCCTGTGGTAACGATGGCATCGTTATGAGAACCGATGACAGTGCATCCCACTGGGCACGCTGGGGTGTTCGGCAAAACATGAATGAAATTCGATTTATAAACGATAGTGTAGGGTATGTCGTCGGTGATAGTGGTGCGGTGTACTTTACGCAATCGGGTGGCCGCTGGTGGCGTCCCACCTATCCGGTCCCTCAATTTATGCATCCAGCATCTTGCTACAGCAGTATCGCCTTTTCGGATGCCAACACCGTTTATATTCTATCGAATGATGGCTGTTATCGCCAGCACATCCCAGAGCCTGTGCAGTGGCGCTTTCACTGGCGGCGAACACAAAAGGCTCCTATAAGCATCACAGCATCACCGAATCCTTCGACCGGCGCCATGCATTTTGATGTGAAGTTACTTCAGGGAATCAGTGATGGCAGTGAAAATCCATCGATCAAGATAGTAGACTTCGCTGGACGAGTGGTATTCAACACTATCGAGTGTGCCGGCTCGGCACCAAACGAATGGTCTGCTAATGCTGATCTCTCCTATCTTACAACAGGAGTCTATGTTGCAGTCGCCTCACTAGGCAGCACGACTGCCAAGTGCAATTTTGTGATCGCCCACTAAACCGGGATTACACAGAATTGGATGGATTTCGCGCAAAGCTTACATGCCTGTTGATATCGAGACAAATCAGCATTGTCTTCCCTTCGCAATAGTGGTGAAAATGCGCCGATGAAACCACCCCAAAGACCACCGCGAAATTAAAAGACCTGACATCATATTGATGTCAGGTCTTTCCTGAAAATCCATCTAATCTGTGTAATCCAGGTTCAGGCCCTTACAGCGCATCCCCCTTATCCCCTGGGCCGACGACGGTTTCGCCGGCGGTGGGATTGTCCTTCTTTTCCGGTGGTGGTTCGCCGTTAGCGGTTTGACCGGCGGGCTGTTGCCCGTTGCCACCTTGCTGCGCCTTCTTCAACGTTTCCACCGCTTTCGTCAGATTGAACGTGCGGTTCTCTTTGCTGAACGGCGGAAGCTCTTCACCGGCCAGGATAAGATCGATCTCGCCGGAGTCGAGCGTTTCACGTTCGAGCAGCGCCGCCGACATCTTATGCAGGACCTCGAATTTCTCTTTCAGAATATTCTGAGCGCGGTCCGCACCGGTTTCGACGATATGACGAATTTCTTCATCGATGATACGCGCCGTCGTATCCGAGAACGTCTTCTGGTGACCGTAATCGCGGCCTAAGAATACTTCCTGCTCGGCCTGTCCGTATTTAAGGGGACCCAACTTCTCGGACATACCCCAATCGCACACCATCTTACGTGCAATATCGGTAGCTCGTTCGATGTCGTTGCCGGCGCCGGTGGTGATCTGATTGAAGACGAGCCGTTCGGCGGCGCGTCCACCAAGCGCGTAGGCGATCACCGCTTCGAGATATTCACGCGAATACGTGTGCTTCTCGTCCACTGGCAAGTAGCTTGTCACGCCGAGTGCTCGGCCACGCGGAATGATCGTCACCTTGTGCACGGGATCGGCCTCCGGTATCATCTTCGCGACGATAACGTGTCCGCACTCGTGATAGGCGGTCGTCTTCTTCTCATCGTCACTGATAAGCACCGATTTACGCTCGATACCCATCATGACCTTATCCTTCGCGTTCTCGAAATCATACATCGTGAGTCGATCGGCGCCACGACGCGCGGCCAGCAGCGCCGCTTCGTTCACAAGATTCGCAAGATCGGCACCCGAAAGCCCTGGGGTACCACGCGCGAGCGCTGTAAGATCGACATCCGGCCCGAGCGGAGTATTACGCGTATGAACTTTGAGAATGCCTTCGCGGCCGCGAACGTCGGGGCGATCGATAACGACCTGACGATCGAAACGGCCCGGACGAAGCAGCGCCGGATCGAGAACGTCCGGGCGGTTCGTCGCCGCCATAATGATGACGCCATAGTTCTGGTCGAAGCCGTCCATCTCGACGAGCAATTGGTTAAGCGTCTGCTCGCGCTCGTCGTGTCCGCCGCCTAAACCGGCGCCACGATGGCGACCGACAGCATCGATCTCGTCGATAAAGACGATACACGGTGCATGCTTCTTCGCCTGGTCGAAAAGATCGCGAACGCGCGATGCACCTACACCGACGAACATTTCGACAAAGTCAGCACCCGAGATCGAAAGGAACGGAACACCCGCTTCGCCAGCAACGGCGCGAGCGAGAAGCGTCTTACCGGTACCAGGAGGTCCGAGAAGAAGTACGCCACGCGGGATCTTGCCGCCAAGTTTTTGGAATTTACCCGGCTCGCGTAAGAACTCGATGATCTCTGCCAGCTCGACCTTCGCTTCATCCGCACCGGCGACATCATTGAATGTTACCTTCGGTGCATTCTCTGTTACGAGCTTCGCGCGCGATCGGCCAAAACTGAATATCCCCTTCGTACCACCACCGCCCATGCCCTGCGTTTGCATACGGCGCATGATGTAGAAGAACCACGCAACGATGAGAACATAGGGAAGGAATGTGATCAGCGTCTCTCCCCAACCACCCGAGTTATCGGTCTTCGTGATCTGGACGCCTTTTTCCTGCCACTGCTTGTATTGATCGGCGAGCGTTTCGGGTACAAGGTTCGTCACGATGTCGTGAGCGGTCTTCTTGCCCTCGAGCGTCATGACCTGCATGTCGGTCTTCAGCTTGCCATGGAATCGATACTGGTTCTGACCGTACTGTTCGACTCGGCCGGCAACGAAATCACCGGCGTTAAGTAAATTTTGGTATTCGGTCGTCGAGACTTCGACTTCCGGAGCATTATTATTCCGGTTGAAGATGACGACGAGAAAGACAACGCCTAACAGCAGCACCGCCCACAACAGGACCGTACGCATAATATGGCTGAAATCCATCTCTTCGCGGCGAGGCGGCTGACCCTGCGGGCGCGGCGCATTCGGACGGCGCTGACCGTTCGTGCGCTTCCCTCCCTGCGGCATCGAAACCGGACGGCGACGGCCGTTCTGCTTTTGCGAACGGTCCTTCGTCTCCTGCTGAGCTTGATCCTCCGAGCCCGAAGGTTTCGAGCCTGAAGGCGTCGAGCCGGATGGCGGCGTGTTGCCTACCCGCACATCGGACGAGGATGGGCGGGATTCCGAGGACGGACGACCATCCCCATTTTGTGTGGTATTCGTTAATTCTGACATTAAATAAGCTCTTGGGCAATATCGTAGCGACCCCGTGGAGGACCGCCCATGCGCATTGTTGCTGTGTACGAGCCGTGAACTGGACCGTTACACCCTTAGCCGACGACCATTCGTCCGGCACGATTACCCGTAATTCGGTTCAACGCCGCAACAGCTATACCCGTGCCCAGCGGTAGAACGCCAGAGACCTCCAATGATAACACGTAAAACAGCTTAGCGGCATATAGCAAGACGGCCCACCACCCGATTTATTGAACTCCCGGTCGTGCCAGATGAATAGGTGAGGATGGCTTCATAAATGCCGTTGGCAAGATGCGGGTCATAGAATGGAATGGAAACATCGCCGGCTTCGTGCTCACCATCGAAGATTGTAGCGCAAAGTGTACCGCGTGCGTCGTAAAGCTTTAATGTGATGTGCGATCGCTCGGCAAGGTCAAAGGAGAATACTATCTTATCGGTGGAAGGATTTGGATAAATAGATAATCCTTTGCTGGAAACTGATGAATGATCCAGAACACCAAGCCCAACATCGCTAAGTTTTGCACGCCATAAACCACGGCTTGTTGTTCCAAGATACGCATAAGTATTATCCACTCCAAAGGTCCGAACGAGACTCAAACTGTCGTCCGACGCAACTGTTCGAATGGTCCCGTTATCGAAAAGGTATTGGACGCGTCCCAAATATTGTTTGTTATTTAGTCTGGGGTCTGCTTCATCGAAAACGAGGGCGCCCTTTACAGAATGCAAAAAGGTAGCATTATCAATCATCAAGTTTTTGGTCCATGTTTTAGCGCTATCGTCTGATCGCCACAACCCATATTCGTCAGCAATATATAAAGCACCTTCGTGTTTTATAAACGCCGTTGGATTATACCAGCCAGAAGGAGTATTGGTAGGTGACCATGTCAATCCGCTATCAGTTGAGACGTTTAAATGCAATTCTCCCGACCATCCTTCCACTAAGGCATATACTCGTGCGCCATCACATAACAGATACGCTATATCCGATTCTTCCACAGCCGGAGGAACCGGTATAAATGACCACGTTGCACCGTTATCGGTCGAGCGGACACCTGTTCCTTGCCACTGTGTTCCGTTATATCCCAAGCCAGCATAAATAATATGTCCATCACCAGCGAGCGATTGGATAATCGTGTCCACCACCTTTACCCAACGATTGCCATTCCATTTTAGTAGCGATGCCATTGCGGCAAAGAGCGTGTCGCCAATTTGGAAAAATCCATTGCCATAACTTGGCGCATAGCTCGAAGATGAGTCCTGCAATTCCCACGTCATCCCATGATCGGTACTTCCATACAAGATGTTGTTCGAAACCACGAAAAGATTTGTGCCGCTTGTCGCAACTTGCCAAATGTATTCATCATGTACGGTGGAATATGTATAGTAATGTGGTGGACCACCGCTTGAACAACTAATCCATTTACCGCAGATCGATTTCGTCGGCCCAGTTTTAAAACTATCCACCTTCCAGGTATCACCATGATCCAGAGAGATAAGATACGGCTTGCCAGCACCCGCATAAAGTGTATCACCTGAGGTCCAAAGGTCGGTTGTTCCTATAGGAATATTGTCTATCGCTGACCATCTGTCGTCCACAAGTGAATATTTTGCCCCATACGAGATGCTGTCGTTCAACAGAAACCACCCTATTGCAATGAGATTATCGCCGCTCAGCTCTACTCTGAGGATATTCGGAGGGATATTTGACCCAATCGTTGGATACGCAATTGAATCGAAGGTTTTACCAAAGTCCGTCGAAAAATAAACGTCATCATTCGTCGCAACGATAAGTTGTCCCTGATCCTTAGCTAAGCCAATAACACTCGATCGAAGCTTGTTCACCGCTGACCAGTGGGTACCATTATCCAGCGAACAAAAAAGAGTTTGAGGAGCGAGCAAATAATTACTGGCCGTATCCAAATAGGTTTGCGCTGTCGCAAAGATTGCTCTGTGCGTTAAGTCTAGTGAGTAAACGAATAACCGTTGAACGGAATATCCCTCTAATCCTGCGGGCGACCATGTTTGCAATGAATCCTCAGAGCGCCATATGCCATTATCGGTTGCCAAAAGCACGCGGTCGATCGAGCCAACGTGAATCTCTGCGAAATCGTATACCCAAGCACCCCCAGGCCCCGGAAGTTGCTGCCATTGAGCACGAGCTGAAATGGAAACCAATAATAAAAGCGCGAGAAATTGTATTCTGACCATAGGACCTAATGTGAAGACTGCTTTTATAACCGGTGTCAAATTACCCGTTCTTGTGGCTCCTTACTTCCGGGCTATAGAAGAACACTTCATCAGTCGCAAAGGAACATCCTTGTTGCAAATTTTCCTACATTTAGGAACCCCGTATAATTCATTAAATTAAAACGCGAAAAATAAAATCCTAAAAGGGCGTAAACTCTCCAAAGTGAGCCTAAAAAGTTAAAGGACCTAAAAGAACGAAATAGGCTACCGTGAGCCGTATTTTTGTCGAACATGTCTCTAAAAGGTAAACGGATCATTCTGGGCGTGACGGGATCGGTGGCGGCGATCAAGGCGCCGGCGATAGCTCGTGAGCTCGTTCAGGCGGGAGCGATCGTTAACTGCGCCGTGACTGAGAATGCGCTCGAATTTGTGAGCGTCGAGGAATTGAGGGGTGTTTCGGGAGAGGACGTTGTGACCAAGATATTCTCTTTCGATCAAAACCACCCCCTGTCCCCCTCCTTCGAAAGGAGGGGGGACTTTGACAGGCAAAATATTGCGAAACCTCGAGGTGATGCCGTGTGGCATGTCCATCTCGCTCGCTCGGCCGATGCGATGATCGTTGCGCCATGTTCGGCGTCGACCATCGGGAAATTGCGAGGAGCGATCTACGATAATCCCGTAACGTTATTGGCCGCATCTCTCCCTCGAACCACGCCGCTCTTCGTCGCTCCGGCAATGGATGAAGAGATGTGGCTTCAACCGGCCCTTCAGGATGCGCTCGAGTGGCTGAAGAAGCATGGAGTGAGATCGATCGGGCCGGTTTCGGGTCCCCTGGCGAGTGGCTTAACGGGATTCGGACGGATGACCGAACCATCAGACATAGTTAAAGCTCTTGAATTGGCTTTACCAGAAACCACAGCGTCCGATACGTCCGCTTTGTCCACCACGAGTTTTGGTCGGGCTGGAAGCACCGGCCTCCGCGGGAAGAGAATTCTCATTACCGGTGGACCGACCTACGAACCGATCGATGCCGTGCGATTTATAGGGAATCGGTCGAGCGGCAAAATGGCAGCGGCAATAGCGTTGGAAGCAAAGCGAATGGGCGCGGAGGTAACGCTCGTCATGGGGCCGAGTCCGATCGGGACGGACGGTCTCGCAAAACGGCTGGATGTCGAAACGGCCGAAGAAATGTTGAACGCCGTAAAAAGCGAAGTGGCCACCGCCGACATCATTATTATGAGCGCCGCCGTAGCGGATTTCGCGCCAGAGCAAGCAAGTGACGAAAAGCTGAAGAAGGGATCGTCGGAGTCGATGACTCTGACGCTGAAGCGGACGCCGGATATCTTATCAGAGGTAGCAAGAACGAAGCGGAGCGACCAGATACTGGTCGGGTTCGCACTCGAGAAAGGAACAAGCGCGGAGGATTACGCGAAGTCGAAGCTAAAGAAAAAAAATCTCGATATGATCGTACTCAATAATATTGCCGACGAAGGCGCCGGCTTTGGCTACGATACGAACAAGATCACGATCTTTACAAGATCAGGTGAACGGGAGGCGTTACCACTAATGACGAAAGAAGAATGCGCCCAGGCAATCCTTTCAAGGATTGCCGCCTTTTGTAGTCGTAACCTTTAGGTTACGATCTCTTTCGTAGCCGTGACCTTTAGGTCACGGTCTCTGTTTCAATTGCGTTCGCATTTTCAAGATAACCTTTAATAAATTTCGCCGTGACCTAAAGGTCACGGCTACACGGAATGGACTCACTCGCCAAAAAATATCGTCATCATTTTCCGATCTTAGAAACGAGCTGTTACATGATCTCGAACTCGTTAGGCGCAATGCCGCGAGAAGTAGAGACGGAATTGCAATCGTATGCAACGCTCTGGCAAACCGAAGGCGTCGAAGCATGGAACGAGTGGTTTCCGTTCGTCGATGAAGTAAGCGGGCTCGTTGCGAACCTTATCGGCGCGGAGGCACGCGATGTGACGCTCATTCATAACCTCACGATCGGCTCTGCCCTTATCGCGAGTTGTTTAGATTTTTCGGGTCCACGAAATCGGATCGTTTACTCCGATCTTCACTTCCCCACTATTTCCTATCTCTGGCAAGGTTGGAAGAAGTACGGCGCTGAGCCGTATGTCATCGAGAGCGATGGCATCTGGACGGAGACCGAAAAATATCTAAATGCGATCGACGAGCGAACGAAGCTTGTGGCGCTATCGCATGTCTATTTTAGATCCGGTGGCTTGCAGGATGTAAAGCCGATCATCGATCGAGCACACGAGGTAGGCGCTTTGGTCATGCTCGATTCCTATCAGGCCGCAGGCGTGATACCGATCGATGTTAAAGCGCTCAATGTCGATATTCTTGCAACCGGTGTTTTGAAATGGCTGTGTGGTGGACCGGGTGCAGCCTTTATGTATGTCCGTCGCGATTTACAGCCGCAGTTCATGCCAGCGATCCGTGGATGGCTGAGTGATAAGGAGCCGTTCGAATTCCATATGCCGAACGTTAACTTTGCGGAAGGCATGCACCGGTTCCTGACCTCGAGTATTCAGGTACCGTGTCTTCACACCGCGCGACCCGCGCTTAAAATGTTCGGCGAGATCGGCCTCGAAGCGATCCGAGAAAAATCACTCGCACTAACAGATCGGCTGATCGAGCGATGCGACGAGTATGGCTTCCAGGTAAATTCTCCTCGTGAAAAGCAACGCCGCGGCGGAGCCTTGACCATCGACCCGTTAGGGTTAAAGAAGCATTCGACGTTAACGACGAAAACGGTTTGCGACGAGCTGATCCGGCGGCGCTTCATTGTGGACTACCGGCCACCTCTTGGTATCCGTATCGCTCCTCATTTTTACAATACTCTGGATGAGATTGACGGCATCACTAAAGAAATGGCGAAAATCATCGGATAAACCCAAAGTTGTCTTGCAGACAAAATTCATAAGTCCCCGTTCTGTGTGCCGTATATTTGTCATTGTGAGAGGACTGCGAAGCTCAAGAGACGCCCAGTGCGCGGCTCGAGGAGAGGTTTCGTGGGACGTTTGCGAAGGCTGGTGGTACAGTGGATAGGGATCGAAAGTAAATATCCACGTCGTGTTACTATTGTTTTTCCGCCTTCATCTTCGTATTTTTGTCAGTGAATTATCGCTCCTCCGCAGTGGAATCTTCCACAACGTTCTTTTTGACAATTGCTGAATAACAACATGAGCTGGCGACTTCTAAGCCGGTCCATGGGCGGGTAAGAAGTATGCAGGTGTAAGGAGTTCTGCTCCGTTCACCGGTGCAACTTGTCCGTTAGTGTTTCCACAAACTAAACTAAGAGGTAAATTGCCATGAGGCTTCGTAAACTCATTGTGCTTAGTGCTTTAGTAGCATTCGTAGGCGCGATGTCTTCGTGCTCCAAGAAGACGGACAACGCGACGACCGACACGACCACCGCTCCCCCGGCGACCGCTCCGGCGACGCCGCCACCACCACCGCCACCGCCGCCTGCGGATACAACCGCAATGAAGTCGGCTGATACGGCGAAAAAGGCCGGCGGCGAGATGATGAAGAAGGAAGAGAAGAAAGAAGAGAAGAAGAAAAAATAACTTTTTCTCGACCGAAGTCTTGAGGGCCAGAATTACTGCATAGCTCCGGTTGTGCGATGATAATGGTCCCTTCTTCAAAGGACGAAAGTTGAAAGAGAACGCCTGGTCAGAAATGACCGGGCGTTCTCTTTTAACGATGTGTGTTGTAGTACAGCGCTTCAAAAGTGTTTAGAACCTCAAACTCTATTAAACCATGAAAGTTACCCGGCTAAGCAGCCTTCTTTCCCTCCTCTTCTTCGCGCTTCTTCTGTTAGCGGTGCATCCCACTTACGCTCAGCATACCGTACTCTTTGAGACCTTCGACAATGGATGCGACCCGTGCCCGGCAACGGGTATTCGCAAGCCGTTCAATGATGCAGTGAAATCGACCGTTCAAGGTAATAGCACAAAGATCATTTGGCTAAATCATCATATTGGCAACATTTGCGATCCGGCCGCACAATCGTGTGTGAACTCGAGCTTTGCGGGTACACGATTATCTGGGTCAGGCAACCTTGTCTTTTATGGCGCTGTCGACCGAGCTATCTTCAATAGCAATGGAACGCGGGTTTCTCCCAATACCACTGGCGGCTCTACTAGCGATTGGAGTGATGCCATCAATCAGTTGTACTCTAACCCAGCCGCTGCAACGATCACGTTGGACAGTGCAACCATCGATAAAACTGGAAGTCCTTACGTGCTGACTGCGTATGTCTCCGTTACAACGTTACAGGCAATTCCAGACTCCCTAATACTCCGTTTCGCGGTCACACAAGACAACGTACCTTTCATTCCTGCGGCCAATAATCAGGTAAGCTGCAGTTCCGATCCAGCACCTACGCCACAAAACGATGTTGTTCGAATTATTACGGTCAAAGATACCGGTATGTTCGTGATCGTTCACGGCGGAGCTGCCGCCGGAGTGACAAAACACGTCGTATGGTCGCAGCCGATAAAAACTCCTTCACAAAATCCGTCGTGGAAATTAGCAGACATGACGCTTATTGGCTTCGTTGAGCAGACACATGGTGGCAATTTCCAAGTTGTTAACGCTGCGGTTTTGAAGAAAGACATTGATACGCTTCAATCACCCGCTCCGACACTTGCATTAATCGATACCGGATTAAATGGGCACACATTCAATCCTGGTACGAGTGTTCAAATATCCTTTAACAGTACTAATCTTCCAGGTGGTGTCAACGCCTACTACTCGCTGGACAATGGCACGACGTGGCGCTTTATCGCTAAGTCGCTCTTCTCGAAGGTCAATTGGACCATTCCCGACTCCGTCACCACTCAAGGTAAGATCAAACTCGTTGCTGTCGATAACGCAAACCTACAAGTTATTCAAAGCGGAACATTTACAATTGCTTTCGCGCCTTTCCTTCGCATCATTCATCCCCTTGCCACCGATACGGCGCACGCCAAACAGCCATTCCTTATCCAGTGGAGTAAGTATGCTGTGAACGGCGTGACCTTACAGTATTCACTCGCCGATCAGCAAAGTGCGTTCTCATCCTGGACGCCAATTGCGACTCATGTCACCGATACTTTCTACTCGTGGACGGTACCGGATACCAACCGCATGGCCGAGATTCAAATTTTGGATGCGGAAGGGACTGCACAACCCGCGACCAGCAATCCTTTTCCGATCTTTAAGTCTTCCCCGGTTGGTGTGGTGAGTGGTTCTCCGGATATCAGAGGGCTATCGATCACCGATCTCTTCCCGAATCCCGTGGGGCAGAGCAATTCACTTACCGTCCGATTCCTGAATGATAATCAGAATCCGGTGACCGTTCAACTGCTCGACTTGCTGGGGCACATCGTATTTCAGAATACGCTCGACGCCGGTGAATCATCGCTCGCGATCCCGACTCGTTCCATCGCCGCCGGTACCTATCTCGTACGTATTTCCGATGGCGACAGAGCTGTTACGAAGCGTGTAGAGGTGCTTCACTAAAATTGCTGATGTAGGGTATAGAAGCAGACCTTCTATACCCTACGCTATATCCTCCCGAAATGAACGACCGACTCATCGAGATCCTTACCCACCGGCCCGATTTCAATCTTTCCAGCGAAGACAAAAAGCTTCTCGATTTCTTCGCCGAATATCTCGACCATGGCTCGCTCTTTCTTTTCCGCTTCGAGCCGAACGCCGATCCCGCCGAGGCCGCGTTCGTCTTTACGAACGAGGCGCAGCATTTCCGTTTTACGATGAGCGATATTCGCACCTACGTTCACCAAATGAAAAGCGGCAAGCCGATCGACTGGGCCACCGTACCGTTCCAGTTCGTTGATAGAAACGAGCGGTAGCAACCGGAACCGTAGGCTTTCCTTCTCGTTGTAATGGTACAGTGCGAGTTGTTGGTGATCCCGATCGCGTAGCCGCCAGTCAATATGCGGATGTTCTCGTCTCTTTTTATTGGTATACTCCTACTGCAATGCTGTAGCGCCGTAACGCTTACAGCCCAATGGACGAAGCTCGGTAATTTCGGGTCGTCCGACGTCTCCTGTATTTTTTTCCTCGACAAGATCGGTGCTGCCAACGTGGGATTCGTTGGAGCATCCGGTGGCATTTATCGCACCGTGGATGGAGGGAAGACCTGGAAACAAGTATTAAGTGGCATCCAGGGGGAGCCTACTGACTTTACATTCAAAGATGGCAGAACCGGATGGTGCAGTATGGGCGGCTCCAAATCATTGCCTGCTATATATCGCACGATGGACGGCGGTCAAACATGGGCACCACTTTCTGTTACCGGAGATGCCACCGATGTGTATTACAACAGCACGTCGGGAATTCTCTGCCTCTCAGTACGATCGTCTGGCTCGCCTTCTGTTATCTCAATGGATGATGGTGTATCCTGGACCGCGCTCAATAATCAGCTCAACCAAAACGGCTTCGCATTTTGCAATCCCTCGTATGGGATACTGACTGCGCCGGCCAGCTCCTTTTATCAAACCGTGAATGGTGGAAAAACATGGACGAGCTTGAATCATAGTCAGCATTCCTGGTCTCCGTGTGCGATCCCTAATTCTTTATCGTATGTATCTGCGCAAGACCAGGGGAATAATATTTATTTATCGACCTCCGCTGGACAAACCTGGGGCAGTGGAGGTTGGGTACCTTATCCCTTAACTGGTTGCGTTCGTGCAGGTCTGTGTGCTATATATGTACAAACCTCGGTGGGGCTTTATGAGTCGGTGGATTTTTCGAACTGGTCAGCGATCGGTGGTCCCGGCAACACTTATGATACTCGATTTTATGTAACATCGACCGATATTTTTGCCGGTGATATTGCCGGTAATGTATGGTCACTTCCCTCTGGTACCGGCAACTGGCCTTCGCTTCGATTTAAGCCATCGAACATCTCGCTTGTGCAAGCTGCCGGATGTAGCAAAAGTACTGCTCTTGCAGCATTTCAGAATCTATCATGCATTCCACTGACGATCAAGGGAGCAACCCTAAGCGATTCCTTACGATGGTCGCTGGGGCCGGTTAAATTACCGGTTACTTTACAGCAGGGAGACTCACTCCAATTTCATCTTGCAGGTATGGGAGAGACGCCGGGTACATATTCGGCCACCCTACGCCTTTTTATTCAAACGCAGACAGGTATCACCGATACACTATTGCCGTTACAGATCACCTTGCAGCCGATGATACCGCCGACATTACCATCGGTAAACATCACAGTGAAGGACCAATGCACTTCCTTAGATACGACCATTAGAATCCACAACAATCACTGCGATACGATCCTGCTCTCCTCGTTTTCGATGCTCGATTCGGCCCTCTTCCGTCTTCCATCCGTTCACTTGCCGATCGTTATTCCCCCCGATTCCAATTGCACCATCCCAATTCATGCTCGCCCTACTGGCCGGGGCAGTTACCAGGATTCTCTCTTAATTCAACTCACGTATGCAGGCTACCCGCTCGATACGATCGTACCATTACATGGTACCGTTAAGCCCTCCGGCATACAAGCATCGTTAAGCACTTCCCACGCACTATTCGACACGGTTTTTTCGTGCGATACGAAATACGATACGATCTACCTACATAATACTTCCTGCGACTCGGTAACGATCACAGAACAATTCATCAGTATTAGCAGCCCTTTCAAAGTTATCAGCAACAACCTCGGCCGGAGAATGGGATATGGCGATAGTATTGCTTTTGTGATCGCTTTGCCAGGCGCGGATGGCACGGGAGATTATTACGATGAGCTCGATATTATGCTGGATAACGGCGCGTTTCAACAGCAATATCCTCTCATATTGTCCGGCTCGGTCCATTCGGCGGCACGAGCACTTACGATCAGTACGGCAAGTATCATCAAGGATAGCCTCGCTCCCTGCGGGCACTTTGACACAACCTTCTTCTTTACTGCATCGGGCAGTTGTGATAGTAGTATTACGTTATCCACGATAACGTACAATGGGAATGGAGGCATTACGCTCAATGCGAGCCGCCCGTTGCCAACTACACTTGGTCCTCATGATACACTCTGGTTTACACTAAGTTACGCTCCTATGGCTGGAGAGAAGATCGACGGTACTCTTCATTTAAGTGGCACCAGGTTAGACACCATCGTGCCACTTCATTTAACCGTTGCATCGGATAACAATGTGATCGCTTTCTCCGCTCATCGAACGACCCTTACGGCGAGCTATTGCGGATCGGATACAGCTACGATCGTTCTTTCGAACAACGGCTGCTCGACCGTTACGATCGATAGTTTAAGACTTTTGGGAAGCGACCCCACGCAATTTACTCTATCAACAGTTACATTACCCATCACCCTTCGAGCAGGTATCGATACGATACTGCATGTAGTGTATCACGGTGATATTTCCGCTTCCGGTAATACTATCTTTAGCGCCACTCAAAATGGTCATCGGTTCACTCAAAGCATTTCAGGTTCGACGATTCCTACCAGCGCAGCCCGCATTGGGATCACAGCCGAGGGCTCATCTTTAAATCTTGTCGCGGGGGCCAGCACCAGCGCTCGCCTCTATTTTGCTGATAGCGTTGCATCATCAGCGAACCTGCAAAGCTTAAGGTGCAAATTGACCTATGACGATAATGTATTAACACCTGGCTCGATCACCGGTCAAAACGGATGGAATATTCAGCAGGAATCCGCACCACGCGGTAATTTATCGCTGCTTTGCACCCGAGGCTCAGCCAATGCGATCGCCCCAAAGGATGCGCTATGCACCATCAGCTTTACGGCGACAGTTTCTGATTCATTGTGGTCGCCGATCACACTGACAAATATCGCCTATACTCCTACCGACCCAATGTATGAACGTTGCATGCTATCCTCTGGTATAGAACAACCCAGCATCGATGTACATCTTGCTACACAATGTGGCGATAGTCTGCTTAGCATCGTATTACGGGGCGAGCAGCCGATGATCTCCTCCATCGAGATAATACCGAATCCTGTAGTAGTAAACAGTGAATCCGGTATGACCCTTAGCTTCGCCTCACGTGTGGAAATCCCGGTCACGATAAGGATTATGGATGTGCTGGGTCAACAGGTTTTGTCGATTGAACAGCCTGCGACAAAAGGAGTAAATTCGATCGCCTTATCTCCCGCCAACTTACGAGCAGGCACGTATTACGTCGCTGTGCAGGCTGGAATGTCCGAGTGGGTCAAACGGATAGCTGTTCTTCGATAACTTGTTCTCGAAGCTCGGGTGGTGTCAGCGTAGTGATAGCCTGTTCGATCTCCTTCAAACGTTCTTCACCGTCCGTGCGTGTTTTGAGCCGAATGACAAGACGTAGCGCCTTTCCTTCACCGAGTAGCCGAACATTCTGCTCGCCGATGATAGGAAACCGGTCGAGAATCTTGGGGAAGGTATTTTGATAATAGAACTCTTCGGAGTCCTGCGGCAGCAGAATGCGTAAGGTGCGTGTCGGCTCTTCGTAGGTCGCATTTCGCGCACCGAGTATCGTAAGGCGGTGCCGCACGCGGGCCACATGAAGGAGCGCGGTCGCTTCTTCGGGCAGCGGCCCGAACCGGTCGCGTAGTTCGCGAGCGATCTCTTCGACCTCGTCATCGGTACGCGCCCCGGCGAGCCGCTGGTAGAACTGGAATCGTTCGGCATCGTCTTCAATGTAATGGTCGGGCAGGAGCGCATCAACGCCGAGAGAAACGGTAACCGGAGCAGCAATGCCGCTCCCATCACCATCGGTAGCGAGGCGTTTACGTCCAAAGGCAGTACGCGTCTGGCGGGCGAGTTCGTCCTTAAAGAGTTCGCTGAATTCTTCGCGCTTGAGTTCTTCGACGGCCTCTTCAACGGTCTTCTGATATAGCTCGAAACCGATCTCGTTAATAAAGCCGGATTGCTCGGCACCGAGGAGATTACCGGCTCCTCGAATTTCGAGGTCGCGCATCGCGAGTTGAAATCCGGCGCCGAGATCTGAGAATTCTTCCATGGCTTCCAGGCGACGAAGGGCGTCCTGCGATAGCGCGTTGACCGGTGGTGCTATGAGATAGCAATAGGCTTGCTCGTTCGATCTCCCGACGCGCCCGCGTAATTGATACAACTCCGCCAGCCCAAAGTTCTGCGCATGATTGATCACGATCGTGTTGGCATTCGGCACATCGAGTCCGGACTCGACGATCTTGGTCGCCACGAGAATATCGATCCTGCGCTCGATGAAATCGCGCATGACTTTCTCGATCGATGATGGCGGCATTTGCCCGTGCACGATACCGATACGCACTCGCGGCGCAGCTTCGCGCAGCTTATTGGCAAAGAGTTCGATGTCACCAACTTTATCGTTGATGGCATAGATCTGTCCGCCGCGAGCGAGTTCGCGCTTTATCGCCTCGGCAATGACGTGTTCGTCATAACCCGGCAGCACTTCGGTCATGACCGGCAACCGGTTTCGGGGGGGCGTTTCCATGACGGAAAGATCGCGCGCGCCCAGTAAGGAGAAATTAAGCGTACGCGGAATAGGAGTTGCCGTTAAGGTCAGCGTATCGATATTGGCTCGCACTTCGCGAAGCTTCTCTTTTGCCGCTACGCCGAACCGATGTTCTTCATCGATGATCAGAAGGCCAAGATCCCTGAACACAACATCTTTCGAAAGCAACCGGTGAGTGCCGATCAGGATATCGATCTTCCCTTCGAGCAATTGTTGCAGAATGGCGGTCTGCTCCTTTTTCGAACGGAATCGAGAAAGCGAGGCGCATTTAACGCCAAAGCGTTCGAGGCGATCGGTAAACGTGCGATAATGCTGCTCGGCAAGAATGGTGGTCGGGACGAGTACCGCGACCTGCTTTTTGTCAAGTACCGCCTTCATCGCCGCGCGCATGGCTACTTCGGTCTTGCCGTATCCGACGTCACCGCAAATGAGGCGATCCATCGGATGGACAGACTCCATATCGCGCTTGATCTCTTCCGTCGCACGAGCCTGATCTGGAGTATCCTCATACAAGAAGGCCGCCTCCATTTCACGCTGTATGATGTCATCGAGACTAAAGGCAAACCCCTCGGCCTTTCTTCGCTTCGCATAGAGCTGGATAAGATTGCGGGCGATATCCTTGAGCCGCTTTTTGGTGCGCTCTTTCGTTCGCTGCCATTCCGCAGAGCCCAGTTTCGAAAGCTTCGGAGCAGCTTCTGCTTCACCGGTCGAATACTTGGAGAGGCGATTAATATAATCGAGATTAACGAACAGCACGTCGTTATCACGATAGACCAATCTCACCACTTCCTGCTTCTTGCCGCCGACCTGGATCGTCTCCAAACCCATGAACTTGCCAATGCCTTTATCTTCATGCACCAGCAGATCACCACGCTTGAGCGAACGTAACTCTCGAAGCGATATACCCTTGGTACGTGCGGCTTTTTTACGAGAGGAAGCACCACGCTCGCGTTTCCGGCCAAAGAGCTCATGTTCCGTGTAGATAGCTACGCCGGGAAGCTGAAATCCTTGAGCAAGCGATGGCTCGATAAACGTCGGCAACGCCCTATAGCTGTGCGTACCGGCATCTTCTACTCCATCGAGCTTTAAAGCTTCGATATCTTTTTGCTCAGGCTCCTCTTCGACGTCAAGCAGGTCCTTCAAACGTTTCGCAAGATCGCGTGACTCGGACATGACGATCACTTTCGATCCTTGAGAAACGACCTGTTGAATGTGCTCGCGAATGAGCTTTACATTGGCATTAAAACTCGGCTGGGTCCGGCTGCCAAAGTCGATTATTCTATTCCCGGAGGGTGGGAATGCGCTGATATGGATGTTAAAGAATTTCGAAAACCCTGCAAGCACATCCGGTGAAATATTCTCTTCTTCGAGCTTCGTTTGGATACGGCTTATTTCAAAATTTATGACGACGGTGCCAGCGTTCAGATAATCAACGAGTGTCGCCTCATTTACGACATTCGCTTCGGTAAGGACGTTGGGCACTAATACTAACTCGGGTCGCCCGGAGGTCGAGCGCTGGCTAATGGCGTCGAACGCACGCATGCTTTCGATCATATCCCCAAAGAATTCGATTCGAATAGGAAGTGTCTCGGTATATGGAAAGACATCCACGATGCCGCCACGAACGGCAAATTCACCGGCCGATTCGACAAACTGCTTTCGCTCAAAATGATGAGCTTCGAGCCATTTTATTACGTGTTCGAATCCCCTCTCTTCACCGGCCTTTAATATGAGTGCTTCACCGGCAAATTGCTGCTTTGGTGGAAGCAATGTACCGAGTGAAGCAACGTCCGCGATAGTGATGATCGGAGATTCCGCTCGAGCCAGCCGATCGACCGCTTCCAACAGTTGTGCTGTGGCTTCCGCGGATTGTGCTCGTTTTTGCTTCTCCCGCTTGATCAGCGAAGCATGAGCGCCTTCACTGTATAATGCAAGGTGTTCCTCATCGAGAAGCCTGGCTAGATCATCATAGAGGCGTTCCGCATCCTGCGCCTCTTCAACGATCAGTGCCAACGACCGTGACTCTTTCTCGAACGCGGAAGCAATAAGCACAGCATCCAGTGAAGGCACCAGATTCGTCAAATAGATCGAGTCGCCCTCGCCAGTAATTGCTTTCCGAAAATCGGCATAAGCCGGCAATGCGGTGACAAGTGGCGATAAAAGCCGATAAAGGGGAGTCACAAAAATCTGTTATAGAAATAGCAAAATGCGGCAATGCAGAGAAAGACGTGCTTTCACTGCTGTCGCTTATTTATCGTACGATGCTATAACAAACGCCGTGCGAGCTTGGTGCGAAGCTTAAGCTCAGGTGGCATCCTCTACGTATACTAACGGCCCATCATGACGCGTGCGGAGGTCGTAGTAAAGTACTGTAAGAAAAGAGGGAAGAGAAAAGAATAAGAACAATAGGAATAGCGATATTTCCGCGACGATCGACCACAGGATACCAGGCAGAGTGTCTATAAACCACTGAAAAGAGATCGGACTCTTGATCAGAAAATCCTTAGCCCATGAAGTGATATTCGGGAAAAGCAATCCGGTCACTTCACTTACGACAATACTAACGAAGATCAGCACTAATCCGAATGCTAACGAAAAAGCAAAGATGCGCCAACCCAAATGGCGTGTTAGCTCCCAGCTTCGTCGCACGGCTTCGAACGGACCGAGCTCTTCGCTTATCATCGCGGGAAAAACGGCTGCCAGCCGAACGAGAATATATATTTGAGCGATCATTAAGAAAAAGGCAAGAACGCTACCAACCTGAACGGGAAAGACACCAATGATGGTGTTAATTAGAACTACTGCAATGGTGTAAAGAATGTAGAGCAATGATATTTTCCACGTATTCCCTCGCAAACCGCTCCACAATGCATAGATCGGTTCCTGTGGCCGCTCTTCGAAGATCTGGCAGGAAAGATCGATAGAGGAAGCGATCAGCGTAAAGCAACCAATAAGGAGGAGTAATCCACCGAAAAAGAATAGCAGATAGGAGTTAACGAAGAGAGTAGCGTTCTTTTGAAAGTATGCAGCAAGCCGTTGAGTTTGGGGGTGAATTTCAACACTGTTCGTATCTGGCAATGGTGCGCCAGTATTACTTAGCAGTGCTTGTTCCTCGGCGAGAAAGAATGGATTTTGCTCACGCAGCGACGCCCGAAAGTCATTTCGAATAACTGTTGCATCACTATCCGAGAGATGCAGGTCATGCTCCGCAGCACTCATTGCATCGGTACCAAAACTAGAGATTCCGCTAGTAAGGAGAACGGCTCCCGGTACAAACAATAGCACGAAGAGCAGCGCATATCTCGGGAAAGCCCTAATATAAATGCGTGCTGTTTCTGAAACGGTCTCCGCAAGATTTAATGGACGAGATGGGATCAACGGTAATTACAGTCTTAGTAGAGAGATACGATGTTATTGTAATTCGCTCAAGAATTCTTCTTCATTCAGCACCTTTACCCCCAGCTGTTCAGCTTTCTCCAGTTTTGATCCTGCCTCAACTCCGGCAACCACATAATCGGTCTTTTTACTAACAGAACCAGTCACTTTGCCGCCGCGCAGTTCTATTTTCTCTTTCGCTTCGTCACGGGTCATCGCGCTGAGGGTACCGGTAAGAACAAACGTCTTACCTGCAAAGAATTCACTCGGAGCAAGTTCGACACGCTTCTTTTCTCCTGTGAATGGGAGACCGGCATTGCGAAGACGTTCGAGTAGATCTTTATTCTTTCTCTGCTCAAAATAAGCAACAATGCTCGACGCTATCTCCGGACCAATACCCGGAATATCGTCGATAGCTGTTTCGGTCGCATTGGCAACAGCATCGATCGATCCGAATTCGTCGATCAACAACTTTGCGACGCTCGTTCCTACATGACGAATGCCAAGAGCGTAAAGAAATCTGGCAGTGGATTGTTTCTTGCTATCCTCAATACCTTTTAAAAGATTATCGACTTTCTTCTCACCCATACGCGAAAGGGCGAGCAGTTCGTCACGATGGTCTTTAAGATCGTAAATATCCGCGATCGTTCTTAGAAGACCTGCCTCCACAAATTGCACGACCGATTGTCCGCCTAATCCCACGATATCCATAGCACCGCGCGAAGCAAAATGTGTTAAGCGTCCGATCACCTGGGCAGGGCATTCTGGATTTTCGCAATACCAATTCACTTCTCCCGGCGGACGAACGAGCGGCGAATTACACTCCGGACAAGTGGATGAGAACGCAAACGGCCTGGCATTCTTCGGCCTCTGCGATATGTCCACACCGACCACTTTCGGTATTACTTCTCCCCCACGTTCAATAACGACGAGATCGCCAATTCGAATATCTTTTCGCTCGATCTCATCGGCATTATGAAGGGTCGCTCGACGAATTGTTATACCGGTGAGCTGGACTGGCTCCAGCTCGGCGACTGGCGTGATCGTCCCCATACGCCCCACCTGAAGAGTGATGCCATTCAACCGAGTCTTCGCCTGTTTGCTTTCGAATTTATATGCGATAGCCCAGCGCGGAGATTTTGCGACGAAACCGACCTCATTTTGCTCGGGAAGAGAGTTTACTTTAATGACGGCACCGTCGATCTCAAACGAAAGTGTATCGCGCTCGTCCTGCCAGTTCATCGCAAACTGCATAATACCGGCAGTATCCTTTACTACGCGAGTCTCTTTGGAAACTGGAAAGCCGAATTCTTTAAGGAGTTCGAGGCGCTTGGAATGTGTATCGAGTTCACTTAAATTTTCGATCTTCTCGTCGTCGAACCGTAACTGATAGGCACTAAAACGAAGCGGTCGCTTGGCTACTTCTCGTGGATCTAACGTTTTCAGCGATCCCGCCGTCGAATTGCGAGGGTTTGCGAAGGGCGGTTCTCCCTGCTCTTCGCGCTCCTGATTCAATCGTCGAAAGCCTTCCAGGTCCATAAATACTTCACCACGAACTTCAAAGCTTTCCGTGCTTAATTTCGACGTGGATTGTAGCGAAAGAGGGATCGAACGTATGGTTCGGACATTCGCGGTAACGTCATCCCCTGTTGTGCCATCGCCGCGAGTAGCACCTCGAACGAGCTTCCCGTTTTGGTATAACAAACTCATTGCGACACCATCGAACTTCAGTTCGCAGATATAACCCTGTTCGGGATCGTGGCCTAAAAGATCGCGAATACGACGCGCAAAATCTTCGACTTCCTCCGTATTATAGGTATTCGCGAGCGAAAGCATTGGCACATGGTGGACGGCAGGAGGGAAAAGCTTCGTCGGCTCGCCACCAACCCGCTGCGTCGGGGATTCCGGAGTGATCAGGTCCGGAAATTTTGCTTCCAGATCGCGAAGTTCTTCGATGAGCCGATCATATTCGCGATCGCTGATGATCGGCGCAGCTAAAACATGATATCGCCGGTCGTGCTCGAGGATTTCGATACGTAGTGATTCGATCTTAACGCGAGCCTCTTTTGCAGTCATAGTATGGCGAAGAACATCTGTATCAGGCAAAGGACTCTGTGCTAACCATGAGCGTCCTCGGCATAGTCACAACGATCGTAGTGCCCTGGCTTTGTTCACTCAGAATTTCGAGAGTGCCTCCTGCCAATGCGGCACGTTCGCGCATTCCCATAATACCAAGGGATTGTCCATTCGTCAGGGAAGATTCGTCAATACCTATACCATCATCGGATACAATAAGACGAAGGCCGGTTGCTGATTCGGTTAACTCTACATCGACATGCCGTGCCATAGAATGGCGGGCAATATTGGTGAGTGTTTCCTGATAAATTCTAAACAGCGACGTAGCTTGAGCCGAATTTACTCCAAGCTCTTTTATCGGCAACTTCAATGTGAATCGAATTCCACTACGCTCTTCAAATTCTTTGGTCTGCCACTCGATAGCCGCCGCAAGACCAAGATCGTCCAATACACTGGGCCGGAGCTCCGAGGATATTCGCTGAACACTACGTATAGTACCATTTACAAGCCCGAGCATTGAATTCATGCGTCGGTTGATCCCTTCATCGGTTGGCAATTGCTTTTTGAGCATCGAGACGTCCATTTTGAGCGCCGTAAGCGACTGACCTAGCTCATCGTGAACCTCTCGCGCGATCTTCACGCGCTCTTCTTCCTGCATGACCTGAATATGCGCCGAAAGTTCTCGCAACCGTTCGCGAGAGGCACGAAGATCGGCCTCGGCCTGAAGGCGAAACAGATCTGCTCGTTCCAAGCGACGTGACGTAATGGCAACCATGGCCGTAAAAACAAGAATGCTCGCCATAACGAAGAGTACGATCGCATAGGTAATGTCATACCACTTCCAAATGCCCGAGCTGACAAGAGCTAAAAACCCAAGGATCGGCGGGAGGGTGATCGCGGTCGCATACAGTCGACGGCTTATAACACCGGCAGGACTTTCTGTAACGAGAATTCGCATCAGCCCTTCTGTGGGTACGACGCATAATAACGATACCGTCAAAAGGATGTACCCTAATGCTCCGGATACTGACATTTGACTATAATCGCTGATAGCATAAAGCGACTGGATCGTATACGCGTGACCGATCAACGCCAACCCGGCAACAATGGAAGAGAGCAAAGCAAGGGCATGTCCCCACCGTATACTGCTTGGCACCCGCAACGAAATGAGAAGCGCTGCTACACTCGAAAAGAAGAGACACAGGGCGCTATTCGGTGATATCTTATCAATATTTTCAACCGGATCGAGAACGCGTATAAGATCTGCAAACGGCAATTCTTCAGGCGTCAGATATTCCAAAACGACAATGGCAGAGCATAGAATGATCACTCCCCACAACACTTTTGAAAGAGATCGATAGGCATTCTTGTATAATGCCAAAACAGAGAGTTGCAAAATAAGAGCAAACGAGACACCCAATAAGTGGGCAGGAGTTAACTTCGGTATAGAAGCTCGCAGGATAGGGTACCGGACAACCCAGCTAAGAGGAATTGTGATTGTAAAGAGAAAGGACAAGAAGGTCGCGATGAATCCTAACCTTCTTGCACGCTTTACAAATAATGGGTTAGGACCGTTAAGCTGGATCGTAACGATACCGGGCTCCGAGACATTCATACTATGTATCTATTAGGGACTGGGTGGAATCGGCTCGACCGGATGAATCTGTGGGGCCGACGACTTTTTCGAAGTTTTCGAATTTGTTGTCTGTTTTGAAGCACTCGACTGTGTCTGCTTTGAAGCAGGTTTTGAAGTAGGAGTTTTCACCGCACTATTACTTTGAGTTTTCTTTGCCATTGACTTCACACTCGTTTTTGTATTCCCTTTTAGAGTAGTTGCCGGCCTATTATTAGCAGACTTTGCATTAGCATTAACAGATTTTGCATTCACCTTTGCATTTGTTTGCGGTGAAGGGACGGCAGTTGGCAATGCTACTTTCGGAGCAGGCGGTGGTGGTGTCGAAGTAAGTTTTTGATAATCGACAGCGTTACCTCCCAATAACACGCGATCGCGCATGAGAACAAGGTCGCGAACCACAACGCTCGAGTTTTGTATCGTCGGCAGACCAGATAACGGTGTTCCGTTGAATGCCATCGAAACACTCTTCTGATTACCGATATTTACCACGAATTTGGTACCGGCGTGGAACGTCTTTACTTCGCCTGGTTTCATCTCACCTTTATAGGCAGGAATACCATCCGGAGCGATCGAAACCCACACTGGCTGCGTCGCACGGATCATGAATTGAAGTGAGTCTTTTATCGCAGGAGCCGCCGCAACAGGCGGAGTCGCGGCTTTTTCTACTTTGCGTTCAACAGGAATTTGCGGCTTCTCCAATGGCGCTGGAACATACTCCTTGCTCGCTGCCGATTGCTCACTGCCAGTGTGCGACATACGGATCGCGAAATAAGCGGCAACAGCAAAGACCATTGCCAACAACGTGATCACAACATTGGTCGCCCTCTTGGATGTCCGTGCTTTGGAAACTCGCTGCGTTACTTCCGCAAAGATCGGTGATTCCTCTTTCTCAGGAGTTTCTTCCTTTCGAGGGGGTTCTACTTTCGGAGCTTCCGGTTTCCGTTCAAGCGGTGGTAAACCATGCCGCTCTCGACGGATATCCTCGGCCTCTTCCCATAAACTCTTGGACGTTAGTACCTCGAGTGCTTCTTTTCCCCCGGTTTCGACGAGATTAACGACACTCTCCGTGGTCTTTGTGACCGTCTTTACTGCAGATTTAACGGCCGTATTAGCGATCCTCGCCGTTTCCTTTGCAACTTGTGACAGTGGCGGTATATCCGGTCCCTTCCCGGCAGGATGGCTTACCACGTTGGGATCGCGAGACGATCTACCCGCCGCCATTGGAGGTGGGGCGTATTCTGCTGGAAGCGGTACATTAAGCGATCGGGCATATTCCCTCACAAAGGCCATAACATAGGGGCCCTGTGGCAATGAGGTAAGGTCGCCCGCTTCGATCGCTTCTAAATGGCGACGATGAATTTTGATGGAGGACGCAATATCATCCAGGCTCCGCCGTTGTTTTTGGCGCTCCGACCGTAATTGCTCCCCAAATGACCGTAATGTATCCGCCGATGCCATCTATCTTGCCTCAAGATTGAACGCCGTATATTGCTTTGATGGTTCAAAATTCATTGTAAATGAGCAAGTACTAACGATTTCATGCGAGCAAGCTTCCGCGGTGTTATATTTGCACGAAAAACTATTTTGAGGGTGGCATAGCCTACGCTATAGCCAGCCACGGAGTTTTTCAATGGCCAACCGCACAAGCTCGCATTCCTCTCGACTTTCCCAGAAAGTACAATCCAGCACGAAACCACGTAGTGTTATTAGCACTATGAACGGATCTCATGCTTCCAAGTCCGAATCCAAAGTAAAAGTCTTACCGAATGAAGGCATTACGTATGATGATGTCCTTCTGATACCGGGACATAGCAAAGTACTGCCACGAGACGTCGATACTTCGACGTGGCTTACTAAAAAGATTCGGTTATCGGTACCGCTTGTGTCGAGCGCGATGGACACGGTAACAGAATCGGCGATGGCGATCGCGTTAGCTCGCGAGGGCGGCATTGGTATTATTCACAAGAACATGTCGATCGAGCGGCAAGCGGAAGAAGTCGACATCGTGAAGCGATCTGAGAGTGGCATGATCCTCTCCCCGATCACCCTTACGCCGGATCGGACACTTCGCGATGCGCTTACCTTAATGCGTAAGTATCGCATTTCCGGTATCCCTGTAACGACAGACGGCGGCCTTCTGGCCGGTATCATTACCGATCGCGATATTCGTTTTGAGGAAGAACTCGATCGCCCGATAAACGAGATCATGACAAAGGAGAATCTTGTCACGGCGCCGCTCGGAACTACGCTCGTGCAGGCCGAGGCGATCCTTCAGCGAAATAAGATCGAAAAACTGCCGGTAATTGATAAGGCTGGTAAACTCCGCGGTCTTATTACATTCAAAGATATTCAGAAGAAGAAGAAATTTCCGAATGCTGCAAAGGATGATGGCGGACGCTTACTTTGCGGCGCTGCGGTCGGTGTTGCGGAAAATACCGTCGAGCGTGCCGAAGCGTTGGTCAATGCCCAAGTGGACGTGATCATCGTCGATACAGCACATGGTCACTCGCAAGGCGTCCTGGATATGGTGCGACGCTTAAAGGTAACGTTTCCAAAGCTTGAAGTGATCGGTGGCAATGTTGCCACAGCCGAAGGTGCCGAGGCCTTATTAAAGGCTGGTGCGGATGCCATAAAGGTTGGCGTAGGACCTGGTTCTATCTGTACTACCCGCGTCGTTGCGGGTGTCGGAGTACCTCAGCTTACAGCCATTATGGAAGCAGCCAGAGCATGTCGTAAAAGCGGCACTCCGGTTATTGCCGATGGCGGTATTAAGCAAACCGGCGATATACCCAAAGCTATCACGGCCGGGGCTTCTACGGTCATGATCGGAAGCTTATTTGCCGGACTTGAAGAATCGCCGGGCGAGAAAGTATTTTTAGAAGGTCGTACCTATAAGACCTATCGCGGAATGGGTTCACTCTCCGCCATGGCACAGGGCGCAGCCGATCGTTATTTCCAGGATGCTGAGGAAGGACTTCAAAAGCTCGTACCGGAGGGGATCGAAGGTCGAGTGCCGTTCCGCGGCGCGCTTTCAGAGACGGTTTATCAAATGATCGGCGGTCTTCGGAGTGCTATGGGTTACACCGGCTCCGCAACGATCAAAGACCTTCAGGAGCAAGCACAATTTATTCGCATTTCCGGTGCATCGCTACGCGAATCTCACCCGCACGATGTTACGATCACGAAGGAAGCACCGAATTATCATCTCTAACCGTCGCATAGCAGACCTCAAAATATTGCTTCGGGTCGGTCCACGATCGCACCGGCTCGAAGCCTGCTTGCCGTAAGATCTTCTCGAACGCCTTATTCGAATACTTGTAAGAGTATTCGGTAATAATATGCTCACCCTTCTCAAAGGAAATAACTTCGCCATCTAAAACGACTGTTTGGTCGAAGCGGCTTACCAGGTGCATTTCGATCCTGCTTTCCCCTGTATTGAAATACGCATAATGCTGGAAATTAACGACCGGTATTGTTACATCAAATTCCCGATTAATACGGTGGATCAGATTGAGATTGAATTCTGCTGTTACACCTTGCCTATCATTGTAGGCGGCCTCTAACACCTGCGTTTCCTTAACCAGATCGAAACCGATCAATAAAGCACCGTTCCCTCCAATAAACTGTGCGGCATTCCGTAAAAAGGCAATTGCTTCTTCCGGTGTAAAATTACCGATCGTTGAACCGGGAAAAAATATCACTCGTTTTCCCTTTTCATTGTTATCGATCGGAAGCTCTACCGTTGAAGTGTAATCAGCGGAGACAGGGCGAATATCGATCTCTGTAAATTCTTGTGCAAGCTGTAAAGAAGATTGTGTTAATTGTTCTTCCGCAATGTCGATAGCTATATAAGCCTTTGGTTTTTCCAGTGCCTTGAGAAGCATTCGTGTTTTAATGCCGCTTCCTGCTCCAAATTCTATAATGATAGCACCGGCACCGATCAGATGCGACATTTCCGAAAGATATTGACGAAGAATTCCAAGCTCGGTCCTGGTAGGATAATATTCTTCAAGCTCTGTGATCTTATCAAAGAGCTTCGAGCCGCAGTCATCGTAAAAGAATTTACTGGCGATCCGTTTTGGCGACTCTTTTAGTCCGTGTAGTATTTCTACCTTAATGCTGTTCTGAGTGGGCAGTTCTTCCGAGAGATGCATTCAGTTGGTGTTTTTTTGGCAATCATTGCAAGATTAGCGACGGCTTGCAAATCTAAGGACACTTTGGGTTGCGTTTTTGGGATTGTTCTTCCGAGTTTTGCCTTTTCACTATAGGTTTTCGCCCTCACTATGCGTAACATCCGCATTGCCACCGTCTCATTCCTTATGGAAGATGAGCCTCATTCGGTTGAGATGAATCTCGATCGAATTGCTTCATATATTAAAGAGGCCAGCCATAATGGGGCCAACATCGTGTGCCTGCCCGAGACGGTAACCACTAATGGTGTCGCCAACGTTAAAGCCGAGACCGATGGCTACCTCCATTGGACCGATTTCTTTGTCACGGAAGCGATTAGAAACTCCATTGCGATCGTTGCCCCATTTTTCGTCCGAGAGGGCAATGCAATATATAATCAGGCAACGATTTTCGGTCCCGTTGGGAATACCCTCGGTTATTACCGCAAAATTCAACCGACGGGTTCAGAAGCGAAATGGGTTACTCCTGGTAGCTCTTTTCCAGTTATCGATCTTGGTTTTGCAAAGGTCGGCATTATGATCTGCATGGACATCTACTTCCCGGAGATCGCTCGCATTTATGCGATGAAGGGGATCGATATCCTCTTTTGGCCCACGACAACGCATGGCCCCACACAGAATGGCCTGGAAGCACAACTACGGTCACGAGCGATCGATAACTCGTTGTATATCGTAGAATCTAATCTCGCCGGGCACCCGCCGTATGCACCGTATAACGGCCGATTCTATCCGGGCAATGCTCGTATCGTTGATTTTAACGGTGATATTATTGTGCAAAGCGGCCGTCGGGCCGGTGTCGCAGTCGCTACCATCGATCTCGACGAGCGGCGCAAGACAGCCGATGTGGTACTGATCCACGAACAAGATGACACTCGTGCGGACCTGGAAGCATTAGTTCGAATGGACCTTTACTCGAAAGAGTACGGAGAGATCGCTAAGCATCAGCAACGGTATTACGAGAGCTTAAAGAATAACACATGAGGTTGCGTCTATTATTAGTTCTGGTTGTGGGTTGTTTTCTTGTCTCTTGTGGTCAGGAGAAAGCAACCGATGGCAAAGTTCACCTGAAGCTTACTCATTTTTATCTCGATCAAAAAGATACCTGGCAGCACGATGTGATCGAGCCGTTTATGAAGACCCATCCTGGAATCGATGTGGAGGTCGAAGCGATACCGTTCGGACTGTACACGACCAAGATCTTATCAGCGGCGGCAAGTGGCACCTCGATCGGCGATGTTATTTTGATAGACGATTGGTTCGGTCAGGATCTTTTCAAACGCAACTACACGATCTCACTCGATAGCTTTTATCATCGCGATCTTCACGATAGCGATTTCTTTACCCAGTTTTTTACCGTCTGGCGAAAAGGCAATGTGGCAAGCGGCCCACTTATGGCAATGCCTGCTTCGGGTGGAGTCACCGCCCTTTTTTATAACAAAGATCTTTTTGATAAAGCGGGTTTAAAGTATCCCGATTCCACCTGGACCTATGCCACGCTTCTCGATGCTGCCCGTAAGCTAACCAATAATGCAGCTAACCCGCAGGACAAAACGTGGGGGCTTCTTGTCGACGATGGCCTTTTTACTGGTATAGATACATACATTTATTCCAACGGCGGCAAAATATTATCGGACGATAAGACCCGTAGTGCCATGATGGAACCGGCTACTCTTTCCACCATGCAATCGTATGTCGATCTGGTGCAAAAAGAACATGTCGCACCTCCACCAGACCCGTCGCAAGTGTTGGGGCAGAAATTCCTTCTCGGGCATGCAGGAATGATGCTTCACATCGATTTTGCGAAGACTGAACTTACACACGCCACATTTAAGTGGGACTTAACGGCCCCTCCGCGGGGCAGCACTGGTCTTGCCGATCGCCAGAACGGTCAGGCGTTCGGTATCGCCCGTACCTGCGAACATCCGGATTCTGCATGGGAGCTTATTAAATGGATTGTCACACTACCTACCAAGAAGGGAATTAACGATCTCTTCTTTTCTGCCATGCCACTATACAAACCTCTCGCTTATTCCAGCGAATATCTGGATGGCACACCTAAATGTGATCGAAGGGCGCTTCTCGATATCAATAAGTCAGGACATCTCTTCACCCTCATAACACCGGGCTGGCAAGAGTGGCGCGATCACGGCTTTATACCGAACGTGCAAGACATGCTTGCTGGCCGTAAATCGGTTCACGATGGTTGTGCTGCCATCGATGCGAAGATCAGTGAGGTCTTAAGCCGGAGTGCAACATCGCCGTGAGATCACGATCGGCCCTTTGGTATATTCTTCCCATTTTTATTGGCCTTTCGGTTTTTACGGTTGGGCCAGTAGTGGCGTCGCTCATTCTTTCTTTTACACATTATGGGATAAGCGAGACTCCAACATTTATCGGGACTGCTAATTACGTTGAATTGCTTCGCTCCAGTCTATTTTGGCAGGTACTCGGCAATACATTGTATTACGTGCTGCTCTATGTACCTGCCAGTATTGTCGTTTCGCTTGCACTGGCGCTGTTGATCGAAAAGAAAATTCGTGGCATCGCGATCTTTCGCACCATCTATTTTTTGCCGGTTGTAACCTCTATGGTAGCGGGCGCCATCATCTGGTCATGGCTCTATAATAGTGACATTGGCCTATTGAATTACATACTCTCTCTTCTGGGGATCACCGGCCCTAAATGGCTGCAGGATCCTCATTGGGCGTTGCCGGCTATTGCGATCATGAGCATCTGGAAGAATGCCGGATACAACATGATGATTTTTCTTGCCGGGCTTTCAACGATTCCCAAAGATTACCATGAAGCTGCCCGCCTCGATGGTGCGCGTTCATGGTATCGATTCCTGTACGTCACACTTCCCTTGCTTTCCCCTGTAACGTTCTTCGTACTCGCCGTTACAACGATCGGTGCGTTTCAAGTTTTTGAACAGACCTTCGTCATGACGAATGGTGGCCCGGGCACATCCACACTCACATTGAGTTATTATATTTGGCAAACAGCGTTCAAATTTTTTGATCTTGGCAGTGCCAGTGCGTTGGGTTATCTCTTCTTTGTGCTGATAGTGATCGTCACAGCCCTGCAGTTTCTTATTCGGCGTAAATGGGTCGTCCAGCAATAAGGGCTTCGAAGTCCTTGCATTACATAGCGCTCCTCGTGGTGGCGCTTGTAATGCTTGTACCCTTTTTATGGATGATCGTTACATCGCTTCAGTCACCGGAAACACTCGTAAAATTTCCACCGGACCTCATCCTAACGTCGCCGAAGTTCTCGAATTACTCAGAGGTCTTTCGCGATCTAACGATCGGTACGTTCTTCTTTAACTCGATCAAAATATCCTTACTGGGAACGCTCGGCGAATTACTCGCGGCTTCTCTTGCGGCATTTGCTTTTGCTCGAATGGAGTTTCGGGGCAAGAAGATCCTTTTTGCCGTTCTTCTTTCTACCATGATGATCCCATTTCAGGTAACCATGATACCGGTCTATATTATAATGAAATGGCTGGGATGGCTTGATTCCCATGCATCCCTCATCATTCCACATTTTTTCGGAGGCGCTTTTGCTTCGGGTGCGTTTGGAGTATTCCTGTTACGGCAGTTCTTTGAATCGATACCTCGCGAGTTAGAAGATGCTTCTCGAATTGACGGCGCAAGCCGCTTCCGCTTTTTCACGACCATTCTACTTCCACTTTCGAAGCCGGCGCTCGCGGTACTCGCTTTGTTCGTCTTTATGGGAATTTGGAATGACTTGCTTAGTCCGGTGCTGTTCCTGTCGAGCGAAGAAAAAATGCCGCTTACGTTTGGGCTTGCAATACTACAAACCGTTCAGCATAATTTCCGGTACGATCTTCTCATGGCTGGCACACTTATCAGCATTGTCCCTATTCTCATCGTTTATATTATATCCCAGCGGTTCGTAACCAATGCATTTTTGCGGACCGGAGTAAAAGGTTGACAATGCGAGAGACCGAGATCAAGATCGAATGTGCTGTTCTTCGTCGTGTCAGTGTGCCCATGCGAGAGCCGTTTCGCATCTCGAACGGTGTTGTGCATGAAAAAGAAAGCATTATTGTGGAGCTTCACTCGGACTCCTTTATCGGATATGGTGAAGCATCTCCCATGAGTGGCTCGTTCTATTCTGTAGAAACGCCGGAGACGACGTGGCAGGCGCTTACACAGGGCCTCGTCCCGGACATTCTTACTCGAACAATCCAAAATCCTGTCGAATATGCGAACGTGCTGGACGCCTATATCAAAGAGCCATTTGCTCGAGCTGGAATAGAAGGAGCCGTTTGGGATCTTACTGCTAAAAAGCTCGGAACAAGCTTAAACGAATTATTCCGCGCCCCCAAAGGACGAATAGCTTCCGGACTGGCTATAGGTATCTACGATTCAATCGACAAATTGCTTGCCGCGATCGCTCGATATTTGCCAGATGGTTATCAGCGCCTTAAGATCAAGATCGCTCCCGGTTGGGATATTGAGCCGCTCACCGCAGTCCGGAAGCGCTTCGGAAATATCCCGCTAATGGTCGATGCCAATGCTGCGTATAACCTGAGAGAGCATCGAGAGATACTTCGCTCCCTCGACGCTTTCGATCTTATGATGATCGAGCAGCCACTTGCGGCGGGAGCGCTTTCAGATATGGCTGAGCTTGCCTCACTCCTTCGAACGCCACTTTGTGCCGATGAATCGGCCGATTCTCTGACCGCTTTGGAAGAGATCATTCGCCTTAAAGCGGCTTCTATTATAAATATTAAAGTACAGCGCGTAGGTGGCCTTTGGAATGCAAAACGAATGCACGATAGAGCCCACCAAACGGGATTACAGTGTTGGTTAGGTACGATGCCTGAGTTAGGAATTGCAAGTACTCAGGCCTTATCACTGGCCACCCTGCCGGGATTCGTTTATCCGACCGATATCGAGGCGAGTTCGCGCTGGTTCGTCGATGATATTATTCGGCCTCTTATACAGATTTCTAATGACGGATTCATTGTTTCAGATGACTCTTCACCAATGCCATTTTCCGTCGATCGGCAAAAGTTGAAGCGATATACGATCGAAACAAAAGAATTTCGAGCTTAGCGTATGAAATCGCGTGACCTAATCGGCGAACTTCGCCACCGGCTGATCCCTGCCCTTCCTGTTCCATTTACCCAGGAACGCACCATCGATCTCGATTCGCATATCCGAATGGCGGAATACATTCAGGATATGCCTGTCCCTGGTGTTGCGGTATGGGCACATACAGGTCGAGGTCTCTATTTAACAGAAGAGGAGCGCGCTACTGTACTAACACATTGGCGAGAGTCGCTGCCTCAATCGGTGATCGTCGCAGGCGCAGGATGTCCCAGTTCGAATGGTGAGCGAGCGAAGTCAGATGACGAGTATATCGCGCACGCACGAGCAATGGCAGAACATGCACGAGCACTCGGTGCAGATGCTATCCTATGCCATCCACCTACTCGTTTCTGGGACCGCCCCGAACGAGAGCGCGAAGAAGCTATTCTTCAGTATCATAGTGAACTCGCAAAAGCCGGTCTACCTCTAATACTGTTTTATCTTTACGAGGCTGCAGGCGGACTTAGCTACTCTTCAAGAGTTATCTCATTACTATTTAACCTCCCCAATGTCGTTGGTATTAAGATCGCGACGTTGGATAGTGTGATGACCTTTCAGGATCTTGCGACGTCGATCAAATCCGAGTATCCGGAGAAACTGCTTATTTCTGGCGAAGACCGGTTTCTTGGCTATTCGTTAATGGCTGGTGCCGATTCTGCACTGGTTGGAATGGGATCTGCCCTTACAGCCCTGCAGGCGGATATGATGAAAGCCTACTACACGCAAGCCTTTGACGATTTCCATTACCGTTCGCGATACATCGATCGATTCTGGATGACAACGTTCATGGATCCCATGGAAGGTTACATTAGCCGAATGCTCTATGCGTTGTCGTGGCTTGGTGTTGTTTCCTCCCACGCGGTCTACGATCCGTGGGGACCAACGTTATCGGATTCCGATATTGACCGAGTTGGCGATTTTTTGACCGCATTACCCACCGAGTTAAAGCATTAATACGGTGTCGTCATATCAGTCCCAAATTTTAGAAGACTTCGAGCGCTTTAAGCACGCTCTACCTGATAACCTCGAAGAGTACATTTTAGAACAATATGCGATCTCTCTTGCTAGTACCTATGGTAATCTGGCAATAAAGAACCCCTTTGGGAAAGCATCCGGTCAACTTTCTCTCAATGCTAATCAGATCGAACGGGATGCGCGATCAGGATTAGGATTCGCAGTATTGAAAACGGTTATCGCGCAGGATGCGTCCGGGGCGCAATCAATGAAAGCATGGGCGATCCCTGCGGCGCGTATGACGGTAGAAGAAATTATCGGCACACGCGAAACGGTGCGTGGCGAGAAGGGGTGGACCGTAACCTGGAAGGGCCGCGGATGGAGTGAGACCTTTGAAGCGTATCTCGAATTCTTCGATCGAGCATTAGAAATTGGTCGCAAAAACGAAACCCTGGTTATACCTTCGGTCAAATACCATCTTCCAAGACCAGATGAAAATGTCTGGCGAAGTTCGGAATACGAATTCACAACCGGTAAGCTGTACGAGGTTTGGAATAAACATAACGCATCACCAATGCCGCTGGAGAAGGACTTTTCTCCTACGCTGGCAGGTGATATGAATTTTTCGCGCGAACGGGAAAATATCTTATCGTGGCTTCGTGAAGTACCGAGCCAGATCCACAAAACCTCCGTTGGTCCTAATATTCATCTCGGGCTTAAGATATTCAACGCTGCACACTCCGACGATTTCCAGCTTGAAATGCTCAATATGTGTGAATCGACTTCTGGTCAGGAGCGAGCGGATTATGTGATCTATGGCAATCGCCTATTCGATCCAAACAAGGAATATGAAGGAGTGAGCGGCGTAGCCTTTGGCGGACCAGACCTTAGCGATCGCAATTTATCTATCCTTTCACAGTGGCGCCATTCACTACCGCTTTCAGCAACCGGCAACATTACGACCGGCAAAATGGCGTTCGAGTATTTAAAGCGTGGTGCTACGAGTTTCCAAATGCACACGCTTTTTCAGTTGCCCGATAGCGAATTTGAGATGAAGGGCGGTACTCGCACGGCTCGGGCGCTCCACCGTCTTCTCTTTCATCCTCAAGACGGGTTTCTTCTCTGTGTTCTTCATGAGAAAGAAGTGCGTGCCTGGCGAGATAGCATCTCGATCCCAGAAATGGCAGCTCAATTGAGACCTTCGTAATTATAAATCTGGATTTTACGGGCACGGAAAATATTCGTATAATATTTGTATTCCGCACGTGAGAGAAAATCGCGTGCTTTCCTAAGTAGAGAACCTGCATGAATACTGAAGTTGCCGAAGTGGATATTGTTCGACCAACGTTTAAGGTCCGTAATGTACCGCCTGTTTCTCACATGGCCCGCGGCCTCATCGGCTCGGAGATCTTAAAAATTGCTGCGGATATTCGCGCCATGGTCGCCGAAGGCCATACGATCTGCAATCTCACCGTCGGCGATTTCGACCCTCGCTATTTCCCTATTCCTGCATCACTGAAACGCGGAATTGAAACAGCATTGCAAGCGGGTGAAACGAACTACCCACCTTCGGATGGTATGCTGAATCTCCGGAAAGCTGTGAAAGCGTTTTATGAGCGACGCCTGGGGCTTGACTATCCGTTGGAATCGTTCGTTATAACGAGTGGTGCTCGACCAGCGATTTATGCCACGTACAATGTGCTGATCGATGAAGGTGATAAAGTAGTCTATCCGATTCCTTCCTGGAATAACAACCACTATTGTCATATCAGCCGAGCCACGGTCCAGACTGCGATTTGCCGCCCGGAAGATTCCTTTCTTCCTACTCGCGAAATCCTGGAAGGTACGCTAGAGGACGCAATGTTGCTGTCGCTTTGTTCGCCACTCAATCCGACCGGAACAGCATTTACACGCGAAGCCCTGCTTGGAATTTGTGATCTTATCATTCAGGAGAACGATCGCCGCGGCAACGATGAGCGCCCCATGTTCCTCATGTACGATCAGGTTTATTGGATGCTGACGTTCGGCGAAACAGTACACCACAATCCTGTATCACTTCGGCCAGAACTTGCCTCGAATACGATCTTTGTCGATGGTATCAGTAAAGCCTTTGCTGCCACGGGCGTCCGTGTCGGCTGGGCCGTTGCGGCACCGGATGTCGCGCATCGTATGTCGAACATTCTGGGCCATGTTGGTGCTTGGGCACCACGTGCCGAACAAGTGGCTACGGCCGCTCTCTTGCTCGATGATGATGCGATCGATGGCTATCATGCCACCATGATCTCAGAGATAGAACTTCGTTTGAACGCTCTCTTTGATGGCATACAGAATCTAAAGAACAATGGATATCCCGTCGATGCGATCCCACCCATGGGGGCGATCTATCTCACGGCTCGTTTTAATCTTATTGGTCGTAAAACGCCAAACGGTCAGGTCCTGAACACGAACGAGGAAATTCGGAAGTATTTGCTCGAATCCGCCCGACTAGCGATCGTCCCATTTCAGGCGTTCGGTTCGGAGGAGAACACCGGTTGGTTCAGGCTATCGGTCGGAGCTGTTTCGACCGATGATATCATGGATATGCTTCCGCGCCTGATGAACTCGCTCGAAGTGCTGGATTAAGCGAGCGCCGCTATCGCAGCGAGTGGATCATTACCCAACGAAAATCCAATAACCGGACGATCGTGCTTTCGGAGCGTTTCAAAATCTCCGATGGCCTGGGCATGAATGAGTGAGCCGAAGGTGTAAGGTTTTCCTGGAATCGGAATATCTTCTTTCGGTGTATCGGTGAGTTGAATGAAGGTCCCGGTCGGTTGACCACCTTTATGCAGTTGCCCGGTACTGTGAAGAAAACGCGGACCAAAGCCAACAGTAACCGGTACGTGATATTTAAGGGATAGCTTATCTCGTAGTTCAGCCAAGGCTGCGATCGAACGCTCATTTCGCTCGATATACGCCATGATCGCAATGTAACCTTCTGGTCGGACTGACTTGGACAAAAATTGATTGAGTGTTTGAGATAAGTTTTGTGCCAGTGGTTGTCCGATCACATCAACATTGTCAATGCTGCCACTAACATTCGGAAACTTCAGATGCTGGCCGTTGTAACCTGCAAGTACCTCATTCGTTTTGGCTTTGCTCTCTGCGACGTTCGGCTCATCGAATGGATCGATACCAAGGATAGAGCCTGCAATAGCGGTCGCAAATTCCCAGCGGAAAAATTGAGCACCAATGCCCAATTGGTCAGCAAGATGTAATTCTAATCGTATAGGATCGCGGCGTTCATCATCACTTAGCGCACCCTCACCAATCGTAAAGTACGTATAAATGCGGCGTTCACGCTGTTCGTTACGAGCACGCTCGCTTTCTCCCTCGACCGGTAAAATGCCACGGCCGAGCTTTCCTGTACTTTCGGCAATCAGTTGCTCGGCCCAATATCCAAAGGAATGAAGCTCCGGAGGAGTAACGATGGTTAGTTTATCGCGTCCATCCTTTGCTGCACGGCCCATAAAAAGTCCGAGAATGAGCGACGCATTTCGTTCATCTTCAGCTTTACTGAGACCAGCTTCAGAGCTTGCTCGTGATAATACTTCCTCGATATCGATGCCAATAAGCGCGGCCGGCACCATACCGAAATAAGATAAGGCTGAATAGCGGCCGCCAATGTCTGGAGGGTTAGCAAATACACCTCGAAACTGGAGATCGATCGCCATTTTTTCGAGGGGTGTGCCGGGATCCGTAATGGCCGCAAAGTTTAATCTTCGGTCGCTGCCATATTGTTCGAGCTTATTCCAAAAGTACTCGTAATAGCATTGCGGCTCGAGTGTCGTACCCGATTTACTGGCAACGATAAATAGCGTCTTTTTTAGATCGCATGCCCGCTCGACCGCAAGAACCTGATCGGGATGTGTTGAGTCGAGCACGAGTAGATTGGGATACCCTTTTTTTGCCTCGAACGTATCGCGAAGCACCTCAACGCATAGGCTGCTTCCACCCATGCCCAGTATCACGATCGATGTAATACCATCTTTTCGTACTTCGTCGGCAAAGTCGATGATCTTTGAAAGGCGTCCAAGCGACCAATCGGGTACCGTCAGCCAACCTAAACGATCTGCAATGGTTTTGCAGACCTGTTCATCGTTCGACCAAACAGTAGTATCTTTTTCCCAAATGCGTGTGACCAGGCGCTGCTTAATGGCCTCCTGAACTGCATTCAGTAAATCAACAGGAAGGGTGGTAGCTTCATTGGCGACGTCCGGTATTGGCATGTGGATCAGGCAATAGCTTCTTCAATAGCGTGGCGTTTCTTTTCCAGGTTCTGAGAGAGTGACGCAAATGCATCCGCGAATTTCTTTACTCCATCGACCTGCAACTCCACAGCTACCTGTTCGGTATCGATACCCAATTTTTTAAGGCGATCGATCACATCGTGCGACTCAGCGATGCCGTCAGCCAACGTATTAGCGACCTTGCCATGGTCCGCAAATGCTTCGATCGTCTCATCGGGCACGGTCGTAACCGTTTCTGGCCCGATCAATGGCTCGATATAGAGAACGTCGCTATACTTCGGATTTTTCGTGCTAACGCTCGCCCACAAACATCGTTGCGGGCGCGCACCAGCCGCCTTCAGATCAGAGAATTCTTCGCCATGAAATATTTGCAAATATCGCTCGTATGCCAGCTTTGCATTGGCAACAGCAGCCTTCCCCAACAGTTGACGGGGTTCGTGGGCAACGCCATCCGCAGCACCGATCTTAGCTTCGAGCTTCTTATCGATGTTGGTATCGACACGAGACAAAAAGAAGCTCGCCACACTGGCGATCTTCGTTATGTCCTTGCCATTCTTTTTACGCTCGCGAAGAGCATCCAGATAGGCATGAGCAACCTCCGTATAATTTTCGATCCCGAATAAAAGCGTAATATTGATATTAATCCCCTCCGCAAGACATTGGCGAATTGCTGGAAGTCCTTCCGGAGTCCCGGGTATCTTGATCATTATGTTGGGACGGTCTACCGTCTTCCAGAGGCGCCGAGCTGCTTCGATCGTTTCTTTCGTTTTGGAAGCGATCCTGGGATCCACCTCGATCGAAACATAACCATCTTCACCTTGGGTACGGTCAAATACTGGACGCATCACGTCGGCAGCATTACGCACATCGTCGGTCGTCAACCGCTCGTAGATCTCGGCTGTCGTCAGTCCTTCGCGGATAGCCGTCTCGATATCATCATCATATTCGTCGCTGCCGGAGATCGATTTTTCAAAAATGGATGGATTAGATGTAATACCTCGGAGGCCGAGCTCGTCAATCATACTTGCGATCTTGCCGCCGGAAATGAATGAGCGGCTCAGGTTATCGTACCATAAGCTTTGTCCGAGCTGTTCGACGTCCTTCCAGGAATTTGGCATTTGCTACGAAAAAGAAAAGGTGATGAATTAATCGTCTTTGAGAGCCGAATTGTCTTCTTTGGAACGGCTCGTAAGCGAGTTAGGCTCCGGCTCATGAAAACAGCTTCCATACCATAGCCGAGCAGTTCGCTGAATAGCAAAAAACAAGCCCTTGCAGTAGCTGCAAGGGCTTGTTTTCCAAAAATAACGCTATCTTATTTTTGCACTACGATCCGTTTAGAATTAATGTACGCGCCGGATGCTAAGCGAAGTACATACGTGCCGCTGGCAAGCTCGGTAGCATCAAAGTTGACGGTATGGTCACCGGAGGCCATTGCCCCGGAAGCGATCGTCATGACTTTATTGCCCAGCATATCGTAGAGCTCCATCGAAATATCCTTGCTGTTCTCCCGTAAAGAATACTGTACGGTAGCCGGGCCTGAGGCCGGGTTTGGTACAACGCTCTTCACCCACACGGGCGGCAAGCCCTCCAACGATCTGCGGAGCGTCAGGTCGCCACATTCGTTTTGCCCCACGAACGTACCCGGAATACTGTCCTTCGATACCCAGCATACGGTGTTACCCTTGTCATTCATAAAGGCCAGATCCTGGACCTGAATAGGCGTCGTGCTGTCTTTATTCACCACATACAGGAATACAACATTAGCGATCGTCGTAATACCCTGGATCGGGGAACCCGACGTTTCTGTCACAGTCAGAAGATCATAGTTCGGATCGGTTTTGTCCAGTACCGGTACTGGCTGAGTCGTAGAACCAGAAAGACCTCCAGACGTGACCACCTGCTCCGGCACGAACATATCCCTGCGATAACGAAGAGTATATGTAATGCCGTAGACCTTCGCTTTCGGGTCAAATGCCTGCGCAAGTGTGATCGGTACTGATATCGTATTATTCGGAAGTACTGAATAGTTTGTATCGACATCGTTCTTGCGGGCGCTTACGGTATTTGCAAAGTGCAGACCGACGCCTTTTAGGGTTGCAACATAGTTCGAATCGGGTGGGTCATTTTCCGGAATGATCAGATGGAACACGATCTTCGCACCATTCCCACCATTGATCGAAGGTGTATATTTCACGGTAAACGGTATCGTTTGGCCCGGATTGATCGCAAGATTGAGTTTCCCCTTCGATTGTTTACCATCGGTAAATGTAAACTGACTGGCCCCCGTCGTTCCAAGGGTATCTATGATATAGACACTATCGACAAAAGCATTCTTGGAGTTATCATTATTCGAAATGCTAACGATCATTGTCGAATCCTGACACACGTACACGTTGCCATAATCAGCGCCCTGAGGTACCGCTGCAAAGCGCGAGCTAAAGGCAGTAAAGGTCGCCATTTTTGCAGTATCGCAATCCCCACCAACGGTGAGTGATGCCTGCATCGTACCGACCTGCGAATTTCCGTTGATCACTATTGGAATGCTATCTCCTGGCGGAATGATCTGGCCCGGAGTAAAGCCACTATCCGTAAAGATACCCGATGGCGTACCGGTAAGAGCTACATTATTAAGTGTCAACGCGGTATCACCGTCATTATGGATCCATACCGTCGTTGTCAGCGCGTCGTTCGGTGGGACGGTACCAAAGTCGTACGCTGCGGGGGTGATACGAATATTCGAATGACGAACAATGCCACTGAAGCTGATGACCGGATTGAAATCATGCTCGGGATGCGCAAGATCTTTACCCGAAGCAGCGATCTGTGCACTGCGCAGAGCGTATCCCTTAGTAAGGTCCGGCTTAAACATGACATCGACCCAAATGCTAGCTCCCGGGTCCAATTGATATAGCGTCGTACTTGGAACCTGCGTCCGTAGAATGCTAAATTCATTCGCATCCGCACCGGTAATACTAATATTTTGAATGATAATTGAGGATCCGGTCTGCGGAGAAGAAGTATTCAATAAATACATCCGGATGACTTCCGAATCGCATTGTGCGGTGTACTCTTGCTTCGATCGATCCCAGTTAAGGCCAGCCTGCACACCGACACCAGTAAGGAAAGAAGTATCCTTGATCGAATGCTGGAATGGCGTGAGGAGGTTAGTACCCCAATCCTGCCTGCCGGTCGATGTGCCGGTGGTATCCGGATGGAAGCACAGGAAAAGCGACGTCGATTTGCCTGGTGCAATAGTGATCGGCAAGGCCGATGTATCTTCGAATGAGAATTCTTTCGAGTTGTGAAGCAACCAATTTTTGTCGATCACAAGCGGCGCATTGCCAACATTTTTGATCGTAAGCTGCTTGCATGCGGTATCTCCTACGAGTACATTGCCAAAGTCGAGATCGGACGCGTAGATCTGTGGCGTCACTCCTAATCCGACCATAGGATACAAGAATGGTAGACAGCCGACTTGTAATGCAAGCGTATCGAATGCCTGCACCGTGTCCAGCGATGTAAAGCACACTCGAAGCTGAACGGTATCTCCGGATTGCAGCGTGCGATTGATCGCGGTCGGCGTAACCGTGAACTTACCACCTACCGCACTGCCCATGACCTGCGCCGTACCGATCGTGATCGATTTCGCTGTGTTGTTTTTCAGCGTGATCGTCTGGCACGAATCGGTCGATACAATTACCGGCTGATACAGGAATGGTGATTTTGGAACGGTCACTAAGCTGGGAGCATGATAAGCATACTCGTATACGGTATCGTTGCCGGCACGATCGGTCGTCCATACTGCAGCATAGGCATCTCTACTTCCATCGATCACCGTAAGAATAAAGTATGCAACACTATCGCCCGGTGTAAAGGGATGGGCCGGATCGATCTGGAAATTATAATTATAGGATGGTTTTGGCCACCGCGAATCATTGGTATCCGTGATCATCGCGAGATCGGCGATTCGAGTATCTTCAAAACTGAATTGCGGCATGTGACGTAATTCCATGAGCTTTACATGGAAACTGCCGCACTGGGAATCGAGCGATTGCAGCGGCGGAAGCGTATCGGGCGAAATAACTCCTAACGCCATACCCGCCGGATGACCATAACTTTCGAACTGATTCCATCCGTAAAGATAGCATCCGAACTTAGCCCCGCACGTGGCTACGAATGTATTCGATTTCGGAGGAAATTGAATGCGGTACGCCGACATCGGAGGTGTCGTACCCGGTATCGGCAACGAACCCGCATACTGGTAACTCGTGATTGGCACCCCATTCAATTGTATCTTCCGGATCGAATCGTCCTGACATAAGAACGTCGCAAAGTGCACGAATCCTGAAGAGCTGCCACGATCCGGAATACGAAAAATAAGCTTTTTCTGGAATTGCTGTCGGGGCGTCAGTACGATCGAGAACGGATCCGATTGACCCGGATCGCCATCGAATCCTTGACTGTACGCCATCTGAACTGCGAGAAATTTTTTGTTACCTTTGGAAGCAAAAACCGTCGGATCGGTAACCTCATCGAAATCATAGAAGTCGCCGGCTTTATCTAAAATAGCATTGCGCTGTCCGTTTACGCTGGTAGCGGTGATCGACTCACCATCTTCTCCGGCGATCACTCGAACAAGATCGCCACACACATTGCGTGTAGCGGTCGGCATGTCGTAATATTCATATCCCCACTCACTGAGTGGTGGGATCATCTCCATTATCTCATCCTTGGACCCATTCTGATCGGCCAATTCACCGATGGGAATCGAGCAAAGTTGGTGGCCCGAGATAAGCGCAAGTGGTAAAGAGCTTACAATGTGAGTACCGGTTATATCTTCATCTCCATACATCAATCCCGTCGACTGGACGAGATACGTCTGTCCCTTCATTAGCGTTATGCTCCAGGTATCACCTTTGGAGTGCAAGATAATGCTTCCACCAGCGTCCGAACGGGTGGATGACTTTACAGGACCGATCGTAATAACGTTGTTATCATACGGCGATATCAGCAAAAATTGGCCGGCCAACGGATTCGCCGGTCCCAGTGTGTAATGGTCGTCGTAATAGCAGGACGGATAATATTCCGTCCCTAACGCTGGTGTCGGAATTGCGAGGTAACTATCGGTCGATGATGTATTAGCCCCCGTGTACTGATAGCCATACACAACGACGGGATTTACCGAGTGGACATGGATCGCTCGGTAGTTCGCTACTTCGCAAGGATTCGGGGTTTCCCAGTTGGCTTCATTCGGCGCCGGAAGAGTCCAGACCGTATTCGCCGCCATAACCTGATGATGATGCTCATTCGGTATTTGCGAACCTCCATAGACGTCAACATCGACGACGTTATTCGTCCCCGATCCGATGAATAGCGTGCATCCCTGAGGGGGGCAGCACCCTAAATAAAAAGAATTAGGCATAAAACCCACCCAGAAATCGGTTCCGATGGATGTCTGCCCTTGTTGCGCGTGAAGGGTTAGTGGGAAGAGACTAAAGGTGCAAGCCAGAAGTGCCAGGATAAGGGTAATGCGCTGAGCCCATGAGCCACGATGCTCGCAGCGCCCTGTGAGGATTAACATAGATGCAAGCGATTTAGAATGAACTGACGGTACCTATTCTTCTGAACCCATCCTTTTCTTAGGAAGGGACAGCAATTAGCAACTATATGGGGACTACTTTAAATATCCAGCCCCCTTGATAGGGAGAGGGGGCTGGAAAACACAAACTTCAGCGCGGCTACTTATCCGCGAATAAAATACCGGAAATAAATACCGGCGAATACCGATGATGCATGCCAGTTCGTAACAGTGGCCGTTGCATTATCGACTTTGGTGATCGGGAAATCATAACCGACGGTCGGTGTCGCGATCCAATCCGGCGAGAATGACACGTCGTACGTAGCTTGCGCACGCAACGCGAGGCGAAGCGATTGCGCATTAGGAACGGCCGTCGATGAGGTAACCGTCACTTCAGACTCCTGGTTATCGGCGGTGGCCGTTGGCGAAATTGCCTTTACCGTAACGGTCTTGTTAAAGTTTGCGGCCATCTTAATGCCGACCGACGGACCGACCTGAATACCAGGGCCGACCGGTGACGGACCCGGCGTGAAGTTATACTTATAACCCAGGTTGATCACGAGGTAGCTTAAGCTCGCATCGAGAGCCGTCGTGACCGAAGAATTCTGGTCGACGAAGCCATTGAGCTTGGTCGGCGTGGAAGCCGTCGCACCATTCAGCGACGTAAACTTCGATGATTTCGAATCATACAGAACTTCACCTACGATGAAGTTCTGGAGTTCATTGGCATTACCTAATGGGAATTCGACCGAAAGACCGCCCCACGGTGCAACCCCTGACCCATTCTGGGCCTGGAAACACGTAGGTTCGGAATTTAAGATCGGGAAAGCATCGGAGTTGTATGCTACGAGGTTAATGCCGCCCACCGGACCAACGAGGAAGCCAGCCTGGACTTGAGGAGTCAAAACACCTTGAGCGGATGCTCTACCAGCGATGGCCAAAACGGCGAAAGCAGAAGCAAGAAGAATAAGTCGGTTACGCATAGCTAAAGTATCTGAAAGATTAACACTCTTAAGGGGACGCTTGCCTGATGGGATAAACTATACCTAAAACAGCACGTCCCGGATTTTATTAGTTCCTCCCGACTAATGCCCCTCTCCACTCGAGAGGGGCATTAGCAGGGATGCAAAATTAACGCTGAATTACGAACTGCTGGGAAATTACGTCTTTTCCACTGCTCATTCGGTACGTGTACGTGCCGTTCGGCATATTCGAAACATCGACCGTCGTCATCCACTCGCCAGCATCGTGACGAATATTATCGATCGGACGGGAGACTTCTTTACCAAGCACATCGTATATGGCCAGCGTGAGATTCATCGCGCCACGGTTCTGGTAGTCGAACGTGATGTGGCCACCGGTCACCGGGTTTGGTGTTACCGGGCGGACGAAGCTAAACGGCTGGTTACTCATGACTGCGCGCATTGTCGCATCACCGCAACGAAGAATGAGGTTCATCGTACCGCTTTGTACGGACGTCTGAACGCAGCTTCCAAGCGTGTTACCAGCATTGGTATATGGCGTTATCGAAACGAGCTGTACCTGAGTAGAACCGTCCGATTTGCTCAGATAGACATTGAATCGGATCTGACCGAGCGACGTAACCTTCTCATCGAGCGGCTGCGTGCCCGTAAGCGTAACTATAAGCGTATCGCCGACCATTTGAGGATTCGAAACGCTCCAACCATTCGGCAGGCCGCTGATATCGCTCGCGGTCGGAACAGATAGAAGGTCCGGATGCGGAATATAATATTTCAGCACGACCTTGGTGATATTCTCATTCGCGAGTGTGTATCCAGACGCGTCGAGACCGTTCAAATTAACGGAGAAGTGGATCGGCAATGTCAGTTGCTGACCGGCATACGCGGAATCAACACCAGCGGTACCAAAGTCCGATGTAGCAGTGAGCATGATCGGTGCAGCAGTACCCTTCACCGGTGCAAATACGGTGTCATAGTACGTCCCGTTCTTGAGCATGTGATTGTTATGCATGATCAACTCGAGCGTATCATATACGGTCTGCGCTGCTGCATTCGGATCAGGGTTGAAATTCACCGGGAATTTCAGTGAAGCATTACCATCGACAATGTCATGAATGACATTCGGCGTGGTGAACTTACCCGTATTCTGTACCCAGCTAGCGCTTACGATCGTATCGACGAAGCCAACTGGCTTGGTATTAAGAACGGTGATGAAATCCGAACCTTGATCGCACGACAGCATCGGCGGGAAGGTGTGCCCGATAGCGGCCGCACCGGACACGACCACGTAAGCCATCAACGGTACTTTTTGCTGAACACACGCATCTGTATTCACAAGCACGTTTGCTGCCTGAGCAGAATCCGGATAAGCAGACGGATCGAAATTTACCGTGACTTGGACGCTTACCCCAGCCTTCGCTACATACGGATAGGTGATCGGTTGATTCGCCTGATCCTTCGCAGTAATGGTATACGCTCCATTGTATGCACCACCATTCTCCAGAGCGATGGATGTGATCGTGAGATCTTCTGAAGCCGAGTTCGTCACGTTGAAGGTTGCGCTTTGCGGCGCTCCTCTAAAGTCGATCGGAGTAGGAGCACCGAACGTGAGCGAAGTCGGAAGGATCTGCTGCGAACGATAGACCACGTTTACCGTAGCTGTTGCTCGTCCGATCGTATCTCCCGTATTGGCATCAATGGCGATCAACGTAGTGGTCGCGGTCTGATTTGTATTCGGCGTGACCGGGAAATCTACGAGAATCGTATCGTAGTCACCCTCCAGTAGCGTCTCCGTTTGTCGTGATGCATCCCATGAACCGCGGTGCATATCATGTCCCACCAAATTAATAAAATCGGTCGTATTCGACATGATAATTGGCCGGACCGTTAGCGATGCTTTGCCAACGTTCGAAAGAACGAATGCAAAATGAGCGGTATCCGGCGTCGTAATACATGCAAGACTAATGGTATCGTTACCACCAAATGCTGCGGACGGCGCGATAGCATTACCGATCAGCTTATCCGTATGCGATAGTGGATTACCATCAGTACCATTTTCTTGTGCTGTCCAGGTACCGACCGCTGTATTACCGTTCAGGTCAGTTGGTTCATACCAGAACTGCACGCTATCAACACCGAGCGGCTGTACCACCCGCGGGAATGTTTGTCCCGGAATTAGGACGAAGTGCGTAGAATCGGTCCAGGAAGGCGAATTGATATGCAGCACATCCTGCTTGGAAGTATTGTGAATAGCGGCTGCTTTTTCGACCCATGCACCTGGAGATGGCGGCGTAAGCGGTACATCTTTCCAGATAACATCCGCTACCCAGAAGTCAGGTGCGCCACCGCTGCCAACAACCGCTGCAGAATCCACTAAGCACTCATCTCCAAAGATGATCGTATCGTGCACGGTCGTTTGCTTGACGGGCAAGAACGAGATCTTTATGATCCGCTTCTCCCCTACGGCCAAGGGGCCTGTTGCAGCACTGTCGATCTTGAAACCAACATCGCCGTGAAGCAGGGAGACATTCGTAAACTTAAATGGTATCTTACCCTGATTGATAAGAGTATCGTATTCGTACGTCGGAGTAAGTTTTCCGACACCAAAATCCTGAAGTGGCGGAGCGATGCCCGCTACTTGCGGCGTATAGGTACTGGTGATCGTCGTTACATTACCAGCCAGGTCGATCGTTTCTACAACAAGGATAGCCGGCTTTGTGCGATCGGCAACGAACATACTATAACCGGATGTATCCAATCCGGCACCTTCGATCCAATTCGGATACGGGTCCGGCTGATACGCCATGTTATAGATCGTATCGACGTGAATAGCATTCAAATGGCTTTGCGGCTGCGGAGGAGTAATTCCTGGTAAATTACCCGAGTCCGACAGATGGACTAACGCACGATAACACTCGCCTGTGATCACGGGGAGCGGTGGGACCGTGTCTGGCGAATGGAATGTACCGGTACCAAATGAACCAGTCCATGCATACGATTCGTCAAAACCATAGCCGTAAATGTAAACACCGACACCGCTGGTGTCACCTTTTACGACGTGCGCACCCGGAGCAATATGCGGCACCACGAATACTTCAAAGGTATCATCGACAGGCTGGTGAGTGTATTTCAAGATCGAGCCACCGTCGAACAATGTATTACGCTCATCATTGACATTGACGATAATATTCGCATAGTTATCGTACGGTGTTTGTGAACCGATACTTACCGGCGTTTGGAATACCACCGTTTTCGTAAAGTTCTCTCGTGGATTAACAACAACTTCCGCAGGATCGCCATTGCCGTTGTTATAATCAGGATAGGTCGAACTGTTCAAGTACTGAACGAGCAAGAAAGGCGCATCGCTGAACCACTTGTTAGAAAGTTGTTCTTCCACCCAATAGGTACCATACTTATTATTGATTATGCACTCCTGGTGAATGCCGGTGGTGGCATCCTGCCTGTAGATCATTTGGCCGGGCTTCGAGGATATTATCAGGTACAAAGAAAAATCGTGACCCGACATTCCCATCGGCTGTGCGGGCGATGTTGTGTAGTACGTCTGTGCCCAGGTTCGTACCGGCGGAATCATATCCGTAACGTGATCGCAATAGGGAAAATCCGGTGGGATATTCGGACATTGCGAACCACCAACAACACCGACCGGCTGATTCGAGTGAATGATCGTACCGGTCACATCATAGCCATCGACGCCCTGCGCTTTGACCGTCTGATATTGAACGGACTGACCACGATTTAGTTGGACCGTAAACGGTACGCCCGCTGGATAAGCAACCACCGTATTATTTCCCGGATAAGCAGCTGCCTGACGAAGATCAGCTGATGGGGTGATCGTGCAAACCGTATTATCCTGATTAGCGACGATCGTAAACTCCGATGGGAAATCGAATACATAGCTGCCAAAACCCTCGAAGAGAGCACCATAAGCTGCTACGACGTAATCCGTACCCCATCCAATATTCGGAATAATGTATTCGCCATCGGATGTGTATGGGTTGTGCGACATAAGATAGCAGCAAATGTCGGCATCGTTCGACCAAATGTGAACGCCTTTATTTTCGACGACACCGCTCGATTTCATTTCCCATCCGAGCGGAATATTTGCCGTTCCGATCTTATAGGCACCGACCGGCACCGCCGTTACCGGACCATTACCCATCTGAACATACGCCGTCGTATTGTTCGCTGACGTAATATAGATTCGGTAATATTTACCGGATTCATCCAAATAATTCTGAGCCAGTGCGACCCAAAATTCGCGGCCCATCGAAGGCGGCGTGACCTTCGATTTGACGATCGTATGAGTAATGCGTCCGGTCGTGATCGTTTGTGCCGATGCCGGAGAAGCACCGAGGAGACCAGCCATCCCTAAGAATAAAAAGACGAGTCCAAAACTCTTGCGAGCAGACCCTATGAAATGGTTAACGTATTTCATGGTTTCGCTAAATGGTAGCGTGATAAGCAGTAGAATCAATTACAAAAAACCATGTGCTATTATTGGAGCACAACCAAAGCAGCAAAGTCAGGAAGATACGCCCAAAACGAGTAAAGCGACCAATTAAAATTCGGCCCTAACAGCCTACCCTCGTATGAACGGCTATTAACATCGCCAGTAAGCCAGTTTATGGTTCCTGATCCTGCTGACGTGAGTTATTCGAAACCCTCTCAACTATTTAAAACGCTCGGACTCCGTCCGGTTACAAAAAATTTATAAAAAAGATACGGCTATTCTTATAGACACTATTGCGCTCTGATTTAAAACACCCGAAAAATTAGCGACCCTGCCAAAGGCAAGGCCGCTGATTTGAACTAATATAGGCGGTTTAACTACTGAGCGGTGTTGATCGGAGTCTCGACCAGCACTTGCACGGTGCGGTTATAGTACCGTCCCTCCGGAAGATCGTTCGGATAAAGCGGCTGGGTCTTGCCATATCCGTGAGCCGTGAGTGACTTTACGCGGCCCTTAATGTGGCCAGCAATGTCATTCTTTACGGCATTCGCCCGGTTGGTCGAAAGCTTCGCATTATAGTCTTCGGTGCCGAGGATATCCGTGTATCCATTAACCGATACGTCGGAGTTCGGCTGGATACGACCATACACATAGGTATCGAGAATATGGTGATTCCACTTACCCATGTCCGATTTATTATACGTAAATAGGATAAGATTGTAGGTCTCACGGGTCTTGTCACCCAAATGCTGCGCTACGACATCGCTCACAGAGAATTGACGAACATCGACCTGATCGACATTCGAAAGCACTTCACGACCACCCTTATCCGTAACCTTCAATTGGACGGACATTTTATCCTCACCTTCGGGCAGCTTATTACCCTGCGAAGAACGCCAATTATACGTGTTGTAGGTAGTGTTGCTCAGCGGTCCAAGATCGGAGATCGTTGCCCAGGGCTTGCCTTGATAGCTGATCATGAGATCACGTTTAGCGATTACCTCATCACGAAGTCCGTTTTCCCACTTAAATCCACCGGTCGGCGCATCCGGTCGCTTTACGATCGCGCTATGCAGTACGGGATGCACGATCTCCCATGAATCGCTGCCTACTTCTACACGGCGGTTCTCGGCAATGCCTTCCGGCGTCGTCGGAAGCGTCGGGTTCTCCGGAAGCTTGCGGGCTTCTACTTTAATACGTTCCGGCTGAATTCCCCAGATCTCCACCAGATATTTCTTCACTGCTTCAGCACGCTGACGAGAAAGATCGATCGACATTTCTACCGATGTATCCTGCGAATTGGTACCGGTCAGGCTGATCTGTGTATTCGGATTATTACGAAGCCGCAGACCCAGAATGTTCAGGTAATTGTAATAGGCATTGAGCGTACTCGAGACCGTATCCTCGTTGAAGCCATTGGTCTCTGCGGGGCTCGAGTAAAGAACGTAACGGTTCGGAAGTGCTCCATTGCCGGCGTCGAAGAATACCATTGGAAGCAATGCAAACAGCTCGATCGTCTTCTGCTCGCGAATGACCACTCCCTTGAAATTCGGAAAGAGCGATGGCTTTTCAACGAGGAGTTGTGGTGTTTGCGTAACCCAATGCACCACTGGCGGCACCTCGTTATTCATCGGAATATCGTGCGTGATGATTCGCGATGTATCATTGCGAAGCGGAATACTCTCTCTCGTGGGCGGATATGGGAAGTGATTTGGCTCCGTTGCACTGATGAGGTACGGACCGCCCAAATTTCCCTTCGCATCGCTCGAAAGAACGGCCAAGTATTCACCGGTTGCGCTATTTGCGAGCTTATTGTACACGGTATCGCCCGTGCGCTCGTCGATGATCACAACGTGCGCCCCTAAATTTTGCTGCGTATTGACATCGAAACAACGACCTTTAAGTACGAGCGTCGGTTTGGGTGCCGGTGGATTGGTGGCTACCCAAATATCATAATCACCACTGCCACCAGCACGGTCACTGGTAAAGAATAAAACATTTCCGGAAGCGGGTATTGTAAGAAAGAAGTCATTGTCCTTCGAATTGATCGGGGCCGGCAATGCTACTGGGTCCGTCCAATCAGTATCTGATGGTCCCTTCCATTCCGATTGGAAAATATCCAAGCCACCAAGGCCACCATGACCGTTTGAGCAAAAGTACAACGTGGTTCCGTCCGCAGCCATAAACGGCGAAGCGTCGTATTTGGCGGTATTGATCTTCGAGCCGAGGTTTACCGGCTCACTCCAGCGACCATCTGGAAGCTGATGGCTTACAAAAATATCAACATTATCTTTCGCCTCTGTACCGATCTTTCCAGGACGATTCGACGCGAAGAACAGCTTCTTGCCATCCGGCGAAATAGAAGGTTGGGACTCCCACATCGAAGTATTGATTGGGGCGCCTACTTCATGCACGTTTTTCCAATGTGTACCGTCAAGGGTAGCCACCCAGATATTGACATCATTCGGGGCAGTGGTATTTCGATTGGTCGCGAAGTAAATCGTTTGTCCGTCTGCGGCAATGGAAGCAGCACCGTCATCTACGGTCGAGTTGATTTCCTGTACATCGATGGGTGCAGCCCACGTTGTATCATTATTTTCGGGACTAGTCGTCATCCAAAAATCTTGCGCACCGACACCACCCGGACGATCTGAAACTATAAACATCGTGCGTCCGTCAGCGGTGACTGTTGGCGAGAATTCTTTATATTTAGAATTTAAAATCGGTCCTAAATTTTTTACGACCAGTTTTGCGAAGGCACTTTTGCCAGTATCCGGTGTAACCGGCGGCGTAGGTACCAGACGAATACTGAGGGAATCTCGTGTCGCCGCGGTTGAGGGGTTCCAGGCTACACTCGAAATGCCGAGTAGGAGAAGAAGTTGAAGAAGCCTTAGGGGTTTCATCGTCATGTGAACCTTCATATGGTCAGTCACGTGAATTACGGGGGTGGTATTACTAACTCTATCGAAGTTAACGGTCACTTTTCAACACTCCGGTCATCACACCGGTATAGTTCGAAGCAACTCAAGTTCGTAGATTCGTTTGTTGTTACAGCGAGGCCTAACCTTAAAACGGGGCGCCGGCGAACGTGTCCTTAAAGCGAATCGCATCACCAGCACCGGCAACCGATTCCCGAACAGTGCTCCAAGGCGATCGACGCCCAGTTCTAAATCAGCAGAAAGCAGCGAGTTATGAACGCCCGCTCACTGAATTGGTTCAATCAGACGGACATCAAACTCCAAGGATTCGCAACGTTCGCAACCTTACAACACCGTGCTAAGGAAGAACGAACAACGACCTCAGGGTTACTAAAATAATATATAGATTTTGGCAGATAATAGAAAAAGAGAATATTTGAGCAAAATTTGCCCCATATTTCCCCACTTTCTATTCTTTCTTAACCATTCTCAACCATATCGTGTTATTACGGAAACCTCATGATTTCGGGTCAAGTTTGCGGTCATCCGGAATCATGCTTGCGTGGGATTTGCCCCCAGCCCATGCGAGCGAGAGACCGGCGATTTTGAAGCCGCCCAGGGAACTGCCCGTTCCTGATCTTCGAATCCTTCTTCGACTTCCGCATGCCCAGGGTTCTCTAAAAGAGAGAGTCTCTTTAAGAGTGCTCGAGAATGTATCGTATGCCTTTAGGATCCTTGCCCCGGAGCCTCGAGGTCCCAAAAATCAATAGCAGGCGATGAATCAGACTTCATCACCTTCTGTTGGCAAAACGGCTCTGTACCATGAACTCAATTAATCGAGACCAGATGGACGTCGAACGAACAACGACCATCGATGGGGCTATAAACATGTTTAATTCGCTCGCTCACGTTCGGTCAGCACGGGTTATCGTCGCACTAGTTGTGATCGCATGTATTTGCACACAAGGTGCTGATGCACAATGGCGAATTCCGACGCCTCGCGACACGGTATACGTCCCGGCATCGAATCCGTTGTGGTCGCAAGGTCGCCTTCATACGAATCCGACGATCCAGTACATGCTGACGCTCAGCGGTACGTTCGGCATCTTCTCCGGTCAGGATTCGACCAACTTCGATGCACGCTGGTGCTATAATATTCCCGGATGGAATGCGCCGCTTCCAATGCCTTCCCCCGTATCCTGGAACGGCACGAGCTATAATGTGTACTTCCAGGCCAGCGCGGATGGTTCGCAAACGAATAGTGATTCGTTACATACGCTCGAAACATTCTACATGCCGTCGCATCAATACACTGCGTTGTACAAGGGCGGCTCGAGCATCTTCCAATTTCGAATTTATAATCGGCTGGATACAAAGCCCGACGGCTTTTACTACTCACAGGCAAAAGGCGGTATTAAAGCTCTTATCGCTCAGTATACACCAGCGATCTCGATCCAACGTACGTCACTCACGTTTCCAAAGACTACGGTTGGTTCGACCAGCAGGCTCATCGACTCTATTGCAGGCTATGGTCTGCAGGCACTCAATGTTGATAGCGTTTGGATTGCGGGACCGAATGCGTCGTACTTTAGCGTAAGTTCTCAGCGGGGCAACCGTTTCTCGTTAGGAAATGAATCGGCAAATCAATTTATCGTTTCGTACTCGCCGCTCACTCCAGATGCATTGGACCAGGCAACGCTGTACATTCGGTGCTCCAACGCCGATCCCGCTGATACACTGCGTCAAATATCCCTTTCCGGTTCTGGTGCAGCCCCCAACGGCGCAATAAGTCCAACAACGTTGGATTTTGGGCTCGTACGCGTTGGTACATCACCTAATGATGATGCGCAGAGCGTGATCGTCTTTAACTCAGGTAATGCAGCACTTACCATTGATTCTATTACTCCCAAAAGCAATGGGGTCTTCAGCACGAGTTTTGTAACTCCATCCAGTGTGAATGGTGGAAACGGACTTCAGGCAATTCCTTTCGGGTTTTCTCCAACCGCAAGACAACCATACTCGGCCACGTTCGTAATTTCAACCAGCGACGGTAAGAAAACTCCAATTATTCTGAGAGGTGAAGGTGCCGAGCCCGTATTTACTATTCTTGATTCTGTTCTCGATTTTGGAACGGTGTTCACCGGCGATCAGGAAACCTTATATGATACGGTTCGCAATGATGGTGACTGGACCGCTCATGTGGTGGACGTAGAAATTATCGGAGGCCAAAAGAACTCGTTCTCGCGTCAGCCTGTCGATCAATCATTTTTCCTGAACGCTGACTCTCAAAAGGTTTTTGCGGTAACGTTCAATCCCGGTTATGCGATCGACGCACAGCATGTTGCGTCCCTTCTATTTTATCTGGATGATGCCTCTCAACCCCGTGTCATTCATCTCATTGGCAATGAGAAGAAACCACGGATCCACTACGATGCGAACTCGCTGAATTTCGGCAAAGTGAAAGTGGGCTCGGTCAAATATAGCCCCTTGGGCGTGGAGAATTTGAATAATTATCCATCAGGATATGGTAATAGGTTCGTGCCATCCGGCACGTTCTATGACACGACCACTAATAAATTTTTCCCAGGTGGTTCGGACACAATGCACTTAGCGTTTGCGCCGACCGTGCCCGGCCCCGCGAGTGCGTGGATGTACATTCAGTGTGACGGGAAATATGATTCCATCTATCTCTATGGATACGGCGCAACGCCGATGCCTATTTTCGATCCTTCGCCGGTTGATTTCGGCTCAGTGAACGATGTCGTTCCTAATGTTGGATCAACAACGCTTCGAGATACTGGCGATTATCCGCTCATTGTTTGTGGCCTTAATATTATCGGAGAAGATAGCAGTGAATTTACGGTGACCTCTCCCACCGTATTTCCGGATACGGTGCATGAAGGCGGACAAGACCGATTAAATATCTTCCTAAATTTTACCACGAACGCCCATACGTCTCGTATACATCATGCAACGTTGCAGGTTCAGTATTGTGACGGCACGATGGATACTGTCCCGCTTATTGCACGAGAAGCGGGCGCATTTATCAATTTTTGTACGAACTTCCTGGACTTCGGTAAAGTACGTGTAAATCGCACCAAGAAGCTCCCTGCTTTCCTGTGTAATACCGATTCCTACAGTACGCTTACCGTCGGAAAGTTGTGGACCAGCGGTGGTCCTTTTATCAGTGACTCTGCCACGCTTACCGTTACGCCAAAAACCTCCAAGCCGGATAGCGTCGTGTTTGCTCCTGGTGCGAGAGGATACTTTGCAGGCTGGCTGCATGGCGCAGGAGGACAGTTCAACGAAGATTCAATAATGGTAACTGGTACCGGAGTGGCGCCCTTACCTGCTCTTTCAACCAATACGGTTAATTGTGATACCGTTGATCTGGGCCTTTCGAGCCTGCTAAAAGGATTCTCTCTTAAAAATACTGGTGACTATCCAGCGTACGTCCGCATTGAAAAGGTTGGTGACGTTGCCAGTGAGTTTACAGTGACGCTCGAAAACGGCGATACGATCTTTGATGATCGTATGGACTCCGTTGCAGTTAGTAGCTTGTCTGCTTACTCGGTGAAGTTCTCGCCGAAATTTCCGAAGCTGCCGGATCATGAAGCACTGCTTCTCTTCCATTTCGACGATTCCACCGTCCAAACGGTAAAGCTGATCGGTTACGATCGCTCGACGTTCCTGGTATTTAGAGAAGATACGATCGACTTTGGCAAGGTGCGTGTGGGCACCGTTCCATCGCCAACACAAATAGTACATTTGATCAACACGTCGGATCGAGCGCTTACAGCGAGCAATCTTACGGCTATAACTTCCCCATTCAGCGCGGCATATACTCCGCCGGTTACTGTAGGAAGTTATGACAGCGCAACGATCCCTGTTACGTTCACACCGACGGCACCGGGCAGCGTGCAGACGGTCTTAGGCGGTGTATCCGCACCATTCCAGCTCGGCGATCACGACGCTGTCGTTCTCAAAGGTATTGGTGCAGCACCCGTTCCTCAGCTTTCGACCGATACGATCGACTTCGGTCTCGTCGCACGAGGCCGTTCCGTGCCGCGTAGCTTTACGCTGACCAATGCCGGCAACTGGCCGCTCATTACCACTGTAGGCTGGAGTGGACCGAACGTTGCAGATTTTACTGCCGCGATCGACGATACAACGATCTCGGAAGGCCAGGGCACAATGTATGGCATCGTATTCAAGGCGTCGTCCGCAACGCAGACTGCGCCCCGTACGGCAATGGTCATCTGGACACTCGATAATGGACTAAAGGACACCCTCTTCCTTATCGCACGCGATGTGCCGCCACTTAAGGTCGAGCTCGGATTCTCCCATCCATACTTCGGACGGCCAGGGGATAAGATCTACACCGATTTTAATATGCTGACCCCTATCCCGGATTCGCTCGGTATTAAGCACATCAGTGGCGTAATTACCTTCGATCCAACGGTCGTTGATTACATCGGTGGTCGCGCAGGAGCTCTTGTACCTCAACCCCAATGGGTAACTACGATCGTACAGTCAGTACCTGGCTCCATCCATTACGATATTTCCTCTGCCACGAATATCTTTAACGCAACAGGTACCTTACTGAACCTGACGTTCCAGCTTCATCCGGACTTACAACCGGGCGCATCGTCACCGCTTACTGCGTTCGATACGATCCCAGGTACAGATGAGGCTATCGCGCAGTCGGCTGTAAGTTCGATCTTCCTTGATTCTACCTGCGGCACGATCCATCTTTTGAATGGTCTCCCGATCGCAAGTTATATCAAGCAGAATTCGCCAAACCCATTCGGAGGAAGCGCAGGTACGACCACAATTCCGTTCGATGTCGGTGACGATAATACCATCGTAACCATTCGAATCATCGATATGTCGGGCAGGGAGGCATTACGTCCGGTAGACCACGCCGTTTATGATCGCGGCCACTACACCCTTCAAATCAGTGCGTCGAGCCTCAACTCGGGAGCTTACTTCTACGAGTTTGAAGCGAATGGTACAAAGACGCAGATCAAGAAGATGTTGGTGCAATAACGCCACACTAAAAGTTGCCGGCTAAAACGCTACACTCTGGCCGGCAACTTTGTGAAACTCCGCAAGATATTCCTTTTGAGAGCAGTCGTATAATCCGAACTGCTTTAAATGCTCGCTTGGCATTTGTGCATCGAGTAATTTAAATCCTCTCTGACGCAGGCGTTCTACCAAATGCACCAAGGCGATTTGTGATCCATAGGGAACACGAGAGAACATTGACTCTCCACAGAAGGCCGCACCGATCGTCATACCATAAAGCCCACCAACGAGAGCTGGTTGTTTCGAGTCTTCCTTCGATTGCCATACCTCCACGGTATGAACGTACCCCATTTGAAACAAGCGCATGTATAAATGGATGAGGTCATCGGATAGCCACTGCTCGTAGAGCGGGGACTCATGCCGCCTGGAACACGCTCGAAGCACTTCCAACGGGACCGTGTCGAAGGTAACCTCGAAATTCTTTTTCTTTAGAATTTGCCGAACTGACCGACGGACCGTAAATCGCTCGTCCAACGGAATAACACCCCGGGGTTCGTAACAATAGAAGCCGATCTCGCCACGCTCGTTGGCCATCGGGAAAAAACCCTGATAGTAAGCTCGAAGGATCACTTCGGGCGTTACAAGCTTATTATTAGCAACCGGCGACGTCATAAAGTAACTCTCACTTCGAGAGTATCAAAAACTCGATGCGGCGATTAAGTCGCCGGCCTGCTTCTGTGGCGTTCGAAGCGATGGGACGCGTTGCAGCATAACCGATCGTCTCGATTCGATCCGGCGCTATTCCTGATTGCATAAGATATCGTTTTACGGCAATGGCTCGTTCAGCCGATAACTTCATATTTACCTCTGGCCGTCCGGTTGAATCGGCATGTCCTTCGATCCGAATTCGCATAGAAGGCCGAACATGCATGAGGCGAACAACGCGTTCTAATTCCGGGATAAACTCATTAGCTAACTGCGCTTCATTCGGTTCGAACTGCAAATCCTCAAACACAAACCTGCGGCCCACTTCCATCGCCAGCATTTTCCGGCTCGAAAGCGGCGAGCGATCCTCCGCTCGCAAAAGATCGATCCGCACTGAATCCGGCGCAAGGGTCGATTGCGAGACGTATTTCAGCGAATACAAGCTGGTAATATTACTCGCGATCGCAGCGGCGGCACTATCAAAATTCTGATTTAGATCGAAACTCGCTCCGTCCGTAGCGGCAGCCAAGTCGTGATATTGAGGAAACTCAGGCGGTGTAACGGTAATAAGGCGAACTTCCCGCTCGTACAGCCAATCCCCCATCGTCTTCAATGTAAAGTCCGTAGTGCCGTCGCCATTATCACCCTGCTGATGGCACATCGCGTCTGTAATAAGAACGGCGAGACGCATTGCAATAGGCCGTAAGGGTAGCCGCTCGATCGCATGTAATCCTTCCAGTGCATTTTCATTTGGATCGCCGCCGCCTACCGTCTGAAGATTTGTCACCCACGATTCAAATTCGGAGACATCGTCCGTTAATGTCGGGCTTACTCCTTCGATGATATCACTGAATCGAATAAGTCCTAACCTAAAATCAAACCCGTGCGAGCGTAAAGTCTCTGCGAAGTGCTTGATATTATCCTTGACGAAACCGATCATGTCCGTCATGGAAGCAGTTTGATCGACCACAAAAACAATATCGATCGGCACTCGGCTTTCGCCACTTACCAGATCGAGAGAGACGATGGGCCGCTCGATACCATTTTCGAGCACGACCAGATCCTCTTTCTGGAGAGTACGAATAAATTGATTACGGCTGTCAACAGCAGAAAAGATCACACCCATTTCGGGGAAATGGGTAATATCGACGTTCTTTATCGTCAGGATCGCGTTGCCATGAACGGATTGCAAACCATACTTTGTCCGTTTGGAAACATCTCGTCTTTTATCCAGAGAGGTTTTCCCTGATTGAGCATAGAGCGAGCCCGTAAATATAATTACGGCAATGAAAACTAACGGTAACTGAGGGCGCATCAATTATTTAAGAATCGGGTAAGCGGTGAGGTTCCACGAGAGAACATTCATAAAACGGGAAGAGTCCGGGTTCAATCGGCTGGTTCGAATTCCAGAATGACAACGTCTTTCGTTTCAGCAGTTACCACTGCCCTATTGCTCGCACGAACACCCGGTACCCAAATGATAGAATTATCATTAGTATCAACCACGACCGGCCATTTCTTTTTCTTATTTCCATGAATGCCCGCTTCGTTCAAAAGGTCGCTAACTAATTTTGTTTTTCCTTTTAGGCCAAAGGGCACCATACGATCTTTCGGCTGCCAGGGACGGACTATTAGCGATTCCAGAGCAATGCATGCACGGTCGAAGGTTGCTTTGCTCGGGTCCTTTTCTATCTTGACGCTATCCAACAATCTCATGGTAATCGTACCAGCCGGAATACTGACGTTCTTTTTGGGGGCAAGCAAAATCGGCTGAAAGTAATCACCGTTACCGCTACTCTCAAGAAGAAGCGTGTCCCCTTCTTTTCGCAAGTGCAAGCTGTGCCGAAGCTCCATCGAAGTGGACTTAGAGTCGAAAAATGCACCGATGCGAGCAGTTTCACGGTCGGTCAACTTATAATGATTTCCTGTTTCACCGATCCATGCCTCGATGAGATCATGCAGTAAAAATCCACGAATATTCTTTAAGGCGGGGAGAGACAGTCCCTTATTTCGCCGTAGCATTTCCAGTTTCTCTTCCGTAAGTATTCGAAGAAACCTGGAGAGCTCGCTCATGCGCTGTGCAAGCTGCGAAAGCGATCGCACCGGAGAACGGTCCGGATAAACCTCTCTCAGCACCGGAAGCACACGGTGTCTGATTCGATTGCGCTGATAGGTTAACTCTTCATTCGAAACATCGTGGGCTGGCTGAAGACCATGCTCCTCAATATATTCGCAAATTTGCTCACGTGTAACATTCAGCCAAGGACGAACAAGCATTGCTTCACCAAACTTTCGCTTCGGTGGAATTCCGGCAAGCCCTCGCACGCCGGCTCCACGGATCATATTAAGGATGACCGTCTCTGCCTGGTCGTTTGCCGTGTGAGCGGTCAACACATATTGCACGTTGTATCGGCCAACCAATTCCTTGAAAAAGGAGTAGCGCTCTATGCGAGCTGCCTCTTCAATACCTTTTTTGCTCGATCGAGCGACACTCCGTGTATCGACCCGTTTTACTTCAAGAGGAATATTCCACTCGGTGCAATAGGAGCGAACGAGGTCTTCATCCTTCCCAGCTTCCTCACGAAGCTGATGGTTGACGTGAGCGGCAATAAGCGTGTATTTCTGCGAATCACGAAACGATCTTAAAACGTGAAGCAATGCAAGAGAATCAGGGCCACCGCTAACTGCGACAAGGATCAACGCTTTATCACTTACTTCCAGCTGTCGAAGTGCTGTCAGTGTTTTTTCGGACAAAGAAGGGCTAGAATTCACCATAGGTGTTCTCCGTCCGCGTCAGCTTGATGTCCTGCAGTTGCGGCGCTTTGATCTTGATCTCGAGATTGAAGCCGGAGATCTGCGAACCCGGCGGCCGGTACGAGAAATTCATTTCCCAACAATGTAAATCGCGGTGAACGGTAAGCTGTGGAATAATGATCTTCTTGTTTGTGAGATCGTACTGAGCCGTCGTTGTAAATAGCCAGTTAACCGTGAGCGGTAATGAGAGGGAGACGGTCGCTCCGAAGTCGCGTTCTAAGGCTACCTGCTCGGTATTGAGCGGTTGGGCGAAACTTTGCTGGTAGGTGAGGCCATACGTGAAATTCCACTTCGGCCGGAATGGAATATCCATATACGGTCCTGGATAAAATCCACCAAGGAAGAGCGCGCGTTCATCTTCGGGGGAGGTAATATGAAAGAGACGCCGGATGGAATCGTAATTTTCGCCCTCTACCGTCGTCGAAGCTGAAAAGCTGCCTGTTAGACTTGCCGATACGGTCTGCGGACGCAAGAAGCCCTGATGCAAACTAATAAGCGTGCCTGCTTCCGTGGAATCGGTACCAACGTAATTCGTGGGATAGAACGAGAAATCGGCATTGCCGCTAATGCTTAAGAACGTGCCGATAGAAGAATAACCCGATAGATGTAACCCGCTAAGAATCTTCGTGACCATATCGTAGCCAGACGAAGCATCCAAATGAAAAAGCTTTACATGATCTACTGTCGTAGAGTCCTTTGAAACCGTGCGTTCTACCTTAGCTTCGAAGTCATTACTAAGGCTCATCGTCATTGCCGCCGATTTACCCTGCCCTACCAACCCACCGTTCGGTTCACCGTCGTACTTATTATAGTAGACACGCTGACCAGTCTTCGGATCGATATAATAATTACTGTAATTCTGCGAAGACAAATCCGGATGATAAGACAGGGCAATTGATGGAATGATCGTATGACGTACCGCCTCAATACCAAATGCACCAATATTAGCAATACCATACAACGTCGTGGAGACGTTTACTCCTGCACTGTACGTATAAAGCCTGTTAAATTTATCGTGGACGACATCCTGAAGCTGCGTTACCGAATCGACAACTTTGCCGGTGGAATCGGTTACGTATGTTAAATAAGGTATTTTCTCGTGCTCTCGAACCAGCCACGCCTCTTGATAATTAAAGCTCGGCGTAACTGCAAAATGTCCTAGCTTCGGAGAAATACTGATGCTTGGATTGTGAAGAATCCCGTATTGTTCGGAGAAGGTATATTTCGTTGTATCGGTAAGCTGACCCGGAGTATTCGTGATCTTGCGTAAGTGGTGATCAGCATTAAGTGTATACCCAATACCCAAAGAAGCTAACGTCGGATCGACATTCTCACCGGTTGTTGATTGAAACGGAAACCATGTAGACTTCGTGAAATTGAATGAAGGACTTTCTTCATCATACGAACCATCTTGAAGATTCTGGAGCCGGCTATATCCGAGGCTTAACCCGATCCCTTGATCGGCCCAGCCGGTATTGAAAGTGGCGCTGGAAGTAGCGGTCTGCGTAAAATACTGCTGAACATTAGTAGCATTATTTTGAAAATAGCCGTCACTTTCAAAACTTAAATTGGCGGAGAGTTGAGTTTCATAACCCAGGGAGAGGTTCGGCAGAGAGCTCCTCAAGAGCCAGTTATGAGTGTATGGATTAGAGCTGTTGAACCGCGTTTCACCAAAACCATATTCGATCGATGCGGGGCTGTTTAACAAATAGCGCTTCATCCCTTCGACCAAAAGGTCAACATTGTAGCCACCTTTGGTATAAATGTCTCCCTGTGCACGAGCATCGAGATAATCATTGACAACCCAGTAGTATCCGCCATGTGTTAATCCCCATCCGCGATCGCCCTGAGTCTGATAGCTGGGGGCAACGATCCCGGAATGCCGGCCTCCTCCATGATTGGGAAAGACTCCGAACGGCAAAGCGAAAATTGGAACATCTGCCACATAGAGGTACACCGGTTCGGCAAAAACCTGATCTCCCATGATCACCTTCATCTTGGGAGATTCAAAGTAATAATGCGGAGTCGGTGCATCACACGTGGTGTATCGTCCATTCTCCACGAAGAGCGTTTTAGGTGCGACTTGTTTGATCTTTTCGCCATAATAGAAGCCTCCCTCCATCTCCGTCGTACCAAGTTGCACTGTACCACGCTTCGTCTTAAAATTGTAAACGATCACTTCGCCTTCGTAGACCGTCCCTCCCTCTGTCAGTTTTGGTGCTCCGCGCGACGTCGTACGGTTCGTATCACGAATGATCCTCCGTTGAAGTGCCATGGTCGAGCTGATAACCGAGTCGAACGATGAGCTGTAAGCGGTTAGCGTATTGTGCTGGAAGTCCATGACGATCGTATGGGCATCCAGTTCTCGATTCTGGTAATTGACCTGTGCCTTATTGACCAGGATCATCCGCTTATTCGGAACATCAAAGATCGTCGAATCTTTTGCCATATACCGCACGATCGTATCGACATCGCCCTTGATCGAGTCGCGTGCAATATAGAGAGAATCGGGCAGTTGAATCCCGGGACGGATCTGCTTGGGTTTTTGCGCGGTCTTCGAGGTATCTGCTGGGGCGGTAATTTGAGCGTGCAACGAGTTTGCCAACAGCCCGGATAGGGCGATCGCAACGAGACACAAAAAGACGGCCCGATCACGCATATTGGGGCCGCTCTTTATATGGAATAGGATCCTCGACTCCGGCTTCAGCAAATCCCCTCAAACGGAGTGCACAGCTATCGCAAACACCGCAGGCCTCCTCCTCCGATTGATAGCACGACCACGTCTTTGCGATCGGCGCCCCAAGCCGCAATGATTCACGTACGATCTCACTTTTTCGCATATGAATGATCGGTGTCATAATGCGAATCTTCGTTTCCGGCCGCGTACCAAGATCGATGGTGCGCTCGAAAGCATCGAAAAAAATTCGGCGGCAATCCGGATAGCCCGAGGAATCTTCTTCCACGGCTCCGATATAGATCGAACCGGCATCCATTACTTCTGCCCAGCTTGCCGCAATTGCCAGAAAATTACCGTTCCGAAAGGGTACATACGAACTCGGAATATTGGTCGCCTTCAAGTCAGCTTTCGAAACGGAGATGGAGCTATCCGTTAAGCTCGAGCCGCCGATACGACGAAGAAACTCGATATCGACCACTAAGCGCTCGTCGATCCGTAAGTCATCACATACATCACGGAAAGCACGAAGTTCTCGTTGTTCTGTGCGATGCCTGTAATTCAAATGCAGCGCCGCCACTGCGTCCGACTCTCGCAGCGCAATAGTGGCTGTGAGTGTGGAATCCATACCACCGGAGAGTAAGACGATCGACTTCATTATTTCACGGCTCTCTTAATGGAAAGAGGGTAGTGGTGAGGGCTACATTACGAAAGCGAACCAGCCACTTCGGCATACGTGCGCTCGGTTTCCTGAATACGCACGCGCAGTTCGCGCAAATGTTTCATCGGAGAAAAAAGCTTCTTCAGGCGCTCAAAAAACCATTGTGCGATATTCTCAGCCGTCGTTGGAAACCCGACATAGACCGACTTAAGACCCGAAGAATTAAGAAAATCGACGATCAGTTTATCGGACCGGTCACAGAGGAACGCGTGGTCGATCTCCGCTACCAACGGATCGACGATCTGCTTCAGAACAAAGTAATCGAGCACCATCCCCTGCTCGTCCGGCTCACCGGCCAGCTCGACCCACATACAGTATGAATGGCCATGCACATTACGGCAACCACCTTCATGGAGTGGCAACCGGTGCGCCATCTCCCAACGAAAATCCTTCGCGATGCGAGTGAGCATCTATTGAATTGATTTTTTGAGACGTTTGATCGAGATTCGCTTGGAATGTGGTACTTTATCCTCTCCCTTGGTGTACTTCGCCACCACGTTGGAATGTAAGCCACCGCGCGTTGAGAATTCGCCGGTCACTTCCAACCACCGCGGTTCCAGAGCAGCCACCAGGTCTTCCAAAATTTCATTGATCACCGCCTCGTAAAATATTCCGCGATTTCTAAAACTCAAAAAGTAATACTTGAGCGCCTTGAGTTCGACACAGAGTTCATCCGGAACGAAGACGATCGATATCTCACCAAAATCCGGCAAGCCGGTGACCGGACAGACAGACGTGAACTCCGGATTGACATGGGTGATCACATAATCCCGCTCGGGATATGGATTCGGAAAAACGATAAGCTCTGGTTTACTTGCTGGCATTATACTCCTCGTACTACATCCGGCCAGATCAGTTTGTGCATTTGTATCTGCATCCGGACTGGCAATTTATCTTCAAGAATCCACTTGGCAAGGTCGTCGAGTGCTAACATTCCATACACAGGCGAAAACAGAATTGCACCTGCCCGACGCTCAAGACCAAATTTCAAAGCCTGCTCTCTCGACCATTCATAATCATCCCGAGAGCCGATCACAAATTTTATTTCGTCGTTCTTTGTAAGCTCTGTGATATTCTCATAACGATTCCGCTTCATCATTCCCGATGATGGCGTCTTTAGATCGACAATACGTTTAACGCGCGAGTCGACACGAGAAATATCCATGTGGCCGCCTGTCTCGATCATTACGTCATAACCTCGCGCAAGCAATTCTCGGATCAGTGTATAGACTCCCTCCTGTTCGAGCGGTTCGCCACCGGTAAGCTCGACCAACTTGCAACCGTAACCAGCGATCTTATCTAAGATATCTGCAATTAAAAAATCCTCTCCTTCAAAGAAGGAGTATTCTGTATCGCAATAGGAGCATCGGAGGCCACAACCGGTCATTCGGACGAACACACATGGCTCACCTGCACGAGATGATTCACCTTGAATAGAATGGAAAATCTCGTTTACCCGTAGAACATCACTCCTCTGCTTTTCGGCAGAAGAAAGCGCCTTTTGCTGTACTAATTCGAGAATTTCCGACATCTGCGCCTCCAAACGTGTGATGCTCGGAGTATGCTCCCGGGCCGTTGTGAAGCGCTATTAATTCCCTTCGGCAAAGGGATGCTCACCCGGTTTAAGCAATGGAATGAACCACGGACGAGAATCGAGATAATTTACCCGCGATTCGACAATATCAGGCCCCTCCTCAGAGGGTCTCTCTAACTTTAAAGCTCCCCAAAGATCGCTTGGAAATAATCCCACACAACCAGGACATAACCAAGCAAAAACATTAATGGCAGAGGCAAGCAGGATACTATCCGGCCCCATTTTTCGAATCAATCGCTCCCAATCCAGATCGCCTTTCGTGCAATACAGGACGTTAAAAACGTCGAACCAATCGCAGCGTCCCCGTTGCATAATGTACAACTTATTAAGGATAAGCTCCTCCGCTGGAATGACAGCATATTCTGTATCCCACAACGTTAGCCTGTTCTGTGCATTAAAGTAATCGTCGTCCAGGGGACGAACATAGTTCGCCATGTCCCAAATGATATCCGCAATGTATCCATCCCGTGTAGAGCGATAGATCCAGCGACGGTCGTAACCGAGAAAATCATAATAATCGATAGCACCGATCGATGTAACAGCATGAATGAAATCGTGACGGAGGTCTTTGGGAACATACAGATCGATATCTTTCGTGTTGCGAAGATAACTAGTATACGTTGCCCAGGCAAAGGCGCCTCCTAATGCGAACGGAAGCCCTGTTTTTCGTGCGGCTTCTAAAACATCCCGATAAAAGTCCGCCTGATCTTCGGAGATCTTTTCAATACCCTTTAGTTCGGCCGCGTTACGTTTCATCGCTCATGAACCCATCCATCTCTATGCCTTCTTTAGAAAGGCCGATCGAAGCTCTGCCGTATGCTAGGAAACGTATCTTAGGCGATCAACCAAAATTCATCATTGCAAGGACGGTCTCCATTTCAGCAGGAGTTAGACCTCCGTGCATACCATAATATTTCTGCTCAAATCGTCCTCGCTCGTACCACCACACGGATTCTCCGGCGTAGGGCAAGATCACAAGATCACCGACTCTTCCGAGAAAGGCAGCGGAAGGTGGCATGGAGCCAAAGAATCCTTGCTCGATCAGATCGTTCGTAAGATGTATTTCCGCTTTTCCGGAAAGCTTATGGCTCAGAATATCGCAGGCTTCCTTTGCCTTGCCCTCTTTAACATGTAAAAACATATCGCGGCAGGATCCCGCCGGTACAATGTAATGTCCGCGCTTATTGCACCGAAGAAGCGGTATGATCTCTTTTACAACTTCATTCAAATAGATCGTCGTTGCGGGATCGACTTCCACATGAGCGTGATCGGCTGTCATCATAAACAGCGTTTTTAGCTTTGAACCTTGTAAGGCCGGCACGAGAAACGTCTCGAGCATCCATAATACAGCTCGGGTCTCTGCTTCCAACTGCCGAGCTTTAGGACCATGCTCGTGCGCCACCCCATCGATCTTATCATAATACAGAAAATAATAGGTCCTCTCTTTCTGTTGCTCGATCAGTTCTGACAATGTAACGATCGCTTCTGGCAAACTACGGTATGGTACCAGCTTTGCACCGGCTGTTACTACTTCCGTATATGGCGAGTGGGTGTATTGATGATCCTGAAAGACGAACGACTTAACCCCATGATTCGCTAAGTCGTAATAGACCGTATCCGCTGGGAATAGACGTAACGGATCGATGCCAACTTTGAGTAGCGTGTCACGTTCCTTATCGCCTGCGAATGAGTACAGAAGTGGAGCGATCACTTCATCCAGCACTGGTTCATAGTAATACCACTCGTAGATTCCACTTTGGCCTATGGGCAGACCCGTGTGAATCGAAGTTACATGGGCAGCCGTGGTAGAAGGAAACTGAGAACTTATTTTCGAGATAAGCCCATGCTCTATCATACGATGAACAAAGGGGTGGTCGTGATACCGATCGAGAAATCTCCAGCCGAACGCATCGATGAAGAAGAGAATAACGGCATCATATTTTTTGCGTAAATCCTCTCGGGGGCCAAAAGGAATGCCATGCCTCTGATCGTCCATAAGAAGCGAGCGGATCGTTTGAGGAAGTTGTGCGAATGCATACCCCTCATATAACGGCTTTGTAAAATATTTGCCAAATCGGCTGCCGCCAACCACGCGGATGGATTGTTCGTCGATCATGTTTTAGCACAAACCTTTGTTGCGACTCTACAATATGTAACGAGTTGCTTTACAAGAATCATGCTCCATCTCGAACAAAACCGGGCTTTAAAACCGCTAACAACCTTTAAAATTGGTGGTCCAGCGCAATATTTCGCCAGTGTAAACGAGCCGAACGATCTTCTTGAAGCATTGTCCTTTGCTCAGACCGAACACCTTCCGGTCCTCATACTGGGAGGTGGCAGCAATATGCTCATAAGTGATACAGGTTTTAGAGGACTTGTCGTTCAAATCGTAAATAAGGGGATCGAATTACTATCAAGCTCTAAGCCTCATAAGCAACATTTGCGCATTGCTTCAGGAGAAGTCTGGGATGCGGTTGTGAAATTTGCTGTCGAGCATGAGCTTTGGGGCATCGAAAATTTATCACGTATTCCGGGACGGACCGGTGCGGTCGCGGTGCAAAATGTCGGCGCTTATGGCCAGGAAATATCCAATGTCCTTCTAAACGTAGAAGCTTATGATAGAAAAGAAAATCGGTTTGTAACGCTATCCAATATAGAATGTGGCTTCAGTTATCGTCAGAGTATATTTAACACACGAGAAAAAAATCGTTACATCATTCTTTATACTACGCTCGAGCTTTCTAAGGAGCCAGCGCGAAATCTCTCCTATCCCGATGTAAAAAAGCGATTTGAAAATACAGCACAACCCACATTAATGGAGATCCGCCAAGCCATCAAAGAGATTCGTGATAGGAAATTCCCCTTCCCTGCCGAATCGATCGAAGGCAATGCTGGCTCATTCTTCAAAAACTCTTTGATCTCTCACGAGCAATTTTTAGAACTCGAGAATAAGTTTGCTAAGAATTTGCCAGAGCAAATGAGCCGGCTCGAGCGACATAAGCCTGCCGATGACCAAACGCAAGCTTTAATCAAAATTCCATCCGCCTTCATTCTCGATGCCTGTGGTCTTAAAGGTTATCGTCGTGGCGATGTGATGCTTAATCCTGCACAGCCCGTAATTGTGCTGAACGTTACTGGCAAAGCAACCGCCGATGAAGTCCTTTCCGTAGTGCATGAGGTGCGGAATGTTGTGATGGAAAAGACGGGGCTCTACTTATATATCGAGCCAGAGCTTATCGGCTTCGATACAGATGAGCTCAAAGGCTACGGATTTAACGATTTAGAAATAACTCGATTTCGATGAGCTATATTTGTAGCAGTTACCTTTATTTTTGTTTACATGAAAAAACTGCATTTTAATTTACTACTTCTTAGCGTTGCAGGCCTTCTCATTGGCGGCTGCAAAACCTCCACTTCCCCATCCAATTCATCCATAACCACCCCCGGTGCTGGTAGTTATTTCGTGAACGTCAGCCAATCGAAAGATACTATGGGCATGATCACGAGTTCTGACACCTCGACCGATAATGTCGTCCAAACCGGACTTGCCTTTAGTGGTAAGACCAACGTAATGGAAGTGATTACAACGAATAGCGATGGATCGCACGACACCAACTATTTTCATTACGAGTCCAATGGCGACGTTAGTGTCTATGCCGCAAGTTCTTCTACAGGATTTGGGACGTTGCCGACAAATAATGGCTGGATCACCATTCCGTTTGCATCACAAGGCACCACCACTTCTAGCAGTGATACGACAATTGATGGCTACCCCTTCCATGTGAACTTTACTGTTGCTGGCGCCGGCTCTGGTTCTGTAACCATTAAAGGTAAATCGTTCTCGACCGAGAACGCAAAGATGACAATAGCGATGTCAGGAAGTGTATTTGGACAGGCAATTAATATGTCCACAGCAACAACACTTCAGTTTGCTCCATCACTTGGTTATGTAGTTGCAACCAATACCCCGGGCACGAGAAACCCGATCACAGGTACCATGCAACCGTCCAATCAATCAATGACTATAGATTATAGCTTGAAATAATTTAACTTGATTTGAAAAAAAGCGAGTGACAACTGTCACTCGCTTTTTTTATTTGATGCCTCCGATCGAATCTGTCCCTCGTCACCAAAGACCGTCCTCGCTGGTGGCAGCAATGAAACGAATCTCCCTACGATAAGCAAACTAAAGAAAAGCCCTACAAAGCCCTGCAATGTTGCAATGTAACGCACAATGCCGATGGGATGAATATCTCCATAGCCAATAGTAAGTTGCGTCACCATGCTAAAGTAGAGACATTCGTGTACCCCTTGAATGCCATGAAGATCGGCTGGCAACGTTGCATATAAGAGCGAGAAGACCAGCATTAGCTCACCGTATGTTATTGCGGCAATAATAAGATTGCGGGTTACAGAAACAGTAACATGACTCGATTCGGCAAAGCGCAATCGGTCGAACACGTTAAGGTTAATATTCGCCTGTGCAATATCGATAATTCGAATCACCATCAGAATTTGAACGACGATCCGAACAAGGGCAGAGTTGGTCGAAAGTAGAATAAATCCTAATAGTATCTCAACAACAATGCTGCTCACAATGTAGAGATCGACATGCCGAGCACGATGACGCATACGCTCGATCAAATACGATTCCTTCTCACCCGCCTGCTCGATATCATGGAGTCCCCAATGGATCAGGCTTCGCGTCGGAATAAAAAGAATCGACGGCGATATAAATTCTGCAAAGAAACAAAGCCGTTCTGCGAGCCAGGAAAGATAACTAAACTCTTTCAACCGGAGAACGCTGGGAGGTACACGACGGGCCGCTGTTAACTCGGCCCGCAACTTCGTTATTGGCGAGATCATAATCGGTACGTGTGGAACGAAGTTAACCCATCAATCAATCTCAGACGATCGGTAAAATAGAAAAGGACCGGACGACCCCATATCGCCCAGTCCTTACAAATTGTCGTTCCCTCGAAGTTTATGCCTTAATAAACTGAGCTTCGATCGCGATGGAAACGTCCTCACCAACGAGGATGCCACCCGCCTCAAGAGCCACGTTCCACGATAGACCAAAGTCCTTGCGATTGATCTTCGTCTTGGCGCTAAAACCGATACGCTGGTTACCCCACGGGTCGGTCACTTCTTCCGTTGGGCCTTCGGCTTTGAAGGTTACTTCTTTCGTCACCCCATGGATGGTGAGATCACCACGTACGAGAATCTCATCGTCCGATTTCTGCTCCCACTTCGTTGAATGGAAGCTCATTTCGGGATAGTTCTCGACATCAAAGAAGTCGGCACTACGAAGGTGTGCATCGCGGCTCGCGTCATTCGTTTGAACGCTAGCGGTCTTGATTTGCACATGTACGCTCGATTGCTCGATATTATTCTTATCAAGCTGGAGCGATCCCGTTACTTCACGGAATTCGCCACGAACGCTTGCGATCATCATATGACGGACACTGAATTCCGCATTCGTGTGAGCATTGTCCAGCGACCACGTGGTTAAACCGGCAGCCGTCTTCTCCGTTGTGGCTTTTTCCAAAACTTCAACATTTGAACTCATAACATTCTCCATTTTCTAAAACATAACATTTGTTTCGACAGATATTTACGCGTTACAACACTGCTTGTTACAACAAACATTCTCGTAAAATAACTTTCTATATGAATCAGATGCGCCGGCAGACAATTTGCTGAGCAAAAATTAATTCTTGTCTAAAACACAACCATACTCGACTATGACTATTATGATCCGCAGCATACTTGCCGCACTTGTTTTAGGTATTTCGCTGCCAGCCCTTGCTTCGCAGCATCAGGACACGACCATGCATCGGACGCATCATCATCGGATGCATAAGAAAGAAACAAAAGCTGAAGAGGCTAAAGAAGAGAAAGCTGAGAAAATGAAAACTCACAAAGCTCATCATCACCATAAACATGTTAAGAAGACAACAACCCCCTAACGTCATACCCTTCAAAATGCAAATCCCCGGATAGTGATCCGGGGATTACCTTTTAATAGTGTTGCCATCACAAAAGGATAATCTGTTTGCCCCAAATTAGGCGTTCCGACGGCTTTTGGTAAAATAACTATTTCACTTATACACCTCTCGGAAGTATCCCCATTGGAATTTTACCTTTAAGAAGGTAAAAAATGTTTTGCAAGCAACTGCTCGCCGTTTATATTATTTTTATAACCTGTGCTTGTGTAACATTTGCTTCATGAGTGGTGTCGCTCGTGCATCTCTCCTCAATTTTACCCCACGTCAAATCGAGAGGGAAATGCTACCCATAATACTTAACTCGTTATGAAAAAAATCTACGCATTTTTCCTGGTCTTTTTGTTTATCGGCGCGAGCGTTGCTTCGGCGCAGATAAGCGTAACGATCGTCGCTTGTCCCGGGTCAAGTGCCTGGGGTACCGAGGTTCAAAATAAACTAATAGCCACCGGGCGATTTGCTTCGGTCGGTTATTTTAACTGTCAATCGACAGCACCTACCCTGGCATATTTGCAACAGTATCAGGCGGTGTTGTGCTTTACCGATTACGGTGCTCCTTCTTCGGTCGGACCCGTTCTCGCCCAATTTGTTGAAGGAGGTGGTGGGGTTGTTACCGCGACCTTTGCTGATTGCAGCATCCCATTCTCCGGATTCAACAATCTCTCCAACTATCAAGTGTTGGTTCCTACCGGTCAAACACAAGGAACAGAGCTGACCTTGGGGACGGTGTTGCTGCCCAATCATCCGATCATGCAAGGAGTAACAAGCTTCGACGGAGGTTCAAGCAGTTACCATTCGACTTCCACCACACTGAATCCCAATGCGTATCGCATTGCGAATTACTCCAACGGTGCTCCACTGGTTTGCGCTCGTGAAAATGTTGGTGCAAGAAATTCACGTTTGGTCGACCTGAATTTCTATCCACCTTCCACCGATAGCCGCAGTGATTTTTGGAAGACTACGACGAGTGGTGTTACGCTAATGGCTAATTCGCTTATTTGGGTTGCAACCTACCCGTATGATTTCTCTGCTGATAGCGTGATCAACCCTGCGAATCAGACTATTAAGAATATTAATACTGCACTCACTCCTTCCGTCAGCATTACGAACGTTGGCTCACAGACTCCGGCGTCGGTGACGGTCCATTTTCAGATCTCGCCGATCGGTCAGGCAAGCATCTATAGCCATGATACGGTTTTGACAGGCGCGAGTGTGCCTTCACCGTTCACTCGGCAGATCCTTTCTTTTCCGTCGTTCACTCCGACCGCCTATGGCGTGTATGAAGACACGGTGATCGTATATAATATGCAGCCGACTGCGGATCAGAATCCCTCGAATAACGTAACGACTTCGGAATTTGCAGTCAGTCCGCCGAATAATGTTCGACCGCTCACGATATTAAGTCCGTCGGCAGGGGTACGAACACCTATAGCGATCAGCACTCCTGTGTCTGTTCGATTTAAAAATGTTGGCACGAATAATCAAAGCAATGTTCCTGTCACGGCTATTATCAAGGACCCGAGCGGTGCCGTCGTATATCGTGACACGCTGATTATTCCCAATTGGCCCAGTGGTGCGACCATCGATACATCCTTCCCGGATTGGACTCCGGCTTCAAACGGTGATTTTACGATGTGTGCGATCACCCTGTTGTCGAATGATCAGCTTCATGCTGATGATACGATCTGTGGGACGATCAGCGTTCGGTTTGCATACGATGCCGCCGCAAACTCAATAGTTAACCCGCTGCCCGACGAAGAAAAACCGTATAAAACTTCTTGGCGGCCGGCAGCGCTGTTCCAGTCCGTTGGTGTATCGGATCTGTTCGACGTTCCGGTTCGCGTTGTGATCAGGCGTTGCTCGGATGGCGCCGTCGTGTTCCAGGCGGATTCGACGATGCCCGAACTTAATATCGACCAGAAGTTGGTCCAGTTTAACTTCCCGACGGATGCTGGTCCGTATCATATCTCGGCCATTCCCCCGGGATGCTATACGATCTGCGCGATCGCGCGATATGCCACTGATGGCGATCGGTCGAATGACACGGCATGCTCACAATTTTCGATCATTCCAGAACTCTCTGGAGATATTTACGTGGGCGTTGGTCAGCGCTTCCAGACGGTCCATGCAGCGTTGGATTCTCTTCGTTTCCGTGGCGTCGGAGGTAACCTCCGTCTCATTATGACGGATAATAATTACACGGAAGATGGCACATCCCGTGTCAGCAGCGTAAATGCTGAACTCGACTTCCGCGGTATTCGCGATCTTGGACCAAACGCGACGGTAACGTGGCTTCCAAAACCAGGTGTCCGTCCCACCATTACCTTTACCGGTAATAAACCGTCGTGCTTCTACTTTGGCGATCTGTTCGGTGGTTATATGACGTTCGAGGGATATAATCCACTCGGAGTTCGTATTCCGGATAAGCTCATTCCAGAACCAACGAAGCGCGGCCTTACGATCGTTGATAATCGCTCAGTTCCAGGTTCTGTATTTAGTATTGAGGAAGGAGCAAGTAATATTGCGATCCAAAACCTCATTATTCACGGCAATGGTAACTTCGCCAACGATTCGAGCATGGTCGTTCGTATCTATAACGAGCAAAATCGCGCTCTTTTCCTTGGTACGAATGGCGTCCATGATACCGTACCGATCAACCATATCGTCGTGAACAACTGCGAATTGGGTAATGCGAAGTACGGCTTGTACGATCACGGTCTGCACGACCAGTTCAATCTGGGTCA
>JAJPIO010000002.1 GCA_021324735.1 Bacteroidota bacterium
GCCACGAGATTATGATCGAGACAATTAAAGTATTAACCATTACAACAACCTTAGTGCAAACATACAAAGGATTTAACCATTTGCCCGCGCTTCGCGAGTCCGTGTACCCGCGATCTCCGGATCGCGGGCTGGCGATCCGGAGATCGCCAGTACACCTGAAGAAGAGCCTGGAACTCTGGTATGGGTGCCTATTTGTTCACTATGTCGTTGAAGGATAGTAAAAAGTGGTAAGGAAGTGAAGCTGACCGGCAAATTAAACAGCGTCCAATATGTCCTTACAGTGAGAAATATGAACAAAAAATTCATAATTGCTGAATGCGAGCTAAATTCAAGGGCAATTATGAATATTAAACGAACACACACAGAAAAAGAAAACTATCGGCTCTCAAAATCGGACTTTTCCGAGGTCCCTCGTAACATTTGGGCAACTCGGCGTGTCGCTCCCCATGAGTGAAGATGCCAGGCTTTCGAGAGAAGTGGTTTTTAGCCGCTTTGGCGTGAATCTTCAGGTCTGTGGGAGTGCCCTTCGTACTTCCGAAGTTGTTGAAATGACCATGATAAGCGACCGGACCGAGGATCTTTCCCCTAACCCCGAAAACCTGGCGATGAGCGGTGAAGGCACGTCGAGTGCCTCGCAGCCCACCGGTCACTCCTTTGAAAACATAGATAAAGGGTCTGCTTCTTTAAGCCGGTCCGCCGCAAGCCGGTCTGCCGCGCAGGATGCCGATACGGAAATATTCAATCGGTTCCTTGCTGGCAATGACGATGCATTTCGCGCGCTGTACGATGCGTACGAGCGCCCGTTGTATCTCTACGTATTGCGGCTGGTCGGTTCTGCTGCTGATGCCGAGGATCTGTTCCAGGAGATCTGGACGAAGATGTTCCGCCTTCGCGATAACCCGACCAAGGGTATGGGCGATAGCCGGACGGTCAAGCGGTTCTCGGGGCTGCTCTTTACGATCGCGCGAAATTTATCGATCAATGCGATACGCGATCGAAAGCTGCTGCCGGATCTGACACTCGACGAATCGCCCGCAGAATTTGAATCGCTGGCTCGAAGCCATATGGGCGACGATTCGGATATGCGGGATATGATCGAGCGAGCGCTCATGCAATTGCCATTGGCGCAGCGTGAAGCGTTTGTCCTGAGAGAGTATTTCGGATACTCGTATCAGGAGGTCGCGGACATTATGGGTACTCCCATGGTGACCGCTAAAACGCGAGCGTGGCGCGGGCGCGAACGACTCCGAAAGATGATTTCGGCTTGGATGGATTTACAAACGAATGATGAATGACGAATTACGACGGATGAAATAAAGCAATCGCTTTAGCTTCTTTCGTACTTCCTCAATGCAACGCTTATGACACCAGACGAACGTATCAGTGCATACATCGATAACGAGCTTACGAGCGATCAGGAACAGGAATTCCTGATCTCGCTTGCGGCGAGCAATGGCTTACGCAAAGCCTTCCGCTCCGAGCTCGTCCTTAAGAACGTATTGCACCGTGATGAATCGGTTACGAATCCGCCGCGCGGATTGCGTACAGCCGTCTTCGCAAGTTTAGGGCTTGGTGCCGCTACTGCTCTAGCCGATCGCGCCGATGCGGCGGAGGCCAGTAGTTCTACTTCCTCCACACCGGCTCCGATGCACAGCCTTGTCAAGACGCTGTTTGCCACGAAGATAAACGCATTCATCACTGCGGCGACGCTCTCGATCTCCGCTCTGGTCGGCTATGGCGTTCATTCTCTGACATCAGCGCCTCAAGCGGAGCCGGTGCCGTCGCATGTTGTACGCACGCTAGCTCCGACGCAGAATATAGCGCCGCAGGTCACGGCCACGCCGAACGTCGAGCAGACCGCGCCAGTCATGAGCGTAGTAAAGGAAATGCCGGTGAAGCATTCGCTTGCGGCGAGGGCTCATAAGGCCATTGCACACCATTCGCAAGTAGTAAGTACTCAAGCTGCACAAACTTCTGATAGTGAAGCTAAAGGTACGGTTGGCGCAGGCTCCGTAACGATGCATGAACCGGTTGTACAGCCGAATAAGAAGTAAGAATTTCCAGTAACACGATCTCTCCTTCAGGCTCGCTTTGGATATATGAGGGGTTCTCCTCATTACTTCAGAGCGAGCTTGTTCAATCTTGATCGGGGTTGCATGGATGGATAAAAAACTGCTGAGAACGCATCCGATCCGGTAATCCAGGTTCAAGTATTCGCGTTTATTGGCAGTGACCCAAAGGTACAGTAGTCCTTTTCTCCTTTTCTTCGCATTGGTCTTCGCAGTTAGCGCCCGGTCGCAAACGGCAAGCACCGAACGCGATTCTGTGGTCATGCGCGATACCTTGGTTCAAAGCCTCTTTACGATCGAGCATCGACCATTGCGCGCAGGAGTAAGTGCAAGTTATGGCTGGGGAGCGTATTGGGATCCTAATTTTCCTTCTCCACCCGCGCTCACTGGTTGCGATCAATACTCGCTCGGTCATGGTAACAACTTTGGATTGCGCTTCATGGCCGATGTTCCGCTCTGGGGCGATAATTCGGGGTGGTCATTCGATCCCACTCTCTTTATCGATTTCAGTAAGCCGCAGTTTAGTTGGATTCAGTCCGACATGTCGTTCGATACGGGCACGCGGCAACTTGTACCGTTTAGTATTCGTCATGAGGTAAGTGCCACGGTAGGGAAAGCCGGTATTGGGGCAGCAATGGATTATATGCCGCTCGGCATGTGGCATGTAAAAGCAGGGCTCGATCTCGGCATAATGTTCGAGCAAACGTATGAGACGTCCTTGCATCGAGTAGAGCCAGGAGCACTACTTCTCGATGGCACTCGCGATACCACGACTGGCTCCGGTTCTCTCTCCAAGCGGCTGAGTATGTTGCCAGCCTTGGTATTCGGAACAAGTTATGAAGTACCGCTCTCAAAAAAAATACAGGCATTACCCGGTATTGAAGCGAGCCTTCCATTTGGTTCGATACCGCAAAATAGCATTTGGAGGTGGGGCGGCGAAAGCTTTTGGCGAGCGTTCGAGTGGAATGTAAATCTGTCGGTTCTTTTCGATCTAACTCCTCGAAAAGAAACGGTGCCTGTATATGTAAAGCAGGAAGTACCGGTCGTTATTCCGTGAGCGATTCCAGAACCTGCGCTTTCAGCGTCGATCCACGCCGTGGCGATCACAGCGAACGGAGAGCAATCGCCGGTCGTGCGAATGACGGTCGAAGAAGTGCGCACGCGTAATGCCGATCCAGTGCTCAATTATATTTTTTTCGATTCCGGTTCTGCAAAATTTCCTTCGCGCTATGTGACGTATGCTTCACCGGATGAGGCAAAGCGCCGATTTGAAGGCTCTTCCGAGCGTCACGATATTAAGTTGATGAACCTTTATCGAGAAACGCTCAATATTCTCGGCGATCGTTTACGCAAGAACCTTGGTATTTCAATCGTCCTTCACGGTTGCACCGATAACACGGACGATCGTTCGTTCGGTAATGGCAGTGATAAAAGTTTACTCGCCCTTGCACGTTCTCGTGCCGAAACGATGCGTGATTATTTGATAAACGTCTGGCAGATCGACCCCAAACGAATTAAGGTCGAAGCCTCGATGGTGCCGGAGAAGCCAAGCCCATTTTCAACACCAGAAGGACGAGCCGAAAATAGGCGCGTGGAATTTCGCGCAGAACCATCGCGCAATCCGCAGAACGACGAACTGCTCTCGCAACCGATCGTCGTCACAAACATCGAACATCTTGCTACACCGGACCGTATCGATCTTATTCCCACTGTAAGTGCACCGATCGTTCGAAGCTATGCTTCGATCAGTGCCGGCGGCGTTGAATTACAAACGTTCGCTGGTAGCGGTAGCTCGGCAAAGGAAGAAAAGGTCTGGGCACCGACCGAAGAAACACTTAACAAACTTCGCGATTCACTAAATATCGACTATGATGTCTGGGATAGTGCAGGCAATCATGCCCATGCTCGCTCGAGCATTCCGCTCAATATCATTCATGTAACGAGCGATCGCCCGGAGCGTGTCGAACGATTCAGTCTTATCCTTTTCGGCTTCGATGAATCACGCCTCGATCGCCGGAATGATTATGCGATCCGAAATGCCGCAGAAATGATACCCGAAATTCCGGTCAAACGCATACTCATTCAAGGCTATACCGATGAAACCGGAGATCCTATTCACAACGATGAGCTAAGCCAGGAGCGAGCAGCGGAGGTACAAAAGCGACTTTTAGAGCTGCTGGCAAAATCAGAGACTCCATTGCCCAAGGAAGTCCATAGTGAGGGACGAGGTTCACATGACCTCCTCTACGATAACCGCCTTCCTGAGGGACGATTCTTCTCACGCACGGTTAATATTACAATAGAGCGTGGGCCATGAGGTGCGGAGTAAATATTAATAGGTCGAGAGTTGATGCTCAATACTTAACATGGGTTAAGTCTGTCCTTTTTTGCGTTCTCATTTTGCTCTGTTTTGCTTCTTCCTTACGAGCGCAAATTCATATCGCTACTATACGTCCTGATCGTGCTGCTCCGGGGATGAATGTTGCTCTTGAGATTCTTTCCAGCGATGCTATCCGACCGTTTGGTGATGATGGGCTAAATACTGGAACGCTTGCCGATCAAATCATCCTGGTAAATCCGCTCGATAGCGAACGAGTCGTTTTCGGTGTACCTGAAGTAAGTTGGTCGGGGCGCCTTATGCAACTTCCCATTTTCGTTCTTCCCAACGCTGCTTTAGGTCCTGTACCGTTTTATATCTTTAACCCTCGCAGTACGGCTCGGTCTGACACGATCGTCTTTACGATCGATTCAGTCCAGCATCTTGGTCGAATAACGAATGATGTTACGATCGGTGAAGGTGGTATGGGCTTGCTCTCCGCAAGTAATACACTTCTTGTCGATTCACTCATTATTGGCAGCCCATTCCAAAGCAAGGTAACAGTTCACTTCTCACTGCTCGATCCAGATACAAGCGTGCCCGGTAATCCACGGTTACTTCCGGTCGTACTGCTTTCGAAAGGACCGATACGTTTGCAGAACGCTATCATTTCCGTCGATGCCGATAGCCTCAATGGTGGCCCGGGTGGTGGTGGTGGTGGTCATGGATTTGAAGGAGTAGGTGGTGTCGGTTTTACGGGTGGCGGTTCCTGTGGTAATCGGCTCGATACGTTACTTCAAAATTCAGGCTCAGCATCCGACGCAACGCTTGCTGCTGGAGGCGGCGCTGCTACCGGAGTTGTGGGTGGTGGTAACACGCCGGAAGATCAAGGGGGTGGAGGAGGTACAGGTAATCCATTCGGCTTGAGTGGGGCCGCTGGCGCACGTGCTTCCGATTCTCGGCCTGGCGGTTATGGAGGCGGCTCAGCCGGTGGCGAGACCGTTTCGCAATCGAGTGCATTTGGTGGCGGTGGTGGCGGTTTGGGCACAGCAGGTGGCGGCGGATTTGAAATCGGTGGTGAAGGTCCGAATGGTGGCAACATTTGTGGCGGCCGATTTCTAATTCCTATGGCCGGTGGTTCTGGTGGTGGTGCTGGAAACTCAGAAGACTTGGGCCCTGCAACGATGGGTGGCAACGGTGGCGGAGGCGGTGGTGCTGTTGAGATTGTGAGCTTTGATTCTTTGATCGCGGCAACAACTACCTTTAGCGCGCGCGGAGATTCCGGCACGAGTGGCGAAGAGGTGGCGGCAGGTGGCGGCGGTGGTTCAGGTGGCGCCGTTTATCTTGCAAGCCTAAAAGGAGTCGATGCGACTAATTCTTTAATCTCTGTTGCCGGTGGTCTACCAGGACAAGGTGCATTGAACGGCTTTGCCGGGGGTACAGGTGGTTTTGGCCGAATTCGGATCGACGGTCCAACCAATCTTCATCCAAGATTTTTCGATCCGCCGGTATGGGCGAACGGGATTTCGCTCGCTCCTACATCCGCCGTACCGGCACTCGGATTCGTACATCTTACTGGCGTTGCGCAAGATACCATCAACACGTTCGATTCCATTCGCATCTTTTATCGGACACGGCACACGATCTGGACGTTCGTCGATACAGTTCGGTCGCATGATGGTACATGGTCGAAGTGGCTGCCGCTTCCCCATGATTCGTTGGTCTTTGTTACTGCGATGGTTCGGGTTGCGAGTCCACTCTCCGAAAAATATAATGCGGAGCCGGACTGGCTCATGTCGCATATTAGTATTGGTGTTATCCACCACCAGGCAACACCATTTCTCGTTACGCAGGATACACTGAACTTTGGCACAGTACGCGTCTCGCTGTGCAAGACGGTTCCTTTAATTATCACGAACAAAGGGGAAGCTCCTCTAAAGATCGGCGCTGGTAGTCCTGCGGATTCTGCCGGCTTCAAGGTGCTTTCCGATACACCGGTTACGATCCAGCCGTACAGGACCGACACGATTTTGATCGAATTTTGTCCAACCGATAGCGGCGTTAAGCAGGTGCGGTTTACCATTTCTTCCAATGACGTTACGGATTCGATAAAGGCCATCACCTTCATTGGTACCGGACAAAGAAGAAATGATTCGCTGGTAATTCATAACAGTGCCTTCATCACATTTCCACGCACACGAATCGGAAGTTGTGATACCGTATCCGTCAATCTGGAGTCCGCAGGAAAAGACACTCTTTTCTTAAATCATAAAGAATGGAATATCCCGCCATTTACACTGCAACTGGTGCCACCCGACAGTATTCTTGCACACAACGTAGTGCGCAAACTTCAGGCGATCTTCTGCCCCAGTGATACTGGTACTGCAAACAGGACAGTAATACTTGACGATCGTGAGGATTCGCTCGTGCTTAGCGGTTTCGGTGTACTCCGGCAAGTTTCGACCATCGCTACACTTAGTTTGCCCAATGTGTGTATCCGTGATACCATTATAGCAGTGGATACGATATATAACCGGGGCAATGACACACTGAGCTTTCTTAGTGATTCATCACGTAAAACAGGTATACGCACGATGGATACTCTTCTTCGCGGAGGAGTAGCATTGCCAATACTCGTTTTTTTTAAAGCAGATTCTATTGGCTCGTTCCGAGATACTATTTTCTTCCGATTCTCCGACACAACACTTAGTAGCGTTCTGACTTATAATGTAGTGGGCCCTGTGCTTCATGTTGATTCGTCACTCGATTTCCATTTCGTCTGTGTTTCGACCACAAAGGACATCCCGCTCACTATCTCAAACACAAGGGACACAACTCGGCTCAGCAATTTCAAAATTTCTTCGAGCTATTTTACGATCGCAAATTCTGATACTACGATCCTGCCAGGTCAACGGATATCGTTGAACGTCACCTTCCATTCTTCCGATACGCTCGAACACTTTGACACGTTGCAATTCATTGCTTCAAGCCACTCATGCGAGACTATCTTTCGTATTCCTCTCAAGGGTGCAGGCGATACGGGCCTAAAAGCTGAGCCAGTTATCTTTGACTCTGTCTTCATCGATAGCTGTATTAATGCCTCACTATTTATTTCAAACGGATGTGGTGCAGCAGTAACGATCGATTCGATCCGCTTCCATAATGCAGAATTCAAACTACTAGCAACGCAAAACGATACGGTGCCATCCGGCGGTGATCTTACGCTTACTGTTCGGTTCTGCCCTACGGCAGAAGGCCCTGCAACAGATACGATCGTTCTTTATCCATCCAGCGGCCAGCCGTTCCGTACGGTGGTAAGCGGTTACGGAGTAGCAAAAGCAAAACCGTGGGCTCACTTTACACTGTCGGACACATCGGTACCTGCTGGCACGCTTGCAACCACAGTGATCCGGCTTGATTCGACGTCCCTAAAAGGGAAGGCAAGTGTTCATCTGATTATGCACTACGATCCAACGGTGTTGTCATATACATCGTCATTCTTACTAAGTGCATTGCCGGTGTCTTCCGATTCGATCGCATTTACGGGTGTGATCGATACTCCTGGGTTTGTAGGCTCCGTGACATGGCGGGCGCTGGTCGGTCCACATAATTTTTCATCCATCAGTCTCTCGCCCGGCGATCAAAGCTTGGAAGTGATCGCCACTCCCGGGAGCGTCACCGTCACAGATTGTTCGAATCTCAACGGGCATCTCGCGGTGGGTGGAAGTTACTCCTTGGGGCCGGTCACGCCGAATCCTGCTGAGCGCAATGCCACTGTGACGGTGGAAATAGGCAGCGATGGATATGTCGATGCATCCATTTACGACATGGCGGGGCGCGAGGTGCAATACCTTATTAAGGAAGAAAAGGTCAGGGGAAGCTATCAAGTAACCATTCCCACAGAAATCCTCCCTTCGGGCAGGTACTTTATTATTGCACATTCTTTAGGCTGGAACGCGGCCGAACCGTTCATAATTGGCCATTAGAGGCTGAATTATGACCACCTAACCAGCCACTTTTCTCTATTATTTTTTTGATTCCGTGAAACACGTGTAACTTTTGCGTAATTTGCGGTGTCGCTCATCCACCTTATCTTCGACTCAACCCATTGGGTTGCGGGGTGAGCGTGCAAAACAACTTTTTTAACTATTAACTTGAGTATGAAAAAACTCTACACTTTCCTAGCGGTGGTCATGGGGTTGTGTTTGATCTCGAGCGGCATCGTTCGAGCTCAGACCTACAACATGACGGATTACCTGGTAAGGACGATGTCAGGGTCGGGAAGCTCCTATCAGGAGATTACGGGTACTCATATAACGAATCTGGAAGCTTCAAACTACCAGAATTATTATGTGATATCCCCGGCGATCCAGGTGCCGTTCAACTTCCGGTTTCTGAATCAACAGTTCACGACGACGAACGTCTTCTATGTGAATGGTTGCGGTGACGTATTCTTTAGCCCGACATGGGCAACGGGAGCTAATAATTATCCCGATTACGATGCGTACTACACATATCATTCCTTTACTAATAGCTCAACCTGTCAAGGTTACACGTACCCGTACGAACTCTATTACTCAGAGGCGGATTACGGTTTCTACGGCTATTACCCGAACTTCAAGCTTTCGCCGTTTGCAAACTACAACTACCAGTATCCTACGGCGTCGTTCGGAGATTATCAATGGACTGTTCTCGGTTCGGCTCCGAATCGTCAGCTCGTCGTTCAGGCTAAGAACCAGTTCGCGGCAGCTTCCTTCTATAGCGGCTCAACTGTAGGTAACTGGCAAACTGTCGTTTACGAAGCTGGTATTTCAAACTTCCAGTTTAACTACGGTCAGGAAAGTGGTTCGTTCAGCTCCTATGGTGGATGGGGCGAATATTTTGGTGTTTATGGATATGCCTATGGCGGTCACACCGGTATTAAAGCGCAGGGTGGTCAGAACCTCCTGATCGGTTGGTTCGGCTCGACGTCTGGTGGCGTAAATTCTGTTAACTGGTCTGCAAATACCGACGGAACAGGTACGAACCCGAAGTTCGCATATAACTTCTCCGGTGGTAGCGCTCAGTATTACCTCGATAATAACGGCCAAAAGCAATCTGATTTTGGTGGCTATTGTCTTTGCAATGGCGGTAAGCACTTGCCGAGCACCAGCTATCGTATCTTTATTGCATGGAGCTACGATCTCACGGCTGGTAATATCGTTGTTCCACTCAACCAGCAGCCATATAATCTTAATGCTCCGTTTAGTCCGAAGATCACCATTACGAACTCCGGTCGCTTAGTACCAACCTCTGCTCAGGTTAACTTTACGATCACGAAGGTCAATGGTAGCCAGGTCTATAATCAGACCGTCACCATTCCAGGCTCCGCTCTTCCGGCGGCGTTCACGACGACTACGATCGACCTGACAGCCTATGGTGCTCCGACGTTTACGCCGACATCGTATGGTATCTATGAGGATACTTCAGTTATCTTCAATCTTGCTCCGACTGCCGATCAAAACCCAGTCGACAATTCAGCTACTAACGAGTGGATCTGCTCGCCGCCAAACGATATTATGGCGGTTACCGTACTCAATCCACCCACTGGCAGTGCAGGACGTACACCGGTCGCTATTAATACGCCGGTACAGATGCGCTTCCGTAACCTTGGTACGAACAATCAGACGAACGTACCGGTAACGGCAGTCATTCGCGATCCATCAGGTGCTGTAGTGTATCGTGACACGGTCATCATTCCGAATTGGCCGGCAGGCCCGACGGGTGGTAACTCCGATGGTACTATAAGCTATGCGGCTAGCGGTCAAGGTCCGGGTAAGGGTGCGTACTACGATACGACCTTTAAGGATTGGATTCCTGCTGTCAATGGTGCACATAAGGCTTGTGGTATTGCTATCATGACGACGGATCAGCTCCGTGGTGATGATACGATCTGTGGAACGGTCAACGTTCGCTTTACGAACGATGCCGCGGCTAACTCGGTCGTTGTTCCACAACCCGATCAGGAAATGCCATACAAGACGACCTGGCAGCCAGCAGCGCTGTTCCAGTCCGTTGGTGTATCGGATCTTTTCGACGTTCCGGTTCGCGTGCAGATCAAGCGTTGCTCGGATGGCGCTCTCGTCTTCCAGGCCGATTCGACGATGCCCGAACTCAATATCGACCAGAACTTAGTACGCTTCTACTTCCCGTCAGATCAAGGTCCGTATCATATCTCGGCCATTCCTCCGGGATGCTATACGATCTGCGCGATCGCACGGTATCAAACGGACGGTGATCGCACGAACGATACAGCGTGCTCGCAGTTCTCGATCATCGATCAGCTCCGTGGTGACATCTATGTCGGTGTCGGCCAGCGCTTCCAGTCGATCCATGCGGCATTGGATTCTGTCCGATTCCGTGGTGTCGGTGGTAACCTCCGCCTCATTATGACGGATAACAACTACACCGAAGACGGCACATCTCGTGTCAGCAGTCCGAATTCAGCGTTAGATTTCCGTGGTGTTCGTGGTCTCGGACCGAACTCGACGGTGACCTGGATTCCAAAGCCGGGCGTACATCCTACGATCACGTTTACGGGTAATAATCCGTCCGCGTTCTACTTTGGCGATCTGTTCGGTGGTTATATGACGTTCGAGGGGTACAACCCACTCGGCGTAGTTACTCCGGATAAGCTCACTCCAGAGCCGGCGAAACGTGGTATTACGATCGTTGATAATCGTACGATGGCAGGCCCGACGTTCGACATCGAGCAGGGTGCAAGCAATATTACGATCAAGGACCTTGTCATCCATGGCAACGGTAACTTCGCCAACGATTCGAGTGCAGTCATTCGTATCTACAACGAGCAGAACCGTACGATCTTTATTCAGAACGTTCATGATACCGTACCGATCAACCATATCGTCGTGAACAACTGCGAATTGGGTAATGCGAAGTACGGCTTGTACGATCACGGTCTGCACGACCAGTTCAATCTGGGTCA
>JAJPIO010000014.1 GCA_021324735.1 Bacteroidota bacterium
CGATGATCTGCTTATCACTGAACCCGCTTGTGCCTGCATGCCACGAAGAGCCGCCATCGGAAGTCCAGTAGGCCGTGCCGAAGCCACCAAGTGCGACGCCATTCGTCGAAGAGCCGAACCGGATCGAGTAAATACCGCCCGTGTTGTTCGATGATACTTTGCCCCAGGTAACGCCAGCATCGGTCGTTCTCCATATCTCTCCGGCAGCACCAGCCGTATTGGGATCGCTCGTGCCGATGAAGCCGGTGAGTGGATTGATAAAGAATATCGAACGCAGGAAATAACTTGTATTGATGGTTGTACCATACCATGTAGTCCCGCCATCCGTTGTGTGGATGACTCCGTTCGCATCGCCGACGGCGATACCATTCGTCTTATTAAAGAACCAGATACCATAGCACGTATTACCGCCGCCTGAGTTGCCGGTCGTTGGCGCGGGACTAAGGGCCGTCCAGGTAAGACCCGCATCAGTGGTGCGAATGACGGCGCCATTGGTGCCGGCTGCAAACCCGACATTGCTATCGAGAAACTGCATGGTGACGAGGCCCGCACTCGTATTGCTGTTCCGCAGGATCCAGAGCGAATCATCCCAATCGGGAAGCATGTCGTGGTGTACGAGGGTGTCATGCACATAAACGGTGTTGGTGGATGTAGAATTAGAACATCCTACGATCCCATACACACTTACCGCGATGACGGACGCAATAATGAGAGAGCGGAGATATTTCATGCGAGATTGAAATAAAAACAGATGGCACAAAGAGGCAAAGTTTGCGTGGTTGGTTCCGAAAAACGTGGTTGTCTCTCGGTCTGGCACCGCTCACCGCTTGTCGCTGTTCGGCCCAAACTATGGCGAAAGTTCTTCTTGGTATGTCGGGCGGATTGGATTCCTCGGTAGCGGCGGCGCTGCTCCGGCAGGAAGGCCATGACGTTATCGGTATGACCATTAAGACCTACAAATACGAAGATGTTGGTGGCAACACGGCGAACGATACCTCCTGTTGCTCGCTCGATGGTATCAACGATGCCAGGCGAGTTGCGGCGATGCTCGGCATTAAGCATTACGTCACCGATATGACGGAAGAATTTGGCCGTGAGATCATCGATTACTTTACCGATACCTATCTTCACGGACAGACGCCAAACCCGTGCGTAAAGTGTAATCGCGAGATCAAATGGGCTGCAATGCTCCGCAAAGCCGATGCGCTTGGCTGCGAGTACATTGCGACGGGACATTACGCGAGGTTACGAGAGGAGCAGGGACGAATAGTGATTTCGCGAGCCGCGGATTCCGCGAAAGACCAAACCTACGCTCTTTGGGCTGTGAGGCAAGAGCACCTCAAGCGAACGCTCTTTCCATTGCAGGGCTACACAAAGCCAGTGGTGCGCGAGATGGCAAAACAGTTGGGCTTGCCGGTCGCGCACAAGCATGAGAGTTATGAGATCTGTTTTGTGACCGATAACGATTATCGCCGATTCTTAAGAGATCGTCTGGCGGAAGAGTCCAGTATTACCAGCAACGTTAGTCCACACTCGGGCGATTTTGTTCTCAATGGGGAAGTCGTTGGGCGCCATGATGGTGTTCCGTTCTATACCATCGGTCAGAGGAAAGGATTGGGGCTAAGCATACCATCTCATCCTGCGCCGCTCTATGTGACCGGGCTCGACATTATCAATAACCTGGTCGAACTCGGCGATGATGAAGATCTTTTCGCGAACGAACTTATTGCCAATAGTGTGAATCTTATTAAATACGATTCTTTACCTCAGGAAGGAATGCGTATTATTGCCAAGATCCGTTATAAAGATGAGGGTGCACCGGCGTTCATTCAGCCGATCGATAGGGACCGCGTTCGCGTCACGTTCGATGAGCCGCGCCGTGCGATCACTCCAGGACAGTCCGTCGTGTTCTACGAAAATGACGATCTCGTTGGCGGTGGAATAATCGAATAATTGAAGAGTCCGAGATGAGAGTAAAGAAGATTTCCCTTTTTGCGTCGATGGTCGTTGTGGTGTTTTTAGCTGGTTGTGGAGGCATCAGCGATCCGACGCAACTTGCCGATGCGACACTGTATGTTAATTTCCCGGATGGAACAGCATTTACGAGTTCGAGTGTGCACGTTACCGATGATGGCGCGAAATACACCGTCTTTGCGACGGACGATCAGCGCGGCGAGCATTATCAGGACGAGATCACTCTGGTAATTCCGAAAGGAGCCAATATTCCCTATAGCGTAGGTTCGCTTTCCGACCCGACCGTTCAGGTTACGTATTACGAATACACTACCGGTAATAATTATGCGGGCAACATGGCCGAAGGCAGTTGCAATATTACGGTCAATGAGATCACCACGACGAATGTGATCGGAGCATTTACTGCGCGGACCGTCTGCCGCACGGTCACCGATAGCGTTCGCACGTTTAATGGCGGCGAATTCAACGCGACATTTTAGCACCCATTACGGGTGAGCTTTTAGGAGCCGGACAGCGTTTAGTATCCGGCATGAATTCAAAAGACCTTCTCTCCCAGTACCGCCAGGAGGCCCTGCTCGGCGGCGGCAAGAAACGCCTCGAAGATCAACATAATAAAGGCAAGCTTACGGCTCGCGAGCGTATCGCGCTGCTGTTGGACGAAGATTCCTTCGAGGAGTTCGATATGTTCGTTCGGCATCGCTCGAACGAGTTCGGCCTCGATAAGCAGCGTCCGCTTGGCGATGGCGTTGTAACGGGATGCGGTCGCATTCATGGCCGGTTCGTGTACGTCTTCAGCCAGGATTTCACCGTCTTTGGTGGTTCACTTTCGGAAGCTCATGCCGAAAAGATCGTGAAGGTCATGGAGCTTGCGATGAAGACCGGCGCTCCAGTTATTGGCCTTAACGATTCCGGTGGTGCACGAATACAGGAAGGCGTTGTATCGCTCGGGGGGTATGCGGATATCTTCCTTCTCAATACGCTTGCCTCCGGCGTTGTGCCGCAGATCTCTGCGGTGCTTGGTCCGTGTGCCGGCGGGGCAGTCTATTCTCCCGCTATTACCGATTTTGTATTTATGGTGGAAGGCACCAGCTACATGTTCGTGACCGGACCGAACGTCGTAAAGACGGTTACTCACGAAGATGTGACGAGCGAAGAACTTGGCGGCGCCGATACCCACGCACAAAAATCGGGTGTGGCGCACTTTGCAATGCCCAACGAGCTCGAGTGTTTGGAAGGGATACGAAAACTCGTTACCTATATTCCTCAGAATAACCGAGAGAAAGCGCCTTCGTTGACTACGGAAGATCAGGCGGCGAGGCTGTGTCCGGCGCTGAATGAAGTGATCCCGGATTCGGCGAACAAACCCTATGATATGCACACGGTCATCGGCGAAGTGGTCGATCAGGGAAGCTTCTTCGAAGTGCACGAGCATTTTGCGACGAATATTATCGTCGGATTCGCGCGATTGGATGGCGAGTCGATCGGCATAATTGCAAACCAGCCGCTTTCCATGGCGGGTGTACTCGATATCGACTCCAGTACAAAAGGCGCGCGTTTCGTCCGCTTCTGCGATGCCTTCAATATTCCGCTCGTGGTATTCGAAGACGTGCCGGGATTTTTACCGGGTACCGATCAGGAGTGGCGCGGTATTATTCGCCACGGCGCAAAACTGCTTTATGCCTTCGCGGAAGCGACGGTACCGAAAGTCACTGTTATTACGCGCAAAGCATACGGCGGAGCGTATGACGTTATGAATTCGAAGCACATTCGTGGCGATGTTAATTATGCATGGCCGAGTGCTGAGATCGCTGTGATGGGACCGAAAGGTGCGGTCGAGATCATCTTTAAGAAGGAAATAGGGGAGGCCACGGACCCTAGGGCGCGAGAAGAGGAGCTTACGAACGAGTATCGCGAACGGTTCGCAAATCCATTCGTGGCGGCCGAGCGCGGATACATCGACGATGTGATCGAACCGGCTGAAACTCGCATCCGCCTTATTCGCGCGCTCAAGATGCTCGCTACGAAGCAGGATTCCAATCCGTGGAAGAAGCACGGGAATATACCTTTATAAAGTAAGAAGTATGAGGTATAAAGTATGAAATTCCAAGTGCAAGTTTATCAGGATGAGGATGATGCTTATGCGGCTGAATGTCCGAGTATTCCCGGGTGTGTGACTGGAGCGGATAGTTTCGAGGAAGCTCTCTCTATGATCCAGGACGCAATTAAAGGTTGTGTTGAAACCCGCAAAGGACTGGGCTATCAATTGTTCCTTCCTACATACGAAGTCGAGGTTGCTGTTTAAGTTTGATATGGCTCACATTTATCATTTCATCACTCAATCGAATTTGGATCAGTATCTCGGCGGGGATGCACTTGTGTTGCCCACGCTCGAAAGCGAGGGCTTCATCCACTGCTCGACACTCGATCAGGTGCTCGATGTGGCGAATTTCCTCGAGCCCTATAGTGAGGAGATGCAGCTCCTCGAGATCGATGAAGCCCGGCTGGTACCCGAAGTAAAGTATGAGGATGCAATGCAAAACGGCCGCTTCTATCCCCACGTTTTTGGTCCGGTGAATCGCGATGCCATCGTGGCTATTCATCACTTAGAATGGGATGGGGAAGAAGGATATCTGCTGCCCGAAATTCTTCGAAACGATTTGTCTTAAGTAGCGTTTTGGTCTCGCCTTCTTCGAAGGCGGTGACAGGCTAAAGCCTGTCCTACCACGGGGCGTGGCGCAGCTGGTAGCGCACCTGCTTTGGGAGCAGGGGGTCGCACGTTCGAATCGTGTCGCCCCGACAATTTGAGTGAGGAGGGATGAACGACGAAAAGATGAAAAATCATCTTTGCTCTCATCTTTCGGTCCCTGTCTTTAACAATTTATGTTATGATGTCCAAGTCCATACTGGTTGCGGTTGTTATTTCCATCGTTTCAGTATCGCGTATCTTCGCTCAACCGCACCACTCTTCGTCAGAAATTACTCACGATTTTTCGATCACGATCGCACCGATCAAACTCATTTCTCCGATCGTCGAAGGGACGTTTGAAAAACGAATGACAAATAAGATCGGACTCGAAGGGATTGCAGGGGTCGGTTCATACGATGGCTTTTTTGCGTTCACGATTGGAGGGAGTTGGAGATATTATCTGATTGGCTCATTTGAGCATGCACTTCAGACCGGCGTTGAATTATACTATGCGCATCTCGGATCGAGTAACGTGCAGGGTTCGAATGTCTCGGCCGCAGGCAGAGGACTTATGATCGCGCCGTTTATCGGTTATAAGTACATTGCGGATTATGGATTGACCCTCGACCTTGCGATCGGCGCCGGACCAGAATTCGTCTCGGCCACTGCGACCGATAATAATTCTAATTCCGCAACAGTAAGTGGCAGTACACTTGGATTATTGCTAAATTTAAATCTTGGCTGGAGTTTTTAGGATTGTCGACGATGGAAAACGCCGTGGCAACGAATGACTAGGTCGTGTCCGCTCTTTTTCTTATCCAACAAATCCATCTAATCCGTGTAATCCAGGTTCAGTCAGTGTAATCCCGGTTCTGAAATCCCTGCATCGGTGGCGGTGCGGGTTGCGGCTGTGGCATCGGATTGACCGGCCCCGGATTGGGTGATGGTTGTGGCACGGTGCCGGGTTGATCGGGTGGTGCTGCCGGCCGAGGCTGTGGATGGCTGGGATTATCTGGTGTCGGATGCCCGGGATTGGGGTAGGGTGTTGAAGGTGCTGTCTGTGGCATATTGGGCCTCTCTGGTTGTGTCTTAAGAAAGGTGCAAGCTGCGTGCCTGACGGGACTTTTGCTCCATACTACAGACCGAACGACGTTACCCCGAGAGGGTTAGTAAGAATTAACGGCAGAGAACCGCACTCTTCCTGCGCAAAATGCGGTTGATTCTATCAGTCGTCGGTACGTCTCCGAACTTTCGCAAAAGTGGGCCATGTTGCTATAGCTGTAGGGCACATTTAATATGTTGCGAATGAATCGGATGTAAGGTTCGGCATACGCCTTGCACGAAACCTGTAATTATTAAATAGCGTACCACAGAGCAAACAGTAACCATAACCAGCACCAGCGGTCCGTTGCGTATGAGGGAGCGAGAGCCAGCCGCCCGAACCGAAGGAAAGCCCAGTTAAGTTTATCACTCCGTTCTATGCAAAAACTCTTCTATAACCCACGTCGCCTCGCGCTTGCCGGAGCCGTCCTTGTTGTCGTAAGTGCACTCATGGGCACTCGTATCGAGCGTGCCTTTAGCGATGACAATGTTCTGGAGCAGGTCCAGAAGTACAGCGATGTCATGCGTTTGGTCCAGTCATATTATGTTGATAAGGTCGATCTCAACGATCTTAACGATGCAGCTATCACCGGTTTGCTCGGCAAACTCGATCCGCACTCGGTGTATATGCCGCCGAAAAATGTCAAGGAACAGGACGAGCAATTCCAGGGCAAGTTCGAAGGTATCGGCGTAACATTCACGATCGTTCATGATACGATCACAGTCGATGCGCCCATTCCTGGGGGCCCCAGCGATCAGCTTGGTATTCGCGCGGGCGATAAGATCGTATCGATCGACGGACATAATGCTGTAAAGCTTAAAGAAGATGATGTTCGTAAAGAACTTCGTGGTGCGAAGGGTACAAAAGTTACGGTTGGTGTAGTGCGCTACGGTGAGGCGCAGCCGATCGACTTTACGATCACGCGTGATGTCATTCCGATCGTGAGTGTCATGGCGCACTTTATGGTCGATCCGACGACCGGTTATGTCGATGTGGGCCGCTTTGCCGGCACGACCTACGACGAGTTAATGGAAGCATTGAACGACCTTCGTTCGAGAGGTATGCAGCGTCTTATCCTTGACCTTCGCGGCAACCCCGGTGGGTATCTCGAGCAAGCCGTCCGTATCGCCGATGAGTTTATCGGTGGCAATAAGACGATCGTATACACGAAGGGTCGTGCATCTCAATTCGATGATAACTTAACGTCGCATCCGGGTGACCAGTATGAGAAGACGCCACTGGTCGTGCTCGTGGATAATGGTTCGGCCAGCGCCAGTGAGATCGTATCCGGTGCATTCCAGGATCTCGATCGCGCTCTTATCGTCGGACAGACGACGTTCGGTAAAGGCCTCGTGCAGCGCCAGTATCCGCTTCCTGATGGGAGCGCCGTTCGTCTTACGATCTCGCGTTATTATACGCCGAGCGGCCGCTCGATCCAGAAGCCGTACGAAGGTGGCCATTACCTGAAGAATAATGCAATGGCCAGCGCCGCCGCTGATGAGGACGAGGATAATTATTCACATTCCTATGACGTGAATTCAACGGATACCTCGCGACCGAAGTATAAAACAGCGGCAGGCCGCACGATCTATGGCGGTGGCGGTATCACGCCGGATTTCATTGTCCGTAATGATACGATCCAGCAGGCGACGAAGAAGATCTGGGCAGCAGGCGTGCTCAGCGATTTCTCGGAAGATTATGTCGCCCAGCACATCGAGCAGATCAAAAAGCAGGGCGATGCGGACTATTTCGTGAAGAACTTCCATATCACGGATGCGATGTTCAACGATATTCTTCGCCGCGCGAAGGATAAGAAGGTCGATGTCGATATGGCCCAGTTCAATATCGATCGTCCATGGATCGCGGTCGTACTCCGTGCGGATATCGGACGCCAGATCTTTGGTAATGAAGTTCGTTATCGTATCCTTCTCGAGAATGACCGCCAGTACCAAAAGGCGTACAGCGTTCTCGACGAAGCAAGCCACTTAGCGGCTGCATTTAAGTAACGTAGCGGCAGCATTTGAATAACTTTGCGGCAACATTCATAATTGTTGTGAAGTGAGAGAATTGGAACAGCCGGTGCAGATGCGCCGGCTGTTTTGTTTTATCGAATACCGGTCGGAACCGCTATCGGATACCTCTCTGTTGACACGGCGCTCAAACGAGCAAAACCAGGGGCAATTGGCGCAGTTGGTTAGCGCGTTTCCTTGACATGGAAAAGGTCACAGGTTCGAATCCTGTATTGCCCACACTCACAGTGCTGAGTACTAAGTGCTTAGTGCTACGTTCTGGATCTCACCGATCCGTTAGCTCTCATCACTTAGCACGCCGCACTTAGCACTTTCCCATGCTTCAACCGAAGACTAAGATCGTCGCCACCCTCGGCCCCTCCAGCGCGACCGAAGAGATCATCGAAAAACTCATTTTAGCCGGGATGGATATCGCGCGGCTGAATTTTTCGCATGCCACGCCCGAGGTTCACCTCGACGTCGCGATGAAGGTCCGTGCGGCAAGCGAACGGCTGGGCGAGCATATCGCCATCTTTGCCGATCTACCCGGCCCGAAGATCCGCACCGGCGATGTTGCCGACCCGAACGGTGTATTGCTCGTCGCTGGCAGCGATGTCGTGCTCGCCTACGACCCAGAAGTGCACACTACGACCGAGCGCATTACGACCTCCTATCAATATATGGGTGTCGATGTACGGCCAGGTCATCCGGTCTTACTGGACGATGGCTCGATCGAACTCGTCGTTAAGTCGATCGTTTCTCCGACCGAAATTGTCGCAACCGTAAAAACCGGGGGAATACTCAAGAGCCATAAGGGTATTAACTTTCCGGCAACGGTCCTGCGCATTCCTACGCTCACCGATCATGACAAAGAGATCGTTCGTTTTGCGGTACAGAAGATCGGAGTCGATGCGTTAGCGCTGAGCTTTGTGCGCCGAGCCGAGGATATTCGTGAACTACGGCAATTCCTCCTGACAGAACTTAATGATTCTTCCACGCCGATCATTGCGAAGATCGAAAAGCCGGAAGCGGTAGAGAACATCAAGGATATTCTTGCCGAGACGGATATGATCATGGTCGCTCGCGGCGATCTTGGCGTTGAAATGCCGCTCGAACGGGTACCGCCGATCCAAAAGCGGTTGGTCGATCTCGCGAATGCTCGTGGTATTCCTGTCATTACAGCGACACAGATGCTGGAATCGATGATCTCGCATCCTCGGCCAACCCGCGCCGAGGCGAGTGACGTTGCTAATGCCGTGTTCGATGGATCGGACTGTGTGATGCTTTCTGCCGAAACGGGTGCTGGTGCGTATCCGGTGGAAGCGGTGACTACTATGCGAGAGATCGTACTTTCTGCGGAGCGGAGCGGCTATGTTCGAGTTGAACGCGATTTTGTTCTACCGCACGAAGAAGCAGAATATGCCACGGACTCCGTAGCGCGCGCGGCTTGTGTTCTTGCGGAAGAAGTGAACGCTCAGGCGATCATTTGTGCTACCCTTTCGGGACGTAGTGCACGTGCCGTTGCAAAATATCGGTTCTCGAAATTAGTGGTCGGAATGTCAACGGAAGAGGCGGTGCTTCGGAGGATGGCATTCTATCACGGTATCGTCCCGCTGAAGCTCGAGCAGGTGCTTAGCTTCGACCAAACGCTGGAGAACATGGTCCGCGACGTTCAACGCGAAGGCCTAGTCGGTAACAGCGGCTGGATCGTTATTACTGCCGGTCATCCTATTTTCCAGGTGAGCCATACGAATATGGTGAAGGTGCACTTTCTGGGCTAATCCTTTACCCATCACTCTCCGCTCATTATTCTTTTTGCTCCACGATCAGCCTCACGCCTCGCTGATACGTTGTGTAAGCCCAGGCCCACTCGGTTAGCACGAGTACGCGATTACGAAAGCCGATAAGATAAGCAATGTGGACGAATACCCAAACAAGCCATGCCGGCCAGCCGGAGATCTTTAGCTTTCCAACATGTGCCACGGCGTAGGTTCGACCGATAGCGGCAAGAAGACCTTTGTCGAAATAATGGAATGCCTTGTCTTGTGCTTTACCTTGTAACATTCCCGTAATGCGCTTCCCAACATACTTCCCTTGTTGGATCGCCACCGGAGCAACGCCAGGAAGTGGTTTGCCATCTTTGTCTAAGGCGAGCGCCGTATCACCGATCACAAATATCTCTGGATGACCGGCAATATTTAAGAATTTGTCAACCGGTACACGTCCTGCCTTATCATTTGTGTCTACATTCAACCATTTGGCGGCACGCGATGCTTGTACTCCAGCCGCCCAGATAATGGTGGCGGCCCGAATGTGTTCACCATCGAGACTTACCTCATTGTTGGTCACAGATTGCACCCGAGAATTAACTCTGATCTCGACGCCTAACGTCTGCAATTCCTTAGCTGCAGATTCCGATAGACTTTCAGGAAAGGGAGCTAATACTCGAGATCCGGCTTCAATAAGAATGACCCGCGTCCGCTCCGGATTGAAATTTTGGAATTCCCGATGCAATCCCTTTTTGGCAAGTTCAGCGATAGAGCCGGCCATTTCAACACCCGTAGGTCCTGCGCCAATGATAACGACTGTTAAAAGTTCGGTTCTACGATTTGCATCCGTTTCCAGCTCTGCTTCTTCGTAAGCACACAGTAACTGCTTACGGATCTTCGTCGCATCCGCAATGGACTTTAAGCCCGGCGCGAATTCTTCCCATTCATTATGGCCAAAATAGCTGTGCCGTGAACCGGTTGCGACGATGAGATAATCATATTCAACCGTTCGATTGGCTTCGAGCAGAACCCGTTTCTTTTCTGTATCGACCCCTTGGACCTCAGCCATGAGGACTTCGATATTCTTGCCGCGAAGAATATGCCGGATCGGTGCAGCAATTTCGCCTGGCGAAAGCCCGGCGGTGGCTACCTGATAGAGGAGCGGCTGAAAGAGATGGTGGTTGCTGCGGTCGATGATCGTAACGCGGCATTGTGCATGGCGCAGCTTGAACGCAGCGTTCATTCCGCCGAAGCCCGCGCCAAGAATGACGACGTGTGGAAGAGAAAATTGAGCGGAGTCAGGCGACATGGGTGACTCCTTTATGATCTTGTGCTATTCGATAGAAGAGTAGGGCAGTTGCTCCATGATCTCTTTACCGAGCGCGAATAATGTTTCTTCATCGAAGTGCTTAGCGATTAGTTGAGCGCCGACCGGCAGGCCCGTACTGTCGAGGCCGACCGGAACGCTCATCGCCGGTACACCAGCAATATTCGCGCTTACGGTAAAAATGTCGTTAAGATACATGGCAAGAGGATCGCTCAGCTTTTCTCCGATCTTAAACGCGGTGGTCGGCGTCGTGGGAGTAAGCAGAGCATCACACTTCTCGAATGCGGCGATAAAATCCTGTGTGATGAGCCGACGCACCTTCTGAGCGCGCTTGTAATACGCATCATAATATCCGGCCGAGAGTACGTACGTACCCAGCATTATCCGCCGCTTGACTTCGCGACCAAAACCTTCTGAACGGGAATGCCGATAGGTATCTTCAAGGGAAACCACCCCCTTGCCCCCTCCTTCTAAAGGAGGGGGAATTGCGCGGCGACCATATCTAATGCCATCAAAGCGAGCAAGATTGCTCGATGCCTCTGCAGTGGTGAGGATGTAATAATCGGCAACGCAGTATTTGGTGTGCGGCAATGAGATGTCCACGATCTCGCAGCCTTTTGCTTGCAATTTCTTTTTTGCGTCTTCAATGAGCTTCCGAACATCGGGCTCGATACCTTCACCGAAGTATTCTTTTGGGATTCCGATGCGAAGTCCTTTTACACTGCGCGAAAGAGCCTGAGAGAATTTCGGCACATCTATTTTCGCGCTGGTCGAGTCCATCTCGTCGAAGCCGGACATCACTTCAAGCGACTTCGCTGCATCTTCCAACGTGCGTGAAAAGGTACCGACGGTATCGAACGACGATGCGAATGCCGTTAGTCCGTACCGTGAAATGCGACCGTAGGTCGGCTTATGTCCCACCACTCCACAGAAAGCCGCCGGCTGTCGGATAGAGCCTCCGGTATCAGTCCCGAGGGCAACATTACATGCGCCGATCGCTGCTGCAACAGCACTACCACCGCTGGAGCCACCCGGCACCCGCGTTTTATCCCACGGATTCTTTACTAATCCATAGGCCGAATTTTCGTTGGACGATCCCATTGCAAATTCGTCCATGTTCGTTTTGCCGACGATGCGAGCGCCTGCTCCGATGAGGCGTTCAACGCAGGTTGCCGTATACAGGGAATGAAAATTCTCCAGGAATTTAGAGCCACAGGTGAGTCGTGCATCTTTCAGAGCGAGCACATCCTTCACTGCGACGGTCATATTAGAGAGCGGACCTTCGTGCGATGGGAATGGATTCTCGTCAAAGATCTCGAGAAAGGCGTTAAGCTCGGCGTTGTGCTTCTGTGCAGTTTCGAATTGGGTCATTATTACAAAAATACGTAGTATTAATCGCTTAGCTATTTCCTTCTCAATTTCGCTACACACTCGATATGATACGTTTGTGGGAACATATCGACAGGCTGGAGATCGAGCAACTCGTAGCCTTCCGAAAGTAAGGCTACGTCTCGCGCCTGTGTCGCAGGGTTGCAGCTAATGTAGGAGATGCGTTCGGGTGCCAGCTTTAATATCTCTCGAATGACATCCGGGTGCATGCCGCTCCGGGGTGGATCGATTATGAGAACATTCGGTGATGACCACCCCCCGCCCCCTCCTTCTAAAGGAGGGGGAGACGTGACCGCCTTTTTTAGATCGCTCGCTATGAACTCGACGTTCTTTATTCCGTTCGCTTTGGCATTGGAGCGCGCATCGGCAATAGCCGCTTCCACGAGTTCTATGCCGAGCACGGACTTTACTTTGTCTGCGACAAAGAGCGATATGGTGCCGGTGCCACAATAGAGGTCCCAAACGCGATCGTCCGGTTTTAGCTCAGCGAATTCTGCAGCTATTTCGTATAATCGCTCGGCTTGTGGTGTGTTCGATTGGAAGAAGCTGTTTGCTGAGATTCTAAAGGAGGCCTTACCGATCCAATCGCGGATAGTGCCATCGCCGTGATATACTTTTTCGAAATCGCCGACGGCCACCTGTGCTCTTCGCTGGTTTACGTTGTTAACTACTGTTGTGATGCCAGGGATAGCAGCAATAAGCTCACGTGTGTATTGCTCCATCACGGTCGGCTCATCGCGGCTCGTGACAAGGTTGACCATTATCTCGCCAGTCGAGTAGCTGGTCTTAACGACCAGGAAGCGGAGAAGTCCGGTTGAGTTTTCAAGGGACGCATTGGAGGAAGTTTCATCTGGGGTGCTCGCAGGTGCGCGTCTGCCGGAGCCGGGCGAATAAACCCCAAGCTCATTATCTCGCGCAAACTTCCTCGTAAAATTTACGATATCCGTTACGACCTGTTTTGGAAGGAAACAGACCTGCGTATCGATCACTCGATCAAAACGCTCTCGAACGTGGAGGCCGACTGCAAAACGGTCCTGCACATCACCGGAGGCGATTTCCTCATCCAGGAGCCATCGTTCTTCGGAGAACGAGAACTCCATTTTATTGCGATAGTGATATTCATCTCGCGCTGCCAGCACATCGCGGAGAGGAGGACTCGCAATCTTGCCAACCCGTTCGAATAGATCGCGGACCTGCAACTTCTTCCAGTTGAGTTGCGCTTCGTAATTCAAGTGCTGCAGTGCGCATCCGCCGCAGATCCCGAAATAAGGGCAGAGAGCTGGGCGCCGGTCCGGACCCGAAGCGATGACTTCCACCAGCCGAGCTTCAGCAAAATTCGATTTAGCTTTTCGAATCTCGACCAGAACCCGCTCTTCAGCAAGAGCACCCTCGACGAAAATAACGTATCCATCATGTCGACGAGCGACGGCTTTGCCTTCAAAAGCAAGGGAATCGGTGGTTACTTCCAGTCGATCGCCCCGTTCCGGGCGAGAAAGACGTTCCTGAACGGCCGAGTTTGGCGCATGGGTTGTTGGGGCTTCTGTCATTCGACCGAATCAGTTAGGCTGGATATTCGTAAATTTGTAGCAAGTAACGAGTGATGAGTATCGGGTAACGAGCGACAACCGGCTTTTCTCTCAATTTTTAGTCGCCGTTGCCTAAAATTTACACTTCTTTTAACGAAACAACCATACGCAATGAATCTCATCGGAAGACTTGGAATCTCTGCGGCGATCGTTCTTATAGCTCTGGCTATGATGCCGCGCCATGCGATAGCGCAAATTCAACGCGATACGACGCACTGGAACGATGAAGAGCTGTACCAGGAAGAAGATAAAGGTCCACCCACATTCTTTTCCGTCGGTGGCGGATTCCTCGGTGCCTTCTTCAAGCCCGACTTCAGCGGATTCAATTCGAATTTTGCGCAACCTTTCGTTGGCAAGAATTATCGTGAGCAGGTGTGGATGTTCGGCGGTCAAGGCTTCGTAACGATCCCGTGGATCAAGAACTTCCGTGTTGGTGGCATGGGCTATAGCGGCACCAGTACTGATTGCGGCTGTATCGATACCGTTCTCAATCAGGTCGATACGGTTAATCGGTTTCTTACCTATCAGGTCGGCTACGCGGCTCTTACACTCGATTACGTTTTACCATTACGGACGGGCCGCTTCCACATTGTGCCGGGCGTAGCATTAGGGTATGGTGCAGTAAATATCTTTGCCCGTCAGGCGCGTAATCGTGTCGGCGAATTTAATATTGCTAACGATTTTAATCCGCCGTATCAGCCCTACACTTCCCACACGTATTCTTCGAACTTCTTTTTATATATGCCGCAGCTTCAGTTCGAGTATTCGCCGGTGGGTTACCTGATGTTCCGGCTAACGGCCGCGTATCAGGGAACGTCGATGGGCACCTGGACCTACGATCAGGGCGTCGGCTTAGGTAGCACGACGGCCTTTAATGGTATTAACGGCTCGGGGCTGCTATTTAGCCTGGGAGCTTTTGTGGGGCTTTTCCAATAGGCTTAAGCAGATTAATGTTTGTGGAGAACTCGAGTGATAGTTTACGGCTAATACGCGTTTAGGTATCCGTCGTACTTTTTTACAGAGTTACTTTTAGAATCTTTATGGCAGAAAAAGGAAAACAGTTTTACGAAGGCAAAGCGAAAAAACTCTTTACAGTCGTTGGTTCGGACGATCTGGTGATCCAGGAATTCAAGGACGACGCGACGGCCTTCAATGCTCTTAAAAAGGGAAGTTGGGCTCATAAAGGAGAAGTGAACTGCGCCATGTCCAGTGCGCTGTTCAAGATGCTCGAGGCGAGTGGAATTCACACCCACTTTGTCGAGCAGCTTTCTCCGACCGATATGCTTGTAAAAAAGCTGGAGATCGTGCCACTGGAAGTGATCGTGCGCAACATCGCTGCCGGCTCGTTCTGTAAGCGCTATGGTGCCGAAGAGGGTAAGGAGTTCAAACAGCCGACCTTTGAATTTTCCTATAAGGACGATGCCCTCGGCGATCCGCTTATTAACGATAGCCACGCCCTGGCGCTCGAACTCGCAACGGAAGACGAGATCGATCACATTCGTCACACGGCGCTAAAGATCAATGACATCCTGAGGGCATTTTTCCGCAAACGTGGAATTCTGCTGGTGGACTTCAAACTCGAGTTTGGTCGCCATAAAGGCGAGATCCTTCTCGGCGATGAAATTTCACCCGATACCTGCCGTTTCTGGGATGCCGAAACTCGCAAGAAGCTCGATAAGGACCGCTTCCGTCAGGATCTTGGCGGCGTAGAAGAAGCGTACGCAGAAATGTTGCGCCGAGTTAACGAGACTGTATAATTAAAATTGCTGAGTGGAGAATGGAGAGTGAAGAACTCTCCATTTTTCACTCACTACTTTCACTGATGGGGCTGACTCGTTACGGCACAGATGTTCTTTTAGCGGTTCTTGTGATCACGATCGTCTTGATCGGACTCGCGATCTGGACCGATGAGGTGTGGATCAAGTATCTGCTGATCGCCGTCGCTGTATTTATCTGTGTATTCTCGCTTAATTTTTTTCGCGATCCGGACCGCACTATTCAGGCGAATGGTGAGCCCCTTCAGGACCTCATCGTCTGTCCGGCCGATGGTAAGATAGTGTTGATCGAAGACGCTACAGAGCCAGAGTTTATTAAAGGCCCCGTTACTCTTGTTTCCATTTTTATGTCTCCGCTCGATGTTCATGTAAATCGGTCTCCGATGACTGGTGTGGTCGAGTACTTCAAATACATCAAAGGAGAATTCCTGGTCGCGCACGATAGTGCTGCGGTTCATCGTAACGAGCGGGCAATGATCGGCCTGTATAGCAACGGTCATAAAATATTGTTCGCACAAGTGGCAGGCTACATCGCCCGGCGTATCGTTTGTCCGGTAAAAGCGGGCGACACACTGAAAGTCGGTGAACGCTTCGGCATGATCAAGTTCGGGTCACGAGTCGATCTTTATATTCCGAAAGAGGCCCGGATAATAACTAAGGTCGGAGACGTTGTTCGAGCGGGCGAAACGGTCCTGGCAAAATTTTCAAACACAGGTCAGACGCAATGACAAAACGCCGAGCGCGAGCACGCTCGATCATTCCCAGTCTCTTCACTATCATGAACCTCTTTTCGGGGTTTGTGGCGATGAAGACCGCGATGATCGATGGTGATTTCGTTTCGGCCGGATGGTTCGTGGTCATGGGCGGCATCTTCGACATGCTCGATGGCCTCATGGCTCGTCTGACCCGATCGTCGAGCGAGTTTGGCGTCGAACTGGATTCCCTCGCGGATATTGTGACCTTCGGTGTGGCTCCGAGTGCGATCGTTTATAAGGCATTCTTTTACCAACTTTCAGGGATCGGTCTCATTCTCGCCGCTCTCCCGGCAATGCTTGGCGCAATTCGTCTTGCGCGATTTAACGTGCAATTGGTAGGATTCGATAAGGACTATTTTCGAGGGTTGCCTATCCCTTCGTCTGCGATCCTCATTGTGTCTTACGTGACGTTCCATCATCTCGCTCTTTCGCCAGCCGACCGGCTCACCGACCCGTGGATGTATGTGGTGACGATCGGAGCGTCGATCATGATGGTGAGCACCGTAAAATACGATACGGTACCGAAGCCCTCGCTCAAACAGATAACCGCCCATCCATTCAAGTTTGGGATCTACTTTGCGGGGGTAATCCTTGCCATCGTAACGCGAGGGAGCGCGATCTTTCCGCTCTTTGTTCTCTTCGTTGTATTTGGAATCGTGCGGTCGATCGTCGAGCGGATCAGCCGGTTGATCCGCGAGCGTCGAGCTTCAGCGCTGCTGGACGAAGAGGCACTGGACCGAGAAGAAGAATCGACTTTTGGAATATAGCGGGTATAAATATTACTCCCGCCATTGCTCGTTACTTAATGAAATACTACGTTTACATCGCCATAGAGCGTAAGGAAGCGATCCTGGATCCTCAGGGAAAAGCTATCGAGCATGCGCTCGATTCACTGGGCTTTAAGGAAATAGAAAATACTCGCGTCGGAAAGCTAATGCGGCTTACCATTAACGCCGGTTCGCCGGAAGCGGCGCGTGAGATCGCGGAAAGCGCCAGTGCGAAGCTCCTTGCGAATCCTATCATGGAGACCTTCTCGGTTATCCGCGTTTCAGAAACACCGGTCCTTTCCACGGTCGAACCAGAGATCGCATGAGAACTCGAGTAATCGTTTTTCCTGGTTCGAACTGCGATCATGACGCGATGCACGCCGTGAAGAACGTGCTGGGCCAGCCGGATACAGAGTTCGTGTGGCACAAGGAAGAGTCGATCGGCAAAGACGTCGACCTCGTCATCCTTCCCGGCGGATTTTCGTACGGAGATTATCTTCGCACCGGAGCTATCGCCCGGTTCTCTCCGGTAATGAAAGATGTTATCCGTTTTGCGAAGGACGGTGGTACTGTGCTCGGTATTTGTAATGGCTTTCAGGTGCTTTGTGAAAGCGAGTTGCTGCCTGGTGTGCTCATTCGTAATGAGTCGTTGAAGTTTGCTTGTAAAGAGGTGTATCTGAAAGTGGAGCGTGATAATACTCGCTTCACGAGCGAACTGGAACGCGGCGAGGTTATTCGCATTCCGATCGCTCATGGGGAAGGCAACTACATTGCAGATGCGGACGTCCTTGCCGATCTCGAAGCTAACGATCAGGTCGTTTTCCGTTATTCCACTGCACACGGTGAGGTCGTTCGCGAGGCAAACCCGAATGGCTCACTGAATAATATTGCGGGCATTATTAATAAAGAAGGCAACGTCATGGGACTCATGCCTCATCCGGAGCGCGCCTGCGAACATATACTCGGTAGCGCCGATGGACTCAAAATATTCGAAAGCCTCCGCGAATATTTTACTGTTACAGAAACTGTTGCTTAAATAGATCTTAGCACTCAAAGGCTTTTATGGACGTAGGAATTATCATTCAAGCTGTTCTCTTCATACTACTTGCTCTTGCTGTAGTGGTCATTCTTTTTGCCGGGGCAAAGGCAATACCTCGCTCGCACAAGATCAAAGTTTACCGATATAGCCCTCACGGCGATAAATGGATTCTCGGGCGTTGATCGCAACGAAAAACCATTTTCGCAAATTACAGGACGCTCACGAACCTTCTCTCCATTAGGCCAGTTCGATGAACTTGAAGAGGATGTCGTCGCTATATGTCGTACTCCTCTTTATGGTCCAGTGGAATTTATAGAAGCAGGATCATCCATTTATCTAGGAGAACCGATACATGTTTCGCAATTTAGGCCCGTTTGAACTGCTGATCATCGTCCTTATCATTATGGTCCTTTTCGGCGGCAAGAAGATACCGGAGCTTATGCACGGCCTCGGTAAGGGCATTAACGAATTCAAGCGTGCAACGCAAGGCGGAGACGAAGCCGCAAAGGCCCCGGAAGCGCCAAGTTCGCCAAAAGCGTAAAAATCTCCTCGCTGCTAAGTGCTGAGTGCTTAGCATGAGGAGTAGTATATTACGCTCAGCATTATAGCATATAGCACTACTGTGTTTGAAAATGTCGGGGGAGGCGAGATCCTCCTTATTTTGCTGGTAATACTTATCTTCTTCGGACCAAAGAAGATACCCGAACTTGCCCAAAGCTTAGGAAAAGGCATTCGTAAATTTAACGATGCGAAGGCCGGCATCGAAACACAGGTCAAGACGGCGATGAAAGAGCCGTTGGAAGCAATGACCGGTGTTAAAGATGGCCTGCAAGCAAAATTGCGTGAAGCTGCAGAGCCATTACATGCGGAGCTAAAGATCCCTGCAAGCCAGGCACAGCCGGCGCCAGCTACTCCTCTTCCTATCGCTCCGGAAACGCAGGCGCGTATTCCCGAGGCACCTCCTGCCGCTTCGATCCCAGAACACGAAGCATAAACCTATTTTTCTCTTGGAATTGACGAGTCACCCGAAGGTGGCTCGCCGTTAGCACGCCTGTTCCCCGGATTTATCTTCATTCACCTGAATTCTGGTGCGAAACATGAATTTAGGAGTTACGTTAGAAAACTGCCACAGATTGGGGTAATGTGTATCACAGTGCTCTGTGAAACTCCATCACTCGGTACACGTTACTCATCCGTACTCTCAAAGAAGTTTAGAAGTTTATAGAAGAGGAAGATAATGTTACGAAAACGTCCATATATAGCAGCGATTTTTTTAGTCGTGCTCGGATTGGTATTCGGAGCAACGCTCGTTACCGGGTTCGGTAGCTGGAAGGGAATGAACCTCGCCTTTGGCGCCAGCGACCCATCCCTCGGTGGCCCGTTGCCTTCGCTGCCGAACGATGCTACGATAGCAAATTTAAACGGCTCCTTTGTCGCCATTGCGAAGGCCGTACAGCCAACGATCGTCCAGATCAACGTCAAGACCGAAGCGCCCAAGATCTCGAAGAACGATAAAAATAATCCATTCCACTTTTTCGGATTTGGTGATAATGGAGATGACGAGGGCATGCCATTCCAATTCCATATGCCTCAGCAAGGTCCTGAGGAGGGCATTGGATCCGGCGTCATCATTACTACCGATGGATATATTCTTACGAATAACCACGTCGTAAAAGATGCCGCGAAAAAAGGTGGCGTGCAGGTGAAGATGACCGATAAGCGAGTCTTCGACGCTCGTGTGATCGGCACCGACCCAACGACCGACCTAGCCGTTATCAAGATCGATGCGACCGGGCTTCCGGTGGCTGCACTCGGTAATTCCGATGACATTGCGGTAGGCCAGATGGTCTTCGCTGTTGGCAATCCGATGGGACTCGAGTCGACGGTGACACAAGGTATTATCTCGTCGCTCGGTCGTCCGGTAAATATTTTCGATCGGAGTGAGACGAACAATTATGGCATCTCCAATTTCATCCAGACGGATGCCGCGATCAACCCTGGTAACTCCGGTGGTGGATTGTTCAATATCCGTGGTGAGGTCGTCGGTATCAATGCCGCGATCGCGTCGCAGACTGGTACTTGGATGGGATATGGTTTTGCGATCCCGATCAACCTTGCGAAAGAAGTTGTAACGGATCTTATCAAGACCGGTAAAGTCAACCGGGGTTACATTGGTGTAACGATCAAGGGCGTCGATCAGACGGAAGCTCAGGCATTAGGTCTTGACCGTCCGCGCGGCGTACGTATCGATCAGGTCACGAAGGGTGGCGCTGGTGAAGCCGCAGGTCTGCGAGAGAACGACGTTATTCTTTCGGTCGATGGTCGTGAAGTTGACGAGTCGAACCAACTCCAAAGCCTGATCGCAATGCATCATGCTGGCGATCATGTTACGCTCCGTATCTGGCGCGATGGTAAAGAATTGGAAAAGACCGTAACGCTGAAGCCGCGACCAGAAGCGAATGAAGTTGCTTCCAATGATACCGGTTCAGACGAAGAGCAATCGACCGAGGAATCGGCCAGCAAGTCGACCGCAACGCTTGATAATATCGGAATGACGGTGCGCACTCTGACCCCGGAAGAGAAGGATAAATTTCATGTATCGAATGGGGTAATGATCACCGATATTCAGCCGGCTTCGGAGGCTTTCGATCGTGCGTTGCCGCGCGGTGCTGTTGTTACGGAGGCTGCTCACCAAAAAGTGAAGAACGCCAGCGACTTTGAGCGAATTGTAAATGCCAATAAAGGCAAGGCAATGGGACTCATGGTCACCGACTCGAAAGGCGATTCTCATTTCTACGCACTTCGAGTACCGAGCGAGTGATCGTTTTTGAAGATATTATAAGGCTCAGGTTTTACAACCTGAGCCTTTTCGTTTTTGGGAGTGATTGAGCTATTTGGCGGGTTGTCCCGCTACGTCTCAGCTTAGTTCGCATTGGGCGGCTTTGCATTTGTCGGTGCGAAGCACGATGTTCGAATATGTCCGCATCGAAGCCCAATAAAAGTGGCTATGAATCCCCTTTGCCATCGATATCTTAACCAGAACATTCTGCCGTTTGTCGGGCGGGAGGCGGAGCTTCGCCGTTTGCAGAATCTTTTTCGAGAATTTTTAGAAGAAGGCGAGTCGAAATACACCTTAATTTCGGCTGAATCCGGGGGCGGTAAAACGCGGCTCGTCCGTGAATTTGAAGAGCAATTGGCCGAAGAATACGGTGAGACGTGCATCATCGTCCATGCTCGATATTTAGAGGGCAACGTCGCCGCTCTTACGCCCATTATTAACGCATTCGATGCATGCCTCGCTCAGCATGAGAACCTAAAGCAATATCTGCGGAGTGCTGGCTTGCTGCGCCAGGACCATCTTGCGGTCGGCAGTGGAGAAGACCGATTGCTCGGTGGAATATTGAAGCGCGAAGCGGGGCCACCGCCCTTACAAGTCCTGCTCGATTCTTTTAACGAGATCGCGCGCCGCTTTCCACTCGTGCTCATATTGGAAGACATCCATAATATGGACGATCTTCCACTCTTTGACCAGTTCTTTCTCGGTCTTAGCTCCTCCTCAAAATTTGTCGTTCTTACTGAGCGCACCGGGCGATCGACGAATACTTCTAATGGCGATTCCGCTTCGCCCTCAGGCCAACGCCGATCCTCCGAGCATCTTATTCGGGAGATCGCTCTCCGGGAAGAGCGTACCAGTGATGTGATGAATTTAACGGACTTCGATTCTGAAGAAATTGTCCGTTTGTTCCAGATCTTATTTGTGCTCGAGCCAAGCGCACAAATGCTCGAAGCGGTAAAGGCGCGTACCGATGGGCGGCCTCTTAGCCTGCGTACTATGCTTCGTCAGTTAGTTACAATGGGTGCGCTTACCTACGATCACGGTCATTGGGCGGAAGACCGGACGGTCGTGCTCGATGGCGTAGCGGCAGATACTGGCGAACAAGAGGTGCTGGCACGATTCCAACGCGAGATCGAGCGATTGAACGAGCATGAGCAACTTGTTGCCATGCATGGCGCCTTACTCGGTGAGCAGTTTGATGTGCGTTTGCTACGCTCGCTCATTAAGCATCGACTTGGTGAAAGAGATATTTCCGATGAGCTGTTTCAGCGTGCGATCGATCTGTTGACCTTTAAATCGATCATACGCCGGGCGACGCCCTCTATTTCGTTTTCCACGTCGGCCGATTCTGGTAATCGTCAACAATCCGAGATCGCTGGTGCATGGTGTTATGAATTTTCCCATGCTCACTTTTGGACGACGATCCTTCAGAGCGCCCGAGATGCAGTAGCACATGAACACGATCTGATAACCACGATCGTATGGATCGCCGGGCAAGAGCATTTACCGCTATATAGCAGCGCGTTTCTCACGGTTACGGACCCTCCGTACACCTTGGCGAAGACACCCGATGTAACGAAGCGGGTCGAGCACTTTTTGGTGTGGGCCTCACACGTCGTTCGTTCGATCTGGTCGCAGGAGCCGCAACAGTGTTTACGGTTGCTTCTGGGCATGCGTCCTATGCGTGACGAGATCACGTGGCGCTTTGGGCCCGACCTGAATGAAGATGCAATGGGTGCCCTCATCGATCTTCATAGCCTGCTCGTCGAAGCGTTCTTCCGCAACGGATCGACCGTCGAAGCCGAACGAGATCTGGAACACGGCGCAGTTCTTGAAAAATTTATTGGTTCGGCCGCCCATTATTCTGTAGGATTCAAAGGAATTGTAAAAGGGAAGATCGCCACACTTCGAGCATTGTTGTTTCACTCTCGAACGTCGTATGCCGAGTTCGAGCGCTGGTCGAATGAAGCCCGAGCTGCATTAGAAGAAGTACCCGAATCGAATCTCGAACGCGCCCGATTACTGACGTTGTTGGCTCGCACGAAAGTACAAGCACTTCTCAATACCGGACGATTTAAAGAGGCGGATGCTCTGATCGAGCAGGGAATGCCGATCGCGAGCTTGCTTGCCGACTCTCGGTTCGATGAGTATTCGCTCTATTACCGCGTTGCTGTTACCAGCAAATTAAAGCAGGATCAAAACGAACAAGCTGCTGAACTAACGAGCCAGATCATGGCGCTCGCAAAGCAACATGGCAATACACTCGTAGAGACCATGTTCTTATTCGAAGCGGCGCTCGCATCCTTTGGCAAAGGAGATATAAAAGCTGCGACCCAATATTGCGATCTTGGTATTGTCAATGGCCGCCGATACGGTATTCGCTTTGTCGAGATCATGAGCTATCTATGGCGAATGATCATCGCAGGCGTGCAGCAAGAAGTAGAAAAGATCAAAGAGTGCTCTCAACAGCTTTCGATATTGGTAGAGGACGCGCGTGTTGTAGCTCAATCGCCAAATCTTTTGCAACGCATATCGCTCATCGAAGGGCGAGCAACGGCTATGAACTTTCTCGGCCGTTATCATGCCGCCCTCGAATTTGCGGATGAAGCGATCCAATTGGCAGGCAGTCATCAGCATGACTCATTCGCAGCGTGGGCTCAGAATGAAAAAGCGTTAGCCTTGATCGGCCTCGGACGTTTCGAAGAAGCTCTTTCGGTCGCGATCGCGTGCATTCAATTAGCCGGTGAAAATCGGTTAGCTGAACGAACGGCTCGAACGGCATTTATTATGGCCTATGCCGGACTTAACCGTTTTGAGGACGCTCGTAAAGAGGCGGAGCTCGTTCGAGGCGATTATCGCGAGCGAAACCCGTATTATCTGCGATTCGCGTTAGCTGAGGCACGGTTGCTTCGCCTCTCGCAGAATCGAGCACGTTCACAGGCCGAACGTCAGACCCTTCGCGCTCAGCTAACGGCACGAGTAGAGGAAATGATGGATCTCGCAGATTCATGGGACGCGCCGCTCCTGGTAGAGCAAATACGAAAGGAGTTCGAGGAGGTTATTCCCAAACGTCGAGCAGGAGAGCAAACGACGCAATCGATCTTGGTTACCGGTAGTGCGATCGTAAACGAAAATAGTATTAAGCCTACGATCCGCCTGTATACATTCGGTTCGCTTCTATCGGAACCCATAGACGAGCGGTCGAAGGACATCGATGAAAGTCCGGACACCAAAGAGGTTCGTTCGCGTGATCGCGACACGAAGGTACGACAGCTTATTTCGTTGCTGGTTTCGGCACGTGCGGAGGCAATGGAGGCGCGCATCGGACGTACGAGCAAAGGGGCGATCTCCCGGGAAACATTGGTCGATCTGCTGTGGCCGGATTCCGATAGTTCAAACGTTCTCAATGCTCTTTATACAACAATAAAACGCGCACGAGCTTTTCTTGGCGGGCCCGATTCGATCCTGCTGAACGAAGATGGTTACGTTCTGGGGCCGATCGTTGAAACGGATTGTGAAATGATCATTCGGCATTATGCAGAATCCCGCCAGGCGCGAAAACGTAATGCGCTTTTTTCGATCACATTCCATTACGAACAGATCCTGAAGCTTTCCGACCGTGGTCTTTTTATGGAAGGGATTTATGGCAGTTGGCTCGATGGCCTTCGTACTCGCCTGACCACCCTACGTCGGACGGCGGCCATACGGCTTATTCAAACTGAACTCGATCGTGGACTTCTCGAGCGTGTCGAAAGTATTTGTCACAAGCTTCTTGCCCAGGATGAATTTGACGAAGAAGCTCTTCGAGGGTTGCTGATTGTGAGTGCCCGACGTCGACAGACGACTAAACTTGTCCGCTTATTCGACGATTATTCCCGCAAACTCAAGACCGAATTCCGCACGGACCCCTCCCAGGAACTCCGTACCCTCTATTCCAGCCTGACTGAACTCGCGTCCGAGCAGGGATAATGATCAATTGACCCGTTTCGCTACATAGGAACGGAGATTTATTTCAATTTGAAATAGTGCATCTTATAAAGCATTACCAATTCCTCGGCGGATAAAGATTAATTTAGAAATTATTGCCAATTTTAGCTCGGATTCGGCAATTATGGAAAATCTTTAAAAGAGATTTCAGGTGTCAGGGCTCTTGACAGCATAGGGATTATCTTGTATGCATCAAGAACACAGTATGTCAAACGTCGATAATGCTCTTCGATGCTGCCGCTGGTTCTAAGAGGAATTCATTCATTTTGAATACGATGCTCAAGTCATGTCCATCCTGCTCTTACATCGGAAACGATGGTGAGCATATCTGCCCATTCTGTAAAGCAGATTTAGCCGTTGGCCGCCCACGCCGAACGGCTGTCCCACTACCACTGCGGAGCTTTGGGGGCCGTCGCATGTCGTCTCCCGGTTTGGTTGCCTGTTTTAGGAGTAAGAATGCCGAGCAAATGCCCATACTCGGTAAAGTCGATCAGTAATCACATTTTGCCAACGCCTTTACAACACTACTATGAAATCCCCTACAATCCTTTGGCTTAAGCGAGTGGCCTTCGCTGCAATGGCAGCAACGGCTCTATCCGCTTGCGCTGTAAGTCCGGAAGGCCCTGCCGGACCGGGAGCTTCCCACGGGACCCTGGGTTCGAGCAATATGTCTGATTACTACTATCATAAAGATGCTGGCTGGACGTATGTTTATCAAAACGTAGAGAATATCTACAACAATGATGGCACGACGACGACGCTTACCGGTGCGAACGATACCGTTCGGACGCTTGGCTTCGATGGTCTTGCATCGAATGGCGATTCGTTATTCCGTTATCAGGTTACCTACCGTGTGCTTTCAAAGTATGCAGGTCGTCAGCCGTTCGATATCTACTATGTAGGATTGAGTGGTAACACGAGCAGTTCGAGCAATGGGTCGAACGGTGCCTTCGTTGCCGATGGAGTTTCGCTGAATAATATGACGCCAATGCAAAAGCGTCCGCGTCCTGTATCAACGGATACGATCCTTGCTGGTATTGCTGGTCTTATTCGCACACGTGTCGATGATTTCAGCAATGTAGGAAGCTATGTCTGGCAGGTGGATACGTTGTGGTGCAGCTCCCATGCGGATTCCGTGTTTATCTGGGAGCATGCAGGTTTGACGGGTCCTATCATCAAGGAGCGTTGCATCTTTACCCAGAATTTTTCGCAGAACAGCACCTGGACGTATGACGTCATTAATAATCCGAACCCGACAACCTCGTGTGTCGTCGTAACTCCGAACCAGTCGATGACGTGTTCAACTGGCACGTATCCGTATGTTGTCGATATTCGCATCAAGACGAGCGAAGTCGACGATAAGAACTTCAACCGCGAGTACAAGTGGTATGCATGCGGTGTCGGTCCGGTCGTTCAGTACGATTGGTGGAAGATCACTTCGGATGGCTCGAATACGATTCAGCAAGATTTTACTCGGTCGCTAATCTCACTTACTCACAACTAACGCGAACGAGCTCCTTAAGAGAAAGAGAGAAGAACGGGCCCCTGATGTTTCAGGGGCTTTTTTTTGCTGGTTACTCGTCCCGGATCCTATCCCAAGTGTCCAGTTTTAAGACAGATGCCTCATATAGAGGCATGATTATACATAGTGATTTCAAATTGAAGCTGAGCCTTTTATTTTTAGAAAATTGTTAATGGTTGAGGATTTCGTTTACACAACCCGTTGTTGTGCGAAAGTGTCGTAAGTGTCGAATTGATTGTCAGAATGTTCTTAGTTTTAAGTAGCTCGCAAAAATAGTGACCCTGTTCTAAAGTCCGCGTTGCTACGGATTCTTCGAGTCCATTCTTGGCCTGTTAACAATTTATCGAGTATACACTGATGTTAAAATCATGTGCAACGTGCTCTTATATCGGGAATGATACGGAGCACATCTGTCCATTTTGTAAGGGTGAACTTGCTGTCGGTAAACCCAAACGATCGTCCGGAACGTCAGCATTTCGAATGCATCAGGTTAACGCACTCATGCAGTGCTCCCGGCAGAAAATAGAACAAGATCGTAATCCGCTCGCTGGTTCGGAAGATCGCTTAAAACTAATTGCATAAATTTTTACACGACGAAACTCCTTAATAGATATGAAATCGCGTTCTCTTATGAGACTACCATTGTTTGGTTTTGCAGTGCTGTTAGGTGCACTGTTATCAGCGTGTGCGGTTAGCCCCGAGGGACCTGTTGCTACGGGCTCGTCACACGGCACACTCGGATCAACGAATATGTCCGATTACTACTATCGCAAGACTGCAGGCTGGGCCTACGTCTTTAGTAATGTGGAGCACATCTATAACAGCGATGGCACCACCACCACGCTTACAGGCGCCAATGACACCGTATTTACGCTCGGGTACGACGGTCTCGCTCCGAATGGAGATTCGATGTACCGTTATGAGATATCATACCGTGTCCTCAGTTCGTATGCTGGCCGCGGACAGATGTCCATTCCGTATATATCCTCGATCGGAAACGATGACTCACACGGAGCTTTTGTAGAACCGGGATACTCTGTGAGTGGGATGCAATATTTCTCACATCCGATCTTCCCCGTCTCTGCAGATACGATCGTGGCTGGCTTCGTCGGTGAAGTTCGCACTCACGTGGATGATTTCACCAATACCGGCAATTACGTCTGGCAGAGAGATACCCTCTGGTGCACACAACACCTTGATTCCACCTTCATTTGGGAGCACTGGGATCGGACAGGACCGATCGTGAAAGAGCGGTGTATCTTCATCCGCGATTTCGATGTGAATCCAACCAATTGGGTGTACGACGTGATCAATAGCCCGAATTTCACAACGAAGTGTCAGGTCGTGAATGCGGACTTTTCTTATACTGGCCCCACCGGTACCTACGATCATACCGCAGATATTCGTATTAAAACGAGTGAAGTGGATGATATTAATTTCAATCGTGAATATAAGTATTACGCCTGTTTCACCGGCCCGGTCTATGAATATGACTGGTGGTATGTAACGACCGACGGTTTGACCTCAACAAAGGAGGACTTCGTTCGTACGCTCCAAAAGATTTATCAGCCGTAAGGCAGACGAGATAAAAGTATCCAAGCCCCTGAATTTTCAGGGGCTTTTTTATATGGTCAAATTTTTAGATCGCTCGCTTAGGATTCGTTGGCCGAATATCGATCTCCGAGATCGTGGCATAATCGGGAAGCTGGCAAACCGCGACCACTGCCTCCGCAACATTCTCTGGTCTTAATGCGGCTGGAGCATGAACTGGCTTAGCGCCAGCCTCTGCAAAGAAATCGGTTTCGACGCTGCCCGGGAAAATAGTAGCAACGCGAATATTGAATTCTCGTACGTCGAGAAAAAGCGATTGCATCAAACCTCGTACGCCGAACTTGGAAGCACAATATGCAGCTCCGCCCGAAAATCCATTTTTCCCGGCGAGAGAAGAGATCGTAACGATCGTACCGTTCTTACGCTGCTTCATTCCCGGCAACACAGCCTGAGATGTCAGGAATACTCCACGAAGATCGGTTGCCAGAAGAGAGTCGAACTCGCCAGCCGACATTTCCTCCACGGTCTTGAATAGGCCAAATCCTGCATTATTTACGAGTATATCAATGGGGCCGTTGGCCGTTATTGACAAAGAGGTAAACTGCTGGACATCCTTCTCGTCCGATACATTGCAAGTCTGCGCGAAGAATTGAACAGCAGGGAAGAGGTGGTGTAATTCGTCCTGCGCTTTTTCGAGCGATGCCTTCGTTCGGGAACAGAGCGATAGCTTCAGATCGGCAATTCCTTCCCGTGCAAATCGCTTAGCGATCTCGAACCCGATACCTCGCGATGCGCCGGTAATAAGAGCGTGCATTACAATCTGGATCCTAAAGAGAAGTAAAACCGTGGATTATTCAATGCCAAGGAATGGGTCGCTTTTAATGCAATTCCTGAGGATGGATCTCCGACAAGCCGGAAATTTTCCCCGATACCAAACCGTGCTAAGCCCAAGGGCGTCTTAAGCCCAACTTGTGCACCAATGCCATGCAGCAACGATTCGAACTTGATCTCCGTCGGTTCAGGCCACGTAGAACCAACATCATACCGAACGGATACGAACGTGGGAAAAAAGAGTGCATGGGGAATCGCGATCTGGTAGGTCAAGCTGCCCTCCAACATTTGCTTGCCACGGAGCTCGTATTCGTTCAGTCCATAAAACGACTCCATTCCACCTAGTGCAAACTCTTCCAATCGAGGAAGCAGTTGATCTCCAAACCCAACCCGTACTCGAGGTATCATAGTATGCAAGCTCGAAAGTGGGATAGCCTGTTCAAGCTCAGCAAAGACCTTCGTATAATTGGTACCATGGCCAAACAGGTTTAGTCCTGTTTCTGCATAGCCTCGTGCCAAAGTACCATTATGAGGATAAGCATCATCATCACGGGAATCAATGAGCAGCTCACCACGGGCAGCACGTAATTGGAGGTCGCCGCGATCCGACGCGCTATCGCGTACACTAAACCAGCGTTGATGTTCACCACGCAGTTCAACGGTGATACGGCCAAGCTGTTCAACCTGTCCGCCGGCTCTCAGTCGAAGGCCAAGATCGCGTGACTCACGTACGACGTCGATGATGTTACTCGAAAGCCGGTTCTCACTCGATAGGGTTTGCAAAGAATATGCATTGATATCACGGTAACCGGAATAAACCGTCGCATCGAGCAAGCCAAAGCTATGAAAGAGGCGTGGGGCCGCGATCGTTAGCGAGATCGACCGGGCCAGCGGTCCCAAGCTTCCCAGGATAGAGGATTCGACTCCACTTCCATTGATATTCTCATTCGCCAATTCCGCCGAGAACTCTGCACCAAATTCGTTGTCGGCAAGGACACCTAATCGAATCACATTTCGCGCCTTCGAATGCACGGTCACCAGGATAGCAGGTGAATACGAAGGCATGCGATCCATCCCGATCGTTGTATCATCTCGATAAATATACCGGGTGCCGGGCCACAGTGTATCGTACGATACTTGTAGCAGGGCAAAATCGAACAGGCCAGTGCCTGTCAGATTCTTCAAGGCATGCTCGCCTCGCGACGCTCGAAAGATCTCACCGGTATTGAACGGAAGCTCGCGCAATGCAAAATCAGAATCGGATTCGATATTCCCATGCACGGCAATTCGTCCAATATGCCCTTCGTCCATATAGATGCTTGCCCAGCCATACCGCTTCGAAATGACCACGCTATCGATACGAGCAAGCGAGTAACCGTCGGAGCGATAATCGGTAAGCAACTGCTGCTCGATCGACTTCATGCTACCCGAACGTGTAAGCGGCTTATCCCACAGCGCGGCGTTTCGCACCAAGGCCGAATCAATAACTTGGTCCGGCAATGCAAATACTCGAATCCGATGGAGCGTAGTGAGGAGCGTATCATCTTGCATCGGAGAGGGTGGATCTACCGTCGAAGCAATGACTCGCTCTATCGATGGCAGCATTGTGCGGGCCGCATTTCGACCTGCTTCGATCATTGCAGGTATATTGGCAAAGTCAGTCTCGTCCAATTTACCTAAGGCCGGCGCTATCGTACAATCCGAAAGCTTCAGTTCAGTCGCATCTTGCTTCTTCATCATCAGGGTGACTACCTGATCGGCCACATCCCATGGTGTCGAAATAGCATTGCGAGGTCGTAACGCTGCTGTCGCATTCGAAACGACGATCCGCTCTGCTCCCATGGACTTTGCCACATCCGCAGGAATATTTGCCATCAGCCCGCCATCCATTAAGATCGCAGAATCCTCCGGCAGCGGACTAAACCGCAGTGGTAGTGTAGCACTCTCTCGTAGCGCTTGCGTCAAGTCGCCGCTGCTGAGTAATCGCCGCTCACCGCGAACAATGTCGGTCGTTACAGCGATAAAGGGCACACGGAGATCGCGAAGAAAATCGCGGGGCACGCCGGCGGGCGCGCCAAGCACCATCGAGTTCAACAGCATCGTAAGACGTTGCCCGCTGGAGATCGCCTGGGGAAGAACCGGGTCCAGAAAACCGGTGAACCGAAGCGAGAGCAGCGCGTGGTCCATATCCTTCTGGTTCAGCACGCGCTCCGAACGATGCGATTCGTCCTGGATCTCCAGTACATCCGACCAGTTGATATTCTTCGCAAAGCTTTCGAGCTCCTGCGGAGTGTAGCCTGCCGCATAGAGTCCGCCAACCACCGCTCCGATACTCGTACCAACGATAAGATCGATCGGTACATGGGCGGAATCGAGCACTTCGAGAACTCCGATATGAGCAAACCCCTTGATACCACCGCCAGAGAGCACCAATGCAACGCCCGGGGGGTGGGGAAGTCGGGCCGCTTCCGGCAAGGGTTGAGCACTCGCGTCCCTCTGCCATATCAGCGATAGCAGCACAAAAACCAATGACAGAGCCGAGAGCGGGCGAATCTTCATCCTTCGGATGCCTCGAACACTACCACGCCCGGAGAAATTGCGGCAGACCAAATGCCAAATTATTTTGATTTTGTTTTTTGAATTCGTTTCATTAACCCTTATCTTTTCCTCATTTTGTTAGGTGCCCATAAAAACACCTACAATGTAATACATTCGTTTGGGGAAGTCAAGAGGAAAAAAAGATTTTTTTGAGAGACCATGTGTGCTACCAGAGACCCACAAGCTATTGCCGCTGGGGACAGATGCGACGGGGATGAGAGAGAGAAGCCCCCATGATGTGCATGGGGGACTTATTTGAACGATAGCTGCACGCTCTTTTGGGCGCGAACAGAGCTTGATACTTATTCGTAGAATTGAACACCCGCTCGAAGGATACCGCCCCGATCCAGGGCTTCGCCTTGCACGAAGCCTTTAGTTTTATATCCTGCTTCAAGCATAAGTCCTGCATGTTCAGCGAATTTACATGCAAGGTTTACGGTGGCATAGCCACCACCTAACCATCCGCTTGGGCCGGAGTATGTAAAATATGGAGACAACACTAACTCTGGTTGCCGCCAAAGGCCAAACTTCCCATCAACCGTAAGCACGCCCATCTTCCATAATCCATGCGTTTCAGCATCGAGGCTCACCGACGTTCCTAAATCTGCGCTGCCGGCACCGATACGAATGCCTATTACTCGACCAGATTCGACCAAGTTATTATCGAGAGAATATTCATAGCCGAAGGGCGTCAGATTGAAGCGGATGCCAGGCAAGTATTTCCATCCTCCCAAAGAGATAAACGGTAACGGGCTGTTCGTTTCGCCTCGTCGAAGATACGTATAAAAGAAAGAATAAAACCAATCGAGCGTAAGTGGGTCAGCGAGAGAAGCGAGGGATAGCTGCTTGATTCGGTCAAGCGTGATGTTCGGATTGCGATACTGGACTTGCGTAACGAAGTGTGCAATATCGTTACTGTTGTCGCTAAAAAGGTCATAGGTGCGCAGTGCATAGAGCAGTACGGATAGATGTCCGACAAAATAAATATTCGACTCGCGGTAGTTGATCGAGCCACGTTCGAGTGCACGTGACCGGATTTCGTCAGAGAGCAATTGCTCGGCTTCCACACCACCGATGTGAACTGCATTCAGTTCGTCTGAAGAGTTAGGATAATCCCCATAATAGGTAATGCCGCTGCCTGTACCGTAAGGTGGGACTGTGTGAAGTTCATAGGTAACATGATCGTTACCGAATTCGCGAAGTCGTGCGCCATGACCAAACACTTCGTGCTGAACGAGGTCGACCATGGCATCTTGAATATTCTCCAGAAATATTGTCTTTGTAAGACGATAGAGGCCGCCCAGGACCCTAGAGCCATAGTTATCCTCATCCGAAAATTTTTGCGGAAGGTATTGTTGCTCGTACTCTATGAGAGCCTCGTTTATGGACGCAAGGTTACTAGCGCCCGTAATGCTACTGAAATGATCGTCGAATAAGATCGGATTAATGACTTGTGCGACGAGAAGTTTTGGTGCGAAGACAACACACAGAGCAAGCAGAGCGAACGAACGAATCATGTTGCAAATATAAGATTGTGAGTGTAATCACATTAGAAAAGTAGAGCGAAGAACGAAAGGTCGAGAAATGACTATGGAGGCCTTATGTTCTCAAAAATGTAGCAATTCATTGGGGAGCGGAGTACTCAATCCAACGGTTTACAGTACTTAGGCTTTTTACCAATAGCAGAAAACACCATTGTCTTTACTCGTCGTAGGCTCACTCGCGCTGGATATTATTGAAACGCCGTTTGCAACGCTGGAACAAGCGTTAGGCGGAAGCGCCACGTTCATTTCGTTGGCGGCCAGTTACTTTAATCCGACCAAACTCGGTGTCGTTGGCGTCGTTGGTGATGATTTCCCCGAGCGAGCATGGGACCTCTTCCGCGATCGCGCGATCGATACCTCGGGCATCGAGATCGTGCCCGGCGGCAAGACCTTCTCGTGGCATGGCCGCTATCATTACGACATGAATACGCGGGATACGATCGCGACGAACCTGAACGTCTTTGCCGATTTCAAGCCGCGTGTGCCGAAGCATTTTAAATCGCCCGACTTTCTGGTGCTCGGCAACATCCAGCCGGACCTTCAGCGAGAAGTGATCGAGCAACTGGAAAAGCGTCCGAGACTTATCGTGCTCGATACGATGAATTTCTGGATCACCGGATTTCGAGATAGTCTCGAGCAGACGCTAAAGCTTTCGAACGCGCTCATCGTCAACGATAGCGAAGCACGTCTCCTCATCGAACATCCCAGCCTTATCGTTGCCGGCCGTCGGTTACAGGAGATGCTGGCAGACGATGAGCAGCGGATCGTCATCATCAAAAAAGGCGAGCACGGTGCACTACTGTTCTACAACGAGCATATCTTTTCGGCACCGGCGTTTCCACTCGAAGAGATATTCGATCCAACGGGGGCGGGGGATACCTTCATGGGTGGATTTATCGGGTATCTTGCGCGGCGCGGTGCCGTGAGCTATGAGGATGCAAAACGAGCGGTGATCTATGGCACCGTACTCGCCAGTTATTGCTGTGCGAAATTCTCCACCGAGGGGATCGAAGATCTCTCGATGGAGCAACTCTTAGAACGTTCTCAGGCCTTGCGCGCTCTTTGTTCGTTCGAACTCGAAGAAGGCGAACTCTTGGAGACCTTAAGGTAACGCGGCGTGGTCGCATAGATCGGCGCCGGTTCGAGTAAGGCCGCGAGTTTCGTTACACGCATTGCGCGAACATTGCCTATAATAGCATAGCCGTTCCGGTCGATCGCAAGGATCGGCTCGCGGACTTCCGAGAAATCGAAGCGCATCGAACGCGGTCCCTGGAAGCGGTGCAACACGCGGCGAATAAGTCCTTCCCACAGTGCAGGCACTTCCTGTAAGTTCATGCGGATCTGGTCGAGCAGGTCGGTAGCCGATTCGCCATTCCAGCGAACGACTTTGAAGTAAAGATCGAGAGTGTGTTTGAGCTTCATGTGTCTATTGTTGCTGTCTGTATTTATGTCATTAATAAGCGTCTGGATCACTCTCATCAAATAAAGCACCCATTGTTTTTTGTAGAGAATAGCGGTCAAAGCGATAGGATTATCCCGCTTCAATTCATAATCTGTCAGCCGATTTGAACGGTCGGCAAGAAAACCGACCCAGAACCAGGATTCGCTGGATTGTAAGGATTAAACAGGATTGATTACGAGGATTACCAGGGATAGCTTTATAGCGAAGAGAAAAAAGAGAGGCGAAAGGATGGCGCTGCCATAAATATGCGAGGTGTCTAAAAAAGAAATTTGGAGACGTGGAAACTTTCAAGATGATCGTGCGTTAAAGTGCTTTATAAAACAAAGCACTTTGCATAAAATTGAATTGTAGTCTTTATGAAAACTAACCGTAGTCTTTTGATTCTTGTCTCTCTCATTGTTTCTGTCGGAGTGATGTCATTCTCGATCCTTCAATTAAAGGACGGTGGCCATGCCCGGGGTAAGGGCTTCGATTATGTCGTTCGTGAAAGTATGTTCGCCGGATTTAATGGTGATTCGGCGGCGCTCGAGAAGGCGATAGCCATCTGTGCCGACACCTTACGGGTTAATCCGGACCACGCGGAAGCACTGGTTTGGCATGGCAGTGCTATTTGGTATCTTTCAGGCAAGGCGTTCCGTGCTGGGGATTTCCAGCGTGGCATGGCACTCTCCGATAGCGGGATGGGTGAGATGGACCGGGCCGTTGCACTCGATTCTAACAATGTAGCTGTTATCATTCCTCGCGGAGCTTCACTGCTGGCCGCAGCGCCGTATATTCAGGAGCCGTATGGATCGGCCATCATGCGAAAAGGACTGGGTGACTATGAGCGATCGCTTGCACTTCAACAGCGATATTTTACGAAACTGCCGGTGCATTTACGTGGCGAACTGCTCGGGGGAATTGCAGATTCATATCGCCGGCTCGGTGAGACGGAAAAGGCGCGAGATGTTTTTATACGCATGACCACCGAACTTCAGGGCTCGCAATATGCGAAGTTGGCTTCGAAGTGGCTCAACGTAAAAGACATGCAAACGAATAAAACACTTCAGCCGCCGACCTGCCTCGGCTGTCATACAGAGAATTGAGCACAAAGAATTGAATCAAAAGTTTTCTTTTACTTACGTCTATGGATAACAAAATGTCTCAACAAAGTCCTGATGCAGAACTGCAGTACATACGGAAGATCATTGCCGATAGTCGCACGGCATTCGTCGAAGATGGTAAGCCCTATATCATTTGGGGGCTCATCGTTGCCGTTGGAATGGGCATAACCTATGTTTCTGCCTATACGCAGCGAGATCTCTATACCGGTTTTGTGTGGATGGGGTTAGTGTTATTCGGATGGGCTACGATCATTTGGTATATAATAAAAAAACGCCGTGCGCCGAAGCGTGCAACCAGCTTTATGGACAGAATTCAGGGTGCGATCTGGGGAGCGTGCGGGGGAGCGTTGGGATTAGGCGTCCTACTGATCGTTAGCTATCCACATGCCGCCGATCTACCGTCGATCCACCCCATCTATGCGTGCTTTGTGAGTTCGCTCATTCTCGGCATCGCTTACTTTCTTTCGGGTATTGCCAACGATCTCAATTGGCTTCGCAATATTGGTTTCGCATGGTGGGCCGGAGCCGTAGTTATGTATGTGTGGCCTACCATTCATGTGTTGGGTATCTATGCTGCAATGTTGTTGTTATTCCAGGTGGTACCCGGTATCATTCTTCTTCGCCGGTATCGGAGAATCGTTGGTACCGTTCAGGAGGCATAACTATGGCCGATCCGCTTCTCGATTCGAATTTCGATTATCAGCAATTGGATGACATTATCCACTCGCGGATTCGCCTTGCGATCATGGCGGTGCTGATCTCGATCGACGAAGCGGAGTTTACTTTCATTCGCGATAAAGTAAAAGCAACGGATGGAAATCTCAGCATCCACTTGAAAAAATTAGAAGAAGCGGATTACGTCTCTGTTGCCAAGCAGTTCATTGGCAAAAAGCCGCAGACGACATACAAACTCACCACCAAAGGCCGCAAGGCGTTTCAGGAGTATATCGATCGGCTGGAAGGAATGATACGCCGATAAGCTGCATCAACTAGCTTGGATAGACCTTCGGCATTTTCAACAAAAAAGTTGAAAACAATCGGTCGCGGGCGGGGTTAAACCTTCAGAAATTGGAATAGTCCAATTCCATGTCAATAAGTGGGCAGATGCCGCTCGGCAGGCGCCTCATTGTTCAAAGAAGGATTAACCCATGTCGAATTTGCTACGGTCGTTTTTTCAGGTTGTCGTTGTCTTATCACTTTCAATTCCCTTTGCCGGATATGCTCAATCGGTAGCCGCGGCGAGCGCGATCGAATATCATTTCCCGCTCGATGGCTCTAGCTTCGTACCGACGAACAGCGCGATCATCGTTCGGCCATCGCTTGCGGTCGATCGTTCGAGCGTTTCATCATCGGCATTCCGAGTATCTGGCTCGATGTCTGGGGTGCATGCTGGTTCGGTAAAACTTTCGGATGATGGTAAGACATTGGTCTTCCAGCCGAGCGAACGATTCGCAGTTGGTGAGCAGGTTACGGTACAGCTTGAAAATATTCGAACTACGGATGGCCAGATAGTCGAGTCGAAGTCATTCTCGTTCGACATTTCACCAACGGAGCATGCGACCCAGTCGAACAACAGCGTTTTTGTAGAAGACCAAAGCCCTATCAGCCTTGACGCTCCAGCATCACTACCGTCGGATTGGCCGCAAATGACCGTATTGACGAACGATCATCCTGCTGCAGGCGATCTGTTCGTTGCCTCATTTAGTGCTGCAACGGGGGCTGGAAGCAATCACGCCTATCGGATGATACTCGATTCGCTCGCCAATCCGGTATACTATGCGAAGCCTGCCCGTATGCTCGATTTCGATTTCAAAGTATTGCCCAATGGCCGTTTAGCCTTTTGTGAAGGCGGATACGTTGCTGGCTCTCAGGCCATCATCGATGCAGGCACGAAGTATTATATCATGGATTCGAATTACACGGTCGTCGATAGCTTCGATATGCGACGTGTGAGTTCTTCGTATGTCACAGATTTCCACGACATTCAAATTCTGCCCAATGGCCACGCGCTCATGCTCGGTGTCGACACTATTCCGAACTGGAATATGAGTAAAGACCTGCCGGGTGCGAAATCGAATGCGTTGTTTGTCGGTGCGGTGATCGAAGAGGTCGATAATAGCATTAATAGCCCCGTCTGGGTATGGCGCTCGTGGGATGCCGGCCATTACCTTGACACCGATGCCGTCAATGAGAACGCGAATTTAATGGGTCCGGTGGTCGATGCCGTTCACGCGAATTCCATACAGCAGGATACCGATGGCAATATCCTTCTTTCGTCACGGCATTTGGATGAGGTGTCGAAGATCAACCGTAGCGATGCCAATGGATCGTTCATTTGGCGGCTGGGCGGTAAGCACAATCAGTTCACATTCGTAAATGACTCGATCCATTTCTCACATCAGCACGACGCCCGCAGAATTTCGAACGGCAACCTTACACTATTCGATAACGGTAATTACCGGCATTTTGCTGTAAAGATCGATACTCTGATCGACAGCAGCATAACACCTCCCGATACAATGTACGATACAGCTCATAAGCCATTCGCGCGTGCGTGCGAGTATCATCTCGATATGTCGAACATGACGGCCACGTTAGTATGGCATTACGATCACGATTCGACGATCGAAAGCACCGCAATGGGCAGCGTGCAGCGCTTGGATAATGGCAATTCGCTTGTTTGCTGGGGACTTGCATTTAATCCGGGAATCGGTTTTGTCGATCAACCCAATATTACCGAGGTTCGGCCAGATAAAAGTATCGCCTACGAATTGCACATGGTCGCCCCGGTCTATACCTATCGCGCGTTCAAAGCGCCGTGGAAATCGGCATCGAGTGGAGTTTCGAGTTCAACCGCAGGTGGTCAGCCGATCTTAGGCGAGCCATTCCCGAATCCATCGACAGGAATCTCACGGGTTATTCTGGGCTCACCGAATGGTAAGCCGATCCAATTGAATTTGTTCGATGCACTTGGCAGAATGGTGCGAAGCTATTATTCGGGGTCTGTTGCTACGGCCGCGGCGCTGGAAATTTCGACCGACGGCTTGCCAAATGGCTCGTACCGGCTCGTACTCCAGAGCGAGAGCGGTACAGCGAGCAGGCAGTTAGTGATCGCACGCTAAAATTAAGGATTTTCCCAAAGATAAAAGGGCGGGAGTTGAGACCCGCCCTTTCGCGTTTATGGGCTAAGAACGCCATTTCGCCCTTGGCGAAATTTAACTTATCCCGATTTTATCCGTGGACCTTTTTCAAAAATGTTACGACTTCACGCGAGCCGATGAAGTCAAGGAAGCTGGCTATTATCCGTATTTCCGTGCTATTGAAGAGAATGAAGGACCGGTCGTCCAGATCGAGGGCCGGAAGATCATTATGGCTGGCTCGAACAACTATTTGGGCCTTACGGCCGATCCTCGCGTTAAGGAAGCAGCCATTCATGCCATCGAGCGCTATGGTACCGGCTGTTCCGGCTCTCGGTATCTGACCGGCACTGTCCGCCTGCATGAAGAGCTCGAGGCCGAAATGGCCGATTACTTCCAGAAGGAAGCTTGTCTTCTCTTCTCGACCGGATACCAGACCGCCCAAGGTGTTATTCCGACACTCTGTGAACGTGGAAGCTATGTCGTTAGTGATAAAGATAATCACGCGTGTATTGTCGCCGGTAACTTAATGGCGCGCGGCGCTTTCGGCGAGGTGGTTCGCTACAATCACAACGACATGAAGGACCTGGAGCGCCGCCTTTCGAAGCTACCGGCGGATGCTCCGAAGCTCATTGTAACCGACGGCGTCTTTTCGACTTCGGGTGAGATCGTCGATCTTCCGCGTATGATCGAACTAGCCGCGCTTCATAATGCGCGTGTGATGGTGGACGATGCTCATGCTGTGGGAGTCATCGGTGATGGCGGTCGTGGCACGGCGAGTTATTTCAATCTTGTAAAAGAGACGGACATGACGATGGGTACGTTCTCGAAGACCTTTGCAAGCCTCGGTGGCTTTGTGGTCGGGGAAGAGCGTGTCATCAATTATATCAAGCATCAGTCACCGGCGCTTATTTTCTCGGCAAGTCCGACGCCTGCTTCGGTTGCTGCTGCGCTTACGGCACTTCGTATTCTTCGGGCAGAACCTCACCGCATGCAAAAGCTGATCGACAACGCGAACTACATGCGCCGTGAATTCAAAGCGATGGGCTTTAAGATCATCGAGAGCAAGACGGCGATCGTGCCGGTCATTATTGGCGATGATATTAAGACGTTCGTCTTCTGGCGTAAGCTGTTCGATGCAGGCGTCTTCGTGAACGCCTTTATTTCGCCGGGCGTCATGCCAGGTTTGCAGATGATGCGTACCAGTTTCATGGCAACGCACGAGAAGGAGCATCTCGATCGCATTCTCGAACTCTTCAAGGAGATCGGGGAAGAGCTTGGAGTGCTCGATGAAGAAGAGACGTTGGCTGCAGATGCCGATCTTACACGCCAGGGCGATGCTGAGATCGCTGCAGCAGCGAAAAAACTTGAGCCGCTTCGAAAAGCGGAGCACATTAAGGTGCGGCAGATCGAAAGCCGCAAGGATAAGCTCCGATTTATCCGCTTACCGTGGGATCTCTTCGAGGGTGAAAAGAACTGGGTGCCACCCCTCGAGATGGACCGCATGCGTCTTATCGACGAGGCGAAAAACCCCTTCTACAAGCATGCAACCCTCGCACTCTTCCTTGCGGAGGACGAAAAGGGAAGGACGCTCGGTAGAATAGGGGCGGTAATCAACCACAGCCACAATGACATTTATCAAGATAAGGTCGGCTTCGTAGGATTCTTCGATTGCGTTGACGACCAACTCGTTGCCAACTCTCTTTTTGCTGCGGCAGAAGATTTCCTTCGTTCGCGTGGAATGACCGAAGTACGTGGGCCGATCAGTCCATCCATCAATGATGAAGTAGGGCTCCTCGTCGAAGGGTTCGAGTACCCACCGGCGGTAATGATGCCATATCATCCTGCATATTACAGGACATTATGGGAGCGCGCTGGTTATGGCAAAGCAAAGGATATGCTTGCGTGGCGCATCGATGAGAAGAAGAGCCTTACGCCGAAGATCGAACGTGTAACGAACGCTTTAAAGGAGCGCTCGAAGGTCAATATTCGTCCGCTCGACATGAAGAAGTTCGATCAGGAAGTAAATCTCATTCGCGATCTTTACGGTCGCGGCTGGGAAGAGAACTGGGGTGCTGTACCGCTAACGCCAGATGAGATCACGATGCTGGCCGGTGAATTAAAACAGATCATCGATCCGGATTTCGTTCTCTTTGCAGAAGCGCCAAGCACTAACGGTAAGCCGCAGACCATCGGATTTTCGCTTTGCGTGCCTGACATCAACCAGGCGTTCCTTGCCGGTAAACCGATACCCAAAGGCACCATGAATCTGCCTTCGGCCATTTCGAATCTTATGACGAAGAAAAAAGCGATCGATACACTTCGCATTATTCTTCTTGGTGTCATGCCGGAATATCGTGGCCGCGCTATCGATGCGTTGCTCTACCGTGAGATCATGGAACGAGCGAAAAAGAAGGGCATTAAATATGGTGAGGCCTCGTGGGTACTCGAAGATAACGCCATGATGACGCGTGCTGCGCAGGTGATGCAGGGCGAGCCGTACAAGCGCTATCGTGTATTTGAGAAACCCCTGTATCAGGGCGAAGATAGAATAGGAAATTAAAAATCCGAATATAAAAAAAAACGGGCAATACTATTGCCCGTTTTTTTATTTTAAATTATAGTATTTAATCGCCTTCGCCCGGATTCTTGAATTCCTGATACTTCCCAACCTTCTCCGAGTCTATCTTTTGCTTCTCGACCTCGACGTATGCCGTAGCCGGGTACACTTTCTTCATTGCTTGCTCGACCTCGTCCATAATTCCCGCGGCTTGCATTTGCGCCTGTGCGATACCGGTGATCATGCTCTGTTCCGCAGGCGAAGTAAAGTCGGCGCAATAATTTGATTGAATGAGGTTTGTGTTGTATCCAGAGACGATGCCGGTGATCTGCGCCTTGTCCTGATTCCATGCAGACTGCAAATTAGCGAGGGCTGTATTGACATCGGCGATCTCGTGCTCCATTTCCGCCTCGCGGATTTTATGAACCCCAGGTGGATCGACGATCGATCCAATTCCTTTCGATTTTGCGAGTGCCTTCAATTCGTCTTCGTGCTTATTCAATGCTTGTTGCATGCGCTGATTGTCCGCGCGGATTATTGAATCGATGCTTGGTATGAGAGGAAGGATGGATGGATGAAAGCCCAGTAGTCGGCTGGTTGCTGTATTGGCCTGCTGTGCTAAGCCTGCCGCGGGGGATGCTGCATTAGCGGATGAAGGAGATGAATCATCCGATAGTAAGCCGCCGCCGGAATCGTCATTAGTATTCGATGAAGTGGTCGTGTCAGACCGTTGCGCGGCTGGATTTTTGGCGCGCGAACGGGCAGCGATGGCCTTCCAGTCAGTGCCATTCTTATCCGCCTGCTGCTTCATGTAGGCATTCTGCTCGGCAGGTGTCATCCTCTTCCATTGTGCGGCAAAGGCCGGGTCGCTGATCATCCGATTGGTGAAATCCTGCTTTGTTTTGGATAATCCGCTATCCTGATCGATCACAGAATTGGAAGGCGCTCCTCCGACCCCATGCCCTTGCACATACGCCAATTTCTCTTGTGGCGACATGGCCTGAAATTTCTTTTTAAACGCAGGGTCCTGCATTTGCTGAGCAAAACTGAGTGCCTGTGTATTAGCACCGGGCATGTGTTTCGCGTACTCCAATTGTTCAGTCTTTGATTTGCCAATAGCCGGCTTCATCATATTGGCGATCTGTTTTGCGGAATCGACAGTATGAGCCGTACCGGCATTCATCACTTTCCATTGTTCGTTCGCCGATTTCCAGTCGGCTTCAAAGTTCTTGAATAATTCATCAGCACGACAGCCATTGGCTGTACATACGGCTTTGTCGTGCGCTTCCGAAACTGTTGCAGGAGAGGTAGGCACTTCTTCCAACAGCTTCATAAGATCCAGCTTTGCTACCGATTGTGCGTGTACACCGGACGCAAAGAAAATAGAAATCAATAGGGTAATATGCGAGGCATTCCGTTTCATGGTCGTGATCGTTTTAAACTGCAGTGTTAATTGAGCGCCGTTAGCTCCCAGGCCGTCCGCAGATTCATACCGGGGCTGTTCATTGGCGGCGATTTTATCAGGATGTGAGGCTTTGCCTGTACTTCAGGTACAAGCGTCGTTTCGTCCGACTCTTTGACGGGCATCTCGACGATCGTTTTACCGGTCGCGAGCAACACATTCTTATAGCCCGGGCAATCAGGATAATGTAATGCGACATTAAATTTCATCTTATGGTCCGAGCCGGTATACGTACAATTGAAATCCGATACTTCCATGGGCCGTCCGAACTTTAATGTCGTTTCGACGTGTGGATCGCAGGAGCCGTTACCGGCTGTATCTGTTTTGGTGACGGTGGGACCACTTTCTACTTCGGAGATACAATGGTCGAGGTCGTTATCCCGCTTAAGGTGGAAGGTGACTTCCATTTCGCCGATCGAGTGGACGTCTGCACTCATCATCCCAGCAAGGCACTTGTAGCCTAAACCTGCCGACGCACGGTAACGCCAGCGCTTATCGACAGTATAGATCGTGTAACTGGGATGCTCTTTTCGTCCATCTGGCCAGATGTATTCAGCAGAAATAGTAACGATGCCGATGCCGTGTTGTGGGGCTTTGTAGGTAGCCAATCCTTTTGACGTTTGGGCGATCGTGCCAACGTCGGCATTACCGCCTGGTATTCCATCGACCGACCATTTTGTTGCTGCCATTGGCATATCGAAGTGATCGACCCACGTGTCCGGTCGATCCGAACCTGGCACTTGCTCCACCTCATAAGCATGGTAGGCGGCGACCGAAGATTCTTCCCCGGCAAAGACTATCTTACTTTTAGGATGGTCATGATCGTAGACGTAGACGATCATTTTTACATGCTCGACACCAGAGGGAGCAATTCCTGGCGGTTTAGAAACGGCTCTTTGGGATAAGCAAAGTCCAAGAGCCACAATAAAAATAGAAAGACGACAATAGAGCATACAAAGCAAATATACTACTCGGAGATGCTAATAGCAAGCATCGAGAGAGCATTTCTTTACGCTTACTATAGGGACGAAACGAATTACTATTTTTTAAGGATATTAGGCAAGGCAGCAACCCCGTCCGCTGCATCGAGCAATAACATCCCACAATCCAATCACATAAGCTTATGAAGACCCTAACGTGTGCTCTTGTCGCCGTATCTCTGTTAGCAATGACGGTCCGACCGGCGGCTGCTCAGTTTGGTAGCATTTTTGGCGCGATCAAGAGTAAGGTTGAAGAGAAAGTTGATCAGAAGGCCAGTGAAAAAACCGGTGAAGCGATGGACTCCATGCTTCAAAATCATCCGAAGGATCAGCCGGCCAACAACAATAACAGTAATGGAAGCAGCACAGCAGCGGCTGTTCCGGCTGGAACGTCGGTTTCCTCACCGATCACTATCGCCGCGTACCAGAACTACGACTTCAAACCGGGCGATCGAATCATTTTCGAAGATAATTTTAACGACGACCAGGATGGCGAATTCCCTGCGCATTGGGATTTGGAGCATGGTCAGGGCGTCGTTAATAAAGTAGAAGGCGGTTCAGCATTCCTGCTTACCGAAGGAAATTACGCCAGGGTATTTCCCAAAATGACGAGTGCAAGTTATCTCACCGATACTTTTACCGTTGAATTCGATTATTTGGCTACCGGTGGTAATCCAATTATTTTCTTGCGAGATGCAGATAAGAATGACCACGACGTCAGTTTTGGCCATTCTGTAAGCACCGGATATTTCAAGAATGATCTATCGGGAAATGATATCGGTACCGACAAGGAATATCGCGATCATTGGCATCATGCCGCTCTCATTTACAAGCATGGGCAATTGAAAGCATATATCGATAATAGCAGAGCGCTGGTCGTACCGACCTGTGGTTTTGCGCCCGCTAGTTTACAGTTCGGCGGCATTGGTTCGCAGGAGTCACCGATCACGTTTCGGAATTTCCGTATTGCGGAAGGCGGCGGAGCTAATACGATCGGCAATCTTCTTACCAATGGCAAGTTCGTTACACATGGCATTACGTTCGACGTGGGCAAAGCAACGCTCAAGCCGGAGAGCATGGGTGTGCTAAATGATGTCGCAAAATTTATGAAAAACAATGCGGCCACGAACTTTGAGATCGATGGACATACGGATAGTGATGGCCCCGCCGATAAGAATATGAAGCTTTCGCAGGACCGTGCAGAAGCCGTGAAGGCCCAGTTGATCGCAATGGGTATCGATGCCTCGCGCTTATCGGCAAAAGGCTTTGGAGCCACGAAACCGATCGCCACGAACGATGCGCCGGAAGGCAAGGCGAATAACAGGCGCGTGGAGTTCGTTAAACAGTAACACGACGAACGATTTTAATAGAAAGGGTGTGCTTAGCACACCCTTTCTTCATTTACGGGTCTTAGAATCTTTATAGTCAGTAGCAAAGTTTATTTTCTATGCTTGTCCGGTTCACACCATTAATGATCGTGCTGGTTCTCTTGTCTTCGGTCATGGCGAGGGAGTCTTTTGCACAGCAAAAAGCAGCAAATCCTCGACAGATCCGCGCGAATAATATCGTCAATGCCATGATGGAGCGCGAGAATGCCGAGAATGCCGACTTCAATGCGCATTTGACCGAGCTAAACGCTCACGGATGGCCGCTCGAACTAAAGAATCTCGATACCGCACAGGTTTCATCGAGCGTCTTACGCACTCTCGGATTTTTAGAGTATTTGAAGAAATGCCATGCGTCGAGCGATTCGCTCGACCGGGCATTTACAGATTCCTTGTTCATATTGGAAGCGGAAGCGCCGGGCGGCAAACTGGAAAAGAGCCTGCGTTTGGTCAAGGAGACGTTTACGGAAGAACGTGCCGCCTACAATAATTTTCTGGGGTCGCTCGAGGACCTTTTTAATAGTGTCCTCAATGCGTTGCTTTACCTTCAAAGCGAGCCCTATAAAGTGACGGGCGATAAATTCGCTTTTGTTCATCCCAAAGCGTCGAAGCATTATATGCAATTGATGAAGAAGGTGGACGAAGCTATGAAAGAAGAAACGAAAACCAACGACGCGCTCAAAAAAGCAACCGCTGAAGCCAACGCTCGAGTCAAGCAGCAAAATACGGCATCGGATGACGATTTTATAGAGGAGTAATACAGTGAGCAATAATTTTACCGTTCGTCAAATATCCTCTAAGCGCGATAAGCTGCTTTTTGTAAGAATGATGTGGGATATCTATCGCGAGGATCCCCATTGGGTGCCGCCGCTGGAAATGGACCGAATGAAGCTTATCGATGAGAAGAAGAATCCCTTTTATTCTCATGCCGATGTTGGCTGGTGGTTGGCGGAACAGGACGGTAAACCGGTGGGACGCATTGCTGCGATCATCAATCATAATTACAACGAGGTCCAGAACGAACGAGCAGGTTTTGTCGGATTTTACGAGTCGGTGAACGACCAGAACGTAGCGTCAGCATTATTCAATGCTGCTGAAAATTTCATTCGTGAGAAGGGAATGACCGTTGCCTACGGCCCTGCCAATCCATCCTCGAATGACGAATATGGTCTTCTCGTCGAAGGGTTCGATCGGCCGCCGGTGATGCTCATGACGTATAATCCGCCCTATTATGCTTCGCTCTTCGAACAGAACGGATATACCAAAGACCAGGACCTCTATGCGTACCTGATCTCACAAGAAACGGGGCGTTCGGATAAACTGGTGCGTGTTACCAAAGCTCTTGCCGAGCGCAATCAGATCACGGTGCGCGCGATGAACCCAAAGAATTTTCAGGCAGAGGTCGACCGGATCAAGCATATCTATAATACGGCGTGGGAGAACCGTGGTTTTGTACCGTTCACCAATGAAGAAATGGATTTCCTTGCCAAAGACCTGAAACAGATCTACGATCCCGAACTCGTTCTTTTTGCTGAAATGAACGGCCAGACGGTTGGTTTTGCACTGTCGCTGCCCGATATCAATCAAGCTTTTATTCAGGGTCGTCCTATTCCGCGCGGCATTGCTAATCTTCCGGTCGGGGTGTGGAAGTTACTGACGAAAAAGAAATCGATCGATACGCTGCGCGTGATCGTGCTCGGTGTGTTGCAGCAATATCGTAACCGCGGTGTCGATGCGATGCTCTATCTAGAGACGATGGAGCGGGCAGCAAAAAAAGGGTATCACTATGGTGAGGCTTCCTGGATACAGGAAACGAACACGCCGATGAACCGTGCTGCTCAAATGATGAATGGCGACCGGTACAAAACCTATCGCGTCTATAAAAAAGAACTACGATAGCGACGAACAGAAGCGGTCGCTCTCTTTGTTTGCAGGCATTCTATGACCATCCCAGAGCTTGCAGACCGCGTAAAATCGCGCGACCGACACGCCATCGCCCGAGCGATCACCACGATCGAAAATGACGACCAGTCAACGGGTCGCCTGTTGCGCGAACTGGCCTCGAAGTTGGGACATGCGTACCGCATCGGTATTACGGGGCCTCCCGGTGCCGGCAAATCAACACTTACATCGGAGTTAACGAAGCTCCTTCGCTCGAACGGAAAAACCGTCGGCATTATTGCTGTCGATCCTACATCGCCGTTTACGGGTGGTGCGTTGCTTGGTGATCGGATTCGTATGCAAGAAGTCTCGATGGACGAGGGAGTGTATGTCCGTTCCATGGCGACTCGCGGTTCACTGGGCGGTCTTTCCGCAAAAGCGAAAGATGCGGCAGATATTCTCGACGCTGCGGGGTTCGATTATATCCTGTTCGAAACGGTCGGCGTTGGACAATCGGAGCTCGATATTGCGAAAGCTGCCGATACAACGGTCGTGGTGCTTGTCCCTGAATCTGGAGATGCGGTTCAGGCGATGAAGTCCGGCCTAATGGAAATTGCCGATTTCTTTGTTGTGAATAAGAGCGATCGGGAAGGGGCAGACCAGGCTGTTCGAGCTCTCACGACGATCCTTAGTTTTCGCGTTACGCATGCGGAAGATGAGTGGATCCCTGCGGTCATTAAAACGACTGCCAGCAAGAACGAAGGCATAGAAAATATGCTGCGCGAGATCGACAAGCATCGGTAGTATTTAGAAACGACCGGAAAACTTGCACTCCGCCGCAAGGCTCGCGAGCGTGAGCGAGTCCATGAGCTTATCGAAGACATGTTGCGCATCGATTTTTGGACGCCGGCAAAATCCGCGTTGCTCGAAACGGAGCTGGACCGTGTAGCCCACCACGAAAAGACCAGTTTCGATCTTGCCCACGAGCTTATTTCTGACATCAAGAGACAAGTTGCTTGAGGCGGTCCTCATTTTAGCCTTTTCCCGATTAATGTTTAGTCAGTAGCCGAAGGAGAACTCCTCCGGTAAATAGGCGTTAACGTGCCGGCATGGTGAAGCTCGGAAATTTAGAACTTGGCGAAAAGCTACTGCTTTTAGCCCCTATGGAGGATGTCACGGACATTTCCTTCCGGCTTATCATGCGCGAGCGGGGTGCTGATGCTGTTTATACTGAATTCATTTCGAGCGAAGCGCTCATTCGAGATGCAGCGAAATCCAAGCAGAAACTGGTGACTTCTCCCAAGGAGCGGCCTGTTGCGATCCAAATTTATGGCGGCGATCCGGATGTCATGCGCGAAGCAGCGCAGATCTCCGAAGCGGCCAGCCCGGACTTTATTGACATCAATTGTGGCTGCTGGGTTAAGAATGTAGCGGGAAAGGGTGCCGGAGCCGGACTCCTTAAAGATCCTCCGCGAATGGAGCGAATGGTAAAAGCGGTCGTCGACGCGGTAAAACTTCCCGTGACCGTTAAGACTCGAATAGGTTGGGATCAAAACTCCATCAATATTCTCGAGATCGCTCCGATGTTAGAGCAGGCTGGTGCCAAAGCGCTAACGATCCATTGCCGCACTCGCTCGCAAGGTCATAATGGCGAGGCCGATTGGACATGGATACCGCGTATTAAAGAGGTTGTGTCGATCCCTGTTTTCCTGAACGGTGATGTAAAGACTCCAGAGTCCGCCGAGCGTGCATTTCGCGAAACAGGATGTGACGGAGTAATGATCGCCCGGGGCGCCATTACGAATCCCTTTATATTCCAGCAAATCAAACAACTTCGAGAAACGGGCGAGTACGTTCAGCCCAGCATTGCAGATCGCATCGATCTTTGTGTTCGCCATCTTCGGCATTCGTGTGAGGTGCGAGGTGAAAAGCGTGGCGTGTTTGCATTTCGCAAGCATTATGCTGGGTATTTGCGAGAAGTGTATGGCGGAGCACGTCTACGAGCTGAGTTAATGCAGATCGCAGAACTCGACCGTGTGATCGAACGGCTCGAGCACTTCAAGGAACATTTTGAACAGGATTCGGAGATCGATTCGCTCGTTGCGCTCTCGGTGGCTGCATAATACTATTTCGATTGCTTTTAGCACTTTCTCGATATTAGCTTTTGGAACTTTCCATTCTCAAAAAAAGTATGAATGCGGGACTCATTGCTTTTGATTTTTTAGCATTCTAACAGACTGCATTGCCAATGCAGTTAAACAAGAGTGATGCGTTCCAATGAGATTCATCACCTTACTGTGCAATAACGACCTGCATTGCACAGATGCCTCTAAGACTCCTTCCTCCTGAGGCCATATTGTATCGAAGAGCATAGCTCTTTTTTACGCTACCCTACAGAGGTTCTCTGTTACCGAAGCATACGGATAGGATCCTTGCTTTGTTCACTCGCCAATTGCGTTTTCCCTAAGTATGATACGAACTAAAATCTTTTTATACCCTTGCGAGGTGCATGTTCGCATGTGACGCTTAACCATGGATCACGAAAAGCAACGAATTGAAAATAGAGAGAGCGTTCGAAAGAAGATTGCACTGCTCCTTCGTAACGATGGCGGTGCTGCAGCGCTTTTGGATTCGGTCGTTGACAATCTTATTGAACATATTGCGGATGCTGCGACGATCGATCTTGTAGAGGACGACGGATCGATTTCACGTGAAGTTACTCGTCACAAGGACGTCCGCCAGCAGAAGACCCTGGAAGAACAGCGACAGAATTTTCCGCTTTCTTTACGCTCTTCGTATGGTTATCCGCGCGTCATCAAGACGGGCAAGTCACAGTTTATTCCTGGCGTTACACCACGATTGGCTGGGCGTCTGTTTCCTGAGGCAAAAGCCGATCTTGTTCTTGATGGAATTTCCGTCCGTTCGTTTATTTGTGTTCCCATTATTGCGCATGAGCGTATTTTAGGTGCGCTTACCGTTCTCATTACCGATCAGGGACATTCTTTTTCCGGCGATGATCTACTGTTGCTCGAAGAAGTCGGTACTCTTATCGGAGAAGCGTTGGATCAGAGGCTCGGAACACACATCAAATTGCATTCGAATAAAGCCTCGTAATTTTTCCTTAGTTTTGCTAGCAGCTAAGGCTAAGGCCTGTTGCTGCTGAACCTGTTCTTACTGTCGTCACGTGACTGACCGCTCGCTCGTTTTTATTTATAACCCGACCTCGGGTAAGGGTTCTTACGCCGATACGATCCGGCGTCTGCTTCCTGCTGGTCTCCACTATGAGTGGCACGAAACAACCGCTGCCGGCGATGCGGAGCGTTTTGCCAAGACGGCATCAAAGGATGTGAATACCATCGTTATTGCCATTGGAGGTGATGGCACCGTCCATGAGGTCATCAACGGATTGATGGCGGTCCCAAGCGAGTCCCGGGCGCAGCTCGGCATTATTCCAGTCGGCTCCGGTAATGATTTTGCCTTTGCTGCCGGCCTTCCGGTCTCGATAGAAAAAGCTATCGAGCGGTTATTGGTCGGTTCATCCAGCGTTGTCGATGTGGGCTCGATCCAGGATGGGAAAGGCCGGCTTCGGTATTGGTGCAATACCGTTGGGTTTGGGCTAAACGCGCGTATTGCACTTCGAGCCAGCCGTTCGAAATGGCTTACGGGGGTAGCAAAATATGTGGTTGCTACGCTTATTACGATCCTCACCGATAAGATAACGTTCGAGGCTGCTCTTAATATTGATAACAGGCGGTTGCATGAACGCATAACGCTCATCTCTCTTGGTAATGGGCCTCGAGAGGGAGGAGCCTTCCTTATGACCCCCGGCGCGGATATTCACGACGGTCGTTTTGATCTTTTGCTGGTCAAACCGCTTTCTCGCTTTTCAACGCTGATGCTGCTTCCTGGTGTACCCAAAGGGAAGCATGTGAGATCACGTGCCGTGCATTTGCAGAGGTGTTCTCGTTTAGAGATACGTTCGGCAGAATCGCTTACCGTTCACATGGATGGAGAAATATTTTCCACCTCTGCCGATCGTGTTACGAGTGTAGCAATTCAATTGCATTCAAGCGCACTCCGCGTGATCAGCTGAATAAAAGTCAATTTCTCTTACTGCTGATAAGAAGTTCTTGTTACGGTATTACGCCGGTCAATGGGGTGAGAAGAGAAATCGAGAATAAAGAGAGAGGTATTCGTTTGTGGCATTGAATTGTCTTGATACCGGTCGGTCCGATCGATATAAGTGATGAACGCTCGAATTTTTTCCGGTATCTTACTTCTTATTCTTTGCTGTGGTATTTCTTTCTCTGGATGTTTCTGGCAGAGTGTATTGCCACCGAAACTGGACCTTAATAAAAGCGAATGTGGTCGGTGCAGAATGTCGATCCTCGAAAGCCGCTATATCGCTGCCATAGATGGTCCCATACTATTTGATGATATTGGCTGCATGCTCTTTGCTCTTGAAGACCATAAAGAATCGCCCGCTCATATTTGGGTCTGTGATTATCAGAAGAATATTTGGCTCGATGCCCGAACGGCTGCTTACGTGTATGCACCGATGCTTGGCACGCCAATGAATAGTGGTTATGTCGCACTATCGGATTCCATAGCAGCAGTGAATCTGGCATCGTACGTTCATGGTGTTGCTTACGCTTCCTGGGATGAACTAGTACTATCATTTCGGTTGAGAACGATCGAGTTTATTGCCAATCGTTTAAGGGTTTATTTTTAGGGGAGTACCCTAGTGAACGCGGTAAGCTAAGAGGCGGTTGGTTTACCTGTAGGTCGAATCAACCGTCTGTCACATGTCGTCTTCAAATAACTCTGATCAGTGGGCTGAATGGCTCCTGAAAAACCGCCATGGTGGTAATAGAGAGCGTTATCGTATAGTGCTGGAGCAGTTAAGTCCGGTGCGTGACAAAGTCCTGGGAAATGCGAGGATTCAGCCGGGCGAAACATTGCTGGACGTTGGCACCGGCGATGGTCTCATTGGCTTTGGGGCGATCGAAAAAGTGGGTGCGGATGGCTGCGTTATTTTTAGCGATATTTCACAACCGTTGCTTGATTTTTGCCAAGAGTATGCATCGCAGGCTAATATCCTTAGTCGATGCCAATTCCTTCAGGCGAATGCGATCGACCTTTCCGCTATACCAAACGAAAGCGTGGATGTTGTGACCACTCGTTCTGTGCTCATTTATGTGAAAGAGAAGCAACAAGCACTTAACGAATTTTTTCGAGTACTCAAACCGGGCGGACGCATCTCTTTGTTTGAACCCATCAATAGGCTAACTGGAGAGTTTGTTGGTAAAGGCAGTTACCTTGGTTACGATATTCGGCCGATAAAAGATCTTTGGGAAAAGACTGTGGCTATGCATAAGCCACAGCACGACTCACAAAACACGATGGGCGATTTCGATGAGCGGGATTTGGTTAAAATGATCCAAGCCGCCGGTTTCGACTTCGTTCATTTAGATCTGGATGTGACGGTAGGTAATTCCGGACTCATGTCAGGTAACTGGGAAGCGTTTTACAATTCCTCTCCGAATCCTTTGATCCCTACCTTGCGCGAACAAGTCGAGTCGCTAACACCTGAAGAGCAGGAGCGCTTTATTGCCCACCTTAAGCCTCTTGTTGAAGGCAATATAGGGAGAACGGCTCAGTGTTTGGCTTATCTTTATGCGAGCAAATAAGGTAGCGATATCAAGATCGCAGCTTATTGAATAGTCGTATGGATATTAGTATTCCGACGATCGAAAGCATTGCTCCGCCAATTCGTTTGAATGCCTTAGCATACCGATGGCGCCGACGGTTTAGCTCCGAAAGATAGGAGCCGAGCCGCGCTCGAGTATATCGAATCTCACGCTCGATCGATCGTACCTCAGCGTTTGAATTTTCCTCGTCAGCTATTTTATATCTTCCTTCACCCATTCAATGTCCTCCTTAATGCTCTGTTGTGTGGTATCCAGCGGTTTTTTCACTCGTTTGGACCATCCGATGCCGGCAGTGATTACTGCTCCTGCAAAGAGCACAACAGCAACGATGAGAGCTGCAAACCATGCCGGAAGCGTTGTTGCCAGTGCCATCGCGATGGTAACGAAGAGCATGGCCACGCCGAAGATCGCCAGCAGAGCTCCTATACCCATGAGCTTTGCCATTCGTATTTCACGCTTGATATCCGATTTTAACTCTGCCTTCGCAAGAGCCACCTCTTCCTTAATGAGCTTGGAGACTTGAGGCCCAATATCGCCGATGAGTTCGAAGGTTGAGCGTTCTTGAATCGGTTCGGTCACCTTCAGTTTGCCATCAACTCGCTTGTCCATTTCCATATCTTACTCGGATAAAGTCGTGCTGGATCAGTCTATAATGACCTCGAAAGAACCATGCCGAAATAAGAATGCCGGCTCAGCTTAACTGAACCGGAATCGAAAGTTCTCTGCTGTAGGTCAATGTTAATTCATCTCGACAAACTTCACCCTACGTCCTATTTCGAATTCACCGGATTTTCCATTGGGCATTTCAAATGCGACGGCACTCAGTATCTTTAGTCGCTTTGAATCAATGCCTTTCGTGACAAGATATTTTTTCGCGGCATCGGCTCGCTTTTTTCCAAGGTCCTTTACTTTCGCCTTGGATTCTAACGGCTCGCTGTAGCCATATATTTTTATTTTTAGCTTCGGACGACGTTTAAGAATATCGGCAACGCGAGAGATCTCATATTTTGATTGTTCGCTCAGATCATATTTCCCGAAATTGAATACGATATCGTGATTCGCAAGAGTGTCCGATGCCTCCTTGGAGATCGTAAACGTTAATGTGGAGGGCAGCTTGGAAGTGTCGGTTAGAGTATTGTTGGTAGTGGTCTCTTTTGATATGATCGTATCAGGCTTCGCAGTGGAAGGCTTAGGCTTCGGTGTCGTTTCCGCTTTCGACTTTGAAAATGACTTAAGCGATGCGAGCCAATTCGTAAGTGTTTTTAAGTCCTCATCTGACCCACCAAATTTCTTGAGATGCTTTTTGCCATTCATTTCCTCCTCTTTCAGGAGCCAACTTTGCATCCATGAAGAGGAGTGCTTTGTGCCGACGATCGATAGGTCGGGCGGAATAATGCCGCCAACAGTACCAGAACCGGTTCGATCAATGCCCTGGGACTCGATGGAGTGGCACGTGGCGCATTTGTTATCGAGGAAAATTTGCTTGCCAGAGGCAGCAATAGTGCAATATGGCGTTAATGCTACAAGGCACGCCGATATAAGTAATCGCGATGGAATACTAAGCATGGTCGGGCGAGAATTATGATGAAAGAATCACGCACGCATGAAATTATGCTACGCGGATAGGTTGAACCAGCCACTGCGACAACGTATCCTCGTTGAATGTTCCATCATTAAACATACGTGAGGAACCCCGCTTTGTTCTTTTCCGTGTGTGGGCGCAAAAAAGTAGGTATATTTGTGCCCGTACTTTTTGAAAGGTTGGCGTGAAAAATTCTTTCGAGTGCGGTTTTCCTCCCATTGCAAGGTCGTTTGCCCGACTGAGGATGAGCAGCCCCGATTGCTCTCCACCCGACGCCTCCCTTCATAATTCATCATTCATAATTTATTTGTTAAGTAGTGGCTAAATCGCGCGCGAAAAAGCAGACGAAGTTCATATTTATTACTGGCGGGGTGGTATCATCGCTGGGCAAGGGGATCGTCTCCTCATCACTCGGTCTGCTGCTCAAATCGAGAGGCTTGCGGGTGACCGTCCAGAAGTTCGATCCCTACATCAATGTCGATCCTGGGACCATGTCGCCATACCAGCATGGCGAAGTCTATGTGACGGAGGATGGCGCCGAGACGGATCTCGATCTGGGCCATTACGAGCGTTTTCTCGATGTCAATATGACCCGGGCGAATAACACGACCACGGGACAGGTCTATAACGAGGTCATCCAGCGGGAGCGCCGAGGGGATTATTTAGGCGCTACCGTACAGGTTGTGCCGCATATTACGGACGAAATTCGCCGCCGGATGACGCAACTTGCCAATACGGGCGATTTTGATGTCATTATTTCAGAGATCGGAGGCACGGTTGGCGATATTGAATCACTGCCTTTTTTGGAAGCGATTCGCCAACTAACGATGAAAGTGGGCAAAAAGAACTGTCTTTCCATACATCTTTCTTATGTGCCATACATCTCTTCTGCTGGAGAGTTAAAGACAAAACCCACTCAGCATTCGGTCAAAACCCTGCTCGAGATCGGTATTCAGCCGGACGTGCTGGTCTGCCGTAGCGAACAGCCGCTCTCGAAGGCATTACGTGAGAAGATCGGCCTGTTCTGCAACGTCGAGCCACGCGCTGTGGTCGAGGCTCGCGATGCTTCTACCATTTACGAGGTGCCGCTTACGTTTGCCGACGAGAATGTCGATACGATCGTGCTTGAAAAGCTTGGTATGCCGACCGGTACTAAGCGCGACCTTGTGAAATGGCGTCGGTATGTCGATAAAGTAAAACATCCCAAGCGGACGGTCAAAATCGGAATGATCGGGAAGTACGTCCAGCTACAGGACGCCTATAAGTCGATCTCCGAGGCATTTGTACATGCTGGTGCCGAAAATGACGCTAAAGTGCAGCTTGTTTGGCTAAACTCCGAGGAATTGGAAGGCAAGCGAGATATCAGCGCTTACTTTGAAGAACTGGATGGTGTGTTGATCGCCCCTGGCTTTGGCTCGCGTGGTGTGGAAGGAAAGATCAAGGCTATTGAATATGTCCGCAAAAAGAAGATACCTTTCTTCGGCATCTGCCTTGGTATGCAGTGTGCCGTTATCGAATATGCACGAAATGTTTGTGGCCTCAAAGAGGCAAACTCGAGCGAGTTCAAAAAGACACGCGATAGCGTGATCGATCTTATGCCTGACCAAAAATCGGTGCAAACCAAAGGTGCGACGATGCGCCTGGGAAGTTATCCGTGCATTTTAAAGCGTGGCTCGATCGCTAATAAAGCCTATCACGATCAGTTTATTACAGAGCGGCATCGTCATCGTTATGAAGTAAACAATGCCTATCGTGAGCTATTGGCTTCGCGGGGTCTTATTATGAGTGGTGTTTCGCCGGATGGTAATTTGGTCGAGATCGTCGAGCTCTCCTCAACGGATCACCCGTTCTTTATTGGAGTGCAATTTCATCCGGAGCTGAAGAGCCGTGCAACAAAGGCGCATCCGATCTTCCGCGAGTTCATTCGAGCAAGCCTCGCTTATAACGATAAGCGGATGGGGAGCAAAAAGCAGTTTCCCAAAGAGCAGATGAATGGCCACAGCACCATGAAACCTGCACCAACACGCTCCTCAAAAGTGTAAAAGTAGCTTTGTTTTTACAAAACCGAGATTGAGTATGCTTTATCGTCGTCTGTTTGCGTTAGTTGTGCTTATCCCTTTTTTCGCGCCTGCTACTCTTTCGGCGCAAAGCGCGCTCCGATACCAGTTCAAGCCGGGCGAGCACCTGCAATATCATTATACCTATACCTCTACAGTCGATCGAATGAGGAAGAAAGGTCGCAAAGAATGGGAGACCGTCTTCGAGGCTGATCCGGATTGGCAGGTGAAAGATGTTGACATGGATGGTGCTGCTACCGTGCTGTTTACGGTGGCAAACCGACGTGAAAAATACGAAGAAGGTACACGCCGGTTGAACTTCATTCACATGCCGCCGCAAAGCCAGATCTCGGTGAGCGCGAAGGGAAGATTGCTCTATGGCAAAATCCTCATCGATGATGCCGAACGCACCCGTTCGAAGAAAGCAAAGAAAGATGGCTTCGATGTAAAGCTTAACTCCGATAGATCAGTATTAGATGGCTATCTTAAAAAACTTTGGTGGGCCATCGATACGGTGGCAGTGGATACGAATGGCACTCCTCACGACCACGAATATGACAAGGTATGGAATGCTGCTTACGAGCACGATACAGCACTCTATGGCCGCATGGGCCACTTCAAGGTCGGGGATGTCGCACTTCGGGAAGATAAAGGGAAAGCGACCTACACCATGCGTGACACCGTGGTAGGTGGACAGCGCTTATGGTCGCTTCACATCATTCGCGATGGCAAAGAGCTTCAAAGCGAGAATTATATCAATGAGTATCACCGCACGGATGATATTCTCTTTAGAAAATCGGATGGCCTTATTCACCGCTGGGAAGCGCAGATCGAGGATCACAATGGAGTTGCTGTTTTTTCGACCGATGAAGTACTGGAGTTGAAGAAGATCGAGGGGGATTAAATGGCTCCAGTATTCTTAATCTTGTGTCTGTGCCTCTCATTAGGAATTTATCCTGCACACGTTTCGGCACAATCCACGCTTCGATATCACTTCAAGCCCGGGCAGCACTTAGTATATCACCTTAAATCAGAGTCCAGCGCATCAAGAATGCGAACGGCTGGTGGGACACAATCGGAGCGTACTCTCGAGGCGGATGTTGATTGGTCCGTGGCAGATATTGATATGGATGGGACCGCAACGGTGCGTTTACTTATACACAATCAAAAAGAGGAAGTCTCATCGAGCAATGCAAGTTTTGCACGGTATATCCCATACAGTGAAATCGCAGTTACAAGTGACGGACGATTGATCTATGGGAAAATTCTTGTCGATGATTCTTCTCGCATTAGGACGCGAAAAATAATGGATGTAGTCCCTGGAGTCAGGCTTCTTGCCGATAAAGATTTCCTTAATAATTATTTTGAAAGGCTATGGTATTCCGTTGATTCGACTAATATTGATACGTTAGGAACACCAGTTGTCAGATCGTATGATAGCACCGTGCTGTGGTCCGCCGAGCATGATACATCCCTTTACGGCAGAAACGAGATCTATCGTTCTGCTTACCTGATCAGTTATAAAAATAGAGGAAAAGTAACGTATACCCTACAAGATACGGCAGTTAACAATATACACTATTGGCACCTACTTGCTACTTCTGACGGTGAGTCCTTCTTTACAGTGCATTATAAGAATAAGTATCACTACGTTCAAAATATTCTATTTAGAAAGGATGACGGTCTAATTCAAGCCATGCGCTCCACAATTGAAACGCACAACGGTGCGTTTATGACGACCGGTGAAACATCGCTTGAATTGACAAAGATGGAATGGAATTAGCCTTTTGCTTTTTTGACCGCTTCCTCGATCGTCCCTGCAAAGTTCTCTTCACCTAACTCGGTGTAACAGCCGGCAGCTTCCATTGCGATGTGAGGCTGAGAATGGATCTCAGAGATAATGACGCGCCCCTTTGCGGCTTGTACCCGCTTGTACATATCACGCAACACCTTCATGCCTGTCGCGTCGATCGCTGGGACGTTTCGCATGCGAATGATGAGCACTCGTGGCATTCGCCCCAACGCCTGAATGGTACTGGTGAATGTTTCGGCAGCACCAAAGAAGAAGGGACCATTCACTTCGTAGATCTGCACATCTCGAGCGATATCGAGCTTTGCGAGTTCCTGTGGAAGCTCGACGTTTGTATCTTCAACCTCGCGTGTAATGACACTGACCGTCGTTACCGTAGCCATGCGATGCATAAAGAGAAACGCCGCGAGTACCATGCCGACCTCTATCGCTACGGAAAGATCGACAACGACGGTAAGAATAAAAGTCGAGAGAAGCACGATCACGTCGCTCTTTGGCGAGCGAAGCAAGACCTTAAAGCTACGCCATTCGCTCATGTGATACGCAACGACCACCAGAATAGCGGCCAGACAGGCCAGCGGTACCATCGAAACGAGAGAGCCGAACGCCAGAAGGATACCGAGAAGTGTAATCGCATGGACCATGCCTGCAACCGGTGTTCGTCCGCCACTTTTAATATTGGTTGTTGTACGAGCGATCGCACCCGTAGCCGGAATGCCTCCGAATAACGGACTTGCTACGTTCGCGACCCCCTGTGCCACCAACTCCATATTCGAACGATGCTTACCACCGATCATACCATCCGATACTACTGCTGAAAGAAGCGATTCGACCGCGCCCAGCACCGCAACGGTAAATACTGATGGTATCAGCATTTTAACCATTGGAAAGGTAATATGTGGAACGTGCGGGTAAGGGAATGTGCCCGATATCGTCCCAAAACGCGAACCGATCGTTTCGACCGGTAATGCAAACACTTTGGTCGCCACCGTCATAAGGATAAGGGCGACGAATGGCGAAGGTATTTTCTCCGTTACTCGTGGCCAATAAGCGGTAATAAGCAGCGTACCCACTGCAATCGCGATCGCCCACCAATTGACCTGCGTAATGTTTTGCCCAAAGGCAGCCCACTTATCAAAGAATTCTGCTGGTACAGCACCCATTCTTAATCCTAGGAAATCTTTTACTTCGGAGGAAAAAATGATAACTGCAATGCCGCTGGTAAATCCGGTAATGACCGGTGCTGGAATAAATTTAATGACTCCGCCGAACTTCGCAAGGCCCATGAAGATGAGCACAATGCCGGCGAGCACCGTGACCACCATGAGTCCATCGAGGCCGAACTTCTGGACTACACCATAGACCACGACGACGAACGCACCTGTTGGTCCACCGATCTGTACCCGGCTACCGCCGAGCGCCGAGACGATAAATCCAGCAATGACGGCTGTGATGATACCACGCTCAGGAGAAACGCCGCTTGCGATACCGAATGCGATTGCGAGAGGAAGTGCGACTACGCCGACGATAATGCCGGCCGTTAGATCTTTAATAAAAGCGTCGCGATTATAACCTTTGAGGGTTGTGAGAACTTTAGGTACGAGCACTAATAATTTTTTAGTAAATGCAGAGGCCACTTGTAAACACATGAGTTTACAAAAACAAGCCCAGCCGCAATTACTCGAGCTGAATTCTAACCAGGGTCGTGCCTTCTTTCACTTCAACATCAAACGTTTGAGGTACCTGACGCTTTTTTACAATGCTGATTCGACCCGAGCGTTCGAGGGTCGCAGTCTTCACGTCGTCGAACGAATCGAGATTCGCCGTATCACGCATATATTGTTTTATTTCTTCCTCACCGATCAGGTGTTTCTTTAATTCGTTATCGTGAAGTGTGTTGTTGTGGAAAAGAAGATGAGGCTCTCCTTTAAGAAGTCTCTCAAACGGCTTGAATCGCATCCCAAGCCATCCTGCGATCCAGTGAATTCCAATCAGGAACAGACCGGCAGCCATCGTTGATATAAAATTCGCTTGCCCGTTGATGGCACGGCTCATCACGGAGCCGAGAATGAACCCAAGAACGGTATCGAAGACGGTAGTCTGTCCCAAAAAGCGCTTATGCCCGATCTTTACAATAAGAACGGTGAATGCATACGTAATAAGCGCACGAAGCGCGACTTGTAGGATAGTATAATTCTTTGGATCGCTGCCTAATATATCCTCGATCATGATGAGGATGAGCTTCCAATCTTGTGCCGTGAGTTGTGAGACACGGATGAGCTTTGACGCTCAGTCGACTTTTATCGAGCCAGTCATATGAGGATGCAAAGAGCAAAAGTATCCGAAGGTCCCTGTTTTAGTTGGTGTGAATTCGAAATGGTCATTGGTATCCAGCAATGGGCTCTTAAAGCTGCCATCGTTCGCCATGACTTTATGAGGTGAATCGTCCTTATTGATCCATCGCACCGTTTGCCCTAATTTGACACTCAATATTTCAGGCACAAATTTGAAATTGCTGATCGAAATAGTGTGTGGTAAGGAGCTAACCTCCGTTTGCTGATCTCTTGCGGACGTCTCTTCTTCGTGAGCCACGCTTGTGACTGAAGCGAGTGGCTTATCAATAATAGCGATCTCATGATGGCTTGCCATACGGTGAATGGCTGTTATTCCCAAGAGAGTAGGGAGGACATTGTCGTTTACTTTCATTGGTCCCGGTGAAGGAGCGGAGCCCGGTTTTGGTTGGGGGAAGGCTGTGGACATCGCGGTGTGAAATGTCACGTTGCCTTCCACCTTTTGCATGACTTGATGGATGTGTCCGTTTAGCACGGTTACGGAGCCAAATCGCTTAAGGTAACCAAGTGCCTGAGCACTATCTTCTGTACCCCAGCCCCATTCAGGATAGACGCTCCACAACGGAATGTGAGCGAAGAGGACAATGGGAGTGCTTGCTGAGAGTGGACGTACATCATCTTCGAGCCATTCGAGTTGGTCGTTACCGAGCAATCCTAATCCACCGGCTTTCAAGTGCATTACATTGACCAGACCGATGAAATGCACTCCTTTGTGATCGAAACTGTACCAGCCATCGCCTTTAGTGTTCTTTCCAAATCGATTGTGAAATTCGCTGAGGTCGTCTGCTATGTCGTGTTCACCGGGGACAAAGAACTGATCTTTCACTCGAAGTGAGGAAAGATTTTGTGAAAGAGTATCGAATTGTTCTGCTTTTGCGAGATGCGATAGGTCTCCGGTGTGAATTAATAAGTCCGGCTGTACCGGCAGAGCATTGATCTTATCGAGCGAAGCATGGAGTGTTGAAATGACATCTTTGTTGGCGTCCTTATTAAAGCCAATATGAGAATCGCTGATCTGGACGAATGTAAAATCGCTCGAGCCCTTAAGGGAGTGCGCAGCCTCATCGAGAGTTTGAGACCGCAGCACTCCTCCTTGCATGACCCACACGGCCCCCGTCCCGAGCCAAGCCATACACTGAAGAAATCCGCGTCGGGAGACGCTCTGAGAGTTATGTGAAAAGATCTCTAATGGGTTTTGTGACATCGTGATCGACAAGAATAATGTACTTTTGAAGACACTGTATCTGACCCTATATTCCACAAATTACGGGTAATGGAATAAAATAGAGATTTCTGTGTCTTATATAATCATGGATTTAAGAAGAATGAATGCTCTTAACGGACGCTGAACGCAGGGCATTTAGCGAGTTCATTGGTGGGCATCTCGATGCGGCGTATAATCTCGCACGCTGGATCGTTGCGGATGAACGCGACGCTGCAGATGTGCTCCAGGATGCTTGCTTCAAGGCCGTAAAAGGCTTTGCTGATTTCCGTGGTGGCAACGCTCGTGCGTGGCTGCTTACGATCGTGCGCAATACGGCATATAACTATCTGCGCGATAGGAAGCAGATGGACGAGTTGCCACCTGAGGATGAACTTGTGAGCCTGAATTTGTACAACGATACTCCTGAGGTAATATTTATTCGAGAAGCCAGTGCGAAACAGCTTCGAGAGGAGATAGAACGATTGCCGGCTGAATATCGGGAGGCAATCGTGCTAAGGGAAATGGAAGAGATGTCGTATAAGGAAATCGCTGCGGTTCAACGGGTACCGGTCGGTACGGTAATGTCGAGGCTGGCGCGTGCCCGCTCAATATTGCGTGAACGGCTTAGTGATCTGAAGGAGGCATTATGAATCAACACGGATCAGACATACTCATTCATGCCTACCTCGATAATGAGCTGGATACATCCAGTGCGCTCACATTGCTCGAACACGCATCGGAATGTGCGGCCTGCAAATCGCGCATCGAGCACTATGCAAGATTGAAGAATGGTATCTCTAAGGAGCTGCCGCAGTATAGCACACCAGTTCAACTTCGAGACAAGATCCTTGGCTTTGCTCAACCTAAACGATCGTTTAACTGGCCCAAGGTTATTCTTCGCTGGGGTGTGCCTCTTTCAACTGCATTGGCTCTCGGTCTGGTGATAGGGGTAATGATCTCTGGAGAGCATGTGCAGCATGCAAGTACGAATGACCTGGTCTGGAATCACATTCATGCATTAAAGAGTGGCCGCTTAATGGATGTTGCCTCGAGCGATAAACATACCGTCAAGCCATGGTTCGCCGGAAAAACAGATTTCTCGCCGTTTGTCGTAGATTTGGCTTCGCAAGGATTTCCCCTGTTAGGAGCGCGCGCTGAATACATCGATGGACATGATGTTGCAGCGTTGGTTTATACAAATGGGAAACATTATATCGAGTTGTATGAGTGGCCGAAAGAGCAGGGAAGTTCAAAAATGGCTACATATGTGTATAGAGGCTACAACACCACCTCATTTATAGCTAACGCGATGCAGTGCATTGCGATAACGGATGCTAGCAAGGAAGAGGTGGAGAAATTTCGTCTGGCGCTGATTTCGACAACAAACGAGAAGTAAGGTCTATTTTGTAATACCCTTATAAACGAAATGTGAGCCATCAAACTCATAGCGAAGCGACGATGAAGTTGCATAATCGGAAGACTCGATTACTTTGGGCACAAGTAATTCATTCCCTTTGACTTCAATTTGACGTCGGTGGGGAAACGGGTTCTTGTATATTAGAGAAATGGAATTGTGAAGTTTTCCCGACTTGGATTTGAAGGCGCGGAAATTAGTATTAAGTTTATTCCTATCGATTGAATAGGCGTCTACTGATTCGTTCAGATATCCTTCATCTGCAATGTAGTGAAACCGAGGTAAGTAAATCATCCTACCGGCTGAATCTCCAACAGAAAAAATCGTATCACATCGACCAATTGCCAATTGCCAGCCATCACTTATTGTATCAGCAGGAAGCAAGAGCTTTGTCTTTATACCGATTGGAGTTTTGAACTCAGCCACAGCCCAATAATAACGAAAAACGTGTCCACCCAGTTGATCGTCCCAGTTCCATATTCGAAGCTGCCTATTGGATGACGTCACTATTCGCATGCCCTCGAATTTGAAGTCGTTCAATAAGGATTGAGGGTGCCGTGGAAGCTCTTTTAGAAGGAAGCGAATCAATTGATGATTCCATGCTTCCAGCGAATCAGGATTTGATTCTGGATCGATCTTCTTCATAAAAAACTCCATGCGGTGCGTAAACGAAGATGTATTTTGAGCTCTTAAATTGAGTACAAAAGCATCTTGTGTCGAAAGCACAAAGAAAAGGATCAACCAAAGTCTGCGAGCCCAAAATCCATGAACGACCATCACTCGAGACGCGGTTATTAGATATCCAAATTTCTCACGTACGTCGCATTGCGCTCGATGAAATCGCGGCGTGGTTCAACGGCATCGCCCATGAGGGTCTCGAAGATATCAGCAGCGGCGGCAGCGCTTTCGATGTTGACCTGCAAAAGGGTGCGTGTCTCTGGGTTCATCGTTGTGGCCCAAAGCTGTTCAGGATTCATCTCGCCTAAACCCTTGAATCGGCTCATCACAATACCTTTGATCGGCTGACCATCGATGACCGGGGCGCCATCGACCATATCGCCATCGCCAGCCTCGATTACTTCATCTTCTTCCTTTTTGCCGGACTTCATTCGCTTTAGGATCTCGTCCCGCTCTTCATCATTGTAAGCGTAATGCTCTTGCTTGCCCTTCTTTATCTTATAAAGTGGCGGCTGAGCGATATAGACATGGCCTGCTTCGATCAGGTCCTTCATGTGATTGTAGAACAACGTTAGAAGCAGAGTGCGAATATGTGCGCCGTCAACATCAGCATCGGCCATGAGAATGACCTTGCCGTAGCGGATCTTTGAAAGATCTTGCTGCTCACCGAGTCCGACGCCAAGAGCGGTAAAGATATTGCGGATCTCTTCATTCTCGAGCATCTTATGAAGGCGCGCTTTCTGAACGTTGAGGATCTTACCTTTGAGGGGAAGAATAGCTTGGAATCGACGGTCGCGGCCCTGTTTGGCCGACCCACCGGCCGAGTCACCCTCGACGAGATAGATCTCGCAATGCTCCGGATCGTCGATCGAGCAATCGGCAAGCTTACCGGGAAGGGCGGAGTTCTCGAGTGCATTCTTTCGTCGGACGATATCACGCGCTTTACGGGCTGCTTCACGAGCTTCCGCAGCACGCGTTACTTTCTCGATAATTCGCTTTGCAACCGGTGGATTTTCTTCCAAAAACTGCGAAAGCATCTCGTTCATAATCGTCTCGACGATCGACTTAACTTCGCTATTACCAAGCTTTGTCTTCGTCTGACCCTCGAATTGCGGCTCCGCGACCTTTACAGAAACGATAGCCGTCAAGCCTTCGCGGAAATCATCACCGGTAAGCGATATCTTATCCGATTTAACGAGATTGTTCTTCGTCGCGTAGTTATTCATCGTACGCGTCAGCGCCGATTTGAATCCTGCAACGTGCGAGCCTCCTTCGTGCGTGTTGATGTTGTTCACGTACGAAAAGAGATTTTCGTTAAATCCGTCATTATACTCGAAGCAGATCTCGACCGGCGTATTATCCTTTTCTCCCTGGACGAATACCGGTTTGTGAAGCGAGATACGGGTACGATCGACATGTTTAACGAAATCGCGGAGTCCACCCTTTGCATGAAAGACCTCTTCCTCCTTGGTACGCTCATCTTTGAGCGTAATAACCACCTGGGGGTTGAGGAAGGATAGCTCCATCATACGCTCGCGCAGTACATCCATGCGCATGACGATCGACTGTTTGAAGATGTCTGCGTCTGGCTTCCATGTGGTAATGGTACCGGTCTTCTTTGTTTTGCCGGTCACTTTTACTTCCGCTATCGGCTCTCCGCGCTCGTAGCGCTGGAAAAAGATCTTACCGTCTTGATGGACTTCAACCTCGCACCATTCCGAAAGAGCATTCACTACGGACGCGCCGACGCCATGAAGTCCACCTGAAACCTTGTAGACATTCTTATCGAACTTACCACCCGCATGGAGCACGGTCATAACGACCTGCAACGCGCTGACTTTCTCTTCGGGGTGCATTCCGGTCGGAATACCACGACCGTTATCGGAGACCTGAACTGAGCCGTCGCTTTTCAGCGTAATGAAGATCTCGCTGGCGTATCCGGCGAGTACTTCGTCGATCGAGTTATCGACGATCTCATAAACGAGATGATGCAGACCGCGCGATGAGACATCGCCGATGTACATGGCCGGGCGGCGACGGACCGCTTCCAGACCCTTAAGAATTTGAATATCTTCGGCGCCGTATTCCTGATGGTTTGCCATTAAAGTGACGTAGGTCGGGCATCTTTGCCCGACAATAAAATCGGAAAATCGTTAGAAAAAATACCTCGGAACGGGGCGTTTCCGAAGCCAGAAATTGCACTACCGAATTAGCCTCCAAAATCGGCGAAAACCGTTGGAAAATAAATGTTTTTCGGCTGTTTCTACAACGTAAAAATGGGTTGAAAAGTCCCCGATTTTAAGGCGTTATTAGCATGGTGAAGGTTCGGGCTGACCCTGGAGTCAGTAATCTTAGTAAGGAGATGGACTCAATGGATTATTTGAAGTTTCATCGCATCGCCCGAAGAAGGGACCAATAGCTGATATACTCCCGCGGGAAGATCATCCAATTCGATAAGAGAATGGTTCGAATCCACGTTCGCTTTGCGAACGATGCGGCCGAGCATGTCAACAATTTCGAATGCAACCGACGAGCTACCCGAGTAGGACGCATGAATCACATTCGAAGCGGGATTGGGCCAGATATTTAACCGAGGATTGTTATTAGAATGAACCAGCATCGGGGGCGGTGGGGCATCGGCATCATACGCAAGCACGTCGATGTCGATCGTGTCGATATCCCGTGGCCAGCGCCATTTTGTAAGGTAGCTGTGATGGACAGGCTCACTGAAGAACATGGTGATTGGAAAGTCGAACGGATCGATCGATTCCGGTAGCACCATCGTGGGAAACTTCCATCCCGAGATGGAATCTCCGAAGTGAGAGTCATCAAAAAACGGGGCATAAAATAGATGTGAAAGACTGTCGTTATTTCCCATGTAAAATCGGAAGCTATTCGGGAATGTAGAGGTAGAGAAGATGATACCTGCCGGATGGACTCCATGCATGAGCAGCGGCGGATTCGACGGATAATTCGGGCAATACACATTAATCCAACCGCCAAGAGTGATGATAAAGGTTGTGTCGGTACAACGCTGATCGGGATCGGCCGGCTCGATCTTGCCCATCAGCGTTGCACCACGATAATAGCTGGAAAGGTCCTTCCGATTATCGTTATCCAGCAGCCGTATAACGAAGTTCGCACTATCGTAGGGAGCGATCGTCGTAGGGCGTTGCAGTAGCACAAAACTATTGGTATCCGGACCGCTCCACTCGAGAGTATCGAGGCGAACGGCCACGCCGGAAGTATTCCGAAAGGTAAACGTTCGGTCGGCATGACCTAAGAACGGCGCAAGCCACCGGCCGGTATCGTAGGAGCGGAGAGTAAACGTATTATGATACCAGGTGTACGTCTCCATTGGAATCGTATCGATGACCCTAAGGGAGCAGCTTGCATAGGTGCAAAACAAGGTATCGTAAATGTGGTACTTAGGTGCGCCGTAGAACTCGAGCGTATCATACCACCATTTCATTGCGGGTTGTGCCGCATCTTTTGGAATCCGAAAGCGGTCAGTGTATTCACCGGATATTCGGAATTGCATATCAGTGACGAGCCCATCGTAACGGTAATTCACTGATTGAAAACCAATCACACTCCAGTCGCCAATTTTAGACGCATAAGAATTCCAATTCTTCCAATGCCCAACTTCGACTCCTGCGTTTACCTCATACCGATTGACTGTTATTGGTTGCCAGGGAACCGGGCACGGTCCGGCGCCGATCATCGGACAAAAATAGACAGAATCGACGTTGGTGCGGGCGTCAGTTATCTCCCATCGGCTTCTCACTTTTTCGGTATCAACTGTCGAATCGCTGTTGGTATAGGTAGCCGCAAGCCGAAGATCCGGCGTATGAGAGTGTGGGGGAATTCGAAACCATCGGCAGTTGATAGAATCGAAATAAGAGTATGTTGTGAGGGAATCATCAAATTGCCACTTGTTATCGGGCAAATAATTAATTCTAACCACGAGCGTGTCTGCGGTCAGGTTGGTGAAGTCGATGAAAAAGGGCACCGCTCCTCCCGCAGTGTTTGGGATCTCCTCTTGAGTAATCGCTACGACCGGCTGAGCGGAGAGCCGAGCAGTGGCCAACAATAAGGCCGTTAATAACAACAAGCATCTATGCATGCGAAGGAAGATCATTTCAAACCCCAATACCATTTGCTAGGAACGAAGCAGGCCACGGCGAGAAATTTACGGCTTGATCAAGCCAGTCGACACGCAAATTAACCTTATACAGCCGGGCTGGCATGAACGAGCAACATTCAGGTGTTGAGTGACGTTCGAGTTTTACCATGTGGAAAAGAACTATGACACGTAAAGATGAACTTCTTGCCTCCTATGATGACGCTCTGAATTACGAATGTGAATCGATCGAACTTGCGCTTAGTGGCATTACGGAAGAAGAGGCAGCCTTTCAACATCTTGTCTATCGGGACGAGCCGTTAGAGGAGGGCTATCCGCCTTCCGGGACGATCCTGTGGCAGTTGGTGCATTTAGGATACTGCTATAAGCGGTACCGGTCGATCATCGAAAATCGCCCAACTGATCCTCCGCAGCCAGCGGCCCCCTTTGCAAATACGTTCGCACAAGCAAAGGAAAATCTCTTAACATATCGCAAAGAATTGCGCGAGACGGTCGCCTCTCTTTCCGAAGCTCAACTGGACGAACAGCTTTTTCTGGGTCACTCTGTTATTGAGCATGTGCGGATGAGCATTCGTCACGATGCCTGGCACATGGCGCAGGTATCGGTTGCACGGCGATTGTATCGAAATCGGAACAAGTAGCTTTTTCTTTCGATCGCTCGCGTTATCATTCTGTGAGGGACGAGCACCGGGTCAGAGAACTAATATTGCGTTATGGCTGGAATAGCACCTGCTACCAGCTTCTAAATCCAGGATTCGAATACTGGTTTAGCGGCGAATTTGACGCCGTTGTAGGATTCGTACAGTATGCACGAACACGGATCGTGGCTGGCGCGCCGGTTTGTCCCTTCGATCAACTTTCCAATGTTGAGCTCGAGTTCGAGCGCGATGCATTGCGCTCGGGATTACAGGTATGCTATTTTGCAAGCGAAGCACGGCTCGAAAGTATCATTGCTAAGCAGCCGGGATATTCCGTGATCCGCTTAGGAGCGCAGCCGGTATGGCATCCTCAGTATCTTACACGGAACATGCACGAGAAGTCCTCTTTGCGCGGGCAGTTAAATCGTGCCTGGAATAAGGGCGTTGTGGTAGAAGAATGGCCGGCATCGCGCGCAGCCAATAATGCAACGCTTCATGCGGTATTACGGCGGTGGCTTTCAACACGAGGTTTACCCAGCCTTCACTTTCTGGTAGAGCCCGAGACTCTTTCGAATCAGCAGGATAGGCGAATCTTTGTCGCTACACAAGGGGATCAGGTCATCGGATTTCTAAATCTATCACCGGTCCCGGAACGTCAAGGCTGGCTCGCTGAGCAATTCGTACGCGATACTGATGCGCCGAACGGCACCGTCGAATTAATGCTCGAAGCGGCAGCGAACGCGATCGCTCTCGATGGATACGAATACTTTACTCTTGGTCTCTCACCACTGACCCAACATGCAGGGCCTGCGACGCTACCAGAGCGCGTACCGCCATTCATTCGGTTTTTACTTCGCTGGGCTCGCGCTCATGGTAAACGCTTCTATAACTTTGAAGGACTGGAGTTCTTCAAGACGAAGTTTGAGCCAGAGCATTGGGAAAATATCTATGCGATCTCTAATGAGCCGAAATTCTCTTTGCGATCGCTCTATGCGATCGCATGTGCATTTACCACGGGAAAGCCGCTGCAAACCGTAATGGCAGGATTTGGTAAAGCGCTCCAAACTGAAGTGGTACGAATGTTCAAATAAAAGAAGGCCTCTAAACATCAAACCACTGTATATTATATATCTGGCCCGAGGTTATTTGAATATCATCGCCTTGTGTGTCCGTGCCGGAGACATGAAAACTCCCGGTCAACCGATGATGAATGGTATCGACACTTGAGATAATAAGTTGCCCGGTTGCTCCGCTTTCGGTGCTGATCGAAATGTTGGGACCGGTAAGCGAATAGACGCTATAGGAAGCCGATGCAGCGCTTGCACCGAGGGGGCCATTAAGCACATACAAACCAGGTTTTAAACTTAGAATAGTAAACGATAACTGACGAGAGTCGCCGGTGGTATTATCCGCAGCAATAATGTTCAATTGGGTCGACCCCCTCGTGATAAAGGCGGAAGCCTTTTGCGGTTGTTGGCTGGACGAATTAAAAAAGACTCCGCTTATCGACGCTGTTATACTTCCCTGGCCATAACTTCCAACATAGATCGGAATGTCGTTAAAATAGCCGGTCGAGATCTGTATGCTCTTTGAAGGGCCCGATTTTAGAGTTGCGGTGAATGTAAATGTACCCGAGATCAGGTTGTTTATCGTGTCGAATTTGGTAATTGTCAGTGAACCTACCGTTGATTGATACTCGAGACTATCCTGACTATACGTGGCAGAAGCAGCAGTAGGATCATTACTGTTACCGATCGTATACGTTCGTGGGGTCGCTGAAAAGGAGGGAAGGCCAAGTAAAATATAATAAGAATGGAAATCTGAAATGCTTGCGGTAAAATAAGTCAAATTGATGATCATGCTTGGAGGAAGTCCCTGCCCAAAACCATAAATGGAGGCTGCTGCGGTACTTCCGAGAGGGTAGTTGTTACGATCCACCCAACTGCCACTTGCATTAAATCCAAATTCCCCTTCAGTGGGATTTGCAGGAATTCCTCCATTCCCCGTATCGGTACTAACCGGGTTAGTGTTTTTTGAGCAGCCCATGAATAGGGCGATTGCCGCTAATACTGTGACGAATTTCGATCTATACATGGCATTCACAACACGTTGTTTCGAATGAACCCATCGTTATGAGTTTAGATTCTCAGCAAGCATGAATATACAAAAGCAGACCTTCGCCGATCTTCGCAGTCAGGATTTTGAGGACGTGATCTTTTCGGGCTGTACTCTCATAAGCACTGAAGCTCGCGAGGCAAAGTTTATCGACTGTGCCTTTCAGGAGTGCATCATTAGCTCCGTAAAATTCGATGGTGCCGTATTGCAAGTCGAATTCAAGAATAGCAAGATCGAAGGAGTCAATTTCTTCACTGCCAAGCGAGAAATCCTGAGTCTTTCGTTCGAGGGATGTCTTGTCCGCTACTCATCCTTCGCAGAATTGAAATTAAAAGAGACAAGGTTCAAGAGTTGCGTTTTTCAGCATGTCGATTTTGCCGATGCCGACCTCAGCGGATCGGATTTTTCCGATTCAAAATTCGAGGAGTGCAAATTTCGAAATACCAACCTATCAAAAGCCAATTTTCAACGTGCGATAGGATACACGATCGATCCCACGCTCAATAAGGTAAAGGGCGCAAAATTCGATGTGCCAGAAGTATTGGCACTTCTGGCACCATTTGGTATCGTGATTGAATAATTGATAAAATAAGAATAGCGGGACATGAGGCCCTTATAATGTGTCGCAAAAAAAACTCGCTCCCGTTGGCAATGGAATATTGTTAGAGGACAAACCACTGAACATTATTTATTACCCCATCGGTAATTTGAAAGAGTTGGCCACTGAACTGATCAATTCCTGAGAAGTGAAAGGTCGCCGAAAACCTTCGAGTGACCGGATCCACTTGTGTGATTGTAATTTGCCCTGAGCCCTGTGCATCTATAGTCATCTCAACTGGCTGTGGAGCACTTCCCGTTGTATAATATTCACCATAGGCTTCACCGGATGATTCCGGACCGAACGAATATGTACCCAAGTTCCGATTTGGAATACTGATTATTAAATGTTGCTCAAAAAGGCGAGGATCATCGTAACTTGTCTCAATTGCTAACCCGTTGGTTCCTTTCGAAGTGATCGCAGTAAGACTTCCTGCATTAAATTGGGTGGCACCATTCAGAGTCGTGGTAAGATAACCTTGGTTATAACTGCCAAGATAAATAGGGAGATCGACAAAATATCCATTTGTAACTCTAAGCGTATCGGTTTGCCCAAGTTGAACGCCCTTAAAATTAAACAGACCCGAGACAGTGTTATTGATGGGGTCAAGACTAGTGATTGTAATCGTTCCGGAATAAATGCCAGAAACGCCATAGGACGCTTCTGCAGAATCACTTGAGATGCTTCTCGTTGAAGGTAAAGTGGTAACTCCTCTTATCGTTAGAGAAATCTGCTCAAAGTTTGAATCAGAAAGCTGAATCGAAATTGTTGTAGGACTCCAGGAATCAGCGATTGCTTTTGCCCCTGCCCAAATTGAGTTGGTGCGCTGATAGGATTTGCCATTAAGAATAAACCCAAAATCACCCGGGGTTGAACTTAAGGGTATTAAGCTATTCCAATCTGAAGGGTTAGAATTCTTGCTGCACCCTGGAATTAAGGCAGTGAGCACCAGCGCATAAAGAATTCGCTTCATAGGCAACAATCAACTTACTGTTACCCAACTTGCTTTTCCCGGATTTGATTCGCAAGGCTATTCCAGCGCAAACGGCGGATATTCATCCGTGGTAAGCAAGAATGCGTAGGCCGAAACTCTCAGCGACCAGCGCATCACTCCGACCACAAACTTGAAGAGCGATCTCGGGTATTTACCTGTGAACAAGATCGCAAACCATGCGATCGTAATACACACGACCGCGGCGATCGAGAGAGCCCAAAGAATGATATAGTGTGGTATTGCTAAGAACCACTTCACCAGTGGCATCCACGGACTGAGCTTTTCAACGTCCGGGTATTCGACATTGAGGTGTACTGCCTGTTCCTCTTCAAAGGCTGGATACTCGTCTCTTAAAAGCGTAAGGTAGGATGAAACCCTCATACTGAATCGGGTGAGAGCAAGATTCCAATCGAACCACCAATGCGGATATTTATGGCGGAAGAGAAGAGCGAGCGCGGTCGGCAAAAAAAGCAGGCCGCCTGCTCCCAGGAATATATTGGCCCAGCCAAGCCGCAATGTTGGGCCGGAAACCAAGGCCAGTACGATCGCGACCGGAACAATTACGATCGGGCGCAAAAAGGTGGTCAGTCTATTCAAAAGATGATCGGGATAATCGATCTCGATCGTTGCAGGGTACGGAACGGTTGTTTTCATGGCAATTTAAAGCTAATCTTCATTTGCTTGCTGATCTTGGATAGGCACTCCGGCGCCCGCGATCTCCGTGTGATGGATCTGTCCTCCCATGTACGCCGTAACGCCGAACAGGCTCGAACTTACGGCTGCAAGCGCCAGTAACGCGACCACAAATGACTTAGCGATCTCGTTGCTCGCATGCATTCGGTAAAGTGCAAAGGCTGCGATAATGCCAAGTAGTGCAGAGCAGGCAAGCGCAATACTCGCTATCTCTTCATGGGCATCGATCGCGCCGGACGCTACGCCAGCCACATGTTCAACGATCTCTTCAGCCGGCTCGCCGGTAAGGTAAGCCGGAACAGCGAAGGCGGCACCGGCGATCAGTGTGTAAAGGCCGATCCGCAGTGTGGTTGCTCGCAGGCCCAGTCTCGATAACGTGATCAGGATAAGGCCGAAGGCAGTCGTAAAAATTGGAATGTGGTTGAGTACCAAATGAATGTGTGCGGAGTTCATCGTTGACGGCGATTAAGTAATAGATAATTGTGGATCAGTAATGGCTGACGGAGTTAAGAAGAGCTACGCATGAATCTCTGCACAGGTTACACGATCGTGCTTATCTATACAGAGTCTCTATTTAGAACTGTACGCGTCGCGTACTTGGATGCTTCCATTTATTGTCTGAGCGATATTATCAGCGATCTGCTGTAGCGCGGTTTCTGTCGCACGCGCCAGAACATCCGCCGCCTGATCGCAATCGGCTGTAGTATTAGAAAGGCCAATTCCGCTGGAGGTAAAGCTGAAGAAGGTCTTGCCATTTGCATCGATCACTTGTGTGGTCACGCCAGCTTGAAACGTTGCTTTACAGGCGGGATTACTAAAGATGATCGGATGAAATGTGAGGTCGGCGTCGGCACTGGTGAGAATAGGTATTAGCAGAATGTGAATGTCTTCGGCTTTCATTTCGAGCGGGCTTGGCCGCCGTGACAAGACCACTACGTCCTGACAGGCTGTTTCAACGCCTGTTCGTATGGCAGTGGCAAGGGAATGTCCCAGGTCCATTTTATAATGATGACCACCGCAGGGATCTCCGATCGAAGCAACTTCGAGGATACGATCGGCAATATTCGGCGAGATATAAATGGCAGTGCGGCCAGAAAGACGATCGGAATAGGTAACGGTGGTTTGAGTGTGCCGGAGATTAACAGTGTGCGAACAGGCCGTAAAGATTACAGCTAAACCCAGCAAGAATAGTTTACGCATAAATTCTGACCTCCTGGAATAGGCCCTAAAGCGTCTCAATTTTGACGGCTGTGAGAGATCAGCCGGACGGAGAATGCGTTGCGCTATTTTATTCCAAGAAGCGAGCCAGAAAGCAAATTAGACCGTGGTGTTAATTCGCTTAAAAAATCTCTCCGGAGGCTCGGAGAAATGTGTGCTTATGCATGCTCAAAGTCTTCCGAGACACCAATACCATATTCTTGTGATTTTAAGAACTCGATACTATCCCAGAACTCCGATTCTTCTGTATTCTCGTTACTCGGGAGAAGAGCGTTATACGTAAGTCCTGCTGCTGCGGCGTAAAGCGCATGGTGAAGAATGTCGATCGCAATTTCTTCTGTGCTCCACTCGGTAATTGGCTTCGCGGCATCGGCAGCCGGTAATATAGCAAGGGCAGCACCCCAGACGGTCGCGAAGTGCGCTATGCTTGCCGGTGTCTGTTGCATTCCGAGAAGATCGGTAACGGTAAGAAAGAGTCCCCACGACATTCCGTAATCCCAGTGGATCGCGTTCGAGAAGCGCTTCATGCCTTCCTGATTTCTTGGTTTAACACCCAGCACTTTACCGCCGACTTTACCGGGAGTCGTACTTGCCGGTCGCTTGCGAAGCTTCATTTCAATTGTACTGGAAATTGTGATAGCGGCTGTACCGGCAAGCCCGGCAATAAGCCCTCGACCAATGGCGGCAAGAATGCGTTGAGTATTCATGCCTGAACCTGGCTCAAAGTTCAGGCCAGTGAGTGGGCAGAGAAGCTTCTAAAGCTCTACCATTTTCTATCGTTAACCAGCTTTGAATTGAATAGAGAAAGGAAGACTCGAAAATCATCAACTCGTTCTGCATAGGGTCTTTAAACGTTACCGCTTATACGGATTTTGAATATATCGTTCTGCATCCGCATGGTCGCGATTATGGTCGGGCAAATTTAGCACACGGTTATACATTTCGAGAGCTTCTTTTCGGTTACCCCGTACATCATACGCTTGTCCCATGTATAATTCAGCATCGGTGACCCACCAATCCTGTGGCCCATCCCCATTGACCTTCCTGCTGAGCAGATCGGAATTATAGAGATAGTAGAGGGCCGTATCCATATTGCCGTTCGCTTTTTTAATCTGTGCAGCGCCGATAAAAAACATGGCTTCGCGAGCTTGTTTGATCGTATAGCCATCGCGGTGCTGCTTGGCACGATCGAGCATTACGCGATACATCGAATCATATTGTGCGACATTATTTTCCGTGTACGCAGCGAATCCGAGATAATGTAAAAAGATCACATTATTCGGATATCGGCTTGCCAGTTCTTGTGCAAGCTGGTACGCACGAGCATAGTTCTTTTCGTAAACGTAATAGATATGAATGAGCTCGAACTTCGCTTCTACGCTCGCATAAGCAGCATGCGCGGCGGAAATTTCGAGCATCTGTAATCCCATTGCTTTATTGCCGGTAGGGAAGGCGGCGGAAATGATAGGTGCTAAGGTCGGGTGCGCCTCTTTCTCGGCCTCGACGTAGTAATTATTGAGTCCTCGGCCAAAAAGTATATCGGGATTATCCGGAATAATATCTTCGAGTTCATTCAAATACTGCACCCCTGCCTTTGCATCGCGGACGATAAGCATGACAAGGTCCAGCATATCAGCCGTTGCGCGATATTCGTAAAGACGTGCTCTCATACCGATGGATACGCCCTTATAAAACAATCCGGCAATATCTTTCGGATTTTTCTCTAACATGGCATCGGCGCGATCTTCTGCCTTTTGTAGCCACTGTTTATACTCCGCGTCGTAAGTGGTATTGTCAGGATTCGTGATCGCGCGCCAGAACATCACGTCGGCCCGGAAAAAATAGCCGGCAGGATGTTCGGGATGTTCGGTAATGACCGAATCGAATATCTTTTCGGCCGCCGAAAAATCCATGTTGTAGATCACATCGATGCCGCGATGTATCTGCTGATCGATCTCACCTGGCTGTAAATTCCATTGGGCTCTTGCATTATGAGAAAAGGAAAGTAACACGATTAGAGCAAGCCCGACGGGCAAGGCGATTCGCCGTTCGATCCTAAAAATAACTGCGTTCATCCTGTTACTTATAGGCATTCCGCAAGATAAATGTTTCGGTGAGCTTCGCGGGTGATGAGAAAATCATGAGTAGCGGTCTCTAAATAAGTAGGCCGCCTCAACAGTATGTTGGGGCGGCCTGTAATGCGTAGAGAATTACGCGATCAAAATTTATTTGCTGCCGAGGATCGCATCCTTCGCGTGCTTTGCAACGCGGAAACGAACGACCTTACGGGCCGGGATCTTGATCGGCTCACCCGTCTGCGGATTGCGGCCCATGCGCGCTTTCCGATCGGAGAGAACGAGCTTTCCAAGACCAGGAATCGTAAAGCCTTTCTTGGCCTCCTTGTATGCCAGCGTGTTCAGGGTGTCCAAAACACCATTGATCTGACGCTTCGTCAATTGGTTCTTATTGGCCAAATGGTCCACGATCGCGGCCTTGGTCATTTGCTTTGCAGTTGCTTTCGCCATAGAATGAATCGAATAAAATAAGTTGGAAAAAACGTGGTTCAGAACAGTGCCGTGGTACTACCGGGGCGGCTTTGGGCCGCACGAGCATCGCACAGCAGACCGGCGGTCAAGCGATTGACACCGCCCAAGAGCAGTGTTCCTCCGGCCCCGATGGTGCTGCTGTGCTGTTCCACACACTCAGTCTTCGTAAAATCAGCATCCGATGCTATCACCAATGTTGCCTCCTGTAGTCATTCAAACCAACCTCGGTCATAGCCGTTGCGGCGTTCCGACAATTGCTTGGCGGAGTAGGCTCGCAGCACCGTCATACGAATTTACAACAATTTTTGACCCGATGCAAGAAATGCGAGGCAGGGGTTAGCCTGTATTTACAAGGGTTTCGTCAACTTTCTATATTAATAGAAAGGCAGGTGCTTCGAGCCGTCTTTCGATACACCCGGCTGAAAACTGGCTCGTACGAGGATCGCTTTATCCGCAGTTACGAATCCTCCGTTCACTTGATGGATAAAAATGCGTGCCCATTGATAGCCTCGTAGTGGGACAATATCGTCCGTCATCATAAGGTAAACGATAACTCCTGTTGAAGTTGCAACCGTAGGTAGGGTAACTGACTTTATCGTGAACTTCGACGGGTCTGCCAACGGTGCCGCGTAGTATACTGAATCAAGCGCAGCTGCTGTATCAATGCGAGCGTTACCTGTTCCATCATTCAGGAAACCGACACCGGTATTTGCAACACTTAATGTTGCAGTATTGCCATTCACGGATAAAATGACTTGAGCGTCACTGGTAGAATCTACCACGGATATGTTCTGTCCTAATGGACCAAAGTATAATGAATGTCGGCAAAGCCCAAGGCCCGATCCACCATTTAGGAGAGTACGAACGCTGCTATCGGCAGGAAGAGAATCAGCAACACCATTCGGGGCAACGAAAGCCGATCCCGCCCATACGATCGAACTCGTATCACTTCCACCATAGAAAAACGTTGAATCATTTCGCTCGGATTTTATCCAAAATTGGTAAGGATAATAAGGCTGGAATCCCGCTTGTTGTTGGGCGATTGGTGCGGCAACTGGTATTTGATATTCATTAGGAATTGCGGTGCCATGAACGATAGTTGGGAGTGGTGAAGCTTGCCACTGAGTATTAGTAACTGTTGTATCGCGATAGTAAATTATGTATCGCATAAAACCAATATTTGTATCAGTTGGCGGATTGTCCCATTTTAGATCGATTATATTGTTGCCGGTACCATTGGCACCACTTGCTCCACAGGTGGCTCGTAAATTTGTTGGATTTAAGAGCGGCCGTGGATCGAAATCATTGGAGAAGCCGGTAGAATCGATGCTGAGGGAATCGGTACTTTTTACGCCACGCACAAACACGGTATAGCGTCCCAATCCCATGTTAGGGAAAGTGTATGTGGTATCAAGATGCCCCGGTGGCGATGGCACACGCACCGAAATAATATACCTCAAACCGATGGTGTCGACTCCACCACGATTAGTTGTATCTACTTTAGAAGACCAAAGCGATACGTAATATCCTTTGAAATTCAGTTGTGTATCACTTACCGAGCGGTGCCACCGAACCACCATGTCGCCGGTCGGTACGCTGCCAACCATTCGATAATTTGTTGCCTGAAAGTTGGGGCTGAGTGGTGCGATAATTAAACTCGGGCGAACCTCGAGGATCGGGCCTGGATCGGATAAACAGCCTGCAAAAATTATTAAAGGTAAAACGACTACAAGCGAGGAGATCGCAACGAGAACCGGAGTGCCTTTACTTCGGAGAGGGGATAAAATCATCACACCTCAGAACGACAAATCAAGGGCAATGTTCCGAGGCGATAAAATTCTGACCGTCTAAAAACGGCTGTAGCATAGGCGTCCCGACGGTCTCTCCGACCGTTAAATCGGAAAATAGCGGCGGGACGCCAGTGCTAAAGCTTATGCCGGGATGAGCCGGCGCATTCCGCTGCGACGGCGGGTCGAGGTCGATCCTGCCATATCGCGAACGCTACGGACCGCTGTAACAACAAGCGGCGCTGCGACAACCGCCAGTTCGACCAAGCGAACGGTGGTGTCGAACACCCGCTGTGCTTTCGGATCGCTGACATATTTATGAAACAGCTTGTCCGTTAGCGGGTCCTTTAAGAAACTGTGGATGAGTTGTAAGGTTATCATAATGATCGAAATTCGTTTTCTACTAGTCGCTGATATAGCTGTGTTCGTGCATTTAGTGTACCAAAAGCAAAGGCCTTTCTGGGCCGCGAAATAGACGAAAATTAAAAAGCCTCCTCTTGGAAGAGGAGGCTTTAGATGATAATACTCTAATAGAGAGTTACTCTACGGGGATACGGGGTCCACGGACGTGAATTCCATTTGTCGGAATTGGACGAGCGGCATACGGCATACCAGCCATCGTCTGATAAGAAACGTCGACCGTGATGAATTTATGATTGCTGGCATCAGTGCTATAGAGCATTCCATTTGCCTGCTGCTTAATCGCAATTTTTGCATAGTTACCTTCTGGAGTCCGAGCAATAAGGATCTTATCGCCAGTAACGGCGGTGTTCGGAATAAAGAACGCTGTGCGACCGGGTAGAGTCGTTCCGTTCGTTGAAATGTAACTTGAAAGATTACCTGCTAAGTACGCGTTGTCAAGACCGCCACTGACGTATGCCGTTACTGAGTCAAGCTTCGTGTGGCGTAAAGTAGTATCCCACACCAACGCTGATTCGAAAACGAGGCCCGAAGGATTTCTGGGGTCATTAAAGGTAGTGTCCAAAAGGAAATCGGCAAATAGCGTGTTCGTGCCTGTGAAGCTTAATGATCTTGCCAGACCGCCGCTACCATTAAGTTGAAGTCCGCTGTTGGCTCCGGCCTGAAGATCGTCGACTGGGAAAAGATTGATACTGCTGGAGCGCACTGCTGTCATCCAGGTAATTGCGGATGAACGGCCACCACTCGATGCCACTACGATGGAATACATGTGACCTTGCACGCCCGTGAAATCCATCTGGGTGGCGGTCGAAGTTGTTACGGTCGGAGTCGTAGTGCTCGCTGTTTGATCGTTGACAATAAGGGTGTCCGGACCAGTATCATCGGAAGAGCGGGTCCACATTACCCCAATGACGTTATTGGCTTTGGAGGTCGCCATCACGTTCGATGGTGCTCCGCTGGTAGTAGTTGTCGCGGTTTCCTGCGTACAGCTCGCGAGCGAAAAGCCGAGCGAGGCAGCCAGGATAAAGGCAGATAGTTTCAAAGTGAAGTTCTTCATAGGTCGTTTAGTAATTGGAGAAAAATCGGCGATGGTTCGAAGCGCTTCCCGCTACGAACACCTTGTTCAGCGGACCGGCATAGCACAAAAGACCCGGCCTGAGCTGGCAACGGTTGACTTATCAATAAAATCCGTGCCGTGGCGTTTCTAAGGGAATTAGCACTTGCTTAGTTTCGCGTCCGGCACTCTGGCAAATAGCAATTAGAAACCTAATGACATAAAAAAAGCGCCGCTGAGTTCCAGCGGCGCTTAAAAAATCAACGTTCGGATTACTTGTGAGTATTATTTGCCGAACCTGAAGTAGAGCTCGCCATACCTTTAACTTGTTTGGCTTCTAGAGAGCCCGTCGTGCCAGACGCACCCGGTTTGATCGACTTGATCATATTGTTACGCTCTGCTTCCTTCTTAAAGGCACCCATGTACTCGACGAGCGAGGCGATCTCTTCGTCGCTCAGCGGGCCTTTGTTACGCGTGTGAAACGCCGGCATACCGGTATTCTGGATACCATCTGCAATGATCGTCTGCCACTGCTTCGGCGTATGCTTCATCATTGCTTCGCTGGCTAACTCCGGACCTGGCTTGCCGTCGGTCTTGAGACCATGGCAGATCGCGCAGTCCGCTTCGTAAAGACGTGCACCAAGTTCGCCTTTGCCTTTATCGACGTGGCACTTCGCACAGTCACCCTGGAAAAGGCCATCCAAGTGCATCATGGTCTTATGAGCCAGCTTCGATTTTACAACGCGGCCCTGAATACGGACCATCGCTTCCGGTTTGGTCGGGTCATTCGAGGAGATCGTAACACTCTTAATGATGGGACCTTCGGGCTTGTTATTCGCATCGAAGGTAACCGTAAGTCGACTGACCTGTCCCGGCGCAAGGCGGGAGTTGTCATTGACGGCGGCTGTACATCCGCAGGACGGGCGTGTGCCCGTGATAACGAGCGTATCTGTACCGGTATTGCCGACCATAAATACGTGAACGGCTTTCGTACCTTGCTCGATGTCGTGGAAGTCGTAGTTATCCTCTTCCAGCTTGATTCGAGGTCCTTTTTTGGTCGTATCGACCGGGACCATCTTCTTGTTAGTGACGGTAGAAGTGGTGTTGGGCGCGAAGCCGTAAACGACGACAAGGACCGCAAGAAGTAACGCTGGGAGTGCGTAGGCAATGCGAGATTTCATATCCTGATCAGAAAACGTGATTTTGTGAATAACCACCGCATGGGCTGTGAATAACAGAAGTTATTCAACATGCTGGCGAAATTTCGACGTTTTAAGTACCCCAATTTCTTCGGATGGGTTCCGATATTACTAAGATATAGGAAGTGTCCCTTTAATTCATTGAAACAGTTGGATAATTTGACGGGTGCAGAAATTCCTTTATGCACTCAAAGAAGCGAGCGTAAATAATCTTTACGTGAATTTTAGAATCGGTAAGAAGAAGTGCCTTAATCGAGCTATTTCAGCCCTTTTTAACACGTGGCAGGGAATATGGAATTTCTATTTGCGGAAGTATATCGACGTAAAGAAGGTCGAGCGGTACTTTATTGCAAATAGGCCACAATGTTTGAAATACGAATTCATGGCCGAGGCGGCCAGGGCGTAGTAACGGCGGCTGAACTTCTCTCGGTCGCCGCATTCCGCGAGGGCAAGCACGCGCAGGCATTCCCCAGTTTTGGCTCGGAGCGTACCGGTGCACCCGTTGCAGCGTTTTGTCGTATCGCCGACGAGGCTATCCGCCTTCGCGAGCCGATCTCGAAGCCGAACGCAGTGATCGTGCAGGACCCGACATTACTGCACTCTTTCGATCTGTTCTCGGGTCTTGCCGCTGATGGATACGTCCTCATAAATTCTGGTAAGAGTGTAGAAGCGCTCGGTCTCACAGGTCTAAAACAAAAACTTCCTCAGGGCCATATTCTTGCAATTCCAGCGACCGAACTTGCTCGCACGCACATTGGTCGACCCATTCCTAACGTGGTCATGCTCAGCGGTTTTGCCGCAATGACGGGTCTCATTGTACCATCAGCCCTGTGTGGTGCGATCAAAGAGAAGTTTAACTTATCGATCGCCGAAAAGAATATCGCCGCTGCCAATGCAGCATTCGAGTTAGTGACAACATTGATAGCTTCAAACCAGGGGAGTCTCATCGAACAATGCTAAAGCAAATCGAAGGTTCTCGTGCTGTGGCGGAAGGAGTCGCATTATGCCGGCCGCAAGTGATCTGTGCCTATCCGATCACCCCGCAGACACATATCGTGGAAGAACTGGGTGCACTGGTAAAGACCGGCGAGTTGCATGGCTGCGAGTTCATCAATGTCGAGTCGGAGTTCGCGGCGCTCTCTGTCGCGATCGGTGCTTCGGCTGCCGGTGCGCGTGCCTATACGGCAACATCCAGCCAGGGACTCCTCTATATGACGGAAGCTGTCTACAATGCATCCGGCATGGGGCTTCCGATCGTGATGACGCTCGGCAATCGCGCGATAGGGGCTCCTATCAACATTTGGAACGACCACTCCGATGCGATGGCAATTCGTGATGCCGGTTGGATCATGCTTTTTGCCGAGACCAACCAGGAAGCGATCGATCTTCACATTCAGGCCTTCCGGCTCGCGGAAGAACTATCTACACCGGTGATGGTCTGTGTGGATGGCTTCATTCTCACTCATGCTTATGAACAGGTAGAGATGCCGTCGCAAAAGGAAGTAGATCACTTTCTTCCTCCCTTTGAACCCGCACAAATCCTGGACCCGAATAAGCCGATCACCTTAGGCGCTCTGGTAGGACCGGAAGCATTTGCTGAAGTTCGCTATCTTGCCCATCGTAAGCAACTTACAGCAATGGAGCGCATACCAGCGCTTGCGCACGAATTCGCAATGAACTTTGCCCGAGATTCCGGCGGGCTTTTCCATCCATACAAAACGGAAAAAGCGAAGACGATTATCGTTGCAATGGGCTCGGTCTGCGGGACCATCAAGGATGTTGCTGACGACATGCGAGAGGCAGGACATTCCGTTGGGGTCATCGCACTCACAACATTCCGACCGTTCCCGTTTGCGCAGCTTCGCGACGCTCTCAAAGGTGCCACGAAGATCATTGTGATAGAGAAGAGCCTTACGGCCGGTATGGGTGGCCCCTTAGCGGCAGAAATAAAATTGGCACTTGGTAAATCGAAGCAAACGCTGTATTCGGTGATCGCTGGTCTGGGTGGCCGACCGATTACTAAAGATTCCATTCGTGGCATCGTCGAACGAGTTGCGCACGACGAACTGCCGGATACGACATTCCTCGATCTCAATTGGGATGTCGTAAATGAGGCCGTTGGCGGAGCACATACGCAACTTATAGAGAAGCATACCAATCACAAGCCGAAATCGTAAGGTAGGGAATCCATGCAGGAAGGTACGCAGCGAGTAAAGTTTTATCAGACCGGTACCCTTACGGTGGGTAACCGGCTTTTGGATGTAGAGTTACGGACCGTTCAGGCAACGACCGATCGTAGTAACGCGATCACTTCTGGTCACCGGGCGTGCCAGGGATGCGGGGAAGCATTGGGTGCCCGATATGCACTCGATGCCGCGATGCGTGCTTCGAATGGTAACATGATAGCAGTCAATGCGACAGGGTGCCTGGAGGTGTTTAGTACTCCCTATCCCGAAACATCATGGACCCTGCCATGGCTGCACTCCCTCTTTGGAAATGCTGCAGCCGTTGCTTCCGGAGTTGCGGCGGCACTTCGGACGCAGGGAAGACACGACATTCGAGTAGTTGCTCAGGGTGGTGATGGTGGCACAACCGATATTGGTTTCGCATGTCTTTCGGGTATGTTCGAGCGTAACGACGATGTGCTTTACATCTGCTACGATAATCAGGGCTATATGAATACGGGCGTTCAACGTTCAAGCGCCACTCCTCCGACCGCCCGTACTGCCACAACGCCAGCAATAGGTGGCGAACCGGGCAACATCTTCGGTACTGGCAAGGATGTGCCGCGCATTGCAATGGCACACGAAATTCCGTACGTAGCGACTGCAAGCGTTGCTGACCTGCACGATCTTGAAGCGAAAGTTACGAAAGCCATGTCCATGCATGGTGCTCGATATATACACGTATTTGTACCTTGCCCGCTCGGTTGGGGAGCACCCACAAATTCGACAATTAGAGTGGCGCGTCTCGCCTCCGAAAGTGCTCTCTTTCCTCTATTTGAGGCGGAGCACGGTGAAGTAATAGCATCCAGCCCGATTCGAAAGCAAGTGCCCGTCGAAGATTATTTGAAGACACAAAATCGCTTCGCTCATCTTTTCAAACCCGAGCGTGACGAAGAGCGTATCGCTGTATTGCAGCAAATGGCCGATCGGAACATCAAGCGTTATGACTTACTCCGTGAGGAGGTGAAGGCATGAGTGCACAATTCGCGTCCACTCTCGAAGTCGGTACAAGCTTAAAGAACCATACAGGTTCGTGGCGGACCGAGCGTCCGGTGTATGTCGATCGCCTTCCACCGTGCAACAATGCGTGCCCCGCTGGTGAGAACACTCAAGGCTGGCTCTATCAAGCGGAAGAAGGCAATTATCGCGCTGCGTGGGAAGAGATCATGGAGAATAATCCCTTCCCAGCGATCATGGGGCGAGCCTGTTACCATCCGTGTGAGAGTTCGTGCAATCGCGCGTCGCTTGATTCGGCGGTGAATATTCACGCGGTCGAGCGCTTTCTTGGGGATCGGGCGATAGAAATGAAGTGGTCGGCAAAGACACCCGCATCGAAGAGCGGCAAACGAGTCCTTGTTGTGGGTGCCGGTCCGAGTGGTCTCTCGGCCGCCTATCATCTTGCACGCTTTGGCCATGATGTAACGATCGTGGAAGCTGGCCCGGCGATTGGTGGAATGATGCGCTTTGGAATTCCTGCGTACCGATTGCCCCGAAATGTGATCGACGCGGAAGTGAAGCGCATTCTCGATCTCGGCGTAAAAGTCCGATTGAACGAGAAGGTCGAGGATATTCCGGCTATGATGGGCAGTGAAGGCTTTGATGCGTGCTTTGTCGCGATCGGTGCTCATTTGGCCAAGCGCGTTAATATTCCGGCGCCGGATGCTGGTCGAATTCTGGACGCAATAGGGCTTTTACGTGATCTCGAATCAGAGGTGCCAACAGCACCACAAATTGGCCGTCGAGTGATCGTTTATGGTGGCGGAAATACTGCTCTCGACGTAGCTCGATCGGTCAAGCGATTAGGACAAGAAGCAATAATTGTCTATCGCCGCACCCGCGAAAAGATGCCAGCCCATGACTTCGAAGTACAGGAAGCTCTTGAAGAAGGCGTGCAATTTCATTGGCTACGAACAGTCACTCACATGACCGGTGAGTCGATCACTGTCGAGAAGATGGCACTCGATAAAGATGGCTATCCTCAACCGACCGGTGAGTTCGAGACGATCGAAGGTGATGCCTTAGTGCTTGCGGTTGGGCAGAACGTCGACACGCATGTGCTCGACAGTATTCCTGGAGTCGAGCACGATAAGGATGGTGTCGTCAAGGTAAATCCGAGCATGATGACTGGACATCCCGGCGTCTTTGCCGGTGGTGATATGGTGCCGAGTGAGCGGACGATCACGGTCGCGATCGGCCACGGTAAGAAGGCTGCTAGAAACATCGACGCCTATTTAAGGGGTACAGAATATGTACCATCGCCAAAGCATGCTTTGGCGACTGCCGAACGATTAAACACGTGGTATTATAGCGATGCCGATAAGCAGGTCCAGCCAATGCTTGACGATCTTCGCAGACGCAATACGTTCGACGAAGTGGTTGGCGGTCTCGACGAATCGAACGCGCTATTCGAAGCGCGGCGCTGTATGTCTTGCGGTAACTGCTTCGAGTGCGACAATTGCTTCGGCGTTTGCCCGGATAACGCGGTGATCAAGTTGGGACCTGGCAATCGCTTCCAATTCAATTACGATTACTGTAAAGGCTGCGGTGTTTGTGCAGCCGAGTGTCCGTGCGGCGCTATCGAGATGGTAGCAGAGGAGATTTAGCAGGCTTTTTTGGCGGTATTGCAAAAAAGATCGCGAGACCAAATGTGACTGCCATTGCTGCGATCACATTGATGAAGGATAAAATAAATGCTGCCAGGTAAAGTGGAGGACCAAAGCGGTAAGAACTGGTAATGCCGCGCACAATAGATTCGTCAACCGATTCTCCGATCAGCCGGCGGTTCTTCGACGCGTGTCTCCATAAGAATTGAAATGCTAAAGCAATAATGAAGAACGTCCCGGAATAAAGTGCAGAGGCAGCATTCTCTGCGCTCTTACCAATATATTCCGCAACCATCGAAGTTGGAAATGGTACAAACGTTATAAGCAAGAGTAGGAACAAGTTGATTAGGAATAACCAATGATCGGATCTGTGAATGACCGTAAAAAGATAATGATGTGACATCCACATGATACCAATGGTCGCAAAGCTCGTTAAATAAGCTGCGAAAATTGGCCATTCGGAAGCGAGTGCTTGTAGAAGCGGAATGTTGCCATTCAAACTATGTGGTACTTTGAGATCAAGTACCAATAGTGTCATCGCGATTGCAAAGACGCCATCGGAAAATGCTTCAATTCGGGATGTCTCGCGAGCCAAGTGTTCCTTATTCTTCTTCACCTGCTCTTAACTTCTCGAGCACCGAAAAATCCTCGAGCGTGGTGGTGTCTCCGGCAACAGCACCGGTCGATGCGAGTTCACGTAAGAGTCGCCGCATGATCTTTCCCGAACGAGTTTTGGGTAATGCGTCGGTAAAGCGAATATCATCTGGCTTTGCGATCGGTCCGATCATCGATCCAACATGACCGCGGAGGCGCTCTTTAAGTGTTTCGTCGGGTGGCCAGCCTTGCTTGAGTGTCACGAATGCAACGAGGGCTGAACCCTTGATCTCGTCTGGCCGTCCCACAACGGCCGCTTCAGCAACGGCTTCGTGCCCAACGAGCGCGCTTTCGACTTCCATTGTGCCTAAGCGATGACCGCTTACATTGATGACATCGTCGACGCGACCCATGATCCAGAAGTAACCATTCTTATCTCGTCGTGCGCCATCGCCGGTGAAATAGATCCCGGGATATTCACTGAAGTATTGTTTCTCGAATCGCTCTGGATCTTTGTATATGCCACGCAGCATCGATGGCCACGGTTTTTTGATAACTAAGTAACCGCCTTCGTTGGGCTTGCACGGTGTGCCATCCTTGCGAACGACTTCAGGCTCTACGCCAAAGAATGGAAGCGTGGCTGAGCCTGGTTTGGTAGGAATCGCGCCTGGGATAGGGGAGATCATGATTGCGCCGGTTTCCGTTTGCCACCAGGTATCGACGATCGGGCATTTGCCTTTGCCGATCACCGTGTGATACCACATCCATGCTTCAGGATTGATCGGCTCGCCGACCGAGCCAAGCAATCGTAGCGATGACATGTCATGCTTATTCGGGTGTTCGTTACCCGCTCGGATGAACGCGCGAATTGCGGTCGGTGCAGTGTAGAACACCGTGACGCCGTGTCGCTCGATGATATCCCAGAATCGATCTGGTGCAGGATAGGTCGGTGCGCCTTCGTACATCACGACCGTAGCTCCGTTCGAAAGTGGCCCGTAGAGAATGTAACTATGTCCAGTCACCCAGCCCACATCGGCTGTACACCAATAGACGTCTTCGTCGCGAATGTCAAAGACGTATTTCGTTGTCAGATATGTACCAAGCAAGTAACCGGCGGTCGTATGGACGATCCCCTTGGGTTTGCCGGTTGTGCCGGATGTATAGAGAATATACAACGGATGCTCCGAGTCTAATTCTGCGGCGGGACAATCATGGCTTGCATCTTTGATCGCTTCATGCCACCAAATATCGCGCCCTGGGAACATGTCGATGTCCTGACCGGTCCGTTTGACGACTAACACTTTTTCAATCGTAGGGCAACCACCGTATGGTTGTGACTTGCCATCGATCATCATTGCCTCGGTGCGGAGCGCAAGATCGACATTGCGTTTTAAATCGACGATGGTCCCTCGACGGTAGGCACCGTCAGAGGTAATGATAAGCTTCGCTTCGGCATCATTGACGCGATCTCGGATCGCTTCGGCAGAAAAACCGCCAAAGATAACAGAATGGGTAGCTCCAATTCGCGCACAGGCTAGTACCGCGATCGCAAGTTCGGGTGTCATTCCCATGTATATGGCGACCCGGTCGCCTGTTTTCACACCCAGCGATTTTAGCACGTTCGCCGCACGAGAAACCTCACGATGAAGCTGTGCATACGTAAGTACTCGCTGCTCAAAGTTCTCACCTTCCCAAATAATAGCCGCCTTGTTTTTGCGGGGAGTCGAAAGATGGCGATCGAGACAATTATAGGCAGCATTGATCTTGCCGCCAATAAACCACTTAGCAAACGGTGCCTTCCACTCTACGACCTTTCGCCACTTCTTGAACCATGCCAATTCTTCTGCCTGCTTTGCGAAAAATTTCTCGGGGTCTTTAATGGAAGCGCGATACATTTTCTCATATTGCGCCATAGAGGAAATGCGCGCTTGCTCCGAAAATTTCTTGCTTGGCTTGAAGAGCCGTTTCTCGGCAAGAATCGATTCAATCGAAGGGGACTGGCCATTCTGCGATGGCTTCGGTGTTTTATTTGACGACTTTGGCATGAGACAAAATTACGTAACTGGATTACTATAAGGTCTAATATTAAATCTTTCACTCCCGAAAAGATATAGCGAATGGCATCACTCCGCTATGTTGTTTAGAGTATGTGCCAGTACATAATATCAGCGCGGCCGAACTCTTCAGTCAGGCGGCTGCCGAGGCTCTTTCGGCGATCAAAAAAAACCGTCCTGCTGCTCTTCATCTCGAAGACGAACCGATCCATCAAATGCGCGTAGCCACTCGGCGCGTCCGAGCGGCATTAGATACTTATTCTTCTCTCTTCGATGAGGATTGGGCTGATGAGTTAGGAACCGAGTTGCGCTGGCTTGCGCATACTCTTGGTGCCGCTCGCGATCTCGATGTGCTTCGTGCCCGACTTAGGGACTCGGCCAAGGCAAAAGATCGTATATCGCTGCGACCACTTCAACGCATTCTCGCGCAGCATCATCGTGATGCGCAGTCAGCCATGATCGGCGATCTGCGAAGCGAACGCTATCACATGTTGATCGAGCGTTTAAATGCCGCAGCTCTCTCACCCCAGGTTACTGTCGAAGCAGAAAAACCCACCTTGGAGGTAATGCTACCACTGCTTCTTAAGGCGTGGAAAAAAGTGAGACGTGCCGGCGGTATGCTTGATTCGAACAGCGATTCGACGAAATATCATAAGGTCCGCAAAATGGGAAAACGGATACGTTATTCTACCGAGCCTTTGGCAGAACTACTTATGGACGCGGATCGTGACAATGCAAATGGTTTTGTCAAAAAACTAAAGAAACTGCAGGATATATTAGGCGAGCTTCAAGATGCCGTTGTGGCAAAACAGTGGGTTGAATCTATAATTGAGCTTGAAGGGAGAAGGGGAAAGGAGTTTAAAGCAGCAGCTAAGCGGCTGATGCAAACTCAGTTGAAGGCAGTGAAGAAAGCAATTAAAAAATATCCGAGGGCATGGGATAAAGCTATTTTAAAAAAGAAGTGGAAGTGGATGACCTCCACTTCCACTTGACATAAAGCCTGTGCTTACGCCAACTTGGCGTTCACATTGATCTTCACGCCGGCGAGTGCGCGCGAAACCGGGCACGCCGATTTTGTACCGTTCGCGATCTCCTGAAACTTGGTGTCGTCAATACCAGGGACTTTGGCCTGCACGTCAAGGTCGATCGTTTCAACGGTCCACTTGCCGGATGCATTATCGAAATGCGCTTTGGCATTCGAGCGAACCTGCTCCGGTGCAAATCCAGCTTTTTCAAGATCGGCACTGAGAGCCATCGAATAACAACCGGCAAGAGCGCCGGCTAATAATTCTTCCGGACTCGACCCTTGTCCGCCTTCCATACGTGAGCTAAAGCTAAATGGAAGTTTGCCGGTGCTAAGTGTCATTTCGCCTTTGCCGCTTTTTAGGATGCCATTCCATTCTGCTGTTGCTGTGGAGTTTCTCATAAAATGTAATTCCGATGAAAGTATGTGGTAATATCATCCAAGGCACCGCCTTGGATGCTGTTTTAATTCACAAATTTACGAAGAATATTTAGGGTAGGAGTAGAGCTATATTCCAGCGGCAGCAATAGTCTTATGACGCATCAGCTTTGCTTCTGCAATAAAGATGACGTCTTCGGCTATGTTGGTCGCATGGTCCGCCAGTCGTTCGACGTGACGTAATACTGCCATCAGATGTGCCGCCGGTTCGATCAGAACGGGATCGGACTTCATGGCATCGATCAGGTTATAGAATATTTGTCGGTTCAACTGATCGACCTCGTCTTCTTCAGCGAATACTTTTCGAGCTTCGTCCGCATCGGTATGAATAAAGGCGTTGAGTACCTGGGTGAGCATGCGGCGAGAGGTAGCGATCATCTCCATGCCTCCCACCTTACTAATGAGATCCGTATAGCTCTCTAACGCTTCGACACGTTCTGCAATATTGACCGCGATATCGCCGATGCGCTCAAAATCATTGTTCATCCGCATGGCAGCGAGAAGAAGCCGTAGATCCACGGCGACGGGCTGAGTAAGGGCAAAAATGCGCTGGCACTGGCCGTCGATCGTCAGATCGAGTTCGTTTACACGCTGTTCGCGTTCTACAACGAATTTTGAAAGCTCGAGATTGGATTCTTTGAGCGCGCGGATCGCTGTTTCAACCTGCTCATCGACCAGCGATCCCATCCGAATAAGCTGCGAACGCAGGGTGTCGAGTTCGTCTTCGAAGTGTCTGTGCATGAAAAATGAAGTGGAAATGGGATAGGAACGTTCGCGTAACATCCGTTTATCCGAATCTTCCGGTGATATAGTCTTCGGTCTGTTTCTTTTTGGGGTTCGTAAAAATATCTCGTGTTTCGCCGGCTTCAATAAGTTCTCCCATATAGAAGAACGCCGTCACATCGCTAACACGTGCAGCCTGCTGCATATTATGCGTAACGATAATGATCGTATAATTTTTTTTCAGCTCGAAGATCAATTCTTCGATCTTGGCCGTCGAGATTGGGTCGAGGGCACTTGCTGGCTCATCCATGAGCAATATTTCCGGTTCAACGGCCAACGCGCGAGCAATACAAAGGCGTTGCTGTTGTCCGCCCGAGAGGCCCATTGCACTATGGTGTAAACGGTCTTTTACCTCCTCCCATAATGCTGCTTGTCTCAAGCTGCGTTCGACGATATCGTTGAGTGTCGATTTTTGTTTTGTACCGAGCACTTTCGGTCCGTATGCAACATTTTCCCAAATCGATTTTGGGAAAGGGTTGGATTTTTGAAACACCATGCCGACCCGTTTGCGTAATTCGACCACATCCAGACCTTTCTGGTAAATATCGATACCATCGATCGTGACTTCGCCCGTGATCCGAACGCCAGTGATGAGATCGTTCATCCGATTCAGCGTTCGGAGATACGTCGATTTTCCACATCCGGAAGGGCCGATGAACGCTGTGACCTCTCGTTCTCGAATATCGAGGGAAATGCTACGTAGGGCTTGCTTGGAACCGTAATAAAGGTTAAGATCTCGAGTAAGAACTTTCGTGGGTGCGCGTTCTACTACCTCCCCGTGCGACGTTATTACTTCGGGTGCACGCAAAACAGTCGGCGCCTCACGCGATGGAATTTCCGCTATTTTCAAGGGTTAGCTATTTAGTGTTCACAATTCACGCTGCTCTTCGAACAGCCAGCGACGGTATTTAGTCGGTCAAGGTTCGATTATATCATTGTTACCAAATTGTTAAGCAAATTTTCGTCCTGTTACGCGCCAGTTAAGAAAGCGTAAATCCGCTGTATAATACGCACTTTGCCATAAAATGGTCTGTTAATGCCCCCGACTCACTCAAATACATGAGCAAGACCATTCTCATCGCCGATGACGAGCAGGATATTCGAGACCTGATCTCGTATAATCTATCAAAAGAAGGCTTTACTGTGGAGTCTGCCGCAAACGGTAAAGAGGTACTTCAAAAGCTTGAACAATCGCCCGCTGATCTTATCATCCTGGACATAATGATGCCAGAAATGGATGGATTCGAAGCCTGTAAAGCGATTCGGGCTAATCCGAAAACGGCAAACATTCCAATTCTATTCTTGACTGCTCGAGCTGGTGAAGTAGACCAGATCGTCTCGCTCGAGCTGGGAGCCGATGATTACGTTCAAAAACCGGTGTCTCCACGAGTATTGGTGGCACGTGTTAAGTCGTTGCTTCGGCGGTTCGATCGTTCCGAGCAGAAGCCTGCAACCGCCGCTGCCGAGCAGATAAATTCTGATGGTGTGAAGGTCGATCGTTCTTCTTATAAAGTGTTCGTGAACGATAAAGAGGTCTTTTTCCCGCGCAAGGAATTTGAATTGCTCTACTTCCTTGCTTCCCATCCTGGACGTATTTATAAGCGCGAGGCGCTACTTGACGAAGTATGGGGACGTGATACCTTCGTGGTCGAACGTACCGTTGACGTACATATATTCAAGGTTCGGGAGAAACTGGGTGATTACGGCAAGCGGATTGAAACCGTGAAGGGTGTTGGTTATCGGTACGTGTTAGAATAAGCGTTACCGATGCCATCTTTACGGGTTCGCGCTACTGTTCTTCCTGTTGTTTTTTCGTTCGTCATACTTGCGATCGCTGATGTAAGTATAGCCTTTCTGCGTCCGGAGCTTTCTGTCCCGGCCCTTTATCTCTCGGTTCTTCTTCTGGTTGTGTTCACGGCCATTAGCTTATGGTATGCAGCCCGCTTGATCCGGCCGATTAACGATCTCATGCCAACCGTCGATAGTAAAGGGCATTTGGAATTTCGAAGCACAACGAAAAAAACTACCGCTCCCGAAGAACTGCAAGCGCTGGCTAAAGTGATCGATCAGATCATCGAGAAGCAGCGATTAGATGATGCTCAGCGCGAGAAACTGGAACGGGTTCGCAGCGAATTCCTCGCCAATGTTTCGCATGAGCTTCGTACACCGATCTTTGCAGTCCAGGGATTTATTGAAACCTTGTTAGATGGTGCAGTCGACGATCCGAAAGTAAACCGAGATTTTTTAGAGCGAGCACGAGTCCAGGCCGAGCGGCTTAATAATCTGCTCAATGACCTGATCGACATATCGCGTATCGAATCCGGCGAGATGCGCATGAGCTTTCGCATGTTCGATATTCAGCCGTTCCTTCGGGAGTTCACGAGTGAAATGCAGCCACAAGCCCGGACGAAAGATATCGAGTTGTATTTTACGGGTAACGTACTGCCTCATCATGAGGCGAGCGTATATGCTGATAAAGAACGTATCAAGCAGGTCCTCATTAATCTGGTCGATAACGCAATAAAATATTCTGGAAACGGCGGGGCAATAAAGATCGAGCTTCTCAACGGCGAACCAACTCGTAATGAAGTTACTGTACGAGTGATCGATACTGGTATTGGAATCCCAGCCGAACACATACCGCGTCTTTTCGAGCGGTTTTATCGGGTCGATAAAGGGCGTGCCCGTTCCAGTCCGGGCGGTACCGGGCTTGGTCTTGCGATCGTCAAGCATATTACCGAGGCTCACCATGGGAAGATCAGTGTGACAAGCGAGGTCGGGAAGGGAAGTACGTTCCAATTTACTCTTTGTAAGGAGCCGTTTTAGTCGGGGCTTGTGTTGGCTTTTTCCTCAACCGGATTGTAATATCAATGGCACGATCAACCCGCCGCTTCCAAGCGCCTGACGAACCCGCTCCATTCTTTGAGGGATTTTCTCCCGAGACATTCAAATTTCTTCATGGTCTAAAGAAGAATAATAACAAGGAGTGGTTCGAACAGCATCGCGACGACTACGAACTGTATCTTCGTAATCCATCAAAGGCTTTGGCCGAAACAATAGGGCAGTACTTCCGAAATAATAGGATGCCGGTCGTAGGGAATGCTAAGGTCTCACTCTTTCGTATCAATCGAGACATCCGATTTAGTCCGGATAAATCACCATATAAAACGCATATCGGTCTGGTATTCCCATTCGAAGGATCGAAAAAAGAAGAATGGTGCGGCTATTATCTTAGCTTTGAGCCAGCCAAGACGGGAAAAGGCATGACCGTATTTGCTGGAGGAGGAGTATACATGCCATTGCCGCCTCACTTGAAGCGCATTCGGGCGAAGATCGCCAAGGAGTATGAAGAGCTAAATAAGATCGTTCGCTCGCCAAAGTTCAAAAAGATCTATCCGGATGGGCTTACCGGGGAATCGCTCAAGCGTATTCCGCAGGGCTACAGCGAAGACCATCCAGCCGCGAATTACCTAAAAATGAAAAGCATTCTCTTCGGGGTCGATCTTACGGAGAAGGACTTGCTTACCGAACGGCTGCCGGAGATCGTCGGTGAAAGATTTAAGGCTGCATTGCCTATTATAGAATTCTTAGGGCAGGCTTAGGGAACATTAGCACCCTCCAAAGTTTTACCGCTCAGGCATTTTGGGAGGGCAGCCCTTCCGTGTGGGGCAGGAATGATAATTCTGCCTTAAAATCCTCGAAATTCACAGAGTTTACATACTTCCTTACGTGAAAAAGAATCGCGCAAAGATCATCATTATTCTGCTCTTTATTGCAGGAGCAATATATGCGCTGTATCCAACGTATCGCTCGCAGGAAATGAAGAGCGAGCTCGACAAATTTGGAGCGAGCTCTCAGGATTCCATCAAGCGAGTGCAATGGATGAATTCCAACGGCGAAGATTACAAATCGGCCAATGCGAAGGCTATTAAACTGGGCCTTGACTTGCGCGGCGGTATTTACGTCACGATGGAAGTGGACGTCATGAAATTCATTGACGAGCAGGCACTTCAGAAGGACGACATCTTCCAGCAGGTCGAGAATGCTACCGAGAAGGACGAGGCCACGAGCGATAATCCCATCGTTCCGATCTTCGTCCAACACTTTAATGAGATCGCTAAGCCGAAGGGCAAGTCGCTTGCTAACTATTTCTATTTCAGCGATGCGAAGAACGGTGATGACGCCAGCATTCAGGCGTCGCTTCAAAAGGGTGTCGATGAAGCGGTCGATCGTGCCATCGAAATTATTCGTAATCGAATCGACCAATTCGGTCTGACCGAGCCGACGATCCAAAAGCAAGGCTCGCGCCGTATTATTATCGAACTTCCAGGGGTCGGCGATCCAACGCAGGTCCACCAGCTATTGCAGGGGACGGCTCAGCTCGAGTTTCGTCTGTTGAAAGAAAGTGCTATTGTTCAGCAGGTCCTTGATCGCATTGATAAGCATCTGCTGGGTGATTCATCGCTGGCCAAACTCGCAAAGGCAGATACTGCTAAAGCCGATACTTCAAAGACTGCCGCAGCTACTTCCACCGATACGACAAAGAAAGCAACTGCAGCAACGAAGGACAGCAGTGGCAAGCCTACCGCTGCCGCTAATCCGATGGATTCCGCTCGTGTTGCTGATTCGATCGCGGAAATCGGCATGACACAAGACCAAAAGGCTGCGCACTATGCGAAGATGCATCCATTTACTGTGCTGCTTGCTAAAGGTCAAACGCAAAATGGTGACATCTACGTGACCGAGGCCGACCGTAATCTCATTAAGAGCATTCTTAATCGTCCTGATGTCAAACGTTTGTATGGCGACGAAATGAGCTTCATGTTCAGCCGTCCTATTCCAACCGGTAAGAATGATAACGTTTATCAGGTTTATTTCTTAAACAGCCAGCCGGAACTGACGGGTAAGGTCATTACCGATGCGCGTGCTGACATCGACCAGCAGAGCGGCAAGCCGGAAGTTTCGATGCAGATGGATGACGACGGAGCTCGCGTTTGGCGCCGTGTGACACGTGCGAATATTAACAAACGCGTTGCGATCGTGCTTGATAGTGTTGTCTATTCTGCACCGAACGTCATGGGTGAGATCCCGAATGGAAATTCGCAGATCACCGGTATTGGCGACATGAATGAGGCGAACCTGCTCAAGATCGTACTGAAAGCTGGTGCACTTCCAGCTCCTGTTAAGATCATTCAGGAGTCGGTGGTTGGCCCATCGCTCGGTGCTGACTCGATCGCCAAAGGTACCTGGAGCATTATCTGGAGCTTGATAGTCGTGCTCATCTTCATGGCGTTCTATTATATGACCGGTGGTGTCGTTGCAGATCTCGCCGTATTGATCAATATGCTATTTATCGGCGCTGTATTAGCGACGTTTGGTGCAACGTTAACCTTGCCGGGTATGGCAGGTGCTGTACTTACGGTCGGTATCGCCGTCGATGCGAACGTGCTTATTTACGAGCGTATCCGAGAGGAGTTGGCGCTGGGTAAATCGCTGAAGCTGGCAATGGACGATGGGTACCACCGAGCCTTTGCTCCGATCTTCGATGGTCACTTGACCGCATTCTTTTCGGGTGTTATTCTATATGCGTTCGGTACCGGTACGGTGCAAGGCTTCGCTGTCACACTTATGATCGGTGTTGCCGCATCGCTCTTTACAGCTATCGTTATCACACGAGTCATTTTCGACATATTGCTCGAACGCAATCCCGAGATCATCAAATTTGGATAAGTGCTAAGGCATGGGCCTTTAATTCAATAAGGATCAACTCAGGACTTAGAACTCAGGACTTAGGACTTTAAAGCATGAGATTTTTTAGAAAAACCAATATAGACTTCATCGGCAAGCGCCGGACGTGGTACTATGTATCGACTTTTATCACGCTTGCTGGTATTATTTGGGCGCTCTTTCGTGGCGTCGAATACGGAATCGACTTCGCTGGCGGTACCGAAGTTCAACTTCAGTTTCAGAAGAACGTAGGTATTGAAGAGGTGCGTAGTGCCCTCGATAAAGCTTCCATCCGTGGTGCCGAAGTAAAGTACTATGGTAAGGACGAATCCGGTGTGCTTATTCGTGTTCGAGAAGGTGCTCAGGGAGCACAGGCTGGTTCGGAAGCAACCAAGAAGGTGCTAAGCGCTATCGATCAGGGATTTCCGACCAACAAAGCGCAGCTTCTGCAGGAGCAGCATATCGGACCGAAGATCGGTGCCGAGCTTCGGCAAAAAGCCATCCTGGCGGTCTTATTCACCTGTATCGTCATTCTTATCTATCTTGCATTCCGATTCCGCTTTGTTTATGGTCTCGGGGCAGTTATAGCCATTGTACACGATGTGCTGGTCGCCTTTGCATTTGCGGTTATCTGCAATGGTTTAGTACCGTGGCTTAACCTCGAAATGAATTCAACGCTGCTCGCCGCCTTTCTTACCATCGTGGGTTTCTCGGTAAATGATACCGTTATTATCTTCGATCGCATTCGCGAGGATCAACGTAAGTACAAAGGTCAGGGACTGAAGGAGATCATGAACCGGGCAATCAATGAAACGTTGCCTCGTACGATCATTACCTCCGGCACAGTCTTTTTGACCTTGCTCGTCCTCTTTATATGGGGTGGTGAAGTGCTCCGTGGCTTTGCATTCACGATGCTCATCGGTGTTATCACCGGTACCTATTCCTCGATCTTCGTAGCGTCGGCGATCGCGTACGATTGGCTCGAGCGAGATAAATCGAAGACAACCCCGGCAGCGGTCGGTTCACGACAGCGTCGATCGAGTAGAGTGCCTGCCACTGTTTAAGTCTTTAGTTAACTGCCTCGTTCGAGGCAGTTACTGTTTTATGCGGAGTCATCTTTTACCTTATCTGGTTTTCTTAAGCGTTGAATCGTTCTAAACGAGCGCATATCAGAGCATTATGACCTCAACCTTCGAACAGTTACCCAGTAAACTGAGGGTGGTACTTAGCGGCGACCTTATCGGTGGTGCCGATGCAATGAAGTTTGCCGTGACAATGCGCGAATGGTTAGCGAAGGATAAGTTTGACCGCGTTGAGATTGATGCCGCGAAGGTTGGCTTTGTGAATAGCTCCGGATTAGGGATGCTGATTGCGGCACGTCAATCTGCACAGGAGCATGGAGCTGAATTTATTCTGCACTCCCCAGGTGAGCAGCTCAAAAACCTCCTCAATATCACGAAACTGACCGAAATCCTCGGTGCCGCTTAAATTCGCAGGTTGCCTTCATTTCTTTCAATAAGATAAAGGAGCAACTTTTTATTCATTTGCGGGTTATTACACAACGCTAAAAACGGGGGGCCGTCCGTTCCAGGCATCGTTTTTCACGATTTCCAAGGTCCGGTAGTGTTATCCCACCTTTCAGGTTTTAATCTATTCCTTGAACACATGAAACGTGTTGCTACAATTGTACTTGCATTTTGCTTAGTTACGATTGGGTACAGGGCTTCCGCGCAGGTCATGCGGTCGGAGATTCTTGGCCCATCGTTAGCCACCCATACGACCTCGGTGCCGGTCATGCGACCCCACAGTTCAGAAATTTCACCCGTATTCCTTTCTGGATCAAAAGGTGCTGCACCCCTGGCTTCTACAGTTAAAGAGGCCGACTCCAATTATACGGATACCACAAGCGCAGATAACGGTGGAAATGGTTGGTATTTATTCAACTTATTTGGTGACACCACTGAATCGGTTACTCTTAACCAGAAAGATACAACCATTACCCTGTACTTTTGCGGGGCCGGTGAGCGTTTCACCACGTCGTTGAAGAGCGCTCGCATCGACAGTGTTGCATTTACATTTGTGCCTTTCAGTTTTAATTCGACGGATAGCCTTACTGTAAAAGTTGTACCAATTTGGGATAGACCAACGACCACTGGTCAGGTTTTGCCATTTATCAATTATTATGGTCAGAATCCTGTAACGGGGCAAACGGTGCCGACGTGGACAATGGCAACGGCAAAATTCCCGGCAGATTCTATTACCTCCGGCCCAACGTTCAATACCCTAACGGCCCGGTTTGGCGCTGGTGGTAAGTCCCTCTTAAACAATAAATCGTTTGCAGTCGTGGTGCAAGTGGATGGTCCAGGCCGAGGGACAGACACGATTGGTTGGCAGGCTGAGGCACTGCTTAACGGTTATGATCCTAATTATGCAATAGATACGAATGCCAATAGAAGCTATTTCTTAGAGCTTACTAATGATAATTTCGTCGAAAGTCAGGGATGGGCCGTTGATGTTCCTCAAGTACAAAACGGTTCTCGTACAGGACAGGCATACTTTGGAAATTTCATCATGATCGCGTATGTACATGGTACGTCATCGGGGGTAACTAATTCCGATCTTCCAGGCTACAGTCTCGCGAATGTTTATCCAAATCCGGTCAGCGGTTCGACGACCTTCTCTTATGAGTTGGGAAAAATTGGACCTGTTTCTCTGAAAGTTTATAACTCGATTGGCGAAGAAGTTGCGACGGTCGTTAATTCGACACAGGGAACTGGTGCTCAAAACGCAACTTTTGACGCATCGAAACTGGCTAATGGTATGTATTATTATACACTCCGTTCAGGGGATTTCGTTGCTACTCAAAGTATGATCGTTAGCCACTAAGAGGGCCAAATTCATTGTTCAAAGCGCCGGCAAGTCCGGCGCTTTTTATTTGTCTTCAGGCTTTTCGGCAACAGCGAGCGTAAGCACGCTGATGCTTTTTGGATTGGCTACTGTGATAGTCTCCGCAATACTTGCGATGGTCGAGCCGGTCGTCATGACGTCATCAACAATAAGAATATTCTTCTCTTTCAAATAGTGACTGCTGGAGCGAGTTAATCCGAATGCACCGCGCACATTTTCGATGCGCTCTGAAATATTAAGGTGCGTTTGAGAAGGTGTTGCTCTCACACGCCTGACAGCGCGCAAAACCACCGCAGAAGAGTTTCTTGCAAGCCCTTCAGCAAGCATCTCCGCCTGATTGTACCCTCGCTCTGCCTGCCGCGTTCGATGAAGCGGAACCGGCACGATGACGTCGATAGAACCTGGCATTAAGTCGCTAATAGATTCTCCGAGGGACCGTGCAAGTCGCCGCATTCCGGAATATTTAAAGTTGTGGATTAAGGATTGTATCGGTTCTTCGGGAATAAAAAAATGAGCCGAATCACAATGTTCGAAGGCAAGATGAGGAGCAATTATTGCCAACTGTCCTTCTATGTACTCCTTACTAGGTCGCTCGTTTTCATTTAAAAGCTTAAAGCAATCCCCGCATATATATCTATTGAGCAGACCGATTGGCCGCTTTGTCGAGCGGCTAATGGAAGCATTACAGTGAAGGCATTTTTCAGGTAAGAATACGCTAAACATTTCGTCCGGTCGTCGCAAGGACTTTTTCCAATGCCGCAACCTCATCACGAATATCAGCGGCCTTTTCAAATTCCATTTCTTTTGCGGCGACTTTCATTTCGAGCTTCATTTGCTCGATCAATTCTCCTAATTGGGCAGGGGAGAGGTGTTTTAGTACGGCCTGAGGCGTAAGATGACGTCGTTCACGTTTCTTTTCCTCGGCTTCCTGTTTACGTGCTTCCTGCTTCTTCGACATGTCCGCTATCGAGGTCGATTGCATGATCTCTTCCACGGACTTCTTGATCGTCTGAGGTACAATACCATGCTCCTCGTTATAGGCCTGCTGAATGGCACGACGGCGTTCGGTCTCGTCCATGACTGCCTTCATCGAATCCGTAATTTTGTCTGCGTAGAAGATAACGAGCCCTTCGGCATTACGCGCTGTACGCCCGGCTGTTTGCATCAGCGACTTCTCACTTCGGAGAAACCCTTCCTTGTCGGCGTCGAGGACCGCAATTAGCGAGACTTCTGGCAAGTCCAATCCTTCACGAAGTAAGTTGACGCCAACCAAAACATCAAATTCTGCCGTTCGAAGATCGCGAAGGATCTCGACACGCTCCAAGGCATCGATATCGCTGTGCAAGTACCGAATTCGTACGCCCACATTGGAGTAATAATCCGTGAGATCTTCAGCCATTCGCTTCGTCAGCGTGGTGATGAGAACTCGTTCCTGTGCCCGGACTCGCTTTCGAATTTCGGCCAGCAGGTCGTCGATCTGATTTTTGACGGGACGCACCTCAATCTTAGGATCGAGCAGCCCAGTTGGTCGAATGATCTGCTCGACGATTACCCCTTTTGATTCTCCGAATTCGAATTCCGAGGGGGTCGCACTCACGTATACAACCTGATCGAGCATCGACTGAAATTCGCCGAAGTTCAGTGGGCGATTATCAATAGCACTCGGAAGACGGAAGCCGTGAGCGACAAGTACTTCTTTGCGAGCCCTGTCTCCTGCGAACATTCCACGCACCTGAGGGATCGTTTGGTGCGATTCATCAATGATCGTTAAAAACTTGTCGGGAAAATAATCAAGCAGGGTGCTCGGACGCTCTCCGGCTTTACGACCGGAAAGATGGCGTGAATAATTCTCCACTCCCGAACAATAACCCAGTTCTCTTAGCATTTCAAGATCGAACCGCGTTCGCTGTTCGAGGCGCTGAGCCTCAAGAAGTTTTCCTTGTTTTCGAAAGAGGGCCAGTTGCTCATCTAGTTCTTGCTCGATCGCAAGGATTGCTCGATCCAGTCCTTCCGCACTGGTAACGAAGTGCTTGGCTGGATATATTGTTGCTTTTATTGTCGATCGAAGGACCTTACCGTTGATCCGATTGATCTCAGAAATACGTTCGATCGTGTCACCAAAAAATTCAATACGATAACCCTCTTCATCTTCGTAAGCCGGGATCACATCGACCACATCTCCGCGTACACGGAAAGTGCCACGTTGGAATTCGATATCATTACGCGAATAATGGATTTCGGAGAGAGCCCGAAGAAGGTCATTGCGTTTTACTTCTTGCCCGACTTGAACACGCAGCATCTGCCGCGCATATTCATCGGGAGAGCCAATGCCATAAATGCAACTTACAGATGCAACGATAATGACGTCCGTTCTGCCGTCGAGCAACGCACTGGTCGCTTTTAGCCTAAGCCTATCGATCTCGTCGTTGACAGCAAAGTCCTTTTCGATGTAGGTGTCCGTGGTAGGAATGTAGGCTTCCGGTTGATAGTAGTCGTAATAGGAAATGAAGAACTCGACCGCATTATTGGGGAAGAACTGTTTGAATTCACCATAGAGCTGGGCAGCCAACGTCTTATTATGGCTGATGACCAGCGTGGGACGGTCGATCGCAGCAATAACATTCGACATGGTAAACGTCTTGCCGGAGCCGGTCACGCCGAGCAACACCTGAGCGGGATCTCCCCGCTCGATTCCTTCAATAAGCTGCTGAATTGCCTGCGGCTGATCGCCAGAAGGTTTATATTCCGATACGAGTTGAAACGCCACTTTTATCTGCTATAAATAGATTAACCATGCATAACAGGTTCATGGGCCAAATTAGTAACAATATCCGCTTCTATTATTTCGAACTCATGCAGGCGATTTGCTACTTCCTCCGCTGAGAAATATTGTCGAGTGAGTGTCAGAAATGTGGTTCGATGACGCGCTTCACTTTCGAGCAAAGAACGATAAAATTTTCGTAGGTCTGGGTCATCTACCGTTTCTGATAAAAGCTTGAACCGTTCACAGGAGCGGGCCTCGATAAGTGAGGACACGATCAGCGTATCGAGAAGGCGCAACGGCTCCATCTTACGAATATGTTCGTGAAGCTGCTGAGCGTAACGATCGCCTGGGTCGCGATCGAGCGTAATCGCACGTTCCTTCATCTTATCCAGCACCATTCGAAAATGGCTCATTTCTTCTTCCGCTAATTCGGCCATAGCTTCGACCAATTCTGTACGTTCTGGATAGCGATTGAGCAGCGAGATCGCCATGGTTGCTGCTTTTTTCTCGCAATGGGCATGGTCGCGAAGAACCGATGCAGGATCGCTATTTGCGGCAATTCGCCACTCATCGCTTGTGGCAGTTCGTAATCCAAGCATTATCCTGCGTCCGTCTTGATCCATTTTACCGATTTATGTCGCTTTGTAAAATATCCCTGCACAAGAGATGAAAAGCAGGTGTTAGTTCACCATGCATTTAACGATTATACAGTTCACAGGATTTCTTTTCGCTGGTGCGTTGGCAGCAGGATTTCTGGGGGCACTTACTGGTCTGGGTGGAGGAGTAGTCATTGTGCCACTACTTACTATCGTGTTTGGCGTCGATATTCGGTACGCCATCGGGGCATCCCTTATTACGGTAATAGCAACCTCCTCCGGAGCAGCATCCGCCTATGTTCGGGAAGGATATTCTAATATTCGAATTGGTATGCTACTCGAGATCGCGACCACCATCGGTGCGCTCGTCGGAGCGTACCTGGGTGGAATATTATCGCCAAGTTTTATCGCCATCATTTTCGGACTCGTTCTTGTATATTCTGCTTATCTTTCGAGCCGGCCTCGTGCCGAACATGCACCTGCTCATACATCCGATTCACTCGCGCTTCGCCTGAAGCTTCCCTCGAGCTACCCGGTAAAAGGGGAAATGGTCGACTATGGTGTACATAATGTTCCTGCCGGTTTTGGACTTATGGGGCTCGCAGGTGTTCTTTCCGGACTGCTTGGCATCGGGTCGGGGGCAGTCAAGGTCCTCGCCATGGACCACGCCATGAAGTTGCCGTTCAAAGTATCCACCACCACGAGTAACTTTATGATCGGTGTTACAGCAGCAGCAAGTGCCGGCGTCTATCTTCACCGAGGATATATTGACCCTCTTCTTGCAATGCCAGTCGTATTAGGAGTTTTGGCAGGTTCGCTTACGGGTGCAAAAGTTTTGGGACGTAGTTCGCCAAAGTTACTTCGCATCGTTTTTAGCATCGTTATCTTCGTTCTTGCAATAGAAATGATATACAATGGCGCAACTGGCAGGATCTAAAACGAGTGAACATCGTGAGCATGCGATCGAACAGTTTATTGGTAATCTGCTTCGGGTCTGCGTGATCGCTACGGTTGTGATTGTCGTGGTGGGCGGCATTCTTTTTCTGCCCTCCATTTTATGGACGGCTCCGTCATACTCGAAATTTGTCGGAGAACCAGCCGCTTTTCGATCTGTGGCCGGTATCCTTGGCCAGGCACTGACAGGTGATGGCCGCGCGATCGTTCAAACCGGAATGTTGCTGCTGGTTCTGACGCCGATCCTGCGCGTTGCGTTTTCGGTCTTTGCTTTCCTTTACGAGAAAGACTATCTCTATGTAGTCCTCACCCTTGTTGTTCTCGGCCTCCTGATGTTCTCATTGTTAGCTGGATAATGTCTATCGCGGTTTAGCATTTCGCATTCGGATCATCGAAAATTCGAGTGAGGATTTCGCAATCACGTCATGCAATTCCCAAAGCCGTGGTATCAGTCTTAATTCGACATCCGATTTCCAAAGCTCCAAGAGTAGATCGCTAATAGCTCTTATCGAAGACGGCTCTACGCTCGTTTGCGAGACGTAATATCCGGCATTGTCATCCTGAAGCTGAAAATTTCTGGGCGGCAGTTCATACAGATATAATGTTGTTGCACGGACTATTTCCAGCCAATCCCACTCGATGGCGATAACGCGGCTTGCAGTGGAGTGCTCGAGAAATCTGACTCGATCTCTTTCGGTAGTCGCGTTGGACGCCGCAAAGCAAATTCGAGGACAGCCTCGTGGAAGCAGATAATTAGGAAGATGCTTCTCATCCACAGCCCATACCACATCACCATACTCTACTGGATTATTGAGAGCAGGTCGAGGATCGAACCGCTCGATGTTTGCCCGATCGCTAACGTGAAAGAGCCGGAGCATTAACTTATTTGCTTTAACCGTCTCTCTGCTCCGTGATATTCTGCGATCAGCTTATCCATCACTTGCTGGGCAGTGAGAATTTCTTTTACCAGTCCGGACGATTGGCCCATTTCCAACTCGCCTTCTTCGAGGTTGCCTTCAAAGATACCCTGCATTTCTCGCTTACGCCCGAGAAGTTCAAGCTCCTGCTCCTTCGTGGCACCATGCAGTTGTGCTTCGAATGCTTCCAGTGCAAACCGATTCTTCTTTACTCGCACCGGTGCCACTTTTTTTAGCACCAGTACAGTCGAATTATCGTCCGACTCCATCACTGCTTGTTTGTAGGATGGGTGGCAACTTGCCTCTACCGTTGCAGCGAATCGCGTTCCGATCTGAACCGCTTCTGCGCCTAAGGCAAGTGCTGCTAATACCTGCCGGCCGTCTGCAATACCACCTGCGGCAATGACCGGGATCTTTACCGCATCGACAACCTGAGGTACAAGGCACAGTGTGGTGATCTCGTCGATGCCGTTGTGGCCGCCAGCTTCGAATCCTTCTGCAACCACTGCATCACAACCAGCTTCCTGTGCCTTCACAGCGTGCTTAACGCTTGCAATGACGTGAGCGAGAAAACATCCAGCATCCTTAAATTTTTGTGCATGGATCTTCGGATTTCCGGCGCTCGTAAATACGATCTTGATACCCTCTTCCAAGGTAACTTGTATAAGGGCCTCCACATCGCCTCGCGAGAAGGGGATATTCACACCAATTGCCTCTGCAACTTCCGTTGCTTTCGCATTACGGATATGCTCGCGAAGCAGATCGGGCTTCATCGAACCCGCGCCGATAAGCCCTAATGCACCGGCCCGTGCTGCAGCTACTGCAAGCTTCCAACCCGACGTCCAGACCATGCCGGCCTGGACGATCGGATATTTAATTCCAAGTTGTTGCGAGAGACGAGTTTGCATGGAATTCGTTAACGAGGATGCATTAACGAGTATTCCATGCCGCATTACGATTTCTCTGGCAGCAATACTACCTGCACATAATTGCCGGTATTCAGGTATTGCTTTGCAGCGTCAAGCACATCTTTTTCCGATACCGCTTCGATCTCTTGCTTGCTTTTCAACACTGCTTTTGGATCGTCATCATTTTGAACCCAATTGACCAAGTGGCTCAACCAATACTGATTTTCCTTAAGATTCGTCTCGAGTTCGGTCTTCGAGGTCTCTTTTACCTTGTTTACGTATACCGGCGCTATTCCTGCGGTCGTGATCGTATCGATTTGCTTCATTACTTCCGTAACGAGTTCATCGGTGCGTTTGGGATCGCAGCCGAAAGAGATCGTAACTCGATACTGCTCTTTCGGGTACTTCAGTGTGGTAGGACGAACGCCGATACCATACACACCGCTCTTACCTTCGCGTAGATCTTCGCGCAACTTGATCGCAAGAGCCTGGGTCATGAAGGAAAGCTTATTGCGGTTCTCACGTGTATATTTGAACGGACCACTGAAGATCAACTGCACCGAGCTCTTTTGATCGACGCCTTTATGGATGACCTTCTTAATGACCCCTTTCGGAGGCTCGATGCCATTATCTCGCCACGTTTCATGCTGTTGCGCTGAGGGCAAACTGGCCAAATATGTTTCGACCATCGGACGTACGGTCTTCAGATCGAAGCTGCCCACAATTACATAAGTAAAATTACCAGCATCGGCGAAGCGATTACGGTAATAATCATATCCTTTGTGAATGTCGATCGTTTTAAGGCGCTCGGCAGTCATCGGCATGTTACGGGGGTTATACTGACTCATCGTTACTTGCACCGTGTCCAGAAAGGCCGCTTGCGGGCTCTTGCCACGATTCTGGAACATTGCTGCCATTCGAGAGATCATGCCGCTCGCCAGGGCTGAATCGTAGCGAGGTGCAGTGTGGTGCAGATATACAAGCTGAAAGAGTGTTTCAAGGTCTTTCTTCGAGGATTGCCCATTAAAGCCTTCCGATAGATCTGCAATGAATGGATTTAGCCGTATATCTTTTCCTGTGAGTTGCTTTTGGAGAGATATGGCATCCAGCTCTCCGAGACCTCCAGCGGATGCTACTGTGGATCCGAAACCTGCGCTGAGAGCCTCATTGTCTGCAGCCAGCGACGAACCGCCAGGAGCGATCGCCCGAAATATGATCTCATCATCTTTGAAATCGGTAGGTTTGAGAATGACTCGGGCACCGTTCGATAGCTTCCACTCTGTTACTCCGATCTCTGGCATTGCCGATTCGCTTACGATCTTACCTGGCTTTGGTGTTTTAGAGATCAGAGGCATATTCGAGCTTTTATCGTCATAGGCTGCCAGCTTTGCCGTCTGAGCCTGGGTAAGCGCGTCTCGGAACATTGCCTCCGTTGGCGTTGAAGCCGCTCCTTCCGGACCTCCGTACGCCAGGACAGTACTTGCATGGTCGAGGCGCTCATGTGCGATATCATTGACCTCACTTAAGGTAATGGTCGGTAGATATTTATGATAAATTTCGATCTCATAAGAAATGCCGGGCGCTGGTTCATGGTCCAAAACATGTCGAACCAACTCATCGGCAAGATCTGAAGAGTTAGTTTTATCACGTTCCTTGTAAGCACTTTCCATCTGTACAAGAATGGCTTTTTTTGCTCGATCAAGTTCACTTTCGCTAAAACCGTTATCCTTGGTCCGATATACTTCACGAAGCAATCCAGAAATAGCTGCTGGTATGGAATCGGGTTTCGGGAAAGCAAAGACTACATAATCTCGCGTTGTCGGTGTTTGACGACGGTCGAACCCAAAAGCATTCGCGATCGGAAGTTCGCCACGAGTTGTCATGTCGCTAATTCGCTGGCTGAACATTTCATCGTAGAGACTACGGATAATATCTTCGCGATAATCAGCTACGGTTACTTCCTCATGACCCGGATGCTTGAAGTGCAGCGTGATCCGTGGGTTGGTCATTTCCTTGTCCGTATTTACAGCAACCAAGATCTGCGAATGCGGAGGAATATCATACTCGGTTCTCGGGCGCTCGTTTGCAGGATTGGTCAATGGGCTAAACTCAGCTTTGATCATTGACTCGACCTGAGCAGGATCGAAATCGCCCACAGCTATTACCGACATCAGATCCGGACGATACCAGTCCATATAGAACTGTTTAATACGATCTTGATGTGCTGTATCGATGATCTCCTTCTTGCCGATCGTTTTACGATCGGCGTAATGTGAGCCGTACATCACGACTGGCAACTCTTTGTCGCCGATTCGCTGGTTTGCGCCAAGTCCTAAGCGCCATTCTTCGCCAACGACCCCGCGCTCCTTTTCGACCTCCAGCGAATCGAAGGTAACATTATGAGCCCATTCGCACAGGATGTCGACACCGGTATCGAGCAAGCCCGGCTTATCGGTCTGAAGCTCGAGCATGTAGACCGTTTCGTCGAAAGACGTGTAGGCGTTGAGGTGAGCGCCGAAACGAATACCATGCGATTCCAAAAAGCTTGGAAGATCGTTGTGCGGAAACTTCTTCGTTCCATTAAAGGCCATGTGCTCATTCAGGTGAGCAATTCCTTGCTGATCATCATCTTCCAAAATAGAACCTGCTCGAACTACAAGACGCAGTTCTGCTCGATGTTCCGGCTTGCTATTCTTCAGAATATAATAATGCAGGCCATTTGGAAGCGTACCCGAAACAACCTTCGGATTAAGCGGCAATTTTGCACCAGGATCGTTCACATCCTGCGAATGCACATCTTGCGCATGAAGAACGATCGGGAAAATAGCTGCTAAACAAATGACAAGGACGGCACAACGAAGCTTGCTCATAACCGTTAACTGTAAAATGAGAGTATTTGACAAATTACAAGAATACTTGTAAGAGCAATTAGACCTCATTTGGTTGCGGCAAAAAATCGTCCTAAGTGCCGCAATCTGTTTCAACGGTTATTCTGCACTTTCAGCGGTTATTTTTGCGCCCAAAAGACAGAAACAAGTCAGTATTTCGCCCGAAGGGTCTCGCAAAGTTCTTCGAGTCGCGACTGTAACCGGGCATCTGCCACTGCGAATGGCTCTCGAAGTGGATCAACCCGGCGGTAGGTAACTTCACCCATCGTCGTCGTACCAAAATCCTTGCGGACTCCTCCCAGCTTTTGTCCGAAGCCGATAGCGATATGTGCTACGTCATGATCGACCGATATCGGCTTAGGCAGGACTTCCATTGCGCATTCGTTCGTAAACTGCGGATTCTCAATAGTATTCTTCATAAGAGTAGGGATAATCAGTGGAACTTCAGTTGAAATACGCCGGGGCGTTTTTCATCGAGTGAGCGCAGGACGCTCGTGACCTTACCTAAAATTTGAAAATCGACGTCCTCCGTAATGTAGATCGGTTTATACCGTGCATTAGCCGGTTCAAGGAAGTAGCCTTTCTTCGATCGGCGGAAGGTTTTTACCGTTGCCGTATCATCGAGGCGGGCGACGACGATATCGCCGTCATCAGCGGTCGGCTGCTGGCGGACGATCACGAGATCGCCATCCATAATGCCTTTGTCCTTCATGCTCTCGCCTTGCACGCGGAGGCCGAATACTTTTTTCGAAAGATCCATCGGTTTGAAGGAGAGCCATCCTTCGACGTTCTCCACTGCGAGGATCGGCTGACCCGCCGTTACTCGGCCAATGACCGGGATCGCGTTCGAATGCCGTTCGCCACCGATCGAGACAGAGGGGCGTGCTACCATGATCGCGCGTGAAAGCCCAGCGCCACCACGGACGAGAAATCCCTTCTTTAAGAGAGCGTCGAGGTGCTTGCGCACACCAAAGGTAGAACTCACTCCGAGGAAATCGCCGATCTCCGCGATCGACGGTGGGTAACCGGAAATTTCGAGATATTCTTCAATGTAATCGAGTACACGGCGCTGCTGCGGCGGCAAGCTGTCACGTTCAGGTATTTTAGCCATTTTAAGTCCTTTCGAATTCGCTTGTGAAGCGGTACCTGTTTTTGTTTTACGTTTAATTTAATGAACTATGCCGTTTTTATGTCAAATTCGCAAGTCGGCAAGTCATGGTACTCTTTAGAACAGGTACTCTTCACAGCAGGTGCCCATCAAAGCACTCGCCAAGATACAAAATTAAAAGGGACGTGTCAAGAGGTACGAGAAAAAATATTTAAAATAATTTAGGATGGGATACTTGCCAACCGCTCTTAGTCAAATCGAGATACCATTGCGTAGAGTATCAATCATTTTACTTCGGCGATCACTTCATTGAGTTGCTCACGGTACAACGGGTTCGATTTCACCCAATCGATGTCGTGCCACTGTTCGATGAGTTCGCGATAGGCAAATCCTTCTTCGACACTCCGTCTTAGTACCGTCAGAGCTGATTCGGGTTGTGGCGGCTCGACGGCTGTTGCGTAATAGCTTGCAATATTATATAACGAACCGGGATCCAGGTGCTTCTTTTGTAGCAATGTTTGTATCATTCCTTCGGCTTCCGCTGGCTTGCCCGCATAATGCAGCAAAAAGCTGTACCACACACGGGCGGTTTCATCATCGGGCAGGAGCCGTAGATGCTTCTCGAAATGCGGGAGGGCGATGCGCGACCATTTTTCGGCGTCTTTACGGTTGTTAGAGCTTTCTGCTACAACAAAGAGATTAAAGTACGACGTAAGGTCGCCTGGTTTGAGTTCAAGTGCTCGCTCGAAACAAGAAATCGCTTCTTCCGATCGAAGCGTCTCCATGTAAAAATAGCCGAGCGAGAAGTGGCTCCAGTATTCGTCGGGCATTCGACGGATATATTCTTTGGCAGCCTCTTCCGCTTCAGCAAGCTTGCCTTGAAGCCGGTAAATACTCGAGAAGACACCATAGACGCGATGGAATTGAGGGGAGATCTCGAGCGCGTGTTTTGCCAGTTGTTCGGCCTCGTGAAGATATTCGGGGTTTCGATCATACACTCGAAATAGCTCACATAGGATATATGCTTTGCTGCGCTTTGCCTCGGCAAAGCGATCATCCAGCTCAATCGCTTTCGTTAAGAGCTCAATAGCATGATGCATCCCTTCCATGGTCTGTCGCTCGGCATAGGAAACTGCCTGCTTTGAAAGTGCATACGCTTCTTCGTTCTCCGTTCCTCGCTCTTTGAGTTTTTGCCGCTCTTTATTGGTAAGATGAAGCTTCAATCCATCGACAACATTTTGCGAGACCTGTTCCTGAATGTCGAAGATGTCCTTCATTTCGCCACGCAAGGATGCGTGCCATAGGTGCTCGTGCATTGCAATGTCGAGTAGTGTTACGGAGATCTTGATCTGTTCACCAAACTTCCTGACCTGGCCCTCGATAAAATACTGGACGTCCAGCTCGCGAGCCAAGTCTGCAGTCTTCACTTTATGTTCGCGAAATAACTTCGATGTATTCCAATCAATAAGCCGAAGAGCTTTGATATTGGAAAGTGCGCCAACCAACTCGCTGGTTAAACCATCAGCAAACCATTCATTGTCTTTAGATGGAGAAAGGTCTTCGAACGGCAAGATCATCAAGGATTTACGCGCGTCCTTTACAAGAACCCGTTCAACCCCATGTTTATGAGAACGCAAGATTCCATCAAGATCAGAAATGGCAACGCGTTGCAATCCGGCAAGCGGATATTCGAACGCAGAAGGAAGTTCAACGGAATCAAGAGTTACCGGCAAAATTCGCTTTCGCTTTTCTAAGGCCAGTGACAATTCCTTTAGGACGTGCTCTGATTCAACGGACGCATTTGAGAGGAGTATTATGAACGTGGAACAGTTTCGAATACCATTGACGATCTCTTGTGCCCATTGTTCTGCTCCGATAATTCCTTGCTTATCGATCCAGCACGATAAACCTTCGGAGGTGAGCCTTTCCGCCAGTTGCTCTGCCTGAGCAGCATCCTTTCGGGAATAAGAGATAAAGATGTCATGCGGCATTTTGTCTCGAACGATTCAAATACTCATCTTCGGCTTTGCGGTCATAACTCATAAAAAGAAACACTATCTCGCGATAATGACTCGCCTCCAAATAACGAACTGCTCTCCACTATTGGACTCGCCGACAATTCGGACCCAATAAGAGCCTGTTGGAAAGCTCGTAGCTTCCCACGTCCAGATAGTCGCCTTCGAAGAAGCGATCCTTTTTCCGAGCAGATCGTAAATTCCGATCTCTACCGTGCGAACGCCGCTCGAGAAGATGTTGACATTCTCCGTCGCGGGGTTCGGCGTAATATTAAACGAGACATTGCTGGGAAGCGAATTCGTGACACCAGATGATGACACCGTGCCGACCAACTCGACTGTTCTATTGCAAGGGCACGTCATTGTTCCCTTAAATGTGCCACTGGAATTTGCGCCGGGTTTGAAGGTTATTGTAAAAGTCCCCGAATCAAATGAAAAAGAAGTGATGGGACTAACGCTAAATACATCCGATCCGGCGGTAATGGTAAAGGATCCTCCTGCAACTAGGCCGGTCACCTTCCACGTCTGGGTTTGCGAGCCTCCGGGCGAGGCTGTAAATATCGTCGATCCAGAAAATTCAACCGGGCAGGCTGTTGCCGTTCGATCAACAATGGATATTGAGCACAGCAGCATCAAATAAGCCGCAACACGCAGAAAAGAATAGCAATACGTTTTCATGTTTTTTTTGCGACAAGAGTGAATTGAAAACACCAAGAATTTCTTTGGCCGAACGTGGCCTTCTGATACAAAGTTACTTTGAAGAGCAGTTGAAAGAACGGCTCAGCTTGCGGGTTGCCGATTCTGTAAGGAATAGAGAGATTGTGTATTTATTATTGCCTGCATTTCAGGCATGTTGCTTCGTCCGGAATATTCCAACTAATGCTACGATAGCCCAGGTGCCTTCCAATATGACGAATGGAATAAAACCGATGATGAGCGATGCATAACAAGCAAGTCCGGCACCTACCACATTTAAAATCCCGTATGCCACACTCTCCTGAGATAACAATTTGAAGAGGTTCATAAAGTAGGCGATAAGTAAGAACATAACTCCAATGGAGCCGATAATATCGGATGTGGTCATTGCCTTTTGTGAGAATATGTAATGAAGAGGGCCACGATACAACGGGCGAGTGTTACCTTATATCCTCATAATCAGGTCAATAGGTTTCGAACGCCGCGCAAATAAAAGTAGCTCTTCCAGAGGATTCTACCAACGGTCTTGTCATGTTGATAATGTATGGCTGATTTTCAAATCTCTCACAGTGGAAGAGCTGCCCTTGAATCTGACCTTCGCAAACGATTGGAAGGAGAGGTTCGCTTCGATGAAGGTTCGCGTGCTTTGTATGCGGCGGATGCATCGAACTACCGACAAATACCGATCGGTGTCGTAATACCGAAGACCGTTGATGATGTGATCGCTACGGTCGCAACGGCAAGGGAACACGGCGTACCGATGCTTAGTCGTGGTGGCGGAACGAGTATTGCCGGGCAGTGCGTGAATGTCGCTCTCCTTATGGACTTTTCGAAATATCTTAATAAGATTATCGAAATTGATCCTGATAAGCGTCTTGCTCGGGTTCAGCCCGGGCTTGTGCTCGACGATCTTCGAACGGAGGCCGAAAAACATGGTCTCACCTTTGGTCCTGATCCCGCCACACACCGCTGGTGTACGCTGGGCGGAATGATCGGTAATAATTCGTGCGGCGTGCATTCCGTTATGGCTGGCAGAACGGTCGATAATGTGCATGGACTACATGTGCTTCAATATGATGGTACACTTCTGAACGTCGGGTTGGATTTTGTTGAAGGTGGACGACCAGAGTTGGTGGAAAAACTGCGGACATTGGTGAATACGAATGCGGATGAGATCCGTCGCACGTTCCCGCAGATTCCTCGCCGCGTTTCAGGGTATAGCATCGATCAACTACTTCCTGAGAATGGCTTCCACGTTGCTCGTTCCTTAGTTGGCTCAGAAGGGACGCTCATTACACTTTTGGAAGCGACCGTAAACCTTTTGCCGAGTCCTCCGAAGCGAGTATTACTCGTTGCAGGTTATGACGATATTTCTCAAGCGGGTGATGCGGTGCCAGCACTGCTTGTCGCGAAAGGTCAGCCGAATGGAGCACTGATCGGTTTGGAAGGCCTTGACCGCAAGTTCATTGCCGATATGAGGAAAAAGCATCTTCACGAGAAGCAACTCAACTTTATGCCGAAAGGTGAAGGCTGGTTGCTTGCCGAGTTTGGTGCTGATTCTACAGCCGCTGCGAAAGATGCTGCTGAGCGCATGGCTGACGAACTGCGCAAGAACAGTCCTCTTCTCGATTACAAAGTTTATGACGATCCTCAAGATCAAAAAGCTATCTGGACGGTACGTGATTCCGGTCTTGGCGCAACCGCTCGTATCCCCGGTGAGAAGGATAATTGGGAAGGCTGGGAAGATGCAGCCGTACCACCAGAGAAAGTTGGACCGTATTTGCGTGACTTCCGAAAGCTGCTCGACAAATTTCAATACCATGGTTCGGTGTACGGCCATATAGGTGATGGCTGTGTACATACACGCCTCGACTGGGACCCCAAAAGTAAAGAAGGCATCGATAAGTGGGTGCGGTTCGTCAATGAAGCGGCCAATCTGGTGCTGAGTTATGGCGGTTCACTTTCAGGTGAGCACGGCGATGGTCAATCGCGCGCGGAGTTGCTTCCAAAGATGTTTGGACCGAAGATCATACAGGCCTTCGAAGAATTCAAAACGATCTGGGATCCGGATTGGAAAATGAATCCCGGCAAGATCGTGCGGCCCTATCGCATCGACGAGAACCTTCGTTATGGCGCCAATTACAATCCAATCCCGCTACAGACATACTTTCAATATCCTGAGGATAACGGCAGCTTTGCTCGCGCAACGGAGCGGTGCGTTGGTGCAGGCGTATGTCGCAAAGAGCATGATGGTATCATGTGCCCGAGCTATATGGCCACGCGGGAGGAGCAACACGTAACACGCGGTCGCACGCATCTCTTATTCGAAATGATGCGCGGTGGCATTACCGAAGGATGGCAAAGCGATGCGATCCGCGATGCACTCGATCTCTGCCTTGCATGCAAAGGATGTCGAAGCGAATGTCCGGTCCGTGTGGACGTTGCTACGTACAAGGCAGAATTTCTCGCTCATTACTATGAGAATAAGCCACGTCCTCGCGCTGCGCATACAATGGGTAAGATATACAATGCAGCAAAATTTGCATCGCGCGTTCCTTCCATTGTTAATTGGCTGACGCACGCTCCGATCTTTAGTGATATCGCAAAGCGGATTGGCGGCATTCATCCGAAACGAGAAATCCCACGCTTCGCGAAGCAAAGCTTTAAGAAATGGTATCGTTCGCGGGCTGCATCCGCAGAGAAGACATCAAGAAATAAAACTGCGGCGAATGCGAAAGAAGTCATTCTCTGGGCGGATACTTTCAATAATTACTTCCGTCCCGACACCGCTAAAGCCGCACTGGAAGTGCTTGAAGATGCGGGCTTTAAAGTAAAAGTGATCGGGCGTTCCGTCTGTTGCGGAAGGCCGCTCTACGATTGGGGGATGCTCAAAGAAGCTCGCGAGCATTTAGAGGAAATATTGAAGGTCCTGAAAAACGATATCATACAGGGAACGCCAATAGTTGTGCTCGAGCCCAGCTGTGCTTCGGTCTTCAAGGATGAACTTCATAACCTAATGCCCACGCGTGAAGACGCAAAGAAGTTGGCCGAGCATACGTATTTGCTGTTACAATTTCTTGAGAAATTTGCCCCGGACTATGCTCCGAAAATCAATAAAGATGCAGTTATGCATTTACATTGCCATCATCGCTCCGTTTTTGGTGATGGCGAAGGATCGACGTTGCTGGATCATGCAGGAATAAACGCGGACGTCGTCAATGCTGGCTGCTGTGGTATGGCTGGCGCATTTGGATTCGAAGAGGAGCATTATGATATCTCTCTTCAGATCGGCGAGCGGCGGTTGCTTCCCAAAGTACGCGAAACGCCTACCGATCACCTCATAATCGCCGATGGCTTTAGCTGCCGTGAACAGATCGAGCAAACCACCGGACGCAAGACGCTGCATTTCGCGGAAGTGCTGAGGTTGAATAAGAATGAAAAAGCCTCGCATTGATACAGAGCGGCACGAGCGACTGATCGAGGCAATGCGCCGGGCAAAGCTCGATGCTCTTGTCTTGGCTTTGCCAAAGAATGTGCTTCTCGCCACCGGATATTATCCCGTGGTCGGTACCTCTATTGCGATCGTCACAAAAGAGGGGAAGGCAATGCTTATTGCGCCGGAAGATGAAGCTTCGTTTTACGACGGCTGCGATGCTGATAAAATTTTCTCTTTTCAAGGTACTCTCGAACAGCCTACGACCCTCTTACAAGATATTAGCGGAGCCTTGAAGCAAGCCATAAACATTGCTGGACTTTCTGGAAGGATTGGAATTGAATTCGATCCTGCGTCGCAGGAAGCGTCCTACATCGCTGCTAATATTTATGGCGCCGGATTGACTTCCTTGCTGAACGAGCTTACTCCGAATGCTACCTTCATTCCCGCCGATGATCTTCTCGATCGAGAACGATCTATTTTCACGTCGAAGGAACAGCAGCGGCTTAAGCTCGCTGTTGCGATCGCTGAACGCGCTTACCTCGGTGGGGCTTCGAAACTCGAAGCGGGAATGACCGAGATCGAAGCGGCGCAATATTTTCAAGTGCCGCTTTCGACCTACGCCATTGCGGTCGATACTGTTAAGCGAGCGGAAGGTAAGGTGTCGTGTATGAGCGGCATTAACTCGGGTACCGCCTATGGCGCTTTCGCTATGAGCAGCCGCAAAACGATCGGCACGCAGGACCTCATCCTCACTCATTGTAACTCCCATGCCGATGGCTACTGGACCGATATCACCCGCACGTTCTTCCGAGGAGAGCCGCCTGAGCGAATCCTGCGCATGTACGAGGCGCTCCTTGCCGCTAGCCGCATGGGCATCAATGCGGTTAAACCGGGGGTGAAAGCGAGCCACGTCGATAGCGTCGTTCGCGAGTCGCTTACCGCTGCGGGCTTTGGCGATCGATTCAAACATGGCACGGGACATGGCGTCGGCTTTTCGGCGATCGATCATCGCGCAATACCCCGGCTTCGTCCCAACTCGCCCGACGTCCTCCAAACCGGTATGGTGATGAACATCGAGCCGGGCATTTACTTTGAGGACTTCGGTGGCATGCGCCACTGCGATATGATCCTCGTTACGCCGGAAGGCTGTGAACTCCTGACGCCCTTTCAACACTCGATCGATACGCTTATTCAATACCAGTAACCTATGAGGGCCGCCTTGGGGCAGCCCTCTTCGAAATACTTTTATTTCTTCCCATGCTTTGCCGGCGGAGGAGGTACCGGCGGAGCGCCACCTTGCTGTGCCGGTGGCATTACTCCCGGCGGTAGATTCCCCGGCGCTGCGGGCGGCGGACCACCAGCCATTGCACCACCCATGACCGGATCCGGCACCTGATTCGAGATCGGCGGGATCGACTTCAGGTACATGAACACGCTCGCGAGGTCATCATCCGTGAGCTTGCCGACCCAATTCCATGGCATCGGAGGAAGGATCGGGCGACCCTTGCCCATGTGCTTACCGGTGCGTAGCGCGCTAACGAACATGTCCTGCGTCCACGAGCCGATACCCGTGAGCGAATCCGGGGTAAGGTTAGCCGAGAAGCTCACGCCCCAGGGTCCCGAGAAGGCGGTCATGCTCATCGAGCCGGCCCACGCCCACGGCGGTGCCACTTGCGCCGGACGATCGATCTTCATTGCGGCCGGATGACCCGAAAGCATCCGGGACATATCCGGCTCGGGGCCTTGCGCGCCCATCTTCCAGGGCGTATGGCAATCGTTACAACCGATCGCCGTGACGAGATACTTACCACGATCGATCGACGGAGCGCCGCTCGTCGCCGAGGCGGAAGTACCGGTCGAATCGGTGGAGGTCGTGCTGCCGCTCTTCGGGCCGCAGCTCGCTACGAGGAGCACTGCAAGCGCTGCCGAAGCGAGGCCTGCGAGTGTATATTTATTCGAGAACAAGTTCTTCATGTGAGTTCTTTTTGCATTCTTATTAGTGAAAAGCACAACCTACGCGTGCACCCAGAGCTCGGGGCGCTCAAGAACAGCGTAAAGGCTCTTCAAATATAGCACATTCTGACGCACTCTTCAGGGAATTCGGACTGTGAGATGTGCTCCGTACGTGTTGATGCTTTTCTGTGTTTGTTCTTTTAATATTCATAATTGCTATGGAATTTGAAGCGCATTCGGCAAGTATGAATTTTTTGCTCGCTTTTCTTTTGGTTTGGTCTTGAAGTCCCATGTTCGCGCGTAACACGCTGCCTCACATTTTTCCGTTTGGGTAAACAAATGGGCACCTATGCGGGAGTTCCGAGTCTGGAATTAAAATAGGAAAAGTCCGGAGGACGGCCGATGCATAGCGAAGGCATTTAGGCCTGGAAATCGAAGGACGAGAAAAAGGAGAGTCCGACAGGACGCAAGAAGCATAGCGAAGGCCTTTAGGCCTGGAAATCGGAAGACAAAAAAAAGAGAGTCCGGTAGGACGACAGATTTCTCCGCACGACGTTTCTGTCGTCCTCCGGACTCTTCCGCGAAAAAATATTGCCATCTATCCAGCCATAAATGGCTTCGCTATGCATCGGTCGTCCTCCGGACTAACTGGTGTTGTCCAGCCTCCATGGAGGACTTATGAAGTGATAAAGATTTTAACTCCGTTGCCACAGCCTTTTGCGCCTTCGTTTAACAAACGCACCGAAGATAATAACGCGAAAGTGGAAGTATCACGAGGAGTTACAATAATTTGCTCGAGCGGGAATGGTAGGAGAGGCTGCAGTTGAGGTGTTGATTATTACCGCGGTTTGGAGACTATTTCTGTAGAACTTGACGTACGACTGCCAGTAGAAGCGGCTCACAACATTCTACAATAAACTGCTCATCTGAAGCTTCAAGGAGAAATTCTCCAATTTTGTTATGTGCAATCGAAGACCTAATTCGATAAATGGTATATGCAGATAGTTTTTGCACCAAAAACAGGTGCTCGGCAGCTCTTTCGGGGGAGCGATCTTTGGCTATTAGCTTGTGCGTTGCCATGCTAGTTTCACTGAAGTCTCCTGCATTGATCATTGCCTCGAATACACCGGGTTTTTTGCCGAGTGGATTGCTATCCTTATCAAACTCAATCAACACCTGTTTCGCAAGAATTGCATTCAAACCTAGTTTGTTTAGTGAATCAACAAGCGGCTTGACATCAGTACAGGTCTTCTTAATTATTGTAAGCAGCCGTTCATAATCTTGGGATTTTAACTGCGATAGAATTCTGCTAATCCCGCGCAAGTCGCTTCCTAATGACTTTATCTCATCAACTAGGACATAATCGGTCAATAGCTCGACCAGGTGGTAGTATTTCAAAAAACGATGGAAAGCGTCAGAGGAAGTAATAGCAAGCGTACTTGCCTGAGAATGGAAAGGGGTCGGAATTTCTAACTCTGTTGCTTGAATAGAAATTGGATTGCTCAAGTATGTCTGTTGTGCGGCATCCGCAATGAAACCGCCCCAAACAGCCGATCCAGGTTTATATTTTCGAAGGAATAAATCTACTTGGTTTAGCGGAAGCAGCAGGTGATGTGTCTGGAAGAAGTAATCCTGGTTAATCATACTTACATCCACTTCAGTTAAGTAAGCATGATACGCGTTCTCCGTACAACTCGATGAAATAACCTGCTGAGATTTGCATGTGAGTAGCGTTGCACTTAGGTCATTATCCTCCGCGGTAATTGCTATTTCCAAACTCTTATCATAGTTACATGACACGTGGAAAATAGGCAACGCAACTTTGCCATCGTACACAATTTCGTCACTTGGGCCTGGCGAGAGTTTGTTGGGATCTATTGCAGTTCCAGCAATCTCTAGGTTACCTTCATCTAGCGCTCGTCTTAGTTCAGAAAACTGCATCTTCCTATTGGGCTTCGGTCAACCAGAATTCTTTCAGTGGCTTTTCTCCAGATTCTCTAAAGTACTCTCGAAATGAATCGAACAGAAGTCGCCTTGTAGCGTTGCCCACGTTCACTTTCCTAACATTAAATCCTTTTGCCACATTGGAGTATACTTCAAAACCAAGCGGATCTGGCTCGGTAACAGCGCCGAGTTGATCGTGTAATTTATCTAAAGCAGCATTTATTCGTCCCTCTCTCTCAGGAGAGGAATGTTTAAATTCAGCTACCGCTGCAAAAAACGATTGCAGTACATTGTCGCTACCAAGCCACTCGAGAATATCGGCCGCTCCGGGACTTGGCTGTCTCGAATAGGCCAACTGTGCTGCTTTGTCTATCTGGACAAATCTCTTTAGGTACTCGATGAAGTCCTTAAATCGGTCATCCCACTCCTCTTCGTTGGCCGAAAGGACTTCTTCCTCCTTCATTTGTTGCGCAACAACGTTATCCTTCTTTATCTCTTGGCTCTTGTTCAAAAAGCATTGATACGCATCAACAATCCTATCGAAGGCAAATTTGCCGGGCGAGGTTCTGCGCCCTCCATCACGTTCAGTAAAAATAACAAGATCTTGTACTCTATCTTGAAGCACATCCTTGTAGGTGTTGAAGATGACCTCGATTTGATGCCGCAATGACATTGGTTTTTGGCCGGCATTGAGGATTATTATCCGATAAATTAGATTGTTGAATTTTGTTTCGAGCCAGAATTCCAATAACAGAGTTTGCTCAATACCTGCCAGCCTACCTTCTGCTTTTAATTCCCTGAGGATGAAGGTCCGTTGTAATCCATCCAGAATATTAATCTTTACACCACTCTTAAGAAAGTCTGTTATTCGATCGGCATCGAAAGGTTCAAGCGCCGGCACAATATTGCTGACGCTCGCAGGATCAACAGCTAGTGTGATTGGCGGCAACAGCGCACCATTTGCAATGTCGTTCTTCATTCTTCCGTATCCTTTATGCTTCTCGCGTTTTCTCTGTATATCAAAAGTATTGAAGTCTTCTCGAATCAATTCGAGATAGTCTTCGATCTTCATCTGCGCGTATATGACCGGCGTATCAACACGAATATCGCGGGCATGGCCAATTATTGTAAGGTCCATAATTCTATGCAGGTTTTAGATGTGTCTCTAAAGACAAACATCCCCCTCATGGCATAAGTCCCACCGCCGTGGGCCGGTAACGAGTTGCTGTAAATACCAGATGTCCATATGTATGGTGCGATTGTTCGATATATTGAAATAGTAGCAATTTGTCGGCAGAAAGTGTAAGGATTCAAAAGACAGACTGACTAGCGCTCTGGGTCTAGAGGTAGGCTGGCACCGGCTTTTGCATTTGTGGGGACGTTCTGCTTCGTAAATTGCGTCCTGCGTGACCACTCTTGCTGAAGTTTTCCTCGTATTAATCCTGGTTCTGCTCAACGCCTTTTTTGTGACGGCTGAGTATGCCGCCGTAAAATTGCGTCTGGGTCAGATCGACGACCTCATCCACGATAAAGATCCGCGCGCGCTTGCCGCCAAGCGCGTGCAGGAGAATATCGATACATTCCTCTCGGCTACGCAGGTCGGCATTACGCTCGCCAGCCTGGCCTTAGGCTGGATCGGCGAGCCGCTGATGGCCCGGCTGTTCGAGCCGGTCTTTAGCGTTTTTGCCTTTTCGCCGAATATCACGTTCGGTATCAGCTTCGGCATCGGCTTCCTGATCCTGACCTCGCTTCATATCGTCCTGGGCGAGCAGGTCCCGAAGATCCTTGCGATCAATTACGAAGTAGATGTTGCGCTCGCGACCGCGCGTCCGCTCCATTACTATTTCATGGTCTTTCGCCCCCTTATCTGGGGACTGAATAAAATGGTGGGCTTTGCCCTTAAAACCTTCGGACTTCCCAAAGCTTCCGAAGAGGGGGGCCACACGCGCGAAGAGCTGATCGGCGTGATACTCGAAGGGACGAAGCACGGCGTCGTCGAGCGCCGCGAGCGTACGATGCTCGAATCGCTCTTCGAATTTCGCGAGAAGACCGTGCGCGAGATCATGGTGCACCGCTCGGAAGTCATTGCGATCGACCTCGATCTCGAGCCGCGCGAAATTCTTCGCATCATCGAAGAGGAGGGATATTCCCGTTTGCCGGTCTATCGCCACTCGCTGGATGAGATCGAAGGCGTGCTGCATGTAAAGGATATGCTTCCGGCGCTTTCGCAGCTCGAGCGAATGAGCGTGCCGAGCCATGAGACCGAGAAAGAATTCTTTGCACTGCTCGGGCGCAAGCTTCGTCCCGCAAAATTTGTGAGCGAGACGCAGCCCTTGCCCGATCTGCTCGTCGAATTTCAAAAGAACCGCGTGCACATGGGGATCGTCGTGAGCGAGCACGGGGGAGTGGAAGGCATTGTCACTCTGGAAGACATCCTGGAAGAGTTGGTCGGCGAGATACGCGATGAGTCGGACGTCGGCGAAATGCCGGACGTCATCGAAGCCGGCAATATTATCTATGTCGATCCGACGATGACCGTCGCCGATTTCAACGCGCGCTTCGAAGGACGCCTGCCTGCCCTCGAAGAGAGCGGCGATTACCAAACGGTCTCCGGTTACGTGCAAAAACAAGCCGGACGAATTCCCAACATCGGCGACACGATCGAAGCCAACGGCTTACGCTTTACCGTCACCCGTAAAAAGCGGCATAAGCTCGAACAACTACGAATTGACGTAATTAAAAAATAAGAATTAAGAAAGAATAGAAAAGGCCGGACGCGACAGAATAGAATCTGTCCCGAAGGGACCTAAGGTAATAGCCGGGGACGTAAGTCCCCGGAAGGAGAGTAATCAGTTGGATCAGCCCCGAAGGGGCGAAAGAATCTCTCAGGCAAAAAAACGGTCATCAAATTCAATCGCACACATTTTAAACACCTCTCTCATTTCCTCTTCGTATGTTTTCTTACGATGATGAGCTTTCTGATTTCGTATATATCGCTCGGCTGAAGGAAGTGCAGTGTGGCTTACGCTAAACGCGCCATAGCCATCCTGCCACCGGAAATTTGCAAGAAGAGAGTCTCTTATCCACTTCGATGAGTTCGTTTTGATCGTTCGTACGACGTCTCTTATCGACTGCTCACGTCCCAACGAACACAGAAGGTGAATGTGGTCTGCTGTGCCGCCGGCCAGGAGCAATTTATTTTTTTCGGTTCTTAAGATTCCGCCGATATATGCATAGAGCCGTTCCTCCCATTCGGGAAGAATGATCGGTTGGCGTTCTTTAGTGCTCCAGATCAGGTGGTAATAGAGTGCTGCGTAGGAGGATGGCATGGTAGGCTGTTCGGGAGGACCTTTTCTTTCGTCCCTTCGGGACTCTTAAACGTTGGGAGGTATATCGAACCGGGGGCTTACGCCCCCGGCTATTACCTTGTGTCCCTTCGGGACAATTCTTAGCTCCTAATTCTTATTTATTAATTCTTAATTACTAATTACCTGACGATCACCAATTTCCGCATTTCGGTCATGTTCGGGGATGTAATGCGGACGAAATAGGTGCCTGCGTCGAGCGAGCGCGGATCGATCGGCACGACGTTGATGCCGGCATCGGCGCGGCCATCCATGAGCATGCGGACGTTATGTCCGAGCGCGTCCATCATCTCGATCCGCACCGGCTCGCTATTCGTCATGCTGTAGAAGAGTTGCGTCGGCTCGTTCGAAACCGGGTTTTGCGAGAATCGAATGCTGAGCGGATCCTCAGAATTGCTTGCTACGGAGTTATTGCCACCAGAAGCAACGAAATAAGAAGCGCTAACCGGTTGCTGATTGCCATTAGCCGAAACATCGGCTCCGAATCCTTCGCGTGTTACCCAACGGAATATGTAGGACGTATCATGAATGTTGTTGCCGAGGAAGGAAGTCGTAGAGAGCTGGTTGGTCCGAATTCGGAGCGTTTGATGGGTGCCGCCGGTTGGTAGAATAAGCGTACCCCAACTATCGACCACCGATTGTGAGTTGATCGTCATCGACATTCCGGGCGGAAAATTCGGGGAGTTTATGGTAGGGGTACTATTCCATGTCTGTTGATACTCTAGCGGAAATTTAACATCCTGAAGAGGCGGCGTAAAGCTCAGGATCTTCATTGCGGTCTGGCCGGTCTGGCCGACGATGCCGAGATCGTAGACTCCACTACTATTGATCTTTACATAGACGTAGGAGATCGTATCACCCGTCGCGTTTGCACTTTTTAGTACATGCGTAGCGGTCGCAAAGTCCGGATCGGTATTAAGCGGAGCCTGGCTCGGGCTAATGATCGTTGCCGATGCATTCGTCGCCTCTTGCGTGTAGGTCTTGCCGGTGAAATCCCACGTTTGGTTTACGCCATTCGTCGCCAAAACATTAACGAATTGCGATGGGGTGCTGGCAAGGAATGACGTGACAGTCCCGACTTCAGTAAATGAATTAATGTAGTCTCCCGAGCTTAGGGTAATTTGCGCATTCGAAGCTGCGCTTACGCCCATAAAGCCGAGAAATACTAAAAGTGTAGCAAGGTATTTCATATTAACGGTTTTGTTTTCGGTGAGTATTTTCGCTGAGCATGACGGTAGGCTCAGCAGAGCAAATTGTGAACTCAAATATAACGCTTTTATAACGGAAGTGCTTGCATCGGAACCTGCATACGTATGCGTAATAATGCAAAACCCCACACATTGTGCGGGGCTTTGAAGATCTAATGTTTTATAGAATCAGTGTGCGATCGCAGGCTTTAGTGCTGGACCGCAAGCTTTTCCGTCGCTACGCCTTCCGACGTGGTAAGCTCGACGATATAGGAGCCGTTCGTGAACTGCGCCGGATCGATCTCGACCGAATTAAAGCCCGTGTTTGCCAACCCATCATACAGCGTCCGAACATTGCGGCCGAGTGCATCGATGAGCGCGATGTGCACGCTGCTGCTGTTTTTTAGCGTGAATGTAAGCTCCGTCGTTGTTGCGGCAGGATTGCTTGTCAGTGAAGCCTGGAGGGCTCCGTTTGCCCGATCGCTGTTTACAGATGCAAGCTGCGAGAGCGGGCGATACCATGCACCTTTACCGAACGTGCCAACCACCAGGTTATTACCCGAGATAGCGGCGGTCGTTACCCAACTACCGGAGCTAGAACTGCTGGCTAATCCCTGATTGACTTGCCGCCACGATGCGCCGCCATTGTTCGAGAACGAAACTCCGCTATCGGATGCAATCACCAATGTGTTATTGGATGCAGTGAAATATTGTGGATTGGCGAGATTTAGGCTCGTGCTCGTCATTTTCGTCCACGTATTACCATTGTCGGTAGAGGCGTAGACGTCATACGTAGCACCATTAGTGATGAGCGCGTAAAGGGTATTGCCGGAGGAGGCTAATCGAGCGGCTAAGCCAAGCGATGCTGAACTGCTCGCAAGAAGCGACCAGTGGGCACCCATATCAGTAGAACGATAGACACCAACAAACGGCACGATCGCAAAAAGCGTATTTCCGATCGCTGTCATATCCGTAACGCTCATTCCATTTCCGTTTAAGGACATTCCGACAGTATCCGGCGTCCAAGCGGTGCCCGGCTGCGACTGTTGGTAGACGCCGGCGCCTGTTCCGGCAAAAACAGTAGAGCCAACAGTAAGCATCGAGGTGGTAAATGCCTGAGCCGGAATGCCGGTGTTATCGGGATTCCACGTATGACCGAAATCAGCAGAGTAATAGAAGCCGGACGAACTGGAAGAACCGACAATTGCAGTCGTTCCAATAACTCCGGCAGTGGATACTTGTATCGGCACGTTGGAGCTCAACAGCGTCCAGGTCTGGCCATTATTGGTCGAGAGCCAGACGGAGTCGGGTTTCGAAAATCCTCCGCCAGCTACCATTCCGAGTGAGGAGGAGCCTAGCGCCGAAACGATCGTGTTGCCGATACCGCTGGCCTGAACCCATTGGGAATACGCATCACCACGATAGAGACCAATAGACGCGACGGACAGAGCAATGCCAAAAATGAGATTTCTTATCAATGATTTCATGTGAGATTAGGATTTAGAGCTAAAAAATTGACGACAATCCGTACAAATATAGCATTTTCAGACGCAGTTGCAATAGGTACGTCCTTGCCCTTCCATGAATTATTTGTTACCGGGGCCTAGCAAGCATCAACGGTCTATAAAAATTCTTTGTGATACCGAATAGGTGGGTGTTGTGATCCGAGCAAAATAAACGCCACTCGTAAGGCCACGCACATCGATCGCTGTACTGTGTTCACCAACTTCGGCATTACGGTCGTGGATCGTCTGAACGCTATTGCCCAGAATATCGAAAATGGAAATACGGACATCACCAGGTACTTGTAGCGTGTAATGGAGCGTAATGCGTTTAGCGGCGAACTCGTATTCCGGCCATACGGAAGAAGTACTAATATCGGTAGGCTTAACGCTACTCTTCACGGGCTGGACGAAGGTTATTCCATTGGTCAGATTATGGTTGTTGTCTGACAAGGCCATTGCCCAAAAGTCCGATTTGGTAAACCACAAGTACGTATAGTCCGAGGACGCATTGCCGCTGTATGAAATCGTGGATCTAACAGTCGTTCTTACCGCATCCATTGGCGAAGCGACGGGCAGGAGCAGGCTTCCATAGCCATCAACTTTGCCGTCGATCTCTTTTTCATATATCTCATTATACTTAAGATAGTAATAGGTCGAAGTCGATCTCCACGAAGTACCATACAGCAGAGGAAATCGCAATTGCATCAGCGGCGGCCAGTAGCGCTCGATCTTGTGGTAGAATCCCACGCTATCCTCGCTGGTACCAAGCTGCCAGAAGCCCGAGTCATTGATCTGGTAATACTCATACCTAAGATATTGAGGGTTCAACGTATCGATAAGGACGTACGTCGCGGAGGCAAAATCCGTATCATTCGCGAGCGGCATATTGGTCGAGTACGGTAAGAGTACGGAGCCGAAAGCAGGAGGTGAAGGAAGAGTATAGAGTCTTCCGGTAAGGTCCCATGCTTTGTTCGCCCCTGAATCGGCTTCAAGGGCTCGCGCGCCCACGGTGTCGCTTGAATTCCATTGTACGGTCCGATCGTGGGTGAAATAATAACGAACGAAATCGTCGGCGGTATACTCGATCTGTGCGTTCGCTTGTGCGGATAGGAGACACAGGAAAAGAAAGACACAAATTCGTCTCATGGCTGAGAAATTGATTTACTAAGGAATAGCTGTACAATCCGAAAAGTGTCTGCACGTATTCATATCGGTACTTCGGGGTGGCAATACCGGCATTGGTCGGGTGTCTTTTATCCGAAAAACACTCCGCCGGCCCGGATGTTCGAAGAATACCTCAAGCATTTCGATACCGTCGAGTTAAATAATAGCTTTTACCATTTGCCGCCTCGCGAACGGTTCGAATCATGGAAAAAGCGAACGCCTCCCGGATTCTTGTTCGCGGTAAAGGCGAGCCGATACATCACTCACTTAAAACGCCTCACCGAGCCCGAAGAACCACTCGAGCGATTTGTGCAATCGGCCACCGGGCTTGGCCGTAAGCTCGGCGTTGTGCTGTTTCAATTGCCACCATCATTAGCGATCGACTTGGAACGGCTGGAAGCATTTCTGAAATTATTTCCGAAGCGGCTCAGGTGCACGTTTGAATTTCGCCACCCAAGTTGGATGGTAGAAGAGACCTACACTCTGCTCGAACGATTCAACAGTGCGTTTTGCATTTATGAACTGGCCGGCTTTGAGACGCCTCACGAGGTAACGGCTGATTTCGTCTATATTCGGCTTCATGGTCCTGGCGGAAAATACAGTGGCAATTACACAAAGCATCGACTGAGGAAGTGGGCGAACGAGATAAAAATATGGGCTGAGACCGTCAAGGATATTTACGTCTATTTCGATAACGATGTGGGCGGACATGCCCCCAAGAACGCGCTTACTCTACGTTCATTGCTCGAATGAAGCGATCATCGGTTGGCACGACTCATGCGTTTTACGGTCATCGTTTACAATACATCGTTCAACAGTGGCATTAAAGCTCTACCATAAAAAGCGAGATTTTTCGAAGACCAGGGAGCCGCGCGGAAAAGAGCATCGCGGCACGAAGCACCGCTTCCTCATTCACGAGCACCATGCGACCCGCCTGCATTTCGACCTACGGTTAGAAGCAGAGGGCGTGTTAAAATCGTGGGCGGTGCCGAAAGGCCCCTCGATGAATCCGAACGATAAGCACCTGGCTGTAATGGTAGAGGATCATCCGATCGAATACGGGTCGTTCGAAGGAGAGATACCGGAAGGAGAGTATGGCGCGGGTGAAGTTCGCATTTGGGATAAAGGCACGTATGAAGAGCTTGGCGATCCACTACCAGAGCAGATACGGAATGGTAAGATCACGATCGCTTTTCACGGCCGAAAACTGAAAGGCGAATTCCACATGGTGCGTATGCACGGAAGGCCGGAAGATGAAGGTAAAAGCAACTGGCTGATCTTCAAACATAAGGACGAATACGCCGATCCGAAATGGACTCTGAGGCCGATATTAAATTATGGCTCGCGCAGTCAGGCGCCGCATCGAAAAAAAGCTAAAGAAGCGAGCGCGAACGCACTTGAAAAATTGGTGAAACAGTCGAAGAAGAAAAAGACAGTAAAAAAGGTAAAAGTTAAAAAGTAAGAGTTAAGAGGTAATAGTTTAGAACGGCCGCGACCGAGTTATAACGTATTATTCTTAGCTCAAAAAAGAATGGCAAAAGCGTCTCTCACCACTATACCAGGCGCTCATTCGGCACGAATGCCCCGGGCGATCGAGCCAATGAAGGCGGTGCTGGTCGATGATCCATTCGATCGTTCGGGCTGGATATTCGAAGATAAGTACGATGGAATTCGCGCGATCGCATACGTCGAGGATGGAGAGGTAACGCTCTATTCCCGCAACCAGAAGGAGATGACCGCACGCTATCCCGAGCTTTTGAAGCTTCCTCAGTGGATCCGAGCAAAGCAGGCTATTCTCGATGGTGAGATCATTGTGGTAAACAGACGTGGCTCGGCCAGCTTTCAGGACCTGCAGGCGCGATTCGGGGTAACCGATAAGAACACGATCGAGCGATTAGTGAAAACGCAAAAGATCATCTATTACGTCTTCGATGTGCTGTATCTCAATGGCTATAGCCTGATGGATGCAAAGCTGCTCGACCGTAAACGGGTACTCGAACAGATCATAAAAGAGCAGCCGGAGTTCAAGTACGCACCTCACACCCTGGATAAAGGCATTAAACGATTTAAGGAAGCAGAGCGAAAACATCTGGAAGGCATTATTGCGAAGAATGGCGAAAGCAAGTACGTACAGAAACGATCGACCGAGTGGCTCAAGATAAAAACGAGTATGCGGCAAGAGGCCGTCATTATCGGCTATTCCCAGCCACAAGGTAGCCGGGAATATTTTGGTGCGTTACTTCTGGCGTTATACGACGGGCATCGGTTGGTGTCAGCGGGTAAGGTAGGCACAGGCTTCGACCGCAAACGGCTGAAAGAGATCTATGAAGCGATGAAGCCCTATAAAGTAAAGGAATCGCCCTTGCCGGAATTTCAAGCGCGAAGAGTGTATGATGTTCAATGGCTAAAACCAAAGTTGGTCTGCGAAGTAAAGTTTACCGAGCTAACCGGCGAAGGAAGCTTTCGGCATCCGGTATTCGTCGGTCTTCGATATGATAAAAAGCCGCAGGAATGTACCTTCGAGCCGCGACGCTCTGCAAAAGAAGCAGTGAAAACCGCCGAACGCGAAGAGACCTCATTACGCAAACTCATTGCACGGAAAAGAGTATAGCAGTATGGCAAAGGTAAGATCGAGACCAAAGCTGAACTTAAGGGCCCGTTCGATCGGGAAGATCGATGTTAAAGAGTTCTTCACTGCCGACGAGCAATCGGGCGATAAAACAGTGACCATCGAGGGTAGTAACCTTAAGCTCACGAATCTCGACAAAGTGTATTGGCCGGATGAAGGCTACACAAAATTCGATCTCCTCAAATATTATTACACTATTGCCGATACCATTCTGCCGTATTTAAAAGATCGCCCACTGATCTTAAAACGCTATCCGAATGGCATCGAAGGTGAGATGTTCTATCAACACAATCTCGAGTCGCCGCCGGAGTTTCTCGATTATCACCAGCGCATCGATTCGGACGGTAAACTGATCACGTATGCTATCGCGAACGACCTGATATCGCTTTTGTATGTGGTCAATCTTGGGACGATCACTCAGAACCCCTGGTTCTCGCGGACGCAGTCCAGCTCCAATCCTGATTTCTTCGCATTCGACCTCGACCCGATGGAGAAGGCGACGTTCGACCAAGTAAAGAAGATCGCTCTCGAAGTGAAAAAAATGTTAGATGAGCTCGGACTTAAGGGCTACCCGAAGACATCCGGTTCGTCAGGCATACACATTTATGTCCCGATCAAAAGTGAGTACACCTACGGTGATATTGTCCCGTTCGCAAAAAAGATCGCCACTGAAGTTGCCGAGCGTAACCCGAGCGATGCGACCGTTCGCCGCATGGTACGCGATCGAAAAGGGACGCAAGTGTACGTCGATTATCTTCAAAATATAGAAGGTAAAAGCCTGGCAGCGCCATACTCAGTGCGCGAGAAACCGCATGCCATGGCGAGTGCACCGCTCGAATGGAAAGAAATTAATAAGAAACTCACGCTCGAGCAATTTACCATGAAGACAATGCCCGCTCGGATCAAGAAGAAAGGCGATCTCTTTGCAGAAGTTCTAAAGAAACGGCAAAGCCTTGCTTCCGCTATGAAAAAACTGCGCTCGTTCTAATTCTTCTACTTTGCTTGTTCTCATTCTTCTTTCGAAAAGAATAGAACCGCTGAGCTTCCGTAGGTATAATCCTTGTACGATGCTTATCAGTTTAACCAAAAGCATAAAGGATTATGAAGATTTTCATTGCGATAGCAGCGATCGTTTCGCTTTCGTTTTTAACGCCGTCCGCTCATGCACAATCGGCTAAGCCGATGAAACGGCATCACCGTATGCGCTCTACCATGATGCAGAGCAGCGACAGCACCACCATGATGGAATCGAATGAGTCGAGCCAGTCATCACCCGTAGGTGCGGAAGTGAGTGGTATTACTGGTGCTGCTCCCGGCGATCCATACAATTTGAATCACCCATATTTCCAGGGTGATCCGCGGTGGTCCGATGCCGACCAGCTTTACATGCACGGCGATTTCCCGTGGGCACTCGTCCAGCAGCATCCGGAAGCTTTCCGGTTCAATGCCGAAACGGGCAAGTGGGAGATGCTGAATACGGCAAACCTCGGCTCGATGAAGAAAATGAGGTAGTTCAAAAAATTGAATTTAAAACAGAATCACCGGCCAAAAGCCGGTGATTTATTTTTTGCTATGGTTTATTTAGACGCTCTTATTTTTTATGCGGCTGCTATTTCTGCCGCGACCGGTTTTCCATTAGGCGTTACGCCATGATGCATAGCCGCCATCCGGTGTAAGTGCGCTCGCTCGCCGATCTGCTGGCGCCACATCGCGTAATAGAGGCCCTTCATTTCGATAAGATCGTGATGTTTACCGGATTCCACGATCTGCCCCTGCTCGAGCACATAGATGCGATCAGCATGCATGATAGTGGAAAGCCGGTGCGCAATCATGATCGTGATAAGGTCTCTTCCGGCGGAGACTTCACGGATCGTCTCGGTAATCTCTTCCTCGGTGAGTGAATCGAGCGAGGAGGTCGCCTCATCGAACACGAGAAGATTCGGCCGGCGTAAGAGTGCGCGAGCGATCGAAAGGCGTTGCTTTTCACCTCCCGAGACTTTTACTCCACCTTCTCCGATAACGGTATCCAACCCCTGAGGTGCGCGCGCAAGTAAGGATTGGCAGGATGCTTTCTGCAATACTTCCATGCATTCCTCGTCCGTCGCAGCAGGATTAACGAAGAGAAGATTCTCTCGGATCGTACCGGAAAAGAGTTGTGTGTCCTGTGTTACGAATCCAATGCGCTCACGAAGTTCATCGAAATTTATGTCACTGCCAGAGACGCAATTATAGAGAATACGCCCCGAAGGCGGCGGATACAGTCCGACGAGCAATTTAACAAGTGTTGTTTTGCCTGCTCCGGATGGCCCGACGAAGGCGATCGTTTCTCCGCGCGATGTCTCGAACGAAATATGCTGCAGTGCATAGTTCGACGCCGTGAGGTGCTTAAAGGAGACGTCCTCGAACGTAAGTGTCTCGATGTTACCGATCTTTACCGGATGTAACGGCTTGCGTTCGATCGGAGTCTTGAGGATATCCTCGAATACATTAAGCGAGGCTTCCGCTTCACGGAACGTGTTAATAATGTTGCCAAGCTCCTGCAGCGGACTAAAGATAAAGAACGAATAGATATAGAGCGCAAAAAATTGTCCGTATGTGATCGCCTGTGTAAAGACCAGATACAGCATAAGGAAGAGAATTCCATTACGCAAAGCGTTGACCACCGTCCCCTGAAGGAAGCTAAGACGCCGAACATACTTTACCTTTTGCAGCTCTAACTGTAGGATCTTATCGGTCGTCGAATTCAATCGCTCGATCTCTTGCTCGGCAAGCCCCAGGCTTTTTACCAGTTCGATATTACGGAGCGATTCTGTTGTCGAACCAGCGAGAGCCGTTGTTTGGGCTACAATGGTCTTTTGAATGTTCTTGATCTTGCGTCCCAAGACCCAACTCATCCAGGCGATAACGGTCATACCAAGGAAATAGGCCGGCACGATCGACCAGTGGACGTAAAACGAATAGCCGATCACGAACAGAACGCCGATAAGCGTCGTAAATACAAAGCCGACTGCCGACTGAATGACCTTCTCGGTATCGTTGCGGACCTTTTGTAGTTTCCCCAGCGTCTCCCCGGAGCGCTGGTCTTCAAAGACCTGGTACGGTAACTTTAAAGAATGCTCGACACCCTGGCTATAGATCTGTACACCAAGCCGCTGAGTAAGTACGTTCGTGTAATAATCCTGAAAATTTTTAGCGACCCGCGAGACGAATGCGGCGCCCATCATTAAGAGCACCAGTTGTCCCACGCCCCCGAAAAATTCGCTTCCGGAGATTTCTTTAAATTTAGAGACATAGTCATCGAGCACATGGCGGAAAATGAGCGGATCGATGAGCGAAAAGAGCGTATTGATCGCTGCCAGGATGAGCGTAAGCGTAACAAGCTTTTTATAGCCCTTGAGATATTCGAACAGCAATTTCATAATCTATGACGACTTACGTATAGCGACTTGACGGCAACTGGGGGAAACACGTTAAGACGATTCGACGACAAAATTATTATAAAGACCAGTACCGTAATTTGTCTCAACGAATATTTAGCAGGGCAGTTTCGGGAAACGGTATAAAAGAAAAAGGACCTGGTACAATAGCACCAAGCCCTTTCCTTTGTTCTTCGCTTGCTTTCCCTGCTGTTAGTCAGGGGTGAAACAATCGTTTAGTGATGCAGCAGCGAATCGATGAGAATCGAATCCAACCCGCCGCGCTTACCGGTATCCGGTGGTGGCGGAGGAGGAGGTGGAGGTGGCGGCGGCAGGGTGTCCTGCGGCGGCGGCTTCCGGATCGTATCGTGCGGTGGCGGAGGCGGCAGCTTATGATGCGTCGTGTCGCGATGGCCGCGGTGGATCGTATCTTTTCCAGTGCCACCACCCGTGCCGCCATTACCCGTACCCGGACCGGTCGGGTTAAAGCAGCTTGCCACTCCAAAGCTCAAAAGAGCCATGAACGACAAAATTGCGAGTGTCTTGATTTTTTTCATAGTAAATAGTTTGAAAACCCTGACCTAAGAAAGAACAGGTCACGTTCCTCCCACTATTCTAAGACACGACCTGTCGAATAGTTTAACCCATGAATGAGAGGTTTGTAACAAACTTTTTTGAAAATTTTTCTTTCTTTCAGAATGCCTTCAATTAAGCCCGCTGGTCATTTTCAGGAATGGCGATAAATCCGCTGTTTAGAACGAATCCCTTCATTAGAAAGAATTTATCCTGTTACAAACCGTTAGCTGAAGGGTTACATCATGAAACGACGATCGACCTTGAGCGAATTAGCACTACGCCTGAATGATCAGGCCATGCTGGGTTTCAAGGCGCGGGGAGGACGGGATGAGAGGATAAAGATCGAAGGTGTGCGAAATGGCACGTCTTCGTCGCTCAGCTCAGAAGCCACCACAGCGCCGGAAGCCGCTTTGTTTTCGGTCGAGAGTCAGGTCCGGGCCGGCAGTGCTGAAGCGAAACAGCTTAAGGCCGAGCTGGCAAAGCTGGAAGATGCCGATCTCCTGCGGCGATTCCAGCAAGGCGAAGAGATAGCATTTTATGTGATCTTCGAGCGCCGTCATAAAGAGATTTATACGCATTGTTTCCGGATGTGCTCCGGTGATGCCGAGAAGGCCAATGATGCGTTCCAGGATACGTTCGTCAAAGTGTTCACACGCAAAGATCTATTTACCGATGCGACCAACGGCCGTGCGTGGCTCTATAGAATAGCCACGAACACGTGCCTGAACCAGCTGCGCTACGACCGCAGACATCCGCACGAAGCGATCGATGATAATGTGAATTCTTACGATCCGCAGATGCAGCCCGATTTCGGGACCGAGCAGGACTCCTTACGAGCCTCTCTCGAACGGGCCGTCGCCAAACTGCCGGTCGAACTACGAGAGCCTTTTTTACTTCGCGAGCTAGAGGAATTCAGTTATGAAGACGCCGCGGCCCAGTTGGGGATCTCGATCGCGGCATGTCGGCAGAGGGTGTATCGTGCAAAACAGATCTTGCGCGAAGAACTCGAAGAAGTCGTCACCGGTGAGCCGAAAAAGAAATCATGGTTCGGGCGGAAATAACTGCCTTGACCCGAATATGCAATGGACATCGCCATGCAGAATGAAGAGAAGAATAGATTAGAAGAGAGGATCATACAGCACTTCGATGGCTCGCTTTCGGGTGAGGAATCGAAGTCGCTCCTCCGCGAAGTTGCCGAGAGCACTGAGAAACGGGCGCTCTTTAAAAGCTACGAGACGCTTAACAAAGTGATCTCTGCGGCCCGCATTCCCATGGAGTTGCCGGTCGAAGCGAAGAACTCGATCGCCGAGCGCATCCCCGGTCTTCTCGCGTTCATTCCGGGTCTTATCGGTACTGCCGAAACCTTGCCTATCGTTACACAGAGTGCCAATCCCTTTGTCGCATTTTTCACGAAGATGTCTCTTTCGACCGCCGTCTCCATCGGGACGGGAGTCGCGGTGCTTACTACGGCTGGTGTAGTCGTTAAGAACAAGTTAGACGATAACGCCGCCCATGAGAAAGCAAAGATAGCGGTCGTACACAATCAGCAGCAGGCAAACCCGAGCGCACCAATGTATGCTACGCTACCCGGCCATGACCTGACCACGACGAATGTTGGAAGTGGTACGACGGCGGCAATCGGTGAAGGAGCTACTAAAGATATAGCGGGTAGTGCCAAAACCAATTTGTCCCAGAGGACGCATCAGTCCTTGGGGACAAGCAGTGCACACGTACCGTCTTCTAATAATGCTGTTGAAGACATTCCTTCAGCCACTAACGCTTCGCAGAGCCAACTTCCACCGGAGGCCGCCGTTTCTGCTGTTGCAGCAAAACCGGTAGCGCCGGTTAGCGCCAATATTCCTGACTTCCACCCGACCTCATTTGCAAGCCTTCCGCTCGTTTTCAGCGAAGGGCTTGCGGTACGACCGTTCGTATCGGTTGGAGGACGAGTTCAATTTGTGAGCGCAGATCACGACATCGCCGGCTTGACGCCAAATGACGGCAATGCTGCCAGTGATCTGCGCCTCGGAGTAGATATTGCGATCATTGATAATCTTGGTCTGCGATTGCAGGGTGGGAATATGCAGATCTCGCGTCTGGTGGATCGCGCCGGAACACCGAAAGTAGCTTCGCTTTATAACGGGTTGACACAGGAGTATGTCAACTATACGACAGTGAACCTGGAGAACGCGTATTGGGCCACTGCCGGTCTGACATACCATGTGTATGCGACCGATGCTATTCCACTTACATTCAGCGTAAGTGGTGGCGCCGCGTTCTTGTCCACGACTGCACCAATGGCAGAGCTTGGACTTTCGACTGAATTAGCAGTCAGTAGTCATCTCATGATTTCGCCCGGTGTCAGTTACGATGCAGTATGGACAACGACCGAGAACCTCCGGGGCTCGCAAGGTGTGCCAGGCAACGCAATTTTGGTCGATCGTGGATTTAATCGGTCAACGCTATTCAGTTCGTCGTTGGGACTTACACTCGGATTTCAATACCACTTTTAAATGACGTCTCCGTCGAACATGCGAAAGCTTTATTTCATATTGCTTGCTAGTTACACCGTAGCTGGCTGTACGCATCTTACGACTCCGCCGGATCCGACGTCCACCGGTGGTACCGTTAGTTCTGGTTATTTCTGGCCGACGAAAGATACTTCTTATACGTACCATACCTATCAGGGAGCGGTACCTCTTGCTGGCACGAAAGAAATCATAAATATCTCGTCCAGCGGTAACCTGCTTAATATTTCGGATAAGGATCTGGCAAGTGGCAACGAGGTCTCTTACGTTGACACTAATAATGGCGGTACTGAGACGGTAAACTTGCTTTCGAATCAGACGCTGTTTCGTTTGTCGGATTCGAGCGTGATCATTGGTGACTCGAATATCCACACGAACCCCGTTTCGCTCAAGGTCACGGCGATAACGAGTGATCTGAATAAGACCATCTATGTCGCCGCTGATAAAGGCTTTTTCGTTTTTGATACATCCGTAAAGCGCTTCGTGCAACGAGGCTCTATCGGTTCCAGCTCTATCTTTTCGCTTCTGTATAATAATTTTGCTGGGCCGAATGGTACCTTTTATGCGGCATCGAAGCAAGATGGAATTTTCCAATCCACCGATCTTGGGGCTAACTGGACACGTATCTCCAGTGGGGCAACTGCAACGAACGTTGGGGCTATCACTCTTGCCATTCCGGGAATTTATGCCGCCGTAGGCGGACAAATATTCCAATATAATGGCTCTACCTGGAGCTCGGGTACTCCAGCATTGCCCGACAATGTAACGCAGCTCCTTGCTTTTTCAAACTCTCATGGTTTGGGACGACTTATTGCACTTACTTCATCCGGTCGCGTGGTTCGATATAGTATCACGCCGTCACTACGCTTCAGAGATTCGAGCCTTGTATCACCTTGGGGACCCATCACGTGTATCGGTGCTTCCAATGGTGAGATATACGGAGGCACGAGCCAAGGCCTTTTATTTTTAGGCAGCCCGGACGATTATCGATGGGAAACACCAAGCAGTCAGCCCGGCGGAGGTGTGCCTATTGTTAGCATCTCGACAAATCCATTTTTCTGCTTCGCAGCCAGTTCGTTCGGCGACGTATGGGTGATTGGGGATGATCGAAACTACCGTCCCTTGTCAAAATTTACGACCGGCATTCCGATCGATCAAATTTCTTATCTTCCAGCGGTGGAAAATTTTGCGCTCGCTGGCGGGCAAATTTGGTGGGCACACTCCGATAGTACGAATTGGCAGCCGCTCAATCAGCAGATCGGGACAGAGACTGTTTGGACTTCGGGAGGATTTACACTTCTTAAGAACGGCTCCAGCAATTGGTTTGCCGGGTACGTTGAGAATAATGGCATCGTATATCGTTATGATGCGAATGTTGTTTATTCGGCGCCTTCGATGGTCTTAGATAGCGAGCAATTCCTCAATAAGATCATAGTGGTTCAGTATCTACCCTCCCATGGTGGTATCGTTGAAAATTCAATGGTGCCGACATTCAACGTCTATTATGAAGACAAGGTAGGCCCTATCCGAATAGTACGAACCCAGAACCAGGCTACCACTACGACGCAGATACTTAAGTGATCTCGCGAATTATTAAACTTTGATAGAACGCGCCCCTGTGGCGCGTTCTTCATTACAGGCCCCCTGCTATAACAATTGAGACAAAAGCCCGTAACTCAACGTTATAATGCTTTCACGTAAGAAGGGGTGAACAGCCAATAGTGGCGCCTTCGAGCGTTCGTTTTCCCTCCAACTGAATAGACAGACCGCACAATGCAGATTGCCGACCGCATCGACCGCTTAGGTACCGAAACTTCGTTCGTAGTTTTAGCGCGCGCTCGCGAGCTCGAAGCTCAGGGCCGCGATATTGTCCACTTGGAAATTGGTGAGCCTGATTTCGACACGGCGCCAAATATTATTGAGGCGGCAAAGAAGGCGCTTGATGCCGGCTACACACATTACGGTCCGGCAGCCGGTCTTCCGGAATTCCGCAAGACCATCGCGGAGGTAGAGGGTGCTCGCCGCGGACTCGAGTTTAAGCCGGACATGGTCGTTGTGACGCCGGGTGCGAAGCCGATCATGTATTATGCGATCATGGCGATCGTAAATCCGGGCGATGAAGTGATCTATCCAAATCCTGGTTTCCCGATCTACGAAAGCGCGATCGAACTTGCCGGTGGTACCGCAGTGCCGCTTCCTCTCACCGAAGAAAAGGCATTTAGCTTCCGCATCGAGGATCTTCGCAAGCTTATCACACCGAAGACCAAGATGCTTATCATCAACTCGCCGCAAAACCCGACCGGTGGCATTCTTACGCAGGATGATCTGAAGGCAATCTCCGAGCTTGCGGTTAAGCACGACCTATGGGTGCTTACGGATGAGATCTATGGCCGCGTAGTATATGATGGCTTCCAGAATTATACGATTGCAAGCTATCCAGGTATGATGGACCGCACGATCATACTCGACGGATTTTCGAAGACCTATGCCATGACGGGATGGCGTCTCGGTTTTGGTATCATGCCAAAGCATCTGGCCGAGATCGTTGCGAAGCTACAGACGAATGTTGCAAGCTGCACCGCAAGCTTTATTCAGGTAGCTGGTATCGAGGCGCTCACCGGGCCTCAGAAGTGGGTGGATGATGTCGTCGAGCAGTTCCGCCGCCGCCGCGATCTTATTGTGGATGGTATGAACTCCATTCCCGGATTCCATTGTCATAAGCCGCTCGGCGCGTTCTATGTATTCCCGAATATCACCGCCACCGGATTCGATTCGCGCACACTTGCGAATCGGATTTTGAACGAGGCGGGCGTGGCGTGCCTCTCAGGCGCCACCTTCGGTAAATATGGTGAAGGCTATCTCCGCTTCTCGTACGCTAACTCGATAGAGAATATCGAAAAGGCCATCGACCGTATCAAGAAGTTCATGGACCAGGTGGAAGTTGGTGCGACTGCAGAAGCTTCCGCTGTCGCCTAAGGAATGAGATTCTGAATGTAAGAGCCGAGCAGAATGCTCGGCTCTTTTGTTTTGTAGTCGTTGATATACGTTATCTTTGTGTTGCCGTTATAATGGCCTATAATTCTTTGCATTCTTTTTATCGACGGACTAAAAGTCCGCGTTGCAGGCAAGAATGCCTGCACTACATGGCTCGAATTTTCTTCGTCATACTTTTTATTTCATCTTTCATCCCATCCGCTCATGCTTATTGGCAGCAGCACGTGAAGTACGATATTGACGTGACGCTTATCGATTCCATACACACGTTGGATGGAACGCTGAAGGTTCTTTACACGAATAATTCGCCGGATACGCTTCACGAAGTCTACTTTCATCTTTATTCTAATGCTTTCCAACCGGGAAGCATGATGGATGAACGCGCACACGCTATCGGTTCGGCTCCTATCTTCGATCGTATTGGCAAACTGCCGCCATCCGAGTGGGGGAAGTATTGGATCAACTCTGTTACGTGCAACGATCAGCAATCGAAGTTTGAGATCACCGGCACGATCATGCGGGTGATTTTGCCTGCGCCGTTAGCGCCCGGCACAAACGTCACCATTTCACTACCGTTTCGCGAACAGATCCCGAGGCAGATACGCCGCAGCGGTTGGATGTCGCGAGAGGGCGTTGAATATTCAATGTCGCAGTGGTATCCCAAGATATGCGAATACGATGTCGAAGGATGGCAGCATCAGGAGTATATTGCCCGCGAGTTTTATGGAGTGTGGGGTGAGTTCGATGTGTCGATCACGCTCCCGAGTCAATTCACCGTTGGTGCGTCCGGAGAGTGTGTCAATCCGGCTGAGGCAAAGCATGGATACGAGCGCATTGCCGCTGGTGAAAAAGAAGGAGCATTCGAAAGCGATATTGCTGCTCCCGGAATGACCACGTGGAAATTCCACGCTTCGCCGGTACACGACTTCGCCTGGGTTGCCGACGACCGTTATATCCATGAATGGGCCACGATGCATGATACCATCACGGTCCATGCGCTTTATAAGACCTGGGTTGCTAACTGGTGGAATCGCTCAGCCATTGCCTATTCGATGCACGCGCTCTCGACCTATAGCGAGCTTTATGGTGCGTATCCCTATCATAACTTCTCGTGTACAATGGCGGGTGATGGAGGGATGGAGTATCCACAGCTTATTATGATAACCGGGTATCGCCCGTCGCCATTATCGCTTGCTGGTGTTATCGCTCACGAAGCGGCGCACCAGTGGTTCTACGGGTTACTCGGCTCGAACGAGACGCGCGAAGCTTTTATGGACGAAGGCTTCACGACCTATGCCACCACCATCGCGATGGACCGGCTCTTTGGCGATAACCAGGAAGTACCCGGCACCGAGCATTCGTGGCTCGATTGGTTCGTGCCGAAGTTCAGCAACAAACGCGATAACTATCGCGGCTACCAGCAGATCGCTTCACAGCATTATGAAGAGCCACTCGATATTCCGCATGACTGGTTTCGAGAAGATGCAACCGCCGGACAGGTATATGGCAAGACTGCAGCCATTCTTAATATGCTGGAGTACGCGCTTGGCGATTCCGTATTCGCGGCTGGCATGAAAGAATATTATAACGAGTGGCATTTCAAGCATCCTCATCTCGTCGATTTCAAACGTGTGATGGAAAAGACCGCGCACACCGATCTCGACTGGTTCTTCGATGAGTGGTTCAAGACGACGAGGACAGTGGATTACGAAGCTGAATCTGTCACTTCACGCCCAGGTACTGGTGATTACGCTCATACGATCAATACGATTACATTACATAACCGTGGGCTAGCGGTAATGCCCATCGATTTGTTGCTTCATTTTGATGATGGGAGTACGAATGCGGTGACGATTCCGCTCTCCGTAAATAAGAATCTTGCATATCGCAAGGACCATCGCAGCGGCTGGGATATCAAGAATGGATGGAATCCTGTTACGCAACTTCCGCCCTGGGATTGGACTTCTCCCGACTATTCTGCGACGTTCGAAGTGATGTCATCGAAGATATTGCAATGGTTCGAGATCGACACATCCTGGCGATTGCAGGATTTGAACTGGCTGAATAACTATAGCACTCGTTCGGGATTGTGGTCGCCTCCAGGCGAGTGGGCGGTATGGAAACAGCTTTTTGTTTTCCCGCCGATCGACAAGTATTGGGCGGTAGCGCGGCCGATTGTGTGGTATGAGGCTATCTCTGGAGTGGACGTTGGGGCCGGCATTAAGTTCGGAATGAACAACAGCTTCTCGGGCGATGCTAAAATAATTTATCGTACGCAATCGCGACCGACAGACCTCACAAGCTTACTATATTATGAAGACGCACCTACAAATTGGTACGACCAGATCGATGGAGCGATCACTTATTCTACACCGGTAGATTGGCTTGGTCGCCTCACATCCTTTTCGGCGCACGCTGAAAAGATGTATGGGATCGGGCAGGCGGAGGTTTCGCTTTCGAAGGTATTTCGTCCGGAGTACTGGCGCCTCGGAGCAACACACGAGGCAAAGCTCTTTCTCGAGACGGATGAAGCGCTCGAGCCGAATGTTTTTCCTGTCTATCATGCGGGATGGGCCCCGGGCGTGTGCGATGTGGCAGGAATTACTTATTCGATCGAAGATGGGCGAAGCGATAGCCGGTTCGATCTTCTCGCTGAGACCAGTGTGCTTCAATCCAATCAAAACTTTTCTTTGCTTCAAGCGACGTATCGGACTGAAGTGGGTCTACCATTCACTCTTACCTCGAAGCTTCGTTTGACGGCTGGGGCCGCTACCAGCGGGACTCCTTTTCAGCGGCGATTCTTTTTGGATCGAGCTAATAACTTTGAGGAACAGGCGAACGGATTTTTCCGAGCGGTGACGGCGATCGATCCACACGCTCTCGCTGCTGACGGTGATTTCTTCGTCGAGGGCGGCGCTGGTGTTCGAGGGTATAACTCATCGCATTACAACTCGTTGCTCGATACTCATTTTGTCGGGACCGATATGTACGGTGCCAGTTGGGATATCGCATTGCCGAATCCTGCCGCATCGTTAGGTAAATTTCCATCTTCGTTCTCTTTTGGTGCATTTGCAGATGCGGGCTGGGTTGGCCAGTCGTGGGAAGAGGCATGGGGCGGAAGTTCTAGTACGATCAAAGTGGACGCCGGTATTAAGGTTGGGGTGGATATCCGGTCCTGGCTGCCATCACAGCTTCATGGAGTTGTGGACGAATACGATGCGGTTCCAATCGTAAATCTCTATTGGCCGATGTATGAGAATGCGCCCGTCGATGGTCGACCACCATTCGCCTGGCGGTGGGCGGTCTCGCTGGGAGCCGCATTCTAGGTGCGATGACGCAAGCTAAAGCATGCGCCACATTCGTTGTATTTTTGCGTTATTCTTTTCGCGAATATTTAATGCGCCTTATTTTTTGTCTTCTTCTTTCGTCGATTCTGCTCGGGCTTAACGCGCCGGTCGCTGCCCAGATTGCTGCCACCGGTATACCCTATTTTCAGCAGCATGTACATTACTCGTTGGCCGCTACCTTCGAGGACGATGTAAGATCGCCCGCATTGCAGGGCCATGAAAAGTTAGTGTATACGAATAACTCGCCCGATACTCTACACGAATTATATTTTCACCTCTATTGGAATCTCTTCCGCAATGGAAGCTATGGCGAAAGTGCGCCCAACCGCGACCATCGCTCCGATGAGAAGTATGGTCATGGCGGCATCGATGTCTCGAATCTGACGCTTGTCTATCCCGGAGCCTCACCCAATGCCAATCTGGATTACACGATCGATAATACCATCCTTCGTCTTAAACTACCTCAACCACTCTTACCAGGAGACTCTCTTAATTTCGAGTGCGAATGGCATGGAGTCTTGCCGAACTACGGTATACGCTCGACATGGGGCTGGCACGATGGAGCCGCGCGTAATTTCTCGACGGCGCAATGGTATCCGCAAGTCTGCGTATATGATAATCATGGCTGGCATCCCGATCAGTATATCGGCATGGGTGAATTCTATACAGATTATGGTGCATTTGATGTCGCCCTTACAATACCCGAGCGATTTAATACTATTGTGACGACCGGGTGGCTACAAAATCCGAAGGACGTTCTCACTCAGCAAGAACAAGACAAGCTTGCATTTGCCCGCTCACATCCCGATTCGATCGTTCGTATCGCGGATTACTCGAATTATCATCCGATGCCGATCTCGAAGAACGAGCCAACACGGGTGTGGATATTCCACGCCGATTCCGTTCGTGATTTTGCCTGGTGTGCAGATGAAGCATACATCTGGGATGCTGTGTACGATGACAACGTAATGCATCACGCGCTGTTTTGGAATAACTCGCGTGCGTTTTGGGGTGCAGAGGCCGCGAAGATCGTGCTCGTGACCGAGCAAACGAACTCCGCGTTCGCTGGCAAATACGCTTATCCCAATATGTTCATGTGTGAGACGTATGAAGGTGGGATGGAGTATCCGGGAATTGTCTATGTGGGGCCGTACGAAAATGGCTCGCTCTACCATTGGCCCCAGAATACAATGATGCACGAGCTCGGCCATGAGTGGTATCCAATGATGATGGGCTCGAACGAGACTGACTACGGATACATGGACGAAGGCTTCAATACGTTCATCACGACATTCGTACAAGAGAAATATTTTGGGCGGTGGAATAACTCGTATGGTCCGGGTCTCGGATATAACGATGATGAGCGGACCTCGAATTATCGCGGGGCTCTCTTGCAGCAGCTTTCGGGTAATCAGGAGCCGAGCAAACAAAAGGCGGATGCCTATTTAAGTTATCATGATTATGCGGAGGCCACATACCCGCATACATCGAGCGTCTTCTTTATGCTGCGTTATACAATGGGCGAGAAGGCGTTTGCCGATTTCATGCATTTGTATTACGAGCGCTGGCGGTTCAAACATCCCTATCCGGACGATCTCTTAAATGCTGCGGAAGATATCGAGCGTAGAGAAGGGGATACGAATCGGATAAAAGTGCGTGGAGATCTCCGCTGGTTTTTCAATGAGTGGTTCGAGCAAACCTGGAAGCTCGATTACTCGATCGGCGATTTCCATACCGACGGCACAACTACTACGGTCAAGATCGAACGTAACGAGCGAGCCGTTATGCCGCTTGACCTCGTCTTTACCTTTGAAGATGGTACCACCGAACAAAAATGGATACCGGTGGACGATTGGCTCCGAACGGTTGCTGACGAGCGAACATACACGTATACTTTCGCGAAACGTCCGGTTCATGTGGAGATCAATCCATCGCGCGAGCTGATGGAGACGAATCGGCTCAATAACTCGAGCAGTTGGTTGCCGCCGATGGATGTAAGCCTGGTGCCACGAATATTCGGCGATGAGAAGCCCATCGATAAATACGCTATACGGTCTGCCCCATACATCTGGCCTCGCTCGGGCGATTTCAAAAAATGGGCGTTCGGCTGGACGTTATTGGGTGGTTATCTCGACCGGACCGACCGCCTTGCTATCGGTTTGCGTGGCATTATGACCGGGGCTGGCACATTACCTGGCGACCTTATCCAATACCATTCCGTTGCGGATTGGCTCTCGCCATGGACGGATATCGATATTTCGGCCATACATGCGGAGCGCACCGATTACGCCAGCGCGGCCATCAGTCAGGTAGTGACCGTGCCTGGTACAACGACTCCCCGTCACATTTTTAGCGCCGCTTATGATTTTCACATGCTCGAGTGGTTTCACGATGGTGTAGTGCCTGAGTTGCCAACGGCAACTTTGCCGCCGCTTAATCGAGGTTATGTTGCCTACACATTTCATGATGAAGCAGCGATCAATGAGTTTACTTTTGCTGCACAAGCGGAAGATGGATTAGGCGATCCGCGCACCACATATACCAAACTTGCCGGTACGCTCAACGATCGTTTAGATTTAGGCGTAGACTGGGATGCTTACGTTCGCTTGTTCGGAGGAAGTATGCAGCCGATCGATGGGCTAATTCCTCAGGACACCAAATTTCAGCTCGCTTCATCGAGTGATATCGATCACTTTGCTGATATGTATGGCTCGAATTTCGGAAGCAGCGTTCGCGATAAGATCCGCAATGCTGCGGTATCGGGGCCGTTGGTTCGCGGATATTTAGATGAGGGCAATGATATTGGCCGCGTTGCCGTGTCGGGCTCGTTCGAGCTTAATAATCGATCGCTTTTCCCGTTCACGTTCCTTCGCGAGATCCCCTTCATCGGCCAGTTGTTCGAGCCATTTGGTCTTACAGTTTTTGCGGATGCCGGCATGGTCACCGACGCATTTTGTACATGCGAATTACCCGATCATCTAAAAAGCGATATTGGTCTCGGGCTGCGATTCTTCGGGATGGATAGTCGCTGGATGCGCACTACAGGCCTCGATCTCGACCGCGTTAATGCACAGATCGATTTTCCACTCTATATCGATAAACCACTTATTGGCGAAGCCAAGCTAAAATTTCGAGTCGTCGGAATGGTGCGGCAGGAATTCTAAGTAATTACTTAATTGCAATTACATTGATCGTATCGACTCCGTAGGCGTTCGAGGAAATGATGAGCGAAGTGCGGTTTGTGTCTTCACTTAATTTCGAGCGATCGATCGTTACAGGGATATTATAATGATCGCTACTAAGAGTAGCGGGGAAGTTTGTGCCAAGAACGAGCCAGTTGACGGTAGTTGATTCCGTAGCGGTCCAGGTGAAGGGGCAGGAGCAGCTATGAGTAATGTTAACTGTTTTAAAAGTGTCGGTCTGAGCAAACGTGATCGTATGTGGATCGATCACCATGTGTTCTCGAACAATAGGAGTTGTTGAGCAGCCAATGAGGAGGAGGGCTGCTCCGATTAAAAGATATCGCATTAGTTCGTGATCTCTCGATGGGTTGGAGATTGCAGTGCTTCACTGGCATCAACGGTATCGAAGAAGCGAGAATGTTCTCTCCGTTTGGTACGCTTTTTCCGTTTTTGCTTCTTTATATAATAAAGTGCCTGATTTAGCGCAAGTGTAAGAACGAATGGCGCTGCAAATGATGCGATCGTTAGCCGAAGCGAGCTGTCATCGTCAATCGTAAAATATCGCATGAAGAAATGATGCGATAAATACGTGAGAATGAGACCGCCGGCTAATGAAAATGCCCAATAGTACTGCTTGTAGTAATGCTGATAGTAAAAGAGCCCGCAGATAAGGCCGAAGAATAAGCCAATGATAGCGGTACTTACGCTATCGGGTAAACTAAAATCTTTCCCTCGGAGAAGAATGAATGCTATCATAATGCAGTGGACAAAGCAAAGCGAAGAGGAGGGCGCCTCTTACATCTATTAAGCCTAACCTTTGGAAATCTGTTCCGCAACGAAGACCTCTTGTTCTCCTGCCAGCAGCTCCTGGACCGATTCCGCCGGGGAAGCTGAAAGCCGTGGCAGCTTGCGAACGAACAGGAAGGCCGGTACTCCAAATGCGGCCAGTATGATCGCATTAATGCGGAAAGAATCGGCAAGACCATAAGTAGAGGCGAGCCATCCGGCCAATAGGCTGCCAAATGGGAACAGGCCTGCAAAGGATAATGAATAAATACTCATGACCCGACCACGCAGGTCATCGCGGACACGGCGCTGTAACGTGGTATTGGCAGTAATAAAGAAGGTGACGATACTCCATCCGATAAGAATAAGTAAGATCACAGCGGCGAGCGCTGTATGAATAAAGGACAACCCAAAGAGCGAGGCCATGAACACGCCTAATCCAACGAAGAGCATCTTGCGGGCATCCAGCCGTTCCGCAAACATTGCCTGACTAAGGGCCGCGAGCAACGCCCCTGCGCCGTTCGCAGAAAGCAACGCGCTGTATTCCGAAGAACCGCCATGAAGCAGATTGCTGGCAACGACCGGTAAATTCACCGTGTAACTCCAGCCAAACAGCGTCATGCCGATCACGAGGAACATCAGTGCTCTCAGTTGCGGAATGCCGTAAAGATAACGGACGCCTTCTTTCATGGCACCGATGCGTGAACCTTCACGAGTTCGCGCCGGATGCTGTCTCTTATCAAAACGCATCATTAATAGACCAGCGATGACGGCGATGTACGAGATGCCATTTAAGAAAAAACACATCGCGATCGAAACAGTGGCGATGATAATACCCGCAAACGCAGGTCCCAACAGGCGCGCTGCATTAAAGATAGCGGAGTTTAATGCTACGGCGTTGGTCACATCCTCCTTACTTGCCATCTCGACGACAAAGGCCTGGCGTGCCGGCATATCGAAGGCGTTAACGATACCAAGAAGCACGTTAGCAATTCCAATGACGATCACCGTTGCGTTACCGGTCCATATTGCAACCGCCAGTAAGACGGCTTGAATACCCGCGGACGTTTGAGTAATGACGAGTATCTTTCGCTTCGGATGTTCGTCCGCCATGGTACCGGCAAAAATGGAAAGAAAAAGGATCGGAATAGAGCCGAGGAAGCTCATGATACCGAGGATCATCGCGTCTTTCGTGAGGGACCAGACGAGCCAGCCGAGCGCGACGTTCTGGAGCCAGGTGCCGATAAGCGAGATGAGCTGACCGAAAAAAAACAACCTGTAATTGCGATGCCGGAGTGAACGGAACGTGCCCGAGAGCAAGCTCATGGTCGTCCGTTTGATCGCAACTGGTTGTAATGTCATTGATCAGTCATCGATAAATAGTATGTTCACGCTACTATGCTCGCGCCTTGTAGCACCAATATTCTAACAATCGGCGCACCTATAGCAAAAGGGAATGACGAGATTCCGCACAATAGCTCTACGATTTTTCCCTTAATGGGTTTCTACCGTGTAGCCCTATGCGCTAACAAGTTTAGCGCTTGGCTGGGGAATATCAGCTTTAACATTTCCAACCGCCGTAAGAGGATCGGCCATTAAGGTTCTGAATTTGTCAATGAGTGCAGTGCTTTGCCACCGTTGGGAAGTTGGTGCATCCTCGGCAATATTATCGACTGCTCCGTTCAGTTTGTAGAGACCTAACTCCATTCGATACTGGTCTTTCGGTCCGCGACCGAACCGGTAGCGCCAGTCGATCATGGTAAACATTGGAAACCAGGTATAGCCAAGTACGGGCACACCTTTCTCGCGAAGTTCTTTTACCGTGCTTACGGAGGTATTGAGCCATTTAGCTCGTAAATCATCGGAGCCGAATGCGCTCGTTTCAGTGATCATGATCGGGCACTGATAACGGTCGTAGAGGTCATGTATCATCGTTCCGAAGCCTGCGCCATCCTGCTCGTGGGCACGGTAAGCCAAGCGGCCTTTAGAGTCGATATAAAGCTGTTGCGTTGACCATTGAGGATAAAAGTTTAATCCTAATATTTCAAATGGCCTGCCACGATCGGTGATCTCTTTCACTTCATTGACGGAAATGCCATTGCGTATAAGCCAGGAAGTAAGTGGATGATCTTTTACAAGTTTGCCGGATAACAGATCGAAGCAAAGGTTATTCTTGTATGTATCTTCCACAGCCAATGCATGCAGCTCTTCGCTTGCGGCACGGCTTAGACCGGTTGCTTCCACATGCACCATCACCGAATCCGGATCGACCTCTTTAATGGCGTCGATCGTATTCTGGATGCCGCGAGCAAGTTGCAGCATAATTCGGATGTACCCGCTGTCTCCTTTAAGATAGGGTGGCCACACGCCCCGCTTTCCGCACCATATAGCATTAACGACCGGCTCGTTCAGCGGCGTATAATACCGTACCAGCGATTTATATCGCTCCGCAAAAGCCTTCGCATAGTTCGCGACGGCAACAGGATATTCCTTATTGATAAACTCTTTATAGGGCCACTGGGGACAACCATAATGCATGAGGTCGATGATCGGTATGATACCAAGTTCTTCGACTAGATAGGGGAGCACCTGGTCTGTCCAGGACCAATCGAACTCACCTTGTTTCGGCTCTACTTTGTACCAGGGTACCCCCCATCGAAGCGTCCGAAATCCAATATCATGGGCGAGGCGCAAGTCCTCGCGCCAAAAATGATAGTGTCCCATCAGTTCGTATTCATCGAGCGAGCGGTGGCCCTTACGCGTCTGCACGACGAATGTATTTTCCACGCCGCTGGCCCACACGAAGTCCTGAGCACGTGGGCCAAAGATATTCCTTCTTGGATCGAGCGTACCTTCCATTATGCTACAAGTTCTTTGAGGCGGACCATATCGAGAGCGATCGTGCCTGTTGTATGGATCGAGATCCGCTGGTGTGTGTGTGCCGGTATCTCGCTAAAGCATGGTGTCCCCGACATTTCGATAGTAATCAAATCACCCATTTTTTTTACAAGAAGTTGCTGATAGTGCTTACGATCGAACCGTTCGGGCCATGCGATCGAGCGAACTTCTTTACCATTGTTCATGAGTGTGATCGTCTCCATTTGCAGATCGATCGCAATAGCAAGTTCTTCCGGCTTTTCACCGAACAAGAACATTATGCTTCCGTCATCGCTTACCGATCGCCAATTGATTGCAGCCTCATAATTGTCTATTCCGAATAGGTCCTTAGCAATATGCGACACTCGTTTTGTACCGTCAATGGTCAATTCTTTATTACGGACCTCCCAATTTCCTGCCACATCCCATCCTCCCTCGACCAAAGAATCCGATTCAAAAAGCTCTTCCCATCCTCGTGTGATCTCGATTGGCGATAGCGCAACCGGTCCATCGCACGCGATCAGCGTTAGCTTGGGAGCATGCGATAATAGAACATCGTGATGTCGGGCGTTTCCGATATTACAGTGAAAGTCTCGAATATCGAGATCTAACGTGACTTTTTCCCATGCTTCATCACGGGTCTCTCGCTGGTCCATATTGTATTTAAATACCGTACCGGCCTCCCCATGCAGTTCAATTTTTAGCCAGGAGCCAGACGACCGCTTACACCAGAATTGCACGAGGGCCGACGAACCGATCTCAATAGTGCGGGGGGTGCTTTCTTCTAAAACTGATTCAGTGCCAACTTCACCGCCAATTCTTCGTGGCTGATTGGGGTCTGCTTCCAGACCTGTAGTGGGTCCTCGAACCAAAAGATCGCTTCCGATCCAATCCATGCGGTCGATCGCTAAGACGCGTTCGCCCTCGTGCCATAGATGATAGATGCAAAATATTTCTCGATTATCAGGGCCGCGAATGACCGAGTTATGTCCGGGGCCAATGACTTTACCTGGTATTGTTCGCAAGATCGGCAAAACTTTCGCACCGTCCGCATACTGCTCCCATTCATGTCCTGGTTTGATATTATCACTGCGCGCATAACTCACACCATACGTCAGGTTTTGCCAGTTACCTCCCGAAAACATTTCGTAATAGAGCCCTTTGCGCTTTACGACGAACGGTCCTTCAACAGTATGCCATTTTACGCCTCCTTTCGACGTACGAACGGGATCATAGACTTGCCATTCATATCGCGCGCGGGTTACCGGCTCCGGCTTGCCTTCGAGCGTATGCTCGTTTAACATTCGGTCGATAACCGTACCAGTACCAATATGCGTATGAGTAAGAAAATCGGTGGCGTAAAACATGTAACGCTTGCCATCATCATCAATAAAGACGTGGGGGTCGATCGCAAACGGTTCGTTGGTAAGCTGCACACCCGCGTCTTCAAACGGCCCCTCGGGTTTTGACGAGCGAGCGAGCCGTATATGCATGGTCTCTTCATTTCCCACGCTATAATAGAGGAAGAACATGCCGTTGTCGTAGGTCACCTCGGGCGCCCAGTAGCAGGGATGCCCCCCTTCGATCGGCATCATTGCACTACCGATGTATTGCCAATGGATGAGGTCGTGGGAATAAAGCACACCAAAGACGCCGCCATCCGGCTGAAACCCGGTCGAGTAGCCCCAATAGCCATTCCACCATTTTAAGACGAACGGATCGGGAAAGCTCTTCTGGTAGACTGGATTCTGATATGGCATTTTAAAATCGCGACCTCGACAGTTAGGCGGCCTTACGTTCAAAGCATAAGCGAACGCTGTTCCATGCGAAGCTAATAGAAGCGGGGTTTTGGTATCCGGCCGCATTTCATACAATCTTCGTATTTTTGCCAAAGGCAAATCTCGCATCGTCATAGGAGAATTTGGTCATAGGAGAAGTTGAATGCAGAAATTTTGGACTCTCACACTTTTCTCATTACTGGTGATCGGGCTCGTTTCTTTCGGGCTTGTATCTTGCGGAAAACGTTCGGAGCAGACCAGTGTCGATACTACCCAACACGTGGAAATTATTCCGGCACCGGAATCCAAGTATCCCGATGTTAAACTGACGATCGTCTCTCCGCGCGAAGGACAGGAGTTAAAGGACGTCAAGGACTCGGTACTGGTTGTGATGCAGGTTTCCGGTACGGAGCTTGGCGTGCATACTGATAACGACAGTACCAAAGGCATTGCTTATTCCAAGCAAGGGCAGCACGTTCACGTCATCGTAGATGATAAGCCCTACATGGCCAACTATAAGAACGGCCAGCCGTTCAACATTGGCGTATTAACACCCGGCATGCACACCCTTCGTGCCTTCCCATCGTTTTCATGGCACGAGAGTATTAAGTCTCCCGGTGCTTTTGCGACGCGGACCTTTTACGTAGGTACTGCAACGCACACGAACTCTGCGAATAATCTTAGCGGCCCCTTGCTAACCTATTCTCGGCCGAAAGGAGAATACTCGGTCGCCGACGCTGCAAAAGTGTTGCTCGATTTTTATATTTCAAATGCTGAGTTAGGACCGAACTCTTATAAGGTGCGACCCTGGATCGATGGCAAACAATTGCAGGATATTACGAAATGGCAAGCTTATTATATTACTGGATTGGGACCGGGCACGCATAATATCAAGTTGCAACTCATTGCACCGGATGGCAGTGTTGTTCCAGGACCATATAATAGCCCAAGTACTGAAATTACTATTAAATAACGCCTGCATAGTCTTAAGCTGAAGGGGAACTGAACGGGGCGTTTCGGCTTATCTACAACGCTAATTTTTAGGCGGGCCAGTAGAGCGAGCTGCCGCCGGAAAACAGTTTTCTCGTTCGAATTCGAGCCATTTTTAGAATGCAAAAGACCCTTAGAATTTCTTTGGCGCTTGCGGCGGGCCTTCTGTGCTTCGTCGGAGCAGTTTCCATCACTAACGCTTCACACATTATGGGCACCAGCCCCTACAAACCGCCGATCACCGGTACCAAACTCGACCAGTACACTGCACATCCAAAGCGGCACTTGGTCATCGTTACGAAGGAAGGAACGATTAAGCTCCAGCTTTTCGAAAAAGCCGCTCCGAATCACGTCGCAAATATAATCGACCTTGCAAAGAGCCACTTTTACGATTCCACCTATTTTCATCGCGTCATTCCTGGCTTTATGATCCAGGGTGGCGATCCGAACACGAAGGATAACGATTTCTCGAATGATGGAATGGGTGGCAACGGCAATAAGCATGTCAATGCCGAGTTCAATGATGTTCATCATGCTCGCGGAATTCTATCGATGGCTCGCGCTCAGGATCCAAATTCTGCTTCATCTCAATTCTTCATTTGTCAGGCAGATGCTGGATTTTTAGATCATCAATACACCGCATTCGGACAAGTCATTGAAGGAATAGATGTTGTTGATAAGATCGTAAATCTACCCGATGTCACGACCCGCTCAACTGCTGAGATTCAGCGTGGCGGTACCAATCCTGGACGTGCTGCAGAAATCCTGAAAATGTACGTCGAGAACGACTAATACCGAGTTCTCTTATGTTTGCAAGGCCGCAGCACCCTGCGGCCTTTTTTATGTCAGCAAGTAAAACTTCGAAGTCAAAAGTCACAGAGCCACTTCTTGGCGCGCACGTCTCGACCGCCGGTGGTATTATCACAGCGTTCGAGAGGGCAGAGAAACTTGGCATTAATACCTTCCAGCTCTTCGTCAAGAATAATAAACAATGGTTTGCGCCGCAAGCCCTGACCGAAGAGGAAATCCAAGCGTTTTGCAACCGGCGAAAAGAATGGGGTGCCGGACCGTTGGTCGCACACGCCTGCTATTTACTTAATCTCGGTTCTTCCGATGCGAAGATCCAGGAGACATCTCGGCAGAGCTTTTTGAAAGAACTCGAACGGGCAAATTCCGTGGGCGTCGATTATTTTGTCTTTCATCCTGGCTCACACAATAGTAAGGGCGAACGCTCAGCCATCGAGAATATTGCGAAAGCACTGAACTGGATTCACGAACGAACGCCGGTCTACAAGACAAAATCCGTTCTGGAGATCACCGCCGGACAGGGCTCAGCCGTTGGTAACCGTTTTGAGCATTTAGAAGAGATCATATCGCTGGTCGATGATGCCGATCGTGTTGCGGTATGTCTCGATACGTGCCACATGTTCGCTGCCGGCTATGATATTCGTGATGCGGAATCATGGGAGAGGTCGTTCGAAGAATTTGATTCAAGGATCGGCTTTAAGAAGCTTGTATGCGTTCATACCAACGATTCGAAAAAGCCGCTCGGTAGCCGAGTAGATAGGCACGAGCACATAGGCAAAGGAGCGATCGGTATTGGCGGCTTCCGCTTGCTGATGAATGATAAGCGATTTGAGAAAATCCCCAAGATACTCGAGACGCCGAAGGACGCGCAAATGACCGAAGACTATGAGAACCTGGCAATATTGCGTGGACTTATAGAGTAAGATGGCATTTTTGATTATGGCCTCCTGTTTTTGAAAAGTATCCTAAAAATCGTCCATTCGGAATGGCACAATTATGAGCTTAGAATCGGCGTAATCCTGGTTTTAATTGATGTTAACGGAATTCAGTCACGTCTTTGCCTTTGTCATCCTCGCGATCATATTTATCGCGGGTGGCCTTGTGACGAGCAAATTGCTTCGACCGAAAAATCCGAATAAGCTCAAACTTGCTTCGTATGAATGTGGTGAGGATGCGATCGGTGGATCGTGGGTGAAGTTCAACATCCGATATTACGTTGTTGCGCTCATCTTTATTCTATTCGATGTAGAGATCTTGTTTCTCTTTCCGTGGGCATTGGTATTTAAACCGATGGGGTGGCTTGCGGTAGCGGAAATGTTTACGTTCATCGGAATCCTTGTCGTTGGCTACATTTACGTTTGGGCAAAAGGTGACCTCGACTGGGCACGGCCCAAACCGTTCGTTGCACGCCTTCAGGATGTCGTTCAGGTAAATACGCTTAAGGTAACCGTTGGAAGCGAAGAGTTGGAGAGCGTGGGTTAGGTATAGTCAGCTCTTCTATTTCATTCTTATTATTAATTAGCACTTTGGGCTTTTTAGATAATCTCGATAAGACCGGCGAGGGCAGCGTGCTGGTAACGAGTGTCGATACGCTCTTTAATTGGGCTCGCCTTTCGAGCTTATGGCAAATGAGCTTCGGATTGGCCTGTTGCGCTATTGAAATGATGTCGACCGCCGCTTCGCATTACGACATGATGCGCTTCGGCGTTATTCCGCGCCCGAGCCCGCGGCAATCCGACGTGATCATCATTTCGGGTACGGTCACGCTGAAGATGGCGACGCGTATCAAGATGCTCTACGAACAGATGGCCGATCCTAAGTATGTGATCTCTATGGGTAACTGCTCGAACTGCGGTGGCCCGTATTGGGAGTATGGTTACCATGTCTTGCGTGGTGTCGATCGGATCATACCGGTTGATGTTTATGTGCCGGGATGTCCGCCACGCCCGGAAGCATTACTCGAAGGATTGATGCGATTGCAAGAGAAGGTGCGCGAACAGGGAAAGGCGGTCGATCTCGAAGTATGACACATTCGGAGATTATTGTCCTCTTACGTTCCAGGTTTGGGGATGCTATCGGCCAGTGGCATGACATGTCGAGCGATAATGCCTATCAGCGTCAAATGGGGTCGTACCTCGATGTTACCGAGCCGGGAGTAATACAAAAGCTTGCTTTTTTTCTCCGCGACGAGAAGGGACTCGAGTTTAACAATCTCATCTTACTTTCGACGCTGGATAATAGTGATGGCTCTCTTTCTGTCGTTTATCATGTGGAGTCCACTCAATATCAGCATGAATTGACGTTTAAGGTAACATTGCCACGAGATAACGCAAAGGTGCCTACAGTATGTACTGTATGGTCACATGCAAATTGGCACGAACGCGAAGCATGGGACATGATGGGAATTCGCTTCGAAGGGCATCCGGACCACCGCCGAATATTATTAGAGGAAGATTACCCTGGGCATCCATTGCGGAAAGATTTCAGAGAACCTGATTTTTACCACGGCATGAAGGTGCCATATTAAAGCCTATCCTGCCGTGCCTGAAATACTCGAACGCCGAACGATAATCCACAGCACTCTCCATACTAGTGCGCCCATCCAGGAGCCAGAGATGGTAGAGCCGAGGCGATTGCACACGGAGGAAATGGTGCTCAATGTCGGCCCGCAGCATCCCTCGACGCATGGGGTCCTTCGTTTGGAAGTAATCCTGGATGGTGAGCTTGTCGTCGATGTCATCCCGCATATCGGTTACCTGCACCGTTGCTTTGAAAAGCATGCCGAGCATATGACCTATCCGCAGGTCATTCCGTATGTCGATCGTATGGATTATATCGCCGCGATGTCGGGCGAGCATGGCTATGTTACGGCAGTCGAGCGGATGATGAATATCGAAGTGCCGGAGAAAGTCGAATATATCCGAGTACTCTTCGCTGAACTTCAACGTATCGCTTCGCACTCGATCGCTATTGGCACCTACGGGTTGGATGCCGGTGCCTTTACGCCGTTCCTCTATCTCTTTCGAGATCGCGAAACAATACTCGAAATGTTCGAAAAGACCTGCGGTGCGCGCTTCCTGTATAATTATATGTGGATCGGCGGACTTTCGCACGATCTGCATCCGGATGTGCTGCCGATGTGTCGCGAATTTGTGAAACAAAGCCGAGCAACACATAAAGAGATCAACAATCTTCTGACGTTCAACCACATTTTTATGGAGCGAACGGCGGGCATCGGCGTGCTCGATCCGCAGGTCGCTATTAATGGTGGCGCCTCGGGGCCCATGCTCCGCGCCTGCGGAGTTAAATGGGATGTGCGTAAGAACGATCCTTATTCGATCTACGACCGGTTCGATTTCGATGTTGCCGTGGGTTCGAGCGAATATGCAACGCTGGGCGACTCGTTCAATCGACATTGGGTGCGTATGCAGGAGTGGGAACAGTCGCTTAACATTATTGAGCAGATATTGGAGCAGTATCCGATAAACGATACAACAGATGTGCAATCAGCTATACCGAAGCGCATTAAGCCGGACGGCGAGATCTATTCGCGGACCGAAACGCCTCGAGGTGAACTTGGATTTTATATCGTAGGCAAAGGGGATGTTAAACCGTGGCGTGTGAAACCACGCTCGCCAGCGTTCTCGAATCTTAGTCTGCTGCCACTTATTTCTCGTGGCTATCTTATTGCCGATCTCATTGTGATCCTGGGCTCGATCGATATCGTATTAGGAGAGATCGATAGATAATGCAAATATTGCAAGCAATCTACGAATTCTTTGCCGGCCTCTTGAAGCCCGGCATGCTATCGCTGCTTCTCTCGATCCTGGTATATGCTGCGATCCCTCTTGTTTTTATTCTTCTCTACGCTCTTGTGGCGATTCTGGGCGAGATGAAAATATCAGCATGGTTACAGGACCGTCTTGGCCCGATGCGAACGGGGCCGAAAGGTACGCTCCAACCCATTGCCGATATTATGAAGCTTCTCCAAAAAGAAGATACCACTCCAACTGCGGCGGACCGAACGCTGTATCAACTTGCACCCTGGGTGATCTTTATTGGTGCTTATGCGGCTTTTGCGGTATTGCCGTTCTCTGCGGTCTACATCGGTGCACGTATCAATACCGGCGTCTTCTACATATTGAGCATTGGCTCGCTTACTGTAGTATCGATACTACTGGCGGGATGGGGATCGAATAATAAGTATTCGCTTATTGGCGCCATGCGTTCGGTCGCACAGATCATCTCTTACGAAATTCCTGTTGCGCTTGCCGTCCTTACGGTTGTATTAGTGGCAGGCTCGATGGACCTGCAAACGATCGCTAATCTTCAGGGGGGTGGGATTCAAAACTGGTTCTTATTTGGGGGGCCTAAGCGCATCGCTGGTTTTGGTGGAAGCATGAACATTGTGCTGACCCCTGTAATGTTGATCGCGTTCGCGATCTATTTTGTCGGATCGCTTGCGGAGACCAATCGGGTGCCGTTCGATGTGCCCGAGGCCGAGTCCGAACTGGTTGCGGGCTATCATACCGAATACAGCGGAATGAAATTCGCTATTTTCTTCCTTGCAGAGTATGCCAGCATGTTTGCGGTCGGTTCTATCGCGGCTACCTTATTCTTAGGTGGCTGGCAATCGCCGTTCGGTTATACATCGGCTACAATAGGGATTTTCTGGTTCATTCTTAAAGGCCTGGCGTTTGTTTTTGTACAAATGTGGATCCGCTGGACGCTTCCTCGCCTGCGGGTCGATCAGGTCATGAATGTATGCTGGAAAGTGCTGATACCCTTCGGGCTTGTTGCCGTTGTTGCTGCCAGCGTTCTTACAGTTGCACTGAAGTAAAACTCGCTCACATTGCGCGGATCTCCTCCATCATTGCAGAACCCCCGACGAAAAAGAACTCCCAGCATCATATATTTCTTTTTATTTTTCGTCGGGACTTTTATTGCTGCCATCGGGTGGTATTTTAATTTCCGGCGGATGGACCTTAGTCCTGAGATTTACCAGCTTTCGCCGTTCATTGCTATTGCCGGGCATGTGCTGCAGATCGTTGCCACGTTCGCATACCTGCTTACGCCACAGTATGAAGCGAACGAGGACAACGAGGGGCCACTGGAAGAAGAGGACATTAGGAATGGAAAATTATAAGATAGATAGCAGCAGGAAGGGAAGCATAGGTGTGTTTTGTGTTGTTATGCACGGTCGCCAATTCTATTTAAGGTGGGAAGATATTTTTCGAATATCGCTCGCGGTCTCGGAACGGCCCTTACGGGGCTGCGTATCGTCATAGCCCATCTCATCCGCCGCAAGGTAACTCGGCAATATCCAGAACCCAAAGACGAGTATATTCTCCCGGAGCGTGCGCGCAATCGGCTCTACGTTAACATGGATGATTGTATCGGCTGCGATAAGTGCGCGCGGGCCTGTCCGGTCGATTGCATCGAGATCGAAACGGTAAAATCGGTACCAGGTGAAGACCTCGGTGTCACGACCCGCAATGCCAAGAAGAAATCGTTGTGGGTGACCAAATTCGATATCGACATGGCCAAATGCTGCTACTGCTCCCTATGTGTGTGGCCATGCCCGACGGAGTGTATCGTGATGACGGAAGTGTTTGAGTTCTCGGAGCCGAAGCGCGAAAATCTGATCTATCATTTCGCAACGATGGATGCGGCCGACGCGGAATTACACAAAGAGAATTGGAAAAAATGGGAAGCGGAGGCAACCGTACTTCGGTCGAAGCAGGCCGCAGAGCGAGCAGCCAGGGTTGCTGAACAGCAGACTGCTAGCGCGCCACCAAGTGAAGTGAAGCCACCGCCGTTCGCTGCAAAGCCTGGTATTAAACCACCACCATTCGTTGCGAAGCCACCACAGCAGCCCGATAACGAAAGCGATAATAATAAAACAACAGAGTAGTGTCTATCTTTGATATTCTGTTCTATCTATTTGCGGCCGCGATCGTCCTCTCGGCTGCGTTCGTTTCGCTTTCACGAAACATCGTGCACGCTGCATTCTCATTGCTTTTTACGTTCTTAGGGATCGCTGGAGTCTACGTATTACTCAGTGCGGATTTCATTGCGGTTAGTCAAATACTTATATACGTCGGTGGGATTTTGGTGCTTATCGTCTTTGGCGTAATGCTGACGAACCGGGTAACGAATATCGATATTCGTGCGGCGATCCGCTCGCGTATTCCCGCTTTTATTATTTGTGCCGGCCTTCTTGCCCTTCTTATAGCATTCATCACACAGGCGCATTGGATTCGCTACGATGAGGAGCCGTGGAAGAAGACACCGTGGGGTAAGAATGCTGTCGAGCAAGTGACGAAGCCCCTTCAAGGTTCGGTTCGGGAAGTGATCGATCAACAGGGGAGTCAGGGTACGGCCGCGGAGATCGGAAAGCTTCTCATGAGTGATTATATGCTGCCGTTCGAGCTGCTGTCGATCGTTCTTCTCGTTGCGCTTATTGGTGCTGCCATGATAGCGAGGCAGGAAGCGGTGCAGAAGAAACGCCCATTGTCACCGAGCCTGCCAACGGAGGTGTCACAATGACCTTCGCTCCTGTAGGACTCACACATTTTCTTGTACTCGCGGCAGTGCTGCTGGTGCTCGGCTTGCTTACAATGCTAACGCGCCGGAATGCGATCGCGGTGCTTATGGGCATCGAGTTAATACTGAACGCTGCCAATATTAACTTCGTGGCGTTTACCAGATACGGGGCTATTAATCTTGGAGGGCAGGTTGTCGCGATCTTTGTGATCGTCCTTGCGGCCTGCGAAGCGGCAGTTGCTCTCGCGATCGTACTTAATTTGTATAAACGGCTCGGCTCAGTGAGTGTCCGCGAAGCCAATAAACTACGCGATTAGCGGTGGACCAGCTCATAGTACTTTCACTGGTTGCTCTTGGCATTCCCTTGCTGGGGTTTGTGCTCGTTATTTTTAACCAAAAGTCTCTTGGGGAGCGGGCGCATTTAGTTAGCATTCCGACGATCGCCTTTAGCACCGCGATCTCATTGTATGTTGCATGGGTAAAGATCAAGAACCCTGCGCTTGGTACGTTGCAGTGGAGTGCGGAGTGGATTCGCTTCGGTATTGTCCCCGGATTTGGTCCACTCGCGATCCATTTAAATATACTATTCGATAGTATGACAGCGATCTTAATGGTCGTTGTGACAGGTGTTAGTCTGCTCGTACATGTTTTTTCGAGCGAATACATGAAGCGAGATAGCCGGTATGCACGCTATTACGCTTTTCTCGGCCTCTTTACCTTCTCGATGCTTGGCATCCTGCTTTCCGGCAATCTATTCCAGATCTATATTTTTTGGGAGTTGGTCGGCTTTAGTAGCTATGCACTCATCGGGCATTGGTACGAACGATCGGGACCGCAGTATGCTTCGAAGAAGGCCTTTATCACAAATCGAGTTGGTGATGTCTTCTTTTGGATCGGCATCTTACTCCTTTTCGCTCAATTCCATACGTTCGATCTTCGGGCGATCTTTGGATTTATTAATGAGGGACTGCCGCTCTCGTTTAGCATACTCGGGTTTTCACCGGAGACGACACTTACGATTGCAGGTCTTCTTATTTTCGGTGGCGCAATAGCCAAGAGCGCGCAATTCCCTCTTCATATCTGGCTGCCGGATGCTATGGAAGGTCCGACGCCCGTTTCCGCACTCATTCATGCGGCCACGATGGTTGCTGCCGGGGTGTATCTCATGGCGCGTGTCTTCCCACTCCTTACGGCGGATGCAATGCTTGTTGTGGCATGTGTCGGGGCGTTCACGAGTTTCCTGGCTGCTACGATCGCTCTGACTCAACGAGATATCAAGCGAGTCCTTGCCTATTCAACGATCTCGCAGCTCGGCCTGATGATGATGAGCATCGGCGCCGGCGCGGTGGCATCGGGAATATTTCATTTGGTGACGCATGCAGCATTCAAAGCGTGCCTGTTTTTAGGTGCCGGCTCCGTCATTCATGCGATGCACCGTGCCATGCACGCGGTACACGATCATGAGACCGACGCTCAGGATATTCACAACATGGGTGGCCTGCTTAAAAAGATGCCGGTTACAGGTTGGACGTATCTCATCGCTACGCTTGCGATTACCGGACTTCCACTTACAGCAGGCTTTATGTCGAAGGGAGAGATCCTTTCGGGTGTGCTGGCATACGGTAATCTGCAAACAGGTATCGCTACGGCACTACCTTGGATCGGCTTTGGTGTCACGATGCTTACCGCACTGTATATGTGGCGGCAGATATTCCTTGTGTTCTTTGGGATACCTTCAAAGCCCGATCTTTACGCGAAAATACAAGAATCACCTCGAGTAATGACTGCTCCCCTGGTCATTCTTGCATTACTTAGTTTGTGGATCTGCTACGGAAGGAATCCGATCGATCCGGAGCATGGGTGGCTGCTAAAGAAAGGTGTAACGACCCCTGCACAGGTGATCCCACCGCAAACAGCACCAACATTCCGGCCCAAACATTATCTTTCGTATCAGACGGAGCAGGACGGCTTTGGAATTGCCGTTGCACCTTCCATAGAAGGTACGCAAGGGTGGAGTGTGCCACCGATGCCTCACCAGGTGGCTCTCATGGAGAATCGCCATGGGATCTCCGCCATTGCGGAATATTATGCGCTCGGTTCTGCTGTGCTCGGATTTCTCATTGCGTGGCTATTCTTCTCATTTCGTCCAGGGATGGCTGTAAGCGTCCGGAAAGCCTTTAAACCACTGTATACCTTTAGCTTCCGAGGTTGGTTTATCGACGATCTTTACGAATTCGTTTTTTCCGACACGATCATTTTTTCTTCCCGTGTGAGCGCTTGGGTCGATCGGGTGGTCATTGATGGCCTTGTGAATTTAGCCGCTCGCGTAGCTGTTCTTTTATCGCGTATCGTCGGATGGTTCGATAGGTATGTAGTCGATGGTCTTGTAACGCTTACAGGTGCCACAATACAATTCTTAGGGCTGATGGCCCGCTCGGTGCAATCAGGCCGAATACAAACCTATCTTACATGGGTCGTGGCCGCCGTGGTAGCGATCTTTTTTATTGCGTGGTGGGCGCTCGCTCATCCTTTTACGCTGTCCATCTTGCCATAGTTGTTTATGATGATGAAAATTAGAAATTCGTCCCTCGGGCTGACTGTCATTCTTTGTATTGCTCTGGCTTCTCTGGATTCATTCGCCTCGGACGGCGATAGGGCAACACATCCTGGCATCGATGCTTCCCGATTGACACCGTATACGAAGGGAGTTGTCTATATTAAGTTTAAGAAAGGCTCCGCGATCCTTTCCAGGATCACCCCAAAGGGCGCCATTGCTCAATCGGCAGGGCCAGCGGCTTTCATGCGGGCGATCGATAAATTAAACATGCTCGAAATTGTACCGTTCGATGCTCGCGCGCCGAAAGATTCCATTACCTTCGCTCTGGGTATCGACCGAATGTATTCGCTCTATTATTCGAATCTTTCTATCGACCCGTACTCCGCACTTGACCTATTGCAAGCGACTGGCGAGATCGAATGTGGCTCACCCCGGTATCGCTTTCCGGTCTTAAACCAGCCGAACGATCCGGGCCTCAGCCAGCAATGGGCGCTTTCAAAGATGAAAGTGCAGAATGCATGGAATACCACAACGGGAGATACATCGATCGTTATTGCAGATGTCGATGATGCTATTGCGATCGACCATGAAGATTTGACGAATGCCATTAAGATCAATTGGGGAGAAGTTGGGCTCGACGCTCAAGGGCATGACAAGCGAACCAACGGCATCGATGACGATAGCGACGGTATTGTCGATAACTGGCAGGGCGCGGACGTAGCAGGTGATGGCAGCCAAGCCCCGCAACTGGTACCGGCAGGTGATCCACGACCGCGTGGCAACAACGCCGACGCAACTCATGGCACGTTAACGGCCGGCTGCTTCGCAGCGACGGGCAATAACGGAAAGGGCATTGCTGGCGTAGCCTACGGCTGCAAGTTATTGGCGATCAAGGCCAGCTATAGTAGCGATACTGTGGACGCCGGTTATGAAGGCGTTCACTACGCGGTAACACACGGAGCTAACATTGTTAATTGCTCCTGGGGTGGTTTGCTTCCTCCGGCCTCTACTTCATTTGCGACCGCTTTTACAGAAGAAGCCCGCTTGCGCGGAGTTCTTATTGTAGCGGCAGCTGCGAATGCGGCTGTAAGTAACGATCAATATCCCATGTATCCAGCCAATGCTCCAGGCGTTCTGAGTGTCGGCTCTACCGGTAGCTCCGATCAGGCATCTGGCTTCTCAGATTACGGGCACAATGTAAAAGTCTGGGCACCGGGCGAAGGTATCTACAGTACATACCCACCGAATACTTATAACGCGGAAAGTGGGACCAGCTTCGCTTCGCCGCTGACAGCGGGAGTGGCCGGATTAGTTTGGTCCGCACATAGAGATTGGCTGGCTCAGTTCGTTTCACGCCAGATCATTCAAACAGTAGACAATGTCGTTAATCCAAGCGATCGTCAAAATTATTGGGGCCGCGTGAACGCGAGTGCCGCCGTTACATCTCCATTAGGGCCGGGGCTGATCGTAACGGGCTATACGCTCGATGGCGTTGCATCGGATTCTTTGAAGCCAGGTCAACACGATCTCAAGATCACCTTTAAGAACGTAGTAGGTGCGGCAAGTTCGAATATTACTGCTACACTGGTGCCGGCGGTTGGGGTGGTCTATTCAACGGCTCCTGCAAATCTGGGCACGATGGCGGAAGGAGTATCTACGACGGGGGATTATCAGATCACTCGTACTGGTGTGTTCAGCGAAGGCAATTATCCAGTAAAGATTGCCATTACGGACGGGGCCAATTATGTTGACACGTTAATATTGAATGTGCCGCTTTCTAAGCAGGCGGGATTTAAGATCGACCGCGCCGGAATCTATGGTTCAAGTATCAAGCGAGTTTCGAATACCGTAGCGTGGGCGGCGTTCGGTAATCTTTCCCCGACGACCGGTGCAGTGCTCATTGCACAATATGCGAATCAGCAGGGAGGCCATTGGAGCGACACCTTGACGCTCAACGATGGCTCGAGCGCGCCATTCGATGTGGAATCGTGGGATTCGCTCAATGCTTATTTCGGGACCGGGCAGTCCAACGCTGGTTCTGTTATCTATACTAATGATGGCGGCCAGAGTTTTTCTCAGGTTTACGTTTCCACTTTGACACCGTTCGTCAACAGCATTCATTTCTTCGATCCGCAAAATGGTATACTCATCGGTGATCCGAAAGGGACCAAGTGGGGTATTGGAGTAACGACGAATGGCGGTGCAAATTGGAAAGCGCTTGCGAAGCCGGTGGCTGCATTTAGTGGCTTAGCAAGTTGGAATAATGCTACCGCATGGGTTGGCGATAATGGCTGGTTTGGTACCGACTCCAACCGCATTTATCGGACGACCGATCGTGGGCAGACATGGACTCCGGTGATAACGTCCTATCGTCATTCACTCGCCCTTGCCTTTGATGACGATGCTCTGCATGGCATCGCATGCTTCCGGCCTGCTGCTACCAGTGGGAGTACGAGCCTCTCCGGACAGAACGGTATTATGGTAACCGCCGATGGCGGCCAGCATTGGAATATTCTCGCGACCCTGCCTACCGTAAATGTTTCTCCCGGTGGTGTGCAATTTATCCCTAAATCAGATATTGCGATCTTAACCAGCAATATGGGAGTATTTCGTACAACCGATTTTGGAGCCACCTGGTCACCGATTGGCATTCCGGTTAGTTATGTATCCGATGGTGCCGACATCAGTATTTCGAGAGGTCAGGCCCAGTTTGTGGTCAGCCTGAATTCCGGTAGCAATGGAGTTGCCACGTATCACGAGCCAATGGCTGATCCGTTGCAGGCGGTTAAGGATGCAGCATTGCCCGGCTTTGATTTCAGTGTTTCACCGAATCCGGCACAAAGTAATTTAACCGTATTGCTCACATTGTCATCGGATGAGCGTGTGCGGATCACCATCACGGATGAGCTTGGGCGAACGATACAAACTCTTAACGATGGTTGGCTTGCGACGGGCGAGCATTCGTTTGCATTCCATGTAAGCGATCTATCACCGGGCGTCTATTATGCTGTCGTAGAAACGGCTTCCGGAGCTCATGTCGCCCGTGCAATAACGCTCATTAAGTAATTTAGAGATTCGATTCACCATAGAATGATAAGCGAACTTCCGCTTTTAACTTTCATCACATTTTTGCCGGTCGTAGGTATTGTGCTTACGGCCGTCGTGGCCAAAGATCGCATACCTATCATTCGTGGTATTACTCTTGGCATTACACTGCTTCAGTTAGTTATTGCGGTCCTGATCTTTCTGAATTATAATGGATCGCTCGCTGGCGTTAACGATGCCCGCAGTTTCCAATTCGTCGAGCGCCTGCCCTGGATCCGGCTTTCCGGTCTCGGTATCTTTGGAAACCTGGCTATCGATTATTTCATGGGCCTCGATGGCCTCTCGGTGGCGATGGTATTGCTCTCAGCTATTATTATGGTTGTTGGGGCCGTGGCCAGTTTTTCTATTCATCGCCACATCAAAGGTTACTTCATTATGTACCTCTTGCTCGACATCGGAGTGATGGGTACGTTCTGCGCACTCGATTTTTTCCTTTTCTATATCTTTTGGGAGCTGATGCTTTTGCCAATGTACTTCCTCATTGGCATTTGGGGAGGTCCGCGACGTGAATACGCCGCTATTAAGTTTTTCCTCTATACCCTGCTCGGCTCGGTTGCGATGCTCCTGGTGATGATCGGCCTTTATTTTTCCAATCAGGTCCTGCTCTTTGACGGTGCTCACCATCTTATCATGAGCCCGCTCACCCACAAACCGGAGGTCTATCATACGTTTAGTATGTTACGGATGATGGATCCCTCGGCAATGGTGCCGGGCAGCATTCTTTCCGGCTTAGGGACAACATGGCGTTATATCGCATTCTTCGCCCTCTTTTTTGCTTTTGCAGTGAAGATACCAATGGTACCCTTCCATACGTGGTTACCGGATGCACATGTCGAAGCCCCGACCGCTATTTCGGTAGTGCTCGCGGGTGTATTGCTTAAGATGGGCGGATATGGCATTCTGCGATTATCGCTTGGCATCTTCCCCGAGATCGCACTATCGCTCTCGTGGTATATGGCGATGTTTGGTTTTATCAATATCGTTTATGGAGCACTCTGTGCGATGGCCCAAAGCGATTTTAAACGGCTGATCGCGTATAGCTCGGTTAGTCACATGGGATTTGTACTGCTCGGTATTGCGGCTCTCAATTCGCAGGGAATGGTCGGAGCGATCATGCAAATGTTCAATCATGGTACGATCACAGCCATGCTATTTCTTATTGTAGGAGTGCTATACGACCGAACGCAAACTCGCGGTGTGCTCGAATTCGGCGGCCTCGCGAACCAGATGCCAAAATATTTTGCGATCACAGTAATAGCGTTCTTCGCTGCGCTTGGTCTTCCGGCCATGTCGCTATTTATTTCGGAGGCGTTGGTCTTTATCGGCTCTTTCCAGACCTGGCAGACGTGGACGATCGTTTCTACGCTGGGTATTATCCTTACTGCCGCATATTTTCTCTGGACATTGCAGCGAATGTTCTTTGGAGCCACACCAGAAAAATGGAATAACCTACCCGATATCAATGGCCGCGAATTAGCATCACTCATTCCGCTTGCCGTTATAGTGTTTGCGCTTGGCATCTACCCGGCGCCGGTGATCGACCTTCTAACATCGAGTGTTAACGCGCTCGTGTCGATCGTTCATGCTCATGGCCCGCTCGAGCATGCGGCCGCAGCCTTGGTGAGGTAGGACGCGAATGCCACCCAGCTCCGTACCCGATCTTTCGAGTGTCGCTCGCCTCGTCCAGGCGTACTCCGCGTACAGTCTGAACGGTTTTGTGCCAGAGGTAATATTGGTCGGTGGATTCCTTATCGCAATTTTGCTCGATGTATTTACTCGTAGAGCGAAGTCCAAGAGCATCTCGATCTATTTTGCGATCGTGGTTCTGGCTATGGCCGGCATAGCATCTGCGTTTCAATGGCAGCCATTCGTTGCCGGGCAACCCTGGAAGCCGGGACATCTCATTTTTCCGTATTCACAAACGCTCTTCATACCGATGGTCCATGAGAGTGTGCTCGAACGCGGATATGCGATGGCGGTCGTTGACAATTTTAGTGTCTTCTTTAAACTATTAATTTCGGTTGCGGGAATATTTATGCTGCTCATGTCCCTCGCTTCACAGGAGCTGCGAGAACGGAGCAGAAGATTGGGGGAGTATTCATCGCTGATCATCGGGATGTGTGTAGGGCTATACCTTATGCCAGCATCACTCGATCTTACGATGATGTATATATCGCTTGAATTGGTATCTATTGCCGGATATATCCTCGCTGGTTTTTCGCGAGATACCGAGCACGGAGCCGAGGCTGCATTGAAGTACATCATGTTCGGTGCGCTCTCATCCGGCCTTATGATCTATGGTTTCTCGTTATTTTATGGCTTGACCGGCACAACGAATATCATTGCCATTCGCGAGGTCCTCGCTTTAAATCCTGCAACGCACACCGGTGCTAATTTTTATATTCTGTGGATCGCGACGATCCTGGCTCTTGTCGGAATGGGATACAAGATCAGTGCTGTGCCGTTTCACTTCTGGACACCGGATGTTTATGAAGGTGCACCCACTCCTGTCACGGCGTTTCTTTCAGTAGCCTCCAAGGCTGCCGGATTTGGGCTTCTTATTCGCTTCCTGATCTTCGTTTTCCCGGAAGGGACCAAAACGGCAGCGCCGGTTCTCGATTGGCAGACGGCGCTGGCGATCGGCTCGATCGTTACAATGACGTTCGGTAATCTGGCGGCGCTCCTGCAAACAAATGTTCGGCGAATACTTGCCTATAGCTCGATCGCTCATGCCGGCTATATGATGGCGGCGCTCGTCGTTGGCAAAGCCGATGGTACGGTCGCGATCATGATCTACCTAGCTACATATCTCTTTATGCAGATAGGGGTATTCTATGCCGTCATGCTCATTGCCAATAAGATCGGCTCTGAGGAGATCGATGATTACCGGGGGCTTATGACGCGGACGCCTCTTGTGTCCTCGGCGATGGTGATCTTTTTGCTATCGCTTACCGGTATTCCTCTTACAGCCGGATTCATCGGAAAATTCTATTTGCTGGCGGCTGTTCTGACACCAGATGCGGCCACACACTCGTTGCCATGGTTATGGCTTGCGGTCGGAGTGATCGTCAATTCGGTCATTTCGCTTTATTATTATTTACGGGTAGCTGCCGCCATGTTCCTAAAACGTCCCCTTCGCGATATGGCGCTCGAACGGGCTGGTCAGACCGCTCCGCCGTTACCTGCTATTCAGTTCGGGGTTCCGGTCTCTGCATTACTGTTGGCGCTGATTGTACCAATTCTGGTGTTAGGCGTCTACTTCCAGCCACTGGTCGATTTTGCCAGCGGCGTCGTTCGTTTTTTCAATTTCGATAATATCCGATACTAAACCGATTAAAATGGCGATTACTATTCCGTTTGAGATCTCCGTTCAAGAATTAAAAGAGTGGATGGACGCTGGAAAAGACTTCATTCTGGTGGATGTCCGCGAACCCAATGAATATGCTGTTGCCAATATTGGCGGTAAGCTCATTCCGCTCAATTCCTTGCCGCAACACCTTGCGGATTTCGATTCGGAAGCGGATATTGTGGTCCACTGCAAGCTGGGTGGCAGGAGTAGCATGGCGGTCGAATTCATGCGTCGCAACGGACTTCCGAAAACACGGAATTTGCGGGGTGGGATCATCGCCTGGAGCAAGGAAATCGATCCTTCGGTACCCCAATACTGATTCGGTTTTCCCGGAGCTTTCCAATCCTCGCAGGAGTTCTATTACGCCTCTTTTTTGATTAGGCAGCCTCAATTCTCGACGAATTAATGCAAACTAAACGCATTCACTACGGACTGACAGCGCTTAGCTTCCTCGTCCCGCTCATTACTTATTCTATCACGATGCAGCCGTCCATCCCGTTTTGGGATTGCGGAGAATTTATTGGTGCGGCTGCTCAATTAGGCATTTCCCATCCTCCGGGTGCTCCTCTGTGGATTTTGGCCGGTCACGTTGGGACCATGTTCCTGCCGTTCATCAGCGACCCAGGGGCAAGGTATAATTTTATGTCGGTCCTATGCTCCGCGACGTCAATCATGCTGCTGTATCTTATCGCCGTTCGTGTGATCAAGATATGGCGCGGTGAGCCGCAGTCGATGGGTGACGTTATTACGCACTATGGCGGTGCCTTTATTGCGGCCCTCTGCTTCACCTGGAGTGATAGCGTTTGGTTCAATTCGAACGAGTTTATCGTATTCTCGCCGGGCCTGCTCTTTATTATGCTGATCTTGTGGCTCGGTATGATCTGGCACGAGCGCGCGAACGAGCCCCACAGTGAGCGATACCTGATGCTCATCTTCTATCTTATTGGGCTTTCGATCGGTGCACACCAGATGTCGATGCTGGCCTTTTTCCCGATCTGGGCGATCGTGTATTACAAGCACTGGCCAAAGGTGACTGCAGGTACCTGGATAATGATGCTGGTAACCGGCATCCTGGCTTTCATTTATATTTATAAAGTTGTTCTGACCGGGGTCGTTGGCTGGGCAGAGAGCAGCGGCATTATTATGTTGATCTTCGTTCTTGCACTCATAGGCGGAACGTGGTATACGCTTAAGGAAAATAAGACGATGGGCAACCTCGTGATGTGGTCAGCCTCTCTCATCTTTTTAGGCTATACGACGTATGCCTTTGTCATGGTGCGTGCTACTCAGGATCCCCCGATGAATCAGCATAGTCCGACGACGTTTGCGGGCATGCACGAATACATTGGCCGCGAACAGTATGGCGAAGCGCGTGAATTTCCGCGCCGCAACGATGACCCGGCCGTCAAAGGGGATCCGCTTCACGCCCCAACATGGGACGAGACCAAATACAAAGATGATTGGGACTTCTTCTGGAAGTATCAGACCGATCACATGTACCTTCGCTATATTCGTTGGAATTTCGTAGGTCGCGCGTACGACCGGCAGGATGCGCCAACGGATTGGACCAAGACGCTCGGTCTTCCTCTTTTCCTGGGACTCTTCGGCCTCTACTGGCATTTTAAGCGCGATCCAAAGCGAGCGCTTTCCTATCTTGCGGCCTTCATTATCATGGGCCTCATCACGACCTGGTTCCAGAACCAGCAAGATGCCCAGCCGCGTGAAAGAGATTACTTTTACGTCGGTTCATTCGCCATCTATGCGATGTGGATCGGTATCGGTTTTACCGGTCTTATGGAGATGCTGCGAGTTCGCTTTGCAAAGAAGCAGGATCTACCACTACAACAAGCTGGCCCGACCGATCGCGAGGTGATCGAATCACCGGAAGACAAGACGCCGGTGCTTCGTGGCGATGGTCCCATGGGAGTGCTGGTCGGTGCATTTGCACTTACGGTGTTGCTCATACCGATCAATCAATTGGTTGGTCTTACCGGAATGACACTGTTTGGCGAGAGCTTCCATCAGGCTTCGAAGTGGGGCGAGTATTCGCGATACCATAATAATGTACCGCTCGAATACGCCTATAACATTCTGCAAAGTTGCGAGCCGGATGCCATCCTTTTTACAGCAGGCGATAATGATACCTTTCCGCTGTGGTGTATTCAGGATCTTTATGGTGTTCGCCGAGATGTGCGTATCGTAAACCTCTCGCTCGCGAACATGGGCTGGTATGTGAAAAAACTAAAAGATGATACGCCATGGGGTGCGAAGAAGGTCAGCCTTCCTTCTTTTACCGAACAGCAGCTCGCGAATCCGGATGAAACTCCGCAAGGCATTCACATGTCGATCGCAGCCCCGACGATGGTTACAGTGAATGTTAGTGCCGCTGCGATGCAGCGCTTCACCGGTACCGCTCAGCCGTACTCCTTCCAATGGAAGTGGGTATCGCAGCATCCATCGCCGTACGATAAGAGCCAGTACGTCTATGAAATCGCAGATCAGTTGGTCCGCGATATCGTGGTAAACAACATCAACGATCGCCCGATCTACTTTGCGGTCGCGGTGCCCCCAAGTTATTGGACGGGTCTCGATCAGCATGCCGTGTATGAAGGTTTGGCGGCTCGTATCGTTCCGACGACTCATCCGATGGTTCGCGGCCAATTTTTGGAAGGTGATATTAACGAAGCTGCTTATACGCAGCTTGCATATCGCCTTTCACCGAAAATTGATTCGAAGCCGGACCGTGCAATGATGATGAACAGCTACCGCGATCCTGAATCAAATCGTAGTGGCCTGGATGAGCAGTACGGTACAACGACCTATCTCGAGTTGTACGGGCGACTTGCGAACTACTATTTGAATCATGGCCAAATGCAGGAGGCGCATCGAGCACTCGATACGCTCGTTGCTCGCGTCCCACCAAAGTTGGTGGATTATGATTACAATCTGCTGCAGTTGATCGGTCAGCTTTACCAGGCGGCCGGAGACCAGAACGCTTCAAAGCAGTTCGTAAAATTAGCGGCAGAAAAGCTTAGCAAATCTGCCCCAGAAGAGAATCAGGGTGATGAGACTTCCTACCTTCAAGGGCAGGTACGCCGCGCTGATCTTTACATGTCTGCTGAAATGTATGATTCTGCTCGAGTGATCTATTCGGCCTTACGTGCGCAGACCGAAGGCGGTAACCAACTCTTTATGGATTTCCGTCTGGCTCAGATCGATGCGAAAGTCCTGGAGCAGAAGGGGCAAAAACAGCAGGCGCTTGATAAATACAATCAAATACTTGCAAAGTTTTCGCAGTTGAATCAAATGGGAGCGGGCAATGAACTTGCTGCTGTTGCTCAAGAACGCGATCGAATTGCACAGCAGCTTGGGCATATCGATTCGATCAAGGGGCGACCGGCACCCGGTCTGCCGGCCGTTGAGGATCGAACAAAAACGGCTGTCGGTGATTCGGCTAATGTGAACGCGGCTAAGTAATAGCCGATCATTCGTGTTCCTTTCACTTATTATTCCGGCCTATAATGAGGCCGACCGTGTCGGGCCTTCTATCGAGAAGGCCTATCGGTATTTTGATAGCGTTGATTACGACGTTGAACTGATCGTCGTGGACGACGGCTCTTCCGACCAGACGATCGAGGCGGTTCACGATGTCTTTGCACGAAAACCCGAGAACCTAACGAGACTGACAACGCGGCTTGTCCCTCTGGGAAAAAATGCCGGCAAAGGAGCAGCCGTCCGACGAGGAATGCTCGAAGCGACCGGGCAAATTCGAATCTTTACCGACGCTGATTTTTCGACGCCCATCCATGAGGTAGAAAAAATTACTTCGCTTATTGCCTCTGGCCAATATGATGTCGTGATTGGCAGTCGAGCTGCTGAAGGACGGCGATTGGTGAAAAAGCATCAGCCCTGGTATCGCGAAATGATGGGACGGTTCTATAATGTTCTCGTTCAAATGTTCGTTTTTAAAGGGATCCGCGATACTCAATGTGGCTTTAAGGGTTTCAGTGCGGATGCTGCGTCAAAGCTTTTTTCGAAGCAAAAGGTGGATGGTTTTTCGTTCGACGTTGAAATTCTGTTCCTTGCCCATCGCTACGGCTATCGCATTCGTGAGGTCGCGATCGAATGGTATAATGATGAGCGTTCGACGGTCGGTGCCGTAACAGATTCTGCCAAAATGTTTTGGGAATTGCTCCGGATTCGCAAGCTTCACAAAAACGACCGATAAATCCATCAAACGGTAATGGCAACTACTGCTGCAACACGAAAGCAACCAATGAAAACTGCTTCCGGTGGGCGTATGCAACCAGCACGCAACTCCGTAGTTGTAACATTGCGGAATTTCCCGATCTGGCAGATCGCCATAGCGTTTCTTGTCCTTACGCTTGTTTTCTATTCTGACATTCTTTTGGGTGGTAAATTCCTGTGGGAAGATTTTGTAGAGCAGGAATTTCCGTTTCGAACACTTGCGGCTACTTCCTTAGCGCAAGGCACTCTTCCGCACTGGAATCCCTACGTCTTCGCAGGAATGCCATTCATGGCGGATGTGCAGGTTGCATTCTGGTATCCCTTTAATCTTCTTCAATCGCTGTTCGTCTCCGGTGGTTTTCTTTCGCCGGTCGTGATGGAGTGGTTCATCCTGTTGCACTACGCCATTGCAGGATTTGGGATGTATTGGTTTTCGAAGAAGATATTCGATCTCGATGATTGGTCCGCAGCGTTTGCAGGCATTGCCTACGGATTTGGTGGCTATATCACAGCGCAGGCGATCCACCAGATGATCGTCTATCATATAGCGCTTTTTCCATTCGTTGCTTACTTTTTTATTCGTGGCATCGATTCCTGGAAGCATGCAATAGCGGGAGGGCTGATACTTGGCGCAATGTACCTGGCAGGGCACCCGCAATCGACGCTCTATTTTACGTTTTTCCTTGCCTTGCTCGCGCTTTATGAGATCGTTCATCGCCTGCGGCATAAGAGTGGGCAACTTGGTATCAGCAATATTCTTCGAATGGCGTTGCCGGTTGTGATCGGCTTTGGAATATTTGCGATCCAGTATTTGCCGTCGCAGGAATTAGCGGACCTCTCTCGCCGCGAAACGATCACATATGAAAAATCACTCGATGGATCCCTTACCTGGGGACATTTGCTTACGTTTATTATGCCGCGCCTTTTTGGCGTGACGAACGGAGCCGCTGATGCCAAAGTACCATATTGGAATGGGCCATACTATCTGTCATGGGAGACAGCGATCTATATTGGTGTACTACCGCTCTTTTTTGCGATCATGGCGGCGCTCATGGACCGAAAAAAGAAATATGTGCCGCTCTTTGCCGGTATGGGATTGCTTGCGGTCCTTTTCGCTTTGGGCGACCACTTCTTTATCTATAAGATATTCTTCCAACTTCCGCTTTTTGATAAATTCCGTACGCCTGCACGTATGATGATGCTTTTTAGCTTTGCAGCATCAGCACTTGCCGGTGTTGGCCTTTCGGATGCGTTGAGGACGACAGAAAGCAAGTGGGGAAGTACGAAAGGTCTTATTACTCGTGCGATCCTGATCCTTCCGTGGCTTGCCGCTCTTGTTGGGATGATGCATGCCTCTTCATTCCTTAAAGGCGTACCTGATGAAGCTAATGCTTCCATCTCCTGGGCTGCAAGTTTGGCCACACTACCGGTCTTGGCCCTGATCGTTCTTACGGGCCTACATTATCTTGGTAAGCTGAACGGGCAATTCTTCGCAGGACTTGTCATTGTCGCGACCGTTATTGAGCTTTTCACTTACGGAATGTCTCTTAATGCGAGTCCCGATGATCCGCGTGAGGCTTATCGTTCTCAACCAGAGCTCATTTCTACGCTCAAGCAGGACCAATCAAAAGAACTATCGCGAGCGCGTACCAGGCTTGGTAACCAGATGCTGTTAAAGCGCAATCAGGGCGCTTACGATCGCATTCAACTTATCGAGGGATACGACCCATTGGTATTGCAGCGTGTATTCCCCGATATGGCAAATCCGGAAGCCAGTATGGATCTCATGAACGTGAAGTGGTCTATCACTACTGGTTCGGCGCCAGGATTTGCAATGCGGCCAACCTACATGCCACGGGTCAAGCTATATTATCAAGCCGATATTTTGCCGGATTCTCAAGCTTTTACCAGGCTTAAAACGGATGCCTCCTACGATTATCGTAATCGTATGTTGTTGGAAGAGCCGCTGGAGCAGCCACTCGGTGTACCCGATGCAAACGCAACTGCCACGGTCACAAAATATGGTGACAACGAGATAACTACATCCGTAAAGACGTCTTCCAATGCGATACTCTTCTTCTCGGAAGTTTATTATCCATCCTGGCGCGCGTATATCGATGATAAACCTGCAAAACTTTATCGCGCCTTCACATCGTTGCGTGCCGTCGAAGTCCCGGCAGGCAATCACACGGTAACGTTACGATATGAATCAAAGGCGTTTGCGACAGGGAGCCTGATCACAATCATTACATTGGTGTTGAGCTTGGGTGGCCTCACAGTCATTGTAGTTCGTGGGCATCGCTCGAGCGAAACACCAACTCCGCCCGCCGCATAGCTATGGCCCGCGAGAAGATCATCCTGCTTGCTCTCCCAGGAATCGGCGATGCCCTCCTGGCCACGCCGATGATCGAGCTACTCCGGAAAGCAAAGCCTGACGCGGAAATACACGCGTTTGTGATGTTCACGAGCACGAAAGAGATGTACGAACATGATCCCAATATCGATGCTGTACATCATTATGACTTTCTGAATGCGTCTAAGTCCGGCGCACTGAAGTTCGTCTCCGATCTTCGAAAACAGCGATTTGATATTTCTATTAACACCTATCCGCAAAACCGACGAGAATACAATCTTATTGCATTCCTTATTGGGGCTAAGCGGCGTATTGCGATCCGCTATCGGCGTCGAGACCCGCAGAACCTGAGTTGGCTAAATACGGAAACGGTCCTCGAAGATGATACGCTACATTGTGTGGAAGAGAATGTTCGATTGTTGTCGCTCATTGGAATTCAGCATGAGCTAAAAGAGTCCTCTCTTCCTAAATTGCGGTTGCCGCTCAGCGAGGGCCATTCTCAGTTCGCAGAACGTTGGATCGCAAGTCAGGGATTTACCAACTCCGATCTGCTTATTGGCTTTCATGCTGGTACTGCGCTCTTTAAGAATCACATCAAGCGACGTTGGGCACCTGAGAAATTTGCACTGCTGGCAGAGCGGTTGACCAAGGAATTGAATGCAAAGGTGTTACTCTTTGGCGGCCCTGATGACGTTGATGCGAACGCGATCATTCGTGAGCGGGCAGGCCAGTATGTGATTCCGGTCGAGACGAAGAGCATCCTCGACTCTGCTGCTGTGATGAAGAATCTGAATTTGTTTGTCTCCAACGATTCCTCGCTTATGCACATTGCTGGAGCGCTGGAGCTTCCAACGGTCGCGATCTTCGGCCCTACGAACGAAACCTACGTTCATCCCTGGAAGACGAAATACAAGATCGTCCATACCGATATTGATTGCCGGCCTTGTTTTGTCTACTCGCCGAAGCCACTCACGTGTTATCGGCTAAATCCCGACGAACATTTCTTGTGTGTTCGGGCGATCGAGGTAGAACAGGTGTTTAATGGAGTAAAAGAATTGCTTGGGAAGCACCTCACGCTACCTGTGGTTTAAGAACCCCGGCTTCAGCCAATATTTTGCCGGCATTCTCGACGATAGCATTGTGCATTTCCTCATAAGTGCGAGGACCATGCACTCGTGCACCGGCGGCATGAAAATGTCCATTGCCACCAAACGATTGTGCGAAGCGTGCTGCTGAAACATCATTCTTAGAGCGTGTTGAGACCTTCCAGCCTTCCTTAAGCTCGAGCAGGAAAACGGACATCACAATACCTTTAACCTGAAAGGGCATTTGCACGAGGCCATCGACGTCCTCCTCCATTGCATCGGCAGCTCGCAAATTGGCTTGCGAAATATGCTGGAAGGCCATCAGGCCATCGTAGTGGTATTCGAGTGAATTGAGCGCATCCCGAATGAGAAGTAAACGGCCGGCTGGGGATGTGTTATAGACCTCATTGTAGGTTGCAACAGGATCTGCTCCGAGTTCTATAAGATCAGCACACATTCGCATTACTGTTGCCGTTGTTCTGGGGAAGCGGAAACTACCGGTGTCGGTCATAATTGCAACGTAAAGTGCCGTTGCGCCTTTGGAAGAGATTGTACCACCCAACACTGGTTTTGCAGCATCGATCAGCCGCATAATAAGTTCGCCGGTCGAGCAGGCTTCCGTATCAATATAATACTGCGAAGCGAATTCTTTTGGATTGAGGTGATGATCGATCACAATAACCGGTAGCTTCCCTGAGGTCACGAATGGTCCTAACGATCGTGTTCGCTCCGGATCGTTTACGTCCAGTACCATTATCATCTCCGCCTGACGTATCGACTCCGTATGTTTTGCTTCATCAAATTGCTCGATGGTCGGACGTTCGTGGTCCAGGAACAGATAATTATAAGGGGTTGGCGAATGATTGATAATGCGCACCTGCTTCCCGATGGAGAGAAGCCATTCTGCTAAGCCAATTTCAGAGCCCAATGCATCACCATCCGGATTGACGTGGGTGGTGATAATAAAGGACTCATGCCCAGAAACCTGATGAATAAACGACGAAAAATCGAGCTTATTGTTAACCATAAGGAGCGACCAACAGGGGAGCACGATGAGAGATTCACATGAGGATGAATTATTTTGCTAGGGGCATTATTTAGTTTATCATGCGCCTCGCAATTCTCGTTTTTATACTGAGTCTGGCTCGTGTAAGCTATGGCCTTCCAGTAATGGTCACCGATACCATCCCGTTCGATACGGATTCTTCGTTCGACGTAAATTACATGAAGCTCGATCTCTTCGTGCGACCTGATACGGAATATATTGCCGGCAACGTTGAGCTTTTGTCTCACGCGAATATTTTAAGAGGCGACAGAACTATCCAACTGAGCCTTCGCGAGCAGCTACAGGTCGATACGATTACCGAGAATGGAAGCCCAGCCACATTCTCGCATATCGGTGACAAGCTATTCGTAACCTTGAGCAGAATCTATGCGCCGGGAGAGCGATTTATTCTTAAGGTTTACTACCATGGCTTCTCAACGACACCGGACCGAAGGGGATTTATTCATACGACGCAACTTATGCCGGCTCCTGGCAACTTCACTTCATGGTCTAGTAGCGAGCCGTTTAATGCCAAAGATTGGATCCCTTGCAAAGATAATCCCGCCGATAAACTCGATTCTGCCGATCTAATATTCACTTGTCCAAAACCTAATAATATCTCTTCGAATGGAATATTAACTCGCGTTGTCGAGCATGACACAACGACGACATTTTATTGGCATGAATCGTATCCGATCGATCACTATTTGCTGGCTTTTCAGTGTACTATTGCAGATACCATCTCTCATTGGCATCATTGGGCCGATGGTGACAGCACTTATATTATGCATTGGGTATATCCCGTTTCGATGGATACCATGCCCGACCGATTAAAGATTATCGATACAATCCTCGACTTATACGATCGTTGGTTCGGACCGTATCCTTTCCGGCATGAGAAATATGGTTTTGCACAATGGGAAGGAGGTGGAATGGAAAATCAAACCCTCTCTTTCTGCAATTCTGCCGATCCTGGGTTAGTAGCCCATGAAACGGCCCACCAGTGGTTTGGAGATGCTATTACCTGTAAAACATGGAATGACTGTTGGCTCAATGAAGGCTTTGCTACGTACATTGCAGACGAATACAATGGGTATTTTCGTCACTTGGTAAGCTTTGATACTATTATGAAAGGGCACGAACGCGATGTGACCTCACAACCGGGTGGGACTGTGCACACACCAGATAGCCTTCTCGTTCCGAATACGCTCAATGGCCGATTGGTCTATAGCAAAGCGGCGCTACTACTGCACATGTTGAATTTTATTCTAGGCAGCGATTCTGCTTTTTTCCGATGTATTCGTGAGTATATAACGGGGCCGCTTCGGTATCATGTTGCATCGGCTGAAGATTTTCGGGCGGCGGTCGAGAAAGCAAGCGGACGTGATCTCAAGTGGTTCTTTAACGAATGGGTATATGGCGACGGTTATCCTATCTATTCTGTGACGTGGGCCGCAAAGGATAGCTTGCACCCCGTAGTTGCAATATCCGAGCGAGGCTCGACGGAATACAGCCCATTCTTTACAATGCCGATCGAATTAGAATTTAAAGGTGTCGGTATCGACACAATCGTTCAAGTATGGGACGATCAAGCCCTCAAGGCGTTTCAATTTTCGTTTTCGAAGCCGGTCCAGGTAATGGTCTTCGATCCTCATAATTGGCTTTTGGACGGGGAAGAACCAAGAACGCTCGCTGTTCGAATATCTCAGTCTCAAGCGATGCCTTTTACTGTAAGTAAGGAAGTAAGTGGTTATGACTTCATGTTCTCGACTTCAAGCGCAGGGGACACTCATATTGCGATTTACGATATGCTTGGACGAGAGGTTTGCATCATCCCTCTCGGGATGCTGGATGAAGGCGCTCATTCGATTCCTTACCAATTTCCGGCGCTTATAAACGGGATGTATATCTGTCAGTTGTTTGTAAATGACAGAGCCACCGCCAGTTCTCGCTTTATCGTAACGCAGTAATTAGAAAAGAATCTTTAGTCCGAAGACCACATCACTATGGCTATCGCTTTTAAAGAGCGACGTAAGCCCTGCGGTACCAACGTCGAATTGGACGATATTAGCGATTCCCAGTCCTGCAGCCAGAGTTAGATCGCTGGTACCGTCCTGCGTGGTAAACCCGAGAGCGGTATGATAGGAAAAAGCGCTGCTGGGATGGTCGAGAATGACAGCGATTCCAAGCCGTCCGTGATTGGGTGATCCGACAACATCCGTAAGTCCTAAAGCGTATTCTGCAGCAGCTTCTACATCGCTACCGGCAATGGAAAGTCCAATTTGAGAAAAATCGATCGCGCCGGCGATATGTAAGGTGGTCGGTAGTGAACTTGAGAAGGCTGCTGCGTTTGTATCGAGTTTACCACCCAATGTCTGAAGCTTGGAGTTAACGGTATCTCTGCTGCCGAGAGAGCCGAATCCAACGTTGATCGAAGTATCGGCCGACCTTACATAAGTGTTTTTATTCCAGGTAATGCTGCCAATATCAGTGACACTGATCGCGCATTGCCACGGGGAGTGCTGTACGCTATCATAAAAGCCGAGGGTAAAACCGATGTCTCCTCCAATACCGGAACCGGCAGAAGCATTCACAAGAAGATCCGAAGAAAACCCATTGGGAAGATGATTCGGATTAAAAATATCCGGATAAGAGGAAGTAATCTTATAATTGACGGAAAATCGTGCGCCACCATTGGGCTGGTACTGCTGACCATTCATATCGTTGATCGCGAACGTGGAATTAGGGTCCATCCGCAAATAACCGATACCCATCAGGTATTTTAAGGCAGCACCACCTAATAATTGCAAATCCCCAGATCCGTTCTCTCCAACAAGACATTTTGCATAACTCAGGGAGTAGTCTCCGTACCAGATCGCTTGCAGGTCCACCTGCTGGGTGGGAAGATGGAAACCTTGGATGAGTCTGCTAATAAAACCAAGAGAAACATAATTTAAAAATGCATCAGGAATATCCGACCGAACGGCTGCATGCAGTGACCCAGTAAGAGCCAGCGTTCCAAAATTGGGATTGTAATAAGAGAGTCCGAAAATTCTGAGGTCGGCGGTACTGGAAAGTTTATTACCACCTAAAAGATTGGCAAGCGAAATGCGAACGGAATCGCCCCGTGTGATCGAATCCGCAGTGAGCACCTGTGATGCAAGAGCAGAGTCGGTGAAGCCGCTCGCAATAGCATTGATCTGAGAAAAGCTTGGGCCGGCGTTGATACCAAAAGAAGATATAGGAACGATCGAAAGCTCCCAGGTACGAGGCGTGCCAAGAGCAAGAAGCGAAGGGTTAAGTCCTACAGCATCCAAACCACGGCTGGTAATTGCATACGTACGCCCGGCACCATGTGCAAATGGGGACGTATGCTCAATGCTTTCCTGAGCGTGAACGATCGTCGAGCAGAGAAGAAGTACAGTGGCGAATCCACCGATCCGGCTTATAACTTTATGAAAAGAGGCCGTCATTTTTTCGTATGCAATTGAAGGCGCGATTCCGACAGGAGCCGCTCGAGAGCGGCAATAGTGCGGGGCGAATTAGAAGAAAGATTTTCAGGTCCGTGAGCGGTCACGAGAATATCATCTTCAATACGGCAACCAATGTTCCACCACTTTGGGTCGCAGGGGCTGCCGGCCGGTATGTAAATACCGGGCTCTACGGTAAGCACATTGCCAGGCTCTAATGGCCCGTAAAGGCCAGCATCGTGCACGTCCAAGCCCAGATAATGTGATGTACCGTGCATAAAGTATCGGCGGTAATCGGCTGAATCATAAATAATACCCAGTTTTAGGAGACCATCCGTAATGACCTTTACTGCTGCAAAATGGGCAGCCCGAAACGGTGCTCCGGTAACGCAGGCCTTAATGCCGCTATCTTGTGCGGCCAAAACAATCTCATAGATCTTGCGCTGTTCCGGAGTAAACGTGCCGTTAATGGGGAAGCTACGGGTAACATCGGCTGAGTAGCCGTGATACTCCGCCCCCATATCCATTTCGATAAAATCTCCTGATTCGGTCTTGCGGCGGTTCGTCTCATAATGTAAAATGGTAGAATTAGGCCCGCTGCCGACAATACACGGATAGGCAGTATACTCAGCCCCATTCTTAGTGAAGATATCTTCAGCTTCCGCCTGAATTTGGTACTCATACCATCCCGGCCTGGCGTCCCGAATGACCGCATTATGCGCTTCGTTCGAGATAGAGATTGCCTTGCGCATAAGCCGAAGCTCTTCCGGAGTTTTAACGGCACGAAATCGCGCAAGGAGTTGGTGTAGTGTGGTTAATATCGAGAGGTTAGGAAAATTATTGTGGACGATCGCTCGTGCCTCGGTATCAGATAGCAATAAAGTATCCCGAATCAATTCGCGAGGTTTTCCATAATGTGGATTATAATATAGTATCTGGGTATTGGGCAATATTCTTGTGAGAAGATCAGGCAAGCTATCGATCGAGTATGCTGAAGCAACGTGTAGGGCGGATAACGCTCCCTGAGGCCCTAACCGGTAGCCGGTCCAGGTCTCGGCTGCTGGATTACGATCTCGCACGAACAGCATCTCATGCACCGTTTGACCGTTTGCTAACGCAATACCGTCTTTACTTAAAACTAAAGCAGAGCCGGGTTCCCAGCAACCTGTCAAGTAATAAAAGTCAGGGTCTTGATGATATTCGTATGTAATATCGTTTGATCGAGTTTTTTCCGGAGTCGCAAAGAGAACTGCAACGGAATGTGACGCCATGGAGTCGAGTAAAAGCGCTCGACGGCCGGCATGAAACGAGGGAGGAAGCCGGTCGCCATCATAGACTCCGTATTTGATAAGCGTATCGTGAGGAACCTCGCTCGCAAGGTCCTGTGCGCGCACAGGACCGAAGGAGAGCAACAATAACGAGAGAGTAACAGCAATCTTGGTGCTACTGTAATTTATCAATTTCACGTGCAAGTTCAAAATCCTTTTGAGTCACACCTCCTGCGGAGTGAGTCGAAAGCATGATCGTTACTTTCTTATAGTCCGAAAGTAAAATGTCGGGATGATGATCGTTCTTTTCAGCGATCGGTACGATCGCTTGTATAAAGCTCACAGCATCCACAAAATTTTTTCGAGTATAGGATTTCTCTATTGTGTTATTTGATGGATCGAAATGCCACCCAGCGAGTTCTCTTAAACTGTTCGAAATGTTTTCAACTGATAACCGGACTTCTTCCATAGACGACTTAAACAATGAATTCTAATTAATTCTGGATGTTACTCTTGTAACCAAAGCCGGTTCAGACGTTTTCTATTCATTGGAATAACCTCGTTTTCGGGAGAAAAATCCGATTTATTGTTCTCATTCCCATTTAGTATGAAGAATACCCTGGGTGCCTTGTTGATCGCTGCATTTGCATTTTTAGTTGTCATAAGCTCGAACTCGTGCACTCCAAGCGCGACCACCGAAGTGGATACGACAAAATTGGTCTCGGACAATGCAACCCTTAATTTAACGAGAACAGATTCCTCCAAAACGACCGCTATCAAACTTACGTGTGGATGCTCATTCTCTATGAGCTTTACTACCGGCGGCGATACTAACCTGATACATTTTAGCTTTTTAGAGTCAGTAAATTCTACTATAAACAGCCATACGCTGCAAGCGACGATAATTCCTTCCAGTATTAAAACATCGGGACGAGATAGCGCCTGGATCGCGATCTATCATCTCTACCATAATGTTACGCCGCTGTACGATACTGTACGCGTGTATGCCGTCTATTAAAACCGCCGGAACGCGAAGGTGTGTTGTAAAAAATAGTTAGTAGGGAAGCCGATATCTCCAAGACCGTAAGATGTCGGCTTTTTCGCTGTTGGTAGGTAGGCGGTACCAAATAACCAGTCCCAGACTGCCAGTTTTGTCGAGTAGTTGCGATTATGTGCTTCCGCATCGGTCGCATGGTGCCAGCGGTGCATCTCCGGTCCGTTGATCAGGCGCTGCCATTTGCCGGAATGGACATCAAAATTGGAATGAATGTACATTCCCCACACGGCATCCATCGCTCCCTTGATCACTATTACAGCCGGCGACGCTCCCAGGACTATTAACGCTCCGAACTCGATCCCCTGATTGATCAGGATCTCGATCGTATGCGATCGCGCTCCGGAGAGCCAGTCCACTTCATCCGTTGCATGGTGAGCCTCATGGATCCGCCAGAGAACGGAGGAGTGATGCTGCCACCGATGAAACCAGTAGATATAAAGGTCGTGCTCGACCAGGAAAAAGCCTAACTGCGCCATTATCGGCCAATTAGAGACCAGACCAAGTTTTGAAATATGAGTAAAGAATGGAATATGTTCAATGACCCAGGAAATGATAAGAGCGCACACATAACTTTGTGCGATACCATACATAATAAGATCGTTGAAAAATTGCTTACGGAGAAATCGCTGGCCTTTGTCATACGGTCGCCATCGTTCGAGAGCAACGATAGTGAGTGCCCCGATCACAATGGAGGCCGTAGAGATCCAACGAATATTTCCTGTCATACCATTAAGCTATGATGCGCGAGGAATCGCTGTTCCGCTGGCGCTCACGAGCGCCGGCTCGAAGACCGATGGCTGACGGCGAAGCTTCTTACGTTGAGACAACTCGCTATCATAAACGCGCTTAACGCCATCGCCGAGCGCTTGCTCGATATCGCGAATATTTTCGACAAGCCGCTTGAAACCGATAAGTTCGACGGAGGCCGCTTGATCGGATCCCCATAAGGCGCGGTCCAGCGTGATATGGCGCTCTACAAATGTGGCACCCATTGCTACCGCCGCCCATGTTGGAGAAAGACCGACCTCATGCCCCGAATAACCGATCGGACACATAGGAAAGCGATCGCGAAGCGTAGTGATCATCCGAAGATTCAACTCTTCAAGCGGGCACGGATATGTTGATGTCGCATGAGCAAGCAATAGCTTGCGGGTACCTAATTGCGAGACGGCCATTTCGATCTCTTGCATGGTCGACATGCCGGTCGATAGCATGACGGGTTTGCCTGTCGATCGGGTTTTTTCCAACAAGGCAGCATCGCTTAAGGATGCGGATGCGATCTTATAACACGGAGGATCGAACGTTTCGATGAAATCCACGCTCGGTTCATCCCAACAGGACGCGAACCATGCAATCTTCTTTTCCCGGCAATAACGATCGATCTCGGCATAATCCGCAAGATCGAATTCAACGCGGTGCCTGTAGTCGATATACGTCATTCGCCCCCAGGGCGTGTCACGTTCGATATACCACTGATCGTGTGGAACGCAAAGCTCGGGCGTGCGCTTTTGAAACTTTACGGCATCGCAGCCTGCTGCGACAGCGCCATCGATCATCTTCTTGGCCAGATCGAGCGAGCCATTATGATTGATCCCTATTTCAGCAATAATATATACCGGTTCTCCATCACCAATCAAATGCTTACCTATTTGGACTACTGGGCGTTGCATATTCCGATTCCTCCTTGATATTATTCGGACAAACTTACTTTCTGCTCCGCTGGAGCATGATCCATTCTGCAAAATCTCTGAAGGCGCCATTACCACCTGGCGCTTTAGCGACGTAGTGTGCGGCTTTCCGCGCTATAGGCATAGCATCGCCGGGACACCCGGTTAAACCTGCCGTAGCGATCTTATCCATGATCTCGAGATCATTCACATCATCGCCGATGTAGGCAAGTTCGTGAAGTTCGAGCCCCGTTTCGCGCATGATCGCCGGTAGTTTTTCGAGCTTATTATAGGTGCCGGGAAAGTAGTACGGCAATCCTAATTTTTTTGATCGCGCAGTAACCCGTGAAGAATTTTCGCGAGTCAGCATTGCGGTGTCGATACCTTGCTCGCGCAACAGGTCCATACCCATACCGTCGCGAATGCTGAACCGCTTCAGCTCTTCGCCGCGGGAGGAATAATAGACTCCCGTATCTGTTAGGACGCCATCCACGTCGGTTAATACTAGTTTGATTTGTTTTGCGCGCCGTCTGATTTCGGCCTCTGTTAATTTTTTCACTCGTGTCTTACCAGGCGGTCCATCCGCCATCTACGATCAAATTCGCTCCGGTCATATAACTCGAAGCATCACTGGCTAAAAAGATTAGGGCACCCCGATAATCTCCCGGTTGTGCCATGCGTCCGAGCATCGTCCGCCGAGAATAATTTTGCTGGAAATACTCTTCCTGTCCATTCTCGACTCCGCCGGGAGAAAGGGTGTTCACTCGCACACCACTACTTCCCCAATAGGCTGCAAGATAGCGCGTAAAAGCGATGATCGCTCCTTTGGTCGTTGAATAGGATGGCGATTTGTAAAATGGCTGTGAGCCATCGGGCCGCTGATACAGGGACTGATCGGGGCCGGCAATGCCATACGTTGAAGCGACGTTGATAATGCTGCCATTACCACTCTTCGCCATTTCGACGCCAAAGACCTGCGAGGCGAGGAACGTCCCTGTGATATTTACGGCAAGTGAGGTATTCCACGCTTCCAACGGGTAATGTTCGAAGCGAGAAAGCTCTCCGGCCATGGCCGGATCTTCAAACTTATCGTTAACCGCAGCATTATTTACAAGCACATCAATGTGCCCGAATTCAGCGAGCACATATTCGCAAGCTTTTGTCAGCGAGGCCTTGTTGGTAATATCGGTACCGATACCCATTGCAGCTGTTTGTTCCGAAAGCTCCGAAGCAAAAACTTCGCATCCATCGTCGTCCAAATCAAGGGCGATCACATGAGCACCGGCACCGGATAGGGCAATACAATGCTCTCGGCCAAGTAGGCCAAGAGCCCCCGTGACCACCGCTACTTTCCCTTCCAAAGAAAACAACCGGTTAACTTCGGCAAGTGGTGTATGGATAATGCTCTCAAATTCACTCATACGGAAAGCTTCTTTGGCTTTGTGTTGAAGTTGCTGGTTTTGCGAAATACCGGTTCTACCGGCGTCCCATGTAATTCATTGCGCACGGTGCCCCGCTCAACCGCACTATGTACGATCGGCAATACCTCGCGATAAGCAGAAAGTGTGTAAGCAATATCGTCATCGGTATGTGAGAACGAGACGACGTGCATGCCGCTCCACAAGATGCCGCGCTTGATAAGCTCCTGCTGCATCAGCGATTTGATCTCGAGCGGATTTCCGGCGGATGCATCGAATGAAACTAAGGAGCGGCAATCCATTCCGGACGCGCGAGTATACGCCATTTCTAATTCTATCGCGATCTCGTTGTATCCGGTTATTAGCTTGCGCCCCTGACGTGCGATATATTCCGATACATTCTTCTCACGCATTTCCTCGATCGTTGCTTTTGCTGCCGCAAGCGAAAGGGCTTCGCCGCCAAAGGTAGTAAAGAAGAAGACGTCTTTATCGCATAGTGACATGATCTCTTTGCGGCCAGAGAGGATCGAGATCGGCATCCCATTCGCCACTGCTTTAGAGAAGCATTGCAGATCAGATTTGACACCGAAATATTCTTGTGCACCACCTATGGCAAGGCGGAAGCCGGTCCACATTTCGTCGAATATTAAAAGAGTACCGTTGGCTACACAGACCTCTTTTACACGTTGCAGAAAATTATCGCGGGGTGCTTCGAAGACCACCGGCTCTAGGATCACGCAGGCCGTATCGCTATCGATCGAGTCGATTAACGATTGAATATCATTGTAATTGAAAGTGTACGTTAGATCTCGAACCTCATTGGGAATGCCACGATTGCGATCGGTCACCGAAATATACCAATCATGCCATCCATGGTATCCACAGCACAGGACTGTATTTCGCCCTGTATATGCGCGTGCCAACCGTACCGCAGCAGAAGTGACGTCGCAGCCGGTCTTGCTATATCGCACCATTTCTGCATTCGGCACTACATCGCGAATAAGTTCAGCGACCTCTATTTCGAGTCGATGTGACTGCGAGAAGGTGATGCCACTCTCCAACTGCTTCCGTATCGCCTCATCAACGCGTGGATAGCAATATCCCAGGCTTAGAGGGCCAATTCCCATATTGTAGTCGAGATACTCGTTGCCATCGACGTCCCAGACGTGAGAGCCTCGACCTCGTTCCAGGTATTTGGGTGCGACGCCGTTTACGTATTGCCCAGGTCCTTTTGCGAGCGTTTGGGTGTAAGCCGGAATAAGTCCCGTTGCACGGTTATAGAGAGCATCACTTTCAGTGATGATGGGATAATTTGCATTCGATCGAACCGTATTTGCCATACTACACTTCAGAAAAAGATTGAGCTTTCGTTTTTGAGGATCGCACTGTAAGGCGACTGGCGATCCGAGCAGCAATTTGTTTACCGGTGAAACCTTCGTATTCCAGGGCATCCGGAAGAAGTGCGGGTTTGAACCAACGTTCTTCCAGAGCGATCGGAAGTACTTGCGATATTATTGATTTACTGACCAGCAGTTCTGATAAGATCGAAAAGAGTCCTCCCGTAAGGAAGTGATCCTCCAGGGTGACAATGAGTCCGCTACGACTTACTGCATTAAGTACGGTATCGACATCCAGCGGCTTCAGCCAACGAATATCGATCACACCGGTGGAAATGCCTTGCTGTTCTAATAACTCACGAGCTACGATCGCTTCCCGTACGAGTAAGCCGTATGTAAGAATGGTTACGTCAGAACCGGCGGCAATGACTTCCGCCTCTCCAATTCCACGGCGAACACGCTCGATGTTGGTTGGCGTTGGAGCAGGATAGCGAATATAGCAAGGAGCAGGCGACTCGAAAATCAGTGGCAACGTCGCCGCTAAGTCTTCAATATCGGCAGGAGCGAAGACCTGCATGCCGGGAATTCCACGCATCAGTGAAACATCTTCGACAGCCTGATGTGTCGGTCCGTTGCCATCCGATAAGAAGCCGGGAACGCCTCCCACCAGCTTGACAGGTAATCCGGCGATGCCAACGTCGTCGCGAATAAACTCATAGGCGCGGAACGTCAGGAATGTTGCAAGCGCGTGGACGATGGGAATTCTACCACGTAACGCGAGCCCGGCGGCGGCACCGATCATTGTTTGTTCTGCAATGCCTACATCGATGAATCGCTCGCCTAGCTTTGGTGGCATGTTGCGTATCGCGGCACGATTTTCCGCCGTCATGACGATAATGCGCTCATCGCGTAACGCGCATTCCAATAAAACTTCTTCGTAGGTTCTCATCGTACCATTAATGTTTCCGATGTGAGTTCAGCGCTCTTCTCACCATGTAATTCGTCCAGGAGCATAGCAATTTCTTCTTGCGAGAAATTGACAAACCATCGGTCGGCTCGTTGCTCAATACTGGGTAATCCCTTCCCTCGCATTGTATCGGCAATAACAATGGAGGGCTTACCAGTTTTGGACGGCATATCGGAGAAAGTTTTGTGAAGGGCTGCAAAATCGTGTCCATCCGTATGATAGGTAAGCCAGCCCATTGCTTCGAATTTTGGAGCAAGCGGTTCAAGCGGTATCAATTCTTCCGTCCGAATATTTGCCTGGAATTGATTGCGGTCAACGATGGCGATCAAATTATCAAGCTTATACGCCGCGGCCGTAAGCATTCCTTCCCACACCGAACCTTCATTTAATTCACCATCCCCAAGTATTACGAATACGCGGTTGCTTGTCTTCCGCAACCGAATATCCATTGCAATTCCAATTGCGACAGAAAGAAGGTGGCCAAGCGACCCGGAATGAAATTCAATTGCAGGGATCCCGCGGTTAGGATGCCAATAAATACTATCGTTCACACTAAGATGATTTTTCAGGCGTCCTTTGGGAAAGTAGCCGAGTTCAGCGAGTGTCCCATAGAGGGCTGGTACGTCGTGCCCTTTCGAGAGCAGGAAATAATCCCTGTTGGGATCGTGGATCTTATCCGGCGAAATAGTAAGCACTTCACTGTAAAGATAAACGATGAGGTCCGCACAGGACAGAGATGCTCCAATAAAGCATCCGCCACCAGTCGACATTCGAATAATATGCTCGCGCACCCGAAGAGCAAGTGATTCGAGCTCTTTAATTCGCGTTTCGCTTAATGGTGTCATTGCAATACACTGTTGGGTTCAAGAATTTTTGTCTGTTCTGGTCCGATCGTTTGTAACGAGCCAAGATGATGACGGTACCAATTTACGCCAACATACTTCGCATTGATAGCAGCAAGTTCTGGATATTGTGCCAGTAGCTCAAGAATATCTTCCATCGTGAAGATCGAATGTTCTGGCGACCATAAGCGATCGTAAACTGAACGAATAAATTCGTAATCCTCCGGATAATCGATCGTCCAACGGTGCGTCATCGAGAGGTCGAGCCCCGATTCCCATTCGACGTTCCCGATCCGGAAACGCTCTGGCTGTTCCCACATAAAAGGTGTAGTATGCTCCCGCTCGTAATCCAGCTTGCCATCTCTCCAAGCCTCTTCTAAGGCGTCAGAAGTAAATATCTCCACATCGTTACCATCAGGGTAGGTGGCAGGGTGTAGATTGCTCACATAATCGCAACCACCTTCGTTAAATTTATCGAAGACAGTGCGGATAATTTGTGGATCTATCAGAGGGCAATCACTGGGTATCTTGGCAACGGTATCTGCTTCAAATTGTACGGCAGCCTGATAATGTCTATCCAAAAGGTCGGTTAAATGTCCGCGAAAGCAGCGTACTCCCAACTTCTGAGCTATTTGCACAATCGGATCATCTTCGGACTGATGTGAAGTCAGCACTACGATCTCAGCCGTAATGGTGGCAGCTTTAACGCGTTCGATCATTCGTTCGAGAAGTGTTGCGCCGGCTAACGGTTTTAATACTTTACCGGGCAATCTCGAAGACGAAGTTCGAGCTTGTATGCAAATGATCGTATTCATTCTGCTGATGTACGCAATCCGCGATAAAAGGCGCGCGCCCACTGAAGGGGATTTCTCGAAAAGTTGTAAGTAATAGCACTCGACTGCATTCGTTGTTCTGCTGCTTCTGCAAGAACTTCGCGGCATACTCGAGCAATGTTCTTTGCAGCAGACCAATTTTGCAAAGGTAAGAGCTTTCGCAATTCCTTCACATCGAGATCGCAATGGACCTCTTTACCCAATGCCAATGCGACGTATACGGTGGAAGAATAGTGGGTTAGGAAACCAGAGCAATTTGCGATCATGTGATCGGTGCTGCCCGATGTGTAGACGAGAGAGCCCGGCGCATATTGTTCGATCTCTTTCGTTGCGCGTTCCCAATTCTCATTCGGATGCAGTTTAAAGAGTAGCTGCCTGCCATTCGCGAGTCTTACTGCCTTCTCGATAAATCCTTTACGATTCTCTGGCATAAAAGTCTCGCGCATATCGGACGTGCACACGAGGAAATAATCTTTGTGCTGGAAATTATTCTCCAGGTGCTTGGCGCAATCATCAAAGTTAGGAATACCAGTGACGACGATCTGATGCCCTGGCGCGCCTTTGCGAATGAAGAGTTGGCGATACGCTTCGCTGGCAACGCAAAACCGTGCATAATATCCGCTCAACCCCATCATCGAAGTGCTTGCCACCCATCGAGGAAGGATATGGCTGTGCCGAACCAACTTGTATACCCAATTTTCCGGATCGGTCATTCCTTCTTGAATCAGAATGATCGGTTTCTCTCGAATATTGTGCGGAATAATAAGGTCTGCACAGGTCAGTACAAGGTCGTAGTTACCCGCTTTTCCCTGATAATCGACTTCGAGTTCGTTCTCGTGTAAATAATTGAGCGCTCGCCCCGCACTTCTTTGGCCAAGAATCGTGAAATTTAACCACCCCCATCGGCGAAGACGTTCGAGAACGCCATCGGTATAGTAGGGGGTAAACGCATGCTCATACTCCGGCAGCTCTTGCGCGATCTTATGCATCTGCGTAGTCTGATTCATCGACCCGCAAATAAATAGAATTCGTCCGGCTTTTTCCGATGAAGGCATTACAAGTTTTCCGTAACTGGAACGGTCGAATTCTCTGTGTGAGCAAGTTCTTCTTCTCGATCAAATTCCGCCGATCGTTTCTTCTGTTTTGACACTGCTATTAAGAAATAGCCAAGTCCTGCCCACACCAGCTCTCGAAATCGTTTGAGTACAAGGAATGCCGCAGCCAGCGAAGGAGAATTGCCGTTCGCTACTAACATGCTGACATAACCTGTATCCTGAATACCTATTCCTCCTGGTACCATTGGAGCGGCTGTCCGCACAAGGACACAAGCAGCTTCCATTACCAGCGTTTGTGGAATGGTTAAATTCGCTCCAAGAATTAGCACAATAACTATCGTCTCTAAATCCTCGATGCTCCACAGGAGCACGTAAGTCGCGATCGCGGAAAAGATTGGTCGCCAGCCGCGAAAAGACGCGAGGTGAGCGTTGCATTCTCGAAATTGTGGTTCTTTTCGTTCAAACCAAACTGCAATACGCTTCAATGGCAAACGTGCGAGCCACCCATGCAGCCGGTCGACGAACGAACCGTAACTGATGAGTGCAATTAATAGGCCGTAAACCACCGCAATACCAACCCCGATGAAAAATAATGACCAAACGACTGTTTTTCCAAGCGCAGCTGACTCAAATTGAGACGGTAAACACAGCGCAACGAGGGCAATAAAGACCGCTATCAAACCTTGCGAAAGGCCGAGTAAAGCTTTACGAAATACGATGCTGGCTGCTGTCGTTGAATAGGGAAGGGCGAATTCGCGTTTTAGCATCCATCCCTTAAATGGGTCCGAAAGAATAGAACCAAGCGGAACGGTAATAACCAATGCCTCGCTACCCGTCCGGATCCTAAATATTTTTCGAAATGGAATGCGCGCACCAGTCGAGAGCATTCTTCTCCAGGCTTCCGCATCCAGCATTGAAGCAAGACTATAAGGAATTAAGATGAAGAGAATCGACCAAAAGCCGATATTCCACAATATCGCGGGCGCATTCGAAAAATCATTGGAACGGATGAGGTTAACCAGCAGCCATAGCCCCAATGCAAAACCTGCTATCCCCGTTATCGTACGCAGCAGCGTCCACCGAGTGGTCGGCTGGGCTATCATTGGATTTTGTTCGTTTAACTGACGGGGCATGTATTAGGAGAAAAAGTCTTCCCGACTTCCTTACATGAATTACAACGGATGAGTTAGCTCGCTTTACTCCGCTGGTAGTTCTATTTTACATCAATTTACGGTCATCTAATAATTACCATAGTTTGATGCAGCCGTTACGTAAGTCGCTGAACGGCCTTGCAAATGTAAACAAATTCTGAGAAGATGCTATAGTTTGGGTTTTGCCAAAACTGTCTGTTTTGCTACTGTTTCTCGATCTTTCGAAATACTCGCCATAATTGCGAGAAGACTCGCCATCAGCGGTGCTGCCAGAATAAGCCCCATAAAGCCGAAGAGGAGGCTAAATGTAAGCTGCGCAGAGATGCCGAGGATAGGAGGCATTCGAATCGTTCGGCGTTGGATCAAGGGAGTCACTAAATGCGCTTCCAAAAATTGGATGATAACGTATACAACGATCACCGCCACGGCTTTGCCAGGGCTCTGCATCAATCCGATCAGCACAGGCAGCACTGCACTTAGTATCGGACCAAAATTCGGAATAAAGGTCAGCAAGCCGGTAAGCAATGCCAAGGTCAATGCGGGATGCACGCCCAATGTTTTTAAACCGATAAAGGCCAGAATGCTGATCGAGAGCATCGAGCCGCCAACGCTTACGAGCCACCACCAAATTCGGTCATGTACCGCATGCATAATATCGTGGATTCGCTCATGATATCTGGGTGCAAAGAGCTTCAGGAAGGCCCCGCGATAGCTCTGCGGCTCTGCTGCAGCGAAGATGCCGATCACAATTACCAGTATTACTCGTATCAGGATATTCACTGTTGCCGATACGGCTCCGGTCAATTTTACCAGTAGCGAACCAGCTTCACCGCTTAAGTCCTGAAGATTCGGAAGGTTCGCGAGTAATGCCGCTCCTAGCGTATACTGATTCAGGAAATCTTTCAATCGTGCTATCGAACGGGGCAGCGCCGTTTGCAATTCGGTTACTTGCTCGCCAACACCAGGCGCTATCCCATTCACTACTGCCACCGTTACGAATAGCAGCGTTAGCACCGTTACCGTCAGTGCCCATGGGCGGCTCAGCTTCGAATACTTTGCAACGATCGCCGCCAGGCCATCGAGGAGGATTCCGAATAGCAGTCCTGCAAATAGCAGCAGGAAGACCTCGTGCGCTATCCAGAACAGCGTGACTATGACCAGCACTGCTACAACGACCAGCGTCCGGCGGAAGGTACGCCAGATATCTTCACTTTTGCTGGTGTCGTCGTTATAAAAAGCCATAAGCTCTACGATTCCTCGCAGAGCTTATGCACTTGCTGAGCCAGTTACCGGCCCATTTCAATTTTCAACTGATCGAGTCGATCGTGGTAGCCGACCTTACGCGTGCGCTTTGATCGCCTCGGTCGCGTCGATCTTCACGCTCGGACCCATCGTGGTCGATATCGCTACCGACTTCACGAACTGGCCTTTCGCCGTTGCCGGCTTTGCACGAATGATCGTCGCCAGGAAGGTATTGATGTTATCGACGAGCTTCGGCGCATCGAACGATGCTTTACCCACCGAGGCGTGGACATTGCCGCCCTTATCGACTCGGTACTCGATCTTACCAGCTTTTACTTCCTTTACCGCCGTCGCGACGTCCTGCGTGACCGTACCCGATTTCGGGTTCGGCATGAGGCCGCGAGGTCCCAAGACACGACCGAGCTTACCAAGCTCAGCCATGACTTCCGGCGTTGCAATGATGACGTCTGTATCGGTCCAACCACCGCGGATCTTCTCGAGGATCGGCTCGAAACCGGCTTCGTCAGCACCGGCCGCGAGAGCTGCTGCTTCCTGGTTACGCGTCACTACCGTAACACGCACCTTCTTACCAATTCCGTGTGGGAGTGATACCGTACCGCGGATCGCCTGGTCCGCTTTGCGCGGATCGACTCCAAGGTTAATTGCGATATCGACCGATTCATCAAACTTCGCCGATGCGGTCTGCTTTACTTTGCCGACGGCATCCGTGATCGTTATCGGCTTGCGATTAGCTTGTGCATCCGCATAACCGATCTTCTTCAACTGATTGTTATAACGCTTTCCGTGTTGTGCCATTGTTATTGTCCTCCTATTAGCCTTCCACGGTGATACCCATTGAACGAGCCGTACCTGCGATCATGCTCATGGCCGCTTCTACCGAAGCAGCATTGAGGTCGTTCATCTTTTGCTTTGCGATCTTCTCCAAGTCCGCCTTGCTCACTTTCGCGACTTTCGTGCGGTTCGGCTCCTTCGATCCTTTGTCGATACCCGCAGCCTTCAAGATCAGCGAGGCGGCAGGAGGAGTCTTCGTTACGAACGTAAAGCTCTTATCCGAGTAGACGGTGATAACGACCGGGATGATCGAATCGCCTTCCTTTTGGGTACGAGCGTTGAACTGTTTGCAGAACTCCATGATGTTAAGACCCTTTTGGCCCAATGCCGGGCCAACGGGCGGTGCCGGATTTGCCTTACCGGCCGGAATCTGCAGCTTAATAAATCCTGTGACTTTTTTCGCCATAGAGGTTATGGTTTAGTGGTCCCGACCCGGTTTCCCAGGTCTCCCACGGTGATTGATTGTACCGCATTGGCTTGCGCTTTTGCGGGCTTAAAATTGCGCCCAAATAACATTCTAACCCCGTAATAGTTCGGTTTTTTAAAGCTCCACAAGGGAAGGGCACTGTACCGGGTTGCCTGGCTTCCGGTGCTTTTCTGTGTGTGTGCTTTTAATATTCATAATGGCTCTGGAATTTCGATTGAATTCAGCAATTATGAATTTTTTATTCATTTTTCTCGATCGCATTAGCCTTTGGATTCCAATAGCTTTTTACACTTCAGAAGCGTTTACCGAATTTTCCAGTTGGTGAACACATAGGCACCTATATCGGAGTTCCAAAATTTCGGGAAAAAGATTGTCGTTTTAACGATCTTTAGGTAATCCGGTCGAATGATCTGATTGTATTCATTTCTGCAAACATTCTTGTATATTTGCCTCGGTGTGTCTCTCGTTGAGTTGCCTGATTTAAATTGTCGTCTTACGTGGAGGAATTATGTACTATTCTCGAAAACTCGCAGCGCTCGGTTCATTTGCATTTGTCTCGCTTTCTCTATTTTCAGGCTGTCCAACGACCAACGATGTCGGCGTTGATTGCGGACCTTATGAGAATGTCGCCTCTCAGGTCGTCGTTCAGATCGGTCGAAACTACAGGCTCGAAACCGGTCCTGTTGCGAACGGAAGCCAATTCTGCGAGGCGACTTTTCATCTTTATTGGCGCTGGGCGGATACCAATCGTGCGAAGAAGGATGGAAGTATGCCACCGCTCTATGACCTTAAAAGCTCATTCCATGTCAATTCAGAATCGCTGGTGTTCTCGAGTGATACTCCGGCACCCAAAGCGGTAGAAGCGGTGGGGCCGAATCGCGATCAGACCGCATGGGAAATCCAGTTCAGCGATCATAACGTAAACGCCGATACCGTTGGGCAGAATTACTTCATACATACCTGGCCGACCTCCAATAATCCGGCCGATTCGGTATATATTTCGGGCCAGATTTTTTATTACAAATTGCATTAGTAGTAGTACCCCCTCCTCAGAAGCGGAGCGGATGAGGAGGGGGCAGGGGGTGGAGGCGTAGCTCTGCCTCACTGGTGGAATTCTCATCCATGCGTTGCATGCTCATCGCATTGGCTTGAGCGGCGGCAAAGGCGCGACGGTTCTCCGTTTGGGTGCTCGTGTCGTTCGCGGTCTTCCGTGAGAGGGCGGGACCACGTTGCGCTCTCGACCCTTCCATGTCTCGCGGATCCGCCGAATAACGCTATCGCAATCAGCAAGAAATTCGTCGTTGGTAAAGCGCATTACTTGGATGCCGAGCGAGCGGAAGTAGTCGTCGCGATCTGCATCGCGTTGCTTTGCTTCGTTGCTGTCGTGTGAACTGCCATCGAGTTCGATCGCAAGCTTCTCCTCCGGACAATAGAAATCGGCAATGAAATGACCGATGCCTTTTTGCCGCGTGAACTTGCGTCCATCTAATTGAGCATCTTTGAGGAAATTCCAAACGAGCCGCTCGGTGAAGGTCGCTTCATTACGTAAGCGGCGCCGAGTAGAGGTGCGGGTGAGGTCCTTTGCCATGACACACCATTGATTTTAGAGTGGGGAGGAGGTGGGAATAGCCACCACGGAGGTAGACTGGAGAACTCCACCCCCTAACCCCCTCCTCTTCCGTTTCACTCCAGAGGAGGGGGGACCGAGTTACTCATCCCACACGAGGGGGACCGAGTGTGCCAATCTTTCCGACTATACACCCCCTCCTCAGAAGCGGAGCGGATGAGGAGGGGGCAGGGGGTGGAGGCGTGGGGACTACTTACACTGGTCGCGTCAATTCCGCCACCGGTCATAGTATATTTGCCTCATCTATTTTACTCTCTGTTATGAAAGCTCTCCTGTTCGCTTGTTGTATTGCTGCTTCTGTCGCGTTCGTGTCATGTCAGCGACAGAAATTATCCAATAGACGTCTGGTGCCGGTAAGTATAATACGAAGTGGCATTATTGAGTGAATCAACTGTTGCATCCTGTTTTGGAGATATATTGCGTTGTTGTGGTCAACGATTAAGAATTCGAGGCGTTGATGCAAATGATAATGCTACGTCGTTTTCTTAAAAGGGTTGAGACTTGAAAAAAGCAATTCTTAAATATGAGTGCCGAAAAAAATAATACGATAAAAATTGCTGATCAATTGGGGACTGGTGAAATCGCTTCTGCTGCAGATCGAAGCATAAGAAAATTAATCGAGGCAGTGGGCACATGGTTCGGTGCTGGTGCCAGGCCTCGGTTAATTAAAAAAAGAGGGAAAGCTGCTCTTGAGGTTTTGCGTGAGTTTGATTCAACATTACAGAATACGGCAGCTATTACTTCAGCATCATTGCAGGTTGTTGGTGCGGAAGTTCAAGTGCTCGCAGAAGCGAATGACAATCCACTGTCTTTGCATGAAAGGACTACACTTCGCGTTGCTAAATTGGAAGAAGTCTGACAATTAAATTCTGAAGCGGTTGTCGATAAGGCCGTTCTTTCTCTCCAAAATAGTCCAGACGACGCTTCTGAAGGGCCTGTTAATGCTGATTGGATAACCCGCTTCTTTGGTATCGTTCAAGATATTTCAGACGAGGATATGCAGAAGCTATGGGCACTTATTCTACGAGGAGAAGTAATTCGTCCTGGCAGCTATAGCTTAAGGACAATGGAAGTGTTAAAACAACTTTCGAAAGCTGAAGCAACAGTTTTTGCTGGTGTTTCTAAGCATGTTCTTACGTCTAGCCCAGACACTTCAATACTTATTAAGAGTCGTCTTAACGCAGAGGCATTTGGTATTGCGACGTCCGATATAATGTTATGTACAGAACTAGGGCTAATTCAGCCAAATAATAATCATGTTTTGGCTTCGGAGGCAGACGAAAGGAGTGGCCCGTTAATCGATTTGCATTACGGTTCAAAGTCTATTAATCTTGAACCTCAAAATGGTGAAAGTATTATTGGACTTCCAGCTTTCTTCCTAACTGTTCCAGGGGCGGATCTTGCTACTCTGATTCCCAAAGATGATGAGGAGTATTTCTTACGTGTGGTGTCCTATTTCGAAAAGGATTACAAAACGAGTGTCATTCATTAGATTCAGGCACCCCATTTGTGCAAGCACATAGCTTTTGCGGAGCTCAGCTATGCACGATGTCTATCAATCCTGCATCGAAGCATGTAACCGGTGCACTCAGGAGTGTGCGCATTGTGCGCACGCTTGCCTTATGGAGTCCAACCCGCGTGCGCTTGTCCGTTGTATCGAACTCGACCAGAACTGCGCGGACCTGTGCCTGCTTGCCATCAAGTGGATGTCGCAAGGCTCGGAGTTCGCCAAGCAGCTATGCGCCCTTTGCGCTGAGCTGTGCCAGACGTGTGGCGTAGAATGCAAGAAGCATAAGCACGAGCATTGTCAGCGCTGTGCAGAAGCGTGCTTCCGCTGCGCGGAGGAATGCCGGAAGATGGCACTGTAGAGTTAATAGGTAAGAAGTAAGAGGTAAAAGTCCGCAGGCCGCTAATGAAATTCAAAGTATGCGTTATTCTTTGCATCGTTGTATGTATAGCGGGTTGTTCGCGGCGATCGAATGAAGCAAATAGCGACTCATCCATAAGTTCGGTGGATACTATGAGTGCCGGGGGAGAGAGAACGAATAACGAAGCCGCAATTCGCGCGCTTATCGAGAAGTACGTAACAGCAATTCGTGCCTCGGATATCGAGGGCGTTCTCTCGGTCTATGCTCCTGATTTCGTTGCCTTTGATGTTATTCCGCCTCTCGAATATGTCGGAGCTCAGGCATACCGCAAGCCGTGGCAGGAATTCTTCAATTTATACCAGAGCCCGATCGGCTATGAAGTCCGCGATCTTAGTATAGCGGCCGGTGACGATGTAGCGTTTAGCCATAGCCTCGTCCATTTGGACGCAACGATGAAGAATGGCCGGAAGACTAACATGTGGCTGCGTTGGACAGCCGGTTACCGCAAGGTGAATGGCAAGTGGTTGATAAGTCACGTACAGGTTTCCGTCCCGGTTGACTTAGCCAGCGGTAATGCTAAGCTGGACCTAAAGCCATGACTTAAACGACAGCAGTTCTCCATTCACCACTCTCCACTCACTATTCACCGTTAGACCTGTTCGTGGTCGTGCAGTTTGTCGAGCTCGATCTCGGTCATACCGTCCTGGCCGATATTGATGATGCCTTTGAACTTGTGTCCGAACACCACTTCTTTTGCTTTGTACGAGGTGCGGGCATGAACGGTCTGCGAGAAGGTGTCGTCGAAGGCGCGCATGACAATAAGGAATTCAGCATCCGAAGCTTCGAGTTGATCCTGGGTTACGCCATACAGTGGACTCGATTCGTCGATGGGATGTACGACAGTCCAGCTCAAATGAAAGAATGTAACTTGTTTGCGTTCAAGCTCGAGGACGTGAAATCTGCGAGCCGGTGTGCCATTATGAGACTCGAGTCTGCTGAGAGTCACGGTCGTGTTAACATCGATAAGCTGATTTTTGCGCTGGTTCGCGACTCGAAACATAAATCCGTTAATGCCTTCATAGGGTGCGATCACGGCATGTTCGCTGAACATGATCTTCGCTACCGGGCGCGAGAAGCGTCCGTAGAGTAAGCCGGTCCCAAAAGCAAGCGTTACGAGTCCGGCAAGTGCTTCGAGGGATGCGACGATGTTTGCGCCAATCCCGACAGGCGCAGTGCGGCCAAAACCGACCGTGGTGAACGTCTGCGTGCTAAAGAACACACACTCGAGGTATTGCTCGAACCCGGTATGTCCATCGATCCCGGCCATTTGGTCCAGCCCCACGGCGAAATAGATAGCGCCAAAGAGCGCATTGATCGCAATATAGCCGAATAGAATGATCAGATTGAATTTCCACCATGGCAGGGAAATGAGATAGTGATATCCACTAAACCAGGTGAGGAATGGCAGTCCCTTGCGGCGGACGTTGAACGAACCATCGCGATTGAGCAACCGGACTTTCGATTCGGCTGCTTTCGTGCCGATTCCCAGATCTTCGAAACGACGCTGCACCGTGTAATTAATAAGTACGAATTAACAAATAGTAAATAAGAACCCAATTATCACAGCAGATGATAATAGATAAAAGGCAAGCGATGGATACAACATCCAACTCTTCATCTCTTAACTACAAGATGCAAAAGATGAATTCGTGCTAAACGACGGATTTGCCGCTATTCAGTTGTTGGCGAAGAGATTCGACAGAGACAATTATTTCAGCGCCAGGCATACCTACGAGCGCAAAGCCATGTCTATCGACGGCCCAAATGGGTTTACCTACAAAAGCTGGAATATCGTCGGGGCGAGGATTGCGGAACGGGATATTGAGAATATACTCGATCAATTTGTCCTGGATAAATCGGTCGCCGGACGAGCGCGCGACCTTAATGGCCTCGAAGACGGCGCGAACGTCCTCTCCGTCCCAGGTGACGATAAAATTACAGGCTGCAAAGGGGTTTGTAAATTGTGGTAGCATATTCCTGCTATTTGCAGGGAGGGATGACTCATTGCTGGTCACTTGGCCATTGGCCGACTCTCCATTTACTGAGTGCTCATTGGACAATTCGCCGCTTAGCATTTGTCCATTTGATGCATGACCATTTTGTCCGTTCGACGCATGTCCGTTGGACGCATGTCCATTTAATGCGTGTCCATTGGAGCTATGCCCGTTCGAAGAGTATCCATTGGGGTGGTTCTCCGTTTGCCCATTAGAGTCGTTGGATGACAGAGCATTCGCGGATCCCAGCGAGGGTGATTGATCGTTTGAGCCGAGAGAAGATGAGCTGCTGCGTGCTACGAAATCATACATGACAGCAGTATTACTACCGTTCGAGAACATATCGAAGAGTACTCAGCTAATATTCATGCCAATGCTATGCCCACGATGGGATAAACGCGCTGTTGGTATCAAAGCACGGGCCAGCAATGCTAAAATTGCTCGAGCCGACTCAAAAAGAGCAGTAACGGCTCCAGCTATCGCGGCGGATGCTATGAATACTTACTGTGAGATCGTGAACGGCAGTGTTGTTGGATTGCCTCTCTCGGGGCGGAAAGTGCAAAAATAGCAGCCTGTAGCCAATGTTGAAGGCAGGGCGACCGAGTGATCACCGGTCGATTCCGAGGCCGTCATCATGAATATCTCTCGCCCAAGAACATCCGTAACGATCACGGTCAGGGCTTGTGGTTCGACCAATGAAAAGCTCGCATTCACTCTATTTTGCAAAGTGTTGACTTCAATGTGAAATGAATTGGGTTGCGGGGTATTAATTTGGACCACGTCCTGTAATGAATCGGAATGGGTGCCAACGTACTTGTATGCGCGATAAGAATAATCACCTAATCCAAGTATCATTTCGAAGGCGGTCGACGTATCGGGTCGTACCTCGGTGATCGCGATCGGATACTCACCCCAGCCAATGAACGTGTTGCCATTCGGCAGTCGCTCAACGCTGCCCATGGCGTCGGTAAAGATCTCCGGCGAGTGATGATATTGCCATACCAGCGTTGCGGTCTTCGCTGCAGTATCGAGTTCGTATTCGACCGCGCGGCTCTTTTGAAAATATCCCGGCACACCGATCACCGAATCGTAATTGCTGTTATCCATGAACAATAGGTGGCCGTTCGGCATGAGCTTCACCGAATGTTGATAGGAGAACCACACGGAGTCATTCAGGAGGGCAAACTGATTGTGAGCACCTCCAAATCGCCATATTATATCTCCCGTCTCACTATTTATCTTTGTGATCTCGCAGAGATGACGGTTCGAAAGAATGAGGTTGCCTACAGAGTCGAAATCGAGGGAGTTGGCATGCTCAAAGTCGATAACTTCGCCCACCAAAAACTCGTGGATCGCATCACCCGGATCGTAATGGTCGATGCCGCGCCACTGAAAAATATTATTCTTGCTCCGATCGAATATTTCGATCACATTGCCCTGTACGATCGCTGCCGAATCGCCGCCTGTCACATAGTGCCGCATATCTATCTGGTCACGAGAGATAGCGATCAATGCATAGTGGCCATTCGGCAGGATCATCAGTTCGTGATCGTCCGGCAAATATCCATCCGATACCGCAAAGCTATCGACGATATTCCAATTAGTATCCAGTCCGTAGAATTTTAGAGCGCCATAGTCGAAGTAAGTGAGCATGCCATTGGGTTGGCGCTTAAAGTCCAGGCCATACGAGCCAGAAAGTTTTCGGTCTTTTACGATCGATCCGTGCTCATTAAGGTTGAGCAGGTAGCAGCTATCATTCAGTCGAGGAAAACCGCCGTTCGCAAGATAGATCGTACCCGGTGTGCCACTATCGTTCGTGACAATAACCTGGGGCAGTGTATCTTCGTCTTCAACCTGTTCTTGCAACTTGTGTTGAATCGAGTGCTGACGCAGGAGTGCTAAGACAGGCGGAGTGAATCCATCCCGCGAAGAATAGTGCACGGTGTGGAAGCTGAACGAATCACTCACAGACTCACCGCCCAATAATCGTGTGGACATCATCACTCTTACCTCTTCATCAAGCGCGAATGGAGTAAGAGGATGACAGATCAGTGTTCTCCGATCGTCGCTAACGGTAAGCAGGACGGTATGCTGTCCTGATCTGCTCCCAATAACAAGGAAAACCTCTTCTCCTAATTGCGACGGGTCAAACGCTGCACGAGCGTGAATACCGATATTGGATTCGAGTGGAACGTGAAGCGCACCTGGGATCGGATATTGATCGATGACGCCAGATGAGCGGTTCGCGCCGAACGCCTCGCTAATGAAAAATAATAATAGTACTAATAAAAGACGACCTCTCTTCTCCATACGAATATTGACGGAATATCTACAGCAGGCGACGGCACTTCGCCAAATAAACGAACGACACCTACGCTCTTCTTCGATGGAAGAAGTGAGCTAAACGTTTAACGTCGGAAGAAAGAAATTATAACAAAATAGACGGCCGGGTATCCCGAACCGTCTAAATCATAATGCAGTGTTTGGTTATTGTTTCTTCCGGATCTTCTTATAATTGACGGGCCGCTTCTCCGTAAAGGCGCTGATACCCTCGCTTACTTCCGGCGACAAATTATGGATCGATAGCCAGTCACGCGCCTGGCCGATCGTCATATGCCACGAAAAGTCCTTCCAGAAGTTGAGGTTCTGCTTGGTATAGCGGAGGCATTCGGGAAGCTTATTGTATAGCTTCTCGCAGAGGCGGGCAACGGCGCGGTCGAGGTCTTCTTTCGGGACCACCTCATTGACCAGCCCCCACTGAAGAGCTTTCTCGGCCGGAATGTCTTCACAGAGATAGAGTATCTCCCGAGCTCGGCGTTCACCAACCATCAGTGGGAGCCACTGAGTTGCACCCGCCGCGGCAACACTTCCCCGAGCGGCTCCCACTTGTTTAATGATAATGTGGTCTGCCGCAATAGCAAGATCGCAGGAGATATTCACTTCATTGCCGCCGCCAACGACCATACCGTTCAGCCGAGCGATCGTTGGTTTACCGATATTACGAAGGCGCTCGTGCATCTCGATAAAGACGCGCATCCACTTGTAATAATCGTTAGGATTACCAATGAAGAATTCCTCCTGCTCGGCAAGGTCCGCGCCAGTGGAGAATGCGACGTCACCCGCGCCAGTTACCACGAGCACAGCGATATCATCATCCCACGAAGCATCCTCGATCGCGATCATCATCTCGCGGAGCGTTGTGAGATTGAGGCAGTTCAATACCTCGGGGCGATTGATCGTCAGCGTAGCGACGTAATCGTTTTTCTCGTAGAGAATATGCGAGAATTGGAGTGAGCGTTTTTCCGTGTAGGGGTTTAGCTCTTGCGGTGCTTTCTTAGCCATCGTTATAACGTTACTTCTTCTGTTCGACCAACGACCATGGAGACGAGCGGTCCGGCAAAACCCATGAGGTCTTTTGCAGCGGCTTTGCTGTTCGGTTGCTTCATCGAGTTATAAAGCGACTCGGCATCATCGAAATACATTGTGCAGATAAGGTGCGGCGCCGCAGGTAGTGTCTCATTACCGGGCGTCAACATTTTTTCGATCCACGTCACCTCCATTTTACGAAGCCCTTCCATTTTGCTTGCAAGCGGCGAGTGGACCTCACGATAATGATTATCGAATTCCTCTTTACTTTCAGGCGCGCGATAGATAGCAGTCAGTGTATGCATTCGGACGAAAAATTAAGCGTATTGGATGTACACTGCAAAATTACGACAAGAATTGGACTTGTCACCGTTTCACGAATTGTAACTTCGCGAGTGGATCCGTGTTATAATAGCACAGATGAATTTTAGAACCTCGATCATGTCTCAGAAAATTGCTCTCTTTGTCCTAGTGCTTTTTATCTCAGTGTCCGCCCGGGCGCAAACGGAAGTCAAGCAGCATACGGTATCGATCGATAGTGCGACTGGAAAAACCACCGTATCAGACGAGACCATTATCAAGAAAGAAGAGGACATCACACCATATACGGATATGGTCAATATCAATCCGCTCAAGTTCTTTATCGCATATAATATGACGTGGTACCATAAGATCGCGAACAATGCCGCGGTTGGTATCGGGGCAGAGTTCGGAGCGTTGCACGAGAACACGGCCTGGGGGATGAACGCAGAATTTCGGTTCTACCCGAGCAAAAAGTCGATGCATGGGTTTTATTTTGCACCCAATATTTCCTACGTTCAGGCTACAAACGTCGATTATTATTTCTACGACGGGTATGGCTCTTACACCGCTCGCACCATGACCGCCGGCATGCTGCTCGGCTGGCAGTGGTTTCCCGGGTCCGATTTCTCGATCGGTCTTGCTTTAGGTGCCGATGCTTATATTCCTCTTAATACATCCCACGCGGATAGTTACGATCTGCTCGGCGGCATTTACGGGAGCGGAGTTTACCCGGCCATTCGCTTCGATATAGGTTATGCCTGGTAATAGCGATAGGGTTTGCTACTTTTTAATAACGATCTTTTGAGTAGCGCTACCCATTGGTGAGTTGATCCGTACAACGTAGATACCTTCTGTTAAGGGAAGCAAAAGGGGCATTGTACTTCCGGCCTTCAGTGCGGAGGAGATGCTAAGCTGTTTTACTCCTAAGGCATCGTAGATATCGATTGTTGCATTGTCAATATCCTTCGATGATTCGATCGTTATTTGCCCGTTCGTAGGATTTGGCCGGATACTAAAGGACGGCATCCCCCCGTGAACGACTTGTGAAAGTTCAATCGAGCCACAGGTTGTTGGAGGCGTAATCGTGCTCGTTACCGTAGTGGGTTCGAGCATAACGCAGGCATTCATGCTTAATATTACGATAGAATCAAATGTAACCTGGGGCACGGTCGTATCGGTAAAGACGCTAAATCGCGCATATGCGGCAGTGCTGTTAGGCTGAATGGTCTGGATCCGTATGCGTGAACGCCCCGGTTGTTCTTCGAGAGGAATGTCTGCCCGATTACCATTCGCATCGTATGAACCCTGATACAGAAGGTCGCCTCGATAGTGAAGGGAAAGTTCGACGTCGTAGGGTTGTGAGAGTCCTGATATTGTTATCGGAATTTCGACAAGCCCGCCAACGGTATCGTTGCTTTGGTCTTGCGTCATTGGGCTTATCGTTAACGAGGGAGATCCTTTACCAGTTAAGGCTATAGTGTCATAACCATTGTTGCTGGAGGTAATAACAAGATAGCCGTGATGCTCTCCCGAGTGTTGTGCTTGAAAGCTGACCCGAAGCGAATTTGGTGTTTGGCCGACAACGTGATAGCTCTGAGAATCCGCGCCGATAATTTTTACACTCTGTACTGTCGGAATAGTGCACCCGATTCCGCTAAAAAGAACTTGAGCGGTATCGATACCAAAACACGTTAGGCTATCCTTATTAAAAAGGGAATGTGTGGAGAGGTTTAACGTGCCCTCCGGCAGTATACTATCGCCTCCATTTAGCGTTTCCCAAATACTGCCGTAATTGTCGAGTGCTAAGATCCTGTTCGCATTCAAAGCGATCAATCCGCGATTATCGCAAACGTCGCTTGGGCCACCCGCTGAACTCCAGGAGGCGCCATGATCGACCGTTCGGAGGATGCCATGCCTTCTCGTTCCGGCGAATGCAATACAATTGGCAATGGTCAACGAACCGGCTACATCGGTATTCGAGTATCCCGTCACCCAGGAATTTCCTCCGTCGCTCGAAGCATAGAGGCTCACAGTTCTCGAACTCGAATTATCCTCTTCCGTACAATATAGTTGCGACCGATCGGAGGGATCCGCCACGAGCGTCCAGCAATCTGAAGCGACCCTGCCTGGTGAGGTATTCCAGGTTACGCCGGCATCGCTGCTTCTCAATACACTGCCATTGCCTACAACCACAAGCGAACCATCCGCGGTTACATCGAATGTCAGTTCGCTGGTCCCGGTGATATGCGGTTGCCAGTTTTTGCCGCCATCCGAAGTACGATAGATCGCATTGCTCGCCCATTCTAGCGTATACATAATATTAGGCGACGCACCAAACGCAACTCGCGATGGCTCCGAGAGATGGCATGCCGTCCAGGTAATTCCTCCATCGCTGGTTACGAAGGCGTCCTCTTTGCATCCGATGATGCCATGGAGTGCGTCAAAAAAACGAATATCGTAAATGTACGTGGTAGGGAAGTTCAGGGTTTTCCAGGTCTTGCCGCTATCGTCGCTGCGGAGGAGATTGGTCCAGCCAGCCCAAATAATACCGTCCTTATAACACATGGCACCATAGTCGTTGGTGGGAGTGAGCGCATTGGGAGCAATGACGTGCCACTGCCCTCGAGCGGTGTGAGTACTGATGACCGAGACAAGAATAACCAGAACGAAAGTAAATTGCTTCATCGCTGACCGACTTTAGCGTCGAAGAATAACACGGGACTCTGCTTCTCCATATACTGACCGAACTCGGACGTAATACATTCCCTCGGATCCGGGCAATATTAAAGCAACTGGAGAATCTTTTGGAATTGAAGCCGAAATAGTCGATTTTTTAATGCCAAGCGCATCGTAGACCTCGATAGTAGATATGCCTAAGTCCGCGGGAGATTGTATCGTAATGGTGCCGGTTGTTGGGTTTGGTCGGATATTAAGAGTGAGTGGCAGGCCACGTAGAAATGTTGAGAGTATCCCTGTGCCGCATTCGGAAGGAGACGAGAGGATCACTGTGAGTGAGGTATCATGAAGGATGTACTCGCATGGAGTCGCCGTAAGAATATCGATCGAATCGAAGGTAACCGCTGCCGTTGCGGTCGAATCGGAGAACATTCGGAAACGAGCATACCCAATAACTGTGGCTGATCGGGCCTGCGTAACGTGAAGCTTTGAACGCCCCGGCGATGGTTCGTTTGGTATATCCAGCGGCTTTCCCGAAGCATCGAATGAGCCCAGATACTCGGCATCACCACTATAATGCAGCGCCAGCTCAACGTCTTCCGGACGAAGAAGTCCGGCAATGGTTATTGGTACTTGCACGGTAGCACCGATCGTATCGGTATGTTGATCGCTGGACGTAACGCTTAGAACGCTCGCTCGTAATCCGGAGCCATTTAGAACGATCACCTTGGTAGAGCTATCGGAAAATATTAGTGTCAATTGGGCTGGTTGTGCGTTGGGATGAAGCGAAGTAAAAGTAACTACAAGCGAATCACGGTTGAGTATTGTAACAGCATAGCTTGCGGTGTCAGAACCGGAGAGAGAGTATCCGAGAATGCGCGCCGGTGCACACTCGACGTACTGAAGATAGCTTGTTGCTGGGAGGGAATGACCACATGCCAATGTATCGCGATCGAATAACGATGAAGACGAAAGCATGACCGGTTGGCTACGAATTAAACTGCCACCACTATTCCCCGTAGCCCATACATTGCCGAAGGTATCGAGCACGAAGAGATGGTTATTGTCAAGAGCGCAAATGGCACGGCTATCAGCTGAGTTTATTGGGCCACCGATGTTTATCCAGGAGTTTCCGTGATCGGTCGAACGCAAAAGTCCATTGGTAAGAGTACCAACAAACTGTGCTTGGCCGGAAATAGCCATAGAGCCCGCTATATAAGGCCTTGGTTGAGCTAGAGTAGATGACCAACTTGCTCCTGCATTCGCCGTAACATATAGCCTTGAATATGGGTCGTAAAGCCAATAGCTGTCGTTCGCGACATAGAAGGTTGAACTTAGACAGCTATCGATGTCGATAGAGTAACTATCTTTTCCCAAAGTCCCACCTAATTGGCGCCAGGAGTTACCGAGGTCCGAAGAAGTGTACAGATAGCCGTTGATGTCTTTGGCACCTGTGCTTCCCACGACGTAGATCGTTCTATCCTTTGCTATAGCGAACGTCCACACCTGGCCAGTAATGTGTTGTGTATTCCAGGTGAGCCCGCCATCTATGGAGGTCAGCATATCACCGGTGGAATATTTGATCGCATGAATGACAGATGCTGAGTTATTGTAAGCAATATGAAAACATGGCGATTCGTAACTTACTTGTTGCCACGTTGTACCGCGATCAGTTGTGCGGTAGATGCCATCGTAGGCAGCAACGACGCCAGTATCTTTGTTGCAGAAGGCGATATCAATAACCTGAACGGTAGAAGGCAGTGCTGTAGCGGCCCATGTTTTGCCAAAGTCCTCACTCTTGGTAAGGCCGGTGTACCCAGCCCAGAGGATTCCGTCGAAATACCGAATGGCGCCACCTTCATCGATCGGCTGCTTTTTACCGATCGGTGCGGGCGTAACGATGTTCCACTGTGCCGGGAGATCGCCCGTAGCGATCAGCAGGAATAGGAGGAGAATGAAGCTGTTTCGAACGGTCATCCAGAATATTGCCGTGTCCGGGGAAAGCGGTCTGCGAAGTTGACGGAATCGTACTAATTTAATCTCTTTCGACCCGTTTTGTTACACGTTTGTTGAAAACGAATGCCAGCCGTTCGATCTTGACGTTCCAGAATTTATAGCTCATCCTCGGCAGTATATTATTTTTATAGCGGAGGGTCGCCATGAATCGAATATTCTGTTTCTTGTCTCTTTTTTGTCTTCTCATCGCAACGCCCGTCTTTTCTCAACCCATGTGGAGTGTCGGAGGACGTATCGGGTATACCTTTGGAGATCGGGGAGGCTTTACCTGGGGGCTCGAGGCTTCGTATCTTCCTCGCGATAAAGATTATGTTTATGGTTATACGCTGGACTTAACGTTCTGGCCTAAACATACGGCCCTTCATGCTGGTGTGGAAGGCTGGTATGGAGCAGGGCTCGATATCGGACCGACGCTTTTTTGGTCAGATTATTTCTATCCTGGTTTCAGTGCTATAGTATGGGACGGATTCGTGCTGTACGGTTATTATGAATTAGCGGTCCCATTTTCCGATGCTATTGCCCATAGCGTCGGACTTTACCTCAAGATGCCGGCAGACGGAAACAACATTGTACCTGATAAGTGATGTAACTTGTACCTGCGTTGCGGGTTATATGATTAATGCTATTCTTACGAAGTGTATTGATTACGGCAGTCCTAGCAACGGCTTCAGGAGTACGAGCCCAAGTGCTCATTGATCAGCCGTTCTGGAGTATTGGTCCTAAGATAGGCTATATCTTTGGTGAGCAGGGAGGCCTAACTGGCGGATTTGAAGTGGCCTTATTCCCTAATGCACATGCATCATACGCACTTACTTTTGATGTTACCGGTTGGTCTCCATCCAATACCGCTGTGCACGTAGGGGTGGAAGCTTGGCTTTATGCCGGTCTTGATATTGGTCCTACACTATTCCTTTCGAAGCAGGCACCAGCAAAACTTGGGATGAGTGTAATTGTGTGGGACGGCTTGCTTTTGTATCCCTATTATGAGTTAAGTATTCCGTTCGACGGCAATCCCTATCATTCGGTTGGAGGATATATAAAATTTCCGATTGGTCTGCCTCACGATTATTTTAAGGTTGGGTAAGGAGTATTATCGAAGCAAGACCAGAAGATATTACTTCTTCTTCGATTCGATCATCTTCAAAAAATACTCGTGTACTCGCGTGTCATCAACCACCTCCGGATGAAAGACCGTGGCGAGCAGATTCTTTTCGCGAGCCATCACAACACCTTGCACGATCTCACCCAGTACTTCAACGTCTTTTCCGGCCTTGGTGATAAGTGGCGCGCGGATAAAGACGCCACGAAATGGCTCTTCGCCAATAGCTGGAATATGTAGTTCTGTTTCGGCGCTAAATCGTTGCGGACCAAACGCATTACGACGAATGGAAATATCCATAAGCCCGAGACGCCCCTGCTTAGAGCCTTCAATATCTTTCGCGAGTAAGATAGAGCCCATGCAGGTGCCCCATATAGGCAAGCCCTCTTCGCCAAGCTTACGGATCGAATCGAAGATGGTATCAGGACGACCGACACCTGCTTCGAATCCTGCTTCCGACCTCTCCAGTATGGCTACGGCCGTTGATTCACCGCCGGGGAGGATAAGTGCATCCAATCCTTCAAGATCCGTAACACGGCGAACATCGCGCGTTTCTACGCCAAGCGATTGAAGCTTCTCAATATGTTCTCGGAAGTCGCCTTGAAGGCCGAGAACGCCGATTCTTTTAGTGGCCACGAACCGCTAACAGCTCTGCTTCTTCAAGGGACGATACAGTACGTCCGACCATCGGCTCACCGAGGCCACGACTTACTTCTGCAAGAACGGACGGATCGTTGTAGTAGGTCGTCGCTTTAACGATGGCAGCGGCGCGTTTCGCAGGATCGCCGGATTTGAAAATACCAGAACCAACGAATACGCCATCTACGCCGAGTTGCATAAGTAGCGCGGCATCCGCAGGTGTTGCGAGTCCACCGGCGGCAAAATTGACGACTGGAAGTTTGCCGGTGTCGGCAACTTCATTCACGAGATCTAACGGAGCAGCTAAATTTTTTGCATACGAGTAACGCTCATCTTTCGAGAGAGAAGTAAGCCGGCGAATTTCACCATAGATCGAGCGTGCGTGACGCACCGCTTCGACAACGTCTCCAGTGCCGGCTTCGCCCTTCGTCCGGATCATCGCCGCGCCTTCAGCGATCCTCCGGAGCGCTTCGCCAAGATTTCGAGCGCCGCAGACGAACGGGACTTCAAATTTCGTCTTGTCGATGTGATTCTCTTCATCGGCCATCGTAAGGACCTCGCTCTCATCGACACAATCAACCCCGAGGGCCTGAAGAATCTGCGCCTCTACGAAATGTCCGATACGCGCTTTCGCCATGACGGGGATCGATACCGCGTCAATGATCTGCATAATAAGCTCGGGGTCGGACATGCGGGCCACACCGCCATGCGCGCGAATATCCGCCGGAACGCGCTCGAGCGCCATTACGGCTACGGCGCCAGCATCCTCGGCGATCTTTGCCTGTTCGGCATTCACGACGTCCATAATGACGCCGCCTTTGAGCATTTGCGGGAATGCGCGTTTAACGAGTGTTGTACCAGTCTTCGCCGACTGACCGTTCGTGGAATGTCCGTTCGTAGAGAGTTCTTTTTTCATCGCGGCCCTTAACAAGGGAAGAGGAGATAGGGTTTAGGGTGTAGCCGTGACCTTTAGGTCACGGTGGCGAAGCAGGGATCGCCGTGACCTAAAGGAGCGGATATCTTCGTAACATAGAGGAGCATAGATCGCCGTAACCTAAAGGTTACGGCTACAAATTGCGGTTTGCCACCCCCGCCAAAAACCCTGCGATCATTCTGGCGGCTAACCTAGCGGTCCGGCCATCCTGGTCGTATGGAGGACTGACTTCGACTAAATCGAAGGCACGAACATTCGCAGAGAGTCCGGCAGCGACGGAGAGTTCGTATGCTTCTTCGGCTAGGAATCCGATAGGCGCCGGTGCGCTAGCCCCCGGAGCATCAGAGGAGCGAATACTATCAATATCGAACGAAAGATAGATCGGCATTTCAAAATCACCACGCGTAATTGCTACTTCACATTCCTCGAACGCATTGGGAAGATGCGCTTCGGTGGCGTCCTCAAACATAAGAATGCGCGAACCTTGCGAAATAACCCAATCGAAATGCTCTTTAGCCATCGCAAACGACTGAATTCCGATCTCTGCAAAGTTTCGACCTTGAACGATCCCTTCTTCGATCAACAGGCGAAAGCTGCTCCCGGAGTGATGAAGTCCATTCTTTTTCGGGCGCACATCGAGATGAGCGTCGATATTGATCAGGCCAAAATCGTTAGTGGCCTTTCCAAAACCTTTTGCAAGCGGATAGGTCACGTCATGGCCGCCGCCGAGCGCAATAATAATTTTACCGTGCGTAGTGAGTTCTGTTGCAACATCGGCAGCAACCTCATGCATCTCCTCCAGTGGCCCGCTTGGAATGTCTCCCAGATCGACGATCTTTAGTTCGTCAATATGTCGCTTGAATTGTGGACCGGCAAACGGTGTCAGTTTGCCGAGCCATTGCCGAATGGCTTGCGGCGCTTGGTCCGCGCCGGGGCGTCCACCATTACGCTCAATGCCTTCATTGGTTGGAATGCCAAAGATGACGACATTGGCTTCAGCGAGCGAAGCATCGGATGCTAATTTTATAAGATTAGAAAGCCGAGGGTCCGCGGGATCGGATGACGGGGTGGAGTAAACGGGTGGAGTAAAGGAAGATGAGTTCAAAGCAATAGAGTTGCATAGCGCATTGAGGCTATGCAACATAGAGAGAACGTCTGCTTCAGAGCATCAATTTCATGGCGTATTTAAGGACTTGGCTGATATGTCCAGGAGTGCTCATCTTTTGCGCTGTAATGATATGAACCTACGTCCGGATGGGCACATCGTTGGTACTGCCAAGTATCGATTATTCGGTAATATAACAAGCCCGATAGTTATGTACGTCCATACGGTTGCAAGGAGGTACCCGACGCATGAGCTTCTGCTGTTCGTCTTGACGGTGGTTGCTTTATCCAGTTGCACTTCGAGGATGCGTAACGAGAACGCGTCCGACAGTGCGGTAGCTCGGACCAGCAATACCGCCACCGCATCTGATTCTATTAATTACCCAGTGACATTGGAGGTACTCGATGCCTTTCTGGCAGATTCATCCTTCGACTCACTGGCGAAGGAAAAGGTTGGGCTTACAGACGCTGAACTCCTGAAGATCCGGACAAACGCACGTCATGAAGCCGCTCGATTGGAAAAAGCACAGATGACGAATGGGGAATATTCGGGATCCACCGCAGATGCAAAAGCACGCGCCCTCGCAGTTGTGGATTCCATCGTCGGGCCGGATAAGCGGTCCAGGTTATTCGCACTCGTCGAGCAACAATGGAGCGGCCGGTCAGTTACTGCCAGTGGTATGGCTCCTCCCGACAGTAACTCCGTAGAAGGAACACGAAACGCAGTGCCTAACGATAGCCGAGTTGTAGTGAATATTCCGGCGTATCGCATGGATGTTTTCAATAACGGAAATTTGGAAAAGAGCTACGAGGTAGCAATCGGTTATCCGGAATTCCCATTGCCGACGGGGCTTCGCGAGGCACAAGAGATCATATTCAATCCAACGTGGACGCCACCGGACGAATCTTGGGTGGAAGGCCCTGATAGTAAGGTGAAAGTTGGGGAGAAGGTCGCAGCAGGGGCAAAGCTAAATCCGCTCGGAGTGCTGAAGATCCCAATAGGGGAGCCATCCCTGATCCACGGCGGGAAATCGCCCGCGAAGCTGGGGGCGTTCGGCTCGCATGGTTGTGTGGGGCTGGTCGATCCGGATGCACTTGACTTTGCCGAGCGCCTGGCGCAACTATCTGGTAAACCGCTCACCGATTCCGCCGTATCGATCTACGTAAAGGACAAGAAAACAACGCATGACATACGCCTTCCGAAGGCTGTGCCGGTAGAGCTTCGGTATGAAACGATCGTGGCACAAAACGGAGAGCTGCATATCTATCGCGATGTGTACGAGCGCAATACTAACACACAGGAAAATCTTGATGCTACGTTAAAGACGTATGGTCTCTCGATGAAAAATCTGACGCAGGACGAACAATCGAAAGTGCTCGCGGCACTGCATGATATGTCGAAAGACATCACGACGAATACCGATACCAACATCGTAAGAGATATGGCGCTCAAGGATTCATCGTCATCCAAAGAGCGCACAAAAAAGGGACGCAAAAGTGATCACAGACCTAAAGTGACTCGGCATATTAAAGGTGAAAAAGAGGAAGTGATCCCTATTACGGCATTACGCGGTCGAGGGTATCCGCAACCAGTGGGGATGAACGAGCCACTTGCCAATAATTCGAAAAGCGTGAAGCAAAAATAGAGAGGATGTGAGCTTCAGCGATTCAAGACAATTGGAAACTCGGATGTATTATTGCCCGTGCGCACGATGCAGAAGAAAATCCCTGCTGGATACCCCTCTGCATTCCATTCGAATGTGTGCTCGCCAGGCTCGATGATACCATCATAAAGTGTGCTGACATTCTTTCCCAACGCGTCTATAATGTCCACTACTGTTCGCGCGGATTGCGTTGCCGAGAAAGAAATTTTTGTTGATGCTGAGAAAGGATTGGGATATGCCGCCATAGAAGCTTCTGAAGCTTTAGCGGGCTGCTGCACCGCGCTCGAGCCGATCATTTCGGAGAGCGGGCGGCGCCAGACGGTCCCGATCAAAAGCGATGCATATATATATCCGTCGCTGACAAAGAGACTGCTAATGTTTGGTTCAACGGCGTTAGTATCTACCGTCGAAGCATCACGCCAACTTACGCCTTGATCGGAAGAATAAAAAAGACCACAATCGAGACCCGCGTACACTGCACCACCAATGCGCACCACCGCGTTCACTCCAAGACACGACAAACTTCCTTCGACGATATTCCAGGTATGGCCTCGATTGGTAGTGCGATTCATGTTCGAGCCTCCTGCGAGCCAAAGACTATCATTTATCTCTACCATGCACCTCACATCGGATACCCCCAAGCCGACCCAACCCGCTCCGCTGTCATTGGAAAATCCAGAACCGCCATTATCCAATTCAATCACGTCCTTCCCAACAATGGCGAGTGCAGCCACCCCAACACCTGACTTGTACTTCGGAGGTGAGATCCACGTTAAACCATAGTCGGTCGAACGAAATAGGAACTCAAAATTTGTTCCGGCAAGAATATTTGGCCCCAAGGCTGCCAATGCCACCACGCCGTCATCTTTATTGGCGAAGGGAATCGGTTGCGTCTTGCTCCAACTGAATCCATGGTCCCGGGAGAGAAAAATATCGTGGGAGTCACTGGCCAAGTCAGCAGATTCACAAGTCGCCAAAGTGCTGATGCTGCCAGCCAATTGTGGTCCCTGCCAAGTCGAACCGTGATCAAGCGAGTAATATACTCCAGTAGCCGTCGCAGCGAGGAGCTCGGAGGGCGATGCAGCAATAGAAAAGGGCTGAGCCCTCAAACCAGACGAGGAAGGCAACCACGAATTACCAAGATCGGAAGAGTAGGCCGTTCCATCGAGCGTGCCGGCGACTACCATGTTTCCAATAGTTTGGAGTGAGATCGCCCGCATATTTGCGAGACCCGAATTTGCCTTGGACCACGATACTCCGTTATCGCTCGATCGATAAATCCCACTATCAGTTCCGGCAAAGACGAATGCACCGGCGGCCGTTATGGCGCGGATGCCGCAGTAATTAGGAAGTCCAGAGTAGTAGCTGGTCTGAGTCCAATTTTGATAATCATCGCTGTAATAGATACCATAGCCAAGGGTACCAACGAACAACCGCGAGCCATTCTGGCCAAAACAACCAAAGGGATAACTAGCGGGAAACTTCGCGGAAAGCCAATTAACACCGCTATCTATGGAATACACCATGCCATCGGTTATAAGCTTGGCGCCCAATGAGTATAGTGATCGTGACGCGGCTTGGAATTGACTGATCCGACCCCATGTCGCGCCGTAGTCATTCGACCGGAAGACTCCTTTGTCGGTACAGGCGAACGTTACATTCCCAATCGAAGCGAGCAAAATCGGACTTTGCCACGGGGTCTGTTGCAACCCTGTGGAATGTAACCAGTGAGCGCCACTGTCGGAGGTGTAGAACGCGCCATTGTTCGTTCCAGCTACCAGATGAGAGCCCGTACAAACGAGTGAAGTGATGGCGCGTGATTTGAGGCCGACATCCACTTCCGTCCATGACGCACAATTGTCTGTGGATCGGAATATACCAACATCCGTACCCGCAAACAGCATAGACCCCATTATTGTGAGGAACCGGACGGTCCCACCTTCCGGAGAGTTTACCTGCTCCCATTGGGCACTGCCGGGACCAGCACCGAAGATCAATAACAATAGAACACCAGCGATCTTAGCTCCGTGGGTCATTGCGGGACGAAGGTTTTTTATCGTTCGATATTATGATAAAGATAGTGACAATGGTGACCATGCACAGTACAAACGAACGTGCTTTATCAATCCTGACTATTACCCAAATTATTCGGGCTGAACACCCGCGGGCAGGCAGGAAAAGCCTATTTTACAAATCAAATCGAATCGAATCCCCAAAATCAATCAGCGAAATCCGCATCATCCGCGTAATCCCGGTTCTGTATCTTATTCATATCTCAACGCCTCGATCGGATTTAATCTGGCTGCTTTGCGGGCGGGGTACCATCCGAAGAAGATACCGACGAAAGCAGCAGCGCCGAAGGAGAGGGCAACAGCACTGGGAGAGATGACGAGTATCCAGCCGTTACTCTTCGAGACGAACGATGAAGCGATATATCCGAGAATAACACCGACGATTCCGCCTGCAAGACTGAGCGTGATCGCTTCCGTCAAAAACTGGAATAGGATATTTGCAAACTTGGCCCCGATAGATTTACGAATGCCGATCTCGCGGGTACGCTCGGTCACACTTACGAGCATAATGTTCATAATACCGATACCACCAACAAGCAAAGAGATGATGGACGCGGCAGCAAGCAGGTTCGTCATGGTTGACGTGCTTTGCTGTGCCGCTTGAGCAAGTTCGACTTGCGAACGGATCTGGAAATCGTTATCGTCAGAAGGCAATAGCCGATGTTGCTGGCGCAAGATCGTGGTCGCATCCTGTGTGGCTGCGGCCGTCGCTTCGGGTGTGATCGTGCTGGCAAGGATCTGATTGGCCCACGTAATACCCATTAGTTTTCGTTGCACGGTGGCAAACGGTGCAACGATGAGGTCGTCCTGGTCCTGGCCGAAGGAATTCGATCCCTTTTCCTGCAATACGCCGATAACTGTGAACGGCTCGTGCTTGACACGGATCGTTTGGCCAACCGGATCTGCTCCTTCTCCGAATAAATTATCGACGACTGTCTTTCCCAGGATACAGACCTTCGTTCCTGTTCGCGCATCGGCATCTGAAAAGACACTACCGCTTATGAGCGGCCAATTGCGGACGATAAAGTAATCAGGAGTTGCACCGTAAATTCTTGTCGCCCAATTCTCATTGCCGGCCACAGCTTGTACACCGGTTTGGACTATTGGTGTGACGGCAGCAAACCACTCCGATTTTTTGAGGGCACTCGCATCATCTTCTGTGAGCCTTTGGCTTCCTCCCGTACCAGAAGAAACGCCACCAGCGAAGGTAGCGCCAGGAAATATCATGAGTGCGTTTGTGCCCATCGAATTGATCTGATTCGCAACAGCCTGCGAAGCACCTTGTCCGATGGCCGTCATCGTAATGACGGCTCCAACACCGATGATGATGCCAAGCATGGTCAGCAACGCTCGCACTTTATTGCTGGCGAGCGACTGAAACGCCATCGTGATACTATTTCCGAGCTGCGTAAACATTACCGGCCTCTTCCTCCGCCAAATCCCGGTCGTGAGTTGATCGGCGACGAGCCCTGGCTGGCCGCTGGTTGCATGCTGAATGCAGCGACGACTACGCTATCGCCGGGCTGGAGCGGTGGGGTACTACGAAGTACTTCAGCATTGTTCGCATCCGTAAGCCCTTCGACTATTCGCACCCGCTGTACTTGCGGTCCACTTTTACTTTTCGATTTTACATAGACGGTCGCAAATTGCGGTTGTCCACCGCCTGCACCGGAACCCATTGCTCCCATGCGATGGTGGGTTGTATCTCCTGGAGTGCGTTGACGATGTTGACGGGCTCCGGCCGTATCCGTTAAGTGCATCTCGGTAAAGAACTCGGGAGGTGGAATGAACCGGGTTGCGGCAATGGGTACTCGAAGCACATTCTCGCGACTGGCATTGATGATCGTAACTGTCGCAGTCATACCAGGTAATAACTTCTCGTCAGGATTATCGGTATTGATAATAACGGCATACGTTACGACGTTCTGCTGTGTGATCGGATTGATCCGAACTTGTGTGACAGTGCCTGTAAATTGTTCACCGGGATAAGCGTCGACCGTAAATTTTACATCTTGTCCGGGCTGCACCTGACCAATATCCGCTTCATCCACATTCGCAGAGACCTGCATCTTTGTAAGATCTTCCGCGATCACAAACATCGTCGTGACGTTAAGTCCGGCGGCTACCGTCTGGCCTTTATCGACGTTGCGAGCCTGCACGACCCCATCGACTGGCGACTTAATAGTAGTGTACCCCAGATTTACTTTTGACTGATCGAGAGCGGCCGCCATCTGTTTGACCGTTGCCTGGGCATCCTGCAATTTGTTCTTACTTACGTCGTAATCCGCCTGAGCAATAAGCTGGCGGGCTAAGAGCTGGCGTTGTCTTGCTTCATCCTTTTGGGCAGCGTCAAGATCAGCTTGGGCTTTGGCTAAATTAGCTGTTGCCGATGTCACCTGTGCTTCGTACGTTGCCGGATCCAATTGTGCGAGTACCTGACCCTTCCTGACTCGCGTGTTAAAATCTGCATACAGCTCTTTGACGGTACCCGCGATCTGGCTACCGACCTGTACCGTTGTAACAGCCTGAAGGGTGCCGGTAGCGGTGACCCCTTTTGATATCTCACCGATGTCAACGGCGGAATATCTCACGACGAGCGGAGCTTTAGCAGGCGCGCGGAGAAATAAATACCAAAATGCAATGGCGAGTAAGGCGATCGCTGCTACGATTATAGCAGGATTTATTTTACGCTTCTTTTGTCCAAGCCGGGTCGTTTGCATAACCACTTTAGGGGGTGGTATGCCTTGCCCGTCGGTTGCGGTAGTCGCCTCGCGGGCCATGACATTCGTTTCAGCCATATTCTCTGCTTTGTAATTCTTTAATGTATGTATTCGAACCTTCTACGGAGTTCAACAATAAAAGTAAAGTTTAACTTTGAATAATAAATTTTCATCAAAGCTCCGGGACTAAGTCGGCCGCAGCCCAGCCATTGCGTATTGCACCCTCGATCGTAGCTGGAATTCCATTCTGTGCGAGATCGCCCGCCAAAATAAGGTTTGGAATTGGCGATCGCAATGCTGGCCGCTTCGATTGTATACTCGGTGTAAGAAGCGGTGTTGCTCGTTTTTCCCTTATTATTTGATAATGGATACACGCAGCGCTTCGCATTTCCGGAATGGCGGCGCAAAGATCAGTCCATAATATGTGACGTATTTCTTCGTTCGTGCGAGCGGATAGCTCATCGGCAGCGCTTACCGTAAGCGCCAACCGCTGTGACGAAAAGTCGGACGCTCGCGGAAAGGCCCACTGAAGTGTTGTATCGAGAAAGGCGTGGACGGGCGTATCAAAGATCGCTCGGTCTATCCAGAAATATGCATTAACGATCGTAGAGTATTTCCGATCGGGAAGACCCTGTTGAATGCCGGCCGGAAGAGCATCGAATTCCTGGCCGGTGTATATAACGAGATCGAATGTCTCGGTATGGTCATCGAACGCTACGGTAAATCCATCTTCCGATCGCTCGATCGATCGTACGGGCATTGAGCAAGTAACCTGTACACCTTCTTTTTGCATGAAGCTAATTGCTGGATAGATAAGCAACTCCGAAAGTCCAACCGTTGGGATCAAAAAGTCGGATGCTTCACGCTCGCCGAGGAATACTTCTCGAAATACATTGACGAAGAGTACAGCACTTGCCTGGTCGATAGCTGAATTCGTTGTAGCAAGTACGATCGGCTCCCATAATTTATGTATCAGGCTTTGCGGCTGCTTCAAAGCACGAAATAACTCGATGCACGTCATTTCTTCGAAGCCGTTCGGCAACGGACCTGATTCAACCGCCAGTCCAAGCTCCGTAGCATAGAATTTCTCTTTGGCCGTAAGCAGGTTCGAACTCCACATGCCGGCAAGGAGGTTAAACGGCGGTTCGGAATCGGGAGGTACCCGCAAAATTTGAGTAACGCCTGACTGATGAAACCGGATCGACAACGGTACGCGCTCGATAAGGTGATCGGAGCCGATCAGCTTGAGGTATTCGAGTGTTTTTGTATAGCATCCCATAAGGAGATGCTGACCGTTATCGATTAAATCGCCTGTTTTCGGATCGAGATACGAGCGGGTCCTGCCGCCCGCCTCTTTTCGGGCCTCGAAGACTCGTAGGTTCTTATACCCGCGCTGGACCAGGGAAGTGGCCGTGGACAAGCCGCCAACTCCGGCACCAATGACAGCGATTCTTCGTGATAGGTCCAACGTACTATGAAGAGAAAAGCGAATCCGTCAAGATCAAAGAAGCTTCCAAAATCGAAGAAACTTCGCGATAAGCATTTGGCAGAAGCATTCGAAGGCGATTTCAATTCGAGTTCGAAAAAACAACAGCCAAATTTTTATGCTCGAGTTTATGAGATCGTAGAACAAATACCTGTAGGAAAGGTCACGACCTACGGCGCGATCGCAGAAATACTGGGTATGAAACGATCGTCTCGAATGGTCGGGCAGGCATTATCGGCTGTACCTAAGGATTCCGACCTGCCTGCTCAGCGCGTGATCAACCGGATCGGCGCACTTTCGGGAGCTCATCATTTCGGTGGTTATGAGCGAATGCGAAGCCTGCTACGCCGCGAAGGTGTCACATTTAAGGGCGAATTAGTTGATATGGAGAAGCATTTTTGGGATCCCAGAGCCGCCGATCGAGGCCTTTTATAACTATCTTTTGTAAGCACATACTATGGCGTAATCAGCATTAAATTAGCCGATCGCCATGACCGTGAAGGTCTTGGCGATGGAGCGGAAGCCTTTAGGACAATAATGTGTTTAGGGCTTGCTTTTGACCAAAATCTCACTCCCATAACGATCATCGGGACGATAATTATTTAAATGGCGACGAACGTAGTAATGCCCAAGATGGGCGAATCGATTACTGAAGGCACGATACTCCGCTGGCTCAAGAAAGAAGGAGAGGCCGTCCAAAAGGACGAGCCGATCCTCGAAATTTCGACGGATAAGGTCGATACTGAAGTACCATCACCGGTTGCCGGGACGCTCCTTAAAATTTTAGCGCAAGAGAAACAAACGGTTGCAGTTGGCGAACCGATCGCGTCCATTGGCACCAATGGGGAAGCGACGGCAACGCCCTCGCAGAAGCCTGCAGCCCAGGCGCCTCCGCCCGCTCCTGCATCGAACGGGGCAGCACAGCAGCAATCAGCACCTCCGCCTGTACAACAAACTGCTCCAGCGCCGCAGCAACAGCCTGCCGCAACCGGCGGACAACAGGTTGTGATGCCTAAAATGGGTGAATCGATCGCTGAAGGTACGATTCTTCGCTGGCTGAAGAAAGAAGGAGACAAAGTAGAAAAGGACGAGCCCATCCTCGAGATCTCGACCGATAAAGTGGACACCGAAGTGCCGGCTCCATTCGCTGGTACCCTTACGCAGATCGTCGCGAAGGAGAAGGAGACAGTACCTGTCGGTGCAACGATAGCCTATATCTCAACGGGCGCAGGTGCACCAGCACAGCAAACAACAGCTCCGCAGCCAACTGCCGCTGCTCCACAAGCCCCTGCTCCTCAGCCGGTTCAGCAAGCGGCTCCTCGGCCGGTATCAGCACCCGCTCCCGCAATGCAGGCGTCGGAAGCTCCGGTGAACGATAATCGCTTTTATTCTCCTCTGGTAAAATCCATCGCAAAAGCCGAGGGTATTTCACAGCAGGAGCTTACTTCGATCCCGGGCTCAGGTTTGGGCGGACGCGTGAACAAGAACGACATGTTGAAATATGTCGAAGCGCGCAGATCAGGCGGCGCTACATTCGCTCCAGCGCCAAGCCATGCGCCTTCTGCACCTTCGTATGCGCCTCAGGCTCCGGCATTCGCACCGTCGACTCCTCAGCCTATGGCTGCGCCGAGTTTTGCTTCGGGTGGCGAATCGGTTACCGTCATTCCGATGGATAACATTCGTCAGCGGATAGCAGAACACATGGTGCGCTCGGTGCATACGAGCCCGCATGTAACGTCGATCAGTGAAGTCGATGTAACCAATATTATTAATTACCAACGTAAGAACAAGGATACCTTCCAGCAACGCTATGGCGTGAAGCTTACGCTTACGCCGATCTTTGTCGAATGCATGGTGAAGGCGCTACGCGAATTCCCATTCATCAATGCATCGATCGAGGGTACGAATATCGTCGTTCGCAACGAGATCAATTTTGGTATTGCGGTAGCGATGCCACAGCAAGAGGGCTCGCCGCTTCCACCAGCGCTCATTGTGCCGGTCATTAAGCATGCGGATAAGCTCAGTCTTGCAGGGCTGGCACAGGCGGTAGGTGAGCTCGCGAATAAGGCACGCCAGAAAAAACTAACGCCGGATGACATTTCAGGCGGCACGTTCACGCTGACGAATCCTGGAATGTTTGGCAATATTCTTTCGACGCCGATCATCAATCAGCCGAACCTTGCCATCATGACGACCGGGGCGATCGTTAAGCGCCCTGTGGTGAAAACCGACGCCGATGGCAACGATTACATCGCGATCCGCTCGATGATGTTCCTCGGTCTTTCACACGATCACCGTCTCATCGACGGCCTTTATGCCGTGCAGTTCACCGAACGGGTGAAACAATACATGGAGGCGTTCAAAGGCGACGGGATCTAGGTATTATCTGACTTTTAACAGAATCCGGCAGTTGTAAAAACGCTGCCGGATTTTTTATTCTATACTATTGATAGCTTCCTTTCTCACGTATCTGAGTATTAATTGAGTAGTCTCTTTCGGTAACTCACTCGCCTGGTTTGGGTTTTCTTTGTGCGTGTGAGGCAATGGTGCTTCATGCACGCCGTAATCAGTCCTAAAAAACGGATGCGTTCACTTCTCGAACATAGATTGAAAGGAAACACCATGAAATTGATTGGTAGAAAACTATTAGGAATCGTTTTTATTGCGACGATCCTTTTTGCGGGACTGACGTCCCGTGCGTATGGCTATAGGATCTCGACGCAATCGGACAGTATAAATGTTACCACTGCGACCGGGACATCGACCAGCGCATGGATCGCGGTGTTCGACGGCCGTGATACCTTACCGAATCTCTCCAAAGGGACCATTCACGTCTCCTTTACATCAAGCAGTTCAGAACTTACAATGGTAAGCGATTCGGTCATCCAATTTGTCGGTATTACCTGGATCCAGATCAATTATGCGCCGACTGGTTCGGCTCGCTGCTCTGGAACACTTACGATCACCAGTGATAGTAATACGGTAACGGTGGGCGTTCAGGGGATACCAATTCATCATTTCCCTGTCACCGTTGATGTCTGGGGACTTGATAGTCTGCCATTAGGTGACTATTGTCCTTCCGGTACGAATGTAGGAGTCTACAACCAGAATCCTGATACCATTTACATTACGAAGATCGAGTTAGTAGACGATCCGGCACCGGGTACTCAATTCCACTTTAAGTCCACTCCGGACGTGCCCACATGGGTACCGGGACATGCATCGTATGGTATGTGGTGGCTTTGCGTGAATACGTCGGCTGATTCCGTCGATTATAGTGGCAGTATAACCATTATTTATACCTACCATGGAGTAACCGATTCCGCGACGGTATTCATTCATGCTCACCGTAAACCACTTAATACAACCTGCCTTACAGCGTCCAGTGGTGATTTTGGATCGGTGACGGAAGGGAGTAGTGAGATGAAGTCGATCACACTGACGAACGTCACCCGTTCTGCTATTCATCTTGATTCTGCAGAACTAAGCGGTGCTACGTTTAGTCTTACCTCCGGCAGCTTCCCTTTAACGATTCCTTCCGGTTCGAGCAAGAGTGTGAACGTGACGTTTAGCATGCCAAGCCCGCATCCCGATTATCATTATAGTGGAACATTAACCATCTGGGTTCGCGGTACAAGCCCGGATAGTTTGCAGTGCTCGAATGCCGTCATTCCGCTATCTGGTGATCTGCTGATTCCGATCGTCGATACGATCACGCTCGATGTTCCGCCAGATTCGGCCTCTCTAACAATTACGGCCCATGTTACTAAAACGCGCCATGTGATATTGATACATAATACTGGCTCCAATAAACTGTTGCTTAATAGTCTATCTGTATCGATGAGCGATACAACGGTGAATGCGTTCTTTGGCACGGGAGGGCAGACCGCTTACTTGTATGATTCTCTCGTGTCCGGAGGCACATCGGGACCGATATATTTAACGCTCGATGCTCAGGATACAGGGACCTACACGCTTAATCTGACGCTGACCTATACCGTGATGAAAGCTCATTCTCGCAATGAAATTACATCGGAAAACACATATCACTATACGGTCATTGCTCACCGATTGCCGAATCTTGCGGCTGCTGTTACGCCACAGCCGGCAATCGTAACTGCTGACTTTAGTATTAGTCCGAATCCGACGCACGGCTTTGTCACGATCCAATTGCCAGAAGGCATTCCATCTCAGATCGAGATCTTCGATGTGCTGGGCAATCGGGTATTCCAAACACAGGCTACGGACGAATTCCGGTGGAATGGAGAGACTTTAGAAGCTGCCGGCAGCTACATCGTGAAAGTAACTGTACGGCGTTCGGATGGCACGATCTCAACAGCATCTAAACGATTGGTTATTCTGCGGTAGAATTCTATCGTAGAATCTCGTCATAAAGCAAAAATGGGGACGCATGGCCATGCGCCCCCATTTTTATGTAAAATAGACTTTTATTTTTCTTGCTGCTCTTGTTGTACGAGCTTGTCGCGCAATGCTGCCAGTGAATCGGAGAGGGAATAGCTGGAAGCGCGGCTTGTTGCGCGATAATTTCTCAGCGTATTCCGTTGAGCTTCTTTTTCTGCGGCAATAAGCGACATAGTAATGCGCGGTGTTGAGCGTCCTTCGCCTCGGCGTCCGCGATCGAATTCGATTACGCGTAGTCCTTCGATCGGCTTACCAGCCTTGAACACATCTTCGAGCCGTTCGATGCGATCGTGAGATAACTCGCGGCGCGGCACAAAACCTTCGGCGCCATGCTCCAGCGATACCACGACACCGCCGCGGTTTACTTCTTTGATCGTACCGTTGTGGTCGGTGCCCGGCTTGAACGTATTCTCGATGAGGCGTATAGGATCCTCGACGAGTTGTTTCCGGCTCACCGTAATACGCCGGTCGTCGGGGGTAACCGTAAGAAGCTTTACTTCCAGCTCATCGCCAATATTCAATACTTCCGCGACAGAACCGATGCGATGCCATGCGATCTCGGACATCGGAAGAAATGCGATCAGGCCGTTTGGCAGTGCGACTTCTGCACCGAAATTTCCGATCGTCGTTACTTTTACAGTGTGAGTTTGTCCGGGCTCATACTCACTGAACTTCGCTAACTCCGGATCTTCGGTAAGTTGCTTTACACCCAAGCGCACCTGGCGGCGGCCGCGATCGAGCGAAAGAATCTTTGCTTTTACACTGTCACCACGCTTGATGACCTCGTACGGATGCTCGATGTGCTGCCATGCAAGATCACGCAAACGAATCACAGCATCGATGCCCGCACCGAGATCGACCACTACATTGTCCTTACTGAAGGTCTTTACCTTCACATCGACAATATCACCGACATTGAAATTCTTGATCGCTTCTTTACCCGCATTACGGATCTCATCTTCGAGGATCGCGCGATGGCTTACAGTAATATCAGCGCCACCAACTTTTGGCCGTACGTTGGTAATGCGAACGGGAAGCGTTTTGCCGAAGTAATTGGCGATGTTGCGGTTCGGGTCACGGTCAATATTATCGTTAGGCATAAATGCCATCACGTTCGTACCGTTGGTGCCAACGCCTTGAATTTCCATTTCGAGACCATTGCGTTGCCACTTTACAACGCGAGCCTGCACCGTCTCTTTCGATCGCATTTTTGCGCGCAAGGGCTCCCACTCGTCCTGTACACGCTCGGTGGTAGGAGCGGTATTCTCGTGCGGTTCAGAGGGGGATGGTGTCGCCGATTCGGAAGATTCTGTGGTGTTAGAAAGTGATTCCGGATCGACAGAGGATTGTTCGGAAAGAGTATCGATGGTTGCTTCAGCAGTCATAATGAGTCCAAGTTCGACCGTCAGGCCTCTGGTTTCGTACGCTTTGTTACAGCCCCAGAACAGGCATAATAACGGGAAGTGGAAAAGCCTCTCGGCCGGAAGGCAGTTCCGCATTCCGTAAAGAATGAAGAATAACGAACGATGAATTATATTTTGCTTGTCTAACCTTCGATCAAGAATTGTTCTAATCCTTCTCGGAGGCGGTCGGGAATCCGTTGCGGCCGAAGAGTTTTTTGGCCGACGGTCACTAGCACGCAGTGCCCTGTTGTCAGAATTTCACCAACGGTACCTTTCTTGGAAAGGGTACGAACGACCTCGAAGGAAAGCGTCATGGATGTTTTACCAATTCGGCTGACCCAGATCGCAGTGGTGAGAAGGTCATCGAGGTACGCAGGCGACTTGAAATCGCAATGGAATTGGGCACGAACAGGATAAACGTCGAGAATATCGAAATATTCGGAATAGGGCAGGCCCATTGCTCGATACATTTCCAGCTCGGCTATTTCAAAAAAACGGACGTAGCTTCCGAAATAAATGATACCGGCATGGTCGACATCCGACCAGCGTACCCGCTCTTGTACCTCGAATCGTTTACCCATCTATACTACAGCGTTGCCCAAAGGCGACCTGAAGCGGAAACTATTACAGCGCGTTAAACGTCCCTGCGAACCGATTCTTTACAATCCAAAATAACTTAGATCATGATACTAAACGCCGAGGGCCGCGCCCGCTTACAGTCTCATCTTCAGAATGTACTTCGCCAGCCATGCTCCGTCTGTGGTGGCAACAGCTTCCAGTTGGAAGACTCGATCTTTGAACTCCGGGAGTTTGTCGGTGGTGGTGTAGCAGCCGATGGGATCGTAAAACCCGTTCTTACTATCACCTGTCAGTCATGCGGCCACATTAATTTCATGAGTCCGCTTTCGACCGGTATTATTTCGTACAACCCGCCGCAAATGCAGGCACAGCCGGAACCTACCGTTATTACAACGGAAGAGTCGACCGAAGAAGATTAACGCTTTTTTTAGATCATGCGGAGGCCGGAAGATATTTCCGGCCTTCTTTTTTGAGCCAGGCGAGTGCGCCATGTTTGCGCAGCCATAACGCCGCCCAGCGCTCGTTGTAGTTGTAGGCTTCTTCCGCAGAGAAGTACCGTACCCAACTTGGATTGTAGTTGTGTGGCATACGATGTTTATCCGCATTCATTTCTCGCCAAACGAGCGGCCGGCTTTCAACCGCATTCTTTAATGCAAGCTCAGCGTCGTTTGCCTTAGTGACGTACCCCAGCAATGCGCGGCCAAAAAGATTATACGCGGAGATCTGGTCCGCGGCGGTGTTGATGTAGGTAAGTGCTTTTTGATATTCGTTGTCGGCAATAGCGAGTTCGATTGCCTTTTGGCGAACGCCCATATTATCGGCCGGATTTAGGGCAAGGTAATCATCGATAAATGCTTTGGCACTGACACTGTCGCCGGCTTCAGCAAGATCGACGATCATATACGCATAAGCACTCAAAAGCGGCTTATTACCGGACCAATCGGCAGGAATAATACCAGAACCAATAATATCCTCTGGCCAGAATCTCTGAAGATCGAAGATGACGGGCTCCAGCATTTCGATCGCTTTCTCGAAGTGCTCTTTTTGTCCCTCGTACCGTGCAAGTGCTATCGCGGCGTTGGCGTGGCCCGGCCAGGTCTTCAATAGATCTTCGATCGCTTCGACTCTGGCGTGTATTTTCATATCACGGCGGTAAAGAGCATTGTGCTCCTCTTCTAACTCCTTACCACGCTCGGTCAGATCGTAAACGTACACGTTCGGCTGCACTTCCAGGAATCGGACGAATTCATCTTCGCCGATCAGCTGACCCTTACGGATAAGCTCGGCCTGTTCCTTCTGGACGGCTTCCTCCGTCTCAGCATCACTCGCATTCATGCCGGAGCGTGTAAGGCCGACGTAACGCTCACGTCGACTGCCGAGGCGGGCAACGGCTTTCGCCGCTTCGCGAAGCCATTCGATTGCACCCGCTACCGATCTCCACGCTGAGCCAAATACTTCGTAGTACCCGTATAAAACTTGCAGCTCACTTACGGCTTCACCAGGCTTTGGCATTGGAGTGCCGCCCTTCCACTCGCGGGTAAGCGCCTGGGCAACGTCCGGCCAATTGCGAATCGCCGTTTGCACTGCGACCTCGGCATTCTCTCGTTGTTCCAGAGCAAAATAGGCGAGCGCGCGTCCATACAGCACGTATGGTGCAAGCGATTCCGACATCGGCTCGAGTGCACGCAATGCGGCCATCGATTCGCCCACACGAATGTTGAGGCTCACGATCGAACTCAGCACATTTTCGGGATCTTTCGGATCGAGGAGGCGAGAAAGCTGTGCGATACCAAGTGCGTCGTCTAAGCGGTTGTCACGCTCGAGAGCGAATTCGTAATTCGCCAGAAGCTGAATAAAGAGATGACCGCCGTCGCTCTCAATAGAAAGGTCCTTTGCAGTTTTAACGCTACCGTTCGATAATGTAGCTGCCCAATCCGCGATAGCCTTATCGCAAATCTCAACCCCACGAGCCGTCTCACCCATTTCGATCGCTTCGTTGATCGCATTCTCAACGATGCCAGGATAGGACGGCCACTTGGATTCTATCTCACCTAAGAGTTCGAGTACATCGCGATCGCCCATTCCCCGCTCATCCGCAAAGCGTGAAGCTTGTTCATACTTTTTATGAAGCTCTTCACCCTCCGGAGTAAGTGTTAGTACGAACTTGCCCGAATCGTCATTCGAAACGTGAACGAACGAACCAATGCCGCTGCTTTTGCTGGCATTGGAAAGGATCTGTTCAAAAGCTTGCTCGGGTTCGCGGGTGCCGGCAATGAGTGTCGGCGTCGATTCAATTTCGGTCAGCATTAATAGAGAGTTGGGTTGCGGGTTGTTGGAGGGGAATAAAAATTATTTATGGGATTGCGCTGCTTCTGCGTCTTCAAATCCTTTTTGAATGGCGTGATCGTACGTATCGATAAGGTCATGCCGAAACGCCTTCGGAGCGAGATCGCGCACATAGAACTCGTCGCGGTAGCCCATCGCGTATAGCTTTTGTCCCCACTGGTAATATCCTTCCTCCATGCGATCGTAAGCAATATTGTTGTGCGTATAGCGTTGGTCATCCTGAGCGAGGTTCATCGGATCCAGCGTGCCGTGCGCCGACTGTTCCATGACGACCTGATCGTTCTTATCGAGGGTAGATTGATCCGCAAAACCGTGAAACGGCAATTGCTGCTGCGCGCACGCTATAAAACCGATCGAAAACAAAAAAATACCACTGAAAGACGCGATAGTCCGAAACATACTGGGCTCTCCGTTAAAACACGACAGGGATCCGATTCTGATGCATACTATTCGCATGGAATCGGTCAAAAAGCAGCCATCGCGAACACAAATGGACACAATTGGGTTGCTACTGACCGGGTTCATTAGTTATATATCAACATATCGTCTACGATGAAATCTCGAAGTTCAAAACTCTTTGCCCCAATCACGATCGGCTTGTTACTGGTGGGCGGATTCGCTGTTTACCAGATCACTCAGTCGCATGGCATTATGCCGGATTCCGCAATGGCGGCTCCGATGTCCGCGGATCAAGCAGGGCCGCGTCCAGCACCAAATTTTGAGTTAAAGGATGTGGATGGCAAAGTCCATCATCTTTCCGATTACAAGGGTAAGGTAGTAATGCTTAATTTCTGGGCGACCTGGTGTCCGCCATGCCGTAAGGAAATTCCGGAATACATTGAACTCCAAAAGCAATTTGGCGATCAGGGAGTGCAATTCCTCGGTATTGCTCTCGATGATGAGGGGCTTGCCAAAGTAAAGCCGTGGCTTACCAAAAACCCAGTCAGTTACCCGATCTTGCTACCGGATGACAAAGTCACGGCTGCGTATGGCGATCTTAGCTCGATCCCGGTTACATTCGTGATCGATCGTGCGGGTATCATTCGTGCAAGCTTCGTCGGACTTCGCCAAAAACCGGTTGTGGAAGAGATGATCAAATCCGCGCTGGCTGAAAAGTAACGACCGAGTTCAGTAATTCGAATTCTTCTGCTGAGAGAGCAATGTTCGCCGCCGCGACGTCGCTCTCTAAGTGTTTTATAGAGAGCGTACCTGGAATCGGCAGCATGGCCGGTGAGCGCTTAAGCAGCCAGGCTATAGATATTTGCACCGGTGAGGCATCGTGCACTTGTGCGATGCGTCCGACCGCTTCTTCGACGATCTGTCCTTTGCCAAGCGGGAAAAATGGAATGAAGACGATACCATGTGCTTCGCAATACTCGAGCACGGCTTCATGCTTTCGGACGACAAGGTTATAGTGATTCTGTACCGATACGATCTCGACCACGGTCCTTGCTCTCTCGATCGTCTCTACGCCAACCTCTGATAAGCCAATGTGCTTGACCTTGCCTTGGTCTTGCATTTCCTTTAACACCCCAGCCGTTTCTTCGATTGGAATGTTGGGATCTGTGCGGTGGAGTTGATAGAGATCGATCTGTGAGCGGCCCAACCGCCGGAGGCTGGCATCGATTGCCTTGCGAAGATAAGATGGATCGTTAATCGCACCATGATCCTCCCAGGACATTCCGCCTTTGGAAGCGACGATCACCGTCTTAGTACCCGAGGGAAATACTCGGCCGATGGTCTCTTCACTTTGTCCGCGTTGATAAATGTCGGCGGTATCGATGAAGTTAATGCCGAGCTCGGCTGCTCTTCTTAGTACGGCTCGAGCATTTTCGGTGTCGGTAATGCGGTTCGTACCGAGGCCAATACGATTAACCGTAAAAGAGCCGAGCTTTACCTGGCCGGCGTTCGATGCGTTGAGATTTTTATCCATGATACGAGAGAAAAGAAAAATCTAAGCCATATAACACTTATCCATCAGCCTTTTATCTGCATTCTGAGGCGAGCGTTTAACCTGGTGGCCAGCCGAGTCCACGGCCACCCAAAAGATGCAGATGGATGTGGTCGACGGATTGCCCTGCATCGGAACCGCAGTTGAACACCAGCCGGTAGCCACTCTCCTCGACACCCAATTTTTTCGCAAGCACGCCAGCCAGCACCACCATTTTGCCGACAAGGGTGGCGTCCGATAATGTGACATCATTAATCGATGAGATCGCCTTTCGCGGAATAATAATAATGTGGTACGGCGCCTGCGGATTAATATCGTGGAAGGCAACCAATTCATCGTCTTCATGGACGATCTTCGCCGGTATCTCGTGGTTCGCGATCTTTTCGAAGAGTGTCATAGATGATAACTAAAGAGCAATTTACTGCCGGGCAGCCATCTCGATCTTATGTCCGGCGTTGAGCTTTCCAATTCCTAAATGATACTTCGCCTGTCCCTTGTCAATATCAACGCCAGCATCTTCAGCGAGCGAGAGATCGAACGGTCCGAAGGCCCGTGAAGTGCTGGTGCCTTTAGGTAATGCTGCAAGAATGCGGAGTGTGGAATCCACATAACGATCTTCCGAGCCGAGCATCATTGGGCTCACAGGACTTACTGCAAGTTGGCCTCGTACAGAGGTTCTTATGATCCCTCCCGGCGGTTGAAAGGCTGATGGTTGGGCAAACATATCGTGCTCGCTAAAGAGATAGATCGGTGCGGAAGCCGAATAGGAGAACGAGCCCACAAGTGGTACACCGGCGCGAAAGGTGGAATCCATCACAAAGCGAAGAGAGATCTTATCTATGTGCTGGTCTTCACGGGCGGTCTGGCGCTCGCCGGAAACCAACGAACGGGCCGTATATAGCACACTGCTTGCCGCAGAACTTCCAGCAGCTACCGAATACATATTGATCGCGATCGAAGCGATGGCGACGATAACAGTAAAGGTATAGATCAGCCGGTCTACGGGTGTGCGACGCACGGCTGGTCCTCGAGAATAAGAGCCAGCGAGAATAAGCACTACGGCAAGCACAGCCCCAGCCGAGGTGTCGATACCAATGCCAGAGAATAACGGTGCGGCGACTGCGAGCACCAATAATAAATAACCCGCTCCACGGACCGCTCGCGATTGCCAGGTTACTTCCTCGATAGCGAGCAAATACGCTCGAGCAAAGCACGCAAGCAGGACCAGTGCGAACGTTAGGGCAACCAGGGCATGGAGAATATCGCCATACCGGAAGATCGCTTCAAGTACGTTCGGCGATGGTGTTAAAAAGAAGAGTAATTGTTCGATGCCCGAAGAGGGAAGGAGTCCGGTAGAGGAGATACGCAGGATCGGTTCGCGCGCTATAAAGCCAAGAATAAGCAGGACCGAGCCCATCAGAAGCAGACTTAGCACGGTCCGAGGTTCGCTCAGCCATCCTTGTGATAAGTGAACGTTCCGGCGCTGCTCCAGCATGATCATAATGACGATAAATATGGAGAAGAAGAAGGCGAGGCCGCTAAAAAACGAAACAAGCAACAAGGCAACGCTTAGTATCCAATAGGCCGAAGAACGAGGATAATTCTGCGAAAGAAAAAAGACCAGCATCCAGAGCATCACCGTTTCTCCCAAAAGGTATGGAAGAGCACCGGACGACCATAGACCTGTCATTACGAGAACTGGTATAAGGAAATAGACTCCAAGGTCTCGCACGCGCAGGACACGGAATAAGGCGAGCATTCCAAGGCCTCGAAGGAATATTGCACCAAATGCCATGAGCAATCGAAGGACGATCTCTCCGGATGCCATCGATGTAAAGAATGCGGCTAAAAGCGGCGCGCCGACATTGGAAGCGGGGAATTGAATGAGACGCCAGCCATCATTCGGGTGTCCGAATAAATGTATGCGAACGAATTCTGCCTGTAATGCCCACAGTCCGGCATCGAGTGGAAGATATTTGAAGAATATGACCCACAGCGACTGCACGAGCAGAACGAGCGTGACCATCGTTCGTGCGCGTCGTTCGCCTAATCCGGTGGTCTCGTCGAGCATGAGAAAGGTGCTAAGTACTAAGTCCTAAAGGGATGAATCCATTGGAATACGAAGCCCATGCTCTCGAGCTTCTTCTCGAGCCGTTTGGTAACCTGCATCCGCGTGGCGAAGCAATCCCATGGCGGGGTCGTAAGTAAGTACGCGTTCAATGCGGGCATCGGCTTCTTTGCTCCCGTCGCAAACGATCACCATTCCGGCATGGATGGAATTTCCGATACCAACGCCGCCACCATGATGCAACGATACCCATGTGGCGCCGCCAATGGCGTTCATTGCAAAATTTAGTACCGGCCAGTCAGCGATGGCATCCGAGCCATCGAGCATACCTTCCGTCTCGCGATTGGGGCTAGCGACACTACCACAATCCAAATGATCGCGCCCGATAACGATCGGTGCTTTTACTTTGCCATCACGGACTAATTGATTGAACAGCAATCCTGCTTTAGCACGTGCACCCATTCCCAGCCAACAGATGCGGGCGGGCAATCCCTGAAAGTGAATGTGCTTTTGTGCGAGTGGTATCCAACGATGAAGTGTGGCATCATCGGGAAAAAGCTTCAGGAGTTCGCGATCGGTAGTAAAAATATCTTCGGGGTCTCCGGATAGTGCGGCCCAGCGAAATGGTCCTTTGCCCTCACAAAAGAGTGGGCGAATATATTCGGGTACAAAGCCGGGAATATCGAATGCGTTCGTTAAGCCATTAGCTTTTGCTTCACCTCGAATATTGTTGCCATAGTCGAATGCAATGGCGCCACGGCGTTGCATGGTAAGCATCGCTTCCACATGTGTGACGATGGACCGCCGGGCCTCCCGCATATAGCGTTCGGGATCGTCCGCACGAAGCTCGTCCGCTTCTTTTTTCGAAAATCCGGCGGGATAATATCCATTCAGGACATCGTGAGCGCTCGTTTGGTCGGTCACGATGTCGGGTGTAAAGCCACGGCGCACTAACTCGGGATGAATTTCAGCCGCATTGCCGACGAGGCCGACAGAGATCGCTTCGCCTTTGTTGCGAGCGTTGTCAAGAATGTCGAGCGCCTCTTCGAGATTATCGGTCATGCGATCGCAGTATCCGGTGTCAATGCGTTTTTGGATTCGGGCCTTATCGACTTCGACACCGAGGAACGCCGCACCAGCCATACTGGCTGCGAGTGGTTGTGCACCGCCCATGCCGCCCAAGCCGGCAGTCAGCACGATCTTACCAGCAAGCGAGCCATCGAAGTGCTTCTTGGCGCACGCGGCGAAGGTTTCGAACGTGCCTTGCACGATGCCTTGGCTCCCTATGTAGATCCAGCTTCCGGCGGTCATTTGACCGTACATGGTAAGGCCCAGTTGTTCGAGCCGACGAAATTCATCCCATGTTGCCCAATGCGGCACCAGTTGCGAATTGCTGATCACAACACGCGGTGCATCCTTGTGAGATCGTAATACACCCACGGGTTTACCCGATTGCACGAGGAGCGTCTCATCATTTTCAAGCGAGCACAGTTCTCGAACGATCGCATCGAACGACTCCCAGTTACGAGCTGCTCGGCCAGAGCCGCCATAAACGATCAGTTCTTCCGGGCGCTCAGCGACGTCCGGGTCGAGGTTATTCATCAACATCCGAAGAGCAGCCTCCTGCTGCCACCCTTTGCAGCTCAATTCAGTGCCTCGCGGCGCGTGAATTACTCCGGCGCGTTTTCGCGTCCACTGCTTCGTTGCTGATTCGGTGAGTGTTTCTTCCATTTGGGTTAAATATCTCCTAAGATCGGCCGAAGGACGATCTCTTCTATCAATGCTCGTCCGGGCTCTTTGATAGCAGCGATCACCGCCAGAGCGATGTCTTCCGGCTGCATCATGCGATCGTGGTAATTTTCTCGTTCCTCCTTATCCCACAATTCCGTTTCGGTCGCCCCTGGAAAAACAGCAATTACCCGAACTCCGTGCTGTCGAGCTTCTTCACGTAAGGCATTGGTGAATCCTAAGGAAGCAAATTTGCTTGCCACATAGGCCGCGCCATTCTTATAAGCTTTAATGCTCGCGATGGAAAGTATCTGCACGATCACTCCCGAACCCCGCATGTACATATCATTTAACACTTCTCGGGAAGTAAGAAAGAGGCCACGGGTATTTACAGAGAGTACCGCATCGAATTCTTCGATCGAAGTTTCTGAGAAGGTGCTCCATGGAGAGATACCTGCACTATTGATGAGTATGTCGGGTACGGCGTTGAATGTCTTTTTTATTGATCTGTAACACTCTCGTACGCTTTCCTCGGATGTGACATCACATTCAAATGCTTGAGTCGTAAAACCCTTCTCAGCGAATGTTTTAGCTGCTTCCTCTGAGTTTTTTAAGCTACTGCTGCCGATGGCCAACTGATAGCCCTCCCGGCCAAGCGCTTCCGCACAGGCATAACCAATACCTCGTGAGCCGCCTACGATCCATGCAAGTGATGCCATGCTGCAAAGTTACGGAAGAGAAGTGAATGATAAAGAAGAAGATAGGAATAAAGAAGACGAAGGCAATAAAAAAGCCCTCCTTAAAAAGAAGGGCTTTGTCTGGTTCACAATTGAGACGCTTACTTCTGCACGCTGAGCTCGCGGACGAGACTTATGCCGCCGCTGCGCAAATTACAGAAATATGTCCCACTAGCAAGGTTAGTAACGGGGATCGATACTGTGTGATCTCCTTCGAAGACCATTCCATTAACGACCGTTTCCACAATATTGCCCTTACCATCTACAAGTGTAAGCTGAACGGTACCTGCTGATGAGGTAGCAAAGGAAATTGTAGCGCTCTCCTTCGCTGGGTTCGGATAAATGGCATCCAGTGAATAGCCTTGAGCGGCAACTGTTGCTACACTGCTTGACGCTGCTGTACCTGTAAGGACGTAGCTAAAAGCTGGCGCTGGCAATGGAGTACCATTGGGGAAGGTCAGAGTTGCCGTTTCGGTCGACGTTGTCGTCGGTGTGAATTGAATGGTCATGGTAGCGCTATCACCGGCTGGTATAGTGGCAAGTGAAAGTGGGCTGGCGACCGTAAAGTCGGCGGCGTTTGCGCCCCCGATCGAAGCAGTACCAGGGGTCCAGGCAGCGTTACCTTGATTATAGACGGTTACAGTAAAGGTGGTTGGCGTACCAACAGAGGCACTACCCGGTTCTCCCGTTGCTGATACGGTGACGCCAGCACCCGTCCCGCCAAGCGCAATGACCATTGGAGTCACGCCATTGTTGCCGGTGACGGTGAGTGTTGCGTTCGACATCGAACGATCCATCGGTGTAAAGGCAACACGGATCGTATCTGTCGCACCTGGAGCAATGGCTGCAGAAGTGGATGGTCCCAGTACGGTGTAGGCCGCAGAACTGCCGGAGAGTGCCGCGCTGTATGTCGTTGGCACATCACCACAATTTGTTATGACGACCGATTGTGTATCGCTCAGGCCAACGAGGGTAAGTGTGCTATCGAATAGCATAGCGGTCGAAGGCGTAGCGCAGACCGAAAGGCCGGTAGCTTGTACCATTCCTTCTGCCTGTATCGAATCTCCATTTGACATGCCAGTCAATTCGACGAGCGCCGAACGGAGACCACGAGTTGTTGGTGTAAAGCAAATCGAAACCGGGACCGAACCGCCAGCCGGAACCGTAATTGGTAATGCACTCGAATTGAACGCAAACTCCGCCGAGTCAGCACCCGTGAAGGTGGCGCTTGTGACCGTGATCGGAGCTTCACCAACATTAATAAGAGTATCCATTACGCAGGCCGTGTTACCGACGATGGCCGAATCACGCATGAGTCCGAAGGCCAATTTACCGACCGAAAGCCCCGTACCCGTAATTGAAACATCGAAGCCGCTGGTATCAACGGGTGTTTCACCGATCGTCATCGGAATATTCGTTGCGATATGAAGGGTCGCGACGCGCGTTCCACTGCGAAGAGGGGTGAAACATACATTGACCGTTTTCGAAGCACCCGGCGGAATGATCGTGTCTGTTCCATGTAGCGGAGTCAACACGAAATCGTAATCGGCACTTGAGAAGAAATCACCACGAACGATAAGTGTATCCGACCCAGGATTAGAGAGGGTTACGTTCTGACACTCCTGAGTACCTACTGGTACCGGCGGGAATGTGAGTGCGGAAGGCGTAACAGCCAAACGTGGCAGTGTACCTAAGCCAAGAAGCTGTATAGATGCGTTGCCTCCATTGCTCACAATATTGAGGTTCGCTGCGTGCAAGCCTTCCATCGTTGGTGTGTAAGTAACGCTAATAGTATCGGTTGTCCCGGCTGGAATTCCTTCCGAAGGTAAACGGGTAATAGTGTATTCTCCCGGATAATCGCCACCGATCGACGTGCCCGGCAAAATGCGAAGCAACCCAGCGCTCGTATTGCTCACCGCGATGCTTTGCGTAAGGGATTGGCCGAGCTTCACTCTAGTATGGAAGAACAATGGTCCCATTGTGCTTAACGACAGCACCGGGCTTACCCCAGTACCCGTTAGGTTAATACTGACCGATGTCGGAATGTCTGCATCTGTATTAAAGGAGACAGCCCCCGTGCGAGTACCTCCTAGCGTCGGAATAAACGCGACGATGATCGAGTCCGACGAATTGGCAGCTACAGTAGAGGGTGTACGTACAAGCGTATAATCCGGGCCTGTTACCACCAGGTTGGAAATATTGACGGGAATCGAATTCGGATTCGTAAGCACAATGCTCTTGGTCATCGTATCTCCGACATCGACCGTACCAAAGTTGATGGTCGTCGTCGGTGTGACGGTGAGCGTGTTATAGTGCGTGCCGGAAACAATGACATTGTCGATCGCGGCGTTGCCAGCACCAAAATTTGGCAGTGCCTGCCATCCGATCTGGAGACCATCGACACGGTAATCTTTAGGAATACCGATGCGGTAATGCCGCCAGGCATCTGTTGATGTCGGAGGGTCAGTGGTCCAGTTATATGATTGGTTATAATAGGTGTATGCCGTGCTAGTGTAGAGATTGAGCACTTGTGTTTGCCCATTCGAGTTCACGAGATACATCTGAAAGTTGTCATCGATCCCTGAGCCGTAGTCACGATTATAATAATCATACTCCCAGAAGAAGTCGAAGTCGACGTACGCCGTATCGGTAGAAGATGACCACTGGCTGGCATCGAGCGATGGTGTAAGCAGCATACCGGTCGACCCATCCCAAATATCGCAGATGAGTGAACCGTTAGAGCCGTTATAGCCATCGGCGGCAGCGTACCAGCCGGAGCCACCCGACCATTGATCGTAACTGTTATCAGTCCAACCCGTTGGCGGGAAGTTCAAACTGGAGAAATCCTCACTGAAAATGGTATCTGTTGTAGCGGCAAAGCTAATTTGGCTGCTCGAGAGTAAAAGCGAGACGACCAAAGCGCAAAGCCACGCAAGTGGTAAGCGTTGATTCATAAGTCAGTTCAATTGTGATTGTGACGGACCACCGGCGACGCTGGTAAGAGCTCGATAGTGGATGATCCGGCCGTATTGACAGGTACGACCGTACTTATATGCTCGTTAGACAAGAAGCAGACTGCAGAAGTTTAAAAGAACATGAGCAGTACTTCATGGTCTCGATGCTCCTATAGCTGCTAAACTGTCACAAATATAACACCACGGTGAAAGAAATCTCACATTTCTTATGAGAAAAAATGGAACAGCAATTAATGAGCAATGGGCTAAAATAGAAAAAGCGCACATGAAGCGCGCTTTTCTTGTAATTTTACTATCAGGAAGATGAAGCTTAGGCTAACTCCAAGCCGCCGTTATGCCATTCATCCACATGTTCCGGAAGGAACACGACTTTTGCCGACTTAAATTGGGCTTCGTACCATTCGGTCTTATCCCAATTTTCCCGCCCGGGATACATTCGCTTCTCTTCCTCGGTCATCGGATGCAGATCGACAGCAATATCCTGCCGAGCTTGAATGTGTGTGGTCACGACATGCCTCTCCGCAGGAATAGTGGAAGAGTGAAAGGAAGAGCTCGCCGATGCCGTTGGTGTGCTGCCCAGCGATGCCGCAAGTGCGATTGTTGCTAAGATCATAAAGAACAGTCTCCTTTTCGCAAGGCCTACAATTTTGGTTGCAAACCGAGCTATTATACCTACATATTTCCCTGCAGCATGGGGCGCCACGCTACAGGACTTACACAACCGAATCCTCCTTTGAACGAGAATCTTCACAGTATCAACGATACTCAGAAGAAATTACTCCATTACCAATCTGTCACTAAGCGAAGCTCGAGCGTGTTAATAGCCCCACAATTTAGCAAAGCATCGCCAAACCACTTTTAGTTTTTTGATACATGATCCCTCGTTACACCCGCCCCGAGATGGGAGCGATCTGGACCGATGAGAACAAATATCGAATCTGGCTGGAAATAGAACTACTCTCTACTGAGAAGCAGGAGCAATTAGGCATTGTTCCCGTTGGAACAACCAAAAAGATCCGCGAGAAAGCGACTTTCAATCCGCAACGAATTGATGAGATCGAGCGCGAGACAAAACATGATGTTATCGCCTTTTTGACCAATATTGCGGAGTCAGTTGGGACGGATTCACGCTTTCTGCATCTGGGCATGACATCGAGCGATGTCGTCGATACTGCATTTTCGGTTCAGTGCATGCAGGCCGGGAAGCTCATCCTGAAAGGAATAGATCGGCTAATAGAGGCGCTCGGTAAACGCGCTCGTGAATTCAAGAATACACCAATGATCGGCCGCACCCATGGTATTCATGCCGAGCCGACCACGTTCGGACTCAAACTTGCCGTCTTTTACGCGGAAATGAAGCGTGTCCGCGAGCGAATGGAGCATGCGGTAAAAACGATCTCGGTCGGTAAGATATCAGGTGCGGTCGGTACTTTCGAACACCTGGACCCCAGTGTTGAAGAATACGTCTGTGAAAAGATGGGAATCGAAGCGGCGCCGATCTCAACCCAGATCATTCAACGCGACCGACATGCCGAGTTCTTTTCAACGATCGCCCTGGTTGGTTCAAGTCTGGAAAAGCTCGCAGTCGAGTTACGCCATTTGCAGCGCACGGAAGTTCGAGAAGCAGAAGAATATTTCTCGAAAGGGCAAAAAGGGTCGAGTGCCATGCCGCACAAGCGAAATCCAATAACGATGGAGCGCGTGACCGGGCTGGCTCGTTTGCTGCGCGGTTATGCTATGACGGCTATGGAGAATGTCGCGCTGTGGCATGAACGTGATATCTCACATTCGTCGACCGAGCGGGTTATCGGACCCGATGCAACGATCGCATTGGATTACATGCTCGATCTCATGGCCAAAACGGTCGAGACAATGTTTGTCTATCCCGAAGCGATGCAGCGCAATTTGTCGCTTACTCGCGGCCTGGTCTTTAGTCAGCCGATACTGTTATTGCTTGCAAAGAGCGGGCTCACTCGTGAAGACTCCTACAAGATCGTGCAACGTAATGCAATGAAGGTGTGGGAGCTTGCCGCAAGCGGCTCGAATCCCGAAGTAACCTTCCGCTCGCTCATCGAGGCCGATCCCGACGTTGCTGGCCGGTTATCGAAAGCGGATCTCGATAAAGCCTTCGATCCCAGCGCGGCAATAAAGCACGTTGATCGTATTTTTGAACGCGTGGGTCTATAAGACATTCGCAGCGTATTAGCTTAAGAATGCAAGGAGTTTCTCCTCCAGAAACTTCTGCTTAGCTGATTCCGCTAACTCCGGGTTTTCGAATAGCCCGTAGATCGATGAACCGGAACCGCTCATAAGTGCGAAGACCGCTCCGCGCGAATACATCGCATGTTTTATCATTCCGAGCTTTGGTATTCGCCGGAATATTTCGGGTTCGAAATCATTGCGTAATTTTTCCTTCCATTGTGAGAGTGCTGGCGGGTCGTCAAAAAAGGAAATGTAGTCTACCTGGCTTGGTTCTGGGCTCGGCGATAGTAGCGCGTAGGCGTCTTTGGTCGAAATTTGAATTGTAGGATTCACCACGATGAGTATCGTAAGCGGCAACTCTATTGAAAGCGGTGTAAGCTCTTCTCCGATACCACCGGCGCGAGCGATCTTATTTCCAGCAAGGAAGAATGGAACATCAGCACCGATCTTGGCGGCGATCTTCATAACGTCTACAGATGAAGGAGGCGCCTCGCTTCGATCGCAAAGAATCTGAAGCATCGAAGCCGCATTGCTGGAGCCGCCGCCGAGTCCCGCACCCATAGGTATCACTTTTTCTAAATGGACATGAATTCGAGGCAGCGTATGACCGGCCAATTTTTCGAAAGCGAGTGCCGCTTTCATCATCAAATTACTGCTGTCGACGGGTAAGGTCGGGTCGGAACATGTTAATCGAAAAAAGCCCGAGCGAGTGACGGAGACGGAATCGTGCGGTTCAAGGACGCGAACGAAGCAAGTGTTGATCTCATGATAGCCATCCGGCCGTTCGTACAGGACTTCCAGGCCAAGATTGATCTTTGCAGGAGAGAGATACCGGTCGATTTCTTGCATTAAGGACGGTTTCTTGCATTAAAGAGGGAACATAAGCTTAATTAAGCACGGCAAACGATTCGGGTGTACCGTATTGTTCTTAAATTAAATACGTTCGCCGTTTTTTCTCCCGCGCGCGAACCTCTTTTCTGTACGGATATGGCAACTGTCAATATAACAACTGAAAAATTGGCCGGCTCCAATGGTCATTCTTCAAGGGGCTCTTCTGAAAAAGCTAAAACGTCGTATCAACCTGTGCTAATACCGCCCTCTAAGGTTCACGAGACGCTGAACCAGCACATGCTTGCCGACGGGTTCGACCTGATTGTCGATCTTAAGAATTCGAAAGGATCCTGGATAGAAGATTCGCGAAGTGGCAAGCGCTATCTCGATTTCTTTACTTTTTTTGGATCGAGTCCGATCGGCCTCAATCATCCGAAAATGTTCGAGCCGTCCTTCGTCGAAGCGTTAATGCGGGCGGCGATCAATAAGCCATCGAGCTCCGATGCTTATACTGTGGAGATGGCCGAATTTGTCGAGACCTTTGCGCGGCTCGCTATGCCGGAATATTTACCGCACGCGTTCTTTATTGAAGGTGGTGCGCTTGCCGTTGAAAATGCGTTGAAGACGGCGTTCGACTGGAAGGTCCGAAAAAATTTTACTCGCGGTTATACAACGGAGCGCGGCCGAATGGTGATGCATTTTCGATATGCATTTCATGGACGGAGCGGGTATACGATGTCGCTTACCAATACCGATCCGGTAAAGACGATGTACTTCCCAAAATTCAAAGATTGGCCGCGCATCGACTCACCATTCCTTCATTTCCCTCGTACTCCGGAGAACATCGAGCGTTCGAAGAAAGAGGAGGCGATAGCCATACAACAGATGAAGGATGCCTTTATCAATAATCCGGATGACGTTGCCGCGATCATTCTGGAGCCGATCCAGGCCGAAGGTGGCGACCATCATTTTAGTCTCGAGTTTATGCAGGCCCTTCGCGAACTCGCCGACGAAAATGAGACCATGCTTATCTTTGATGAGGTGCAGACCGGCATCGGGCTTACCGGAAAAATGTGGGCACATCAGCATTTTGTACAGCCGGATATTATGAGTTTTGGAAAGAAGACACAAGTCTGTGGTATGCTCGCCTCCAGACGTGTCGACGAAGCCTACGATAACGTATTCGTACGTGCCAGTCGCATAAACTCCACCTGGGGAGGTAACCTGGTCGACATGTTGCGCTTTAAACGTTATCTCGAAATTATTTACGAAGACAATCTCGTGGAGAACGCTCGCATTCAGGGCGATTTTCTGCTTGGTGAGGTGATCAAACTACAAGACGAATTTCCGCAACTCGTCTTTGAAGCACGCGGTCGGGGGCTTATGTGTGCCTTCGATCTTGCCGAAGCCCAGATGCGCGACCTGTTAAAGCAAAAATGCTACGAAGAAGGCCTCATTCTTATTGGTGCTGGCGATCGCTCGATCCGGTTCCGTCCGCCGCTCACGATCACGCGCGATGAACTTGCGATCGGTATCAATATCATTCGCGAGCAGTTAAAAGAGCTAAGCATTCGCGATTATTAATACGGATTGCAATAAAACAATTTTTGTAAGGCGGGCGATTATCAGGTGACGTTATTCGCCCGTCTTTCGTTAGTCTCATTCCATGAATTCGCCCAACGATCTTGCCGACTGGATGCGTGAGCGCTTTCCCGTGTTCAATAAAAACATCGACGACGGCATCCAGAGTGATTTTGAAGTCCTGATAAATGAGATTCCCGCGGCTATTAATGCCGCCGTATTGAATTCTGCCATCCCGGATCGTGAGAAATTTACATATATCTCGATGATCCATAGTGCGCTCTTCCATCATGCGAAAGTGGTGGGCGAAGCTGGAGGTCCGTTGCCGTCTCGCTTTGAAGAAGTGATGGGACAGGTCGAGCAGGAGCTTGTTACTCGGGCGAAAGAGCTTGGGGTAGAGCATCGATTCCTTGCTACATTTTATCTGCTTTGTAACCCTGAGATTCCCGACATGCTCGGTAAGTTCGCGCAATTCCGTGCGATGGACTACGAGACGGCGTTCCTCCGTGTGAATCGTGAAGGGACGATACAGTATAAGATCGCCGCAAAGGCACTCATGCGAGCGTTTATCGAACTGCATGGTCAGTCGCCAAATGTAAGGACTCTTACTTCACTGCTAGAGCAGGCAGCGCAGTCCTTTTTCAAAATATCTCGAGGCAACAATTATCTTCTTCAGACCCCAGGTGGAGAGGAATTCCGATATCTTACACAATACTTTGGCGAAGTCCGTGTAGCCGGCGGACCACCGCTGCGTGGTGTGAATGCCGGCGATCAGCCGTGGCCGTATATTATTGATCTTGTGCTTGGTGTGAACCTTAAAAGTGTTTTCGAGACAGCGTTTGAAGGCACACCGGTTGAGCGGCACTATCCGGACACCGTGCACGACAGCGCGGATGTCGTAGAATATGAGTTTCAATCGCAGCAGTATCTTCATGCAAATTATCTTTTACCGGAAGATTACGACGACATGAAGAGTGCGCTCGATGCCATTGAACGTTGGCGAGGAGATGTAACAGATGCACTTTCAAAGATAACCTCTCACTCCGATCAACTCGAGCTTGCCAACCATCTTTTAACCGTCATTAAGAATTATGTGACCGCTTCCGGTGTCCATTATTCGCTTGCGAAGCGGTATGTACCCAAGGGGCCAAATGGAGAGCAGATCGGTTCGGCTGGGACGAATATTCGCCGATATCTACATGATGGTTTGAACGAAGAGCGCCGGAAAGTACAGCAGCGCCTTATAAGTAAGTATCCACAATTAAGTGAACGTAAAACAACCGAAGAAGCGACCGCATAATGGAGAAAAATCAGGAAGATCTCGGAGAGCGCTTAGAGCGCTTTGTAAAAGAACAAGCCTCAGTCTTCGGCGAAGTGATCTCGTATGTGCCTGCTAAACTGGCCGTAACGACCGTTCAACCATCTGAACCGGTGGCAGCCAAAGCAACCCCAGCAGCCGTTGTTTCCAGTCTTACCGGCCTTGAAGAACGTTTGGCCGTTCATAAGAACGAGCCGTGGTACAATGCTCCTTCTCTGGAAGTATTAGAGAGCCAAATACACGATTGCCAGAAGTGCCGGTTAGGACCGTTGCGTAAGAAATTCGTATTCGGTGTTGGTAATCCGAATGCAAAACTGATGATCATTGGTGAGGCACCCGGTGCTGATGAAGATGAGCAGGGGATTCCATTTGTCGGACGTGCGGGGCAGTTGCTTACGAAGATGCTCAAAGCGATCGAGTTTGAGCGCGAGGATGTCTACATCGCCAATATTTTGAAATCGCGTCCGCCGAACAATCGCGATCCTAAGCCGGACGAGGTTGAAACATGTGAGCCGTATCTCTGGAAACAGATATCGCTTATTAAGCCGAAGATCATTTTGTGTCTGGGACGGATCGCTGGTACGAACTTGCTGAAGACGAACGAATCGCTCGGTAAAATGCGCGGTCAGGTATTCGATCTTTTCGGCGTTAATGTAGTAGTGACCTATCATCCGGCCGCATTACTTCGCAATCCAGATTGGAAACACGGAGCGTGGGAAGATCTTAAAAAGGTCCGTCGAATGTATGATGAGCTGGAAGCGTAGCTACATTCCGGGCAGCCGCTTGACTTTGCCCTTAGGCTTAGCGTGATGTTCAGATGGTGGCGCCAATGGGTAATCCGTCTCGATATCGCCTCGCATCATTTTGGAAAGCTTTCCCTTTAAAAGGGAAAGCTTGAATGGTGAGAGATAATCAATAAAGTACTTACCGTGCAGGTGGTCGATCTCATGCTGTATCACACGAGCAAGGATCTTATCGGCTTCGATCTCAACTTCTTTGAGATTCTTATCGAGGAATTTAACGCCAATCTTTTCTGGTCGGATAACCTCTTCTCGAATTCCGGGCAAACTTAAGCAACCTTCTTCAAAAACGGACTCGCCTTCAGTGCCAATAAGCACAGGATTGATGAGTACGAGCGCATCGCGGTCTTCCATGCCTTCCACATGCTTCAGATCGATGACCGTAAGCGCGAGCGACTTGCCGACCTGATTGGCAGCCAAGCCAAGGCCATCGGCATTCCGCATCGTCGCGATCATGTTCTTGATCAGCTTTTGCAGTTCTGCCGTATCCTCCTCGATCTGCGATGTCTCTTGTCGCAGAACCGGGTGGTCGAACGTATAAATGGGAAGTACTGGCAAAGTCTTGTGGACCTGAGGGGACTCGAACCCCTTACCTCTACAATGCGAATGTAGCGCTCTACCAGATGAGCTACAGGCCCAACATCTGTTTTGACGGGCTAAAGCCCGTCCTACCATTCGGCGGGGTGAAAATGTTCTTTGGCGGGGCTGAGTTCCAGAAGCCGCCTTTTTATTGATATTGTCGTAATTTTGAAGTTTCTATAAGTTTTCTTGACCTCTAACTATTTCACACTGGCTTCTATCGTCCGCGAATTAAAAGCGCGCCTGGAAGGGGTTCGCTTTCTTAATGCCTATTCTGTCCGTGCTAACGAGTTGCGGCTGAGGTTTGAAACGGGGACGTTAGTTGCACTTCTTCGCCCGATCAGCGGGGCATTATTTTTCTCTTCGAGGGAAGAGCATCTTCCAAAGCAGAATATTCACTACTTCTTTGAAGATCTTGCGGGCCAACAACTTAGTGATATTTCGATCGCCGAACGCGATCGTATAATTATCCTTGCGTTCGCTGAGGGAGATATCGAACTCTCATTCTTTGGGACTCCAAACGCTCGCCTGTTGAAAGAAACCAAGAGCATTGAATCTTTCAAAAAGTCTGGTCAGGCCGAGACCCCACGAGGTCGTGGCGGTTCGCCAGAAGAGTTGCTTGGTAAGCGCTATCTTCGCGAGGCAAAAGAAAGAGGGACAGATCCGCTAGAGTTGGTTAAGAAAATAGAGCAAAGCGAGAAAGCTTATATTTATTCTAAAGAAGATGATATCCTTCTTTCTTTGATATCACTCAAGTCCCTGCATGATGGTTGGAAGGTAGAGTCCTTTGACACTGTGGATGAGGCTGTCCGCAAGGTAGTGATCGCGAGGGCTATTCTGACAAGACAAGCTGCCCTACGAAAAAAATTGTTAGATTCCGTTGATTCAGAAATCGAGCGACTCTCGCGATCACAATCAGAAATGCGGAAGGGGGTGGAAAACTCGAATCGGGCCGAGCGATATGCGGCAATAGGGAATGCACTGCTCCAGGTTGGATATACCCTGGAACAAGGAGTTGACTCCGCCACTCTTGAAATAGAGGAAGAGCCTCTCGATGTAAAACTGGATCCAACGCTTACACCGTATGAAAATGCTAGCCGGTATTTTGAGCGTTCGAAGGCAGCAAAAGCATCCAAGGAATCTCTTCGTGAAAGAAGTGCCAAACTCCGAGAAGAGCTAAGTAAGCTCGAAAAATTGCGAGGGAGGATTATCGATGCTCAGGATACCCGCGAGCTTGAAAAAATAGAACGTGAATCGGCAAGTGGAGTGACCAAACCCCAAGCCTCATCAACATCAACATCGAAATTTCGTGAGTTTGCTGTTGCCGGTGGTATGAGAGTGCTTGTTGGTAAAAATGCTAAGCAAAACGATGAACTCACCACACGAGTAGCAAAGAAGGATGATGTGTGGTTGCACGCGCGCGGAGTACCGGGCTCGCATGTGGTGCTCCAGGCCGGTGGGCGAAAACAAATACCGAAAGAAGCGATCGAGCAGGCAGCCGAGATCGCCGCATACTTCAGTGATGCGCGAACGCAAGGACTTGCGCCGGTGTCGTATGCGCTTCGTAAATATGTTCGCAAACCCAAAGGCGCCGATCCGGGCAGCGTGATCATGGAACGGGAAGAAGTTGTTATGGTCGTGCCACGCGAACCGAATTTAAAAGAATGACGGAAAAGAAAGACCATCGCACAATAGCTCTCGCCTCGATCTTTTCCATTCCGGTTGTTTGGGGGACTACCTTCGCCGTCGTACAAGCCGCGCTTGCGGATTCAACTCCGACGTTATTTGTCGTTATCCGCTTTAGCGTTGCAGGTCTTGTCTTTGCTCTGATCTCCTCTTCAGCAAGGAAAGGAATAAAGTATCTCTTCACGGCACGTACCAGGGAAGAAAAAATATTCCGTCGTGATATAATAATACTCGGGCTTTCGATCGGCGGAGGATACATCTTGCAAACTGCCGGTCTACTGACAACGACGACCTCAAAATCCGCCTTTCTTACTTCGACAGCAGTTATCTGGACGCCCTTGATCTCACACTTGATGGGCCGTGAAAAAGTGACACGACAGCTTCTTGTTGCCGTTTTTGTAACACTGATCGGGGTCTTACTAATGACTCAGCCATATAAAGCGGAAGGTGTTTCGATCGGTGACCTTCTTACCATGTGTTGCGCGATCACATTCGGTGTCTATATTGTGTGGATCGATCGAGCGACGAAAAACGCAATGGCTGTAGTAAACGATGAACATACGGCAGCGCTGATGGTAACGTCCAGCCAGATCGTTGCTGCGGCGCTGCTATTCCTGGTCGTGCTTCCGTTTATGGAGACACCTCACATTCATTCGACCGGTACTTTTTGGAGTGCGATTCTTTATACGGCACTAATTGGGACAGGTGCGACCGCTTATCTTCAAACGCGTTATCAGGGATACGTTTCGCCAACAGCGGCAGCCGTCATTTATATGCTCGAGCCGGTGGTCGCCATGATCATCGCTGAACTATTTCTCACCGAACGCATTAGTTTTCTTGAAACGTTAGGAGCATTACTAATTATTCTTGGTGTAATAATTGCCCAAGCACGGAAAAGTATGAGTTAGGAAGTATGCTGAAAAATATTAAAATGGGTGTTAGCCGTCCGAATTCTCGCATTTTACTTGCGGTCGCCGCTCTGTTCATACTTCAACTGTCCTACGCTACACTTCCTGCCTCGGCTCAGGTCGGAGCCAGCTTTGGAAAGAATAAGGTCGAGTATAAGGACTTTCATTGGGAGTACATTCAATCCCCCCATTTTGATGTCTATTTCTACCAGGGTGGTAGAGCATTAGCTGAGTTTACAGCGGATCATGCGGAGGCGGCTCTGGATTCGATCGAGCGGGTGATGAAGTATGATATCACCAATCGTATCGCGATTCTCGTTTATAACTCTCATAACGATTTTCAGCAGACGAACGCCGTTGGTGAATTTTTGCCAGAAGGTGTCGGTGGTGTTACCGAGTTACTTAAGAACCGCGTCGTATTACCGTTTGAAGGTGACTGGGAGCTTTTCCGCCACGTCATTCACCACGAATTGACACATGCCGTCGTGAATGATATGTTCGTTGGTGGAACGTATCAGGCATTGCTCACTGGTGGAGGGATGGAGATCCCGTCCTGGATGAATGAAGGGCTTGCTGAGTATAATTCGCTGCACGGTCTCGATATCGAGACAGATATGTTCATGCGCGATGCTACGCTTAACGATGCTGTACCACCGCTCGAACGTCTTGGTGGATATGTACAATACCGCGTCGGTCAAACAATGTACTGGTACATCGAGCAGCGGTATGGGCCGGACAAAGTTGGTGAGCTGTTACAACGCATCCACAATTCACGAAGCGTAGAAGCGGGCTTTCGCTCTACGTTTGGGCTTTCGATTCCAGAGTTTGGCGAAAAATTTCTCGAAGGACTCAAAGTTCTTTACTATCCCGATATTGCCCGCTTTGAAGATCCGAATAATTACGCGGAAGCACTTGCCGATCATAAGAAATTAAATGATTTTATGAACGTCTCGCCGGAAATATCTCCAGCGGGCGATCAAGTTGCCTTTATCAGCGATCGTAGTGATTACTACGACGTCTACGTACAGAGCCTAACGCATCCGGGCCGTATTAAAAAGATCTTGAATGGCGGCGGCGCAACAGCCAATTTTGAAGAGCTTCACTTGCTCACGCCTGGCTTAAGTTGGGCGCCCGATGCAAAGCATATCGCGCTCGCTTCTAAAGCAGGTGAAACCGATGCCATATTTATTCTTCCTGTGGAAGGTGGTGGCGGTCAGGAACGTCTTCCAAATATCGATCTGGATGGCATTCAAGGACTTAAATGGTCGCCAGATGGCAAATATATCGCGCTTGTAGGTGTAAAGGACGGCCAGACCGATATTTATCTGTACGATCTTGCGCAAAAGCAAATGCGCAACCTGACCAATGATGTCTTTGCCGATCACGAACCGACATGGAGCGCTGATTCGAAGTCGATCTATTTTACGAGCGAGCGGGAGGGAAACCTTGCTCCGGGCGCCAATCCGATCGGTCGTTCCGGAGGAGTAAATTTCGAGAGCCCTAATCGTGACATCTATAAATACGATATGGCGACGAATACGATCACCCGTATTACATCGACGCCCAATGCGAACGAATATTATCCGGCTCTTAGTCAGGACAACAAGCTGTTTTACATCAGTGATGCCAACGGCATCAATAATATTTACGAGGCCAATGCCGATGGATCGAATTCGCATCCGATAACAAACTCCGTCTCGAAGATCGACCAGATATCGGTATCGAACGATGGGACGAAGCTCGCTTTCTCGACGATGCATAAAGGCGGTTACGACCTATACCTGTTACGCACACCAGAGAACCGTCACATTGACTCGCTTCCCATAACCGAGTATCGAAAGAATAATGGTGGACGCCTCGTTGCCCATATCGATACAACGGTAAAGGCCGATGTAGGCGATACCGCGAAAGGATATGGCAACGTCGGCATCGATCTTCACGACTATGTATACAGCAACAATCCTTCGGACCAGCGTGGTACACATGGCCCGGAACATAAGCAGCCGGTTGAGATGATAACGGGCTACAAGGATTCGAGTGGGCATTACATCGTCCATGAGTATCGCACGGTCTTTTCGCCTGATGTAATTATTGGCTCCGCAGGTTATACTGGGTTCTATGGCTTGCAGGGAACAACGCAAATGCTATTTTCGGATGAGCTTGGCAATCAGCAGATCTTCTTCGCAACGAATCTCATCCTTGATCTTAGAAATTCGGACTACATACTTGCATACTATAATTTAGCGTCGCGGCTGAATTGGGGTTTGCAGGGATACCATAGCGCCGCATTCCTGCTTGAAACCACGGATCCCGATGCGCCATCAGAAATAAATCCGGTGGCACGGTTTACATCTACTGGAATTGCTGGTATGGCGGCCTATCCGTTTAGCCGATTTTCACGCTTTGATTTTGGGTTGACGGGGGCTGTCTTTCAAAAGGACCTGATCGTATCGGAGAATGTACCAACAAAGACAAAGTATGCTGTTTTTCCTCAAGCGGCATACGTGCATGATGATGCGTTGATGGCCTATTTTTATCCGATCGCCGGTACAAGATATAATATAGGGGTTTCTGCTGCACCGCAACTTGGTGCTGATTGGCTGGGCTTTGTTACGCCAACGATCGATTATCGGCATTACTTTAAACTCGGAGGACTGTGGTCGTTTGCAACGCGTGTTGCTGGCGCAGCGAGCTTTGGTCCAACGCCTCAACACTTTTTTATCGGTGGTGTCGATAGCTGGATCAACCGGTTCTATAAAACGCAGGGAATTCCGATCACCGATCCGCAGGACTTTGCTTTCTTTACTCCCGGGCTTCCGCTTCGTGGATTTGCATACGATGAAAAAATAGGGACTCGGTATGCGATCGCAAATCTTGAATTGCGCTATCCTTTCCCGATCATTGTCGGCGGCTTCCCATTTGCTTTCTTCGGGGATACCTTCCTCGATGCAGGTACGGCGTGGGACAAAAGCGTCTATTTATTCCAGCGAGATGTACAGACTAATAATTGGGAAACTCGGGACCTCTTAATGTCTGCCGGTACCGGTATTCGCACATATCTGTTCGGGTTCTACGTCCACATGGATATTGCGTGGACGACGAACATCGAGACGTGGTCACGCCCAACCTACCTGTTCTCGTTAGGAGAAGACTTCTAAGAACGGCCGCCGTCAAGAACGGCCGCCGTCAAGAACGGCCGCCGTCAAGAACGGCCGCCGTCAATTAAACGACTTTTTGGAGCGTCGTAAAGGTTTGCCGAGCTTGTGCAAAGTCAGTTGCTATGCGGCGGATCTGGCGGCTGGTTTCTTCGTCGAGGCTGTCTTCCAAAGCATCGTAGGCTGAGGTCGAATCGCATTCGTAGAGTTCGACGAACGACGAAGGATTATCTTCATCACGATAGACGGAAAAGCGCACGGTTTGCTGTGCAGCATTAATGCGTTCAACCAGCCCGCGAAGAATACCTTCCAATTCGTTGCGCTTTGCGTCCGCAACCGTATATGTAATCGTTACGAGTGTGTTCGATGCCATTTTTGAGTGGTAAGGGATGCTCCTATAATCTTATTTCTATGCAAAGTTACGTAAGGAATTAGCCTCGGGCGTCAAATTAGTCGAAATTGGAAGTATATTAGCCGGGTGAATATCCGATAAATTGGCGCAGGCGGGGAATATAAAAATTTAATTGGTGCAAGCCGGGAATATAAAAAAGTGGATTTTAGGGCGTTCGGTGCTTCTCTACACCGTAATCACTGGTATTATTGCCATTTTGGACATCGCCTTTTCAAGCCCCCTCTTTGCGGTTCTGGGCTTCGAATATTCAGCGTTAATGGGTCTTCTGCTGAGCCTGGTCTGTGGCATCGCAGTGATCTATAGTGGGCAAGAGCCTGGTGCCGGGCCTAGCTCTTCTGTCGTGCACGCTCTGACGGTCGCTCTGCTTCCCTGGGCCGTTCCACTTTTAATTTCGATCCTATCGCTTATCCTGATCCCAAATTGCGCCTTCTGGGATGGCCTCGTTTTCTATCTTGAAGTTGCACTACCCAGCTCGCTTTTTGGTAGTCTATTTGCGCTTGGATTTAGAAAGTTAACCAACCGGCGAAGGGTCGCACTGTGGCTCTTCATTGGGTTCTGGATCGTCTCCCTTATCCTTTCTCTTTTGCCCGGGTATTACCATCCACAACTATACACGTATGGCTGGCAATATGGATATTTCCCCGGCTTTGTATGGGACGAAGCACTCGAGCTTTCGAATGCCTACTGGCTCGCTCGTGCCGAGCAAGTACTTTGGTTGCTGACTTTATTGGCGTTTGCATTCTCTACAGGCTCAAAACGTCTTTACTCTCTCATCCCACTTGTTCTTGCGTTGCTGCTTGCTCACTTCCACGATTCAGTCGGAATTACCTCATCCGCAAAAAATATTCGAAGAACGCTCAGCGCAAAAATCATCCTTGCTCCCAATATTCAACTCGATTATAAGCCCGGCTCGATAAGCGCTGAAGATAGTGCTTCCCTATATCGCGACGTGAATTGGTACATCCATGATATTCGGACCAGGTTTTTACTACATGATACGACAAGTCCTATTGAGATATTTGTGTATCCTACGACGGACGATCTATACGAGGCCATCGGTACGCGAGCAGCATCGATTGCGAAGCCCTGGCTTGGTGAAGTGCATATTGCCGCAACCAACATTTCCTCGCTCAAGCATGAGTTAACTCATGTACTGCTACGCGAAGTAGGGGTATGGCCCTTTTACGCAAGTTTCTCGACCGGTCTAACCGAAGGAGCAGCAATGTCAGTCGAGTCGGAGTATGATGGTCTTTATACGCTCGATGAACATGCTGCACGAATACTTCAATTACATTATGCTGACGGCGTTAAATCAGTGATGGCCTTTACGGGCTTTGCTGCGAATACTTCTCAAAAAAGCTATGTGTTGGCCGGATCATTTTCGCGATTTTTATTGCATACGTACGGCCCTCTACCATTCGAGAAGGTCTATCGATCGCTAAACTTCACGAATGCTTACGGTAAACCACTAGATCGCCTGGAAGCTGAATGGAAGCGGTCGCTCACCCAATATATGACGCCGCTCGGCTCTGATGACAGTCTGTACTTCCGTTATTACTACGACCGTGTTTCTATTTTATTCGAGCCTTGTATTCGACGCATTGGAAAATTCGATAGGCGAGGCCGTGAAGCAGAGCGTCGCGGTGAGTACCAGCTCGCAAAGAACGATTATCTAAACGCGATCGAAGCCGGCGGAGGGATCACATCCTTACTGGGACTTTCGGATGTGCTCTACCAACAGAATTCCTTGAGGGCATCGTACCAAGTTCTTGATACGGCACATACTGTAAACGCTATAAAGGATAAACCGGCATTGTTGATACGGAAAGGCGATCTGGCATTTCTCCTCGGGGATACAACCAGTGCTTTTGCGAATTACCGGATGGCCATGCAATTAAAACTCTCGTCCCGTTATTTTCTTTCGGCTTACATCCATTACACGCTGGGTAGGTCGAATGTGGGGCAAGTATTTCGAAAATATTTATATGAGGCATACTCGCATAAGAAAGGAGGCGACAAGAAGCAGTGGCAACTCGACTCCCTGATCATTGCCATGGATAGTACCCGCGATTCCTTATTCCAATATCTGTATTATCGCCACCACTACCTACAGTTTTCTATGTCCGAGACCGAGTATTTGCTTGCTCGCGATACGGGTAGGGCCACAAGCTTCGATCGGCCGGGACAAGTGCTTCGATATTTACACCTAATGACCGGCGAAGTAAATGCCGTTTGGGACTATCAGGGCTTTGTTGAAGGACTCCACTATACACCGCATCCTACGGGCGAGGATTCACTGGCTTTTTGTGTGATGTGTTCAAACTTAGAACGCAAGTATTATCCATTGTCAAAAAGCCTCACGGATTCGTGGTGTCCGTCGAAGTATCGGCAGGCTTGCAGTGAGTTGAGGGACGAAATGGACAAACAGTGGGACTATACTGTAAGAAAGGGTGCGTCAACTCTTCCATGAAATGTATCTATGACCGCACTGCGAAATTGTTCGATCTGACTTTGGCGAATGGCGACCTTTAAGGTTACACTTTCCAGGTATGTCGATTCCTCGATCTTCCCTTCAAAGGCATGGATAAGCCGTTCCATCGCCGGCAAATCCTCGTAAAGCACCTGGACCGTTACACTTGAGGTCTGGTACACTTTGATAATGTGCGACATCGAAATTGCCTGTTGAGCAGCTTCCGCGTAAGCTCGAGCAAGACCACCCGTGCCGAGCTTTGTACCTCCGAAATAGCGGGTTACAACGAGAAGCACATTGGTCAGTTTTTGTGAGGTCAGGACAAGCAGGATCGGCTTACCGGCTGTGCCACTTGGTTCGCCATCGTCAGCCGCACGGATGAGCAGCCCTTCCGCTCCTACTCGGTAGGCGAAGCAGTGGTGTGTCGCATCGTGAAACTCCTTGCGAATAGAATCCAGCGCATTCTCGATCTCTTCCTTGGAAGTAACCGGAATCAGATCAGCAATAAATCGCGAGCCTTTTACTTTAAGCTCGGGAGCGCGGAGCGGAGAAGCAACGGTAAAATAAAAATCCTGAGACATTCGTCTGAATGCAACAATCGGACAAGGGACGAAGTGCGGCCCACCCATGTTTGAATAAAAGGGCGCTCTTGCCCACGCATTGAATGATCGTTAGGATAGGACGGGAATGATATGAATATCGGAATTACATGTTATCCAACGTATGGTGGCTCCGGCGTGATTGCGACGGAGTTGGGGAAGTCGCTGGCCGAGCGTGGACATCGCGTGCATTTTATCACCTATGCACTGCCGATGCGGTTAACCGGTCCAGGTCATGAAGAGGCCGGTTATCTCGACAATATATTCTATCATGAGGTCGAGATGTCCACCTACCCGCTGTTTGAATTTCCACTCTACTCCATGGCGCTAACGAGTGCCATGGTGGAAGTTGCCCGATTCGAAAAGCTCGATATTATTCACGCGCATTACGCCATTCCGCATGCAACAAGTGCCGTCTTAGCAAAGCAAATTTTGCAGCGCTCACCGGACGCCAAATCTCGCGATATTAAGATCGTTACCACACTGCATGGGACCGATATTACGCTCGTCGGGCTCGAACCCAGTTTTGAGCCACTGATGAAGTTCTCGATCGAGTCTTCGGATGCAGTGACCGCTGTTTCGCATTTTCTGCGGGACGAGACGATCGATAATTACGATGTCGAGAAAGAGATCGAAGTTATTCCAAACTTTATAGATACCGAAAGCTTCCGGCCGATCGATTCCAAGCATTTACGTCGTCTGCTTGCTCCCAACGGAGAAAAGCTTCTGGTACATACGTCAAACTTCCGCGAAGTAAAGCGTGTCAAGGATGCCATTCGCGCGCTAAAGCTGATCTTAGACAAAGGGGTAAAGACGAAGTTACTGCTAATCGGCGATGGCCCGGATCGCGGTGAGTGTCAGGCGCTGGCTCGTGAACTTGGAATATGGCAGCAAACACGATTCCTTGGTAAGCAGAGTGAGTTGGCATCGGTGCTCAGTGCCAGCGATGTGTTCCTTATTCCATCCGGCAACGAAAGCTTTGGTCTAGCGGCATTGGAAGCGATGGCGTGCGGTGTACCGGTAGTCTCAAGCGATGTCGGCGGCTTGCCGGAAGTTAATATTGATGGTGAGACTGGCTTCGTTGTACCGGTTGGTGATGTTGAAGCATTGGCCGAGCGCACCTTTCAAATACTGGAAGACCGCGATCTCCATAGTAAGTTATCGAAAGGGGCATTCGGTCGGTCAACCGGAGAGTTCGCCAAAGAACAGATCGTACCGATGTATGAAGCGCTTTATGAGCGCACGATCGGAGGCGAATCCTCTAATGACTCCCAATCTTTCGATCGAGAAGCCGAGTTAGCGTACGAAATTGTTACGCCTGCCTGATGCCAATAATACAGACAAACGGAGAGCGGCAGCAACAGGCCTCAGATGCCGTTTTGTCTGTCAAGGCTCTGCGAAAAAAGTATGGTAAGACCGAGGCCGTTCGTGGAATTTCCTTCGACGTCCAACGCAACGAGATTGTCGGCCTTCTGGGTCCAAACGGAGCAGGTAAGACAACGACTATCAATATGATTCTCGGTGTCCTGGAGCCGACGGCTGGTTCTATTGCTATTGAAGGCATTGACATCGCCAAGCACCGCTCGCAGGCGTTAGCGCGTACGAACTTTGCGGCGGTCTATGCGCCGCTACCCGGAAATCTTACTATCGAGCAGAATCTTAGGATTTTTGGAATGCTCTACGGTGTCCACGAATTGTCCGAGCGTATCGAGGAATCGTTAAAGGAGTTTGACCTTGAGCGCTTTCGTAAAGTACGATCGGGTGTGCTGTCATCTGGTGAACAGACACGGGCAGGTCTTGCCAAAGCGCTTATTAACAGGCCGAACCTGTTATTACTTGATGAGCCGACGGCCTCGCTTGATCCCTCTGCTGCCCGCGACATTCGTGAACGCATTGTCCAATACGCAAAAGAAAATTCAGTCGGTATTCTGTGGACTTCTCACAACATGTATGAGGTAACCGACGTGTGCGATCGCGTACTCTTTCTTTCGAAAGGGAAGATATTGTTGGAAGGCGATCCGAAGTCCTTGCCGGCGGCTCATGGTAAAGATACCCTCGAAGACCTGTTCGTGACTGTTGCTCGAGAACCGCTATCTCTGGAGGAACAGGGATGAACTTCCAGCGAACGTACGCTATCTTGCTTCGAGTCTACTATCTCATGCGAGGCAGCTTTACCCGCGTGTTCCCGCTGTTCGCGTGGTCTGCGATCGATATCATATTATGGGGCTTTATCACGCGATATTTATCGAACGTCACACATAACAATTTTAATTTTCTATCTACGTTGCTTGGCGCGGTTCTGTTTTGGGATTTCCTTACTCGCGCTATGTTCGGAGTTAGTACATCGTTCTTTGAAGATGTATGGTCTAGAAATTTCCTCAATATTTTTGCATCGCCGCTACGAGTCACGGAATACCTTAGTGGTTTGGTCCTAGCGAGTATTTCTACTAGTGCGATCGGTCTTATTGTGATGCTTCTCATCGCTACGTTGGTGTTTGGGTTATCCCTCTTTGTTTACGGTATATTCTTTATTCCTTTTATTCTTGTTTTATTCGTATTCGGAATAGCCCTCGGTATTGCGGCTATCAGTATCGTGCTCCGATTTGGTCCAGCTGCAGAGTGGTTTATCTGGCCTATACCTCAGGTGATAGCACCATTGGCGGCGGTCTTTTACCCGGTCGCAACGCTTCCGATCTGGCTGCAGCCGGTCGCTCGTTTGCTTCCAGCGTCCTACGTCTTTGAAGGAATGCGTGCTATGGTGGCCGGTAAGCCCGTGCCGATCGACCTGCTCGTGGTAGGCGCGGCTTTAGCCGTTGTGGATGTACTTTTAGCATGCTGGCTCTTTAATGCGATGTATAAACGGGCTGTCAGAAGTGGCCTCATTGCTCGTTATAGTGCAGAGAGCATTTCGTAGTTAGTTGGCACCGATAACTCAGCCTCCCTGTTGGCAAGCGGCTTCTATGCGAATTGTCATCGTCGGAACGGCGTATCCATTACGGGGCGGAATCGCGCACTATGTTGCGCTGCTATATCGCACGCTTGTTCGGCGCGGACACGAAGTAAAAGTGATCACGTTCAAGCGGCAGTATCCGTCGATCCTTTTCCCGGGCAAATCACAGGAAGAAAAAGGCGATGCCGGTATTCCGATCGAGAGCGAGCAGATCATCGACTCGATAAATCCGATCACGTGGATGAAGGCGGGTGCGGCAGCCGCAACGTTTAAACCGGACCTCATTCTGTTCAAGTATTGGTTGCCATTTTTCGCTCCGGCTTATGGAGTCATTGCGCGTACAGCGAAGCGACTTACCCGAAAAAAAGGTCGGGAATGCAATGTGGCGTTCATTGCCGACAATGTACTTCCCCACGAGAAGCGACCGGGAGATATCGCCTTCACAAAGTTTGCATTTAAATATGTTGATACTTTTATCGTGCAGTCCGATGCGGTCGAGCGTGATTTGAAGACGGTTTATCCATCCGCAAAATTCGTTAGACTTGAGCATCCGATCTACGAGATATTTGGAGAACGAGAAGGACGGTCTTTTGCTCGTGCCAAGCTTAATATTCCTGGGGATGCCCCGGCAATTCTATTTTTTGGCTACATTCGCAAATACAAGGGACTCGATATCCTCCTGCGGGCATTGCCGACAATACTAAGCAAGCTTCCGAATCTGCGCCTTATTGTTGCCGGTGAGTTCTATAGCGATGAGCAAGAGTACAGAGCGCTGATCGAAGAATTAAAGATACCGAAGGAAAATTTAGTTTTGGCAACGGATTACATTCCGAACTCGGAGGTGACTAAATATTTTAGCGCTGCCAATGTTGTCGTGCTGCCGTATCGAAGTGCTACGCAATCCGGTATCGTACAGATCGCATATAATTTCGATGTACCGGTGATCGTCACGGATGTTGGTGGTTTGGCAGAAATAGTGATCGATGGTAAAAGTGGCCTTGTTGCTAAGGATGCAACGCCGGAGACTGTTGCCAATAAGGTTATCGAGTATTTTGCACTTGATCTTGAACCGAAACTAACGCAGGGTGTGATCGACGAGAAGCGCAAATATTCGTGGGATGCTTTTGCAGAAGGCGTCGAACAATTAGCACTGGTAGGAAAACCCGAACATTTTTAATCTCAACGTGGCAATTGAGCTTGGCAAGCCCGCCGATTACGGGCAGTTTATTCTTGAACGGCGATACCAGCTTGCTAAGGCATACGCGCGGGATGCGTTCGAACATGGTGGCTTTTACATTGACATCGGCTGCGGTAACGGTGCGCAGACCGTTCTATTCGCTCGTCACTTTGACCGTTGGATGGCTATCGACGTTGAAGAGAATCGGCTGGAAGAATTTCGACGAGAGCTTCAGCGAGGCAGTTATGAGGCGGCCAGCAAACCTCATGAGATCGTTCAGTATGATGGCGAACGAATTCCGCTGGAGTCGAACACAGCAGATATCTTAACGTGTATTGAGGTTATCGAGCATACCAGAAGCGACTCGAATACAATTAGTGAGTTATTTCGCGTATTGAAGCCTGGCGGTACAGCGATCATTACCGTGCCTAACAAGTGGTGGGTCTTTGAAACCCACGGTGCGAATTTACCTCTGCTTCCGTGGAATCGTGTGCCATTCTTTTCATGGCTGCCAAAGTCGATTCATTCGAAATATGCGAAGGCACGAATTTACCGCAAGAGTCAGATCGAATCGCTCATATGTGCTGCTGGGTTCGATATCAAGAAAAGCTTATATATAACAGCGCCGATGGATATGCTAAAGCCGGAATCACTTCAGAAAGCGGTACGAAAGGCGATGTTCCGGAACGATGAGACACGCCTGCCTTTTCTTTCTACGTCGGTTATGTTAGTCGTCACCAAGCCACGCTGATGTCATTACTCGAAACAGCTACGAAGCAGCCACGCGTCCGTGAACTCGAAGGAGTTGAAGGCATTACCGCCAACGACCGCTATTACTTTGGCTATCAATATGGCTTGGGTATTCAGCATATTGTGCCATACCTGCGCAGTAAATCTGTGCCGCTGAAAGACAAGAATATCTGCGAGATCGGATGCGGCGAGGGGGGTGTGCTTGCCGCGTTAGCTGATGAAGGCGCTACGCATTCTCTCGGTATCGATATTCGTCAAGAAGCGATCGACCGCGCCGAGATCATTTTTAGGGCACTGCATATTAATTCAGAGTTCCGAATTCACGATGTGACCAATCAGCCCACGCCGCCTGAATGGCGCGAACAGTTCGATTTTGTAACCCTGCGCGATGTGATGGAGCATCTTGACGATACCGAAGACAGCCTTCGTCACGTCATGGATTTTCTGCGCCCAGGCGGCTATCTTTATGTCGTGTTTCCGCCATACTACTCACCGTATGGAGGCCACCAACACTCCCTAGCGAATACGTGGGGTAAGTTGCCGTTCATCCAGTTCCTGGGAGACGGCATGTTCAATGCGATGATCAAATCGGGAAGATCGATCGATATTGATGAAGTAACGCGACTTCGACACATCCGCTTAACGATCGATAAGTTTCGGAATGCCGTTGAGAACGTTGGCTTTCAAATGATCGACGAAGAGCTTTACTTTTTGCGTCCAGTATTTAAGCTCAAATTTGGTGTGCCCGCATTGAAGGTGAATTTTCTTAAGCACATTCCATTCGTTCGCGAAGTAGCAGCGCTTGAAGCGGCCTATCTTCTTCGCAAACCGTAATCGTTACGGTGCGGAGTTGTAATTCACTTTGAATAATTGGCCCGAGTTGTTATTCATTGCCTGAAAGGGAAGAACGCGTTGAAACATGCGTCTTTTGATTTGCTGGTCTGCAAACGCCGCAAACTGATTGCCGAATAAAGCCACATACTGTGGCTTGGAATCAATGATCGTTTTTAGTAGCCCCTCTGATTCGCCAAGGGCAAGTTCATTAGCTGTCGGAATGTTCGTCAGATGTCCAGCAAGGTCAATAACTGGACGATCTGCACCCCAGGCCACCACGCCGATATGATTGGTTGCGATAACGTCCCACGATTGCGTTACATACGAGATAGATCGAGCGAAGCTCATCTCCTGATCGGTAACGCGGACATTGTTCGCAAACTGATTTGCCCCAGTGGGAAGTCGTGAGATATTCCACGCAAGCAAAATGAGCAATCCGGCTCGAAGAACGCGCACCGATTGTGCCGGCAATTTCGATTCGTGTTCGCCGTTGCCGTTCAAGTATTGCATGCGATTCCGCTCTTCCTCGGTCACGAAATGCTCCAATTGCTTTTTACTCAAAAGTATACCGCTATGACGAAGGCCAAGCAACAAGAGCAGTGCGGTAAAAATAATTAGAAGTATGTTCGGTATCCACGTGAGAAAGGGGGTGCTTGGTGTTGTCGAGAGGTCATATGTGAAGCCAAAGATCAATAGGCCAATTGCAAGCGACAACAGCATCTGTTTGGGTGAGACACTACGCAATAGGCCATACCGCACAATTGTATAGACGGAGAGAATTCCGGCTAAGGCATAGATCGGCAGAATAAAATGGACCTCGCGATTCGAAGCACCGAACCAGTCATCTCGGCCGAGAACAAATGCGTGCAAATAGGGAAATACCAGGATGGAAACGACCGCAAGCGAAAACAAATGATCGATCCGGTCGCGAAGGATGAGGCGATTCTTAAACCGAAAGAAAATAGCGACTGGTATCGTTAGGAGCCACAACGGATTTTCCGGTAAATACACGGTTTGTATCATCGCCCATAGGCCTCGGAAACTGGTTATGGTCTGGAGGCTGAGCCGTCCAATATTACCGTGGCGAACGAGCCGAAGAGCGGAGTGCTTGCCAAGCCCTGTATAGAAGGTTAGAGGGACTAACGAGCCTGACTCCGAGTAACTCGTTGCAGCTACAGGCGCCACGACGACAATGAACGCGAGCAACATTACCATCGCTTCGATGAGTGGGCTGGATGTCCTTAGTCCTTGCTTTACCTCGATACGGCCTCGAATAAAATCATCGATGAGTACAATGGCAAAGATCGCGGCGACTTCGGGCCGAGTAAGCGTCCCCAAGCCTAGGATCGCACCGCTGATAAAGGATTGCAGCCAATGCGATTGAGAGCGGGGACGAGCAAAGTACCACCAGAGCCCTCCGATGACCAGGGCCGAAGAAAGCGTGGATTCCAATCCGGAAAGCTCCGCCCATCCCAACGATGCCGAGGTAACGATCAGTACTCCGCCCAGCAAAGAAGAAGCGTAATCGAGCTCAACCGCTCGAAGTAGCCGAAAGGCGTAATAGCCAGTGAGGAATAGGAAAATCGTCCCGAGAAGTTTGCCGGCAAGTATGGGGTCGTGGAATAGATTAGCGGCCAGTGAAAGCAGAACGACCCAGAATGGCGATGTCGGTCCGGCGGTAGGCTTACCGGCGTTATACTCGAAAGAAACGTGATGAAAGAAATTACGAGCATACACCTGTTCGATCCATGACTCATCCGTTGGGAAGCCAAGCGTACTCGCGACCACTAGCTCATGCACGAGGAAGAGTACCGCAATAGCGGCAGAAAGCAGTACAAAGAACGTCGAGGGGGAAATGCGGCGCCACCATGGTACTTTTGGCCAGGGAGCTGAGCCCATAATCGCGAGCGAATCGCCAAGGCCCAGCGAAGACATTGCTGCCGCTTCCGTCGCGAATGGCGGGGAAGCGAGTGGAGAATGAAGCGTAGAGAGGGAAGAAGTATCAATGCGCTGGGAGGGACGAGCGATAGCGTCATTACTCGCTTTTATTGTGATCTCCTGCATCCCTGATACTCCGTTCTGCACTAAGGATGCTAACCGATGAATCGAGGAGGTTGTTCGGGGCCAACTGAACCGTTGACTCAATAAGCTTGTATTATCTCGCCGTGTCAAACTCTGAGAAAAAATACGTTCTCTTTATAACCTATTATTTCCCTCCCGCCGGAGGGCCGGGTGTACAACGTGTCCTTAAATTTTTGAAGTACCTGCGCGATTTTGGCTGGACGCCGATCGCACTTGTTCCCAAAGATCCGGAATATCAGGCACGCGATGAATCACTCGCGAAAGAACTGCCCGAGGACCTTATTATACGGCGTGCGCCAATATTCGAGCCGTACGATCTCTACCGTAAGTTTACTGGCAAAGCGAAGGGTGTTTCCCTCGATGTCAATGTGATCAAAGAAGAAGGCGCGAAACGCTCGACGAGCGAGCAGATCGCTGAGTTTGTACGCGCAACACTCTTCATTCCGGACGCTCGAATCGGCTGGCTTCTTAATGCTGTAAAAGAGGGGCGGCAGATCTTACGAGAATATCCTGTTAAAGCGATCTATTCCTCTTCGCCGCCTTATACTCCAGCGCTGGTCGCTCGCAGGTTGCACCGCTTATCAAAGATACCATGGATTGCCGGCTTCCGAGATCCATGGACGGGATTCCATAATACTCCAAATCGTTGGTTCTTGCCCCGGTCCATCGATCGTTCGCTGGAACGCGCGGTATTCAAAGAAGCAAATTTGGTTGAAGTAGCTTGGAAGGGAATCGCCGCAGATGCGCTTGGCAAATATCCTGAATTGCCGAAAGAGAAGTTCATTCATATTCCAAACGGCTTCGATAGTGCCGATTTCCCCGAACGGGATATCGCAAAGCGTGCGGTACTTCCGAAGAACGAGAAATGTACGATCACCTACTCGGGTTCGCTGTATGGTCCGCGCAATCCACTTAGCTTTATCAAAGCGATCGAATCTCTTGTCGAGCACAAGGAGATCGATCCATCCAAGATGAAGCTTCGCTTTGTGGGGCGTTTTGGTGCAGAGATACACGAAATGCTCGATCGTCCCCTTGTGCGACCAATGGTGGAGAAGATCGAGTATGTGCCACATGCCCGAGCGGTCGAATTGTTGCTCGATAGTGATGCTTTGCTTCTTATCGTCGATGAAGTGCCGACCGTTGCTGCCATTGTGCCGGGCAAAGTCTATGAATATCTCGGTGCGATGCGCCCGCTCATTGCGATCGCGCCGCCGGAAGGGGCCATCGGCGATCTTTTGCGTGAGACTGGCTCCGGCGAAACGATTCGCCAGTCGGACATCGAAGGACAAGCGCGTCTTATTAAACGCCTTTACAATGATTGGCAAAAGAGCACCAGCAGCTTTGCCATGCAGCCGGAAATGATCTCGCAATATGAGCGGCGCGAAGCTACTCGAAAGCTCGCCGGTCTTTTCGATAGCATCTCGAAGCAATGACGTGGCGCGAAGTCATCGCAACTGCCACTAAACGGCTGACAGAGGCCGGTGTTGAAGACCCGCAACTTAATGCAGAATATCTTGCCGCCCATGTATTAGGCCATAAGAATCGCTCGGATATTCGCCCATACCTCAATACGGAGCTTTCCCAAGCGAAAGCTTCATGCTTTGAAGAGCTGGTTGCTCGACGCGAGAAGCGTGAGCCGTTACAATATATTTTAGGCGAATGGGAGTTCTTTGGTCTGCCTATGATAGTTGGTCCAGGCGCTCTTATTCCTCGCCCCGAGACGGAGGTCTTAGTGGAAGAGGCGCTGAAGGAAGCGGGTGGGATGTCATCTACGATATCAATCCTCGATATAGGTACTGGGTCCGGAGCGATTGCATTAGCATTAGCATACAAGCTTCCACAAAGTAACGTGATCGGACTCGATGTGAGCGATGAGGCACTCGCCGTTGCAGAAATGAATCGGCAAAATCTCAATATAAAAAATGTGGAATTTCGGTCTGCCGATATCTTCGCTGATAACTGGCTTCCCGGTTTTATCCATTCGGTCGATCTTTTAGTTAGCAACCCCCCTTATGTTAGCATAGAGGATTTTCATACCCTTGCTCCTGAACTCCGTTTATATGAGCCGAGGCAAGCCCTTACGGATGAATCAACAGGACTTATATTCTACGATCGTATTTCGGCGCTCGCCTCTCAACTGCTTTCTTCCCGCGGCAGAGTATTAGTAGAACTCGGCTTTGGTTTGGAGAACGACGTTCAAACTATCATGGAAAAAGCAGGGCTGACCGTGCTCCGCATCGTTAATGATCTTGCAGGGATCCCTCGTGTTTTAGTAGCGAAACGGTCGAGCTGAGAAGAAAACGGTTTTTCAAAATTTTCTTCGAAATTATGTTATTTTTGCCATATTTGAAAGGTGGCACAGTATTAGCTGTTCTTAACGGTGCCGAAAGGAATTCTCTTGAAAGCCGATGCCTTATTAAGGCAGATTCGGTTGCCGAATTCGTAGAGTACTTTTCCGTATTACAGTTTGGTTGCCGACACTAGCTGGTCTCGCACCAGCCTTAGTTGGCTCTGATATTTGAAACAGGACTCAGGTCAACGAGTAGATAGGTAATAGATGCTACAACTCCGTCAAAGCCAATCGCTACAGCAGCGCCTAACGCCGCAGCAGGTTCAATACCTGAAACTGTTGCAATTGCCCATTCTTTCGCTCGAGCAGCGGATCAAGTCTGAGATCGAAGAGAATCCAATGCTGGAAGAAGCGATGGAGGAAGAGGAGCGTGAAGAGCGGGCTGCAGAAGCATCAGTTACCGAAGCTGTTGAAATGCCGGCGGATGAACCAGTCCTCGAACCGGCGGCCGAACTTACGTCATCTTCGGATGAAGCTCTCTTAGAGCGTGCTCAACGTGACCTTCAACGTACTCGCGAACGGGATGAGCGAGCCGCCCAGGATGAACGTGTCGATTCCTCGAACGACTACTCCTTTGAAGATTTTATGAACGACGACACGGAAGGCTATAAAACGCCGACCGCACATGCCGTCGATGAAGACCGTGAGGACATGCCCCATGCGGCCATTGAATCCTTTACCGAGTCGCTCTACAATCAAATTGCAATGCTGAATCTTCCGGACCGCTATCGTGCGCTTGCGGAAGAGATCGTGGGTTCACTCGATGAGGACGGTTATCTTCGGGTACCGATCGAGCAGGTCGCTCGCGATGCGGGTGTCTTTTATGGCGATGAATACACCATCGCCGAAGCTGAGGCCGTACTCCGCAAAATTCAGAAACTCGATCCTCCGGGGATCGCTGCACGCGACCTTCGTGAGTGCCTTTCAGTTCAGCTCGAGGTGATGCCAAATCACAATCCGACGCGCGAAGTTGCCCGCCGGATCATCCGTGACCGCTTCGACGATTTCGTGAACAAGCGTTTTACAGCGCTCTCCCGTCATCTTGGTATGGACCTCGGTGAACTCAAGTCCGCCATCGAGCTTATTCAGCACCTGAATCCGAAACCAGGGGCCCCAGCCGGGGATATGGCCGAGGGTACCAAATATATTACCGCCGATTTCTATATCGAGAAGAGCCCGGACGGAAAAGATTTTATCATTACGTTGAACGAGCGCGGTGTGCCGCCACTGCGCGTGAATGCTGCCTACAAAGATCTCATTCGTAAGCAGGCTCCGGAGCATGGTAAATCGCTGACGCCGGAAGCAAAAGATTTTATCAAGAAGAAATTCGAAGCGGCGAAATTCTTCATCATGGCGATCTACCAGCGCCGTGAAACGATGATGCGGGTCATGCAATCGATCGTCACGCATCAGCGAGCCTTTTTTGAAAAAGGCGAAAAGTTCTTAAAGCCGCTGATCTATAAGACCATCGCCGAGGACATCGGGATGGATATTTCGACCATCTGCCGTGTAGTAAATGGTAAGTATTGCCAGACGGATTTTGGTGTATTCGAACTAAAGTATTTCTTCTCCGAAGCTATCCCGACCCATGCGGGAGAAGGTGGCGAGAACAGTGATGGCGAAGCCGTTGCTAATAAAGTGGTAAAATCGCGCATCAAGGATATTATCGATGCCGAGTCCGGCACGGAGCCGCTTTCGGATGAGAAGATCGTTCAGTTGCTCAACGCGGAAGGCTTTGATGTTGCGCGCCGCACGGTTGCAAAATATCGCGAGCAGATGAATATTCCGGTAGCCCGATTGCGGAAGAAACTGGTATAACCCCGTCGATTCCACCGATTCCATCTGAGGAAAAAATTGGGTCTTAGTAAGGCTGATTCGTTGCCTCAATTCTTAACTGCGTTGGGTAATTTATAGTACTGACTAGAGTACACGTTATATTTGGGCTGTGAGACTCATCTCCACAGCCCTTTTTATTTGTGTCTGTGTGCTCGCCTGCATCCCTCAGGCGAACATCGCTAATGCGGCACCGCCCGACGCGATCGTGTTTTCGAACATGCCGGATACCGTAAGTGCCTTCACGGTCCTTCAACAAAAATTTTACTTTAAGATAGGCAGCGATACCCTTCGCTGGTTCGAGATACACTGGCGAAGCGAGGATGGCAGCGATCTGCTTGTCAATGCAGGATACTACACGTCCGACGATTCGATTACGCTATCTTACAACGTACCATCGGCCAACGCAAAGAAATGCTATTTCTGGGCTTGGTGCTCTCACGACCGCTCCTGGGCAACTCAGGTGTGGAGTGGCGAATCCAAGCATGCCGTCATTCGAGCGGTACTGCGTACCTACGATTGGGTTATCACGCCATCGAAGGCTTTTGTCGCTGTCGGAGACTCGTTGAGCATCGCTGTGAGTGTGTCTTGGAATCCATCGCAAGGGGAGATTTTTCCCTATCTGTTTTGCGATCTTGGCAGCGACGCGGATTTGCATCTTTATGCTCGGGCAATAGGCTATGATGTCCAGGCGGGCCAGACATCCTTTGTTTTCCCGTTCCATATACTAAGGCGTGCGGCGGGACGTACATTGAAAGTACGGTGCTATTTGACGGATGGCTTCGATCCGAACGGGCCGGTTCTATCGGAAACTTCGACAAACATTAGCGTCGGGCCATTAACAGTACAAGATACCTCGCGCCAACAGCTTCAACTCGCAGATTTTAGCTGGTCGGTTGGCGGCAAGCGGTTATTCCTCAATGGTGTAGACCTTACCTCGAATTGGGTGTCATGGGGTAGCGCAACGCTCGAGCTCGAAGTGAGCAAAATGGCAAGCCATAATCTTAATTATATCCGGTTATGGTGGGATTGGTCGGCCTATGAGCCATCGCCGGGAGTATTCTCCTCCGCAATTAAAGCAAAGATCGCACACATGCTTCGAGTTACCGAAGCGCATGGCATCTATGTAGAATTGGTACCGGTAGGGAATTGGGGCGGTTGGGTTTTCGACATGTACCGCGATCACTGGTGGACTGATTCCGTCAATCAGGCGGCGCAGTATCGTTATTTCAATGAGGTCGCTAAATTTGTATTGTCAACAGGTGCACGGAATATCGCATACATTAGCTTGATGCAGGAGGGTGGCTCCGGCTTTGATTGGTTCGATCCGAAACTGACGCCATCTGGTTGGCAGAGCTATCCAGGTCTGCTCGATTCCCTGGAAGCACTCGCTGATTGGAAGAATTGGCTTCGCATTAATTCACGTCCATCGAATTGGACCTACGACTCGTCAGTCACGGAGTTCGGCCGTTTTGCATCCGAGAAATTCAACGATCTAATTACATTGCGGCGCAAGGCGGTCGAGGATGCAGCGGGCTCGGAATTTCGCGTTGGCCTCGAAGGAGGACAAGGCGGCTTCCAATACGACCGTAACATTCTGGGTTTTGCTCCCGGTTATTATTTGAAGGCCGAACGTTGGTGTCATCTGGTCGACGTTGCGGAGATTCACAACTATGTTCCAAACGGGTTTGCCGGATACTGGGACTATGCGGTCGGCATTAAAACGTATGATAGTGTTGTGCATCAATTCGGAGTACCTGCTAATATAGGGGAGTACCAATATACCTGGGCTGGCCATGGGGCGGGCAATGTGAATAATGACTCTATGCCGTATGCCTGGAATGAACTTCGCAAGAAATTGGATACCATGCGCTTATGTGGTGTACTCGGTTGTGCGATCTGGAATTGGATGGACTATGATGACCGCAAATTGGGATTGGAAGATACCGGACTCCATCCGCGTCCAATTCTCGATTCGTTAGCTCAATGGGCAAGCTCCTGGAATTTATCTGTGGCATTGAATGGAAATGCATTCCATTCAACATTAGCTCTCTCGCCGAATCCTGCAGCGCCAGGAGAGAACACAGTAATAAACGGCGCAGACGACGGTACACCGGTCTGCGTATCGGATTTGCTGGGGCGAAAGCTTACGTGTAGAAGTACGTCCTTTACTGCGCCAGCAACACCCGGCGTATATATTGTCCGAGTCGGAGAAACTGCCCTAAAGCTTCTCGTAAGGTGATTAGAGCTTTACTTTTAGCTCTTCAAAGGCCTGCTCGCACTGAGCTTTTACCTGACCAAACTTCTCATGAACTTCGGCCGGATTCGGTGTTCCAGCGCAGAGTTGCTCAATCGATTCGGCGAATCCTGCGGCGGTCGCCATTCCCATGAACTTGAGTTGCGGCTTCATGGCGTGAACACGCCGCCGGGCACCATCGAAATCGTTTGCATCAAGAGCGCTTGCAACCGATTGCAAGTGTCCCGGAATACCATCCAAAAACATTTTTATATACTTCTTGAGCTGCTCCTGATTGCCACCAGTGATTTCCTGGAGCGCCGAGAGATTGGTTACTGGTTCGCTTATCATACCATTCGTAGAGGCTGTGTGTGACCTGTCATTTGGTAACAGCGGTTCTGGCGATACAATCTCCGCAATCGTTGGCTCAACAACTGTCTTCGGCTTTCCCTTATAGTATTTACCAATTACCCGGAATAGCTCATCCTGCTTAAAAGGCTTCGGCACGTAGTCGTTCATGCCAGCGGCTAAGCAGCGATCGATCTCCGACTTGATGACGCTTGCGGTCAGCGCAACGATCGGCGTCTCCCGGCGTCCCCGTGGTAAATGGTTTCGAATATGTTTTGTGGCTTCGATACCATCCATCTCTGGCATTTGAACGTCCATGAGTACAAGATCGAATGAGAATCGTTGCATGAGCGTGATAGCTTCAAGGCCATTCGAAGCGATCTCGATCGCCACTTCCGGGATCATATTGTGAAGCGTATCGGTAAGTACGATCTGATTATACTCATTATCTTCGACCAAGAGCACTTTTAGTCCTCGTAACGAAGCGGCATCGAGGTGCGTGGTTCGCTCGGGCTCGACCAGCACTTCTTCGCTTGCTACTTCATACGGGATCAAGAAAGAGAACTCTGATCCTTTGCCGGGCTCACTGATAAGTTCAAGTGTTCCTCCTTGCAACTCTACCAAGGTTCTGGATATGGTAAGCCCCAGGCCAGTGCCACCATACTTACGCGACGTTTCTGTTTCCGCTTGCGAAAAAGAATCGAATACCGTTTTTTGTTTCTCCAGTGGAATTCCAATGCCGGTGTCCTGGACGGCAATTCGTACCAACATCATTCGGTCTCCGGCAATAGCGGCAGACATGAGCACGGTTACGGAACCATGTTCGGTAAGCTTTATAGCGTTGCTAAGCAGATTCATTACGATCTGACTTAACCGTGCAGGATCACCAATGACCACTCGTGGTACCGATTCTGAAACATTCTCATTCAATGGGATGCCTTTCGCTTCCGCCTTAAAGCGGATCATATCCATCGCGTGCTCGATCACATCATGCAGCCGGAACGGAATATGCTCAAACTCCATCTTGCCTGCCTGCAGTTTGGAAAGATCGAGGATATCGTTGATCACTACAAGCAGGTTATCCGCAGAGGCCTGAATCGCTTCGAGGTATTCGCGCTGCTTTTCGGTAAGCGGTGTGTCCAGCAAAAGGGTCGTCATGCCGAGTACCGCATTCATCGGAGTGCGGATCTCATGGCTCATATTAGCGAGGAATTGATGTTCGAGGCGCTCGCTCGCCTCCGCACGCTCTTTTGCTGCAGCTAATTGAACGTTGATATGCTGCAGCTTACGTTCGCCACGATAGAGCAGGAGCGCTATAAGGCACAAAACCACTGCAACGCCAATGATCGAATAATTGACCAGGCGCTGTTCCGCAATTTCTTCGTTTTGTGCCGCAATCTTTCGCTCATTCTTGCTCGATTGATATTTGGCATCCATATCCGCGAGGATACGGCTTTTATCGAGATTATACAGCGAGTCATGCAACGTGCTGCCTTTGTCAAGGAATTCGAAGGCTAGTTTATAGTTGCCCGTTGAAGCGTATGCTTTTGCAAGGCTTAAATATTGATCAACCAGGCCGCGTCTGGCTCCAATGCGCTCATCGATCGACTTGGCCAGATCGAGATAATAAAACGCACTGTCATTTCGATGAAGACGAAGGAATAAATTTCCCAGCAATGCGTAGGCACCGGCTGTGTAAGTGGAGTTAAGCCCAACCTCCTGGTGCATGTACACGGAAGCTCTATAATAATAAAGCGTGCTATCCAATACTCCTTTTTTCTCGAACACGCTGCCTATGTTGCCCAGCACTCGGGCACGCTCGTATCGTTCGCCGGCAAGCGCATAGCGGTCCGCACTGCTGCGGAAGTAGTACAGCGCACTGTCTTGTCGGGCATCGAATGAAACGGAGGCGATGGGTCCGTTAAAGCTGAGGCCAATATTGTTCTCGATCGCAGCAGTCATGCGAAGGTCGTGCGATCGCGATACGTTGGCGAGGGCTAGGTGAAGATACTTTAGTGCGTTCTCCGGCTCTTGCTGGTCGAGGTAAAGGCAGCCAATATTGTTGTAGACATCGCTAATGCCGGCCGTATCTCTGCGGTGCTGCGAAACGTCGAGCGCGGTCAAAAAATAATCGAGAGCCTCATCATAACTGCCTATTTCAAGATCATTCCACCCCAATTGATTGTAGGCGCGCGTAAGGAGATCCGAGTCTTTTAGTGACTGTGCTGCTTTTAGCGCATAATTGAGCCGAGCACGGGCGCTATCATATAGACCCGAATTCGAATAAAGCCGGGCAACAAAAAGATCATAGCGAGCCGTGCGCCGTCCATCATGAGCTTTAACGGCATAGTCTCTGGATTGCACCGCATAACTGAGTGCCGTTGCAGTGTCAGCATCCTCTAGCGCTGTCGCCAGCTTCAGAAGAATATCGCTTTTATCAGTATCTTCCGATGCGTACGCATAAGCGGCATGGAGACTATCGAAATAATGCTGGTCTTGTGCAGTAACGCGCACAGCCGTTGCCGCTAACAGTAGCAGCAGGACAATAAAGGACTTCATCAGTTTTTTATACACGCATCGCTGCAATAGCGATTAGTGCACTCGTAAATAGATCAGATAACCAATTAACGCTAAAACGAGCACCCAGAAAAAGCTATTCATTCCTTTCTGGAAGCCGTGGGATTTTTTTAACGTGTGAAGGTTGGCAAGTTGGGTCAGCGCAAGTTCCAATTTATGAAACGCTGTTTCATTCTTTACGATGTAATCGTATGCACCGTACTTGATAGTGTTAGAAGCAACTTCGATCCGGTCTTGTCCCGTCAGGAAAATGACCGGAAGGTTGGGGTAGCGGCTCTTCAGCTTGGATAAAATTTGGATTCCGTTCATGGCATCGGCCTTGACGCTATCGAGCTGATAGTCCAAAACGGCTACGTCCGGTTCGGAGGCAATCGCCGCCAGCGCATCCTCGCCGGTATTATAGGTCACGATATTCGAACCGGGAAATTTCTTCTCGATCGTGTCCCGGACCATCTCGCAAATGGTCGGGTCATCGTCAATGACAGCAACGTTCAGCTTGGTCTCCGCAGGGCTCATAGCCAAAAAAATATGTCCGGGAAGGGAAATAAGAAGGACTCTCGGGACATAGCTAACGGATTTCGTACAAGAGAAAGTTTTGAGCAATTCGCTCAATCCATCTAATTAGTGCTATATTTGAAGTGAATGCCTGTTCCATCGCCCGACCGATCATCCATTAGTGTTCGTATTGGTGGCCTCCTTACTGCTGTCATTACGCTCGCTGTCGTTCTTATCGAACTCGTATTGCCCTTTAGCTGGGATAACTCCGTTTATCAGTCGATGGGGTGGGATCTCCATGTCTACGGTAAGATTCCGTTTCTTGGTAGCTGGGATGTCAATTTCCCGGGGATAGTCTATTTGCACGCGTTGGTCATCGCATTATTGGGCAGGAGTGACATTGCATTCCGATCGTTCGATGTAATTGTACAAGTTCTCACGGCGTGGTGTTTCTACCGTTTGCTCGTTAGGTGGTTCCGTCCCTCATTTGCGCTCGTGAGCGCAGTGCTCTATGAATTACTCTATGTCTCCCTAACCTGGAGTGTAGCCGGACAGCGAGATGCCTTCGTGCCGCTCTTGCTATTTTCAGGATTGATCCTTTTTTATAAGGCTCTGGATACCAGCGGGCGGAATGGATTCCGATTCTTCACTGCAGGGTTTTTAATCTCATTAACCTTTCTAATTCGGCCAACCTACTTACTGCTTCCGGTTGCCGTTGTACTCGCTTATGCATTTACATACAGGATAGATAAACGCATCATCTACTTTAACTTCGGATTATTAGCATCTTTCCTTCTGCTCCTTTTGCCCTACACCCTCCACAGCAATGGTCTTCGAGATTTCTGGCGCTTCGCCATTCAATTCAATCTCGATCTCTATTCTCCGGTTACCCGGTCGCTCGGGGTATTCTTCTTCGCATTGCAATCATCCGGAGTTGTTGCATTTAGCTATACTCTCTTAGGCCTTATTGCCGTTCTCATCACCCATTATCGAAAGCCATATAAGTCCCCAGTCGAGACTCGGGCGTTTTCGAAATTCGATAAGCTACTCTATCTCTTCCTCATCCTTAGTTCACTCATTTCCATCTTCTTTCTACGCACCTTCCAGGCGGACCACTACCTGCTTCTCCTGGCGCTCCTTAGTCCGCTGATGGCCTTCGGAATTCTGGCTCCCATGATGGTCATCCCTCGAAAGCTCGATATTGTAGTTACGGCGTTCTTGCTGCTTTACGTTGCTTACAGGCTCTATCCACGGGATCTTGTAAAGACTTACATCGCTGGTACCCGGACATCTGGCGCGCTCGGCTACGTCTATCGCGCGGTCGATAACGATAGCCTCTGCGGCTACGAAGCGGAGGCCGAAGCAGTAAACTACCTTAAGGCCGCTGACTCCACTCGAGAACCGGTGGAGGTCATTTGCTACAACCGGCCCTACCTGCGCGTAAAAGCTGGCCTCGAATCGGCCACGCGCTTCAGCGAGCTGCTTCCACTCGCGATGAAAACTCGCCAGGGGATTACACCAATTACCAACTGGAATGGCGGCGAGAATTCGCAGATCGCCTCCGAGCCGCGCGCCCTCGCTTCATCATCGTGGCCGATAACGGATTCCACATCTACGTACCCGAAAGCCCCTACGACGCCGCAATGCAGATCCACGGCGTTGCACAGCTTCTCAACTCCAACTACCGAAAGGATACCGTCATTCGAGGCTTCACCTTCTATAAACGGGACTAAATTCCTTGCGGACCGACTCTGCACAATGTTTTTCCATGCCCATAAAGCCGAAAGAGTTGGAAAGCTAAGCCTTCCAACTCTTTTTAATTTCGGTCTTAGCAAAATGTTTATCCTTGAAGTGTCTTTGCTTTTTCGATCGCTTCCTCGATCGTGCCGACATACAGGAAGGCATTCTCCGGAAGGTGATCGTACTCGCCGGCGAGCAGTGCCTTGAAGCTGCGGATCGTGTCCTCGAGCTTAACATATCGGCCCTCGATACCCGTGAACTGCTGGGCGACGAAGAACGGCTGCGATAAGAACTTCTGCACGCGGCGGGCGCGGTTTACCGTCACCTTGTCCTCGTCCGAGAGCTCGTCCATTCCCAGGATGTTGATGATGTCCTGCAGATCTTTATACTGCTGGAGGATTCGCTGGACTCCGCGGGCTACTTCGTAATGCTCCTCGCCAACAACTTCCGGCGTCAGGATGCGGCTCGTCGAATCGAGTGGATCGACGGCGGGGTAGATACCAAGCTCCGAGATCTGGCGCGAAAGTACCGTCGTGGCGTCCAAGTGGGCGAAGGCCGCGGCTGGAGCCGGGTCGGTCAAGTCATCGGCAGGGACGTAGATGGCCTGTACCGACGTGATCGAGCCCTTCTTCGTCGAAGTGATGCGCTCCTGGAGGCCGCCCATTTCCGTTGCGAGCGTCGGCTGGTAACCTACGGCGGACGGCATGCGCCCTAACAGCGCCGATACTTCCGAACCGGCCTGCGTAAATCTAAAAATATTATCGATGAACAGAAGCACGTCCTTGCCTTCGACATCGCGGAAATACTCGGCGAAGGTAAGAGCCGTAAGTCCGACACGCTGGCGGGCTCCGGGCGGCTCGTTCATCTGGCCGAAGACGAGCACCGTTTTATCGAGCACGCCGCCTTCGGACATTTCGATATAAAGATCGTTGCCCTCGCGGGTACGCTCGCCGACGCCGCCGAAGACCGAATAGCCGCCGTGGTGCGTCGCGATGTTGTGGATCAGCTCCAGGATAACGACCGTCTTGCCGACACCCGCGCCGCCGAAGAGGCCCGTCTTACCGCCCTTGGAGTAGGGCTCGAGCAAGTCGATGACCTTGATGCCGGTCTCGAGCATTTCGGCACGAGTGATCAGGTCTTCAAAATCTGGTGCATCGCGGTGGATCGGCCACGAGTATTCGCTCTTGATCTGCTCGCCGCCGTCGATCGTCTTACCGATGACGTTGATGAGGCGGCCCAGCGAATTCGGACCGACGGGGACCGAGATCGGAGCGCCCGTATCGACGGCCTTCATACCGCGGACGAGGCCGTCTGTCGTGTCCATGGCGACCGCCCGGACGCGGTCTTCGCCCAGATGCTGCTGGACTTCGCAGATCAGCTCTTCGTCCTGACCATCCGTGCTCTTCCGCTTGATGCTGATGGCGTTCAGGATCGAGGGGAGTTTACCACCTGAAAAATCCACATCGACTACTGGCCCGATGACTGATACGATCTCTCCTTCGTTCATGCGTTCGCGTCTTCTTTATATAAAAATGGAAAATCCCCGTGGGGTCGCGCGCCTAACGCTCGTAAGAATAGTACGGTTCGGATAAAGTACCGAGTTTTAGGAAGGAGTGGTAAGACCATAAATTCCTCGGCTAAATTCAGAGGTGCTCCGCCAATAGGAGGCTAGTCCGCGATCGCATAGAAAGAAATGCCGAATAAATTTGATTTTGTTTTTTGTTCAGAATTCATTAACCGAATTTCTTTCGCAGAGAATCAGAATAAGAAAATTTTTCCGGAATTAAAGAACATAAAACTCGAATGATAAGTTCCTAAATTTTGATATTTATTTTGTTTTTACAAAAGAGCTATATGTTATAGCCTGCTACTCTCAGTCGTGCTGGCCGCATGAGGGTTGCCGGATTGGCTAAGGGCAGCTATATAAACGATGTGCGCCGCGAACAGAAGTGTTATAGCCCGGCCCGTCTCAGACGGGTAACGATACGCACCATCATTGGAGAGCCTACGGACACGAGTACATCTTACGTGGAAAGATAAAATTTGACCATGCGTATGGGCAGCAGGCGATTCACCAGGTTAACCAATGCGTTCAGTAAGAAGCGCGTTCAGTAAGAAGCTCGGTAACTTGGCCGCCGCAGTTAACTTGCACTTTTACAATTACAACTTCATGCGTGTGCATTCGGCACATGGATGCACTCCCGCCTACGCTCACGGCATTACCGATCGTCGTGTGTGGGCTGGGAGCCGATTCTGAAAGGAATCTGAGGGGCGAAAGCCCCTACATTTAGCGCACGGGCTTCGGTGGATGTTAAATCGGCTTTCCGGCCATCCTTCCACCGTAGCCTGCTTTTAGATAGTCAATTGCTTGTATGCTTGGCATCCGAAACGAAAACACAGTTTGGCCCCCAACATGCGTTAAGGATACATCGCCAAGGGTCATTATATCCATTCCAATCAGTATCTCGAACGCTCCATGCGTAATGGTGCCTTCGACTACTCGCACTCCTTGGACGGCGATCCTGTTTGGTAGGAATAGATCAACAAGATAGACGTTCTTTAACTTATCTCCGGCTCCATGCACGCCAAAAACCTTAGCAAAAGTAAAAGGCTGTAGGCCGAGCTTTTTTGCTGTGGCCTCGTTAATTACAGAGCATTCCGCACCAGTATCCCACAGCGCAAGGGTCATTTCCGAAGGCGCGATGCCACCGGCTACTATGTTTGTGGGCTGAGGAAGCGATACTCCGATTTCCGTAACGATTGCCGAAAGTGTACCATTGGCACGAATGGTAAACGCATGGTAGTCCGGAATATTTTTAATTGGCTTGAACGCTCGCAAGGAAACTACGCGAAAGATACCCGACCAGTATGAAAGACCTTGGTATAGTGCTCACTTCCCTCCACGCATCGTTCGATTAAGAACGTACCTACCGCATACTTTTGTATCGCATCGTGGTAAGCCGCAACTTCGGAAGGATAGAATCCGATGATGTTATCACCTACAATAAGGACGAACTCGCCCTTATGTGTACGGGCGAGTTCACTCTGCTTAGAGAGATAAAATTCGAACTCCGATTTCAGGGGTGAGGTGGCCATTTCACGTGTGAACAGGCAGCGCTCGTTGCGTCGTTCCCAGTACCCCCACTTTACACCACGTTAGCGCCGAACGACCCTCCAACCTCAGCCGTTCCGTAGGACATGGCAAATCCCCGTCTTACTGAGAGCGAGCGTATGAAAGCAGATTCGCTCGTGAGAGAGATTGAAAAACGTATCCACCTGCTATCAAAAGGCGTGCAACGGCGAAAGTTCGCATATCGCCGACGAGTTACACGCCTGTTGATACAAATTGAGAAGGGCACTCCCGCTCAGCGAGGTAAGCTCAGAGCGAAGTTACGCGAGAAACAGCACGACCTATGCGCTGTTACACCAACACATCGCCTGAAATCGGAAGTTGAACTGCATCGGCTGGACGCAATACGTGGCTACACGATTAAAAACACGCGATTAGTTTGCCGTGCTTGTCACCGTAAATTCCACGCCAGCCATAAATTTAGTTTGTAAGTATAAAAACCACAAACCCCGTCTCAACAGACGTTCATATTAGGACACGACCCAACCGTCAACGGTACTGAGATGAAGCTACTGCAAGCGATTCATCTTGCTTACGGCACCTACCTTGAGAATCTCCAGATGGATTCTCTTATGGACACGATGAGCGCGGGGTTCTGGTCAAGTCTGAAACGCGAAACGAACCTGACTGTTTCTTAGAACATGTTCTACATCCTCGCTATCCTGGTCCTCTTCCTTTTTGCGCCAATTATCTATGCAAGGAAGCACGAGGAGCCCGACGACGAACACTCGAAGGTCGTTCTTCAGGCTGAGCCTTCACACGAGGGAGTCAGAACCGAGGCGCTGCCTCCACAAGCCACGACGCTACCTGGCGGTCCCGGAATAGCGACCACCGGAATTGGCGTTAGACCTATCGCTGGCTAAGGAACGCAATCTCGGATAGTGGGTCAATTTGAATTCGTCCTTATACTCTATGCTTCTGGTCTGTTCATTCGTGAATTGGTGTGACTTAAAGCCCGGCGATCAGGCAACGTGGATTGGTGCCGCGGTTACTTTCCTTTACTTCTTAGTTACGATCCGCATTTGGATCGTGGCGAAGAAGACGCTGAAGCATGCGATAGAAGCTCAAGGCGAATCTACAAAGCTGTTCGCACTCCTAAATACCGCATGGATCGATGTTACCGGGGTGGGTTATTATCGAAAGACGGAGCAAGACTATCGGCGGTGGCTGAGCGTATCGTATATGAACTTTGGCAACGTTCCGGCTACCATAATCTCAAGCAAGGTAGAGTTTCGAGTTGGAGGTGATCTTATTAAGCAAACCGAAGAGAACCCAATCGAATCACCACTCATCCCGAAGCATGAGAAGACAACCGTGCCATTGTCTCTCGAAAATGAAGAGCTAAGGAAATTATGGGAAACACAAGCCACCCTGACGCTCGATATCGAAATAGTTTACAAGGGCGTCGGTGAAGTGCTTACCGCGTATTCACGTCACACAACGTTTGATGCCACAAAGGACCAATTCATAGATAACCCTAAACCAAAAGCTAACGATCAAAGAGTATAACCCTAGTCTCAACGGGCGTTCATATTAGGACACTACCGGAGCGTCGGATGAACCGCTTTCCTAAAAGGTGCTTTACATAGATACATCAGTCCCATCTTGTATGAACGTCCAGCAGCAAATCAAAACGTATATAGCAAGTCAACCGGAGCCGAAGCGCAGCGACATGCAGGAGTTGCACTCGCTCACACTTCGGGTGTTGCCAACGGGTAAGTTGTGGTTCTTCGATGGTAAGAACAGTGAAGATAAAACGGTCAGTAATCCTACGATCGGATACGGGCTTCAGACGATAAAGTATGCGAATGGAAAAACGAGAGAGTTTTTTCAAATTGGCCTGAGCGCAAACAAAACTGGGATCTCCGTCTATATCCTCGGCATCGAGGACAAGAAATACTTAGCCAAAGCCTATGGAAAAAAGATAGGCAAGGCGAGCGTGACCGGATATTGCATCCGGTTCAAATCCGTGCAGGACATCAACCTCGATATTCTCGAAGCGGCCATACGATATGGTATCGAGGCGGGGAAGCCACAGGAACAATAGTATTTGATTTCGTAAAGCCGTATATTTGCGGTCAAGACTTATCCCGATCCCACTAATTTATTTGAAGAGTCCCGACATGAAGACCTATCGTAATCTTTGTATTCTTATCATTGCCGCGATGATCGGCGGTGCGGGTTGTAAATCGAATTCCTCCAGCCCAAACGGCGGAGGAACGACTACGCTGACTATCCCTGGCGTCGGCAGTGTGTTCGTGTATGACGATTATCAGACCGACACACTGACGGGCGCGAAGATACCGAGCACGGAAAAATTTGATACTACAACAGTTATTGCTACACATATCTCGTTTGCCGGCAAAACGAACGTGACTCAATTTCGGGAGAATGCAGGCGGTCTTAATGTGAGCTACATGAGCTACGAACCGAACGGTGACGTATCATTTTATGTGAATAGCAGTGGCTCGCCTGGTAGTCGCAGCGGATGGCTCACGGTGCCGCTTGCGAGCAAAGGGCAACAATCATTTACCGAGTTCGATACTATCAATGGGGGAGTGCATTCGATGACGGTCGAAACGCTGACCTATACTGGGGCCACAACCTTAACGCTTGCTGGAAATACATTCTCCGCCTACACCTTCAATGACCAGGTCCTTCACAATTCGTCGATCACCTACAATAATTCGACGGATTGGTTTGATGCAGCAACAGGGATGGTACTGCAGGTAGATGAGCCGATAATACAACCATACGGTTATAAGGATCGAGGCAGCCATTTTGCGCTTATCAGCTACAGTATAAGGTAGGGGAGTTCCGGAGAGCATTCAGGAAAGTCCGAGGGGTGCGACGTGTACTCGCGATCTCTGATCGCGAGCCCCGCGGGATAGCCACAACGGGTGGGGTTAGCTCGTCCCCACGTCCGGCGATCCGGAGATCGCCGGTACACGAGCGGTGCCGGCGTGTACTCGCGATCGCGAGCCCCGCGGGATAGTCACAACGGGTAGGGTTTGCTCGTCCCCACGTCCGGCGATCCGGAGATCACCGGTACACGAGCGGAGCCGGCGTGTACTCGCGATCTCTGATCGCGAGAGCCCCGCGGGATTGCCACAACGGGTAGGGTTTGCTCGTCCCCACGCCCGGCGATCCGGAGATCGCCGGTACACGAGCGGAGCCGGCGTGTACTCGCGATCTCTGATCGCGATAGTTAAAGTTGTCCGCCTTGTCGAACTCCGTAAGCGAATCAAAACGTAACGCCAATACGCAATTCATTCAATGCGACTAAATGAAACAAAGTCGCTTCTTCCGGGTTAATTGGAAAACAACCTGTTATGGCAATGAAAAAAAGAGTTCGTCTGCTTGTGTCCCTCCTTGTAATTTCTGTAGTGATTAGCTCCTGTTCCACTAATACTACGAATACTGTTGAAGCGCCCGTCCACCATGGGACTCTTGCAGGCCGAATAGTATTATATGATACGGGCTCCATATCCATGACAGATTATTCCGGAGTTGTTGTCTCGATTGACAGCACAGGGATGAAGGCTGTCACTGATTCGTTTGGAAACTGGCGGATAGACGGTGTTGCGCAAGGTCAGTATAATATTACGGCATCCAAAGATGGGTTCGGTGCCTATCATTGGTTTGAACAGCTTGTAGATACCGGTCGCTATGATCTTGCAACTATTAGTCTGGGTAAGATGTCCAATGTCACTCCCACGTTGCTTTCAGCCATACCAGGTTCGCCACTCGCGCTGTATGCAAAGTGGAAAACTCCTCCTTATTATATAGTCCTATATTGCGACTTGGACTCCACCGTTCAGCCTCAAGACGCACATCTTGCAGTTTCACAGTATTATTCGAACCCTGGATATGTGGATTCAGTATACTGTGGATTCACAAATCAAGACTTACTAACCGCGGGAGTTCGTTCTGGGCAGACCATATATTATAGTGCGTCTACAATTTTCACTGTAAATACGTATGCGATGGTATCATATTATGACCCAATCCATCACGAAACTCGCTGGGTGTCGACTGGCCCGAAATCAAACGTGGTTAAAGTTGTGATGCCTTGAGTTTAGTAGGAGTTGCAGAAAACTCGATATTGCTCGTCCCCACGTCCGGCGATCCGGAGATCGCCGGTACACGAGCGGAGCCGGACTTTTAGGCGACCTTCTGCCACCGCTGGTCCATATCGAGCGCATACCGATTGCCATTACTCATCTCATGGACTTCCCGTCCAGAAGCCTCTTTCTCCGTGCGGACCTCATAAATCTTCTCGCCTTCTTCGCGAGTAAGGAAACGCTCGAGCGCGGCGACCTCCGGCGCTACATCGCCTAACCACTCGCCTTCAGATTCTTTTACAAAAGCTCTACTCATACCGATCGACCTAACACACAATCGACACGATTCCCGCCAACACATAGATCGTGGATGTGGGGAGTTGTACTCCGTACGCCGAAGATGTCCGGCAAGGATGCCGGACGTACGCATGGTACGGCTGCCACAGGCCGTGCGTTGGCGCCCCGAACCTTTCTTCACCAGATTTAGTCAAACATTTGTGAGCAGCGTGTATTCGTGTACTTCTCTGTTGCTGTGCGTCATCTCGTAATTTAATTCGTTACTGGCCATGAAGCTTCAAGATCGCGTTATCCTTACTATCGGAATAATCGTCGCTATTGCCGGCTGTACGTCGTCCACTGGCCCCGGTCCTCTCGCGATGGTTATGCCGGGTGTCGGAAGTACGTTTACCTATCGCGGTTGGGCTATCGACACCGCTACCGGTAGGATGAGACCAGGCTCGGACGGCCTTGGGACGATTACGGTTATCGCCGCGCACATCTCATACCAAGGTAAAACCAACGTGCTGGAACTGCAGCTCGATACATTCCCGCCGGAGTATATAAATTACGAGCCGAACGGGGATTTGTCTATTTACTTCCAAGCGATGGGACAGCCCGGAGCTCAGGATGAGTGGGTCACGATGCCGCTGGTGAGCGGAGGCCAGCACAAGCATGTGTGTTCCGACATTACCTCAGCCAGCGGCGAGCGATGGCGAACTGTTAAGACATTTACTTCCGCTGGTCCAGCTTCCATTACGGTGTCTGGACATACTTATTCTTCCTACGGCATTGGCTATCAGGAGTTGTATAATTCAACGCTCGTGGATACTTCTACTACGTGGTATGATGCCGCAACCGGCATGTACATTCAGGAGGATGAGCCAGTTCAGTTCGAGGCAGGCTTTAAAATTGAGGGTCATCATGTTGAGCTGGTGAGCGAGACTTTGAAGTAACAGCAATTGTGCGCAAGTAACGCGCTCCCAATCCGTAAGACAATTTGTTTTGCGGGTCGCCGAACTGGCCCATGTCAGTAGCCGATTGGCCTGCATCTATTCCCGTGGCCGCCTGGGATAGAGCAGGTAGGAGAATTCTTCGCTTCGAGGATTGATTACTAGAAGCAAGATGAAGCTTATATTTCTTGTACTTGGTCTATCGTGGTTTGGCGGCTCGCCGGCGACAATCACCATGCAGCGTACCGGATGCGAAGGGCCGTGCCCGGTGTATCGTGTCGTTCTCGATAGCATAGCAGCTACCGCCCATGTGACCGTCAGCTTTCCCGAATTCGTCGATACTACCTACAACGTCGATCGTCGTAAGCTCGATAAAGTATTTTCGCTTATCCACCGGAGTGCCTTTTGGCAAACGCCGGAAAAGCAACTGAGCGGTATCAACGATGTCGGCACCACGACGATAACGGCATCGAGCAATGGCCGAACGAAAGCAGTGCTCTATAACGGAAAGCCACCGATGCTCGACTCGATCGCCCGCGCAATCGATAAGATTGCCAATACAAAACAGTTGTTGTACCAATAAATACAATATCTCTGACGTCCGTCCGTCCATATCGGGGAAGCCAATAATGGCTCTCGAAAACTCATTACGTTATGTTCGACGAAGTACTCGATATGGTCTCCAGCGCATTGCATCGGATCGGTGGCGGCGCCAACATGGAAGGCCAGGACCTCAACGGTAAGGATTTGACCGGCGTGGACTTAAGTATGTCCAACCTGAAGAATGTAAATTTTACCGGTGCATCGCTGACGGGAGCCAACCTCAGCAAGTGTAATCTCGAAGGAGCGAATTTCGCGAATGCCGATCTTACCGGCGCGGACCTGAGCTATTCCAACCTGAAGAACGCGACGAATATCGAATCGCTGGGTCAGCCAGGCATTAAGCTCCGCGGCGTAAATCTTCCCGATCTTAACTTTAGCGGAAAAGAGATGCCGGGCGCTGTCTTCCGCGCGTCGAATCTTGCGAACGCCAATTTCTCAGGCTGTGACCTGACCGGCGCGAACTTCAGCATGTGCAATCTCGAGAATGCTGATTTCACGAATGCCGATCTCGAACACGCGGATTTTAGCTTCTCGAATCTCCGCAACGCCAAAGTAGACGGTGCGAAGATGGCCTTCGTTAAAATGTCAGGGACGAACCTGGTCTCGAAATAAGCTGGCGTCAGGCGACCGCTTGTGTTCGCTTGAGGAGAGCCTGGAATTCTGGTGAGTAGTAGAATTCTTCATCTTCGCCGGCCGGCTGAAGATTGGAGAAATCTTTATGGCCAAGATCGACCGCTTGCGTGAAGTATTTCATAGCAAGTGCTTTATCGCCGAGCATGAGCGCAAGCAAGCCGATCTCATATATTTTTCTGGCATCGTGAATATCTTCGAGCGATGCGATATAACTAAGCGCATCGTTCGGGTAACCAGCATCCATTAAAAGATTCGCATACTTTACTCGCGAAGATTCGTCTTCCGGATGAAGTCGAAGGTGCTTGGCAAAAACAGTAAGGGCTTGCTCTGCCCAATATTTTCGCTTTTCTTGTTGGCCGCTTTGTTCGCATGCCAGGACGAGTCCCCACAGCGTAGGCCGATGCTCCGGCTGGATATCCAGGGCCCGTTCGAGCGGAGCGATCGCCTCTGCCTGCCGCTTCATAATAATATAGAGAACGCCCAAATGGAAATGCGCTAAATGATCGTTCGGATATTGAGCGATATATTCCTTGGCTGCCGCCTCGGCTTTGTCGAACAGCCTTCGCTTTTGTGCCAGTACAACACGGACCTCGAAGACGCGAGGAGCCTCCATATTGAGCGCCATCGCTTGTTCGAGTAACCGCTCCCCCCGATCGAGAACGGCAGGGTCCTGCTCATAATCATACATCTGGATACAGGTGGCTGCTTGTAGCAGAAGGGCGTCAGCATAATTCGGGTCGATCTCGACGGCCTGATTGAAGAACGATGCCGCAACACGATAACCGGTTAACGTCTCGCGATGGAAGTAATCCAGCCCGCGCATAAAGAGCTCATAGGCTACCGGATTTTGTGTCTCGCGTTTTAAAAAGCGAGACGTTTCTTCTTTCGTGACATGCAGCTTTAATCCTTCAACAACTTTATTGGCGACGGTCTCCTGAACGAGGAATATATCGTTCATCGTACCACGGTGAGCGTATTGCCAAATGTTATCGCCAGACTCCATATCAATGAGTTCGACATTGATCTTGAGCTCAGCAGTCTCCGGTCCGACCGCAATTTTTCGAACCGAGCCTTCGAGGAAATACCGGACGTTCAGTTCTTTCGCAACCTGTGCTGTACGAATTTTCTTATCCTTAAAGGACATCGTTGTTTGCCGGTCGATCAGGCGCAAGGACTTAATGTTAGTCATTGCAGAGATCAGCTCGCCGGTCAGTCCATCCGCGAACCAGCCGTTATCCTGGGCGGGGGAAAGGTCTTCGAACGGAAGTACCATCAGGCTTTTGCGCGTATCTGCAATGACGGGTGCTGTCGGACTACCAGCGGCCACCGGTTCGAGCGCGTTCAAACCCGCTCGTCGTAACGAGCGAAGAATACCGTCGAAATCTGAAAATTGTGCGCGTTGAATTCCAGCGAGTTGATATTTGAATTCGCTGGTCAGGATCACTTGTTCGAGCTCTACCGGAAGGATCGTGCGATCGCTTTCACTGGCGATGGAGAGTTCGCGCAAGACATTTTTTGATTGCAACGAATCCCGCGAGAGCAATACGATGAACGTGTGGCTCGTCTCGATGGCATCGACGATCTCTTTCGACCATTGCTTGGCTGCTTCGAGTCCATGCTGATCGATCCAAACGTCTAAGCCTTGCGAGCGCAAACGATCGGCAAGCGAAAGCGCTTGCGCGGAGTCCTTACGGGAATAAGAGAGAAATATATCCGGCACGGAAGAGCGACAGTGTTAACGGCGAAGCCATCATAAGCGTAAAAAGGGAATTCTCGTTTCGCAGGTAAAAAAGTGTTAGCGGATTTCCTTCGGACTATCTTCTTTGGGAATACTGGCGTTTCATTATCGGTTGAGATACCGTGTCGTTATTGGGTTGGTCGCCTGCTAAATGATTATGCTTTCAAAACAGGTAGCAAAGACGAAATTGGGTGCGGAGGATGGCTTCGTTTGGCGTGGAAAGGAAGTCAGCCGCGTCGAAGGGTTGAGCGATGCGGTATTTGCTTTTTCGGTCACTCTCCTTATTGTATCGACCGAAGTGCCGAAAACCTACGATGCGCTTATCGAACGGCTGTTCGATTTTATTCCGTTTGCCGCGTGCTTTCTGCAGCTAATGGTCGTCTGGTACACGCAATACAAATTCTACCGCCGATATAATTTGGAAGACGCCGTAACGACGCGGTTGACGATCGCATTGCTCTTCGTCGTGTTGTTCTATACGTATCCGCTCAAGTTTGTATTCATGTCCTGGTTTACAACGTTTCGCCCGTCAAGCGAATATTTAATACTAAACGGCAGCCAGATGGCAGGCTTATTTACGATATATGGTGTCGGATTTATCGCCGTGTTTCTGATCTTCTTTCTGATGTATCGTCACGCTTATCGTAAGCGAGAGGAATTAGAACTGACCGAAACGGAGGTGTGGGACACGCGTCATTCGATGCGGGAAATTATCCTCTTTTGCGGGGTTGCAGCGCTTTCTGTTATAGTCGCGAACGTTGTTCCTCCAGATATAAGCTGGTTGGGTGGTCCGGTATATTCGCTTATTGGCCTTGTCAGCTGGGCTCATGAACGCTGGAGCGGCAAGAGGCGAAAAGAAATTTATTCCCAGAGTTTGCTTGCAAACGTGTAAGAGTAAGCTACACAATACCCAGCACCGTACTCTCCGTTGGAAGAATATCGCGCCAGATACTAATTAGCTCTTTATAAGCTCGGCCAATGTCGCGAATATTGCGATCCAAGTCGCAAAGGCCGAGCGGATTTACGGTGCCATTGTTCTCCCGTAATCCTGTATCCCAATCGACCTGGTCCTGCAAACTATACCAGGTAAATCCGACGATCGGCACTCCATCTTTACGCAGGCGATGAACGTTAGCCCACTCTTTCTTCATCCAGGGGATCGCGTTGGGTTCATTGTAATTCGTTTCGGTGTGCATTACCGGTAACCGGTACCGCGCATAATACTGGTGCGTGATCGGATAGTAGCCAAATATTTCGCCCGATAACGAAATGCTTCCATCTTCACGGACGAGATTCTCATTCGTCTCGTAATAGTCGTTGCCCATTATGCACCGTGATTTCACATGATTCTTTAAGAACCAGTCATATTCTGCACGAGTCATCCCATTATCGAGCAGGTACTGATAGATCTCCGCATCGAGCCGATGGCCATAGGTCAGGTCGAGCGCAAGAAATCTTTTTTCGTTGAAGAGCCGGGCTATACCTTCGCACTTCGGACTTTGAGGATGAAAATACTGGGTCGATTCGCTTTGAATGAAGATCGCATCCGGTCGTATCTTCAGGATAGCGTGCATTGCAAGCACGTTCCCTTTGCACAGGTTCTTAAGCGCAGTAACGAACGCTCGCTCGGATTTCAGCCGCTCGTTCCACCAACCAAATAAGGCGGAAAAGACCGCAGCAACGAATATCTCATTGACCGGCGTATAAAACCTGATCCATGGATAACGCTGAGCGAACGCCATCGCGTAGTCTGCGAAGAGCGCAGGCCATTCCGTATTTTGAAAGTCGCCGATCCAATCCGGTACACCGAAATGGCAGAGATCGGCTATGACGGTGGTATGTTGTGCTCTCAGTGCTCCCAGGGTTTTATCAGCAAAGGCCCAGTCATATTTTCCGGCTCCCTGATGAGTAGAGAAGTAAGGTGGACCATATCGAAGATATTCAATGCCGAGTTCTTGCAAGAGTGCAAAATCCTGACGCCAGCAATCGTAATGTTTGGTCTTCTCCATTTCATCCTGGCGTATCGTTTTACCCTGCCATTCGATGGTCGGATAACTATTCTCGATCCCGGTGGCAAACATGAACTGTTTCATGCTAAAACGATAGGTAGTAAAGCAAGGGGTTAGGGGAGAATATCGAGGCGGCCACCATCGACGATGAGAGTGGTGCCAGTAATAAAACGTGCTTCGGCGGAAGCGAGAAAGCAAACGGCTGCGGCAATATCGTCCGGTTTGCCGACGGCGCCCTCTATCTTTTCAACGCCAGACTTTATGTTCGGATTATCCCATAACATGGGAGTATCGACAGCACCGGGAGCAACGCAATTAATTCGAAGCTTGCGTTCGGCGATCTCCTGGCAGAAGCCGCGCGTGAATGCTTCCATGCCACCCTTGGAAGTTGCGTACGGCACGACATTCTTCGTCGTCTCGTGGCCATGTACTGAACTGATATTAACGATGCAACCACCGGCTGGCATATGGGGTACCGCATACTTGCAGAGCACGAATACGGAACGGAGATTCACATGAAGGACACGGTCCCAATCTTCTTCCTCAAGATCGAGGATCGGCTGGAAGGTCATGAGCGCTGCATCGTTGACTACGATGTCGATCTTGCCCCATTTTTCGACCGTACGATCTAATGCTGCAACGACATCACCAGTCTCCGCGACATTGCACTTGAAGAAGATCGCTTCTCCTTTTGCTTTTTCGATCTCCGCTACCGTCTCGTTACCGTGTTGCTCGTTAAGATCGAGTACAGCGATCCTTGCGCCTTCGCGCGCAAAACGCACGGCGCTCGCTTTACCGATACCGGAACCGGCTCCGGAAATGACGCATACTTTGTCTGAAAAGCGCACAGGGAAGCCTCGTTTGATAGTGACGGATACTTTCACTCTTCTATCAAAATCATGCCGGAAGCAGCAATTACCGAAGCACAGCAGTAACGACGAACGGCAAAAGAGAAAGGGATGAGCAGCCAGAAACTATTGTACTATAATATTAGTACAATAGTGCAATGGCAAACGCCGTTACGATCGATCCATCGGACCCGCTTCCGCTTTACGCGCAATTAGAGCGCGCCATTCGGGATGCGATCGCTGCCGGCCGGTTACGCCCGGGCGAAAAGCTACCGACGGTCCGGCAGTTAGCTGTTGATCTTCGTATCAATGCGAACACCGTCGCCAAAGTGTACGTAGAACTCGAGCGGGCGGGTGTTGTGGAAACAAGAAGAGGAGTGGGTACTTTTGTGTCCGAGTCTCAAACACCACTTACCTTGCGTGACCGTAAACGCGAGCTTGCGGGGCTATCCGAATCCTATTTGCTTCGAGCACGGCAGCTCGGATTTTCTGATAAGGAAATTTTAGAGTATCTCGCTTCAAAATCAAAAGAGGTATAAAAATATGGACTTCAATTTTAACCTGCCGCTGAAAAACAATCCGCGCTCTGATGCCGAACGGCACTTCCGTTCGGTCTCACGTCCGCGGCTGAATTTCATCAGCGCGATCATTGTCATCGCTTGCAGCATGATCGGTATTATCTGGACCGCGACGGCAAATAATCCATTGTATGCAGTCGTTTGGATATTATTTGGGTTGTTGCTTGCCCAATCACCGAAGATCGCGAGCCAGTGGGAGCGAACTATTGTATTACGGCTTGGCAAATATCGCGGAACGCGTGGCCCCGGACTTTTCTGGATCATTCCATTCATCGATGATGTCACCGCCTGGGTCGATCAACGTGTTGTTACTACGAGCTTTGCGGCGGAAGAAACGCTTACGAGTGATACAGTGCCCGTGAACGTCGATGCGGTGCTCTTCTGGCTCGTCTTCGATCCGGAACGCGCGGCCCTCGAAGTACAGGATTATCCACAAGCGGTGAGCTGGGCGGCACAGACCGCATTGCGCGATATTATCGGTCGTACCTCGCTTACCGATCTTTTGCGTGGTCGCGAACGCATCGAAGCCGAACTTCAGAAGCTAATTGACGAGCGCTCGAATCCGTGGGGCGTGACCGTACAATCGGTTGAAATGCGTGATGTCGTAATTCCGGCGACGCTGCAGGACGCGATGTCGCGAGAGGCGCAGGCGGCGCGCGAAAAACAAGCACGGATCATCCTGGGCCAGGCTGAGCTTGAAATCGCCAACCTTTTTGCGACGGCTTCCGAGAGTTACAAAGCAAATCCAACCGCGCTCCATCTTCGAGCAATGAATATGCTGTATGAAGGTTTAAAAGAGAAGGGAGCGCTTATGCTCGTACCGTCCAGCGCTGTGGAGTCTATGAGTATGGGTGGCCTGATGGGCGCGGCTGCTTTACAACAGCAGCAAATAACTGGAGTGACAAAACAAGCAGAGCCAAATGGGGAGCCATCTGCGTAAGTGATCGAGGAATTACCGTAAGCTCCTCATTCGTGCTCGCACGCGTTTCAGTGCTCGTTGTTGTCGCTTGTGAAGAGAGCTTACGGTCGTTCCTCGCTTCGTTGCTACCTCGACGATCGAAATCCCTCGCGTGTATTTGGCAAGCAGCAGTTCACGGTCTGCTTCATTAAGTATCGTTAGTGCGGCTTGCAGGGTGCTCTGTTGTTCGAGGGTACGCGAACAATCTTCGTCGCTTGCATAGGATGAGGCTTCTTCCAGGCCCATATATTTTTTTACTCTTCGCCGCTCGTTCATCAGGCAATAAACGCTCGATGTGAAAAGCCATGCACGCATCTCATCGAGGCTCTTAAAGACCAGTTGTCTTGTAAGCATGAGTTCGATCGCTGCGCTTATGGCGTCTTCAAGGTCATCGTTCGATAGGGTAGCGAATCGAGGTCGTAATCGTGTTTTGAGGCGATGCCGCTCGCGGCGGAGATCGGCGAATATCCATTGGAACGAAGATCCATAGGTGTGCTGCTCAACAATAGGGCATAGCGTACCCGATGGAGGAGCGACTGTTGTGGCTTCCATAAGACGACGAAGGGGCTTGATAAAAGTATTTAGGTGCTTATTAGCGCACCCTAATAATTCGAATCGGCCAGCTCAAAGTTCCAATATTTTATGCTTTAATATTGATAATTTTGTTCGATTTACTCTTAATTTAGTTAAGTCTTTGAAAGTGAAGGTGTTAGGGGAAAAACCGGAAGAGATACGAACGTGCAGGTTCATGTGTTAATATAGTATGCGATATTTTGTCCTCTCGCTTCTGACAGTATCTGCTGTCTGCATCCTTGACGGCTGTAGGCCGATGAGTTCGGTCGCCCGGTGGCCGTATTATCCTGAGGCGCCAGAGGCACCGTTACTTGAACATCGTGGTCCGGTGCAATGCAGTGGAGTGTATTCAACCGCAGGCAGTTACCTAAGCAGCACGTATGCGATCACCGATCACTTCGCCGTAAATGCACGCGCGTCATACTCTCCAAACAGGCCAGATGGCTATAAAGGTGAGCAGCTCGGTGTGGAAAGCTCGGTGGGATATTATAGAAGATGGAAGAGCTTGGTCCAGGGAGTCTATCTGGGTGGAGGATGGAACGGAGGACACTATTACGGAGACTATAGCACAGCCTATCATACTCTGCCCAACCCGTATTCGATCGATGACCGCTACAATTCCTGGTACGTTTGGTTACAGGGAGATGAAGGATGGCACAACGACTTTGCTGCCATTGCAGTGTTCATGCGAGCCAACTATATTAGGATGTCTCGTACTGAACAAGTGACCCCGCCGCCATATCCCGTCGAACCCGGTTTTGGTTATCAGGAAGGGCCGTACCTCACTACCTTTTATATTACACCGGGCATTGAAGGTCGCTTTGGTCCAGGTCATACCTCGGTGGAAGGCACCGTCTATTACGTCATGGCCGACAAGGTATTCGGCGTATTCGCTTCCGTTGGATTGGTATACAAGTTTTGATCTCCATTCATGCGCTCCAGGCGCATTGAAACCGTGCGGTACTTTGGCATGACGAGTCCCAGAAAATAACTTTTCCAGATAAAACTCCAAAAGCCTCTCTCGATCAACCGCGGCGAAATATTCGGTGCGATCTTAGTGTGGGCTTCCGGCGTCTTGCTCCAATGAAGTCCCGCGCGCTCATGATGGATGGTATGATAGCCATTGTTGAAGAGAAGCACATTGAGGAAGCCGACGAAGTTGCGTGAATGGTTGAACTTCGATGCTTCATCAGCGTGAACATGCTGAACGAAGTTAAAAACGAGTACGCTGAAGAGCCCAACCTGTTGCGGGATGATAACGAAGAGGAGTGCCTTCCGCCAGTCGATCAGTAGTGCGGCTATCGTCCACACGGCGAGCAACACATATTGCGAGAGGCAGAACCAGAAGTAGCCTCGGTCGTCAGTCCATTGCTTTTTGAGGTAATCGCGAATCGGTTTCTGCTGATAAAAACTGCTGACGCTGGGATATGCGAGCAACATGAGCAAGTGGTTGTGTTCAGTCAAGCGATAGGTGATCGTATAATCGCCCTCACGATTATTCAGCGTATGGTGATTCATGTTGTGCGTTGGGATCCACGCAAATGCCGGGAAGCCGTAAAAAACGGTGAGCCAGTAATCGGTCAGGCCATTCATTATCTTATTACGCCATAGGGGGATGTGATTATGGTTGTGCGCGATCACCGTCACAGCGATCGAAAAGAATAAATACAGCACATACACGAACGGATTGAAACCGTACGCCCATTGCGCTGCGAATAATGCAGTCGTTAAGAAGATATAGAGGAGGGTTCGCCGATCGGCGTTATATCGTAGCACAGGATTAAAAAATTAAGCGACAATACGTTCGGGGACAAGAACAGCAGATGAATTACCTAAAGAAGGACAACCGTCTTTCGTAATAGGTTCAAAAAGTATCGAGGTCAGAAAAGTTATTGACACTGAATTATCCACTAATGTGTGGAATCAGATGTCTCATTCTGGTATTTAGGAGGCGTCTCTGTCATTCGTCATCTGTAACTCGTCATTTTAAGTAGCGGTGAGCCTGGAGCCAATTCAACCGAAGATCATACCTGGTGCTAAGAACACCCGGCTGTATCTCAAGAGCTTTTCGGAGCTGTATGAGAAATTAAGTCCGCACGGACTTATCCCCCCACAGGCGGTCGATCTGGAAGAAGCTCTTTTAGGCGCGATGATGCTCGATAAATCGTCGGCGAACCGCGGGATCGAAGTCTTGGGCGATCGTTCGCTCGATGATAGCCCGTTCTATCGTGATGCTCACACGACGATCTATCGGGCTATGCTGACGCTCGATCATCGCTCGGAACCGATCGATCTGCTTACCGTCAAGACGCAGCTTTCGATGGATGGCAAGCTGGAAGAAGTGGGAGGCCCGGCGTATCTCGTGGAGTTGACCTCGAAGGTCGTAACGACGGTCAACATCGAAAGCTATGCGCGTATCATCCTCGAAAAGTATGTTGCGCGAGAGCTTATCCGAATTTGCGAGGAAGTAAAATTACGTGCCTTCGAAGGCGAGCTCGATACCTTCAATTTGCTGGACGAAGCCGAAGGATATCTCTTTCAGCTTTCGGAGACACGCCATCGCCGCAGTTTCCATCCGATCAAACAGCTTGCCTTCGATACCATGAAGATGCTGGACCAGATCAAGGACCAGCACAATGGACTCACTGGCGTCACGACCGGCCTGCTCGATCTCGATCAGCTTACAAGCGGCTGGCAGCCTTCCGATCTCGTTATTCTTGCCGCGCGTCCATCGCAAGGTAAAACAGCATTGGCACTGAGCTTTGCACGTAACGCGGCACTGCCGCAGCATCCCATGCCGAAAGTGCCAGTGGCCATCTTCTCGCTCGAAATGGGAGCGCAGCAGTTGGTACTTCGTATGCTGTGCGCCGAAGCCAAAGTGGATATGCAGAAGGCACGTAAAGGACAGATGAACGACGAAGAATGGCGCCGCATGTCGCTTACCATTGGACGTTTGTCAGAGTCACCGATCTTTATCGATGATACACCGGGTATAACGCCCCTCGAAATTCGCGCAAAGGCTCGTCGCTTAAAAGCGCGACATAATATCGGACTCGTGATCGTCGATTACCTCCAGCTCATGTCTGCGGGCCGCAACATGGAGTCGCGTGAGCGAGAAATTTCAATGATCTCGAGATCGCTCAAAGCATTAGCGAAAGAGTTGAATATTCCAGTCATCGCACTCTCGCAGCTCAATCGTAGTGTCGAAACGCGTAACGATCGCCGTCCCATGCTCAGCGATCTTCGTGAATCGGGTGCTATCGAACAGGACGCCGACGTCGTTCTCTTTATTTATCGTGCGGAGACGTATGGCCTCGAAACGACGATGGTCAAAGGCGAGTCGGTCCCGGCCGCTGGTGTTGCGGAGGTTATTATAGGCAAGCAGCGTAATGGTCCGATCGGAGAAGTCGCCGCAAACTTCCAAAAGCAATTCGGCCGCTTCGAGAACTACGCGAACTGGCCGGAGTTCGATGCGTTGCCGGAAAGTGCGATCGGCGGAGAACCGGCCTTCTAATTAGTAATTAAGAAAGAAGAATTAATAGGGAAGACCCGCCTTGTGGCGGGTTCTTTATTACTGCCAGTGGCGGGCTCTTTATTGCTGCCGCATGTATACTTTGTATTTTTGAAAAAATACTTAGTGCTGCATCCATGAAATATAATATTTTGGCGGAAAAGAGTTATGCTTTTTCCCTTCGAGCAACGCGGATGTATCAATACTTGCTCAGAGAGAAGCGAGAGTTTATTTTGTCGAAGCAATTTGAGCGAGCGGCGACTTCCATCGGTGCTAATATTGAGGAGGGTATCGGTGCACTAACTCGCAAGCAATTCATTTCAAAGATGAGCATTGCCTATGGTGAAGCGCGTGAAACGAATTATTGGATTCGACTTTTGTCGGATACTGATTATATTGATCCCAAAAGCGGGAAGTCAATGTTAGATGACTGCACAGAGTTGCTGAAAATATTAACTGCCGTACTAAAAACCGCAAAGTCGAGAAAAGACGGGGGAAATACCGATTAGCCCTTCTATTAATTCTTCTTTCTTAATTATTAATTGACAAAGTCTCTCATCGTTTTAAGCGCTCCGAGCGGAGCGGGCAAGACCACGATCGCTCATGCCATACTCGATCGCCATCCTGCAGAGGTGATGTTCAGCGTTTCGGCAACGACACGCACACAACGTCCCGGCGAGCGTGATGCCATCGACTACTACTTCGTCACTCGCGATAAATTCAACGAACTGATCGAATCCGGTGCTTTGATCGAGCACGAAGAGATCTTTGGGAATTTCTATGGCACTCCATCGAGTGAGATCGCCCGCGCTCAGCAAATGGGAAAGCGGCTCCTGTTCGATATCGACGTCAAAGGCGGAATATCCATACGCAAAAAGTATCCGAAGGAGAGCCTACTCATCTTTATCGCCCCGCCGAGCATGGAAATTCTCGAAGCGCGGCTTCGAGCTCGTAAGACCGAAACAGGGGAGACCATCCAGCGGCGATTACAACGCGCCGCCATGGAAATGGATATGGCGAAAGAGTACGACCATATAGTAGTTAACGATGATCTGGAACGAGCGATATTAGAAGTAGAAAGGATCATTGGGTTGGAAAGCACTGGAACGCCGGCTCCCTAATTCAGTTTTTCCGATACCCGATACCCGATACCCGATACCCGATACCCGATACCCGATACCCGATACCCGATACCCGATACCCGATACCCGATACCCGATACCCGATACCCGATACCC
>JAJPIO010000013.1 GCA_021324735.1 Bacteroidota bacterium
CCATCACGCAACTGGTCACGTCCTGCTCGACCATCTTAGAGAGTAACTCGGAAATATCTCGAGATTCCGGAGTCGTATGATCGGCCGGCAATTCAGTCTCGTTGATCCAAATACCGTTCGTGCCGATGAGTCCTACCTTCTCACCTTTGGCAGCAAGCAGTTGTTTGATGAGTGTTGTAACAGTGGTCTTGCCATTGGTGCCAGTCACACCGATAAGCCGAAGCTTTGTGCTTGGATGGCCGAATGCAGCTTCCGAAATAATGGCAAGCGCGCGCCTCGAATTTTCAACGACTACGCGCGAAACCCCGGCAGCCTCCGCATCGTCACGTGAGAAGGCTGAAGCGTCCTCTATAACGATGGTCTTTGCACCGTTCGCTATCGCCTGTGAGATGTATTGGTGTCCGTCCGTTGCAAACCCGCGAATAGCAACAAAGGCATCGCCGGGCTGGACGTTGCGCGAATCATATTGCGGCCGCGAGAGATCGGCCTCCCCGAACGAATCGAGAAGACCGATCTCTGCCGCGAGCCGCAGCGGATGAGGCGCATCTGCGTCCTCATTCACCCGCTTTTGCTCACTAAATTTCATTTTTCAACGAACGCCGCTTTGTAGTCCTCTGAAGAGATAACGATCGGCGCCAAATGATGAATTATGGATGATGAATTATGAAGTGGACCTATGGCCAAACATCATTCTTCATTCAACTGTCACCACGTCCTACTGTTCTTCTCCAAAGAGCGTTAGGGTCGGACTTCCGTTCGGATCGTTCATGCTCAGGCGCGTACCGGCATCCGGAAATTGCTTAGCAACATAACCGGCGCCGGACGTCTTTACACGAAAGCCATCCGCTGCCGCGAGCTTAATAGCACGAGCCATCGGCATACCCACCAGATTGGGCGCCGCGGTGATCTGTGCCTTGTTTATTTGCTCGCCAGCCGCTGACTTATTATCTTCGCTCGCAAAAACGAAGCGAACGGTATCCCCTCCACACTTTTGTACATCTTCGATGATCGCGCGATCGCTATTCGCGTCCTTTCCGCCACGGACCACGAAGCCCTGGCTCGCCAACAGCGATCGTCCTTGCTCGCCGGTTAATCCACGCACGTCCGACATCTGTCGTGCATCATTGTCTCGCACCGAGAGCACCGTCCCGTCGATATCGACAACACCTTCTGAAAGGACTGGCACATCCTGCCGTGGCTTGGCAATAGCATCCGGCGGCAACTTGCCAGTCATCGCTAAAATTTTGAGCGCGATCTCGCGGAAGATCGGGCCACTCACCGTACCGCCGTAGTAGCCATTGTGCGGCGAGCGAAGGATGACGCTGATGACATATTCCGGTTTATCAGCCGGGAATATTCCTGTAAAACTCGAGGTGTAATGCTCTTTGGACCAGTGACCGCCGACGAGCTGCTGCGCGGTGCCAGTTTTGCCGGCGATACGAACTCCTTTAATACGCGCAAGCGTGGCCGTACCGGAATCGACGACACCTTCCATGATATTAAGTACTGTCCGGCATGTCTTCTCGCTTACTACCTGGCGAATTTCCTGCGGCTGAGTCACTTGCACTCCATTCGGGCCATCGCGCTTTGCGACGATATAGGGCTTCATCATCACACCCATGTTGGCAACCGTGGCATACGCAGTCGCCATTTGAATCGGTGTTGCGGTCAGTTCATAACCAAAGGCCATATAGCGTTTGGAATTTGCTTGCCATTGGTTGGGAGTATGCAATACGCCCTTTACTTCGCCTGGTAAGTCGATACCAGTAAAATTGCCCAGGCCGAAGTCACGCAAATATTTATAGAAGCGTCGTTTGTCGAGACGGTCCGAAATTTTTGCAAAGCAAATGTTACTCGATTTTTCGAGCGCTTGCCGGAAGGTGAGGATACCGTATTCATGCGTATCCGAAATACGCACGCCTTTTTCAGGCGCCCAATGACCGTGCTCTGCATCGATCTTATCGTCCGGTTTCCATGCACCGTCTTCAATAGCTGCACATGCGGTGAGCACTTTTATGGTAGAGCCCGGCTCGTATGCGTCCGTGATCGCACGATTGCGGAGCATGTCGTTTGTCGCAGTGCTAAAGGAATTCGGATCGAAATCAGGGACGTTGGCGAGCGCCAAAATTTCACCACTCGAAGGCCGCATTACGATCGCAATACCTGCCTCCGCCTTCGCTGCTTCTACACCAGCTTTAAGCGCGGACTCTGCCGCAGCCTGTATCGACTCGTCTATAGTAAGAGTAAGATTCTCCCCATCCTGCGCTGGTATCTTATCATAATCGACGTCCGGCCTGCGACCACCGCGGCCGTCGCGCTGCATGATCTGCCAGCCTTCCTTACCGGCAAGATCTTTATTCGCGATGAGTTCGATGCCGGCTAATCCTCGGCCGTCTTTACTTGCGAAGCCAAGCACGTGCGACGCACGCTCACTGAACGCATAGTTGCGGCGCGAGTCCATCTCGCGAATGAGACCGTGGTCCTTTACGCTATCGAGACGCGAAGCGACTTCAAGCGGCACTTCTTTCTCGACAACGATATAGCGGCGAGCGGTATCGGCAAAGATCGACTCGTAGTATTTTACCGGCTTACCAAAGGTCTCTGAGAACTGCGCAGCAAGCTGTTCTTTATGCTGAATTGCTTTGGGATCGACAGCGAATTTTACGACGAAGGCATTCGCGGCGAGAATGATACCATTTCGATCGCGAATGAGCCCGCGTTTCGGTTTGATCAGCACTTCCATTCGGTATTGGTCTGCCGCTTCTTTGGAGAATGCAGCATGATCGAGCACCTGGATCTTAAAGAGCTTACCAACTACAAGCAGGAAGGCAATAAGAAAAAGCGCAAGAGCCGTGTAGAGCCGGCCATTCTTCTTTAAAGGATCGACCGGAGGCGGAACTGCAAAGAACCGCTCGACCATGCGCTCGTGCCATGGCGCATTCTTATCTGGCGGTGCAGAATTATTAGGTGGCTGTTCATTCGACTGGCGAGATCTATCGCTCGCTATACGGCGGGAGCTTGCATTGATATTACCAGCCGAACGCGTGTCATCAAAGGATGTCGAGGCAGGACGCCGGTTCGAACGTTCATACCGAGCACGTTCCGATTCACCAGAGGCGCGTGCGACATACTCGCTCACGAGCGCTTCTCGGCGCTGGGCGACGCTGATGTCGAAGGGCAGTTCGTCTTGGTCTCGGTAGGGCATGGTCGAGTACTACGGTGTCCGGGACGCCGCTCCTTCCTTCGTGACGATTATGTCTTCTCCGGTTGCTTCCACCATTCCAAGTTTCGATTGCGCGATCGCGCGAACGCGGTCGGGCGCCGATAGCTGCATTTCCTCGGCACGCTGCCGGATCAACCGTTGCTCGGTTTGAGCGATCTGGTCATCCAGCTTCACGCGTTCGGCCGTCAGTTTATTGACTTGCAGCGTATTCCAAATAATGAGTACGGCACACAGCACAACCACTCCAAAAAAAGCTATGACATAGAGCGTCGGCATACGACGCACCGCCTTTTCGATCTCACCGGGTTGGTGCTTTGCGATGCGATCGGCTTTCGTCTCCTCGATGCCGGACCACGCCGGCTCTGGCTGACTCACTGGCACACTGACACCAAGAAGTTGGCGTACGCCACTCCCCGAACGATTTACACTTCCGGCTCTCGCTGCTATTGCAATGGGCGCCATAGTCCTGACCTCTTATCTCCCTATTCGTTCAGCGGCTCTTAACTTTGCACTCCGAGCCCGTGGATTTCGAGCGATCTCTTCCTCACTTGGTGTGAGCGGCTTTTTTGTCAGCACTCGCAGACGTGCACGCGAGAGATCGACTCGTTCCTTCAGGGCTTTTACTTCGCCCGCTCCGAACTCCGGAGCGCTTTCCTGTTTAAAAAACTCTTTTACAATTCGGTCCTCGAGCGAGTGATACGCCACGACGACCATTCTTCCGCCGCCGGCAAGCAATTCCACTGCCTGCTCGAGCGATGATTCTAAATTTTCAAGCTCTCTATTGACTTCGATCCTCAGCGCCTGAAAGATGCGCGAGAGCGTCTCATTCTTTTTATCTTCACGAATGCCTTCCGTGATGACGGCTGCTAGTTTCGTTGTCGTCTCGATCGGTTGTGTTGCCCGGGCCTGCACGATCTTTCTCGCGATCGGCCCGGAGTACGGCTCTTCCCCATACTTGCGAAAGATCCGCTTCAGCTCCTGCTCATCGTACTCTGCAATTATTTCTTTTGCAGAAATTGCCAGCCTCGGATCCAAGCGCATGTCGAGCGGCGCTTCTATGCGATAGCTTAATCCGATCGATGTGGTATCAAGCTGATGACTGCTGACGCCAAGATCGTAGACGACACCATCGATGTGCGCGATGCCTTCACGAGCCAGTGCTTCTTTTAGCTTCGCGAAATTCTCTTTGATAAGAATAAATCGTTCGCCAAATGTTTGAAGTCGCTCTGTCGCAAACGCTTGTGCCGCAGGATCGGTATCGAAGCCAACGACCCGAGCATTATTCGATGCGAGCAGCATGGCTTCTGCGTATCCGCCACCACCAAGGGTTGCATCGATATAGACGCCATCCGTTCGCATCGCCAGTTGCTCCAGAACTTCCGGAAGCATAACTGGCGTATGATACTCGCCCATTGTCAAAGAACTCTATCGATCATGAGTTACGAATGACGAATGAGGAGTTGAGAAGAGAACCTCTTCGCAATTCGTCATTCGTAATTTGTAATTCCATCATTGTTTCTTCGTCCCCATGACGTGTTCGACCACCTTCTCGTAACTTTCTTTTTTCGACTCGATGTACTTCTTAAAGTTCTCGGGCTTCCAGAGTTCGATGTGATCGAGCACACCGATAAAGAATACTTCTTTGCCGATCTCTGCAAAGTCCATAAGCGATTTCGGAATCAGCAATCGGAATTGTGAGTCCAATTGCACTTCTTCGCTCCATTGCATGAGCGTTCGGGCAAAGTATCGATCTTTTTCGTTCGATTGCGAAAGTGAACGGATCGATTCCTCGAGCCGGCGCCACTCATCGAGCGGATAGGCATAGAGGCATTTTTCGAGTCCGCGAGTAACGACGAATGTTAGATTCGCCGCCGGATCGATGTTCTTGCGCATCTTCGATGGAATGCTTACGCGCCCCTTCGCATCGACGACGTATGTATCGCTGCCTTTGAATGAAGACATTCAGTCGAAATAGGTAGGAAAGCACTTTGTCCCACTTTCCCCCACTTTGCTACAAATATAACTACAAAATGGTAAAATTGAGCCCCTTAATACCCACAAATATGGAAGAAACTCCAAAAAAAGCGTATTCTTTAGGCAAGGCAAAAGTGCCGCGTTGCAACTTGGGACACAGTTGGGGGTACTATGGGTATGAAAATCATCCTTGTTCTTTCTCTTTGCGCTCTGTCGATCGTCGTCAGATCACAAGTCCCTAGCGATACCAGCATTCACTTGGACAGTTTGACAAAGGCGGAGCTAGATCGCAATCTCGGGGAATATCAGCCGCGAAAATCTTCGCAAGATACCTTTGGCTCGAGAGGACTTGTGGTTCATGGTCATCGAGGGAGTTCAAATTCTATTCGAGTCAATGGTGTCGAAATCACCGATCCGTTGACCGGGAGAACAGGATCGCTGCAACAGTCCCTAAGTCGTCTCGCTATTTCAGAGATTAAGGTTATAAGTGGTGACAGCGCACATCATCGAACGCGAGCAATCTGGGTACCGCGAGACTCCAATGCCCTGTGGTCTCATCGGGGGCCGGATACCGGAATGATCATGCTGACAATCAAGCGTGGCATGGGTTTGACCGGCCATTTGATCTCAAGGGATTCACAGTGGGTAACTCTTGTGGGTTGGGATGGCGAAAAACATGAAATTCAAGCTTCTCAAATTAAAGCTGTTTCTGATTTGGTAACAGTGCCGGATACTGTTAGAAGTGTGTCACGATTGCCAATGACAACTCTTAATTCGGTTTATTCAACGCCTCATTTCGAGGCCTACTTCGCCCCGACCGTATTAGGTGGAATAATTTATCCGACCGGCAGCGGCGGTAGCGGATTCTTCGGCTCTGCTCTTGCCCTCCTTGCATTTCGCATTCCCCATGTATTATACAGTTATCTGGGCGAATTCTTTGGAGTGAGTTATGAATCACGCTCATTCCGGACTACCCCAACAGCCTCACAGGATGACTACTGGAATGTTCGTTATGTCGCTATGACTCCAGGCATCAGCTATCGAGGAATTTTAAGTATCGGCCTGACCGTCGGAATCCCAGTGGGAGCCGATCTTACTTCTTTCGGCAGCACCCAACTATACGGTGCGACAAGTCCGTTGCGTTCGACGATGTCCAATTTATTACTCGAACCCAAAGTTATCGTCGGCTGGCCTTTAACCAGCCAAGCCTCCGACGGCGGCCTCTTGCTGCTTGCTGAGGCGGGTTACCCACTGGGTAATGCATTTAGCGATCTCCCATCTATTATTACAGGCCTTACATCATCACAACCGAATACTGCGAACTTCATGCGCTTACCCCAAATCTCTCTCGGTTTGAGTTATGTGGTGAGGGTTACTTCATACCCAGTACAACTGGTTTACTAGACGGCTGATTTATTTTCAAATTCTTATCAACCCCGACAGTATTGGGTAATAATCATCCAACAGTTGCGAATTCTTCGCTCTTGCCCTTGCGTGGCGTTCCAAAATGTATTATGTTGAATGCGTGATGATGGGCACCTGATTCAATTAAGAATGACGAATTACGAATGGAGGATACTCTACGAGCAAGTCGGCATCGAAATTTTGTCAAACGGGAGGAAACCACGGTTAATGAACGGAATTCAAAAAACAAAATCAAGTTTTTTCGGCATTCGAAATTGGCAATCATCGATGAACTAATCTGTAGCTCGGCTGTTGGTTTGCTAACAAGCGTTAGTTAGTGTCGCCTATGAAAACGCTCGCACGCAAGGACCAAATTCGCCTGAAGGCCCAAATGCTCTTTCGAGAGCGTGGCTATAGCGCTACCTCTATGCGCGATCTGGCCGATGAGTTGGGTATCGAGGCAGCCAGCCTTTATAATCATATCTCTTCCAAAGAAGAAATTCTTCAAGGCATTTGCTTTGGAATGGCGGAGTCGTTCTTTGCGGCTGTCGAACCGGTTACTTTGAGCGCACTGGACCCCAAAGCGAAATTACAATCTGCCCTCGAAGCGCATTTGCGCGTGATCGCCGAAAATTCGGATGCTTCCGCCGTCTTTTTGCATGAGTGGCGTCACTTAGGTGAGCCCTTCTTAAGCGACTTCAAACTAATGCGCCGCCGATACGAGAAGCTGTTCGTTACGCTCGTCGAGGAAGGTATCGCACGAGACAGTTTTAAGAAGATGGACGCGCGAGTGGTCGCACGAACGATACTCTCCGCAACCAACTGGACGTTCGAATCCCAAAAGACTTCCAAGTCCGATGGGGACGCCACGATTCAGCAGATCGCCGAACTGCTTGTTGAAGGACTTATCAGAAGATAGAAATACTATGTACGGAAACGCCTACATCGAGAATGACACGAAGCTTGTACAGAGCGCGCAGGTTGAAGATCCCGAAAAATTAGCGGAGTTCGAAGCGCGCATTGCGCGTGGCGAGAAGATCGAGCCCGATGATTGGATGCCGGCCGAGTATCGCCGCCAGGTGCTGCGTATGATCGAACAGCATGCGCATTCCGAGATCATTGGTGCATTGCCCGAAGGTACATGGATCACGCGAGCACCAACGCTTAAGCGTAAGCTTGCTCTCATTGCTAAAGTGCAGGACGAAGTCGGTCACGGTCATCTTCTGTATGCGGCTGCGGAAACGCTGGGCAAATCGCGTGAAGCGATGATAAACGATCTTCTGAGTGGAAAGTCGAAGTATAGTAACGTCTTCAATTATCCTGCGAAGACCTGGGCGGACATCGCTGTCATCGGATTTTTGGTCGATGCCGGAGCCATCGTTAATCAACTTGCAAATGCAAAAGGAAGCTACGGACCGTACTGTCGAGCTTTGGAGCGCATTTGTTACGAAGAATCCTTCCATTTGAAGCAAGGATACGATGCGTTCGTGGCGCTTGCGACTGGCACACCAATGCAGAGAGAAATGGTGCAGGATGCGCTGAACCGCTGGTGGTTTCCGCCGCTTATGCACTTCTTCGGTCCACCGGATACGATTTCGGTGCACACGGAAAAGTTGATGCGCTGGAAGGTGAAGATGATGTCGAATGAAGAAATGCGTCAGGACTTCATGGAACAGTACGTCCCCAAAATTTGGGAGCTTGGGCTCACGCTTCCCGATCCGAAACTCAAGAAAAAGGAAGATGGCTCATGGGAGTACACTCAACCCGACTGGGACGAATTCTTCCGCGTCATCAATGGCGATGGCCCGTGCAACAAGGAGCGTTTAGCCGTCCGACGTTACGCTGAGGAGAATGGCCGCTGGGTAAGAGAGGCGTTGATGAATCCAACTATTAAGCATATCGTCCCGTACGCGTAAGGATAGAAATGCCATCATCGATATATAGCAACACCTTAACATTAGGAGAAGGACTCGGGGAATACCTGAGTCGCTTTGGCTTGGGTGATGGTGGGTATCGTGATCCGAAATTTACGATTCCCTTCTTCTGGGTATTTGCATTACGGTTACCGAATATTCGTGTTCGAGTTGAGGCAGTAAAAATTCACGACTTGCATCATGTGCTTGCGGAGTATCCAACAGGGTTGCTCGGCGAAGCAGAAATTGGCGCATGGGAGATCGCATCGGGCTGCGGAAAGTATTGGCCAGCCTGGATCCTTAACTTTGGGTCGTTTTTATACGGGGTCGTTCGTCATCCTTCCGAGACCTTTCACGCATTCGTTCGTGGGCGACATAGCGATAACTTGTACCATCAAGCAGATTACAAGGAAGTCCTCGGACGTTCTATCGGCGAAATTCGCCAACGACTTCACATGTCTCACGGGATTCCGAGTAGCAGCATGAGTGATATAGTGAGCTTTGCATGCTGGTCTGTAGTGAGTTTCGTGACATTAGCACTACCATTTTTAGCGGTGATTTACTTCACCGCTATCATTCTGCATTAAGAAAGATTTTTATGGTAACAAGCCTCGACCCCCGCATTCGCCGCGCAGACCTCGAGCACTCGCCCGCTTCGAGTGGCCTCAATCCGAACGAGCATTGGGATACCTTTGCGATATTCCATCAGGATAAGCGCGGCACGGCGCACGAGTTTGTCGGTATTGTGCATGCGCCCGATCCGGAGATGGCACTCGTATTCGCGAAAGAGCAATACGGCCGCCGCAAAAAGACGGTGAACATCTGGGCTGTGCGTTCAACCGATATTTACACCTTCCAGCATAAAGACGAAGATATGTTTTCGACCGTGCCGGAGAAGACCTATCGTGAAGCGAGCGGCTATCCGGTACGTAAGCGTATCAATAAATATTTAGAAGAACTCAAAGCGATGCGGCATAAGCCGGTCGAAGAGGAGGAAGAAGCATGATTGAGCAAGTAAAAATAAATGAAGCCATGAAAAATCTTCTCTATCGCATCGCCGATGATGAACTCATCATCGGACATCGCAATAGCGAGTGGACCGGCTTAGGGCCGATCCTCGAGGAAGACATCGCGTTTAGCTCTATCGCGCAGGACCAGATCGGTCATGCCGTTGCGCTCTATTCCTTGCTGCACGAGCAATTCGCCGAGCCAAATCCGGACGCGATCGCATTTGGCCGCAGCGAGTCGCAGTTTCACTCATCACAATTCGCTGAGCTTCCGAGCGGCGATTATGCGTTCAGCCTCGTTCGTCACTTTCTGTTCGATCACGCGGAAAGCCTACGCTATTCGATGCTTACGGAGTCATCGTTCGCACCACTCGCAGCGCTTGCGAAGAAGATCAAAGGTGAGTTAAAGTATCATGTGCTTCATGCCGACCTCTGGGTAGAAAAATTAAGTAAGGGTACCGAAGAGAGTCATGCCAGAATGCAGTCAGCACTCAATGAAGCGCTCACCTATGCGTATGGTATGTTCGAACCAAGTCAGTATGAAGAACTGCTGATCGAACAGGGCATTTTCGGTGGCGAACGAACGCTTCAGCAAAAATGGATGGAGGCGATCCTTCCGATCATTGAACGGGCGAATCTTACTCTTCCCATGATCTCTGGCATCGATCCTATCTTCGGTGGGCGTAGCGGATATCACTCCGATTATCTACAACCTCTTCTCGACGAGATGTCGGAAGTTTATAGAATGGACCCGTCTGCTACATGGTAGAGAATGTAGAACAGCTATCCTTGACGGTCACTCGAGCCTCCAGTCCGAGTGACATAGACAAGAACGCCTGTGCCACTGATTCTGTACTCGAAGTGCTTTCTCAGGTCATGGATCCCGAAATCCCGACACTCTCCGTGGTCGATCTGGGAATGATCTCTGGTGTAGAAGTAAATGAAGGAGTTGTTCGGATCAAGCTTCTGCCAACGTTCGTCTCGTGTCCCGCAACCACTTATATTCGAAAGAATATTGAGTCTTCTCTTATCAAAGCGGGATATCCATTTGTGGTGGTCGAGATGGAGCATGAGATCTCGTGGTCCAGCGATCGCATTACAGATCGTGGCCGCCAGTTGCTATCGGAATTCGGTCTCGGCATACCCGTTCAAATCGATGGTGTGCTCGACCTTGCCACGATCGAACATGTGAACTGCCCGCACTGCGGCAGCTCAAACACGACGCTCCGTTCGATGTTCGGGAGTACGCTCTGCCGCTCGATCCATTATTGCAATAATTGCAAGCAAGGATTCGAGCGATTTAAACCGCTCTAGAAAGCGCATCCAAAGCTCACAGCTCCATACGGAATTATCTGGTCGCTGAAAAACAGTGGCGTCAACGTAATGCGAAAAAGAATACCATCATCAGCGGACTGATATCGAAATCCCACGCCGAGCGAATAGTAGACGCCACTATTGTCCGCAGTTTCATACCAAATGCTCACTCCGCTACTATGATACACAAAACCGGCATCGAGTTCAAAACTGCTCGTTGACTGAGGACCGATCCCAGGAAGAAAATTGATAAAGACCGGAAGCAATACCGCCCAATGCTGATCGTTCGCTTCAACAAGACTAAATCCCACGCGATAGCCAACGGTCGTAAATACCATTCGGTCGTAGTTGAACGAATAGTATAGCGCTGAACCACCCAACTCAGCGTATACCGCGTTCGTGGAAGGCATTGCATTAGCATGCAACGAATCAGATTGCGCCGCGGCAGTCGATGCACAAACCGAAATTAGAAGACAGAGAAGTCCACTTCGCATATGTAAGCTGTTTCCCTCGCCAGTGTTGGCGATGTCAGCTTAGCGTTCTATCTTCCGGTAAGTTACAAAACTGTGAGGTCACAAAAATGTGACCTCACGAAATTACGCTGCCAGCGCCTGCGTCACTTTATTCGCTGCGTCAGTCATACCTTTGGCAACGAGGAAGTTGAGACCACTCTTCTTCAGGATCTCGCCCGCTTCTTCGGCATTCGTACCCTCTAGGCGCACTACGATCGGCACCTTCGGATGCACTTCGTTCGATGCCGCAACGACGCCCGTCGCAACGCGATCGCAGCGGACGATGCCACCAAAAATATTGATCAGGATCGCGCGCACATTCGGATCGCTGAGGATAATGCGGAAGCCCGCCGCTACCGTATCCTTATTTGCAGTGCCGCCGACATCGAGGAAGTTTGCCGGCTCACCACCTGCGAGCTTGATAATATCCATCGTTGCCATGGCGAGACCAGCGCCGTTAACCATACAGCCGACGTTACCATCGAGCTTGATATAATTCAAGTTCGATTTCGATGCCTCTACTTCCAGCGGATCTTCTTCCGCCAGATCGCGAAGCGCTGCGTATTCCGGATGACGGAAGAGCGCGTTGTCATCGAAGTTTACTTTCGCATCGAGGGCCAGCATCTTCTGGTCCTTTGTCAGCACCAGCGGATTGATCTCGAAGAGCGATGCATCGGTCTCTTCGTATGCTCTATAGAGAGCTTTAAGGAACGCCACACATTGCTTGAACGCCTCGCCGCTAAGGCCTAAGGCAAACGCCAACTCACGCGCCTGGAAATCGCGGAAGCCGACAGCAGGATCGACGAACGCTTTCACGATCTTCTCCGGCGATTCTTCGGCTACCTTCTCGATCTCCATGCCGCCTTCGGTCGAGACCATCACGACGTTCTGCGCGGTCGCGCGGTCGAGGACGATACCCGCGTAAAACTCCTTCTGAATGTCCACGCCCTGCTCGATCAGGAGGCGCTGGACCTTCCGGCCTTCCGGTCCCGTCTGGTGCGTCACCAGCGTCATACCGAGAATATGCCGCGCCAGCGTGCGGACGTCTTCGAACGACCGCGCGATCTTCACGCCGCCGCCTTTGCCACGTCCGCCGGCATGGATCTGCGCCTTTACAACGACAACGTCCGAGCCGGTCGATGCCTGCAGCTTTTCCGCAGCCGCCATCGCATCGTCAACCGTATAGGCCACGTACCCTTCCGGCACCGGCACTCCATACTTCTTTAAGATCTCTTTTCCCTGATGTTCGTGGATTTTCATTCGCTATCGCTATCTATTAAGCTCTATATAATAAGGAAGCGTCCCGCTTTTTGACGAGGAGGACGCTCAATCCCTGCAAAAATACGAAGAATAATAGAGTGTAGAACGGATAGCAGAAACCGGACTCAATGCCGAAAAAACTTGATTTTGTTTTTTGAATTCCGTTCATTAATCGCCGCTTCCTTCCGTTTGACAAAATTTCGATGCCGACCTGCTCGTAGAGTATCCTCCATTCGTCATTCGTCATTCTTAATTCGTAATTGAATCAGGTGCCCATCATCACGCATTCAACATAATACATTCTGAAGCGCCGCGCAAGGTGCCCTTTGAAGATTTTTGAAAATATTTGCTTGTAAGGGATTTGCTCTCAAATTGGCCCACTAGTCGATGAAAGTTCAGCAAATTTTGCCACTAGTCATGAAAGAGCATTATATTAATATACGGTTAAATAGGCACTTCCCATGTCAAGCAAGAAAGAAGAAACACTTTGGATAGCTGATCCGCACACGATTGCGAAAGTCGACATCCTTGAGAATTACCTGTCTCGTTACTTCCAGATTATTGGTAGCTTCAATAATAAGAGTATCGTTTACGTGGACGGTTTTGCCGGACCGGGAAGATATAAGAATCATCCGACCGGTTCGCCTCTCGCTGCGTTGAAGGCAGCTAAAATTGCACTTTCATCGAAGAACCCAATTGTGAAAGCAAGCAAAATCCATTGCATATTTGTAGAGGAGAGAAAAGATCGATGCGAATTCTTGAATGATTTGATTGAACCATTCCGAAGTGAGCCAAGAATCGACATCCATATTTTTGAAGGTGATTTTGTCAAATCGCTTCCAAGAATTGAGGAGCTTTTCCCGCAATTATTTTCAACAAATTGGTCATTCTTCTTCATAGATCCGTTCGGCCCTACTGTTATTCCATTTTCGCTCATCGAACAGATCCTACGAAATAAATCATCCGAAGTGTTTCTTAATCTCGACGGAGACGGGATTGGACGTATCTTTCTTGCAGGTGAGAGTGCAAACTCCGAACAAAATCTTGAGTATATATTCGGAGGCAATAAGGATTGGCCATCTCTCTTTCGTCAGGCTTCTTCGCTTGACGAGTGTGCGCGTCAGGCGCTAGCACTTTATAAGACGAACTTATTTGGAATTCCTGGGGTCGATTATGCTTTTGCTTATGAAATGCGGGGTCGTCATAACAGTATTAACTATTTCTTGTTATTTGCATCACATCATCCATTAGGTCTCATAAAGATGAAGGAGGCAATGAAGTCAATTAACAAGAATGGAAGTTACGTTTTTTCCGACGCGCGAGTAGGTCAACACGAATTATTTTCGTTTGATGATCCAACTTCATATGCAAACGAGATTTGGGAAAAATTCAGAGGTAAAAAGGTTGAGAGGCGAGAGGTTGAAAGATATGTTTTGAATGAGACACCTTGTTTGAGTATATCAGCACCGCTAAAAATGCTTGAGACTTCACATCGAATCGAGGTTGAATTGTTTCCGAATGTGAGAAGAATTCGTGGCACATTCCCAGAAGAGAAAGTTAAGAGCATCCATTTTATTTAAGTTATGAGAAACGGCTCTTCCATCGAATGGACCGATTCCACCTGGAATCCAGTCACGGGCTGCACGAAGATCAGTGCTGGGTGCAAGAACTGCTATGCCGAGCGGATGGCGAAGCGGCTCTATGCGATGGGCTCCGATCGCTATCGCAATAAATTCAAAGTCACATTGCACGAAGATCTGCTTGATGCGCCACGGTCTTGGAAGCAATCTCGAACGATCTTCGTCAACTCGATGAGCGATCTCTTCCACAAAGATATCCCTTTCGAGTTCATCCGCGATGTCTTTAAAACGATGGAAGAGACTCCGTGGCACAAGTATCAAATTTTGACAAAGCGAAGCGAGCGTCTCAGGGAGTTTGCGCCGTTGCTTCCATGGCCAGACAACGTATGGATGGGGGTAAGTGTCGAAGACAAGCGTGTAATTGACCGCATTGACGATCTTAAGCAAGTACCAGCCTCGGTACGATTTCTGTCGCTCGAACCACTTATCGGTCCGCTTGAGAATTTGGATTTGCGCGAGATCGACTGGGTAATTGTCGGCGGTGAATCGGGGCCAAAAGCGAGGCCAATGAAAAAGGAATGGGTAGAGTCAATTCAAGCTCAGTGCGAAGCTGCTGGGGTTGAATTCTTCTTCAAACAATGGGGTGGTGTCCGAAAGCACGAGACGGGCAGAGAACTGAACGGCAAGTTCTATGACAATATGCCATTCATTGGTCGCAGGCAATTTTTACCGCCTCTCGTTCAGATAGCATTACCCTAACCCAGAGTCTATTTCAATAGAACGGTTTGAATTAGCGCATAGCTAAATTAAAAGGCCGCCTCGAACCCGAGACGGCCTCATTACGAATTGCTAAACAATTGCTCGTGATACGATCGCTTGTTACCGGCTTCGTTCTACGTGAGCCTGTCGGTATGTAGTTGTGTGTCGCACTCGGTGATGCAGCTTTGCCGTTCGAATTCGTGTCGAATGAATACGGCTCGAAGCATAGGTCCTATTGGTAGAATAGGTTGTTGTTAGCTGCGTTTGTCGTGAAGGATGAAGCGTCCGGTTTGCCATGTCCCGTGTGGATGTGTAATTCCTGTTTGCAAACCGTTTCGTTGCGTTCAGATCCTTATTGGCCATGTCCCGTGTGGACGTGTAATTCCTGTTTGCAAACCGTTTGGTTGCATTCACATCCTTCTTGGCCATATCTCGAGTAGAATAATAATTTCGCTTTGCAAAACGGCTGGTTGCGTTTGCTGCGCGATTGACGTCCGCTTTAGCAGAATAGTAATTCCGCGTAGTGAACCGCTTGGTATGCTGCCAAGCTGTGTCCGCCCGCGCGCCTAATGTTTGTGCTTGGCTGATAGCCGGCATAAAACACAGGCAGGCGGTTAGAATAAGATAATGCACATAGTTTCGCATAAATCACCTCTTTTATTTACGCAAAACATCCGCTCAACATCCAGACCCGAAAACTATCTCGGTATTCCGAGCGAATAGACTAATTCCTTTCATATTCCTATTCTCTCGAAAATATTTTTCGGCTACCGGGTAGCGTCTCTGCTTCAAATTTCCGACAAGCTTTTCAAAAGAATTTTCATTTTAAACCTCTATCTTTTCACTTCTACCGCCTCGCATTTCACGTTTCTGTTTTCTCGTATGACACAATAGTAGGTGCCTTGGGATGCTGTGCTTGCATCCCATACGAACGAGCGATCGCCGGAGGAAAGTATACCGTTAAACAATCGCGCTACTTCAACACCAAGTTGATTGTAGATCGAGACCTCTGCATTGCCCGATGTGACGCTTGTAACATCGACATGAACGTTCGTCGTCGCAGGATTGGGATAAATGGTGAGGGATGCTTGTGGCATTGCAGGTCCGCTCAAGACGCGGCCATTAATTATCTCGGACAAGGAGCGGCGCCAAACGCCGTTACCAAGTGTGCCGGCAAACAAATATCCGAGTCCGGAAGAGAGCGTTCGAACGTAATTCGTGGTAAGACCAGTATTAACCTGCCGCCAACTTACCCCATCATCACTGGACATGAGTACACCGTACCCGAACGATGCAGCGAAGAAGTAATTGTTATAATTGATAATATAGTATACGGTAAGATTATTGAAGCCGGTAAGTATGTTGTTCCAGGTTTTTCCATCGTCGGTCGAACGATACATTCCATTTCCGATGGTACCAACCACCAAAGTATGATTGTGTGCAGCAAACCCATACGTGAGAGATAATTTTGTGAGTTGGCGGCTTTGGTACGTCCAGCTATCTCCATTATTGGTAGAGCGATAAATTCTGCCATCGAGCGTGCCGGCATACAGGTCAGTGCCATTGCCGGTTAAACCAAAGACAGACCCGCTATCGATACCACGCGTTATCGGAGTCCAGGTATCGCCATTATCGGTGGATCGGAATTCACCATCACCACCAATGAATAAAGCGCCATTAGCAGCGGTCATAACATTGATGATGCGACCTGAAAGCATCGGATCGAGCGTAGTCCACGTACGGCCTGCATCATGGGAGCGATAGACAGCATCCGCTGCTGCAAATAAATACCCATTACTTGCGGCAACATTGACGACCGACATTTGAGCGGGAAGCCCGTTGGTGATCGGCAACCAATGTCCACCGGTGCCGGTCGTTTGAGCAAGGCCATCTCCCCAGAGCCCCGCAAGAACTCCATCTTCGGAAACGGCGAGCGATGAGACGGATTCTGCGGTGAGTCCGCTATCAGATGCATTCCACGTTGCACCGGAATCGGTCGAAAGGAATAGCCCCTTGTGGCTACCTGCGATAACGGTCGGTCCAGTAACAGTGAGTGTCAGCGCGGAGGAATCACCATGCCAGGAATTGACTGCTACCCACGATGCACCAGCATCAGAAGAACGATACACGCCTTCGCCATTGTCGGCGATCAGGTACAAGCCAATGGCAGCGGCCGCTCGAACATTACTATGACCGACAGCCGTATCGACCATAGTCCAAGTGTTACCACTATCGTTGGAGCGATAAACTCCAGCAGAATAAGTGAACGCATACACACGATCGCCGTCTTGTAATAGCGAAGCGATCGAATTCGCAGGTATCGTAGCCGGAAGCGTCCAGGTTGCACCATCGTTTGCCGTTCGTGCAAGACCGCTTATTGTACCGGCCAGCACCACATTCCCCATTGTGATGAGCGTCGAGGGCTCTGCCGGCAACCCCGAGTTAGCACTTTTCCATGTTGCGCCATCATCCGTCGATCGGAACACTCCTCGTCCGTTAGCGACGGTGAAGATGGCATTTGGCGTTACCGTGAGCGCATTAAGGATCAAGTAACTGCCGATCTTGAGTCCGCTATCGATCTCCTTCCAGGTTGCACCATTATCCTTTGAAGAAAAGAGGCCTTCGCCGGCTGCCGCAAGCACCTCCCCGGAGCGCGCCGCAAGAAGTTTAACGGAAGACATTGCACTCGGGCATGCCGACCACGACCGGCCGTTATCCGTCGATTTGTAAACGCCTCCGGCCGATGTGCCGATGAATAGGTTGCCTTCGGCAGCGATCGAGCATTGGACGCTACCGCCAAGCGGTCCGCCTGTCGAAACCCATTGGGCTCGCGGGGATCCATAGCTACACAGAATCGCGACGATGACGATCATGACCTGCGGGACACGTTTTGTTTTCATAACCGTGAATGAGAGGATAAATACTGCCCCAAATATAATACACGATTTCAAAAATGATTCAAACGAAAAAGGACGTGCCGAAACACGTCCTTTTTTCGCAAAGCTCTTTGTTCCAACGCCGTTTTTTTCCCAAGCTAATTTTCCGGAGGGTGTAACAAAATTCGGTGAGGCGAATTATTAGATGCTCGCTGGCAATGCGGCAAAACCGCAGGCCATTTATCAATCACTAACCTCAAGTCTATTCCGCTACGGAACAATGATTTGTGTACTGCAAAATAGCAACGAATTTACGGGCTTTCTAGCCCCGGGCGGTAAGCCGCGAACGACGAAGGATGGTCGCACATCCCCGGTCGTCCGTGCTTACGACGCCCTTTCGGTGCTATCGGACGATCGAACGTCGATCACGGACGACCGATCTTCCCAGGACGATCAGGCATAAGCGCCTCGATAAAAGTCCAACGCAGAGCCAACAACACAATCATTTTTCACCTGAGTTAAGCGGAATAGAACCATGCATTTTCATCACAGCGCTGCGCATCGTGCGCGGCATTCTCATTCTCGGTATTCGAGCGAATATCCTGCACTCTTTGGTGCAGTACAGAACCAGGCGTACGAACCGCAAGCAGTCGAACAGTTCGAGCCACATCGAAGTGAACTCGTGCGCCGTATCGTGCGAGCGATCCGGCACAGACTGAGAAAAAACGCGCGTTAACGTTGCAGTGCGGCATTTTAGATATTGTCGCACTTCCTTTTCTTCAACTTTTGTTTATACGATATGGCTAAAACCGTTCGCATTCCCGATCGCACACGTTTTGAAACTGCGTATGAAGGTGGCAATCAGCCGCCGTGGAATATTCCTCATCCGCAAAAGCAACTGGTGGAAGTTGCAGACCGCATTAGTGGCACTCTGCTAGACTCCGGTTGTGGCACTGGCGAGAATGCCCTCTTCTTTGCATCGCGCGGTGTGAAGGTCACGGGCATTGATTTTATCGCAGAAGCGGTCGAGCAAGCAAAACGCAAGGCGAAGGAGCGCGGCATCGATGTGGAATTCCTCGTTAAGGATGCGCTTACATTATCAGGCTGGGATCGGCAATTCGATAACATTATCGATAGCGGCGTCTTTCACGTCTTTAGCGATGAAGATCGCGCGCGGTATGTCGAAGGACTCGCGCACGTCCTGAAATCTGGCGGTCACTATTATATGATCGTCTTCAGCGATGCAGAGCCTGGCACCCACGGCCCTCGCCGAATATCGAAGCAGGAGATCCTCAATGCGTTTACGAATGGCTGGACCATAGAATCGCTTGTGCCATCACGGTATGAAGTGCGAAAGGAAGCACAAGGCGAAGTGTTTAGTGAGGGCGGAGCGAAGGCATGGTTGGCGGTGATCCGAAAGAACTAATTATATCCTTTTTCTCCGTAGGGCTGCAGGTCCTCCAACGTGAGTGCTTCAAGGCCGCTTAGTTCTGAGCGAATGTCAGTGGTTGAGTTATCGTCGAGCTTCAGCACGTGTAGTATCTGGAAATCGAATGCCTCAGCGCCGAGCGATTTCCAATCGTGTTGGAGTCCTGCGTTCGGATAGTTACCGGAGTCGAGTCGAAAGCGGATGGAATTCCAGATCGTATCCAGCGCTGTGGATGAGCCGACGAATATTTTTCCATTCGCCTTATTTTTTATTTGAAATACCCCGACGTGCGGCGTGCGCTGTTTGTACTCCCGAGTAAGCTCTTTTCGTGTTTTCATTGCTATTTTGTAACACTCCTCGTTCCAAAAAAAGTAATGAAGGGTCGCTCTCTGGCCTGCTATTGGTCTGGTTAATAATTTGCAGACTGTATTGAAAGAAGGCGCGCCATTTTGCCGCGCTCTTTTTTTGCCGCTCTCTTTAAGCTGTTGAGGGTCGGTGTTCGGTCGATCTACTCATCCATATAAACCGTGAGGCTGGGGACACGTCGTGCATTACTTATTTCGGTGGCCGCTCTCCTTGTTGTGATCGCGGCGGCGTGGATCGTTGCGACCTATTATTTCGATTCGTTCTTTAGCCGCATCGCCGAGCGCAAGATCGTAGCGGCCGTCGAGTCTGCTTCTCAAGGCAAATATCAACTGAGTTTTCGGACGTTTGCCTACTCCCATGGTGAAGTGCTTGCAAAAGGAGTAGACTTCAGGCGCATAGGCTATACAAAAAATGATCGGGGCGTTACCGTCCGGCGAATCTATTTGGATTCACTCCGAATTACTGGCGTTAACTGGATCAATATACTTTTGGGAAGGCCGATCTCTCTGGATGAATTCGATGCTCACGGTCCACGCCTGGTTTTATCGGATATTGAATCGGAGCACGAACATCTTAAATTACTGCCGGATACCGTTCATCAAAAACGCTCGAACACGTTCTCGATCGCTTTCGAAACGGTCCGACTTCCGAACGCAGGAATTTACGGGCCGTATCCATCCAGCGATCATCCGGCGGGTCTCCTCTCCGTAACGATCGCCGGATTTCACTATCCTGACAAGTCGGGTACTATACTTCCATTTTATTCCAGGCGGATAGAACTGTCATCGCCATATCTCGAATATGCTGATTCTGACGCATCCCATGCGTGGCGTGTGCGTGGCCTTGCAATGTCGAGCAGTGACTCGCTGTTCCGTCTCGCAAGTCTCCGGTATACAGGAAAGAATGCATCCGGCAGCGATCCACTTGCGTTTCAAGCTGGCAATATTAGGGCAACCGGCGTTAATTATTCACGATTGCTCGGCGGTAGCGGTGTGTCGTTGCGTGATCTAACAATCAATTCACCCGCTATTGATATTCGCTCATCGGGGAAACAACGAGACACTTCAAAACACCGCTTCTCACAGAGATATCTGGTAAAAGAAATCCCTATACCCGTACGAGCGAAGCACATTTCGATCGAAAATGGCAGCATTCAACTGCACGAAGCAACCTCATTACTTGCTGCCGAACATGTAACGATACAGAGTACTAATTTCAATATCAGACCACGGGAAGATTCTTCGCAGCCGCTCTTCTCTAAAGACGTTGAAATCCTGGCACCCAACGTTCGATACAGCAATAAAAAAAATATTCTCCTGCTTAAAGGAGTCCGAGGGGATGTAGCCAATTCATTGCTAACGGCAAATGAAGTATCCTCCTCGGAGGGAGGCTCGCACTATCATATAAACAACGCTCGGGCTGAAGGCATAAACTTCCCGGCATTAGTAAACGGAAAAGCTATTGCGCTCAACCTGCTCGAGGCGAAGGGATGGGTGGTCGATGGTTCGAACGGTCGGAAGACGAGCACCAGTCCAAGTGATAGGCACGGACACAAGCCTTTTTCCCAGGAAGAGATAGCGCATTCTGTCTCCATTCCGATCGAGATCAAGCGGATCTCGTTACCGAATGGGCGTGTGCGCCTGTATGGGAATACACCGATCGACACGCATAACATTAATGTGCAAGCCTTTGAATTTCATCTCGATCCCAAGGCCCGTTCCTTCGATCCGCTTTTTTCACGGGATGTGACCGTCGAGGTCCCTCGGTTCAATTACAACGATCGCGGCGAACACCTTGCGGTAAGCGGAGTTCGTGCAAGCACGAGAAGTGGCTCTATCGTTGCGCACACTATAGATTATCCTAATAACGGCACTGAGTATAGCATGAACGACCTGCGAGCTGCAGGCATCGATGTTATGAAGCTCCTGAACGGCAACGGTATTTATTTGCACACGCTCGGGTCATCCGGATGGTCGATCGTGCGAACCGCAAAGATCAATGCAGCTTCGGAAAGCGATCCAAATACCTCGCAAAGGAGGCAGCCGCTCCTTACACTTCCCATCGTTGTAAACGATCTTTCTTTCCCCGTCGGCACGATACGAATGATAGGACTCGACTCTGCTGGTAAACCCGCCTCACGGTTTCTGGTCCGGGATATTTCTTTCCATGGTACGGACATTCGCTACGATCCCAAGAAAGCATCATCGCGGCTAACGTTCGGTCAAGCATTATTCGGGACTCCGAGCATGACCTACGATGACAGCTCCGGATTCTACCGATTCGAAGTGCTCAATTTGCACGGTAATTTGCACGACGCCTTTGTCACGGCAGATACGCTGGGGTATATTCCGAAATATCCGACGGACCAGTGGGCGGCATTACACCAGTATGCGACGGGTCGAAAAGATTTTCAATGTTTTGGCTTACGGGCTTCTGGTGTCGATGCAAGCGGCTTGCTCGATGGGAAAGGGATCGAAATCCAAAATATGTCATCGACAGGATGGTTGTTCGATTATTATAAAGACGAGCATAAGCCCGGCGATAAACGACCGATCGCTGCACACTTACTCAATGATTTTGCACGCTCCGTAAAATTTCCGCTTACGGTCCATAGTATCGAACTTGATAGCGGATATATCTTATTTCGCGAACTCGCTGCACAGGCCCACAAGCCTGGTATTATGACGTTCGATCGTCTTAATTTAAAACTGCATTCGTTTTCGACCGACCATACGAATGCTCTTTATTCGCAACCTACGCAATTCGATTTCAGCGGTATTTATATGGGCGAATCGCAGTTCGCCATTGCAGCCGAATACCCATTGCAAGACTCCGAGTTCAATATGACACTTCATGGGGTGGTCGGCCCGTTCGATGCAACTCGGCTCAACTCCTTTCTTCCGATGCACGAACGGAAAAAACTCCTAAGCGGACAATTCGACAGCGCGTCGTTAGCGATAGCGATCGTTAATGGCAATGCGACGACGACCTTGACCCCTCTCTATCACGACCTCAAGATCAAGGTGATGCCGCCGAACCCGGAAGATAAGCCCGATATCGAAGAGGATGTTAAGACCTTTATTACCAATGCGTTTATTATTCGCAAGAATAATCCGGAAAAAGGCGAGAAACCAGTTACCGCCGTTACAACACGCGCCCGTAAGGAGGAGGAGCAATTGATCCAGTTTATATGGTTTGCAATCCGCCAGGCGCTTGGGAAGGTCGTCGGCGGTTTTAGTTAAATAGTATAGTATTACTTTCTCGCCATCGTTCTTCAGCTCTCTCCATGTTATTTCAGTCCATCTTCGGAATTGCGTCGATAATTGGCGGTGCCATTGCCTCCGTTACCGGTTTTGGAATTGGCAGCATCCTTACTCCTACTCTCGCCGCTCAATTTGGTACCAAGTTGGCCGTTGCAGCGGTTTCGATCCCACACGCCGTCGGTACTGTCACACGGTTCGCGCTAATTTGGCGCAGTGTCGATAAGCGCGTTCTTATTCGCTTCGGCATTGCAAGCGCACTCGGCGGACTTGCCGGCGCCCTGTTGCACACGGTCTTTACCAGTATTGTGCTGAATTATATACTCGGCGTTTTACTCCTCTTTGCAGGAGTATTGAACATGTTCGGGCTCGCTTCTACGATGAGGTTTGGCCGCAGCGTTGCATGGTTCGCAGGGCTTACTTCGGGAGTGTTTGGCGGTCTGGTCGGCAACCAGGGAGGGATACGCTCGGCAGCCTTATTAGGCTTCGAACTCGACAAACAAGCATTCGTCGCGACCGGTACCGCGATCGGTATCGTCGTAGACCTGGCGCGGATGCCGGTATACATCGCAGCCGAATCGCATCAATTGGTGGATCTCTGGCCGTACCTTCTTATCGGTACCGTCGGAGTTCTTATCGGCACCTTCCTGGGTAAAACGATCCTTACCAAAATTCCTGAAAATATTTTTCGACGGGTGGTCGGGACGATCGTTTTTTTATTAGGGATTGCTCTTATTGTTTATCCGAACCCATGATCGTTTATTGTTTTACAAATCGTGCGACTTGCTTTTTACCGGACGATGTAAAAGCAACAGCGAAATAATTACTGGTCACAAGGTTAGAAACAGGAACGAGCATCGTGGGACCACTCGCCGCGGACGCAAAAACTAACGCGCCATGCTCATCGAATATGTCCACTCGTTCGATATAATCATTCGTCGAAGTGTAATCGATCACTAAGTAATTCGTCGCAGGGTTCGGATATACACTGAGGACCGTTGAATCCGAAACACTCCCTACTGTCGCGGTAGGATCGTAGAGCAGCACCGGTTCACCTGGCGTTACGTGACCTGAACCGGGACCAACATCGGATGTCGTTACCACGCCATAGTAGGTTGGTCCCACCGTATATGGATAGCCGGCGGTGCCGGTCGAATCTATCGTTACAAAATAGGCATAGATGCCGTGTGGATATTCCGGCGTAATGCAGAAGCGTCCGTTGTGCTCGTCTAAGTCTCCTGACCCTACCGTGTATTCGAAATCTTCGATGTAATATCCCAACGGATACTGCGCTGAAATAGCCGGACCATATTGATTGGCCGCGAGAGAAGTACCATTAGGCAGTGTAGTTCTATTGGTGATATTTCGCATCGCGTAACTCGATCGCATTCGTCGAATACCGCCGGTGCCGTTCGTATTCGCAAATCCATAAGCACCATAGATCGGATAGCCATCGAACGCATAGCCGATGATCGGCGAGTGATGCGTTGAATCTTTATCATTATATAAGCATACCGGATTCAAATGATGATGATATTCGCCGTTCGGTGCAGGATGCCCAAGGCATTCATCGAACGACGACCCTTCGACCACGATCGCATTCTGATTCCACACACCTGCATTATTGTATGAATGTGCGTCTTTGGCATTGAAAATACTTACGCCATTCGACCAAATGCCGACATGCCCGAGGGGAGTGGCCGTTTTCGTACCCATATTGGGTTGAGGATCGCGAGTAATCTTGAATTCGAAATTCTGATTTTTCGGCGTGTTCGGGTTTCCGGGCCAGGGTCCGATGTCGTATCCCGGGATGCAACTACAGCTAATATAGACGTTACTATCCGAATATTGAACTCGCTGGACGTTGCTTGGTAAGTTATTATATCCGGTCGCGCTCGTCTGGTTAAGAATCCAACTGGAGATCACAGGCGCAGTCGTTTGCGCGGAAACAGACGCGGCGAACAGGATCGGGAAAAAGGCGAGATATTTCATATAAAAGCGAAAAAGACAACAAATTCATTAACACCGGCAAGCTCATCCATATAACCGATAAGTGTTATTAGCCCCGCTGGAATTTCGAAAAATCTAATTTTTCTTGTCCGGGTTCTCAAAGGCCGGTCGTTATTATAGTACACAACCGAATAGACGCACCGCCTAAAGCGGACGTTTAATCAGTAGATTATTCACTCTTTAATCATCGGAAAACTTATGAATGAATTCGTATTTCTCTATCGCGGCGGAATGAACGCCGGAGCGCCGCCATCACCGGAAGTAATGGAAGCGCAGATGAAGCGCTGGCAGACCTGGTTCGAAAAATTGGGACAGGAAGGCAAGCTAAAGGACTGGGGAGCACCGCTTCAGCGTGAAGGTAAGCACGTCGCTGCGGGCGGCACTATTACCGATGGTCCCTTCGCCGAGGGCAAGGAAGTCATCGGTGGATACTCGATCATCAAGGCTAAGGACCTCGCAGAAGCGGCTACGCTCGCCAAAGGATGCCCGGTCTTCGAAACGGGTGGAAGCGTCGAAGTCCGACCGGTCGCACCGATGTAAGCAGAAATATCTGGGGACTCGAAGCATTATAGCGTCGAGTCCCACTACTTAGTTACAGCGTCATTTTTTTCACTGCTAACGAATAAGTATTATGGCAAAAGTAATTTTTGGAAACCACTCATCCGTTATTGTTCCAAGCAAGGACCGGGAGAACATTCACAAATTTTATGGTGATGTCCTGGGTGGCACTATCATACAGCAGCCAGAACGGGATTTCATTCGAATCGGAGGTGATTTCTTTATCGTCTTTCTCTACGGGGACGTCCCCGATGAGAGCGAATTTTCGCGAACCGCTCGCGCGATCTGGTTGGAGATCAAGTCGGATAATGTTGAAGAAACGCGACGGAATATTCTTGAATCAGGACTTGTCCGAAAGTTAGAAGTACCGGACCCTCATCTTTACTTCCAAGCTCCGGGCGGACAATGCATGCGGCTCGTTGGTATCGATGAAGATCTTTCCTTTTATGAGGGAGCCGAAGCAGGTCCGGATGTCGCACGGATCAAGGAACGTGCCGCGATGGGATTTGAAGCTTAAATGGATTCACTTATGACCCGAGAGATTCTCAATTCGTCGTTCGATTACGTAACATATATCCGCACGACGCCGGAAAAGCTTTGGGAAGCGATCACCGACAACCGATTCATCCGCCAGTATTGGTTCGGCGCGATCACACAGTGCGAATGGAAGAAGGGCTCGTCTTGGCGAATGCTCCACCCCGATGGACGCCTTATGGATTCCGGCGAAATCCTGGAGATCGATCCTCCGCGACGTATCGTCATTCGTTGGCAGAACGAGTGGCATCCCGAATTCATGGCTGAAGGCCCGAGCCGCTGCACGATCGAGCTCGTTCCTATGGATAGCGCGGTGAAGCTAACGATCACACATGAAATGGAGCGGGCGGACTCCAAATTCATTGCGGCCATCTCCGCGGCGTGGCCGCTCACGCTCTCCAACCTGAAATCTTTGCTTGAAGCGGGAGAGATCGCTGTTACTACACATCCTGGGCATTAAGGCATCCCGATGAACGCACACCTTAATTCTTGAAGTCGTATGAACGAATTTGTATTTCTCTATCGAGGCAGTGGCAACATGCAATCGAATCGCTCACCGGAAGAAATGGAAGCCAGCATAAAACGCTGGCAAGCATGGTTCAACAAACTAAGCGAAGAAGGCAAACTTAAAGACCGAGGCATTCCGCTTCTGCGCGAGAGCAAGTATGTGGCAGCAGGCGGTACGATCATCGATGGGCCATTCGCTGAAGGAAAAGAAGTTATCGGAGGCATCTCTATTATTAAAGCGAAAGACTTAGCGGAAGCGGCCGAAATTGCAAAAAGTTGTCCCGTCTTCGAAGCTGGCGGAAGCGTGGAAGTCCGACCGGTCACGCCAATGTAATGCTTTATTTATAAGCGAACGGGAGCAAAATGGGATTTATACATCGCATCGCCTTAATAGCTTGCTTTATCGATCGCGTTATTGCATGGTTCTTGGTTGAACAAGAATAACAATGTACAACGAAGCTCTGACAAACCGCCTCCGAGAATCCTTCGATACGATCCTGCACAAGAGCGGTGATAAACGGAAGATCGAAGAAAAACGAATGTTTCGCGGAGTAACCTTTATGATCGACGGTAAAATGTGCGCGAGCGTTGGAGACGATCGTTTTATGTTTCGCATTGATCCCGCCCTACATGAAGAAGCAGTGGAAGAAGAGGGAGTAACGCCGGTCATTATGCGCGGTCGAAGCTTCAAAGGATACGTTCGAGTGCAGGAAGACACCGTTAAAACAAAAAAGGCGTTGGACCGTTGGGTAATGCTTGCCCTCGATCATAATAAACAAGCAAGAGCATCCACTAAGAAAAAACGAAAGTGATCGCTACATGAGCGAGCCGGTGCGCCAAGTCGTCGAGCATTTATTCCGAGAGGAATCCGGTAAGCTGGCATCATCGCTGACACGCGCGTTTGGCCTTGCCCGGCTGGAATCGGTCGAGGATATCGTTCAGGATACTCTGCTCGCAGCGCTTCGAAATTGGTCCTTTCGCGGGGTACCGGAAAACCCGACGGCCTGGCTACATCGAGTAGCACGCAACCGGGCGATCGATATTCTTCGCAAGCGCCGGCGTGAGTCCGAAGAGAATGCGGAGTTAGTCCCCGGCCTTCGTGAGGCAGCATTCACGCTCGAACTCGAACGCAATTTCCTCTCCTGGGAAATAGAAGATTCGCAGCTTCGAATGATCTTCGCCTGCTGCCACCCCGGCATTCCTGAAGAATCGCAGATCGCACTGGTACTCAAAACGTTGTGCGGATTTAGTGTTCGCGAGATCGCGAGCGCATTCTTTACACAAGAGTCGACGATCGAGAAGCGGCTGGGCCGCGCACGCAAATATTTTCGCGATCATCACGTCGAACTCGAAGCACCGACAGGCCTTGCTCTTACGGCACGATCGGAAACCGTGCTCGCTTGCCTCTACCTTCTCTTCAACGAAGGATACAAGCGAACGGAAAGTGAGGGTCTCATCCAGCGCGATCTCTGCCTGGAAGCGATGCGATTGACGCTGCTCTTAGCTAATCATTCGGAGACGCGATCTCCGAATGTATATGCGCTTCTTGCGCTGATGATGTTTCATGCCGCCCGGTTCGATACACGTACGAACGAGCAGGGCGAGATCGTGCTCCTTTCAGAACAGGACCGTTCGAAATGGAATAAGGAGCTCATAGCACGAGGCCTTCATTGTCTCGTCCATTCAGAGCCGGACCTCTATTCTTCCAGTTATCACCTCGAGGCAGCGATCCAATCGCTTCACGCTACGGCAACTTCCTATAAAGAGACAAATTGGTCGGCCATCCTCGGACTGTACAAACGGCTGTATGCAATAAAACCGAGTCCTATTGTGGCGCTGCACATGTCGGTTTCGCTCGCCGAGGTGCATGGCGCTAATGACGCAATAGCCTTACTTGAAGGCTTGCCTTTGACGAACTACTACCTATACTATGCGATCTTAGGCGACACCCTGCTCAAGGCGGACCGTCGGAAGGAAGCATCCGAAGCCTTTACGCGCTCGATCGAACTTACGATGAACCCACGCGAGCGGCTGTTGCTCGAAGAGCGGCTGTCAAAAATCGAGGTGTAATCGGCAGTCCTGATGAAATCGAATAAACATTGGCTTAAAGGCAAACTTTTCTTCCCGTTTTTGCCTATTACACGCGCTAACATGCCACAGTTCGCCTGACCTTCATACACTTCCCGATAGTTTCTCCTTATACTTTCCTTTAACGAATGGACCTTTCCTTTATTACCCACACGTGGTGGGGTGCTTTACTTTTTGTCGTTGCATGCGGACACATCACGATCATGTGCACATCGCTTTACATGCACCGCTCGATGGCGCATCAGGGCGTAAAGTTCAACCCCGTTATTAGCTGGGCGATGCGCTTCTGGCTCTGGTTCTTTACCGGCATGAGCACACGCGAGTGGGTTGCCGTTCACCGGAAACATCACGCACATTGCGAAACAGAAGAAGACCCGCATTCGCCGGTCATTCATGGTTGGGCGCAAATTCTCTTTTTCGGAGTGAACTATTACCGCAAAGCCTACCGCGACCCGGCAACGATGGAGCGCTTCACGAAAGGCTGCCCTAACGATGTCATCGAGCGAAAACTCTTCATGCCACACAAAGTATGGGGCATCTTAATATTGCTGGCCGTCGATATCGCTCTATTTGGATTTATCACCGGCCCACTCGTCTGGGGCGGACAAGTATTGTGGGTACCGTTTTGGGCGGCCGGTGTGGTAAACGGTTTGGGACACACGATCGGCTATCGCAATTATAAAGTGCGCGATGCCAGTCGTAATCTCATTCCGCTCGGCCTTTTACTCTCCGGAGAAGAGCTTCACAACAATCATCACAAATTCCCCTCGAGCGCGCGCTTTAGTATGCGCTGGTTCGAGTTCGACATGGGCTGGTGGTACATTCAGGCGCTTCGCCTCATCGGTCTTGCCAAAGTAAAAGTCGTGCAATCCGGCGCTGCCGATTTCAAAGAGCGCGCCCGCTTGGCAAAAGAAGCGGCGATCGACCGCGTCATCCATGCGGCCGTCGCACCAAAGATCGCCTCTGCCGCCGTCGACGCATAGCTTCTGACCCATAGCTGCTATTGAATGTTTGGGGTAACCCAGTGGTTACCAAAGCGACCGTATGGCCACCATGCGGTCGCTTTGTAATTTATGGACCGCCGAACATTTTTAAAGATGACTGCAGCCTCCACCGCAACTCTGCCGTCTATCCTCCACACGTCTGCCGCCAACGGGTATAGCAAGCCACTCCTACCCATCGCCGAAGATGAAAAATATTGGAATGCTATTCGCGAGGATTTCCCGATCACGCATAATCTCCTTTATTTCAATAATGGCACGATGGGTCCCAGCCCTCGCCAGGTAACAGAGCGAGTAACGAAGCGGGTCGAGCATGTCGATGCCACAGGAGATTATGGTGGAGACTACGAGGGTATTCGTAAGGCCATTGCCCGAGTCATCCATGCCGATAGCGGCGATCATATTGCGTTCACTCACAATGTTAGCGAAGCGATCTCGATCGTGTCCAGTGGTATCGACCTTAAAGCTGGCGACGAAGTACTGCTGACTACGCAGGAACATGCTGGCAATGCGATCCCGTGGCTTGCTCGTAAGAACCGCGATGGCATTGTAATAAAGTTTGTATCGCTAACGGATTCGAATTGGAATCCACTGAGCGACGACGAGTTCGTTCAACGCGTAAGCGATGCCATCACGCCGCGAACTCGCGCGATCTCCATGCCGCACCTGACCTGCACGACGGGCCACATGCTGCCTATTAAACGGCTCACTGCACTTGCTCGTGAAAAAGCGCAAAAGAATGGCGCACCCATTTGGTTTTTAGCCGATGGCGCTCATCCGCCGGGAATGCTGGAAACCGATGTACGCGATCTCGGCGTGCATGCCTACGCTTCATGTGGACATAAATGGTTGTTGGGACCCAAAGGTATTGGCTTCCTTTATATCTCCGAAGAATTTATTCCTCATGTGATCCCAACCTGGAGCGGCGGCGAAGCCGATAAATATTGGGGCTATGATGCACGGCTCGAATTTTTACCTACCGCTTCCAGATACGATTTTGCTACGCAAAATTTTGCTCTCTTCGATGGCCTGGAAGCGGCAATTGAATACATGGAGAAGATCGGCTTCGATAAGATAGAAGCACGAGTACAATATCTCACTACCAAACTGCGTAATGGCTTGCGTGAGTTAGCGCCGGGTCACTTCCGATTTCTTACGCCAGAATCCTCCCTTACCGGCCTGACCACCATTAAGCTCGATAAGATGGATTATAAGAAGTTCGCCGAAGACCTTATAACGAAATATAAGATTCGCACTCGCATCGTGCCGGAAGGCAACCTGGAAGCCAATCGCTTCAGCGCGCATATTTATACCTCTCCGGAGAACATAGAGAAGTTTTTGGAGGGGACGCGATCGGTGTTATCGTGATCATCAAAGAGATCCCTCTTCATCGATCCAGAAATCCATCTAATCGCAAAAATCCAGATTCAAAAGATCGCAGAATTGGGATGAGTCGCAGCCAACCGATCCAGAAAATCCATCCAATCCCGCAAATCCTGGTTATGGATTTACATACCCCAACTGATAATTCCTTCGAGGCCTTCGACCTGTCGGACCAGTTGTTCGGTGGGCATTACGAATTCGGTGTGATGGAATCCACCCATGAGGCGCATCGCGGGCGAGAGGCGGATGCCAATCCCTGCCATACCGGATAAGTATTCGCGAAAATGCATTGTCGTCTCGAGTTCGGAGTAGAGGAAAATGTCATCTGGTGAGGATTGAAACCTCACACGAATGAACGGTGCATCGACGAACGGCTCAGCACGATTGTTACCAGTCTGATAATGTGCCACACCGGCTGTAAGCAGGAACATACCATCGTTATTGATATCGCTGGTGAGTCCGAACGAATAGAACAGTAAATGGTGGGCGACGTGCAGTGCCTGGGCTTGCATGCCCACATGCGTACCATCGAGCATCGCAATGCGAGTATACTCGACCGCAATGCGCCCGTACTTGCCAAGTTCGTACGGATCGGTTGGAATATTTGTTGGTGGCGCAAGCGACATCTCGACACGAAGTCCGGGTGGCGTTGAAGCGACCTTCGGCAACATGCAAAATGGAACAACAGCGTTATCGGCTTCATCGGAGTGGTCGTTCGCCATTTCGGGACCACCAGCGGAATACGGAATATTCTGGGCGTGTGAGATCGTTGGCAGTACTGCCAAAGTGATCACTACAACCAGTATCGTTACGAGGCGAGCGGGTCGGTCTACGTTCGATGAGCGCTTAGGAGAGATCCGCTGGCAAACCTGGGCAATCATAGTTGCTCCTTTTTCTCCCTCAATTGTTATAGTATACGAGGGCATGTTTCGGATAGTTTTAAACTAATTGATATTTAGCTCGTAAAAGGCCCCGAAATCGAGAAGTAGACACAAACCCAGAGACAATACTGTCGTATTTTTGTACAGAGAAAGACGATATTGTCTCACATTCACACAGCGAGAGTCTGCAACTTGCAGAACGGGACTTTGAGACGGTTTTTTAACGCATTGGATTCATAAAAGATTTTATGGCTTACGATTATGATGTGATAGTTCTTGGTGGTGGCCCCGGTGGGTATCCCGCAGCAATTCGTTCAGCGCAACTCGGTAAAAAAGTGGCTTGCGTCGAACGCGATCGCCTGGGCGGGATCTGCCTTAATTGGGGATGTATTCCAACCAAAGCGTTGCTCAAGAATGCAGAGATCTATCACACGATGCAGATCGCACCGGAAGAATGGGGAATCGCCTACGATAATCTGCGTATCGATTTTTCAAAAGTGATCAAACGCTCGCGCGATGTTTCGGACCGCGTCGTTAAGGGCATTGAATTCTTATTCCGAAAAAACAAGGTCGATCACATCAAAGGCTTTGGAGTACTCACCGGAAAGAACTCGCTGGAAGTAACGGATGCAACGGGTGCCAAGCGTACGATCACTGCTCAGAATATTGTGATCGCGACCGGTGCACGCGCACGCCAGCTCCCGAACCTCAAACCGGATGGCAAACAGGTGCTCTCCTCTACCGAAGCCATGATCATGGACCACATCCCAGAATCTATGACGATCATCGGAGCCGGCGCCATCGGAATGGAGTTCGCCTATTTTTATAAGACGTTCGGCACGAAGATCTCCATCGTCGAGATGATGCCGAATTTACTTCCGATCGAAGACACGGAAGTTTCGACCGAGATCGAAAAGATCTACAAGCGGCAAGGATATCAGATCTTTACGAAGCACAAGGTCAATGACGTAAAGCTCGAAAAGAATTCGACAAAGGTCGAGATCGAAGCAGTCGATGGCGGTGCTAAGCAAACGCTCGAAGCAGAGTGCGTGCTCGTTGCCATCGGTGTACAAGGCAATACTGAAAATATTGGCCTGGAGAAGCTCGGCATTAAAATGACGAAGGGCTTTATCGACGTCGATGATTATATGCAGTCCAGCGTACCGGGCATTTATGCGATCGGTGACGTTGCGGGTCCGCCGTGGCTCGCTCACGTGGCAACACATGAAGGTATTATCGCCGCCGAGCACCTTGCAGGTCATCATCCACACGCGCTCGATTACGACAACATTCCTGGCTGTACGTATTGCCAGCCGCAGGTTGCCAGCGTTGGCCTGACCGAGCGTGCTGCAAAGGCTGCCGGCATCGAGTATAAGGTCGGTAAATTTCCATTCACGGCTCTTGGTAAAGCCCGTGCGGCCGGCGAGACCGATGGCTTTGTTAAGCTCATCATCGGTACGAAATACGATGAGATCTTAGGAGCACACCTTATTGGCAACGAAGCAACGGAAATGCTCCAGGAGCTTGTCATTGCACGTGCACATGGGGCTACTGGTATGTCGATCACAAAGACGATCCATCCGCACCCGACCTTCTCTGAAGCAGTGATGGAGGCGGCCTCTGTTGCAGAAGGCGAACCGATCCATTTATAATCGGTTCATACTCGCCATGGAGTTTGTTGTCGAGAGTCGAAATCGTTTTGAGGGAGGGACCGTGGACGCGGTCTCTCTCTCGTTTCGAATAGAGGACGGCAAGCTCATAGCAGCGGATTCCGCAGGCATTCTTCCCTCTGTAACCGTTCAGGCGTTTCGTCCCGAGCATGATATTTTTTATCATACTCCAGAACCGCTTACACCAGCGGAGCTCCATGAAGAAGTAGCGATCCATATTCCGCAGACGCTGCATGAATCGCTGAACGATCGAGTCTTTCCGAGTACACTCGGCTCGCTTGTACTGATGCAATACACAAATCCGGTCTATCCGTCGATCTCTCCTCTTGCGGCATTACGGGAAATATTGCTCGCAGATGGGAGTGTCAATTCGGCGATATTGCAAGCAGATAACGGTGGGCTGCTGTTCGTCCGCAAAGCGGGCGAACATTTTGAAGCGCATGCTTCAGCCCACTCGTTAAAAACCTTTCTCGCTCTTCCGGAAGACGAACGCGATACAATATTCCCTGATTTTGTCGCATCGGAGATCATCATGAGCGGCTACGATCTGGATCATTTCGAAGAACTCAATCTCGGTCCACTGGAAGAGTCGCGCCGAATTGCTGTTTCCGATTTTTTAAGCATCAGCACTTTTACGGAGGATGCGCTTAAAGCGGTCGAACTCGAGCCGCATCTTTATACTCTTTGCATTGGTGCCGCATCGGTGTTCGCGCAGATCACTAAAGAAGCGGCATGAGGATCGTCGCTGGGCGGTTTCGCAGCCGAACGCTCATCGCTCCAAAGACGAGTGCTACCCGCCCCACCACCGACCGAGCACGCGAGAGCCTGTTCAATGTCCTAACCAATCATATTTCGTTTGAAGGCATCCGAGTGCTGGACCTCTTCGCCGGCTCGGGCGCGCTTGGTTTCGAAGCGCTGAGTCGTGGCGCAGAACACGTGATCTTCGTTGAACGAGATAAGCAAGCGATCGACACTATCAAAGCCAATGCAGAAGCATTAGGCGTTACCCTTGAAATACAGATCAAGAAGGAAGATGTTTTTACCTTTGTCACACACCACCACGATCTATATGACCTCATATTGAGCGATGCACCTTACGATAGTGCGCCGGCTCGCTTGCAGTTACCGACTACTTTAGTCCACCGAATAGCAACCGGGGGAGTAATTGCCATCGAGCACCGCACTGGCGATGAAATCGTTCTACCGGAAGGCACTCGCCTGATCCGTGAGTTAAAGGCCGGGGAAGCCAGTTTTACGATCTTTCAACTATCGTGAACGAGCACAAAAAGACTGTAGTGATCTATCCGGGCACGTTCGACCCGATCACGAACGGGCATCTTGATATCATCGAACGCGCCAGCGAGCTCTTCGACGAAGTGATCGTGGCACTGGCACGGAATAGCCAGAAATCGCCGCTCTTTTCGGAGCAGGAACGGCTCAAGCTTGTCGAACGAAGCCTGATGGAATGCTGCCCACACCGCACGAACATCCGCACCGATGCTTTCCAGGGATTGCTCGTCGAATACGCAACGGCTCGCAATGCGACGGCCGTCGTGCGCGGGCTACGCGCCATGAGCGATTTCGAATACGAATTCCAAATGGCACTCATGAACCGCAAACTCGCACCCACGATAAGTACGGTTTTTCTCATGCCGCACGAAGAATACACCTATCTCAACTCGACGATCATTCGTGAGTTGGCGCGATATGGTAAAGATGTTTCCGACTTTGTACCGAACGTTGTCGCAGCAGCACTAAAAGAGAAGTTCGAGATAAAATATCACTAAAGAAGTCAAGCGCTAAGCAAGTAAACTTCTCTCAGATCCAACACGTGGAAGCACCACACATAGCCCGGAGATCTCCACTGCTTCTAAATGAGGAGCAAACGTCGCACGTCCTCGAGATCTTTATTCGAGAAGAGGTTCGGCGTACCGGACTGAACAAAGTGGTTTTGGGCCTCTCGGGTGGCGTTGATTCCGCTTTGTCAACATACCTCGCAGTTCGCGCTCTGGGCCGCGAGAATGTGCACGTCGTACTCATGCCCTACCGCACTTCGTCACCCGAAAGCATTAGTGATGCTGAGACGGTCGTAAAGGACCTCGGCATTTCGTCAGAGGTCTTTGATATTACAAATGCAGCCGAAGGCTTTTTCAGCATACCACCGAATCCGTTTACGCAAGGTGATAGCAAGGATTGGAGCGACCCCTCGCTGCGCGGACGTCGCGGTAATATTTTTGCGCGCCTGCGTATGATCGTTCTGTACGACCGCTCGTTCGCTATGAACGCACTCGTGCTTGGCACATCGAACAAGACGGAATCGCTGCTCGGGTATACGACGATCTTTGGTGATAACGCGAGCGCTATTAATCCACTTGGCGATCTTTACAAAACACAAGTATGGCAGCTTTCGAAATATGTCGGCGTGTCACAGAGCATTATCGATAAGCAGCCTTCCGCCGATCTCTGGCCCGGACAAACCGACGAAGCGGAGCTCGGCCTGACCTATCGGGAAGTCGACGAACTGCTTTACTACATGGTAGACGAGCGATCGCGTGACGAGGAATTAGTGGCCCGAGGATTTAAGCCCGAATTCATCGCGAAGATACGCGAGAAAATACGTCGTTCACAGTTCAAGCGCCGACCGCCGATCATTGCAAAAGTATCGAGCCGGACGATCAATGCAGATTTCAGATATCCGAGGGATTGGGGGACATAGAACCAAAACCAGGATTTACAGGATGCAAAAGATTATAAGGATTGATTTCAGGATTTATAAAAGGATGTCAGGAATGGTAGCGATCTTTCGATGCGTCAAAATAAGAAATTTTGGTAAGAAGAGATTTTTAGATTCAAAAGATAAGGTATAAAAAAAGTGCAAGCGATGATAGAAGTTAGAAGATAATCCTTCCAAAATCTTTAAAATCAATCCTTACTATCTTTTGCATCCTGTAAATCTTGGTTTTGCATCTTGTAAATCCTGGTTTTGAATTTTGTAAATCTTGGTCATGGTAGGATTCGGTTATGATGTTCATCGCTTAGCTGCTGGCGAGACGCTCGTCTTAGGCGGCGTTGTGCTGGAATCTCGATTAGGCACGGTCGCGCATTCGGATGGTGACGTGCTGGTCCATGCCATTATGGATGCGCTGCTCGGCGCATTGTCGCTCGGCGATATTGGGCTTCACTTTCCCGATACTAAAGAAGAATGGCGCGGCGCCGATTCTATTTCGATGCTAAAACGCGTGCATCACATAATTCAAAATGAAGGCGCCCATATTGTAAATATCGATTCGACGATTGTTTTGGAAGCACCGCGTCTGCGGCCGCACATCGATGCCATGCGTGCCAGAATTGCAGAAGCAGTTGGGCTGGATATTAAACGCGTCTCTATAAAAGCAACCACGAGCGAGCGCCTCGGATTTGTTGGTCGAGAAGAAGGAGTGGCTGCCTACGCGATAGCTCAGGTCGAACTCGAATAAGAGCGTTCGATCGTGTGACTATCACCTGTTACCTGAAATGCAAGCAGCACGGCAATAGTCGAAAACACCGCGGCGACGTATAGCAGCCAATTCGGGTGCAGCGCACCGATGAGCCATCCGCCTAAGATCGGGGTGATCGCTCGCGAAAAGCTTTCGAGAGAGGATGATACTCCGAGAGCTCCTCCTTTTCGGTTTGGCGGCGCATGCTGAGAGATAAGACTGGAAATAACCGGACGTGTTACACCGGTACCAAAGGACAAGATCACCGCGACAATAATAAGCGTCGGCACGGTTTGACTGAATGCAAGCCCCAGATGTCCGACAGTCATTGCTGCGAGTCCTAATCGCAGGGACTTGATCTCTCCCAAATTCTTGACAAGCGGTCGGATCACTCCCCCTTGCCACAATATCCCGAGCACACCAACGAAGCCAAGGAATAGACCGATATCCTCCGGCGTGAAGTTCAGCTTGATCATCGCAAAGAGCGAGAACATCGACATGAAAAGGGTGAACGGCAGAACAAAGAAGAGAAACGTCAGGAGCAACATGCGCAGACTCGGAATACGCAGATATTCGATAATGCGCGTGTAGTAATGGAATCCGAACGTGGTACTTTCGTCTCGAACGTGATGGTGCTCTTTGAGATAGAATGTGCTTAGCAATGTGCTCGAAAGCGCGAATGCCGCCCCGACCATCGCCGGTACGGCGTAGCCAAAGTGTTGAGCGAGCACGCCTCCGATCGGCATTCCAATGACAAATCCAACCCCGAACGCAATACCGATGATAGCCATGGCTTGAGAGCGCTCTTCGGGCTTCGTGACGTCCGCTATGTAAGCAGAAGCGATCGTTACATTACCACCACTGATACCATCAATGATTCGAGAGAGAAAGAGAATAGGGATCGAGTTCGCGACCGCAAGCAGAATAAACCCGATCATGGAGCCTATCTGCGAATAGATCAGGAGCGGCCGTCGTCCGAATTTATCGCTAAGACCGCCCAAGACCGGCCCGGCAAAGAACTGGCATACCGAATAACTCGCGAGGATATACCCGACCATTTCCGACGACGCGCCAAACTGCGCCGCGTAGAACGGGATCATCGGAATGATGATCGTAAAGCCGATGAGGTCGATCACCACGACGACCGCGATCGGAATGAGGGCCTTGTTCTTAAACATCGACCGCCTTAAACACGTAGGCGGTCGCTACCATCCCGGAAGACTCTATGCCGCGACAGCCTTCTCTTCCGACTTCGCAATGATCGCAACGCCGTTCTCCGTCTCGATATTGTATTGTTCCAGGAAGCGGTACATCGTCGAGCGGCTGATGTCGAGCTTCATCGAAGCAGCGCTGATATTGCCATCGCAGGCAAGCAACGCATGATGGACTGCAAAGCGCTTGATCTCTTCCAGCGGCAGAACGACCTTGTTCTTTGCAGGATCGAAAAAGTCCTTCATGCCTTCGTACGCGCTCTCATCATCGCGCGCTTCATAGTATTGCCGGATCGGCAGCGGTAGATCGGCGAGCATTACAACATCGCCATCCGCAATAAGGACAGCGCGTTCGATCGTGCTTTCGATCTCGCGAATATTTCCCGGCCAGGGATAAGCGAGCATCGCTTCCATAGCAGGTTGTGAGATCGAATCCACGTTCTTACCTTGCCTCTTACTAAAGCGCTTGAGGAAGGTATCGGCTAGTAGCAGGATGTCACCGCGTCGCTGACGAAGCGGCGGCAACATGATCGGAAAGGCCGAGATACGATAGTAGAGATCTTCGCGGAAACGGCGTTCCTGAATTGCCTCTCGGAGGTCGGTGTTCGTCGCGCAAATAATGCGTACATCGACATGTACGGACTCGGTGCCACCTACACGTTCGAACTCACGCTCTTGGATCGCACGCAACAGCTTTGCCTGAAGCGTAAGATCCATATCGCCGATCTCATCTAAAAATAGCGTACCACCATTAGCGGCTTCAAATTTACCGATCTTGCGTCCGATAGCGCCGGTAAAGCTTCCCTTCTCGTGACCGAACAGCTCACTCTCTAACAGCTCGTGTGGAATCGCAGCGCAATTGATGACCTGGAACGGACGGTCTTTGCGTGGGCCATTGGCGTGCAGCGCACGCGCGACCAGTTCTTTACCGGTCCCGGATTCGCCCAAAATGCAGACCGTGATGTCGCTATCGCACGCTTTACGCATGAGCTTAAAGACATCGTGCATTCTCGGGTCGGCCGAAATGATATTCGAAAAATCGTAACGATTGTTGAGCTCGGCCTGAAGCATCCGCAGTTTTTGGTGGAAGCTGTAAGCGGATAGTGCGTTACGAATAATGACTTGCAACCGCTCGGTGTCGATCGGCTTCGTAAGATAATCGTACGCTCCCGCTTTCAATGCTTCGACGGCAACCGTAATGCTTTCCTGCGCGCTCACCATTACGATCGGTAAATATTCATTCGCACTCTTCATTGCACGAAGCACATCGATGCCATTCAAGTCAGGCAATTGAATATCGAGCAGGACCATCCGGGGATGCTGTTCTCGCATTGCAATGATCGCTTCTTCACCTGTGTGTGCGATGATCGCAGGATAGTCCCATACGGTATTGACCCAGTGATAGATAAGATCGGCTACGAACGGCTCGTCATCCACGATAAGGATCGGTGCTTTACGGCCTTCATCGAGCAAATTTTGATCGTCACCAATAAGAATGGGCGCCGAACCAGATGATGAAGGCGTAGTAGAAAGTGATGGAAACATTTCCATTTTTCGAGAGCTACCAATATTCCCGAATCGAACGGGTGAGGGGGACTTCATATTGTTGGCTATGTGGCTAAGAACTAAACGTGATACAAGATGCTGTGTGCTCATTGCGTCGCGGTGAACGCTGAACAATAACAGCGTTTCCGGCACATACAATGACAACCGATTAATGTTCAATTATCATACATGCGTTCCCATTCTTGTACACTTTTGAGATTATTCCTGAAATTTCTGAGTCAAAATTGATTAAACAAGCCAATTTAACCATTTTTTATCTAAGTTTTTAATTACGCTTGATTCTCAGAATCGTACAGATGGTTCACGGAACGGTAGTTCCTTATAATATCTTAGCAAATAGCGACGGTCTTTTAATCCCTTAATTCTGGCAACTGAAGCGATCAATCCTGTTCTAATAGAATAATTATGAGCTCCATGTGTAATTTTTTACCGCGAGCGAAGTTATTTCGATTGGATTGGGGAGAATAGCCTAATAACTATCTGCTTGATCCGCGGCATCTGCCGGTTTACGTTCTGTTGGGGTATGCGGGGTTGCATGCCTCGGTTTGGGCGGTTAACGTCCATGCGTCCTTTTCAGGGATTGAGGGCGCCGGTAATGGTCGGGTACAGTGCGACTATTACTTTACGTGTGTAAGTGATGCATTTTTAGGCGCGGCGGTAACGCCATGAAGTCCGTAATAAGGCAGATGCACGAAGAGCGATTCACGGATGATCCATCGATGATGGGTGATCCGTCTTCAGACCCGAAGGACGATCGCCTGGCCCAATCGGGTGCAGGTGGGTCCGGCGCTTCTGATGCACCGTCGAACTCGGCATCGGATGGTGCCCCGGTCGAGGATGAATGGATCGCAGAAGCACGCAGAGAAGCTTCACATCGTAAAGCCGGTGAAACAAAGAAGCGTCAACCTGCGTCCGAGTTCATTGACAGGATCGGCCAGCCAACCGTCGCGGCCGGGCCTTCGTCCGATCACACGGATGAAGCTCTCTTTCTTCGATATCAGAACGGTGATGAACGCGCCTTCTTCGCGATCTACGAGCGCTACAAGCAAAGCATCTATGCCTACTGTGCGCAGGTGCTCTTTAGTGCAGGGCTTGCTCGCGAAGCAGTGGAAGATACCTTCCAGGATGTATTCCTGCGGCTCGTGCAGTATCGTCACACGTTTACCGGTGGCGATTTCAAGCCGTGGATCTTTACGGTCGCTCGGCACTCCTGCCTGAGCACAAAGAAGCGTTCGTTTCGGCAGAATGCCAGTATGGAATACGCCGAAGACGGCGAAGATTTCGAAGATATCATTGCCGGCGACCTAAGAGCTACTGTTGCACGAACGGACGATCCGCTCGAGCAAATGACGAAGCAGGAGCAAAATGCTCTTCTGCTTTCTGCCATAGCCAAGCTGCCGGAAGAATTTCGTGAGGCGCTAATACTCAGTGAGTATGAAGGCCTTACGTATGAAGAGATCGGCCAGATGATGGGCGCATCGCTTTCAACGATCCGAATTCGGATCTTTCGAGCGAAAGCGCGGCTGCGAAAAATGCTGCTGCCCGTTATCGGGGATGGTCCGAAAAAAGTTTAAATTAAGTCAGAGGGAAACGATATGACAACGCATGAAAACGAGATGATGACGAACGGTGCTACAACGACCGAAGAGTTGATCGTTCAGTATCTCGATGGCGAACTCGTTCGCAAAGAGCTCGAAGTAGTTCTTTTCGAACGGCTTTCTCACTCGGAAGAGGCGCGAATGCTGCTTCGCGAATACCTGGTCGTGCGCGGCGCGATCCGCGTAAGCCGTGAAGACGAGCGCTTCCAGCTTTCCGAGGGCCTGGATGATCGGACACGAGTCCGCCTCGAACAGCTTCTCGAGTCTATCACGGAAAAAGCCGAGCCCGCTCGCTTCCTCGATGATCGCCCTGCTGTGCAGACTATTATTACTGGCCGTCGCATGAAGCGCTGGGTACTTCGCCCGAGCGTTGCAGCATTAGTATTGCTTCTTGCGATCGGCACGACGTGGCTTGTTACGCATACTGCCGACGACCACGCTGCTCCGCATCAAATGGCAGCTGCTCCGCAGCAATCGTCGATAGAGGCGCCACAGACCATCGCTCCTACGCCGACAGCACAGCCGGAACAGCCAGCAACCGAAGTGGTTACGAAAACGCACAGCACGCATCATGCGGTACTGACCCAAGTGCGTCAAGCTGCAGCTCCATCGTATGCGCAGAATGCCGCCTCCGCACAGGCTAAGCCCGCCGCTCAACCCGAGCAGACGACGAATCCTGAGGATGTGATGCTATCGCGACGTTATACAAAGATTTTAAACGCAGCCGAGAAACGCGAGATCGTGGTTTCGAGCCGCGATCGCCTCTGAGGCGCCCCAGATACTTCGTTTCTTCGGACACCCGTGCGTAAGCTTCGATCCATAGCGGCCCATTGCACGAGCACGGTTATCGTGCCCGTGCTTTTTGCGTTGATACTATGTGTGGGTCGAACTGCTAACGCTCAACATTCGAATACCCAGCAAGCCCGGGTAACTCCTCCAACTCCTGAACGCTATCGCGACGTTGATGCATCGGACGATGCGTCGATCGAAGATCTTATTACCAATCGGATCCGAAAAGCGTGGAATGACCTGGGACCAAACTTTCGGCCCGAGCTTCTTCGTACCGAGGCAAATTATGCTCGGTTAAGCGCTACCTCGCGCGATGCACTTTACGAGGCAAGCTTCCATCTTCGTCCTCAGTATTTTAGCCACGGTTCTACCGGGCCTGACACTTCCTCACGTATCTATGGCGAGCAGCCGATCATGTATTATATCGGTTCGGCGCGCACACCACTGGCCCTTCCGATGGTCAGCAATATTTCGAAAGCGCTTGGAGGCGATGAAGCATCCTACACGATCAACCTCGGGGTACTTCCCCTTCCGATCGTAGGCGCTCCCGACTCGATGCGCTATTACGTCGTGATCGAACGAATGATCGAATCGAACCACACCGATGCGTCGGTACGTCTCGAACGGTTTGCGAAGGAATTTTCGGCAAAGGTCGATGAGCCGGTCTTTCTTCGTTTAGCGAACGAACCGCTCGCCAAAGGTAAGTATATCGTCCAACTCGAAGATAATTCTGTACTCGATTTCTACGACGACTTTTCGCGCTTTATCGAGGAGCATATAATTTTAGAGGGTCATCGGCTGTCGTTTGGCCTGGGTACACAAACGATCTCCGATATTTCCGAGCGGCTATCGATTCCTTACTCGGTCGCTCAGACCTGCCTGGCAAAAGTAGAATTGTTAAGTGTCGTTGATACGGCCCATCCGCGCACCATCGTCGACACTCTTCGTCAACCGGCCGATTATTTGGCCGAGATCGATATGTCAAAGTTCTCGACTGGACCTTATCGCTATCGCTTTACGGCCACAGAACCTGGCACTGGCAAAGTGCTCTATAGCGAGACGCATTCCTTTAATAAGACGGCGCCTGTCGTCTTTGTTAGCGGCAGCCGGTTAGGAAGCGGTGACACCTTAAAAGTTGGACGCAAGCAGATCGATTATGCGGCTATGGTCCGCGAGCTGCAGCAACAGAACGCGGAAATTCAGATCAAGGACGACCGCGATAATGCCGCGCGCGAAGCGGCAGAGCGAGAAAAACAGAGATTAGAAACGATCGTACTCGCAAACAAAAAAAGTACTATCGCCGATGTGCATGGGCGTATCGGTGTTGGCATCGGTAGTGTAGCCGGCGATAATTTCTTTATTGGAATTGAGGCGAACCGTCCGGCACTATCATTCGATGTCTCGTTCGGATATCTGTATGCCGGCGCACCATATCTCGATTACGACCATCCGCAGATATTCTCGCAGATGTTCTCTTCTCCTAAATCGCTTGGCTTCCAACTTACATGGATACCAGTGAAATTCTTCGATGGCCTGCTCGAACCTCAAGTTGGTGTCGGGTATTACGGAATATGGACTACACCAACTTCTGGCGGACTCGGCTCCGCCACGCTCCTCTCGGGCCAGATCGGCGTTGCCTGCGAGCCGCTCGGTGAAGTACATGGCCTCGGGTTTAGCTTGTCCTATGGCGCCGCGTATGGTCTTGGACTAACTCCATCGAACGTTGGCGATTTTAGCGTGAAGGCGTATGTGAGGTTTTAAAACCCTCATTCTAAATACACCAGTTTACTCGTCCTCGCTGCGCTTCCAAAGATGCCGAGGCCACCCTGTACGTGAAGCGTATTATTGTTGAATTGCGAACCAGAGAGATACAGGCCAAGAATAAAGTCTTCGAAATTTCGGTCGATCGCAAGAGCGCGAACAGCATTCAGTCCAAACCGGGTAAACTGCGGCCACAACACTTCCTCGTTCGTCGATAGGATAAAGAAGTGATATCGGCCATTCGCGGAAGTATCCTGAAGCTGACCGGTAATGAGGTCTTTGATCGTATCCGCGTTCGGATCGAGCGATAACGCCTCGAGTGCATAGCCGGCAGCGTTAGAACTGGACGACCACCACAAATGCACGCTTGGCGATTGTAAGCTATCGACGATCACCGGATAGACCACAGTGTCAATTGCTGTAATCGAAAGCCTGCGACCTCGATAGGTCGCCGAATCGAGATGAATAGCAAATGGCACCGTTGTCGAAGATGTAACCGTAGGATATCCCGACACCTGTACCAGCAGATTGTACGTCTTCCCCGGTTGTATAATTATACTGTCTTTTGCTATATAGCGGCCTGCAGCACGGCTGGACGACACATCCTCGCGAAGCGTATCGCCCCCGGCATCGCTTGAAATAACAACGAGCGCTCCGCTAACACGATCGTTATCGCCAGTCGACCCGATAGGTATCGTTCTTCGCACGACGATCGAATCGAACGGTTCATTGGCATACAAGTATCCTTGCACGACCAACTGCGGCGTATATGCCGACTCATTGACGCTCGTGCAACCCGCCCATAATAGAAGGATCGCAACCAAAGCGGCCGGATTTACAAAATAAGAGTTTAAGGCATAAGGATAGCACGCTCTTCCCAACCCTTCACTATTCATTCTTAATTCTTCATTCTTCATTAGTATGTTACCTCCATTCCAAGTGTAGGAATAATGGGAAGTAATGTCACGTCCGAAACGACCGGCGGCTGCATCTTGGTATCGACAACCCTAAACCATACATTACGGTGACTATAGATATTGAAAATATCGAGCGATGCCTTGGCATCCTTGCCAAAAAATTTGAACGCATACGTTAGGCTTGCGTCAGCTCTGTGGTAATCTGGTAAACGTTGTGCACCCATCGCTCCGGGAATTTCCAGATCGTGCTCGAAGCCGATCTCATCAAAAGCGGTGCGGTAATATCCGAGATCGGCGGTGTAAGCCTGACCGGTTGCATAGGTCCACGTTGCGCCAACGGTCCAGCGATCGGATAGTTTATAACTCAGCACAAGCTGTATATCATTACGCTGGTCGTACTTTGGATAGAACGTCTCGCCATTATTCATGGCCGGAATATTTTCGGTCACCCTGGAGAGCGTATAGCCGATCCAGCCGGTAAAATCATTTACACGCTCCCGCAGGAAAAGCTCAATTCCATAAGCTTCGCCAGTACCACGCGGAAAGATCTCTTCGATATTATTCGACAGGAATTTCGTCTCGTTATATTCGACAATATTATTCAGCTTCTTATAATAGGCTTCACAGGAGACGAAATACGGATCGGCAGGATAGCCACTAATGCCCAGAATATACTGTGTGCTCATACTCGGCGGAAGCGGAGCCGTACCTGGAATCCAAAGATCGAAGAACGCGAAATCGCCGGCAGTAACGAGATGCAAGAACTGATGGTAAATACCGGTGGAAGCTTTGAGCGTCCACGAGGGATTCAATTGATAGGCTATCGTCAGCCGCGGGTCGAACGTAACAGCATTTGCGAGATCCAACAGTTCAGCACGAAGACCATACGTCGCCGTGATGCGGTCGGTTGGCTGCCACTCATGTTGCATATAAGCAGAGACGTATTTCGGTACACCGCCCGTGTCATTCAATGCCTGATTGGTCGAGCCTAACCGATTAAAAAAATGGAATTTAAATTGAGAAAGCCCAGCTCCGAAGCGAACGTCATTCTTCGTATTCAATCGCCAATCGACATCTTCTTTTAAAGACAATTCCTGAATGCCATTATCGAACTCGAACGGGTTTGCTGTGATCGTCCCACTGGATGATGACGAGTAAGCGCTATACCCAGCGAAAGTACGGGCATATACGTTATCGGAGAAGATGTGCGTCCATTCAGCACTGGCGAGTTGATTGCCCCAGGTAAGTGTGATATCGACGAAGCCATTCGAGGGATAGAGCAAATGGTCGGCACCAAGATAGCCGCTAACGCTTAGGCGATCGGAAGCACCCAGGTCCTCATCGATCTTTGCATTAAGATCATAGAAATAATAGCGCGGCAGTTGAGTAGAATCACCAAAGATCTTATCGGCATTCACTGCATTAAGGAAAGCGTCGATGTACGTGCGGCGTCCGGAAACAAGCATGGAGCCAGACGGCAACGGAAATTCGAGTGTTTGCCGTGCACTGATAAGGCTGATCGACGTCTTGCCGTGTACCTCGTTTCGGTCCCCTTCTCGTGTCGTCACATTGAGGACACCGGTTAATCGCCCTCCATATTCCGGCGGATAGCCGCCTTTGATCAGATCGACATCCTTAATAGCATCGGTGTTGAAGGTCGAGAAAAAGCCGAATAAGTGCGAGGGATTATAGACAACATTATTATCGAGCAGGATGAGGTTCTGGTCGGGAGGGCCGCCGCGGATATAAAGTCCGCTCGATACTTCGTTTAGCGCTTTCACACCAGGCATAAGCTGAAGCACGCGGAAGAGATCGCTTTCACCGCCTACGGCAGGTACCTGCTCAATTATGTTCGGTGTGAGAGTGATGCGACTAACGCTGGTCTTTTCGATCTCTCGCTCTCGTTCACTTTCGATAGTGATCTCTTTTCCCTGGACTACCGCAGAATGAAGATCGAATGTAACCTTTGTCTCCAATCCTTGGGCTAACAGTACTATCTGCTTCTCGACCGTATATCCCAGCAGATGCACTTCGACATCGATCGCGCCCGCAGGCAAATTCTTAATGGTGAAATCACCGGAAATATCCGAGATCGCACCACGATGCAAATCTCGAAGCTCTATTCGAGCACCCGCCAGCGCTTCATGGGTAGAGGCATCGCGAACATGACCGGAGAAGGTCGACGAACTCATCTGTGCCACTGCAATAGCTGCTGGCCATACCATCGCAATGAGATACGCGATGATTCGTTGAAAGGTCACGCGAGAGAATCTTTAGACAGGTAGTTAGCGAACCTCTTCCCACACCTGGTCCGACGATCGGTGGCGGAATAACACCGCCCAGCCGTTACGGATCCAATCGAAGTACACATGCATGTAGCCGTACTTGCGGTAGCGGCGAGGCGACTCATAGACGAGCAGTTTGCCATCGTACTTCACTTTGCCAATGGATCGAAGCCGCCGATACAGATCGAAATCTTCGCCTGCCGCCATGGTGGCGTTATATCCATTCAACGCTTCGAACGCTTTGCGGCGAACGATCTGGCACTCGCCGCGGCCCATACCAAGGCCGATACCATTCGCTATCTTTACGTAGCGATTGAAATACGCATGAAACAGGACGTCGCTTCCTTTGCGCACGTGCGGCATTACTTCCACACGTGTTGCGATCGCTGAAAGCGACTCATCCACTGCGAAACGTTGTAGTGCTCGTTCTAAAAACTTTTCAATGTCAGCAATGATCGTATCCGCATTAAGGAACATCAACAGATCGGCATGCGCAAGCTCGGCACCACGGTTGCGTCCTTCCGCAATGGTTTGTCGCCGGTCGAGCTCGTGGGTCGCGATAAAATCGGCGTATGCGGTGGCAATACCTATTGTATCGTCCGTCGAGCCGCCATCGCTAACGATGATCTCGATACGATATCGGTTCTTTATTGCTGGAGTGAATTGCTGAAGACATGTTTCGAGGAGCTTCTCCTCATTCTTCGTCGGAATGACAACAGAAATACGCGGCCGGTCCGGAAGATCGATCTGGACTGGCAGCGACCGTGTACGATAAATTCTTCTCTGTGCCATTTATAACTCTTCGAACTTCACTTGAAGTGAGGCATCCCACGTGCCATCCGGAGCAAGCTCAACGTTCCATATCGGCATGACGATCGAGCCCTGGTATATTCGCTCGAACCCGCCTTCACTCATCGAGACCGATTCGATCGGAAATCGAGCGACCTCTTGTGCGGCCTCTGGACGAACGTCGATCGCGAGCTTCAAATATTCATCTACCAAGCGCAGATTTTTGCTCTCAGCGATCACTCCCGAACTATTCAAATTTGAATCCGACAGCTTCTCGCCATTCGCCTCATAATATCGGTCCGAAGCAGCACCGGCAAGCAGATTGAACGCCCATTCGGAAGCAAATTGAAAACGAAGCGTCGTGCCCGATTCGTTCGTAAGCCGGTAGGTCACTTTAAGGTCACTTTTCGTCGAAAGTTGTACCTTTTTGACCAATTTAATTCCTGCCGCGACGGCGGTTAGCTCGAGCGTCTTTTCCTCTTCTATCCAACCCCAGTCAAATGCCGAAGTAACAAAGCTCGTGGCATGATGGAAGAAATTCATCGAACGGAGATCCTCTAATGAGATGCCGTGCCAAAGTATATGCTCGATAAGACAGCCATGACGATACGGATCGTAAACGATCAGCTTTTCGAGCCCTCGTTCCTTCGCTTCGATGCGGTCGTGGATCGACGCGGCGTTCTGGTCATCATCGGCATGAACAGCTTGCGTTATTTTCGAATGATATGCTTCTTTATGCCGCGATATGATATTAGTTGCGTGAAAGCTGCGCGGTTTAAAGTCGATCTCGGCGAGCATTCCTCCCTGTTCCGGCTTGCAGTAGAGGGAAAGCATTTTGGATTCGAGGACGACCTCATTCGAACCATCACAATCAATATCACCCGTTTCGACTCGTATCCCCTTTAGTTTTTCAGCTTTGTCGAGCAACGCATCAGCAGCGACAAGCGCTGTGTAATTCGCGTGACGCAAGTTCGAAAGATAGATACCACCAAAGACTCCGTGCCAATACGGATCGTTACATTGCGCGCGCAATAGTTGATCGATGGCCGCTGCGTCTTGCTTCTTTAGCTTTGCAGCACGCGCACTCGTGCGAAGCATGTGTTTATGCAGGTGATTTGCCTCTGGATACTTGACAAAGAAATTTCGCCAATACCCACCACGAATGAACGGGCGTTGCCACTGCCACTCCGCACTATTTTTATCGAAGGCATGCACCAGTTGCTCGTAGGATTCGAATGCCTCGGTCGTCGGCAAGGACCACTGCATCATCTCCTCATAGCTCGCATTCGGCAAATAAATTCTGCCGATGGGCTTGACCTGCTTTAATACTTCGCCTGGCGGCAGCATCCGAATCCAATGCGAATTCTCCGAGATCTTACGGAAAAATTCCTCCAGCCAGCCGTCGCGATAAACGTGATCGTAGGTCCTCGGCCAGACACCGAATTTCTCTCCATCATCGGCGAACGTTACCACGTTAGTACCGGATTCGCTCGCCGCATCACCCAACACGCGCAGCGTCTCATCGACGTTAGCGAACGGTATGGTATAGCGGAGTTGCTTGGAGATCGGGAAGACCGCTAATGTTTTGCCCCTATCCTCGGTAAGATAATAACCGTTGAGGTCGCGCTCACGCAGTCCGGCATGGAGGAAATGGGTATCGTCGAGTAAGACGTAGCGGATGCCGGCTTCATTCAATACCGAAGCAAGCGGTTGCTCCCATACCCGCTCGGCCAGCCACATTCCTTGCGGTTCTGTGCCAAATAGCTGAGCGATCTTCTGCGAGAGCAACGATATTTGCGCCTGTTGATCCTGTCGTGGAATGACCGAAAGAATCGGCTCGAAATATCCCCCGGAGATCAACTCGAGCTTACCACTCGAAGCCATCTCCCGTATGCGTACGATATGATCCGGATGATGTGCTTCCATCCATTCCAGCAAGATACCGGTAAAGTGCGTAGCAAAGCGGATCGGGTAATTTGCAGCAAGTTCGAAGAATGGCCGGTACGAGCGCTCGTAGGATTCTTCGAAAATATGATCGAAGTTGCCAAGCGGCTGATGGTTGTGTGTGGCAAACGAGAAGATAACAGACTTCATGGTGAGTAACAAGAGCTATGATACGCGATCATAGCTTATCCAGGTCAACTTCTTAACAGTTATTGCGCCGGTTCTAATCGAACTCCGACGGATTTTACGCGCTTACCGAAATGTGTTACAATTCCTAACATGGTTCGCACGTCGAGCGGAAACTCCAAGAGCACGTGTAACGCACTTAACGTAAACAGAACCCGCAAGCCGAGGTCATAATCTATAAAGTAGAAGATAACGGCTGCGATCCATAGGCTTAATACCAAGCCCATCCGCAACTTCGAAACTTCGTGCCAACGGATGATCTTCGTTTTAGAGAACCAGTTCAAATAATGATAGAGATAGGCAAACGCGATAAACCGCATAATGGCCACGGCACCGGCTGAAAATTCGAACGGATCACTCGCTGTAACCCCGAGCGGAGAAGCGTTAAAAGCGCGCAACAATACGACATTAACGTCGCCAAATCCTCGGCCATAATGCTGAACGACAAAGCTATCGGCGACACCGCCCGAGGGCAGCGATCGGAATAATAACAAAAAGAGGGCAACTGCAACGAACACACTAAACGAGATATAACCTGATCTACTGTGTGATCGCATTGAACCGATGAGAATAAAACATCCGGTAAAGACGAAGACGTGAAAGATGGTGAGCAGCATCATTGCTACGATCAAGGTGCTTAAGCTCATCGGGACGATAAATACCAACGCACTCCCCGCAACGATCAGCGCAATTCGAGCAAACCAATTAGCAGTAAATACCAGAATGAATGAGCCAACCAACGCCAGAAGGATCATATTCGGTATGATCTTCAATGCACTGTAACCCAAGACGACCATCGCGCCATATAACACACCGATAACGAGGAGAAACAGCGCATCCGATTTGCGGCTGGTGTAATACTGATGATCGTGCAACCACGATATTTCCGTTAGATAATGGAGAGGCCCAAGGACGGCATAAGCGACCAGGAACAGATAGAACGGCCACGCGTACGCCAGAAGCGCCGACAATAGCATCAGCGCGATGTTTATAATATTGATTCGGTCAGTGGAATTTCTGGCGCTTTCGGGACTCATCGCCATAGAATAGCAGGAAAGGTAGAACTTTGGTGCCGTCTACTTACGGTCCAAACACAGCCTTAACGAGCTTTTTATCTTCCGTTACAAAATTATCAAATCCGGCAAGACTCAAGGGTATTTCTTCAACGCTCACGATATAGTTAAGTCGCCTAGTACGCTTAATTTCCTCAGTTAAGTCGCCACCTTTAAGCGAGAATAGAGCGCCACCGGTCTTTAGCAATCCTCGTCCCCATTTTACCAGCTCATCCATAGGGGCGACAGCTCGCGAAATAATGACATCGAAGGAATGAGCATATTCTTTTTGCTTCGCCAATTCTTCAGCGCGCCCCACGACCGCAGAAATACCATTCAGCTTAAGCTCTGCGATCATAGCAGAGCAAGCAATAATCTTTTTTTGAATCGAATCAATAAGCGTGACTTCGGCAGACGAGGTTACGATCTTAAATGGAATGCCGGGCATGCCACCACCAGTACCGAGGTCGGCTACGCGTTTATTGGAAAAATCATAATCGCAAATAGTTGGCATTCGAAGTACGAGCGAATGCAAAATGTGGCGATCGAGGATGTGATCTTCGTCCTTACGCGAGATGAGATTGATCTTTGAATTCCACGAAAGCAATTCATCGGCATATTTCCGCAAAAGCGGCAACGCCGACTCATCGACGGTAAGGCCGTTCTTACCACAAATACTTACCAGATCCTCCCACGTCATTACGGCCATGAACAGACGTGCGCTTTATTAACTTCCACTCACTGCGCTTTTTTATTGCTATCTTGTTCTCAATATTAGGAGCACCTTTTTCTTATGAGCACGTCACGCGGGACCGAACTCCGGCCCCAAAACCGGTTCGAAACGACCTCTCTCGAAGCATTCGATGACGGCTGGGATTCTCCCGACCACATCGAATTGCCGGTCGTTCAAACCCAATTTCTCGAGGATACAACGAAGTCCATCCTGGCTAAGAATGACAGTCCGGACCTCGGTTTTAGCTACTCTATTAACGCATACCGAGGCTGCGAGCATGGGTGCGCCTATTGTTATGCCCGACCATCACACGAATATCTCGGGTTCAATGCCGGTATCGACTTCGAGTCGAAGATCATGGTGAAACATGACGCGGCAAAATTGCTTCGCGAAGAATTTTCCCGCAAATCGTGGAAGCCGCAGGTAATCATGATGAGCGGCAATACGGATTGCTATCAGCCCGCGGAACGGGAATTCAGAATCACCCGGCAAATCCTGGAGGTATTACTGGAATTCAGAAATCCAGTGGGAATTGTGACGAAGAACACGCTCATCTTACGCGACGTCGATATTCTTAGCGAGATGGCGAAGCTCGATCTTATCGCGATTCACTTTTCGGTCACGACGCTCGACCGGAAGCTTGCCCGCAAACTTGAGCCGCGCACACCAACACCCGAACGACGCCTGCAGGCAATGAAAACGCTCAACGATGCTGGTGTACCGGCTGGCGTGATGATCGGCCCTGTTATTCCGGGACTCAATGATGAAGAAATACCGGCCATACTTCGCACCTCGCGTGAGGCCGGTGCGACGAGTGCCGGTTATAACATTGTGCGGTTACCGTTCGCTGTTAAATCCATTTTTGAAGAATGGCTTGAAAAGAACGTACCGCTCGAAGCGAAAAAAATAATGACACGCATTCGTATGGTGCGCGATGGCAACATGAATGATCCTGAATTCGGCTCGCGGATGTCCGGCACCGGTGGTTATGCGAAGTACATCGAAGACCTCTTTGATAAAACGTGCAAGCGGCTGGGATTGAACGAGCGGGGGCGGGGGCTAACGGTGAAGCATTTTAGGAGAAGTGGAGAGACAGGGCTTTTCGATTGAGCTAATCGGTTCGTTAGAACTGTTCTCTCTCTGATGATCCCAAAAATTGCAATCATCGGCGGAGGTGCGGGCGGCATTTGCTCGGCGTTAGCAGCGGGTAAAGCTGCGAAATCGCTGGATGCGAGTGTGGAGGTGCATCTCTTCGAGCGCAATCCGCGATTGGGGATTAAGATACTGATCTCAGGTGGAGGCAAATGCAACATCACTCATGCAGGGTCGGTAGAAGAAGTGCTTCAGGATGGATTCCCTCATATTAAAGAAGCACGCTTCCTCAAACATGCGATGTACCGCTTCACCAACAATGACATTCTCGACATGCTCCGTAGGCGCGGCGTTGAATGGTATGTTCGCGAGAACGGACGAGTGTTTCCTACATCGAGCCGGGCTGAGGACGTGCTCGTCGCCTTTGAAGCTGAGCTTAGGGAAGCACAGGTAGTTATTCATACAAAGTCGCGAGTTGAATCGATAGAGCGAAGTGATAACTGCTGGCTACTCACCATCAATGATAATACGTTTGAAGCAGATGCTGTAATTCTAGCTACGGGTGGTACAAGTTATCGCAAAGTGGGCACAACCGGCGACGGAATCGATTTCGCAGCGAGGCTTGGTCATATGATCGTACCGCTTCGAGCAGCGCTCGCACCGATCTATCTTAAGCAGAAGCCTCATCAGGATCTCGTCGGTGTGGCGATACGTAATGCTGTACTCTCCGTCACAAAAGGGAATAGATCGCTTGCGCAAGCGTACGGAGATATTCTCATAACTCATCGTGGCTTATCGGGTCCGGCCGCACTCGATCTCAGCCGGGAAGCGGCAATGCACTTTGAGAACGACTTGATTTCGATCCACGCGAATCTACTTAATCGCACTACAGAAGAAATTCGTGCTCTGCTTATCGACGAGCAACAATCTGGCTCGCTCCAGCACGTAAAGACGTGGTTAGAAGGATTGCTTCCAAACGCTTTCGTGCCTTACGTATTGAAGCAAGCTGACATTCCTCTCGATCGTAAATGGAATGCACTCACACGCTCGGAGCGCGACCATTTAACAACTGCACTTACGGATTACGATTTTGGCGAAGTAAGCGAAATACCGATCGATCGCGGCGAAGTAACCGCCGGCGGTGTTGACTTAAAAGAGGTCGACCCAAAAACGATGATGTCGCGCCTGCATTCCGGACTCTTCTTTGCCGGAGAAATGCTCGATATTGCCGGTGAGATTGGGGGCTATAACTTGCAAGCGGCGTATTCAACAGGGTGGGTTGCTGGGGAAGAGGCGGTGAAATTCGTTGTCACCTCACCAGTGCAATAATCCCCACGACTCCACCCCCTGCCCCCTCCTCATCGCTTCACTCTGAGGAGGGGGTGTGCGATGCAAATAGTTATAAAAAACGGAAGCCCACCTTGTGGGTGGGCCTGCGTTCTTTGTTCTGCTGCTTCTGATTTTTACTACCAGCAACCATGAGCTGATAGTAGGGATTGGACACTCTTAGTTCGTCGATTGCTGTGGCGTTTGCTTGGTTGCTTCCACCTCACGCATTGTGACCGTGAAGTCCTGCGTGAGCTTTTCAGTGTGATCGACCGGCGGGGTGCTAACCAGCACGTCCTGCGTCAGGATCGAATCACCTTCCAAATGTACCCAGTATTTTTTACCGGGTTGCAATACGACGAGATACTTACCCGTTTGGCTGTTCGACGTGCTGCGCGTGATTTCGCGCGCTGTGTCGCCCGCCTCGCGGATACTGACTTTAACCGACGTCGGTTTCGCATTCTCTTCCGAGATCACGGTGCCAGTCATAACGACAACCGCATGCGAGAATTGTGCGTGAGCCATAGGGGCAAACAATATGGAGCCCGCAACGATAAGAGCAGCGCTGGTGAAAGTGATTATTGATTTCATTCTAACTATTATAGGTGAATATATTGACGACGTTGAAACTAAACTATTCGTCCGATTCGGGATGGTGGCCGATTCGAATGCGCTGCAAAAATCCGAATCAGCCATCATGCCGTTATTACTTCAGTTTATCGATACGATTATCTTAGATTCTGTTCACTAAACCCTTCAACGGGGCGTGTATTATGCTATTATGTCCATTTGAATGCCATCGGTTGAAAAGCTGGGTTTTGCACAAAACGTACTTTTCTTCGCTAGGTCGCGTGCAGCGCGGTGCATGGTCAAATGGACAATTTTGGTTTGTTACTGTATAGTCATGCTGTTTTCGAAGATTTGTTACTTTTTTCACAAATCACGTAGAGTTCGTTCATGTCCGCTTTTCGAATTACCATAGTATTAATAATCACCGCTGCCATAGCGGCGCTTACAGGGTGTGCATCCGCACCACGCACGACAACGAGCACCGTACCGGTGCACGTCGAAACGAGTACTTCTGCTATTCCTTTAATTCGATCCTGGCTCGAAGCACGGCGGGCGCTCGCGCATTCGATGAATGTCTCCGGTGATATTACCGTCGATCAAAATGGTGAGTCGAATTCTGCCAGCTTTTCGATGAAGAGCAAACGGCTCGCGGAGCAAACGAACGCGCGTATCGATTCGCTAAGCGTCAGCGTATACGGCCCATTCGGGATCAATGTTGCAAAATTTCTCGCTTCTCCGCAAGAATATCAATTTTATGATATCCTCCATGGTGAAACAATGCGAGGGGCTACCGACACTCACTCGCTGGAAGAGCTTACTCGTCTGCGTGGGGTATCGCTAACGGCTATGAGTGATATCATCTACGGATTACCGGCAGATGATCTCAACAGTGCTGATTCACTTCAATTATATTCCAACGGCAATCATCATATATTAGTGATCCAGGACCCGGTACGATATACGACATCCTCCCTCGATCTTTCCGGTACGCTTACCAGCGACTCCTCGATACCGAACCTCTCGCTCGTTCGCTATCGCAGATGGAACGGCATTGTCGATCCGACGCGAAATGCTCCCGCACCCAATGTTACGGTCCGGTTTGGGGAACCGGCACTTGTCAATGGTATGTCTATTCCCCAGCATATCGAAGCAACTGCAGGGCAGAACAAGTTAACGATGGAGTACACTCATATCGACCTTAACCCTGCAGATCTGGTTGTCCGAATTAAAATGCCCGAGCAACATTGATCGACATTCTTCATTTAAGTAAAAGCTATGGCGATACGCTTGCCGTAGATGACCTTTCGGTTCAAATACCATCGGGAGAAATATTTGCGTTGCTTGGTCCGAACGGAGCAGGCAAATCGTCGACGGTTAAGGTCCTGACGGGCCTTATGCAACCGACGACTGGCGTTGTCCGCATTGCCGGATTCGACGTCGTCGAAGAGCCGATCGAGGTAAAGAAACGCATTGGCTACGTACCGGAAAACGCAATACTCTACGAGAGCTTGACCGCCGATGAATATCTCGATCTTGCCGGCACTCTTCGGCATCTCGATCCTGATAAATTGGCAGAGCGCCGGGAAGAGCTATTCACGTTGTTCGAACTTTCAAAAGCCGATCGTAAGAAACTGCTCGCCGAGTTCTCGAAGGGAATGAAGCAGAAAGTCCTGCTGATCGCTGCACTCATACACAACCCCGAAGTGCTCATCCTGGATGAACCGCTTTCCGGACTCGATGCCAATGCTGCGCTCATCTTTAAGGAGGTACTTCGCAAGTATGCGCATGAAGGCGGCAAGACGATCTTTTTCTGCTCGCATGTCCTCGATGTCGTCGAGCGTTTGTGCGATCGCATCGCGATCATCAATCACGGAACATTAGCGGCGATCGGTACTCCTTCCGAATTGCTGCAGGAATCTGGCGAACTTTCGCTCGAACGCGCATTCCATCGCCTGACAGGCGGCGCCGATATTGAGCGCTCCACGGAAGACATTCTTCGCGCCCTTTCACAATAGCTCTTTCCTTCTATGTTTGGCTCGGTCGATTTTCGTCAGGTAAGGATTCTCACGCGATTTGCGCTTAAAAGCGAATGGCGCTCGGCCAGTTTACGGATGCGTTCGAGCCGAAAAAAAATGAGCCGCTCCTGGGCCTACTGGACGATGGTAAGCTATCTGGGAATTGGTGCGTTTTCGATCCGGCTGTTCGCTCATAATTTTTCCGGCGACGCGTATGTCACAGCCGCTGGATTCTTTATGCTCTATGTCGCCTTCATCAGCGCGAGCAATATTTTCTTGTCCTTCGGCACAGGATTCCTCTCGCCGGACGAATCACAGATCATTTCGATGCTGCCCGTGGGAAGCGAAACATTCTTCTTCTCACGACTCGCAGTCCTCATCACCTATACTACAACGATCGGATTTCTCGTCTCTATTGGGCCATTCATCGGACTTCAATTCTTTTTTCGGCCAGACCTCTTCGCTAATCTTGCCTTTCTTGTAGTATCAATACTTACTAGCGTCGGTGCGGCAATGACCGTCATTGCGCTGTATGGCCTAATGCTGCGCAGGCTTAAGCCATCGGTCATCACCAGAATGATGGGGTATGTGCAATTTCTTGGCTCGTTCGTAGTAGCGATGAGCTTTGTACTGCTTACCCGTGCTGAATACTCGTTCGACTTTCATACGTTCAATATAACGACGGAGCCGTTGCTCGCGCTGCTGCCTGCGTTCTGGTTCGCATCCCTTGCGGGCATTGTAACTGGAGTTACCTCGGGCATCTATGTGCCATTAGCAATCGGCTCGATCGCGCTGCTCGTATTGGTTGCAGCGGCATCGCATCTTTTGCTTGGCAAGCATTATCAGAATGAAATTTCAGAGCTTTCCGCTTCTGCATCGACTAGCACAAAAGAGAAGAACGCTAGCGATCGCGCAGCACATGCGATTGGTGGTGGCTTTCTCTTTCGCACTTACACTCGCTTTGCTCGTTCCTTCGAAGCGCGGGCCGTCTTTATGCTCCTGAGGGCTCAGTTCCGATACGATACAAAATTCAGGATGCAGCTTTTGGCAACACTGCCTTTAACCTTTGTCTATTTATTTATAGCCATCATGAGCGGTGGCGTAGGCGATCCATTTACGGCGAGCATAAAGCAGGTAGCGAGGGCTAATCTGTTATACATGATCGCGCTATTAATGCCGATGATGCTCATGCAGAATGTATCGCAATCCGCAAACTATAAAGCGGCATGGATATTTTTTTCGGCACCGCTCGACCGCGCGAAGTTATTGCTGGCAGTTCGCAATGCTTTATTGATATCGCTTATACTTCCCTATATGATCGTGCTGGCGATCACGTTCAGCTTTTTTATGCCCGTCTATCATGCCATCGAACACGTGCTCGTGCTTGGAGCGATTGCCGGACTTCTCTTCCAGCTCTATATCATGATGGCACCTCGGATGCCTTTTGCACAGCAGCGGCGACCGAACCGCGGTAACCTGGCCGTTACCATCGGCTTGAGCTCACTGGGTATTTTCGCGGTGGCGCTGTTAGGACTCGAGATCTATTTTGGCTACCGCTCGGCTGCCCGATATTGGCCAACGTTTGCATTGATCGTCACGATGTCCGCCGTGCTGGAACAAGCCGTACGCGCACGAGTGCGTAAGAAATTAGAGCAAGAAGAATTCGAAGGCTAATTATTTTTTGTCAAACTTCAAGGCCACCGAGTTCATGCAATAGCGCAGACCGGTCGGCTTCGGGCCATCGTCGAACACATGCCCTAAATGAGAGCCACACCGAGCACATAGAATTTCGGTACGTTCCATACCATAAGAGTCATCGCCTTTTTGCACTACACGGCCGGGTTCGATCGGAGCCCAGAAACTTGGCCAGCCAGTGCCTGACTCAAATTTCGCTGACGAGCTGAACAATGGGTTGCCACAGGCGGCACAAACGAAAATTCCATTGCCATGCTCGTTGAGCAATAAGCCAGTGAATGGCCGCTCCGTGCCAGCTTCGCGCATTACGCTAAAGGCTTCCGGCGAAAGTTGCGCTCGCCATGCGGCATCGCTCTTCTCAACTTTATCATTCGCCTTAGGATACATCGATAGATCGAGACCCGTCGGATTACCCGAAACAGCATTTCCAGAAGTGGCAGGCTTTTGCGCGCATGCTGTGAGTGACAGAAGCGAAATGACAACTACAATCAAAAGACGGCGATATTCCATATTGTTTATTCCTTCCGATGTATAACTTCCATCACAGGTTATAAGGCCTCATCTTCTTCAACCATAACTTCTTCGACAAGTTCTTCCCCTTTCGCCCGGCCACTAAGGATGACTACGCATTCCCCTTTCACCGATTCCGGGAATCGCTTTTCGACGGAGGCCAAAACTTCGGAGATCGTACCGCGCACGAATTCTTCGTGTACTTTCGTAATTTCACGAGCCAATGCAACCGTGCGTGCGGGGCCGCAGACCAAGCCTAATTCTTCGAGCAGCCGCTTAATGCGGTGTGGTGATTCATAGATAACGACCGTTCGATCTTCATTTGCTATCTGGATGAGCCGCTTACGACGACCTTTTTTTAACGGCAAAAACCCTTCGAAGGCGAAGCGAGTGGTATCCATTCCGCTGGCACTTAAAGCAGCGATCGCTGCACAGGCTCCCGGCACCGGCACGACCTCGATACCCAGTTTGATGGCCTCTTTCACGATCGCCCATGCCGGGTCCGATATGCCGGGAGTACCGGCATCGGTTACGATCGCAACCGTTGCACCGGTCGCAAGATCTTCCGATAGCTCGACCGCTCGCGATTGTTCGTTGTGGGAATGGTAGCTGATGAGCCGTCGAGGGCGAATGCCGTGACGTTCGAAAAGGACTCGGGCGTGCCGTGTATCTTCGCACGCCACAATATCGGCTTCCTGAAGCACCCGAATTGCTCGTAATGAAATATCTTCCAGATTACCGATGGGTGTAGCGACGAGGTATAGCACAAAAAATGTCGATTTTAGTCAGAATGCTTGATCGGGCACCCAAAAGTGCCTAATTTTGCAGGGTTGGCCTTATCTATTTACTTGTCCGTATGGCACGGTTATTCCACGCTGATGAGCTGACAGTAACGAGTTCAACTACTGGAGCGAAATTCGCATCCCAAAAGAGGGCGAACTTCTATAATCCAATAGGAAGAGCGGTCGTAAGCATGATCCCTTATTCGCCCTTCGAAATGGCTTGTTATCTCTTTCTCCTGGGGTCTAACAGAGACGCGAGGTTGCAAAACTCCCGTCCATGGATACGAAGAAATACTGCTTCTCGATAATTAATAGCAAGTCGCATTGGCATCTGTTGTTCGAGTGATCGGTCCGGCGTTTCTCCAGGAGGAGAACGAACGAGCATTTCGTAAGATCGAGGAATCGGTACGGCAATATTGCGCTCACTCACGGGACTCGGTCTCACTTATTCGCCGGCCACTCTCCGAAGAGCGCGACCATTTTGCACTGGTCTGGTCGCATGGGGTTTCGTTGGTGGCCATGTACCCGTATGGTGGCATTGTACAAGTTTCCAAGACAGGCCGGTGGCAAGGCGATGCACCTTCCACTGCTGAGATCGATACATCAAACGGTACGAACCACCCTGCTCCAGGGACCCGCATTTTTTTTGATAACCCCCATGCCACACTCGTAAAGGCGTTCGCCGAATTAGCGAGCACCTTGGATGGCCTGGTACTGGAACATGCCACAGCGGAAGTGACGAACGAACGTTATTCTACTATACCGCAAGCGGAGGTGATCGAATCCGCCGAGCCGCGCGTCACCCTTATCGCGCTTTTCACCTCTCCCGTACGTGAATTTCGATCGGAAGAGCCGATCGGCGACCCGAATTTTGCGATGATGACGCTCGATTATGCCGTCTCGCGAACGATCGTTCACATGCCGAATATATTGCGAGTCGCCGAGCAAAAAGGTGTACAATATACTACGGCTGACCTCGAAATACTCGGAGATTCGTTACAGCGTTCTGCGCAATTACATGCCTCGCGTGGGGTCGCGCGAAAAGAAGAGACGATCACAGAAGCGGAACGTCGCCGAAGAAGATCGCCGCTAAAAAAGTGGGCGTTGCCGGTTGCGGTACTCATTATCGCGATCGTAGTTTATCTGATCTTTTCCGGGCATCCGAATGAACCGGCCGCGACGGTCGATTCATCTCGAACCACCCCACAAGTATCACATCGGCCCAGCACGATCGTTCTGGAGTTACCGCAGGAAGTCGAGTTGTTCGTATCACCAAACGTTTATACATCCAGGCTTGAACTGGACCGTGCGTTAGCTCGTGGCGAAGGACAGCGATATCTTCCCGATACCCAACAGGTCATTCAAATGGATAGCGTTGTTTTTGCTAAGGGTGTGTACGGATACTTTAAGGTAAATGACGTGTGGCGAAAAGGCAAGCTGCTCGAAACACTTCACCCGATCGATACGATACGAATCGTCGAATTTCTCGATCCACTTCACTAACTTTTCTTCTCTGGTATGAAACGGTTGGAAGCAAACATAAAGCGGTTATTTTATAGAGTGAATGTGGCTCGCGCGATGCTAATATTTTCTGCTGCATTTACGATCTTCCTTAGCACGAGCCTCACGGGCTGCACCTATTATATCCCTGCTAAGCTCGAAGCAAGCCGAACGAGTGATACGCTTTCGGTCGCAATAGGCGGACGGGGTGCCCACCGTTGGGATCCTCGACGAGACAGCCTGATCATCGATTGTCCCGATTGTGAGATCGGAGGCAGACAGCTTGTCGAGCATTTCGACGATCGCTCAGCAGCGCAATATCTCATTCCTTCCGCTGAAGGAGTGAAGCTTACACTCTACTCACTGGGTCATCGCGATACGTTAGATCTGCCAGGCACTGGAACAGCAGAAGAACATCCGACCATGCGCCGGCTCGCGACACGACATTATCGCCCGGTTACGGCACCGGTTGAATCGAACGCCGAGCAAAAACATACTGTAGAAAATACTGAAACCGTCGAAAAAGCACCGAAAAAGGTTGCGACGATCAAGGTAACAGCCCCCGAGGGGGTGGCCGTCTATAAGGATAAAACAAAGCGTGAGGTACTAAAAATATTGCCACAAGGGAGTACGATCCCATTGTTAGCACACGAAGGTGATCTTTATTCTGTTACGGTCGATGGACAAGAAGGCTTCGTTGAAGCGGAAGCCGTACAAGTGCAGGAGTGACTTATCATTTCAAAGAATATGCTTACGAGGTTTAGGGCATGGGGAAGTAGATTGATCGAACGGGTAACGCGTTGTGTCCTCGACCTTAAACACTATGCACTATTAACGGTCCTCTCTGCGCTCCTCTTTGGTTGCGGCAGTGATGGTAATCCCGATGTTTATCATATCGGCCAACACCGGTGGGTAGGCGATTCTATTGTCGTCCATCTTTATCGTACATCGGATTCTCTCGATCGCTTCAGTTCACGCAAGCTTACGATCGAATGCAAGTCCTGCAATTTGGTAGAAGATCCGATCGTCACAAGAACGGATAACGAGCAAAATGCTCATATCTATATTCCAGAAACTGCACAGGAGATCAGCGCACGGCTACACGTTCACGGCGGCGGCATCGATACTACGTTCATTCAAAAGCAGCGATCGCCTGAGGAAGCGATGAGCTTTTACAACCTCAGCCGTCCTCTCATTGGTCGCGTAATGGTAAATAACCTCGCCGTACTCTATCGCGATACAACGCAGGATTCCGTGATGGCGGTGTCGCTCGTCGGCGATGAACTTAATATCTTTGCCACACACAATTCGTTTTATGAAGTTCATCACCCGAACTTTCAGGCTCCGCTATTTCTGTTAAAAGAAAATGCTGTGCGTCTTTATTGACACACAGCATCTCTTATGAAAACCCCCTTATCGCATAAGCACGATGCTCTTCTCTGAGTGTTCGCCGGATTCGGTATCGATCGTACAATGATAGATACCGTTGGGAGTGTCCCGCAATTCGACCTGCATCGCATGTGGTCCGATGGAAAGTACACCATCATACACGTCAGAAACTTCGCGTCCTAATACATCCGTCACGCGAATGCGCACCTGCTCGTCTTGCGACAAAGTAAAGTAAACGAGCGTCGAATTCGAGAATGGATTGGGTGAGTTAGCGATCGAAAGTTCTGAAGCAGTCCTGTTGCTGTTCGAATGGACTGCCGAACCGCCTACATTATAATCTACAATACCCGATGCATCCGAAACAGCGCTGATCGTGTACGATCCGGAATTCCCGCCAGCGCTAATAACGCTGCCCCGAGCATTCCACGATGCAGGAGCGGCAAGATATTGAAGCGAATCCTGCGGCGATTTAAGCGTAAAGACGCCTTGATTTGACGTGATAACTGCGGTTGTTGTCCCTGGCAAGAAGGATACACCATACGGGATGAAACCCGCCGGAGCTTTCGTGTAAAGGCTCCAGGCAGCGCCGTGAGTCTGCGAGAAAAAGAGACCGGCACTATCCACACTTGAACCATAAGCACGGACCGAAGCATAACCCGTAGAGTTATCCGTCGAGAATCCGACGTTCATCACGTTCACCTGCTTGTTGGTGCCATTTTGCAATCTGATCGGAATCCAGCTCGCGCCATTGTTCGCCGTATAGTATACCTGGCCCTGGTTCGTGCCGATCCATCCGTATGTGCCATTCCAGAATGCTCCATTCGTAAAACTATACTCGTTTGGATTTGCGGCAGAAGCAGACCCCATCGTCCAGCTTTGGCCGCCATCATTGGAGTTATAGATCTGCCAGCGGCCATTCGATTCGCCTACGATCATTCCGTTATTTGCACTGGTGAAATGAATGCTTCGAATCGGCGTGGAAGGATGTGATACATTCCAACTATTACCACCGTCCGCGGTAAACATCACTATCGGCTCCTGAGTGGTCGATGCGCCACCAAACCACGCATGCTGCGCGTCGATCGCATCGACCGTTGTTGCTGGATTCGAACCATCATCGATATCGGCAGGGATCGTCCATCCGGTATCGTTGCGGACGGAATATTGGCTGACGAGGATCACCGAGTCTGTATTTTTTTCGGGATCGTGATAATTCAGGTAGTAACCGAAACCGGCCCATCCGGTCCGCGCATCGACCTGCTTTACACACGTCGCATGCTGTACGAGCAAGCGGTGTGTCATACCCGACTGCTTGGTAAGCGGCACCTGGATGTGCAGTGTATCGAGGTAATTAGGTCCTGTAACACGGAAATAAACCGGGATCGAACCTTCAGAATATTCTCCGGTACGAATGATATCTAAATTCCATGAGCGCGTTTCGAGGTTTCCAATATTACCAAGCACTGTGTTCGGCCACAAGGCCGGATAACGTGCATCGTATCCAAGCCACGTATAACCTCCTCCGGGAATGATCTGCGCGGTCAGATTGGAACCACTCGTCGAAAGATTTACGAAATCGACTATAAGAGAATTCGACGAACCAATATCCTTCAATGTACCAAGTGTATCAGTACCAACCAAGTAGTCCTGAACGGCGAGAAGAGGGTTAGTAGGGGAAGCGATGGCATTTGCGGCATTTACTCTGCCATGATACAATAATGTATCCGCATTCGGAATCCGGTCGCATGATTGAATAATGCGCTGCTTCACCGCATCCGGCGAAAGATTCGGGTACTGCGACATTACGAGGCCCACAACACCTGCTACGATGGGTCCTGAAAAACTGGTGCCGGCAACACCGTTCTGCGGATCGGTATACTCGTTATTCTGGCTGCCCAGATCAGTCGTGTAAATATTGTCGCCGGGAGCATAAACAAGCACGCTGCGACCGTAATGGGTAAAGGATGTCGGCTGACCATTCTTACCAGTTGCACCAACGGAAAGTACGCCCGGCACGCAGGCGGGATAAAATGGCGTCACATCATTATCCATATGATAATTACCAGCAGAGGCCACACAGACTTGCCCACGAGCTGTGATCTCCTGCGGGAAAATAGAAGCGAACGGTAATGCTTCCGCGTCGGAACGACCACCCCACGAATTATTGATGACCGCACGCGCGGCATGCTGTGCGCAATAGTTCGAGGCCCAATGCAATCCTTCGTAAGCGGCTGTAAGCTGGCCATTATTATCCGAAATTCGAACGGCAACGATCTTGCAATTCGGTGCTACGCCGGCAATACCAGTGTGGTTATCCGCCACAGCGCCAAAGCATCCGGTGGTCATTGTACCATGTTCTGCTTCACATCCCTGACAGGCTGGTGGTGTAGCATCGGCTGTTCCGGAGAAGGCATTCCACTGAGCTTTAATATTTGCCTTAAGGTCTTCATGTTTCACATTCACGCCTTCATCGACGTCAGCGATAAGAACGTTTGAATCTCCCTTGGTCATATCCCACGCGGCATAGACGCGAATACTATCGAGATAATATTCGTCCGCGATGCCCGGATCGTTCGGCATATACTGCGGCTTGAAAATATAGCGCGGAGATGCGGTCTCGACAAGTCCCGTCTGCAGTAAACGAACGACTACGCCAAGCGGCTGTGCATTCGATGTATAATAAACCGTGTAAATACGATCGATACCGAGTTTGCGATCGATGGGATCTTTCCAGGCCTCAGGATCGAATTGATCGATCTTGCTTACGCCGATCTCGCGAAAAATTTTAAGGATCGGATCGTCGACGCGAGCAACGCCACCTTCGGTGGCATGTTCGAGCGGCGGTAAATATCCAGGGCGAAATTGCACGTACACGACGCCCGGTACACGCGCTGCGTACGACGCATTTTCGTTGGCGCTAAGCGTACCCGACTGCTGTGCCCGGGAATTTAGTGAAAGAATTAAACTACAACAGGTCAGTAGAGCCGCGAGATGGGATGACTTCATACGTAACACAAAGTTCTGTGATGAGACAGGACAATTAGTAGATTGGAAACCGCTGAGCTATCGGAATAAATCGCCCGAAACCGGCCACGCGGCCGCTTAGAAAAAGACGAACGACCGTGGCTAAACCTGACTGCTAATGAAGATCCGCACGGACCAATTGCCACCGTTCGACATTTGGCTTCGCATAGGGATGATCGAAGTTGTGAACGCTATCGACGAATTCCACAAGTCCTACACCTGGCGCATAGTAAGAATCCGATGCAAGCACCGATGCGTGCGTCGTTGGGTACCAATCCTGATAATGATAACAGGAGAAGGTACCCGCCGGGACGGTAACGGGCTCCGCGATACCATGCACGAGGATGAAATCCATAATAGGAATACTTTCTGGCGAGAACGACACGGTATCGCCGACACTGGCTGGATACTTCGCGATGCGCCTCGGTGGATCGACCAGAAAAGTGTCATTCCTGTAAAGCCCATCGCTCCGGTTTGTAAACGCATACGCTACGGTATCAAACGTAAGACCCACGGTACCGGCCTTGGCCTTCAGTACCTTCGGGAATGTGGTTTGAAAATACCACGTCTCACCGCCCGCCACTTTCGTCCCGTACACCGGAAGCGTATCCAGTTGTGTAGAAAGTACCGCTCCGGTGGAATCTGTCACCGTTACATTCCCAATCCACCTATTGCCGACGGCGAGCGGCATAATGTACATGTTAGAGGCTGGCCCGTTCGAAGAGCTACACCCAACGATAAACAGCAGAAGGCCTAGAAGATATTTTTTCATAACAGTCAATGTAATTCGGCTCGTACTAATTGCCAAGTGCGGTCGGGTCCAACGTTATCGTGTGTTCCATCTGGATTAATATACCCCCACGCAATAAGCCCTACTCCAGGTGAATAGTAAGAAGCAGGCTCTACGATCGCATCGGTTACATCAGAGCTTCGCGAGTAATAATAGCCACGATATAAATTAGCTGTGAAAGTACCGGCAGGAACATGTATAAGAAGGTCCGTCGTATCGACCATTATTCCAGACGAATAGCCGTTTCCGTTAGAGTCGAAGGTGTTTGCAAAGGTGACCACCTCATCATGAGGTAGCGCCGGATACTTTGCCAACCGATAGGCTTTCGAGAAATGTCCGCTATCACAAGTATATAGGCCATCCACGCGATTAACGAACCACGCGTGAAACGTGTCGCACACAAACCCAGGTACATTCATATAGTACCACTTCTCGCCATTGACCGTTACCGCTCGCTCTACTCGAAGCGTGTCCAGATACGTAGATGCAAGAGCGCCCTTCGTATCATAAACATTCACCTCACCGATCCACTCGTTGCCGAGGACCAGCGGCATAATGGATGTGTTAGAGGCCGGTCCGTTTGAAGAGCTACATCCAATCAAACACAGCAGCAGTAGTACAACAAGCGGTTTCATGTCCCTTAAGAACACGAACCGCTCGTCAAAGTTACTTCGTGTGTTAATATTGCCTAAACCGACTCAAAATGGGCCGTAAAATGCCGCAAGGTCGGCGCCTCGTAGGTCATTCGCATACCTCGAAGCTCATTTCGTTTTTCGTAGACCTCGATAACAGCTTCGATGCAATAGTCGATATGCGACTGCGTATACACTCGGCGCGGAATTGCCATTCTCACTAATTCCATCGGTGGACCAACGTGCTTACCGTTCGCATCTTTGTGGCCAAACATAACGGAGCCGATCTCGCACGAGCGAATACCGCCGTGTTCGTATAGGGCGACCACGATCGATTGCCCCGGGAATTGCTCCGGCGGAATATCGGGTACGAAGCGACGAGCATCGAGATAGATCGCATGACCACCCGGCGGTTCGAGGATCGGCACGCCTGCAGCGACCAACTTTTCGCCGAAATACTCGACCGAGCGAATTCGGTATGCAAGATAGGACTCATTCAATACTTCCCTTAAGCCTTGTGCGATCGCTTCCAGGTCACGGCGTGCAAGGCCACCATAGGTGGTAAAGCCTTCGGTAACGATAAGAACATTGCGTGCTTTACGAGCCAGCTCATCGTCGTTCATCGCCAGGAAGCCTCCGGTATTGACAAGGCCGTCTTTCTTGGCGCTCATGGTTGCACCGTCAACATAGGAAAACATTTCACGAGCAATTTCACCAACCGTTTTGTGTTCGTAGCCCGGCTCGTGAAGCTTGATGAAGTAAGCGTTCTCCGCAAAGCGGCATGCATCGAGGAAGAATGGAATGCCGTAGCGCGAAAGCAACTTCTTCGTCTCACGAATATTCTGCATCGAGACGGGCTGACCGCCACCGCTATTATTGGTAACCGTCATCATACACAGCGGAATATTCTGCGCGCCGACTTTCTCGATCAGCGCTTCGAGACGTTCCACATCCATGTTGCCTTTGAAATCGGCACGGACTTCCGGTCGCACACCGATCGCTGTTGGCAGGTCGACGGCTTCCGCTCCGGATTCTTCGATATTCGCGCGGGTAGTATCGAAGTGCGTGTTGTTCGGAATAACTTTGCCCTTACCGCCAACGATGCTAAAGAGAATTTTTTCAGCGGCGCGTCCCTGGTGCGTTGGAATGATATGCTTTAGCCCGGTAAGATCATGCACCACCTCTTCGAATGCATAATAGCTTCGCGATCCGGCATACGCTTCGTCACCGTCCATCAGGCGTGACCATTGCTTCTGGCTCATGGCGGTCGTGCCGCTATCCGTCAGGAAGTCGATGAGAACATCATCGGAATGTAAGAGAAAAGGATTATAGTGAGCACGCCGGATCAATTCACGTCGCTCCGATTCGGTCGTAAACCGGAGCTGTTCCACCATCTTAATTTTAAAGGGCTCGATAATTGTCTTCATGTCAGGGGAGGCCAATTTAGAGAACGGGCCTATAACACGGAAGTGGAGGCACAAATTTCTGTAACCCTGCGAGAAGTCAAGCGGCACGCCCGGGCACCAGGGCCGGTTACAATCGTATGCTCGTTACTACTGAAGCCATCGTGTTACGTTCACGCAAACAAGGTGAAACGTCGAAGATCGTTACACTTTATACGCTCGGCTTCGGAAAATTGAATGTGATCGCTAAAGGCGCGCGAGAAACGAAGAGCAAATTCGGTGCATCGCTCGAGATGTTCGCGAAATCCAATGTTGTCTTTTATAAAAAGGATAAACACGATTCGCTAAGCCTGCTTTCGAAAGCGGAGACGCTGGACTCACACTCTGCTATTCTTAAACGGCTCGAGACGATCGAAGCAGCGACCGAGATCATCGAACTGGTATTACATGCGATGCACGATGAAGAAGCGAATGAAGAACTCTACCGTCTGCTCGACCTCTCACTCGATCAGCTAACAGCCACGCCGAGCGATCGGAATGGCGAGCATATAATTCGTACGATTCAGATCCGATTTTATCTCGGCTTTGCGGCGATCATGGGATTCGCGATCGAGTTGGATACTGTAAGTGCGGAGTTGGCAACGGTCTTCCGGGCGATCGAAAGCGAAAGTTCGAAAGACCTGAAATTATCCGAGCGAGAATACGAGCGTATTTCCGGCTTCTTCGATTCCTATTTTACCGAGCACCTTCCGGGAGTTACACGCCGCTCCATGAAGAGCGCGAAGGTGTTTTCGTCGCTCTAATGTGGTTGAAGAAGTGGTGAAGGAAGCGCGTGTAGTGTACCCGGATGGGGTTTATGGGTCTCGTTATACGTTCTTTTATGAACCAGGTTTCACTGTAAATTTGGATTCCGCGAGGTTTCCTTCGTATATTTACAGGCCGTCAATTTTACAGTTCAGGTATTTTGCTGTTCTGATTGCAACATCATGCTGGGGGAATGATACTCTTCAGCCTAAAGGTTGCATAGCTGTTCTTCTACTACTACCCTTAGTTCTGCGCGATGATTCGGATTCTTATAGCCGACGACCATGCTATCGTCCGTGAAGGACTGAAGCAGATCGTACAGCAGACCTCCGATATTTTAGTTGTCGATGAAGCGAGCAACGCTGCCGAAACGCTCGACAAGGTGCGCCGGCTCAAGCTCGATCTTCTACTACTCGATATTTCCATGCCGGGTCGTTCGGGTTTGGACGTCCTGCTCGAGGTAAAGCGCGATTTCCCCCATCTCCCCGTATTGATCCTCAGCTTTCATCCCGAGGACCAGTATGCTCTTCGTATGCTGAAAGCCGGCGCCGCCGGGTATGTAACGAAAGAGAGTGCTTCCGATGAGCTTATTAACGCGATCCGTAAGGTGGCCTCGGGTGGCAAATACATGAGCATGCCGCTCGCGGAAAAGCTCGTCTTCGGAATGGTCAACGACAAGAACGTGCAACCACACGAGTTGCTTTCGAACCGCGAATTTCAGGTGTTCCGGCTGATCGCTGCCGGCAAGACGGTCAAGGAGATCGGCGATGAGTTATCGCTCTCGGTAAAAACCATCAGCACGAACCGTGCTCGTATTATGGAGAAGATGGGACTTAAGAATAATTCGGAGTTCACTCAGTACGCGATCAAACATAAGCTCATGGACAATGACAATGTCACCGCGTAGGTTGCCGAAAGACATGTAGGATTTATCCTACTAATAATTTCTCAACGTCCCACAAAAGAAACCTCAACTGACCGATTGTTTAGCTTGCACCCGTTTTGTATTTTTGTTAAACAATTAGCACGCTATTATGAGCGCGTAGCTGATCGGCAAGTTTTAGGAGGATTTTCTCTCCCACATATTGACGGACCAGGCCCCGGCTCGCTCCCATGAAAATGAGAGACCGGGGTCTCTTTATTTTAAAGAGTTTCGATCGCCCCGTCATCCGGCAGCCCTTTAACGGTGTCTATCCGTTGGCCCGCTTCAAATGTGGTTGTTTGCGCCTTGCGACGTCTGTGTGAACGTAAGCCGATACCCCAGGAGACCGAGGATCTGCTCGAGTTTCTCGAGGGAGAAATGGCGGCGTTTTGCCAATACGTTCGAAAGGGTGCCGCTATCGATACCCATCTGTTTACACAGGCGGTAACGAGTTAGTCCGCGTTCGGTGTGAGCGCGGTCCAGCAGATCGCGCAGGTCGTCCCGATAATCACGGGTCGGTCCCATATTATTGACTTCATTGGCGGCTAAGTCAATGTCCTGATCGTTCATCATAATTCACTCCATTTCTTTGCAACAATGGCTGGCCTACCAGCATAGCATTCCGATTGTATGCCGCAAATGTCAGCCAACTGCCTATAATTGACAGCATTCAAAGAACTTCAGTGGTATTCTTAACAACAACTTTGCCATGAAAAAGCCCATGAACATGGCTTAACGAAAATTTTTTCTGTAGCCACCTAACCAGCTTGTTTTAAGCAATTTCGATTAAAAACAAAAAGGCCTCTCCATAGGAGAGGCCTTTCTCATTTCCAAAAATTTGGAAAGCTATTTGACGACAACCATCTGTCGGGTCAGTGTGACGTCGTTAGCGGTCATCTGGTAGTAATAGGTGCCGCTTGCGAGCTCACTGGCCTGAATACGCACGGTGTACGAACCCTCACCCATGTGCTGGTTCATCACCGTCTCGACGATCGAGCCCTTCTGGTCGAGCACCACCAACCGAACGTTCGCCGACGTCGGAAGCGTGATCTCTACTTCGCTCGCGGCGCCGAACGGATTCGGATAGTTCTGGTCTAACCGGTAGCCATTCTGCTCCGAAACCAGTGCAACACCATTGCCCGAAGCTACACCGCTGATCGTCACCGAAGCAGCTGGTACCGAAACGCCTGTCGCCGATGGGAAGCCTACCGTCTGGTTGAAGCTGCCCGCAGTCGTCGGAGCAAATTTGAAGTTCAATGTGCCTGTACCTCCAGGTGCGATCGCTGTCGTACCTCCGCTTACGTAACTGAATGGCGCGGAGACCTGTGGTGTGCCCGGCGTCCACGGGCAGGTACCATTGTTCATCACCGTTACCGAAAAGCTCGACGCTGTGGCTCCGGCCATCGTCATCGGTGCGGCGCCCGAACCAGTGATCGCCGCTGCTCCAGACTTCGCGGTAAGCGTTGCTGTGCCGCCGGCGCCACCGGTAATGTTGAACGTCACAGGCGTCGATGTTCCGGCATGTGCTGCATCCGGAGTAAAGACCACTTTGAACGTCGCTGTACCGCCGCCATTTTCGACGCTGCTCGTCGAAGCACCGACGATCTGGAACATCGAAGCATTCGTACCGGTAAGCGATGCCGAGTAGGCCGTCGAGACGTTACCCGTGTTCATCACCATGATCGTTGCGGTATCGGCCACGTCACCGATGCAGCTTACGCTCGGGAAGCCCTGGACCATCAAGCTATCGGCCACGAGTTGACCGAAGACCGACTGGTCTAACGATGTCGTCGTCGGCTCGCCATTCGTAGTGCCGTTCGCTGTGACCGTCACCATGCGGCTGCCCATCGCGGTCGGCGTAGCGCAGACATGGAACGTCTGGTGCGTGTTCGCTGCCAGCACGAACGGGAATGTCAGGCCGCTCGACGCGAACTCTGTCGCGTTGAGGCCGCTCAGTGCAATACCGATTACCGTGATATCGGCTGCCCCTAAATTCCACAACGTGTCCGTCAAGCACTGCTGATGATTCACTAAGATCGAGTCCGTCATCGATGGACCCGTAATGCCGAACTTACCAACCGGCACGCCCTCACCCGTAAAGACGATCGAGAAGCTGCTTGTATCGCGGCTCGGGACGTCGAAGGTCGGCGGAATGTTCGTCGTCACGCGAACGGTCGCCTCACGGAAGCCCTGCTTGAGCGGCTGGAAGCACACCTGAATCGTCTTGGTAACACCGGGGGCGATCAGCGTATCCGTACCGCTTAACGATTGGACCGTGAAGTCATAATCACGGCTCGAAAGGAAGTTTCGTGTGATCGCCAACGTGTCCGAGCCCGGATTATAGAGCTGGAGCATCAGGCACGAATCTGCACCCACGTTCACCGAATCGAAGTTCACGGTAAACGAATTCTGGTACATATTATTGATCGTCAGGCGCGGCAATATTCCGAGGCCGCGCAGTGCTAACGACTGCGTTCCATTCTGAGCATCGCTCATGATGAAGATCGTCGCTGTCATAAGACCTTCCATCGTCGGAGAAAACGCAACGGTAACGGTGTCGCTCTGGCCGGCCGCGATCGGAGCAGTTGGTAAGCGCGTTATCCGATACTGACTTGGATAATCTCCTCCGATATAACTTGCCGGATCGATATGCAATGGCACCTGACCCGTGTTCGTCACTAAGAACGACTGGGTGATCGTTTGCCTAAAGCGCGCCCACTGATGCGTAAATAATGCTAATAGCCCTTGAGGCAATGCGATTGAAGGACGCAACCCGAAGCCCGTAAGATTAACATTGAAATTCGTAGGCATGTCAGCGTTCGTCGTCACATTTATTACTGCACTACGGCTACCACCAGCTTGAGGTGTATAGGTTACACCAATGGAATCGGAAGCACCAATAGGAATAGAAGCTGGAGCACGCGTTATTGTGAAGTCTCCTGGATTGGTACCACCTAAGACATAATTGCTGAGTGTAATGGCCTTGGAGTTTGTAGAAGGATTGCTAACAGTCAAGTAATATGGTCCTGCGGTCGCATGATATGGAACATTCCCGAAGCTAATGGTTGCATTCGCGGGGACGGTTAAAGCGTCATAGTGCACATTGGTAATTGTGACGTTGTCGATCGCGATATCGTCATCATACCAATAAGTATAATAACATGAGCCATAACCCATAGTCTTCTTAAATGTGATCTGAACCGATGTCTGCCCCGCGCCAATCGCTATATGATAATGCCGCCAATAACTTGGAGATGGATAGCTAGCTGGATCTGTGTAACCATAAACAGGATCCATAAAAGTAGCATCTCCATACGAGCTCGGTCCCGTACTTAATGTTTTAAGTGTAGTGCTGCCATTCATAATTATGAAGTTATCACCCATATTGGAGTAATATGAATCGTAATAATTTCTGGCATAATAGAGATCAAAATCAACGTACTGCGAATCGACCGAAGAAGCGCCCGTAGCAATGGAGGGTGTGGTCAGCGTCGGCGGTCCATAAAAAGAACCGTAACAATTATAGCTATAAGCCCAAGTTGACCAGACAACAGCAGATCCGTTTGCACCACCCATACCACCGCTACTACGATACCAAAACGCTGGTTGCCCGTACGTTTGGACACCGTTCACATAGCTCGCGGTCCAACCTGCGGGTGGGAACGTGGCACCGGTGAAGCCTTCAGAGAATACAGTTGTGGTAGTTACGGCGTGCGAAGATAATGGAAAGAGGATCGCGAGCGCAAAGAACGCCGCGAACGAGGTTAGTAGTCGTTTATTCATGGTTTAAGTCGGTTAGTCACGAAGACATCAGCCCCAGGCGTGGTGCGATTCAACTCCTAATATCGTCCAGCAGCAGACGCGCCTGAAGGCGAAGACCTTCACATCAAGGATACGTAATTAAAAAAACTCACAACTTCAATAATGCGCGCGCAACACCCGCTCGCTTGCATTACCGATTTCTTTCTACCCACACATTGACGACGGAGCGCACAAAAAAAGGATCGTGCCTTTAGGCACGCGCAACCTGCAGTTTTCAGCGCCCAAGTACAAAACGGCCCGGTAAAAAAAGGTTCACGATACGATAATCATATAAATTTCTCGTCTTCTTTAAGAGAACAAGCGAGAAATGTGGCGGAAAGTGGGATAAAATGTTGAGCGGGCATCTAATTGAAGTGCCCGCTCAATGAGGTTGTAAAATCAGGGACCAACGTGGACTGCAAAACGCTGACTGCCATTATTGCCGCCTTTACATGACCAAGTAACCCAAACGTTGACAATGCAGCTTCGATCAGCGCAAACAGTATAGGTTCTGATTGGATCAGAACTAGAACACCATGTGCCTAAAGATGTAAATGTCTCTGTATTGCCATCACACGTAAGTTTGCTTGCAGTCCCTGAACCACAAGCAAGAAAACATGATAATCCCGCGGGGCCGATTGAATCTTGTGTAAAGTCAATTTGAGTAATACAACATGAATCACAAGTTAGTGATATGTCCGTAGCTCCGCAGTGTGGCAAATTGCACTCCGGCGGTGTCAAACTGCAACTATTAGTAGTGTGGCAGTTTACATCCATAGCAGCAGAATCGTCAACTATACGGAAGCAAGGGGGGAGACTCTGTGCCGATACATTATTGTTGGATATTACAACAATTGAAAAGAAAGCCACTATGATAGAGAGCTTCAACAGCTTGGATTTCATTTTATGATCGTTTAAATGGTTAGAAAAAGCATCCATCTCAGCTGGTTAGAACAACTCTTCAGGGCTACTAATCAAACCGAGCGGATATTGATTAAGCATAGAATCAGACACTTAACAAGCAATCTTAGTCGATTGTCTTTCAATTGCCAACAAGCATGAAAATGCTAATAAGGTTCACTCTTCACCATTTCTAGTTTCCAAGTTTAATTATTGGCAACAAAAGCAGAATGACTATATAGTTGCGACTACACAAAGCCTAAACTATCGTAATTTTGCATAAATGAACAGGATCGGGGTACTTACGAGCGGAGGCGACGCGCCGGGAATGAACGCGGCGATCCGGGCGGTCGTCCGCGCCGGCAGTGAAAAAGAGATGAAGATGTTCGGCATACGCGATGGCTTTGAAGGGCTTATCGCTGGCCGGGTACTTCGGCTTCGTCCGCGCGATGTTGGCAACGTCATCCAGCATGGCGGTACGTTCTTAGGCAGTGCACGTTCGGAAGCATTTAAAACAAAGGAAGGACGTGAACACGCGCTCCGCAATCTGCGTGAGTTCAATATCGAAGCACTAGTGGTCATCGGCGGCAACGGATCGCAATCGGGTTCGTACGCACTCTCCGAACTCGGATTTCCGGTAGTTGGCATTGCATCGACGATCGATAACGATCTCTACGGCTCCGACATCACGCTTGGCGTTGACACGGCGATGAACATCGCGCTCGAAGCGATCGACCGGTTGAAAGTGACGGCTTCCTCGCATCGCCGCGCGATCTTAGTGGAGGTAATGGGGCGCAAATGCGGCTATCTTGCAATGATGTGCGGTATTGCCGGCGGCGCGGAAACCGTCGTTATTCCGGAAGTAGAATCGAAACCGGACGATGTTGCACGCGCCATTTTGGACGCGTACCGTCGCGGGAAGAACCATGCGCTCGTCGTCGTCGCCGAAGGAGCGTCGTGCAATGCAAGCAATCTCGCGAAGATATTTGAAGAACATCGGGACCTGCTCGGCTTCGATATTCGCACCACCATACTGGGACACGTGCAGCGTGGGGGCGTCCCGAGCGCATTCGATCGCATCTTAGCGTCGCGGTTCGGCGTCGCGGCGATCGAAACACTGGCGCAAAACAAGCACGGCGTACTCATCGGCTTGCACAATAACGGTATCCAGCTTACACCGCTTAAAGCAGTCGTAAGTACGAAGAAAGAACTCGACCTTTCGCTCCTGCAAATGTCGAGAGTACTCGCCACTTAACAATTACAGCCGTTGCGCGACCGCGGAATCTATCTTATAGCGATCTTCAAGCTCGTCAAATCGGCACTGATGTTGGCGCTCGCGATCGGCGCGTTCTCGGTCCTGCATAAGGACGTGCAGGAAGTAGTAACGTTTCGCATCAGCCAACTCGGATTCGATACGAACAATCACTATATTCGCAAGCTCATAGAACTGCTGGGCGTTGCAACACCGAAAAAAGTAGAGTTCTTTGGAGCAGGTTCTTTCTTCTATGCCGCTCTCTTCGCCGTGGAGGGTGTCGGACTGTTACTCCAAAAGCGCTGGGCGGAGCTGTTCACGGTCCTGGCCACCGCCTCGTTCCTCCCGCTCGAAATTTATGAGTTCGTACAACACTCGAGCAAATTCAAGCTCGCAATTATTATAGTCAATGTAGCGGTAGTTCTTTACCTCATCCTTCGCTTGCGAAAACCGTTGCTGTAACTAACTTTCATTTCACCTCACGACTAACTTTCATTTCACCTCACGACTAACTTTCCTCTCACGAAGTCAGGTGTTTTCTTCCGGCCTCTGTGGCACACCGGTTGCCCCTATGCCCTTTCACAATATGTCAGGAAGCCGGTCTTCGCCTTCCAATATAGCAGAGGCTTCTGTACTAATAGTACAGGGACCAAGACCGGCTAAATGAAAATAAAATCGGAGGAATATATGCCACGTACAATGTCACGCTCGCGCAATTCGCGCAGCAATTCTGATTCTTCTTCACGCGGACGTTCGCGAGGAAGACGGTCAGGAAATTCTAATTCATCATCGCGTAATTCGTCAACATTCTTAGGTCTGCCTATGTGGGCCGGTATTTCGCTTAGCGTCTTAGGTTTCTGCGGCCTTATCTACGGCTTAATGCAGATCGACACCGTTAGCGAAATGGTTGATCCGGTCATCCACGATGTGGGTGAGTTCTTTGGTCTGGAAGACGAAGAAGGGATCGACACGCGTAATGTCACGCACGATCGGACGTATAGCCCGAGCGTACAGTCGTAAACGACTCAGCGAATTAACTAACCAGTTAACTGCTGAGATGTCTGCTAACCAGATGACTGCTAACAGTTAACTGCGAACCAAGAGCAATAATGATTCGAACGACAGCGTTGGACTCTATAGGATCGGCGCTTTCGATTTCGAACGGCGAGGTCGAGCTTGTGGCTACCACAAGCGTCGGACCTCGCATTTTATTTTATCGCTTTGTACACGGCGAAAATATCCTGGGCCTGTGGCCTTCGGCTTCGCAAACAAACGACCTGGGTACCTGGAAACCTTACGGAGGCCACCGAATATGGGCCGCACCGGAGGAACAACCTCGGACCTATTATCCCGATAACGATCCCGTTACGGTAAAACAGTTAACCGATCGAGCCGTGCAGCTCACCGCATCCGTCGAACGAGTAACAAATATCCAGAAAGAGCTTCGTATTACACTTTTAGAGGGCGCCAGCGTCGCTCTCGAACATCTCATTACGAATTGTGGAGACGGACCGACGGAGCTTGCACCGTGGTCGCTTACGATCATGCGGCCCGGCGGGACGACCATCATTCCACAGGAGCCGTACCGCTCGCACGACGATTATTTGTTGCCGGCACGCCCCATTGTGCTATGGCATTTCACCGATCTTACCGACAAGCGTTTCTCGATCGGTGAGCGACTTATTGAGTTACGCACCGATACGAATTCCAATGAGCCGCAAAAGATCGGAGCAATGAACAAGCAGGGATGGGCCGCATATTATTGGAAAGATCTTCTCTTCGTTAAAGAATTCGATTATCGTGCAGGCCAGCCTTATCCCGATTACGGCGCTAACTGCGAAGCCTATACTCAGGGCGATTTCATGGAGTTAGAATCGCTGGGACCCATGGAAGTGCTTGCACCGGGAGAAGCCGCGCATCACACCGAGCGCTGGCATCTCTTTAGGGGTGTGGAGCTTAGCAAAAACGAAGAGGAGCGGTACGATGCGATCGTTATGCTCCTCTCGGGAAAGTAAATTCCGGAAAATAAATTGTAGCCCTTAGAACGGAAGGTCGTCGACCGGGGCTTCCTGTATCGGCTCGTATTCGGCCGGTGCCGGAGCGGAAGCTGCCTGCGGACGATAGCCGCCCTGCTCGCCTCGATTCGAAGCACCCGAGCCACCGCCGGTACCGCCATCCAACAGAATCATATCCTGAAGGACGATCTCGGTGGTGTAGCGCTTGTTGCCGTCCTTATCATCCCACGAGCGCGTTTGAATGCGGCCTTCGGCGTAGAGGCGTTTTCCTTTCTTTACATATTCGCCGCAGATCTCTGCGAGGCGGTCCCATGCGACAATATTATGCCATTCGGTGCGCTCCTGTATCTGACCGCTGTTCTTATCTTTCCACGACTCATTGGTAGCGATCGAAAACGATGCAACAGGACGGCCACTGGAAGTATAACGGACCTCGGCATCTTTACCAGCATGACCGATCAGGGTGGCTTTGTTCAGACTCTTTGCCATAGGGAATTCTCCTTTAATAGGTGCTCATTAATTCGCAAGCAATATACCCAAAAACGGAAGGACCTTAGAAAAGTCGCGCTTTTGGCGGTTGAATAACCTGCCCACAGCAAAGAAAGTTGGCGAATTCGGGCTGCCCCCGTGTACTCGCGATCTCTGATCGCGAGACCCCGCAAGAGTGCCACAAGCGTTAAAGTGTGCTACTCTCCACGCACCGGCGATCCGGAGATCGTCGGTAGACTCGGGGCAGCTATTGCTTCAAAAAGGTCGCGGAGACATGCTCACCGTGCACGGACATCTCGATCCAATAGACTCCATTTGCAAGCGCCACAATATTGCACTCCGAGCCATTCGGAATTTCTCCGCTCACCACGGTTCGTCCCAACGCATCTATAATACGGATCGCTACCGGCGCAGCGACCGGGAAATTCGGAGCAAAAACGTGCAGCATATCGAAGGCCGGATCAGGCCATAGCTGGCACGTAAGAGTTGCTGACGCACCCTGCCGTACAGCATTCTGCGCTTTCCAAACTTGCGTTACGGCATTGAGGGCCGTTCGTGCGCTATCGAAGGATAGTCCCATACCAATAGCATAGGTCAAATGTTGCGTGGTATGCGTTGGGTCGAACGTAATATTTTTCGCTCCGAGCGTCATCATTGCATCACAGTAACCTGTAGATGGGCGAGATGTCGTGAGCAAGCGCCATTCATCGGCTGCTGTGGAAACTGATTCGGTATCAGCATCTTGTGCGTAGTAATTCAGATCAGACCCAAGACCGAGCGGGCTGATCAGTTTCATCGCCACGACCGGGTAGCGGGCATCCGCACGATGAATATAGAATATGCTATCTGTCAGATCAATGTTCTCGGTGTTATTGAATCCGCCGCTGCCGAGGTCCCAATCCATATAGAGTCCGGCACTCACAGGGAATGCCTGATCGAGAGCTTGTGGCAATCGAAGATTAAAGTCAAGGACAAGGCCATCCTTATATCTCGTATCATCGAATTCTTCACCAGTTTCATAAACATCTACTTCGTTGCCGCTCACCTGATCTGTGTAGGAGAATGCCGTTATCACTTCCTGGCCGAACGCGGTAGTGATCTTCTTGAACGGCATCGATGCCATTGCCTCTAATCCGAATGCCCCGGTAAGTCCGTTAGCGTCTGCCACATGGGATGCATCCGTGCCGATAAGGAACGACCCCGTCCACAACAGATCGCGATTACCAACGTCGATCGATTTCGGCGCGCCCGTCCAGCCCAATCCGTTCGCTTCACCGGGACGCACGTGCCCGATCGCACCATTATTATAAAGGGAAACCACAACATTATTGGTATCGAGATCGCGGAACGGCGGCGCAATATCGAGTTCAAAATAATCGTAATCAGTATAGCGATAACCTGAGCCTGAATCGCTAATATCAAGCTTTACAATGACCTTACTGCCGGCTGGCGCTGTGGGGTCGACGATTATCGGGAAAGCAGCACCATCCGTCTTGCGCTCTTCGAGCGTTTCGAACGAACCGATCGCGATCGACTTCACAGCGGACCGAATGATGCCAGTATCCGCGGAATATTCAAAGCCATTCGAATCGAGGAAATGGACCGTTGCCGTCGCATACCGAAGCGGAGCGAGATAATTTTTTAGGTCGATCTGAACGAACGCCTGCTCGCCCGGATGCAATACTCCATCACTACCGTTATCGACCGACACCGATTCAATGCGAAGCGATCGAGCATTCAGATCGGTCACTGCTTTATACAGATCGACGATACCGGTACCGTTAAAGCCAGGATTGGGGTCACTGGAGATGGCACTGGTCGTCGAGCGCACTTGCGCGATCGCCTGCCCGGCCGTCATGTTGGGATATTGAGCGGCCAACGGACCTTTGCGTGAACTTTGGAAGACCAAGGCTACGGCGCCCGTCAGTTGCGGACATGCCATGCTCGTACCGGTCATACTTCCATAAGCACCATTGAGTACCGTGCTGAGAATTCCATCGCCCGGTGCTGCAACATCGACGTGCTCATTACGCGACGGTGAGTTCGATATAGTGCGGTTCGCATCGACCATCGAGACGGAGAGCACATGATCGTAGGATGCCGGATAGTAATTGGCGAAGTCGCCATAATTACCACATGCAGCAACCACGACCGAACCTTTGCCGAAGGCATAATTAATAACATCCTGATCGGCGGCCGAGCGATAGGATTGTGCAAAACTGCAATTGATCGCTTGCGCACCATGATCGACGGCATAGACGATAGCCGGATACCCATAATAGATCTTTTCATTCGGGTCGTTATCGGCACTCGTCTTCAGCACCATAATTCGCGCACCGAATGCAACCCCGGCAATACCGATATTATTATTACCGGATGCTGCAGCGATCCCTGAAGTATGCGTTCCGTGCGGCGCTGTGGCAGTAGGGTTGTTATCTGCGTGAATATCATCCGGGCCGGCGTAGTCCCAGCCCTGCCAATCATCGACGAATCCATCGCTATCATCATCGATGTGATTGTTTATCTTGCTGCGATTTTGAGCGTCGAGTCCCATCTCTCCCGCATTATGCCAAATGGCCTGCGAGAGATCGGGATGAGAAAGCGCAACACCTTCATCGACATCGGCAATGACAATCGAACTATCAGCGCGGACCACATCCCATGCCTGAAATGCGTTCATGAGGCCCAGTGCATATTGTTGGTCCAACATGGGATCGTTCGGTGTAAATTGCGGCACTGCCGGATACACCGGCTCCGCCACTTCGATCGCGTTCGATTTAGCACACCGCTTTGCGGCCATTTCGGGGGTTAAAGAATCATCGTAGCGAAGTAAGAACCATCTCGAAAGGCGTTCTTCACTCGTTCGAAGTAACGGATCGACGGCTGGTTGTTTTATACCTGCAGAGGTTTCCTGCTTAAGGAATAGCGACGGATTGATATGCTCACGAATGTCTTCAAAAACTACGGAATGCTCCGGAAGATAGGGCTTGAGTGAAATCGCATGGATCGAATGCGGCAACATAAGCGCCGAAATGATTCGGTTGGTATCGGACCATGTTATATGCTGAATATCAGGATCGCTTGCTCGTAACGAGGTATATACCGATCGAAGGCTAACGGCTGCTTCTGGCCGGAGAAGCACACGGACCATATGTGGTATCGGTGTGCTTAAAGCACGCTGCGCCAGAACAGCATGGAATGGAATAACAGTAATGGCAAGAAACAGACCTACGAACAAACGCCGCATGTAACCTCTCTTCAAGTTTAGTGCACGCTCACGATCTGACGACGCAGGTGTAAGCCGCCGCACTCTACATCAATCACATATTGCCCGGAGGGAATTCCACTAAGATCGAGGCTGTACGAGTTCGATGCCGGAGCTTCCGAAAAAACAGCGCGCCCCAGCGCATCATACACGACTATTCGGGCAAACGATGCTGCGCCATTCCAGGAAACGTGAAGTAAGTCCTGAAAGGGGTTTGGAAAGACCTGAAGGTTCGTGGTGGCATCTCCTGTAGAATGTTCTACAGCGGCCGGCCCATTCCATAGCGAGGTAACCTCATTTAAGGTCTGAAGCAACAACGTCTCCGATTCCGCCATCGCAATAGCGACCGTCATTTCAACAGAATCCTGTGAAGCGAGCGGCAGATTTTTTAGCCCAAAGGAATGCGAGATATCGCCGGGCCCGGCGTGCGGATAAAATTCGTTAAGCGCCAACCACTTTTGTTGCGCTACGAACGGACCGTAGATTGTAATATCCCCTTGCGAGCCGTCATTCATAATCGCATGGTAATTGAGCGCAGCTTTGGGCGGGATCGCCGAGAGCAGTTTTACACCCAGATACGGATAGCCCGGGTCCAGACGATAACTGATAGCCGTTTGAGTAGCGCTATCAAACTTCGTTTCGTTAATAGAACCGGAGAGTCCTATATCCCAATCGAAAAAGAGGGCGGCAGCCGTAGAATCGCTCGGCGGCAAACCGGTTGATGCTGGTCGAGAACGCAAGATATATTTTAAGACGACCGCATTCGCGGCAAGGCCCTTCGTGAACGCATAACCATTCTCATTTACTCGCACCCCTACTTGCTTTGCGGAATCTGCGGCGCTATCGCTAAAGACGGTACTGATCTCCTGCGCAACGTTCGGACGGTCCGGTTCGACGTAATGAGCGATCACCGATGGTGTAAAATCACTATCGGCAACGTAGGTATCATTACCTTCTACTACATCTACAATATGCTGCGCGTCGCGGCCCACTATTAGCCCACCTTCGTATAGCACGCTTCGGCCATAGAGTGAGATACTTGGTGCTGCGTTCTTCCAACGAAATCCGGAGCCTTCTTTATTAACAAGAACATCCTGATACCCGAGGCTTCCCTTCGATGTTAGTGTTACCGTCACGTTGGTCGCATTCAGGTCGACATAGGACGGATTGATCACAAAGCTAAAGTAGTCATAATCGGGTGCGTAGCCAGCAAGGGTATCGAAGAAAAGTACCTTCATGAGGACGACGGTATTTGGAGGCACCTCGTTTGCAACCGTGATCTGAAACGCAGCTTGATCGTTCGAAACAATGCCCATCGTTTCTACTGGACCGAACGGCACTACCGATTGATGCAACGTTATGATGCCACCACCACGAACGACTTCGATCCTTGCCTGAAGTCCGTGTAATGGCTTCAGATAATTACGAACATAGAGCACAATGCCGCCGCTCTCACCGGGACCGAACGAACCAGTGCCATTATTATTGGCAAATGTGATGCCTTCGATACGAGCAGAATACGTATTCGTATCGGTGACGGCCTTATAGGCGTTAACGGTGCCATGTCCCTCAAAATCGATGCGAGCACTATCGACACCGACAAGCGGAGTTGCCGTTGCCCGGACTTGCTGCATCGCTTGCCCGGCAGTAAGCGACGGAAACCGCTGGCGAACGAGAGCAACACATCCCGCGGCGTTCGGCGAAGCCATACTGGTGCCGCTCATATTATCGTAAGCGTTGCCATTCACTGTACTTTGCACGTACATCCCGGGCGCTGTTACTGCAACGTGTGTATTGTAATTCGACCCGCCTACGACGCTGCCGTTCGCATCGACATTCCCGACCGAGAGCACATGATCGTACGCCGCGGGAAAGAAATCCTGATAGGGATAATTATTGCCGTTATTACCAGCCGCAGCAACGACAGCACAATCTTTTGCATACGCATAATTAACCACATCCTGCTCGGCATCAGCGCGGCCAGGACCTCCCCACGAACAGTTCACGACCTTTGCGCGCATATCGGCCGCGTAGATAATGCCTTCGAACCCAAACAAGAGGTTCGCACCGCCGTTGTCACTTACCTTAATTGGAATAAACTTAGCACCAAAGGCGACACCCGCAATGCCTTTATTGTTATTTCCGACAGCGGCGAGAATTCCTGCCGTGTGTGTCCCGTGTGATTGATCGACGCCCGGGCGTGGGTCATTATCCTCTGAGGTCGAATTGGGTCCGCCAAAATCCCATCCGTGCCAGTCGTCGATAAAGCCATTACCATCGTCATCGACACCATTAGCTCGCTTGTCCAGACCGTTCGAGTCGATACCGATCTCACCAGGATTTTGATACACAGCAGCCGCCAGGTCTTCATGCGTCCAATCACTTCCTATATCATCATCGGCAAGCAACATGGTCGAATCGCAACGGACCACATCCCACGCTTCGAAAGCATGAATGAGCGTGAGGGCATACTGCATGTTCACCATCGGATCATTTGGGGTAAAGCAGACCGAACGAATATATTTCGGCTCTGCTGATTCGATCGCAGAGGACTTGCGAACGATCGAAGCTGCTTCATCGCCAGTGATAGAGTCAGAAAAATAGAGGACAAACCAGCGCGACACGTTATCTTCAGCGATGCGAAGATCGTTGTTGGACGTCTTTGTACTTTCCGTTACCGCTTGCTTCCTGAACAAGTCCGGATTCGAACGCTCGCGAATGTCTTCGAACGCAACGCTGTGTGTGGGAATAAAGGGTCGCAATGTGAGGCCGTGCAGTTGCCCTGAAAGCCCCAGCAAAGCTTGGATCAGGCTATCGTTCGAAAGCGAAACGGAGTGTATATCCGTGTGGCGGAACTGCGGGTCATTAGCGGGTCGAACGGCGAAGAATGCCGTTTCGATAGTACGTGCAAGTGCCGGAGTGATTCGCATCATCACCATTCCCTTTTGCTCGGGGATAGTCGATTGAGCACGAACGACGATGGACGAAACGAGAAGGAGAAGTAAGACCGTGGACCGCTCTACGACCGACCGCATTGTTATTTCACTGCGTAAATACGCATTCCGCTCGATATAAAATGATTAACGGCGCGTACCAACTGGAACACGACTCGGCGCAAAAGGTTACGCGGCTCGGCATGGCCCCGCTCGAGAATACCATTCTTCCGGAGCCATTCCATCAACATATCACCCTGGTTCGTCACTCGTACGATGCGAAATCCTGCTTTTCGTAAATATTTTTGCATCGTACGATTCGAGAAATAATATAGATGACCTTCCGGCATGAAGTAGAACCAGTCGGAGCCTTTCACTTTTCGCTCGGGGGAATCGTAATTGCCTGTTGCCATGAATAAGACACCGTCGGGCTTCAGCCATTTACGGACCGTCTCCAGCGATTCCAGCGGATGCGGCAAATGTTCTATTACTTCCCGCATGACAATTACATCCCACGTACCCTCCGCGTAATTTGCTTCTTCGATCGACTTTGTCTCGACCGAAATTCCCATCGAGCGGACAAATTCTGCCGCATAGCTCGAAAGCTCGAGCCCGGCACAATCGAATCCGTGTTCGCGGGCTTTAGCAAGGAATACACCGGTGCCACAACCGATCTCCAAAAGCTTTTTGCCTTTAGCGCCTCTCACCAGCGCGGCAATGCAGTCCACATCCCAATCGTGGAGGGTGTAGTCGTCTTTCTTTTCTGTAAACTCACCGACCTCGCGCACATAGTTTACGCTGGTGTCGAAGCCATGCCCTTGAAAGTAATCAGCATCGTAGAGTTCAGCGATCTTTGCGTTCGTCAGCCGCGGGTTCGTGTAGACCATACCGCAGTTCGCGCACTGGACGATCGTAAAGCCGCGCTTCTCATAGCGCAGGATCGGCTTATCCGCACCACATAGGTCGCACGGATGAGATTCGAAATCAGAAGGAAGAAAATTCAAGAACGGTCGAGGAAAGAGTTGTAGTTACTTGGTCACCACCATCGTTTTCTCATCGCGAAGCGTAGGCCCATTGCCAGTCCAGGTCGTGATATAACGGTATGCCCCGCTCGGCAGCGACGATGCATCAACATGTACTTCGCGCGGGCCTTCCCTAACATCGTCATCGAACGGCATCATTACTTTCACACCAAGCACATTATAGACTTCTATCGTCACATGGCCAGCGAAATGAACGTCGAGATGGATCGTCGTTACCGGATTAAACGGATTTGGATTATTCTGCGCAATACTGACCGGCGTTGACTGCACTACGATCCGCTCGGCCGTATCGCACTGTTGGATCTGGACGAGACCATCGCTCGAAGAAGCAAGCGTCGCCAGGGCTGTTCCGAACGTTGCCGTGGCAAGATGGATCGCGGCAGAGCTTGCGGTCGGCAGCAAGATCTCGAACGGCAATTGCGCGATGACCGGCTTGCCGGTTAGCGCAGATCCAAACGTCGCCGTGACATCCCAATCGCCCAGCGAATGCTTGTTTACCGAATAGGTAGCACCTTGCGCAAGGGGATACGCCGGAATGATGCTCGATGTCAGCGAGATCGTGTTCGTTCGCAGGTCCAGTTGCATCGGATTGAACGTGATGCGGAAGGTCACCGATGTAATGCCGGCAGCCGTCACATCATTTATCGCACGTACCGGCACCTTGACCACATCTCCCGGACGACCTGAGACGGTATCGACCGCCAATTGAATTCCGATGGCATTTCCTGCTCCAGTGCCAGAAAGCTTCGCAACGAAGGCGGAATCGGTACCGCTGATCGCCCACACAACCGCCGAGTCGGTACCACTACGACGCGGCTTGTACTGGAAGCAGATCGTCGCCGGAATACTATCGGATACGGTGAGCGCCGTGCTCGAAACAAGGATGAACTCTCCTGAAAGGCTCGTACGAATGCGTAAACTATCAATGTGTATGGGCGTGCACGAGTAATTCGTGATCGTCACACATTTCATGACGCTCGAATCGTCAAGTTTCGTAGTATCGAAGACGAGTGTCGAATCGAACGTGGTGATCTTCGGCGGCAGCGACACATGGCCGGTGATCGGCAACGTAAGCGGAGCACTGCCGGCATTCCACGTCAGTGTAAGCGTTCCGGTGATCGGCCCGATCGAAGAAGCTGAAACGATAAAGACGACCGAATCCGACGCACCCACCGGAAGGGTGGATGGCGGGTTGTGAACGATGGTCGTCGTGCTGGTCGCGCCGATCGACGCGACAATATTGGTCAGTGCTGCATTGCCTGTGTTGCGCAAGAATACTCTGCCCGTCTTCGTTGAACCGAGGTCGATACAACCGAGATCGACAGGACCGGAGGTGGCAAGTGAACCTTGGATGCCATTACCGAGTAAGGTGTACGCATGAGAAATACCGGTGATCACTGTATCGAAGCCAACGGTCTCCGAAACAGCATTGGTATCCGTCGGGCAGAATCGAACCGTGATCGTTGTTTTTTGTCCCGCCGCGAGTCGAAGAGGGTCCGGACGTATGTAAGAGAATGGCGGCTTGAACAGAGAATTCGGCGCAAGTACCAGCGAATCATTGCCAATATTGCTCACCGTGATATTCGTATCGCGGCATGCACCGGTCACCACCGATCCAAAATCGATCGTATCGACCATCGAAAGAATACCGATGCCGCCTCGGCCAAATAGATTCACTTTCCATTGCCCTGGCACAGGCGAGTTTATAAGCAACGAATCCGAGAACGCACCGGTATCACGTGCGCAAAATTGTACGGTCACAAGCACACTATCGTGAGCGGTCAGTGTGTATGGAGTAGCAGGAGCAACAACCATAAATACCGGGACGCTAATTGCCTGCACGGTAAACTCGAGCGTATCATTACCGAGGTTATAAACATAGAAGCTCGAGTCTTTGCATTCGCCGCGCCGTACTTCTCCAAAATCGATATTAAGCGGTGCAAAGAAGACGCCTGTTTTTCCCTGACCTTTTAACGTCAACAGTATCGGGCTTTGCGGCGCATTACTAATAATAGTATCCGTTGCAGTAAGATGGGATGTATCTGTAGGACAGAACCGGAGATGCAACACTGCGCTATCTCCCGCCTTTACAACGATCGGTAGTACATCCGTAATAGTAAAGTGAGGATCGAGTATGGTCTCGCGAGTAACGGTTAGAGTTGCAGTACCCAGATTTAACAACTTAACGCTGGTGTCCTCACAAGACCCGACATGGACCGCACCGAAATCCACTAAGAGCGGCTTAACGATCGCTTTGGGCTGAACGCCACACCCACGGATGGCAACGTCGAGTATCGCCGCATCGGTATATATATGTACACCAGTCCCACTAAAGCATGCGGCAGAATCCGGGCAGAATGATATTCGGATCTTCATCGAGTCCCCGGGATGCAGCACACGCGGCGTAAACGACTGGACGCTAAACTGCTTTGCATCCGGTCCAAAAATGCTTGCGGAGTCGACCAGTAGGTCTGAACCACCGATCGATCGAACGGTGACCACGGTATCACGGCATGAATCGACCTGAACGTTACCAAAATCTATCACAGGTGGACTCACGACCCCAATCGGCGGTGCCAGTACTTTCGAGATCATCGCGCCGGTGTGGGACATCACACCAACCGGGAAATACTGATACGGCGGATTATCAGCCAACTGATCTTCCTGCACGGCCACCAAATAAATTTCCGTGTCACCGTGGACCGTAGAGATCGGCGTTATCACCGCATCCCACCGCGCTGAATGGCTGGCGGGATCGACTGTAAAGATCGGGTATATATCCAACCACGCATTGGTCGTGGACCAGGAATAGAATAGCTCGAGTTGATTCTGACCCGAGGGGACCGTGTCCCAAAACTTTGCGTATCCATGAACGAGGACCGAGTCATGCGAAAAGGATACACGCTGGATCGTCGGGCCGGTATAGTCTTTCGTTCTATTGAAGTAAGCAGAGCTCGAAGGTGCGCCGCTAAGCTTCGATACATATCCATTTATTCGGACGCTGCCGATCGATCCATTGCCGCCGGAATTTTGTCCGCTCCCGGAGCTGCCACCAGAAACACTGAAGGAAGAATTGCTGGCGATAACAATAGAATCACGAGCGCTCAGATCGATAGAGCCGCCTGCACCACCACCACCACCGGCCGCTGTTTGAGAAATTCCTCCAACGCCGTTCGATCCATTTCCACCCTTCGCGGAGATCGTGCTGTTGGCCACTCCTGCATCGGCAAAACTGGTAAGGTCGAGCGCTCCGCCGCCTCCACCACCCGAGCCGCCGGCCGCACCGCCGAAGAAACTGACATACGTTACATTGCCAGCTCCGCCACCGCCGCCGCCCGCAAGAGGAACGAGCATAAAATTACCGATGGTCTGACCTGCGTTGGTACCCTGGCCGCCGCCGTTGCCGCCGGGATTATAATTACCACCACCACCGCCACCATAATTGGTAAGATAATCGGTTGAACTGCCACCGCCGGAGGCGCCGCCTAATCCCCCATTGGAGCTTGGTCCTTTCGTACCACTTGCGCCACTCGATCCGAACGGATGACCGGTGCCGCCGCCACCGCCATCATCACCACCACCGCTCGAATGCTGTTCGCCACCACCACCGGTCACTCCATTTAAAGAACTGCCACCAACCCATGCAGGACTTCCGGTCGTAGAGCCGGTACCAACGCCACCGTTACCCGACGAGCCATCATTATCTCCGCCGCCACCGGTGAATCCGCTACCGCCTACGCCAGGATACCCAGCGCCACCACCGCCACCACCAGGCCCGGCGGTGCCGCCATAATTCTTTGTCGAACCTGATTGACCATCCACACTAAGCGTGGCATTAATAAGGCGAACAGGTCCTTTGGAAAGTATTCGTATGGGTAGAAAAGCTTGATTGCCCGGAGTCGCAAGGTCGGGATCGCTTTGCGAAATTGTATAGGTACCATTTTGCAAGATCATCGAGTCGACGATCATCGTATTTGCAGGGGTGCGCGGCACAAACGGATTCGATCCTAAGGTACCTCCGCCGGAAACTACACCCAAGTGTATCGGCGCAATGATCCGGAACATGATATTGCCAGTCGATTGCCCGTTGCGATGGACCGCAAGGTATATAAAGGTATCAGAGGAAGGAATATTAGGTTCGATCAGGATCATCTGCTGGATGAGCTGCTCGTTCCAGCTTACGATCGTAGGACCCAACCGCACCATTTTTCGATCGCTCGGTCGTGGAAGATACACTACAGAATCCGTGGTCCATAGTTGATCTTGTCCGAAATTATTTTGATTGCCCGCCGGCCCCACGATCTCTACCGCGACACACATCCCGGGTGCGCCGGCATCCGGAGTAATGTAAGAGACCTGCGGTTGCGCGGAAGCTGCGCCAGCACCAAGAGCTGCAAGAACGACAAAAAGTAATTGAGTGGCGCGCTTCATCACTCCCGAGACAACCGCGTGCGAATCCCGGATAGTGCCGTTACAGCGCCACACCTCCCTTACCACTCTCCGTTCACCGCTTGCCATTGGTTGTTATTGTACCGGTTTTTGGAGTTCTACAAAAACAGTGCGTGAAAGAAACCGGCCTTCCGGAAGGCGATTATCGACCAGATTAAGCTGCCCTTCCCCCTGTGTTTGGAAGACAACAGATGAGGCTTTATCTCCTAAGCTGGACCGCAACGCCGTTTCCACCGCCTGCGCGCGCGCCTGCGAAAGCTCGAAGTTGTGGCTCCGCTCGCCGGTAATATCGGTGTAGCCGCGAATAACGATCTTATCGTTCGGTGTGATCGACTGTGCAATTTCTCGGATCACCCGTTGTGAGCGCTCATCGAGATCGGATTTATCGAAATCGAACGTAATAAGATTGTAGTGTTCGATAATACGATCGGCGCGGCGCTCTTCGCGCTTCTTGCGAACCGTAAGCTGCTCGACATGACTCGAATCCGTCGCGACGAACGTCGTACCGATGGAATCCGTCATGTGTACGGTCGCGACGAGCGGCGAATCGGTGCGGGGCAAGTCTTCTGGTTTCGGATTCCATTCACGCATTGGTCCCGGCTCTCGGAAGGACGTCAGCACGCGATCGCCCTGTGTAAGCGATAAGGTATTCTCAACGAGTGGAAGCCTGGAGAACTCGGTCGTCCGCATTCGGATCTTTGGCGGATTCATCGTTCGGTCGATCGTTTCGACCACCAATGGATCGAGAAACGCTGGATCGTTCGAAGTAACCTCTACCCGTCTATTCTCCTGCATTCCTTCTTTGGTATCTGTGCTCGAAGGCTTGCGAGGAAGATTTTCGGTCTGGATTCGTATCCGGCTCGGATCGATCTTCCATGTATTCACCAAATACTCTCGCACAGCTTCTGCACGCCGACGTGCAAGCGAGGTATCCGCCGCTTCTTTCGGGCTCGCGCCATTCGTACCCGTGACTGTAATAGACGTAGAGGGCTTCTCCTCGAGGCGCTTGCCGAGAATGTTCAACTCTTCGTGATAGACATCGACCAAGCTGGCACCGGAAAGCGACGTAACCGTAAACGTCGAAGCTTCTTCCGGCTTTAATAGATGATACCGGGCTGGAATAACGGCGCTGTCTTCACCAAAGAAGACATAGTTCAACGTTGGATACGCTTCACGTCGCAAAAACTCTTCGATGCGAATTTGCGGCTCCGGAATTTCGTGTTCGACCCCGACGCTATCTTTTACCACTCCTGATATCTTTACCGTAGCCGACATTTCGCTCTTTGCTGGCTCCGGTGCCGGCGGCGGCGGTGGAGGTTTAACTACGACTAATTTCGGCTCCGGCGAAATATCGAATTTAAGTGCGGCACCGAGCGAGACCGTTGTAATATGCCACTTATAATCGGTGCGAATGCTATTGATCGGGAAACGCACACTGAGCTCCGGCGCCACTACTACTTTAGGCGAGAGCGGAATATCCAACGAAGCTCCAAGCGTGGCGGAGGCAAGAATGCTCGTGCTATTTAGTATTTGGCCCGTCGAATTCCAGACCGTCGAAGTTGGAACAGAACGGCTGTTCGAGCCGGTACCAGGAAAAACGGCCTGCGGAGGATCGGTTATTACTTCCGTTAGCGTAGCATCCCGGCGCAACAGATAACTGATACTCGGTCCGCCAAATAAGAAGAACCGGCTAAAGAGCGGATATTTTACAAAGAGGTCGGCGCCAAGCGAAAGAATATTCGCATCGAGATGATAGGCACGCGCGACCGGCACGAGCGAACTATCAGGAGCACGAGCGCGGGCCTGGTCTGCAGCTGGCGCTGAAATGAGGGCACCGAGTCCCGAAAGGTCGATACGCGGGGCGATCCAAAAGGATGACGCCGGATCGCCCAACGGCATTTCGAATGTCAGGAATCCGCTTGGCAGAATGCTCGTCCCGCTTTGAAATACGCCACAGAGCGTATCATTGCGAATGATCGGGGCGTTAAGGTCGTGGAAATTGAATCCGCCGGTAATGCCGCCGCCGATGTAGATCGGGCGGGTTTGGGCGCTCGCCGAACTTAAGGATACAAACGATAGGAAATGAAAGAGGACAACCCATAAGACGCGGTTTCTTCGCGTGTTCTTTCCATCTTTCATCATCTGGTTAACGCGTACGGAAGACTGGAGATTCGAGTTAGGCTTCGCAAGCTAACACTCAGTCCAACGCAATTTGTTGCGTGGAGGAAAGAAAACCGTTAACCTATGTGCTCAGTGATTTGATAGTCGATTACAGAGTGATGGCACTTCTCGATCGCTTCTGCAAGGTTATCACGTACTAATGAGCGATTGTTCTTCCCTGCCCGTTTGATAATAAGATGTGGCCAGTTTTTGCGAGCAGCTTAGGGATGGCGTTTCAGTCGATCGCCAGCAACCGATTGCGAGCATTGCTTACAATGCTCGGCATCATCATTGGGGTTGCCGCAGTGATCACGATGACGGCGATCGGCCAGGGCGCTCAGGAAATGATCGCTGGGCAGATCAACTCGATGGGGTCGAACATGTTGCAGATCGATCCCGGACCGACCCAGCGAGCCGGTATTTCTTCCGGCGCAGGAGGCAGCGTTAATCTCGTCGAGAAGGATGCAGAGGCCTTGCAACAATCACCCTATTTAACAGCCATCGCCCCATCCGTCGATACCCGCGCACAGGTCATTGCCGGTAATAATAACTGGCTCACCCGTATAACGGGAAGTACTCCGGAGATCATGAGCATTCGCAACTACGAGGTGAGCCGAGGCGAAATGTTCTCCGATGACGATGCCCGCGTCGGACGAAAAGTGTGCCTCCTCGGAAAAACGGTTGCCGACGCGCTATTCCCTAATGGCGAAAATCCTATCGGACAAACCATCCGCATTAAGGACGTACCCTGCCTCGTGATCGGAACCCTAAAAGAGAAGGGTTCGAATGCATTCGGCCAGGATCAGGATGATAACATTCTGGCGCCGTTCGCGACCGTTCAACGACGCATTATGGGTATTACCTGGCTCGAAGATATTTTTGTAAGTACCGCTTCTTCCGACCTGACCGAACAAGCGATCGCTGACGTTACGCGCATCCTTCGCATCGAACACCGGCTGAGTGGCACCGGCAACGACGATTTTCGCGTGCGGTCTCAAGTCGAAATGGCACAAGCGGCTGCGGAATCCTCTCAAACAATGACCAATCTCCTGCGCATGGCGGCCGTGATCTCTCTTCTTGTTGGCGGCATCGGCATCATGAATATTATGCTTGTGAGCGTGAACGAGCGAACGCGTGAGATCGGCATTCGAAAATCGATCGGTGCAAAACGGATCGTGATTCTTTCCCAATTCTTGACCGAAGCGATAATACTAAGCCTGGCCGGAGGATTGATCGGTGTGGTCTTGGGATTTACCGCAAGCGAAGTCGTATCGAATCAGAACGGATGGAGACTTATTATTTCACCCGAAGCCGTGAGTCTTGCGTTCGCAGCAGCATCTTCTGTTGGAGTCTTTTTCGGGTGGTACCCTGCAATGAAAGCCGCGCGCTTAAATCCGATCGAAGCATTACGGCACGAATAATTACTTCCACGATTATTCGCGAGTCGTGAAGTCTAGTAATACTATAGAGCATATTGAGGGGACCAAGAAGACCTTAAATAAAGGACCGATCTTCTGCGGAAGACCCGAGATTCGAACTCGGAGCTTCGGAGCGTTTCTGAGTGCCATTACGTACTAATCAGTGCCACAGAATGGCTTGTATTTGAAGAGAATCGCCGGATTGCATCGATTTGAGGCAGCAGTCGAAGAAGTGCATCACAATCTTCATGAGGGCCAAATATCCAAGCCAATAGATGACTCACTTTGGGAAGTTCTAAGGAGTTACGTTGATCAACTTGATGCGCTTCTCGGGAGTAGTGTCTAACGTCCGGTGCGATGGACAGATCTTCGAAGGCATTTGGGCTTCGGTGAATCACATGACCTTTCGGACATCACACAAATGGATTGGCCGTCGGTGAAAGCCGGTCTGGAACGTCCGTATACGGCGCTGCTGACCCTATCCCTGTCGGTGTCGCAGATCTCTCTGAACTCGTCGAGGGTAAACCACGAGGACTGGTCACGAGCAAATTGAAGTGGGAGAAACTAGAATCTGAGGATTTTGAAAGACTTATCTTTTCACTAGTCTCCAGTGAGTCAGGCTATGAGAACCCAGAATGGCTTACACGGACAAATGCGCCCGATCGGGGTCGGGACATTTCGGTCTATCGGGTCGTCAATGATCCTTTGGCAGGTGTACTTAGATCACGCGTTATCCTTCAGTGTAGGCATTGGCTGTCGAAGAGTATAAACGTGGCGGACGTTAAGACTCTAGAAGGTCAGATGACTTTGTGGGAGCCACCCAAGATCAACGTTCTGACAATCACAACGAGTGGTCGCTTTTCGGAGGATGCCATTCAGTACATCGAACGTAAGAATCAGTCAGGCGATCCTCTCCGTATTGAAATGTGGCCTGAAAGTCACATTGAGCGGCTCTTGGCATCTCGTCCAGCTCTTATTGCGGAATTCGGACTCAGATAAGGTCACTGTGGTGCGTGTATAGACTTTTGTGGCCACATTGCTGCCACACCAACTGTGGTTAATCCCTAAGATCTTGCCTTGCAAGCACTTAAGCTACATGCCGTATACTCCGGCATGGAGTCTACGAACCTCGGCGACTTACCTACGGCTGCCGGCCAAGCGACTCGATTCTGGAAATAAAGTCAAAGGCAGCAATCCCTGAATCAAGGTTTGCGATCTCTCTTGTCGTTGTTTTGTCGATAAACACTCTCGCTATCGAAGCAAGGAATTTCAGATGATTGGCGCGGCCAACAGCGGGTGAGAGAAACAGCAAGACTATATAGGCCTTGTCATCCCGACCCAACGACATAACGCCTTGCGGTGTGAGCGCCATAATTGCATGAATGTCCGTAATCGCTTCGAAACCTGCCGAGTGCGGAATGGCAATGCCGGTATCGAGGAAGGTACTCATCAGGCGTTCGCGGCGCATGATCATGTCGAGGATTTCAGCGCGGTATTCGGCAAGCTCGGGGTTGTTTTGAATGAGTTGGTCAATCAATATGGCAATCGTCTGTTCTACTGTCTCGACGGAGCGAAGATTTGCGACAATGCAGTTAGGTTTAATATAATCGGTTAAAAGAACTCTGCCTTCATGTGGTTGTGCGGAGGATACCGAAGGGAATACCGGCTCACTTTCTTCTCCATCTTTTTTCATCGGCACTACGAATACGCCGACTTCCCCAACCTGTTTGAGTAATTCGCCGACGACCGAACGAGAGATGAGTCTCTTCCACCACGCACGTTGTGTGGCTCCGATTACGAACTGCGTAATGCCTTCCTGTTTGCCGAAGTCCACAAGGGTATCAGCTATGTCGCGGCCTCTCAATTGCACGACTGTTGCTCCTAAGGAGCGCGCAAGCGTGAATGCGTCGCGAAGAGTCACTGCCTGTTCTTCGCTAATAGTATTGCCTTCCGGCTCGACGAACGCTACAATCCATTTGGCATTCATTCGACCGGCCATTCGTGAACCCTGTCGGATTAGCCGTTGAGCTGCCGATGTTGCAGGCACGGCGACGAGCACCTTTTCACCGCTGGTCGCGGTACCCGGTGTATTGGTGTCGTGTCGCGCTTCTTTATCCTTCTGTTCAACATCGTTAGCCAACTCGCGCAACGCCAGTTCGCGAAGCATACTAATATTGCTGCGCGAGAAGAAGCCTTTGAGCGAACGTTCGATCCGATCGACCGGATAAATCTTACCCTGCTGCATCCGCTCCAATAGTTCTTCCGGCGTCACATCGACGATAACCATCTCTCGCGCGAGTGAGAAGAACGTGTCGGGAACGCGCTCCTTTACCTCCACCCCGGTCATACGCTCCACCATATCGTGGACACTCTCCAAATGCTGGACATTGCACGTGCTAAAAACGGCTATACCGGCAGCCAGGATGTCTTCGATGTCCTCATATCGCTTGCTATGCACCGAACCGGGCGCATTTGTATGTGCGAGTTCATCGACAAGGACGATTTCGGGACGCCGTGCAATAACAGCTTCGGTATCCATCTCGCGAAGCGTCACGCCTTTATACTCTATCGCTTTGGGAGGAATGACTTCGAGATCGCCAATTTGATTGATCGTGTCGGGCCGTTCATGGGGTTCAACGTAGCCAACGACAACATCGACGCCTTTGCGTTTCAGTGTATTGCCGTCCTGAAGCATTCGGTAGGTCTTCCCAACGCCGGGAGCCGCACCGAGATAAATGCGAAGCGGGCTTTCCTTCGCGTACTTTATCTCGTGGAGCAGGTCTTCAACCGAAAGCGCTTCTGTCACGGGTGTTTAAGATGATCCAACAGATCCATGTTAAGCTCAAGCACGTTGACGCGAGGCTCGCCCAGGAATCCCAGATCGCGCCCCTGGATGTGGTGCTTCACCAGTGCCGTAACGGTATCGAGAGGCAGATTATTCGTTCGTGCGACGACTTTAGCTTGCATCATTGCATTGGCAACGCTAATATCTGGATCGAGTCCGGAACCGGAAGTCGTCAACATATCTGCCGGCAGTACGGAATCAAGTTCTGGATAGAGCTTCTGCAACGAATCACGGTCATGCGTAATGCGGTCGATAAGTGCTTTACTGGTAGGGCCAAGATTCGTAGCGCCCGAGTTAGCCGCATCGTATCCGCTTCCCGCCGCCGATGGTCGCGAACGAAAGAACTTCTCGCTTCCGAACTGCTGGCCGATTAGCTTCGAACCGATCACTTTACCATCGTGCACTATGAGGCTGCCATTGGCCTGCTTTGGAAATACCAATTGTGCAATTCCCGTCATGGCAAGTGGATAAATAATGCCGACGAGCACGGTCAGTACGATCGTCATGACAATTGAGGTAACTATTGTCTTCATCATTGTGAACGCCTCCTTAGATTCCGAATGCTGCGACTACGAGATCGATAGCCTTAATGCCAATGAAAGGGATAATCACACCACCCACGCCATAAATTAGAATATTACGTCGCAATACCGCTGCCGCCCCCAATGGTCGGTATTTAATGCCTTTTAGTGCAAGCGGCACCAGCGCAATGATAATGAGCGCATTGAAGATGACCGCCGAAAGGATAGCGCTTTGCGGCGTGTGCAACCCCATGATATTGAGAGCCCCAAGCACCGGGAAAGCACCCATGAACATGGCGGGAATGATCGCGAAGTATTTCGCTACGTCGTTGGCGATGCTGAAGGTCGTGAGTGCTCCGCGAGTCATGAGAAGTTGTTTGCCGATCTCCACGACTTCGATGAGCTTCGTCGGATTGCTATCGAGATCGACCATATTCGCTGCTTCCTTCGCAGCCATTGTGCCGGTATTCATGGCCACTCCAACATCGGCCTGCGCGAGCGCCGGCGCATCGTTCGTGCCGTCTCCCGTCATTGCTACCAACTTTCCGCTCGCTTGCTCTTTCCGAATGAGAGCCATCTTTGTTTCCGGCGTTGCTTCGGCAAGGAAGTCGTCGACGCCTGCTTCGGCTGCGATGGCTTTCGCCGTCAGCGGGTTGTCGCCGGTAATCATTACCGTCTTAATCCCCATCGCACGCAATTGATCGAACCGCTCGCGCATACCCTGCTTCACGATGTCCTTGAGATGAATAACACCGAGCACGCGTCCGTCTTCTGCCACCGCGAGCGGTGTTCCGCCCGATGTTGCAATGGCATTCACGCTTTGCGTTAGGCCGTCCGGCATCCCGGTTGGTCCAGCAAGCCGCGCGATAGCATCGACAGCGCCTTTGCGAATTGCGCGTCCTCCAATATCGACGCCACTCATTCGAGTGTGCGCAGAGAACGGAATAAAGGTCTTTTCTGCGTTGCGAAGCTCTGCGGGTAACTCCTTCACCGTCTGCTGTGCGAGCGCGACTATGCTTCGTCCTTCGGGCGTTTCATCGGCAAGGCTGGATAAATGTATCGTCTGCGAGAGATATTCGAGTGTTACGCCAGGCGCTGCTATGAACTCCGTCGCCATGCGATTTCCGATCGTGATCGTCCCAGTCTTATCGAGTAGCAAGGTATTCACATCACCGGCGGCTTCTACAGCGCGGCCCGACATGGCCAGCACATTGCGCTGCAAAACGCGATCGATCCCTGCAATACCAATCGCCGAGAGCAAACCGCCAATGGTCGTTGGTATCAGGCATACCAGTAGTGAGACCATGACGACAACGGAGATCGTCGTTGACAAATATTGCCCAAAGAAGAAGAGCGCGACCACGGCGATAAGGAATATAATCGTCATTCCGGAAAGCAGAATCGTAAGCGCGATCTCGTTCGGCGTCTTCTGACGCGCCGCACCTTCCACGAGCGAGATCATGCGGTCGATGAACGTCTCGCCCGGATTCGAGGTAATCTTTACTTTGAGCCAATCTGAAATCACTCTTGTGCCACCCGTTACGGCGCAACGGTCACCACCGCTCTCACGAATGACCGGTGCGGACTCACCCGTAATAGCAGATTCATCGACCGAGGCAATCCCTTCGATCGCATCGCCATCGCCAGGAATCACATCTCCTGCTTCAACAAGTACGATATCACCCTTGCGAAGCAGCGTAGCGTTGACCATTGTGGTCTTACCATCTTTCCCAATTTGCTTCGCGGTGGTTTCCGTCTTTGTCTTTCGGAGCGCGTCGGCTTGGGCCTTTCCGCGACCTTCCGCCATTGCTTCGGCAAATGTTGCGAAGAGCACTGTGAACCAGAGCCATGCGGAGATCAGGCCAGAGAAAAGTGCTGCGCCTTGTTCAGAGCCACCTAAATCCCGAAACCAGTAATATGTCGTGAGAACGGCTCCGATCTCGACTACAAACATTACAGGGTTCTTATAAAGCACCCGGGGATCGAGCTTCTTCAAAGCATCTATGCTGGCGCGCTTTACTATCTTCGGATCGAAGAGCTTTTTCTGCTGATGTATTTCGTGTTTAGCCATGAAGATTAAAAGAGTTTGCCAGCACCCATGAGCAAGTGTTCGAGGATAGGACCAAGCGACAAGGCCGGAAAGAACGTCAAGCCTGCGACGATAAGAATGACCATAACCAGCAACGCACTAAAAAGAGGCGTATTGGTCAGGAATGTACCAGTGGATGCAGGCACGACGTTCTTCTTCGCCATGCTTCCGGCTACGGCGAGCATCGGCACGATCACGAAGAAGCGGCCGACAAGTTCGGCCAGCCCTTGCGTGACGTTGTAGAACTGCGTATTGGCGTTAAGCCCAGCAAAGGCGGAGCCGTTGTTGCCGGTTGCGGATGCGAACGCATAGAGAATTTCGGAAAGCCCGTGCGGTCCCTGATTGGCGAGGCTCTTAAGCGCAGTCGGATACACGACGGCCCACGCCGTAAAACCAAGAATGCAGAACGCCATTGAGAGCAGCGCGATCATCGAGAGCTTTACTTCTCGATATTCGATCTTCTTGCCAAGATATTCCGGCGTTCGTCCGACCATTAGGCCCGCGATGAATACGGAAAGAATGACGAAAATGATAATGCCGTAAAGCCCGGCGCCTACGCCGCCGAAGATCACCTCGCCCAGAAGAATATTAAAGAGAGGCACCATACCGCCGATAGGGGTAAAGCTCTCGTGCATCGAATTCACAGCGCCGCAAGAGGCGTCCGTCGTGACCGTGGCGAAGAGGGTGCTCTGTGTAATGCCATAGCGGACTTCCTTGCCTTCCATATTCCCGCCGGGTTGTGTGTCGGTCGCTGTGCGCTCGATGCCTAACTTGCTGAGGATAGGATTGCCGGATTGCTCCGCTACGTAGCAGGTGACAAGTCCTGCCAGGAAGAGGAAGGTCATTGCTCCCCAGATCGCCCAGCCTTGCTTTTGGTCTTTTGCCATGCGACCCAACATATATGTAAGGCCGGAGCCAATGGAGAAGATGAGAACGACCTGAATAAAATTGGTAAGCGCCGTTGGATTCTCGAACGGATGTGCTGAGTTTGCATTGAAGAAACCACCACCGTTCGTGCCAAGAATCTTAATGGCCTCCTGAGAGGCTACCGGCCCCATGGCTATGGTTTGCTTCGCACCTTCCAGGGTGGTCAGCGTCACGTATGGAGAAAGATTCTGGATCATTCCGGCAGCGACGAAGACAATTGTTGCAATTACCGAGATTGGGAGCAGCACATAGAGCGTACAGCGAACAAGATCGACCCAGAAATTGCCGATCGTTTGCACCGATGAACGGATCAGACCACGTACGACTGCAACGGCAATAGCAATACCGACCGCCGCCGAGGCAAAGTTATGGAAAGCAAGCCCCGCCATCTGCGTGAAGTAGCTCATCGTCGTCTCGCCGCTGTAGGCCTGCCAGTTCGTGTTTGTCGTAAAGCTCATCGCAGTGCCAAAACTCAGGTCGGGTGCGACGGCGCCGAAACCTTGAGGGTTCCACGGCAGGTATTGTTGTAAGCGAAGAATGCCATAAAGAATAAGGCCACTGACAGCGCTAAAAATTAGCATGGCAGTGCTGTAGCCGGTCCACTTCATTTCCGAATTCGGATCGATGCCGCACATACGATAGATAAGGCGCTCGATCCACCCGAAAATGGGAGTGAGAAATGTCCACTCACCACGAAAGACATTCGCGAGGAATACCCCCATCGGTTTCGTGATCAGGATGAGCACGATGAGGTACGCCGCAAATTGAATGATAGCGTTGGTCGTCATGGCCGTCAGAATTTTTCAGGGTACAGTAAGGCATACATCAGGTATGCGAGAACTGCAAGTACGAGCAAAAGTAGGATTGCACCACTCATATTTTTTCGCAATAGGTTTGGAATGCGATAGCGAGCGCGAAGAACGCGATCGCAATTCCGATGTAAAGCAGATCATCCATAGTGTTAGTGATTAGAACTTTGAAGTGGCAAGGCGATCGTGAAAGTAGAACCTTCACCGAGTTTGCTCGTTGCCCAAATGCGCCCGCCGTGCGCTTGCACGATCTCCCGTGCAATGGAAAGCCCAAGGCCTGTGCCCGAGCCTCCGCCCATTGCGCCTTCTTCTACTTGGACAAACTTGTCGAAGATGCGAGCGAGGTTGCTCTCTGTAATTCCCTTTCCTTTATCGCTGACGGAAATCCAAACTTCTCGCTCGATCGTGGTGGCATGGATCGTTATCGCCGAACCTCGTGGAGAATAGCGAATTGCGTTCGCGACCACATTCGTAATAGCCCAGGCCATCTTGTTCGCATCCACCTCCATAGCCGGGACATTCTGGTCTACGGCTACGTCGATCAGAACGCCAGCATCCTCGGCACGCATACTGACGGGCAGAATCGCGCTCTCAATCAGCCCCTCCACATCGATAGAAGTCCGTTCGAGTTGGAGCGTACCCGCTTCCAGCTTTGCGAGATCGAGCAATTCGCGGACAAGATTGAGCAGCCGATTCGTTTCCGTTCGAATGGATTCGACAAGGCCCGACTGCTTCTCGTTAAGTGGACCGGCGATATTATCCGCGAGTATTCTACTCGTTGTTTTGATGGATGCAAGCGGATTCTTAAGCTCGTGAGCGGCCGTTGCGACAAAATTGCTCTTGGCCCGGTCCAGCTCCTGAAACTCTGCGAGACTTCGGCGCGAGACCGCAACAGCCAGAAAGATCGAAACAGCAACCAGCAATAGAGTGATACCGATTGTGGAAGTGCGCGCAAATTCCCCCTGTGCTTTGAATGCTTTCGATCCGGCAAACATAGCACGTTCATTGAGGTGAAGATTCTCTTCGCAATCTGCACGCACGTGCTCCGCAAGTGCCTTCGATGGAGCGGCTCGATATGCCGCATAATCCCTATCGATCTTCTTGGTTACATCGAGCTCGCCAACCTCGGTGATGTTCTTGTATTCCAGCGCGAGGTTCTTGCGAAACATGGCGTCATTTTCCGCAAGGCTGCCTGGACCGCCCTCCTGCATGTTCGCCAGTGCTGATTCCATCTGGTGCATGTAGCTGATCGTTCGGTAATTCTCGACGAATACATGCTCGGCCGACGTACTGAGATACGAGATATGGTGGTATGACCACCCCGCGATTGCCAGCGTCAGAAGAATGATAAGCGAAAACCCGGTAAGGATGCGAATGCGAAGCCCGCGTTCGATAAGGCGAGAAGCCATAGGACGTTTTGGTTTCTCGCGAAAACGAAAATTCCTCCCCTTCTGTGACAGCTCGAATTCTTCGAGTGACCTCTCTTCCGCACCGCCAACCCAACGGCTCGATCGGCTAAATGCCTGTTGCCTTCGCATTTTGGCGGCTCGCTCCCGCAGTCGTTCGACATCATACGAAATACGAAAACGCTCTGGCGATTGGCCGTCTTCCAAGGAACTATGATTGTCGGCGTAGAAGGCCGAATTGAATCTAATGACCGGTTTCGAAGGAACACGATAGGACGTGGGCTGGAAGTTAAGCAATACTCCATCCGTACCCACCGTAAGTGGGGCAGGAAGTAAACCACGAAGTATATCAGCTATGGGGAGCATTGCAAATAGTGGTCAGGGAACCTATTCTTTAGACTCATCCCGAAAAATTAGAACCTGCAAAGCAACGCTGCGATAATTCGTGATTCTGATGTGACTAAATCGGGTGCCCATCCCTCTGGAATTGGAGTACCGATATAACCGTCAGGAGAAGTTACTCCACCTGGTCCTGCGAAATATGGTACGCTCGCTTCACGGTGCACAAATTCGAGCCGCCAAGTAAGATAATCGTCGGGCATCCAGTCGAACGTTGTCGAAGCATCCCATCCGGTAAACTCCGAGCCCGGCGCACCGAAGGTTGGGTTCGCAACAAACGTGTGCTGACCGGCCGAATCGGTGGTGGTGTAAATTGGAAGTGGATTCGCCATGCCCGTTGGGGCGAGCACGAGATAACGGCCAGGGTTATGGATGAAGCCGCCACCAAACGTCCATCCAATGTGGTCGTTTGCAAACCATAGGCGGTTGTAGAACATACCGCTGACGAAGAACTGCGCCGGACCGAGAACAGGATCGCTATGGAAGCCATTGACCCCCCCACCGCTCTCGTCGCCTAAGTCACCGGTGATCGAAAATGCGGCTTTGGAGAGTCCCTTGTTGCCCGGATTATTCAGGTAGCGCACTTCGATGCTGTTATCGGTATGGAAGCGCGACCGGTCGGGCACGTCCTGGGCATCGTGACCGTAATAGTTATTCGAGAGCGCCTGGAACCACTCGGTGGGGCGCCAGAGAATTTGTCCGCCGAACCCTGGACCGGTATTGAACTTCGCGTAGGATTGCCATCCGTTGATGATCCACGGTTCGATCTTCAGCTTATCCGAAGGGAAGATCTGCACACGCATCCCGTTGAAAAACCACGGCGTGTTGTCCGATGTGAAGGAAGGTTGATACGACCAGTTTTCTGCATTGTAATAGGAGAAGAGACCCACATACGACATGAAAATACCGGCCTGCACATTGATGCCATTCCACACATCGAAGTGGTATCCCGCGTATCCTTCGCTGAAATAACGATAGGCTGTTGCGAGATCGTATTGGCCATGAAATGTGCTTACGTCGTTTCGTGGCACGACGGTAGCGCGGGTACCTAACTGGAGAAGTATGCGGCCCATCACATTATCGTAATGGAAGTCGCCTCCGGCAGCCACAAGATTTACTTCGAACTCGTTATCGCGAGCGAGCGTGGTCGAACCGCTAACCGTATGATCGATCGGATGTTGGTTCGAGGCTGTATAATTTACATCGAGCAGGAATTCGCCGGTGAAATATTTCGAGTCGAGAAGCGCAGTATGGCGACGATCGTTGCCATTCAACCAGGTGAAATCACCGAAAGCAAACGGATCGACGGGTTTTACTGTATCGGAGACCGATTGAGGCGCAACGTTATCCTGTGCTCGTGCGGAATATGAATGAAGGGCCAGAACGGGCATGAGGCCCAGTAAGAAAGCACCGAAGGTGCGTGTCGTGATAATCATAAAGATCGCAAAGGCGTAACTTGCTTCTGGCTGCCTTTACAGAGCGCGTGCCACGCGCCAGCTCAAACGATTTTTCGCAATTATCGCACATCCCGAAGCCAGTGTGTAGCGAAACGCTATAGTCGGTAATTCGAAATGCTGCACGTGGTTGTATAAGTATTTCTTCCTCGTAAGAAATTTTTGCGAAGAGTCACCGATTTACGACGGGGACTTTCGCAGTCCGGGCTTCCAGCGGAATTGGCTTTTCGATTGTTGAGCGATTAGGCCATGAACGTCGCTGGCCTAACTCTTCTCCTTTGCGCAGGAAGTATGTGTAGCGCAACAAATCTTTACTCACAAAGCTGGGACACGGTCGAAACTCATGGTCCGTCTCCGCAGATCGAGATTTGGACCTATCTTGAACCATACTTCGCATACGATTTCAATGATCCGTCCTCAAAGAATATCCCGTACCTTTTCAACCATAATCGCCATAACGAATTCAACTTGAATCTTGCACTGGTCGAATTAGATTATCAGGGAAATCATATGCGAACGACGATTGGAATGCAAACAGGAACGTATCCAATAGCCAATTACAGTGCGGAGCCCTCCCTCCTCCAACATATCTATCAAGCGTTCGGTGGAGTGCAAGTACTGCCAGATCTATGGCTGGACGCTGGCGTATTTTCCTCACATTTTGGAATCGAAACCGCAATTGGTCACGACCAGTGGACGCTTACGCGTTCGCTCTGCGCCGAGAATAGTCCGTACTTCGAGACGGGAGCGCGAGCCGTTTATGATCCGGATGGGCCGTGGAGTTTCGGATTGTTCGTCCTCAATGGATGGCAAAACATCGTAGATCCCAATTCCAATAAAGCTCTCGGGACGCAGATACAATACACGATCGCAAATAAACTAACGCTTAACTCGAGCACCTTTTACGGCAACGAAAAACCGGATAGCGCGAAGCAGTGGCGCTTCTTCCATGATTTCTACGTATTATGGCAGGTTAATGAGAGCTGTGGAATCTCCGGTGTATTTGATATCGGATGGGAGCAAACTGCGTCACACAGTGAGAGCTACAACCGCTGGTACACCTTCGCAGTCATCGCTCATTACATGCTTTCAGAGCAATGGGGAATCGGCATACGCGGAGAGCAATACAACGATCCAAACGCGGTCATTGTCGCCACCGGTACACCGAACGGGTATCAGACCTTTGGCTATTCCGCGAATGTCGATTATGTTGTATCCGACCATGCGACACTACGGTTTGAGGCGAAGCATTATTCCAGCAAGGATAATATTTTTGTTCGTGATGGTAGTCCGGTGGGTGAGAGCACGATTCTTACATCATCGATGGCGTTAGAGTTTTAATCGGCCAATCCTAATATTGACGTGATGACGTCACAGGCTTTTATCCAAGCTGTCGCACTATTCCTGCTCATTCTCAGTGTCACTAAGCCACTCGGTTCCTATATCGCATCAGTATTGACAAAAGGGCGTTCGGTTCTTGACCCCGTTCTTCGTCCAATAGAACACCTGATATATCGACTGTGTCGAATCGATATCGAAGAGGACATGACATGGCAGCAATATTCGCTCTCCCTGATTGCGTTTAGTATGGTAGGATCACTGCTCCTGTATGCCCTCATGCGCTTGCAGTTCTTTCTGCCGGGGAATCCGGGTGGATTTGCCGGAATGTCGGCGCCGCTGTCTTTCAATACCGCAGTCAGTTTCGTGAGTGGCACGAGCTGGCAGGTGTACGCCGGTGAATCAACGATGAGTTATTTCACTGATATGGCCGGCATTACGGTGCAGGACTTCCTCTCTGCGGCAGTGGGGCTGGCGGTCGCGATTGCCCTCATTCGAGGGATCGCCGGAGAGAAGGTCGAAGGGCTCGGAAATTTCTGGGTTGATTTGGTACGCGGAATCCTGTACATCTTGCTTCCGCTGTCGGTTCTTGGCGCTATTGTTTTTACCGCGACGGGGGTGATCCAAAATCTATCGCCTTACGTACATGTAACGTCTCTGGAGGGAAGTCCACAGATCTTGCCGATGGGACCCGTCGCGAGTGAGGCGATCATCAAATTATTGAGTGCTTCTGATGGAGGGGGATTTTTCAATGCTAATTCTGCACATCCTTTTGAGAACCCCACAGCCGTTTGCAATTTTATTCAGATATTTTGTCTGCTTCTCATTCCTGCTGCCCTTACATATTGCTTCGGATACATGGTGAAAGATCCCAAACAGGGATGGGTATTATTTTGCGTGATGAGTGTCTTATTCCTTGCCGGATTTTTTGGGATGTATGCCGCAGAACAGTCTGGAAATCCCTCTGTGCATGCCTTGGGCATTGAACGGTATGCAACGGCTTTGCAACCTGGCGGCAACATGGAAGGTAAAGAGGTTCGGTTTGGTATAGGAGGTTCGGCGCTCTATGAAACCGCGACGACTGCGGTGTCCGATGGAGCAGTCAATGCGAGCGTCGACAGCTTCACACCTCTCGGTGGGATGGTCGCGTTAGTCAATATGATGCTTGGCGAGATCATTTTTGGAGGTGTTGGTTCGGGCTTGTACGGAATGCTCTTATTCGTCATCCTGACCGTATTCCTGTCGGGACTCATGATCGGCCGAACCCCGGAATATTTGGGAAAAAAGATTCAGGCACGCGAAATCAAACTCGCAATGCTGGCGCTGTTACCAACGACCCTGTGCGTGCTCGGTTTTTCCGCCTGGGCTTCTGTTTTGCCGACAACACTACACAGCCTTGGCAACAAAGGCGTTCACGGACTCACAGAGATCCTTTATGCTTTTACATCGACCGCTACCAACAATGGCTCTGCCATGGCTGGACTATCCGTGAATACAACGTTCTGGAACATCACCACGGGTATCGCTATGCTCGTTGGGCGCTATACCACGGTGATCGCCATGCTCGCTATCGCTGGCTCGCTCGGCGCAAAGCCTAGTATTCCGCCATCTCCGTTTGTCTTCCAAACGAATACAATCCAGTTCGGATTTATTCTGCTATTCGTAATCCTCATTGTGGGCGGACTTACCTACTTCCCGTCACTTTCACTTACATCCATCCTCGAACATTTACAGATGCTGGCGGGCAAGACGTACTAAGTATCCACTTACTTCCCGTGATGCGGATGCCACACCGGTGGATTGCTAACTGGCAGCACCCGAACGGAGTCGCCCGACTTGATAGCAACGCTTACGTGCTTTGACGAATCGCCGATCACCTTGCAGGACTCAGAATTTGGGCAAACATAAACCGTCACACATCCGGCACAGAGGAGTGCTAATAAGACGGTAGACAGGCGAACGCGAATGCTGGTCATAATTCCACGCTACGTAGCATGGGATATGCCGGGGCCCTTTCGAGCACAATTTCGCGTAGATGGATTTCAGTTTATGGCGTTTCGCTACACCCGCTCATAGCGATTCGCTATTCGATACCATACATGCGCAGCTTCCGATAGAGCGTTGTCGTAGCGATATTGAGTTGCTTCGCGGTGAGAAGTTTGTTGCCGCCGTTCCGTTCGAGCAAATCAAGGATATACTTCTTTTCGACTTCATCCAACGGCATTATCTCTCCGGTTGGGCCAGCGGAAGTCGTCAGCGACCGCGCAAACAATTCTTCCGGCAAGTGTTCGAGTTCGATTCGGTCGCCATCCGAAAAGATGATAGCGCGCTCGATCACATTCTTTAACTCACGTACGTTGCCCGGCCACCCATAGGTGCACAACGCCTCCATTGCGTCATCTGAAATTTTGCGAACTTTGCTCTGAGACTTCGGCGCAAGCTCCTGAAGCAATGCCTCTGCCAGCATAGGAATATCTTCTTTCCGCTCGCGTAACGGAGGCAAGTGGATTGAGATTACCTTGAGTCGATAGAATAAGTCTTCGCGGAAGGAATGGTCGCGGATGGCTTCATTGAGATCGCGATTGGTCGCAGCAATCACGCGAACGTCCAGCACTCTCGATTTCGGGCTTCCAACCGGGATGATCTCGCCTTTTTCCAGGAAGCGAAGTAGCTTTACTTGCGTCTCGGGCGACATCTCGCCTATCTCGTCAAGGAAGACCGTTCCATGGTCGGCCGACTCTAACAGGCCGGTCTTGTTCCGCTCTGCCCCAGTGAAGGCCCCACGGACATAGCCAAACAATTCGCTCTCCTGCAAGTCCTTGGGAATCGCGCCGCAATTGACGGCAATGAATGGCGCATTCTTGCGCGAGCTATTTGCGTGGATAGTCTCCGCGACCAACTCTTTACCGGTTCCCGACTCACCAGTAATAAGAACGCGCGCTTCTGTCGGCGCCACACGTTCAAGAACCTCATGCAATTGCGTAACTGCTGCGCTCCTCCCAACGATCCTTCGGAACGAGTGCTCGCTTCGCAATTGAGTTCGCAGCCGCTCAATTTCCCGCTTTAATGCGCGTTTTTCCAGCGCCTTTTCGACCACGACCATAATCTCCTTATAGTCGCTGTCTTTCGTGAGATAGTCCGCAGCCCCTAACTTCATGGCCTCGATGGCATTGGGTATCTCCGCATGTCCCGTAAGGACGATTACTTCGACCTCTGGCGCCAGTTTGTGAGCCTCTCGGAGCATGTCGAGCCCGCTCTCAGCACCCATGCGCATGTCGGTTATGATAAGGTCAAAAGGGCCGTTCGAAGATAATTTTGCGACGGCTTCGCGAACGTTTGAGGCAAGCGTCACTTCGTGCTTGTAGTGTTCGAGAATCGTCCGGTAGTTCTCGCGGGCGGAGAGTTCGTCGTCAACGAAGAGAATGGATGGCATGCTGCATTAGGAGTCTGACGGCAAGAACGAGCGGCGAGGCAGTTTCCTCGCATTATTAGTGACACGATGGATCGACTCACTTATTGTAATTGATGCTCATCTTTAGTAGTTAATGGAATTGGTTTAGTTGGGACGACCAGAGCAGCATTTGACCTTGTTGCCATGGGGTTGCCAACTCTCGGACGGAGTTTCTTAAGCGATTGCCACTGTTCAACTTAGGACCATCCGGTAGATTCAGGCCTCAAGTGTCTATCAATATCTTGCGATATTCTGTTTAGTGAGCTTCGATAAGTCATAATTCTGTTTGCCTCTCTAAAAAATAAAACTCCACCTCAAATTGAAGTGGAGTTGAACTCTCCCGCCGACATTATTTGCTTAATTCACTACAATGTAATTGATCCTACATCCCTCATTCGTACCGATTAAAGTACCATCGCGATGCTGAACGGTAATCTGAAATTGTCCGGCAGTAACCGAACCATTAGGAATGAGAGCAGTATACAGCGTGCCAGCAGGCGTCGCTGTGGTCCCTTGTACGGTTGTAATAATAATGCTGTTGGATGTGACAGCACTATTGGAAACGGTTGCTGTAAATGATGTTTGGGGCGCACCAGAGTTCAGGAGGGTTGCATAACCGGCAAAATTATTTGAAGACCCACTGGTCTGAAGTGTACTGCCTTGCAAAGTTGATTGGGTCGATGCCGCAGTGATACGGCCCTGCTGATCAACTGTTATCGATGGATTGGTGTAGGTCCCGGCAGTAACGGATGTATTGGCTAAATTAATGGTTCGATTTGCGGTAAGATCACCTCCTCCTGAAAGGCCCGTCCCAGCTGAGATTGTTCTAGCAGTGACAGCGTTGATCGAGTTATCCGTGTAGGTTTTTGCATCGGCGACTGCACACGCTTTTGTCACTACATTACTGGCGTCCACATAATCCTTGGTGGTCAAGGTGGTGTTAACGTCTGTTGACAATGTCGATGCCGATGTTGCCTTTAACGCAACGCTCAACGAAGCAAACGTTGGAGACGACGTTGTGGCCAAGTCTTGAGGGGTAGCAAGTGTGACTGTACCATCTGAGGCTTGCGTTGCCGTTATTTGATTCGTTGTGCCGTAGATGCCAACGACTCCCGAATTCGAAAGTGTAATGGCTTGTCCAAGCGTAACGACACCGCCACCCGAAATTCCCGGTCCAGGATTGATCGTAACAGATGGCGAAGCAAGTGCACTATTATCGATGGAACCCGTTGGCAGCGTGACTCCACCTCCAGCTACAGTAACGCCATTATTAAGTGTGGTAGAGCCTGCAACGGAAAGGTTATTGGTATTGAGCGTACCATTAATATTTTGCACACCTTCTGACATTACAAAGTTTGCATTAGCACCAGCATCCAGAATCGTGTAGGTTCTTGGTACCGGTTGCGGACCAATTTGAATCGTGGCAGGTGCCGGGCTTCCTCCTGTTGACAACATTACGCTGTTAGCATTATTCAAATTATTCCCATTTAGATCAAGATCACTGGATGCTTTACCGGTAAACTTGATCGTTGGATTCATCGCATTACCACCAAGATCTGTATTGCCATTTACCGTAAGATTTCCTTCGATAACCTCATCAGATTGAGGCGAAGCTCCTTTTCGCGATCCTTTACTTTCGTTGACATCTCCGACAACAATACTGGAAGTCATCGGATCATAAGAGAGACCCGAACCTGTAAAGTTAACCGCCGAACCTCGTTGAGTTACCGTTTGTCCGTTCACCGCGATTGAACTGACGTAATCAGCAGCAATCTTATCGGCCGTTACAGCACTATCGGCAAGCTTTGAGCTTGTAATGGCACCATTGGGAACATTGAATGCAAATGGACTCCCGGTAAGTTGGCTGTACGGCTTAATTTCCTTACTGCCGTCGATCGACACTCCCAACCAGAGCGGTTGATCGAGCGTGGCAGCATCCGGAAGGGGTTTATTGCCGGAGCCGAGCAGAATATTATAGGTACCTTTCTCGATGGAGACAGAATAGTTGTCCTCCCAAATCTTTTGGGTTCCGTCCGATTTTGAGTATAAGCTAACATGAAATCGATAGGTACCGTCAGAAATCGGATGTGAGCTGCTGTCGGCAAGCGTACCTTGATAACTCAAAAAGTAGGGCTGGTTTTCTCGGGCATTTGATACTTCCTGAGCCAAAATCAAGCTGCTTGTACCGCAGAGCAGAACCACAAGAATGAAAGATGCTAGGTTCTTCATAACGATGGTGTTTAGTGTGATACTAGATTAGTAAAAGTGTTTCGGTGACTCTTAGTATAGATCAAACAGATATCCGCCCAATTCACCAAGCCATGAGCCGGTACAACTGTAGAAGTCAAGAGTCCATCGATAGAGGTCGGACGGTAATTTCCACCCAGGTTGTCCTTTGCAGGAGGGCCCGAACAGATCATCATACCAGTGACATTTGTAATGATAGTGGTCTGTTGCGGTCCCATCCCAGTGTGGTACGGTCTGATTTGCGAAACCCGTCGATGACGTTACGTTCTTGTCCGTAACGACCTCTCCCCATCGATTCCAAACTTTGAATTCATATCGAACGGCATCATACGGCAGTCTTTGACAATGATTTGCCGCTGTTTGGTCGGTAATGTCAAAGTAATCGTTTAATCCATCCCCGTTTGGCGTGAAGGCATTCGGAACTAAGAAGTCCGATGCATTCCAAGAGTAGAGGCCATGGGGTATATAATGTGCTCGACATGGTGGAGTTATACTTGCTACAGCGTTCCCACACGGAGTCGAATAAGTAACCGTATATGTTGTCGATTGACCCAACGAATCAATTTGGACGGCACGAATAGATTGTGCATGTGACCCCCCGGGACTCCAGGTAACGGTACCGCCGCCACCGCCGGAAGTCACAGCGGTTAATGTTTGAATTTGCGTGCAAACATCTGGGCCGGATTGAACGATGGAAACAGTTGGATTCTCGATAACAAATACCGTTACTTGCGCGGTCTGCGTGCATCCGTTACCTGTAACGGTTAAGGTATAGGTGGTTGTCTGCGAAGGCAGGACAATAATCTGCGCGGTTGTTTGTCCGCCCGGCTCCCAAAGATACGTTTGACCTGATACCGCGGCAGTTCCTAACGTCACGCTGTGCAAGCTGGAGCGGCAAATGCTTTGGTTGGGGCCTGGATCAATGACAGGACATTTGATCTGAATAAAAACAACGTGTTCGCTCCAGTTGGTACAACAGTTTTGAACCGCTAACTTTATTCGATAATGGCTTCCGCAATTGAATTGCTTATTATGGCTTTGGAGCAATTGGGTCAGATCTATCGATGAGCCCGGAGCCTGATTGATTGTCCAGAATTGATCTTCCGAGTGCCAGGCTCCATTTTTATCAATTTCTAGAATGCCAACCATGAATCGATCGGCATTGAGACTCGCACTGCCGTCCATTACGATATCGTCGCCGGCGCAATACGTGGTCTTTTGAAGAGTGAACGATGCGACTGCAGCAGCCGTACTGAAGGCATGGCTCCCCGATGTTAAATGATTGCCGCAAAGATCCGTAATAGTGTTCGTATTCGTCGCGGAAAGAGTATAATTACCACAATTGGATGAAGCCGAAAACTTCAAGTGAAGGAGAACTTGTGATGTATATCCATTGGCAGTGCAGTTGACGCCATCAGCACCGCTGACCGTGATCGCAGTCGGTCCGGTGATCGACCACCCGGTACCATTTCGGCTTATTGTGGAGCATAGCACCGGCTTGTTTAAGGTGACGAGAATAGTATTGCCGGCGCAGGTAAGACTTGATACGGCCGAAATGCTGGGCGGGGTATTATTAATTATGCTCGCCGTTCCACAAAAGGTTAGTGTATACCCGTTGCTTGGTACACTCCAATTGCTGATTAGTAGAACATAGGTACGATTAGCAGTGACGTTAATTCCAGGCATCATTGGTGGCTGTCCGGCACTGTAGGAAAGGTTACCACCGAAGATGGTATCACATTGAAGACCAGTGTTCGGATTGTTTACGCCGGTGCGCGCCGAATAATTACATCGAACCGGAATCAAATTGGGTAGCGCAGCACAGGTTGTACCTGTGATATCGTAAAGAGCAAAATCGTAATCATTATTGCCTTGGTTAAGTGTGAAGCCAAAGGTGCCGGCGCTTTGAGTCGTGAAAATATACCAAACGGAATTCTTTTCACCAGCGAGCAAGCACGTTGCTCCACCAATTTCATTTGTATTACGGCCAGCCCCTTGATACCAGTTGTTTTGAACGTACGACTGCCTACAGACCGGAATTGCGTTTGAACAATCCTGTTCTGGTTGATTGGCCGGTAGTAGCTCTTCCGTTTGCTCTGGTGCTTCAATCGCGCTTGCATATCCAGCGTCACACCCGCTCGGCAACGAAAGAGACAAAACCGAATCTGCACCGGTATCGACTGTATCGGGAAGTAAATGGACATCGAGCCCGAGGCTGGAGATACCAATTGCAGTTATTTGCCCACTAACCGTTGTTGTAGAGTTAAATGGAATAATGCTTGGCCCAAAGTAATTTACCGTTGCCTGAGAGCTTGAAACTGATAAGGATTTTTGATCTCCAGTATAATTGTCGATCCCGAGCACGAAATTATAGACGGAATCTCCGTTCTTATCAAAACCAGCGCATTCTAGGTCCTGAAGTGCAACCTTCATCTTCCCTGTACTGTGTGAGCACAAGGGTAATTGTATCATAATACAACAAATACAAGAATCCGTTACAGTGGATTTATAAACTAGTTTGATCCATCGGTTGCCCGATGTGCTTGAAAAGGTTGTTGTTATTGTGGTACTATTGGTGACATTATAGAATGTGGATGGAGAAAAAAAGCCGTCAGGTGAACTGATCCCCATAGAATCGATAGTCCCGTCAGCAATTCCAAAAGATATAGTATAGATTTCATGGCCGTCGGCATCCAGACTGTCACAGACGACATTAACATTTCTAATAGTCGGGCAGGTAATATCTGGCACGGGATACAATATATCCCGAAGGTCAATAGTGCTGTTAAGAAGAGCCGAATGACAGAAAGGATCCGTTGATTGTAAATATTCAGTCGAGTGCGCTGACAGTTTTGGCGAAAAGACTGATAATGATGATAGTATTAAGAAAAGAATACTAAACAAAGCAGTACTACGTCGAGCGGTAGCGGGTCTAACAATTAAGTTGAAGTCCCTTCGTCCTATTCGGAGCCTAAATAAATTTTTAGGACAAAGTGAATAATCAAGGGACAAGCATCTTGCCTTCGAGCTGTTCATAGGTGCAATATATTAAGTGCTTCACCTGTAAAACGAATATGCCAGCACTCGCCTGACAGGGAAAAATTTTTTTGAGATTTTTTTTTACAAGTAAGGCTTGTTTTTTATCCCATTCTACAGCGTGCCTGAGCAGCTTGAAGCTTCTAATTGGCTTGCGAAACTACGACGATTATTATAAAAGGATATAAGTGTTAACTTTGAGGGCGGGGTTGGAAGCCAAAAAGCTGTCCTTGTTGCCAAAGTGTTGCAAAACAACATGACCAAAGAGCTCAAGCTATTGCTATTTAACAAATTGGGGTTAATAGCGAGCACTCGGTCCCGGAGTACCACAAGCTCCTATCAATCTCAGCTCACTGATGATCATCAAAACCTCAGCAGCGGCTTTGTGTTGTTGCCTGGCTTATTTTCGTTAATAAATACATTAGTGTCGGCATGTGCCTTCCACTCGCAATACTTGGTATCTGCAGCGGGGCTATTGAAATGTTTTTCGGCCACGTGGAGAACTACGCTTTTGGCGTCCTCGCCTGCACAATATTCCTGATAACGTTGTACCGTTTTCTCGAACAGAAAACAAGTGTGTTAGTACTGATTGTAATTTATTTTTTCACTTTTAAGGCCCATATTATCGCGATTCTCTTCGTGCCAGCAGTGTGTGTTGCCCTCGCCATGGAGTATCTGCGAAAACGATCGCTTGCCATGAGCAGATCGGTTCTGACTATGATTGTTGGTGGATCGTTATTATGTGGGATTGCTCTCTACTTTTTCGTTTTCCATTCGTGGAATGAGCCGTATGCCTTGAGGACAGGTCGTCAATTTTCGACCGCATTCCCCACGCGCTTCGCGACGCTCGTGTCCGGTCTCGAACCAAGAAACCCGGGCAATGATGATGAACTTGCAAGCATGATGTCTCGCCTCGCAAGCTATTACGCCTACATAAACCAGGGTGACTCTGCGATCATCTGGGCTAAGAGGGCAACAGAGGCAAATTCACACGTTGGGAAATATGTGATGGACCTTGCGGCATTTTACGTGCAGTACGATAGGTTGAAAGAGGCGTCTAGAATCCTAGAAGGTTTGCCGGAAGCGCCGACTGAGCGGACGAACTCCGATCTTGCTGAGATATGTCCCAATTGGGTGCTATAGTCTGCTTGGAGATGATGCCTCGACGGTCAAGTGGGCTTTAGAGGCAAGATGTAGAGATTCTCTAAACCTTAAGTACACCTATGATCTCGCTGACTATTTCATGCAGTCCAATCGCCCGGAATCGGCTTCGCGGTTATTACAGGAAGTACCTGTTGATTCACTCTCAATAAACACTCTGGCGTCAATAGCGCTCGCGGAAGCTGAAACGCACGGCCCTCCCGTATTTATACTGTGCTAAATCTTTGGCACAGCAAATCGAAATAATTGATACCCTCATCCACGAAATGAGCGGGACAAGCACACACTAAACCACACCGGATGGGGCGAATTACAAACTTTGTGAGTGATAGGGAAAAATGGTTTAACCGATTTGTGTTGCAAGTGTAGCGACTGGGGCGAATCGCCGTAGTTTTTGACCTGCGAATCACCGAGCCTCTACGGAGAGATTATGGCTCAAATTAAATCTAGGGGAGACACACTCAACGTATGAGTAACTCCCACAAGTCAGGGAAGGCAAATTCACACGTTTCGGAATTGGCTAGACGCGTCAACCGGCCATTCGAAATCGGAAACAGAAGTTAATTCTCGTTTTTGAACAAATTTGTTGCTCTATGGTGTAATCGTGCACTTTCACATCCTATTTCGGAGAATTTGTTGCTACAGTGTTGCCAAGCCTTTCAAAATGGATAATTTGGAAAGGCAATAATGTATTGAAATACAAGAGCTTATAGGACTTTTCTGCGGAAGGCCCGAGATTCGAACTCGGAAGTCCTTGCGGACGGCAGTTTTCAAGACTGCTGCAGTACCATTGTGCCAGCCTTCCAAAATACTTGCGTCAATTCTTTCCCGGACGTGGCAAAAATCGCGCTTTCTTCAGGCGCGCACACAACGGCGTCATTACAGTGGATGTTCCGATGACCCATTTTTTGGTGGTTGAAAAAAATCTACCGTAAAGATTCTTGAACTTGCCGTAAATATCTTACTCCGTTTTTACGAATGCCAAAAGCTTGAGTGCTCAAAAAATGGCGGTTTCAGCACATCTGGTAAAATTGGCTATTAGTGGCATAATACTTTAGATAGACGTAATCAGAACAACGACAAAAGAAAAAGGGAGGCCCAAAACGATTTGCATTCCGATGACAAGTCCTCCCTAAAAGACGACAAGAAAAAGGCGACAAAGGGGCGGTGAATACCGCTCCTTTCTTTTTTTACCCCCCGAAAACTCGCGATCCTGAACGGCTTTGGTCCCTCATGCTTCACGGCACAGCTTTTTCCCTATAGTATACCGAGAGACAAAAAATTTGACAATCATAGCGAGAAATCCAAGGAATCAGCCTCAATATCCGGCATTTCTCGCAACGATAGCTTCTTGACACCGGAAGGATTCTTCCACGACCGTAAAATTTCTTTACGGTCGCGTTCATTCTTCCGGCGTCGGCAGCGGAAGGAAAATGCCTCATGCGAACGCGCAGCATAAAAGAGATGGTACTCGAACAAGGCGCCTTAGCCCATCTCTTTGAACGGTTAGGAATTGATTATAGCATCGAAGCAGACCAAACGCTCGAAGAGGCCTGTGCTAAAAAAGGCCTCGATTTCGATAGCGTCCTCCTCGATATACGCACGCTCGAAAGTACCCGGTCGTACAGCTTTTTACACTGCGACCTCTGGGACGTCGAGTTCTTAATAGAATACATCGTCGAGAATCATCATCGGTATCTCAAAGAGACGATCCCGATCCTCGCGGCTCAACTTCGGAAGCTCATCGCTGCTCAGGGGGACGAGTATCCGTACCTGCGGCCGGTTTCGATGCTCTTCGAAGGTTCGGCGCACGAGTTCGAACAGCATATGCGTAAAGAGGAGATGATCCTCTTTCCGTATCTCAAGTCATTAGCCTCGGCCAAAGAATTCAGCCGCCGGCGTCCGATGGCACCATTCCATTCGGTCGAGAGCCCACTGAAGAAAATGGAAGAAGAGCATCGCGAGACCGCACAAGTGCTCAACCGCATTCGAGGCTTGCTTTCCGATTTCAAAGTACCACACGGTGCGACCCCCATGCACCATGCCGTCATAAAAGGGCTGCAGGCGTTGATCAAGGACCTGCACCAGCATATCCACTTAGAGAACAACATGCTCTTTCCGAGAGCGCGTGCGCTCGAGAAGTACTTTGCGAACGGCCCGACAGAACCGTACCCGGAAGAGACCCATAGTTTACACCAATGAGCCGCATACCTTTACCCCGAATAGAAGGCTCTTCGCCCGCAAGCTCTTTGCCTGGAAGTTCTCAACTTCTAAGCAGCGCATGGGCTATATTGTTTTTTGTAGCAGATCGCCACTTATAACGTCACGGAAATGCCAGCAATAGCGAACGTAAAGCCACTATCACGGTCCGAACGAAATCGGAAACCACCGCCACGCCGCGAAATTCCAAATCAAGGTGAGCTCGTTCGCTTATTCCAGAAATATGATATTCAGGCGCCGCGCTACACGAGCTATCCGCCCGCTACAGAATTTTCGCGCGCGTTCGATTCTTCCTCGTATGCCGATCATATCGTTCGGGTGACTCGGGAATCTCCGGACCAGGAGATCTCGATCTACGTGCACTTGCCGTTCTGCGACACACTCTGTTACTTCTGCGGCTGCACGATGGTGATCTCGAATAATAGAGAGAAGATCGCAGAATACATAGAATACTTAAAGCGTGAGATCACTCTGACCGCCGAGCTGCTGGAGAACGACCCGGTAGTAGTGCAAATGCACTGGGGCGGCGGAAGCCCGACGCATCTATTGCCTCACGAGATCGAAGACCTGGGCACACACATCCGCAATACGTTTCACTTCTCACCGGAGGCAGAAGTTTCCATCGAGATCGATCCGCGCGGATTGACGGAGGACCATATCCGTGCAATGCGGACCGTCGGATTCAATCGAGCGTCGGTCGGCGTACAGGATTTCAACGACGATGTACAGGTTGCCGTCAATCGCGTGCAGCCGCGCTCGATGACCGAGCAAGTCATCGGCTGGTGCCGAGAGGCAGGAATGTCGAGCATCAATCTCGATCTCATTTACGGGCTTCCGTACCAGACGACCGAGACATTCAAGAATACGCTCGATATTATTCGAGAGATCTCGCCGGACCGCATCGCGGTCTATAACTTCGCGCATGTGCCGTGGATCAAGCCGCACCAGAATCTCATTCAGATCGAGACTTTGCCCGTAGCTTCAACCAAACTCGCATTGCTCGAACTCACCGTGCAGGAGCTCTCCCACGGCGGATATGAATATCTCGGTATGGATCATTTCGCCAAGCCGGAGGATACACTCGTCGAAGCGCAACGCACGCAGACACTTCACCGAAATTTCCAGGGCTATTCGACGCTGGGGGGTAAAGATCTCTTCGGGTTCGGCATCTCCGCTATTGGCCGCATCGAGCAGGCCTTCGCGCAGAACGTAAAAGAACTACCAGATTACTACCGCATGATCGAAGCCGAGCGCTTACCGATCGAGCGAGGATATACCCTGAACGCGGACGATCAGCTTCGAGAGCATGTGATCATGCAGTTGATGTGCAACCTCCGCGTCGAAAAAAGCGAGATCGAACGCTTGTACGAAATTGATTTTGACGAGTACTTTGCATCATCCCTCCAGGGATTGCGAAGTCTCGAATCCGATGGTCTGTGTAAACTGGAGCCCGATGCGATCACCGTAACCGACCTGGGTCGATTTTTCCTCAGAAATATTGCAGTTCAGTTCGATGCTTACATTGCAAAAGCAGCAGGTCAGAAAGTCTTTTCGAGGGCCGTATGAGTAATGGAGTGAATTTACAAGAGACTTTGTCTGGCATAGACGCCAACGGTATCTCCGCCACGTCAGCGAGTGATATCGAGGCTGGTCGCCTTGCTATTCTAAAAGCTATGCCTCAGACGGAAAGCGCCTTACTTCGCTGGGCATTTGAGCATTCATCGGATGGAATGCTGATCACGGATGCCAAAGGAGTGATCCGCATGGTCAATGATGCGTTCGTTCGAATGTTCGGATTTTCCCGCGAAGAGATCGTCGGTCAACGGACCGGATTTTTACGTTCTCAATATTCTACTCAGGATTTTTACGAGTCGATGTGGCGCTCGCTTCGAGACCGCGGCGAGTGGAAAGGCGAGATCATCAATCGCACCAAGCACGGTTCGGAAAAAACGTGTTTTCTTACCATTACTTCTATTGTTTCCGAAGCTGGTGAACGCTTAGGGTTCTTAGGAGTCGAGATCGACCTAACGGAGCGCAAGCGCCTCGAATCGCAGATCATTCAGGGCGAGAAACTCTCCGCGATCGGCGAAAGCGTTGCGACGCTCGTGCACGAGATACGCAATCCGCTAAACGGCATTGCGATGAATATCTACATGCTCGAATCCAGCGCGGAAAGTGAAGCGCACTGGACCGAAGAAGAGCGCGAGTCCATCCGGCTTATCAGCCGCGAAGCGCGACGCCTCGAGGGGCTTGTCAAGAATGTACTTACCTACGCGCGCAACGTCGACCTGCGGTACGAGCGCGTTCTCCTTTCCAAGTTTTTAGAAGAATTAGAAGAGCTGTTACTCTTCCAGGCAGAACAGCGCGATGTAACGCTGAAGGTCGAGATCGACCACGATAAGCTTACCGGGCGTTTCGACCCCGATCAAATGAAGCAAGTGATGCTGAATTTGGTACAGAACGCGATCGAAGCGGCCGAGCAAAGCGATCAACGGTTGGTCAACGTTTCGGCAAGCGCCCGCGAAGATTCCTCCTGGCGAACGATCAGCTCTTCCGGCAAAGTACTATTGCTCGAAGTAGCGAACAGTGGTCCTCCGATCACCGAAGAGGTTCGCTCGCGGTTGTTCAAACCATTTTTCACGACCAAGTCCAAAGGGCTGGGTCTCGGGCTCGCGACGAGTGCCAAGATCGTCCGTCAGCATCATGGCATCGTCGACGTACAACCGGCATTAGCACCTCCATACTCGACCGTGTTTACCGTAGCACTCCCGGCATAATGTTTTACCTCGAATATCCCCTAAAGGTGAAGGCATGAACGAACATGCGAATTTGGGCGGCCATGGCATGGGTCATGCAGTACCCCACATAGACAAACGTATTCTCGTAATCGACGACGATGTGACCGCGCGCCGCACCCTCGAGCGGTTCCTCACACGCGAAGGCTTTACTGTTTCCACCGCTGCCAACGGCAACGAAGGCTTGCTCGCCGTGCAGGTCGACCAACCCGACCTCATCCTATCCGATATTTATATGCCGGGCATGAGCGGACTCGAACTGCAGGCGAAAGTACATGAATTCGCCCCGCAGATCACCATCATTCTTATGACCGGTCAGGACGATATGCCGACGACGGTCAAAGCAATGCAGCAGGGCGCGTATGATTATCTGACCAAGCCGATCGACCTCGAGCGACTCAAGAAGATCTTAGCTCGACTTATCGAAACGCAGCAACTCAGCGAGCAGCTCGATCTTCACCGCAAGACCGAAGCAGAAGAATACAAGCTCGAGAATGTACTGGTGGGTCGCAGCCCGCAGATGCTCGAGATCTACAAGACGATCGGCAGTGTAACACGCTCGCGTGTTACGGTGCTTATCGAAGGTGAATCGGGTACCGGTAAAGAGCTGATCGCCCGCGCGATCCATTTCAATTCGCCGTGGCGCGATGAGCCGTTCATTGCTGTCAACTGCACGGCCCTTGCCGAGACGCTCCTCGAAAGCGAGCTCTTCGGTCATGTGAAAGGATCGTTCACCGGCGCTACATCCGACAAGCGCGGTAAATTCGAGCTTGCTCGTAATGGTACGATCTTCTTGGATGAGATCGGCGAAATTTCTCCGACGCTGCAAGTGAAGTTACTGCGCGTTCTGCAGGAGCGCGAGTTCGAGCGTGTAGGTGGTGAAAAGACACTGCCGATGAACGCGCGTATCATCGCCGCGACGAACCGAGACCTGAAGAAGGAAGTCGAAGAAGGACGCTTCCGTGAGGACCTTTACTACCGACTCAACGTCGTATCGATCAAGGCGCCGCCACTGCGCGAGCGCAAGGAAGATATTCCGATCCTTGTAAAGAATTTGCTCCGCAAGATCAACGAAGAGCTGCACACGAAAGTGTACAAGGTTTCGGAGACAGCGATGGAGCGTATTCAGAAGCACAACTGGTCGGGTAACGTGCGCGAATTAGAGAATGTACTTACGCGCTCCGTGGTACTTTCGAAATCGGATGTGATCGATGAATCCGTTTTACCAACGACGAACGATACACCGCAGCAGAATAGCCATTACGAATGGAACCGCTCGCTCGCCGAAGTAGAGCGCGAGCATATTCGTATCGTGCTCGATGCCGTACATGGCAATCGCACGGAAGCGGCGCGTATCCTCGGCATCTCGAAACCGACGCTCTACGCGAAACTGCCGAACGCTACCAAGCACGAAGACAAAGGCAACAACGGCGGCGAACACCACACCGATATGCCGCCAGCCTGGGTCTCAGCGGAGAAAGCAAATCATCATTAGCGGCGTAGGTCGAGCGTCCCGCTCGACAATTCGCTGAGTGGTGAATGAGAACGTGCCGTAGGCACGCAATATTTGTAGCCCCCGGTATTGAGCGCACCAATGGTGCGCGAATAATCGGGGGTTTGCTACAAAGGTGTACTCGCGATCTCTGATCGCGAGATCCGGTGGGTTGCCACAATGCTGGAGTATACTCGTCCCCGCGAACGGCGATCAGAGATCACCGGTACACGAGCCACAGTGCGTAGGTCGAGCGTCCGCGCTCGACACTCCCCACCAAAATATATAATTGTCAAAATATTGCCTATTTTTGGGAACTTTTTGACATTATTCTATGTTTTATTATTTCGTTGCTCGGTATGTGTGCTTGAGAAAGTTAGTTGCCAGACAACTAAG
>JAJPIO010000001.1 GCA_021324735.1 Bacteroidota bacterium
GTTTGGCTGGCCGCCGTGGCGTTGGTCTTCCAGCCCTGACCGGTCAGTCGCAACCGTGGTGAGAATTGCTGTGCACCAGCGGCGGCGGCGGTGGTGTTCGTAAGTGCAACCGCATCCGTTGATGTCGTACCGATCGCGTTTTTTTGATGAGTGTGCGTACCGGTCCATGTTGGGCTGATCGTTTGATCTAACGCCGGTGCGGCATCTGAACGCATGGCGGTCGTGGCGGTGCCATTAACAGCCGTGAGACCGACGCTCGCTGTGGGGTTTGCAAAACCACTCAGCGAACCTGGCAGATCACTGGCCTGAATCGCCGATGACGTAAAGTTTGTACCATCGCTGCGAAGATAATTGCCTGCCGTACCAGCCGTCGCAGGATAGGTTGCAGTGGACCAGGTCGGTGCGGCGCTTGCTCCCGAACGAAGGATCTGCCCTGCCGTGGCCGTGCCAGAAAGGATAGCACCCGCACTTCCCGTACTATAAAAAATACCACCGTTCGAAGCCGTGAGCGAGGCTCCGGTACCACCATTCGTTAACGTCAACGGGCTGCCCAGCGACAGGCTTGCCAACGTTCCGGCCCCACTCGACGAGAGCCGTTGCGTACCGTTCTGATCCAACTCCATACCGCTCGCCAGATTCATCTGCGTCGCGTTGATCGTTAGACGGGTCGCCGGAGTGTTATCCGTGTTCGATGAACTCCCTTGTCCCGACGGAGTCTGAAAAATAATGTTACTGCTCCCCGTACCTTCCGAGATTCCACTCGATAGCGTTAAGTCGCCGCCCGCTAAGTTATTCGTGCTCGCACCCGATAGCGGAGCTCCGGCTTGAACCGTCAGGCCCTGACCGGACGTTGAGTTACCCGTATTACGGTTCAACGTCATCGTCCGCGACGCCGTACCATCGAAGGTCAGGGCCGTCGGATACTGGATCGCTCCTGTCAGGCCCGTCAATGATGTGATGTTCCCTTGAACTGCGGAGGGAAGCGTTTGACTCAGCGAGGGAATGCTCGAGCCGTTCGTGACTAAGACACTATTGGCCGCCGATGACGTCGCCTGGATCGGAGACGATCCATTGCCATACAAAATGCCGTTTTGAGTGAAACTCGTCGAACCCGTGCCCCCACTCGTCACGTCCATTGTACCGCCAGCGAACTCCAGATCCCAGCCGTTGGTAGCATCATCCCATTCCAATTCCGCTGTCGACCCTGTTGGTATCGTGGCATCAACTCCGGTCCCCGTAAATATCTGATTACCTGCCGAACTTCCACTGTTCTGGTTTGCAAGTGTCAGTCTTTGTCCGGTCAGGTTTCGAATGCGAAGCCGGCGACCTTCCGTCCCCCCCGAAAATCCTGTAATGGTCGAAGCACCGGCGGTACCGGTAAGACCGATATGCAATTCACTGGTAGAACCAGCACTCACATTATTGTTAGTACTGCTTCCATTGATCGTCGCGGTATCATGACGAATAGCGAAAGTACCGTTGAGATCGAGCGTTGCATTTGGTGAGGTTTGTCCAATTCCTATCTTGCCCGCAAGCAGAGTACCACTGATATTTATATTTCCCGTTTGCTGAGTGCCTGGTGTAGTCGATTGAAGTTGGACTCCAGTGCCAGAAGATAGTAGTGTAGCATCTGCATCGGGAAGAGTATATGTATGAGCGCTCGTGGGCCCGGTAAAGGTAACATACTGACTTCCGGTACCGCCATGAGCGCCAGTTAGAATATTGATCCAGGAAAGCGAACCGGTACCATCATTTAGCAACAATCCAACCGCATTAGCGCCTGGCAGCGTCAAGGAATATCCGTTGGAGAGTGATGGGGCTTGAAGTACCAGCGTATGTGTGACATCCGTACTGCCTCCAAGCAACACGAGAGAACGGGCGTTCTGATTGAAGAACGTCTGCGCATTACTGACCGGCACAGAGAATGAGCATAAGGCCAGCGTAACAAGCAAAATTCGAATTTTTATATACGTTCTCATCAGAGTATAGGTCGACACATCACACAGTTTTCATTGCAGAATGAATAGCAGGAATACGTCCCGAAGCACGCATCATACTATTCCCCGCATGTGAGGCGACGATTGTTTCTTTCTATCTTCTTATATCCGCAACAAAATCAATATATAGTTCGCAACTAAATCAGTTGTAACGCGAATAAACGCAACATTACAACAAGATCAGACGACGACTAAAAACGATCTCCATTTTAGGGAAGAGGCGACAAAGGAATTAACCTCTTCCCTATCGACGCATTTATTGCGCAGAGATCATCCTCCAACGATGGTTGGTTGATGTACCATCGTAGATGAACGTCGCAGTGCCACCCGGCGCCATAATGATATCCGAGTTACCCGGCAGATTGAAACGATTGGCTGCCGTGGAGCTCGAACCGTCGTCATGCTGGATCGTAATATTGCCAGCACTATTCGCGTTGACGAGCACGATCATTCGGCCATCCGCACCACCAGTAATACCGGTAATGGTCGCGTTTGCGCTCGAAGCGGTCGTGATCATAAAATACGTGTTAGTGGCACCGAGATTCCAGTCATTAGTGGTACCAGACGAGAGCGCGGTTGGCGCGTTCGAAGAGTATGCGGTTCCAGTGAAAGTTTGACCGCCCGTCCACGAATTAGCATGTGCGGTGTTAATATCAGCGTTGATATTCGCACCAAGTGTATTGCCGGTACCGGTGACCGTGATGCTGGACCCGGTAGATGTCAGGCTTCCAGTCGTCGCGGAAATTGTGATCGCTCCAGAATGAGAAGAGTTATCACCATTGACCTGAATTGGGGCGGTACCGGTCGCTGAGGTTACGCCAACCGACGAAAGCGTCGTCCATGTCGCATTACCGCTGGCGTCCGAGGTCAGGACCGCACCGGCGGCTTGATTACCATCAATATATTGGAGTCCCTTTGCTGCACCGGTATTAACGACGACCTTTCCCGTCCAGGTGTTCGAATGGGTCAGATCGAGACCGAGCGCATGCGTACCGACCGTAAGGGTGGCATCGTAATTCAATACGTCGGCGTTGAGCGATTTCGTAGACGTCGAAGCATTGACCGAGCTAACGAGGTTTGCTGCCTGTGTAGCATCCGCCGGAAGCAACTGGTCACCCGTCCAAGTATTACCGTGAGAGAGATCGATATCTAACGCATGGGATGCCACTTTAAGCGTACTGCCATAATTAAGCACATCCGCATTCATCGACTTGGCTGTTGCCGGTGCATTTAAGGCAGCGACAATGTCATTACCGGCGGTAACGGTAGCTGCGATCGCGTTGCTGCCCGCAGAACCGGTCACGTCACCAGCCAGGGTAATTCCGGAAGCTGGGTTGGTCCAGGAAAGTGTACCAGACCCATTAGTTGTCAGCACCCAGCCATTGCCGCCATCGCCCGTAGGCAAGGTCCAGGAATGTGCGCCCGTAATGCTTCCGGCAGTGATCGTAAATAGGTTCGAAGGATCGGTACCTCCGCTTGGAAGCACGATCTTCGTTGCCCAATCAGGTTTGTATGTTTGGGACTGTGCGCTCGTGGCACCTAACGCCACAGCCAGGATTGTCACAAACAGGATCGATATTCTTGCATTCATTTTATGTAGGGATGAGATGGTTAAAAAAATTAGTTGGTCGACATCAACTCCCAATCGTTCAGCGTGCCGTCATAGATGAAGGTCGCTGTACCTTGTTTACCGAGAATGATATCATTGCCCCCGGGCAGATCGAATCGATTGCCGGAGGATGAATTGCTACTTTGATTTTTGATCACGATGGCATCGGTGCTCGTATTGACAAGCGTAATAACCCTGCCATCGGAAATTCCAGAATTGCTGAGACCCGTCAGGTCTACCGAGCCTCCCGTTCCATTCGATAAGCGAATGTAGGTCCCGTTCGAGGCGACCGAATAGTTATTCGTTGGATTGGACGAAAGAGCACCCGGAGTATTCGTATTGTTAGTGATCGTACCGCCAGCGTTCACCCAGGCCGGCACCCCACCTGAAACCCCTAATATCTGGCTCGAGGAACCGACAGGTAATCGCGAGAGCGCGCTGGTCGACGAAGCATAGAGAAGATCACCGACAGTGTAACTACCGAATCCAGTCCCACCCGATGTTGCCGGAACAGGCGAAGAAAAAGTGAACGTCCCGGTGATGTCTACATTTCCATGGATCGTAGCACCACCATTGATCGTGGCGCCTCCGTTTATGGTCATTCCACCATCGATCGTCTGTCCACCGGCCAGGTTGCTGATGATCAGATTCGCATTATTGGCACCGCTTGGTATATAAACAATTTGATTGCCGGAGAGCGGACGCGTTTTTATGATCGACCAAATGCCGTTACCGTCATCGATATAAAGTTTATCCTGGCGAACCTGTGAAGACGCAACGAGTGGGACGATCAAAACGAGAAGGGCAATTAAAAACGGCGTCGACCAGATGCGAACGCGAGCAGTCTCTTCCGAGGAGCGTCGGCTCATCGAAGCAATTCCCATACAGGACGCGCTGACGTCCTTAATTGCTGAAAAAGTCCACTCGTTGTACATTTCGATCGTATCCTGCAGTCATCAATCATCGGGATCTTCGTCCATGAGAATGGCCGATAATACTAAGACCATGCTGACGCGAAGAGAGCATAGCCATAGCAGAACCCTTCATGCGGTCCATGAACCGCATGAGTTCTTATTGATAAAAGCAGGCGTTTATTCGCAACCAAACGCCATGATGCGCATCAAATCAAAAAAAATACGCATCATTCACTGACTTCGACACCGCTCGAGGATACCCAACCAATGGCCCCTGAGAGCAATGTATTAGTCGTTGCCTTAAGTAAAAAAGAGTAAGCGAACAATGGAAACTGTATGGGGCCGGTTTCCAATTCAACGGGCAAGACACTAGTTTTCTATCTTCGGTTCCGATAGAAATTCATGATAGAAAACTATGGAATTCAGACCAGTCCACCCATTTATTGCGCGACCAGGTATTGCTGCGCAATTTCTACGATCTGCGAGCGCGTAAAGGGTTTGGCGATATAATCGGTGCAGCCAGCTTCGAGAGCCATTTTGCGATCTGCTTGCATAGCATATGCAGTGATCGCGATTATCGGAACATTGCGAAAGGACTTATGCTGTCGAAGTTCTATTGTAAGATCCAGACCAGTGGTGAACTCACCAAGATTAATATCCATAAAGATCAGGTCCGGTACAAGTTCTTTAAAAAGACCTCGCGCATCCGCAATGCTTCGAGCATGGAGCACATCGTACTTCTGCCCAAGTATAGCGGTCACCAGCTTTACCGTCTCTAAAGAATCTTCAACCAGGACGATCTTCTTCTTCGGTTTCTCGTCGGCTTTTGAAACGGGAACATCACCAATTGGAAGACGAACGATAAATGTACTTCCAACATGACGAGCACTACGAACCTCTATGGAGCCACCCATTGCTTCAGTAAGCCGGCTACTAATAGTGAGCCCCAATCCTGTGCCTTCGTGGCTTCTGTGATATCCGGTTGATTCCTGTTTGAACTCTTCGAAGATCAGCGGCAGATTCTCCGGGGCGATCCCAAAACCAGTATCTTCTACCGTAATAGTAAAATGCTCGCCAACCGGCGTCCTACCCGATGAGTAGGATGAGAAGCCCGGTACTAAAGGTATTGGGGTTTCTCGTTCGAAGGGTCCTTCGACCTTCACCTGGACAGAGCCCGTATCGGTAAACTTTATCGCATTACCGATCAGATTGGTGACGACATGGTCCAACTGTTTTGCATCGACGAACCCTTCGAAGGAAGATTCTGACGGAGTGAACGTTAGTTTGATCTGTTTTTGCGAAGCAAGTGGCTCGAGCAGGGAACAGATGCGGCGGATCTCACTATTGATCGGGGTGACTACCGGCGAAAGTTTAATACTGCGGGATTCGACTTGCGCAAGATCGAGAATTCCATTGATCGTTACAAGCAGCCGCTTCGCGCTGGACTCGATCACGGCAGTATGTTCCGCAAGCTCCGGATCTTTGATCCGCTCATGCAATAGTTCGGAAAAGCCGAGAATGGCCGTCATGGGCGTCCGTATCTCATGACTCATATTTGCCAGGAAGCTCGACTTCAGCCGCGTCATTTCTTCGGCTTTTTCTTTCGCCAGAATAGCAAGATTGCGTTCCTGCTCTAATTGGGCTTCCATTCGCTTTCGAGGCGTAATATCCTGTAAGCTTCCGACTATTCTCACAGCTGCACCTGAGGCGTTACGCTGAATGATTCCTCGATCCCACACGTAGACATAATGGCCATCTCGATGCTGCATTCGAAACTCTGTTTCATACAGAGTCTTGTCCCCATTGATCGCAGACCAAATGGTATCTCGAACTCGCTCCCGGTCTTCAGCATGAATTTCGGAATCGGCAAAACTTTCCAGGTGATACCACTTCGCACTTTCGACCGTCGTTTTTTCTTGACTATAGCCCAGCATTTCAAAGAACCCATTGGCTACAACCGAGTGAGTACATAAGTCCCAATCGTAGATCACGGACGTGACAGCCTTAGAAGCGAGTACAAATCGCTCGTTCGCTTGCTCGATAGCAAGTTTGTCTTGGATTTGGGCGGTCACATCCTGGGTACTTCCAATAATTCGTATGATATTACCCTCTTTGTCCCGTACGATCCTTCCCCGCTCCCACACGGATATATAGTGGCCATCCTTGTGGAGCATCCGATACTCCGCCTCATAAAGACGTTGATCAGGACGAATAACAGTACCCTTTACGCGTTCGACATCCTCCGGATGAATTCGGCTGTGCCACCACTCAATGGTTCCTATTTCCGGGTTTTCGTTTTGGTCAAAACCTAATAAGAGTTTGAGTCCCGATGATCGCTGGGAACGGCCGGTCGTAACGTCGAGATCATAAATAACGGATGTTACCGCCTCCGAAGCAAGCTGGAATCGCTCGTTCGCTAACTGAAGCTCCTTCTTGATGCGAATCTCTTCGGTAACGTCCTGGGTGCTTCCAACAACGCGTATTGCCTTGCCGGTGGGATCCCGCTGAATAATACCACGGTCCCAAACATACACGTAGTGGCCATCGCGATGCTGCATGCGAAATTCTACTTCATAGGCAGCTTTATCCTGTATGGCATCCCACACGATCTGGGAAACGAATGGCAGATCGTCGGGATGAATTTTTTGCGACCACCATTCTGCCCGCTGAATTTCGGGTGATTGTACTGGATCGAATCCGAGGAGATCGATCATGCCGGGAGAGACGATACACTCATCCGTCAGTAAATTCCAATCGTAAATAACGGAAGTAACGGCTTGCGATGCTAAGCGATACCGTTCATTCGCTTCTTCGATCTCCTGTTTTGCCCGTACTTCTGCGGTAATATCCTGCGTGCTTCCAATCAGTCGCACGATCTTGCCGATAGGGTCACGAGAGATGCGGCAACGATCCCATACATGAATATAGTGGCCATCTCGGTGTAGCACCCTGTACTGAGCTTCACAGATCTGTTGATCGGCAGGAATATTTTCGATCGCGCTGTTGGCCCGATCGAGGTCATCTGGATGAATACGCTGTTGCCACCATTCAAGAGTACTGATCTCAGGACTCTCTTTGGGATCAAATCCCAAGAGTGTTTTTAGGCCAGATGAACGCTCGCAGTATCCTGTCTCAAAATCAAGATCATATATAAGGGAAGTAATGGCTTCGGATGCAAGCCGATACCGTTCGTTCGATTTTTGCAGCTCGTTCTTGGAGAGGACCAGTTCTGTAACATCTTGTGTGCTGCCGACAATACGTATTGCAGTACCTGATTCATCTCGAGCTACGACTCCGCGATCCCATACGTAAATGTAGCGACCGTCTTTATGCTGCATCCGGTACTCGGCTTCGTAAGAACGTTCGGAGTGCAGCACTTTATCGAGCAGCGCACGAACATTCCCCGCATCATCGGGATGAATTCGAGTGAACCACCAATCGATCGAATCGACCCCATTTTCTTGCGGCTCAAAGCCCAGCAAGTTCAATAATCCTCGCGTGCGGTCGGAGTGTCCGGTCTTCAGATCGACATCATAGATCACGGAGGCTACCGCTTCTGACGCCAACCGATACCGATCGTTAGCGATCTGCAATTCGCGCTCGACCTCCATGCGTCGCGTCACATCCTCTAATAGAGAAAATCGTGCAACCTCATTGTTGTATTTTACAAGATGATGGAAGATCTGGACATAAATGGGTTCGCCATTCTTTTTCTTATGACGAACAATAATAGAAACTTCATTTCCCGTATTCTGTATTTGCTGTATCGATTCCTCATAGAATTCCTGATGGTCCTCCGGCAATCGAATATCTAACAGATTGAGATCGGCAAACTCCTCTTTGGTGAAACCATATAGTTCACAGGCGGCACGATTGACCTGAAGGAACTTGAACGTCTCCGTAGAGAAGATCCACATGGGCAACGGACTCTCTTCAAACAGTTTTCGGTACTGCGCTTCCGATTCGGCGAGGGCTTTTTGAATCTTCTCCTGTTCCGTTATTTCATAGGAAATCGAAAGGCGGCCCGTATCTTGTCCGTTCTCTTTTAAGGAATAAATGGAGGTGGATAATACACGCTCGGTGCCGTCCGTACTTTTTAATCGGAATAACCCTTTCCACTTCCCTGTCTCGGCGAGAGCCGAGTCGATCGCTTCGTAGGACTCTTCGGGCTTCCATTCCGGCATTATATCTCGCCCAATCGTTCCGATTACATCTTTGGCATAAATTCCGAATTGGCGTTCTGCAGCCGGATTCCAATACGTGACTTTTCCTTCTTTATCCGTGGCAAGAATAATATCTCCGGTCTGCGAAAGAATATTCGCCTGGAATTGGATCTGATCGAGAATTCGGCGCTCTGTTGTAACATTCCTGCCAAAGACAGAAATAGCAACAACCCGATCTCCATCAAAAACCGGATTTAAAGTGAATTGAATTATTTCATCGCCGTATGGTGAAATATATCGGCGCTCTTCGGAGACGCGTTCTCCTCGGAATGCCCGCTCATACATAGGATTCCAAAACGCTTGTTCTTCTGAAGGGACCACATCGTTAAGGCGCATGCCTACTTCCAGATCGACCTTAAAGATCGTACGGAATATGTCTCGAAGAACGGAATTGAACGTGATCAACCGCCCTTCGGTATCGACCGAGCATATAGCATCATTCGAGTGGTCGAGGACGGTCTTAAAATTAGTTCTGGAACCGTCCAACTCCACCGTCTTTTGTTGTAGATCTGTATAATCGACAGCACTCCAGACAAAAGCTTTGACATCGGGATTCGTTAACTCGTTCTTGATCGCACATTTTGCAGAGCGGCTACTACCATCTGCATGTAAAAGTCGAACGTCCTGATAGTGTGTATCGCAGCACGGTAATAACGTTAATTGGGTCTGAAGACCGATCCAATCATCCTTGTGAATGATTGTAGAAAGATTCTTACCAATAAGAGATTCAGGATCTCGTCCTAAAACAGTTTTAAAGGCAGGACTGATATATGTAAAACAATTATCAGCATTGGTGAGAAAATGAAGACCCTGAGCAGTTTCTAACAAGCTTTGGTACGCTCGTTCACTGATGCTTGACTCCACTACTTTTTCGGCTCGCTTCGGGGCTTTGCTCATGCAGTACGTTAGTGAAACAGTTAGGCTGCACGGTATATACTTATACCTGCAAATTCATTCACAATCCAGAGCGACTCGCGCATGTGGGGGCACGAGAAAGCAAAGAACAGCCGATTGAGTCAGAAATCAGATCTTGGGCAGTATTCCATCCCGACCAGCATCTAATCCCTTTGCCTGATACGTGGAACAAGGTTTTCTATAATCCAGAAGTTCCGAAGCAAATCAAGACGTCACATTACTCGCTAAATGGCTGCTTTTAGGCTGTTTTGCTAAAGAATCTTTCTCCAACTTGGCCTTTGCTTCAATGCGGCATCCGCTTCGCGATAGCATCGAGCTTACACTGCAATATACCGAATGCGATAATTCCAGCGCATGATCCAACTCACTTTGGTTTGCATCGGGGCTCACCACATGAATTACCATTTCGATCCTGGTAAATACTTTGGGTGGCATATCGGCCCGCTCCGCATTCAGATCGACCCAAAAATCGGTAACCGTCTTGCGCCGTTTTTGAAGGATAGGAATAATATCCATAGCCGTGCAGGCCGCCAATGCTTCGAGGACGGTTTCCATGGGGCTGGCTGCAGAATCCAAGCCGCCACCTTTTTTCGATGTGTCGAACACCGTTTCATGTCCCTTTTCATTCGTACCGATAAACCGCAGAGCGGAATCCCACTTCAAAGTTGCTTTCATACGTTCTATAAATCTATCAAATATGCTCATTATGGCGATCATATCTTCATGATCGCCTTCTCTGCGCATTCGATGAGTGGTCGTGACGGACGACTAAAAGGTCAGAAGTTTTTAAGCAGCGGTGGCCAGGAGGCGCTCAACCCGCTCCTTGTTACGTATATGAACACGCAACCTCAGCCGAACGTGCGTTTCCGAAAACACTCGTTCACGGACTTCCCCTAATTCATGCAGGCGCGATGCGATATCATAATGTGCCATCGGAATTTCGACCGTGATCTCGAAGGAGGTTTCCGTGATCACTTTTTCGATCTCATTCTTTAAATGCTCGACACCGATCCCTCGCGCAGCAGATATAAAAACAGCATGGGGATACCGAGCTCGTAATTCCGAAATAAGATATTTCCGATCTTCCGGCAGTGCGTCGAGCTTATTGAAGACCATGATCGTCGGCTTTAAATGCGCGCCTAATTCGTGCAGCGTTTCCCCGACCACCACGATCTGCTCCTCGAACTGAGGATTGGAAATATCGACTACATGCAGCAATACATCGGCTTCATCCACTTCCGAAAGTGTCGTACGGAACGATGCGATAAGCTTCGGAGGAAGTTTACGGATAAATCCTACCGTGTCGGTCATGAGCGCACGACGGCCATGAGCAAATTCAACCGCGCGTGTTGTAGCGTCGAGCGTTGCAAACAACCGGTTCTCGACAAAGACATCCGATTCTCCTATGGCCAGTGTATTCAGCAGCGACGACTTACCAACGTTCGTATAGCCGACCAATGCAACGCGTGTCAGCTCGTCATTGCGTCCGCTTCGACGTGTATGTTGCTGCCGCTCGATCTCACCTAACTTTTCCTTTAAATGGGAGATACGAGTTTTGACTAACCGGCGATCTGTTTCGATCTGGGTTTCGCCAGGACCTTTGGTGCCGATACCACCATGCTGTTTCGATAAGTGCGTCCAGGCACGAGTAAGGCGCGGGAGTAAATATTCAAGCTGTGCGAGCTCGATCTGTGTCTTTGCTTCGCGAGTACGCGCCCGGCTTGCGAAAATGTCTAAAATTAAACTTGGCCGATCGAGGATCTTTACATTGATCTCTCGCTCTAAATTTCTGATCTGGACCGGAGATAACTCATCATCGAAAATCACGAGCTGAAGCTCAAGCATTTCGACATGCTTTTTCAGCTCTTCGACTTTTCCTTTTCCGAGATAGAGTGCGACGTCGGGAGTAGGACGCTCCTGCGTCATGCGATAGAGGACATCGGCGCCTGCCGTGTCGGCAAGAAGGGCGAGCTCATTTAAATGCTCTAATGCTTCCTGCCTGGTTTCTTCATCGTTCGCGCGAATAAGGGTTACAATAGCTGCCCGCTCTCGCGCTTTATGGGTTTCGAAATACTTAAAACTTTCTCGCAATAGTGTTTTCTTTCTGTTTCGTAACGCCCTGTAAACCACCCCTCACTTCGCGTTACTTATTTCACTACTCGGTACCGTCAATTACCGTTCCATCAGCGTGATACGCCAACCCAGAGATAAGGTTGCGATCGTTAATAACCTTATAAACTGTACCGGCAATTTCCTCTGGCTCAATGAGCCTTCCTTCATAGTTCATCATCGCATAGATACCTTCTGCTTCGATAAGCGTCTTGCCCGATCGGTCCGCTAACGCTTGCATTGCTTTCGTGAGAATCTGTGTACGTGTAAAGCCGGGACAGATTGTGCTGAATTTTACTTCACTCGATTTGAATTCTGCTGCGAGAGCACGCATAAGTCCGAGCAGTGCATGTTTGGAGGCTGTATAAGCAGCCGTATATCGAAATCCGGCGAGCGCTGCAGTGGAAGCGATCGATATAACATGACCGCCCTCCTTCAACATCCCCGGCAGGAAGGCCCGTGTGATATAGAATGCACCGTCCGTATTCACAGCGAACGTCTCACGCCACATCTCGTCCGTAGTATCCTGCAACTTCGCCGTAGGAGCAAGACCGGCATTATTAACGAGTATTCGCACAGCGCCCAAATCGCTTTCGACATCCTCCTTAAGAAGATTCACTTCCGCAGAATCGCTGATGTCGCATGGGGTTGCATAAGCTTTTCCCCCACGCTCCACGATCTCGTTTCGGAGCTCACTGATCTCGTTATGGGACCGTGCAACGAGCACCACCGGGTGACCAGCATACGCAAGCCGTAGCGCAATAGCTCGTCCTATGCCACGACCAGCGCCTGTAATAAGAGCTAAGTTCTCCATCAATTATTATAATTGGTGCATAACTAATTATAACTGCTGCACAACATCTCGAACGATCGCAGTCTCTGCGTCATATAACGTATTTGCACGCGTGTCACTCGCTGCTGCATACTGGAAACCAGACCGAAGGCCGCGGGCCGCCCACGCGCCGTCTGCACGAATGACCATTAACCCAACTTGCATATCGTCTTTCAAATGTCTATCTGTTCGTATGCGATCAAGGGCGTGCTCCAGCGCATCAATTGGCTCGATCCCCTGCCGTATCGATTCAACGACATGAAAAGCCGAACATGCTCGCATCATAAGCTCGCCCGTACCTGTAGCAACTGCGGCGGCGTATTTACCGTCGACGTAAAGCCCGGCCCCGATGATCGGAGAATCGCCAACACGGCCATGTAATTTGAATGCGAGTCCACTCGTCGTGCACGCCCCGGCGAGGCGGCCACGATCATCCATAGCGATGATACCTATAGTATCATGCGACTCCATTCCGCTTTGCCGCGCGGCTAAAGAGTTACGATCCACAACAGCTTCTTTTCCCTCTTCGTCTACTTTCACGAACACATACTCATGTTCACCTTCCTGCGCTCGACGAAGACGGACGTGAAGTTTATCCGGCTGCTTACGCCATTCCTCCCAAAGCGCTTTTGCCTTCGCTGTTATTAATTCGCTTTTCGGAAATCCCTCACGCTCGGCGAAAAGCTCTGCGCCATCGCCTGCCAACATAATGTGCGGCGTTTTTTCCATCACTCGGCGAGCAATGGAAGCGACGTGTTCGTAATTACGCACGAATGCAACAGCCCCGCAATTGCCCTCGTGATCCATGATCGAAGCATCGAGCGTGACGAAGCCTTCGGTGTCCGGGATACCCCCACGCCCAACGGACATGCATGTAAGATCGGACTCGCAATATTTCGCACCGTCCTCAACAGCGTCGAGCGCGCTTTTGCCCTTACTTAAAGATTCGAATGTGACTCGATTGGGTTCGAAGCCATGCTTCCAGGTAGAGAGCGATAGGATCATATATTAGAAAATACTCCAACTTTAAAACTAAAAAGGATAGCATGTAGTGCTTTGAATAGCGTGTGCTTCGTTTAGCGAATGGGAATCTCTCGCTTTATCCCGTAGTTCTCTTATCAGTAATGATTCCTAATAAGCCCGACCATTCAAAATCGCAGCGTCTTACTCAGCAACGCTCGGCCGTGTTGCACGCGGTTGAAATGGTGCGAACGCATCCTTCGGCCGAAGAGGTATTTCACCTCGTTCGTAAAGAGCTGCCAAATATTTCATTGGCAACGGTTTACAGGAATTTGCACCTGCTGGCCGAGGAAGGCAAGATCCGGGAGGTGCAATTTGAAGGGGATGTTTTGCGTTATGATGGCATCACCGGCCCACACGAGCATTTCTATTGCCGCAGCTGCCGCACCGTGTGGGATATCGATCGCAGCCTTTCCCCCCAAGCGATCCACGATGTTGAGCGTTCGATGAAAGCCTCCGTGGAAAGTTATAATCTCGATTTTTATGGTCTTTGCAGCGTCTGTCGTCGCAAAGCCTAAGAGGACTGTTTTTTTACACTCTACTCATCAAAGTATTATGGCAAATCTAAAATCATCCAAGACCCTGGAGAATTTGAAGGAAGGCTTTGCAGGCGAGTCGCAGGCAAACCGTCGTTACTTGTATTTTGCGCGTCAGGCCGATATCGAGGGCTACCCGGACGTCGCCGGTGTTTTCCGCGATACGGCTGAAGGCGAGACCGGCCATGCTTTCGGACATCTCGAATATATGGCAGAAGTCGGTGATCCGGCAACCGGACTTCCGATCGGCGACACGACGACGAACCTGCAGGCCGCGATCGCTGGCGAGACCTATGAGTACACCGAAATGTACCCCGGCTTTGCGAAGACCGCTCGCGAAGAAGGCTTCGACGAGATCGCCGAGTGGTTCGAGACGCTTGCCCGCGCCGAAAAATCACACGCCGGCCGCTTCCAGAAAGCAAGCGATAGTATTACGGCATAAGTGCCTTTGGTATAGGGTAAGGGGTCTTCGACATTTCGTTGACCCTTTGCCCATTACTTTATCCTTCTCCCGATGACCTTCGATATTCACGACCCTCTCTACTGGGATGCTGCCGATCTCCAGAAGGAGTTTACTCGCATTCTCGATGTGTGCAATGGCTGCCGCTTATGCGACGGCCTTTGTCCCCCGTTCGTCGATCTCTTCGATCGCATTGATGAAGAGGATGACAAACTTACCACGGCCGGGCATGGAAAAGAGAATCCGGTTCTGCAACTGAAGAAGGCAGACTACGATCACACCGTCGACTATTGCTATCAGTGCAAGCTCTGTTATCCGAAGTGCCCATACACTCCGCCGCATGAGTACATGCTTGATTTCCCGCGTCTACTATTACGCGCGGATGCGATCAAATCGAAAGAGCAACCCAAATCCTTAAAACATAAACTGCGCGATGAGATCATCGGAGATAACGATCGCGCCGGTGCACTCGCTGGCATCGCGCCAGGCCTTGCAAATTTTGGGGCACATAATAAACTCGGTCGCGCAGCAATGGAAGCGCTTACCGGCATCGACCGGCGCAAGAAGCTTCCGAATTATGCCAAGGAGACATTTCATAAGTGGTGGCACAACAGGACCCCCTCCTTAAGAAGGAAGGAGCAGGAGGTGGTTTTAGCCAATCCCGAAAACTCCGCCCCCCAACCCCCTCCTCTTTCAGAGGAGGGGGAGCGCACGGCTTCCGAAAAAGTCGCGCTCTTCTATACCTGCATGCTCGATCAGAACAAGCCGTGGATCGGCAAGCAGTATGTGGAAATTTTGGAGAAGTTTGGCATTGAGGTCGCGGTGCCGGAACAGGAATGCTGCGGGATGCCGGAATTGGGAGCGCAGAAATTTGATAAGCTGACTAAAGCCGTCGACGCAAATATTGCTCGGCTTTTACCGTGGGTGGACAAAGGGTACAAGATCATTACGATGAGCCCGAGCTGTTCGATGATGCTGCGGCTCGAGTACGATCATTATGCAACAAATAAGCAGGACGCGAAACGCGTAATGGCGGCGGTGCTAGATCCGTGCGAGTATCTGATGAGGCTCCATCGCGAAAAGAAGATCAAGCTGGAGTTTACCACGTCAGTTGCCGAGAAGATAACCTATCATGTACCGTGTCATCTTCGAGTACAGAACATCGGGTTCAACTCACGGGACCTTATGAAGATGATCCCCGGCGTTACGGTCACAATGGTACAGCAATGCTCAGGACACGATGGGGCGTGGTCCGCAAAGAAGGAATATTACGAAATATCCCTGGACGTTGGTAAGAAGCTTTTCAAGGCTATCGATAAGGACAAACCCACCATCGTCGCAGGCGATTGTACTCTCGCGCATCTTCATATCGAAGAAGGCACTGGCGAGCATGCCCTTCACCCGATCGAGATAGTATATAAAGCGCTCGGATTAAACAATATTACGAAGTAGTGAAAATAGAATTGTCAGACATACTGAATATTGCGGAATACGAAAAGGCACGCCCCGAGTACCGCAAGCGAGTGATGGAGCTAAAGAAGCACCGGCGGATCGCTGTCGGGCCGCTCATGACGTTCGTCTTTGAGAATCGGGACACGGTGCTGTTTCAGATCCAGGAAATGATGCGCACCGAACGGCTGGTGCACGATGAGCATATTCAGCACGAGATCGATGTCTATAGCCATCTGCTTCCTACCGAGGATGAGCTTTCCGCTACATTACTCATCGAGATAACAGAAAAGGACAAGATCAAGCCTGTTCTTGACTCGTTGGTCGGCCTGACGAACGATTCGGTGTTTTTTGTTATCGGCGAAAAGGAGATCCCCGCGAGCTTCGATGAAGAGCAATCTGAAGAAGGGCGGATATCGGCCGTACAATATATTCGGTGGAAATTCGACGACCAGGATATCGAGCGAATGCGCTTTGGTGAGGCAGACATCAGCATTATGATACGACATCCGAATTATCATCATTTCACTCGGCTAACGGACGAACAGCGCGAGTCGATCGTAAAAGATTTTAGTGAGTAACTAAGTAATTAGCGGCAACCCAAAAGGTATTTGGATTTAGTGTCGGTACTTTTGTAACCTTAATCCGCCGGGATCATCTAATTTGTAATTCAGCTTCAGGAATCCAATGGTCTACGTCACTCGGAAGGCGCATTTTTCAGCAGCACATCGGCTGTATAATCCAAAATTCAGCGAGGAGAAAAATGAGGCCGTGTTCGATAAATGCAACAACCCGCGCGGGCATGGACATAATTATACCATAGAAGTGACCGTGGCAGGACAGCCGGACCCCGAGACCGGTTACGTTATCGATCTAAAAAAGCTTAGCGCGATCATTGAGGAGGTCATTCTGAGTAAGGTCGATCATAAACACCTGAATTTCGATGTACCGGAATTTACCGGCATCATTCCGACAGCAGAAAACATCGCCGTCATGTTCTGGAGGCTACTCGAGCCGCATATTACTGAAGGTCGCCTGCATAAGATCCGTGTAGCAGAGAGCGATAACAATTATGCAGAATATTTAGGCGAGCCGGTCGAGCTGCCCCATCTATATGCCGCTGCTGGAGAAGCACGCCAATCCAACACGGACCAACCGTTTTTTCACTAACTGATATGACGCCCATTACCACACTACCCGAGCGCACGCTCGATGTTGAAGAAGTTGCGCCCAAACAACGCGACGATCTGCTCTCCTCTCCCTGCACGTTAGGTCCTGCGGAGGACGAACCGAATTCCAATCCGGAAATTCGCGAAGCCACCCGGATATTATTGAAGGAGATCGGCGAAGATCCCGAACGGGTAGGACTGTGGCGAACGCCGCATCGTGTTGCCAGGGCCTGGGAATACCTTACGAGCGGTTATACGACCAATATCGAAAAAGTATTGAATGGCGCCGTCTTTGAAGAGCGCTATGATGAGATGGTCGTTGTAAAGGATATCGACTTTTTCTCGATGTGTGAGCATCACCTGCTTCCGTTCTATGGCCGCGCGCACATCGCCTATGTACCGAACGGCAAGATCGTTGGCCTTTCAAAGATACCTCGTATCGTAGAAGTGTTCGCTCGCCGACTACAAGTCCAGGAACGCATGACGCGAGAGATCGCGGATGCGATCAATAAATATCTTGAACCGCAAGGCGTCGCCGTCGTGTGCGAAGCACATCACCTTTGTATGATGATGCGAGGCGTTGAAAAGCAAAATTCGGTTACGACCACTAGCGCAATGCTCGGTTCTTTCCGTGAGCCGAAAACTCGGACCGAATTTATGACACTAATTACCAGTCGTCTCTCGGGATAACACAGAACATCGGGACTTTCTCGCTTTGCTCTGCTGTTGCTTCAGCGGTTGCGAACTATTGCGACTTCGTTGCGATATAATCATTGATCCCTGCTCCATGCTCACGCGCAAGGACGCGCTTCGATTAATTAAGTCCATTGCCGATTTCGCGAATGCCCCTCTGGATATTCGTGAAGAAGAGGACGCGACCGTTATCGAAGTCCGCCTGAAACCGGAAGCCGCTCAACAGATCCCATCTTTAGCAGAAAGTACACCTCGACGCTATCGTGTGCTGCATATCGAAGACACGGATCGGTTAGCTGATCTGGTATACTATTATTTGCGTACGCAGTATGACGTCGATACGGCACAGACCGGAGAAGAAGGGCTGGAGCGTGCACTCAAACAGGACTACGATTACATCCTGATGGACCTACGGCTTGGCGATGGGATGGACGGATATCAACTAACAGAGTTATTGCGCGGAATAGAACGGTACGCGACCACACCGATCATCGCTCTATCGGCTTACAGTTCGCGCCGGGATGTTGAAAAATGTATCGAGGTAGGATGCAGTGCCTTCATATCGAAGCCCTTCTTAAAGGACGACCTCCTCAAGCTCATGAGGCAACTGGAGGCTAAGATACCAAATCGAAATCCGTAAAGAATCGAAATCAATAAAAAAAGGGACCAAGCTGACCACGTCACCCGTGGACCTCGCTGAGAGCTGCTTCCTTCCGGACCTGACTCGGTTGGGCGCGTCCGCGCTGCGTGGGACTCGGTCCCCTTTAAACTTTCGACTGCCGCTATGAACGGCGCGTGACTAACGGGCTCCCTGCAAACGAGGTTCCAGATATCCGCTGAATCCCTACACCACTTATCCGGGTTAACGATTGCAGATGAGTAAACGCACCACCCGATCGGCTCCGGCCCGAGTAGCATCGAAAGCAGTACCAACCCGCCGCACGCTCGTACTGCTCGAAACCGGCTTAGTGCTGGGCCTGATCGAAGGGATCATGTCGGAAGCCATTACACACCTCGATTTCTCGCCCTATATTAAAGCGCTTTTTCTTATGATCGGCGTCATTGGTGCCTTTGCCTTTGCGATCCGCGTTCTCGAACCAATCATTCGCGGCTCTTTAAAGGTCATCTCGAAAGTCGATTCCGGCAGCGGAGTACTTGTGCGCATTGGTCTGCACCTTGTAATACTCTTTATCATCTTTGCAGGATACGTGCGTATCTTCTTTCCAACCATGAAATGAGTATGGCCGAGGATAATACACTTCGTATAAACGGTCGGTTATCGATCCCTTTTTCGGAGATCGATATTTCGTTTATTCGCTCGAGTGGTCCCGGCGGCCAGCACGTTAATAAAGCATCGACCCAGGCAGAGCTTACATTCGACGTCGCACATGCTCCTTCTCTTTCCGATGCCGACCGGAATTGGCTGCTCAGCCGGCTTGGCTCGAAACTCGATTCTGCCGGTGTATTGCGAATTACTGCGCAGGAATTTCGGAGTCAACTTAGGAACAAGCAATCTGCACTCGATAAATTTCAGAGCCTTTTAGCGCAAGCTCTGGAGCGTCCCAAGCCTCGCAAAAAAACAAAACCTACCAAATCATCTGTAGAAACGCGGTTGAAACGGAAAAAACAAGCCAGCGAAAAGAAGCGATTAAGGGGTAGAATCAGCGATATTGGCTAAATATTATTTTGAAGCAAGTTTTCAGTATACTTAGAGCTAAAGTATGCTATATTTGTCTGATTAATCCTCGTTCTTAATTTTAGAGCGTAGCTTCTAAGTGAGTGTCTTATGAGAAAAAGAATCATTGTTACTTCTCTCTTTCTATTTGCAGTCCTCATTATTTCAGATAAAAGTCTGGGGCAGGGGGTGTCTACGATAAATGCCTTTATTGGTGCAGACGTAAGCACAGACGGGTACGGGCTGATAAGCTTCTATATTCCGACCTCACCCAAGACACGGTTGTCGTTCGATCAGAAGTCCTATTTAACGGTACAGGTTAATGGGAAATTTTATACTAATAATACCTTATTACCTCTCACTGGACAAAACCCACCATATCCAACGGCCCCATCAGGATACTTACGGAATGGTCGCACTCAGAAGATCCGGGACACGATCCGCACTACATGGTCAGATATTAATAGTGTCGATATAATTCAGGATGTCTATCCTGTTCTATTTCCAATAACCGGCTCGGGACAGATTGTATACAGGTTGAGCGCAGTAAACCACACCGATTCTAGTGTATCCGTGCAGGGTCAGTATATGCTTGATCTTGAATCAAACACTACAGATAATCCCAACATCGCAACATCGGCAGGTTATATAAAGACCAATTTACAGCCGAGCGGCAAAGGATGGGCACAATTCCCTAACAATAGCTTTAATAGAGTACCCTCTTTTTACGCCACCTTCGAAAAAGGACTTTGTACCCCGCAATTTCCGGGAGTCATCGGGGTCGGGTATACTAATGATTCTGTTGCTCCTGAACCAATGGATCTAATAGCGCCGTCGATGATGGCCGTTATAGATTGGCCAACAATTGTGCAATCGTTTACCTGGGGAGTTCCATCTCCATCACAGACTGCAAGCCTCAACATGGGAGACGACGCGTTGTTAATGCAGTGGCCCTCTTTCAACATCGACACTGGCAAAACTCTTAAGATCGGTGCTGGCAGTTATGGGACTGGCGTGTGCATGGCAACGGGTAACGTAGCAGCTATGGTGTTCCATCCCGAACGGATTAGATGGACTCAAGATCGGAAGTATAAACCAAACCCTTTTAAGATCGAGACCCTGATACTCAATCCCAGTAGTTCGAACACGATCAGCTCGGCGATAGCGATGCAACAGGTATCGGGCCCGCTTCATGTTATTGCCCCCCAATTACATGATTCAGCTAGCATGTCATCTTCTACGATTCAAACATGCGATCTTGTGGAAACTTCGTGGATTGATTCAGTAGACAACAGCCTGATCAATTGCGCCACGGATTCGGTCTACTCGATCAATATCAGTATCGGTGGATCAGGCGTAAGCTCTCCGTTCTTTACAGCGCCTACATCCGGTAATACTCTTTCTTGTCCGATCGCCATCGATTGCCAGAAGGTCGATCTGAAGCCCCCGCTCTTTACCAGGCACATTGCGGGAGGCGTTGCGAAGGCATGCGACGGGACATATCCAATTTATACATGGATCGTTTCCGACAGCAGCAGCTTAGATGCGGGACTTCATAGCATCACTAACACGCCAGACTCCAACCTACAAATAACGATCGTACCGAGCATCTTTACCGATTGTCCTAAAACGGCAGAGATAACAGTAATTCAAAAGGATACAACAAAGAGCGCTAAAACGTACTTTGTTTACACGGATTGCTATGGCAATTCCACAATAGATACCGTCTCTTTCTCAGCTTGTCTGAAGCAAGCACCAAAGGATACGTTGCCACCGCTGATCCAATTCTTCCACCTTACGAACGTAGATACATGTACCTGTTTTAAGATCTGGGCCTTTGAGAATCGTCCGATCGACAAGGGATTGGATACCCTCGAGGTTTCAACACTTAATAATGTAACGATCAATAGTATTAAGGCATACGATACTACGTATATATACGGAGCGAAGAGTGCTATTATAGACGGTCGAGCAATCGATCCACAAGCATCGTATAGCCTTTGTGTTTCTGCCATTGACATTGCAGGCAATCGAACGGATACTTGTTTCTCTTTTGCTGCTTCAGGCGTAACACCGAATCAGAATGAACACGTAGTGTTGTCTGTTTTTCCGAATCCAACCGATGGAATGACAACCCTTTCGTTGGATGGAGCGCCATCCGCCAACGTCCAGATCTTCGACGTTCTTGGTCGCGAGATCGAGCACTTCAAGCTGAATGGCAGTTACCAGTGGCATACTGACGAATTACCGGCTGCCACCTATATTGTTCGGGCCACCATCGGAGATAATGTGATCAGCAAACGAGTAGTAAAGAAATAGTATAGACAGGACAAAAATCAAACGGGGCGCTTCGTGCGCCCCGTTTTTTTGTTGCCGTGAAATCTTTATTTCATCACCTGCATTACTCGCTCCACCGATTTATTTCCTGCCCATATTCGATAGACATACACACCATCGCTTAAGCCTTGGATGTTGAACGAGGCAGTGTGTTCACCGGCATCCAATACACTATTCACCAAGCTCAAAACCTCGACTCCAAGCATGTTATACACTTTAAGCGAGACATTCGCACGCTCCGCAAGAGAATAAGTAATCGTCGTGCCATTTGCACACGGATTCGGATAATTTTGTTCAAGACGAAGCTGTGGCTCGCTATTAGAAGCAACATCCGCCTCGCTGGGTGTAAAGCTCCAGGCATCGCTGAAGGGACCCCAGCCAACTTCGTTCTTTGCTTTTACACGCCAATAGTACGTTCTATCTCTATTGGCGATCGTATCGCGACGCATAGCATTTAGTTTGACCGCCGTGCTCGTTGTATCTATATAGGAGTTTATAAAGCTTTCGTTATCAGCGAACTCGTACCAGTAGCCTGTTATGTTTGGACATACTTTCGTCCAACGGCAAATGACGGTATCTTTTACGATCGTCGCACCGTTCGTGGGATATGTCAGTGCTGGCTTTTGTGGTAACGGTTTATACTCTGTGATACCGCCCTCCGTACCACACCATATATGACCGCCGGCATCCGCAGCGATCGCGTTCACGATATCATTCGGTAAATACCCGTCGGCTCGCGTCATCATCGTCCACGATGTTCCATCGTACATTGCCACACCACTATCGGTTGCCACCCATACATGACTGCAGGCATCGATGGCTATCCCATTGACGTGGTTATCCCTTAAGGGCGAATTATCTTTCGAAAACGTAATCGCCCCGGCGAGATTTATCCTGGCTACACCGCTCTCCTGCATTCCAGTCCAGATATTTCCACTACCATCGATCTTCATGGTCGAAACAGATCCTGATGGGAATGACGAGATGGTGTCAACGTTGAAAAATTTTGCACGTGTTGAATTACCGGCAGGATATTCCACAATTCCACGGGCTCCATCGAACGACATCCAGATATTTTGATATTTATCTACGGTTAGAGTAGCGATGCTATTTGCAGGCATCGCAGGAACATCCGGTTTGGTGTAAACCGCCCAATCAAGTTCGTCGCTGACGCGATTGAGTCCTTCCTGCGTGCCGATCCACACATACTCATTGTCAGCCACCAGATGCTTTGCCGGCACATCGGCTAAGCCGGAGTTCGCTGGCGTAAACGTCATCCACACGCTGCCATTGTAGGCGGTGACGCCCGTCCCATGAGCGACCCACAGCGCCCCGAGGCCATACGTCAGATCGAATATCTCGTTCGATGGGACGCGGGAGTCATTATAGTAAGAGGTCCATGCCGTACCATTAAATTGATCGAGACCTTTTGCTGTGCCAAGCCACATATTATTTGTGGCATCGAACCCGATCGTTGTGATCGTATCGGACGCGAGGCCGGAATTCCCATGAGTATAGGTAGTCCATGTACCATTCTGAGCGCGGATCAATGACGTGCTGACACACGACACAAGGACCGCGAGAAAAAGAATTCGCTTCATTGGTTTGAGCAGGATGTGTTTGAACAGGATGTATGTGGTCCTCGGGATGATAGCAAGTCGCCTATGGAACTGTGGCCCTAACTGCTACGGGGCTATGACGGAACAGCCTGCGCTAATTTCAGAGATAAAAAAAACCTTACTTCCCTGAGGACATTTTTTAGGAATGCGATTTATGTGCCGAGGAGCATTCTTTGAGAATTATTGGCATACGAGACGACCGTGCGATCCTCTCGTCGTTAGAATCTTTATCGAACATGCGAAATATTTGACTTCCGCATAAAACAAAAAAGGGACGCATTCTTCATGCGTCCCTTTCTATTAAATTGAGTTCTGTTTAGTGATGACCGTTGATCGGATGTCCGGTCTCAATCGGCATGCCGCTCTCTTTGCCGATGAGCGGTCCACCCTCTTCGCCTAAGAGCGAAGCTGTCGTCTTGCGATGGCGCTCTTCATCGACGTTATAGCCGCGAACGCGCGCATACTCGATAAGCTTATTGCGAAGCAACTTACGACCGCGGTGTAAGCGCGAACGTACGGTACCGATCGGGCAATCGACAAACTCGGCAATCTCTTCGTAGGTGAAGCCTTCGATATCGCAAAGGATCACAACGGTACGAAAATCTTCCGGCAACGACTCGACGGCGCGCGTCAGATCGTCATCCAACAGATTGCGATACAAGCGCGCTTCCATATCGTTCGGATCGGTGTACTCCGAGCGGATGGTGTTGTAGAAATTCTGGATGTCTTCGTAATCGACTTTATCCGGCTCCTTCGACTCCTTACGATAAATATTGATGTAGGAGTTCTTCATGATACGGAAGAGCCAGGCCTTACAATTGGTACCGGGTTCAAATTTATCCCAGAACCGGTAGGCCTTCATGTAGGTCTCCTGAAGGAGATCATTGGCGTCGTCGGGGTCGCCAGTCATACGAAGAGCGAAATTATAGAGCGCGTTGATATGCGGCATCGCCTCGCGTTCAAAGTCGCGGTGCCGGTCCCTAATACCCTTCTCGTCTAATTCACTGAGCGTCATTCTATTCCCTTATTCGCCTGATGCCGATCGGTAGTTTGCCCTTTGATCCTCCGTAGGGAGTGTCCAAACGTGGGATTTTTTCCCGAAACCAGCACTGTTGTAAATACTCTCTATGTCCTGATCCTCTGGTCTACCCAAAAATCAGCCTGCAAAAGTACGACATTTTTTAGTCGCTTGCAAGATTCTTGCTAATTTTTCATCCCGTTAAATCGAAAGGTTCCGGGCACTTACCTGAATTCCTTGCGATTCGAGAGGCGGTCTGGAAAATGCGGGCAGACCCTACGCCAAAACTTTACCTATAATACCTTTCTTAACCTAATATTAAGGAGGTTATCCCCATATTCGCAAAAGTCGAGGCTAAGTTTCACTTCACGCTGTGGAACACTCCTGCACCACTCTTGACACAACAAAATAGCCATTATGAAGAAGAATTAAGGGGCACATCGGTAAGACTTCGGCATGAAATTCGGCATCTCAATTCATTATGCGTCAGCCCGCGAAACTCCTGTCTAAGGATTCGTATTATATGTTGCAACAATTAATTTTAGGGGTTACTTATGAAAGTTTTCGTAAAGACGCATGAAAGTTTGATCGATACAGCGCTGCTGCTCTTGCGCTTGGCACTCGGAGTGGTCTTCTTCGCACACGGCGCACAAAAGGTGCTGGGCCTTTTTGGCGGTAAAGGACTTGGTACCACCGTCTCCATGATGAGCGGTACGTTTGGTCCGGTCCTTCCCTATCTTACGGCGTTCACCGAATTCCTCGGCGGCATCTTTATGATCTTTGGACTCCTAACCCGCTTTTGGGGTATTGGCCTCACTATTAATATGCTCGTCGCGGTGATTGCCGTGCATGCTAAAAATGGGTTCTTCGCACCCACAGGATTCGAGTTTCCGCTGAGCCTTCTCTTCATAGCACTCGCGATCACGATCGCCGGTCCCGGCCGCTTTAGCCTGGACCATGCATTTTTTGCTTCAAACACAACAGCGACGAAACGCTCCGAGCGATTCGCTGTACCAGCAGGCTCCGTGCAATTCAAGCCACACGCGAAGAGCGCGTGAATCAGGACCCCTGCACCTAGGCTTGAGAAGATTTGGGATAAAGGAGAGGGCTAAGATATTAGCCCTTTTCCATTATAAAGCAGGGTCCCAAATGAAACCGCACTTTATGGTTACCCGTTTTTTTTATTATGAACTTGGCTGCACGCGTTGCCTCACATCGCAATGAGATTCTCGCCCTTGCCACAAAGCATGGGGCGAAGAATATACGTGTGTTTGGTTCGGTAGCACGGGGCGAAGCAACCGATACAAGCGATCTCGATCTATTGGTTTCGGTCGGACCAAAGTGCACTCCTTTTTTCCCAGGCGGTCTTATCGCGGATCTTCAAGATCTACTTGCCTGTAATATTGACGTTGTTACTGAGAATGCTTTGCATAAGCTCATTCGAGATCAAATTCTTGCAGAAGCAAAGCCTCTATGAACCGGGATAAGCTCTATCTCGCCCACATCCTTGAGTGTATTGAAAAGATCGAGCGGTTTACTCTCGATGGTAAAGAGGCATTTGTAAAGGATGAGAAAACACAAGATGCTGTCCTTCGTAATCTCCATACGTTGGCGGAATCTTCGACCAGAATCTCAAAGCCGTTGATTGAAAAAAATTCGCACATCCCGTGGCGAGAAATGAGCGGCTTTCGAAACGTTGTAGTGCATGATTATCTGGGACTTGATCTTGACCAGGTCTGGGACATTATTGTTTTAGATTTACCCTCCCTCAAGCACAATATTCATACGATCCTTGAGGAGCTATAGACAAAGCATCAATATCCCCTCGTCTCTAACATCACTGCAATTCCATCATGGTCTCCGGTCGTGGTGTCCGGCCGATCGATCAGAACGTTGCCTGAATTGATGAAGCCGGTCCGATGAAAGATCGTGTTTGCATCTAATCGTTGCGCGATCGCATCGCGGGACTGATTGAATGAGACGTACTGGTGCTTGATCTTATCGAATGGCGCGACCTTCTCTCGGCTGAATGCACCGATCCAAAGATATCCGCCATTATAAGCGGACGGCCCGAAGATGCGTCCATGATTATTATCGAACTCGAACGGGCCGTCAGCGAACGTAGATGGTTTGCCATCGCCTAATTGCTCGTAACGCTTGCCGCTGATGAGGCCGTAATAGTCATTACTATGACCGATCCTTGCTGGAAATCCGGCCTGCACAAGAGCCGAGAGAAGGCGACCTTTTGCATCGGTACCCGACTTTGCATTACGATCATACAGGATAATATTGATCGGTTCGCGAAGGTGTTTACCCTGATACATCTCGTCCAGCCAATGTGCTGGCGTGCCGTCCGAATCCATCATCCATGGGCCGATGGAGGGTACCTTAGTAGCTGCGACTGTATCAACAGCAGCAGCATGTGCCGAGTCGAAGTTAGATGCCGGTTGAGTATGCGTACCACAACCTATGCTGATCAAGAGTAAAATGCCTGCGGTAATAGCACGTTTAAGAAAGAGTGTCATAAACAGCGCAGATTAGTGAGTAAGGAGGATCACTACTTAGAGCACAAACTTACGAAAAGTTTAGCACTAGTGTACTGTCGATCTCCGATCGACAGTACACTTTTATTCGGAATACCGTCGTGGGTGCCCATTTATTCACCCATAGAGTTTTCGACAACATGACAAGATGAAGGCTTACATGCAAACGCAATGGGCGGGCAAACTAGGCTTTAACGAGATTGGAGAAAAATGAATATTAAACGCACACGACCAATTTGAAAAGCAATCCAAAGCGAGATTACTCTAAATAATATCTCAATGGGTTCGGCTGGATCTCGCACTCTTCCGCGATGCGGATAGAGCGGGCGATCTTGCCTTCGTCTCGGAGACGGTAGAGGTTCGGCACGACGCGGTCGCGGACTTCCAGCGGGGCAATGGGATTGATATAGATCGACGTACCGCCTTCAAATCCCGCCGCCGTATTGACTCGCCACTTTATCAGCACATGCCACGGCATGCGATAGACGGCGTCGATCGGGGTGTAGTACCACTCTTCGTTAGAGGAGATCTGGGATCCGCTGGCGGCATGGCAGGCATGAATGAGATCGCTCATACCACGTATCTCTTCCTCGGAATGCTCGTATGGCCGCGAAAAATAGCTCTTTGAAAATATTTCGATCGTCGGATGTCGATGACCGATACCCGCGTAGGCAATGGCATGCTCGTTCTCGGCAAAGATGAGATTGTGCATACCGGCTAAGTTAGCGCCGAGTTCGTTAAAGATGTTGGGGTCCTGCCGCAGCATATCGACTTGATGTCGGATCGAGGCGCCCCAGTCGTCGATACCAACGAGTTGCTTGTGCAGGTGATCGAAACTGGCGCCCGCCGGTGCAAGCCAGTTTTGAAAGACCGAGATGTACCGAACATACCGGTTCGCTGCGAAGATGTCGGACATCGCATCGATAGTGAAGCGAGTATACTGGAAGTGCTCTTCGGGCGTCATATCACCACTCGAGAACAGCTCGGAAGCATCTCTGGCACCTTCGCGAAAGTGCGGCTCGGCAATGATAAGCTCGTGGCTGCCTCCAAAAAATGCATCGGCCATCGCGAAGAGCGTATCTTCGGGAATGGAGCGGATACCTTGTTCCGGCATTCCGGTCGAGCGCAATTTGTAAGCAAGAATGTCTTTCACGTGCTTACGTCCGACCTCATCGTTAAGGTACATTTCCTTCCACGATTTATTGGCTGGCGAGAGAAAGTAATTGTAATTCTTTTTCCAGTAATCGATGGTAACGATCTCGAAAAGATTGGGTACTCGGCGGAAGACCCATGGGGTGCCTTTCATCTCGCTGGGCCGCAGGTGATCGATGCGCTGAAACGAACCATCGTCGTTCAGCATAAGGCGGGATTTTTCGGGAGGGGTTTCAAAAATACGGTCGAAGCAGAAGGCGCAACAAGCGGTGAAATCCTGGGCGCTGAGCTTTTGGACGGGCTTCGCATGGCCATTGGCCAGCGGTTTCGCGGCACGGCCGATCACGCTCCAGACCTCGTTGTCTGTGAACGGGTTGATCTGCTTGATGGTCCCATCGGCCATCAGCGTGTAGTATTTCGAGTATTGCACGTTCTGCTTTCTTACAGCTTTGAGGGCCCAAAGCCCTCATTCTATCGCCTCAAACTATTGCTTCGCAGGCGCCGTCATTTTGTTACGGCTCCCGGTCGGCAAAGACGAGAAAACAACGGGAAACCGTTTTTCTCTGGCATGTGCTTTGGAATAGTACAACGATAAAAACGAAAAAATAGCATTGCGGTCTCCCACAAGGCTAAGGAATGATGGAGGATTAATATGAGAAATAATGGCAGGATGGATAACAATGAGCGGTACCAAACCCGCAAGAGTTCACCGATCGTACCCTTCGCGCTGGGCGCGATGATCGGTGCGGTAGTTGGAGCGGCAGTAGCGCTTCTGTATGCACCGGTCGAGGGTTCGGAGTTGCGTCGCGGCATGAGCGATAAGCTCGAGGACATCGTCGATGGCGCTAAGGAAATTTTGAAAAATGCCAAGTCTTCTGCGGAAAAGATGTTCTCGGAAGGAATGAGCAGCGAAGAAGAGGAAGACGATACTCGATCGAAGCGGACTCGCGAGCGTGCCGATGATATCATCGAAAATGCTGATCGTGCCATCGCCGATGCCCGCCGCCGCTCACGACGACACGAAGAAGACGAGGACGAGGAATAGCGGCGTAGTTTTCATAACTTCGCCCTGTTACCTTTTGCTCTCAGAACATGTTTAATGGATGATTCTTCGGAGTCATCCATTCACAAATTCGGACGCCTATGGAAGCTATTCTTTATATCACGGGCGGTATTGCTCTTTTAGCTCTCGCCTGGCTTTTCATCTCCATCGCACGGGCCGTCAGCGGTATTTCTCCGTTGCTCACTGAAGTCCGTAACGATATTCATACGGTCGTCGCGGATGTCGACGACCTCAAAGCGCAGATACTTCCGATCCTGAATAACGTCAATGGTATAACGTCGAACGTGAGTTCGATCACGGCCGGCGTTCAGAACCAGATGATCACGGTGCACGAAACGATCGACGATGCACTCGATGTCATTCGTGGTACGCTCGACGATGTCGAACGGCTAAAGAATGACGTCGTTGCGACGGTCGAGGGTCCGGTCTCGCTGGTCCGCGAAACGACGGGCGGAGTTGTTGGCACTGCAGCCAAAGTCATCAATGTGGTCTGGAAGCTCGTTGGCGTTGCGCGGAGGAATGGAGTGGGGAAAGTGAAGCGAGAAGAAGGTTAAAGTAAATCTGGTCTTCGCTCGTTCGTCCTTCTCAGGGCTTCTTCGTGACGATAGATATCGATCTTTTTGTGATCGCCGCTGAGAAGAATATCGGGGACTTTCATTCCTTCGAACTCGGCCGGACGCGTATAGACCGGTCCTTCCAATAATCCATTCTGGAAAGAATCCATCAGGGCGCTCTCGGCATCGTGCAAGGCGCCGGGAATGAGCCGCACGATCGCATCGACGAGGACGCAGGCAGGAAGTTCTCCGCCGGTCAATACGTAATCGCCGATCGATATTTCCCTGGTGATCCACCGCTCGCGAACCCGCTCATCGACGCCCTTATAATGTCCGCACAGGATGATGATATTGTTCTTGAGTGAGAGTTCGTTAGCGATCGGCTGTGAGAACAGCTCACCGTCCGGCGTCATAAAGATTCGCTCGTCGTATTCGCGCTCGGAGGTGAGTTTTCGAAATAATGCGAAGAGCGGCTCCGGCTTTAGCACCATTCCCGCACCGCCGCCGAACGGCTCGTCATCGATCTGATGGTAGCTGCCGAGACCATACTCGCGAAGATCGTGAAGGACGACCTCCACCACCCCTTTTTCACGAGCACGTTTGATAATACTCTCCGAAAGTGGACTTTCGAGCAACTGTGGGACCGCCGATATAATATCTATTCGCATTGTTTCGAATGGAGAACGGAGAGTGATGAATGGTGAGTTCTGGGCCCGATCCGGGCTTTATCACCCATCATTCTTTACTCATCACTATAATTACGTATTTTTGCATACACTATTAATGCCGCAAGGTCGTCACTAATACTAATTCATGCGCGCAGTACAACGCACCGTATCCAATATATCGAAATTTGAAGGCGTAGGCCTTCATACCGGCAATTCGAGTTCGATCGAATTCCATCCCGCCCCCGAAGATTATGGAATCCGCTTCGTCCGCAAGGATATAAGCGGCGCCAACGAGGTACCGGCGGTGGTCGATTTTGTGACCGATATTTCCCGAGGGACGACGCTTTCAAATAATGGCGCCAGTGTCCACACGGTGGAGCATGTGCTCGCCGCCGTCGTCGGCCTGGAGATCGATAACGTCCGCATCGAGCTTACAGCGAATGAGCCACCTATTGGAGATGGTAGTTCTGAGCCGTATGTGGAGGCATTGCTTCGCGCCGGTTTCCAGGACCAGAAAGCCGCCCGAAAATACCTGGTCGTCGATGAGACCGTCTCGTACCGCAATGAAGAAAAAGGCGTAGAAATGGTGGCGCTTCCGCTGCCGAACGACTACCGGGTGACCGTGATGGTCGACTATAATAATCCTGCACTCGGCAGTCAGCATACAGGCTTATTCTCGCTCGAAAAAGAATTTGTAAGTGAATTTGCAAAAGCTCGCACGTTCTGCTTTTTGCACGAAGTAGAGATGCTGCGCCAACAAGGACTCATTCAGGGGGGCAATCTCGATAATGCGATCGTTATTGTCGATCGCGATCTGGACGACAAGTCCATTCATAGCCTCGCACAAAAGTTAGGCATTAGTGATAGCGTTATTCTTGGTACGAACGGAATCCTGAACAATAAGACGCTCCGTTACAAGAACGAACCAGCGCGCCACAAACTACTCGATCTTATTGGCGACCTTGCGCTGGTTGGCGCACCGTTACAAGCTCAGATATTGGCGGCCCGACCGGGCCATGCGTCCAATGTGGAGTTTGCCCGGAAGCTCAGAAAGCTCAACGAAAAAAAATCGTTGGTGCAAAAATACAATCCTTCCGCCAGTCGTGGCTTCTTGTTCGATATCACAGCGATCGAACGTATTATGCCGCATCGCTATCCGATGTTGCTTGTCGATCGCATCATCGATATGGACCTTACCGAAGGCGCCGAGCGGATCCAAGGCCTTAAGAATGTAACTTATAACGAGCCATTTTTTACCGGTCATTTTCCGGGCAAACCTGTTATGCCGGGCGTGCTCATATTAGAAGCAATGGCTCAGGCAGGCGGCATGCTGCTCCTTAATGGAGTCGAGGATGCCGACAAGAAGCTCATCTTCTTTATGGCGATCGATAAAGCAAAGTTTCGCAAACCGGTCGTTCCGGGCGATCAGATGATCTTCGATCTTAAAATGATCCGTAAACGGGGTAAAACATTTGTAATGTCTGGCGAAGCCAAAGTAGACGGTCAACTTGTTGCGGAAGCCGAATTTATGGCCGCGATCGTAGAACGCGAACCGGCTGCGTAAGCGGTTTTATAACGTAATGTCAATTTCTATTCACCCTACCGCCATTGTCGATCCCAAAGCGGAGTTAGCCGACGATGTCGAAATTGGTCCGTATGCGATCGTTGAAGGCGATGTCCAGATCGGTCGTGGCTCGAAGATTCACCATCATGCATTTGTTGGCACCGGCGCTCGCATTGGCGAACGATGCGTGATCCATCATGCCGCCGTCGTTTCGAATGTACCGCAGGATCTGAAATTCAAAGGCACGGAAAAAACGTACGTCGAGATCGGTGATGATACCGTCATCCGTGAATTTGCGACCGTACATCGTGGCACGATCCATACGTCCGACACCAATGCCGGCACCATGGATGGCGTCACCCGTGTCGGAGCTGGATGCCTTATCATGGCCTATTCTCACGTCGCTCATGATTGCCTGATCGGTGAAGGTGTTATCCTCTCGAACGCAACCCAGTTAGCCGGTCATGTCACCATTGGCAAATGGACTAATCTGGGGGGCGGCTGCCTCGTCCATCAATTCTGCCTTATTGGTATGCTCTGTATGGTTGGTGGCGGAGCCGAAGTGCGCAAGGATGTGCCGCCATATTCACTCGTTGGAAGCGGAGATGCCAAGTTTAGCGGTATCAACCGTATCGGTTTGCAACGCCGTGGTAAATCGCCCGAGACCATACAAACGATAAAGTCCGCCTACTTCACACTTTATAACTCCGGCAAGAACGTATCGGACGCTGTGAAGGCTATTTCGAACGGTCCGGATGCACAACTTCCTGAGATCCAGGAGATATTAAACTTCATCTCTCTTTCGAAGCGCGGTATTATCGGCGCTGCGTAAGTTTACCTTTTTTAGCGGCGCGGATTCCTGTATAGGAGTTCGCGCCGTTCTATTTTAGTCATTCGTTTTCGAATTAGAAATAAAAAGCCCTCGCAAGAACTGCGAGGGCTTTTGAGGTTAAGCTTTTCTAAAGCTTACTTGCTCACCGTGATCTTGATCATCGAAGCGTTCTCGCCCGAGATCAGCTTGCAGATGTAAGTGCCTGCAGCGACTACGTTGCCGCCTTCGTCCTTACCATCCCAGTAAGCGGTATGTGAACCAACATCTACGCTGCCATTGACGATCGTCTTTACGACTTCACCGAGCTGATTATAGATAACCATCGTGCTCGGGCCAGCGACCGGCACCGTGTAGTTAAACTGGGTGCGCGAGCCGTTATCCGGCGTGAATGGGTTCGGGTAGTTCTGGTCGAGTGAGAAGTTCTTCGGCGCATCGATCGAAACCTGAACGGTATTCGATACATGCTGTGCACCGTTGACATCCATCTGGATCAGGCGATACGAATACGTGCCCGGCGTTACGTTGCGGTCAATGTATCCATAGCCCTTCTCATTGGACGAAGTCTTCTCTTCACCGGCGCCGACGAAGCCTACCTTCGAGTATTGATCGTCTGCGATCGCCATGTTCTTACGCTCGATGTAGAAGCCGGCATTATCGACTTCCTTCGAGGTCGCCCATGTGAGCACTGCTGCACCGTTCTGCTGCTCGCCATTCAAGTAGAGCAAGTTGACCGGTAATAGCACGCTCTGGCTGACGATCGGACGGATCATCGGAGTATAGCTACCCGCCTTGATCATGTAGGCCGAATTCGGATTCGTAGCCCATGCGAGCGGGAGGCCAGCCAACGCGTTCGTTGGCCACCAGCCTACGTTCGGAGTCCATGGAGCCCAGGAACCGCTACCGGCTGTAACTTCGACTGCCCATACGCAACTGATGTCACCAGTGTTCGTCTCGGTGGACTTCCACTGCGTACCATATTTGCTGCTATAGATCGGGTCGATGTGTGGTGTGATCAACTGCGGATCCCACTGACGGATAAGACCGCCGCCACGAGATACGTCACCACCCATCATCATATTGTTCAAGCTGAGCTGGCTTACGCTCATCCAGTAAATGCCCTTGTTCGAACCGGCATCAGCACCACCCGTAAGGATGATCGGATGCGGGAAGTAATATGGCCAGAACTGGTTGAAGTATCCACCACCGCGCTGAGCCTGCATCGTCGCCTGGACGCCTTCCTGAAGCACGGTGTCTCCCGGCGTACAGGTGGACGGATCGCCATACATGACTGACAGGCGAATATAATCCGGCGACTGGTTAGCGTTCGCGAAGTAGACTCGCACGCCGTATAGAGTATCCTTCGTGGCAAGCTTGAACTTCATTGCGAAGCTACCGTCGTTGCCATTGAAGCCAATACCCTGACCAACGAGCTGAACAATGCCCGGCCAATCGTTACCGGAGTTCGGACCCGGGGTGAGACCCGCATGGTCATACGCAAACTCCTGGATCGCGCCGTCCACTGTTTCGACGTTAAGGTCGAACTTCGTGTACGTGCCATTGTCACCATCGTAGGAATCATAACCTGGCTGATCGAGCCACGCATGGACCGTGTATGTTGCACCACCGCCCTGCGTCGTATTCTGGGCGTTCCAGTTCGGCATCTGAAGGACAGAGTCCGTACCACCGAGCAACGAGTTAACGGTTACCGTCTGCCAGTAGACCGTGTTGCCGCTTGGATCGAGGATCTGAACCTTGATCGGGAATGCGATCGACACGTTCGTCGACAAATTCGCGACCTTTACATAGACCGGCAAGCTGACAGCCTGCGAAGCCGGGATCTTCGAGTACGGATTTACGACACGTACCCACATGACTTCGATTTCCGGCTTGAGCGGTACGAGTACCGTCGGATTATCGACATACCATGGATCGGCGTCATCGTTCGGCGGCGGAATAAAGGCCGCATCGTACTTCGCTTTCAGGCGGAGACGGAAGCGGAAGTCTGCCGTAAAGTAATTCGCAAGATTGATGGTCCTCGGCTGAAGCTCATCAACGTTAATGGTACCGGTCGTCGGCGTAAGTGACATGAAGAACTTCTTGAATTCGAAGTCATGTCCACCGTCGATACCAGTAATGTAATTCCATCCGCCGGCTGCCGGGTTACAACCAGGCTCGGTCGGCTTCTTGAATTCCAGCACGAGCGAATCACCAGGACGCATAACCTGAAGGTTAAGCGCGTTTAGTACGGTGTGTTCCGGTCCGAGCATTACGTCACCGTCAAAGAGCCACGGATAACCACCGGGGATCTTACCGGCACGCTGATAATCGAACGACAGATTCGCTTTCGTCTTGCCTTGTAAGTTGATCGGGAAGCTGAGCAGCGTATCACCGACGTTTGATCCATTGTAGGTATTACCGTTAATATCGGTACGGTCGAACTGGATCGCGGGCGAATGGAAACCATCCGGACCGAAGCCAGCACCATTGAGGTCGCGCGGCGGCGGCGGATCCCACGTAGCATCTTCACCTTCGACGACCTGAGCACCGATCGAGATCCAGAGGGTCTGATCCGGAATGTCAGCAGAGACCGTCTTGCTGTAGTTGTTCGATGGGTCGCGGAACGGTACGGCTGTGCGGCGTACACCAAACACGGTCGTACAGACCGTATCATCGAACGGCCAGCGGTCACCGATATTCACATCAGCGGTATCGTACGTCGTCGCAATAGCGCAGGCGTTGAAGGTACCGAGCTGGCTGAGAATGTTCGGGTTCGTTGCATACGGAGCGAACGCCGTATCCTTGGACTGACCCGGAAGCATACCGAGCAGTGATACAACGCGGCTATAGACCGCAATACCCGTTACTACGTTACGGATCGCGAAGCGGACCTTGAAGGTCTGCGTCATCGAGTCTACGTTCTTGAACGTAGCACGCGGTGTGATCGACGTTCCAAGACAAATTTCATAGTTACGCGGTGGGTAGGTTACACCAATAGCGCGAACGATATTGTGCCAGCGCTTGAACTTGATCGCCCACTGCTTGGACTGTGACCACTCCTTATTGCAGCTACGGCAGGTCGCGTTCACAGCATCCCACTTCGAGGAACCGCGCTTACCATACAGTACGGAGGTTGCCTGCGTACCGTTTTCGTTCGTAAGACCGATCGCTGAATTGCCTTCAAATTCGGAGTATGCGAGGATCGGCGGGAATCCGTTGATGGATCCGGAGAAGCCACCGTAGTTAACCTGGATACTGGAATCCGTATTTGCAAGAACGATCTGAAACTTCTTACAGAAGAGCTTATCAGCACCTGGAGCGGACCATCCATACGGAGCGAACGTATTGTTGCCACCCGGCTTCAGGCGGAAGCCATAGTAGTTTACGTAGAACGTATCGAGGGAAGTCGAGGTACGGAAATATACGATCGAGGTATCGTGCGGACCGCCATGACGCATATCGAGGTCAGCCCAGAGAGCTGCGACGATCGCGTGCGGAGCAGAAGCAAAGCTCGACTTTAAGTCGACGTTATTGCCACGGCTGTATGCTGGCGGGTTACCGGCTGTCGCTTCCGCATAGGGGCGGAATCCGATAAAGCCGTTCGACGAAATGTATACGCTGTCGTAATTGCCATTGTAGAAGTTCCACTGATGGCCTAAGCGCATGTAGATCGGCCCAGCCATACAGTCATTGACCGTGTCCATGAGCGACGGAGTCGTCGTGCGTGGATCGAAAAAGAACTGTCCGGGTGCGCCATACTGCTGTGGGCCGGTCCATAACTGCGTCCATTCGGTGCGGTTATAGGTCGTGTCCAGGAAGAAGTATTGAGGACGCCATGGTGTAGGAGCGTTATCGTCCGAATCGACGACATAATAGCCGGTCGATAAGGCGTTCGGCTCACCACGACGGTCCTTCGTCTGCGCATTCATCGTGCTCACGAACGCGAGCAGCGAAAGGCATACGAGAAGCGACACGTAGTAAACACGTCTCATCTTATGTATTAGATTAAGTGATTAGTTAGAACGAATTGTAAAAAATCAGAAACAACTCTAAAAATCGCCCGAGGTCCTTATCACGGTCCGCCGTGCACTTCGGCAGACATAGCACGGCCGAAGCCGCGCTTTCGTGCTCCCCGGAGGTAAGTCCGTTAATCTGATGACTATAAAGATAATACATCAAATGGTGAGGAATCGCGAAATGTGTCACTAAGACAAGCCTAATGTACCTGATTCCTCGTGATTAGAAGACCAATGAAACACTAAAAGGTAACCGCCGTAGTAGCCAGATTTTTAAATTTTCTGGTCTAAAAACGGCGGTTTTTCAATTTTTAATTAAATTTTTTCCTGTAGCTCCCGTATACCCTTAATTCCAGTTTGAAATTTACAGAATTATTGGCAGTCCGGAGCGCCTTCGTTGATCCACTGCCCAATCGTCAGTATTTGGCCGGGCGTAAGGGTCGGCTGCGGGGGGGGCGGCATGCGGTTGTTCATATCGAGCTGCGTGATAGCGGTGTAAAGCCTGCTGGCCCGGGCATCTCCCTTTCGAACGCTTGCGACCGTTCCGGCATACGTGTTATAATTATATCCGCCCTTGTGCGATGCGGCATCATGGCAATTGCTCATACCGCAGCTTCCGGAAAGCACCGCCTGAATATCACGCGAATAACATTTGAAGGAATCGGATGACATCAATAAGAGGATCCGTGCCTGCGAATAATTGCTCTCATCATTAGCAGCGACAGCGCGTACGACAGCGAAGGTGCTATCGTGATCGAGCGTCGCTGGCGCCGTGTACAGCCCACCGGCTGTGATCGAGCCGGGACCAGATATTAGTTGCCATTGAACGTTCGGCACCGAGCTTTCGGAGGTAACGGTATCGAGTGCAAATTGCTGCGTCTCGCCTGTCAGCATCGTGACCGATCGAGGGCTTGCGCTGAATCCGGTATCCACCGGATAGGCAATAGTCACGACACATTCGACGTAGCGTGAAGGATCTTCATCCGATGTAGCTCGCACTCGCACGGTTGTCGGAAAAACAGTAAGGGCGGTGTCGGCAATAAATGTCGCGCTAAGACCATTCGAAATGATCTTTCCACTTGTACTGCCGACGACACTCCATGATACTGTACCTGCCTGCTTATAGCCGGTGATCGTTGCCGTAAGATTTAGTTTACCACCGGTATCGACCGTAGCCGCAATAGGCGAAACATGGACCGTAACCAGACTAACATCCGGATTTCCGGAGAATGTGAATTGGCATCCGGCTTCGCGAATGCCAAACAGCGCTATCGCCACCGGAATAAGAAGTGGCAGCAAGCGGGATTTACGTGAGAGCTTTTGCATAGTGACGTTGACAGACGATTAGCTGACTGATTAATAGAAGAGATGGATCTGACCGGTCCATTGGCCGGTATAGGTGCCATTGCCGTTGAATGGATTTGTTTGCAGCACACGGTATTCCGGCCGGATCTCGATATACGGCCATGGGAAGAACTCGAGGCCAAAGACGAACCCATGCGCGAACGCCAGATCCACGCCGGGATAGACCTCGGTCTGCCCGTAGTCGTATCGCCACTCGAGCGCGAGCCATTGCATAAGCTCCATACTGCCAAGCACTGTGAAGTTGCGAATGATACGGTCGTCCGCATTTTTCGAGTACATCCCCTCCACATACAAGCTTGCTTTATCAGCAAGACCAATACCGGCAAAAGCATTGATCATCTTGAATGACCCATTCACGAGGATCGAAGCACCGGCTTCGCCATTCAGCCCTTGATCCAACAATTGCGGCCAGACCATCGCACGTGCGGAAAATGTCGGATGACCGAAATCGAACGGACCGGATGGCGCCGGGATCGTCGCCTCGATCTTCGAGAGATTCGATGCATTGAAGATACCGGCATTGATCGTAAGCCATCGTATGCCCTCGTAGGTCGCTTCTGCGCCCCACTCATTGTAATAAGGTGGAATGAGTGCAATTCCCTTGATCGCCGCTTCCTCACGAACAAACTCCGTATGGTCGTCCTGACGAATGCCGATGGAAGGCTGTATCATACCAACTCGGATCGAAGGCATGGTGACCGAAGGCTGATATTGAATGGCCGCATCGAAGTCCGTTTCACCGGCATAAAGCGCGCTGGTCGTGCCGAACAGATCGTTCATTTGGCTCTGGACCGCTCGCACATAAATGCTTGCAAAATTGATATCGGTGTAAGCCGAAAGTTCTTTGGTTGGCATGATGGCAAGAGATCCGGAGAGTTGCATGGGAATCAGCAACTCCTGATGCGTCTTCGATTCGCGAACGAGTTGGAATCGCGCATCGCCACCGGGAATGACGAGCCCATTGAACATGGTGTTCGTTGGCAAATTGCCGGACGTATCTTCGCCGTGCCACTTGAAAATCCCGACCTCATTCATTGTCTCCCACCCCAGCTGTGTGCGTATTCCACTTCCCTGCGGGTCGAAGTGGCATGCCGAACAACGCGTACCCGTAAGAAGAGAAAAGCGCGGGATAGCGTTAGCCGGAGAAGTCCATACGAAGGCGAGCGCCAGCACTACTAATAACAGGACCGGAACCCCGGTGTATTGGAGATAAGATCGCGATACTCTCGCTGTATTATGAGATGGCATCGATCGTGAAGGTAAAATCGTCATAGTAAAAAAGTGATAGAAAGCGTGCGGCTCTAAAGCATCCAGCTACGTTAACTTAATATGAAGGACTTGGGAAGCCTGATCGTAGATGGCATCGTATGGTGTAAGCGGTGCCGTTGCCGGTCCTTGCACGACAGATCCATCCAGCGCGAAGAGAGAGCCGTGGCAACTGCAATGAATATCCCGATTGGAGTCAAGTCTTGTATCGACCGGGCAGCTTGCATGCGTACACCGTTGTGAGAATGCATGATACACTCCGTTCGCCAACGTGATGACCACGCCCATACCATCGGGCCCGGTAACGCCCGGCGCTACTTTATAGGGATTCGCCGGTGTCACGTCCGAAACAAGTACCGCTACCCGCCCGTCCGGTCCCACAGGATTACTATTCGACTGCGGCTCAAGCGGCGCTGAGGTCGGCATGCAGCTATTGAGTACCGGCAGAACTGCATATCCCAAAGCGGCTGACCCGGCGGCTTTGCTTAAGCCAAGTAAAAATTCTCTTCGTGTTTTCATTACTGGTGTGAAAAGTGTAATGCACCGCCGCGTGGTCTATCACAGCAATACGGTAACCGTGATACAAAATTCATGCGGCAAACGACGGAATGATAGAAGTTATTGCGCCTAATTTTAGTCCGGCATCGCCACCATTGGACGTAATGACCTGAATGGCCCGAACGACAAAATAAATGGAAAGCACGATCATAGCAATACCAAAGTATCGCGTGACTTTTTTCGTCCGCTTTTTCGAAACACTCTTATGCGCACGATATGTCGTCGTCGCCAGCAGAAATAAGTACGATCCAATGCCCAGGACACCGGCAAGTACGAACATTGCTCGAATGCCTAAGCCAAACTCATGTATAAGTCCGACATCCTTTAAGATACGTGCAGCTAGCAGCCACCAGGCGATCATCATCGGGTTGGTGAAGGCAAGCGAAAACCCCGCCACGTATGCAGTCCTGGATTTTTTCAAATACTCTGGTTGCGTTCGAAGGCGCCGCCTCTTTTTCGACCGTGATTCGACCGGCACATCCAGCACATTTACGGTAAGTGGCGGCTCCGCCTCTTCCTCAGCGCTCTCCCGAAGCGACGCAATGCCGAGTATCATAGTGAGTACGGCATTGATGAGCCAGAAGATCGCTTCGACCTCCGGATTCTGGAAAAATGTGCCTAACCCGAACATAGCGATCGAGCCATACACAAGATCGGACGAGATCGAACCGAGCGCTACCGCAAAGGCCGACCGTAAAAATCCGGCGAGCGAGCGCCGCGCGATCTCGATCTGCGTCGCCCCGACCGGTATCGCGGCGAGAAACCCGAGAATATAGACACACAGGAAAAGTAAAACGGTACTAAGTAGTGTAGACACGTTCAGGAATAGTGATAGAAAGAAGATCGGAGGACGGGATCACGTCGCTTTCGTGGCCGGCACGAAGGCGGTCTGTAGACTGAAAGTAGGAGGAGATATACATAAGAACCCTATCTACCGGCAGCCGATCGAAGCACCGCACCTGACTACACGACTTGCCAAACTTATTAATACAAGAAATATTCCGGCAGGGTACTGGTGCTGTAAACGAGCGACTGGGGGCCGATTGGTTCGACGGGGTATGTTCTGATGCTGACGAATCATAACCATACATCCGGGAGTCGGTCGCGCCGTAGATCGCTATGACGGCCGTTCTGTTCCGTAATGATGAGCCATCCAACGACCGCGCCTTCCAGCACGAAGCAATGTGCAATGGACCGGTATCGCTGGAAATGAACATATCACTCAAGTCGATCATCGCCGTATAAACCGGTAGCGGAACGTGTGGAATGAGTACAAATTTATGCTTCCATTCCGGCGCGATCTTCGAAAGGAGCCTCTCTTCTATTCCTTTGCTCGTGTAGGCTTTACCAATGAGAACTTTTGAAACTTCCGGCATGCGTGCGATCGATCGCAATAATTGCGACTGGACATCGAACGGCATTTGCCCATACGCCGACGTTGCATCCGGATTGAACATTACGACGCCAGAGTCAGAAACGATCTGATTGTCTGCAAAAAAATTTTCTGCCGCTGAAACCGATTCCCTATCCAGATAGACCATATTTGCATTCAAGTCTATCGTCCGCTCTTTCTCTATATACTCACCGCCGGAATGTTTTGCTGCGTTGAGAAAGGAGTCAAAGAATTGGCGGGATAAATACGAAACGTGGCGCTCCCCTCCTCGCTTCCATGCTCTCGTTACGTAAGCTGCAAAGGGAACATAGATCTGAAATGCACGAAGGCGTGAAAGGCGGTACGTAAGCGTCTTCTGAGGTATGAATGGCGACAGATTGAATATCAGCGAAGACGACTCCCGCTCGATCACATTTTTAAGCTCCTGGAGGTCTACCGCTGTCGGCATTCCACGTTGTCCCTGAATGATATTGTGCACCGTTACATTCGGCATTGCGGCAATGAGTTCACCACCCGTTCGATTACAGGCGTAGTGAATCTCTGCATTCGGGAAATGCGACTGAAGTACTCGCATGCACTGAGCCCAGAGCACGGTGTCGCCGATGCAAATATCAACAATGAGCAGTATCTTCGATATTGAATACTCAGATCGAATCTTAGCCAAACGCCATTGGCGCTGATACTTCCACCACACCAAGCGAAAAATGAATTCGCTGCCGAGCAGCCCTATAAAGGTACGTTGAAAGAACCGAGGTATAACGACCGGAAACCGGTCCGTAAGACGGTCCAAAAGATAGAGGCCAATTTTTGAGGCTCCTGTATTAGTCATGTCGTTCTCTCCGGCGAAGAGGTACCGGTAAAAAAGGCAATACTGACGGCCAGGATTACGGCGTAACCATAAGTCCGATCGATACTCCTGAGGTGATGGTGCTTTGACCGTAATAGCCCACGAAGGCCCCTGCGGTCGTTTGGAGATGGGAAGCGATCGTATACGAGATCGATCCTTCCGTTGCAATACCGAACAGACGCGCGACGGAAGGCGCCTGAACGTTGCCACTTGCGGCGGCTACCGAAGTGACCGAAGAAGTAAAATAGCTGGGTCCGGCACCAAGCCGGATCTCAAAATCAGAAACGAATAATCGTGCGCCGATCGATGCATACAGCTCTTCGTCGTTTCTCTTCCATGGAATGGTGGATGCGTCCGGATGATGCGCCGCAAAATCCTGAATGTCATGCGTGCCGCGCGTCGAGCGGAAGCCGACGGCGTAGTATCGCCAATCGTCGTTTATTCCTACGGATACGTTCTCGACCAGCATACGGAGGTGATCGAAATACGCACCGGCGGATGCAGTGGCAAACAGCGTAACATTCGGGTTGATCGGCGCCAGAGACTCACCTGCTCTCAGTGATCTATAATTTTGTGACTGCGCCGCAGCTACTGCGGGGGCCTCCTTTACCATGGCCACTGGCAAAAGTCCAGGCTCCTTTCCAGCCAGATTAAAAATGTGCACTGCAGTCCCCGTTGTCATATAAGTCCGCCCGCCAACGTGTGGCATGGACGAAGCTAGTACTGGCATCGAGGGTTGTAGCCGCTGTGCAACCGCGAACGTTCGAAGATGCTTCTCACTCGTGATCACAGGCGCACGAAGCGTTGTGTATGCAACCGCTGCGATCGAGCCAAGAGCAAGAAACTCCGTTAGCAGATGGCGCAAAAGGATCTTAGCGGTGATCTTTGGTTCGGCCTCAATTACAAACGCCTTTAGGCGCTCGATCGAAACTGGCGACGTGAGATTACGAGCCGGCTGAAAAAGATCGGGCTCATGCGACGCTATGAAGCGTGTGTTCTTGGGCTTAGCGAGTGTCCAGAATTTCATAGCTGTTGAAGTTGAACATTCACAAGCTCTAACCGCCTCAGGACGAGCGGAATGACATGCTCTTGTTCACTCGGCTCTTCGACAAGCAAGTGCCGTAAGCGCTTACGCGCGCGAACAAGACGAGATTTTACACCGGAGACCGTACCGCCCTGCATCTCCTGGATTTCTTTAATGGAAAGACCCGAAAGCTCGAAGAGTACGATGGCCTCCCGCTCGGCGTGCGGCAACCGACCAAGAGCATCGATCAGCAGACTTAGGTCGTGCGACGATTCCGTTGTGTTTTCGTACACAACCTCGCTTGCCAGTTCGAGTGGCACAAAAAGCCGCCTTCGCCACCGTTTACGCCGCTGGATCCGTATCGCGATCGTCGATAAGAATTTTCGGAATGCCTGCGTATCGCGGAGAGCGGGAAAACTGTGGTGCGCTGCAAGGACGGTCTCACTCATCAGGTCGAGAGCATCGTCGTAACTCTCGGTCAGCATGCGGCAGAGGCGCCAGGCGTGATGGCGCTCTCTATCGACCAAGGTCCAAAATTCGTTATACCGATCTTCCACGCTTGGCAACGGACCTCCCTTTGAGGCGGGTTATAAATAAGGTGACAGCAACCGGAGAAAAGTTGTCGTCTTCCGCAAAAAGAATACCGCGATCAGAAGCAATCGTGCGATGATACGTCATCATCGCACGCGAGAAAAGCTCTACCGTTAGTCGTTGGGTGCTCCGCGGTTGACCCAGGCTCGGATCTTTGCGACGGTACAAGAATCGAGCGCAGGACCTGTCTGCGGCATACGAGGATATGGAGAAATGTTACTGATCGTACCCACAAGCTGCCCATTGGCGGCAACGGCTTGTACACCAGAATAAGTTGAAAGATCGATGCCTCCCGATGAAGGAACACTCGGCCCTGAGTGACAGCCAAGACAGTAATTCTGTATTGCCCCTTTGACAAAACTCGAGTAGTGAATATTCGTCGTATCACATCCTGCCGTCCCTTGGTCGCACGTTGTATTCTTCGCACCGTCATTGATCCAGCGTGCAATAAGTGCGATCTGATCAGGGCTAAGCGGCGGACGCGACTTGGGCATTCTGTCCTCACCGGTACCAGTGATCGAAGTATACAACCGGCTTTGTGAGGCACTACCTGCACGAACGTAGCGCATAATTCTGGAATAGGTCGTCAGGTCCTCGGCGTCACCATTACTGCCGGCACTATGACATCCACTCATCGTACAATTACTTGTAATGATAGGTAGTATAAGCGATTGAAAGCACGGAGTTGTATCTGCCGGTGGCATGATCGTGATCGTTGCCTGTGCCCATACGCTGGTATCAGCTTGCGCTGTCGCTTGAACGATAGCAGTAGCACTTGAGCCGACCGAAGCTGGCGCGACATAAAGGCCTTGTGCCGAAAGTGTACCCGGACCGCTTACAAGTTTCCAGGATATATTGGTGTTTGCGGTATTAGATACCGTTGCTTGAAACTGCTGGCTTTGTCCTGGCTGAAGCGTAACCGAAAATGGAGTGAGTACGATGCTCACCTTGATATTTGTATCGATCGGACCACTGGATGTAATGGTGATCGTGCAATAACCTGAACGCGAAGTATCTTCTTTCGATTGTGCCCGGACGATAACAATAGTTGGGCTTGCTTTCAGATGCGCTGGACTGATGTAAGTTGCACTGTTACCTGTCGCTACCAGCGTACCGGTTGTGTCCGACATGGACCATATAACTGTGCTGTCACTCTTCCAGCCGCTTACCGTCGCTTTCAATTGAACGGCGGTACTCGTCGCCATCGAATCGGTGAGTGGCGAAATGCTTACGCTAATGCCGCCGGTGATCCCGTTACCACCTTTGGGTGGCAATACGGTATAATCGCACGCAGCTTCGCGAAGCACAAATAGCACTGCGAATACAGCGACCACTACTTTCCAAAATATCCGATGAAACTTCATATCACTCTCACATTCTCAGACTAACTTAATACGAAGCTGCTTGTTGGCAGCATCGTAGACGCCATCATATTGGTGCAAATTTGCGGTTGCGGGACCTTGCACCACTTTCCCGGAAAGATCATATTGCGATCCATGACAGGCGCATGGGATCACACCGTTCGAAGCTTTTGAATTGATCTCACACGCGGCATGCGTGCATAGCATCGACATCGCGTAGTAGCTCGTTCCTCCGGTAAAAGTCACCATCACCGGCATTCCATCCGGACCCGTAAGACCGGGCGCCATTTTTGCCGGATTAGAACTGGTCAGGTCCGAAACGTCGATACCAATACGACCATCGGGTCCGGGCGGAGGCGGCGTAACCGAGTTCGACGCCGCACTCGGGAATGAGGTCGGTTCGCAGGCCTCCAGAACGGCAAGGCCAGCCATACCGCCAATGGCGATCTTACCCGTCCAAGCCAAAAATTCACGCCGCGTGGTCATTTGTTAAAAAATTTGAGAAAGGATAGACCCTTATAGAGAACCCCGTTTCTATTAAAATATCACGGAAGCAATGATATTTCATGAATAACAAACACTTATGTAACGTTATTCTGCTCCGATAACTGCCCAATTTTGCTGCTATACGCCAGGTGGTAAAGCATGGGGAAACTATTAAGCCAAAAATCGTTTAATACCGATTGGTGAAGAAACTTCTTGCCATAGTCTTAGCGATCGCGATGCTCGTCTCGTCGTCCGGCGTGACGATAGCAAGCGTTGTGTGTAAACGTCAGGCGACGACCACGTCGAACATGTGCACGCACTGTCGTAAAGCGTCATCGGGCATTTCCTTAACCTCCAAATCCTGCTGCGTTAAGATCAATAAGTTTCTTTCTGTAAAATCCGAGTTCGCTAAGCCGGTCCAACATACTGTTGTACTTCCTCATCAAGTGCTTCCGGTCATTGCAATCATTTGTGCACCGATCGCGACAGTACCTACAACCTTCGGATCACACTCCCCGACTTCTCCTCCATCCTCATTGGAGAAGTGCGCCCTTACCTCGATCTTCCGCATCTAAAATAGACTCATACTAATTACGTAGCACCGATTTGCGTCGGATGCTATCGGCTATTTGCAGCCGCAAATCGCTAACTAATTATTAGGATGACTTGGCCATCCAAAGAATATGAGTTCGAATGATAAGACTTAAGATTGCTATTGTAATTGCACTTGCCAGCGTCGCAAGCAGAAATTCCGTTGCCCAGACAGCAGCAGATTCCGACATATCCGACCTTTACCAAATGCTGGGTTCGGTCGGTGTGCACCCCATGGTTCAGGTTGAGCGTGCAAACATCGAGGCCGCACGGCATCGCATCGCAATGAAATCCTCGCTGATGAATCCGATGCTCATGCTCGGCATCGAGAATCTACCCACCAATAATTTTAGCTTTTCCGAAGAGCCGATGACGGCGAAAATGATCGGCATCAGCCAGTCATTCCCGTTTCCGGGCAAGCTTAGGATCGAGGGCGAAATAGCGGCGGTCGATACTATAACCGCTTCAACTGCAATGAGCGAACAGGAGAATACGCTCGCCCGAGATATAAAACTCGCCTACTTCGACATTTACCACCTCGAGCGTTCGATCGCTACCAATGAATTTCACGTGCACTCGCTGGAAGAATTGCTTATAGCAGAGCGCTCGAAGCTTACAACGGGATCGGCAACACAATCGGAGATCTTAAATCTCGAACTCGAAAAAGCAGATATTCAAACGCAGATCGTTGATGATCAGATGACGCTCGCAATGCGAAAGGCTGACCTGGAACGAGCACTCGGAAAAGCGCCAACGAACCTACAGATGCCAACTCAAATGGCATTGCCACGATTAGCCTATGGCATCACTGACCTCGATAGCATTGCGTCCCATGCTCGACCCAAACTTGCAGGATTGAGGGCACAAGCTGATCAGCAAGTGCTTCAGTCCGAACGCTCGCGACTAAATAAGTACCCCGATTTTGATCTTTCCCTACAATATATGCAGCGCGACGCCCTCTTAGCAACGTCGCCTATGAATCCGAGCAATAGCCCTTCGGCGGCACAGCTCGGCATCATGCCAATGCCGATGGCGCAATCGGACATGGTCTCGGCAACGCTGAGCATCGAGTTGCCGATCAATTATGGCGATCAGCGTGAAGAAGCATCGTCTGAAGCTAATGCTATGCGAACGATGAAGTTGGCAGAAGAGCGCGCAACGGCGCTCGACATTCACGCCGATCTAAAAACAAATCTCGCCAAATTACAAGGACTGCGACGGGAGTATGCCATACTTCAAGACACCATATATCCGGTGGTACAAATGAGCTTAAAGACGAGTCAAGCCAATTACACGTACGGTAAGGCAACGATCGAGCAAGTACTTCGGGACGAATTGAATCTGCTTCACCGCGAACACGATCGGTACCGGCTCGAGGCAGAATATAACAAGACACTCGCCGAGATCGAATACCTCACCGGACAAAACCTCGTGCAATATTCAAGTATCAATGACTGGAAGTGACGCATGGAAACTACAACAACCACCTCGACAAACTCACGCTCAAAGAACTATTGGTTCGTTGGAGTGCTCGCTATTGTAATAGTGATCGCAGCGCTTCTACTTATTCTAAAGCCGTGGTCTCCACATAAGATCACAACGAAGACCACCATTGTAACTTCGATGACGATGACGCCGGCAGACTCGGTCGCCATGGTCATGCTGTCGAATCCCACGATCGTGCGGTCGGGAATCGCCACTATACCAGTCGAAACGCGAGAGTTCTCGAGCGAGGTCACAGCGGTCGGCTCGATCGCCATTCCGGAACCTGCTCAGCATACGATCGCTGCGCGCGCTCGAGGCCGTATCGAACACATGTTCGTTGCTGCGAGTGGAGCGTATGTTAAAGCAGGCCAACCGCTCTTCGAATTTTACTCGCCTGATATTCTCAATGCCGAACGAGAATACCTGATCGCTGTAAGCGGTGAGAAGGGACAAACGATGGCTGGCATGCAAGGGATGTCCGAGCATACTCGCCAGCATTTGGGTCTCGTAAGGGCTGGGAAGGAGCGATTAAAACTTTTAGGACTAACGGACGATCAGATCCGCCGCATCGAGGATGATGGCACCGTTGCAAATACGATATTGATGCTCGCTCCAGCGAACGGCCTTGTCATTCAAAAGCTAGGACAAGAAGGCGCATACGTTGACGAAGGCACCAGCATTTATCAGCTTGCTGACCTATCGACCGTATGGGCTGAGATCCAAGTACCGGAGTCGGCCATTCGCTTTATTCGCGATGGAGAGTCGATCAGCATTACCTCTCCAGCCTATCCCACCGATCGGTTTACCGGCCGAGTGATCTTTGTTTCGCCGGTAGAAGACGCGGCTTCTAAGACTATTCGCGTTCGTGTTGCCCTTTCAAATGCATCGGGCAAATTGCGGCCTCAAATGACATTTAATGCTTCAATACCGATTGCGGGCGGGCGGTCCTTAGCAATTCCTGCCAGCGCGGTTATTCGAACTGGTCAAGGCGATTTCGTATGGGTGCATGATGGCGGCGACAATTTCACTTCTCATTCAGTAACGCTTGGAGCACTATCATCAGACAATTATTATCAGATCCTCTCCGGTCTCGATGCTGGCGATGAGGTTGCCGCTCAAGGGGCCTTCTTAGTCGATGCAGAGTATCAGTTCACGAAAAATAATCCGATGGCCGGTATGAATATGGGCGAGACCGGAAATAAGAATTCCGGTGAAGGCACCGGCACTGTCCGAGCGATCGATCCGGCCAAACAGACCATCACTCTCGATCATGGTAATGTGCCGGGCGTCATGCCCGCTATGACAATGGCTTATAAGGCAAACGATCCTGCATTTCTAAAGCAAGTACAGATCAACGATGCTGTCCGCTTTACCCTCACACGGATGCCGAATGGAAATTTTGATATCACTGCAATCCAGAAACAGTAGCAACTTAATTTCATAATCAACTCCCTATACATATGAAAACAGCCTCAGTAATACTCCTTACGCTCCTTCTTATCGGAGCATCCGCTGCAATAACTTTCGGTACAACGAATAGTCATTCTATCGTAACTCCTAATAGATCCAGAAAGGGACGTGGCCTCATTAAAGGGATCGACACATCGGCCAAGGTGCTCGATATATCGCATAATACTATTCCACACATCATGATGGCGATGCGAATGAGATATCCGATAGCCAAAGCATCGATGCTTAACGGACTTGCAGTTGGCGACTCGGTAATTTTTACGCTGTCCTCTAAAGATGGTAATTATCTCGTCACGCGGATATCCAAAATAGAGAAGCTGCCTCGTAAATGATGCTCCATTTCGACTTCGCGCAAAAGAGTAAAGCACCCGCTTCAAACGGAAGCGGGTTATGCCACTCATTTTGCCTCCCGTTCACAGGCTTTTTAAAATCCACCCAACGATGATCGAACGTATAGTAACCTGGAGCGCAAGCCATCGCATTATTGTCCTTGGACTGTTCGTCTTGATCTCAGTCCTTGGTGCCTGGGCGATCGCAACAACTCCGCTCGATGCGATTCCGGATCTCTCGGAGAATCAGGTCATCGTTTTTTCCCAATACATGGGGCAATCGCCACAGATCGTGGAAGACCAGGTGACGTTTCCACTTGTCACCGCTTTGCAAGGACTGCCGCAAGTCAAAGCGGTTCGCGCAACTTCGATGTTCGGCATGAGCTTCGTCTATGTGATCTTCGAAGATAATGTCGACATCTATTGGGCACGCTCTCGAGTGCTCGAAAAGCTGGCAACCGTTCAAGGCACACTTCCCGCCGGTTCTACTACGCAATTGGGGCCCGACGGCACCGGCGTAGGACATGTCTTCTGGTATACCGTTGAAGGTAACGGCTACGATCTCGGTACACTTCGCAGCATTCAGGATTGGTTTATCAAACCACAATTGCAATCCGTCGAAGGTGTAGCAGAAGACGCATCGGTCGGAGGTTATGTGCGCGAATATCAGATCAATCTCGATCCGCACAAGCTGCAGCTATACGGCATTACAAACGCCGACATTACCACTGCTGTAATGCGTTCGAATAACGCCGTGGGTGGCCGCATTGTTGAAATAAATGGCAAAGAGAATTTCGTACGCGGACAAGGTTACTTTACTTCGCCGGAGGAATTCCGATCTATTTCACTCACATCACAAAATGGCGTCGTAATCCATCTTGGCGATGTGGCCGACGTAACGATCGGCCCGCTTCCCCGTCGCGGCTCGCTCGATAAGAACGGTGAAGGTGAAGTAACTGGCGGCATTATTGTCATGCGCACAGGCGAAAATGCCAAGCATGTGATCGACCGAGTAAAAGAACGCATTGCTGAGATCGCGCCGGGCCTGCCAAAGGGCGTAACGATCCAACCAGCGTACGACCGTTCTGAACTTATCGAAGCATCGGTTGCGAACCTTGAACACACGCTTATCGAAGAAGCGATCATTGTTACGATCGTCATACTCCTTTTCCTATTTCACCTGCCGAGTGCACTTCGTATTGTTATCGAGATTCCGGTCTCGGTGCTTATCGCATTTATTCTCATGCGCTTGTTCGGTATTACATCGAACATTATGTCGCTCGGAGGAATAGCGATCGGTATCGGTGTATTGGTCGATGCATCGATCGTGCTCTTAGAGAATGCACATCGGCACCTCTCGGAAGCACAACATCGCAAGGAAACGGAAGGGATCGAGTACGACTACAAAGCAGTAGTCGTACGCAGTGCACAACAAGTTGCCCGCCCGATCTTCTTTTCGATCCTGATCATCGTCGTAAGCTTTCTTCCGGTCTTCTTACTGACGGGCGAGGAAGGAAAGCTCTTCCATCCACTCGCCTTTACAAAGACGTTTTCGCTCATGGCAAGCGCGCTCGTCTCTATTACACTGGTGCCTGTACTCATGACACTGCTCATGAAAGGTAAGATGCGACCGGAAGAGAAGAATCCGGTCTCGCGATTCTTTCAAACGCTGTATCTGCCGATCTTACGGTGGGCCTTGCATCATCGCAAAACCGCGATCGCAATCAATGCTCTCGCACTCCTCATTGCGATACCGATCGTTTTGAATCTCGGTACCGAATTTATGCCGCCTCTGGATGAGGGCAGTCTGCTCTTCATGCCGCTGCTCGTGCCGAGTGTTTCGATGCCGGAGGCAACTCGCATTCTCGAAGCGCAGGATGCCATCATCAAGCACTATCCGGAAGTCGAGCAAGTGTTGGGCAAGGTAGGTAAAGCCGAGACGGCAACGGATCCGGCCCCGCAATCGATGATCGAAACGATCATTCTGCTCAAGCCACGCGATAAGTGGCGGCCTGGTATCACGAAGGATAAGATCATTACCGATCTTAGCCGTGAACTTCAAATGCCAGGCGTCGCACTCGGATGGACGCAACCGATCATCAATCGCATTAACATGCTCTCGACCGGCGTGCGCACCGATCTTGGAATTAAATTTTTCGGCGATAATCTCGATACGCTCGAACGCCTCGCCATCGATGCTGAAAGTCTACTCAAAGGTGTACCAGGCGCTGCGGATGTCGCTGCAGAGCGAGTACAAGGCGGATCGTTTCTCGAAATAACGATGAGACCGGAAGCAGCGAACCTCTACGGAATAAGCCCGGCCTACATTAATAATATAATTGAGACGGCCGTTGGTGGTGAAAGCGCCGGCACTGTTGTCGATGGCCGCGCGCGTTTTCCTGTTACAGTCCGTTATGCGCCCGCGTATCGCCAATCGGTCGATGCGTTACGTGAGTTGCCGGTTCCGATAACAATTCCACAGTTTCAAAATCAATTTATACCGAGTTCAACTTCGCTCGGTGCAAACGTGGCAACCAATTCTTCGAATGCAGAAGACGGTATGTCCGGCATGGGTGCATCTTCACCGACTCCACCATCTTCGATGCCTACTGCAAAGCTCGCGACGTCACAAACGAACAGTACAAGCCTTCTTTCGCCGGCACTCATCACGTCGATCCAATACGTGCCACTCGGTGCGCTTGCAACGGTCGAAATAAAAGATGGCCCGCCAATGATCTCGAGTGAGAATGCGCTCCTCAGATCGATCGTCTATCTTAACGTTCGCGGCCGCGATATGGGAAGCTTTGTCGGTGAAGCGAAATCGGTGTTAGCGAAGAACCTGCACATTCCCACCGGCTATACACTCTCCTGGAGCGGCCAATACGAACAGCAACAGCATGCGGCATCACAACTGCGTATCATGGTACCGCTCGTCTTTCTCATCATCTTCTTGTTACTTCTCTTCACATTACGAGATGCGAAAGAAGCGGCAGTTGTGATGTTGAGTGTGCCATTCGCCTTGATCGGCGGAGTCTATCTTATCGCGCTGCTCGGGATGAATCTCTCGGTCGCGGTGTGGGTGGGATTCATCGCGCTCTATGGTGTCGCCACCGAAACGGGCGTCGTGATGGTCGTCTATCTACACGAAGCGCTCGACCGCAAATTGCGCGCAGCGAATGGCAAGCCGCTTACACGCGAAGATATTTTCGACGCAACGATCAACGGCGCCGCATTGCGACTTCGCCCCAAGCTAATGACCGTCGCCACTGCAATGCTCGGCCTTGTGCCAATTCTGTTCTCCAACGGCACCGGCTCCGACGTGATGAAACCCATCGCTGCACCGATGATCGGAGGCATGCTGACGAGCGCGATCCACGTGCTTATCGTCACACCGATATTATTCTACCTGATGAAAGTGCGCTCGCTCAAGCGCGGCACCTTGCGCGAAAGCTCGATGGCTAAGTGGATGTCGGAAGGGTAATAATTTCGTATTTTGCATACTTCAAGATAGGCACCTCCTCCTATGCCGCGAAAGAAAAAAGATTCAGAAGAACTCTCTATCCACGAACTAATTCATGTTGTTAGAGGCAAGCGAGTTATACTCGATGTCGATCTTGCTCGAATCTACGGAGTACCTACGAAAGTGCTCCTTCAGCAGGTTCGACGAAATCCGAGCAAGTTCCCTCCTGACTTCTTGTATAACCTTACAAATCAAGAGGTTACAAACTTGAAGTCACAAATTGTGACCTCAAGTTGGGGCGGAAGACGCACGAATCCGATCGCTTTTACCGAGCATGGCGCGATCATGGCGGCAAGTGTGCTCCAAAGCGAAAAAGCAGTGGCAATGAGTATCTTCGTCGTTCGTGCATTTGTACGAATGCGAGAGTTGCTTGCCGAGACCCAGGATCTCGCACGCAAGCTCGACGAAGTGGAATCAAAATTATCGGCGAGGCTCGATGGCCATGAGGAGATGTTCGAAGAGCTCTTCAACGATATTCGCAAACTTCTTTCGCCGCAAAAGAGCGAATCAAAGCGCATTGGTTTTGTGATTCAAACCTAGGCTTTTTCTCCCACGATCTGCCCTCCCAATCCCTCCGGCAATTTTTCTCCCCTACCGCCGAAAATACTTTACTCCCGTGCGTGACAGCTCCGTGAAAACACGCACGCGGCGCGCGACAATCGCCACATTTGGCTTGGGGCACGGATATTCCCTCTCTTCCTGAACGTGGCGCATGAGCACGCGCTATCGGAGGCTACCGAGGTGTTGGCAACGAATAGCACGAGGACACCCGCTCATGCGCCACCGTTCATCACTGGTTATGAAGACTCGCTTCATTCTCTCACTCGTTTGCTCTATCGCTCTTTGCGCAACCACACTCTCTTTGGTTGCGCTCGTGCCCAATATAGCGCCCGCGCAGGAAGCGCCCGAGCGGGAAACGCTTGCCACACGCGAACAGCGCGTCGATGCGGAGCTCGCTCTTTGGCGCGACTCGCTTCATCTCACCGAAGCGCAAGCCGCCCGCATTCGTGAGCTCATGCTGCAACAGGACGACGAAGCCACACGCGATCGAGCCGTGCTCGAAAGCTGGCTCGCCTCCCATCCCGACGCGACCGAGGAGCAGGAAGCCGCGCTCCAACAACGCTATGCTTCTCACATGCTCGCATACGATCCGCTCTATGATGCGTACCTGGATCCGTGGCAACGTGATATCGTGATACGCATCGATCTCTATCACGAGCATCGAAGATTCCTGCGCGGGCTATGGTGGCGTTGGTGGTGGTGGCCCTGGAGGATTGGGCCTGTCTGGCCGCCGCATCATCATGGACCGCATTGGCCGCGACCGTATCCGCCACATCATCCACCGGCACCGCCGCCGATCCCGCCGCGACCTTCTCGTCCGCATGAACCGGGACCACGGACTATGCCGCCACCGCGGAGCAATCCTCCCGAGAGGAGCTATCCACCTCAGAGCAATCCGCAGCCGCAACGGCCGGAGCAGCAGCGCACACCTCCTCCTCCGAGGCAGCCGGCCGAGCGGACTCAACCACCACCACGGCAACAGCCGACTCAACAACCGCGCAACGAAGCGCCCCGGCAGCAGCCATCTTCGGGACAGCAACCGACCCAGCGTCCGCAACGACCGGGTCGGTAGTGGATTGGGTAAAGGGTAGCGGGTCGATGCAGAGAGCGACTCGCGTCATTCTGAACGGAGCAAGAAATTCGGCTGGTCGAGCAGAATTCTAACGCTCTTCGAAGTATTTGACCATTAACCCGGGAAGTAGTACTCGGCTCTTATCAGATTTGCATTCAGGCAATGGCGAGAATGCATAATTTCTGGAGAATAGCGGCAGGCACTATGACCTTAACGAATGTCTTGATCTATTTTTGCAGGAGCAAAATTATTAGTATATTACCAACAAGGTAATGGGCACCTATGCGAGAGTTTTGCTGGTTACGGCCATCAATGGTCGATACTCTTTCCCCAGCGGAACGCAGCAAAAGGATGGGACTTGTCAAGAGCAAAGCCACCAAGCCAGAGATGAAACTAAGAAGGATAGTGAGTTCGATGGGCTACCGGTATCGACTCAACGTCACCAAGCTTCCGGGAAAGCCGGATCTTACATTTCACTCGAAAAATAAAGTTATTTTTTTACATGGGTGCTTTTGGCACCGACATGAAGGCTGCAAGAACGCTAGGTGGCCGAAGTCAAAGCTTGATTTTTGGGTACCAAAGCTAGAAGCGAACGCAGTTCGCGATAAGGCCACCCTGCTAGAACTAAAGCGCCTGGGCTGGTCGAGTCTTGTAATTTGGGAATGTGAATTAGTGAGTACCGAACGTGTCGAAAAGAGAGTTAAAAAATTTCTCGGTTGAGCGCCATTCGATAGAACTCTTCGCAGGTGCTGGAGGTCTATCGCTTGGGTTCTCTCATGCTGGGTTTAAGCCGAAGGCGGTTATCGAATGGGATAAGCACGCCTGCGATACATTACGCGTCAATCGTGACCGCAGTGTTCGAGATATGAAGGATTGGCTAATTCTTCAACGTGATGTACGCGAGATCGATTATTCCGAATATGCGGGCCGCATTGACTTAGTAAGTGGAGGACCACCATGTCAGCCCTTCTCGCTTGGGGGAAAGCACCGTGCATTTCTCGATCCAAGAGATATGTTTCCTGAAACGGTTCGGGCGATACGAGAAGTACGTCCAAGGGCTTTCGTGATCGAGAATGTAAGAGGACTTGCACGAACAGCGTTCACGAAATACCTCCAATATATTTTGCTACAGTTAAGTTATCCTATGATCGAACGCCGTTCGAACGAGGAATGGCTTGGACATCTCACTCGACTTGAGAAAGCACTTACTGCTAGTAAGCGGACGGATTACAACGTAGTGTTTCGTGTCCTGAACGCCGCCGATTATGGCGTTCCTCAAAAACGCGAACGGATAATAATAGTCGGATTTAGACACGATCTAGGTCTCGAGTGGGCTTTTCCAAATCCAACACATAGCGCCACAGCGCTTTGGCGAGAGCAGTGGATTACCGGGGAGTATTGGGAACGACATAAGGTTGCCAAACGTAGGCGGCCGCCTAAGCCGACACGAAAGGCAATGGAGTTAGAAGATGATGGAAAGCTACCCTGGAGAACAGTTCGCGACGCTATCGGTGACTTGCCGGAACCACGCCCCGAGGGATATGAGAGCATTTCGAATCACCTGTTAATACCGGGTGCTCGCAGCTATTCTGGCCACACTGGTAGCCCAATTGATCTTCCCGCTAAGGCGCTGAAGGCTGGTGATCATGGTGTACCCGGCGGAGAAAACATGCTGGTTGATGAGAGAGGAAGGATACGTTACTTTACTGTACGTGAAGCCGCTCGGCTGCAAATGTTTCCCGACGAGTACTTGTTTCATGGGTCTTGGAGTGAAATAATGCGGCAACTTGGAAATGCTGTGCCCGTAGGGCTAGCTCAGATTGTCGCTGAAAGCGTTAAGTCATGTCTTGATCCCTGGTATGCGCCAAGAGCAACCGTATAACCCCCTCGACAAACTTAATCTCGGCGAAAGTATTGCCGAGGCTCTGCTTACGCGTCCTGTAGAGAAGCTGCCACCGACAGAGATTTTTTCCGGGGCAGGCATCTATGCTCTCTATTATGAAGGGTACTTTCCCCTGTACGAGCGCATCAGTGAAAAGAATCGCAAAAATCAATATGGTGCGCCAATATATGTTGGAAAGGCTGTTCCAAAAGGGGCCAGAAAGGGTGGAATACTCGGACCCTATCTCGGTCGGGCGTTATATAAGCGTCTTGATGAGCATGCGGAGTCGATCCGGCAGACAACGAACCTAAGAGTTGATGACTTCTGCTGCCGATACTTGGTCGTTGAGGATATATGGATTCCGCTGGGAGAAACCTTGCTGATAGAGCAATTCTCACCTCTATGGAATCGCTATCTTGATGGGTTTGGTAATCATGATCCCGGGAGTGGAAGATATGAAGGCCAGCGATCACTTTGGGATGTTATTCATCCGGGACGCAAATGGGCTGAAAAGCAAAAGCCCAACACCAAAACACAAGAAGTGATTGAGACTGAATTGCGTAAACTTCTGCCTTGAGTTCTCCTTGGTATGAGGCGAAAACGAACAAACGTCTTACGACACGCTCCCCGCTACTCACTTTTTGCGACATCGTACAGTCCCCTATTCCTGCTAATGGTATTAAAGCAGGTCTCAGACAATTCCCAATACCTTCACTGGGGAGGAATATCAATTGCTTCCTTCGCAATTTGGCTTTCGCGGTTCGGGTTAAGCTCAATTCTTTTGTTTGTTGGCATCACTGGCGCAACCGGCCTCTTGATTTTTGTTTACAGGATGAAAAGAGCAACGAAGTCTAATGGTGTACTTGCCATAGTCGTTGACATAAGGAATAAGAATAGTGAAGCCATTAGCTACATTGGCACTTATATCATTCCATTTCTCTTCCAAGACTACACTCAGCTCTATGACACTCTCTCCATAGGAATTCTCCTAATCGTTATTTACTTTATATATGTTAATTCCTCCCTGATACTAATTAATCCTGTGTTAAATCTTCGATATTCTCTTTATGAGGTTGATTTTGATGATACATTAGCCAACCCGCCCGCTTCTCAGCCAAAGCTCAAATCAGGGACGGTTATCATTCGAGAACGTTTCCTCGAAGAGGGCGATAAAATTCTTCTTCGAAAAATTGGTCAAAAACTATATTTTGCTGTAAATGGAGAACAAGCTACCACCTAGTCTTCTTGATTTCCTCACTGAACTTGATAGCAGTGAAACACATCATCTTCGCTTTTTTCTGATTACTCGGCAATTAAAGGAAGGTGTACCAAGTCATCGAAAGATGCTTGACAAATACGAGTTCACCGCTCTTCAGGTCGAGATAGATACTGATCTTCAGCAGTATCTTCTCACTGTATTAAGGCGACAGCTACGAGGGGTGATCGAATCCACTGATGTTGAAGTGAAAGAATACGACGTCCTTGGAGACGAACTTCCGACTCTTTACACTTATGCCGCCACTTCCACTAACGCATTCTGCAAGATACTGAATGTTCAGTTAGCCGCAGGGGTTGATGTGCCTCAAATTAAAAGCCTAGAAGAAGTAACTGGGAAGTTATGGGCTTATTGTATCGCTATTCAAAGTCCCACCACCCCAACGGCATACACCTTCCGCAAGCTTTTCTCAAACAAGGTTGTCGTTGAAGAGAGTGAGAATGCAACTGGTCTTCGCTCGTTCCTCGCGTATTTCGACACACGGAACACAAGGCTGGAAAGATTCGAAGGTCAAGCTATTACCCTTGACAAGCGAATTGATTGCCTCTACCTTGCAGACCAATTTTTCGTATTTGAAAAGGCTAGGTTTGAGCAGATGGTTGGAATGGAAGAAGAGTTCAAAGCGAGTGCTGTCGGCATCATAGATGAGCTTAACGCAGATGGTTATATTCAGGGCACTGACCTTTTAAGAGACGAAGTCGAACGGAGTAGCACCCTTATTAGGAAGCTTGCAAAGTTAGCACAACTTGAAGATTATCACAAGCTTTCACCAGAGCGTATTAAGAAGATGGCCAATGTCGCGAAGCGGAATGGTATAGAGCTAAAAATTGTGGGTGGTCGTGTTCAGATCACCACCCTCGCAGATATCGATGTCGTGATTAAGCTGCTTATGGATAGTTTTTTGGAAAGCAAGCAGACCGGCAATCGGTACGAAGCTCGTGTGAAGACCCGTATTCAGACTCCAACTCCAACCGAAGAAACATGAGTGTAAAGTGCGGCTTTTCTTTCCGGAGTTTTGTCCTGCTAACGTGATATATAAGGTTATGGACGCGTAACACATTTATCTATCGCTGGCACTTAAATTAGTCTTGGGAAAAAGAGAACGTCCCGACAAGTATGGACTAGTGATTGCATTGAAGCTTGATTTGTTTTGAAAGTGGCCGATTGCGTAATGCCCCAATGTTCACCTCTTGTAGAGGAGTTTTGTTCAATTAGCCACAAACAAGCCGCTAATTTAAACGGCGGCCACGCAACTCCCATCGACTGCAATTCGAAACGGCCATTACGACTACGGTTACACCTATAAAAATTTGGAGACTTTTGGGATCTGGCCTTTTCTCGATGTATATATTTGCGGTCCGGAGTTGTCGCTTATGAGATGGAACAGTCGTTTAATCTTTTGTCTAAATCCTATGAAAACGCTCATGTCCCTAGTCCTTAGATCATCTTTTAACGAGAATTTCTATCTTTACAGTTTACTTGTCTTATTGCTTGCAAATTTCGGCTGTGATCCGACACCCAAGCCGGTAAAGCAATATTCCTTGCCCATTCAGGAGCAATATCAAGAAACACCAGAATGGTGTTGGGTTAGCGTTTGCCAAATGGTGCTTCAATTCAATCATGTTGGCACAGTTAATCCCGCTGGTGATTACCAGTGCGGCATCGTTGGTTGGTATTTTCAGAACACTGCCTGTTATTCGAACTGTTACCTTTGCCGTAATAATGCCGCCCAATCGCTCGACGATATATTGCGCGTCTATAGTTATTATCCTGCGACAGCGAAAGCCTTGAACGGAGGAGTTGGTCCCAGCACGATTACATATAATGCCTACGAATCGTCTCTAGGCGACGATCAAATTATGGCTCAAATCGATGCCGGCAGTCCTATCGAAGCTGGAATCAATCCCGATGGATACATTGTAGGCCCTACCGCACAGCATGCCACACTGATTATTGGTTACATCAAATACGATGATGGCTCGCTTGATGTCATCGTAAATGATCCTTTCCCTTATCAGTTGACACCTTATCCAAATCCATACTTTGCGGCAGGAGGACAAACAAACGGAAACGGTCAATATCAAATAAATTCGAATAACTTTCGAGGGAGACTGTTATGGGAACAGACAGTGGATGCCTTTACAGCAGTCTACTAATCTTATTAAATCTTGTGTAACTTAGCGACAGGAATGCTCTCGTGTGGTTGAGAACGGCTGTCAGCCTCACCTAAACGGCGGCCACGCGATGCCCATCGACTTCAATCGGAAATAGGCGGTGTAGCCGCAGTTCGGGCACACGGTCTCGATCGTCGGCTGAGGATCTTTGGCATCCCAGAGGAATCCGGTAAATCGCTTCGGCGCGATCACTTGCTGTGGCTCGGCCCAATGCTCGGCACCGCACGCCGGGCAGGTACGCGTGATGTTCTTCACCTCCAGCCACTGGTTAAATTTGGTAACGAGTTCGTGCTCCATACCGGGACAATTACGAATGACGAATTACAAATTACGAATTATTCCAGAGGTCATTATCGCGCGTAGATAGGTTGGGCATGTTGCTTCACATCCTCACGGAAAGTTTTGTTGAGGAATCCAGCAGAATTCAGATCGACCGTCTTACCAAAAATGTCTTCTAACTTGCGTTGAAGATCTACAAACTTAAAGAGTCCGATCCGCGCCTGCGGTTCGAATTCAACAAGGAGGTCGAGATCGCTCTCAGGCTTGGCATCGCCGCGCAGGTACGATCCGAAGACAGCCAGCCGCTTCACGTGATACTCGCGGCAAAGCGCTTCGAGTTTGCGAGGGTCGTGCGGCAGCGATGAGAATGCTCCAAGCATGCCGACATTTACATATTTTCGGAGAAAAATGTTTACCGCACGACGTTCGCGTACTCGCAATCTCCGATTGCAATCCCCTACCGCTTCCACGAAAGAAAACTCGTAATTCGTAATTTGTAATTCGTAATTGTCCAACGTCCATATATTACAAATTTCCTAACTTCCGGGAACTCGGTTTGGGCGCCTGTTTTCTCTTGGCAATTAATGAATCGTAACAAAAAACAAAAACATAGAATTTTGATATTTCTTTCTATCTGACGTCATTTATGAAAACAAAACTCAATTCTCTCTAGCATTTTTACAAAACGGGCAAAAAAAGACCGGCTACCGCCGGTCCGTTTCATACTTCATATTTCATACTTCATATCTGCCCGGCTCCCGCGGCCCGGTCGGCCTGGTGTCGAATGAGGTTGCCGGGCTTGAGGTAGGTCTCCTTGTGGCGTTTGAGGAGCTTTTCGAGAACCTTCATCGCGGCATCGACGGCCTTGTGGGCCTCGGGGTCACGCTCCTTCACGGTGAGCGTATCGCCCGGGACCTTCACGATAGCCTCGAAGGTCTTCAGGTGTCCGTTCGACCCCTCCTGATCGACGATGAATTCGGCGCTAATGACGTATGGGCGGGTGTCAGCGCTCTCGTTGAACCGCTGGATGATGTGATCGAATTCGGTAGTGATGTACTTTTGAATGCGTTCGCTCGCCGCCTCGTGGCGGACTTGAATTCTGGTAGTCATAGTACTATAGGGAAAAAGGTCGGGGCAGCCGGGTTTTGCCCGCTCGCCGAGGAGCAGCGTCGTGAGGGATAGATGGTTAGCGGTGCGGTCGAAAGAGCGTCGCATCGCCGGCAATCCTCGAATCGTGGTCGATTCTTTTAAGCCCGAAATCCCGACCATAAAAATGGCAATTAGATGCTAAAGGCTTACGCTTCTAATATACTGCCAAAGTCTGGAAAATGTAACACCTGAGATGAGATTTAATGATGGAAAATTACCGGTGGTTTGAGGGTAGAGGGTAAGGGGTAAAGCAATTTCAGACTTTACCCCTTACCCTTTCCCCTACGGTTTTCCGGATCGCGGATGAGCTTGGTCGTAGACCTTCTTGAGGCGGTCGACGGTAAGGTGGGTGTATCGCTGGGTGGTCCGGAGCGATTCATGTCCGAGAATATCCTTGACGGCGCGGAGATCGGCGCCATGATCGAGCAAGTGAGTGGCTGCGGTGTGCCGCAGCATGTGGGGATGAGCTCGGGGGATATCGGGTACCTCCCCAAATGCTCGCTGGACGATGTGGTAGACCATGCGGGGAGTGAGTCGCTTACCGTTCTTGAGAAGGAAGAGAGCTGTGGGATCCTCCACCCCCTGGCCCCGCTCGGAAGAGTGAGTACGGGAAAGCTCGGCAAGGTAAAGCTTGATGGCCTCGGCGGCCTTAGTGCCGATCGGTACAATACGCTGTTTGGAGCCTTTACCCAATACGCGAACAGTGCGAGCCTTGAGGTCAAGCTCGGTGAGGTCGATCGAGCAAAGCTCGGAGCGACGGAGTCCGCTGGAGTAGAGGAGTTCGATGACGGCGAGATCGCGTAGCTCTTCGAGACGGGTTCGAAGCCGCTTTGCTTTACCACTCCCCTGCTTCTCCACGGCGGGAGTCGCGGGGTGGTTAGAGGTTGGCTGCTTCGAAAGTACTTCTGCCATCGCGCGTTCACTCGCGACGTTGGGCAGGCGCTTCTCGGCCTTCGGCGTTTTGAGAAGTCGTGCAGCATTGAACTCGAAGACACCCCGCTTGACGAGAAATTTGACGAACGATCGAACCGCCGCGAGTTTACGCCCGATGGAGCTAGCTTTGATGCGGTGGTTGGTAGCAGTCTGCTGTTGCGAAAGGATGGCGAGATATCGGCGGAGGACGTAGAGATCGTCGTGCGTGCCTTCGAGCACGAGATGCTCCGATTTAAGAATGCGGTACAGGTCGACGAGATCTCCCTCGTAGGCTTCGATGGTCTTCGAACTGGCCTCACGTTCGTGCTCGAGATACTCGAGGAACGAGCGCAGCAGACGAGGAAATTCAGCGTAAAAATCGACCACGATTTACCGGATCACAACGATTGTCAGGATTGATTCGCAGGATTTAGAAGGATTTAAGCGACGGAAGAATTCTGGAATTGAAGGTGAAGTTTACAAGGACCATATAAGCAAATTACTTTTTGCCACCACGAGTGATCGCGGAGATCACTTTATCAACGTAGGACTTTTGCTCCGGTGGAAGCTCGATATCACTGGAAGTATGAGCATTTTTTAGCTGAGCGCCAGTGAGCCCGAAGCGGCGTTCGCGTTTTTGATACTCGCGAACAGCTTCGTAAAGATGCTCACGGCGGAAATCCGGCCAAAGCGTTTTTGTAATATGAAGCTCGCTATAGGCTAATTCCCAAAGGAGAAAATTTGAAAGTCGAAGTTCGCCGGAAGTGCGAATAAGCAGATCGGGATCGGGAAGATCGTTGGTTGTAAGTGCTTGATGGATCGTCTCTTCAGAAATATCTTCCGGAGAAATTTTTCCGCTACGGACCTCGAGTGCAATTGATTGCATCGCACGCACGAGATCCCATCGTCCGGAGTAGCTGAGAGCAAGCGTAAGAGTCAAGCCTTTATTATTAGCTGTTCGCTCGATCGCGCTTGAAAGCTCTTGTTGCACGAGCTTGGGAAGAAGTGAGGTCTGGCCAATTGTTTTTAGCCGGACACCATTCTGCAGCATCTCTTGCAACTCTTCTCGCAACATCTTAACGAGCAATCGGAAGAGCATTGAGACTTCGCGTTGTGGACGACGCCAGTTCTCGGTCGAAAACGCATAGACGGTGAGGAAGTCGATACCAAGTTCTCGCGATGAGCGCGTCACATCGCGAAGACTTGCAATGCCGGCCTGATGTCCTGCCGCTCGAGGCAGACCGCGTTCTTCCGCCCACCGGCCGTTGCCATCCATGATGACGGCAATATGCTTCGGCAATTTGCCAAGCGAGCGTAATTCTTGCTGAACGCGCTTATCGTCTTCTGATTGTTGATACGGCTCGGGGCCTAAAAATTTTCTCACTATGACCGTTAATCAGGCAAGTGGCGCAATGGTTCACAGGTAAAAATCAGGGAGCGACACACGTGAAGGAGCCTGTCAAAGTATGCTCACTCGAGTCATTTCCAATAAGGTGAAATCCGAAATAGCCACTAATGCTATCCTTAGCAATTGCAGTCATCGTGACGGTGCCGGAATTGGCGCCATACTCGAGACCTGGCCAAACATTCTCCAGCCCTATCGCACACCAAATATCTCGATATCGTGTCTCGCCCTTGTAATAGGTCATCAAGCTATCTTCACCGGGGCAGCCAATACCCAACGAGAATGGAAACGGTCTGGAAGAGAAGTGCGCATCAAAATTAACGTATTGTCCATGACCAATCGCTCCATAATAGTGAGGATCCTGATCGGCATCATAAGCCTTCCCATCGAGCATTATATGCATGTACCCTTGTGGCTTCAGCGTGGGGTCATTAATGCCGCTACGACAGCCAACGATCAAAAAGGCACTTAAAAGGACGAGCTTTTTCATCTCATGTAGAAGACATCGCCCTATAAGAACCCTCATATTTACTAAGAGTTGCACGCGGCAATTAATGACTTCGCTTCTTCCGTGGTGGGTGCTTCTGCGATAATTCGAATGATGGGCTCCGTATTACTAGCACGGGCTTGTAGCCAGGAATTATCAAAATCGAATCGGATGCCGTCTTCGCGATTTATACTTTTCGCCTTACCAGCAAATTTATTTGAGAGATCGGACAAAACCGAATTAACCTGTTCAGCATTTGTAAGCGCGATCTTCGATTTTACGATCTCATATTGAGGTAGCTCTTTGCGTTTCTGAGAAATCGGTCCGCCAAATTCTGCCAACGCCGAAAGCGCAAGAGCAACACCAACGAGCGAATCGCGACCCAGATGTACAGAAGGCAGGATAACTCCACCCGATCCCTCACCACCAATAATGGCACCGACATCTCGCATCTTTTTAGCGACGTTGATCTCGCCAACCGGAGTACGGATCACTCTAGCATCATAGTTGGTAGCGATGTCCTCGATTGCTCGAGTGGTCGAAAGATTTACCACGACCGTCTGGCCTTTTGGCGAATGCTTTAGCACATGCTCCGCGCAAAGGGCTATTGTATTCTCCTCGATAAACGGCTCGCCGTTCTCCATTATCATAACGAGACGATCCGCATCGGGATCAACTACGATTCCGAGATCAGCTTTTTCGCGAAGGATCGCTTCTTTGAGCGATGTTAGATTTTCAGGTATTGGCTCCGGTCTGTGAGGAAAAATGCCAGAGGCGTCACATGATAGTTCAACCACGTCCGCAACGCCAAGGCTATGAAGTAAGCGCGGATGAATAAGTGAACCGGATGCATTAACGCAATCGAGTACTACCCGAAAATTTCTGGAGGCGATCTTCTCTCGATCGACAAATGGAATATCGAGCACCGCTTGGATGTGATCGTCTACAAGATCGCGGGCATCGAGAATATCACCGAACTCTACGACCGGCACCGGCTGAGGCTTGCCGGTATCGACGATATCCCACAGCGTGCGATTCTCTTCCGCATCCAGGAAAAGCCCCGTTTGCGCGACGAACTTCATTCCATTCCACTCGCTCGGATTATGGCTCGCGGTTATGCATATTCCTCCGACGACTTCCGCCCCAAGTTCGACAGCCATTTGCACGGTGGGAGTTGGCACAACCCCCAGAGCGAGAACATCGCAACCGCACATTGCAAGCGTTTGTCGGCAGACCTCATAAAATAGTGCTCCGCCAAGCCGGCCATCATACCCTACGGCAATGGTACCTTTGAAATCATGATACTGTGCGAAGCTGGCAGCGTAACGAGCGACCACTTCCGCGGAGAGACCATTATCGTCCTCTCCGATCGTGCCGCGAAGTCCCGAAATAGAGCGTATTAACAAGGATAAATTTGAATGATGAATTACGAGCTACCTAAACCATAGACTTCCATAATTCATCATTCTTAATTTTTACGAAGTGCTCTGCGTTGCGCCGGCTGCCGGTGTCGTACCGCTATCTGGCGTACCGCCTTCCGCGATAGACTTCCGCATATTGGTGTCAGCCTGTATGTTCTGCAGATTGTAATAATCGAGTACTCCGAGATGACCGGAGCGGAATGCTTCGGCGATCGCCATTGGAATTTGTGCTTCTGCTTCGACAAGCTTTGCGCGCATTTCCTGTACGCGGGCTTTCATTTCCTGCTCAGTTGCAACCGCAGCCGCTCGACGTTCTTCCGCTCTCGCCCGCGCGATCTTTAACTCCGCTTCGGCCTGATCGCTCTGCAGTTTGGCACCGATGTTATCACCAATAAATACGTCCGCAATATCGATCGAAAGGATTTCAAATGCAGTACCAGCATCGAGTCCTTTATCGAGCACAACTTTCGAAATGCGATCCGGATGCTCGAGCACATCTTTATGGGATTCCGATGTACCGATCGTCGTAACAATGCCTTCGCCGACACGCGCCAGGATCGTTGCTTCACCGGCGCCACCAACGAGGCGTTCGATATTGGCACGGACCGTAACGCGCGCCACGACTCGAACCTGAATACCATTCTTCGCCACTGCCGGCACCTGCTGCGTTTCGATCACCTTCGGTGTGACCGAAAGCTTAACGGCTTCGAGCACATCTCGACCCGCAAGATCGATTGCGGCGGCACGATTGAAATCGAGATCGATATTCGCTTTGGCACCGCTGATGAGAGCGTTCACTACGCGAGGTACATTACCACCCGCGAGGTAATGCGCTTCGAGCTTCGGCAGATCGACCGGAATACCGGCTTTGAGCGCTGTGATCTTACTCCGTATAATGACGTCCGGCGGCACTTTGCGTAAGCGCATTCCGACGAGATCCGAAAAAATGCGAACGTGTACTCCGCTCGAAAGGGCTGTGATCCACAAGCCGAGTGGAATGAAGTAGAGGAAAAGGATCAGGAAAAATAGCGCCGCTACAACGATCAGGATGGCGGCTGGTCCGATTGCTGACATAAATGGGTCGAGATTATAAGTCTCTCAAAAATACGGAGAAAAGCATGACTCGCCACTCATTCGATGCTCTTTCAACGCTCACGTACTCGCAGCAATAGTTGGCAATATTGCGTGTGTTCGTTTAATATTCATAATTGCTATGGAAATTTCGCTGAATTCCACGATTATGAATTGGTTCATATTTCTTGCCTTCGGCGTATGATTCGGCAGCCTGTACTTCGCAATTTTCCGCTAGGTGAACACATAGGCACCTATGCGGAAGTTCCGAACGGCTTTATATGGTCATTGACGCACAAAATATAACGGGCCGCACCCAGCCTTGGAATGCGGCCCGCTATGATGAGACGATCGCTCGTCTTATCTGCCCCTACTTTTATTTTGCCATTATTCGCCGTGACCTAAAGGTCACGGCTACCATTGACTTTTATTTCGCTGTGACCTAAAGGTCACGGCTACAGAGCCGGACCGTGAAGGTCACAGCTACCCATTGGACCGGATCAGTCCATGATGCGCTTGAGGAATGCTGGACGATCGTCGCGGTTGCGCGGCGATTCTTCGCGCCGCTCCGGTCGCGCCGGTTCAGCGACTACCTGCTGCTCATCCTCGGTCTCTTCGATCGGCGGAAGCGTAATGCCGCGGCGAAGATATGCCGGCTGATCGAAGTCCTTCAGGTCACGCGGTCCTGATGGTACGTGCTTCGTATCGCTCTTAGGCGTAAGCCGCGCGATATTGCCGACGTGCTCGGCATTGCTACGGATCGCTGCTCCGCTACGAGCCACGAGATCGACCGATCCACGCTCGTATGTTTCGCGACGGTCCTTCTCTGTGAGTGTTCCGCGCGGTTTGTACATGCGCTCGATCTTCGGAAGTGGGATTTCCTCTTCGTCATCATGCGCATCCATAGTGGTTTCACGGAGCGCCTGTCCGCCGTAGGCCGGCTCCTCCATTGGTTGAGTGATACGCTCGACCCGCGGTTTTGCGGCCTCCTGCTGTATCGAATTGTTTCTCGGCACTTCACCATGGAGGCTAAGCCCCGTATACTTCGGACGAGAATTAAAGCCGGTCGCGATAACCGTGACCATGATCTCGTCTTCCATCGAGTCATCGAGCACTGCGCCAAAGATGATGTTCGCATCGTCGCCAGCAGCATCGTGAATGATCTGCGTAGCTTCGCTCACTTCGAGCAGCGACATCGAGCGGCCACCCGTGATATTCACGAGCACGCCTTGCGCGCCCTGGATCTTTACACCCTCGAGTAACGGAGACGAAATAGCTTGCTCCGCAGCCAGTGTAGCGCGATGATCTCCGCGCCCAGACCCGATCCCATAAGTGCATCGCCCATCTCGCGCATAACGGTACGCACGTCGGCAAAGTCGACGTTGATGTAGCCGTGCCGTGTGATGAGCTCGCTGATACCTCGCGTTGCATTATATAATACCTGATTGGCAAGCGAGAAGCCATCCAAAAAGGAAGTATTGGTTTCGACGAGTGCGAGCAGTTTCTGATTCGGAATGACGATCAGTGTGTCGACATTGCGGCGCAATTCCTCGATACCTTCTTCCGCCTGCTTCGAACGGCGTTTACCTTCGAAGTGGAATGGACGAGTAACAATACCGACGACCAAAGCGCCGACGGACTTGGCAATGCCAGCTACCATTCCGGCGCCACCGGTGCCAGTGCCACCGCCCATACCGGCCGTGACAAAGACCATGTCACTGCCTGCGAGCATACGCCCGATCTCTTCGCGATCTTCTTCGACCGCTTTACGGCCAACTTCCGGATCGGCTCCGGCGCCGAGGCCCCGTGTTAAGTTCTTGCCGATCTGTAATTTGATCGGTGCATTGCTTTTTTCCAGTGCTTGCTGGTCGGTGTTGAGAACGCAAAATTCGACGCCTTCGAGACCTTTGTTGATCATCGAATTTACTGCGTTCGATCCGCCACCACCAATTCCGACGATCCGGATCTTCGCACCGTATTCTTGTTTCGTGTCGAGTTCTATCATAGGACTGAGTTAGAAAAAATCGTGATTAGAGTTGCTCGAACCATTCCTTCATACGAGAGAAGATCGACCCGGCGCCCCCGCGCATAGGATCGTCTTCGTGTATCTCCGTAGTCGGTTCGTCGTAATTGACCGCCGGTGCTTCTTCGATATACTGCGCCGGCGAATGATGTTTAAAAGCGTAGAGAACAAGGCCGACCGCTGTCGAGAAGACTGGCGATTCGACCTCTTTTACGAGTCCGGCGCCAAAGCCCATCGGCATACCGATCTTGACGGGCATCTGGAATATCTCTTCAGCAAGTTCGCGAGTGCCATTCGTCATCGAGCCGCCACCGGTGAGGACGACACCTGCAGAGAGATGACGTGCATAACCGGAACGCTTGATCTCCGCGAGTGCAAATTCGAGAATCTCTTCCATACGCGGTTGAATAACTCGCGCAAGCACCGACTTCGGAATTTCGCGCGGTTTACGTCCCGCAAGACCTGGGAGCTGAATTACTTCGTCGCGCAGAATATGCGATACGACGGCACATCCATATTCGCGTTTTAACCGCTCGGCCTGGTCACCGAGTATTCCAAGTCCCTTTCGAATATCGTCCGTTACTTTTTGGCCTGCAATCCCAATGACTGCCGTATGACGGATCGTGCGTTCTTCGAACACAGCGATGTCCGTCGTGCCACCGCCGATATCGACAAGCGCTACACCCACTTCTTTCTCTTCATCATCGAGTACTGCATAGCTCGAAGCAAGTGGTTCAAGAACGATGTCCCGGACGCGAAGTCCGGCACGTTCGACGCAGTTATGAATATTCTGTACGGCCGTTACCAGTCCGTTGATAATATGTACGCTTGCTTCCAGTCGTACACCGGACATTCCGATCGGTTCGTAGATACCATCCTGCCCATCGACAATGAACTCCTGCGGGATCACGTGGAGTATCTTGCGGTCCATCGGTAGATGAACTTTCTTTGTATCCTCGATCAGCCGATCGACATCATCTTGCGTGATCGTCCGATCGAGATTCGAGATCGTTACTACACCGCGCGACTGAAACGATTGGATATGATCGCCCGCGATGCCGACCACCACCTCGCGGATCTTTACTCCGCTCTGGGCTTCGGCCTCAGCGATTGCGCGCTCGATCGAGCGTACGGTCTTTTCAATATTGGTGACCACACCACGCGAGAGTCCATCCGCTGGTGCGTGTCCTACGCCGAGGATGGTCATGGTATGCGGCTCTTGTAGTGAAATTGCCGCGACGATGGCGCAGACTTTCGTCGTGCCGACATCCAGCCCCACAATGATCCTTCCTGCACCCAGCGCGCTGGGTACGCCAATCATCGGGGCAGAATTCATTGGCGTGGCGTAACCGCTGGCAGAATAGTCGATGCCAGATTCGACTGGCTGGTCGCTCACTCGGGTTCGTTGCATGCTAAATAGTAGCGAGTAGTGTTGAACAAAGACGCACGCTGGCGTAATGATCTGATCATTGCGTCAGCGGTTGTATGAGAAGCCGGTGCAGCTAACGCCGCAGTGCGGTTTCCTTTCGGTTTCAAAATTATTTGGTCCTTAAAGCGGGCGTCGACATAGAGCGTACCACCCGTGCGAAGCTGCGGCTGCAGCTTCGACTTCCATAGCTTCGCGAGCAACGCGAGTTGTCGATTAAAGAGCGGCGTACTGGCCTCTTTTGCCTTCTCCGCTGCTGACTGTGTTTGCTCTTCGATCGCTGTTTTGAACGGCTTATCGAACGGCGAGCCAATAAAGATCGGGGTCTGTGTTTCCGTCGTGTAGATCACATAGGCGCCGGTAGGCGTACGATGTAGTTCACCCACAGCACTCCTTAATGCTCCCGAGTCGAGCGAAGAGATCATCGAAACCATCTGCGCCATCGCCCGGTATCCCGCCGTATCGCGTTCGTTTACACCGCTAAGCAGTGGCACCTGCAGGAGCCGAGCCGGATCACGAAGACCGGCAATGAGCTTGGGCCTAAGCAGCAATCCATCCGCATCGATGATGTACGTTTCGCCGGACACATCCGAGCGAAGCATTGCGATCGGCTGCCGCTCTTCGATGGAAAGGACGAGTGTTTCTGGATTCGACTCACGCCGAACATGTGCATGACGGATGAAGGAATGCCGAAGCAATCGCTGTTCGATCGGTTTCAGATCGATCTTATAAAACGGTTGGCTGCGGTCGATAGCTGCGAGCGTAAGTACCTCTTCGCTTGTAAGAAGCTTAGCACCCTCTACTTTTACTAACGCCAGCGGAAGTGCTTTCTCTGAGCGCGATGCCATATACCAGATCGCCCCCAGAAGCCCGATAACGGCAAGGAATAGTACGCCGCCCCACCGGGTATGCTTCCATGAGGTCTCTTCTCCCTCTGCAACCGGTTGTTCTTCATGCTCTTTATCGGAGAGGAAGTCGGCAAGAACATCACGCTTATTTAGCGGCGGCTGAGCGCTCTCTTCTTCCGGCGTCTGCTGCTTTGGCTTGCCGAGCAATTCGCGCTCCTTCGCCTTGCCCGCTTTTTCCGCACCAAGATACTGGCGTGCGAGATCGTCCGGTTCTCGCGCCGGTAAATTGACATACTCTTTTCGCTCAGGTGGCGGCTGAATGATAAATTTCATTCTTGTTTATTTCTCCACTGTTGCGTTCCGTACATTCTTATAAATGCAACGGAGCGCAAAGCCGTAAGCTTTGCGGTCGTTGAAAAATGGAATTAGTGAGTAAAGCGGTGAGAATCCGCTCGCGACAAAGTGGCGGCGTCTTGTGAGACTATTCTACTGTAGCTTCTGCTTCAACGGGTTGTTCTTCGGTGACCAGTGCTTCTTCAGTGGAAGAAATCTCTTCCGAAGAAGCCTCGGCATGATGTTCCGGTGGACGGTAGCCGAGTCCATAGATCCAACCTTCGAGTTGTATCTGCGGATCGTCATAGATCGCTCGGTTATAATCGCGCAGCGGACGGTGGCGACGGTCCGCACGAAGCTCCGTTTTGATGATGCCAAGAAGAGTGAAAAGAACTCGCTGTGCTTCGGGACTCCGCGCAGCCCATTCACGAGCGGCATTCGGAATATCCCATCCAAAATCTTCATAGCTCGCAAGCTGCTTCGCTACATCACTTGCTTCGAGTTGCTCACCGGAGTCGTAGAGCCAGGGTAACGCTTCGACTATCGTCACCGCCTTGGGTGACGACATCGGCCAGATGGCAACGTCGTGTGGTCGCGCATCCAGTAATTGATCGAGCATCGCTAAACCGACCAGGGTACCGCGCCCACGACTATCGCGTCCGCTAAACTCATAGCGGCGTGTGAGCCGGTTATACCCGATCTGGATCGTACTCATCAGGTTCGGTCCGGCCACTTTACGAAGCGGGAAATCGGTACGGCGATAGCGCTCTGCTAACGAGCGCTGCTCGTGTGGCGGCAAGCCCTTCTTGCTAAAATTCCAACCCCAATCATCGAAGCGTTGAGTGCGTCGGCGTTTCTCGGTCGGGCTGCTTTCGTCGAGCTTCGACTCGCGATAGCGGCCCAGCTTTTCGACCCATACGCGAACACCATCCTCGACATTCTTCTTCAGATCTTCCCGAACGTGGGCGATGAGTCCGCGCCAATCCGAAATCTTATCTGTCTCTTTAAGGAGGTCGAAGAATGGAGCGGGAAAGCTAAAGTTAAAATCGAAAGCGATGAGATACGGTCCTTGCTTCGGATCGAGTGCGATAAGTCGATCGAGAATTTCCTTACGGGTACGGACCTTATCGAACTCCGTGACAACGATCCACTCGCCATCGCTTTCGGCTTCGGCCCAAAACATGGTATCGACCGGCTCACGAGCGCCGGACCAACCGATCGAAATGAAGCGCTTGAATGCGGCTGTCTTGCGACCCCGCTGTTTTTTCTGTTGCGGTTTTCGACGAGTGTTTTTTCGCTCGCGCATTGGCTCCCTCTGTGCAGCTTCTGATACCACTTCTTCTGTAGTCTCGGGTGCCACTGCTTCTACAGTCTCGGATACCTCTGCTTCTGCAGTAGGCTCTGCTCTTTGTTCTTCGTGTTCGACCTGTTCGACTTCGTTCATTCGCTGAGTATGGGAGCGTGCGCGGTTTCGCTTTGCACCATCTCTAAAATTTTTGGTGCTGCCGAGGTTATGGTGCCGGCGCCGATCGTCAATATAACATCACCAGTTCGTACTATATTGCTGAGAATATTCGGTATTTCCTCTGGCGTATCAACCTTATATAGCCCGTTCAGGCCGTGTTCGCGGGCTGCATTCGCAATTAATTCACTGGTAACACCCTTGATCGGCTCTTCCCGGGCCGGGTAGATCGATAATAGCACAAGCTCATCACAGCATTCAGCAAAGACTTCGCCAAACCCCTCAGCGAAATCCCGCGTACGTGTGAAGGTGTGCGGCTGAAAGCAGGCAATTATTCGCCTGCCAGGATAAATATTTCGCGCGGTCGTTAGTGTCGCTCGGACTTCGGTGGGATGATGAGCATAGTCATCGATCACCGTAATACCACCCGCCTCGCCGATAATTTGGAATCGACGTTCAGCGCCACCAAAGCGCTTGAGCGTTCGAAGCGTAATATCGAGCGGGATCGAAAGCACATCCGCGACCGCGATCGCTGCTAACGCATTCTTAACATTGTGCTCGCCCGGAACGCGAAGTTCGATCTCACCAGCAACGTCTCCACCTCTTATCAACGTAGCGCGTGTTCGCTGCGTGCTATAGCTGATATCGATCGCTTTATATTTCGTCTCCGGCGAATGGAGACCGTAGGAAACGATCCGCTTTTGCAGACGTGGAGTGATCTCCCGCAGTAGTGGCTCATCGATACAAACAACGGCATAACCGGTGTGAAACGACGAAGGCCCCTGATTAGCAAAATCCGCGAACGCTTGTTTTAACGACTCAACATCGCCGTAAATATCCATGTGCTCGGGCTCGAGCGTCGTCATCACGGCGATATAGGGTTCGAGCGCAAGAAAACTTCTATCGTACTCATCCGCTTCGACCACCGCAAGCTTCCCGGCGCCTGCGCGAGAATTCTTATTACCCAGCTCACTGACGCTCGCACCTACCAGCACCAGCGGATCGAGTTTCGCTTCTATTAATATTGAGGCGATCATGCTGGTCACCGTTGTTTTACCGTGTGTACCGGCTACAGCAACGGTGGTGTGATCGCGAAGTAACTCGCCCATGAAATCGGCACGGCGGACAAGACGAAGCCCTCGACGTTCTGCCTCTTGCCGCTCGGGATTATCCTTGGAAACGGCTGATGAATACACGACTACATCTGCATCCCCTACATTGGAGGCGTTGTGCCCTATATACATGGTCGCACCAAGCGACTGAAGCTCTTCCGTCTTTTTGTTAGCTGCGAGATCGCTGCCGGTAACGCGAATTCCACGCATGAGCAGAATTTCTGCGAGGCCGCTCGTCCCCGCTCCGCCAATACCAATAAAATGGACGCGTTGCATTACCGAATCTATAATTCCGCTTTTACTTTATGGAGTGCGTCTGGCATCACCGGCCGGTGTCAGGCGTGCTAAAGGACCGGCCCAGTCCCTCAAGTCCGCATATAACTTCCGGCCATGTTCAAAATTGGAAAGGCGAATACGAACAGGCCGGCGCTGCTTTTTAAGTCCGATCTTTACACTGCGAATTCGTGTGCGGCCCCTCGATCGCGATGGCCCTAACTGGACGTAAGCGATCTCTTCGCGAGAGATCGTCCGCTCACGAGCACGACTGATAAAGCGCAATGCATCGGGTGTTACCTCTATTTGCCTCCGCATAAAAAGATTATAGAGCAAGGCAAAAACACTGATGAGGGTAATAGCAGAAAGCAGCAACAACAAGGGGTCTTCCCATAAGGTCGGGAAGGCATGCCAGGCAACGATCGAACGAATCACTAAATAGATGACCAGCGTCGTAGCATACAGTGCAATGGACTGATACAAGAAATCGAGCCGAGCACGATACGTTCGCTTTTCTTCGTCCATACGATTACAGTCTATCTAATAACCACGCTGCAACTACTGTTGCGGCATCTTCATGAGCTCGCGCTTTCATCGCGTTCGACATTTTTTGCAGCCGATCCCGATCGCTGAGTAGCTCGAGTACGGTGGAAGCAAGTTTCTCTCTTACTTCATTGTCCCGCAAAACTACGGCAGCGCCATCCTGTTCGAACGAACGAGCATTATGCTCCTGATGATTTGCCATCGCGCCCGACCACGGGACGAGCACTGCTGGCTTTCCCAATCGGGTCACTTCCGCCAACGATGAAGCACCGGCACGGCACACGACCAGGTCGGCGGCACGATACGCTCGCTCCATCTCATAAATGTAGTCCGTGACACGAACGTTCGGCATCGCAGCGAATTGCTGCTGCAATTCGGTAAGATTTACACTCTTGCCGGTTTGCCATAATACATTATATCCAGCTTCGGCAAATTTCGTCACCGATGCCTGCATTGCTTCATTGATCGCGCGTGCACCCAATGAGCCACCGAATACTAAAATGGTTGTGCGCGAGGCCTCGAGGCCGAACGACGCTCGGGCCTCCTCTGCCGAGATCGCTATGTCACCAAGGCCTGCGCGCACCGGAGTACCGCAAACGGTTGCGGTCTCTGCTAAACTTTTTGGAAAGCCGTTTGTAGCTTCCGGATAGGCAAGGAACAACTTCTGTGCAATTCTACCAAGCCACCGATTGGCTGCTCCGGGCACCGAGTTAATTTCCAGAAGTGCGATCGGCACTCGAAAGGACCACGATGCAATGCCTGCCGGAACGCTAAGATATGCCCCTGCTCCGAGCATCGCTCGCGGGCGCTCCTTGCTGATGAGCTTCATGCAATCAACGATCGCTTTCGAAAACTTGAGCGGGAAAAGTGACATCGACGTCAAGGATTTCCGAGGAGCTTCGATCGCAATGGGGTAGAATTGATAACCAGCTCGTGGTACTTCCCGCGCTTCTATGCGCTCCTGAGTACCAACGAATATCACTCGAACGTCCGGCCGCTGCTTGCGAACTTCATCGGCAACAGCGAGCGCAGGATAGAGATGTCCGCCGGTACCACCCGCTGCAATAAGAATGGTCTTACTCATACCGGTGCGACCTCTTCGGTTCGTGGCTGAAGAAGACGTCGCAGTCGTTCACTCATTGTAATACGCGGTGGTTTGGGCAGCGTTGCTGCAAACTTCGATATATTGAGGAGAACGCCGACGGCTGCCGCGCTGAAGATCATGCTCGTTCCGCCATAGCTGACAAACGGCATCGGCAATCCGGTTACCGGCATGAGCCCGACATTCACAAAGGCATTGATCATTACATAGACGGCGATGGTCATTGTAATACCGAATGCAACATAACGGCCAAAGGCGTCCGGTGCATGCTTGGCGATCTGGAATCCTCGGATGATCACAAATCCGAAGACAACCATGAGCAGGGCGGCTCCAATAAAACCGTATTCCTCCCCAATAACAGAGTAGATGAAATCGCCATAGGACTCCGGCAGAAAGAACATACTCTGCCGCGATTGTCCAATACCGACACCAAATATTCCGCCGTTACCGAAAGCTATTAGCGCCTGGTCTAATTGATAGGTCACCTGATCGGTGTGCTGTGTATGATGCCCAACGAAGGCAAGCATTCGCTGAACTCGATAACTTGCTGTCAGTGCGAAGATACCGCCGCCAAATGCTGCCAACGCACCGACCGAAAGCATATATTTGAGCGGCACCTGCGCGACGTACATAATACCGAACGTAAGTAGTACAAGTACGCTGGCCGTTGACATATTCGGCTGCTTCGCGATGAGCGCCGCGGCTGCTACTGCCCAGAATAAGATCGGTAAGAATGCTTTCTTGAAATCACCGATGATCTCTTGCTTCGCGGCGCATAATGCTGCCACATGCAGGACAAGGGCAAACTTCGCAAACTCCGCAGGCTGAAAACTTAAGGGTCCCAGAGCAAGCCATCTCCGCGCGCCAAGCTCTCTTGTACCGACAAACAGCACAGCGACCAGAAGCAAAAGCGACGACAGCATGATCCACTTGGTATTCTTTTCGAACTTGTGGTAATCGATCTTGGTAAAGACGACGAGCGCGACAAGCGAAAGAAAGACCTTCTTTGCATGATTGAAGAGCATCGACTCGCTCGCACCCATCTTCGCAGCACTAAACGATGCACTTGCTGTATACACGAACGCCAAGCTTGCGAGCAAAAGACCGGTGACAGTCAAAAACAGGCTCAGGTCAGCGGTTCGTTTGGGTTTCATTTCTGTATGCAGCGCCAACGGCGCGATCTATTAGTAGCCAGTGGCAGAAGCCACTGGGCCAGGTATTAAAAATTGTGTAGCAGCGTAGGCGCCTAATGGCGCCACATTGTTCGGCGATCGTATTCAAAATAGGCTCCGGTCAGCGCTTTATTTGGGTTTCATCTCCGTATGCAGCGCCAGCGGCGCGACCTATTAGTAGCCAGTGGCGGAAGCCACTGGACTGGACCACGTATTAAAATTATTTAGCTGCGTAGCAGCGACCTCGGCGGTCATTCATCATCGTCATCATCGAACAAATATTTCGGATCGTAAGCAATTCCGTATCTATCGAGAATTGCTCTATATTCCGCCTTCCAATCTTTTTTCTGATGATGCTCTTCTTGTCGCTCGACATAACGGATAACTGTAGGCAACTGTGCATGACTATGCGATATGGCGGCGAATCCCGTCTGCCACCGAAACGTCATCGGCACCCATTTATTCTCATTGATCCACTTCGACGAGATGGCTTTTACATCGCGCATTAATATACTTGGCGAAACATCCGGCTTCATACTAACAACGATATGCATGTGGTCCGGTATCGAGTTGATCGCATAGACATGGCATTTGCGATTCGTTATGACCCCGCAGATATATTTGTGAATCTCTTCTTTGTGCGCCGATGGAATCAGCGCTCTTCGCCCACGGACACCGAAAATGAAATGGACGTATAACTGTGAATAGGTATTTGCCATCGTTGGCTCCTCAATTTAGGTCGCTCCTACGGAGCTAATAAAATCAACACGTCCCATTTTCCAGTGGCTGCCGCCACTGGCTACTCTGAGGTCGCGCCTAACGGCGCTACATTTTATTCAGTCCGTGAAAGCGGACAAAGCCCGGCTATATAGTTTAGGTGCGAATGGCATTTACCAGCTCCTTAAATACTCTCCCCCTATGCTCATAATTATCGAACATATCGAAACTGGCGCATGCTGGAGAGAGTAAGACGACGTCTCCTTTTTCGGCAGCCTCTTTGGCTAATCGCACGGCTTCTTCCATCGAGAATCCGGCGGAATAGATCGGCTTCATGCCTTTGAAATATTTCTCGATCTTTTCGGCGCCTTTGCCGACCGTCACGATAGCTTTTACGTGCTCTTCAACGAGCGATTTGATCTGCGAGTAGTCATTGCCTTTATCTTTACCACCGGCAATGAGTACGATCGGCTCTTTGAAACTTCCGAGCGCATAGTAGACCGAATCGACATTCGTCGCTTTGGAGTCATTGTAATACTTGACGCCGTTCAGCTCGCGCACGAATTCGATCCGGTGTTCAACACCTTTGAACGTTCGCAGCGTCTCGCGGATCACATCATACTCGATACCCATGGCTCGAGTCATGAGTGCCGCCGCCATCGCATTCATAAGGTTGTGCGGTCCGGGAATGCCGATCTCCTCACGATTCATCAGCACTTCCTTTTCGCGCCCCATGCGGATGACCACATCGTCTCCCGTTAAGAATGCGCCTTGCTTTAATTCGTCCTTCAGGGAAAATCCAAGCGTGCGTATGTTTACCGTGTCCGCACAATTGCGGACGTTCTCGTCATCATGGTTGAAGACGAAGGTATCGTGTCCCTTCTGATTTTCAACGATACGATACTTCGCTTGAATGTACGCTTCAAAATTTTTATAGCGATCGAGATGGTCCGGCGTGATATTGAGTATCGCCGATACCTTAGGACGAAACGATTCGATCGTATCTAACTGAAAGCTCGACACTTCGAGGACGACCACGGTCTTCTCACCGGAAGCAGATCGCTCGCTCGCATTTGACTGATCGACGATCTCGGAAAACGCAAGACCGATATTGCCTGCTACAAATGTATTCCATCCGGCTTTCTTAAAGATCTCACCGACTAACGTGGTGGTCGTTGTCTTGCCGTTTGTACCCGTAATAGCAACGACCGGTGCTTCGCAGTGATCGAATGCTATTTCGATCTCACTTAGTATCTTGATCTGCCGTTCCTGTGCGAGCTTGACAATTGGGGCAGTAAGCGGCACACCAGGACTAAGCACTACATAATCGGCATCCAGCACCCGATGTGTGTTATCACCAAATTCGTATTCGACCCCGATCTCTTCTAATTCCTTTGCAGCGCCAGGAAATTTCTCCTGCTTCGCCATCTCGGAAAGAAATACTTTCGCGCGTCGAGTCCGGAGCAAGCGAGCAACCGCCAGGCCGGATTTCCCAGCCCCTAAGATCGAGAAGCGTTTGCCACGTACAAGCATTGAGGTAAAGGGTAATGGGTAAGGGGTGAAGGATGAACGGGAAATGACATACCCTTTACCCCTTACCCTTTACCCAAGTAACCAGTGAAGTGTCATCGAACTTTGAAGGTCGCCAGCGCCAGGATCGCCAGAATGATCGCGGCAATGTAGGCTCGCGTGACGATCTTGGATTCGGCCCAGCCGCATAACTCAAAGTGATGATGCAGCGGAGCCATTCGGAAAATTCTTCGGCCTTCCCCATACATCCGGCGTGAGAGCTTAAAGTAGCCGGTCTGCAGGATCACCGAGATCGATTCGAGAAAAAATATACCGCCTACGATGGGAAGTACAAATTCCTTTTTGCACAATATCATGAGCGTGCCCATTGCACCGCCCAAAGCCAGCGAACCCGTGTCACCCATGAACACTTGCGCCGGATGTGCATTGTACCACAAGAACCCCAATGAGGCACCGACCAGCGCCGAACAGAATACGGTCAGCTCGCCAGCCCCGCGTAAGTATGGAATGTTCAGGTAATCGCTTAGCTGAAGATTACCGGAGAAATAAGCAATCGCTGCGATCGGAATAAACGCGATCGCAACCGTGCCAGCACTAAGCCCATCGAGACCATCCGTGAGGTTTACCGCATTGGATGTTGCCGTAATAACGAAGATCACGAAGAGCACATACAGATACGGCCCAAATTCAAAAACGAGGTTTTTGAAAAACGGCACTGTGGTCGCGGTACGAATATCGACACCTGCGTACCGGAATAAGGTCGGTTCGAACAAGATGGTGAGCGCAATGATAAGCCCCACCGTTACTTGCCCCGCGATCTTATATCTTCCGATAAGTCCTTTCTTTTTCTTCTTAACAACTTTCAGGTAATCATCCAGGAAGCCAACACCGCCAAGAAGGATCGTTGCGGATAAAACCAGAATGATGAACAGATTTCCGAGCTCCGCCCAAATAACCGTTGGTACAATGATAGAGAACAAAATGATCAGTCCGCCCATGGTCGGCGTGCCGGCTTTTGCAAGATGCTGCTTTGGAGCTTCGACCTTACCTTGTTCCCCTATCTGAAGTTGTTTGAGGCGAGCAATGATCTTCGGGCCGCTCCACATGCTAAGGAGCAGCGCTGTCATTGCTGCAAGCGCGCTACGAAATGTCAGGTACCGAAAGAGATCGCCACCGGGTGGGCTAAAAGCGTGGTTGATCCAATTAAATAGGTAGTAAAACAATTAGAATTTTGAATTAGGAATTGAATGAAAAGCACACTGCTACAGACGCTGGTCTCCTCCTCATTCATCACTCATAATTCACTTCATCATTGTTTTCCGAGGAGATCGATCACTTCTTCCATCTTCATGCCGCGCGATCCCTTGACCAGAATAGCATCGCCCGGCTTCATCACTTCACGTAACGTTGCTGCAAGCTCTTCCTTACTCTTAAAGTAAGAATCCTTGGTCGAGCCGTTGGTTTTACCCGTCGCGGAATTATACGACTTCCATGCGACCTGCATATCTTTACCTGTAAAGAACACGCGGTCCAGTCCGAACTCTGCAACCTTACGCCCCAACGCTCGATGCTCCTTTTCGGATGTTTCACCGAGCTCGAACATATCGCCCAGCACAGCAATTTTTCGGCCTGTTGCCGGGAATTCCGTCAGCGTTTTTAATGCGGATTCCATCGAATCCGGATTCGCATTGTAGGCATCATTTAACACGGTGATGCCATCGAGGCGCACGACTTCGAGGCGCTTGTTATGCGGCTTAAAGATTTCGAGCTGTGCTTTGATCTCAGCGCGACGCATGTGAAAATGCAATCCGACTGCAACGGCCGCCGCGATCATGTTCGGAGCATAATCGGCAATAAGATAGGTCCGAAGCCTAAAAGATTTTCCTTCACACCCGACACGAAGTTCTAATCGGCCGTCTTTTGCGTAACCTAATTTGTAGGCATACACAAAGCGTCCTTCTTCTTCGTGACCCGAACCGTACGTTATCGCACGATCGCCGAACTGCTTTGCCGCGGGCTTGAGATAGCGGTCGTCCATATTCACGAACACGGTACCACCATGCGCGGCAACATGATCGAACGCCGCTTTCTCTTCCTGAGCAACACCTTTCAAGTCCTTAAAGAACTCGAGGTGCTCCCGACCAATATTGGTAATAAGTGCATGTGTCGGCTCCGCTACATTACAGAGCCACTCGATCTCGCCAGGATGATTCGTACCAATTTCGAGCACCGCCGCTTCATGTCCATCACGAAGCTGAAAGATCATGTGCGGAAGACCGACCTGGTTATTATAATTGGCTTCGGTCTTTAGAACTCCGCGCGTACCTGAGAGCACATGAGCTACTAATTCCTTGGTCGTCGTCTTGCCGTTCGAACCAGCAATGACGATAACGGGAATGTCAAACTTTTGACGGTATACTTTTGCTAAGGCGCCGAGTGCGTCAAGCGTATCCTTCACCACCAACAACGGAATAGGAAACCGCTTCGATTTTTGACTCGAGTACCATTTCTCACTCACAACCGCCGCGATAGCACCTTCTTTCGCCACCTCAGCAATATATTGGTGGCCGTCGAAATTCGGTCCTTTAAGCGCGATAAAGAGATCGTCTCGCTTCAGCGTTCGCGAATCGGTGGAAACATCCCGAACGGTCCGGTTAAGACCAAGAGCTTTAACTCCCTCCTCGTGGAGATACGGAATGCTAAGGAGATCTTGAACGGTAATATTCACTAAGAAGAACCGTCTCTAACGTTAATGGAAAAGATAATTAACTACTGTTGCTCGCAACAGATGAGCTCCGGCCACCGCTTACCGGGCCGATGAGACTGGTTTTGTAACAGCGAGGAGTGCCCCTCGCGCTCCCATAACTCCTTTTAATTACAGGCTTTTATCATATTTTCTCACTTCTTCCACATCGTCGAACGGATGACGATCGTTACCAATGATCTGGTAACTTTCATGACCTTTTCCAGCTAGAAGCACAATATCGCCACTCGTAGCTTTCTGGATGGCTACTCCGATCGCTTTTGATCGTTCCGGTTCTATTTCCAGCTTTTTTTGTATTCCGCTGGGTACTCCGGATATAATATCCTTAATGATCTGGTTCGGGTCCTCCGAGCGAGGATTATCATTCGTTACGATCACAATATCCGATAACTCGGCGGCTATGGCTCCCATTTTCGGTCGCTTGCCATGATCCCGGTCACCACCGCATCCAAAGACTGTAATGATTCGCCCCGTTCGATTTATTGACCGAATAGCCTTCAGCACATTTTCCAGAGCGTCTGGCGTATGGGCATAATCAACGATCGCGAGAGCACCACTCCTTAATGAGATCTGCTGAAATCTGCCTTTAGCCGCGTGCACATTCGGAATTATACGTGCTAATTCGGCAAGAGAATATCCTTCCGCACCAAAGTATAAAGCGCTGGCAGCCGCAAGGACGTTCTCGACATTAAACACGCCTACCAGAGGCGAATGGAATTCTGCGCGTTCCTCGGAATAGCGCTTCTCTACCATGAATTTTGTAGCGTTCGTGGAGAGATCCACATCGTACGCGATAAGATCAGCGTGCGAAGTCTGACCGGGTTTACGTATGCCGTACGTATGCACGTTGGCGTCGGTGTTTACTACAATATCTAATCCCCGGTGGTCATCCGCATTTGTGATCGCGACGGCTGTATCTTTTAGACCATCGAACAGCTTTTGCTTTGCCGCGAAGTATTCTTCCATCGTATGATGGAAGTCGAGATGGTCTTGAGTAAAATTCGTAAAAACGGCAATATCAAAATCGAGGGCCAGCACACGGTCGAGTGCGAGAGCGTGAGAGCTTACCTCCATCACGCA
>JAJPIO010000011.1 GCA_021324735.1 Bacteroidota bacterium
GAAGTGTCGTTCACGCTTCCGGTAGCGTCCGAAGTGACGGTTCGCGTGCTCGACGTGACGGGTAAGCCGGTGTGGAATGGCGTAACGAACGAGCAGATGTCGGCGGGCAGCCAGACGGTCCGCATGGACCTCACGAACCTGGCGAGCGGCACGTACGTCTACGAACTCGTGGCGGTCGATGCCAATGGCAAAGCCACCACTATCTCTAAAAAGCTCACGCTGGAGAGATAGAGAAAAAAGATATATGCTCAGTTACTCACGCGGCCTCGCACAAAGTGCGGGGCCGCTGAGTATATAGCGATAGAAGAATATCTTCTAACTATAAAATCTCTTCGAATTCTTACAATATTTTATAAACTTCTCAAATCTTCCCTTGAGAAAAACAGCAAAATGCCTGACAATTTAAGAGATTCTAAACTAATGGAAGGAAGATAAAACTCATACTGTGAAGGCTTGAGAAATAAGGGGACCTTGTGCTTCCTGCCGGGCTCGAACCGGCGACCCACTGATTAAGAGTCAGTTGCTCTACCAACTGAGCTAAGGAAGCGGGCACTAAATGCCTCTCGTTTTCAGTAGGTTCCGCAGTTACGCCAAATGTCCGATTAAGTGCTTTTAGAAGGTTTTCCGATTCTTCTCCTTCCCCGTTCTGTTCTTTAATTGATGACGAGCACCCTTCACATCAAAAATATGGTCTGCGATCGATGCATTCGGGCGGTAGAGCATATTATGCGCGATCTGGAGTACGAGGTGCAAAACATCGAACTTGGGACGGTCACCATCAAACACTCTTCAGCACTCGATCGGGGGATAATTAGTGGAGCCTTACATGCTGAGGGATTTGAACTTGTTGAGGACAAAAAGGCGGCACTTGTTGGAAAAATCAAGGCTCTTATAATTGATCTGGTACACAAAAAAGGCATTTCGTCAGTATCCACGAATATCTCAAAATATCTTTCGGATCAGCTCGGTAAAGATTATCATTACCTCAGCACTGTCTTTTCTCAGATCGAAAATGTAACGATTGAAAAATTCGTCATTTTACAAAAGATCGAACGAGCAAAAGAATTATTGATCTATGATGAACTCACGTTAAGTGAGATCGCTCATCAACTCGGCTACAGCAGTGTAGCATATTTATCCTCCCAATTTAAACAAGTGACCGGTTTCACACCGACCGAATTCAAAAAGCTCAAGTCTCATCATCGCATTCCACTCGATGAGATAGGCATCGTTAAGCACTAACGACGAATTCTATAAACTCGGGCGATAACCTTATAACAAAAAGGCGTATCTCCACTATGGTATGATTTGTTCTATCATGCAGATCACCATGTCAAATAAGAAAGAAAAAGCGGACCCTCGGGCCGGGCTTCAACGTGATAGCTCCAAAAGAAATGACACGCAAAGTGTTACGGTAGCGATTTCCGGGATGTCCTGCGCAGCATGTGCGGTCAATGTCGAACAGACCTTACGTTCTCTTCCTGGCATCGCGAATGCCAACGTGAATTTCGCTAATCAGTCTGCCTTTATTTCATACGACCCGCACGCCCTCGATCTTTCGAAAGCACGAAAAGCAGTCCAGGATACTGGCTATGACCTGCTCATTCCCTCCGAGTCTAATAATAAGGAATTTGCTCGACTACAGGAAGAACATTATCGAACGTTGCATAAGAATACACTTCTGGCCTTCGCATTTTCGATACCAGTCGTTTTTCTATCGATGTCGGGATATGCGGACCACTATCCTTACTTACGTTGGATAGAGTTTATATTTTCCGCACCAGTAGTTTTTTTGTTTGGCCGACAGTTTTTTATTAATGCATACAGGCAGGCTTGTCACCGAAAAGCGAACATGGATACATTGGTCGCCTTAAGTACTGGCATTGCATTCATGTTTAGTGCGATCAATACCCTCTTTCCTGATCTCTTTGGTTCAAAGATAGGAGCACCGGTTTATTATGAATCCGCTTCAGTTGTAATAGCTTTTATTCTTTTAGGGAGACTACTCGAGCAACGGGCAAAGGTCCGCACCTCGGAAGCATTAAAAAAACTGATAGCCCTTCAGCCCTCTACGGTTAGAATTATCAGGAATGGTCTCGAAGAGGATGTACCGTTAGCGCAGGTCCAGCAGAATGATGCCATTATAATCCGACCGGGTGAACGCATTCCGGTTGATGGGAGTGTAATTTCTGGCTCTACCTATATAGATGAAAGCTCGCTTACCGGAGAGCCAATAGCGGTCGAAAAAACAAAGGGCAGTAACGTTTTTGCTGGTACGCTGAACCAGCGCGGCAGTATAACGATCGTCGCTCAAGCCGTTGGTGAAACGACCTTACTCGCGCAGATCATTAAGCGAGTTGAAGCGGCGCAAGGAAGTAAAGCACCAGTAGAACGGCTTGTTGATAAAGTAGCTGGGATCTTTGTGCCTGTCGTTATAGGAATTGCCGCCCTTACATTCATCATTTGGTTAGTGGCCGGGGGTATTAGTATTCTTCCCCAGGCGTTACTTACATCGGTGACCGTTTTAATCATTGCATGTCCCTGTGCTTTAGGCCTCGCGACGCCAACCGTTCTCATTGTTAGTATGGGCAAAGCTGCAGAGAACGGCATCTTAATTCGAGATGCCGAAAGCTTAGAGACTGCACATCGCATTAATGCTGTTGTCATCGATAAAACCGGTACTATCACCGAAGGTGCACCGAGGACCACACAATTAACGTGGCACACGAAGGATAATGTTGGGCGATTATCCGCAATACTGTACGCTATGGAGAGAAGATCGGAACATCCTCTTGCAGCGGCGATCTCATCCTATTTAGAAAAGAACACATCCTTACCGTTTCAAGGTGTTTCCTTAGAGAACATTGAGACCCTCGTTGGAAAAGGCGTTCGTGCGATGGTAGATACTAAATATTACTATGTAGGAAGCAGCCGATTTGCAAATGAACACGGCGTAGTGCTTTCTTTGGACAAAGAGGATGGAAATAGCAGCTCACTTATTTACTTCTTTACTGATGATCAACTTCTCTCAACCATCGCAGTTCAGGATCCGATAAAGCCTGGATCAGCTGAAGCTATTCACCATCTGCGGTCGCTGGGTATTTCGGTAACAATGCTGACGGGCGACTCGAACAGAACAGCAGAGGTCATCGCGAAAGAAACTGGTATCGATACATTCAAAGGAGAACTTCTTCCCCACGATAAAGCGGAGTACATACAACACTTACAAAACCAGCATAAAATTGTTGCGATGGTCGGTGATGGTATTAACGATTCCGAAGCACTCGCGCAAGCGGATGTTGCCATCGCTATGGGAAAAGGTGCCGATATTGCAATGGAAGTTGCCCAGATGACGATTATCTCGTCCGATCTTCGCCAACTTTCAAAAGCGATCCAACTTTCACGCGCGACCGTTCGAACGATCAAGCAAAATCTCTTTTGGGCGTTTGTTTATAACGTGGTAGGGATTCCGATCGCAGCCGGTGCTCTCTATCCATTCACTGGTTTCCTCCTTAATCCAATGATCGCCGGTGCTGCGATGGCGCTCAGTTCTGTTTCCGTAGTCAGCAATAGCCTTCGGCTTAAGCAGAGATCACTCTAATATCAAACTCCCTAATTTAGGATGACACTTCAATTCAAGACCAATATCAAATGTAACGGCTGCATTAATACCGTAACACCTTTCCTTAATAGCATACAAGGGATTGAACGTTGGGAAGTCAACTTGAACGATCCCGATCGAATACTTACGGTCATAGCTAACGAGGCAAGCTCACCTGAAATTATGGAAGCTATCGAAAAAGCAGGATATAAGATAGAGCCAGTGTAAGGCTTAGCTTTGCATCCGGAATGGCATAGTGCTTGAGCCTCGCGTGAGGACTCATCTACTTTCCATGACCCGCGCCGAAACACTTGCTCAATTCGTCACCAACTTACGAAGTAGCGATCTTCCCGATAAAGCTCGAGAACGTATCAAGCATAATATTCTCGATACTATCGGATGTGCCATTGGTGCTTTAGACGGTCAACCAATAAAGGCGATCCCTGAGCAAGTAAAAGAATTCGGTTCGACGGGCCAGTAACTTTATAGCTGGTGGTTGTAGTACTCCGCCGATGGCGGGTTCGATTACCATCGCAACGGAAGAGTTTACACGGCCTGCGTTTTGCGGATTGTAGCCATTATGGCCGAACAAAAACAGCAATTTCCACAACAAAAACAAACACCGCCAGGCAGTGAAGCGGCGATGAAGCCACAACCGCGTTCGAAAGACGAATCGGTACCAGCAGCAGGCAAGCTAAAGGGTAAAGTTGCCATCATTACCGGGGCGGATAGTGGCATTGGAAGAGCCGTTGCTATACTCTTCGCTCGTGAAGGCGCTCGTGTTACCATTGCGTATAAAAGCGAGCATGACGATGCTAAAGAAACGAAGAGATTGGTAGAAGAAGAAGGCGGGAAGGCAATTCTTATTGCTGGCGACGTCGGTGATGAAGATCATTGCCGAAACATCGTCGAAACTACTGTAAGAGAATTTGGAGGCCTCGATATTTTGGTAAATAATGCCGCGGAACAGCGAACGCAGGAATCGATCGAGAATATTACGGAAGAGCAGCTTGTCCGCACGTTTCGAACGAACATTTTCGCAATGTTCTTTATGGTCAAAGCGGCGCTAAAGCACCTTAAAACCGGGAGCGCGATCGTTAACACGACCAGCATTACGGCCTATAAAGGCAGCTCTAAACTGCTGGATTACTCGTCGACCAAAGGCGCGATCGTTACATTTACCCGATCGCTTTCCGAAAATTTGGTCGAGCGTGGTATCCGTGTGAATGCCGTTGCTCCCGGCCCGATCTGGACCCCGCTTATTCCGTCGACCATGCCGGAGGAGGAAGTAAAAACGTTTGGCAGCTATACTCCAATGAAGCGGGCAGGCCAGCCAGAGGAGGTTGCACCAGCATTTCTATTTTTAGCATCCCCCGAAGCTTCGTATATCAGTGGGCAGGTCATCCATGTCAATGGCTGCGTTGTTGTCAATGGCTAAGGCACGCCGATTGTTCTAAATTTGGCCAAATCGCTTTGCTGCGGTTGCCCCAAGCCGTGCCGTTACACTACGGTTATGTTCCCGTAATAGTGGGAGAATTTCTCTCTCCTTTCGGGTTTGAAGCGTGCGCCATACCGGCGAATGTGATTGTTCAACACCGCAAGGGTTACTAAATAGCAGTTCTTCTCAGAAACAAGCGTGCAGATCACCGTTTATTTTACTCCGAATCATCTTGACGAACTGGAGCTTCGCGATAAGATCGTTGTCGCGATCGATGTACTGCGCGCTTCGACTACGATTACCTATGCCATGTTGGCTGGAGCCCGAGAGATCATTCCGGTCGCGTCGGTAGAGCAGGCAATGAAGATCGTCGGAAATCTCCATTCCACCTCTACATTGCTGTGCGGCGAGCGCGGTGGAAAACGGATCGAAGGTTTTACGCTCGGTAATTCCCCGTTCGAATACACGGAAGAGGCTGTCAATGGTAAAGCCCTTATCCTGACAACGACGAACGGTGCAGTAGCTCTTACAAAGGCTAAATATGCACGCCAATGCTTCGTTTCAAGCTTTGTGAATCTCACCGCAACGATCGAGGCGCTCTCGGCTATTGAAGGAGTCGCGAACGAACATCTTATTATTCTCTGCAGTGGTCGCGAAGAAGAGTTTTCCTTAGAAGACGCGACATGCGCCGGTATGCTCATTAACCGGTTGCAGGCTCGGTTCGGAAGTTCGAGCTACACAGAATCCCGTTCATCCTTCCACTTTTCGGACAGTGCACGCGCTGCTCTATCCATTTATCGTGAATACGGTAATGATATCTACCGCACTCTTCGCGAGTCGGACCATGGGCGCCATTTAGTCGAACTCGGTTTCGAAGCGGATATCAAGGCAGCCAGTGAGATCGATTCAGCGCCGTTAGTCCCGGTCCTCGAGCAAACGGCGATCAAAAAGAAGCTTATATTCTCCGAATCGCTGCGGGTTCAACTGGAAGAGCGCGGTCTTTTAAAAGATGGCACCAAAACGGTCAGAAAAACGAAAGTCGCCTAATGCGCTTTCGTAATGAATAAAACCGTTTTCGTGAATTTTTGTCCGGCCGAGCTAACCAGGGATTGATTTTTTCCTGCTTTGTGCTGTAAAATAGGAGCAGCTTGCTGCTTGGTTGCGGGTGCTCATCGCTTGGATGAGTAATTAACGTTGCTTCTCCTTCTTATGGCATCCGCAATGATGTCGAGGCCGGTTTAGGGGTCGGCTGAGACATACATATTCCTGCTATGCATCCTTGATGCAGTGCCTCATTCTTGGGTTGGGGAGATAACAGTTTCGTTGCTCTTTCCTAAGCACGCTTGCTTTCCCTGGGAGTGAGGCATTTCTATTTTTGTAACGAGCAAAAAAACAAACGGGTAATGAGTGTAAGACTCATTACCCGTTCTGCTTAAGAGCTTAAGAATTTATTTAGCTGCAGTGCTGCCGCCAAGCTCACCTGCAACCGCAGATTGTACCGATTGCGGAATAGGCGCGTAATACAACGCCTTGCAATCGTTTTGTCCTTTGGTCGTAATCCAGGAGATGAACTTCTTGACCTGATCGGCTTTCGGTCCATCCTTGTAAAAAATGATCCAGCTAAAGCCCGTGATCGGATACCCTTGCTGAGCACTGGTATTCGTGACCATTGAAGTCATATTCTGTGGCATCAGAAAGGCCTCCGCAGCGGCGGCGGCTGACTCTACGCTCGGCGCCACAAAATTGCCGGCTGAGTTCTGCACGCTTGCATAAGAGATCTTATTTTGCTCGGCATAGGCCAGCTCGACATAACCGATCGAATTTTGATGCTGTTTGAGCACTTCGGCAACACCGGCGTTACCTTTTCCGCCGATTCCCCCTTCGGGCCAGTTCACCGTCTTGCCCGCACCGATCTTCGACTTCCAGTCATCGCTTACCTTCGAAAGGTAATCGGTAAAGATAGCAGTGGTGCCAGAGCCATCCGAGCGGTGTGCGGTAAAGATCTTCTCGTGCGGTAATTTTTGTCCGGCATTCAGTGCCTTGATCTTTGCATCGTCCCAATACTGAATTTTGCCCATGAAAATATCGGCGATGACTGGCCCCGAAAGTTTGAGACCGCTCGTCACTCCGTTGATATTATATGCAACGCAGACGGCGCCAATAACAGCCGGAACATGTACGACCGGTGCTTTTGCACGATCGAGTTCACCTTGGTTCATCGGAGCATCCGAGCCGGCAAAATCCACCGTATGATCGATAAGATTATTGATGCCGGCGCCCGAACCGACCGCCTGATAATTGACCGCTGTACCCGTTTCTTTTTGGTACTCCGAGGCCCAATTGGTCATGATCGGATTGATAAAGGTCGAACCTGCACCGGTAAGACCGTTCGACGAGGTTGCCGTGCTATCGGTATTGCCCGATTTATTGCCGCCACCGCAGCTTGCGAGCAAAACGGCTAAGCTTAATGCAGCTAAAGTCTTTAACATAGTGGTGATCTCTCAATAATAATGAAAACTCTCTGGCTAAAATACGGACGAAACAGCTTCGGGTCCTGGGACTCGAAGCTGTTTCGTCATTAGAGGTCGTGCTTAGAACTTGTATGCGAAAGTCACGCGGCCGACCGTAATTCCCTGACGGTCCACAGCGGCCGAGCTTTTATCCTTGTACGTATCGATCCAGATGTTCGGCATAACATGCGCATTGACGCTCATATCCGGCTGCCAATCCAAACCGGCAACGATAAAGCTTTCCTTCCAATCGACACCGTTCGTGACGGCCAACGTGGAAGCGTCCGGCTTCGAATCCGGATCGAAGGAATCGTAGCGAGCGAACCACATGAGTTGCTTCTGCATGATGGAGCCGCGAGCGAAAACCGAAAATCCTGTCGGTGTCGCATCATTACCGGTCGTGATCGAACTGCGATGGGCCTGTGTTTGCGTGAACCACTCGCCACCGACCGTGATCCAATCGGACGTATAACCGGCTGCAACATGAATGGTGGAATTGTTCGAGGTATCGGTCGTGCCCATGACATCATAGTACACGTCGACATTAATGTGCTTATCGAGGAACATGCCATTAAGATCGAGCGCCAGCTTTTTGAATTTATCATTCTCCTGCTTGGCACCGTTACCATTCGAGATCATTACCGAATAGCCAAAATTCTTCTCGTTGTCAATGTTACCCTTCACTTGCACACCGAGGTCGTTCGACTGAGCAATACCACGCATATCCATGATCGTTTTTTCGATCGAACGATAACCCCAAAGGTTCTCCGCTACACCAAACACGGCGGTACCCTGCTGACCAAAGATAAAGGTCGACATCGGGATCCAATTTTTGAACTGAACATTAGCCGCTTTCAAGTAAAGACCGCGGTTACCATCCAAAACGATATCGCCGGATGAGCTGGTCGGGAGCGTTGCCTTACCTGGTACGAGGGTCACCGTCTTCTTGGTCGTATCGTACGTGGCGGTCGTCGAGGTCGTCAGCACGTTCGCATTGTTAACGAGCGTTCCGTTCTCGTGCGAGAGCAAGAGTTGAGCGCTTACATTCGGTGACATCTGATAGTCATAGCCGAGATACACGCGTCGAATATCGAACGATTGATAGAACTTCTGCCAAATGTTACCCTGGCCGTTCGAATTAGCCGGATCGATCGGAGCATAATAGGTCTTTCCTGCCGGAATATGGCCCTTCGCCCCTGTTGCAGTATCTGCCGAAAGAACGTAATCGTAATCGGAGAAAAACTGCATCGAAAACTTGCCCGAAGGTTTAAACGTGGAATCCTGGGCGAAAACGGAAGTAGTTGAGAAAGCAGCAATGGCTGCCAGTGCGAGAATACTAAGGATCTTCTTCATTCGAAATGTGTAGTAAAAAACTTGATGATGCTCCTCGGGCGCAGAGTCGCTCCTAAATCAACGCTGGACTCGGTTCGGCGACATTAAGAAATTTTTACAGCGAGATTACGCAACTGCTTTCGACGCTTTACCTTCGGAAGCGATGCAAAAATGCACTTTTCTCTGTTACCAGATTATTAACTCCGTGTTAACGGACAGATACGATTCTCAGCCGGCGGATAACAGTTCGAAAATAAGCGATTTTGGGCGGCGACAGGTTTTGTTGCGGTCTTATGCTATATGGGTACTGGTGGTTATAAAACAGAGCCCTTCGAGAAGTGGCAGACCGACACTCTTCCAAAACGTCATTCGACATTCTGCCCTTTGAGCGCGTAACGCGCTGCAATCGAAAGCACAAGAATGATCGCCAGGAGAATGATCGCTCCGGCAAGCGCCAAATGATGCAGATTGTCGTATGGCGATGTGGCGTAATTGAAAATATTTAGCGGCAGTGCATCGATCGGTCGGTCGAGACGGACGTTAAAGTCGAGGTTTCCGAACGCCGTAAATAGCAATGGCGCCGTTTCACCGGAGATACGTGCGAGCGCAAGTAAGATCCCGGTAATGATACCACCGCGCGCCGCGGGAAGGATCACACTCCAGGTCGTGCGCCATTGGGGTGCGCCCAGCGCCAGCGAAGCATCGCGTAAGGCTACCGGTACCAGCTTTAGTATCTCTTCCGTTGTACGCATGACGGTCGGGATCATGAGGAATCCTAAGGCCACGCCGCCTGCAAAAGCGGAGAACGCATGCCCCGGCGACATGGCGGCAACTGGCAACACAACGATCAAATACGCGAAAATACCCATCACGACACTGGGAATGGAGTTCATTACGTCGGTTAGGAATCGCAACATGCGCGAAAAGCGGGTGTTTGTTTCGAGTTGGTAGACGCCCCCTAAAATTCCGATCGGTAATCCGATAACCGAAGCAACACTCATGAGTATTAGAGTGCCGATAATTCCATTACGCAATCCGCCGCCGGGCTGGCCTTGTGGTACAGGACCTTCGGTAAAGATCGATAGATTGAGTGCGCTGAGCCCATTAATGGCGAGATACACCAGCACCGCCAGCAGTGCGCCGCATGCAATGATCGCCGCGGCAGCAGCCACAATACCCATAAAGCCACTGAACATCACGCGCAACCGTGAGCGGCGCGAGGGTTTTAGTAAACTCGATGCTTCTGCCATGCGAATTACGTGGTAGCGTTTATATCTTTTGCGGTGTAGTAGATGAGCAGCTTTGCACCCGCATTGACAATGAGCGTGATGATAAAGAGGCACAGGCCGATCTCGATCAGTGCCGAGCGATAAAGACCCGAAGCTTCAGCGAGCTCATTGGCAATAACGCTGGCAAGCGTGTACCCGGACTTAAAGAGGTCCAGCTTAAAGATCGGCGCGTTGCCGATCATCATGGTTACAGCCATCGTCTCACCTAGTGCGCGACCAAAACCAAGCATGACGCCGCCGATAATACCGGCCCGCGCATACGGAAGAACGACTCCTTTAATAGTCTCCCACTTCGTAGCTCCTAATGCATACGATGCTTCGCGTACGCTTTTTGGAATGGCATGCAGAATATCGCGAGATACTGCCGTGATGTATGGTAGGATCATGATCGCCAGGATCATCGAGGCGGCGAGCATATCGTAGCCATTCGCAAGATCGCCAAAGATCGGGAGGGATGCGAGCGGGCTCTTACTGATCGGGGTTTCGACATTCTTAACCAGCCACGGTTGAAGAATAAAAAGGCCCCACAACCCGTAGACAACACTCGGAATGGCGGCGAGTAATTCGATCATAAAGGACATCGGGCGCTCGAGCCAGCGCGGCGCCATCTCCGAAAGAAAGATCGCGGTAAAAATGCTGATCGGCAATGCAAGAACGAGCGCCCACAACGATGAGTATAGTGTACCAAGAATGAAGGGTAACGCGCCAAAATGATTGGCGCTCGGGTTCCACTCACTATCGGTGAAGAAACGGATGCCAAACGCGGAGATAGAGGCGCTGGAACCTGCCGTTAACTCATAGATCAGCCCAATAATAATAAGTAGAATGCTGACAGCAGCAAGCGTAAGCACGGCACGATAGATACGATCGCCCGCATGCTTACCGCGAGTCCAGGAGCGTGCACGCTCGACAATAGGGCTGTCTATCGCAATAGATTGGCTATTCATGGGGTAATATTGACGCAACGTTGCATGGTAGGCGCCACTATAAGCCTTCGGCAGGGGATGTTGTTCTTATGCGGCTATTACCAAATTGTTAATTTTGAGGAGCCTTATACACACAAAAATCGCCCGAATGTGTGCTGCATTCGGGCGATAAAAGGTGAGAAGAAAGCTGGCGACTTCTGTTTACTGCTATTATCCCTAAACCTTATTCAATTTCGTCGATGAGCTTCATCTCGCGGGAAACAATGTTCTTCGGGATGGAAGCATACCAAAGGTCCTTGGTGTCCTTCTGGCCGGTCGTCAGAACGTACTTCAAGAACTTCTTAAGCTCTGGCGATTTAGCACTCTTCTGATAAACGATGATCCAGGACATGCCAGAGATCGGATACCCCTTTGGCGCATTCGTGATCATAGTGCAGAGGTCCTCGGGAATCGTCGAGGATTGAGCTGCTTCCATCGCAGTTTCAGCGCTCGGATAAACATATTTGCCTTTGCCATTATCCATCGCTGCATACGGAAGCTTGTTCTCATTTGCATACGCAAACTCGACATAGCCGATCGAATTTGCATGCTCCTTGAGGATCGCAGCAACGCCTGCACTGCCCTTGCCGCCTAATCCCTCTGGCCACGGTACGGTCGTGCCATGTCCCACTTTCGAATTCCATTCCGGGCTGACCTTCGAAAGATAATCGGTAAAAATGGCCGTCGTACCCGAACCGTCCGAGCGGTGAACGACGAAGATCTGCTCGTGCGGAAGCTTCTTGCCTGGGTTGCGAGCAACAATTTGCGGATCGTCCCAATACTTGATCTTACCAAGGAAGATGTCCGCGAGGATCGGGCCGGAGAATCCAAGTCCGCTGCCGATACCTTCAATATTGTACGAAACTGCAACGGGTCCAATGACGGCCGGCAAATGGATCACCGGGCCTTTGGCTCGGCTCTTTTGATCGGCATTCATCGGCGCATCGCTGCCAGCAAAGTCGATCGTACCATCGATCAAATTATTGATACCGGCACCCGAGCCGACACCCTGATAATTAATGCTGGTCCCCGTCTTTTGCTTGTAATCATAGACCCACTTGCTCATGATGGGAGCAATAAAGGTCGAGCCGGCACCATTCATATCCTGTGCGAAGGTGCGAGGTGTAATAAATGCCGATACAGCGAACATTATAATGAACGCTGCGAAGACATGCTTTCGTAGTTGTGTCATTGGAAGTATCAGGGTAAGTGAAATTGTAAGCGCAAAAAATCGCAATCACTCGAGTCGCCCCTGATAGGTTAAAAAGCTCGTCTGACGTTTCGAAAACGTGGTTATCTCTTCGTTAAGTGATTGCTACGGAAATATTTCCTCGCCACTTATTGCGGCATCTTCTTTGCAAATTCTTTCAAAAGAGGAAAAAACACAGATGAGTAAGGAAACTGAGGTTATCGTTATTACCGGTGCATCAGCCGGTATTGGTCGTGCTACGGTCCGGGAGTTTGCAAAAAAAGGGAATATTAAGTTTGGTCTTATTGCACGAGGTTTAAAAGGACTTGAAGCCACGAAGCGCGAAGTGGAAGCCTTGGGCTGTGAAGCGCTCGTTCTACCCGTCGACGTCGCTAACCCAAAGCAAGTAGAAGCCGCGGCAGAGCGGGTTGAACGAGAATTAGGACCGATCTCTATTTGGGTAAACAATGCGATGTCCAGCATTCTTGCACCGCTGAAGGAAGTAACGGTCGAGGAATTTCATCGCGTTACGGAAGTCACCTATTTAGGGCAAGTACACGGCGCCATGTGCGCACTGCGGCGAATGCTTCCTCGCGATCGCGGTACGATCGTGTTTGTCGGGTCCGCGCTGGCCTACCGTGGTATTCCGTTACAAGCGGCATATTGTGGTGCCAAACATGCCATTCAAGGATTCTATGATTCGCTTCGATGTGAACTGCTGCACGACAAAAGCAACATTCATGTCACGATCGTGGAATTGCCTGGTGTGAATACAACGCAGTTCGAGTGGATCCGTAACCGAATGCCGAATAAGCCGAAACCGGTCGGCACTACCTATCAGCCGGAAGTTGCAGCACAGGCGATCGTCTGGGCCGCTGAGCACGAGCGTCGAGAACTCGAATTGGGATTACCGACCGTGGAATCCGTCATCGGACAAAAGTTAATGCCTTCGGTAATGGACCATTATCTCGCTGATACCGTGTATGAGGGACATCAAACCGATGAACCTGATGATCCAAACCGGCCCGATAATCTATTTCAACCGGTCGATTCAGAACGTGATTTCGGCGCTCATGGCCCTTTTGACGAGTTAAGCAAGCGAAACAGCGTTCAATTGTGGCTGAATACACATCGGGATGCGCTTGCTGTAACTGCAGCGGCTACGCTTGCAACAATAGGCCTGATTGGATGGTCGCGCTCGAAGCGATAGTTTATTGCTTTATGATCTTAAATGCCCGTACGCCGTCTCCGGCTTTTATGAGAGCGATATAAACCCCGGTGGTAAGGTCGCTACAATCCACAGTTATTCGTTGAACATCCGACGGTATAACTCCATCATCGATCGTCTTAACGCGCCTGCCAGCCAGATCTTCGATCGCGATCGTCACCGGTTCATCGCTTGAATGTAAAAATTCGATCGTCGCGCTACTCTCGCATGGCTGAGGCCACACTTGATGTTGGCCCTGTTGTACCTCTTTGACAACGCCGGAAGAAAACACCGGAAAGACACTGCGAAAAATATCAGCATCGAATGTACCTACAAATAAGTAACCGTTCGGAGATACCGTCATGCCATATATCTTTACATCGGTAAGGCTGTCGTCGCCGATCTGCGCCCAATCCAGACCCTTTGTTTGCGACCGAATAATGGCTCCTCCGAACAAACCAGCGAATACATACTGACCGGCAGCAGCAAGTGCTTTTACCTCGGTTACAATACTCGGAGTAACATCCTCCCACGCACTAAATGCGCCGCCGTCCTGCGTTCTTTTGATAACCCCTTTGAACGAGCCCGCATATATTTCGCCCGAAGAATCGGCAGCGAGCGCAAGCACTTCATCACCCCCGGGAAATGCTGAATCGACTGCCACCCAATGCTCACCCCGATCGGTCGACTCGAGAATATATCGTGTCACTCCTGCATAGATGTTACCGGAAGGAGCGATCGTGAGAGAATAGACGGAAGTATTGGGCATACCTACACTACGTTGTAACCAATGCTGCCCATCATCGGATGAATAGAAAACACCTTGTCCCGCATGACCAGCATAAATGTTACCTCGGTCGTCACTGGCTAACGATAAAATATTTGAGCTATCGGGCAAGCCACTATTGACCGCATTCCAGGAATCACCAAAGTTTGTGGACCGAAATATTCCGCCGCCTTCCGTGCCCGCGAGGACCGTACCCGTAGCTGCACACGTAAACGAGAATATTTCTTCCTCCGATAAACCATTGTTCTTCTCGACCCAGGAAGCACCATTGTTAGAGGAGACAAACACTCCGCTATCCGTGCCGGCATAGATATGACCAAAACGATCGGAGGCAATGGCTTCCACATCTCCCCCATAAGGGCCAAAAACATGCGCCCAATTTTGCGCTTGGGAAGGGAGAGCTAACGCGAGTAATATGATAACGGTAAAGATGACCTTTTGCATAGCGACAACCCGTATTGACGACTTTAAGACACCAAATATACACCCGCTTAGAGCAACAACCATAGTTATGGGGCAGCCTTTCCCGATTGCATTATCGGGAAATCTCATCTATTCTTCCGCTGTTTTGCCCGTCCACTTTCAATGTTATTATCGTCGATGCCGAAACGCACGTCACGAACAGCCGAAGTCTCTTCCAAGACCATCAACCAGAACCCTCAAAACGGACTAAATTCATTGGTACACGTTGCCGCTGGTAATGGAACGTCGAAAATCGGCGATAAGCAATTCTGGCTCAATGTCGCACGGACGGTGCTAACTTCTCGTGCGCTCGATCGGATCGAGGAGCAGGAAATGACGCCAAAAGGCCTGGTGACCTACCAGTTCTCGGCCCGAGGTCATGACCTTGCCCAGGCGATCTTAAGTGAGCTTATTACTCATAGCCATGATGGCGCAACCTGTTATTATCGATCCCGGCCGTTCGTGCTCGGTCAGGGACTGACCGCCGAAGAAGCATTTCTCGGTTCGCTCGCTCGTGCCGGCGGACTTACTGATGGTCGGGACATTGGTGTGGTGCACATGCTCCCCCGTCGAAATCGAGGTATCGTGCTTCCCGCTTCCGGTGATGTGGGCGCCCAGTATTCGCCGGGTGCCGGATGGGCACAATCGCTTATGTATTATGCGAATACGTTGAAGGACGAAAGTTATCGCGGGGCGATCGCCGTAACGATGGGTGGCGATGGTTCAACAGCGACGAACGGATTTTGGGCCGCCCTAAATATCGCGACCACGCTCGAACTGCCTATGCTCTTCTTCATTGAAGATAACGGTTATGGTATTTCCGTAACGAGTGATTTCCAAACTCCGGGCAAGAACATTGCGAAGAACCTCGCCGCTTTTACGAACCTTCAACTCTTCGAATGCAAAGGTCATGAACCGGAAGACGCCGAGAAAAATATTCGTGAAGCGGTGGAATATGTCAGAGCGTGGCAAGGACCGGCTCTTATTCGTGTCGAAGTCCCGCGGTTAAGCGGACATTCCTTCACCGATACGGCAGCATACAAATCGTCGGAGCTTCGTGCACTCGAGGAATCGAACGATCCACTTCCCAAACTTCAAAAATTCGTTACCAAGCACTTCTTATCGGAGAGCGAGTGGCAGTCGTTCGTAGATAACGTCGAGCGAGAGGTTCGCTCGGCCGCGGACCGTGCCCTTGCCGCACCGGTACCGGACACATCCATTATTACGCAGCATGTGTTCGCCCCCGCACAAAAGGAATTCGAAAGCGCCAAGGAAAATGGTCCTCGCATGAATTTGCAGGATGCTGTACGTAAAACACTGGAAGTCGAGCTTGAGCATAATCCGAAGCTACTGATCTTCGGTGAAGATGTTGGCGCAAAAGGCGGTGTACACGGCGCAACGGTCGATCTCCAACGTCATTTTGGCGCTGACCGTGTGTTCGATACATCGCTGAACGAAGAAGGTATTATCGGCCGCTCGGTCGGTATGGCGATCGCGGGCCTCAAACCAGTGCCGGAAATTCAATTCCGCAAATATGCCGATCCCGCCACCGAGCAGATCAACGATTGCGGTACGATCCGTTGGCGAACGCTCTCTAAGTTTACTGCGCCTGTCGTAGTTCGAATTCCTGTCGGCTTTGGAAAGAAGACGGGTGATCCGTGGCACTCTGTTTCTGGAGAAGCGATCTACGCTCACACGATAGGATGGCGCATTGCATATCCTTCCAATACCGAAGACGCGGTAGGACTGCTTCGCGGCGCATTGCGAGGTGACGACCCGACATTCTTCTTCGAACACCGCGCGTTACTCGATACATCGCCATCGCGTACTAATTATCCGGGCGATAACTTTATTCTTCCATTTGGTAAAGCACGTATCCACCGAACAGGCTCGAAGGCAACCATCGTAACATGGGGTTCGATGGTAAGCCGTGCGCTCGAAGCGACCGAAGATCTGGATGTAGAAATAATCGATCTTCGCACGATCATACCATGGGATAAAGAAGCCGTGCTCACTTCTGTAGCGAAGACGAACCGTGTGCTCGTCCTGCATGAGGATGGCTGGACGTGCGGCTTTGGTGCCGAAATAGCAGCAACGCTCAGTCAGGAAGCATTTACGTATCTCGATGCTCCGGTCGAGCGATTAGCAACGCCCGATAACCCAGTGCCGTACAATACGACGCTAATGGATGCGGTGGTGCCAACCGTGTCTCGCATTCGCGAGACGATCGACCGGCTATTACAATTCTGATTGGCCGATACAATTTAATGTAGTCTCAGCGGAGTCACTCCGCATGGTTTATTCTCTGCCTTGAACGAATATCGCACTATAACGCGGGTAGCGGGTATTGCCCTTTTGGTGTTGGGAGTGCTGCACTTCGTTGGCCTTATCGTGCTCCCATTCTTAGGGTACGATTACTATTGCCATCTCTTTTGGATCGGTGACTGGCATAGGATGTGGCAAGCCGGCATTTACTACCCTCGCTGGCTGGCGGATTCTTACCGTGCGTTCGGCGCGCCATCCTTTTATTTCTACCCGCCTCTTACGTACGTTCTTTCCAGTAGCATTTATGCCTTCTCTGCTTCCGCACATGCCGCGGTCATCGCAAAAATCGAAATCGCTTTAACGCTCCTCCTTTCTGGCGTTACGATGTCGCTGTATCTTAGATGGCGGGCAAAGAACCTGCGCCTTAACATAAGCACGATATCCCTATTACTTCCAACGCTCGCCTATGTTTTCGCTCCGTATCGCTATTTCGACTATCAAATTCGCTCGGCGTTGTCAGAGCATGTGGCATTCATCTTTGTACCTCTTATCTTTTGGGGAATCGATAGTATCTTAAGCTCGGAGCATCGTAATGATGCCCGTGGCTTTATTCTCCTTACGATCTCTTATACGCTTCTTCTCAATACGAATTTGCCAACATCCGCATTGGTTGGTATTTCGTTAGTCGTCTACGTTCTCGCCGAGCGGCCACACAAGCAGCAACTGGTAGGGCTTGTCGTGGCGCTTCTTTGTGCCGTTCTTCTTGCTGCGTTTTATTTAATTCCTGTCGCCGCACTTTATGGTGACGCACAGCTCAGCCGGTTGTGGATCAAAGTATCTTCCTGGTATACTTCTCCTTTTACCGCTATCTTTACCGGTAAAATGATCACCATTAACACGTATGCGCTGCTAATGGTGATCGGGGCGTGCATCGCGCTTTGGGGATCGCGTTCGACCCATAGGACGCGTTACAAAGCCTTGCTCCTGTTGACCGTAGCCTTACAACTGCCGTTCATTTCGCAATACCTCTTTACATATATCCCACCTTTTACGATCGTTCAGCTATCGTATCGGTTCTCAGCCATTCTGGTAATCGTTATCGCCATGATGTGGCAAGATGAATTAGGCGGACCTTCGAAGATCGATTCAAGGCCGATCGCTTCCTCTATCGTCGCCCTGTGGTCGCTTGCTGGAATTGCGATGGTATCGCTTCAACTAAGTGGCTTCCAAATTAATAAGCATATTCCGCTACCCGTCGATGATGCACCGGAATATGCTCCGCGATGGTCGCGTCCGTATTACGATTGGGGCGTTGCCTTAAGTGCACCGTTCAAAAGCGATTCTGAAAGTGTAGTCTGGCAAGGGCCAGTTCAACCGTCATATACACGAGCGGTACGGCTGCCATATTCGGATACGGTGGAATATGAGAATTCGCAGCCTGCCACAGCTCTGTTTCGTCGTAGTTACTGGCCTACGTGGCAAGCACGGATCGATGATAAATTAACGGCAGTTCGACCCGATAGTTTAGGAAGAGCGATCGTAGAAGCGCCCGCCGGGCGTCACAAAATGATCGTGTGGCTCGAGACAGAACGATCGGCAGAGATCGGGACGTACATCAGTATCAGCACCCTTCTTTTGTTTGCGATAGGGATCTTCACGCAAAGAAAAAGATCAGCTAACTCTTAGCTTCATCCTTCCCGAGGACCTCGCGTGCAATGACGATCTGTTGAATGTGTGACGTACCTTCATAGATCTGCAATCCCTTAATATCACGATAGTATCGTTCGACCGGATATTCGTTGGAATATCCACGATTCCCATGCAATAACACTGCTTCCGATGCTGCCTTCGCAGCTGCTTCGGTTGCATAATACTTCGCAATGGAAGTCTCGAGTTTTGAAGGCTGTCCCTGGTCCTTTAACCACGCAGCGCGATAGACCAGCAATCTGGAGGCATCCAAAGAAGCCTTCATTTCTGCGATCGTCGATTGGACCATTTCGAAATCGCCGATGCGCTGGCCGAATTGCCGACGCTTCCGAGTGTAATCGACCGAAGCATCGAAACACGCCTGATGAACGCCTAAGGCGCCCGCGGCAACACCAAGGCGACCATGCTCGAGCGCGGACATAGCGACCTTGAAGCCCATACCTTCGCCGTCTAAGATCATATCCTCACTGACAAAGCAATTCTTGAATGTGATGTTGGCATGATCGCTCGCACGGTGACCGAGCTCCTGTCCTCGCATTGCGCGGCGATCGATGTCTGGTTGATCCAGCGGCACGAGAAACGCCGTAATATTATTATGGGGCTTTGCATCCTTTATCGGATCGAGTTTCGCAAAGACGATCGCTAAGCCAGCGATATTGCCATTCGTGATCCAGATCTTTTCGCCATTTAATAGATAGCCTCCCTCTATCTTCTGTGCGGTTGTTTGGATCGCCGCGGCATCGCTACCGGCCTCCGGCTCCGTTAAAGCATAGCACCCGATCGTTTCTCCACGTGCGAGAAGAGGCAAGAGCTTTTTTTTCTGATCTTCGCTGCCCCAATAATTAATACATTGCATCACGAGTGAAGAATGCACCGTCATAAAGCCGCGTACGCTGGAGCAGGCACGTCCTAACTCTTCATAGATGAGAGCGAGCGAAAGGTGATCCATTTCACTGCCACCATAGGCTTTACCGATCGTCGCACCCAGGAGGCCAAGCGTTGCCATTTCACTAACGAGTGAGTGCGGCATCTTACCGGATTCATCCATTTCCCGAGCGATCGGACAAACGCGTGTTTGGGCGAACTCACGCGCTATACGTTGCCACTGTTGTTGCTGAGGCGAGAAAGTAAAGTCCATTCCGTTAGCAAAATACGCTGTTACGATAGAAGTCCTTCATAGAACTATTTGGATTGGGAATAGTTGAGCTTTTGTCATACGCCTTTTTGCCAACCCTATGGATCGTCGCCGAGTGCTGTTTGTCTTTATCGCTGTTTGTTCTTGCATCTCTTCCTCTGTTTTCGCTCAAGGGCGAGCACATATGCCGCTTAATGGTATTGCGGTACGCCTGCAATCCATCTCCATAGATGGAAAGATACCTTCTATCTACTCTGGTATTGAAATGCACGACACCACCGATGAGGACGGAAAATTTACGTTCGGCTATGTGCCTCCCGGGGTGTATGCTTTAGGATGCTCGTATAAAGCATGCTACACCGCATTTCGAAAGATCAAACATTCTATGACCGCTCCCGATCAAAACAACGAGAACAATGCAGCTTCGGAAGAACCGGTACTTCAGCTTTCGGTGGACGCGTGCGAAGGAATGGTCTGCAAGGTCGCGATCGGAAAAATGATACCGGACGATTGGTCGTCCAACACAACACCCACAGCCAATACCCACATTACAAAGGAGTGGAGCAACGCGGCGAGATGGTTACAGGCCGGCGGTGGCGTTCGCCTCAAGATCAATAGTGCCAACACCATGATCTCGGGTACGATCGAGGCGCGATAAATTCAGCCTAATTCGCGACCGCAACGCCCTCGATCTCTATCAGGGCGCCTTCTTCGAACAAGTCCGACACTTCGACCAGCGACATTGCCGGAAAGTGCTTTCCGAAGTAGTTTCGATACACTCTCCCAATTTCTTTTAAATGTGCTTGGTAATCCTTTTTGTTTTTTACAAAAATGAGGAGCTTTACAATATCCGTTAGCTCCGCACGTGCACCACGAATAGCGGTCTGCAAATTGTGCAGCGTTTGGTCGAATTGCTTAACGATATCGTCCGACCCGACAAGGGTGCCATGTTCATCAAACGCGATCTGGCCGGCAAGATAGATCGTGCGTCCTCCAGTTACTTCCACAGCGTGAGAATAGCCTACAGGCTTTACAAGTTCAGGGGGATTGATCGTCCTATTCATCTTCTATCTATCAATATCCAGAGAAACAATGCTATCTTCCCTGGAACTGGGGCTTTCGCTTTTCTGCAAAAGCCTTGTGAAACTCGTCGTGATCGCGAGTCTGCATCATAAGGGCTTGTGCGGTCGCTTCTTGCTCTATCGCGGCGGTGATATCCATATTCCACTCGTTATTAAGCAGACGCTTCGTTAAACCGAGCGCGAGCGTTGCACTCGAAGCAAGCCGCTCCGCGAGCGCGAGCGATTCTTTTTCCAATTCTGCAAGCTCCACCACTTTGTTCGCAAGTCCCATGCGATACGCTTCCTCGGCAGTGATCTTATCGCCCAGCATCAGTAGTTCTGTCGCGCGAGCGAGCCCGACCACCTTCGGCAACAGGAACACCGCTCCCATATCTGCAGCCGTAAGCCCTACCTTTTGAAAAAGAAACGCAATGGTTGCTTCTTTCGCAAAGATCCGGAAATCACTTGCAAGGGCGATCACTGCCCCGGCGCCGGCAGCAATACCATTGATCGAGGCAATGATGGGCTTCTCGAGCATCCGCATATTCGCCACCAGTTCGCCGGTCATACGGGTAAACTCGAGCAAGCCTTTGACATCTCGCTTCAGCAGTTCACCGATGATCTCATGGACGTCACCTCCCGAGCAAAAACCACGGCCATTCCCTTCGATAATAATGACTTTTACCGAGTCCTCAAATCGAAGCTGATACATGAGGTCCGTTAGGTCGCGGTAAACCTTAAAGGTCAAGGAGTTTAATGTATCGGGACGCGCGAATTGTATGCGTGCAATACCGTGGGCGACAGAATAATGGAAAGAATCGGTCTGCATAGTTGGAATGATGAAAGATGAATCCGGAAAGATGAGTTCACGCTCATTCCTGGCCTGTTCGACAGGTATTCCTTCCTCAAACGGCATAATAATAGAAGACCAATATGGTACAGTATAATGATGGCTTAGAAACGCGGCATAAAGAAAAGCCGCATTCTTAGCCTCTTCGCTTTTTCGAGCAATCTTGTCGCAACAGAAGTGGAACTCATGGAAGGCGCGGTTACAGCCAAGACATTCGAGCGCATTAAGGAAATTGAGCGTAAAGTCCCGCGCACGATCGTTCGCATCGAGAAAAAGATCGTCAAGTTTCCGTTTCGCCGGTATTTCCTCGGGCATCAAAAGCCCGAAGATTCCGTGCATAAGCCTGATTGGCGGACCTGGGAGAATGACAGGCTCACGCTTACGTGGCTGGGGCAATCGACTGTACTTGTAAATTTTTTTGGTACGTGGATACTCACCGATCCGGCATTCTTTGAACGTGTCGGTATTCACGTGGGACCATGGACCGTCGGCCCGCGGCGGCTTGTGCATTCGCCGCTTAGACCGGAAGAGCTACCGCCGATCGATATCATACTCGTCTCTCATGCACACATGGACCATACCGATATGCCCTCCCTCGAAAAACTACAGGGAGCAAAACATCTTATCGTTGCGGCGAATACGAATCAAGTGTATCGCCATCTGGACTATGGCGGGTTGACCGAAGTGGATTGGAACGAGCAAAAGGTCCTTTCACAATTCGATGATATCACGATCGAAGGTATTGAAGTGAAGCACGCCGGCTGGCGTATGCCATGGGATCCGTGCCGTTCGCGTAACGAGCGCCGGGGCATGAGCTACAATGCGTATCTGGTAGAGAAACGCGATCAGAATGGCGATCTCCGTTCATTTGTATTTGGCGGCGATACCGGCTATATCCAAACGTTTCGCCAGATCGGTGAGCGTATGCGAAACGAAGGACGCGAGATCGACTGCGCTATTATGCCGATCGGTACCTATAATCCATGGGTCCAAACGCATTGCAATCCCGAGCAAGCGTGGCGCATGACACAAGAGATGAATGCTCGCCGAATTGTGCCGGTACACTGGAATACCTTCACGCAATCTTCGGAACCGCGACATGAGCCGATGCACTGGTTGCGTGCGGTCGTGGATTCACGCGACTCGATCGCTCTTAACGATCACGGGCAGACCTGGAGTACGACGTAACACGCTTGCACTCCATCCTAAAGATCCTAAGACTAAGCCTTTACTTTTGCCGCCTCTTTATATAGCGTCTCTACATACTCATTCAGCATGCGCTCGCTCGAAAAGCGAGGCAGGATCGTTGCAATGGACGATTTAGCGATCTCGAGCCACTTATGGGGTATACCATCCGATTCTTTATCGTAGTAGCTTGGGATGATCTCGTGTTGCAAGATATCATACATTTTCGCGGCGTCCGCCCAGTCCTGATCGTCCTGCGAACCTTCGGTTGCACCGTCGACGCCCCATCCGTTTCGAGTCCCAAGCGTTGAGGATGGAGCACTTTCGTAAGCTTCCATCCACCAGCCATCCAGCACGGAAAAATTTGGTACGCCATTGATAGCGGCTTTCATGCCGCTGGTACCCGATGCTTCCAGTGGCGCTTTGGGGTTGTTCATCCACACATCGACACCACGAACGAGGTATTTCGCCGAATGCATACCGTAGTTCTCGATAAAGGCGATACGTCCGTTGAACGCAGGGTCCTGCGCATGCTGCCAGATCTCACGGATAAGATATTTACCGCCATCATCGGCAGGGTGTGCTTTACCACTAAAAACGATCTGTATTGGGCGAAGGGGATCGCTAACTAATTGCTTGAGGCGGTCCAGGTCCTTAAAGATAAGGGTCGCTCGCTTATAGGTTGCGAACCTACGTGCAAAGCCGATCGTCAGAATACTGGGGTCGAGCAAGAGACCGCTCGGTACAAACAGATTAGGATTGTATCCATCCCCTAACCATTTGCGCCGCGCACGATCGGTAATAAAGCTAAAAAGGCTCGTCTTCAGTATTTGTCGAACCCGCCACAAACTTTCGTCGGGTATAGAGAATATTCGTTGCCAATAGTCATCGTCGGCCAGATGCTCGCGCCAGTCTTCGCCCATCTCCTTGGAGAAGAACATCTCCATTTCCGGAGCGAGCCACGTCGGAATGTGAACACCATTCGTTACCGACGACAATGTTGATGGACGAAGAACGAAGGAAGATCGGTCCCTGCTTTTATCCTCATTCGGTTTCGTTATACTTTCACCATCATCCTTACTCACTAAGGTCGGCCACATTTCGGCTGTTACTTCGCGATGTTTTTTGCTGACGGCATTCACCCGACCGGCAAGATTCATCGCAAGGGCGGTCATATTGAATGCGCCATCATGTTCTCCAAGCGAGAAGAACTCTTGCTTGTTCATTCCCAGCTGCGGCCAGTAATGCCAAAAGTAGCGCTCGATCAGGTCCATCGAGAAGGCATCGTGACCGGCCGGTACGGGAGTATGCGTCGTAAAGACCGAGCACTCTCGAACGCTGTCGATCGCGGCCTGCGTGGATAGTTGCGGACGAGCCTTCTGCGCAGCACCGTTGCTCGAACTCGAACCATTGCTCGAACTCGAACCATTGCTCGAGCCATTGAGATGCGTAAGCTCACTTCCCGTTGGCTGTTCAGGGCGTTGAGCGAGAAGTTCTCGAAGCCTCTCCAGAAACATAAATGCAACGTGGCCTTCATTTGCATGCCATACGTCCGGATGAAGCCCTAATGCCCGCACGACGCGCACCCCACCAATACCGAGTGCGATCTCTTGCCGCAGGCGATATTCACGGTCGCCACCATAGAGTCGCGTTGTGATCTCGCGATTCCACGGTTTATTCTTCTCGACGTTCGAATCCATCAGATAGATCTTCGTCCGGCCGCATCGGATCAGCCAGACTTGAAGATGCAGGAGATCATCCGGACTTTCGAGCGGGATCTCCACCATCAGTGGCTCGCCGCTGGGCAAATACGCTCGCTCGATCGCTACATTCGCCACGTCGAGATCGGCATAGTGTGCGATCTGATCGCCCTCGGCCGATATTTCTTGTTCGAAATAGCCTTTCGGATACATGAATCCGACGGCCGTAAAATTAAGCCCCTGGTCGCTTGCTGTTTTGGCATGGTCACCGGAGAGTATTCCTAATCCTCCGGAATAGATCGGAAGACTGCCGTGCAGTCCATACTCCGCCGAGAAATAAGCGACGCTCGGTGAGTTATCCAATGTATGCTCTCCACCCTCCAGACCCAATAAATAATCATCGAAGAGTTTCATCACGTGCTCGTAGTGAGCGAGAAATGTCGGGTCCTTCGAGAGGCGCTCGAGACGGTCGGGCGTGACCTCGTGAAGCATTCGAACCGGATTGTGATCGCTTTGCCGCCATAACCTCACGGAGACCGATCGGAAAAGCATTCGCGCTTCCGGTGACCAGCTCCACCATAAGTTATGGGCAAGTTCTTCTAAGCGGGCAATCGCAGTAGGCAACCGTGAGGGTTGAAGAGGGCTTTGGTCAGGCATCGTGGTAAGAGTGTTGCGTCAATAATGGATGGCCGCGCCTTGAACAACATTTAAAGAAAGATAGTATCGTCTCCAAATGCAGCCACACGACCATTGAACTTAGCGACAGACGACAGCAATTATTCTTCCATTATCCTTCTTTACGCGTCCCATTCGTTCGATTTTGCATCTCTTGAATTTCCAGCCAGAGCTCAAAAAGCTTGTCGTTCGGAGTAAAATTCTTCTTCGGACATGCGATCAAAAATTGTTCTTCCAAGGTGATGAGTTGATCGCGCTCGCGGTCGGTTGTTGGCCAAAATAGAGCGTTTTTCAAATAATTTTCCATTCTTCGAAAGAGTCAAGCTGATGACGGATCCAGCTTTTTGCTTTTTATCAGCTTATTTCACCTCTTTCCATTCAACTGCAATACCGCTAACTACCTGATAAGAAGACAGTTAGAGCTGTAAATTAATAAAGCCTTCGCATAGGGCTTCTTGTCATTAATCCTGCCTGGGGTGGGGAGAAGAATAGAAAACCGAAATAATAGAAAAGACCCGCATCGTACCGGATGCGGGTCCTACCGTTTAACGGAATTGGATAAAGGTTTCTCAGAATGCCGAACAACCAAATCCAACCAGCAGAACTGAGTGTCATCCTCCTAAGAGAAAGACGAAAGTTGGCAACGCTCCCTTAACGCTAAATTATCAATGGTGTTCCGATAAACGATTTTCTTAATATAGGATTTGCCTCATACACTTCTCACTAAACATTAAATAGCGACATAATTTAACCAATAAGTATATATTAAACATTAAATTTACTAATTTTATCCACAATTGGGAACTAATTTTGACCTTTTTGTTGTTATATTAATGTTGATTTTCTTCCTTAAGAAAAATATGCTTAAATTACATCAAATCTCCCCTCTTAAATTCGGTCGGTCATCTAATGCTCTTCCCATTGAAGACTCGTTCGAAGACACTACTTCCTATGCCGACGAGCCCCTATTCGAAGATAACTTCGATGAATTACAGGACCTCGATGAGGATGATCTCGATCATTACGACGATGCATTCCCCTTCTCGGAAGGTGATCTCCGCTTTCTGCGGGACTTCATTCTGAGCTCTGCCACCTACGTGGAAGAGCTGGAATCTCTCGTCTGTGATAGCTCGGAGGATTTCTGGGAAGCGCGTGAACATGCATATCGCATTGTCACTGCGGCGCTTATTAATTACTTCCTCTATGAGATGGAAGAGACAGCCTCCGAAGCAGACTACCGAGACTAACCCTAAGCACAACCCAGGACTTCTCGGACCTCGGGTATTGCATTATCGTGACCCGTAGGTCCGGGGAAGTCCAACAAATCTTCTCTTATGCCTAAGAAAAACCACCAAAATAAAGCTGGCCCTAAAAGCAAACCAAAAAATAAGGCAGACCCCAAACCAAAACGAACCGAAATTGAAACAGAACGAAATAAAGAACCGCCTCTCGATCCGGTCACTCTCGATCTTCCGTCCTTCGCCGAAAAACTTCTCGATGTTCAATGCTGGCAAAAAATGCGTGAGATCTTCGATCTTGTAGAACGCGGCGAGCGCAAAATTTTAGTGCGCAGTTGCAACGGCGCTGGCAAAACCACCGCACTCGCCGCCATCTGTAATTGGTATTTTACTCACTACGATGATTCGATCGTATTGACCACTGCTTCATCGTGGATTCAAGTACGAAGAAATCTCTGGGGCGAAATTCGACGACAAGCACGAAAGGGAAGGCTGTATTTGGATAAGGATATTATTCGCGGCCCGACGAGCGTGCAAGCAAGCGACAAACATTTTATGATCGGCATTTCGCCGAATATCCCGGAGAACGCGATGGGCTTTCATGCACCGCACATGCTCATCGCTGTGGATGAAGCGACCGGGATCGATCACGAGATCGTGACCGCACTTCTCGGTAATCTCAGCAGCACCAATTCACAGATCGTCATGATCTGCAATCCCATCGATAAAGATTCATATCCCTATGAAGCCGAACGCTCCGGTGAATGGAAGGTCGTTTCTATTTCCGCCTTCGATCATCCGAATGTGGTAGAGAATTGCGAGGTCATTCCGGGTGCGGTCACCCGCGAGTGGATCGAGGACAGCGTTCGCGCATGGTCGTTCGAAGTGACTCCCGATGCATCCGAACCGCTTACAACGCTACAGATCCCGTGGACCGACAAATGGTACCGGAGTAATGCGCCCGTTCAGGCTCGCATACTTGGCGAGTGGGCTCAGCTCGAGTCTGCAGGATTTATTCCGATCGAACTCATCGAACGCAACGTGCGGAAAACACCATCCCTGTTTGGAGAACCTCATCATCAACCCTCTTCCGACACACGGCCACGAATGCGCGTTATGGGCGTTGATATTTCTCGCGGTGTTGGCAGGGATGCGACGATCTACGCATACTTCGATGTCGTCCCGGATGGACCTGATGTGCAGCGGCAGTTTCTCAGGACCTACGGTGATGACCTCATGCGAACTGCGGATCGGATACGGACGGAATACGAAAACGCTAAAGCACAAGGTATCGAACTTGTTATTGCGCTCGATGATACTGGCTTAGGAGGCGGCGTGAGCGACCGATTGAAACGCATTGACATACCGTTCTTTCCGGTAAACTTCTGTCAAAGGCCGCACGGCTTTATTCGAGGTAAAGATATTGCGAACGCGAAAGCCGAAATGTTTTTCATTCTTCACGATGAACTGCTCGAAGGCAAAATTCAGATCGTCGACCTGCCGCGATTCCATCAGGAGTTATCTTCCATTCGCCTGGATGTAAGTAAAACTTCAACGGCCTACAAAATGGAAGACAAAGAGGAAACCCGCAAGCGCCTCCATCGTTCACCCGATTACGCCGATGCTACGGCGCTCGCGCGATATGCTCTCTGGCTTCACAAATATTCGAAGAAGAATTGGTTGCTCTGAGTTTGTAGCCGTAGTTCGTAGCCGTAGCCTTCAGGCTACGCCGTAGGAATAGGCACCCTTACAAATCGTGCGAAGAATCTTCGATGTTCACCAATTGACAACCGTGTTGGCTTCCCACAGCCGCAAGCTAAAGCATGCGGCTACAATTCGTAGCCGTAGCCTTCCTAAAGCATGAAAAGCGAGAACGGCTTATGACGTTAGTTCGGCGCGATGAGGTAGCGAATACTGCCTTGTATCTGGACGGAATCGTCGGGTAGTCCAACAGGCGACTGAATTGCAGTGATGGAGAATACGGTCGTATTGCCGGTATTGCTTGTCGGTGTGGGTGCGAAACTCACACCCCACCAGCCATCGCTCGCCTCCTGTGGTATCACATCGTAGCCAGAAGGTGGCGGAGGGTCGAACGTCATCACCATCGGTGGCTTTCCATCCGCACGTTTGGCCGGATCCGCCCACCTAAAATAAAGGCGGTAGAGCGTGGTGCAGTCACCTGCGGCCTTCGGAGACTTGAGGGTATAAGCCGCGGTGTATGAGATTGTAGTATTTAGTTGAGCGGTCTGAATATCGCCGCTGCAATCATCCGGAGGCGCGACGTTCCCGCTCGAATCATGACAACTGATATTCGTGAGCACCAGGACGGCGAGCACACACATATACAACAGAAGACGTTTCATACAACCTCCGACAAGAAAAAAATGACAACTCTCAGAGCAAATATACAATGCTACTTAATGGGCAGTGCAAAAAATCAGGATGGACAGTTGTCAAAACATATAACAAAGGCCGGTAAGGACGTGCGTTCAGCGGAGCCCGCGCGCGTGAGCGCAGTCGAAATCGGTACACAACCATAATGATGCTCGCAAACGCCGGGCTCGATATGTGGCAGATAACATTACCCGCTCCCCACAGCCGCAAGCTAAAGCATGCGGCTACAATTTGCGGCGACGCTACTTCTTCGGGAAGTTATTGTAAAAATAAATTCGGCAGACGATCTCTGTGCTATCGATGGCGGCGGCCTCCCAGTCGAGCCGGCAACCAACATAATACTGCGTAGTGGGATAACCGCTGTTCTTATTACCGATGTTGAAATCGATCACCCACCAATCTCCCATAATGAGATTTCCATTAGCATCCATAACCGTATCACGACGAAACACGGGCGCGGGATGTGGAAAGTAAGCAAACTCGGCCAGCGGCTGAAAGGCATGCTCCAAATTTAGGAGCGGTGGCATATCGTTATCGATCGCGCGCTTGGCTGGATTCGCCCATCGAAAGTTGAAGATATACTCGGCTTCACAATCGTTGCGGGCCGTTGGCGTTTGAAGTTCGAAAAATTCGCCGTTATTATGTATGACCTTCTGAGCGATCACGTAATGCCCGCCCCCGCAATCGTCATTAACCGTAGCTTCCGAACCGGTTTTGCACGCCGAGAGCGCCATCGCAGTTAGCAGAAGAGAAAAGCGAACCATGCTATGAGTATTCATAATACTCCTCCTTAAGTCAGAAGGAAAATGCGCAAGCTAAATGCCCGCCCGAATTAGGCGTAAATCGCGATTGAAATGGGCACTCCGGCATCGTTAAGCGCTCGGATCTCGGAAGAATCTTACGGGAGGATTAAAAATCTTAAAAGCTACTCGATACACTTTTGGTGCAGCGGACAAAGTTCGTGGCCGTAGCCTTTTAGGCTACGCCGTGGGGAATAGGCATCATCACGAACCCTGCGAAAGATCTTGTGACGGGTACCAATGACAACCATATCGCTTCCCAACAAACGCAAGCTGAAGCATGCGCTACATCTATTCGATGCATTTCGGAGGCCGTTGAAAATTCGAATCTGTGGCGATACGCTCTTGAAACGCCCTCGCTATATCGCTATAATGTGGCGAGCGGGTATCAACGAAGAATTCAAGCTCGTACAGATAGGGCACGAGTGCAATAGGCACATAATTCCGAAATTCCGGGGACTGAGCCAACAGTGAATATTGTGATCCAATTAACCCGTGTCCTTCTTCAAAAATAGACTGACACGTATCCTGTGTATTTGTTCTGGGTATGAGTGGCAATATAATGAGGTCCGGTTTTTTCTCTACAATGAAATCGATAACCTGCTGCACATATTTGGCGTGGGCGATCTCATTCGTGTTAAGGCCGACGGGATCGATATGCCGAAGCTCCGAATAATACGGCAGTTCACCAGCATCAGCCCATGCCAAAGTGATTGAATCATGCTGGGGAATGGCCCGCAACATTGTAGCAACTTCGAGATACGTATCGCGATCCGACTTAAGCCAACCGCGTGGTATTCGCATGAAACCCGTAGCAGCCACAAACACCGCAATAACGAGAATCCCAAGCACTGTTGCACCACTCATGCGGAGCGCACCCAATCGCCAACAGGAAAGCTTTCGGGCGATACTCCCTGCCCCCGGTGCGGCAAGGCAAAATAGAATCGCTTCGATCGAAAGCGTGAATCTCCCATACCCGGCCTGCAGAAGATGCGAGAAAAGATAAAACGTGCTGAGCAACACGCACCACAAGAGTGCGCTACGAAGAACCGGGATGCGCCAAATGGCTCGAATACCTAGTATGGCAGGAATAACGAGAATGAGCGTCCGAATGTAAAATCTTCCGATCGTACCATAGCCCGGGAAAATGCGGCCGAGAAGTGTTTGCGAGGGTGCGGCCGACTGGACAACCTTCACATAGAACGAGTTCGGAAGCAAGTTGCCAAAATACCATAGCTTCCATAGTGCATATAATATCAACGGCGCAACAAAATAAGCGGCGAAGCTTCGCACCGTTGCACCTCGATCCTCAACTTGTTTTTGGAACAGGGCAACAAAGAGGAGAACAACACCTAACAGCGCACCCTCTGGTCGCACAAGAGCGGTCAGCGTTGCGAAAACAAATGCGGCATTAAGCCGACCCGCTGAAAATGCCCATAGGGCGAACAAGAGCAGCATCACAAATACACTTGATTCGAGGCCGCTGTATGCGTTCATCCACGTCCAGGGATCGAGCAAGAACAACACTGAAATCACTAGTGCAACTTTCCGCGCAAACAGAGACAGCGAGCCGGTTTGGATCGAAGCCAGGACCGGGAGAATAATACGATAGATCGCTATCGCCGACAAGCAAACTGCCAAGACGCCAATAAGCTGCGATACAAGGAGAAGATTAGATCCAAGCGCACTAAATGGCACCAGCAATAGCATATAGAGGAAATTGGTGTAGCCTTCCGTATGAGCACCACCGGCATTCCATACGATACCAAGACCTTGTGCTACGTGCTGCGAGTATCGAAAGGTGATATAAGTATCATCGAGCACATACCCCATTCGCACGGGCCACCACAGCGTCCCAACCAGCAACGCGATCGTAACAAGTACGAACGACGAATTACGCGCAACGAACGGTAATTCGTCGCGCTTCGGGACTTCCACTTTCGTCGTCACATCTAACATTTGAGAGACATACTAACGCATCCTTCTTCTAATTCATCATTCATAATTCATCATTTCCTATGACATGAACCTCAATCTTGGAAAATACTCACTCACATTAAAACGAACGAAGCCTCCGAGCGCACAAGAACGCGCGCAGGCAAGCAGTGTCGGGAGCGGCTTGTTGCCGTGGCCGCCAGGCGGCGTGCCGGCGGTCTATCCCTCGGCTCGCGAAGATCTCGTCGAAAATTTCCAGCAAATTCGCGAGACCGTTGCTATTTGCATGCACGCTCGAAGCGAGGCGATCGGGCGAGGGAAATTTCATGCCCTCGACAGATCCGGTAACGGACCACGGGTAAAAGGTAACGGACCGCGGGTAAAGGGTAAGGATCCGGCTCAACTAAGCCTTTTCCCATCTCCCTTGTCTAGCGACCATCCTCTATCGAAGCTTCTCGCGAATCCGAATCCGCTCTTCGACATGAGCGATCTGCTCGAGCTGTCGAGCCAATGGCTCGATGCGACGGGCAATTCGATCTGGTTAAAGGTACGCGATGGCAACGGTACCGTCGTTGAGCTATGGCCCGCAAGCTCGCTTTCGTTCATCATCGATCGCGGCAACGACGGACTTCCGCTCTCGTACCGCTTCCTGCCTTCGAATACCATCATTCCGGCAAACGATGTCATTCATATTCGGCGCCCGGATATTCGGATGAGCCCGTTCTTCGGTCACGGCGTAATTTCGGACATCCTCGATACTGCCAAAGCCGATACGGCGGTCCGTCTTTTTCAATCTCGATTTTTCGAGAACGACGCATGCCCACGAGCGGTGCTCCGCTGGCCGCCAGGGGCACTTATGACGCAGGACGAAATGGACCGACTTCGCAATGCATGGGAATCGAAATACGCCTCACCGGCGAACGCAGGGCGCATCGGAATACTGCCGGATGGCGGCGAAGTGCAGCTGCTCGGCTCCGGCGCGAAAGAGCTCGATTTCTCGCGCTCGAAAGAAGAGCTCCGCAATGCTATTCGCGAGGCGTTTCGCGTACCGAAAATATTTTTTGGCGATACCGATAATGTCAATCTTTCGAATGCGGAAACGAGCTATTCGGTCTTCATGCGCGATGTCGTCGATCACGCGCTTGCCAAACATGCGCAGGCGCTTACGCGCGGATTAGCCGCGGAATTCGAATCACCCGATCGCCCGGCTGGAAATATCATCATCGAGCATGAATCGCTCGTGACCGAATCCGACGATCGATTCCTCGCTCGTGTAGCGGAGCTAAAACAAGCGATGACGATCGACGAACAGCGGGCCCTTGTGGGACTCACTCCGCTCTCCAATGGCCGCGGCAACGCCTTTATTCTTGGAAATCAGATCATTGCTCCATAATATGAATATCCTCCACAAACAACTGATCGCAACCTCGGTCGATACTGCGCCATTGCCACACTCCGTTCGCAAGGACGGCAACATGAACCCTCGTCAGCGGTGGCTAAAGATGGCGACCGGCGACGTCGACCGAGCCGGTGACATTATCGTGATCGCCGGAATCGAGGCGGATAACTTCCTTAAGAATCCCCAATTCCTCTGGCAGCACGGCGCGTCCGGCTCGCTCATCAATACGATCGGCCGCATTCTACAATTAGTACAAGCCGAGAATGCGCTCTATGCTCTCGCCGAATATGCGTCCGCCGAGCTATCACCGCTTGCCGAACAAGTCTATCAAATGGATGTGGCTGGCCTGCTGCCTGCCAATTCGATCGGCTTTCGTCCGCTTGAATACGAAGCGAATGAGTTCGGCGGATTCACTTTCACCAAATGGGAGCTCGTCGAATGCTCCAAAGTCGAACTGCCGATGAATCCAAATGCAGTGGACAACGGAGAGTGGAGAATGGAGAACTCTCTCTCTTCGGGTTCTGCAGATCTTGCAGTCGTTTGGCTGCTCCAATAAATGCGATACGTATCTGATAAGCAACGTATCCCAATTCTCCATTCACCACTCTCCATTCTTCATTTTTTTTATGAGCGTAAGCTAAAGCATACGCCTACGAATTCACCCCTACGAGCGTAAGCTGAAGCTTACGACTACCACATTTCTCTTTAGTTTTTTCCAATGAATATCAACGAACAAGACAACACCATCACCGCAACACGCGACGAATTCAATACCATCATCGACAAAGCGCTCGACCGAAAACTCAAGTCAATCCCGGATCGAAGCGCCATAACTGCGCTCAGTTCTAAGTCCTCAGTTCTTAGTTCTGAATCGGGAATATCTCCATCACTCGGGAGCACTCAGGACTCAGCACTTAGCGCTAAGATTCAGAAGACATTTCGATTCTTCAATGCTGTAGCGCAGAACGATCATGCCACACTGCGATCGATCATGCAGAGTTACGAGCCGGAATACGTTCGTACACTTTCGCCGCAGGTCGAAGGAACGGCCTCTGCCGGTGGCTATCTCGTGCCACCGGAATTCTACTCCGATGTTCTCTTCCTGCTGAACGAATACGGCTTCGCACGTAAGTATTGCGCGCAGATCCAAATGTCGTCGAACGTGCTGAATGTATCGACGCTCACCGGCAAGCCCTCCGTTTCGTGGGTAAGCGAGACCAGCACGATCCCAACCAGCAAAGGCACCTTCGGACGCCTCACGCTCACCGCGCAAAAGCTGGCAGCCATCTATCCGATCTCTAACGAACTCCTGCAGGACGCGAATGTCGATGTCTACAATACGATTCTTCGCATCTTTGTCGAAGTTTTCGGCGCGGAGGAAGATACCCAGGTCTTCCGCGGCGTTGGCTCTCCGTTCACCGGCATTCTCAACACCGACGGAGTATCGACCACTTATTTAGGCGCAAGCTCGACCTCCGGTAAAACGAAATATACTGATATCACGCTCGACGATCTCATCAATCTCGTTCAGTCGATCGGTCCGGCGCAGCAGCGCGACGCCGTGCTCTTTGTCGAGCAAAACACGCTCACCGATCTTCTCAAGAAAAAGGATTCGCAGAGCCGCTACTTGTGGGATATTGCAACGTCGAACGACCCACAGATTAGTGGCGCGAATGGATTCAGCGCAACGAACCTGAAATTCCACGGATATCCGGTGGTAGCGCTGCCAAACGGAGTTATCATCGAGAGTTATGATGGCTCGAGCCACCCGAGCACACCATTCGCACTCTTCGGCAACCTCAAGACAGCCGGCTGTTGGCTTGGCTCGCGCGGCGGAATGGAAATGCGTATTTCCTACGACGCTTCCTCCGATAACATGAACGCCTTCACCAACGATCTGCAGCTTCTCCGTGTGACGGAACGCATTGCCTTTGGCGTCGGCCAGCCGGGATACCTTGCGGTGCTTTCAACGAGTGCGTCGTAACCTATGCCTACTTTTACTTCTCCAGTGACCGTCGCCGATCTGCAGACGTATCTGCGAGACGTCTCGACGGACACGACCCTTCTCGGCTTTTACCAAACGCTGCTCGATACCGCGACCGAATCGGTCTACACCTGGCTCGACCGCGATTATACGGCGCTTGCAACGAAGACCGATCGCTTCTGGGGCGATGATACCGAGTTCTACGCCCCGCATTATCCCGCGGGCAGCTTCGTGAGTTGGAGCTATATCGATATGAACGGCTTCGTCACCAGCCTCGACATTAGCGATCTCCTCATTCGAGCCAATGGCTATCTCGTGCAGGCAAAAACAAAGCGGTTCGTTTCGGGCGCAGAACATGCGATCACGTACAAGCAGCCCGCCACGCTCGTATGCCCGGAAACCGTAAAGCAGGTGATCGTCGAGATCGCAGCCCAGCTCTTCGATGAGAGCAATCAAGGCGCCGGCACACGCGGACTCTTATTGGCTACATCCAACGATGGCATAAGCACCGATCGTGAGCGCTTCCTCGACCTCTCGGAGCGACACAAAGAAATGCTCCGGCCTTACAAACGCTATCCGGTCTAACAATGCTGAAGGATGGATTATAAACGGCGAGAGAAGCTCTCACAACCGATCATAATTCATCCTTCCTAATTCGCAATTCCCATGACAAGAGAACTTCTCTTCTTCAATAACTTCGAGACACAATTTGGCGAGTTTAGCGGGTGGCGTTCGCTTGCCGAGCAACGCGGTGTGAAAGATCTTGCACCCGGCGATTATCCTGGCTTCGAGGTCACTCCGGGCGAAGCCCGATATACCGAATACGATACCTACGGACATCCCTATGGCGGCGAGCAGGATTTTACGCTTCGCATCGTCTTCGCGCATCCGCAGTGTGCATTCCAACCGGTGCGTACGATGCACGCGGAGTTCGTCTCGCTCGTCGAGCAGTTTTTTACCGGCGGATACATCTCGCCAACGCTCGATCTCAGCGATCGCGCGCGGATCAATGGTATCACACTGCTCAAGATCGAATCACCGGTCACGAATAAGATCGCCACGCATACCACCATCATTGTGCGAGCACAATACTCGTTCACATTAATATAAAACAGAAGACGGAGTGATGAATGGTGAGTGATGAACGGTGAATGATACTTTCCGGCGACGCCTATTTCAGCCTACCTTTACCCTTACCCTTTACCCCATACCCTACTCTATCCTCTGTCATCTATCCACTACCCTGATGACCAATCTCTTTCTTCGGTATCGCATGACCGATACCGACCCGTGGACCACATTTCCGGACATCACCAGCGCGTTTCCCGGTCAGCCTACGGGCAGCTTGCCGGTCTCTTCCACGACCATCGCAAGTGAGCCGCTTACCGTCGAGCCCGGCGCTGGTGGACAACTCTATCTCGAATTCCCTACCACCGACGACGACCATCTTGCCCTGCGGGTAACATGCCCGCCTATTCCTCTCGCGTTAGCAACGACGATCCTAACATTCCTCATGCAATATCGTCTTGCGCCATCGCATGAAGCAAAGCACGAGCGGTTCGGGCAAGGTGGCTTCATCAGTGCTTCACTTTCGCTCATCAAAGCGCAGGAGCGCAATGGCATGCTGCATTTGGAGTTTCGCCTTGTAGCAACGATGAACGATGCTCTAATCAACTTCTAATATGCTCTATACTCTCTTATTACTCGCACTCTCGCCCACCACGTCCGTCGAGCAAGCGGTACAACACGCTTTAGCAGCGGATTCCCTCGCAGCCCGGCAAACAATGCTCGTTCCTTTTCGCGAAGAGATCGACCGTGCGGCCGCAAAATACACACTGCCCTCTTCGCTTATTGCTGGTGTTATACAGGAAGAATCTCGCTTCGATGAATGGGCGACGAGAAGCGAACCCGGTTATCTCGCGAACAAACGCATTCGGCATGAAGCGATACGCTGGGCGCGCGTGCATCCCGGCAGCGCGACCGCACTCACCGAACTCAACGATCGCTCCCGATCGTACGGCCTCATGCAGATCATGGGTGAGACCGCACGGCAGCAGGGCTGCTCAATGCGGTTCCTCGCTGAACTCTACATGCCCGACAGCGCTATCGATCACGGTGCGCGATTACTGAAACGCCTTATCCTTCGGTATCACGGCGATACACTTTCGGCTATCAGCGCGTATAACCAGGGCAGTGCACGTAAGCGGCGCGGCACATTCGCTAATGCTCGTTATGTCTATCGGGTAACCGTCGCATGGCGCGCGTACGATACTCTCTTCCGGAAAGGAGATGAGTAATGCAGATCAAATGGCAATATGCAGCAGCGCTCGTTGGCATTGCTTTCTTCATTGGTGTGCTGATCTCTTACAGAAGCTCTGCACCAACAACCAACGGCATCTCACACGAGAAGCAAGTCTACCGGATGAGATTTGACACTGCGAAAACAACTGTGGCTGTGCCAGTGGGACGCATACGACTACGAGGACCGATGGCGCACAAACTGGCTGCTGATTCTACAACAAGCATCGCGTGCTTAGATACTATTCTGAGAATGGATACTACGGCCTTAGCGCCGGATACCCTCTCTGTTTGTTTTGCGCGAGATACCTTCTCACTTCGGTTGGGCTTTAGCCCGAGGCAGAAAGAAGTATCGGTGCCGTATATCGCACACGATACATTCTACTCGCAGATCGATACGATCCGTATTGCCGGGGGAAGCTCGCGAGCGTGGTACGATGATGCGCTTATTATCATCCTTTCTATTGCCGCAGGAATAATTCTGGGACGGCTATAAGAATGCGATAAAAAGCATAGCCATAAAAAGAGAACGGGTAACGAGCATATCACTCGTTACCCGCTTCTTATTTGCGTTACTTAACCTTTAATCCTTCTGCAGGATAAACTTACGAATGACCGTATAACCGTTCATCGTAATGCGCGCGAAGTACGTGCCTTCGGACATATTCTGCGTCGGAATGGAGAGCGTATGTTCGCCCTTCTCCATCGGGCCATTTGCAATCTGCGAAACCGAAGCACCGAGCAAGTCAACCACATCGACCGAGACGTTCGCTTCGAGGTTCGTCGTGAATTTCAGCGTAGCCGCACTCGAGCCTTTATGTGCCGGATTCGGAATGACCTCGATGCCCTGCATCGGCTGTAGCTTGCCTTGCAACGCGATCATCATGATCGAATCCGAACATGTAAGATTGAGTCGGACTGGCACTACGTCGCCAGCCGATTGAGCAGACATGCTGCAACGACCAAAGTTTGGATCGGACTGGTTGAACGCCGATTGGCCAATGCTAACCGTACCTTGGTCAGTATTACTGATGGAAGGCACCATTGTAACTGTCGCAAGATCGGAATTCGCTGGAAGACCAGTATTGGGAATACCTGTAATCTTGATTACCATTGGTCCCGTCGCACTAGTCGATTGATCAGCTGCAGTTGCAACGCTTTGTATCGGCTTGTTCCTCGTTAAAATACCGGTTGGATACTGAAGCTGAATTGTGAGATCCGTCGCACCAGTACCTGCTGGTATCGGCTCAACATTAATGATTTTAAAGACCGCCTGTTGTACGCCATCCACTCTAATCGGCATTGCATTCGATGAAGCATCGAGTGCCAATCCAAGATGAATATTATACTGTGAGCCCGTCGTCACACCAATTAGATGCAGCGTCACTGTTCCGTGATCGGTATTGATAGTTAGTATATCGTTATCGCTACCGGTTGCATCGGGATTGTATTGTAAAGTGATCTGAATGGATTGACCACTGGTTAACGTGACGGGACCCGTAAACCCGCTCAGTGAGAACTTACTTCCGCCTGCCAACGACACATTGTTAACGATCACGGTACCGTTATTCGCAGTTATCGTATAGGTCTTTTTCAATATCACACAACGCGGTGTCGAGTAATTACTATCGAGCGGTTGCGGCCCGAGCGTAAATGTCGTCACCTGATGCGTCGAGCAATCGCGGAAGGTTACCGAATACGGCTCCGTGATCGTGCGGCCGCTGATATCTGTCAGTGTGATCGTGCCGGAAAGCGTCTGTCCAACAGTACCGGTAAAGTGTACTGTAAAGACCTGGTTACTGCCGGTATTGATCGTCACTGGAAGCGTCGGGCTTGCGAGGCTTACCCCACTACCAGCCGCGAAGGTCTGAATGATGAACGGCAAGCAATCGCCGCCATTAGCGACCGTAAACGTGAGATCGGTATCGCCACACGGGTTAGCCGCGAGCGCCGTCGGAAGTACGTTGGAGACGATCGAAGGAGGCAATATTTTACCGATCACCGTGAAGGATGTGCTCGGCGCCTCTTGTCCGCCAGTGCTCGTAACCCCAAACGTGATCTGGTCGGTATCGCTAGCTCCGTTTACAGTAGTATCCGAAAGCGATTGCGGCTTCAGACACACCGTAAAGTGCAGCGAGTCCTTTGCACGGATCGTATCATTGTCAAGCGTTACCCGGAACGCCGCATGGGTCGGTCCCGTCAGGAGCCGGATGAGGCCAGGCGTACACGAGGTATTCAGTATCGTACCGCGAATACAGTTCGAATCGCAATAGCGGATCGTGCCAAGAGCTAACGTGTCCGGTCCACCGATTGAGGCGACTACACCGGTTATGCAATGTGCGTGCATACCAATGATCTGCGGTCCTTTGGTATCTTCCGCATACGTCAGGACGATACTTCCGGTGTTATCCTGATCGCTGCCCGTGCAGGAGCACGGAATATAGCGAATCGTGATCGCCGTATCGTGGCCAGGTTTGAGTGAGAACGGCAGCGTCGGTCCCGACACCATTTGGAAATTCGAAGCGCCCGTCAACTGGATCTTCGTCAATGTGAGCGGCACGCAGACCGGGCTGATCTTTAGCGTTCGCGTTTGTGACGAATCACAGCAACTGACCCCTCCAAATTCGATCTTACTGGGGCTTACCGCCCCTTCATACGTAATAGCATTTTGAACATTGAATGAGACCGAGATAGAGGTATCAAAGTGTTCAACAGAGGCACACTGAGTACCAGTGGTCCCGACATTGAAATGGAATGTAAAGGTCGCGTTATGCTGTCCCGGATCACACTTGGGAATAAGTACCGGTATCTTGAGCAGATTATATGGTCCGATCTTGATCGGGAAGTGCAAGGGCGGCTTCGACCCAAGGCTATCGATCTGGAAGTAACTGCCCTGCGGACCTGTAACGTCGATACCTTGCAAGATAATGGTATCGCAGGTCGTATTGAGGAAGTAGACCGCTGAATCATGGATCGAGCAGCAGTCTTTTACATTCTCGTTGAACCCTCGAAGTGTTACGCCAACCGTCGTCGTCGTTACACCGGTCACACTGAAGCTAGTCCCGACAAAGGTGGTATCGCATCGTGCTCGCACGTTAACACCAATGCTGGGCGCTTGACCAGGCGTCCTTCGTAGAGTGCCAGCAAAGTACACGTGTACATCGGCGCAATCGCCAGGTCCTAAACGGAAGGGCGTTGACGGCGCAAGTAACTGGATGATACATTGATCGCCGGTAACATCGAATCCGTCGACCTGCATGTTTTCACAACAACTTTGATTACAGATCTGGAGGACGGTATCAAGCTGAGTACACGCTGGCTCTCGAATATTGATCTTATTCGGAACAGCAGTAATTTTCGATGCAACACCAGCGCCAGTCACGTGGACAATAGTATCTACCGGTACGCCATTACGAGTAAAATGGAAATGGTAATCTGCCGCATCGGACGACGGTGTTGTCGGTCGATATTGAATATCGATCGACGTGCTAACTGGAAGCGACGGAACCGCCGGAGCACACAGGGGGAATGGCGTTGTGAGCACCGCCGAAAACGTATCTGTTGCAATATTGCCTAACGGAACGATCGAATCACCTACGAGCGACGGATTGGTTGCGCAATTACAACCAAAGACGTGCACCATCGTATCGATACGGAAGCAACCGGCTGTCCTAAAGTTGATCGTATCAGGCCAGATATGGATGTCCGGCGAGGTCGGACGGGTTGCGGTATAGACGATCTTGTACTGAAAGCTCCATACTTTCGTCGGCGATACATAGAATCTGGTATCGACATTCGGGAATGGCGATGACGTCTTCGAACCGAGCGGCGCCCAGTTCTTTCCATCATCGACCGAAAACCACATTCCGCCGCCGCCAATGGAGTCATATTCGACCGCAGCGAACATCGCACAGGCGTCGCCCGCCATCGATTCGGTCATGGTGTCGAGGCAGAACGCTGCCTGCGGGAAGAATCCGTATCCGTAACTATCGGACTCCTGTACGCCGCCTACGCACGGCTGAATAGTAGCGCATGTATTATTATGCGCACCAAAATAACGTGGTGTACCAGCCACAGCCATTGGCTGCCATGACTCATAATAGGTATTGGTCCTCGTCCAGGTATTTCCACCATCGGTGGTGCGCTTCCACCAGTTAAAGGGACCAAAGCAGCCGGAGCCATCCGTAGCGACGATACCATTACTAGCATCGCTGAAGGCAAAGCCGGTATAATATTTTGCGGTATCCGCGCGAGTCCATGTCGTGCCCTGATCGGTCGACTTCATCAATCCCGAATCCTGGCTACTGACCAGTAAGAGACCGCTCGTGGCGTTGTAGTAGATACCCCGGCAATTCGTCGGTGCACCAGTAATGAAATTCCATGTTGAGCCGGCATCAGTGGTCAAGAGGACACCGGAAGCCGGTGGTAACGTTGCACCATACACGGCCGCAAAGCCCGTATTTGCATCCACCCACGCAAAGTCCGTTACCCATCCAGAGGTCCAACTGCTGGTATTGGTAATGGTCGAAGGGGTCCATGTCGAACCTTCGTTCTTCGTGAACTGGATATCCATACCGTCGCTCAGGTAACCGTTCTGCGGCACACCGCTGACGCGTGGTGCACTTGCAGCATCGTTAAATTTAAGGACGCGGATGGTATCGTTAAACGTCGTCGCAAGCGGAGACCACTGAGCGCGCAGTGAACTCGAAAACGACAGAAGAAGACTAACAGCGAGTAAGAACGCAAAGCGATGGATCGTGCGAGAAGCACGATGCGAAGCAGAAGGAAGGAATACTGAGGATAGTAACTGATTTCTCATAAGGGGACCAGACAAAATTGCTGGAGAAAATGAACACGAATCTCTAATGCTTAGCCGCGGTAAGACAGAACGGAATCCGACCACGTGCGGCTTAACAAAAAAGCAACATGAAACAGATGAGATAAATCTCACCCGTTAAATCGCTACAAATATACGATTTAGGCCGCTCGGTGACCCATTAACGCGTTTTTTGGAAGATTTACGACACATGGGAATGCCTCCTTTATAAGCTATGGCCAGGCTGCATCAATGACACAAAAGGCTACATGCCTAAAAAACGCACAGTCCGGCTGAAGCGGCAGTAACCCTCATAATGGAGGACACACAAAAGAGAAATAGGTAACCGGGTTATGACCAATTTGGCCAGGCGTTTTTTAGCAATTTTTACCGAAAACCCGATCAGCGATCAGCTTACCGGCTGAGGTTGCGGTTTTTTTGCGCGGACGAGCTCTTTTACCTTTTCACGGATCCCCTCCCGATTCAGCCCGCACTCGGCCAGAAGCGAAGCTGGCGCACCATGTTCGATAAAACGGTCAGGAAGGCCTAAAACGAGCGGATGCGGAATGGAGGACGTGGGATGCTCCGCCTGATAACTGGCAAGATATTCGGCCACAGCAGATCCAAAACCACCTTGGACCACATTCTCCTCCAGCGTGACGATATACTTAAAGCGAGCTGCCAAACCCTGTAACAGCGCTGTATCCAGTGGCTTAACGAACCTGGCGTTTGCAACGGCTACCGAAATACCTTCGCGTTCGAGATCGCCGGCGGCCGTTAGGGCATCATAAAGCAACGGCCCCGCTCCGACAATAACGACGTCCTTGCCGTCGCGAAGCATCTCTCCTTGTCCGATCGGGATCGAGCGAAAGCCTTCATCCGCAAGTGGGACGCCGATCCCGGTACCACGAGGATAACGGATCGCGATGGGACCCGAGACTTGAGATGTAGCGGTGTAAAGCATATCTCTCAACTCCTGCTCGTCCTTCGGGACCATAATGGTCATGTTCGGAATAAGGCGGAGATAGGAAAGATCGAATGCGCCGTGGTGGGTCGGTCCATCGGCACCGACGAGCCCGGCACGGTCCATCGCGAAGATGACCGGCAAATTCTGCAGTGCTACATCGTGAATGATCTGATCGAACGCACGCTGACTGAACGTCGAATAGATCGCGCAGACCGGAGTGAAGCCTTCGGTCGCCATGCCGGCCGCGAACGTCACAGCGTGTTGCTCCGCAATACCGACATCGAAGAATTTTTCCGGCAATTCTTTTTGCAGGAAGTTAAGTCCGGTCCCATCCGGCATAGCGGCGGTAATACCAACCACTTTCGGATTGATCTTGCAAATCTCGACGAGTGCTTTGCCAAATACTTTCGTGTATTCCGGAGGCTGCGGAGCCGTTACCGGCTTCGCGATCGCCGCGCCGGTGATCTTATCGAACGCACCAGAAGCGGCATGATACTTTTGAACGTGCGACTCTGCCGGTGCATAGCCTTTGCCCTTCTCCGTGATAACATGAAGAAGTAGCGGCCCTTTTTGATCCTTGAGAAAATTCAGCGTCTCGACGAGCTTGACAACATTGTGCCCGTTGATCGGGCCAAAATATTTGAAGCCCAGCGCTTCGAACATCATGCCCGGCGTCATGACGGCCTTCATGCCGTCGACAAGCTTGGAACCGGCGGAGCGGAGCCGGTCGTGACCGTCCAGTTTATCCCATACCTGATCCTTGAATTTGCGGACCGTTGGGTTCGTGATGAGCGCGTTAAAATATTCGTGCAACGCCCAGACGTTCGGCGCGATCGACATGCGATTATCATTCAGGATGACGATCACATCTTTCTTCAACATGCCACAATTATTCAGCGCTTCATAGGCGATACCGCCGGTCATCGAGCCATCGCCGATGACAGCAGCTACTTTGTAATCCTGGCCAGCAAAATCGCGTGCGGTGGCAATGCCGAGCGCAGCACTGATGGAGGTCGATGCATGGCCGGCGCCAAACACATCGTACTCGCTCTCGTCACGTTTAAGGAATGGCGCAAGTCCATCCTTCTTTCGAATCGTATTGAGCTGTGCTTTGCGGCCCGTAAGAATTTTGTGCGGATAACCCTGGTGGCCGACATCCCAAACGACTTTATCCTTCGGCGTATCGAGCGCATAGTGAAGCGCCACGGTAAGTTCGACGACGCCGAGGCCAGCCCCGAAATGCCCCCCCGTCTGGGAGATCGTATCGATCAAATATTCGCGGACGTCCGCGCAAACGCCCCGGAGGTCGCTGACCGGATACTTGCGTAAATCGGCCGGAAAATCGATGTTTTTGAGGAAGGGGTAGGAGTCGAACGCTATGCTCATTTGGTATCGGTAACGAGTAAGCGTAACGAGGCTTTGGCCGGATTAGTGGCCTGTTGAACAGGGGATTTTTTGAGGCCTGAAGATGTGTGAAAACCGGCCCCCTGAACGGCTAGAACAGGTCCTCGTTCTCGAAAATATCGTTACCCTGGACCTTCTCGCCTGCTGTCTCTTCGTGTATGGCAGCAAGCTTCTCGACCTTCAGTTCGGCTTCGGCCAGCACCTCTCGCAGCTTTGCAGAGAGCGCCATAGCCTCCTCGTAGAGCGACAGCATCTCGCTGAGCGGCACATTGCCCTGTTCCAGCTTATCGACGATAGCCGTCATGCGCTCGAAATCGGCTTCGAAGGTTTGGATGGGCTTGGATTCTTTCTTGGCCATAATAAAAAGGCGAACAATTCTGTCGAATTAATAGCTCTCGACGCCGATCAATCAAACCTCACCGTGATCCTGCCATCCGCAAAAACAAGGATGCCATTCTTCTCACCGGCCGAGAGAAGTTTTTCGAGACGTGGTATAATCTCGCCATCGGCTGACTCGAGCGCAGTAAAGCCACGGTCGAGCACGCGATCAGGATTCATCGCCGAAAGTTTTGCGGTATCGCGTTCGAGCTGAAGACGAAATCGCTCGACGCCATGACGCATTGCGCGGCTTACTTGTGAAGTCATTCTATCGACATCATTCTTTCGATCCCCGATCGTCGCCTTCATGGAAGCCAGCAGCGTTGCAGGATCAGAAAGAGTCTCCACTTCCTGCCTCCGCATCGCAAGTTCGTGCGAGACCGTCCGCATGATCGCACTGGTCGAACCATCGATAATATTTTCCAACTCGCGGCGATGCGGTGTAGCAAGTTCGGCGGCTGCGGTCGGCGTCGGTGCACGAAGGTCGGCTACAAAATCCGCGATCGTCAGATCGACCTCGTGCCCAACCGCACTTATGACCGGAATCTTCGAAGCGAAGATCGCTCGGGCTACGGCCTCTTCGTTAAAGCACCATAGGTCTTCGAGCGAACCACCGCCGCGCCCGACGATCAGCACATCAGGCCGAGGATAATTACGAGTGGAGAATGACGAATTATGAGTTTGCGCCTCATTCGTCATTCGTAATTCGTCATTCGTAACTCCCCGTTCGTCATTCGGAATTAAGTTAAATTCCTGTATCGCTCTTGCAATCTCTAACTCCGCACCCACGCCCTGCACAGCAGCCGGACGTAGAATTACATTCACCACCGGATACCGCCGGCGAAGGCAGGTCAGGATATCATGCAGCGCAGCGCCATTCTCGCTCGTGACGATACCGATCGTTCGCGGAAATCGTGGAATCGGACGCTTGCGGCTCTCCTCAAATAACCCTTCCGCCGAAAGCTTTGCGTACAGTTCTTCATAGGCCCGCTGAAGCTCACCAATACCCGAGGGCCGCACCTGGAAAACGTCGAGTTGGTAATTGCCACGCGGCGGGTAGACCGTCAGCCGGCCGCGGCAAACCACCTTCATCCCATCCTTAAGTTGGAAATTGAGCGGACGGCTTTTCCAGAAAACAGACGATATTTGGGCTTCGGAGTCTTTGAGCGTCCAATACCGGTGGCCGGAGCGATGATCGATAAAGTTGGAGATCTCGCCTTCCACAACCACATCTGTAAATGAACCCTCCAGCAGGCTTCGAATGGCCTTTGTAAGGCCCGTGACACTCAGTGTCGCTTCGGACTCCTCGCGCCCCCGCTCCGACTCGATAAATCCGGCGGAAGGCTGTTTCATCATTGGTCGCATTGTGGCCATGTAAGGAGGAAATCAGCGCCCGGTAAGGGTAAGTTCGCGCCAATGGTGAATTTCTCGAAAAATCAGCAATGATCTCTCGGGAAATCAGTGTAATCTCTCAAGAAATCAGCGATTTTGAAAAATGGAAGATGGCTACGTTACCTTTGACCCCTATTTTTGTCATCTTTTAGTACATTCCGTTCAACTTTTATTGTAACCGGCGCAAGAATTCCCGTTCTTGCTCGATGGGGGTTGTATGCATATTAAACACATTGTAGCATTCTTAGCGGTCCTCTTTGCTGCCACCGTAGTCGAGTCTCAAACGATCACAGGCAAGATCAGTACGACCATGTCGAAGCAAATACACGACCCATCTTATTCGATGGGTCGGGATTACTGGTTTGCACTCATTCAAAATGGTTTTGATCAACCGGGCAAGTATTATCGGGTCTACATCACCTCACAGCATAATACAACGGCCTACGTCCAGCTCTCAAGTGGAATCGTAACAACCGTGCCTGTAGGAGCCTACAAAATAGGAGCCGTCAATGTACCTCTTGGCTGGGAAATGAAGTCCAGCAGTATTATTGAACAGAAGGCGATTCACGTATGGTCGAATGACGCGGATCTTCAGTGCTGTGTAATGTCGCATAGTCCATACACTTCGGACGGCTTTAATTGCATTCCGACCATAGGCTGGGGCACCGATTATGTTGTGGCCGGATACAACGCGCTATACTATAACTATCTTAACTATACCTACGATTACCCTTCCGAGTTTACCATCGTTGCTGACCAGGACAACACCACTATCACGATCACTCCTTCTTGCGATCTTCGGCATTCATCTGTGTATCCGGCCAATAACACCATCGTTGGCTATCCTAAAGGTGTACCGTTTACTATCAAACTCGATCGTCGGCAATCCGTCCAATTCCAGTCGCTCAAGGCCGATACTACATTTGGTTTTGACGTCACTGGTACCATCATTCATTCGAATATGCCTGTAGGGGTCGTGGCAGGCTCTTCATGCGCAGAGATACCGGACGGTTATTCCTACTGCGATCACGTCTGCGAAATGATCCATCCGGTGCGCTCGTGGGGGCAAACCTATTACACAACCAGCTTTGGGCAGCCCAGTAGCGCTCCGTCACACGATTTTGCAATGTATCTCCTTGTCTCATCAAAAGCGAACCAGACGATCTACCGGCAGGACGCTGTTATGGGCGTCCATACGGAATGCACGATCGCAAGGAAGTATGGTACATTTTGGGCTGAAGAACAACTATCTAATAAGTGGTTCAGCGATGCTCCATTCCTACTTATGGAATACAGCAACAGCGCCACCTATCCTGACGACTCAACCGCCAAGGGCGACCCATCCGAAGTAAGAATAACGCCTCGCGAGAATTTCACGAGAACGGTCGTCCTTCAAACGCCGGTGAATGTTGGCTCGCAACCCGCGTATGATAATTATGCGAACGTCATTGTGCGTACCAATGACGAGCGTAATACAATATTTGATGGTGCTCGTATTCAAATGTATACTCGCCAACCGATCGATGATACGTTCGAAGCGTTCGTGGTCCCTCACATCCAACCGGGCGCGCACGTTATAACCGGAGATACGCTTGGCGTGGGAGTGTATGTGTATGGTTACGGCTATAATGAGACCTTCGCATGGGGCACGCCTGGATTTTTAGGCACTTACCGTTCACCAGATACGATACCTCCGCAAGCGGTCGTAGTAGGTTCATGCACTGAGGGTAGAATCCATATTGCAGATTCCGGAAATATGAACGGCATCGCTCAATCGCAGCTTGCCTATATCCGACTCGATACCGATTACAACATGGCGTATCTGCCAAACCCTTATCCAAACTGGATCGATGGAGCCGGATTGGATACGTCCGGATATAGCTACTATGTCGTAGATCCGACGAAGCCCGCTATTCTTGGTGTCTCCGTCTTCGATATGGCCGGAAATCGGACAACGATCACCAGCAGCTATGCGACCCAGCTTGCGGAAGCACGCCCGCCCCTTCTCGATATTGGCGTCACGACCGGACCGCGCATTTATGGTTATGACACGCTGGTCAATACGGGTACTGTCCCGTTCGCTTTTACGACCTTAAAGCTACTTTACGGGAATGTTGGCTTCCGGATCGATAGCTTTAACACCGCACCGCTTGCGGTTGGTGAACGCCGCTTGATCAAGATATCCTTCGGACCCATTTCTACTCACAACACCGTCGATACGCTTCTCTTTGGTGACGATTGCGGTCCGTTAAGCCGGGTTGCTTTATTAGGTAATGGTGGCGCTCCCGATTTTTGGGTAGCCGATGCCGTGTGGCATAATGTGCCATACGGTCCGCCGGCGTTGAATGATTGGATAGAAAAAGCTGCTGCGATTCACAATGCATCCAGGACCGATATCCTTCACATTAACCGACCGGCATGGGATGATACGGTGCACTTTGTTCTGATCCCTGGCCAAATATTTCCGCGCACTATACCCCCACAAGGGGTCGACAGCGTGCAATTTTGGTACGCTCCAACGGATTTGAATGGCAACACTGCTATCGCATCGTGGACATCCGAAGAGGTATTCGACCAGAATGGCTCGGTAAGCATTCGACAAAATAAACTGATCGGTAACGCAATTGCTTCTGAGATTCACTTTGGCGGTAGTATCGATACGACGCTTAACTGCTCGCATGATTCCTTAATAACATTAGCATTCGTTATTTCGAATGGCGGTCAATTATCAACCCTTTTGCGACGCGTAATTCTTACCAACACTGCCGATCTTATTCGCATAATTGGGCATGACATGCATGGCAGCACTTGGGATCCGACCAGCCAACAGCAAGTCCTTTTCCCTGGTGACTTTGATACTATCTTTATCTACGTTCCTACTCAACCAAACGTCGATCGCACCATCTCGACGGCTCTGGTTGCTCTCGGCAACGGGGATACTCTTGCGGAGCCGGTTACAGCAACGGTCCACCTTGCATATCACACCGCGATGACAGTCGCACCAGTGACGTTTGGCCCTCTGCCGTATAACTCGATTGCAGACACACAGGAGTTCGTAGTAAGAAACTATGGCTCGACGCCGATCACATACGATACCATTTATATCGACCCCACAAGCTCGTCCGGCGCCGCATTTTCGATCTCGATCCCGGTGGATTTCCCAGTTACACTTAACAGCAATGATGTACTGCTCGGAACAATACGGTTTGATCCATCTCGATTTAATGAGTCCTTACAGACGGCGAACATACACTTCGTTTCCGACAAGTGCAATGATACAAACGTAGTTCTGACGGCCTATCTTACTGGCGCTGGGGTTAACGAATCAGAAGCAATCGAAGATAATCTTTCAATAGATATTAATGGGCATATACTAATGTTCCACTCCTCGGACCACCAATCCGCAAAGCTCGAACTCTTTGATGTATTAGGTGATGAAGTACATCTGAGTGAGATCGAAGCAAATACCCCTGTCGATGTTTCATCGCTTATTAGCGGTGTTTACTTCTATCGACTGGATATCGGAGGCCACTCTAAAACAGGAAAGCTCCTTATTAGGAAGTAAGGAGCTTCAAATGGCTTATGGGGAAAACCCCGGCAAACTTTCAATTCAACGCTGATATGAAACACCTTATCTTTGTCTTCTTGCTGTTAGCACTTGCGATCTCTAATGTCTCGGCGCAATCGGGATTTCGGGAGACGGTAACGCAATCGAAACGAAGCCAGTCCCAGATCCTGGGTCGTGACTTTTGGTTTGCACCCATACAGAATGATCCCGATACCACTCAGAAGCTTATTCGGCTTTTTATTGCGTCACCAAATGATGCGACTGTATACATCGAGGTTGGAACACTGCACGATTCGCTTCAACTGCGGGCGAACTGGACCGCGACATACAATCTCCCCTTATGGACGGAATTGAAGTCAAGTGGAATTTCGGAGAAGAAGGCTATTCATGTATATTGCACGTTTCATTCGATTGCGGTTACTGCATTCTCCACCGTTGCTTTCTCAGGTGAACGCACTATTGCATCGATTAGCGGAGATGCGTTTCTTCCGATCCCAACTCAAGGGCTCGGTACTGATTATGTTATAGCTGCATGTCCGGCACCTTCCGGTGTAAATGCTGGCGACAATCCTTCGGAGTTCACGATCTCAGCACCTTACGACAGCACCGCGATCGATATCACACCGACCGCTGATCTGCGCTTATCATCGTCGTACCCGGACAATGACGTTGCTGCTGTATTCCCTGCGGGTAAGCAATTTAGAATTGTCTTAAACAAAGGGGAAGCGATTCAGTATCAAACAAATGTGCCCAACACCGCTAAGCTTGTCGATGTATCTGGTACCAGCGTTTACTCGAATAAGCCGATCGCTATTGTTGCCGGTGCGATGAATACGCAATTCTGGGACCACAATTATGCTGACAATGTTAGTGAAATAGTGCCATCGTTCCCCATGTGGGGTAAAACATATTATTCTACGCCCATTTCAGGTGGATGGGATACGTACACTCTTATTTCATCCAAACCTAACCAAACAATTTACCGTACGACGTGCACGAGTCCTCTTAGAGATACATTCGTCATTCCGACAAAGAATGGAGTATTCCATGTTCAAGAGCAGGATGGGAGCAAGTGGACAAGCGATGCGCCATTCCTTCTTTCGCAATTCGCAAATAGCGATGGTAAGTATGGCAGTCAACTTTATACTAATCCATTTGCCTATACCTCGGGCCTTATCCTGACACCAGAAGAGAGCTTTACTGATTCAGTCACTGTAGCTGCTCCCTTAAGCGATTCGTTAGTAGCGTGCGCAAGTTTAGCAAGCTTTATTGCTCACCCAACCAGCGTTACCACCGATCCGCCTCAATCTCTTAAAACCTGGCAGTGCTCAACCGGGCCGTATGAAGCCGCTTCTTCTTCATCCAATTATTGGAGCAAATTGCAAAGGATGAGCTCAGTATTTCCATTCGATGTATTCGTTACAGGTAGCTCCGGTCCATCGCGTTTTTCATTTTCGTATCCAGCCTTCACGAACGTGGTGGCTATTGGATTGACTGATAGTCTTTCGCCAACCCCTCAATTTGAGAGTAATGATATTTGCATTCATGCTACGCTCGTCGACTCCACCTCCGGTATTGCGACCATCGAACTTGATAGCATTTCGAATTTCACCTTTGCTCTCGATCCATCGTTCGAAATTGGTACGAATATGAAGGCCAGCTTCGTTGATTTTTGCGCTATCGATAGCCTCAAGACCGGATATGCATCCTTTCACGCATATGATATGGCTGGTAATCGTACTCAGATATCGATCTCCTACATCAAGCCAACTTTTTCGAGCCGAGGTTTTTTTGCTGAGACGAAGAATTTCGATACTGTCCTTGTAGGTACTCAAAAGACTCTGCCACGCCTAACGATAACGGATACATCAACCGTCTATCCGATCACGATCAATAATGTCTGGACCAATAATGAGGCCTTTATCTTCGATGGCTCACGATCGGAAAATAAATTGCCGATCACACTGACGCCTGGCATTTCTCATACCTTCTCAATCTCATTTCACCCTACGGAGGCGCGGACGTATGTAGGCGCGATCTCTATCGCTGATGGCGGTGATGTTCCGGCTCAAAGTGTAAGTATTTCCGGCATTGGTTATACCCAGGGGTCGAATGCAGTCAATACTCTTGGCTCCGGGTTCTATTGTAACATCTCGCCAAACCCTGCGGGAGAAATGGTGACCGCACAATTTGGCCTCACGCAGCAAGCAGTTACATCGTTTAGCCTTTATGATCTTCTCGGCAACACCGTCTACTCCTGGCGAGGTGAAGAAGAGGCTGGCGATCATTTACAGCAATTTGATCTTGGTCACCTTAAGCGTGGTACTTACTTCTGGCGGTTCGAGTCGGGGAGTCAGACGGCCTCCGGTAAGCTCGTGCTCGATAAATAAGACTGAATTCCGGCTGAATTAGCCGCAATAAAGATATTTTACACCAGAGCTGTAACTCGGAGCCGTGTTCCGAGTTTTAGTTTTGGCATGGTTAACTCTACTCCGTTGTTACAGAGATCCAAGGTCCAACCCGATTTTGACAATTATCTCGTATCCCTATGTTACCCCGACTTCGCGGCACCATCGGTGCTGCACTATTGTGTGCCCTCTTTACTCACTATTCTAACGCTCAATCGCTGTTCCACGATACGGCGTATCATTATAAGGCGGATCTTACCTCCGTTCAGGGACGCGAGTTCTGGTTTGCGCCACCGGCGCTCTTCGCAGTACCCTCGGGCAAATATTATGAGCTTTGCATTTCAGCCCAGAAGAACACGACGGTCCACGTAGTATGTGGTAGCTGGCAAACAACAGCGGCCGTCAAGGCAGGCATCACAACCGCGATCTCACTACCGCTCACGCAAGAGCTTAAGACGAGTGGTATCGTCGAAAAAAAGGCGTACCACGTTTGGTCAGACGATGCGGACCTCGACGTAATTCTCGCCGCCGATATTCCCTCTCAAGCCGGCGATGTAATGCATATTCTGCCCACCTACGCACTTGGTACTGATTATGTCGTTGCCTCGTATCCCGCGCTTTTTATGGGCGGTGGTAATTCGCAATATGATTATCCATCGGAGTTTACGATCGTTGCCCAGCACGATAGCACGGTCGTGACCATCTTGCCTTCAACGGACATGCGGCAGGAAACGGAGATCGTGCCGAGTCCGGATCACATCGCGTACGCTCATGGTCAACAATTTACGGTCGAACTGCACCGTGGGCTAGCGGTACAGTATAAAACGGTTACGTCGCAATCTCCGGATTACGATGTAAGCGGTACAGTAATTCACTCGACCTATCCCGTCGCCGTGATAGGCGCTTCTATGCGCGCATACGTACCGGTTGGATATCCGCACTTTGACTATGTCGCTGATATGGTCCCGCCGATACGCTCATGGGGGAAAACGTATTATTCGATGCCGTTCTACCAGCCGGCAGGCGTGTCCAATCATGATGCGAGCTCTTTCCTTATCATCGGCACCAAGGCTGGTCAAAATATTTATCGTTACGATCAGGCTTCGGGCGATCAAGTTCTTGCATTGCTCGATAAGCCGTACGATATTTCATACGCTCCTGATATCAGCAAGCCGAGCCTATGGCATAGCGACGCACCGTTCCTGCTTGTGCAGTATATCAATAGCGCTACGTATCCCGATAGTCTGCTAAAAGCGAAAGGCACTCCGGCAATGATGGTGTTGCCACCAGTCGAAGAGTTTGGAACGACCGCCACGCTTCAACCGCCTCTCAAAACGGCGACGTTCAATTCAGACATTGCAATGTACGTTAATATCATTGCGAGTGACGATGCTACAACGGTCACCTTCGACGGACAACGCATCAATAGCTGGTATAAGCGACCCATCGATGGTAAGTATTCGATCTATCGGGGTGTAAGCGTTGCACAGGGGCCGCACGTCGTTAAATCCGATAAGCCGGTAGGAGTATATGCTTACGGGTATTCGAACGCGACATCGGGCGAAAGTATCGGTTATCCGGCCCAGAACGGGCTCATCGCTCTGCCAGGCTCGGATACGACCGGACCTACGATCGCCTGGGAGAACGGAACCGGTTGCGGCCATGCTACTATTCGCGACGAGGTGTCTGGTCTCTCTCATTTCCGCGTTGATACGATCGCGAATATGACCTCGACCCGTGACACCCTCTATATGGCTGGCGATAGCACCCGTGAAACCTATCTCGATGCGTGCCTTATCGATGCTGGTAAGAATGGCTTTCTTCGGCTTACCGCCTTTGATATGGCCGGAAATCGGAGCGTAAGCGAATTTACCTATACCGCACCAACATCAACGACTCTTAAACCGGGCTTTACCTTAGCGGCATCATCGTTCGATACCGTTCGCGTTGGCACAACGAAGACGCTTGCTCTCGCTATTCTCACGGATACCTCCTCCATCTGGCCGATCACCTTCGACAGCATTTGGACCGATAACGCAGCATTTACAAGCTACCAGAATGGACTTCCCTTGACACTCCTTCCTGGATCGAGCGATACGCTCGGCATTAGCTTTACGCCGACCAAAAACAATATTTACTCGGCATTCCTGTATGCTCATAGCCCATCTGTAGGGACGCAGAAGGCGGCCCTCCATGGCAGTGGCTATAGCTCGGATGCCGTGAGCACACCCGTTGATGATCCTTCAGCATGGCTTGCAAGCGGTTCTGGTAATTTGTTCTTACTCCCTCCTTCACCAAATCCAACTTCCAGCGAGCTCTCTATCGCTTATGCACTCCGCAGCACTTCAACGGTATGGTTCGGACTCTATTCATGCACTGGCGAGCTCGTCTACTCATGGAAAGAAGCTGCCCAGCAAGCTGGAATACATAGTCAAACGTTTAATTTGAACGCTCTTCCAAATGGAGGTTACTTCTACCGCTTGGAAGCAAACGGTGAGAGCAAGATAGGAAAGATCGCAGTAAAGAGGCGAAAGTAAAGAGATAAAAATAAAATTAGCCCTTCCAACTTGGAAGAGCTAATTCGTAAATGCGAAGAATTGTGCTCTCGTCTAGAGTATCTACTCTTTCGCTATTACCACGCTTTTCGATTCGGTACCGCCTGCGGTCGAGGCATCGACTCGGACCAACATTACGCCCTTCGCTTGTGTCAGGCCGCTCAGGTCGATGATATTTTCGCCAGCGATGCCACTTTTCATCTCTCGGAAAACCTCGCGGCCTGTTACATCGTAGCCGGTGATCGTCATGCGTGCCGACTCCAAGAGTGTGACCGCGAGAGCACCGCGATCGATCATTGGATTCGGGTACGCTGTCAGCGATTCGATCACACCAGCGGACGATGAAGCGCCATCCGCTACACTCGCGTTAGGGATCACCGGCCGCATATTGTAAAAGATCGTGAGTACCGCCGTCTGCCAGTTCTGGTAATCGTGGTTATCGGATATATTATTTGAGACCGAAATAACGAACGGGGGATTCGTCGAAAGGTCGAGTAGTGTACCCGAGTTTGCGCTCGGGGGCGTGATCAGGATACCGGTGATCGGCAATTTGATCTGCTCCGGATTCCACGTCAGTTGTACGGGATAGGTCCCGCCGTAGATATGGAATTTATACTGAAGATAAAACGAATCGGTCGTCGGCTTTGGCTGAATAAGCACGTGCGTACCGAGATAATCCTTCGTCGGATACTCGATGTAAGCAAGGAAGTCTTCGCCTAAAGGGGGGCCAAGATTGGGCACCTCGTCCTCGCCAAACGCGGTATCATCGAAGGCCTTTGCACGCGGATCGAAGCCGAACCACAATGCAGTATCGACGGTCGCAGAGTTTTGGATCCGCAGCCGTAGCGCGAACTCTGGCGTTAAGTGCTGCGCATGCACTATTAGCGGCGCGACGAGAAGAAGTGATAGAATCAGCAGTCGTTTCATCATAGATCCCTGGCCTTAATAAGTAAAGTTACTGGCCGTAAAATGTAACCTTTGAAATAGCTTATACGGAGCTTTGAGCCTTTACTAAAAGCTCAAAGCGGAGACCACTTATAGAAGCAGTCTCCGCTCTGAATAACTCCTGTTGTCGAGGCTTGTTACACCTCAACCCCGAGCCTAAGGCTTACGCCGTTGGCTCATCCTTTCTCACTTAGTGAGAAAGGGTCATGTGCTGGGTCTGGACGAAGTTGCCAGCCTTCAGCGTGTAATAGTAGGTGCCGGCCGGCAGGTTCGAGCCATCAAAGATAGCCTCGTGCGGACCCGCGCTAACTACGCCATTGACGAGCGTCGAGACGACCTCACCAAGCGCGTTGTAGACTACGAGCGATACTACAGACTCCTGTGGGAGCGTGTAGGTGATCTTCGACGTAGCATTGAACGGATTCGGCTGGTTCTGCTCGAGCGAGAAGCCAACCATGTTCGAGCCAACGCCTTCCTGCTTCTCAGCAATGCGAACCTGCGTCGTCGTCGGATCGGAGATCGTGACGATACCATTGTTCGTCGCCGTGCCAATGACCTTACCGTTCATATCGGTGACTTCGACCGAACCGCTGAGATTCGTGAAGTTCATCGTGACCGGGAAGTTCGAAGCATGCAGGTTGACCACATACGAGCTATGGTTGTAGCTGGCCATACCGCTGTTGGTCGCGAAGCGAGCATCGAAGGACTGGAACTGGTTCGGCATTTCGAACTGGCCCTCAGGAATCGACGTCGTTACATGACCGAAGTAAAGGTTCTGACCATTCTGCTCTGCATCGCGAACATAGACGTTCGTAAGCTGACCGATCACGTTCGAGCGATCGTTGCTCTTGCCTGCCCAGTTGGAAGAACCGCCTTTGGCGATCTCCTTGTGACCGGTCAGGTTGTAATAACCGGAGTAGTCAACCTTGATAAAGTAACCCTTACCAGGTGTAAGGAAGCCAGTTTGGTCATAACCATGCTGCGGCGTGAACTCCCACACGTAGTCGTTCGTAAGGAGCGACGGTACCTGGGTCGAACCCTGGTTCGGTGTGAAGTTGATATCAGTTACGGTGCTAACACCGCTCGTTGCGCCAACCGTGTTCCAACCCTGCTGGATCTTCACATTGCTGACTTGGTATGATAACGTACCGGCTACGATACCGTCGTTTCCGATGAAATCGCCGTAACGAATCATGTAACCACGACCGAACTCGAGCAGATTAGCTGCAGGCTGGAACCAGCCGCTCTGTGAACCATACGCGAATGGCGGGGTGACCGCATTCGGGAAAATGATGCTTGCATCTGGGTTCGGTACTACGACCGGAAGCGAAATGAGCGTCCAGCTAAATGGCTTCAGGAAGGTCGCAATGTTTGCGATCGTCGCCGGCGTGTAGTAAATGTAGAAGTGATCGATGCGGTGGTCGTTGATCGTGACGCAACGCATGTTGTTCTGATCGAGCGTGGCCTGACGCAGATCGATACCCTGTTCGCCACCATTGAGTGTGAACTTGAGCACGATGCGACCGCCAGCCGGGAAGTCCGAAGGATCGACACAGACCTTCACCGGATAGCAATTGACATTGCCCGGGTTGAAGTTGACCTGATAGATCAGGGTCGTGTCCGTGTTTGGAGAACGAATGTCGCGGGTAAGACCAACGAAGTTCGGATCCTGGAATTGAACGTCAGCACTCGGATTAAGCGGCTTGAAGTACGCATAGCACCGGCCAAGAGTATCGAAGTTCGTAATATCCGACGTCATTACTTTGCTCTCGCCATAGAGAACATCGATGCCTTCCGTTGCACCGGCGCCTGTACCGAAGGTCAGAACGTTCGTGCAAACCGGTGAGCAGCTATTCGAAATGTTCAGACGAATACCCGTACCACTTGCGGTCGGCTCGTTCGGAGCGGCCAAGCGGACGAAACGAACATGAAGCTTGAGTGGCGAATTCGAGGCGCCATAGCTCTGGAAGGTTACCGTTGCGTAGTATACTCCAGGAGCAAGGTTCTGCGGATTGCCTACCGTCATAAAGATATTACGTACCTGCGAACCGAAGCTCGTCGTATAATCGATAGCGTCGTTCGGAAGGAACAAGGTATCTGTTCCACCCGGAGCATTCTCGTTCACCGTAAGCCATTGCTGGTCGGACGATATTAGTACGTTATCGATCTCGGTATTACCGACAGCGTCACTGACCTGTATAGAACGGGTGACCGTACCGCCAGAGACCGTTGGATCGTAGACGAGGTCCACGAGAAGCGAATCATTGGCGTCATCGATCTGACCGATCTGTGAAAGCGGCTTGAGCAAGAAGGCCGGCTGTGCCGTAATCTGTACAAGACCGTAACCCTTCTTCGAGGCACCGAACGTACCAATACCACCGCCAAAGTTGCCGTGCGTATAATCCAGCGACGGACCACCCGGAGCATTGATCAGCGAATCGCCAACATGATCGTTGAAGCGAGCGGAGTCGAGGTGAATTTCACCCGCGTTAACCGCGCTTACGACGACCTTGAAACGAAGCCAGAGCAAAACACCATTGTGCTCGGAGCAACCCGAATCGGCCGAGTTGTTAAGTGGAAGCGGCACCGAACTCGCACCAGCGATACGGATCACATGACGATACGGATTCGTCGGATCATTCGCTTGCTGATCGCTCCACTGTACGAAGAACGTCTTGGCAAGCGCCGTGTCCTTCGCCTGTGGGCCGGTCAATACGATCGGTGAACCGTGGCCGGTATCGAGCACCATCGCTTGCGTCAGGTACCAGAACTGAAACTCGAAGCTCCGGATCGGCTCCAGGTGCTGGCCAAAGTGCTGGCCATCATTGTTTGGGTTGTAATTGGTATCGGCCTCGTTGTAAATCCATACTGGAACGAGGAAGTACCGATCTCCACCGGCTCCCGGACCCGGTACCCGTTCGATACCATCCGGCATGCAATGGAAATTGCGTAGGGAGAGCGTCGGATACATCCGAAGTTGTTGGCTTCGGACCGACGACACTCCCGCGAGCAGCACGAGGACCGCTATCACGGTCGTTGCCCATGAGCTGTAAAGCTTGCGCATGGCCTTATTCTCCTTAATTGTAAAATTGTTAGGGTTCATCATACCTGACAACTAATTCATTTTCAAACACTTTGTTACATCCTCGCTGAAGGATGTTTGTTCTTTCTATGGCTATCGCTATCGTTCAAGTTACCGCTCGATCACGAGCATCGCTCTGATCCTCTCGTGCTGACTTCCGCTTTCGGCGATCACCTGATAAACACCAGGCGATAGATCAGCCGGCACCTGCCATGTCGTCGATGTCCCGTCCCACGAATACAGCGGGCGTCCCAGTACATCGAATACACCGATCGTTAGCATTCCTTCGAAGCCGCTTGCTTCGATCCGCACCGAACTCGTCGCCGGATTTGGATAGATCTCAAGCTTCGTACTCTGACCCTCTTCGATCGCTACACTGCTGGGCGCGCTGCCTTTTAAGCAGATCGAACCAGCAGTATACACCGTATTACCGATCAGTGCATCGCTGTTTGTCGGACGAAGAGAAACATCGCTCAGCGTCTCGCAAACAGTATCTAAACCGACCAGCCCGACAAACGGAAGTGCGATCAGCGTGTCACCACCGAATAGCACATCTGATACCGCATGAACCGAGATCGAAACTGCACGACGGCCACCCATGAGGGCCGTACTATGCATGCTATCGACCACAAGCTCCGCTGCCTTTCCTGCAAGTGCACCAGATAACGAAAGCACTGTGCTATCATACGTGAATGACAGTACCGCACTTCGCATCCTCGCACCCGAAAGATTGGACGCGATCACCGGCAGCCTAAAGGGGACTGAATCCGGGCTATACCCTTGGGTAACACCCTTTACGTCAACGGATGGTGTTGTTAGCACCACATGTCCCGCGGCTGTTGCTGTTCTGATCCATCCATCCTGCGTCGTTACTTGATCTACGTTTTCAGAAGCATCGAATAAGACGAAGGATGAATCCCAGTGAATGAATGCTGTATCTGCAAGCTGGTGATTGACTCGGAATTTGATCCGGAAAAGAACCGGATTCGACAAGTCGATCTCCGATTGCCCTCGTGCGGTAATTCCCAGATGACTGCTCGTCGTATCGAAGAACATTCCCGAAGCGGTCCCCGCCAGATCGTATTCGACCGGATAGATCTCGGTCGTATCGTAGGAGAATCGCGCCTGAAAGTAATTGATAGTGTGAGCGTGGGTAGAAGTAAACGAGTAATACACGTTCACGGCTACCGTATCACCTGCCTTTGCCGTTACCGTGTCGAAGCGAATATGAAAGACGTTTTGCGCTTTCACCGATTCGGCACTACTAACCAGAAACAGGGTCATGAGAACCACTCGAATGAGCAGCCTCATATTCTTAGCCATAGTTTTTCAAAGAACGATACGTGAATGGGTGGCACTCCTGAGCGCCACCCAAGCGAGTATTATCAACGGACGACCTGCATCTTCACGGTCTGCGTGAAGCTCGGGGTCACCAGCTGATAGTAGTATAATCCGGTTGCAACCAAGTTGCCGGAGGCATCGCGGCCATCCCAGTCAACTGTGTTGTGGCCCGCTGCGCGGCCTTCGTCGGCTACGAGCGTGCGAACTTCATGGCCCAGCATATCAAAGACGCGGACCGTAACATTCTCAGACTGTGCGAGATCGAAGCCGATCGTCGTATGGCCAGCGGCCGTGATGACGAATGGATTCGGCACGTTCTGGTCGAGCGAGCTCGTACCAGCCGTTGCATTTTCGCCGCCAAGCTTGAGTGCTACATGCGAGGATGCCATATCGACGTCGTTCGATTGAACGTCCGTCATATCGAATTCGAGATTGCCATTCGCCGGCTTCGAGAACTCGAGATATCCGATCGTCGAGCCATTTTCGAAATTACCGCTCGTTGCAAGAGCAACGCGGCCCAGCGTAGCATTCGACGCCATGATCGTGCCTTCCGGAGAACGTGTTCCGACCAGCTGCACGCCATTGGCTTCGAGACCCTTCAAATTCATTTCTACCGAAAGAGCGCCATTCACACTGCCGCGGACCGTAAGCGGTACGAGCACCGTGTTACCATTCACACGCGCGTTCGATGGATCTGCAACGATACCCGAAACGTCGGTCGAGTGAATGTCGGACGACTTATATCCGGGCACCGGAAGCGGGAGCGGCCACGGCAATACCGCGAGCTTACCTGCAAGGTACATCATGATATAAGCAGCGTCGTACGACGTTACATAGTAGAAGTATGCGCCATAGGTCGGGTTATAAACGCGACCGTTGTGGTTCGCATCGCCGTGGAACGCGTTGCGGCCTTCGACGCTATCGAGCGGAATGCCATTGGCGCGCGACGTAAGAATAAGATTCGCGTCTGCGAGCGTAACAAAGCGGTTCTGGAAACGACGTACGTTTGGATCGCTGCTGGTCACCTGTGTAAGGTCAGCATCGCCATCACCCCACTGGCTGAAGATCGCGCGGCCGTTCGGTACAAGCTGGATAGCACGACCTGGCAAGCAGGTTGCCGGCGGCCAGCAATCCGTACGACGCGTAACGTTCAAGCGGGTCGAATCACCATTGAATGCGGAGGTCGGGAAGAGCGCATTGATATGCGTGAATCCAACCGAGTCTTCTGCACCAACGGCTGCACCGACCGTCGTAACGGTACCGGTGGTACCGATCGGTCCGTACTGGAATTCGAAGGTGGCACGGTCGTCCGGATTCGCTTTATCGTTCGCCATCGGGTTCTCAAGGATCCGAAGCTGGAACGATGCGATCGAATTCGGATTCGTCTTATCGTTGATGTTGAGGTCGCGCCATTCCACCGTAAAGGTATGAATGAACGAGAATGGCTTTGCATTCGGGTTCGGATCCGGTACTGACGTGGTCAGGTACGAGATGCGCGACGGATGATAACCCGGCTCGAGCGTACGATAATAGTGGTCGCCCCAGTATGGTGCGATCGTATTATTCGGCGTAATCGAGCTGAATAAAGTATTATTGTTGGCCGGGGTAACGGGGATCGGCTGAATACCACAGGTAACCCAACCATTGACGTTCACATTGACTGTGTTGTAGTCATTCCCGTTGTAGTTGTACGTAAATCCGACCGGGATTCCATTGGCTGTGCCATCATCGTGATCGATAAAGCCGGCAAAGTTATAGAACTGGTCGGCCGAGATCAGTGTGGCACCAGCGAGTGGATTGTAAAACTCGTTGACGTACTGCACTGTATAATTCGCCCAGAGCGGCTGAACGCCGAACTGCTGAGCGTGTGCCTTCGGCGTTACGCCGAGAACACTCACCGTCACGACGGCCAGCGCGACGAATAACCGTTGATAAAGTTTCATGGGTCTAATACTCCTTGAAAGTTGACGTATTAACACTCTTGTTCGTCTGACTTATTTTGTTCGTCTGTCTTATGTCTCGTACTGACTGCCGCGACGACTGCCTAAACAATCGCCGCAGCAGCCAAACGTTACACTTATTTCGCTACCTTTTCGAACGACATCTTCACCGAAGAGGTAAACGAACCTGCCGTCATGTGAGCGATGTACGAGCCTTCCGGAACGGTCGCGCCACTGGCGTCCGTACCATCCCACGTCACCGGATAAGAACCCGGATCAAGCTGCTCGTTGACAAGGGTACGAACCAGCGTGCCCTTGAGGTCATAGATATCGATCCGGACGTTCGAGCGCTCGGCGACCGCGAAGTTCAAGGTCGTTGCGCTGGCAAACGGATTCGGATAGTTCGGCTCGAGCGCGAAGGTCGGCTTCTGACCCTGATCGCCTACGCCAGCACCAGCCGGCACGAAGACGATAAGTGCATTGGTCAGGCCCTGATCGCGAATCTCCAAGCACATCGAGTCGGAGCCCATCGAGCGCCACGTGTACAAGCTGTTGTCGATGATACGTGCACCGCTGAACATGTTGATGTCGAACTCACCACGGTTACGCGGATTTCTCAGCATGAACCGGCCGGTGTTGAACGGCGTCGTCAGGTTCTTCGGATCGAGGCACGACGGCTTCCAGCAGATCTCGATCGGATAGAGACTACCCGCACCGCCAGACTCGTTACCGGCCTGGAACACGACCTGCCACGTAATGAGCGACGACTGGTTCGTGTCGCTGCGTACGTCGACGGTAGTACCTTCGAGTTTACCACCGAGCGGTAGTATCCAACGTGCATCGAATGCACTGGTCGGAGGAGCCGGAGCGACTTCGTATTCGCAATACTGAATATCAAGCGAATCGTGTCCGAACGGTCCTGCACCGAAGCAGAGTATCTGAGCATCCTGCAACGGATGGAGCTGCGTTACTGCATTCGATACGGTGATCGCGCACTCGAACTTCGGCGTGTTGCCGACGTGTACCGCGTAGGTAAGCGTATCGACGTTACCCGTCGCATCCGTTACTTTGAGGCGGATGTACTCTGGTGCCGGCGGATTATTGAAGAAGTACGTATTGTCTTCATCGTAATGTCCGCAGACCTGCAGTGTGATCGTGTCGTTCTTCAACTGTCCGTTGATGGTACCAGGTGTTACCGTAATACGTGGATCGAGCGATACGACTGTAAGCGTCTCTTTCGCGCACGTGTCACGGAGCAGGTCAAGATCGGAGACCTTAACACTGTCGCAGAACTGCTGATGGTTCATCACGCAGAGCTGGCCTGGGCCACGGAAGAAGCTCGGAAGATGAGCGACCGAATCAACAGCAATGTTGAACGTCTTCCATGTTGTAAGCTGGCACTGGTCGCTGACGATAACCGTAACCTGGACGGAGTCGCCGCAGACACCCGCGAAGCGCGGAGCATCTGTAATACCCGGGATACCAGTGAGCACACCCGAGAACGGATCGATCTTGAGCCACGATGGCGTATGACCGACCAGCGAGTCACGACCAACCTTATAAAGACCGTCACGGTAGACTACCTTTGACTGCCCCTGATAGAGAAGCGTATAGGTGTGGTAGTCAGCTACGTTCGGATCGGTGATCGCAATACGATTGATCTTCTGCGGATCCTGGAAGTTCAGGCTGTAATCAACACCTTCCTTAGCATTCGGAAGCGCAGTCGTAATGATCGTCGGCGCAAAGTTAACCGGTACCGGCCAGCGCTGGAGCGCCTTGCCTGTGTGACCGTCATGCGCCTGGACCGCTGCGATCGTATCGAGGTTCAACTCGCCATTGACCTGCGGGGTCGGAGTGAGCAAGCCCACTGCGGTAGCCGAGTCAATACGAACGTTGATGATACCACGCTGCTGGAATGCTGCGCTGGAATCAACCGGCACATAGTTGCCACCGCTCGGATAGACCATCCACGACGGACGCGTCGGGAAGCTGTAGTTTGTACGGCCAAAGCGGAAGTCCCACGCTGGCGACATTGTACGGCCGGTATCCTTTGCCGTCGGAATCATTTCTGCCGCGGCAGCCGAATCCTCGAGCTCATCATCCGTCTGAAGATCGAACGAGTAGCGGAGCGAATCCGTAAGGTTCGCCGCGCACGGACGCTGATCGACATTCAGGAAGCGCGGAAGGCTATCCATGACGATGATGCGGAAATGATAGGTGCTCGAGGTCGAACGGACGCACAGCGTATCGCTGAGGAATCCACCGGTCGTGCAGTTCATGTACGGCGGGAATGTCCACATGCTAAGGCTTGCGCTATCCGGGCCAAGTAAGCCTGGGAATGCATTGAGCAATCCACGCTCGGACGCGAAGTTCGGCGGGAAGTTGGTCGCGGTCACCGTTAGCGCCTCGCCACCCGGTACTACGTCCGGATTGTGTGGCTGACCGGTGAGCAGGATATACCCGTTCGAGCCCGTGATGTTCTGATTAAAGATCGTCGTCGCTTTCAACCAGTGGTTAAGACGAATGTGAGCCTGGAGCGCGCGCAAGGTATCTGCAAGATATTGACCCTGTGCGTTTGCCGGTACCGCCTCACCTGCAATGAGGTCTGGCGTTACGCTAAGTGCAAGCTGCGTATAGTTACCCTGGTTAAAGAGGAAACGCGGATCGTAGAAATTATTCGGATCGTAGCCCGCCACGCGGAAGAGCGTGTGTGCCGGATCGCTCGCATCGTAGTTAACGTCCTCGTGTACAAAGCGTACGTTCGGGTTGTACGGATCGTTCTGAAGGTTCGTGATATCCGCTACGAAGCTCGGCGGAAGCACGTCACCGATGGTGAACTGAAGACCATGCGTGATCGCATAGGCTGCACCATATTTCCACAGGTGGGTGCGGCTAATAACAAGGATGTGATCGCCAGGACGTACTGGAAGCGTATGATAACGCTCACCAGCGTACCAGGTCGTCGTACCAGTGACACCCTGCGTGCAGACGGTATCGCCGGAGGTTGTACCCTGCATATCGGCAAGCGACAACTGATACTCGCGGCCAGCCAACGCTGCGCTATCTTCGAGCATCGAGGCACGCTGCACTTCATCGAACGTCATTTGCGACGGACGGAGAAGCGACAGAGTATAGAGTGTCTGCTGGCGGAAGTTAGCATGGCGCTTCGCGATCGACGAATCCGGTACAAAGTCAAGACGTCCCTGATAGGTCTGCTGCGGGCCATTGCCTTCATCAACCATCGTCTCCTTCAAGTTCACACGGACGAACTCGTTCGTGTTTTGATTGAAGACCATGAAGACGGTGTAGTTACGAGCGTACGCATCGCGGTTCGAATCGGCAGCACTGACGTCAGCCTGCAGGAACAGCGGATATCCGATCGGATGTGGTCCAACGAAATCGGTCTGGTTAAGATCGATCTTCTGGACGTACGTCGCATTGGTATCGAAAATATTACGGGTAAAGCGATGGAGCTTTACAACATCGTTCGGAATACCGAGCGAGAATGCCTCAGCCGGAGCAAGGCGTCGGAACGCATAGTCCGCGACCTTCATGTCTGTGCCCTTATCGAAGAGGTCATAGACGCGGCCTTCCATGAGGAGCGTATCCGGGATCGTACCGATCTGAACTGGTGTGTAACCAGCCGGCGGATTACGGTTCGGCTCATAGACATTCGTGAAGCAACCCTTATAATAATCGATAAAGAAGGTTGCTTGCTGCGGACCTGTTGGCGGATGGATCTCCGTGATCACACTCGGTCCAGTCTCGCCCCAGAAGTTACCGCGAAGCGTATCAGCACCGCTGCGTCCTACGATCGGAGAGACCGGCAGGCGCAGGATGTAACGCGCTGTGTTATCATAGATAGCATCGCCACGCGAGTTCGTCTCGTACGATGGGAGCGAACCTTCGAAGTCGGCCCAGATCGTAGCACCGGCATTGACATCACCAGGATTCGAGATACCGGAAGCATCGAGATCGACATGGAGCGATGACTGCGATGACGCATGGTTGTTCGCGATCAAGCACTGGTTCGACATAAGCTTGAGGTCATAGCGATCGGACCAAATGGCCGAACCGGAATAGGCCTCGTTGCCTTCGAAACGAACGCGGCTAAAGAATGTCGAATCGAGCGGAATAAGCGGGTTGTCCGGCGGGGTCGTGATCTGAATAAAGATACCACCACCACGGCCGTGAGCAACGCCATTGGAATAGTTATAAAGCTGAGCAGAGTCCGGTCCGAGGATTACGCGGTTATCGAGGAACCGGGTAAGCTCGCGCGGATCATATGGGAATGGGGTCGCTGCGGTATCGCGAGCGATCTTTACATTCTGTGCATTGTACTCATTCTCAGCAAAGAAGCGGTTATTGGCCGTTCCGTTGATCGAAATAGCATCGACGATAGCAACGGCACCGCCATTACCACCGACAACCGTATTGCTATTGTACTCGACCGCAAACGACGAGTCGCGCATACCGACGAACTCAGCACCGCCACCCTGTACGGTCATGCCGTAAAGGTTACCACGGTTCGGACCACCCGTTGGGTTCAAACGAGCGTCGAACGGATTGACCGAGTTCTGAAGGTGTAATGCACGGCGCTCCTGAAGATCCGGTGCGCCACCGGCAAAACCATCGAGATAGATACTACCGCCGCCCTCACCCGCGAGGTTATTGAAGAAACGGACGCGCAGTTCGACAGAGTCGATACCGCCCGGCCACGGGAAATTCTGAGGAGCAAGATAGCCCGTGATGAATACCTGGTTCGGCGAGTAGATCGCACCACCGACCAAATACGCTACGTTACCATTAAACTGAACAAGTCCGGAATCGCGTACCGGGCCAACGAAGCCAGGCATGAACGGCACGATGTGCTCGGCGTCGATATTAAGACGTGGAGCAAGCGCCGGACTGGAGCCATACAAGAAATCGAGATTGATCGCACCGCCCTTACCGGCTACGTTACCGGCGAAGGTGGCCATCTTGAGGATCGTAAGACCCGGAAGACGATCGTTGCCATTCGCACCAGGACCAGAAGGCACCTGGCTCGGATTGCCGGAGGTCGCGCTTACTGCGATAGCACCACCCCATGTATTAGCATCGGTATTAGCAATCGCGGAGTCATTGTTGAATGTACAATTTGCGATCGTAAGCGCCGTGTTGCTGCCAACATAAATAGCACCACCCTTTGCGAAGTTCGGGCTCGTACCCGATGTCGGTCCCAGCGTATTGTTCGCTGTGCAACGCTCGAAGAGCATTGTGTTCATCGTCGCCGTAAAGGAGGTCGTACCGACACTGAACGGGGTATAACCTAACGTCGCCGTGATGAAGTTAGCCGAATTAAAGGATGAACCATTGGACGCCATGTAAATAGCACCGCCGAGAGCCATTGCATCGGTCGGAAGCGGAGCTACTTCATTATTATAAGCTCGGGTATCGCGAATGGTAAGACGGCATACCTGGCCGTTAGCGAGCGCGAGACGACCATCATCAGCAGGCGTAAAGCCGACCGGCGACTGAAGGAATGCGAACGCACCACCGCGGAACGACGTCTGGCAGCTATCGACGATAGCATCGTAGATATAGGTCTTACGAGACATCGTTGCGATAACGCCGCCGTTACCATTGAAGGCATTATTCATGGCCGCATCAAAGGCCGCATCGGTCGGGTCGAGCGACGGGCTGTATAACAGCGTCTGATCGACCGTATTCCGTTTACGGAAATTGACGAAGCGGACGTTGGCGAAGAACGCCGAGTCCGAATTCGGAAGAATCAAGAAGTGACCCCACTCATGGGATGTATCACTGATCGGCATACCGCGGAAGAGGATCCGGCGGTTAAAACCAGTGAACCCGTTGGCGATGATTTTACCGCCGGTCGAGTCGATAATGCGGCTATTCGGCAAGAACCACACTTCCGCACCTTCCATGATCTGGAGTGTACCGGCAACATCATAGTTACCAGCGATCTCATAGATCGTGTCAGTTGCGGAGTTACCCGGGGTACGCGGAAAGAAGACTTTCGTCTTACCGGCCGACAAATACCCGGAAACGGGCTGCAGGGTCTGTGCCTGAGTTTGGCCAACGAATGCCGCAAGGCCGAGAAGCACAATTAAAGCAGTCAAGTATCGATGCATACTACCTCCATAAGTGAGGAACGAAGACCGGCGCCGCTGAGCCATTCCTGGTCCATTCGCGCGGTCCGTAAACGAAAATAAACTTTCCTGGTCGCCGCCCCTTTCGTTGCGGGCTCCCGATGGGGCAAAGTCAATTAGTCGCATGTGTCCAGTTATCTATAAAAAACCAATTCGGTTTCTACTTCAATAGCTTCGACGCCTCTGCACTGTTATTTGCAGATTTGCCAAAGCTTCTCCAAATACACTCTTCTATTACCAAGCGCTGTTACAGCTCGACGTTAAACTTTAGCAGCTCGCGCCTGGCGGCATCATCAAACTGACTATTCGGATAATCGGCTGCCAACTGACGATAGATGCGAATTGCATCGTCGTTGCTTTTGGCAGCAGCATCATCGCGTGCAGCGCTTAGCAAATAATCGGCCGCCAACGGATTGGTCATATCACGTTTCGCTGCCGACTCAAATAACTTCGCTGCTTCGAGTTTGTTACCTTTATGTTCTAAAATTGCTGCTTTTCCTGCGTCGATCGATGCCTGAATGATCGGATAATCGCTTGACGCATTATCAAAAGCTTTACTCGCACTATCGTACTTACCAAGTGCATAGTAGGAATTGCCGAGCAACAGGGCCGCCTGACTGCCGGCCGGCGTCGATCCAAACTCTTGTGCGATATAACGAAGACCGAAGATCGGCTCGCCATCGATGCGGCGGGATTTATCTCCGTCGATCGCATGGCGGTAATCGCCACCGAAATAATACATTTCGACGCGAGAGAGATAGGTATCGGCACGATCGGCATTCGCTTTACGCTGACCGGCCCACCACCAGAGCCCTACCACGATCGCAACAATAACGACAGCAACACCGGAAAGCACTCGCTGATTATTGCGAGCCCATTCCCGGCCATTCTCATAACGCAGCAACAGCTTCTCGGTCGAGCTTAGCCGCTCTGCGCCTGGTTGTTTTATTTCTGCTATCTCTCGTTGCGAACGGATCATCCGTTATATCAAAAAACTTTCTTTATTCAACTGCTCGGCAAACGCTTCACGCTGGCCATTTCCACTGGTCCCAAGTCATGGGCTCACGATCGAATGAAGCGCGCCCGGAAGGACTCGAACCCTCAGCCTTTGGAACCGGAATCCAACGTTCTATCCAGTTGAACTACGGGCGCCTAACCATTTGCCGCATCCACCAGAAGTGAATGCGCTAAGCGCTGTCACACTTCAGAACGCCGGAAAAATGCCTGCTTCGATCTTTTTCTCGAAACAGACATCCGCTTTTTCAAAGTACGATTGCTTCAGAAGCAAGCGCTGGAAGGCTGTTTTCAGCGCTCCATGACCGAAAGTGGAAATCCGGCACAAGATACTGCGGCAAATATACGAACGGATTTTGCAGTATCCGTAAAACGACGTTTGCTTTACGCATGAGCTTCCGAACAGAAACATTCGAAACCACACTTGTTTGCAGCCACGCCCGGCCGAATTCGACTATCCGGTGTGAAGCACCGAAATAATTACCCGTTTCTAATTTTGTTACACCTCGTCTGAATCTTTTTTCAAACTCTAGAGACTTCCTGAAAACTATCAACCTGAACCTGGATTCTCAGGATTATGCTGATTTTGAGGATCGATCCGAAGAATTTCTTTGGATTTCACTCCCAATTCGCCAATTCCTGAACTTTCGGGTTATGCAGATTGCTCCAGTCAATATCCCCGATGGCTCCTTAGCTTTGCTATTGGCCAGCGGATATATTGAGCGGAGCGAACAAAGAGTCACCCTAAGTCACCTGTCTCGTTAGAGACCTGCCCCTATGGCAACCTAAAGCGTCCTGACCTTTCGGCCAGCTCTTCGTTCGACATCCGCATGCCCACTCTTCAATTAATAATTAAGACTTAAGAATGAATAGACTGACCCGTAGTCCTCTATTAATTCTTAATTCCTAATTACACTTTGCCTTTGCCCCATTCGACTACTTCTAATCGAACACGGCCGAGGCCGGCTCGCTCGATACCAATAGCTCGTGCGGCCGCGTAGGTCAAGTCAATAATGCGCTCCGGTTTTACCGGCCCACGATCATTGATGCGCACCGTCACACTTGCATGTGTTGCCAAATTCGTTACGCGGACCTTCGTCCCGAACGGAAAATGACGGTGCGCTGCAGTCAACTTCGAGTTGTCAAAGATCTCCCCGTCCGAGGTGCGGCGTCCCTGAAAATCGTTAGAATAGTAGGACGCAACCCCTTCTTCGGTAGCCAGCGTGGTCATCACCGGCCGAACGGCACATGAACTGACGAGAGACGATAAGGCGACGAGCGCCACGATCGCAACTCCGAATCGCACCTGAGGTAAGGTTACCCGTTGACCCCTGGCTTGCCGCCATCCTAACAGATGCCGGCGGACGATCAACCGCCCTCCTGGCGAGAGTGCATTCATGTCCATTTCAAATGTACCACACAAAGATACAATGAAAAATATGAGAAGTCAAGAGGTTACTTAAAGTATTTTATTAGGTCCGCACTTTTCCCCACAAATTGCCACATTTTAATTGAAAATTAATCTAATAGAAACACCAATTCCCCCTTTTGGAGGGGAATTGGTGCTCGATAAACCGAAGAAGGATTAGTGCAATACGGACAATGCCGCATGTGCATGATTGCCGGAATTGTCTATAATATCGATATTATAGATTCCCGACGGCCAACTCTGGATATTAAGAGGAAGACCGTTCGAAGCCTCCTGACTTGCTATTGCTGTTCTGGTCAGATAGGTTTGTCCCAGCAAGTTTGTGACATTCAACTGTTGAATATCATCGCTGAGGCCATTAACGATGGCTGTCGTTGAAGCGGCCGCTGGATTTTGTGTGAGTTCGATTGCGAAAGTACCGATCGCTGTCGAGCCCGGATTCTTTTTAAGGCCGCAACCTGGTCCTCCATAAGTACCGCTATTGCCCCACCAATGCGGAAGGTTAATAGGCCACTGACCTGCAATATTCGACACTAATGCGGTCAGCAATACCGCACTACCTATTTGTGTAGGCGAAGCCGGTTCCACATAACGAACTTCAGTACCCGCAATTAGGTATGGATCGAGAATGTCGGTAGCGTACCCTGGTGTTATCGACCATGTACCTAAGGGCAATGTCGTTGGTGCTGCCATCGAACCGGCAGCGGGAGTAAGCACCAATGGCATGTAAGACCAATTCATGTAAATTGGCATAACAGATTTATCGTCCCAGGTCAAAGCCGGCACGGGCCCCCAATCTCCTGGAGGCGTTCCTCCCTGGGCGATAATGTTCGCCAATTCAGGCGTCATATAATAGAGTGGTATCACGCGATTAATGCGAGCGATCGCACTCGTCTGCGCCGTATTGACATAATCAAGACAGGTCGCAATTGGACCAAGCTTATCATTATAAGTGACGCATCGAAGATCCTGTGCATTCGTATTTGCAAAGACGGCGAGCTTACCTGCGATCTGAGGTTCCGTCGGATCGGGACCTGCCACTAATGCAGGGTTTATTACTCGAGCATAAATATTGCTTTGCAAATAAGTATTATTTCCACCATGCGACGTACTGCCGCCTGTACGTATTTGTTCTAAGCTCCACATGGTCTGATAATACCCGGTGAGACCATACGTCGGAGGAGTTGCACCCCCAATAGTCGGCGTCGGCTGATAGAGGTCATAAGCTTCCGCTTCATAAATGCACATGATCCAATTATTCGGATTCGAGTAATGGAATGTGCTATCATACGGGTAGCCACTGCCTTTTGCATCAAACGATATAAGCTTTGGCCGGCGCTGCATGAACCCATACATGCTCCACTTTGCATCGTCCATAGTCCAGGCAACCGAACAGGTTGGGAGGGTTGGGGTCGGATCAGGTGAAGGAATATCCATCGTCACAGGCGGAATTGTGAGATTAAGATTTAAATTCTCAAGCCTGATCGGATGTAATCCATTTGTGGTCGTGGCATCGTGATCGAATGCGAGCGTAATCAGATTAGTATTGTCCGGATTAGCGATCGCATCCGGATGATGTGCCTCTTCGTTTGTGCCAGTGAGGCTAACACAGGTAGGTGCGGTAATTACCGTACCGCTTCCCATGTAATCGGTAGCATAGATACGACGCGGTAGAGCCGGCGTCCCAATGCCTTCGTCTTCCCAAGCAACACAAACCCAATTGGGAGCACCACCCGAAGCAACACAGGCATTGCCGCGATGATTGATATTCCCATATCGCCACATTGTGCTACCACTCCAGGTCGCACCTGTAGTAGAGTTTACACCAGAAAGTGCAATACCCGATTGATTCCCAGGCGTATTAGCGATCGGTGTTTCCCGCCAAACTATATACGCGCCTGTATTACCGGGATTGGGATCGTAACAAGCACGAACCTGATCGATCGAGTATCCACTCATAGGATTGGTGTTAGCAGGCTGAACCGTAGTAGCCCAAACGCGTGAAGCGCCACTAAATGCTATTGCTTCGAGCTGTCCAGCGGTATTCTGTCCGGGAGTAGTGTAATTGCTTCCGTAGACAAACACGTTATTGCCGGTCGCTGGATCGGGGACGACGGCCCAATTGCGGAACCACATATTTACAGCACCGGGCCCATTATTTTCAAAGTCGATAGGCCCCCAGGGATCCGGTGTGATCGTTCCCGTAAAGAGATCGATGGTAACGTCTTCGTAAGTTGTCAGGTAGGTAGAGACGCCCGCCGGAAATTCGTGAATGTAGGTGACCAGCGCGGTGTAATCGCCCGTAGAACCATCATAATAGATTGCACACTTCGGCTGATAAAATGATTCACGCGGATCGCTGCGCAACGAACTCGTGAGATTCCAGCTTGCACCAGAAACAAAGAAAGAACCGCCACGACCTAGTATAATATCGGAGGTTCCATTCTCCTGTATTTCACTATACACGGTAGCCGTCACTGAATCGTACGCAGCTGTATAGGGGTCGATTTCCCATGTGTTGTTATCTACAGGTGCATTCACTTGTGACGTTAAATACGGATAGATACCACCGATCGTCCAGGAGGAGAAATCATAGGTTTGATCCTCCATATCTGCTAAGCGGCTTTCATCGGTTTCGGGATCGACAAGATCGGTGTAGCGATCACTCCAGGTATACGGTACTCCCGCTCCCATCAATTGCTGGTAGTTAACAACACAGAAATTGGACGATGTTGCGGAAGCTGTAAAATATGCTCCATTATATCCTCGAACATTCTCCGTCACGACTGGCGAAGTACCAGCAAAGGTAAATGGAGATAACGATAGCGCAAAAATATCCAGAACTCCATTAATGGGAGTCGTACCGCTATAATCCGGCACCGCCAAATATTCCCAATTCCCATTTACGTTACCGAACCCTTTGAAGTTTGGAGAGTTGATCGGTATCGGCGTCGCGGCAGGAGGCTGTACTGCGCTGGTGCCTGCGGAGAATGTCGTAAAGTAATCTGCATTAAGATGGTAGATGCCACCACCGGCATCCATAGTCCATGTAGCAACAACATCTTCCTGCGCCGGCCCAGTAGAAACAAGGCGCTTACTCAGTGAACATGGATATCCGAGAGTAGTTGTTCCTGGAAACGATCGAAGAAAGGCCGTCATGACACCTGATGTCAGCACATATCCATTCAAATGCGGTACATCGGCACCTCCGGAATAATCCTGGTAGAGAAATACCGCTGCACCCTGATACATATAATTAGAGTAACCACGGCAATCTTCCATGTAAAATTCGCAATGTGTTGCTTGATCGAGGGGTGCTGAAGAAAGCCGCGAGCCACCGGGCGGAAGGCTCAACACATATAGTGCGGTGCTTCCCTGTACCGTAATGCACGCGGGAGTTGCACCGCCTGTACTTAAATAGGTGTAGTCATCTCCCCAAGCCATGTCGTATTGCTGGAGATCCTCATTCCATTTAATGATGGGACACCACTTATGGCTTGACAAACTCGCTGCATCGATCTGCGCCATAGGACCGCCAGCCGGCCAATTGGTAACAAGCGCTGTATTGAAATGCGACGCCCAAATTTGATCGTAACTCGTGAAGCCTCCGAGGTTATTGCGAATAAGAACGGCAGCACCGACATTACCTCCGGCATCATCTGTTGCTAACGAAAGCTCGTGAATATCTCCGAGAGCACCTGGATTACCGATCGGAACCGTCACAACCGTCGCAGCCGTACCGATTGAATTTCCGGCAACATTGAAATAGCAGGCCGTGACCTGGCAACCGGTACCATATTTTAACTCCTTCCAAGCAATAAATAGATTGCCATTCGAAGCAACTACAATTCGTGGCATCGAGCAGGTACCCACATGTGCATCCAATTGAACTGGATAACCGCTTCGGATCGCACCCGTGGCCGGGTTAATACGCCATAGAGCTACACCGATATAATTTTCGACGTATTTCGCATTACCGGCCGGATCGGTACAGTGATGCTGAATAGGCTGGCTTACATCCCCGTTTGCGATGAGGCCTACTACAAACATATCCTGAGGGTTCAATGTAGTACCCGCACCAGCAATAACGGATGCTAAATTATCATCCGGCTGTCCATATGGAACGACCAAACCCCAACGAATATCGGTATAAGGAGCAACGCCTGTTGGAGTACCAAAATTTTCCGTACCCCAGCGATATGTTAATGGCCCTGATCCGGTATAAGGTACCCAATCCGTATTAAGTGGTGGATTAACACCATTTCCAGAAGCGACCCATTCATCATACGAAGATGGTGATTGGGCTTGCCCAAAAACCTGAGAATGCGCCAATTGGGATGATCCAAGAATTAACAGGAACATAATTACTATCGCTGAGCGATAGCCGATCTTTTCCAGCGGAGGCTTAAAAGATCGAATCTGTAAGAAGCGATCTGCTTTCATAGCTATGTTAATGATTAAGGGGGACGTGCAAACCTTCTTGAATTATCCCAGAAAATCGCGGCTTACACGTCCAGCAACTACAAGAGCGATTCACCGGAAATCAGCCTGTTCTGCACAGGCGGAGATAATATCTATGGACATTTCTATAGCGCGACGAAGGTGACACGGGCTATGGTCTACCTCGAACCAGATCGACGCATTATCTAAAGAGCTGCTTCTGACATTATCCTTGAACAAATCTATACTGTTAGCTCTTATATTGGCTACTTAGTGGACTACTCATTTTTTCATTGCTCTTGAAAAAACTTATGGGAGTTTCTCCTGCCGTCCTTCGCGCCCAAATTGCTCGGACGAAAAATATCGAGAAAAGAATTGATTTACAGTTTCAACTGGGATCTGCCTTATTCTACTGTGATGTGGAAGAAGCAAACAAAGAAATGACTCGTATGTATGATGAGTATGCATCTTCTGGTAATGCCCGGGGTCTATCTGCATCGTTAATAATAATGGGAAGAATTTCTTTGATAGATGGGGTGCTTACTGAAGGTTTGGAAAAACTCCATCAGGCTAAAGAATATGCAGAATTATCGTCCGATCCCAAGCTTCATTCTGAATCGTTGTGGGCAATAGCCCTTGCAAACCGAAGTTTAGGAAATTATAGAGAAGCGTTATCGAATGCAATTCAAGCAGCATTTATCCAGGAGCAACATGGGTATCATCGCGAACGATGTCGTTCCTTGTATACTATTTCACAAACCTATGTCTATCAATCCGATTATAAATCAGCGCTGCAATATGCACTTGAAGGGTTAAATTGCTCTCGTTCCATTGGAGATCTAGGGTCAGAGGCAATGCATTTGGCCGGCTTAGGGAATATTAATTTGTCGTTACAGAATACGGATGCTGCAATAGAATACTTTGAAGCGGCATTGAAGCTCGATCAAACCGTAAATAATATTAGCGGAATAGCAGTAGATATAGGAAGCCTTTGTACAGCCTACATTAATGCAGCGAAGTGGGAAACGGCTCTTTCGTATGCAAAAAGAGCGGAGGAATTGGCAATAAAGGATATAAACAGTAATTTATTAACCCATTGCTATTTTGATACAGCTCGTGCCCATTTTGGAACTGGTGATCTGACGTTGACCGAAGAATTTCTAAATAAGGCGATTGAAGTTTCACAGAAAGTTGGATATCAGTATATTCTTCGAGCTTGTTTTAAACTACTGGGAGACGTTCGCGCCGCTCAGGGAGAATTAATACAGGCCAAGCAATTATATGAAAAAGCATTGGCGTCGTTCGACGGGAATGATGATATTGCCCATCAGATAGAAGTCCTGACAAGCTTAAGCAAACTGTGCGAAGCAGAAAAAGACTTAGCCAACGCCCTCCTGTATCAAAAGCGGCTTGCCGATGCCAAGGTATTCGAGACTCGGCAAAAGAATCATCGTGAGATCGTCCTAATGCAGGTGCAGGTCGATACAGCGCTTCTGGAGCAGGAACGAGAAAGCTATAAGGTCAAAGCCATGCAGGCGATGGAAGCGTTCGAACGGAAGACGCGCGAATTAAGTGAGGTCTCGGTACACCTTGCGCGGCGAAGGGATCTATTGACCGCTCTGCTCACCGATCTTACCGGTTTAGAAAAAAATTTCTCCTCCCGCGAATTGCATAACATCCGGAAAAAGATCAATACAGAACTCAGCACCGGTCAGCAAATAGAGCGCGTCGATGAGATACTGTCAAAACTCGAGCCTGGGTTTTTAACTCAGCTTAAAGCAAAGCACCCTGAGCTTTCAAAAACAGAATTAAAAGTCTGCTTGCTTCTGAAGTTAAACTTACAGACCCCGGAGATCGCTAATCTGCTGTTAACGTCTGAGCGCACGATCGAAAATCATCGACTGCACATTCGAAAAAAGATAAAAATTCTCGCGAAGCAGTCACTTCAGGAATATTTGAATTCGCTGTAATTCGTAATCTTTATTACAAATACTCCGTCATCTGATGACGCTTTAGGTAATCGACGACATCGCGGACGCCCTGCGCCTGATCGCGCTTGGTAATGAGGATCGCATCGCCGGTATTGATGACGACGGCGTCCGTCATGCCATAGGTGGCTATGAGTTGATCGTTGCGTGAGATGATGAGGCAGCCACGCGAATTGCGAGCAACTACATGATTGCCGACGAGCACATTGTTCTCGAGGTCCTTCTCGCTGAGGCGGTAGACCTCATCCCAGCTCCCAACATCACTCCACCCTAATGCGCCGGCGCGGAGCACGTACACGTTCGGGGCTTGCTCCATTACACCATAGTCAATTGAGACGCCGCGGATAGTGCTGTATGCTTCTTTCAGCTTAGCGGCAAAATCGGGAGCGGTATGCGGGGGCACACGATCGATTAGCTGCATGATCTCCGGCGTGTATTCGTGCATCGCTTTTTCGATCGCATCGACACGCCAAACGAACATGCCGCTATTCCACAGGAAGTCTCCGCTCTCGACAAAACGCCGGGCCGTATCGACGTCCGGTTTTTCGGCAAAGCGTTTCACCGAAAAGACATCGCGCAATTCGAACTCCGAAAAATGCGGAAGCTCTTTTTGCGATGGCAAATGCTCGTCATCAAGTTGGATATAGCCAAAACCGGTCTCGGGTCGCGCAGGATGAATGCCGACTGTGATGAGCGAACGGGTATCGACCGCCAGGCGCGCAGCCAGCTTCATCAGCCGCGCGAATTCCGATTCGTTACGGATGACGTGATCGGCCGGAAGGACGATCATCACCGAGTCGCCGCCGTTCGATTCGCGAATGATCTTCGCACCGAGCGCGATGCACGTGGCGGTGTTGCGGCCAAACGGTTCGGATATAATATTCTGCTTTGGCAGGTCCGGCAACTGCCGTTCGAGCTCCGCGCGCTGGACTTCGTTGGTGACGACCAGCGTGTCGCCGATATCGGCGAAAAGTTTTGTGCGAGCGATCGTCGCCTGGATGAGGGATATCCCAGGGGTGACGACATCGAGGAGCTGCTTCGGACGTTGGGCCCGGCTTTCCGGCCAGAATCGTGAGCCGACTCCGCCTGCCATTATGAGAACGCTTATTTTCAACCTGGATTACGCTGATTGGATGGATTTACAGGATTGATTTTTCGGGATTGAATCCGGGATGTTTCGGTATCGATCCGCAATGCAAAGTTACGGCGCTCCTGCCACCCGCAACCAGAACCGCAAGATTTTGCTCCGCCGCCGCAAAAAACAAAAATCCCCTCAGGTGGAGGGGATTTTAAAACCAAGGATTAAACAGTTTATTGCTTTACGATCTTTACTGTTTGCGCCTCGCCATAGGCCGTTACTAAACGAGCGTAATAGGTGCCACTTGCCAGCAAAGAAATTACGAGTGAGACAATTAAAATATTATACATAGACAACAAACTTTGGCTGCAAACATACAAAGGATTTACCTCTCGCTTTCGCCTTTTTGCGACGAATTTGTGTACGCGCAATCTCTGATTGCGGCTGGCGATCCGGAGATCGCCAGCACACCGAGCGAGCAGGAACTTCGATATAGGTGCCTATTTGTTCACTACACTTCAAAGATAAATAATGCAGTCACATCTAAACCGTCGAGGACGGGCTCTTCGTGGGATGACCAACATAGCGCTCGATATGAAAAAATATGAATGAAAAATTCATACTTGCCAAATGCGAATCAAATTCCATGGCAATTATGAATATTAAAAGAACAAACACAGAAAACGGGTGATGAAGGAGAGTGAAAACACTGAGTAAAGATTTGAAATCAATTAATCTCGGGGAATCGAGGTTAGAATTAGGTGCGCCTTAATTACTCGGAATGGAAGCCGGATGAAAGCCAGACGGCCGAAGATAAACTTCGGGCGCTCGTTCAGCTATTTAGTCAGCTCCTGCTGCAAACCTCCGGGGACGTCAACGAGGCGCTCGAATGGATGCGCTATCTGGACGAGCAATATCATGTCTTCGGTCCGGACATGACGATGGACATGTTCATCGATAAGCTGAAGGAGATGGGGCTCGTCCAGGAAGACGAGAACGCACTGCTGAAGCCGACGAACAAGGCGATCCAGAACATCCGGCGCGATGCGCTGCTCGAGATGTTCCGCTCGCTGAGAAAATCGCCGACCGGCGCACACGATACTCCCCATACGGGAAGTGGCATCGAGCGTACGCAGAATACGAAGAACTACACCTTCGGTGACACTGCAACGAACATCGACTTCACGCAGACGATCCAAAATGCGCAGAAACGCGCGTTGCGCGACGGCACTACGAATGGCGATCTTCACTCGGATGATTTCGATCTGGCAGAAGAAGATATCGAGATCTACGAGACGGAGCATCTAACCTCCTGCGCAACAGTGCTCATGATCGATATTTCTCACTCGATGATCCTCTATGGCGAGGACCGCATTACGCCGGCGAAGAAAGTAGCGCTCGCGTTGAGTGAACTTATCAAAACGAAATTCCCGAAGGATCAACTCTACGTCGTGACCTTTGGCGATGACGCCGAGCTTATCACGTTAAGTGAATTGCCATTTTTGGAAGTGGGTCCGTATCACACCAATACTCGCGCAGGGCTTCGCCTTGCGCGGCAACTACTGAAGCGCTCGGGTAACGTCAATAAGCAGGTCTTTATGGTGACGGACGGCAAGCCCTCCGCGATGTTCGAAGATAACGGACGACTCTATAAGAACTCGTTCGGCCTTGACCCGAAGATCGTAAATAAAACGCTCGACGAGGCGATCGCTTGCAGGCGAGAGAAGATCACGATCTCGACGTTCATGGTCGCCCGCGATCCATATCTCATCAACTTCGTTGAAGAGCTAACGAAGGCTAATAAAGGCCGGGCGTATTATTCCGGCCTTAACGATCTCGGCCAGTTCGTCTTCGTCGATTACGTGAGGAATCGGAAAAAGAAGTATCCGGGTAGTAGAGATTAAAAAAATCTCAATGCTTTGTTAAGTTAAATAGATACGATACCCCGAACGATGCAGTCGCAACGGGACCGTTGTTATCCGACGTATTGTGGCTTTGTTTTGGATCGAAGTACGGAAGCGGTGCATTCGCATCGGAGACAAGGTGGCTAAAGGCATACGATCCTTGGACAAGAAAGCGAAGCTGGCCATCATCATTTTGCCAGATCGGTATGGTTGCGCCAAGTCGTAGTTCAACGAGGAAATTCATCGCCGTAGCACCGACGGAAAATGATCCCGTTGGCTGGCCAGCTCCTTTCATTGTATCAGCACTGTATCCAAGGGGAACGCCGAGGCCTAATCCAAGCTGAAAATCGCCGAGAAGAATGCTCGGGCGAATCGCGAAATAATTGAAGGTGTAACTATACTTAAAATTCTGATCGTCCTGCTTGTAAAAATCGAGCGAGCGGGCATCGTATCCCATATCGACCTGAGCCGAGATCAGATCGGTAATTCCAAAGAGGGCACTTGCTCCGCCGCTCCAGGCAAATTTGAAATCGGTCTTTGCACCGTTCGCAACACTTCCCGCATTAACGGCACCCCCGGCCGTGAAGAACGGTCCGAGCCAAATGTTCTGGTCTTTACTTTGGGCAAAAGAAGCAGATGTTGCTGTGATTAATGCGATTGCAATAAGGACGATCTTTTTCATAACGTGTAGATTGACGATGGAACACAGAGTGACAACGGTCACTCACTCATAGTCACTTGCAAATATAGCACATTCCGCCGAATGACAGAGGCGTTAATGCAAGATATCGAACTGGAAAGTAATACCGGCTTGAATGCTTGGCAGCGGGCCCTGGCCCGGTGCAAACTTATCAGAGAAATGTTTGTAGCCTCGCGCATCAATAGTCGTATCGATGCTCGTGGTACTGCTTACAAATTTCCCGAGGGGATAACTACCGCACACGACAGCATGCACGACACCGCTTTCTGTTTTAAGTATGGGAATAGAAAGCGTCCCGCGTAATTCAGTGACCGTCGCAAGATCGCTCGTCTCCACATTCATGTTCGAGCTGTAATTCTGCACGGGCTGATCCGGATGCTGATAGCCGTTCACGATCTCGGTCGCACTGCCACTCATTGGAATTTCGAATGCCAGGCCGACCATGAGCCAGAAAATTCGAATCGACGGCTGCACGGAAATGTAACCGATGTTGAGATCAATGTTATCGCTATCACCAGGATTTCCAAGATAGGCATCACGCGAATCGTAGAGTAAGCTGAGTCCCATCCCAAGCCAATTCGTGATCGTGCCATCGAAGAGCGCGCCAATGGAATAAGCGAAGCGTTGACTCGAATGCCACTCTGGCGGAAGATTTTGATTTTGCTGCGAGAATCCGCCAGTAAAATATGGACCGGCGGTCAGGTCCTTAAAAAACAGGAAGGTAGAAGTATCACGTGGGATCGTCGGTGGGGTGTATGGCTTGCGGGTTTGAGCATTTACCGAACCAACGCAGAGTAATAAGAACAGAGTTACCGTCTTACAGGTATTCAACTTCCAGTTTACCATTCGTTTCATCAAATATGAGCGTCCCCTCTTCCCCGGCGATCACGCTACCTTCAAGCGACAGTTTTGAAACACGATCACCGGAGAGCTCGAAATTCACAGTCACGTACTCGCCGCTTTGGGTCAGCAAACGGATCGGCGCTTGAGGGATGCGTCCGGTCAATCGGGCAACTATTGCCGAACTCATACATCCGGTACCACATGCTAACGTTTCTCCTTCCACTCCTCGTTCGAATGTACGAATGCGAAGATATTTTTCTTCCCCGTCTTCGCGCACTTCAATGAAGTTAGCGTTCGCTCCGACCGGTGCAAATTCAGGATGCCATCGCAGCAAGCGACCGTAGTGCGCAACATCGAGCGAATCGACACCACCACCACTCATGATTCCACCTTCGGCCTCTGTCTTCTTAAGGAAGGGTAGCCTATTTTGAAGTTCGTCGAAGAACACTACCACATGCTGGCTTCCAAGATCGACGTAGCCAGCTTTTACAGATGCATTATTTTCGACTGGAAGATCGAAGTTGAGGCGAATAACGGTAGGATCTTGAAAGTACACGCGAACGTCGCCATTGGCAAGCACTTCTGCGCGATTGACAGCCCCCAATACCTCGAACTCGGTCTTTGCTTCTGTTGCAAAACCAAAATGCCCAGCGGCTTGAACGGCACATCGAGAACCATTGCCGCACAACATCCCGGTCGAGCCATCGGGATTGTAAAAATCCATTCGGAATGGAGCAGACGAACTTTGATTGATGAGAATTATACCATCGGCGCCAACACCTGTTTTGTAATCGCATGCCGCACGAACGAGCTTCTGCATTTCCTCTCTCGAAAGCGAGAGCGGATCTTCCCATGTATTCATAACGACGAACGTATTACCGGCCGCCGTATAGCGCTGAAAGCTGTGCGTCATAGTAGTGTTAACACTGAATCTATATTTCCGTGCGATTGACCTAAATGAGTTTGTGCTCTCGGTTTTGAGCAAACATGCGTCAAAATTTCTTATTTTCGTACGTGTTGTTATTCCCCGTCATCTTTATTTTTTTAATCTATGAAATTCGCTGTTAGAAATCTCTTGCTTTCATTATCGGTGATTGCACTTGCGCTGTTTGTGGTACCATCAGCACATGCACAGAAGAACGATCCGCCGAGTGGGAAATTTGGCATTGGCGCTTATGTCGCATCGGGTATACCAGGCATTCCAGTACCAAGCGGACTCTCCGGCACGTACGCCATTAATTCAGACATGCAAGTTGGTTCTTACCTTTCACTAGCAGTCGCAAGCAGTGATGGCGCAAGTGCTACTACTTTTTTATTGGCACCCTATTTTCGATATCTTTTTAATTCTACGGCAAGCCCATACGTCCAGGGAGGATTTTCGGTCATTACTGGCGGAGGTTCCACAACTGCGGGCATATTTCTGGGCGGCGGTCTTTCCTATTATATGAGCGAACATTTCGGCGTGCATACGGACGTAGATATTATCGATGTTGAATTTAGTCCATCCTCCGTGGTGTTCGGTTGGGCTAATTTACGTGCAGGCATGATGTGGTTCTTTTAATTACCTCTTTACTTTTTTGAAAAAATGGCATGGCTTCCGCTATGCCATTTTTTATTGACGCAAATGAACACTTCGAAAAAGCACTGTTCGCACGCCCGTACTGTTTAGCTCTTCCCAAAATTAATATTTCTCATGTACGGAAAAGTCCAGCAAGAATTAGCCAGCGAACTCGCAGCCATCCGAGAAGCCGGCCTCTACAAGAACGAGCGCGAAATTACCACACCACAAGGTGTTGAAATTAAGGTAAAGGGACGCAAAGGGATCGTCCTAAACTTTTGCGCCAATAACTATCTCGGTCTCTCTTCCCATCCGAAGGTAATTGCGGCTGCGCATAAAACGCTCGATACTCATGGTTATGGTATGTCAAGCGTTCGATTTATCTGCGGCACGCAGGACTTACATAAAGAGCTGGAGAATGAAATATCCCACTTCCTGGGTACCGACGATACCATCCTCTACGTTGCCTGCTTCGATGCAAACGGCGGTGTCTTCGAGCCACTGTTCGGCGAAGAAGATGCGATCATTTCTGATGAGCTGAATCATGCATCGATCATCGATGGGGTGCGTCTTGCAAAGTCGAAACGCTATCGCTATAAACACGCCGATATGAAGGATCTCGAGACACAGCTTCTTGAATCGCAGGCGCAGCGGCGTCGCGTGATCGTTACCGATGGCGTCTTCTCGATGGATGGAGATATAGCCAAGCTTTCGCAGATCTGCGATCTTGCCGAGCGCTACGAAGCGCTGGTGATGGTCGATGATTCACATGCAACTGGATTCGTTGGCAAAACCGGTCGAGGCTCGATCGAGCATGAGAATGTAATGGGCCGAGTCGATATCGTTACTTCGACCCTTGGCAAAGCTCTTGGCGGTGCCGCCGGTGGTTTTACCTCCGGTCGTAAAGAGATCATTGACATGCTTCGTCAGCGATCGCGTCCGTATCTTTTCTCGAATACGCTGCCACCGCCCATCGCCGGTGCTGCACTTGCGGTCATTCGGATGCTTGAAGAGACAACTGAACTTCGCGATAAGCTCGAAGCAAACACGAAATACTTCCGTGAGAAGATGACCGCCGCAGGTTTTGATATCAAGCCAGGCATTCATCCTATCGTACCGATCATGCTCTATGATGCTCCTCTTGCACAGCAATTTGCCTCACGCTTGCAGGACGAAGGCATCTATGTGACCGGCTTCTTCTATCCCGTAGTAGCGAAAGGTCAGGCACGTATTCGTGTACAGATCTCCGCCGCTCACGAACGCCACCACCTCGATACTGCCATCGAAGCCTTTACAAAGGTTGGCGAGGAATTAGGAGTGCTGAAAGGTAAGGCTGAGGCGGTAGCGTAAAGACTTGACTTGGAAAATTAAAAGGCAGAGATAATTCGCTACCTTTTTCCTGGCATTTCTCTTGACTTAATGTGTCTCATAATACAGTGAGCACCCCTCGTCATATACAGGTTTTTGCATGTCTGGCCATTCTGGCGATCGCCATCCAGGTGAACTCGACGGCGTTCTCCATTTTGCTGTTTAAGCTCAACAGAAGCCAAATTTCGCAGACCGAGTGTGAGCGGAAGATGCCCCATTGTAACGGTCATTGCTACCTGATGAAGCAGCTTGCAAAGACCGGGAATAATGAAAATGGCAGCCGCTCGACCGTACGAGAAACGCATATTGACGAACATTATCTGCCACAACCGTTAAATAATTTAACGGCCCTTCCTTTTTCCGAAGTTACAATCAATAAAAGCCTCTCCGATCAAACCTCATCCGGCTGGCCCTTCGCAGTTCTTCAACCGCCGCGCGCGTAATCAAGTCAGGTGCAAAGGGTATAGGGTGTCGTAAGAAGCTCTATCACTCACCCACGTCTAACCTTAGACTCTTTTCTATTTTCAACAAATTTTCATTCTCCTATGAATGCGCGCGTTTATATAGTACTTTTAGTTTTGATTTTTCTTGCTGGGCCATTAAGTGCTCAGCCGATCGGAATCGTCAATGCCTGCGACTTTTGCATTGCTTCCCAAGGCATTTCACCACTTGAGATGGGACGTACGGGCCTTCGCTATGATGTCCGCTATCTTAAGCTATCCAAGGAATACAGCGATGGTAAGCTCGTCGCAAACTCAAGCAACGAATCCGAAGAGTTCTTTACAAATCAATTCACTCTCTCATATCAACTTGCTTCGGATATTTCTTTGATAGAGATCGTACCGGTTGCAACGAAAACCGCCAGGATGAGTGAGACCGATATGAACTCGTCCGAAACCATCACCAACACTGGCTTCGGGGATGTGCTGTTGATCGGACGGTATAATCTATTTGCGGATCACTCGCTAACAACGACGAAGATCGTTGCAATGAGTGCGGGCTTAAAACTACCTACGGGCGGAACACACTTTCGCGACGCAGCTGGGGAGATAGCTGACCCTGACATGCAACTCGGCACTGGCTCTCTCGATGCTGTGGTAGCAGCGAACGTACTGTATGGTACGCACGATCTTGCCGTTGCCTTTAATACCACTGCTACGTTTACTTCCAAAGGCGCGAATGGTCACCAGTACGGCAACAATGTAAATTATGATGCTACGGCAAGGTATCGCGTCTATTGTAAAATGGATGACTGCGCTCCTTCACTTTTCGCAACCGCCGGCATTATAGGCGAATGGCGAGCACATGAATTGCAGGACGGTGTTATAGATCCCAACTCCGGAGGCAACGTTATTTACGTTGCGCCCGGTGTGCAAGCGTTTCTTTCGCAGTCTATCTCGTTCGAAGCTCGTTTCCAGCTACCGATCGTGCACGCACTGAATGGCGATCAGTTAGGTGAGACTTATAAGATAGCGTCAGGGCTGCAGTATTTGTTTTAGTACTGTTTTATTCCCTGGGACCTCAGGGTTTCAGGGAATAACATTACGCGATTAGCGCCAGCTTTCCTGCTCTACTTGTGTGCCATCGCTGACGAGCAAGATGGCTCCTTCCTTATCGGTCCGACATACTTTAGCATTGCAGGTATACCACCGCTTCAACACCGCGGTGGCGGGATGTCCAAACCGATTATTTTCACCAACGGAGATCACAGCGTATTGCGGATTAGCCATTTGTACAAATTCCTTAGATGAACTGGTCAAGCTACCGTGATGCGCCACCTTTACGACATTGGTATGAAGAAATGCTCCGTATGTCTCCAGCATTTCCTCTTCCTCGCTTCGTTCGACATCACCTAAGAAGAGAACGCTGGTATTTTTATAAACCAGCTTAAAAGCAAGCGTCCCGGCATTGATCGACTGGCCACCCGCAGCATACTGCGCTTGAATAACTCGGTCGGGATGCAAAACGTAAAGGACAATATCGGAGTCGAGAATAAGACGATCTCCTCTGGAAAGGGCTCGCACTGGAATGTGCTTCACACGTGTCAAACTGTCAAGCACCCTGGCTGTCAAGCTTGCCTCTCGTTCGCCACTCGTCAGCACACGACTTACCTCGCAATTTTCAATAGTTGACGGCGCGCCTCCACAATGGTCCAGGTGCATGTGAGTAATGATCGCAGCGTCGAGAGAGCTAATATTCTCTGCCCTTAAAAATGGAATAAGCGTTCGCTCGGCCTGAGAAGTACCGCTATGACTAAGAGATCCAAAGTCAACACAATAAGTCTTGTCGTTCGGTGTGTGAATGAGAATACAATCGCCTTCGCCAACATCGAAGAAAAGGAGTTGCAATTTCCCTTGCTGCTTAGCAATAAGAGAGTCACCAAACGGTACACCGATAAGCTGAAGCACAAAGAAGAATGTTAAACACAGTATTAATCGGCCGATCATAAACCTTCTACCGTCTGCCCTGAGGATATATAATAACGCGCCGAGAAAAAAGAGTAGATAAAGCCAGTTCGGAGCGGAAGCGGAATGCGCGCCGAAGGGTACGTGCGCAGAGACTCTTGTTGTCCATAGAAGTACTAGAGTCAACAAAGCCGTAGCATCACCATAGACTTGCCCGAGCCACGAGGAAATGAGTGTAATTGGAATTAGCAAAAATCCGAATGCTGTAATGAGCGCAGAAATTGGAATGAGTGGCAGATTGGCAATGACCCCTATATAGGACACGCGATAGAAATGATAAGCAATGATCGGATAAGAAGCGAGAGATGCGCTGATCGAAAGTGCGATCGCATCCACTGACCAATGCCAGAAAGCTTTATCGATTACATTACGGAGAGGCTCGAAGAACCATCTAATTTTCGGCCCGATCAGGATCAGGCCGAGAACAGCGCCGTATGAAAGCTGAAATCCCACATCGAAGAGGTCCGCAGGACGCCCGATCAATTCTATTACAACGGCGCTTGCAATGATATTGAGTGGATCCGGTTTCCGTTCAATAAGCAGTGCCAATTGATAGAGCTCGATCATGATGAGCGCTCGTACAACGCTTGGTTGAAAGCCGACCACCACACAGTAAAGAAAGACCATTACCATGGTAATGGAGATACGCCAGCGCTGCCAATAGACACCAAACAATCGAAGCAATTGCGCAACAACAAGCGCCACGATAGCGACATTGAAACCACTGACCGCAAGAATATGCGAAACACCAGCGGTCGTGAAATTACCGAGCGTTTCTTTATCCATTTCTTCGCGATCGCCAAGTACGACAGCGATCACGAATCCTCGTGCGGCCTCATCGCGTATGGATTCGCTTAAACAATTCGAAATCGAAGTGTGGAGGTTTTCAATCCATTCATTAACTGATCGAATTATATTTGGCGGTGGCGGTGCAAGCACTTCGTAGTCAAATCGAGAATGAAGGATCGCCTCAGCTTCTGTGTGTGTGGATGTTTGCTCGTGAAGCGAACTTGCAAACTCATGCGGATTTGTCGGCCCGTGAAATGGCTGCAACGCACAAAAGACGCGAATGCGACTGTCCTCTTGTGGGAGCGCAAGATGCCCTTTTGCATTCTTGGAAAGACGAAGGAGAACGGCACTGCTCGTTGTAATGGGACGTCCTCCGGCAATAACGAGAGTATCTGCATAAAGCGTCCACAAATATTCCAATTTCGTTTCGCTGGCATTTTGTATACTCCCGACCATCACAACCTTTTCAGGCCTCGTCATCGTAAGCTGCTGCAACCAGGAATTCCGATACGTGGCTTCGTCGCTTGTAATAACTAAAGCCCCGAGAAGAACGAAGGATAAAAATAATAATGCGAGCTTAAAAGTAAACCTGGGACGAATGAATGGAATAGCACAAACAGAAATTACCAGAGCGTAAAAGTACACCGCCGGGCTATTATGCGTAAGATTGCCGGCAGCAATACCAATCCCTACACCGATTGCGGCAAATACCGCCGGACGTCCGCCGAGGACTTCGCGGATCATAATCTATTGACTTGTGAGGTTTACTTACCGAGGACCACTCGTCGTGCACGGTGATAATCACCTGCATCCATCGTAACAAGATAAACACCGGATGGGAGTCCGGATCCCGCAAGAGAAGCAGAATAATATCCCGGCTTCTGTACCTCATCTACAAGCGTGCGAACGATCACACCGCTCGCGTCTACAACCTGAATTCGCACCGGCAATTCATCGGCAACGTCATACCCGACCGTAGCGACTGAAGAGAACGGATTTGGCGTCGGTTGTTCGAGCGCAGTCATCGATGGTATAGCAGAGCGCGGTGAAAGGAACGGTGGTGAACAAACGGAGACTACCTGAACGTAACCTGTATCGAAAATACGATCGACACAAGCATCTGCTATTTGCGAGTTATTAAGTAATAACTTGAAAGCGATGTGAAAATCCTTTTGAAAGAGCTTCGCATCTGCTCCATTTAACTCTGGCCGGAATTTCAAGTACACCAATGGCAAGCTCCCTGCCCCACCACCGACAAGCGCCGCCCCCCCACCTCCATGTTCCGAACCTTGCTGATATATAATAGTATCGTGCCCCGGCGGCTTCGACGTAAAAATCGAAGGATATCCGGTGGGCGTAAGAGTCTTATTAGTAATAATATCCAGCAATCGGAGATTCACCGTATCGTAGGTGAGGTATATGATATAACCGTCCGCCTTAAACGGAGTGATATCCGTCTTTGCATAGATCGGCACCAAAAAATCATCCGTCGCATAGGAGTGGATATTGGTACCTGCGGAGAACTCGAGCAAACGCTTGCTTGCACTGCCAGAGAGTTGAATCGTATCCGGTGGGGCGTTCTTTGGTAAATCAAAATGAAGCACGATCTTCGCGGCCTTTACTCCGCTATCGATCGGTGAAAAGAATACTTGAAGATTTGCATTACCTCCTGCATCGATCTTCAGTGGTGTTTTGGTCGCAAGAGCAAAATCTCCGGCGTTCGTGCCAACGATCGTTGCATCGGTAAGTGTTACCGGCAATCCGTTTTGTGCGTTGGAAATGGAGACCGTAAAGACGGAATCGTCGCACACCCTCGTCGGCCCGTAACTCACGCTGGTAACACTTGGCGAAAGCGGCGTTATTGTTTCCACTCGTGCTTTCAAAACTACGATCTTAACGGGTCCCGTTGAAGAGGTAATGGTAAGCGTCGCATAATGATAGCCATTCGGTTGGCCGGTCGGATCGAAACGTAAATTGATTCGTGCCGCGCCCGATGGCGGCTCTGGAATATTTAAGGTTGTCCCGACTACTGCGCCGTTATATAATACGACAGTTTTGGTAAACTCCGGCTCGCCGGTTACCTGCATATTCGTGATTTGTAACAGCGCAGTACCAGCATTGCCGAGAAATACTTCGGAATCGGCAGGAGGGTCAGTCTTCGAGAATAAGCCAAAATCGAGTGTATCAATCGCTATAACTTTAGTAGTATCTGCGAAAACCCCCATCTCATCCTGCACACCGCGGCCATACACGTCGACAACATACGCACGAAGATGATCTGTCTTCGCGGTGATCTGCGTGTGCATTCGGCGGTTCACCTCATGCGGGTAAAATTGAATAGTCATCGAATCGAGCGCTCCTGGTCCGATGGTCCGAGGTGATGACGTAGATACGACCGGCATGGTTACGAAGAACCGATCCGTGTCCTGAATGCGCTTGGGAAAATCGTAGATATTTACAACATCTTCCGAGACATTTTGAAGGTAGACTGTCGTATCGAACTGATTTACAGGACCGAAGAAATTTCCGCTCAATACCCGATCGCCAAAGTCGATCACTAACCCGACCGTCTTAAGCGGGGTGATCGTCTTTAGCAAAGTGCCACCAGTATAGGCATAACTGTCGACCGGCCCCATAGCATATATGGTAACACCGAACGGCTTGGCGCCTGCAATATTATGCGTTCCTTGTTTTAGGGGATGCTGAGCATACGCATAATGGCTACCCGGTATCGGTTTGAACTCGCTGACATTCATCGGAGCGCCATCGATGGTCATCGAGTTTACAGCGCTTTGGTCCGCAACAATATTTACAAAGTTGCCGGTAAACGCATCGGCATTGACCACGCTAATGACGGTATACGATGTAGTAAATTGCTCGACCGGAAAGACCAGCGCCAGTGCCGGATCACCGTACGCCGGCGGAGGCGGTCGCCCATCGAGGCTACCGTAACTTGTATGCATATACTGTCCGACTTCGATCGGCTTGCTCGCTTGTATCGACGTGACGCCCGGCAAACGTTTGATCTCGTAAAATTCACCGGCGTTAAATGTCCCGACCTTTGAACCGTTGACAGAAATATCAGTCCCATCCTCTGCACAAACAACGCGCACGAGATCGGGAAGTGTTGATGTAGCGTACGGCACGACGAGTGCAGAATCTCCCCAGGCACTTACAGGTGGTAATTCCTCCACAAGATGATCGCGGCTTGGTGATCCACTCGTATTTACTGCTCCTTGTGGTATTTCTGTGCGCTTGTGCCCGCTAAAAACGGCGATCGGATGGTCCGATTCAATATGGCTGCCAGTAAGGTCATTGCTAACATCGAAGGTACTTCCCTGTACAAGGAACGCATCGCCTTTATTGAGACGAACATTAAATGGAATATTACCAGGTGTCCCGCGCGATGTCATCGCAGCCGGTGTGATCGTTACATTGGTTGAATCTTCGACCGCAACAAGCCAAAACTCTCCGGGTGTTACATCACCGAACCCATCGGACGACGAATTGTAATTCATCGTTCGATATTCGGTACCGAGAACAGTATTCGGCAAGGCCATAAAGGCGTCGCTCGAATATTCCTTGTGGTTCATTCCGAACACAGCGATGGCGCTATCGCTCGTAATGTGCACCGCCATTCCATGGATCACTTGTTCGTCCTGGCCTTCATCAAGCTCTACCGTTTGAGCAAAATTATTACCGTTCGGCAAATGGATCGTCGTGATCTGTCCCGGAGTCGTAGAAAATGTTTTAAAAAAATTGAGAGCTGGGACTTCGACCGTTCCATTAGCTGGTACGCGGCTCGTGATGTAAAGGTCCATCACGTTGAGCGTCGTCGTGGGGTTACGGTCTTCGCCTCCAAGATTCGGACCGAAGGCGACGTAAAAATCGGTACCGAAGTTATCGCGGTCTTTCGTCTGAGCAACAGCCTGACGCGTTACCGAAGCACTGAAGGTCAGCGCAACAGCAACGAACCACGCGATGCTAAGAAACCGCATTAGTGACCGCACGAGAATATAAAAGACACGAGGCGCATTCTAAAAAAGACCGAAATTTTCTTATCGACCGATCGAATGAGCAGAAACAGAACAAATTATACAGTTATAAGAACCCGCAGAGGACGTTTAGTTACATGGAAATTTTGAAAAAGAATGAAAACTGGAAGGACCTACGCCCTAAGTCAACTTACGCAGTCAAATTCTAATGAATTTGGTCGATTTTCACGGTTTGCACTTGGCGGAGTCCGGAGGAAGTTGCGGTCTCGATCCGAACGAATGCCGGCCCGGTCTTCGGCAATAAGTGCTGTGATAATGCGAACGAATTAGCTCCTTTTTCGAGATTTGAACTCCATTCACCGGTTTCTTCACCATCTTCCCGATACACACGGACGGTCGCGTATACCGGATCTGCAGCTTGATATCCAATAGATACTGTTTGTTCTGTAGCATTGACCGGGTTAGGCCACACGTCAGACACTCGAAATGTGATCGCCTCGTGCCGCATCATAGCACGGATCGTCGGGTCGCCACATTCATCGGCATAAGGTATCGAAAGCTTAAAACTTTGCAAATTATAGGCGCAAGGATGCTGAGCCCAGGTGAAGGTCGGCGTAACGGTAACTTCTGTGTCTGTTGTAAGGTACGCTCGCATCAATAAGCTCAGGAGCAAGTTGTTTGCAACCTTCGAGGAATCAGCAACCGAAGACCCGGTTACGATGATGGTAAACGTTCGCGTCGCCTGGTCCCAATGCGTGGTAAAAGTAAATGTTGAATCGCCTTTTACGGCGAGCGCTCCCGTCGTATCGACACCAATAGGTTCGAAAAGATCGTTCGAAAATTGAAGCGAAAGCGTCCAGCTATTAAGCTCGGTCACTCCGGCACGCGGCCCTTCAACGGTGATCGGCAATCGTAATGCTGAAATGTCGTTAGCACTCGAAGCGTAGCTCGGCAAATGTGCGTAGAGCTTAAAAACACGCTGTTTTCGTATGACGGTAGCGAACATCGTATCTATGATCGGCGCTTCGCTTTTTCCCCGATGTTGATAGAGCCCGATTATAACTCGTTGGGGTCCATTCAACGAATCGGGAGGAAAGGCGTAGCGAATTGGCAGATTGTAGGTACTATCCCCTGCAATAACGATCGGAAAGAGAAAGGTCTTCGGAATACTAAAACCGCCGGTATCGGATAAAAATATTGCGGTGTCGATCTGTATCGTAACCGGATATGGATTATGGATCGAGATCAGGCTCGTATGAGGATCGCACGTTGTGATCGTACCAAAGTCAACACTATCCTGATTGATCGGTCCGGTGCGTACGCTCGCTCGCAAAATGACCATCGGAAGTGTATCGCCTAACCGTTGTGGATAAAATCGATAACGCGTATCATTACGGACGAATACCGTATCGATAAAATCTCCTTCTTCGAAGGCATTGAAAGTGGCTGTCCCAGTGAGTGTAACCGCGGTATCGATCGATTCCTGGAGTATTCGAGTGGGCTTGTTCAGCACAACGTGAAAGTGTGCAGTATCGGAACATACGAGCGAATCGAGTTCGCCGATCATTGTACCAGCATTCGTCACTGTGAACGATTGGCTCGGCACGAGCGGGATCGTCGTATTTACGACGATCGTGTCAAAGTCGATAACTTTTGGCTGGACAAGCACGAGCGGTTCTACACCAACACCGGTGAATACGTCGTGCAGCACTTCTCCATCTGTCGTATGAATTCGAACGGCAAGTTGCTTCTTTCCTAACGAGAGCGGATGAAATTGTATGGTGAACGTTCGAATAGTATCCGGTCCCTGATATTCTAACGAAACTGGAAAATTTTTCTTGTTGGCAGGCGGGAATGAGTCGAGAACAACGGTAAAATCGGCAAGACCTGTTGATAATGACTGATCGATCGTAACGCTATCGATAGCAGTGCTATCGGTACCTCGGTTTACGATCGCGACGGTATCAATAGATGAAGCATTTAGTACGCGCAACGACCCGAAATCATGACCCGACGATACAACGATCGGATTAACACCGGTACCAATAAGAGTTACCGTTGGCGGATTGCTAAGACCCTGGACTGGATCATCGCTAAAGATCGGAATATGTTCTACAAACTGCCCGAGCTTTGTTGGCAGATAATGCACAGAATCCACCACCGCGGTACCCGGCTGAAGTACAAGTTGTGCATTTTTCGAACCAAGATTTTGGGCCGTAAACTGATCGCTAACGATCGAATTTTGGTAAACAAGGTCCTGCAGTGTAAGCGGCGAGTTACCGGTATCCTGAATGACGAACGCGCTATCTCGTTTGATGCCGAGCCGTACTCTCCCGAAATCGATCGTTAGTGGAAATACTTTAATGCGGGGCAGAAGTCCGCTGCCACGCACATGTACGAAGACCGGATTAACGGCGTTCGACCATACGCGAAAAGTTGCGGCATACGGTCGGGTTTCATTCGGGTGAAATGTGATGGGTACAGTGAGTGTCGCGCCAGGAACGATGGCTTGTGGCTGGAAAGGGCTCTGTGGCAGATCGAAATTAAGTGTATCACCACTTACCCACTCGTAACCGTACACCAGCACGGTATCCTTCTCCATCGGAGCGATGGATGTTTTTAGTGTGCTCGAAAGATTTTTTGTAGATGCTACGGAAATCGCCTTAAAATCGAGATCAGCTGCATATAGGCTATCGACATACGCATAATCACCGCCGCCTGCGAATGTATAGGAATCCTGGTATCCGAATGCAAACGACTCGGCATAGCATGGTAGCGGGCTTTCAATGCGCTGCTCTTCTGTGCCACAATTGAATATTCCGTATACGTAATTGGTCCCGGCGATGGGCGTCCACGGTCCAGTAAGCGCAGCACCGCTCAGCAAAGTAGTCGTTATCGCCGAGGCATCACACACAACAAGTATGTGGGGTTCGGCAAATACCGGCGTTCCGTTGAACGGATCGATCTCATTATCCCATCCTGGAAGAGTATAGTAATTACTAAAGAGATCAATAGGGCGGACCAACGTCATATCCGGATCGCCTTGTTTGTCGGCCGGCAGGTTACAGCTCTGCATAAAATCGGCAACAAGAACCGGGACATCACTTTGAATAAAGGAAGCGGCACCCGACATGAAATCGTAGTACCCTCCCTTCGGCAATGTTGCGACTACCGTACCATTTACACGAATATGCGCTCCATCCGCAGATGAGAGCACACGAATAAGATTTCCTCCAGCCGCACGTTTATTGTTGGCATCCTGACCGGAAGCAACTACGACGAACCTTGTACCCCATTGAGAAACAGGGATCAGCTGCTCCGCTAAATGATCTCGCGAAGGATCTTGAAATGTAAATTCAAGGCTGCTCGGTGTAGCGGCACGTTCGTGCCCACTGAACACTGCAATCGGCTTATCCGATATTATAGATGTACCGGTAAGGTCACAAGAGGGCGCGTTTACAGATGCAACATAATGGCCGGAATTAGCCGGCATCTGAACGCCGGTATCGCGCGCCATCACCATATATGTTTGGCCGCGTTTAAGAGTGATATTATATGTAATATTTGGTAATAAACTGCCAGAATACGATGTCGCTGTTAACCTGATCGAAACATTCGTATTATCCTGTGTAGCTACGACAGCGAATTCGCTTCGAGGATTGACGCTGAAATCTGTTGGGTCATAATTAACAGCGTTAGGCAAACTCATCACCATATAAACGGTACCCAACGATTGCACCGGATAGATCAAAAATCCATCGGAGCTTAAATAGTTATGTGCTAAGCCATAAACAGTGATCGTCTCATTGGAATAGATATGGACGACGTTCGAACGAGCAACTTCATAATCATTGCGTCCTAATCCGGCATTAATAGGGAGATCGATTCTGGTAACAGTACCCGGAGAAACGACCACTGTTCTCTTGTACGTATTATTAAAAGTCTCGATCGTAACCTTTGTTGGTGCACGAGAGGAAATGAACAGTGAGCGTTCGGAATATTGTGTGTTCGTATCTGAACTTCCCACCACCGGCAAAAATGTCGCGTAGAATTCGGTACCAGCGGCACACCAGGAAGGAGAAGAGGCCGCCGCTGTTAACGGACGAAGTGTAAGCGCAAGAGCAAACGTTACAACAAGTGAAAGTAAACGGAGAGAGTAAAACGGCTTAGTGTTGCCGTTCTTGTACGATAATTCTCTCTCCGTTTCCCACTCTTGGTATGTTAGCACTGTTTACTCACCGGCCACAATAGCCACGCGCTCCTTAATATTAAGTTTCTCTGAAGAGAGGATGCAGGTATAAAAACCTCTTGGAAGTCCGAAGCGCTCGATACGGATGCTGTATGGCCCCATCGCGAACTGCGAATTTGCTATGTGTCGAACTTCACGACCCAGTTCATCATACAAGACGATATCGAGATCGCCGGAAGCCGGCATCGAAAAACTGATCGTCGTGTAAAGCGAAAATGGATTCGGCGATGCAGTCACCCCCAGCACCGTCGGTGCTCCGGGGGTCACACCGGCTGCTGCATCCGGATAGAACGTAAAGTCGCGTTCGGCCGGCTCGAGATTGAACTGTGCTGCGGTATGACTATAAATTTTTACCGTGCCGCGTATCGGATCGGAAAGCGCGCGATCAGTCACGAGATGTATCTGGGCCGTGCCACCAATATCTAAGCGCCCAATATCACTTGCAACATCTTCCCTGAAGTGAATACCGGTCGGAAGTGTGCTGTTCGTTACAAAGACGGCGCTATCAAGATAGACTGGTGCATAACAAGTATTGCGGAAGTCGATCGTATTTCCATGATGCCCATTTTTTGCTTCGGGCGGATACTCGATGAAAAGAGCACGCTTTGGTACGAGCAAAGCGCCCGCCGTATAACCATACGAAATAACGGGCCCCATGCCATAGCTTAGGATCGTAAATCCCTGATCCGGAGTGGATGTGCTCGTGATAACATTTGCGCCAGGTTTAAGTCCGGACCAATCCACAAACGCATAAGAATTACCATTATAGGTACCAGGCACCGTGGTAAATGCGGCAGCCGGTATTGGCGAACCGTTAAGCGTAATCGTCCCTTTCGAACGCGCCTCCGTTGCAATGGCTAAGTGTTGGACGGCAAAAGCTGGGTCAGTGCTTGCAAAGAATGTAAAGTTATTATAGGACTGATCGACCGGAGGAACGAGCGCAAGCGAAGGATCGCCATTACCGCCGCCAGTAAACGAGGTATGGAAATACTCTCCAACCTGAAGAGGATTCGTACCCTGAACCAGAACGGGCTTATGAATAAGTGAATCTGCGAATTGATTGCGATTCAACGTTACCCAATTCACACCGTTAACCGTAACGGTAGTATTGTCATCCAGCGCAAGGACCCGCATGAGGTCACCGCCGGGGTTCTTTGAACCATCATCTAAAACATCGACTGCATTCAGAACGAACGCATGTCCCCATACGCTTGTCGGCAGCATTGCCTCGAGTAGCATATCGCGGCTGGTGTTACCTTGCGTATTGATAAAGCCAGCAGGGATTTCTGTGCGAGCATGACTACCGTATACCGCTACGGGATGGTTTGCGGATACCATTGAACCGGTCAGATCGAGACCCGGAATACGCTGATCGGTTTGAAGCTGGACGCATTGGCCGCTTTGGAGTGTAACCTGGAACGGTACACCTGCGGCATGACCGCCCAGCGTAGGCGCCGATGGCGTGAGTGTAACGATCGTATTATCTTCAAAAGCCGCTACAGCAAATTGTGATGGCAACCACGTGCTTGTATCAATTACGGGATTTGTCGAATTCTGATATGAAAGAATTCGATAATCGGTACCGGAGGATTGGTGTGGCAGGGCGAGGAATGCGTCTGCGGAAAAGACTTTATAATTCATTCCGTAGCACGCGATCGGCGCTGAAGACTGCACGCGTACAACCCGGTTATCGGTATCGCCATGACTGGTGATCCAGAGATCCCACAACGCTGGGTCATTCGTAATGCGATACGTTTGAGATCCATTCGGCTGCAGTACGAACACTTTTTTGAAATTCGGATAACGGCGCGACGTGATCGTTACCGTATCAACATCGCCAAGCGAAGCCATATAGATCTCGATATAGGAACTATCACCAAAGGTTTGAGTCGGATCGATATTTTGTTCGAAGCAAAGAAGAAAATCGGTACCGCTGCTTTTCGGTGTACTGTTGGAGGTGACATCGCAATCGACACAATCGCCATTGGCAAACGAGCGATGAGGTGCGATCGCCAGTAACGCAACTACAAAGAGGATCGTGAGCGCGAGGCTTGTTAGAGAACGATTGAAATTACCGGACATCCGTATCGGGCTTTTTGAATTCATAGCGTAGGGTCCTATAAGAGTTAAAGATATCGCATGAATGAGGTTCGACCCAAAAGATCGACTTCCTTCATCCGTGCGGACCGACAGTCGCGAAAATACGACATTTGAAAGCAGAATCGCCAATGTGTGATTGCCGATGAGCGACCAAATGAAATATCACTCGAACATGAGTCACTCGTACCTGACATATCAGGAAGACACATGAGGCTAAAAAAAGTAACTTTTCAAATATTTATCCCGATTTGGCAGTCGATTCGCGCTCCAGCATGATCGTAACCGGGCCGTCATTCGTCAGTTCGACTACCATTTTTGCCCTGAATCGGCCTTCGGCTACCCGAGCCTCGCCTAACCGAGTCCGTAACTGACTGACGAACTGATTGTAAAGGTGTTCGGCCTTGCCTGGCTCAGCCGCTCGAATGAAGCTCGGTCTATTACCTTTCGGAAGATCGCCATATAGCGTGAACTGACTTACTGCCAGTACGCTACCGCCGATATCCTCGACAGACAGGTTCATTTTGCCCAAATTGTCTTCGAAAATGCGAATTTGGGCTACTTTTTCGACCATCCATCGGACTTCCTCGAGCGTATCGCTTTCACGAATACCCACGAGCGCTAGCAGTCCATTCGCAATGGTACCGGTCAATTCCCTGCTGCCATCTTCCAGCACGACCCTTACCGAGGCACGGCTAACCCGCTGTAAAAGAATTCGCATTATGAGCTTTTGTTACAGGTCGAAAGAAAAATGGCCTTCTTCCTTTCGTTTCCCATAGAAGATATATATCTAAAAATGACCCTATATCACTTGTAACTTCTCCCCTCGGGCCGTGTTTTTTCAGGGAATGGCATTACCGCGGACGCTCAACCGGCAGGCAACCGGACCGGACTTAGGAGTCCGGAGATCGTCGCCTGCTTCCCAGTCCGGAATCGTATCCACCGTTGCCGCAGGTGTGCCAGCCCCTTTGAACGACGCAGTGCAGCCCAACTCTCGTGAATCGAAGCTCGGTTCTCATAATCGTTCACATCGAACGGAGTCTTCGCTTCGCACCGAGCGCAAGGAGGCCTTCACTCGGTATGCGGCGGCAATGAATGATGGCATTGCATCGCTATCGGATGCCGAACTGCTCGTGCGATTTCGCGAACACGGTGACGAACGGGCATTTGCTGAGTTATATGAGCGGCATAAATCGGAGATCTATACCTATTGCCTCCGAATGATGGGAGGCGACCGGGATAAAGCGAGCGACGTCTTTCAGGAAGTGTTTATTAAGGCCTTCGAAAAGGCCGAGCAATTTCGGAGCGGGACAAATGTCGTCGGGTGGATCTATATGATCGCTCGAAATATGTGCCTTAATGCGATCCGCAATGAGCGACCCTGCGAAAAATTAGAGGAACAAACGCGGTTGGAATCGTTCGACCGAAGCCTCGCTCCGGAGTATAATGAGGAGCAGCATTTTCTTCGCCGAAAATTAGAAGAGGCGCTTCAATCATTGCCGGTAGAATTTCGTGAACCGTTCATATTACGGGAATTCGATGGCTTCAGTTATCGAGAGATCGCTACGATGACCGGCACAACACTGGGGATGACAAAAGTTAGGATTTATCGTGCAAAACAGCGCATGCGTGAATTACTCTCGAACGAACTTGCAATGTGACCACGACATACAATGATTTGCAATTGACGAGACGATTATGATAGTGGAAGATAAAATACTCGCATATTTAGATGGTTCGCTGGGCGAACAGGAGAGCGAAGAGCTCCTGGAGACGCTTGCTGTGAGCCCGGAAAAGCGAGCATTGCTGGAAGAGCATTTACGCTTAAAAGATATTCTTGCGCTCGGCAAGAAAGCGTATAGCGTACCGCTCGAAACAGAGCGTGCCTTGGCGGAGCGGTTGCCAGCTCTTGCAGGACGCGGAAAACTGGCGCCACTCGCTCGAACGCCATTCTCCGGCCTTACTCGGTGGATGGCTACCCATCCGTTCCGAACGAGCATGGGAGTAGGCGCCTTCGCGCTTCTCGCCGGACTTACTTTCTTCGCTGTTCGATCGAACATTATTGAGAGTACAACTGCAAACACATCACGGAATTTCGCCGCAACTCGGAATAACTTACAGGTCACGCATCAATATGATGTAGCGCAAAGCCAGTTGCAGCAGCCAGATTTGCCTATAAATAATATTCACAGGAATTTAGCTGCTACTAATAGGCCTCAAAGCGTACAGCAGGCGCCTGCCAACCCTACGCTTAATTCGGGTAACGAGCCGATACAAAGCACATCTGTTAGTAACGATCACTCTGAAGAAGCTTCTCTCTCTTCCGTAAAGAGTTACGATCAGGCTATCGCCATTCCTGGGACCGCGATAGCACATACACTACACGAGATCGCGCTCGGCGGACCGGCTGGCATTCATCCATTATCACTCGGCGTGAATGGTTTACTCGGCGCGGCGTACTTGCCTCAACTTTCTACACTACCATCCCCGGCTACACAATTTACGAGTCCGCTTGCACTTACTTTCGATTGGGACATCACACCCAATTTTGCAATTGGCCTCGAAGCCGGTGAGATCCTTCGCGCAACGATGGTACAACGTGTCGATTCATCGGCGCCCGTTGGCTACACCGATTATAGTCATATATTTTATTCGAGTTCGTTCACTCAGGATATAGCATATTACGGCTCGATCACGCTACACTATACGATTGCTCCAGAGAGTGACTGGCCGATTCGAATTGGTGTTGCACCTGGCATGACGCTCAACGGAGAAGGAACGCTCATCGGTACTATCGGTGTGTCACGAGTTCTGACATCGAGCCTTGTATTCGATATGAACCTGACAGCAGGACGTATATTCGGTACACCGGTGCAATCCACTTCCTCGACTTCCACCAATGGTATTGTTGGCACCGTTCACAACAATGGTTTTGCACCGACCACGTATACCTCGCTCGTAGGTCTGCGCGCAGGCCTGCGCTACCGTATATGACAGTAAAACTACCGGCTTTTCTTTCTGTCATCGTTCTTGGAGCGATCATGTATAGTTGCTCGCAACCGATCGATCCGCCAAGTGCATCGATCGGCGCGCCGTTCCAGGCCCAGGATTTTTTCTGGCAAGGACCAAACCTTCAGCGAGGCATCGATTACAATGTCATTCGCAATGGCGCACCACAGGAACATATACTCACCTCGCAAGACAATATCCACGTTTACGATGCGGCTACCAATGGCGTGGCGCTAAAACGGACCGGCACCGCCGATTCTATTCTTATAGATAGTATGGGCGCAAATTCAATCTTTAGTTTGCCGGCAGGATATTTTTTTGGTAAAGATTCTGCACGAGGAAGCTTACTGCTTCTTTACCGACCACAAATGGATTCCGGCAAGACATGGAATGCCGGTACCTTATCCGGGCCGGGACTAACGAGCGGCGTACCCATCATTGCGCGTGTGCTAGACCGTGATGATACGCTTCACATTCCGCCTGTTCGCGCCGGAGCAGATAGTGTTTTTGGCGACTCTTTCCGTATTGCTTATACACCCATGATCGGTACTGATACACTACAGACCGCACCATTTTATTGGGTAGTTTATTTTGCAAAGAATGTCGGTCCGGTCCTGATCGAGCAGTTGTCCTACAAATATGACATGAGATATACCTTGGGCGACCAGGCCCAGCTTATTCGTCGCTTTTAGCTTCCCCTCGCCGTATTTTTGTACGATGGATTTTCGGCCATCCGTTGCTCTCTTTTGTAATTATGTTGCTCAATACACGTTTTTTGCCATGCGCTTCGAGCGCAGAACATCTTGTCGTATTACTTCACGCATTTCCGCTTTCCGGTACCATGTGGATGCGGATGGTTTCACATCTGGAATCGTTGCGAGATGACACTGCTTTTTTGATCGTAGATTTTCCCGGGTTTGGCGAGTCACAAATAAGGAATAACTGGAGTCTGGCTGCTCTTCCGCTCGAGCTTCGTGCCGCGATCGAAGAGCATTCACGGAAGAAGGTAACCGTCGCGGGGCTCAGCCTCGGCGGATATCAGGCGTTCGAATTCTATCGGATGAATCCTGGCCTCGTTCGCGCATTAGCCCTTTCAAACACCAAAGCGGAAGCAGATACGAAGGTGGAAAAAGAGGACCGCATGAGTTTTGCGCAGGATACGAACGAGCGCGGATCCGAGGCAGCAATCGACCGGCTCTATTCCAAGTTTGTAACTGAAAATACCGATCCCGAAATTGCGATCGATATTCGCTCGTGGATCAGTGAAGCAAAACCGGAAGCGATCGTTGCAGCGCTCCATGCAATGGCCGCACGTCACGATTCGAACGATCTTTTACCACTGGTCACCGTCCCGTCCCTTGTTATCGCGGGCTCTCGGGACACGATCGCAAGGCCGGAGGTCATGCGAACGATGGCAAGTAAACTGGAAGATTCTACGTTCGTCGAGATCAAAGGAGCAGCACACCTAACGGCCGTCGAACGACCCGAGGAATGGGCAGAAGCGCTCGCCAGTTTTTTAGACAGGGTTTAGGATTCGTATACTTTTACCAAATCGTACCATTTCCTCGACCTTGCACACTTAAACCCTTCTTTGTATGGGTAACGATTCTTTCAATTTTAAGTCAGCAGAACGATCGGAGAAGATCGATCGCGCACTTGCCAACCGGCAACCGACTCTCACCGTCGTGCTCGAGAATATTCACGATCCTCATAACGTCAGCGCGATCCTTCGTTCGTGTGATGCCGTAGGTGTGCTCACAGTTCATCTGCTTTATTATATCGAAAGCTTTCCCAAAGTAGATAACGGACCTTCGCGCGGTGCCCATAAATGGTTAGAGTACGAACGGCATAGATCAGTACAGGAGTGCTTCGATAAACTCCACGGTGAAGGATATTCTATCATCGCCACACGTCTCGATCAAACCGCTCGCTCGCTCTTCGCCTGCGATTTTACTAAGCCGACCGCAATAGTCCTTGGCAATGAGCATCGCGGTATTTCGGATGAAGTGGTTCGTCTCGCGGACGAACTCGTCTATATACCAATGATGGGCATGGCAGAAAGCCTAAATGTCTCGGTAGCTTCTGCTGTGTGTTTGTTCGAGGCTTTACGTCAGCGTGCGGCAAAAGGAATGTACTCGGAGCTTTCGACTGTAGGTATGAACGAACGCTCATCCAACACGCCGCAACTTTCGCCGGAAGCACTCCGTTCGAAAACACTCGAATGGCAACTAAAATAGTTTCTCCACTCACTTGATGGGTCGCCTCTCACTTAACCTGGTAGCTGGTCCGTGGTGGCTGTGCCTACTCATACTCTTAGCAAGCGTTGGTATCGCGATCTGGTCGTATCGTAACACGATCCCACGTACAACGCCCGGCAAACGAAATACGCTGATCGTTCTCCGATCGCTGGGTTTGGCTGCCCTGCTATTCGCGATCTTTCAACCGATCCTAAGCTCGACAACAAGCGAAAAAGTAACGCCTTCGCTTGCTCTCGTCCTGGATAACTCGCAGTCGATGGCGTTGCCAGAGCGAGGACATGCTCTCGCGCCGGGAGCAGTAACGCGCCGTGATGTAATGTTGCGAAGCGTACACGATGTCATTCCGCAGGCGATAATCGGCGACGAGAAGCAAGTTAGCTTATATACCGTCGGCGATCAAACTCGACCGTTCCCCAATCATACATCGGTCGATAGCATTCAGGCAACGACAGGGGCAACCGATCTTTCCAGTATCTTCCGTACGATCCGTGATGCGCGAAAGACGGCAAACACCGAAGCGATCGTGCTGTATACTGACGGCGCGTTTACTGCCGGTGAAAATCCTGTCTTTCCGGCGCAAGATCTTGGTGTACCGGTATACGCAGTCGGTCTGGGCGATTCTACGGAGCCTCGGGATGTCGCATTGACCGAGCTTTTTACGAATGAAGTCGCTACGGTCGGAGCCGCTCAGCCTGTTGATATTACACTTCACTATGGAGGCATTAAGCCGGGAGAACATGTGACCGTCGAGCTATTCGAGGAGTCACAAAAGATCGGAGAAAAAACGATCGAGCTTTCTCGGCCCATGGGCGATGAAGCCGTTAGCTTTCAATATACGCCGCAATCTGAAGGTACAAAGAAGCTAACGGCGAGGCTCTCTGCCCTTTCCGGCGAAGCAACGGATAAGAATAACCTTCGTATTACGTATGTCAAGGTTTTAAAAAATAAATTTCACGTCGTTCTTTTTGCCGGAGCACCGTCGAGCGATGTTGGTTTTTTACGGCAGTTCTTTTCCGAGAACCCAACACTCTCTCTTTCGACGTACATTCAAAAGCAGGGACCTGAATTTTATGAAGGTACCCCAACCCGCGATAAATTAGGTCAGGTCGATCTGGTGGTACTCGCCGGTTTTCCGATCGCATCGAGTTCGGAAGAATCGATCGCACTCGTTCGAGAGCTACTCATGCGCGAAAACCGGTCGCTGCTTTTTATTCCGTCGCATCAATTGGACCTTGGGAAGCTGGCGGAGCTTGGCGATGCATTGCCCATTCGAACAAATGCACGTATGGCATCGCCGAATGAGTATAAAGCCGGCTTTGCGATCAATCCGGCAAATGCAGAAAGTCCCATCTTTCATGTGCCGGCAGGAATGTCGAAGAACACATGGGAAGGACTCCCACCGCTCTATAAGACCGAAACCCATTTCGATGCTCGCCCCGAAAGTCAAATACTCGCCTGGGCAACACTTCAAGGGACGACGATGCCAGAACCTATGCTGGTAGCACGTTCGATCGCGAATGCACGGCAGCTCGCGCTTACTGGCTATGGCATTTGGCAATGGAAGCTCACTGCCTTTGGAAGAGAAAAATCGTATGAGGGTAAAGGGGATACCTCGATCAGCGCTCTCGATCTCTTCCTTGCCAACTCCATGCGATGGCTTACGACGCAGGAAGAGAACAAGCGTGTCCGCATCGAGCCCAGCCGGCGCGTTTATCAGGCTGGCGAGCGTATCGACTTTCTTGGTCAGGTTTATGATGAAAGCATGACGCCGGTCGAGCATGCGGAGGTAAGCGTGCATATTACTGGGCCGCAAAATTTTCGACCGATCGATCTTACTCTTGAAGCGACTGGCAATGGCCGGTACAGCGTAGCCATCCCGCAAGGACTTCCGAAAGGCGATTACGAGTATAAAGGTACGGCCACCTCCGGTGGCAAACAACTGGGTACCGATGATGGGCGCTTTAACGTTGGCGATTTCAACATTGAGCTTGCAGAGCCACGAATGAGAAGCGATATTCTTCGTGCGCTTGCCGAACGGACCGGCGGGAAGTTCTACACGCCTGAAACCGCAGCGAATCTACTCAGCGATATTTTACATAGTCCGCGGTTTCAACCCAAGGAGATCACGAATAAACATGACTATGAGGTGTGGAATAGCTGGCCGCTGCTCGTGCTTGCGATCGTCTTCTTTGGTGCCGAGTGGTTCATGCGGAAGCGGCTGGGAATGCTCTAATAATTAGCGATTAGCAAGAACAATTAATAGAGGTGGGACAAGGCACTAATATCCTCTATTAATTATTAATTTTCTTAATTATTAATCGGCCCCGAGTATGCGCAAAAGCCTTCTCGTACTCTCCTTCCTGGTTATCGCGATGCGTGTCACGGCAGCTCCCCTCGATTCCGTTCGTGATGGTTATCGCCATTTTATCATGCCGACCGGCAAACCGATCGAGGGTGGATATTTCGGGTTCTGGGAATTAGCATTTATGCAGGCGGGATACGGCTTTGGAGATGTACTCTCCCTTAGCGGGGGATTTACTGTCATGCCGACCGTTGCATTTCGCTCTCAATTCGGATTCCTTCAAAGCAAAATAACACTGTACGACGATCAGGGGCTTTCGCTAGCCGGAGGACTCAATTTCCTTCGCCTGACCAGTGATAATACATTGTGGCATCTCTTCGGCTCACTTACCTATGAAACGCCGACCCAATCGCGCTTTACTGGTCTTATCTTTTACAAGATCGCTTCTTCTACTCCCAACGGGGGAGACGATCCGCTCATAACAGTGAATGTTGTGCCTTACGGCCAATTTACATTCCTCTATACCGGTGGTCTGGGAGCTGGCGTCGGATTCGATACCCCTCTTTTAGGTAATGACAATGTTCGGTTCGTCGCCGAAGCATGGGACCACGATGTAGCGGGCGGCGTGAAGCTTGGCGTTATCGGCGCCTTTCGTGTCGAGAGCAGCAATTTTTCGTCCGATTTCGGATTTATGTATTTCACTCTTCCAATGCTGGCACCAGTAGCAAATTTTGTGTGGCGCTTTTAACCGTTCGAGATAAAACGCATATAACCTCAAGCACTCCTCGTCCGGTTACCGTTTGATCAGTCTCGCTCCAAATCCGGACCGCAAGGTGGTTTCGCTGAAGGGATCGATGAGTTGTCGTGCAGAGAGGAATTCCAGAATTTGCCGCTTAACGTCTTCTGGAGAAAAGGAATTGGAAAGAATGCGCTTCGCGAGATCTTTACATTCTTGATAATTAAGCAGCTTTATTCGTGCAGCTAATGCCCGCAAAGCCGACGGTGCAACCGAGATCTCTTCGATCCCCATGCCCACCAATAAAGGAGTTGCTAATGGATAACTTCCTAACTCGCCGCATATCGAGACCGGCTTTCCACCGTTGCGTCCCGCTTCAGCAGTCATCAGAATGAGTTTTAACACCGCTGGATGCAGCTCCTGGTAGAGCGTGGAAATTAGATCGTTGCCACGATCGACCGCAAGTGTATATTGCGTGAGGTCATTCGAACCGATCGAAAAGTAATCGACCATAGGCACGAACGACGCGGCCATGATCGCTGCGCTCGGCACTTCGATCATAATTCCGACTGGCAACTTCTCATCGAACGCTTCCCCGGTCGATCGAAGCGATTCTTTTGCCTCACTCAAAAAAGCAAGTGCTCGGCTCAGCTCATCCACATTCGTGACCATTGGGAACATCAGTCGAACATTGTTACGAGCAGATGCGCGAAGGATCGCGCGAAGTTGTGCCAAAAAAAGATCGGGTTCGTCGAGCGAGATGCGAAGCCCACGCCAACCGAGAAAAGGATTATCTTCCCGGTAGGATCCACTTAGTACTTTATCACCACCAACGTCAAACGTACGAAGCGTCACTGGAGCAGGATAAAAGCGCTCTGCAAGATCACGATAGAGTGAGGTCTGATCTTCCTCGGTCGGGAAATCATCATGAAGCAAGAGGAAATGCTCGGTACGAACGAGACCAAGCCCAAGACGTTTGCCTCCGCCCGAAGCAGCCGTGGAATCTGACAATCGCTCCGCTTCAACGATCGCGACCTCACTGCCAAATTCCAGATTCATCAGCAGTTTAATGGGATGACCATCTTCTGTACGCGAAGCCGGTGCATCCTCTTCCAAGAGGGGGCCAGTAAGATCGACTCCACTGCCAAGTACATAGCTCTGTTCTTGTTCGTATCCTTTCAGTGTTTCGGCATCAGGAGAAACGATGAGTTCGCCTCGCTCACCATCGAGGATGATAATATCGCCTGTCTCGATGTGTTCGGCGGCAGAATGCAGCGCCACAAGAGCTGGAAGCCCCAGTGAACGCGCAAGAATTGCAACGTGACTGGTAACGCCACCTCCATCGATCGCAAAACCGAGCACGGATGAACGTGCGAACAGTATTGCATCGGCGGGCGTGATCATTTCGGCGACCAGAATCGATGGTACATCGATCTTCGAGAGCCACTTTTTCCGATCGAGCAAATAACGAAGCAACCGTTGCTTGATATCTTCAACATCATCCGCGCGTTCGCGCATCAGTGGATTATCGCCCGTCTCCAGCATGTGCTGATGGGCAGAGAATTCTATATCGACCGCATACGCAGCTGGTTTAAGATCATGCTTGATACGCTGTCGGATGGTGCTGAGAATAAATTCGTCCGAGACCATCATCATCTGTGCCTCGAAGATGGAAGAGGCTGGCGTACCCACTTTTTGCTCCGCCACTCGGCGGACCTTCTCGATCTCCTGCCGAGCCTTTTGCACTGCCGTATCGAATCGTTCGATCTCATGCCCCACTTCATCCGGAGTCAGAGTGCGGTCTTCCGCATACAGGAGCGTCCGAAAGTATCGGTATGCCGGACCAATAGCAATACCACGGCTCGCCGCGATCCCACTAAATCGCAGCGTTTCCTTCGGTTCTTTATTTTTTGGATGAACGATCAAGCGTAATGGGATTAGATCTCTTCCTCAAATCCTTTTTCGAAATATTCGACCATCTCTTTCATCGCCTGCTCTTCGTCGGGGCCGTCGAATTCTAATTCGATGGGTGTGCCCTGAGCTGCTGCAAGCGTCATTACACCAATGATCGACTTGCCATTAATACGGAAGCCCTCTTTAATAATATAGAACTCCGATTGAAACTTGCTGGCAAGTTTAACAATAGCCGCAGCTGGCCGCGTATGCAAGCCCGCACGGTTCTTTATGGTCACGGTCCGATGGATCACCTGGAATCGGCTGGCTCGAATACTAACACACTACTATAACCCCAAAAATGCAGAAAAAAGTGAGCGGCTGCACCACGATCAAATGGCTCGTCCCAAAAGCCACTGACCGAATGCCCGCAAATTGTCGCGCTGTGCGCCCGAGCGAACGTTCAACAGATGAGCTTCAGCGTCGTCTGTATACCGTTCTGCAATGGTGCGTGCTTCATTTAACACTCCCATTCGTTCAAATAACGCGCGAATCGGCCTAATGTTATCTTCACTCGCTTTACGATCTCTCAGTCTGTCGAGCAAAATACGATCGCTCTCACCGCACGCGTTATATTTCTCCATTGCCAAAACGAAGAGTATCGTTCTCTTGCCTTCCAGTACATCACCACCGATCGTTTTGCCAAATTTTTCGTCCCCGGTAAGATCCAGTATATCATCCTGAATTTGAAATGCAAGACCAATATTACGAGCGAAAAGGCGTATGGCTTCAAGGTCGTGAATAGGGCCGTCAAGTGCACCCAACACGGCTGCCAGTTCGAACATACGCGACGTTTTTAGTTCGATCATAGCAATATATTCCTTTTGCGAGAGCGAACTTCTTACCTCATATTCTTTATCGAGCGCCTGCCCATCGCATACTGCCTGAAAGCCTTTCGCAAATTCTTCGAGCTTTTGCTGTATTGCCTGTGAACCGGATTCTGCCAATGCTTTTACTGCTAACGCGACAATCACATCCCCGGAAAGGATAGCAGCGTCACGCCCATATTGAACGTGCACGGTTGGTATTCCCCGCCTGGTGGCCGCATTATCCATAATGTCATCATGGACGAGCGTGAACGTGTGCAATAGCTCAACTGCGGCGGCACTTCCTAACCAGGATAAATCCCTTTCTTCTACACCTGCACAGAGCGCCGTAAGGATGGGACGTAATCGCTTACCTCCGCTTTTAATGCAGGTGCGAACGGGGTCGTATAAGCTTTCCGGCTCTTCCGGAATAGAACGCTCCAGATAGCTTTCGAAAGCGGCACGAAATGGATCAGGGTTCAATATCGTGATTTGAAAAGTAAGAAGCGATGCCAACGCTTACTCCATTTAAAAAATCCTACGCAACTTTAGTTAGGTTTTCATTAGAAGTCTGCTTTTCAGATGAGGAGCGCAAAAAATGGTTAATATTGTATAAACTGCGTCGTCTGTCATCATCCATTGGCGGAAGCCTTCCTGAAAGGCCGCCGTCAAAAACTGACAACTACGAGCAATTTAGAGAACTTCCCTAAGTGCTCTAAATCGCTTAAAACCGGCTTTATGGTCATCTATGCTTCATTGAGCATAGATGTTGCATCATTCATAAACAGACGAAAGCTGGCAATTAGAAACAATACTTTCACCCTTATCCGATTGCCGCTCTCGCCTACGAACATTAATTAGGTATGCGCATACTCGTAATTGAGGATGAAAAAAAGGTAGCTCGATTTCTCGAACAAGGTCTCCGAGAAGAGAAATACGATGTTGACGTCGCATTGGACGGCGAAGAAGGACTCCAGCGAGCGCTCAACGAAGCTTACGACCTCATCATCACTGACATTATGATGCCCAAAAAATCGGGCATCGAGGTAATCAAAGAAATTCGTGCAGCCAAGCGTAATGTGCCGATCCTATGCCTGACCGCCAAAACCGAGATCGGAGAAAAGGTCGAGGGACTCGATGCCGGCGCAGATGATTACCTCACAAAACCGTTTTTATTCGAAGAGCTTTCTGCTCGCGTACGATCGCTGTTACGCCGTTCCGATATTGAAAAGAAAACACAACTTCTTTCTCGAGATCTTGTGCTGGACACGGTCACACACACCGCTCGCCGCAAGAAAGCTGGCACGGATGAAGACCAGCATATTCCTCTTACTGTAAAAGAGTATGAATTGCTGGAGTACCTAATGAGAAATAAGGGCCGGATTCTTTCTCGTGCCGTAATAACACAACATGTCTGGGGATACTCGTTCACGATGGGCTCCAATGTGATCGATGTGTACATTAAGCGCCTACGTGAAAAGATCGATGCCGGCCGAGATGAAAAGGATCGCCTGATTATATCAGAGCGTGGCGTCGGGTACGGAATAAGGACCTAACTTTACAAACTTAAGAGCATTTTTAAAGGCTGCGGTTGCAGCCTTTTTTATTCTTATTTCTTAGTCAGGCAAAGCATTTCAAGTCTTTGAAAAAGGCGCGAATGGGATGATCTTCGCTCTGTTTCCCCCGCATTATGGGAATAGCACGAGAAGTTCTTTTTTTTCTGCTGGTATTTGCGGCAGGACTGCTGATAGCCGTTTTCGTCGGTATCATCTACATGACAAAAGTATGGGAGAAAGCGGCGGCGCAGCTATTAGAGCGTCGAAAGAAACTGGATCGAAAGCTACCGGTCATTTTTGGACCTAAACGTATTGCCGGGATTAAATCCGCTTAATTACGGAATGGTTATTGCTGATCTTTAGGGTCTATCCCCATTTGTTTTCATCTGTTTCTATAATCTTGTTTTGTACATGCATACATTCGAGCTGTCACGCGAACATATTGAAGAGTTTTGCCGCCGTTGGAGAGTTGCCGAACTGTCGATCGACCGAAGCAATACTCCGGAACAGTCCCAAAATATTGAAATGAGCGTGCGTTTCGATACCGAAGCGGAATGGTCCCTCGTGGACCGGATACGAATGCAATCCGAGTTACAACGGTTGTCGGGCCGGTCTGTTCGGTTACATCACCGTCGGGGAGTACAAAACTTCAAGCGCCGGCCTGCCATGCGCGTACTATTCGACGCATAAAAAACGCATTATATACTTAGAATTCGGCGTTTTTAAGAACTTCTACCACCGATAGGAACCGCATAAAAAACACTGCGGCCTCACTGGATTGCTCCAATGAGGCCAACAGTGTCTTTTCTCTCACCTTGACTTTAGATACAAACGGCCTAAATGGAACCCGCCTACATCTATAAGTCTCACACTTTTTTTCTCTGATGCGTCTTTACAACTCCGGACCCTATGCCGAAGTTCCGAAGTATCAAATTACAATTTTTTAGCCAAAAGCCCTCTATTCTCTTCTAAGAACCTTATTCCTCATTATGAGGGGCGGTTTTTCGCTCCTGACGCAATAGTGCGCGGCGCTGCTCGAGTTTTCGGCATAATTCATCTCGCTTTGCAGCATTCGCTCTATAAAAGTGCTCGCCACTATGGTGTTCAGCAACCTCTGCTTTCGGCTCTACCTTCGGACGTTCTGCCGAACGGGCCGGAGCGATCATCGACGGACGCTCTGCGGAGGGAAGAGGTGCTCGATGTTGATCAGGATTTTGCTGAGGCACCTGCATAGCATGCAGATGGGATGCGGCATTTGCCGACGAATTTGTTAACGAGTGAGAAGCCAGGAAGAGTACGCCGCCGATGGTGAAGGTAGAAGCGATAGCAACGAACGGCAAGTGTTTCACGGTAATGCTGTAAAAAGGGTCATGCAGTCAGAGTTATCATCATTCGAGACCCGCGAGAGTAATGCTCTTTTAAGGCAGGCCGTCTTAATTTACGGAGCTAACTTCGCGAAATATTCAACAATTCCGGTTTTTGAGATTCTTAATTTCTATTAAGTATTTATTTACTCACGCACAAATCGTACTCGAGGAGTCTGTATTAAAAAGCCGTCAGAACGACGAATAGTAGCCCTAAGATAGTAAATTCCAGGAGGCAGTGTTCCAACCAATAAATTTCCTTCCAATTGCCCACCATTAAAAACACCCCTAAAGTTAGGACTCCAACTTCGCCCGAGCTCGTCCTGCAACGTTAATGCTTCAATGCTGCCCTGAAATTCGCTGCTACCCGGTGAACCAAATCCAACCTTAATTGAAGACCCTGTAACTGGATTTGGGTTTAATATTAGCGAAATGGCGGATGGAGTAGTATCGAACGTCGGCTCAGTATCCAGTACGCTGCCCAATATCGTACCAGGTACTGGTGGCAATGTTGTAGTTGGGATGAGCACAAGTACGTCCGGTTCGATCCAATAATTCTTAGCGCTATCCTCTTTTCCGGTACAGATAAATCGAATAGTGTGTATGCCAGAATCCAAGAAATGTGTGCCGCAACTGATCGGTCTCGATGGATAAGGATCCCAGTCCAATCTGCGGCCGCTAAAACCATCAACATTACCTACGAGATCATTATCGATTGCGATCGAATAAATGCCAAGATCTTTCCCAACACTATTATGAAACGCTATTGCAAACGTATCGGGGTGATCGGTATAAAATCTGAACGTTAAGTGGGCGCCTGTAAAAATCGTATCTGGTTTAAAGTACACAAACGTCTGCTTACTCCAGCACGCTTCCCAAAGGTAACTTACGTTTTCTGCCCAACAGCTCCCCGAGGTTTTATCGAGGGGCGGCATCATATCCTCAAATTCCAGCAATAAGGATCTTGTTATCGTTATACGATCTTGCGCCGTAGCATTACCTGATTTGCTTCCTCGCGCAACAAGTAGATATGATCGATCAGGAAGATATGGGATTCGTAGCACCGTTTGAAAATCGCCTGCAGAATCGGTAATAATATATTGATCAAGCGGAATGCTATCAAGATAAAAGCTTACTCGTTCTCGAGCCCGGAAACATGTACCGCTTACTACAAGGCTATCTCTTGATCGTAGCGTTATCGGCAACGTATCGGTTATGGTACGAATGGCGGGAGTTCTAATTACATAATACTTTTGTGGAGACGTTTCACCGGCCACGGTAAGTCGATACACTCCGGCATCCCATGACAATGGTACGGTCACGTTCACCTGAAGCAGGCCATGTGAGTCGGTCATAGCCCACAGAGAATACGGTCCAAGCTCGATCTTAACATTGGAGTTTGGAGAATATCCTGCACCATTGATCATCCAGGACTTGCCGCCGATAATAGTGTCACAACTTGCCCAAAATGGAGTCCAATGTTTGTAATAATACCCTACCGTCCTATAATGATCATATATATCGGCATTACCGCCAGGCTGCAGGACAAAGTCAAATGAACTATTAAATTCTCCGCAATCAAGATATTGGAATCGGTAAAACTGATCTATAAAATCGGTATAACCGGAAAAAGGAAAAGTAAAAATGCCATTACTAAACCACCATGCTGCATCGAAGTAGTCTTCCCCTCCTGTATACCGAATATGGTAATCCGAGTTTGAATCAACATCGAAGATCGGGTCTCCTTCAAGAAATACGGCATATGGATGATCCATAACTCCGAAGCTCATACCAATGTATCGGCCACGTCCAATGGTATGAACTACCGGATGATAGACGTGGTATTTAGTGGGATTCGATTCACTAAAGTCCGCATGGAAATATCCGTAGATTTTTCGGTCAATATTTTCTTTGCTATATTGAATTGTTGACGTCACAGTGAGCGGTGTTTCGCTACTGTGAATAAGTTCAATCCTTGCCTGGTCGAAGAACGGCATGGGGAAATAGCAAATAAAGCCTGAATCCACATCCGCATGAATTTGGAATGCTCGAACCCGCGTAACATTAACTGGCGAGAGAAAAAAGTCCTTCAATGGCACATGTACCGAAGGGAGCGAAGCATGATCCCAATACAGATTTAACCACGTGCTGTCCAACAGCTTCGTATCATACGACGAAAGTTGAAAGCGCAGCATTTGAATCATCCCGGGTCCTTTAATAATTTGAGAGCTTATTGTTCCGTTATGAAGCGTATCGCAACGACTTATAACTACTGCTGATGAGTCCCTCCAAGGCGATTCCTCAAGCTTTAACCTTTTTTCAGCCCCGCCCTGATTTGTAAATGTCGTAATCGTTGTTTTCAGTGGCATCCATGGCAATACATGTTCCTCCACATGATGCCACATTATGGCGAAGTACATATTTGGATCAGGCGTTTTCAGAGTCCACTTAAAGCCATGATGATAAGGAATTTGTACATCCCAGGTATATGCTCCATTAGCAAACGTATCTAAAGGAGGTCGAAATGCATTTGGAAGCGTCGAAAAAAATTCTCTATAATGATCGGATATAAGAAGCGTATCATCGATATACAACTTCATGGTAACGAGGCTATCGTCAACATTCGCCGTACTCCAGATATGAGTGATCACACCAGAACCCGTATCTTCGGCGACTATACCACTCATGTCGGTGCTATCAAGCTTCCATCTTGCATCACCATGAAAGCACACACTCCTCGTTGGACTTGAGTCTGGAACACTGAGTATTGCAATACCTCGCGGATCAGTGATTCGAGAGTATAAGTCGATAACCTGAGCGTTACCGTTAGCTACAAAAAAAAGAATCAAGAGTGCGGAGAAAATAAGGACTCGCTGCATGGGATCTATAACAAACAGAATCAATTACTGATTAACCGTTTGGTGACCATCTTTCTTCCGAGTATCTCGGTCAAAAATACGGCCCCTAATTCACAGCAGGCATCGTGATAGTAAAGCGCGTACCTTTACCCAATTCGCTTTCGACGCCGATGGAGCCGCCGTGTGCTTCGACGATCGACTTTACGATCGCGAGTCCCAACCCGAGCGAACGCTCTGCATCTCCGTGGGGGCCGGTACGCGCCTCGTCCGTGCGATAAAATCGGCGAAATACTTTCGGAAGATCTTCTTTAGAGATACCAATCCCGGTATCTGCTACACCAAATCGCACTTCATGGTCTGAGCTGTTAAGAAATAAGATGACACGTCCACCAGCCGGAGTATACTTTAGCGCATTATCGAGTAAGTTCATCACGACCTGATAGAGCCGCGTTGTATCTGCAAATACTTTTTTATGTCGTGCACGCTGATCGAGCTGACCCGTAAGATCGAGGCCGCGCTCTTCGGCTAATATTGCCCCATCTTCGCAAAGCGATTCCAAATACTCATAGATACTTATCTCTTCCCGCTGCAATGGAAGTTTGCGATCGTCAGCGCGCGAAAGCAGGAGCAGGCCTTCGACAATGCGCTGCATGCGTTCTACTTCCTCCATCACACTACCTAGCACCTGATGCGCTTCGTCCGGACTGATCTCATGTGCAGAATCGAGGTGCCGTTCGGCCTGCTCGATCTCGCCCTTCATAATGGCAAGCGGAGTTTTGAGTTCGTGCGACGCATCCGAAGTAAATTGCGTCACTTGCTGGAATGAGCTTTCAAGGCGAGCGAACATCGAGTTCAATGTTTCGGTGAGTGTGACCAACTCATGATCGGTCTTTCCCGGAAGATCGATACGTTGCGAGAGGTTCTTTGCGCTAATATCTCGTGCTGTATCAGCTATCTGTTCGATCGGGCGCAATGCTTTACGAGCAAGCCATAACCCTCCTAAGATAGAGATTGCCAGTGCGAGCGGAATCCCAATATAAAACGATGAGCGTACACTCGCGAGGCTCTGCTCGATATCTGTTACTGGATATCCTACATATACATCGAATCGATCGTTGTGGGCCCGCGCTACCCGTACACGCTCATTGCGAATACGAACGGTGTGATAAGCAGAAGTCGTATCCGTTTGCGCCTTCATTCGAGCAGCGCGAACCAGCCGCATCATCGTATCCTGGCCTAAATTAGGAGTACGGAAAAATTCATCGTCTCGGCGGCGACCGCTCGAGTCATGGACCACAGCATAGATCTCGACCAAATTATTTCTGCGACTCGAGACCGATCGTTCTACGATCGCATCCAGCGGATCGGCCATTTTGCCCGTCGAGTCTTCAAACGAAAGCTCCGTAAGGACCTGATCAATAATTTCGCTAACAACTTTATCGGCAAGTTCGGGACCTTTCAGGGTTGGCGGCACTTCGGTAAGCGCCCGGTCGATCAGTTCACGAAGCGAATTGGCGGAATGGACTTCTCCATGCAAATGCAACTGGCGAGTATTAGCATTGGGCGGCAAAGTAGAAATAAGCGTCAGTGTCGTCCGGGCATCGTCGATAAGCGAGGCATCCAGCGCTTGAAACAAGGACTGGCGAATGCTGAAATATTGAAATAGGCCTATGGCGCTAATGGTGAGAACCACCAGGAAGGAGTACCAGAGGATAAGCCGCAGACGAAGCATGTCCAATAAAAAACGGTCTTACATACTTTGGTTACATTTATACAACCTTTTTTAAAAGTCTGTTATAAAAAGGGTTTAACCGGTGTCTTATTCAAAAGAAGCTTGCTTCTTGGTTTTCTGCTACCCCTTTGCAGGCGGAAACCTCTCTACAAGAAAAAATTCGCTACAAGCGGATCGTTTGGTAACTAAGGGGTCTTGCCGTTAAAGGCTCCTGCTCAAATTTAACTATATGGCAAGTCTGTTTGCCGTGCTTGTTCTCTCGACCGTACTTTCAGCCCCGAGTGACAAGGCAGGTATTGAAAAAACCGGGGCGTCTAATGTCAATGTTAGAAAGGTCGTTTCCGAACTATGGCATGAGGCAGGCGTTGCTTATGCGCAAAGGGATATTCGCCATGCGCGAGATCTTTTTCGTTCGATCGTCGAATTATGTCCAACACATAAGAGCCGCTCTTTAAAATGGTATGAAGGCGTAGCCCAGTATGGGTTGGCAAGCACCTCTGCTCGACTGAGTGATACAACGCAAACTCGCTCTGCCGTTCTGGCTGCTTTGCAGTTGGAGTTTTGGAATTTCTCCGTTTTGCGAACAGACCCTGTGCTTTGTCAGATTGTCGGGGATCACTGGCTCGATTCCGTCATACATGAGTATGAGTTAGTGCAGGGAAAAACGAAACAGCATTGGGAGAATCAATCACCGATCGTAATTCTTCCTTATTGCAAAAAAAATGATGGTCTCACTTCCAGTGGTAAACCGAGACGTTTTTTTGCGTTCGATTCCTTATCACCACGGCTCCTCGATTCTCTTCATATTCACCGCCCACTTATCATCGCATTACATGGAGGCAATGCCTCGTATCGTGAATTCGCGTCTCATTGGGTAGCCGTTGCAGATTCGCTGAATGTTGCTGTGCTTATTCCTCCCGGCTGCGTTCGACATTCTTCTCTTAACAACAGTTGGGATGACAATTTTAACAATTGCGAGCAATACATCTCCGGACTTATCGAGCGTTACGAGCAGCAGTGTGGCTACCATCCTAAACTATTTATCGCTGGCTTCTCGCAAGGGGCACTTACAGCTATTAAGTATGGGATGGTACACTCAGATAGAGTCTCCGGTATCATTTCTGTTTCTGGCTATCTCGACCGCCCATTGCCGCAGGAATTAATACGATCCTGTTCTGCAAACGGCTTACACATTTTCGCTATGAGCGGAGCGTTAGAGACGATCGGATTTCGGTCATCCATTGAACAGGCATCCCGGGCATGTCAGGCTGGTCATGTGCCGTTTGAATTGCAGATTGTCCCTGGAATGGTCCATGAGGTACCCGAGGAGCTTGCCACTCGATTAACAAGGGCATGGCCCCGACTTTCCTCGCCAAGTACGAAAAATACAGAGCACGCCGAGGACCAACACAGCGACTAACTCGCAATTCCTCGCTATTTCGGCCATATTCCTGTCGCGTTTTAGTGAAGCTTTATTGCGGGGCGCAATGTTAACCGCCCCGAAGAATCGCTCGGGCCTCTCAAATCTGCCCGCGTACATTGGTTTTTTACTTGCCTCACACGGATGGCTCGATTAGCAAAATTACAAAAGACCGTTAAAGATATCGGACTCGATGCGTTATTGATCACGCATTTACCTCATATCCAATACTTGATCGGCTATACAGGCTCCAATGGAATTTTGCTGGTGCCCTCGCAAGGAAAGCCTCATTTTTTTACTGATTTCCGCTATAAATCGCAGGTCAAGCAGGAGGTTGTCGGTGCAAAGATTTCGATCGTGGATCGAGATCGCACAATTCCTGATACGCTTGTCGAGAAGCAGCTTTTTGCCGATTACGATCATCTCGGCTTCGAAAAGAACCACATTAGCTACGCGATGTATGACTTCCTCCGGACGAAATTCCGGCATGTGAAGCTCGACCCCCAGATCGATGTCGTCGAAAAGCTGGTCATGATCAAATCGGAAGATGAGATCGGTGCGATCCGCAAGGCTGCGGAAATTGGCGATAAGGTCTACGAAAAAGTTATACCGTGCATTAAGCCAGGCGTGACCGAGCGCGAAATATCGGCGGAGATAGCATATCAAACCAGACTATGCGGCGGCGAAAAAGAAGCCTTCAACATTATTGTTGCCAGCGGTGAGCGGTCGGCACTGCCACACGGCGCGGCAAGCGATAAAAAGATCCGCAAAGGCGAGTTAGTCACCCTCGATTTTGGCTGCGTCTTTAAAGGGTTCAATTCCGATATGACGCGCACGGTTGCCGTTGGCAAGATCCCACAAGAACTGCAGAAGATCTACGAGATCGTGCGTGCAGCACAGCAGCGTGCGATCGACAAAGTGCAGGCTGGCATGAGCGCTCGCGAGTTAGATAGCGTTGCCCGTGATTATATCACGCTACACGGCTACGGTTCGAAGTTCGGTCATTCGACGGGTCATGGGCTTGGCATTGAAGTCCATGAATTGCCAAAAGTCTCACAGCGTGGTGAACGGTACAAACTCGAGCCGAACATGGTCGTTACGATCGAACCGGGCATTTATCTCGATGGTGTGGGCGGCGTTCGCATCGAAGATGACGTTGTTATCCGTCGGGAAGGCTGTGAAGTCCTGACGACTTCACCGAAAGACCTTCGGGTTCTCTAAAACTTAGGGTCAATCGAGCCTAAGATACTGCTTCATTCGGTCGAAGCGGGCATCTCCAAATCCGTGGATATTTTTAAGCTCTTCTAACGAGCGAAATTTGCCGCGCTCCGAACGATATTCAAGAATGCGCTCCGCTGTTGTCGGACCTACTCCCGGTAACCGTGTCAGCTCCTCTTTCGAACCCTTGTTTAACGATATGGAGTGCGGCAACAGCCCTTCTTCTTTCGAGTGATGCTGAGGGTGACGCTGCGAAGAGGGCAATAGGGAATCCTCCGGCAAAGAGAAGAATAACGAATCGCGTGCATTCGCGGCAGCGCTTAAAGCAAAGAATAGACTATCCTGCTGATGCTTCTGCGCTAATTCTTCTGTCGATACCGCAGAAGGAAACGCTGTTCCATAGATCTGCTTTCCAAAGCGGAACAACAACACCGCGACGCCGGTAAGCAGGAATAATAGGAGAGCCCGCAATTCACGAGGAGTATAAAATTGCGATGCGAATTGTGTTATTCGCCGAATGAGACCGCCGAGTTTTTCTCGGACCTGCATTTTTTATAATAAATGACGAGGCTAATATAGTTAGCCTCTTTGGAAGACCCGTCGTCCGAACCTATTACGTAAAGATCTCGCGGACGTTATGAAAGAAACCGGTTGCTTCGGCCTTCGATTCTTTGCCTTTCGTTTCAGGAGAACCCTCGGGAGCAGCAACCTTAAAATGTTCGAGTCGCGAAAGCTTCTCGAGCAATTCGCGCTCTTCTTTTGTCAGTTTACTCGGAGTAGCGATCTGAATTCGGACGAGTTCGTCACCTTTGCCACTCTGGCTTAAATGCTGAATACCTTTTCCGCGCATGCGGAGCAATGTTCCAGCCGGAGTACCGGCTTGGATCTTCAGCAGCGAATGGCCGCTTAACGTTGGCACTTCCACTTCTGCGCCGAGCAGCGCCTGAGGTACGGTTATTTCGAGATCGAGCACAACATCGTCGCCATCGCGAATGAATAGCTCGTGCTCGAGCTCCTGGATCACAACCAATGCATTACCAGCATGGCCTCCACGCCGTCCCGCATGACCCTGGCCACCAAGCGTGAGGTAATTCCCTTCGCTTACTCCGGCCGGTACGTTAACCTTTAATGTCGTTTCTTCCTGCAGTCGGCCTTCACCTCGGCAAACGTCACATACTTCGCGGATCGATTGTCCCGCGCCTCGACAGGTAGGACATACGGTCACATTGACAAATTGGCCGAAGCCCATCGAGCGTACTTGGCGTATTTGACCAGAACCGTGACATGTCTGACAGGTATCAACAGCCGTTCCATTTTTCGCTCCGGAGCCATGGCACGTCGAGCATGTTTTGAGATGGCGGACTTTGATGGTTTTTTCTACACCGGTGGCAATTTCTTCCAGCGTTAATGCGAGCGGTATCTGAATATCGGCGCCGCGTTCTGGTGCATTCGGATTATGGCCACCGCCACCACCAAAGAACTGCTCGAAAATACCACCGCCTCCCATTCCGCCAAAAATATCGGCGAAGTGTGAGAAAATATCATTTGCGTTTTGGTATTGCCCAAAATCAGACGAACGAACGCCTTGATGTCCGAAGCGATCATAGCGAGCCCGCTTATCACCGTCGCTTAAAACTTCATACGCTTCGGTGGCTTCTTTGAATTTCTCCTCGGCTTCCTTATTATCCGGATTGCGATCCGGGTGATACTGAAGCGCAAGCCTACGGTATGATTTCTTTACCTCTTCAACCGTTGCCGATCGTTCGACTCCTAAAACCTCATAATAATCACGCTTCACGTACGTTGCTGCTCCTATAATTTATTCCGGCGACTTTGAGACAAAGACTTTCGCATGCCGCAAAACCGTATCGTTTAACATATAGCCCCGCTGGATCTCGCGGGTAACAAGCCCTGGTGCCATATCAGTCCGAGGCTCTTCCATTAAGGCATCATGCTTCATCGGGTCGAATGGATCACCGACCGTTTGCATCGGTTTTACTCCATAACGCTCGAGCGTTTTTAAAAAACTTTTATGTACTAGCTCGATCCCTTGTGTCATAGGGTCCTTCTCTTCGGAAGCATGTTCGAGCGTTCGCTCGAGATCGTCAACGACTCCCAGCAAATCGGATATGAGCCGTTTGTTACCTTCAAAGATCAATTGTTCACGCTCCTGCAGGTGGCGCCGGCGCATATTGTCCAACTCTGCCGTTCGACGTAAGAGCTGATCGCGTGTCTCTTCGAGGGCGCGTTCGACCTCCGCGATCTTCTCGTCGAGCATTTGTGTGCGTTCTTCCGATGATTCTTCGTTATGTTTCACTTCAATATTGCTATCGTTTGTATTCTCACGATTGCTATTGCTCATACGGTGCTATAAGAGATAAGTTATTTATTGGCAAGAACACCGGACATAGCACGTGCCACATACTCGACGAGCGGAGCAATGCGCCCGTAGTCCATGCGTTTTGGGCCAATAAGGCCAATAATGCCTTTTTCTCCACCAATTTGATATTTCGTGCAGATAAGGCTATAGCCCGTCATGTTTCGCTCCTCGAGCTCACTTCCTATACGGATCGCTATTCCGCCATTCGTTATGTCGTCGGCATGGCCCCCGGACCGCTCCAATACATGGATAACGACCTCCTCGTTATCGATGAGTTCAATAATGCTCTGAAATTCTTCACCCTTGGTAACGTCGCGTCGTTGAAATTCAGGCTGTGAAAAGATATTTCGCGCACCACTGATCTTCACTCGTTCTGATCCGCTATCATCAAAGAGCTTTTCCGGCGCATCAATAAAGAGCCGTAATATTGATTTATCATGCTCTGAAAGGTCGCGCACTCGTTCGCGAAAGGTCGCTTTTACCTCTCGAAATGTCAGCCCTGCCAGGCGTTCATTCAGTAAGATCCGTAGCTCATCCAGTTTGGATTGCCTCAGCGCACTCTCCATTTCGAGGGTAACGGTACGTACGCGCCCGCTCGATGCCACGAGCACCACAAGAATCCGGTTCGATGATAACGGCGCTATCTCCACGCGCTCCAGAACACCTTCGTCGAGCGCTGGCAAGAGCACCATGGAAAGCTGCCGGGAAAGGCTGGCTAATACGTCCGACGATGCTTCCAGCACGTCTTCTGCTGTCACAGCATTGGCAAGTGATTGCGCCACCGCCTTGCGCTCTGCCGCAGTAATTTGCTCGCGCGCCATCAGGTCATCCACGTATACGCGATAGCCCTTATCCGTTGGCATACGGCCGGCGCTCGTGTGTGGGTGTCCGACATAGCCCAGGTATTCCAGATCGGCCATGACATTACGTGTGGTCGCATCGCTCAGTCCGAGCGAACTTACCCGGGAAAGATACCGCGAGCCGACCGGATTAGCCGTAAGGACGTAATGCTGGACTATAAGACGTAAGATCTCACGCTGGCGCTCGCTCAGCTCTGCGCCAATACGCTGCGAAATCTCTTGCCGTTTTATACCGTCGTTCATTCTATCCTTTTACCAATTGGGGAGTTTTTAGCCAATTTTTTGTGAATCTAATCGCTTGGGGAAGGCGAGAACATCCTCGTTTACGGCGCAAGTTTCATTAGCCGTGATTAACTGTACTCCCCACTATAAATGCAAACTGCCCGGCCAAAATGGCCAGGCAGTTTGAGTTCTGAACCCCTCTTAAGAGAGGATTAGACTTATTGTTTCTCCAGCGTGAGCTTTTTGGAGATAGTGGTGGCTTTGCCATTGGCATCGACCGCCACGAGTTCGTAGACGTACGTGCCGCTCGCCAGGTTCGTGAGGTCCATGCGGACCGTCTGCGTACCCGCCGACATCTGCTCGTTCGTTACGCCATTCCACACCGGCTTACCCGTCACGTCGAGCACGCGAACCGTCACTTCGGACGCTACCGGAAGCGTGAACGACACTTC
>JAJPIO010000009.1 GCA_021324735.1 Bacteroidota bacterium
CTGTCAAAGAACGAGGTCCATCAATGTCTCCGAACCAGTAGCGCGGGTGGCTTCTTCTTTTCAGAGTTCGGACTTCGTGTAGGACCGTAGCGACGATCTATCTTCAATGTGGTAGGGATCACGCACGAAGTCTAATCTCTAGATGCCTGTACGGACAGAGGCGTGTTTGCCTGGTAGGATCGGAACCGCTAGGAGTATTTTTTTTCGTGTCTGAGGGCACTCCAACCCGGAAGTAATAGAACACGAATCCATCTCCAAAGGTTCCCATATAGGCACCTATTTCTTTTGGAATAATAATTTTGTGGAGAGACTTTATAGGACGCTGGATTTCAATCTACTTTCGTCCGTTGCTCGATTTGATGCAACTGCTAAGAAATAGATTTCCCATTGCATCGTCAATGTCCAATTTGGCCGTAATTCTTATTCGTATATTGCGATGTGACATTCTTAAAATTACTATTAATTCCTGTCATCGCTCTTTCAGTGTCCGCTTGTAATTCGCAAAAGTGAGCGATACCTCTTGAAGAGGAAACTCCCTTAGTGCACGAGATTCAGGTTCCTCCTCCTGTCGTTAAGAGCGCATCGACTTTATGGGTTGGCCTATCCAAAGAAGAGGTATACAAGCGAATAAGGCGGTCGAGACCTGATAGCAATTCCCATGATCATGAGTTCTTCAATGAAGTTTATTTATTAGGAACTCATGGCCGATGTATTCTTAAATTCGATAGTAATGATCGACTTTTAAATTTTATTTTTTCTGCTCCTAAATCTAGTTGGAATCTGTTGCTCGATAGCTGCAAACATGTTCTTGGAATCCCGTCGGCTTCTGTTTCTCGGTACAACGCGAATTATCGTCATGTGGACTGGGAGTTTACAGGGGAATGGTATTTTCTTTCGGAGAATGACTATGGATGCGATTTTTCGGGAGATAAGCCTCCACGAGTTGCGCCTCCTATAAACGTACCTCCACCGCCTCCTAACTAACAAGAGGTAATTTCGACGGAGCGCCAAGAGGCGTTAATCTGGAAGAACCCTGCGGAAAAATCTCTTTGTAAGCTTGCAAGGTCAGTTTTGATCGGCAATGGTTTTAAATTAGAGTCACTCTCGAATCGAAGCAGCTGTCTGATAGTTTTGGATATTAAAATTGAAGGTGACTTAGGCCATAGCTGCTAATTTCTCGACATGCTGACAAATCAATTCGTTTTAATTTGTTGTGCGGCGTTACTTATATTGGGTAACGCCGCGTGCGCTTCGCGTACGGAAGGCGAACTGACTAAGTCAGAACAGAGCGAGTTGGTGCACGCGATACGGTATAATGATAATGAGACAGCGGCAGAACTGCTTAAACGTTTTTCGCATCCCAATACATGGGATACGGGTGAGAATTCGTTGATTCGGAATGCAGTGAAGGCAGGTAATCCAGACATGGTATCGGAATTGGTGGCGCGTAAAGAGAATGTCAATGATATGGGCGACTTACAGTTCTCTCCGTTAATGGACGCGGTTATTTTTCTGGAAGGGCATTCGAATCCGGCGCTACGCAAGTTTTCTGACTGGACGACCTGGCACGATTCGACAGGAGTAGTAAGAAGAAAAAGATATTCTCGTATAATAAATATATTATTGGATGCAGGTGCTTCTCCAAATATTCAAGATGCCAAATGGCGAATCACTCCTTTGCACGCGGCAGCTCAAGCGTGTGATCTAGAAACTATTCGACTACTGCTCGATCATAACGCTAACACCGCTCTTCGTGACTACAATAACCAAACTCCCTTCGATCTATGTAGTGCATGTCCCGATACAAACATTCGAAGGTTATTGCGTCCCGTGAGCCTTAAGTGAATAGGGATGTACTTCAGAGGAGGGCAAAGAGAAAAACCTTTGTAAGTTTGCAAGTCAGTTTTGATCGGCAATGGCCTTTTTATAAGAATTACGTGCTCGCCTCCACTATTAAGGTTCTTTTTACTTGCTCACTGCTCGTAATTTTATCGCGATGTGATTTGCGCGCGCAGTCACAGCCTGAGCGGTTTACTTTTATATTTCACACTTTTGGTAACTCAACCGATCCTATCGAACACGCCGACACTATCCGACCATATTTAACTTCTGGTGGTGTCCCACGAGTCTTCGCTGCCGCTTTAGTTGATTCGAATTCAAAGTTCTTTTATCAGTTTTTACTTCAGCATAATATCGTGGTTATCTTTGGCACACCGGACTTCGGAATGATATCTTTGCCAACCGCTCTCAACTCGCGTTCTGGTCAGACCAGGCTAACAGTCGATTCAATACCGATGGCCCTTGGCGATTATATCACGACCAAAGGTAAGTGCCTTTTTGTCGGTGATACAGATTTAGCAATAAGCGGCCATTCTTATCACGTCAATCACTATGAATACTGGAATGAGATACGTTCAAAAGATACGTCTTCCTTACCTTCTCTTAGGACCACGGCCTCATTCTTTCTTGCGAACTCTGCTCCCTTTCTTATCAAAGAGATTATATCCGCTTCTATGACAATTGGTCCTAAGGGAGATACTTACAGATCAAGTCTTGAATATAAACCATAGTGATGAACAAGCCGAAGGGATGTCCCTGCCGGTTACATGGCCAATGAGATCTGCAATCTTTTTTGCTCTACTAGTTACACTAATTTATGCAAGCCAGAGCTATTCCCAGTGCTTGCCACGTACTAAAGTTCGTACGCTTGCGGATAGCGGTTATGAGTGGAGTATCGGGGGTGGAGCAAAACGTGTTAGTTTATCAGAGTTACTCAAAAGCCGGCGTCCGATTACTGTTGATTCTTTCACCCCACGCCTTCCTGATGAGGTTGATCCTATAATAATCGATTGCCATATTCGAAAGATCGGAGTTGCTTTATCCGCGTCGGGCGAGCGCACGATTGCCCTGGATTTATATAATGATCGGAGAAAACACGTCAGTGCGGAAGTTATCGATCCCAGAGCTCAGTGCATTCAAGGAGATTCGGATTTAGTCAATTTGTTTGCGGGTATATATTCCTATTTTGAGAAATTTGAAGAAAGATTTCCCGATCCGAATAAGTCACGCTTTCTCGTGTATGGTTACCGCTTTTGGCAACCCGGGAAAAAAAGGAGCTCGGCTAAACTCATTGTAACGCCAATCGTGTATTTTGTTAATATTTCCAAGTGGCCGCTTCGTAAGACGATAAGATAAGCAAACTAAAAGAATGAAGATATCCAGGTGTTTCCTTTTTATTAGTTTGATTTATTTGCCTTTAAGTCAAAGTTATTGTCAGAATATTCCATCTCGACACACAACTGCGCTTAATGATGCGATCAAGCGCCAGGACCACACTGAAGAACGTAAGTTGTTGGAGAGCGGCGCAGACCCGAATGCGGTTGACGAGCGATTTGCCACCCCATTGGAATTGGCGCTATCCACCGATGATACGGAATCAGTGTTATTATTGTTAGCTCATGGGGCAAATCCTAATCGTTATGATTCGATCGTCGGTCCCTTAGTGGTTCTGGGTGCTGACGAGAATAGCTTTCACACATTAGATATTCTTCTGAGGCACGGTGCAACTATCGACGCGAAAGATCCACTAGGCCAAACAGCTCTTCATGTTGCTGCTTACCGAGGTAACCTGGAAGCGATGCGGGTCCTTATTGCTAACGGCATAGAGCTAAATATAAAGAACAATAACGGTGAAACGGCTCTCTTTCAAGCAGTTCTTGGTCATCAAGAAGCGGCGGTTGAGCTTCTTCTTCAAAATGGGTCCGATGTTAACGATCTCAACGATGGTTTAGGATCCGCTTTGTTATTGGCAACCGACCTTTTCGTGGGCTCAAGAGATTCTTCCACTCTAAGTTCTTTTGATAAAATTACATTCGGAGATAGCACTGGTGCCTCACGCAGACGTATTTATTTGGCCATTATCGATCTCCTTTTAAAATATCATGCTAATCCATCTTTGACAGATCGCAAATGGCGGCTAACACCATTGCATGTGGCGGCAGAGCGCTGTGATCTAGTTCTGGCGGAGAAGCTCTTGTCTCATGGTGCAAGTAATTCGATCAAAGATAAAAATGGCCTCACACCGAGCGACATTGCTTTAAAGGCTAATTGCAAACAGGTTTATGAGGCTATAATAAAGCATTAATTGCATTGGTGTGTCGCCAATTATCAGTTTTGTAGTGAGGCAGCGAGCAGCTTGCTCATCGGCTGAAACCATCGAGCTTGATCGTATCTCGGATGTTGTGCGCTAAGAAGAGGGTATTGCCACCCCACGTTATCCCTCGGTCTCCATGTCATCAGTCAGGTCGTCCTCGGTCGAGTCGACGATCGCTTTGGCCCGATCGTAATCTTCCGGTTCGACGTAGAGGTGGAAGCCGTTAGCATAATCGACGGAGGGCAAAACGTTGGAGCGGTCCTGAGCTTCGACCATAGCTTCAATGCCTTCACGCTCGAGCTTGGCACGGACGAGTTCAGCTTCAAATTCGGTTTGGTAGGTGGAGAGCAGTTTGAGGTTCTTCATACGCTGTATGTGATCAATTGTGTGCCGCAAAAATACGATTTCGTGCGAGGCCGCACATTTTTTATTATTTTTGCAGTCGTTGCAAGTGGATGAACACGTTATCCACCTCAAGACCGCAGCCGTTCGCAACCTCGCTTTTTCGTTTTTAGGGTAACAAAAAAATGTTGCGAGCGGTCTCAAGGGAATGATTCGTCATCGTTACGCGATGAATGAATCGTTGTGCGGTTGACTGGAAGCTTGCCGTTTCAATTTTCGTACGCGTCATAACCCTGATCCTGAACGAGTTCGTCCTCGTCGGCGCAGGATTATAGCGTGTTCGAGGGGCAGGTCCGGTGCACGACTCTAGTAGAGCTATCTTTATCGATGGCTTCGGAGCACTACCGACCCTGTCTGTTGCCAGATTTTTTAGTGGAAGGGTAACCCCGATGTCCCATTTTCTACACTCGCACGGAATGCGAGCGCAGGAGTGGAATGCAAAGTCGTCGGTTATCTGGTCCACGATGCACGGGGTCGTTTATCCCAAGGGCTTGATCAATTAATGGCTCAGATCTTTCGCAGAAGTACGAACGCGCTTGCACGGGCATCGCTCGTGGGCTCGGGTTCGATCGCGGTGCTCGCGATCTACATGATCTTCATTGGCATTCCGCGGTCATCCTATTGGAATCAGACCGATATCATAAAGACCCAGCCGGTGCAATTCAGCCACAAGCACCATGTTGGCGATGATGGTATCGACTGCCGCTATTGCCATACCTCGGTGGAAAGCAGCGCTTCGGCCGGTATGCCACCGACGAAGACGTGCATGAACTGCCACTCCCAGTTGTGGGCTACGACCACCTACTTAGAGCCGGTCCGCCAGAGCTGGAAGACGGGAATCCCGATCAAGTGGACCCGCATACACGATCTTCCCGATTACGTTTACTTCAATCACTCGATCCATATCAATAAAGGTGTAGGCTGTGCTACCTGTCACGGACGTGTCGATCAGATGCCGCTCGTTACACAAGTAGCGTCGCTTCAAATGGAATGGTGTATTCAGTGCCATCGTGCGCCGAAACAATACCTCCGCCCACGAAGCCAGGTCTTTAATATGGCCTATGCACCGCCATCCAATCAATTAGAGCTTGGGCGAAAATTGAAGAAAGAGTATAACGTTCTCGGCTCGGATGTCTTAACCAGTTGCTCGACTTGTCACAGATAATGGCTGACGTGAATTCAATCAGCCCGGATGGGCTACAAACTAGCATTGCCGTCGAGCTTCCCGTATTAAGCGCGAACGGAAACCCGGTGCCCGCCAAAGAGCGCGCAGCGAACGGTAAGGAATACTGGCGTTCGCTCGAAGAGCTTGCCGATAGCCCGGAGTTCGACGAGTTTGTTAATCGCGAATATCCGTCGCAGTCGGAAGTGCTGATCGATCCGTTCAGCCGGCGTTCGTTCCTGAAGTTGATGGGCGCCTCTTTAGGCGTCGCGGGCTTGGCCGCGTGTACGGTCCAGCCGAAAGAGGAAGTCATTCCTTATATCAAGCAGCCGGAAGAGATCGTACCGGGCAAGCCGCTCTATTTTGCGACGGCCATGCCGCGCTCGGGTGGTGCTATTGGTCTTCTCGTCCGCAGCAATGAAGGCCGCCCGACGAAGATCGAGGGTAATCCCGATCATCCGGCAAGCCTCGGCGCGGCAGATATCTATGCGCAGGCCGCTATTCTCGGATTGTATGATCCCGATCGCTCGCAGTCGATCAGCTACATGGGCGATATTCGGACCTGGGGCGACTTTGGTGGCGCCATCGCAGGGCGAGTCGGATTGCTTCAGTCCAGCAAAGGACAAGGGCTTCGCTTCCTGAGCGAATCGATCACGTCGCCTTCGATGGTGGCGATGATCCAGGGTATTATGGCTGATATGCCGCAAGCGAAGTGGCATCAGTATGAGCCGGCGCGTGGTAATGGCGAGATCACTGCCGTCGGCGGCAATACGAATTTAATGTATCGCTTCGACAAAGCCGATCGTGTGCTTTCGCTCGACAGCGATTTTATGAGCGATCCATCGACCGGCGTTCGCTATGCGCGCGATTGGGCCCAACGCCGCCGCGTAAGCCAGGGCAGCCCCGATATGAGCCGCATGTACGCGGTCGAAACAACGGTCACGATGACCGGCGCCAATGCGGATAATCGTATCGCAGTGCGCCCGAGTGAGTTTGAGAATGTAGCGAGTGCTTTAGCATCGGCGCTTGGTGCGGGTGCCGCTACGACCGGACAGCTTACCGAGCGTCAACAGGCATTCGTCAATGCGGTCGCGAAGGACCTTCTTGCGATGAAGGGCCGCTCGATCGTGATCGCGGGCGAGTGGCAGTCATCCTACGTTCATGCGCTTGCAGCGCAGATCAATCAGGCCCTGGGTAACGTCGGGCAAACCGTATTTTACGGCGCGCCGGTCGAAATGGCGCCGACCGATCACCTCGGTTCGATCACCGATCTCGCACAGGATATGGCAAAGGGCGAGGTCGATACACTGGTTATTCTCGGCGGTGTTAACCCGGTCTATTCTGCACCGGTCGATCTGAATTTTGCGGATGCAATGAAGAAGGTGCCGTTCATCGTGCACCACGGCATGTACCGCGACGAGACGTCCGAGCTTGCGCATTGGCACATACCGGAAGCTCACTTCCTGGAGTCGTGGAGTGACGCGCGTGCCCACGATGGCACAGCGACCATTATTCAGCCGCTCATCGCGCCGCTTTACGGCGGTAAGACCGCGCATGAAGTGCTTACGACGTTCACGAAGAACCCGACGCTCGAAGCACACGAGATCATCAAGAATTATTGGACTGGTGGAGCGAAGAGCGCCGATGTCGAGAAGACGTGGCGCAAGGCGCTGAACGATGGCTACGTTCAAAATACCAGCTCGAATGCTGGCGGTGCCGCTCCGACGATCGCAGCGCAGCGCCCGATGCTCCAGGCTGCGGAAGGAATTGACATTGTCTTTCGTCCCGATCCATCGATCTTCGACGGACGCTATGCGAATAACGGCTGGCTGCAGGAGCTTCCCAAGCCGATCTCCAAACTGACGTGGGATAATGCAGCGCTGGTTTCTACTGCGACCGCAGAAAAGCTGGGGCTTCATTCCACGCTTCAAATGCGCGGCGGTGATTACGATGCCGATGTTATTCATATTGAAGTAGGTGATTATAAGGTCAATGCGCCGGTCTGGATCGCTCCGGGTCATCCGGATGACACGATCACGCTGCATTTAGGATATGGCCGCAAACGCGCGGGGCGCGTTGGTAACGATCTCGGTTTCGATGCCGGCCGTATTCGCACCACGAAAAACATGTGGTTTGCGACCGGTGCGAAAGTTCGCAAGACCGGTAAGACCTATCCGCTTGCGGGCACGCAGATCCACTTCACGATCGAAGATCGCGAAGCCATTCGGGCGGTCAGCTTCGAAGAGTTTAAGAATAAACCGGATTTCGTCCATGAGAAGGAGAAAGAGCCTTCGAAGGACATGGGCTTATTCCCGAAATACGAGTATAAGGGGTACGCCTGGGGCATGACGATCGACCTCAACTCGTGTATCGGCTGCAATGCCTGCATGATCGCGTGTGTATCCGAGAATAATATTCCAGTGGTCGGCAAAGAACAGGTACTGCGCAGTCGCGAAATGCACTGGATCCGCGTCGATCGTTATTACACCGGAGCAGCGGAAGATCCAGAGACATACTTCCAGCCGGTGCCATGTATGCAGTGCGAAGAAGCGCCGTGCGAGCTCGTCTGTCCGGTCGATGCGACGTCGCATAGCTCCGAGGGCTTGAACGATATGGTATACAACCGTTGCGTTGGTACCCGTTACTGCTCGAACAACTGTCCTTATAAAGTTCGCCGGTTCAACTTCCTGTTATTCCAGGATTGGACAACGCCGCAATTCAAGATGATGCGCAATCCGGAAGTCAGCGTGCGCAGCCGCGGTGTCATGGAAAAGTGTACCTATTGCGTTCAGCGTATTCAGAACGCGAAGATCCAGTCGGAAAAAGAGAATCGTCGCATTCACGATGGCGAGATCATTACCGCTTGTGAATCGGCATGTCCGACGGATGCGATCGTCTTCGGAGATATTAACGATCCTTCGAGCCGCGTTGCCAAGCTGAAGTCAGACTCGCGCAACTACTCGCTGCTCGATGATCTGAATACACATCCGCGCACGACCTATTTGGGTGCTGTTCGTAATCCGAATCCAGAGATCAAGCGAATGGCAGAGAAGAAAGTAAGTTTTTGGGAGGAGAGCGCCTAAGACATGGCCTACGACACCACAGCAGAAGTTCTCGAGCGTCCGGCGATGCGTACGGCGGCCAGTGCTAAACTGGACGTACCGGTGATGGCGCCGGGGCATACGTTCGAGTCGATCACGGAAGCAATATCGAACGTCGTCCTGAAGGTGGGCACGCCACGGTGGTGGTTTGGCGCCTTACTGGTTGGCGTTGGAGGAACAGTTGCGCTACTCTTTGCCCTGACCGTCCTTGTTTTCAAGGGCATCGGTATCTGGGGTAATAACCAGCCAGTCGGTTGGGCCTGGGATATCACCAACTTCGTTTGGTGGATCGGTATCGGTCATGCCGGTACGCTTATCTCGGCAATTCTTTTACTCCTCAAACAGGAGTGGCGCACCTCGATCAGCCGTTTTTCGGAAACAATGACGATCTTCGCCGTTATGTGCGCGGGTCTCTTTCCGATCTTCCATACTGGTCGTCCCTGGTTAGCCTACTGGCTATTCCCACTTCCGAATACGATGGGTGTGTGGCCGCAGTTCAAGAGTCCACTCGTGTGGGACGTATTTGCGGTATCGACGTACTTCACGCTTTCTCTCGTATTCTGGTACATCGGTCTCATCCCCGATCTTTCGACACTACGCGATCGCGCCAAGAGCTTGTTTGTAAAGAAGATCTATGGCACGCTCGCAATGGGCTGGCGCGGTTCGACACGTCATTGGAGCCGCTATGAAACGGCTTGCTTGCTGCTTGCCGGTCTTTGCACGCCACTCGTTGTATCGGTTCACTCGGTCGTTAGTATGGACTTCGCCGTTGGTATCGTACCCGGCTGGCATACGACGATCTTCCCGCCGTACTTCGTTGCCGGCGCCGTTTACTCGGGCTTTGCGATGGTATTAACGCTTGCAATTCCTGCGCGCAAGCTCTTCCACCTCGAAGATTTTATCACGATGAAGCACATCGACAACATGGGTAAGGTCATGTTGGCGACGGGTCTTATCGTTGGTTATGCTTACACGTTCGAGCCGTTCTTTGGTATTGTCTACTCCGGCAACCGTTACGAGAAGTTCTTGATGTACAACCGCATGTTCGGACCGTACGCGAGCTTCTATTGGACGCTCATTCTCTGCAACGTAATTACACCACAATTCCTCTGGTGGCGAAAAGTCCGCAGTAACGTGGTCCTGCTATTTGTGATCTCGATCATCGTCAATATCGGTATGTGGCTCGAGCGCTTCGTTATCATCGCCATTAGCTTGCACCGCGACTTCTTACCGAGCTCGTGGGGTGCATTCAAGCCGACGATCTTTGATATTCTGACTTTTGCTGGTACGCTTGGTTTCTTCCTGACTTTAATGCTGCTCTTCCTGCGTGCCATGCCGGCTATTCCGATGTTTGAATTGAAGACAAGTCTTGCGGTGGCGCATTCTCCAGGTCACGAGGCCGACTTTGAAGAGGAGGTGGCGTCGTGAAGCAATCGAAAAAGTATCCGGTCTATGGTATCATGGCGGAGTTCGACAGCCCCGCCACATTGATCGACGCAACGCATAAAGCGTACGCCGCCGGTTACCGTGTGATGGACGCTTACACGCCGTTCCCGATCGAAGAAGTATCCGAGACGATCGGTTTTCAACGCCATCATAACAAGGTGCCGCTGGCAACACTGATCGGAGGGCTGCTTGGTGGGATCGGAGGATATACGCTGGCATCCTGTGCGGCATCGGTATGGTACCCGCTGAATATCGCGGGCCGTCCGTTCATTCCGTGGCCGATGTTCATTCCAGTCACCTTCGAGTCGACGATCTTGATCGCCGGTCTTAGCTGCGCACTTGGAATGCTTATAATGAATGGCCTTCCGCAGCCATATCATCCGGTCTTTAATGTGCCGAATTTTAGTTTGGCGACCAATAATCGATTTTTCCTCTGCATCGAAGCACGCGACCCGATGTATGACGAAGATGCCATCATGGACATGCTAAAGTTAACCAGCGCCCGGGAGGTAACGAAAGTCAATGGCTAACTTAAATAAGAATGAACAATTAAGAATGAAGAGTTGGGGATTAGGGATCCGTGCATTCCTTATTCTTACTTCTTCCTTCTTAATTCTTAATTCCGTCGGGTGTCGGCAGGATATGCAGGACCAACCAAAATATCTGCCCTATCGCGGTAGTGAGATCTTTCCGGATAGCTTGTCCTCCCGTACGCTTGTCGATGGTACGGTGCCGCGCGGTTATTTGCGCGAAGATCAAGCGTTTTATACGGGTAAGATGGGCGCTGGCGGAGCAGCGGCGAAAGGCGGAGATACCGCAATGAAAGGTGCAGCAGCTCCGGCTACCACCGTGCCGACAGCAACGCCCGCTAATGCCGCCGTTGGCGCGGACGTTAACGAATTTCCTTTCCCGATCACACGCGAGATCTTAGATCGTGGCCAGGAGCGGTACAATATCTATTGTTCGCCCTGTCATGGCGTCATGGGAGATGGAAAAGGTATGGTCGTGCTCCGTGGATTTCGCCCGCCGCCGACCTATCATCAGGACCGCCTGCGTACGGCGCCACTCGGACATTTCTTCGATGTAATTACCAATGGTTTTGGTACGATGCCGGATTATTCGATGCAGATCCCGCCGCACGAGCGCTGGGCGATCATCGCATATATTCGTGCATTACAGCTTAGCCAGAACGCGCAGCTTGCGGATGTGCCACCGGACCAAGTCCAGAATTTGAAGTAAGAGCTTTGGCAACGAATAATTATACCGCCCCCAGTTCGTTTGGCAAGTATCAGCGCAACGGCCTCATCGCTGCGGTGATCGGCTTTGTGTTGCTGCTTGCTTCGATCGCACTCGCCGGGCCTACGCAATTTTTCCATTCGTATTTACTTGGATACATGGTGTTCTTCGGGCTGAGCGTTGCCAGCCTGGGGTTGTTACTGCTACAATATGTTAGCGGCGGCGCCTGGGGAGTCATGGGACGCCGGGTGTTCGAAGCGGGCTCTCGAATTCTTCCGGTCACGGCCGTCCTTTTTATTCCGATCATTCTCGGAATGCACGACCTCTATCGGTGGACCGATCCCAATATCGTCAATGCGAGTGAGGTCCTCCAGCAGAAGACCGGATATCTCAATACGCCGTTCTGGATCATTCGTGCGGTTATCTTCTTCGCATTTTGGATCATCGTCTCGATGGTCGTCAATAAGTATTCTGAGCGTTTGGACAATGAGCCAGGATTTCGCTGGAGCCGTAAGCTCGAGAATTTCTCGGGCGGCGCGCTATTCTTTTATTTCTTTATCGTATCGTTCGCGGCAATCGACTGGATGATGTCGCTCACTCCGGAGTGGTACTCGACGATTTATGCCTTTATCATCATCGTTGGCGAAGGTATCATGGCGCTCAGCTTTACGATCATCGTGCTCGTACTTCTAAGCAAGCAAGAGCCGATGGCGAGCGTTATTAAGCCGATCCACTTGCATGATCTCGGTAAACTGCTGTTCGCCTTTAACTTTTTGTGGGGATATCTCAGCTTCTCGCAGTGGATCATTACCTATGCAGGTAATCTTCCGGACGAGATCGTATGGTATCACCACCGCATTCATGGCGGATGGCAATGGGTCGCTTATCTGGTGATCTTCTTCCACTTCATTATACCGTTCGCGATCTTGCTATCGCGCGATCTCAAGCGCAATGGTCGGCGGCTTATCATTATGGCCGGTTGGCTCTTCGTTATGCGCATTATCGATCTGTACTGGCTCATCGAGCCGAACTGGCATCGTGAAGTATTTTTCTTTAACTGGGCGGATATCGTAGCGCCTATCGGGTTTGTCGGCTTATTCGTTTATCTGTTCGTCTGGCAGTACAAGAAGCGTAATTTACTACCAACAGGTGAACCCGAACTTGAGCTTGCACTTCATCCGAAAGGCGCACACTAACTATGAAGGGTCAACGCAGTCACGTGAACGATCCGAAGCACGAGCGCGAGCACGAGCTCGATGTGGCGGACATCCGCAATGAGGGTGTCAAGCATGAAGAAGGCGACATCAATGTCGGGCCGGTCTATAAGTTTTTGATCTGGCTCGGCCTTTCGATGGTCGTCATTTACTTCATCGTCTATGGAATTATGAAGTGGAATGATGCTCGCACCGCAGAAATGGACCAGGTTGCGACGCATTTGTCGAAATCCAAAAGCGAGCAACTTCCGCCGGAGCCACGCTTGCAGTTGGCGCCGGGTCACGCGATCCATCCGCTTATTGAAGGTGCGCAGTACCGCGATAGCGTGATGCAGGGTTTACAGACCTATGGTTACATAAATAAGACGGCCGGTACCGTGCATATTCCGATCGATCTGGCGAAGGACCTACTATTAAAGAAAGGTCTCCCCGTTCGTGCACAACAGACACCGGAAGCGGTGCCTGCGATCATGCAGCCATCTGCTTCGAGCGCCGGTCGCGTACTGGAAAATCGCGATCAGCGAATTCCGGGTGGCACATATACCGTAACGGGTGGAAATTTGAACGTTCAGGGAGGCGCACAGTGAAGAAGTTAATAGTGGCCTGCATAAACCAAGTGGGTACCGTCGGACGGTCGCTTCGTCTGCTGTGTCTACTGGTGGTCAGTGTAGCGCTACTTCATTCCTCTTCAGCGTTTGCCGGCAACTCCCCATTTTTCAAAGGTGAAGTGCAAGGGCAGCCTGCGGAGAAGGGCTTACCCCAATTAGTGCAGAATGTTGGGATCGATCAGCATCTTGGAGACCAGATCTCGCTCGATCTTCCAATGCGGGATGAGAATGGAAATGCTGTGACGCTTGGCCAGTACTTTGGCACGCGCCCGGTCATTCTCGTCATGGCATACTACGAGTGCCCGAACCTCTGCACGATGGTTATGAACGGCGTGTGCAGCGGGCTTAAACCGCTCGAGTTCAAAGCGGGAAAAGATTTTGAGGTTGTTTCTGTAAGTATTAATCCGAAGGAAACGCCTGCGTTGGCGCTGAAGAAGAAGAATGCCTACATCTCCGGATTTCATTATGAGAGTCAGGCGAACGGATATCATTTCCTAACGGCGGACGAACCGGCGATCGAGCGGCTTACGAAAGAAGTAGGATTTCGATATCAATACGACTCGGTAAACCATCAGTTTGCCCACGCAAGCGGTATTATGCTCGCTACGCCGGATGGCAAACTGTCGCGGTATTTTTTCGGAGTCGAATTTGCGCCACGCGACCTTAAATATGGTCTGATCGATGCTTCGAATCAGAAGATCGGGTCGCTTGCGGATAAGTTAGTACTGTATTGCTACCATTACGATCCCACGACGAGCAAATATGGGCTTGTCATTTCGAATTTACTCAAGATCGGTGGTGCGCTTACACTCCTTGCAATGGGCATTATGTTTTACGTATTTCATCGCCGCTCGAAGACGCAGGCCCAGCGCGGCAATTTACAGATAGGGAACGCCTGAGATGATGTTAGGGAAATTCATACTTGGCATGTCTTGGATGCTGCCGGAGCAGGCTTCGACGTATGCGCCCGAGGTCGATAATCTCTATCTGTTCCTCGTCGGCACGACGATCTTTTTCACCGTTCTGATCTCGGCGGCGATCCTCTACTTCTTCGTGAAGTTTCGCCGCCGCTCCGAATCGGAAGTACCGCGTCCTGTCGCTGGCTCCATGGTATTGGAAACCGCGTGGACGGTCATTCCTTTTTTCATTTCGATCGGCATGTTCGCATGGGGTGCAAAGATCTATCTCGATCAATACACCATTCCAAATGATGCCCAGGACATTTACGTCGTTGCGAAGCAGTGGATGTGGAAATTCCAGCATCCGGAAGGACAGCGCGAGATCAACGAGTTACATATTCCGGTCGGCAAGAAGATACGCTTCGTAATGGCGACGGAAGACGTGATCCATAGCTTCTATATTCCGGCTTTCCGTATTAAGGAAGACGTTGTACCCGGTCCTAATCGATATTCGACGGTCTGGGCGGAAGCAACGATGACGGGTACATTCCATATTTTCTGTGCTGAGTATTGTGGTACCAGTCACTCGGGAATGATCGGGTGGGTGACCGTCATGGACGACAAAGATTATCAGGCATGGCTTTCGGGCGGTGCAGCGCAAGGCAGTATGGCCGAGCGCGGGGCCAATCTGTTCCAGCAGTTCGGTTGCATTACGTGTCATAAGTCCGACGGTTCCGGGCAATGCCCCAAACTGGAAGGCAAGTATGGCACGATGGAAACCTTGCAGGGCGGAGAAAAAGTATTGATCGACGACAGCTATATTCGTGAATCGATCTTGAGTCCGCTTGCGAAAATAGTAGCAGGATATCAGCCGATCATGCCGTCCTTCCAGGGACAGGCCAGTGAAGAGCAGCTACAGATGCTGATCGCATATATTAAGTCGATCGGCCCGGCGGCGGCAGCCGCTCCGGGAGCTGGTGGCGGGTCATCGAAGATCAGTCCGCCCGGCATGAACCCTGCAGCACAGAGACCACCGATCATGTCGACGGGCGGGGCCAGCATGATCGCACCCGTCGGTCAGCCGGCGCAACCGGTACAAGCACCTCCACAAAGCCAGAAGTAACGCTCAGCGCCAGAGAAAAGAAGTATGAGTTTGATTGCAGTAGATCCGATCGAAATGGGAGCGCCACAAGTTGATGGTGAGCCTCTCAGTTATTTGAATGATGGGCACGGCCTTCGCTCGTGGCTCCTGACGAAGGACCATAAGCGCATTGCGATCCTGTACCTGATCACCGTCAGTACGTTCTTCGTGATCGGCGGTATTTTCGCATTGCTCGTCCGTATCAATTTGCTTTCGCCGAACGGCGTGTTCGATGCCGATACATACAATCGGCTGTTCACAGCGCACGGCATAGTGATGGTCTTCTTCTTCCTGGTGCCGGCTGTACCAGCGATCCTGGGTAACTTCCTTCTTCCGATCATGATCGGTGCAAAGGACCTGGCATTTCCGAAGATCAATTTGCTAAGCTGGTACATGTACATGCTTGGCGCAACGTTCGGACTGATCGCCATCATCGCCGGTGGTGTCGATACGGGCTGGACCTTCTACACGCCTTACAGTACCAGTTACTCCAATTCGAATGTACTGCTCGCCGGTATCGGTATCTTCATCGTAGGATTTTCTTCGATCTTAACGGGACTTAACTTCATCGTAACGACGCACACGATGCGTGCGCCGGGTATGACCTGGTTCCGGTTGCCACTTTTCGTGTGGGGACAATATGCCACGGCGCTCGTTATCATGCTTGCGACCCCGGTGCTCGCTATCACGGTATCGCTTATGGCGCTCGAGCGTATAGCTCATGTCGGCATCTTCGACCCGGCGATGGGCGGCGATCCTGTGCTGTTCCAGCATATGTTCTGGTTCTACTCTCACCCGGCGGTATATATCATGGTATTACCCGCAATGGGTGTCGTCTCAGAACTGATCGCGAATATGAGCCGAAAAAATGTCTTCGGCTACAAGTTCGTTGCCATGTCGAGTTTGGCGATCGCGGTATTTGGCTTCCTCGTTTGGGGCCACCATCTATTTGTGTCGACACAGTCGGTTTACCTCGGTCTCATCTTTTCATTCCTGAGTTATGCGGTAGCTATTCCGTCGGCTATTAAAGTATTTAACTGGACAGCAACCCTGTATAAAGGCTCGATCTCGTACGATACTCCGATGCTCTACGGACTCGGATTTATCGGACTATTCCTTATCGGCGGTATGACCGGCCTGTATGTAGCAGCGTTGGGAATCGACGTTCACGTTACGGATACCTATTTCGTTATCGCTCACTTTCACTATGTAATGGTGGGTGGCTCACTGATGGGCTTTTTGGGTGGCATGCACTTGTGGTGGGGCAAAATGACCGGTCGGCAGTATCCCGAATATTGGGCGCGCGCCGCAATGGTCATACAATTCGTCGGTTTTAACCTGACGTTCTTCCCACAGTTCATTCTTGGCTATCTCGGCATGCCCCGCCGCTACGCCGCTTACCCGCCGGAATTCCAAGTGTTGCACGTGCTTTCCACTGCGGGCGCCAGCATTCTCGGAATTGGAATGCTCATCACGATCGTCTACTTTATTTGGTCGTTAAAGAATGGTAAACGGGCTCCGGCAAATCCATGGGGTGCTTCCGGACTCGAATGGCGCACGAGTTCGCCGCCACCGACCGAAAACTTTTATGAGACGCCGATCGTGACATGGGAAGCGTACGAGTTTGCGCCGATCGAATCGATGCAAGTGTTGGGATACCCGGGGGATTCGAGTCGTTCGACGCAGCCGGTCCCGAAAGAGCATGGTACCGAAGACTAAACGTTACTTAAGCAAGAGGTAAGAAGTTGGCTGTTATTGAAACAGAACATCGGGTGAGTGAGACCACCGATCGGATCGAGATCCACTCACACCATCATCCGCGGCTCGTGCATCATTTCGAGAGCATGGAGCAGCAGCGCGAGGCCGGTACACTCGGTATGTGGTGGTTTCTGCTTACGGAGATCATGTTCTTCGGCGGCATGTTCCTCGCCTACACGATCTACCGCCATTTGTATTTCGATGCATTCGCTGCCGGTAGTAACGTCCTGAGTATTTGGTGGGGTGCATTTAATACCGCTGTCCTTATTGCCAGCAGTTTGACCATGGCGTTAGCCGTGTACCATGCACAAATGGGAAACTCGAAGAAGATCGTCTTCTTTCTTCTGTTTACGGTCGTGCTGGGTCTGGTCTTCTTGCGGGTTAAGTATATCGAGTATAGCGATAAGTTCGAAGAGCATGTATTCCCGGCTGGCGATTTCCGCTGGCCCCTGGCTGAACACCCAACGGCACCGTCGAACGTAGGTCAGTTATTGACCATGTTCATCGGCATTCCGCCTGCCGGCCACACCGCTGAAGCGCCCCAGCAGGCTTTGCCTGCAAATATCGATACGAAATATTCGGATAAATCGCCATACTTAGGTATCAGCGGAGCGATACCGGAAGAAGTATCCAAGATGGGCATGGCGGGGCATGTACGCATGTATTTCTGGCTCTACTTTGTCATGACGGGATTCCATGCGTTACATATGATCATTGGTATCGGCATCTTGCTGGTGCTGGCATTCCAGGCATGGAAAGGAAAATTTTCGAAAGAGTATCATTCCTATATCGAGCTGACGGGACTGTATTGGCACTTCGTCGATATTGTGTGGATCTTCCTGTTCCCGTTATTATACCTCGTCGATAGACACTTATAAGATCAGCGAACGAATTAGCAGCACTTTAGCACATAGTACTTCCCATGTCTGAGCATATTGTATCGAAGAAGACGTATTATACGATATTCTTTGCGCTGCTGGTCGGCACAGCGCTAACGGTGGCTGCTGCCTTTGTTAATCTTCACAATTTTAACATTGTGGTCGCGTTACTGATCGCCGCTGTTAAAGCGACGCTGGTCATTCTTTTCTTCATGCACATTAAGTATTCGACGCGCCTGACGAAATTATGGGTCGCCGTCGGTTTTATTTGGCTGTTTATTATGCTCTCCATCACCCTGACCGATTACCTCTCTCGGGCATGGTTGGTGTATAAGCCCTAACCCTACGTAGCCTCGAAAAAAGCGTCCAACTCAGCCGGAGTGGGCGATCCAGCCAGAAGGCTGTCATGTGAATTATAGAGTCTGAACATGGTTTCATAAGGTCAGACTCGTTATTTTTTTAACAGAGCAGATAGTATGATCGATTTGCTTACGGAAGCCAGTGAGCTGCTCGCAAGTTCGCTCGATTATGAGCGCACGCTTACGCGCGTGGCCGAATTGGCCGTACCGCAGATCGCGGATTGGTGTGCGGTCGATATCGTAAACGAATCGGGTGAACTCGAACGGCTCGCGGTCGCGCATATCGATCCCAAAAAAATTCAGTTTGTCCACGAGGTAGAAAAAAAATATCCTCCCGATCCTAACGCTGTCACCGGGGTGCCACAAGTGATTCGGACTGGCAGATCGGAGTTCTATCCGGAGATACCGCAGGAAATGCTTACCGCTGCGGCCGTTGACGAAGAACATTTGCGGATCATCAACGAATTAGCGCTCGTTTCAGCCATTGTCGTCCCGCTCGTCTCACGAGAAAAAGTGTTTGGTGCTATTACGTTTGTTTACGCTGAATCGAAACGGCATTATACGAAGGCTGATCTGGCTCTTGCCGAGGACCTGGGCCGATTGGCAGGATTAGCGATCGATAACGCAGGACATTATCGCAAGGCGCAGGAAGAGATTCAAGAGCGCAAAGCGGCGGAACAAGAGCTACGCGAGGCTAAAGAAAAGGCTGAAGAAAGCGAACGGCAACTCGCGATGGCCAGTCAGGCGAAAGACCGGTTCCTTGCGATGCTGAGTCACGAACTACGTACTCCGCTTACTCCTGTGTTAGCAGCGGTCGAAGCACTGCAATCGGAAGGAATATCGGCTGAACTGCGGCCCTGGTTTGAGATCATTCGGCGGAACATCGAACTCGAAGCCCGACTCATCGACGATCTGCTCGACCTTACGCGCGTCTCCAAAGGCAAACTGCAGCTTCGGTTCGAGACGGTCGATATTCATATTCTGATCCCACAGGTGTTGGCGATCTATCGAGAAGAGCTGCGTAATAAGAAGATCCGGTTAGTCTCTCATCTCGAAGCAGAAACGTCGGTCGTTAAGGCGGATCCCGCACGCTTACAGCAAATTATCTGGAATCTTGTCAAGAATGCTATTAAGTTTACATCGGAAGGAGGTGTGATCACGGTTCGCACACACGATGTGAGCCCTGGCCGAGTCGCTATCGAGGTAAAGGACACCGGAATTGGCATCGAACGCGATATGCTGGACCGTATCTTCCAGGAATTCGAGCAGGTCAGCGAGCCGGGAAGTACGATGGGCGGTTTAGGCCTCGGGTTGACCATCAGTAAACGATTAGCAGAAGCACAGGGCGGCTCGATCGTAGCCCAAAGCGAAGGCAAAGGCAAGGGATCGACCTTCATCGTTGAACTCGCAACCACGAACGAACCATTTGCTCAGCCAAAAACAAAACCGAGGGAAAAAGTACAGGCTGACGGGTCGAAGCGAAGAATCCTGCTGGTCGATGACCATGTCGATACCAGCGAAGCGATTCGTATGTTGTTGGAACGGCAGGGATACGAGGTTGTGACGGCATATTCTGCCGCCGAAGCACTCCAGATCATTCAGACGACGCCTGTCGATCTGATCATCAGCGATATTGGAATGCCGGACGAAAGCGGGCACGAAATGCTGCCCAAATTACGGAAGTTCTCTTCGGCACCTGCTATTGCGCTAAGTGGCTTTGGCAGCGATGACGATATTGAGCGAAGTTATGCGGCGGGGTTTGTCGAGCACATGACCAAGCCCATCAAGCTACATAAGCTAAGCGAAGAGGTCATGCGAATTCTCGAAGAAGCCCCTTAGCATGTCGTCGTTTGCTTATCGTTCTTGGTAGTATAAGGCATAGAGTTTGAAGCCATAGTTGAGTTGTTGAACTCAGCGCATCTGTTCTTGCATGCTTAAATAATATTTAATTTCTAAGCCCCTCCTCCATCGTTTTGAAAAAGTGTTCTGGTATCGTTATTGAAGTCCTAGCTTTCAAATCGAGCTCGGTCTGGCTTTGAGGTGAGGCAAACGTCCACGGGCTCCACAAAGAGTGGTTAACTCATGGCGGATCTTACACCTCATCGAAACGACAGCGAGCCATTCGAACAGACGAGTTCGAAGCCGGTCATTCTGCTGGTTGACGATCATGCGGATACGAGCATGGCAGTAAAAATGCTACTCGAACGTCGCGGCTACGAAGTACGCACGGCCGGCTCTGGGCGGGCTGCACTTGAAATTGCGAAAGTGGCACCGCTAAACCTCATCATTAGCGATATTGGTTTGCCGGACGAGACCGGCCATACGATGCTGCCAAAATTACGCGAATTCACAAATGCACCCGCGATCGCTCTGAGTGGCTTTGGCACGGACGCCGATCGCGAACAGAGCAAAGCTGCCGGATTTGCGGCACATCTTACAAAACCGTTCGACATTAAGATACTGCGCGAAACGATCGAAACGATCTTAAAGCAAAACCATAATGACGGTTCATCGCAAGCCTAACGAGACAGAGACCGCCCCGAGTGATGCGCAAGCCCCACACTTAGTGGTCGAAAAAGAAGTGACCACAATGGCTGACGGCAAGCGCCAAATGATCTTTTACAATTTTTCGGAAGCCAAAACGAATGGGCATAATGGCCATGGCTCGAATGGACATGACCGTCATGGCGCTTAAGCATTCGTTAGACATCACTCGTTATTATTAACTCGTTTACTATTGGCGTATGTCTGAACTTCGCTGGAATCCGTTATTAGGCGAGTGGTTGGTAACTGCGACCGAGCGGCAGGAGCGTACCTTTTTGCCGCCGCCGGATTACTGCCCGCTGTGCCCAACGCGGCCGGGTGGATACGAGACCGAAGTACCAGCAGAGACGTACGATGTCGTTGTATTCGAGAACAAATTTCCAAGCTTTCACCGGCATCCGCCAGCACCAGCGATCGAAGACTCTGCGTTTTATCCCGTCCGGCCAGCTAAGGGCGTTTGTGAGGTCGTTCTCTACTCACCAGATCATAATGCAACACTCGCAGGGCTGCCGGCGAAACAATTTCTAAAGCTTATTCTTGCATGGACCGACCGCTATAAAGCGCTTGGCGATCTCGAGTTTATCAAGTACGTATTTATTTTTGAGAATAAAGGGAAAGAGATCGGCGTCACACTAACCCATCCGCATGGGCAGATCTATGCCTATCCGTTGATCCCACCTGTTATTGTAAAAGAGCTGGAGCAAAGTTTTCGCCATCACGAAGCGACCGGGCATTGCCTGATATGCGATATAAAAGATCAGGAGTTGCGCGACGGTCGTCGTGTGGTTGCTGAGAATGAGTGTTTCGTGGCCTACATTCCATTTTTTGCGCGGTGGCCGTATGAGGTACACGTTACGCCAAAACGGCATATCCGATCATTCCTCGAGTTTGAAGAACGCGACCGCAGTGATCTCGCGCTCATTATGAAACAATTGCTGGTTGCCTATGATGGCGTATTCAATAAGTCGATGCCCTATATGATGAACATTCATCAAGCGCCGACGGACGGGCTGCCATACGATCACTATCATTTTCACATCGAGTTTTATCCTCCGCTGCGGCAAGCCGAGAAGCTTAAATATCTTGCCGGCAGTGAGACGGGAGCAGGATTTTTCATCAACGATACACTCGCCGAGGAAAAGGCGGCGGAAGTGCGCGCACTCATTAAGCCCATCGTATGGTAAACAACGAGCGAGTTCTGAACGCATTTCATGCTCATTATTCTCATATGGATGGTGTCCGGCTATTTCGTGCGCCGGGGCGCGTAAATCTCATCGGGGAGCACACGGATTACAATGATGGATTTGTGTTGCCGGTTGCGATCGACTTAGATACGTTGGTTGCAATTCGGCCACGAAATGACTCGATCATTTCAGTGTATTCCGTAAATCGCAGTGAACGTGGTGAGTTCGATCTTGAGCAACCCAAAGAAATTGAGCGAGGTAATTGGGTCAATTACATAGAGGGTACTGCTCGACGAATTTTGAAAAAAGGACATTCGCTCGTCGGAGCAGATATTGCGCTGGAATCCGATGTGCCGACCGGGGCCGGATTATCCTCTTCGGCATCGCTCGAGATCGCCGTTGGTATTGCACTGCTAACGATCTCAGGGGAACAGGTCGATCGGAAAGAGTTGGCACGAGCAGCCCAGGAAGGGGAGCACGAATATACCGGTGCACTCATTGGTATCATGGACCAACTCTCTTCCGCACTTGGCGATGAAAATAGCGCGCTCCTTATCGACTGCCGCTCGCTCGACATTAACTATATCTGGATCGACGTCACCAAGCATGCGCTTATGATCTGTAATACCGGTGTAAAGCATGACCTCGCAACATCGGCGTATAACGATCGGCGGCGCGAGTGCGCTGAGGCAACCAGTATTATAGGACATTATTATCCCAATGTCATCTCCTTACGGGATGTTACGGAAACACAACTGATGCATGTGCGGGATAAGATGTCGCCCATGTTGTTTCGTCGTGCGCGACATGTCGTCACCGAGAATCATCGTACACTCGCAGCCGCTGAAGCATTAAGGAATCGAAACTTCGATCGGTTAAGCGAGCTAATGTATGCCTCGCATGAATCGCTTAAGCTCGATTATGAAGTAAGTGCGCCGGAGCTCGATCTCCTTGTCGATACCGCTCTTACTATTCCAGGAGTTTATGGTACTCGAATGACGGGCGGTGGATTTGGCGGGTGCACCGTCAGTTTCGTGGTGAGGGACCGCCTGCTCGATTTTACCGAGCGAATGAAATCCATTTACAAACGGGAGACCGGTCGTAATTTAGAGATATATCAACCGGAGATCGTTCGTGGTGCGGAAGAAGTCGCAGAGCGGTTTATGCCGGTTGCGAACGAGTAACAGCCATGTAAGTATTTCACGAGTAGAGATTCGATTCTCTTACTGGATCGCATGTCCAAAACGAATCACAATCACTCCCCGAAAACGAATAACAACTCACCGAATACTGTAAAATCGTTTTGGAAATCTTTAGGCCCCGGTATCGTCACCGGTGCTGCGGACGATGACCCCAGTGGCATTGCGACCTACTCTCAGGCCGGCGCACAGATGGGGATGTCCATCCTGTGGACGATGCCGATCACGTGGCCACTTATGAGCGCCATACAAATGGTGAGCGCGCAGATCGGGCGCGTGACCGGGAAAGGGCTCGCCGCCAACATTCGGACCCATTATGGGCGTCCGCTTACCTTTAGTATCATGGCGCTAATATTTTGCGCTAATGTTTTCAATCTGGGTGCGGATATCAGCGCAATGGGTGCTGCTGCGAACCTTCTTTTTGGTGGCGAGCCGCATATTTTCGCAGTGGTGCTTGCACTTATTTCCGTGGTCTTACAGGTACTGGTTCCGTACCATAAGTATGCGAGCATACTAAAATATCTTACATTCGTATTATTTGCTTATGTGGGTGTGATGTTCTTCGTACATGTGAACGTGGCCGAGGTGCTCCGTGGTACCTTTATACCGAAAGTTCAATGGGACGAGCGCTATATTACCACGTTTATTGCCGTTCTTGGCACAACGATCAGTCCGTATCTTTTTTTCTGGCAATCGTCCCAGGAGGTCGAGGAGATACGCACGCATCGATTCGAGCATCCGTTAAAGCAGCACCCTGAAGAAGCGCCGACCACCTTGAGTGTAATGCGTAATGATACACTCCTCGGAATGGCGTGGTCCAATATCGTCGCTTACTTTATTATTCTTGCCACTGCCACGACGCTGCATGCTCATAATATCACTCAGATTCAAACCGCATCGCAAGCCGCTGAAGCACTACGTCCGCTGGCGGGCGATCTCTGCTTCCTACTCTTCTCGATCGGTATCCTCGGGACAGGCATGTTAGGGTTGCCGGTGCTCGCCGGTTCTGCGGCGTTTGCCGTCGGTGAAGGTTTTAAGTTTCCTGCAAGTCTCGAGAAAAAACCAGCCAATGCTAAGCGGTTCTACGGAGTTATCGTTTTTGCCACACTGCTTGGTCTGGTCATCACGTATAGTGGGATCAGCGCCATCCAGGCGCTGTACTGGTCGGCGGTGATCAATGGGCTGATCTCGGCGCCGATCATGGTCGTGGTAATGATCCTGGCATCCAGGCCCAAAGTGATGGGGCAGTTTACCATATCGTTAATTTGGAAAATATTGGGTTGGCTGGGTACAATTCTTATGATCGGCGCAGCGATTATGTTCTTTGTTATGTTATAGAGGGTAGATGCCTTCTTTCCGCCGTGTCATTCTGTTCCTGTGGCTCATGCCTGCGCTCGTACACGCGCAAAATTCCGATTCGTCACGTCGTGTCTCTTTCTTCCAAGACACAACACAAACGTCGGTTCACTTCCAGCTTACAACGATCTTCCAGTGGCACCCGGCATTCCATGCGCTATATAGCGGCCGCTATAGTTTGGACTCCAACGAAGAACGAGCTACCTCGGTCACCTCGACGCTATTTACGGGACTGAAGTTATGGCATGACGGTGCGCTCTATTTCAATCCGGAGTTAGCGGGTGGTAAAGGCATTTCGTCAGTCACGGGTATTGCCGGTTTCACCAACGGTGAGACGCCCCGTATTGGTGATCCTGCGCCGTCGGTTACGATCGCACGGCTATATCTTCAGCAGGTCGTCGGATTATCAACGGCTACGGAACACCTATCGGATGGGGTAAACCAATGTTCGATGGACGTCCCGATCGACCGCATTACCATTACACTCGGGAAGTTTGCGATCAGCGATTTTTTCGATTGTAATGCATACAGTCATGACCCACGTTCGCAATTCCAAAACTGGGCGCTTATGGAAAACGGCGCGTGGGATTATCCGGCGAATACGCACGGCTATACCGAGGGTGCAGTACTTGATGCTAAAATTTCTGATTGGTCGTTTCGGGCAAATACGGTTGCTGTTCCGACGGAAGCGAATGGCGAGACGCTCGAGTATCGCTCCGGGGCTCACGCCGAGGCGATCGAGATCGAACACCGCCATTCATTCACCGAACATCCTGGCGTTGTTCGACTGCTGCTATTCAATAATACAGCACGGATGGGCAACTACGCTTTAGCAACGAACGATACACAGTATCATATCGACATCACACAAACACGCGCTTATGGAAGAACGAAATATGGTGTAGGACTAAACATCGAGCAGGAAATAACGCCGAATATCGGTGCGTTCCTGCGAGCCGGATGGTCGGATGGCAATAATGAAACGTGGGCGTTTACCGAGATCGATCGGACGATCTCGCTTGGCACCATGATGCAGGGGACTATATGGGGCCGTACGGGAGATTGTATCGGTATTGCAGGGGTGGTGAATATGCTCTCGCAGAACCACAGGCAATATCTTGCCGCCGGCGGTTATGATTTTAATATTGGTGATGGTCGCCTGAATTACAGCCCCGAAATCATTGCCGAAGCGTTTTATGCATGGCAGGTCCAGGAGGCCCTTACATTAACCGGGGACTATCAATTTGTGGCAAATCCAGCCTATAATGCGGACCGAGGGCCGGTAAGCGTATGGTCCGTGCGGGGGCATATCGCATTTTAGCGCCTGTCTTTAAGAATATCTTGCCCTGCTTTTAAGAATAACTTGAACGGATGCTCACGAACTTTCGGAAGGAGGGCCGGGTTCGAACCATACTGTCGGTAATAGGGCTGACAGCCACCAACACACAAGATCGAAGTATGAAAGGTGAATATAAGTCCCCAAATCTTTACTCCGATTCTTTTCATAGCTCTGTCACCGCGCATAGCGGGCCCGAGCTTGCACGCGTTGTACCAGCCCCTGACCTCGCGCAACACCTCGCGCAGGCACTTCTCTCCGATCATGTCGAACTGACCCACCGCTCGTTTACTTCATCCAGCGTTGCCTCTGGTTTTTCCTCGTTCGACCGCGCAATGGCGGTAGGATTAGCGAGAAGGTAATAGTTACGAAGAGAAAAAATCATTTGGCACATTGATGCGAATGTGTCATTTCGCCGTATTTTTGTATTTATCATTTAGGAATGCCAGGGAATGAAGATCGCGCTTTTAGGATACGGCAAGATGGGCCATGAGGTCGAGGCAGCAGCAGCGGAAGCCGGTCATACGATCGTTGCCAAATTCGATATTCATCATCATGCGACGCTCGACGCACTGCGAGAATCCGGTGCGAATGTTGCGATCGACTTTAGCCAGGCCGGTGCCGTTGAAACGAACGTTCGGCTTGCTGCAAAAGCGGCCATACCGATCGTTATTGGTACTACCGGGTGGGATAGTTCAGTTGACAAAGTGCGAAGGATGGTAGATGAAGCGCGGATTGGCTGCGTCATCGGCTCCAATTTTTCGGTCGGTGTAAATTTGTTTTTGCAAATTGTTCGTGCCGCTTCGCGATTAGTAAGTACAGCCGGTTATGATGCGTATATTATGGAAGCACATCACCGCGGCAAAAAAGACTTTCCGAGTGGCACTGCACTACGATTAAGCGAAGCGGTCCTTTCCGGACTCAAATCGAAGTCGCGCGCCGTCGCCGAATTGAAGCGGGGAGAAGCGATTCCACCCGATACGTTACTCATCAGTTCGATCCGGGCCGGAGCCATTACTGGCACACATACGGTGGGATTCGAATCGGATGATGACTCGATCGAGCTAACACATCGTGCTCGTAGCCGCCGCAGTTTCGCGCATGGTGCCGTCGATGCCGCCGAATGGATCGTTGGTAAGACCGGATTCTACCGGTTTGAAGAGCGTATAGCCGAAATTTTAGAGCGCAAATAAAAAAATGAAGCATGTATTGCGCGGTACTGGTACCGCAATCGTTACTCCGTTCAAAGCAGATGGTTCTGTCGATTACGACGCGTTTCGTAAGTTGGTCGATCTTCAATTGGAAGGCGGCGTCGAAATGCTCGTCCCGCTCGGTTCGACCGGTGAAAATCCGACGATCACACCTCAGGAGCGTCACGAGATCTTTCGTTGGATGGTCGAATATGTCGATCACCGCGCTGTCGTTATTGCCGGCACGGGTACCAACGATACACGCACGTCGATCGAGTATACACGCGAAGCAATGCAGCTTGGCGCCGATGCTGCGCTCATCGTGACGCCCTATTACAACAAACCAACTCCGAACGGACTGTTCGAGCACTTCAAAGCAGTTGCCGATGTGGGGCTTCCTGTTGTAATGTATAATGTCCCCGGTCGTACCGGACTTAACATGAATGCCGAGACGACGCTCCGCTGTGCGGAGATCGAGAACGTCTATGCGATCAAAGAGGCCAGTGCGGATCTTGCACAGTGCATGGAGATCATCAATCATGCTCCACAAAAGTTTAATTTACTCTCGGGCGAAGATAACCTGACGGTGCCGCTCATTTCGCTCGGAGCCAAAGGTGTTATCAGCGTTGCCTCGAATGTCGTACCTCGAGAGTTTTCGAGAATGGTGCGCTTCGCATTAGCCGGGCAATTCGAAGAAGCAAAGGCGCTTCATTATGAGTTGCTCGAACTTATGAAGGTGAACTTCATTGAATCGAATCCGGGACCGGTCAAGGCAGCGCTTGCGATGCGCGGTTTAATACACGAGTATTATCGCTTGCCGCTGGTGCCAGTAAAGCCCGAGAGCAAGAAAAGAATAAAAGAAGTGCTGGAGCACCTGGATGCGGTGATCATGGAAGAAGCGGAGGCTTAAGCCTCTGCTTATCTTTCAGATTTCCACGCGATTTCTATCATCGAATAGAGCCTTAAGCAAAAGCATCTCTTGCTCCGTGAGTTGGCGATTTCGCCGCTCCATGACAGCCTGGGCTACGGCCATAGCTTTGTCGAACCGATACGTGGTAAGTTCTTTCGCTCCTCCCCATGAGAAGTTGGGTATCCACTTTGGTGGAAAGCCTGCGTCAAAAATATTGCAGCTTACTCCAACTGCTGTCCCACTATTAAATTGGGTACCGATACTGCTTTTTGAATGATCGCCCATAAGGAGTCCGATGAAGAGAAGTCCGGTATTAAACTCTTCTCCTTCGATCGTGACTCTGACCGGCGAGTAGTCATTTTTCAGATCGCTGGTATTCGTGCCTGCACCAAGATTTACCCATTCGCCGAGGAAACTATGGCCCAGGTATCCATCATGCTGTTTGTTGGAGAATCCTTGAACGATCGATGTTTCAATTTCACCGCCCATTTTGCACGTTGGTCCTATCGATGTTCCTTCGTATATCTTCGCACCGATCTTAATAAGAGAATTTTTGCCTATAAAAGCCGGTCCAATGATCGTTGAGTTAGGGTAGATCCGAACTGCTTCTTCGATGATGATCTCGCCATGAATGCAATCGAGAACGACATTAGCGCCGATCTCCGCGCTTGGATGGATAAGAAGATTTTCCGGTTTTACGATCGAGCAATTCGAGAATGCTGGTCGCTCGACGCTGCGATTCAGCATGGTCCATAATTCAACATCGGCATGAATTGCTTTCGCATTTGCATGTATGATATCCCAAATGGAGGCTGGAGCATCATCACGAATGGGCCCCGGTGGCTCGATCGGTTCACCACGAGTGAGTGAATTGGCGATATCTTCGGGTATCTCATCGAACTCGTACCAGCTATTATTAGGATTGAAGATCAACGCTTCCCGTGCATTGAGCAAAAGCGTGCTGCCTTGAGGTACTTCATTGACGGGCAATCCATATCGCTCCGTAATGACCGTCTTTAATTCTGGCCGAGTGTGCAAGTATACTTGTGCGCCGCGAAATACGGATTGGACGCGTTCCAACGCAGAAAAGGCCCCGGTCCGAAGTTCGGCTATCGAACGGGTATAGGTAAGAGGCAAAAAGCGGCGACTGCGAGCCAGGGTGTCCTCGTAGATTAGGACGTTCTGAAAGGTCTGAGCCATGAGGAAAAGGATGAAATATTGTGAACTATGAAAAGAGGAGGGACAAATAAAAAAGTCCCGGCAAAACTGCCGGGACTTTATATGGTCTATTAAAAACCTTATTTAAGCAGCAGCCTTTTGGGCTTGCTTCTCTTTGCGCTCTGCGAGCTGCTTGCCAAACTTCTTTTGGAAGCGCTCCACACGGCCAGCCGTATCGACGAGCTTTTGCTTGCCGGTAAAGAATGGATGGCAACTGGCGCATATTTCAACGCGGAGGGTATCTCCGGCAGCGGTCGAACGGGTCTCGAACTCGGTGCCGCAGCCCGCGCAGTGAACCGTTACGGTATGATAACTGGGATGTAAGCCTTCTTTCATAATTTCTCCTTTGGCGCTGACGGATTTGGCCGTACGCCTTGTGTTAAGTACTTTTAAATGGCCGGGTTTAACAGCCTCGTTTCTATTTAACGTTCCGAGGTTCCCTGGCTATTACAGACCCCTCAGCATAATGGAGAAAAGCGTCATAAATAGCTCGAATTTGCGGATTTAGCGCTTTCAACGCTCGTTGATGCTTGCTGATAGTGGTATAGTCCTGCCGGGCGATAGGACCGGTTATAACATTCTTAGCGGGTTTGGATAAACCATTAGTTAACGCTTGCTCTATAAGTGGCCGAAGAGCAGATTTCATTCGCTTGGGGTCTTCGCCAAGCTTTTCGCTCATCTGTTCGATCGCTGCCAAAAGTAGCACTGTAAAATTGGCTCCGAACACCGTCATGGTATGGTACAGAGGTAATGCTTCTTTCGGAAGAGAAATGATGCCTCTGCTGCCAAGCGACGCGACGAATTGACGTGCCCAGCGAATTGCGGCAGGATCGTCCGACGAAGCCATCCAATAAATACCCTTTACAAGGCCGGCGTCAGGTTTTGGAAATGTCTGAATAGGATGAAGTGTGAGTCTCGCTACGCCTGAAGCAAAGGGAAGGACAGTGCTTTCGAGCGAGCCGGCAAGATGGACAATAAACCTCGGTTTTTTCTTAAATTGCTTTAAAGCTTTGCGAGCTACATCGCTAATTTTTTCATCTTTGGCAGCGACGATCAAAACGTCCGATTCGAACTCCGGAAATCGCTCCGAGCGGGCGGAAACAATGGACGAAAGTTTATAACGACCGCTCGCCCTGATCGCTTTTGCGAGCGACTGGCCAACTTTGCTTTTGCCAATAATTATAATAGAATCGGCCATTTTTGTGATGAATTCGAGAATAACACAGATCGAGCGTGATTATTGCCCGTACGGTGCGTTCTCATGTCACCAAAAGATCAAGTCCTATGAAGACCTATAGTATTGCTTTTTTCGCCTGCATACTGCTTGCGTGGAATGTGTCTGCTCAGACAGTGGGAACATGTAAAATATTTCCTTCGAAGAATCCGTGGAATGAGCGGGTCGATTCACTGGCGGTGCATTGGAATTCCGATAAGTATTTGGGTCACATTTCGGGTAAGCATTTGCAGCCTGATTTCAGCATCCCGTTCAATGTGGTAGGGGCATCGCAGCCGTTCGTCAATGTAACGGCTACACTTTATCCCGATGAGAGCGATCCGGGGCCAATGCCTATTCCACCGAATGCACTTCAGGAACAACCACTTCCTCCCAGCGGGGACGCGCACGTTCTCGTGGTCGATACTGGCAATCATCGGCTCTATGAACTATATCAAGGAATAAAGCAAAGCGATAATAGCTGGGATGCATCGTCAACCGCGATCTTCGCGCTCGACTCGAATAATTATCGGCCGGATGGCTGGACCTCGTGCGATGCAGCGGGACTTCCGATCTTTCCAGGACTCCTTCGTTACGATGAGTGTGCGGCTGGCGAGATCAAGCACGCGCTTCGATTTACGATCCCTACCACACAGCGCGGCTGGATCTTTCCAGCCCGCCATCATGCCGGCTCGACAAACGATACGACCGTTCTTCCGATGGGCGCTCGTCTCCGATTAAAAGCCAGCTTTGATGATTCGAAGTTTACGGGTTTCGGAAAAGTGATCTCTACCGCTCTAAAAAAATATGGTATTATCCTCGCCGATAATGGATCAGCCATTTTTATTTCCGGCGAACCGAATGCGAACTGGCCGCAGGAAGTACAACAGATACGCGGTATCTATGCCAGCGATTTAGAAGTGGTCTACACAGGCCCGGTCCGAACCCAGTCAAATCAATATCCAACACCGGTCATTCCGCTCGATCCGCCATCCGGTAACTCTGGCACTGGAGTTTTCCACGTTACTTCCAATCCATTTAGTTTTGGCGCTGTAAAGATCGGTGAGGCCGATACGATGAATGTGTCGATGTCGAATAGTGGCAACGGCGCGCTCATCGCAACGCCACTGACATTCGTTAGCAGTAATCCCGATTTTTCAATTCTCGCCGTCCAGCCGCAGAAGTTTCCGCCAGATACGCTTCAGCCGGGGGAGGCGATCACTGCAACGATCCGGTTTGCTCCAACGAAATTAGGGCGTGATACAACCACCTTTAGCTTGCAGATTTCTGGGTCACCCGGTACGCAAAGTGATACGACCGTTATCCTCGCAGGCGAAGGGCTGGCAAATTCAGGGATCACGCCGGATAAGCCAGCAACCGAGTTAGTCGTATATCCGAATCCTACGGCAGAGAAAATCATAGTAGAAGCCGTACCCGATGTTTGTTCAGCAGAGATCGTGAATCTTACGGGGCAGAGCCTTTTCTCGACATCCATGACGCCAGGGACGAATGTTGTAAAAGTTGAGGTCCTTCCTAACGGGGTATACCTGCTGAGGCTAAGGGGAAATTTTGGTGTCATCAGCAAGCTACTAGAAGTCCGGCGCTGATCACGAATAAGTAGCTCACCAGTAATTCCTTCAAATTGGTTGCCGCGGCCGTGTTTCTGTAGCAGGTACAGGAATGGATGCTGTGACCATCGTATTTTTGTACGAATCCTCTTTCGAGTGGATTCGTAGACTCGTCCTTTCGAGGGGCATTTGGCGAGAGGTCCTTTCGCTAAAACTCAACTTTTAAAACAGATTTTTGCTATGGCGATCAAGATTGGAATTAACGGATTTGGGCGTATTGGCCGGCTTGTATTACGCCGGGCCGTCGAACTGGGGGGCTTCGATTTCACAGGCATCAACGATCTGACGGATGCGAAAACGCTTGCTCATCTGCTGAAATACGATTCCGTCCATGGCAAATTTTCTGGCGAGATAAAAGTGGATGGCAATGCGCTTATTGTCAATGGCGACCGTATCGAGATCACGGCAGAGAAAGATCCGGCAAATCTGAAGTGGGCCGGTACCGATATCGTGATCGAATCGACCGGTAAATTCGCGGATCGTCCCGCTTGCCAAAAGCATATCGACGCCGGTGCAAAGAAAGTAATTCTCACGGTGCCGCCGAAGGGCGAAAAGCTCGACCGTATGGTCGTTCTTGGCGTGAACGATGGAGAACTCAAGGCGAGCGATAAGCTTGTGTCGAATGCATCCTGCACCACGAACTGCCTCGCACCGATGGTAAAGGTCTTACACGATGCATTTGGCGTCGAGCAGGGATTTATGACGACGGTCCATTCTTATACGAACGATCAGCAATTGCTCGATCTTCCGCACAAGGACCTGCGTCGCGCACGTGCTGCAGCGATGAGCATTATTCCAACGACGACCGGCGCTGCTCGCGCTATCGGTTCTATTATTCCGGACTTAAAAGGCAAGATCGATGGTACTTCACTTCGAGTACCGACCCCGACCGGTTCGATTACCGACTTCGTTGCCCAATTAAGGAAAGAAGCTACGGTCGATGAAGTGAACGCTGCGTACAAAGCTGCCGCGGATGGAGCAATGAAGAATATTCTTTCGTACACGGAAGACCCGATTGTGACCGCCGATATCGTTCACGATCCGCATTCCTGCATCTTCGATTCTGCGATGACGATGGTAATGGGCAAAACCGTAAAGGTCTTCGGATGGTACGATAACGAATGGGGTTATTCGTGCCGTGTGGTCGATCTTGCGATTCGAATGAACGAACTGGGGTATTGACGGATGCAAGAGATCCTATTTTAGGCAAGAGACGATTTTTCTCAAAGCCGTTTTATTTTAAGGATCCTTCACACATCGGCAGGACTGGGAAAGCGTCTTATTGCCTCCGGCGACTCCGGCAGCCGCATTTCCAATATATAATACGAGATCATACGCATTTCCGGAATTCGTCGGATCATCTGTTGCGGTCCAAAAGAACCCCTCGAAGTTAAGGTTTTGACCGGATGTGCCTACATTATACCCACCAGGAAGTGCCGTAAAACCACTGCTGTTAGTTGCTCCCACATTTGGCGAAGGAGGCGTTGTAAACCATAATGCGGAAGTATCTTTCAGCTTGCCTCCTGCGACGGCACTTCCACCAACGAACGTAACTAACTGATCCACCTCCTGCTTGCTCGGGATATGCCATCCCTTCGGACATACACCTTGAACGCCGCTCGGGCTCGCTGTGGAGGAAGCAGCGCCCTGCATCGCGACACTCCATGGATATAGTCTTCCGTAGATAGCACCATTGGCAGCATCGTTATTATAGGTGGTACTTCCCGAGGCATTGAAATTCAGATTCCGGGCCATCCACTTTTGCTTGCCAATGCAAACGGTCGCATACTTTTGGCCATCGCGTGTATCCATAAGCGTATCACCGCACCGGAAATAGCTATAGTCATTTGCCGCAAAATGTTTTAAGTACAATTTCGGACCATTAGGCCACCTGATATTGTCATCGAACTCCGTACCATTCGATTTCAGGTAACAGTGTCCTGTGCTGTCGGTATTTGTTATGAGTTGGGTAAGAAGAGAATCCTCCATAGCTACCGCAAAGTCATTGGATACCAGTGCGGAAGACCCATCGCTATGTGCATAGCTGTAATAACTGATCGGATGTAGGGCGGCAAATGCAGGTTCGATCGCGAGTGGAATGCCTTGGGTTGCCGGTTGTGTCTGGCCGCCATAACACATGTTCGCAAAAATAACGGAACCCGAGAGACTACTAATTTTGGAAACGTAATTGCTGGTTAGGACCACATGAAATGGAGTCCGGTAGGAAGTTTTCACTTGTTTCGGCCAACCAGGTTTCTGCGGATTAAGGGAGAGCCCTCTGGCTAGCATCAGTTGCCCCGCCTGTAAGTTGTCATAACCTGATTTTCCCAAATTGACATTAACCAAGACCCTTTCTCCTGCCGCATAGGAGCTGAATGTATCGGGGAGTTCTGTGCCAATTAAGAATCCGTTCGGTAAGCCATGTGTGTCGAGGATCACGAGTCCGTAAGAACCGAATTGATCGACGACGTCCGACGTGCATTCGGAGTTTTTTTTAACAGTCACCGTGAGTCCGAGGCTGGAGTTAGAGAATATGTTGAGCACGCTCTGGAACGTCGCAGCTTTGTAGAACTCATCAAATACGGGTGCAAAGATCAGGACATTCGTATTGGTGATATTATGATTAGCAAGCGTTTCAAACTGATGAAGCGATCCGCCACCACCCGGGCCACCACGGTTAATGCTAAAACCTGAATCATCTATTTCATCGAGGTAATACACTCCCGAAAGCCCGGACGTAAGCGTGAAATAAAGATAGCTACTATCGAGCACACCGGCTGACTGAATGTTTGGCTGATGTTGCAGCCACGTTCCAGTTCGCATGAGTGCTGTGTGGTCGTTACCGTTTGTTGAATCAGCGTAATGGAGTAACTGATCTTCGACAGTGTCGAGGGTTCGGCCGACCTCCGATACCAAAGGTCCGGGTGGGCCATCTTGCATCGTCTGCGTTGGAGCGGAACACTGCGAAAATGTAAACCCCAGAATAAATAAACCAATAAACGTAGATATTCTCATTGGAAGACACAATCAAATTCGAAATAAAGAACGACAAAGAATGAGTTAGACGGTACTCATATATACCTATGATTAAGCTTTTGAGGTTCCAGAGAGGCTTTCCGTTGCTTTTACTCTCGGATAATAGAACGCAAGCATATATCCGCCGACGATGATCATCGCGATCGAGATCCATTGTGCCATGGAGAGACCCCAATAGAGCGGATTAATACGAATGAATTCGATGAGCAATCGCTCGATGCCCATTACGACCATTACTATCGAGAATACTTTGCCGGGCTCTGTGTCGAACTTCTTGCGATTATTCCAGATGAGGATAAAAGCGATCACACAAAAGATCGTCTCGTAAACGGGCGCCGGATGCACCGTTACGATCTCATCGAAGCGAGAGATGCGGCTACCCATCATATCCTTGCCAACCGTGATCGCTGCAAGTGAATCATAATGCCATTGGGCTCTCTCGATGGGATGTGTTTTGAAAAAGTCGATGAGTGTGTAGGTCGGCTTAGCTGTTCCCTGCGGGTAAGACATTGCCCAGGGCAGCTTGGAAGGAATACCATAATCGCCATCGCCGGCAAGCTGGCAACCAATGCGGCCGATACCATAGGCCAGCAACACAACAGGCGAGATCATGTCCGCAAACAATGAAAAGCGGAGTCCTTTACGTTTGATATAGAGGTAGATCCATATCGTACAAACGAGAAAACCTCCGTAAAACGTAAGCCCGGCAGGAGAGAAGAGTTGGCCCGTCGGGTCGTGCATGAAGTCGGACCAGTTCTCAAGAATTGAAAAAAGCTTTGAGCCAGCGATGCCACCAACGAGGCAGATCATAGTGATCTGGCCAGCCATTCGAGGGTCAAATCCACGCCGTCGAATTTCGGATGTAAAGAAGTAATTCGCAACCAGAAATGCTGTGGCCATCATAAGGCCAAAGCTGTAGAGCGTAATGGGTCCGATGTGGAAAAGGACGGGATACATGAGCGAGCTAAAGAAGTGCTAAGTGCCGGTGTCGAAAAATTCTTGAAATTGAGCTAACATGACCGCCCCGAACGACGTTCTGCCAATACTTAGCACTGAACCCTACCCAGCACTACCGTGAAGCTTGGCATTATCGGCGCAATGCCGCAGGAGATCGATCTTATCGTCGACGATTTTGAACGAGAATCTATCCAGGAAATCGCTGGCCGATCCTATCATCTCGGACGTTTTGCTGGCGTTGATTCGGTGCTCGTCTTTTCTCGATGGGGGAAAGTTGCCGCCGCATCAACGGCAACAGCCTTGATCGAGCGGTTTAATGTCGATTGCATCGTTTTTACCGGGGTGGCTGGTGCTGCAGCCGAAGCGCTTAACCTGGGCGATGTTGTCGTTGCCGATCGTCTTATCCAGCATGATTTTGATGTGAGTCCCACCGGCATGTTTGCTAAGTTCGAGATCCCTCTCTTAGGTATTAGCCATTTCGAGGTTGATGATCGGCTGGTGGAACTCGGGAAAATAGCTGCGGAGGACTATCTTATCAATCATTCTCAATCCCTCGAGCAGGAAGGTCCCAAAGTTTATATAGGTACAATTGCGAGTGGCGATCAATTTATTGCCCATCCTGAGAAATTAGAATCGCTCCGAAGTGCAATTCCTGATCTTCTTTGTGTAGAGATGGAAGGCGCCGCTGTCGCACAGGTCTGTCACGAATATAAAATACCGTATCTCGTAATACGCACTATATCGGATAAAGCCGATCACTCTGCGGCTGTCGATTTCATTACGTTTATTCAGGAAATAGCTCGTCATTATTCGCACGGCATTCTGAAGCTTCTCGCTCCTAAGCTTGCGGAATAAATAATTGTTGCAACGTGTTCGAAGGTCGTCGTTTGGCAGTGCCAAATTTTCTTTTCTTGATTATCTAGTCGTACGTCATGCAAATTAAGATCACTCTTACACTCGTCTCTCTTGCTCTTGTTACGGGTATTATTTTATCGAATAGTTTAGCTGGGTCCGCAAAGCCGATCCCGGTCACCAGGAGTTCTGTTTCGTCGGCTACTAAGGCCGATACCAATATCGATTGGAAGGCAATGTCTCGCCCGGAGCGTAAGGAGTATATGCGGGATGTTGTGTTACCAAAAATGAAGTCGCTGATGCATGACTTCGATGCTAAGGCGTTCAAAAACGTAAAATGCGTAACGTGTCACGGTAATGGAGCTCGCGAGGGTACCTATAAAATGCCGAACCCGGACCTTCCGAAATTACCCGCAACTCCGGAAGGCTTCGCTAAACTGAAGGAAAAACATCCGGCTATGATGAAGTTTATGTCCCAGACGATGAAGCCACAGATGGCGGAATTGCTTGGAATGCCGCAATTTGACCCGAAGACCGGGGAGGGGTTTGGCTGCGGAAATTGCCATACCAGCAAGAAGAAGTAGCTGTTTTACGGGCTTCTTCATTATTCTTTCTGCTTTTGTAACAAGTTTGCCCTTTTCGCGTGTTTACGCGCGCGGTTGATAAGAATGTGCTCTTGCCGTACAATTTTTTGACGTTGGTACCGTCATTGGCGGTGGATCATATATCCGCCGCCTGACCATTACAATGACCTTTATCACAATCTTTTCGCAACGATTGCAACATAAGCACGTGCTTAGACGGCCACTCTGGGTGATTTTGGCCTGTTCCGGGCTGCTTTTGGGATTTTATAGTCCGCTTCATGCTCAACCTCGGTCACTTTCGCTCGATGATGCCATTTCTATGGCTTTAGGGCGTGGCGAAGAAATTTCGCTGGCTAAAGCAGGTGTTCGCGCTGCCGAAGGAAATGTGGAAATAGCAACGAGCGGGATGTTGCCGCAGATCGCTGCATCGGCAAATTACACGCGCCTTTTAAAGTCACAATACGGCTCGACCACGACCGGCACCGCTGATACTTCTGCTATCTCGAAAGCGCTCAATTCACTGTTCAAGAACTTCCCCTTTGGAAAGCCGAACGAGTGGACCTTAGGCTTGTCCGCTTCCCAAAATGTATTTACCGGTGGACGCCTTATCGCCCAACGCCAGGCAGCGGAAGCTCGAAAACATTCTGCCGATATCGATCTTACGGCGGCAGAAGCGCAGCTTGTGCTCAATGTGACTCAGAGCTACTACGATGCTGTGCTTGCAGATACCATAGTGAAGATCTCACGCGATGCCCTTGCCCAGGCGGAAGAAGTTGATCGGCAAACGGAATTACAATATAAGGTCGGTGAGAAGGCAGAGTTCGATGCACTGCGCACTCGTGTCGCACGGGATAACCAAATACCGATCGTTCTCCAGGCGGAGAATGATCGATCCCAGGCATATTACCGCTTAAAGCAACTGCTTAATCTTTCTCTCGACGATTCGCTCGTTCTTACTACACCAGTAGTAGACTCACTGGCTCGTTTTGCTATGCAAAGCGATAGCTCCACGGAAAACCGATCGAGTGTTGTGCAGGCGTCCTTGAATGTGGACGCATCGCAAGCGCAAATACGTGTTGCCAAGGCATACCACTGGCCGCAGATATCACTCTTTTCACAATATTCTCCGGTTGCCTATCCAGATAACTTCTTTCCCAATTTTAACGAGTGGCTGACCAACTGGACCGCCGGTGTCAATATTTCGATACCGATCTATACCGGTGGTAATATTGGTGGGAATGTGGATGTCGCGGAAGCAGGTGCCGATCAGGCAATCGCTCGATTGGAACAAGCCCGTGAAGCGGCCGCGATGGATTCGCGCATTGCGTTCGATAATCTTCACGCTGCTCAAGCCAATCTTCGATCGACCGCCAGCACGGCCGCGGAAGCACAACGTGCGTATGAAATAGCGAGTGTTCGTTTCAGCCAGGGAATTTCTACGGAAGTCGAGTTGGATGACGCTCGCCTTCAGGAGGAACAAGCACGCGCCAATTGGGCTCGTGCGGTTCGTAATTATCAGGTTGCGCGAGCAAAGCTCGCGTTGTTAAAAGATCTGCCTGTTAATCCGGCACAAGCAACGGTTATGCAATCGACCGCACAAACTGCCGTTACCCAACAGCAGGCCTCATCGCCACAACAGACTTTCACCGCGCCAGCTTCTGGCGCATCGCCTTCAGGAGCCACCGGACAATGAACCATCGGACCATCATCTCGCATCTTTTATCAGCCAGAGCTAAAAGCGTAGCGCTATCACTCCTCGTCGTGATGAGTTTTGCGGTAGCTGCTTGTAAAAAAGCAGCGCCGCCTTTGCCGCCCGCAGTCGTTCAAGTTGGACCGGAGAGTTATGCTGTTGCCATGGAAGGCACGATCGAAAGCGGCCCGACCATCAGCGGCACGCTTGTGCCGCGCGATCAAGCGATCGTTCGAGCGCAAATTTCGGGTTCGGTCCTACGGGTAATGGTCGATCAGGGACGTCCGGTTAGCGCCGGGCAAGTAATTGCCACTATTGATAACAGTGCTCTAACGGATGCAGTAACGAGCGCTAAAAATGCTGTCGTGAATGCGGAGAACACCCTGGAAGTGGCAAAGCGCGAGCAGGAACGGCAGGAGAGCCTTCTTAAGGCAGGAGCGATCAGTCAACAAAGTGTCGATCAGGCGCGGCGCAATACGGTCGCTTCCGAAGCCGGTGTTGCACAAGCGAAGGCACAACTTGCAAGTGCTGCCAAACAGCTTGCCTATGCAACGGTTCGTGCACCCTTTTCTGGTATTGTAAGTGAGAAGAGTGTATCGGTGGGTGATGTCGTTCAGCAGGGCACGGCAATGTTCACCATCGTCGATCCATCCACTCTGGAGCTTCAGGGCACGGTGCCGGCCGATGCAATTGGGTACGTTCATGTCGGTTTGCCGATCCATTTCGATGTCACCGGTTACCCGGGTCATCAATTTACCGGTACGATCACTCGTATTAACCCAACGGCTGACCCGATGACGCGGCAGGTCCGTATTTATGCGGAGATTCCCAATAAGGGACAGGCATTGGTAGCTGGTCTTTATGCAGAGGGGCGCATTGCGAGCGTTCAAAAGACGACACTGGTTGTGCCGCTGGATGCAGTCGATCATAAACTGATCACTCCGGCTGCCATCAAACTCGATCATGGTGTCGTAACCAGAGTACCGGTCGGTCTCGGTGCGGTCGATCAGAAGAACAATCTTATCGAGATCACTTCCGGGTTAGCGGCCGGAGATACCATTTTACGTGGTTCATCGCGTGATATTGCACTTGGTACTAAGGCTCGTACGATATCCGCCGTAAAACAAAGTTCTACGGATACTGCACATCACGAGTAAGATGTGCACCTTTTTTAGTCGTTAAGAATAGCTTATGTTTATTTCCGATTTTGCGATCAAACGACCTGTCGTTACGGTCACGACAATGATCGCGCTGGTCATTTTCGGTCTCTTCTCGCTTCATAGCTTGCAGATCGACGAATTTCCGGACGTGTCGAGCCCACTCGTCGTGGTTGCCGTGCCCTATCCGGGCGCTTCTCCGGAGCAAGTGGAGCGGGAAGTGGTCGATCGCATGGAGGAAGCCTTCGGATCCATCAGTGGAATGGACGTTATGAATTCCCGCTCGATGGACGGCTTCGGGATGATCACGTGCCAGTTCCTTTTCTCCAAAAATCCGGATCAGGCGATGCAGGACGTACGAGATGCGATCAGTGGCATCCAGAACGATCTTCCGCCTGAGATGAAACCGCCTATTCTTAAGAAGTACGATCCGGATGATATGCCCATCATCTCCGTCATTTTGCGTTCGCCGGGTATGTCGCCTGCCGATCTTACGGCGATGGCTGATCCTGCGATCACAAAAGAATTGCGAGCGATCAATGGAGTGGCGCAAGCCACTGTCAGTGGTGCTGTAACGCGCGAGATTGCGGTCGACCTTCGGCCACAAGATCTTCAGGCAAATAATATCAGCGTTTCTCAGGTCGTGCAGGCGTTGCAAGCGCAGAACCTCGCGACACCCGTGGGCGCCTTACAAAGTGCATCGACGGAACAGTCTATACGCCTTCAAGGACGTATAGAAGACCCCGAGCAATTTAAGACCGTGCCGATCATGACGAGAGGGGGACAGGTTATTCGGTTAAGCGATGTTGCCGATGTTCGCGATACTGCGAAAGAAGCACGGTCGCTTGCCATTTATAATGGGGTAGAGGCGGTCGGTATCGATGTTACCAAATCGAAGGGAGCGAGTACTGCAACGGTATCGGATAATGTTAAAGCCGCTCTCGATGATATTAAAAAGACGTTGCCGCCCGGTACTCAGCTCGATGTTATTCGTGATGCCGGCGATCGGGTAACCCGTTCCGTAGATAATGTTGAAGAGACGCTTTTTGAAGGTGCGGGACTGACGGTGCTTGTTGTCTTTTTGTTTTTGAATTCCTGGCGCTCGACGGTTATCACTGGTATCGCATTACCGATCTCGGTGCTTGCAGCCTTTATTGCGGTAATGGCGGCCGGCTTTACGCTGAATGTCATGTCGCTCATGGGTCTTTCGCTTGCCATTGGTATTCTCATCGATGATGCCATCGTCGTTCGAGAGAATATTGTTCGACATATCGAGCAAGGCGAAGATCATATTACGGCTTCACACACGGGTACGAACGAGATCGGTTTGGCAGTTACTGCGACCACGTTTTCGATCGTTGCAGTATTCGTACCTGTTGCGTTCATGCCTGGCCTCTCGGGTCAGTGGTTCAAGCCCTTTGCGCTTACCATCGCATGCGCTGTGATGGTTTCACTCTTCGTCAGCTTTTCGCTCGATCCGATGCTTTCTGCTTATTGGCCGGATCCGCAAACAGAATCGCACGAGCGTAAGAATTTCATTGCACGCATGCTCGACCGATTTAACGACTGGTTCAATCGCAGAGCTGACGGATATAAGAGGGTTGTCGGCTGGGCACTCGATCATCGCTGGTCGATGGTCGGTCTTGCAACGTTCGCGTTCTTTGCGGCCTTGTTTATTCAAGGCAAGTTCGGTGGGTTCGGGTTTGCACCGAGCAGCGATCGCTCTGAACTCACCATGACCGTCGAAGCGCCGCCGGGTTCGAGTCTTGAATACACGAAAGCAAAATGCGAGGAAGTAGCTGCGATCGTTCGTGCACATAAAGAAGTGCCGTATACATATACAACGATCGGCAGCACCGCCACTATGTTGGGTACGTCTTCCAGCTCTGGGGATGTAACTGCGGCCAGCATCTATGTAAAGCTAGTACCTAAGAAGGACCGCAAAATATCGGCGGACAATTTTGCAACGATGCTGCGGCATGAGGTTGCGGGCATTGGCGGTATTAAAACGTACGTCTTTACCAATCCGTGGGGAGCAGCTCAGAAAGAGATCCAGCTTCAAATTCGTGGCACGAACGATGCCAGCATGGACCAAGCAGCGGAGATGATCGAAGACGTTGTGCAGCATACGAAGGGTGCTGTCGATGTCGGCCTCTCGACGAAGGGACAGAAACCTGAGATCGAAGTAGATTTGCGTCGCGGGCTTATTGGTACGATGGGATTAACCGCCGGGCAAACTGCGCAATCGCTGATGCCGGCCTTCGCAGGCCTCAAGACGGGCGACTGGGTCGATCCTACTGGAAAAACACGCGACGTTACCGTTAGACTTGCGGCACCTGCTCGCGAGAATCCAGCTGACCTGCTTCAAGTACCGATCGTTGTTGGTGGCGCTGCGCCGCAATCGACGGCCGGTGCTGGTGCTGTACCTGCGGTTGGTACGATGCAGGGCGCTGCGGTCGTTCCGCTCGGTCAGATCGCGGATGTTAAAGAAGGGCTCGGACCAGCGGAGATCGATCACCTCGATCAGGACCGCGTTATTAATGTCGAGGCTAACACATCGGGCCGTTCGTTGGGCGAGGTCACCGCTGATATTCAGAAGGGAATTGCCAAGCTAAAACTCCCACCAGGAATCGTTATCTCGAATGGTGCGCAGGCGAAGAATCAGGCCGAAATGTTCGGCGCTATGTTCGCAGCGTTGGGCCTTGCATTAATGCTGATGTACCTGATCCTGGTCATTCAATTCGGTTCGTTCCTCGATCCGTTTGCGATCTTACTTTCACTACCATTATCGCTTATCGGTGTCGTACTGATGCTTCTTATTACCGGTGATGACATCAACATTATGTCGATGATCGGTATCATGATGCTCATGGGTATCGTAGCGAAGAATGCTATCTTACTCATCGACTTTGCTAAAGCACAGCACGAAGCCGGAATGCCACTGCGCGAAGCCCTTATAGAAGCCGGTCGCGTTCGCTTACGTCCGATCATCATGACGACCGTGGCTCTCGTTGCCGGCATGGTGCCAGTCGCCCTTGGGTTCGGTGAAGGCGCTGATTTCCGGGCGCCACTCGGTCGAGCCGTTATCGGCGGAGTTATTACCTCGACCATTCTAACGCTCGTTGTTATTCCGACGGTGTACGAACTCTTCAGTGGCTGGCGCGATAGATTCCGCAAACGGTTCAGACGCACTGCCCACGAACCTAAGGCTCATCCGATACAGACATTCGAGCCGCAGGAGGCTTAAACTATCTTAAACTATGAGGCTTAGCACTGCTAAGCCTCTTTTAATTTTGGCACCTCCTTTGTCCCATAGCACAACTATGGGACTTGCATCTTTCATTACCCGACTGGGCAAACACCGAAGGCTTTGGGCCACTGCTAAAAATCTGCAGCGAAGTCTCCGTGAGATCACTATTGACGGCGGGCGTCCGGGCCGCAAAACAAAGGCGGCGCTTAATGGTACCTGGTTCGGTCATCCGTTGCACCCAGTGATGACGGATATTGCTGTTGGTGGATATACGGCAGCTTGGTTTCTCGATATTCTTGCCGAGCTTACCGATAACGATCGGCTTAGGACGAGTGCTGATGATGCGATCGCTGTTGGGTTGCTCGGTTCGGCAGTCTCTGCAATAACTGGTATTGCGGATTGGTCCGATACCCAGGATGATGCAAGAACCATAGGTCTCATTCATGCCGCTACGAATATTACCGGTACCAGTATTTATCTTGCATCGTATCTTAACCGCCATACTAATCGCAGTGCTCGGTTTTGGTTATCGATGCTGGGCACCGTGGTGCTGACTGGCGGCGCTTATCTGGGTGGCTGGATGATCTATCGACAGGGAGTGGGCGTCGATACAGCGCCGATCAATGCGCTCGGGCGTGCACCGTCCCGCTTTCGCGGATCACGACCGGATAACCCTCGACCTCTTTCGGAAGAGCGGCACTAAGCTGTTGGGTCAGGCTGTCCACAAAGATCATGATCGCTGGCTGTCCATTCTTTTGCGTTTCGCCGGTACCTTGAACGCCTGAGATCTTCATCCATCCCGGAGTGTGTGCTGCTAACACATCTGAAATTGGTCGCACCGGTTTGAGCGTGTCATTAAGAGAGGTTTTACCGGAATCCATTGCGGAGAGGTTCGTAGAATCGCTGGAGGAGTGATCATCACCAGGACGGGGAGTGCAACCATATAATAAAACAAGTACTACAACAAAGAATGGAGAGCAGAGAATTTGTTGTCTTTGAACATTCTTCTTCATTCGCTACTCTCCATTCACCATGTTCCGTTTTTAGAACGAACTCGTTACAAACGACAGGCCGAAATCATGGGCGATGTAGTCCATGCGATTGGCAAAGGACGAACTTGTCGACCCTGCGAAGTTTAGTCCGATCGGCTTGTAAACACCGGAGCCGTCTCCACTCGAGCTGCCATCCGTGCACATCATCGAGCCACTATCGCCAGCCTGAATAAAGCTGCCGCTTGCCACATAGATCTGATCGATGAACGTAGCAGTGTAATTCGTGTACGATACTCGGATCGTCACGTTGATACCAGCGATCGTACCTTGAGTGTGCCCGGTGGTGCGGCCCACTTTCGTTACCTTCGTTCCAACTGTCGGTGCCGGGATCGTGCTCGGGTTCGACGGTGTGTACCACGCGTCCTGCGACATCTCCGGATTCCATCCACCCGAAAGCCCCGGATTGCACTCCGCTAATGCTGCATCATAATAATTATTATGATTGTGATCGATGTAATTCCAGGCATGCAATTTTCCGATCGCGCCGGAGGAGCCACAGCTTACATCGTATCGGCCCGGCTGGTCCATTTGATCGGGACCGGTCGCATTATTCTCGTTCGCGAACACATGGTTGCAACTCAGCATGTATTTCGGGGTCCCGCTCCATGAGTATTGATTGCTATAGACGTTGATCTTATCCTTGCTGCTGCCGCTCGCTTCGTACGTACCACTATAGCTTCCCGAACTGGTAAGGCGTGACGTTGTTACGAACGCACCGATCGAGCCAGCGGCACACTGGTCGTTATCGCCAACGCTGACACCCGCAGGGCATGGACTGCGGTACGTTCCGGTATAACCGTAAGAATGGACCGTGCCGACCATTTCAATTCTCGTTGGTATTCCTTCCAGCGCTGCCGGAATGTTTGCTACTCCTGGATGCTGCGTAAAAACAAGGATCGCTGCACCATTGCCTTCTTGTGCAAGTCCGGTACCGCATCCGATCACGCCCGGAATGGCCATGAGTTCGGTCGTATGGCGGTTTTGGACATCCATGGCGTGTTGAATGTAAGCGGGCTGACCCGTTACATGGCCACCGGCCGGAGCGGCGATCGTAGGCGGAAGATAACCGGTGTTCGATGGTCCGCTAGACTGGCTACAGCTCGCGAATACTAACGCTAAGCCGCATACCAAAGCAAGGGCAAAACTAAATTTAGGGGTTCGTGTCGGGTTCATGTTCGTGGAATTAGGACTATTGATTGTTAAGGACTTAGAATCAAAAGGCGAAGAAGAAGGCACGTACATCGAACCACGTTCAGGTTGCATAGTTCCGTCCGAGTGAATGGAGAGTGATGGATAGCCAGTTAAATTTGTGTTTGTTCTTTTCATTTTCATAATTGCTGCCCAATTTGATTCACAATCGACAAATATGAATTTTTTACTGATTTTTTCTCCTCGTTGTAAGGCCATTTAGCGGCTGATAATTTTGCAGCAGCCTCGTTATTCGTCTTAATAATATTAGTGAACAAATAGGCACCTATACCGGAGTTCCGAACCGGTGTACTGGCGATTTCTGATCACCAGCCACGAATGGAGTTCGCGGGTGCGGCGAGTTTTATCGGCTCGGATTCGGTGGGGTTTTTACAGTGTAAGAGCAAGCTAAAGCATGCTCTACAAAGCATGCTCTACAAAGCATGCTCTACATGCCAGCTTAACAATTAGTCATGGAAGCTCTCTTAAACTTCGGCGCCGCTTCTCTATCCAACCAAGCAAAGAGAGGAGATTAACATGATCGCTCCTCCGATTAAAAACCAAATTATATCAGAGACTATGAATTACTTATCGAATCTCATGATGCTGAACACTTATATTAGGAGCGGTTATGTGCGGAATGCAGCGCTTGCAGTAACGGCCGCGCTTATGCTCGGCCTTGCAAGCTGCGCGCAAACCACAGCTCCTTCCACTTCCACGGAATCGGCGGAGCCGCAGAGCGTGCAGGTTGCGAACTCCGAAACGGCTGCGGACGTAACGGCCGCGTCAGTCGGCACGGAATCGGGAGGGGCGGGTATGGTCTTCGTCGATGCTCTCACGCTCGCCGAAGGCGGGCAGATCAATGGAGCGGCAGTGAAATATGCTACGCCGCAAAGTAACGATACGCTGCACACGGTAACCGTCACGCGTTCGAAGTCGAATGGCCAGGTTTCGTATACAGGCACGTGGACGCACACCTGGATCTTCCGCGATGCGAACGGTGTAGCCATGCCTCATTACGTCAAGGGCCAGACGGACCAGATTGAAATTTGGTCGAGCGGCAACCACGACCTGACGAATCCGCGCCTTTCGATGGCCGATTCTTCGAACGGACACTGGATCATCACCGGCCTCATCGCAAATCCTGATTCGGCGCAGATGTCCGGCTCGCTCACTCGCGTTGGCGATCGCACTCGCCTCAAGAACGGAGAGACGATGTCGCATACCTTCACGATCAACTGGACGAACGACATCATCGTGAAGAAGCTCGATAAAGATCTCGATGACACGATAGCGGTTCTGCTCGGCACTGCTTCGAGCGATCTTAAAGTGACGAACTTCAATGGCAAGTCATTCGAGCGCCAGGTAAGTATCCTCTTCCACGGTGACGGCACCGCGACGCTTACGGTCACTCGCACTAGCGCCAATGGCAAAGTTGATACGATCACGATCGACGTCAAGCGTGGTATCTGGATGAGAGACGAACATCTTGGATAACTGATTGGATTAGCCGTGATAAAGGGCACACCTTTAAGGGAGTGCCCTTTTTTATTAGTAAGAGGCAGTGAACGGATAGTGGATAGTGGAAAACGGATAGTGGTGAATGGTAAAGACGCAATCGCTTCAACTCACCACTCATCGTTCACCATTCATCGTTACCACTCATCATTCACCATTCATCGTTCACCATTCTCAACTATCCTCTATCCACTCTCAAGTAAACCCTAACCCCTTTACTCGGTGTTAGGCGATTCATGCGCCTGATCTCGCTCGGTCTGACCCCTTACGAACAAGCCTGGAAGCTCCAGAAGGAGTTATTTCAGGGCGTTGTGGAGTCGCGGGAAGAGGATACGCTCATTCTGGTCGAGCATACGCCGGTCTATACGTTCGGTCGTGCCAGCGACCGGAGCGCCGAAGGTGCACCGACCAATTTTCTATTAAGCAATGAGATGCTCCAACAGATCGGAGCAGAAAAATTCGAGATCGAGCGCGGCGGAGATGTGACATATCACGGTCCGGGGCAATTGGTCGGGTATCCGATATTAAACCTCGCGCATTTCAAAGAAGACTTAGGCTGGTATCTTCGCTCGCTCGAAGAGACGATCATCGAAGTCCTGAAGACGTATGGCATCGAGGGTTTTCGCGTTGCTGGCCGCACCGGTGTTTGGACGGGAGCTGCAAACCGAGAAGAGAAGATCTGTGCTATTGGAGTGCGTGCCTCAAGATGGTGTACCATGCATGGCTTCGCGTTCAACGTCAATACGGATCTTTCATATTTCAATTACATTATCCCGTGCGGCATCTCTGACCGGGGAGTAACGAGCTTAAAGAAGGTATTGGGCCCCGAAGTACCGTTCGAAGAAGTACGTGAGCGGTATATTGCTGCGTTCGAGGATGTGTTCGAAGTCGATCTTGTCAGTTCTCTCATTCAGCTATGAAAAAGATCATTGTCGTTGTTGCGCTCGTTGTTTTGGCAGGAGTGAGAGCTTTTGCACAGCCCTCTAAAGAAGTAGCGAGCCGCATCGATCAGGTCGCGGCGCTCTTCCGCGATAATCCTACAGGATACGATACGTTATTCACGAGCGGATTTTTAGCGGAAGTACCTGCCGATCGTCTGACGGCGATCTTTTCGCCATACTATACTTCATACGGTAAGATCGTCGGCTGGAATTACATCGACTCTTCCCATCAGTGGAGTGCGAAAGCGCGGCTGAGAACCTCTAAACACTATACGATCGAGCTTACGATCGATCTGGCAGATTCCGGTTCGCATCTGATCGACGGATTGCTCTTAGGCTTGGCCAGCCCCGAGTTAAAATCGCTTGCAGAAGTTCGCAACAAGTTTGCGAAGATGCGCGGGGTTACAGCAATGATGATTGCTCGCTTGCAGGACGATGGGAAGATTGTACCAATAGAGGAATATAATCCCGATACGGCGCTCGCTATCGGTTCGGCATTCAAGCTCTACGTGCTGGCAACACTACTAAAAGATATCAATGCCGGGAAGCGCCATTGGGATGATGTGATCGTTTTGGATTCTGCTTCGCGCTCATTTCCATCAGGTCAGATGCATGAGTGGCCGGTTGGTACTCCTGTAACGCTGGCTACAGCTGCGGCAATGATGATCTCTATTAGCGATAATACAGCAGCCGATCTTCTCATACATACGCTCGGTCGGGAGCACGTTGAAGCAATGCTATCGGAGGCGGGCAACTCGCACGCCGATCTCGATAAACCGTTTCTTACTACCCAGGAAGCGTTTAAGCTCAAAGAAACGAACCACGATCTGGGATCGAGATATATCACTCTTTCGCAGGAAAAAAAGCGTGCGTTTTTAGATCGAGAGGTCGCACCGTTTCCACATGATAGCATCGGCCATGTGGAAGGCTTGATCGATAAAGTAGAGTGGTTCGCATCGCCGCGAGATATTGCGAACGTGTATAAGTATATACTCGAGCATTCGAAGAGCGGGGAAGGTGCGAAAGTGCGTGGCATCCTCGCAATAAATCCCGGTCTCTCGATCGATAAATCGCGATGGGATTACGTTGGCTATAAAGGTGGCTCCGAGCCCGGTGTGCTCAACATGTCCTTTCTGCTACACTCCAAACTAAATGGCGGGTGGTATGTGATCACTGCATCGTGGAATGATGCGGGCGCACCGCTTAAAGATACGCAGTTCTACGGCATCGTTCAGCGGATGATCGAACTCGCGCAGTAACATGTCTTCCTTTCCATTTAAGCATATTTGCGTCATTGGTACTTCCGGAAGCGGGAAGACAACGTTCGCGCGCGTACTTGCAGAGAAGATTGGCGGCGACCACATCGAACTCGATGCGTTGTATCATGGCCCCAATTGGAGCGAGCCGACTGAGGAAGAATTTACCGCACGGATAAGGAATGCGATGAAGAGTGAGCGGTGGATCATCGATGGCAATTATATTAGTCGTGCCAGTCAGCTCCAATATGCTGACCTCATTGTCTGGTTGGATTATTCTTTTGTGCGCGTTTTGAGCAGAATCGCCCGTCGAACATTGAAGCGTCTGATCACAAATGAAGAGTTGTGGAATGGCAATAAGGAATCGTGGCGCTTGGCATTGACCAAAAATGGAATGATCTATTGGGTCCTGCATACGTACTCTCGTCGGCGTCGGGAATTCCCGGTGATGCTGAGCTCGAAATATTCGCACATCGCCCAACAACGATTTCAGCGCCCTCGAGATGCCGATGAGTGGCTTCGTAGTATTTCATAGTATACTGTAGAGTTGTAATACTCAGCTTTTAAGTGCGCGGCACGTTGCTTGTAGTTTTCCGCTCAAAACTAATTAAGGAAAGCGATGACAAAAAAACTACATCTTCACTTGCTTGCAGCGATTCTGTCGATCGCTGTTGTGCTCGGCGGTTGCTCGAGCTCACAAAATTCCCAGGCTGGGACGACGTACACTCGTACTGCGAATGGCAGTTATGTCACAGTACTCGAAGACGAATACCACATCCATATGCCGGCTGCCTTTCCGGCTGGTGTCGTGACGTTCCACATCACGAATCAAGGGCAGCATAATCACAACTTTAAGATCAGCGGTAATGGTGTAGAACAGCAATTACCGGCAGACCTTCTGCCGGGTACGTCCGCCGATATGACGGTATCGCTGCCACCGGGGTCGTATCGTGTGATCTGCCCGTTGTTAGGCCACGCCGATCTTGGCATGCGCCTCGACGTGACGACGTTCACACCGTAAGAAAGTAGCGTGAATAAAAAAGGGATGATCTGTGACCATCCCTTTGCTGTTAATTAAGCTCGGGATATTTTATCGGGTCGCTTTCATGCATCATATCATAGATGCGTTCGAACAGCGATTCCATGTTCGGCTTCGAAAAGTAGTCGCCATCTGAACCATAGGCTGGGGCATGCTCTGTACCGGTAATGGTAACCGGATCGGAATCGAGATAACGATAGCCACCTTGTTTTTCAAGGACCTCTCGCATCATGTATGCTGTGGCCCCTCCGGGGACGTCTTCATCCGCAAAGACAATGCGATTCGTCTTTTTTAACGAATCCCCGATCATTCCATAGCGGTCGAACGGAAGCAGCGTTTGCACGTCGATCACTTCGACAGATATATCGAACTTGGCAAGCTCTTCTGCGGCTTCCATTGCAATACGGCACATCGCACCATAAGTCACGAGTGTGACGTCCGTGCCGTGACGTAAAATTTCCGGTACGCCAAGAGGAACGGTAAACTCGGCAATATTAGCGGGGATGGTCTCCTTAATTCGATAGGAGTTCAATACCTCTACAATAAGCGCCGTGTCATCCGAACGGAGCATCGTATTGTAAAAGCCCGCAGCCTGCGTCATATTGCGGGGGACCAGCACATACATACCTCGCAAAGCGCTGAGGATCATGGCCATCGGCGAACCGGAGTGCCACACACCTTCCAGGCGGTGACCACGCGTACGAACGATCACCGGTGCTTTTTGTCCACCTTTGGTGCGCCAGCGAAGTGTCGATAGATCGTCCGCCATGGGCTCCAGTGCGAACAGCAAGTAATCGATGTATTGGATCTCTGCGATCGGACGGAGACCTCGCATCGCAGCGCCGATTGCCTGACCGAGGATCGTGGCTTCTCGAATACCCGTGTCCGTTACGCGCAGTTCGCCATGCTTGGCTTGAAGATCTTCAAATGCTTTATTGACGTCACCGATAACGCCGACGTCCTCGCCAATTGCAAAAAGCCTTGGCTCACGAGTAAGCGCAGCATCGAAACATGCTTGCAGGACCTGACGGCCATCGACGCGGGATTCATCCCCGTTATAGATCGGCTTAATTTCTTCAACGAGAAGAGCAGACTCTGCTGACTCACTATAAATATGGGAGGAATACTCATCATAGTGTCGAGCATCAGCCGCCCGTTTCCAGCTTGCTAATTCTTGCACGGGCCGTAGATTCGGGTTACGCGCTGCTCGAATTACCTGGCCGACCGCCTGATAAATATCCTTTTGGATCGGCTCTTTGATCGAATTGAGAGAGTCCTTTATTGCGCGAACTTCATCGCCATTCGGAATTTCATTCGCAATACGATCGAAAAGTTCGCTGACCTCCTGAATGTCTTTGCGAATTGGAGTGAGATAAGCCGTCCATGCCGCCGCTTTTGCATCATCGACGATCTTCTTATCCTCGGCATCGATGGTGTCCATTTCCTCGGCTGTTGCAATACCGACCGAGATCATCCACGAACGCATTCGCTTTACACAATCGTGTTCGTCTTCCCAGGCAAGCCGCTCTTTCGATTTATAGCGCTCATGACTTCCCGACGTCGAATGGCCCTGCGGCTGTGTAAGCTCTTTGATATGAAAGAGCACCGGCGTATGCTCGCGGCGCGACCGTTCGACACCTTCACGATACGCTTCTAAAAGCGCCGGGTAATCCCAGCCATTTACTCTATAAATGAGATAGCCTTCGCCATGTTCATCGGTTTCGAAGCCGCTAAGTATCGCTGAAATATCTTCTTTTGTCGTTTGGTACTTTGCTGGTACGCTGATGCCATAACCGTCATCCCACACGCTGATCGCCATTGGGATGCGTAATACACCGGCTGCATTGAACGCTTCCCAGAACAACCCCTCGGATGTGGAAGCATTACCGATGGTACCAAACGCTACCTCGTTACCGTGATCGGAAAATTGTTCGAAGCCGTGCTGAAGCTCAGGCGTATTACGGAAGAGTTTCGACGCATAGGCAAGTCCGACCAACCGAGGCATTTGACCGCTCGTTGGCGAAATATCGGCAGAAGAATTCTTCTGAGTCATCACATTCTTCCATGAGCCGTCCTCATTGAGGCTGCGTGTTGCAAAATGACCGTTCATCATGCGGCCGGCACTTGCTGGCTCAGCTTCGACGCTCGTGTGAGCATAAAGTTGTGCGAAGAACTCCTGGACCGAGCAGAGTCCGGCGGCCATCATAAAGGTCTGGTCGCGATAATAGCCGCTGCGCCAGTCGCCGTTCTTAAAGGCGCGCGCCATTGCCACCTGTGGCACTTCCTTGCCATCGCCAAAGATGCCGAACTTTGCTTTACCGGTGAGCACTTCACGGCGGCCAAGCAGACTCGCAAGCCGGCTCTGGTGCGCTACGCGATAGTCTTGTAAAATCTCTTCGCGTGTAAGACCTGTGTTATTTTCCACAGAGGAAGTGGATGTTTTCTTAGAGTGAGATTGGCCATTCGTCGCGGAGCCATTGGAGGACTCGCGGGGGAGGATAGACGAGGCAGCGCCCGTCTTTACGGCCTTCGATTTCGATACATTTGTGGGCATCGGGCGCGTAAACAATCGCCGGAGAGCTTTTCTTCCCCAGCTGATTTAAACGCTTTAATCCCGATAACGCTCTAAAACTTCCGGGTACGTGGTATCAAAATCGGTCGAACTTTGCACGCTAAACCCGAGGTCGTGAATGAGGCCGTCATTAATGCCGTAGATCCATCCATGCACGCGCAGTTGTTGCCGTCGCTGCCAGGCATCCTGCACGATGTTTGTTTGGCACACATGCTTGACCTGTTCGATGACATTTAGCTCGGCAAGTTTCGCGCGAGCGGTGACCTCATCTTCCGCTTTGTCGATAATATCGTGGTGATGATCGCGAACATCCTGCACATGCCGAAGCCAATTATCGATAAGACCCAAACGTAAGTTATTGTACGCAGCCAGGACGCCGCCACAACCATAGTGGCCGCATACGATCACGTGCTCGACATTCAATACATCGATCGCATACTGTAAGACCGACAGGCAATTGAGGTCGGTAGGAATAACGATATTGGCTACATTGCGATGTACGAACATTTCGCCGGGCAGGAGACCTACGATCTCATTCGCGGGTACTCGGCTATCGGCGCAGCCGATCCACAAATATTTCGGAGTATGTTGTTTTCCAAGTTCACTAAAAAAAGACGGTCGTTCGGCTGTAATACCGGCTACCCACTTACGATTATTTTCGATGAGATGCTCTAACCCGCTCACATTCCCTCCTTGACTAGATCCAGGCGACGCATAAAAACGGTTAGAGGCCGAGGGCGTTCCGGAAACCGTAGCCGTTTGTAGATCGAAAAGTTATCGGACTAATAACAAGGGTAAGTTCGTTACACCAAATGCGGTCGATAGCCGAATAATTTTTGGACCGGTAGGAAGGTCTGATAGATCGATCTTGATAGAACCCGTTCGAATCGAAGTAGCGGAGTGAAGTTCGGCAATGCCTAAGTTATTCATTATGTCGATAGTGACATCTTCATTCGGTGCGAGGTTATTGGTGAAAATTTCAATCACATTCGTTGCCGGATTTGGAGCAACACTAAACGCAGGCACCGAACCAGTTCTCATATATCCCGAGAGTAACGGTTGACCGCAATTGCCGTTGCCACAGATCTGGCTGACCGTACCTTGAACGATCCCGCAAAAGGATGTGTCGGGGAAGAACCGTGCTGAGTCGAATGTAACATTCGCACAATTTTGCGCCGTCGGATAAAACTTGAAGTGAAGCAACGCGATCGTGCTATCCATCGCAAGGCCAGCCGTTGCCTGGATATGGACCGTCGACATACCAGGCACTGACGGCTCTTTATCGATACGACCTTCACCCACATTATAGGCTCCGTCAAACACCAAGACCGAAGTATCGTACTTCATTCTAAGATCGAATGCTGACGGAATGTCGCGGTCCGTTTTGATGGGAAGTATCATGTCGCCGATCGTATCCGTCGTAATGGACTGGGCAAGCAGTCGAATCATCGCTTTATCAGTGCCGTGTCCGCCGAGATCAAGATTCATGGTCGTGCCATCCGAGAGCTGCACGACGAGCGTCGCAGAATAATCTCGGTCGGCATCCGGCATAAACAGTACGACTTCCGAATCAAGCGCTGTGAGATTCGCGGACGCGACGTGCTCGAGCGCATAATACTCGGAGTCCGGCCCGGTAATATGCTGCGACGCGATCGTGGGCGGAGTGCAAATAAAGCCGGAGGAGGGAAGCACAACGGCACTTGCCGATCTCGTTTCGCAACCGGCAAGCGTATCGCTCGCAAACAGTTTCGCGACCGACAGCGCCGGCGCTCGATAAACATCCGGAATTTCCACTCCGCCGGAATTCTCCGTTCGCCATATACTACCATTTGCGTCGACCACGATCAGCAGGCTATCGTTAATGGCACAAAGTGACCGCATATCGACGCCACAATTCGGGCCACCGATCGACTTCCATGCGGACTGATCGTACCGGAACACTCCGCCGGTCGACGTTGCGGTGTAGATGACATGCTTGCCTTCCGCGAGCGAGCCACTAAAGAACTCCGGATCGCTCGAGATACTGATCTGCCATGATGTTCCGCCATCCGTCGACGTAATAATATTCGACTGGTCCTGTGGCTCGAAGCCTTCATTCGTCATGTACATCGTGCCCTGGCACGAATCGAACATAACCGTATAGCTATCCGAAGAAAATTGGCCGGGCAGGCTTCGCCATGTTGCGCCGCGATCCGTCGAGCGATAGAGCACACCAAAGAAATCGCCCCAATTCACAAAGGACGACGCCAGCAAGTAGAGGTCACCCTTATGGTAGACGATCTGCGAGGCGTTCGAATCCACGCGCTGAATGCTCCAGTAGGCGCCGCCATCGTTACTCAAGTAAACTTCGCCGCCAAAATCGGCGACGGCAATGCGCCTCGGCGAAGAAAGCAACGTAACGCTTGCCACCGCATTGATCTGGTTATCGAGCGTATCCATCCAATGCCGGCCGCCATCGGTCGTCAGGAAGGCGCCGAAATAGGTCGTCACGATGCCGGTATTCCGGTCGAAGAACTGGATATCGTTAATGCGGTCGCCGCTTTCGCGGAAATCAAGCGGGACGCTCTGCCAGGTTCTGCCGCTATCGGCCGAGCGGAGCAGGTTCTTACATCCGGCCCAAACCACGCCATCGCAATAGGTGATCGCCGTATTCTCTACGTTATCGCGCAGGATCGCGCGCGGGCTTACCACGGACCATTGCGCCACACTAGGCGCGGCGGCCAGTTGCACTGCGGTCAGCAGGAGGGCGATCAGCAGCGCTAACCGCCAACGGGATACTCTTTCCATTTCGGACACGCTCTCTCGGGACTCGTACTCTCGGGGTGGAGTCTCTATAAAGAAGACCCATTAACCATGCAAAAGTAACAGGTAGAAGTATTAATAAGCGCGAGAATTGAGTTTTGTTTTCATAATTCATTCCTTTAAGAAAGAAATGCCATAAGAATATATTTTTGTTTTTCGTTTTCATTTCATGAATAAAGGGCGGGTTCCCGGATTTCCAGAATACTGTAGGAGGTGGCAAAAATTTCCGATCCGTGAAGTTCGCTTGAATGAAGGAACTCCGGATTCAAACGGATATGCTTCACATAGCGCAATCCGCGACTCTTTGTTCAAGACGGAGTGGTTCGACTGGCCGGTGAGCGCTGAAATTAAGTACGATCGGCTCATGCTGTTCCAGCAGGCTGGCATCCTGACGTTCAATATCGATACCATGGTTACCTATGACACAATTGGTGACACGGTGCTGGTGTTTGACACGATTCCCGGCACATTCACGATCGATTCCTCTCGAAGAACGGATTCGTGCTTTATCGGTTCAGGTATACAAATGAAGTATACGGTCGAATTAGTACACTCCAACAGTCATGTCGATACGGTAGAGCAACTTATTTATAATCCGTATCTCAATAAGTACATTTGGCCGATGACAACGAAGATCGCACACGTCGGCTTTGCCGATGATACGGTGATGCTCCGCGTTCGCGGTGACTTTACCGGTATACCGGATGCTGATTCGAATGTGGCTTTCCTTCGTGAGATAATGCTCGACACTTATCCGAGTTGGCTCGATACGACCGTGGCTATGACGACCGGCGGCGGTTCCCTTTCACCACCGGACACGTGTTTTTATGCTGCGGGACCATTTTCCAATCCCTCGCATCCAGCAGCCAATGATGTGTCCATCCTCGTACACTATTGTATAAGTGGTCCGACCATTACGGCTCAAGTATATGATGGGTTAGGAAACCCGGTTGGATCACCATCAACATTCGTTGCGGACGGTCAGACATGGGACCGCCTTCCCATTACGGCGCCCGGAACCGCAGGATCGTATCACATTCTAGTGACCGCTGGCACCTACTCGACTACACTGGGTTATGCAGTTTACTAATGCTTCAGCTTCGGGAATAGCCTTATGCTATTCCCGAAGCTTTTTAGAAAAAAAGATGAGAAATTTGCTGACATTCATTCCCTTGCTTCTGATCGGTCACTCGAGTACCGCTCAATGGCACAGGGTCAAAGACTTTTCTGATGCAAATGGCTTACTGGAGCAGGTCACCTGTATTTACTTTCTTCCGACTCAGCCGAATATTGGCTATGTGGGTACTACATCTGAGCTGTGGAAAACAACTGACAGTGGAAAAGAGTGGAGCGTATGTTGGCCCGAAACACACGGGCGATTGGTCTTTGTGTCTGATATCTGTTTCAAAGATAGTACTACGGGATGGTTCTCCTACAATGGAGCAAATGGTGGTGCGGTTTATAAGACTGTAAATGGCGGACTCTCTTGGTATATCTTGCAAAATTCGATTACACAGTACCCGGTTGGCGGTATCCGATATTCTGCAACCACTAATCGATTATTCCTTTGCCTTAATACCGGAGGATTGATTATGTCACCGGATCTGGGTGAGACTTGGTATCCGGTGACGTCTAGCGAAGCTTTAGGAATCACATTCTTTTCAGACAAGATTGGGATTGTAACCACGGCTGACACGAGTCTTGATTTACTTCGAACATCGGATGGAGGTCTTACTTGGTCCCTCATTCCTGTACCATTTGGCGCCTGTATTCAACCTCTGGCCATCCAAGGCACTTCAACGTGCTTTGCTGCTACCACGGCAGAAATTGGAATATTTCAAAGTGATGACTTCGGAAAGACTTGGAAACAGGTATACGACTTCGGCCCTCCTTGGGACTCTCTCTATAGAAGAACCGCTCCATATGGCACGGGAGTCATTGAGGGTGATTTATCCCATCTCACGATTCAGACTGATATTGGGCTTTATGTTTCGACAGATGAGGGCAATTCTTGGAATTCTATCGGGGGGCCTCCTGCAATTAACTCCGGGGAATCCCACCGCTTCTTCAGTAGCGGAGGTGCTATATTTGCAGGATTGGATACAGGCGGGGTGGATGGCTACGGAAGTTTTTGGAGATATAGCTGGCCACAATCCTCCGTTCACGAGCAGCCCCCGCCAACTGATGGCACTACCCTTTCACTCACAAATAACTCACTTAGTATTTCCTCAGGTGCTCGGCTTATTTCCGGGGAGTTATTAGATATTACTGGCCGCACACTTCTCACTCTTCCCGGCGAGCGGCGCACTTCGCTTCAAGCCAACATCGGAGAACTTCCGAGCGGCATTTATTTCGTCCGCATCGAAACCGATCGAGGAAGCGAGATGAAGAAGATCGCGGTGATGCGGTAACGTTATTGCGAACAATCACTGTATCTCTATCGCGATCTTACCTCGAACGTGGCCATTCTCTTTGGCTTCGAAGGCTTCGCGAATGTCGTCGAGCGGATAGGTCTCTTCCACATGCACGAGAAGGACGCCCTCTTCCAGGAGCTCGGTCAGCTTTTCCAAATGGTCGCGCCGCACTTGCGTGAATTCGTAAATAGCCTTCACGCCATACTGCTTCATCGATTTTTCGTCCGGCTTCTCGAGCATCGAAACAATAATGCCGCCTCGCTTTAGGACTTTGAACGAACGCTTATAGGTATCGCCGCCCACGGTATCGAGCACAGCATCGATGCCTGAAAGCTTAGCCGAAAAATCTTCCTTGTCGATATCGATGACTTCATCCGCGCCTAATTGCCGGACGTAATTCACTTCTTCACCGTGCGTTGTCGCTACAACGGTTGCACCGATGTGCTTTGCGATCTGCACGGCAGCGGTGCCAATGCCACCGGCAGCTCCGTGAATGAGGATCTTCTGGCCGGGCTTCAACTGCATGTGATCGTAGAGTGCTTCGATCGCACTGGTACCGACGAGTACCATGGAAGCGGCACCAGGAAAATCGAGATTGTCCGGCATTTTCGCGATGAGATCGCGTGGCATGGTTGCAAACTCGGCAAAGGCACCCGAACCGCCTCGAAAGACGCTGGCTTGTCCATAGACTCGATCACCGGCATGGAGCCCATCGATATCCTTCTTCAATACGCCGGCGACATCACATCCAAGGATAAGCGGCATCTGCTTGAGATAATCGGGCCTCATGCCTTCACGCATTTTAATATCGACCGGATTTATACTCGAGGCATGCACCTCAACAAGCGCTTCGCCACTGTGCGGCTGTGGTGTTGGAACATCAACGATTTCCACGGCGTCGGCATGACCGAAATGAGTGATCTCTGCTGCTTTCATATCTCAACTGCGATTAGTGTGAACGATGAGTCTATCGGAGGGATAGGATTATTCGAATGCTAATCGCACGCGGCGTGCCGATAACGCCGCGAAATTTTCAATCCATTAAGAAAAAGGATTAAAAGATAGGTGAGCCTTAAAGCTTCTATGCACCTTGTACCCAGGGGACGAAACCCAAACCTCCATCGTTGAGCCGGAGAATCGGAAGAATTTGAGCCTAAGGGGATATTTATGCCGAAAGTGAATGAAAAAGGGGAGTTAGTTGCTAACGGACAGATGAGTGGCCATTCGAACGGGCACGCCAGCTCGTTCGAAAATAGTCCCGAATACCAGGAGGCGTACCGGCTATGGAAGTCGAAGGCCGAAACCGGCTCGACTACGGGGATGAAGTTCACGACGCTTTCCGGGAAACCGCTCGATATCCTCTATACTCCTTCGGATGAGACCCCGGCCAACTACCTCGCGAATGTTGGCTTCCCCGGACAATATCCTTACACGCGCGGCATTCATCCCAATGGCTATCGCGGTAAAGTATGGACGATGCGCCAGTTCGCCGGATTCGGTACGCCCGAAGACACGAACGAGCGATTCAAATACTTGCTCGCACACGGACAGACCGGCCTCTCGACCGCTTTCGACCTTCCGACACTCATGGGCCGCGATGCCGACGATCCGTGGAGCGAAGGCGAGGTAGGAATCTGTGGCGTCGCGATCTCCTCGCTTCAGGATATGGAGACGCTCTTTAGCGGCATCCCGCTCGATAAGGTCTCGACCTCGATGACGATCAACTCGCCAGCGGCGATGATCTTCGCATACTATTTATGCGTTGCCGAGAAGCAGGGCGTTACGTTCGATAAGCTTCGCGGCACCCTTCAGAATGATATCCTGAAAGAGTACATCGCGCAGAAGGAGTTTATCTATCCGCCGGAGCCCTCGATGCGTATCATTACCGATATGATCGAGTTCACGACGAACGAAGTACCGCAGTGGAATCCGGTATCGGTTTCGGGTTATCACATTCGCGAAGCGGGTTCGACCGCCGCACAGGAACTTGCCTTTACGCTTGCCGATGGATTTACGTACGTCGAGCACTGCATCGCGCGTGGAATGGACGTCGATTCGTTTGCGCCGCGCATTTCCTTCTTCTTCAATTCGCATATCGATTTCTTCGAAGAGATCGCAAAGATGCGTGCTGCTCGACGTATCTGGTCGCGCCGAATGAAGGAGAAATACGGTGCAAAGTCGGCGAAATCGCTTACGCTCCGATTCCATACGCAGACGGCGGGCTGCTCGCTCACAGCTCAGCAGCCGGAGAATAATATCGTTCGTACCGCATTTGAAGCACTTGCCGGTGTGCTCGGCGGCACGCAGTCGCTCCATACCAACTCGATGGACGAAACGCTCGCGCTTCCGAGCGAGAAAGCGGTAAAGATCGCGTTGCGTACGCAGCAGATCCTTGCGTATGAGACCGGTGTACTGAATACGGTCGATCCTCTGGGTGGATCGTACTTTATCGAATCCGAGACCGACCGCCTGGAGCGCGAAGCGAATGTTTACTTCGATCAGATCGATGCATTGGGCGGCGTTATTCCGGCTATCGAAGCTGGATTCTTCCAGCGTGAGATCGCGGACGCGGCATACCGCTACCAACTTGAGCTCGATAAGAAGGAGAAGTTCATCGTTGGCGTAAACGAGTTTATCGAGTCGGATGAAAAGATCGATATTCCGATCCTTCAGATCTCGCCGGAAGTCGAAAAGGCTCAGCGACAGAAGCTTGCAGAACTGCGAGCGAACCGTTCGAATGCTGCAGTGGAGGAATCGGTCGAAGAGATTCGTGCCGCCGGATTCGGTCATACGAATCTGATGCCGGTGCTTATCAAAGCCGCCCGTAATTATGTGACGCTTGGCGAAATGATCGGCGCCCTCAAAGTGCCGTTCGGCGAATATCAGGAGTCGGTGGTATTTTAATCGCTGGTCCTAATAAGCGGCGCACTGTAGTGGCTTCCGGGAGTATGCGTTATTCTCGCGTTGCAGAATTATTTCTTATCTTTGCGGCTCTGCTGCTGGTTGTTGGCAGCATTCTCGGTAAAGCGGTCGGCACCGATGGGATGAACCAAGTCTACTGGTTGCATGATTACGCGGCGCTTGTCTCTCAGGGCACATTTCTTCCTCGCTGGATCCCTAACGGCTTTCATGGTCTAGGCGCGCCTTCGTTTTATTTTTACCCTCCGTTAGCGTTTTATCTTGGGGCAATTATACATATTGTTACCGGGATCTCCGATGGTTATGCGCTCTTTCAGGCTACAGCACTTGTTTCAGCGGTGGGTGGCTTTATTGCGACATGGCTGTTTTTACGCAGAATACAGCCGTCTAACTATCGGGCGATACTGGGCGGTGTATTATATGCAATAGCCCCGTATAAGATCGCCGAGTGGTATTCCCGATCTTCAATATCAGCGACCGTAGGCTTTATTTTTCTTCCCCTGTTTGCCCTAGCATTGTTCGATATCGTTCAGAACGATCGAGCTTCCCGTATGCGAGGTATGATAGTGCTGGCCATCTCGTTCACATTAATGCTGCTGGGGAGCATTCCGCTTGCCCTTGTCGCAGTGATATGCGGCGGAATAACGATCATTGTATTTAGAAAAAATATCAAGCGGCAAACGATCCCCTATGGGATCGGAGCTATTCTGCTTTGCATCGGGCTTAGTGCTTTTTATACACTACCTGTTTATTACTTCGGAAATTACACGCAGCTCCGGCATTTAGAAAATATACCAGAATATTTCGTGAATGACATAGTAGCCTTACGAATTACGCCGGTTACGTATCATTACAGTATTATGTATGCGGCGATCGTGGCCATCGTTGCTACTGGTTTCTATTTAATAAAAAAGAACAAGCTGACAACGAGCGAAGAAACAGCTCTAAAAGTTTTTCTTTCGATCGCTGCCTTCATTTTTGTTCTTGAAATTCCTCCTATCAGCATCCCTCTTTGGAAAGCACCTATTCTCTATCTTATTCAGGGGTCCTGGAGATTCTACATTGTGCTCGTGCTGTTGGTGGTTGCAGTGGTTGCGGTGGCGGAGAATGCTATGCTAAGACGGGCGACGAGCGCTGCTATCATCGTATGGAGCTTAGGTTCAGGCATTGCGCTTATTGTTGCGATCTCCGGCCATCATTTCAATCGTCATAAGGATGGTGACATTGTCGATCCGCCCGAGTATGCAACGATCTACAGTTTGCGGGATCGCGATGCTTTCGAAGCGATGACTCGTGAACATGCAGACGACCCGATCGCATTTATTTCCTCCTCTCAACCGGGCGACTCGATCCAACGACGAACAGCCACGGGGACCAATCAAAACTTGGATGTGCGACTCGCTTCCGCTCGTATGGTTACATTTCACCAATTGTATTGGCCGCCTTGGCGACTTTCTGTTGGAGATAAGGAGCTCCAGACAACACCTGATAGTATCGGTCGTGCCCTGGCGACATTGCCTTCTGGTCATTATACTGCGCATTGGTATTTAGAAGTGACCCCGATCGAGCGCCTCGGGCGATGGATTTCGGGACTTACGTTGCTGGGTCTGGTGTTGATTTCTGTAGCGTCGTTCGCACGATCGCGACGAAAAAATGTGGTGACTAATCCATAGTTGATGTTCTTGCGCACCGTTCTACGCCTCCTCCGTCCTAAGCAGTGGACGAAGAACTTGTTTGTGTTCGCAGCCTTGGTGTTCTCGTTGCATCTGGGGGATGCATCCTACGTATGGCTCTCGCTCCGAGCGTTCTTTGCCTTTTGTGCAACGGCGAGCTTCGTCTATGTGGTCAATGACATCGCCGATCGAGAACATGACAGGCTGCATCCGAAAAAGCGTTTACGGCCTATTGCCTCCGGTGAAATTTCGGTCGCAGTGGGATATATAATCGCGTTGCTTCTCCTTGTTATTGCAACGCTCCTGGTCTGGAATCTCGATTGGCGGTTTGTGATGTGCCTCGGCGCATATTTGCTGATGAACATCACCTACAGTTTTTATCTCAAACGTGTGGTGCTTATCGATGTATTTGTGATCGCGATCGGTTTCATGCTGCGCGTTGTGGGGGGAGCCCTTGCTATCAATGTACCTCGAAGTTCATGGCTAATTATCACGACGATGTTTCTTTCTCTCTTTATGGCGATCGCAAAGCGAAGAGGAGAATTAGTGGCGCTTGGGTCGGAAGAGGCCAACGGTGCCACTTATAGTACCCGAAAAGTGCTCGCCCATTATTCGGTCGAGTTTACCGAGCAAATGACAACGATCTGCGCAGCAGGATTCGTCTTTAGTTATGCGCTCTATACCGTATCTGATAGAACGAAAGAGATGTTCGGTACGGAGAACCTGATCCTTACCACACCGTTCGTGCTATACGGCGTATTTCGATACCTCTATTTATTACATAAAAAGCATTTGGGAGAAAGCCCGACCGATATGGTGCTTTCCGACATTCCAATGCTTATTAATTTTGCTGCCTATGCGATCGCAATGTTAGCGATCATCTACCTAAAGTGACCATGGCGGCGCTTTCTCTTCTCGCCAAAAAATATCGCATCGAATTATGGCTCATTCTCTCGGGCCTGATCGTCCTCGTCGGCTTTGGTATCGTCCAGCGAATCATTCTTTCCGCACTGGGAGCTTCTTATGTTTCATTCCTCGGCGTACCGTTGGATGACGTCTATATTCATGCCCGGTATTCTCAAAATCTGGCTCACGGATTTTCCTACTCGTTCAATTCCGGGGTGACGATAACAGCCGATACGTCCCCATTGTGGGTGATACTATTGGCAATTGGCTCTCGCTTCACATCTCACCTCGATATTCTTGCGATCGTATTTTCTGCGATCTCTTATCTAATTCTGGCACCGGGCGTCTATCGAATGACGCGCGATCTCTTTCAATTCCACGAACACCTTGCACGGTTTGCCGGAGCGTTGACTATTGTTTCGTCACGACTGGCCTGGAGCGCCATGAGCGGCATGGAAACGGCGCTTGCGGCACTCCTCCTGTTCCTTGTTGTAGAAGAACACATTCGTTCACGACGAATACTCTGCATTCGTCCGAGAGAAGCGATGTGGCTTGGTCTTGGACTTCTCGTACGGCCAGAGTTCGCATTCGTCGCCATTGTGCTTGCGGTCGATTGGCTTATTATCTCGCGCAAAGCGGATCTCTCACGAATGCCAATGGTTTTGCTGGTCCTTTTTGCGATCGCTTCGCCGGCTTATTTTCTCCCACTGTTAACTTCGGGTTCGCTCGTTGCACATTCCAGTGTCGTTCAAGGCGCTCGCGTTTCCCTCATTCCAAATTTCGAGTACTTGTGGTTCGCATTGCGAATACTTGCCAGTAATAATATCGTATTGGCGTTGCTTATCGTAAGTACGATACTGTTTTTATGGAAGCAGGTCGAATACCGTATTCTGATCATCATTGCTTTCGGTTTGCCATTGTTGCAGGCGTTCGTGGCTCCGCAATTTCGACATCACGGCAGGTATTTTTTCCCGGTCATCCCACTAATCGTTTTAATTGGAATTGCAGCATGGCAGGAAGCCCGTGAACGATGGCAGCTTCGAGCTCATGCGTGGAAGTTAATACCTGTGATCGCCGTTCTCGCGGGACTGATTGAAACCGGCCGTTGGGCCTATATCGAGTCGGAATCCGTTCGTAATATTAACGATCAACATCTTGCTGCTGCACACTGGTTGAACGAGCATCTCAAACCCAGCGATACACTTGCAGTGCATGATGTAGGTGCGATCGGATATTTTACGAACCAACCGCTTATTGATCTTACGGGCCTGATGACACCGGAGCTGTGGCCGCTGCAACACGATCAGGATTCCGTTTGGCGATGGGCTCGCGCGCGAGGGGCAAATCTGTTCGTTATCTATCGGCGATTGAGTCCTGATTTTTATCGGCATCATAAGGACTCGCTCGTGCTCGTTCAGGATTTTCCTGTGAGGCTGCCTCTTACTTCTTCGGCAGATACGGTGATGAGTATTTATCGCTTGCGTAGCAGTGGCTCGTAAAGAACGAACATATCGCTGGTTATTCGGCGCGGTGCTTGCGGTCGCGACGTTTTTCACGCGCTGGCCGATACGTTCGCGTACACTCTTCGAGTTTGATTCGATCGGCTTTGCTATTGGTGCTCACCGGTTCGATCTCGATGAAGTGACGCCACAAATGCCGGGTTATATCCTGCACGTACTTCTCGGGCGATTTCTTAACTCACTCGGTATAGAGATCAATCAGGCGTTCGTCCTGCTTAGTGTGCTGCTATCGATCGGCTCCGTTCTTTTCTTATGGCGAGCCGCAGCGCAATTTCGTGGCGAACGCGTTGCTGTAATTGCCCCGCTTATTTGGCTAACGACGCCACTGTTCTGGTTTCACGGAGCTATCAATGCTATCTATATAGAAGAAGCATTTTATACAAGTATCCTTTTGTATCTGGGATTGCGGTGGTTGAATCGGGGGGGGCGTAACTGGACTATCATTGCTTACTTTGCTGTGTTGTCGCTCGCAACCGGCACTCGGGAGACGAGCTTTCTTTTCTTCTTGCCCGCAACAGTCTACCTTTTGCTTAACAAGAAGCCAACCCAAAAAACGTTATGGTTTGGCATTGCTGCATTCGTTATCATCACTGGACTGTGGGCAGCAGAATTATTGCGAGAATCCGGAGGACTTTCCACCTATCTGTATTTTGCGCGCGTCGAGAATAACTTCAAAACACAATCGATGCTCTTTGGGCACGGATGGCACAGCCAGATCGGTCTTATTGGCAAAGTCCTGTTTTATTTTGTGGTTGCGCTCGGCGGTATATGGTTTATCGTGCTGCTGAGTGTTGTATATCTTCGCCGGTCGATACAATTTATCAGCGACCACATTCGAAATTCCAAAGCTATTTTCGTTGTGCTTATTGCGGCTGTACCGCTGGCATTTTATCTCGTCATCTTTTTTATGAAGGCGGGATATTTGCTCAACGTCCTGCCGAGCGCTATTCTTATCAGTGCCGTACTTATCGACCAATGTGCGATCTGGCTGGCTGAATGGGAGAAACGCCGTTCCAGCTATCCACTGAAGCTAACCCGTCCCATCATTACACGCAATGTGGCTCTGCTCAGCGGTATCATCGTGATTGTAAACGTGGCGTGGTTTGTAATCCCATGGCCCGGAACAGAGCAATCACAATATAATAATGAGAACACACGCAATTCTTTCATTCACGGAGCGATGGACCGCTACGAGCATTCGGGCGAACGCAATCACACGCTCGCTAATCGCGCATTAGAATACACCAATGTTTCAGGTATTCGGGCGGTCGATAGCTTGAATAATATGACGCTTCGTGCTCTAACGGAGAATGGCGCAGCCGATTCCGGTACGGTCATCATTGCCTCCTGGTGGTATCGTTGGTGCTATGCCTTATTGCCACAAGCTGTGACTTATGATATCGAGCTCGACCCGGTGCGGCAGGGCGCGCTATGGGTCGGGCGGTCGCACGAGTTCTGGCGTGCCAATCTTTACGATTCTACGATTCGATTTCATTCATCGAGACCTGTGCTGTTGTTGCTCCGGCATGACCGACCGGATTTTGATTCACTCCAAAAGCAGCTTCATCTCGAACGGCTTCCATTGCCCGAATATCTCGATATCTACCGCATACGCGACACAACATTCACGCTTAAGTGGCGCGATCGAATGTTCATTGCAGAGTAGTTAGCCTCTTTTAGCGGCGCACTGGTATCACATCGTAATTTTGCAGCACTATATAATTGGAGATTATGCAATACGTTTGGATAGCACTTATTGGTCTTGTAATCGGAGTAATTGCCAAATTTCTTACGCCCGGTCGTGATCCGGGTGGCTGCATTGTCACGATGCTCATTGGCCTTGTTGGCTCGATCATCGGAAGCTTTTTGGCGAGCATACTCGGCATCGATATCTCGTCCGGTGCTTCGTGGGCGGTAATGTCGGTGGTTGGAGCGGTTATTCTGCTTCTGCTATACCATCTTATTATAGGCCGGCGTAACGCGCGATAGCTAACAATGCCTCGAGCCCTGAAAACGGTTGCTGCTCTTACGATCGCGTTGGCGCTTGCAAGTTGCGGGTCGAGCCGGAATGTCTATCGCGATAATTTGGAATTAGTGCGATTTGTCATGCCGGTGCGGGGCGTGCAGCCCTCGGACCTCAAGCCAAATTTTGGCGATGCCCGCGATGGCGGTGCTCGGCGTCACGATGGCCTGGACATTATGGCACCGATGGGCCGCGAAATTTTGGCTCCGTGCCCCGGAAAGATTATCGCAAAAAAATGGAATGACCGCGGCGGCAATTCCATTTGGATGCAGGGCAACGACGGACGCTTCTATTACTTCGCCCATCTTTCGCGATACGCGGATGGGCTGAAGGAAGGCGAACAGGTGCGTGCCGCGAATGTTATCGGATATGTGGGGAATACGGGCGATGCGCAGGGGAAATCGCCGCATTTGCATTTCGAGATCCACAATGCCCGAAACGGTCCGCCGCTGAACCCGTATCCGATCCTGCGCCAGGACGGAATACTGGTGATGGCGTTGCCGGTGGCTCCATAACCGGGATTACGCGGATTGGATGGATTTTCTGGATAAGAATTGCTTGAGGCTTAACGTAAGCCACGTAAATGAAGAAAAGGATTAGGTAGGAACATGCGCGCAACACAGATCAAACGCAACGGAGATGAACTTGTGGTCACGTGGGATGACCAGCACGTCTCGCATTATTCGCTGGGATATTTACGCGGCGAGTGTCCGTGTGCCTCATGAAAAGGGGAAGTGATCTTCGGGAAAGTGTATGCCGCGCCCAAACTGCCAATGTTCTCACCCGGCATGAACGAACTCGAAGCTCTTACTCCAACAGGAGGCTATGGCGTTCAGGCGCGATGGAAAGACGGGCATGATACCGGCATTTATTCGTGGGATTATCTTCGCCTTATCTGCCCCTGCGAAGAATGCACCCGAGTCCGCGAAGCAATGATGAAAGAGCAGGAGGAAAAGTAATTTTTCGTACTGAGCTTTATAATTACTGAGCAATATTGTTGTGGTCCTCGATCCCACCCACTGATAGCTTTCAGTTAAAATATTTCGGGCACACAAGTTGAGGCATAGCAAAAAAGGTTGAGTTGCGGCTTGACGCTCGCGGCTCAATACTCCCGATTTTTGCCACTTTTAATGATGCAGTCATTGACTGCACACCTCAATTATGTCGTACGAAAACGGATTTGCTACCAGCTCTAACGAGCTCGATCTTTTATGCCTTTCTCACCTCAGGTGGGATTTTGTCTTTCAGCGGCCTCAGCACTTACTCAGTCGTGCCGCGAAAACCAGACGCGTATTCTTCTTTGAAGAGCCAGTATGGGAAGATGGAGAGTTGCGGCTCGATGTCCGTACTTCGAATGAAGGGGTAGTGGTCGCGCGACCTGTGTTGCCAAATGGCATGCCTCACGAGGACGCGATCGAAGCGCAACGTGAATTGCTCGATCGGTTTCTCGAACAATGGAATATCACCGATTTCATTCGGTGGTACTATACACCGATGGCACTCTCGTACTCGCGTCATCTCGATGCAACCGTTACAGTCTACGATTGCATGGATGAGCTTGCACTTTTTAAGCACGCTCCGAAAGAATTGGTCGATAATGAGCGAGAGCTATTTCAGATCGCTGACCTCGTGTTCACCGGCGGCCAGAGCCTTTACGAAGCGAAGCGACATCAGCACCACAATGTGCATGCATTCCCCAGCTCGATAGACTTCGAGCATTTTTCGCACGCACGCAAAATATCAAAAGCGAAGCATCCCGATCCGGAAGATCAGGCTGCGATCCCGCATCCACGCATTGGTTACTGTGGCGTGATCGACGAGCGACTCGATTATGAACTGATCGCTGGCCTTGCAGCGGCTCGTCCCGATTGGCAGATCGTACTTATTGGTCCGTTTGCTAAGGTGAATCCGGATGAATTGCCGAAAAATTCGAACATCCATTATCTCGGGCAAAAGGATTATAAAGAGCTTCCACATTATCTGGCGGGCTGGGAAGTGGCAATGATGCCGTTCGCAAAAAATGATGCGACGAAGTTTATTAGTCCGACGAAGACGCCGGAGTATCTTGCCGCGGGACTGCCGGTTATTTCTACCTCGATCCGGGATGTCGTGCGTCCGTATGGCGAACAGGGTTTGGTAGCGATCGCCGATTCACTCGATGATTTTATTTGCGCTGCCGCGGAATGCGGTATGGATGAAGGCGCGCTGCCGGTCGATTGGCTGGAACGCGTCGATGCGTTTCTCGCGCAGACGTCGTGGGAGAAAACATGGAATGAGATGTCGAAGCTGATCGCGAAAACGGTCGACGAGAAGCGTCCGCCGCGCGGCGAGGAAGAAAGCGAGCTTGAAACCGATTTCTTACCTAGTAATAACGGTAATACGACTGAGCTTAGCCCGCAAGTTGCTTAAGAATGCAATAAGAAATGGTGTAATTGTGCGAAGAAATACTTAGCACTAAGCACTTCAGCCTTAGCACTTAAAAAATATATGTTCGATTATCTTATCGTCGGGGCTGGCTATGCCGGCAGTGTATTAGCGGAGCGGCTTGCGAGCCAGCTCGATAAACGCGTACTTATTGTCGATCGCCGCAATCATATTGGGGGCAATGCGTATGACTGTTATAATGATGACGGAATTCTAATTCACAAGTACGGTCCGCATATATTTCATACGAACTCCCAGGAAGTATTCGAATATCTTGGGCGGTTCACGGAATGGCGGCCCTATGAACATCGGGTGGAAGCGAGCGTGGATGGTCAGCTCGTGCCAATACCGATCAACCTCGACACGATCAATAAGCTCTATGGTCTGAAGCTCACGGCGTTCGAGCTGGAAGAATTCTTTAAAAAGGTTGCGGTCCATGTCGAGCATGTGAAGACTTCCGAGGATGTGGTCATTAGCAAAGTTGGACAAGAGTTATACGAAAAGTTTTTTAAGAATTACACGAAGAAGCAGTGGGGTCTCGATCCTTCCGAACTGGACGCCAGCGTGGCAGCGCGAGTGCCTGCACGCACGAACCGCGATAATCGCTACTTCACGGATACCTACCAGGCAATGCCACTCCTTGGGTATACGCGCATGTTCGAACGGATGCTCGCACATCCCAACATCAAGATAATGCTGCAGACCGACTATCGCGAACTCGAAGGCTTGGTGCCGTACAAAGAGATGATCTACACCGGACCGGTCGACGAATTCTTTGACTACACGTACGGCAAGTTGCCGTACCGGTCACTCGAGTTCAAACACGAGACTCACAATTCGCCGGTCTTTCAACCGGCTCCGGTTGTGAACTACCCTAACGAGCAGCTTTATACTCGAATAACGGAGTTTAAATATCTCACGGGACAAGAGCACCCGAAGACGAGCATCGTTTACGAATTTCCGAAAGGCGATGGCGATCCCTATTATCCGGTGCCACGCCCCGAGAACCAGGAGATGTATAAGAAGTATAAGGCGCTGGCGGATGCCATGTCCGGTGTGCATTTCGTCGGACGGCTTGCAACGTACCGGTATTACAATATGGATCAGGTTGTTGCACAGGCACTGACCGTATTTAAGAAGATCGCCGGTGAAAGGGAAGAAGCGCACACACGGCAGGCAAAGGTCGATAGTGATACATTGCAATTAGCACACTCGTTTGCCATGGCGCACAAATTGCGCACGAACGGACACAGTACACAAATTCACAGAGCTTCCTAAACACAGTTCATAGAGGTTTTCTAACCTCCAAAAGAACGGAGAATGGAAAACGGAGAATTGGATAAGACTTCCATTCTCCACTTTCCATTCTCCACTCTCTATTCAATACGATGTTCAAAAGTTTTTTCTTAGCAGGTTTCGAGTGTGCGACGGGCTACAATAGCTCCCGCGAATGGATCGATCAGATCGAAGCAACGCAGCACGATAAATATTTGGCGGAAGATTACGCGCGCCTGAAGAACGCAGGCATCCATGTCGTGCGCGAAGGTATTCGCTGGCCGCTAATCGATAAGAACGGCTCGTACGATCTTACCCAACTGCGCGAGGTCATCCGCCATGCCCGCAAGCAGGAGGTCGATATTATCTTCGATCTTTTCCATTATGGTTATCCGAAGGATGTCGATCTGTTCGATCCGAAGATGGCCGAGCGCTTTGCGGAGTATTGTCATGCGGTTGCGCGGTGCGTCGTCTCGAATTTTGATGGTCCTTTTTATTTCACGCCGGTCAACGAGCCTTCGTTCTTTGCCTGGGCAGGCGGGGAAGTTGGGTTATTTGCGCCACATCAAAAAGGCCGCGGGCCAGAGCTAAAGTATGCGTTGGTTCGCGCGGCGATCGCAGGCGCAAACGCGATATGGGATGTTATACCGGAAGCAGAGATCGTCAATGTTGATCCCGTATGCAATGTGGTGCCTGCGACACCAGAGGAACAGGAAGCAGCCGATCGCTTTAATAATTATGCGGTCTTCGAAAGTTTCGATATGCTGGCCGGGCGGATCAATCCGGAGTTAGGTGGAAGCCAAAAACATCTGGGGACGGTCGGCATTAATTACTACTGGAACAACCAGTGGGTGCTGGGCGGCGATACGCTGGCCGAAGACGACGAACGCCGTGTACCACTCCGCGAAATTTTACGTCGCGTCTACGACCGTTACGAGAGCAACATTTTTATTGGTGAGACGGCACACGCCGGCGAGCGCCGCGCCGATTGGCTTACGTATGCCGCCGGTGAAGTGATCTCGCTCATGGAAGAAGATGTGCCGATCCATGGTATTTGCCTCTACCCGATCATTGGTATGCCCGAGTGGCACGCCCGCAACGATTGGACGAACATGGGCTTGTGGGATCTCAAGGCCGATGACGATGGCGTGCTCATCCGACATTTGCATCAACCAGCGTATGATGCGCTAGTGGAAGCACAATCGCGGGTAGGGAAAATTCTAATGACGCAGAGACGAAGTGTGGCGATGGTGCAATAGACGTCGTTACGCGCCTGAAACTCGTTGGAATATCAAGCAACATTTTCCTTAGGTGACGGCTGGAATCCTATCCGGCGGCGTGGTCTCTCTTCTACATTCATAAGTTTCCTGATGGCGTCGAACACAATCTGAAAATGATGGTCATATTTTTTCTCTAGCGCTTCGAGTTTGTTAGCCAGGTCTTTATGGGCTGAGAGCCACGTCCGCATTTGAACGAATGTGCGCATGATTGCGATATTCACTTCGATGGCACGGTCGGTACGAAGAATCCCCGAAAGCATGGCTACTCCCTGCTCAGTAAAAGCCATTGGAAGTGCTCCACCAGCATAGCTTTTGGATGGTATCACAGATTGTGATACCAGGTTATTAACCTCCTGGTCAGTCAAAACAAACATAAAGTCCAACGGGAAGCGCTTGGCGTTGCGCCGGACGGCCTGCTTCAATGTACGAGTCTCGACACCATACAGAGTAGCAAGGTCAGAATCGAGCAGTATGCGTTCGCCGCGCAAATATTGAATTCGAGAGGCAATGGACTCTTCTCGAAGAAGAATTGCCGTAAGCTGCTTATTTTGGCGTTTTGACATCTTATTCTGCTGAAGCGAGGACAAATTGATAACCAAACATGCCGTGGACAGCAAGAATCCCAGCCCGTAAAGACTGGATCAACATGGGCCTTTGGGACTTGGAACCCCAACGGCGATGGCACCCTCATCCGCCGCTTGCACCAACCGGCGTATGATGCGCTAGTGGAAGCGCAATCGCGGGTAGGGAAAATTCTAATGACGCAGAGACGAAGTGTGGCGATGGTGCAATAGAGTCATTTGGTTTTGACCTGACTGTTGGGCTTTTTTGTACTAGCACCCGCGTTCGTGCGTTGTGTTTGTGATGCTTGAATTGTCCAATGAGTAGAATTGCCTCTCTCTTCGCAGCCTGTTTGATGCTCTTCGTGACCAATATTGGCCAGGGTCAGAATTTTTGGGAGCCAGTCAGTATCCCACAATCGCCTTGGATTAGTCGTAGTGTTGCGGTGGCCCCTAACGGCCATGTGTTTGCTCTTAGCGATTATTATCCTAAAGAACTTTTTATTTCGACGGACGATGGTATCTCTTGGTATATGGTTAATAATGAGCTTGACCTACGCCTTCCCGGCATTGTACTCGATCATGAGGGAAGAATGTTCGGAACAACCGATACTACATTCATTTGTTCTTCAGATGAAGGAAAAACGTGGTCTAATTTAAGAGATGGCTCTTTTAGAGCTCTGACAGTTGGTTTCCATGATGAGCTTTACATGGTTACTGAAACATGGACACAAGGGGATAGTCTTTTGATCTCGAATGATCATGGGAAAACGTGGATTGCCAATGCGATTGATACATCACTTCATGGCGTCAGCGCAATTGCTGTCAATGTTGCAGGTGATATTTTCGCTGCTAGTTGGCCGGGCCTATTCCGTTCGACGGACGGAGGTCAATCATGGATAGAGACGGATTCGGGGATAGAGTATCCATATGTAAAGCAGTTACTCTGTGACAAGCATGGAGAAGTTTTTGCAGGAAGCTTATATGGGGGCCTGTATTTCTCGACAGATAACGGAGGATCCTGGAGCAATAACCCTTGGCTTGAGGGGACTTATGATCAGGTATCTTTTATTGCACTAGATTCTACAGGAAGGATTTATGCTGGAAGCGGCGCTGTATGGCGCTCAGTTAACCATGGAAATACTTGGAATAGCATTGGAGGAGATTTTTCCCCGGACCCGATCACAATGGCCATTAGTAAAAGTGGGCATATTTTTGCCGGATCGGGCAACGGTGGTATTTGTCTCTCAACTAATGAAGGAAATTCTTGGAGCCATGTGAGCTGGCGAGCAAATTCGCCTTTCCCGGTGACTATAGGACCAAAGGGTGAAGTCCTAATGGGTACAAGCCCCGACGGTCTGGCGATTTCGACCGATGTCGGGGACAGTTGGATGCATTCCACCATACCTGATGCAAGTGGGGATGGAACCTCTATAGAAGAAGGTGAAATCGCGATTGGATTGAGTGGAAAGATATTTGTATCAACTTATGAGTTCGTAGGACCCGTACTATATGAATCAAGTGATGTTGGCAAGTCCTGGGTACTTCTCGATCCAGGCTTGCCACGATACGGATACTATCCTTGTGTCTTTATCAATAAGGGGATTGTTTATGTAGGCGTTAACGATATCATCGTGCTATCATTGGATTCTGGAGCCAATTGGAAGAAGGCTGATTCGATAGGAGTTAATTCAATTGCTGGCTTTGCATCAGATTCAGAGGGCAATATTTATGTCGGTGGATCGTATTTATATAGCTACAATTATTTCGGACGCTGGCTTTCAAGGAATTCAGTCAACATCTTTAAATCATCAGACAGCGGTAAAACATGGCTTCAGGTTGCTTCCAATCTTACAAATGACACGACCGGAGAAATCTCACGCTTCGGTCTCACAATAGATGATTCTACAAGAACCATATTCGTAGCTACAAACGAAGGTATTTATCGCTCCATAAATGGAAATGGCTGGTTGCGTTTGGATTCATTGCAAGGGCAAGTCGGCAGAATTATTGTGACTTCGCCCCGACATGTTTTCGCATACAACAGTGAAGGTGTTTTTTATTCGACGGACGATGGCAACAGTTGGACAGCAATAAATTCTGGACTCAAGGGACTTCCTAGTTGGAATATGTCGATGGCCGTTAATGCAAGTGGCCGTCTTTTTATAGCTACTGATAGTGGTCTTTTTAGAAGTGTTAAACTGCTATCAAGTGATAAACAAACCAATTCTATACCCTCATCAGGTTTAATCCGAAACTTTCCGAATCCCTTCGCCCGAACTACGAGTATCTCCTTCACCCTTCCTTCCTCATCTTACCTCTCTCTCAAACTTTTCGACGCCACCGGCCGCGAAATCTCAACTCTTGTCAGCAGCTACTTCGATCAAGGGGAGCATGAGATCAAATTCGATCGCGGCGATCTTCCGGCTGGAGTATATTTCTATCGGCTGGAAGCGAATGGTGAGTCGCAGACCCGCGCGATGGTCATCGAGCCATGAATTCAAGTGCTCCTGTCAGGTTTTATGCGATTTCCAGTAATATGAAAACCCGGTTTCATGAGAGCCTCCTGGAAAACGCGTATATTGGTTTTTGAGATGTGACTGTGTTCTCGGCTTTGGAGTCTTTCGCCGGATTCAGGTGCCGCCTACTTCATTCTCACATACAAATCAATCATCGGAAGACTTCATCCTTTCAATCGATTATCTCGATCGATCACCTGAGAGGATTTGAGCTTTCAATTTTTTGGAACACATTCTAACAGGAGATTGCATCATGACACTTTCACTTGTACCAGGCCCCGGATATTGGGGTGGAACGCAGGTCATTCAAGTCGATCTTACCAAGGATCCCGCATACTCGATGGTTACCGCGGACTGTAACGGCTACACGGCGGCTCCTGATAGCGGACTCTCAGGTATGGCCGAAGGTCAACTGTGTGTGTGGGTACAAGGGGCCAGTGGGTTCACACAACTCAACGTTTCGAACATGCCGGCCTCGATCGAGCTTCCGGGCGGAAGTCTGTATTTGGTTGCTCCCTGTGTCAATGACCCGATGACTCCATCCGGCGGCCCTACTAAAGTCTTTTACGGCATTGCGGATGAGGGAAGCGGCAATTACAACTTCTCCGGGCTGGTTGTTCAAGCTTATGGGCCGCAAGTTACAAGCTCCTCAGCGGTCGCAATTATGTTAAGTGGTGGCAAGGGCAAGTAATTACCCCGGCAATGTGAGGCAACGGCTAACGAGGTTTTAAGTCCTTAAAAATTGACTTGTAATTTGTTTTGGCGTACCCGCATGAGTTAGTGAGACGCCAAACTTTTTTGTCACGCCTCCGTGGCCGCATTGAGCGCGGAGACAATATTACTCATTGTCTTCGCTCGTTGTTTTACCGCTGGATGATCGACTCCAAGCCGAGCGGCAAAACGCGGAAGATAGGTTTGATACACCTCCAAAGCCTTTGGAAGTTCTCCCTCTATATGATAAAGATACCCTAGGCTTATCTGCGATTTAAGTGTCATTTCGCTTTCCGGCCCTTGCGATAAAATAGACTTTTCGATTAACTCGCGCACGGTGAGTTCGGCCCTCCCATAATCGCCAATATCCATAAGCGCGCCACCCATAGTCTCAAGGCACCCAAGATACCATAAATGTTTATCACCGAGAGTATTTTTAATACTATGTACTACCCCTTCTAAAATTAATAGAGCATCTCTTGGTTTTGCGCAAAGAAGCATTGAGGTTGCGAGATTCAGAGTGCTGAATAATGATGTAGGGTGCGTGCTCCCAAGCAATCGCTTCGAAAGTTCAAGAGCTTGTTCATATAGAGTAATTGCTTCCTCCTGCTCCCCCAGTAATAGCACTATCGCGGCCAGGTTTTGAATCGCGTCGATCCGTTTCCATGGCGTTACAATTTCGCTGAATTCGAGCGCGCTGCGAATGACCCTCTCAGCGCCCGCATAATCTCCAATTCCATACAGCACGGTGGAAAGATCGATGATCGCACTGAATAAGTCTTCGCTCTTTCCTACCCTTGTTTCTATCATGGAGACGATCTCTTCGCAAATTGGTAGGGCAAGCTTGTATTCCTGTTTTGTAATGTAAAGTTGTGCCTGCTCGCGTTTAAGATCGAGCGAAGTCTTATCGTCCAACTGCTCCTCACTCGCTTGTTCCGCAATTTCAGCGAGAATTTCCGAAGCTTCATCGTAAGACGCACCTTCGCGGGCGATTTGTGCAAGCCAAAGCCGGCGCTCGAAGCCATCGTCAGCCTCCATAGCCTTGTGCAGAGCTGCGAAAAGTTCAGAGCTTCGCTCGCGCTCGAAGGATTGCAAATAGGCGATAAAATCAAAGTGGTGGTCATCGTTGGCGAAGAGCATGAACATGTCGGGGTCGGCGAAGCAGGTCCACAGCGCATTGGTGTCGCCTGCGGCTTGCCACTGCCACGGTTCCTCATCCCTTCTTCTGGCCCCGTAATCTGTCGTCGAAAAATATCTACCGAGTTGCGCATGTGCGGCTTTTCGGCGGGTCTCATCCGGCAAATAGCGGCTCTCAACCGCTCTTCTAAGGTAATCGTGGAAAAACCCGAGCCGGCCATCGCGATGGAGGAGGTGGTAGTCGAATGCAAAGAGCAGGCGGGAGAGGTCGAGGCGCGCGAGAGGGGCACATTCCATCAACTCCTGTTCGCTTAACCCGAAGCGAGAGGCCGCAATGAGGCTGAGCATGCTTCGCACGTCAGCTTCCCCATAATCATTCTCTATCCGTTCGAGCATTCGGTCGAACACTTCCATCATATCGGTGGCATTTGTGTACCGCGCGATCGTTTCATCGAGCGTTCGATGCCTGCCGTGCAGCCGAAGCTCCTCGGCCACCACGCGTAAGTAGAGCGGCGAGCTTGCTTTTGCATCGGTGACTACCCTCCGCAATTGTTCGGTGCTTATGGATTTGCGAAACTCTCCAAGATACCGGACAACAATGCTTTGCCGCACTCGCTCATCGGTGAGCGGCGTCACGGTAAGCTCGGTCCATTCACGCGCGCGGAGACGGTCCATCCACTCGCCGGGTGTGGCAGAGACGATTAGTCGTATGCCGGCCGGAATGATCTCCGGCATCCACGCAAGGCGGCGGCCCGATTCGTCAAGCTGGTTCACGGCATCGACGACGATCAGGATCGGGACTGCGGCCTGCTCCGAAAGATGCTCGGCACGGAATAACCAGTTGCCAAAGCTGGCTTCCAACTCTTCCACGTTTACTGGTATCTCCTCCTCGATCGCAAACCGCTCGCGAATTTCCCCGATAATGTGGCGTATCACGGCGGCAGCCGAGCCGCTCGTCTCGGTCGCTCCGATATAGTGCTCGATCACGAACGCGGTAGGATTCTTCTTACTGTAATGATCTGCCAAATAGGCAACGAGTGAGCTTTTACCAAGACCGGACTCTCCGCTAATGACGAGTGGTTGGGTGCCTTCGGTGATCCACGTCGTAAATTCTTTGACACACTGCACATTCGGAATATAGGCGCGAACTCGACTTGCCGCGAACGATGCCTGTGCGCGGCGTTCGAGCTCGAGCTCGGATGGCGTCGAGGTCTCCGGCCAGTACCGGTCGATCATGTCCAGCAGGTCGTCACGGACGTCCCTCCCAAGCTCCTCGACCGTGCGGAATGTGCGGAACGGATAACCGGTCGAGCGAGCACGCTCGATCAATGCTTCGAGCCGGGTAGTATAGTCATCATCGGAAAGATCGCCGTCACGGTGGTAGAAATAGGCGCAATCGGAATTTACCTTCGGCGAATTGAAGACTCCATGGAGAAACTCCATCTCCGTAACGCTCGCACCCGCCATTGCGGCTTCCTCGATCCAGGGATATTTCGCCAGCAGTTCTGGGTCCATGAGAAGCTCGTGGTACTCCGGTACCCAGCCATAGCGGTTGCCGATCATTCCCAGAAAGTAAGGACGGCATTTGTCTACTTCCTCGAGGCACGTTCGGATAACGGTCCCAAGAGCTGCTTGTTCGTCCGTTAATCCCCACCGCAGATCGACTTCTGTAAACGTGATTCCTCGATTCCTGCATAGCGCGCGTATCTCGGGAAAAACCATCTTCATCAGATGCTCCCGCTCCTCCTGCATGTCGCGGAAGGTTGAGGATACAAAGACTCGAAGTTCTTGCTTTTGCACTGGGATGAGGGGACAATATCAAAGGCGAGAGCAAAGATAACCGTTTTTTTGAAGAGCAGTTCGGTTTGGAATCCTCCAACTCCTCGAGGATGCTTCTACGTTATAGGGGCCAATTTTTTTGCTAATCTTTTTGCCCGTAAACTCGTTTGTGGCGCGCGGACGCTGGGTTTTCACGGCGGGACCTCACCGTACACGCGGAAAAACCGCAAAATCCGGCTCTCTGTAGGAAACAACCCACATAATGAGCGAAACACATACTACGGCCACGCCCGATCGCACCTCCTCCGTGCCCTCGGCACCGGTTTCGACCAATGGCCATCAGATGAGCGATCATCTGCAACCCAAACTATTAATAGGAATCCCTAAAGAAGTCCGCGCAGGCGAGCGCCGCGTGGCGGCAACCCCCGATACGGCCCAGAAGCTTCAAAAGCTTGGCTTCGATGTGCTCGTCGAGCGCGGAGCTGGTGAGACGGCCGACTTCCCCGATCAGCGTTACCTGGATGCGGGATGCCGCATCGCCAACGACGCAAAGGAAGTATGGGCGACTGCCAATATCATTTTGAAAGTTCGCGCACCAGAGCAACATCCAACGCTCGGTGTAAATGAAGCGGACCTTCTTACACCAGATAAGACCCTAATCTCCTTTATCGCACCGGGTCAAAACCAGGACTTAGTAAAGCGCCTCGCAAGTACGAAGGCGACAGTATTCGCGATCGATTCTGTGCCGCGTATCACGCGCGCTCAGAAAGAGGATGCTCTTTCTTCGATGGCGAACATCGCAGGTTATCGCGCGATCGTTGAGGCCGCAAATGTTTTTCCACGCTTCTTTACCGGTCAGGTAACAGCCGCAGGTAAGATCCCACCGGCGAAGATCCTCGTGATCGGTGCGGGCGTCGCGGGTCTTGCAGCGATCGGTGCTGGCAAGGCGCTCGGTGCTATTGTCCGCGCGTTCGATGTGCGTCCATCAGTAAAAGAGCAAATCCAAAGTATGGGCGCCGATTTCCTTGAAGTAAAAATTCAGGAGAGCGGTGAAGGTACCGGCGGATACGCGAAGGAAATGAGCAAAGAGTTTATCGAAGCCGAAATGGCGCTCTTTGCGAAACAGGCGAAAGAAGTTGATATCATTGTTACGACCGCTCTCATCCCGGGCAAGCCGGCTCCGAAGCTTATCACAAAAGCGATGGTCGAGTCGATGCGCGAAGGTTCGGTGATCGTCGATCTCGCAGCAGAGAACGGCGGCAACTGCGAACTTACGCAGCCTGGCAAAGTGATCACGACGCCGAACGGTGTCACGATCATCGGTTATACCGATCTTCCGAGCCGTATGGCCTCGCAAGCGAGCCAGCTATACGGCATGAACCTGTATCATCTATTAGATGACATGGGTGGTGGCGCGAAATTCCATGTCGATCTCGAAGATGAGGTCGTTCGCGGTGCGATCGTTACGCAGAACGGCCAAATTCTCTGGCCGGCTCCGAAACCTGCGGTCGTAACACAACCGGCAGCGGCGCCGAAGCCAGCTCCCGCAGTCCATGCCAAGCCCGAAGAGAAAAAGAAGAAGAGCGGCTGGGTAATGCCGGCGGTTCTTGGCGTAGTCTATATCGGACTCGTCTTCGGAGCGCCAGCATCATTCCTGCAGCACTTCACGGTATTCGTACTGGCGGTCTTCGTCGGTTGGCAGGTGATCTGGAATGTCACCCCTGCACTCCACACTCCGCTTATGAGCGTGACGAACGCGATCAGCGGTATCATTATCCTTGGTGGCTTATTGCAGATAGGTTCGTCCATGCCGACCACGGTGATCGTGCTTGGCTTTGCGGCGATCTTCCTCGCTACCCTCAATATCGCTGGCGGCTTCTGGGTTACTCAGCGTATGCTTAAAATGTTTAGAAAGTAAATCCTCCTATGACTCTCTCTGAAAGTTTTGCAAGCGTAAGCTATATTGCCGCCATCGGACTGTTTATTCTCAGTTTGGGCGGCCTCTCGCAGCACGAGTCCTCGCGGCGCGGTAACATGTTCGGCATTATCGGCATGTTGCTCGCTCTTGTCGCGACGCTCGCTATTGTTGGTACTCATCCCGATGCATCGGCAAGCACGTTTGGCATTCTGGCGGTGGTGTTGATCGCTGCCGGTACGATAGGCGCATTCGTTGCGTCGCGCGTAGCTATGACCTCGATGCCCGAGCTTGTTGCTATGCTCCACAGCTTTGTGGGTGCGGCGGCAGTGCTCGTTGGTTTTAGCAATTATCTGGGACCGCAGCATGCCGCTGGTTCGGATGCACTCGTTCACGAGCTCGAGATCTACATCGGTATTTTTATCGGTGCGATCACATTTACCGGTTCGATCATCGCCTTCGGGAAGCTGAATGGCAAGATCTCTGGCAAACCACTCATGATCCCGGGGCGCCACCTCATCAACTTGTTGATGGTAATTGCGTGCGTCGTGCTTGGTGTGATGTTCGTTCAGGGTACGGAAGCAGCAGCACAAGGCGGACTCACCGAGCTTATTATTATGACGGTGATCGCAGGCGTGATCGGCGTACATCTCGTGATGGCCATCGGTGGCGCTGATATGCCGGTCGTTGTTTCGATGCTCAATAGCTATTCCGGTTGGGCAGCAGCGGCGGCGGGTTTCATGCTCGAGAACGATCTTCTGATCGTGACGGGCGCTCTCGTAGGCAGCTCGGGCGCGATCCTTTCCTTCATCATGTGCCGTGCAATGAACCGTTCGTTCATCAGCGTGATCTTGGGCGGTTTTGGTACCGGTGGCGGATCATCGCCGGCGGCCGGTTCAGAGCAGCCGCAAGGTGAGGTAACTCCGATCAATGTCGATCAAACGGCAGATATGCTTTCGGAAGCGAAGAATGTTATTATCGTACCGGGTTACGGTGTTGCCGTAGCACAAGCGCAGCACTCGCTCGCGGAAATGGTGAAGCTCCTTCGTGATGCCGGTGTGAACGTTCGGTTTGGTATTCATCCTGTCGCGGGCCGTTTGCCCGGACACATGAACGTACTTCTCGCGGAAGCGAACGTACCGTACGATATCGTTTTCGAAATGGACGAACTCAATCACGACTTTCCGACGACGGATGTTGCGATGGTTATTGGTGCTAACGACATCGTTAATCCCGCGGCGCTCGAAGATCCGACGAGCCCGATCGCGGGTATGCCGGTCCTCGAAGTGTGGAAGGCGAAGACCTGCGTTGTGATGAAGCGCTCCATGGCTTCGGGATACGCGGGTATCGACAATCCTCTCTTCTACAAAGAGAATACCCGTATGCTCTTTGGCGATGCGAAGAAGAACGTCGATGCGCTCGTCGCCAAGCTTCGCGAGCTCGAGCCGGCCTGAAGCGTTTCTAATTAAACTTTTAAAAGCCCTTCGATGCTTATCATCGAAGGGCTTTTTTAATATATGGCTGAAAAGAAGATCATTCGATGTAATTGGGCTACTTCGGTTAAAGAGCCTCTGCTCGAACAATACCATGACGAAGAATGGGGCGTACCAGAGCATAACGACGACAAGCTCTTCGAGAAGTTGATACTCGACGGCGCGCAGGCCGGACTCAGTTGGGTCACGATCCTGCGTAAGCGAGAAGGCTACCGCCGTGCGTTCGAGCGGTTTAATGCCGAAAAGATCGCGCGGTATGGTAAGCGCGAGATCAATCGATTGATGAAAGATGAAGGCATCATTCGGAATCGACTCAAGATCGAGTCCGCGATCGGAAATGCGAAGGCGTATCTGGAATTGAAAGAAGCGGGCGAAAGCTTCGACGAGTTCATTTGGCAATTCACCGATGGTCGCACCATTCAAAATCGATTCAAGGCGTGGAAGGAAATTCCGGCGACGTCAAAAGAATCAGAAGCGCTCAGCAAAGCGCTAAAAAAGCGTGGGTTTACCTTCGTCGGGCCAACGATCATTTACGCCTTTATGCAGGCTATCGGTATGGTGAACGACCATATCGTCGATTGCTTTCGCTATAAAGAATGCTCGAAACGATAGCGAAATCGAACGATTGGGAAATGGTATAAACCGAAATCAACTCTGTGTTGTAGTCAAAAGGAGTATAGTCCCCTAACCCGTATGAAACTCGCTTCGATAATTTCGATCTCCTTTATCCTTATTGCAACGGCTGCATGCCGCAATGTACCGACCAACAACGGTTTAAAAGATACAACCGGTACGAAAGACACGACCGTTGTTAGAGATACAACGCCGGTTGCATTAACCGCCGCGATCGACGGACTTGTTTTGAAAGGGCCGATCTCGCCAGTTTCGCATATCGGTGTTCCGAATTCAGCACCATTAGCTGGCGCACCAATATCGATCAGTCAGGATAACACGATGCGCAAACCAACGATGGTGACGAGCGATAGTGCTGGCCGTTTTTATGTTCGCGTAGCGCCCGGCAGCTATACGCTAACGCCAATGCCGCTTGCGACGGCACTACCACGCCCGCTCGATCCCTCGCATATTACCATCACCGCGAATGCGGTTGTTAAGGATACGCTCAATTACGATACCGGGATCCGATAAATTTTTATAAGTTTAAGGAAAAGCGGGCACGGTCGTACCCGCTTTTTTATTTTGATCTGTTCTTTGTGTCGCCACTTTATTATCACGACTCGCCTTGAAAAAGACTATCCTTTTGCTTGGCTCGGGAGAGCTTGGGAAAGAATTTACAATCGCCGTTAAACGCCTGGGCCAGCGCGTTATCGCAGTCGATTCTTATGATGGTGCGCCTGCCATGCAGGTGACGAACGAACGCGAAGTCATTGACATGCTGAGCGGCGATGACCTCGACCGAGTTGTCGCGAAGTATAAGCCTGACATTATCGTCCCGGAGATCGAGGCCATTCGAACCGAGCGCTTCTATGATTATGAGAAGCAGGGGATTCAAGTTATCCCAAGCGCGCGAGCGGCTAACTTCACGATGAATCGTAAAGCGATTCGCGACCTGGCGGCGAAAGAGTTGAGGCTCAAAACGGCTCGTTATGCCTATGCGTCAACGCTCGAGGAATTTCATCAGGCGATCCACCAAATCGGTATTCCATGCGTCGTGAAGCCGCTTATGTCGTCATCGGGTAAAGGACAATCGTACGTGCGGGATAAGAACGAGATCGACCATGCGTGGGAAGTTGCGATGACGAAAGGCCGTGCAAAGATCAATGAAGTGATCGTTGAAGAGTTTATTGAGTTCGATTCCGAGATCACTCTGCTTACCGTCACACAAAAGAATGGAAAGACGCTCTTTTGTCCGCCGATCGGTCATCGGCAGGAACGTGGCGATTACATGGAAAGCTGGCAGCCGGCGCAGATCAGCGACGAGCATTTGCGCGAAGCTCAGCGCATGGCCGATGCAGTGACTCGTTCGCTTACCGGTTGCGGGATTTGGGGAGTCGAATTCTTTTTATCCACTAAGGACGGAGTCTATTTCTCTGAACTTTCACCACGCCCGCATGACACCGGCATGGTCACGATGAGCGGATCGCAAAATTTTACGGAATTTGAACTTCATGCCCGCGCCGTGCTTGGGCTTCCGATCCCGGAAATAAAATTAGAACGAACGGGTGCGAGCGCAGTCATTCTTGCTCCCGATGCGTCGCAACAAGAGCCCACGTATGAAGGAGTTGAGAACGCCCTTGCGATGCCGAATGTCGATCTTCGGATCTTCGGCAAGCCAAACACTCGCAAATACCGACGTATGGCAGTGGCACTCGCACATGACAAGATCGGGACATCAACCGATGTGGTCCGTCAACGCGCAAAAGAGGCGGCGGCCAAAGTGAGGGTGATTATAGATTAGGTTTTATTTATGTGCCATCCGGCAAATACTTCGTCGCCATGGTCCCGAAAGTGGAGCGAGCCGCTGAGCATGGTGGTGAGGTATGAAGTATATTTGTGTTTTATTCTGCCTTGGATCGAAGTAAGTCGAGACTAATTTTAACCTATGATGGTCCGTTTGTTTGTATGTTTGTAAACTAACCCTCCATCTTTATGAAAAAGACAGTTTTACTTGTTGTGTTACTTACTACTGCAATTTCGTGTGGGAAACAGGGAGGTGGACAAACGAGTAAAGACGCCGCTTCAGGCGCTGTGCCACCACCGCCTCCTCCGCCGGTTAGTCCAACGCCTGATTCAGCCATAAAGGCAGATGCAGAAGAATTAATTGAACCGACAAAGTGGGTCTACGACACCACGGCGGACAAAATGACCAGCGTAACGACATACACTGCAACAATCCACAGTGTTAATGATCTTACATTTGAGCCTCCATATAGTGGACCATATGACAAGGGAAGCATCGTGCTTCGGAAGCGGGGAAAGAGTATTGACGTGATGCTCGGAGTTTGGAGGGGACAGTTTACAGGTGACGAAATACTGGTAAAGTTTGATGATTCACCAGCACAACGATACTCCGTGCAAGAGAGCTCAGACTTCGCCGGAGATGTCCGTTTCGTAACTGCCGCTAAGAAGTTCATAGCAGGGCTTATTAAAGCCAAACACGCAACAGTCCGTGCAAACTTCTTTCAGGAAGGCCACCGTGATATGGAGTTTAATGTCAATGACCTTAAGTGGAACTAGGGTAAGTTATGCGTTATCCTTTTAAATACTTCGTTAACCTGTTACTAGTGTTCGCCGTGGTTGTCCCTACCGTCCTTCGCGCGCAAGAAGAAACAAGAACGCCCACCGAAGCCGATTCAGTTATATTGCCGCTCGACGATCTTGCAACAAAACTAGAACTTGGATGGCCAGTTACGAAAGTTCTCTCTGAGCTAAACGGCAGATACAAGGTAAGAGATACTTTCATGGCTGAGAAGCTGGATGTTGAAGGTCGAGAAGTCATTCAAGCAATACGTTTTGCTCCAGTACTATTCTATGGTCGAACTGGATTTTTGGGTGTTAACTTTGACCAAAAGGGACTCGCAAAGGCTTACCTCTGGGTTCATAGTACATATACCAGCGAATCCGTAATTGATCTCTTGGATCGTGCCGGAATTAGCGATGAAATGCAAGACAATGGCACACTCAAGGATTTTGCGCGTATTGTAACAGCCTTGTCTTCAAGTTTGGGAAAGCCGAAGCATCTTTCGGACGACTCTCAGGAAGTTGCAATTTGGAAGAAAAACGGTAGGCAGATATCAACGGGCTTGAAAGAAGGTGCGCTGAGTTTTCTCATCTGTAAGCAATAGTTACGTATTTCCCACGTTCAGAGGGTTAATCTTTCTTAAATACGAAACCCCGTCCCTGTATATTTATGCAACTTTCTGCATAAGTATGCGTTAATTCATTCGTGAAGCAGTTAAAAGCAGCGGTTTTGGGGGCATCGGGCTATACAGGAGGGGAGCTTCTCCGTATATTGGCGCGTCATCCCTACGTTGAGCTCGGACCGGTCTTCGCGCAAAGCTCGGCGGGTGTGCTGGTGAGCGATCTGCACCCCTGGGCGGAAGAGGATATGGTCTTCGAGGCGACGAACGGCTCGGAGATCGATGCCGAGATCTGCTTTCTGGCGCTTCCGCATGGCGAAGCCATGTCGATCGCCCCGGCGCTGCTCGAACAGGGAAAGATCGTTATCGACCTAAGCGGTGACCATCGCCTGAAGGATGGCGCTCTCTATCAACAGTATTATAAGAAGGCGCCAGCAGAGACCGTTGTAGTAAATGAAGCCATCTACGGACTGCCGGAATGGAATAAGGAAGCGATCCAGAGCGCCCGGTTCGTCTCGAATCCGGGATGCTATGCAACCAGCGCGATCCTTGCGTTAGCCGCTCCGCTTGCTGAGGGTCTTATCGATCCGAAGTCGATCGTTATTAATTCGATGTCGGGTGTGTCGGGTGCTGGACGTAAATCGAGCGTCGAATATTCATTCGTCGAAGTGAATGAGAACGTGAAGGCGTATCGCATTGGCGATCACCAGCATATTCCGGAGATCGAGAGCGTGCTTAGCGGTATTGCTTCGCAGGAGGTGAAGGTCACCTTTACACCGCATCTTATTCCGATCACGCGCGGCATTTACACGACGATCAATGCCCAACTTGCGAACGGCGCAACGCATGATGCCTTCGCTGCGGCATTCGATAAGTACTATGCCAATGCGCCATTCGTGCGTGTGAGCGCGACTCGCATCCCGGAGATTCGCCGCGTGACCGGTACCAATTTTATTGACATCTATTTCCAGGTTCTTCCGGATCGCGACCAGGTCACGATCATTTCAACGGAAGACAATTTAGTGAAGGGTGCTGCCGGTCAGGCAGTACAGAACATGAACCTACTGTGCGGTTTCCCGGAAACGGAAGGACTGCTATGAGTATCGAAGCTACGAAGTTGAACGGAACGTTAAACGGACATACCAATGGCCACACGAACAGCCATAAGAATGGCTCACAGCCATTTCATGAGATTGCGGGCGGCATAACCGCACCGAAAGGTTTTACTGCGGCTGGACTGTATTGTGGCATTCGCAAAGTAAAGAAGGATATCGCTCTTATCAAGAGTGATGTACCGGCGAATGTCGCTGCCGTGTTTACTTTGAATAAGACGCTTGCCGCGCCGGTCATTGTCGATAAAGAATTGCTGCAAAAGGGTAACGGCACATGCACCGCCATCGTCGTTAATAGTGGCAATGCCAATGCTTGCACCGGTGAGCAAGGCATGAAGGATGCCTGGACGATGGTGAAAGAGACCGCTCAGGCACTGAATATTCCTGAGACCGAAGTTATTATATCTTCGACCGGTGTCATCGGCCAGTATCTGCCGATGGAGAATGTCGTGAGTGGCATTCGCCAACTTCCGTCGCAAGTCTCCAGCGATGGCAGTAATGATGCTGCTCAAGCGATCATGACCACCGATACCTATTCGAAGGAGTTGGCGGTCGAGTTCGAGATCGGTGGTAAGCCGGTTCGTATTGGTGGTATTGCAAAAGGCTCTGGCATGATCGCGCCGAACATGGCAACGATGCTTGCCTTTCTAACGACAGACGCCACGATCGATCGGCCGCTGTTGCAGAAGACGTTCGCAAAACTCATCGACGAGTCGTTCAATCGTATCTCTGTCGATGGCGATATGAGCACGAACGACATGGCGACGCTCCAGGCGAATGGTTTGGCTGGCGCACCAAAGATCGAAGAAGGCACAAAAGAATTCACCGTCTTTAGCCAGGCGCTCGAATACGTGCTCGTGAAGCTTGCAAAGATGATCGCACGCGATGGCGAAGGCGCGACGAAACTCGTCGAGATCGTCGTTCGCGGTGCGAAGACAGAGCAAGAAGCCGTGCAAGCTGCACGCTCAGTCGCAAATAGCAATCTTGTAAAGACAGCCATTCATGGTGCGGACGCCAACTGGGGCCGCATTCTTGCCGCCGTCGGATATTCCGGTATCGACTTCGATCCTGAAAAAGTAACGCTCTTTTTTAACGAGCTTCCGATCCTTGAGCAGAACTATGGCATTGTCATTGATGAGGCGAAAGCGAAAGAAGTATTCTTGAAGGAGAATATTACGATCACGATCAATCTCAATCAAGGCTCGGAGAGTGCAAAGTTTTGGACGTGTGATCTCTCTAAAGAGTACGTTCATATCAACGCAAGTTATCGGTCATAACCCCTTTGTTGCTAGATTAACCACCCTTTGTCGCTACTATTATGGCACCTATATCACAATCGAAAGAGGAAATCCTCACCAGCGCTCTTCCTTATATCCAACGATATGAGGGTACAACGTTCGTAATCAAATATGGCGGCGCCGCAATGACGGAAGCCACTCTTAAGGAGTCGTTCGCGAAAGATGTAACGCTGCTCAAAAAGATCGGCATCAATGTCGTCATCGTTCACGGCGGCGGGAATGCTGTGACCGATCTTTCGGCCAAGCTCGGCATGGAAAGCCGCTTTGTTGGTGGTCAGCGCTATACCGATGAAGCGACGCTCAACACGGTCGTGATGACGCTGGCGGGTTCGGTGAATAAGGAGATCGTTGGTCTTATCAATCGTGCCGGTGGCAATGCGGTGGGCCTCTGCGGTATTGACAACAATCTTATTTCGGCAAAGAAATATTCGCCGAAGGGATACGATCTTGGCCTTGTCGGTCAGGTAGAGAGCGTGAATGCAGAGTGGATCAATAAGCTGATCGCTTCCGGCGTCATGCCAGTGATCGCGCCGGTCGGAGTTTCGGAAAGCGGAGAAGTTTATAATATTAATGCGGATCTTGCCGCTAGTGCTATTGCACAGGCGCTGGGCTCGGAGAAGCTGTTCTTCCTTACCGATACCGAGGGCGTGTTGGTGAATGGCGAACTTGTTCCGACACTTACGAATGCTCGCGCACAGCAGCTTATCAAGCAGGGCGTTATTACCGGCGGTATGATCCCGAAGGTAAATGCTGCCTTCGATGCGCTGGCGAACGGTGTCAAGAAAGTCCACTTGATCAACGGGGCCGCGAAGCACTCGTTATTACTGGAGATCTTTACGCATGAAGGCGTCGGCACGCAGATCATTCGGGAAGAGAAGGTCTTTGGCAATCCAACAAAAACGATCGCTGCGTCTCATTCGGACTCCGTTACAGGCGCACCGACGGCTTCCAAACATGACCTGCTCGATCTGACTGTCATGACGAAGCAGGATGTCGAGGACCTTATGCATTTAACCGATGTGCTAAAGCACACTGATGCGAAGCCGCTTTCCGGCAAACATGTTACGCTAATATTCCAGAAGCCTTCGCTTCGCACACGTGTTTCATTCGAGGTTGGAATCGCACAATTGGGTGGGACCTCACTGTATCTTTCGAATGAAGGCGTCGGCTTAGGCGATCGTGAATCGGTTGCTGATGTTGCGCGCGTCCTCTCTTCCTATTCGGATTGCATCGTTGCGCGTCTATTCGATGATGGTGTTCTTCGCGGCCTTGCCGAACATTCGAGCGCACCGGTCATCAATGCACTGACCGACCGCTCGCATCCGTGCCAAATACTCGCGGATATGTATACCATCCGTCAGCATGGCAAATTAGCGCCGGGCATGAAAGTCGCTTTTATTGGTGATGGTAATAACGTCGCTCACTCGTGGATCGAGATGGCAGCGATCTATCCCATGCACCTTGCTATTGCTGCGCCGGCAGGTTATCATCCGGACCCGGCGATCATGGAGTATGCGCTTAAGAGTGGTATCAGCACGATCGAGATCTTAGACGATCCGCGCATTGCTGCCGATAATGCAGATGTACTCTACACGGATGTGTGGGCAAGCATGGGCCAGGAAGAGGAGAAGGCGGTACGTCAGAAAGCATTTAAGAACTATCAGGTAAATTCTCAGCTTTTAAAGCTGGCGCATCCCAATGCACTTATTATGCATTGCCTGCCGGCGCATCGTGGCGAGGAAATTACGGATGATGCAATGGATTCCCCTAACTCCGTTGTATTCGACCAGGCCGAGAATCGTTTACACGTTCAAAAGGCGATCCTTGCCACTCTGCTTGGGGACGTGTCCGTCAACACACCCGCCGCAAGCGATCTTCAAACCGGAGACGCTGTGACTGAACAACATTCCTTATCCTATGAACAAGAATCAGAGACAATTCGCCATTCGTGAGATCGTAACTAACGAACACATCGGATCGCAAGATGACCTGCAGCGTTCGCTAAAAAAAGCTGGCTTCGATATTACACAAGCTACATTGTCGAGAGATCTCGCTGAAATGGGGATTGGCCGTATTGCCACTGCGGAGGGACCGCGGTACGCGTTTTACGAAGATGGCGAGGATAGCCGTGTCCGAGCATTATTGAGCTATGAAGTACGCGGTATTTATCATAGCGATGCGATGATCGTTATTAAAACTCTTGCGGGCCGGGCACAAGGTGTAGCGGAAATGATCGATGGCATCGAGTCGCCCTACATCCTTGGTACGATCGCTGGCGATAACACCATCTTTGTTGCGCCGCAGTCATCGAAAGTGATGCCACGACTTATTAAAGAACTTAGAGCTTATATCACAGGAGATCATAGTGAATAACACATCAGGACTTTCAGGTTTGCAGGGGGCGCGCATTGCGCTTGCTTTTTCGGGCGGGTTAGATACTTCGGTCATTGCCTCCTGGCTGCAGGAAGAATTCGGAGCGGAGATCGTAACCGTGTCCGGTGATCTCGGTCAGGAAAAAGAGCTTCGCGGTATTAACGAAAAAGCCTATCAGCTCGGTGCAAAAGCTGCGTATCATGTCGACCTGAAACAGCAGTTCATTGATGATTTTGCATTTAAAGCGCTGAAAGCCGGAGCATTATACGAAGGTGCGTATCCGCTCGCGACGGCGCTTGGCCGACCCTTGCTTGCCAAGACGCTCGTGGAAGTGGCTCGAAAAGAAGAGTGCACGGTGGTCGCGCACGGCTGCACAGGTAAAGGCAACGATCAGGTCCGTTTTGATGCGGGTGTTTGGGCGCTTGCTCCGGACCTTCGTGTCATCGCTCCCGTCCGCCATTGGCCGTTCCATTCGCGTGAAGAAGAGATCGCGTATTGTGCAGAACGTGGCATTCCAGTCCAGGCGACGAAAGCGAATCCCTATTCGATCGACGAGAACTTGTGGGGTACCAGCATCGAGTGTGGCGTGCTCGAAGATCCGACCGTAGCCCCACCGGAAGATGCGTATCAGCGTACGGTATCGCCCGAGGCAGCACCGAATAAACCGGAGCAGGTCGCGATCACCTTCAAACATGGTGTACCAGTTGCTTTGAACGACAAGGGAATGAACGGCGTCGAGTTGGTTCGCACGCTTAATCATACTGCCGGAGCTCATGGTATTGGCCGCCTGGATATGATCGAGAATCGTCTTGTGGGTATCAAATCCCGAGAGATATATGAAGCACCGGGAGCTTCGCTCCTTCATTTTGCACATCAGGAGCTCGAGCGCATCACACTTGATAAGTGGACAGCTCATGCGAAGGCGAAGCTTGCCGAAGATTATGCCGACATCGTGTATAACGGCCTCTGGTTCTCGCCGCTTCGGAAGGCGCTCGATGCCTTCGTCGATGAGACGCAGAAGCGCGTAAGCGGAACGGTCGTTGTGAAGATGTATAAGGGGACGCTGAGCATTCTCTCTCGCACCTCGCCATTTTCCCTGTACGATAAGGCGCTTGCCTCCTACACAGCGGAGGATACATTCGACCACTCGGCAGGCGAGGGATTTTCGAAGATCTTTGCGCTGCCGCTGAAAACACTTGCAAAGACGGAAGAGCATCCTAAGATCCCACAAACCTTAGTACCAAGCGAAGCCTGATTCGTGGCTGATAAGAACTCTGCTCTGTGGGGCGGCCGATTTCAAAAACCGATCGCGGAGGTCGCCCATAAATTCTCTTCGAGCATCGCGCTGGATGGAAAGCTCTGGCGCGAAGATATTCGCGGATCGCTCGCCCATGCAGAGATGCTGGGCGCGACCGGTATTATCCCTGAAGAGGAAGTGGATGTCATCATCAAAGGATTGAATGAGATCTCACACGAGATCGATCGCGGTGAATTCCAGTTCGATCCATCGATGGAAGATGTGCATCTTGCTATCGAGCAGAGACTGATCCAGAAAGTTGGAAGCGTTGGTGGGAAATTGCACACCGGCCGCAGCCGTAACGACCAGGTTGCGCTCGATGAGCGGCTTTACCTTAAGCAGGCTATTGCTACACTGAACGAAAAGATCGCTGATCTTATCGAGGCGTTGCTCACCAAAGCCGAAGAACACGCTGATACCGTGATGCCTGGCTATACGCACATGCAACGGGCGCAGCCAGTTTTGCTCAGTCATCATTTGCTTGCATACATTCGTATGCTTTCGCGTGATGCGTACCGCCTCGATGATGCGCTGACTCGTGTCGATCGCTCACCGCTCGGTGCCGCAGCCTTTGCCGGTACGTCCTACCCGATCGATCGCGAAATGACTGCAAAGGCGCTCGGGTTTTCGATCGTGATGCCGAACAGTATCGACGCCGTGAGCGATCGCGATCATCTGATCGAAGTGGCGAGTGCATGCAGCATCATTATGATGCATCTTAGCCGCATGGCGGAAGAACTCGTGATATGGTCTTCGACGGAATTCGGATTTGTGACCATGTCGGACGCCGTAACGACCGGTTCGAGCATCATGCCGCAAAAAAAGAATCCGGATATGGCAGAGCTTATTCGCGGGAAGGTCGGTCGTGTCTATGGGTCCCTTATCAATCTTCTCACCACCATGAAGGCGTTGCCACTTGCATATAATCGCGATATGCAGGAGGATAAGCAGCCGATGTTCGATGCGTTAGAAACCACGACTGACTCGGTAGAAATGATGGCGCTCGTCATACGCGAAACCACCTACAACGCAGAGCGAATGGAGGACACTGTTCGCGCGGGTCACCTGATGGCGACAGAGATCGCTGATTACTTAGCGCGTAAGGGAATGCCGTTCCGTGAGGCCCATCATGTTACCGGAAAGATCGTTGCGTACGCAGATAAGAAAAAGAAATCTCTCGAAGAACTCACGATCGAAGAATATCAATCGTTCTCCGATAAATTCAAGAAGAGCATATACCGCAGCCTCGATCCGAGAAAGAGCTTAGAGGAAAAGCGTTCGTTTGGAAGCACCAACCCGGAGATGGTGCGAGCAGAATTGGAAGCATGGCGTAAGCGCACGCAGGATTAACCTCTCTCTCTTTACGAGCCCGGTACGAAATAGTAGTAATTGCTGACCAGCGTATCTTTATACGCCTGGAATGCAGCCTTCTGAACGGAGTCGAACCGGAAGAAAATACCTACTTTCGGCGATAGTCCCAGCGAGTCGGTTTTAATGTTGAGGTCTGTGGTCGTGTAGTATGGAGAAGTAATAAACTTAATATCTGCGCCTTTGAATGGCTGGCCATCCTTTAGTACCTGGAATTGGAATGTATCCGTACTGATCGGGCGGACATGATAGACGACGTTCAGTGTCAGCGGATAGGTCGTCGTTGGAGAGCTCGAATCGCTGCAGCCCACAACGACGGTGGTCGCCAGAACTGCTAACAGCAATGTTGCAATGGTCTTCATCCCTCGAACGACAACGATTTAATCCTCTGCTTGATATCGAGTAGGCGGATGGGTCGGCCAGGCTGGAAAGAAACCTCCGGTACTTTGCCTTCGATCTTCACGCGGACGCGCTCCAGGCCTTCCAGGCTCAGCAGCTTTTGCACTTCCTCTCCGGCTGCCCCGAAGCCATATCGTATCTTCGTCGAAGTCGTGAGTGAGCCATCACTCTTCAGTTCAATGAAGATCACGTATTTCTCCGCCTTCATGTCGATCATTGCCGTGAAGCTAAGTGAGTCCGAATCAATGAGTTGTTATGTAAAAAGAACGAATGGGGGTTCCCTTACCCTTTACGCATCTGTTCTGATGCTTGGTTATCCTCGCTCTTGTTCCTTCAGTTTATCGAGCACCCGTTCCCACAGCCATTCGTAGGGAAGGACCTGTAACTCTTGTTCGACGTCCACGATCTCGAAATGCTCGTTGCAAAGCTGGTTATAAAAACGGCGGCCTTTATCGCGCGCGAGCTTGTAGTTGAACGAATTGTTTTCCATGATGCGCAGCAGCTTGAAAAAGAGCGAGCTGGCTTGCGTCATGCTGGCTTGCAAATAGCGTGAGCGATAGGTACCGAGTGCCTCCATGCGGTCCATGACGCCGTTATAGTTGCGCGTTTCCAGCATTTGAAGGACTTGCGCAATAAGGATCGCGACGTTGAGTCCGTGCTTATCTCTGCGCGCCACTGGCACCATCCGCATCAGGGCGTCGATATTGAAGCGGCGCAAGACTTCCGGTGCACGAGAGACGGCTTGGCTCTTGAGGGCAAAGTTCAGATAGTATTTGAAAATCTCCCAATGCTCCTGTGCCGCCTCCGGAAGTTGCACGTACCGGGTATGCGATACCGATTCCTGCAGTACTTCTTCTGCTTCCTTGAACTTTAATGTATTCATCAATAGAAGGAAGAACGACTCGCGGAAGCTGAACCAGCTATTCGAACCAACATTATAGAGCTTGGCACACTCTGTGGCGGCTTGGAATGCTTGCTCATAATTTTTTACCATCAAAAAGCTCTGTAACTGGTAGTACCAGAAATCGGCGAGACGCTCCTTTTGAAGCAGATGCGGATACTCTTGTAAGAACTTGATACCATCACGGGCTGCTGCAATGATCTCCCGGTGCTGCCCGGCTGCGGACCTTGCGCGAACGAGCACGCGGTAATAATTCAAGCGAAAGTTGTAGGTGCTGTTCTCGCTTAAGAGTTTGCGTAACTCTGCTTCGTAACGGGCAAACTCCTCGGCAAACTTTGCTCGGCCTCCCATTTGACGGTTAAAGATCATTACGATTCGCTCGATATACCCTGCGGATATCAATTCTTCCTCATAGGATCGAAATATTTTTGTAAGAAGCTGATCGTAATGTTCGAAATCCGAGATCTTCCCGACAGCGCTTGCATTTTGTCTAAGCTCACGAATCATCGCAAGGGCGACTTCTGTATATCCGAAGCGAGTGGCTAACTCAAAAGTGGTTTCCGCCAGCCTGGCAGCAACTCGTCGGGCACCAAGAGCAATAAGTATGTGGACCATAAATGCTCTCTTTCGACACAGGTAGTAAGCCTGGGCGCTCTCAGAAAATCCTGCTTTTTTCCAGTTAAGATGAAATAGAGAATTAAGTAAGCGTACTTTTAACCTGTTTTTTAAACTACTATATTTTGTGGCTGTCGGGAGGCTGTCGTAGAGAGCGTCTGCCGCTTCACTATCATTATTGAAGATACCCGAACGAATTCCATCGTAAAGCTGGAATTCCTTACTCTGTTTGTGCTCGCGAAATTTAGTATCGACCGTTTCGATCCGTCGTTCTCGAAATCGGTCAAGGATTCGAATGATCTCAGGAAAATACCTCATGGGTGAGTGCCGGCGAGTAAAAGAAGCGGCGTCGAATAGTAAACACTAAATTCCACTTTCTTTAAGCAAGGTGGAAATCGTTTGTTGGCAAAGGGCTGAGAATAAAACGCTCACTATCGTATTTACCTACGCGGTTAACTCCGCGGTTTGTGCCTCAGTTTTCGTGCTTGCGATTATACGATTGTCTGAGGCTTCCCAAATAAAATTACCAAGGGGGTCCATGGGCCTCGGCGGTAGTGTAGGGTTGCTAAAATCATTATCGAGCATTGCTACTTCCGCTCGAAGATTTACAGGATAAGAAATTATCCGGGATAAGCGATTATCCACGTATTTAGCTCTAATTTCCTCGAACTGGTTGCTTAACGAGGAATACTGATTTAACATTCAAATAAGTTTTGTGCAGGCGTAGCTGCGCCCGTTGGCGGCTATTTGTTTGCAAAATAAGCTGATTTCCAATCTTTTGATATGGAAACAGTTGGTTGCACCCTGTTTTTGGGTTTGTAGGTAGGTACTTCCTTTTATATAATAGAGAGAGAAAGACACTAAAATGACACGCAGCAAGAAATTTTCAGCCCTTGTAGCCACACTGGTTGTAGGTTTTATTTCTATCTACGCGAACTTTATCACCTTCAATAGTTCGAATACGACGTCGAACACGGTGACCGTGACGCTCAATATGCAGTCCGGCGCGCAGATTCCAGTGACGGTCGCTCCAGGGCAGACGGTGCCTACCCAGCTCAATGGCGACCAGGTGATCGGTATTTGGGTGTATGGTGCTTACGATCCGGCCGGTGCGAATGCGATCATTCCATGCCCGACCGGAGGCAATATCCAGGAAGTATGGCAGATGTCGGGTAGCACTGCAGTAGGCTGCACCAGTGAGCCCGATCTCGGCACGATGAGCTAATAGCTCACCGGCACCCGGCGCGGCGAAGAACTGCCGCCAGAATTTTGAAAAAATCGAACGCCACTGGTTGCGTATGGCGTGAGGTTTTTCTGAAAATTGAGAAAGAATTTCCCCACAAGGTTTCACTTTGTGACACGGGCACTCGCTCGTCCATAACCGTGTAAACGCTTGCAGGTCAATGGTTTAGCCTTTCCGAAAGGAAAGGAAGCATGAGGTCGTCCGAAAGATCGGGCGGCCTCGTTGTGTTTTCTTACCTCCAGATTCCCACGTGAAATTTTCCCATTGATTGATTCTCAAAACCCCCTTCCCCCCGGCTAATTTTGTACACGAAACAAGCAACAGGGATTATCTCAGCCCACCTTACTCACGAGTAGGGAGCTGAGAGAAAATCTGAAGCGGCAGGTAAAAAGTGCTTGCCGGTGGATAATAGAGAAGGAAAGGTATAGGGTACTGACCCGTGACACATAGACCAATTTTAACCGATCGATCGATGCAACGGGTGAGTGCAGGAGATGATGGTATGATGACTCTATCGTTAGTTTTTGAGGACCTGATGCTGAAAGCCCATCGGCCGCCGCCGGCCACCGATGGTGGACCACATTTCGTCTTCGACGGGAATGTGCTGACTCACCACGAGTTTCAGTACTTCCTGGCCAATGTCGGTGAGCCGGTGATCGTGGCCGGCGGCGCCTTACAGGAGCCGAACCTCGTGCAGCTCTTCGACTCACGAGATGCGTTTGAAGATTGGGGCCACAACACGCGCTTCGCATTCCAGTTCGAAATGATCGAAGAGATCATTCGACGTCACCGCTATTCACAGCACACAGAGGAAGTCCGACCGGCGGTCGGGCTGATCTCGAACACGCCGCTCGAACAAGAGAGCAGCAGCATTCCCGTCGTCTGGCGTCAGGGCGATAAGTCGTCCGCTTCGCTCTTCGAAGGGAAGAATTTCGGCGGACGCGAGATCAGCGTCGGCACCGCCGCTATCAACGATCTCGCCGATCTCGACTTCTCAGATACGACGAGCTCCGCGACCGTGCGCGGCGTACTCATGCTTTCGGACCGTATCAATTTCGGTGGATATCGCTTCTATATCACAGGCGATCCCATCGTTCAGGTGCCGGACCTCAAGCGTTGGGGATTCGATAAGGTGGCCCGTTCTGCAATCTTGATCTAACTAATTTTAGCAACCAATTAAGATTCAACCAAATCTTAAAAAACAACCATAAATCGCAACCAAATCAACTCTTTTCTCTCCCTCTAATTTTAGCAACCAAAACGGACTCGCTCACAGAGTTCAAATCGCAACCAAATCAATTCTTTTCTCTCACGAGAAACCCACGATCCTCCAAATGGATCGTGGGTTTTTCTTTTCATTCTTTATAACCGCCCCGAATAAGCTCAACGGTTAAACAAACAGCCGAGTAAGGTCAAAAGAAAGGGTAGCACAGGTCAAAAGAAAGGGTAGCACAGGTCAAAAGAATTAAAAATGAACTGAAATCCTTGCCAAATTGTATGTCTTTGCGTATTAGTCATTATTATCGGTATTATGGCGGAAACGCAAGGAGAGCGCATTCGGCGCGTACGAGACGAACGAGGACTCAAGCAAGGCTATGTCGCGCGCGAAGCGAAGATCACGCAGGCTCATCTCAGCCGTATTGAAAATGATGAGTCCGGCGTGACGGACAACACGCTGAAGAAGATCGCAGAAGTGCTCGGTGTTCCGTTCGACGATCTTGTCGTCCGCAAAGATCCATCGAAGGGTCCGAGCGTCGTCAGTATCGACGATGTACTCTCGAGCGAAGCAGCCATGGTCCGCTTCTTAAATGGAGAGCATCCCGATCGTGAAACATACGATTGGATCCGCCGCTCGCTGGCGGTGATCCGCTCTGAAGTCCGCAGGCGCAACGACGAGTTACGAGCTCGTCACTAACGCACGCTTCCTCGCTCCCAAAGTTTTTTGTAAACCACGTATGGTTTTGCTTATCTTAGAGGTGCTCATTATGGGCACCTCTAAGAGTTTTAAAGTCTCTTATAGTTTGTAGGCACCTCTCATAGTTTATTTTATAAGCACTCTCATAGTGTATGGATAAGAAGGTTTCGTTTGCCCGACGGGATAAGATCGTACAACTGGCGGAAGAGATACGACAACGATACGATCCAACCAATATCGACGACGTTGCAAAAACAAATTCGCTTATCTTAGTACGCACGCCCGGCGCCGAAGGAAGGGACGCGGGATTCGCCTACGTCCATTATACCCAAGCACCGCTCTATATAGAAAGTCTTGCCAGACCAGAAGAAGAGTTACGAGTATGGGGAAACTCCGAGCGCAATTATATTCGCTCGATCGTGATCAATACCAATGCTGGTATTCCGGAAGCGGAAATATTCTGGCATGAATGGTACCACTTGTTCTACTCGCCGTTGGGTATTCAGCGCAGTGAACGGTTCGAGCATCATTACTCGACTGAAGGTGCCGTGCATAACCAGGAAGAACGGCGGGCCGATGAGTTCGCTGCCGCGGTGCTCATCCCTTCGATCGAAGGCTTAGCCGACATCCACGAGATCGTCGAACGCTATCACGTCAGCGAGCGGCTCGCCTCGATCGCGGTGAAGTTTTATTCGCTGTTATAATGCTCGATATTAAGAGCGGGAGAGAAGAGAGATATGGCGCTTTCTCCTCTGCTTTCTTACGCTACCCATTCTCATTCTTCAAAAGCGTGATAAGATCGCTGGTGACGGCACTCGCGGTCGGCAGGCTGCCGGCGCCTTTGCCGTAGAGCACTTGCGGTCCGGCGTGATGCGTTTCGATCTGGAGCGCATTGAACTCGTCGCGAGTGTGTGCGAAGAGATGGGTAAGCGGTACGCGTTCGGGCCGGACGGCCGCGTTGATCTCGCCCGAGTCGAGATTCTTTTCGGTCGATGCGATGAGTTTGATTGTGAAGCCATCCTGTTTCGCACGGGCGATATCCTCCGCCGTGATGTGCTCGATGCCTTCGGTCGCGATCTCGTGCGGACGAAGATGTTTGCCGAATGCGTGATAGGTCAGGACCGATAATTTTTGCGCGGCGTCGGCGCCGGAAAGATCGAGCGTCGGATCAGCCTCCAAAAATCCACGAACTCGTGCCTCTGCACAAGCAGCCTCGAAACTCACACCTTCGACACTCATCATCGTAAGAATAAAGTTGGTCGAGCCATTGACAATGCCACTTACTTTCGTGATCGTATCCAGTGTGCGAAGTTCGTCCAACGCACTGATAACCGGCACGCTACCGCAAACGGAAGCAGAATAGAGTAATTCTACGCCGTTCCGGTCAGCAATGGATGCGAGACGAGGAAGTTCGTGAGCAAGTACCAGCTTGTTTGCCGTGATCACATGTTTCCGGCGATGCAATGCCTGCTCGATGAGGTTCGTCGCTTCGTAGCGTCCGCCGATGAGTTCGAGGACGACATCGATCGAATCATCTTCGAGTAGCGGCTCGATGCGATCGGTGAGCAACTGTTCGGGGACCGTTGCAAGGCGAGGCTTCTGCAATTCGCGTACGCAGATGCCGGCAACTTCGATCTCGATGCCGAACTGCCGGCGAAATTCCGCCCGCTTTGCCTTCAGTACTTTCCACACGCCGCTCCCAACGACGCCAAATCCGAATAGGGCAATGCGAAGAACTTTTGGTTGTGATTTCACCGCTACCGTTACTTTATCGTTATTGATAGTGATACTCATACGACGGCCTCCAAGAGCGTTTTAACGTTACGTGTATGTAAGAATGGTCGAATGACCTCTGCGAGCACGTCCTGATCGACAAGAAAAGAATCATGGCCGTGGATCGCATCGAGCGTTTGGTAATCGGAGTTTGGGAATAACTTTGCGAAGAGCTCGATCTCTTCCGGCTCATATAAAATATCCGACGAAATACCGACGAAGAGAGCAGGCACTGAAATAGAAGCGGCGACTTCCTCGAGCGATCGTTGATCTCTGGAAAGATCGTACAATTCCATTGCACGAGTAAGCGTAAGATAGGAATAGGGAGAAAATCGCGCCACGATCTTTTCCCCTTGATGCTCCAGATAATTCTCGACCTCGAAACGGCCATTACTCGTTTCGCGCCCGAATCGGAAATCGAATTCGGCACTCGAGCGATACGTGATCATTGCTGCCTGGCGGGCAAGGCGAAGCCCCGCGAGTAGTTTAGTGCGGTCTTGCAGGGTGGGATCGTGGGCAACGATCGTTTTGCGAACGAACGAGCTAAATGCCAAGCGCCACGCGGAGTGCTGACCGCTTACCGCTATCGGTACGATCGCATCGAAACGATCGGGAGCAAGCGATGCCATTTCCAGAACGACCATACCGCCCAACGAGCCGCCGATCGCAAGATGTACTCGCTCGATATTCAGTTTATCCAACAGGGCAAGATTGACTCGTGCGATATCGCGCGGAGTGATAGAGGGAAACGACGCAAGATACAGCGCGCCTGTTTTAGGATCGATCGATTCCGGTCCGGTTGTACCGTAGCAGCTTCCGAGTAGATTTGGAGCGATAATAAAGTATTGGTTTGGATCGAGGATCCTTCCGGTTCCAATTAAGCCATTCCACCACTCCTGTGCAGCGGATGTTCCAGTGAGCGCATGAAGAACGAGGACCACATTCGATTGTGTATCATTCAACGTGCCATAAGCGTGGTATGCTACTTCTACTCCTTCGAGCGAAGTGTCGCACTCCAACTGGATCGTACGGTCGAGTGAGATCTTTTTGAAGGGATCGTTCAACATGACACCGTTTCCTCCTTCGCCGGTTTGGATTCGGTAACCGTTGAAAGAGCGCGCGACAGATCTTCGATCAGATCATCACTGTGTTCAATGCCGACCGAAATACGAATAAGATTTGCAGTAATTCCGGCGCTCTCTCGCAGTTCAGGAGCCATGGAAGCATGGCTCATGGACGCAGGATGTTCGATGAGAGATTCGACACCGCCTAAGGATTCCGCCAGCGTGAAGATGTTGGTCGAGCGAAGTACCGAGCGAATAGCTTCCTCATCATTAGCCTTTAATCGAAAACTAATGACGCCTCCAAACCCGGTGAATTGCTTTTTGGCGAGAGTGTGCGTTGGATGGCTGGTGAGTCCAGGATAATAGACGTCGCTTACCAACGGGTGTGCAGCTAAAAATTCTGCTACTCTTTGAGCATTCTCTTCATGTTGTTTCATGCGAACAACAAGCGTCTTAATTCCGCGAAGCACCAGCCAGCTATCGAACGAGCCGGTCGTTGTGCCGAGCGCATTGGCCAGAAATTGAAATCGCTCGCCGAGCTCGGGTGTGCGGGATACGATCGCGCCGCCAACAACGTCGGAATGCCCATTCAACCACTTCGTTGTGGAATGCACGACGACATCAGCGCCAAATTCGAACGGCTTAAAATTAAAAGGGGAAAGGAAGGTATTATCAACCGCAACGAGAAGACCGTACACTTTTGCCAGCTTTGAAAGTTCGGTGACATCGACTACCTCGAGCAACGGATTGCTGGGCGTCTCGATCCACAGACAAGCGGTATTCGGCTTAATGGCTGCACGGACATCCTGGATGTTGCCGAGATTTACGAATGATACTTCGAGCTTACCTTGTGCTTCGAAGAGTTTGAGCAACCGTGCGGTGCCACCATAACAATCGTGTGTTGCGATGACATGCGCTCCCTGATCGAAATGCGAAAGCACCGTTGCGATCGCTGCTATGCCGGTCGAAACAGCAACCGCTTTTGCTCCGCCTTCTAGATCAGCTAATACTTTTTCGAGTGTTGCACGAGTGGGATTGCCGCTGCGAGTGTAATCGTAGCCGGTCGACTGGCCGACATCGCGAAAGCGAAAGTTCGAGGTCTGGTAGAGCGGTGTGCCGATCGAACCGTATTCGGAATCGGTGTGAGTGGTGTTAAAGATCGTTCGTGTTTCGAGTTGCATGAGTGTCCGATGTTATAAATTGGATTCACTCATGAGAACGCCGGCACGGTGCGTCCCTCAAAACTTCCGGAAGGGCTTTAAAATAAAAAACCCTATCCGGAAAGATGTAGCAGCTTCTGCTGCTATTGCACCATTGGTGCTCACCGAATAGGTCTGACTCAAGGTGTCCACAATCTACTGTGGACTATTAGCGTCAAAGTATCGGCTCATCTTTCCGCGACCAGCGAACTGGCGTTGGCAGGAGTTAGCACCTAGGCTTGAGTCTCTAACGAGTTCTCAACGGTTGCTACAGCGTCTTCGGGCCTGATCCCTCGGCTGTTCTCGATGAGTGTCAGCAACTAAAAACGTGAGGCGAGATTAATAGTTTCCCTTATGTGCGAGTTAACCATCACTTAATGGCTGGTCCGTTAGAACGCTTTGCCTTCGAGCGGTGAACTCTGATTCCACATAGTGTCAGGCGTGGTGTTCACTTTGCCGCCAGCGACCGGGCGTCCCGTACCATCGGTATTTGCTGGTGTACCTTTATCATTATTGTCCTTGACTCCTGGCGGAGGAGGCCCTTGCTCACCACCTACCATTTCGCTGTGCCGGTCGGTCATTTTATCTGCACAGGAGGAAAGCATAGCGATCGAAAGAAGTCCGGCGAAGACGAGTAATTTCATAGGCGATGGATTATTTAGCTACAAATTTAACACTTTTTGACCGATTCATTTTGAGAAACGCCTTTACCGGGCGTTATATAGATCGATCGCTTCCATAATTAGAGGGCGCTCCGTTTTTGAAACATACTTCTCGACCTTATCGAATGGTACCCATCGGAAGGCATCGTTTTCATCGTCGGGTTGCTGAATTTGTTCGATGGGCTCCATAAGGTAGAGCTCAAGCCGCTTCCAGATCTCGCCATCCACGTCTCGGGATGGGTACTCTGCAATAGATTCGATCTTTTTTATGATCCTACATTTCCAGCCCGTTTCTTCCAGAACTTCACGAAGTGCCGCCTTTTTTAAGTCTTCTCCTTCGGCAATGACGCCTTTCGGCATTCTCCAGTTCGTCCAGCGGGAATGGGTGGGATGACAAAAGAGAATTTCGCCGCTTTTATTGATAATAACTCCTCCGGCTGACCGTACCTCACGCTCTGGTCTTTTTCTATTTGCCATATAGCTCGTCTATTAATTTTCTTTATGATTTCGGGAAGTATTCGAGCCTAAAAATTGTATAATCCATTGAACTCTCTCTCGACGAATCATAATCGAAGGGAATAAATACAATGAACATTCGCGCACTAGTTATCGCTGCATTGCTTTTGGCTGGAAGCAGTTTGACTGCCTTTGGTCAGATGCAATTGCAGAGAAGCGTGATCGGCTCCGGTATGACCCCGGGCATCGTAACGATCAACGGCACTACGTATGCTGTTGACGGCACGATCGGCCAGGCGGTCATCGGTCCGGCGATTGGAACTCCATTCGCTGCCTATCAAGGTTTTTGGTATACTCTGCCAAAGCCGACGGGTGACGTAAGGGTAGGTCCGAACACCGACGGTTTCGCTCTCGAGCAGAACTATCCGAATCCGTTCAATCCATCAACGACCATTAAGTATTCCGTTGCGGAGCGCACGAAAGTTACTATTCGTGTGATGAACCTCCTCGGCGAGCAAGTCAAGATGATCGTTGATAACGAGACGAAGGATCCGGGTGAGTATCAAGCTGATTTCTACGCGGACGATCTTCCTTCCGGAACATACATCTATCGCATGGATGCAGGGAATTTCTCGGCTTCCAAGCGGATGGTGCTCTTGAAGTAACTTAGAGTGACTTCGGTCGCTCGAGCCCTGAAGATCAGTGTGGTAATGAGAGATCATTATCATATTGCATTCGGCGAGAGAACGGATAGACATCACACGATGGACTATCCGGGATGATCGACCATCCTAACGGAGCAATCATGATCGTTCCGTTGAGAACCTCCTCAATTCGAGGAGGTTCTTGTTTTTAAAAAGCGTATTAGTACGAACGTGGTGAGATCGGCTTGCCCGCTTCAAAATCGAAGAGAGTTTTCTGAGTGAGGTCGGCGAGCGCAAGACGCTCGGCAACTTCTGCAGCAAGTGCAGAGAGGCGTGCCCGCGTTAAGCGTCCCTGTGCGAGAGCAAGGTCCTGCGACGTGATCTTGCCAAGATCGAATCGATCCCGCGAGAGAGAGTATGCTTTTTCGGCCACCTCAACCGATTTTTTAGCTACGTCCACCTGTTGCTTCGCTGCTTCTATCTGGTCGATAGCGCTCAAGACTTCTTGCCTGACCTGTTGCTCCTTCAGCGAAAGCTCGACTTGGCTAAGTTCTACACTGCTTTCAGCGGCTTCCATTTTAGAGGAATGAGCGCCCCAATCGAAAAGAGGGACCGTGAGGGACAATGTCAGCCCCCGATTGATAAAGGGATTATCCGTAAGAAGCGAAAGAAGCGCAGCGTTTTGCGAAAGTCCGAACGAGCCTGTAAGGGAAGCATTGATCGTCCGCTCGTTTCCGGTTCGTGCCATATTATCTTCGCTTAGCACGATCGATTGCCGCACACCGAGCAGATCGGCTCGTTTTTCGAGAGCGATCTTCACAGCTTGATCTCGATCGATCGTGACCGAAACATTCGGAAGAGAATCGATCTTTGCTGTAAGTGAATCAGAAAAGGGTACTCCAAGCGCGATCTCGAGATCGCGCTGTGCTGCTGTATACGATCGTTTACGATCGAACAGGTCGGTGCGCGCGGCAGCAAGGTCCGCTTCCAGTTGCAGCTTATCGACTTCGGCGATGAGTCCGGCTTTGAACTTACGATCCGCGAGATCGTAATTCGATTCGCTCGAGGTTACTTCATCCTGTTGTATCTGTAGCTGCTGACCGGCTTGGTAAAGAGTATAAAATAGACTTTCAATGCTGTAATTAAGCGTTGCCCACGCGGAGGTGTAACTCGCTGAAGCAGCATCGAGCGCCATATCGGATTCCTTAGCCGTGAGCGCCATCTCGTTCGTTTTAAAGATCGGTTGATCGAGCGATACTGTGCCTAAGCCAAGATAATCATTGATCGCCGATCCGCCCGTACCAAGCTGTGTACGGCGGTAGACGTTACTATTGATAGTAAGCGTACCTCCGGTCCACAAAATAGGTTGTGTAATATTAAGGCCCGGCCCAAACTGAGTGACGCGCTCGCTAAGAAGATCGGTGAGCCCAGTGACAGGATTGTATATTGGAGTAGTGTTATCGGAATAAATGGGAGCTGCCAATGACAAGTCCACCTTCGTACCCAACGACCGCGAGGATGCTTCCGCATTTGCTTTTGCGATCTCGTACTTTCGCTTCGCCTCAAAGATCGAGGGCGATTGCTTGTATGCGATCTGCAAACAATCATCGAGAGAGATCGCCCGCTGGCTAAAACCCGTAGACACCGTAATCGAAACGATGATCAGCGCAAGCGATAGACAAATACAAATCTTACTCATAACGAAGTGCTTCGATCGGGTCTTTACGAGCGGCCTGGCGAGCGGGATAATAACCGAAACCAATACCGGTGGCAACGCTGACGCTGAACGCGAGTATCATGGAAAGCGGGGTAACGATCGTGCGCCAATCCGCATACGACGAGATGGCTTGCGTCATCGCATAGCCGATGGCAAGCCCCATAACGCCACCGGACATCGATAGAATAAGTGCCTCGGTCAGAAACTGCGCGGCTACGGTCCGTGATGTTGCACCCAGCGCGCGGCGAATACCGATTTCGTGCGTGCGTTCGAGTACGCTCGCTAGCATTATATTCATAATGCCAATACCACCAACGATAAGGGAAATACTGGCTATGGCCAGCATTACAACATTGAAGATACGCTCGGTTGCCTGGGATTGTTCAAGCAATGCTTCCGGTACCGTGACTGCAAAATCCTCCGCTTTATTATGCCGGCGCGTTAAGATGCGGCCAATGACTGCTGCTGCGGCATTTGCATCGGCATCGCGGTGCAGCGCGATCGTGATCTCGTCGATGGGGGATTGTATTTTATTCTGATCGGCAAGCGACCACCCACCACCGGAAAACGAAAACTTGCTACCAACTTTGATCGGGTCTTTTTCGCGACCGAACTTCATCTCTGATGTAGTGACGGGAATAAATACATCCAGATTTTGATCACGAGACGCGAGACCAGACGATTTTGCGGCTTCTCCTTTAGGAGCCAAGACACCGATCACTGTAAACCATTCATCACCCAGTTTAACATGTTCGCCAAGTGACTGGTGAAAACCGAAGAGCTTTTGCTTTACGCTTGCGCCGATCACACAATTATTTGCCGTTTCCGAAAGGTCCATTTGCGTGACAAATCGACCTTGTGTTACCCGTGCCGGATAGACATTCGTGTAATTAGGCGTAACGCCCAAGACCGTAACATCTGCGTGTTCGCCACCGAAGAACGCGAGCTTTTTTTGCTCCGATACCGCTTCGACCGATTCGGCAAACGAGCATTCCGCCTTGATCGCCTGGGCATCTTTAATTGTAAGACCCTCCGAGTTTGTGACCTTCGTTGGCTGCTGACCTTGTGTGGAAGGCGGTTCGGGTGAGACCGCCCGCACTATTATATTGTGCAATCCGAGAATAGAGATTTGTTCGAGGGTTTCCTGTCGCGCTCCTTCTCCGATCGAGAGCATTGCAACGACAGCACCGACACCGAACACGATACCGAGAATGGTCAGGAGCGAGCGCACTTTATGCGCCTGCACGCTCGCGATGCTCATTCGGAAAATTTCTGAAAGGCTAAGCAAAGGTTGGTCGTAAAAATGGGTTGTAGCTTAGCTCTTTTTTATTTCAGCCGATTGTTTCGGCTTTGAGTCGTCCTGCGCCGTGGCATTCGGGTCGGAAAGGCTTACGCTTTCTCCTTCCTTGACTCCGCTTATAATGCGAATGAAGTTATCATTTTTTTCGGCGGTTTTGACAGCGCGTTTTTCGAATCCAGAACCGCTTTCGACGTAGACCACTGGTTTACCGCCATCATCAAATACCGCCTCGATAGGGACGGAGACAACATTCGGGATTGTACTTACCAGAATTCGAGCCGAGACCGTCATGCCTGGTTTTAGAATGGAATCGGCCTGATCGATATCGGCAAGCACTTCAAAGACCTTCACACTCGGGTTCGATTCTTTCGGGTTTCCGATCGAAGCGACCGTCTTTACTTTACCGGAGAATTTTCGATCCGGAAAAGCATCGAGGCGCACTTCGACTGGTTGTCCAACTTTTACTTTACTGATATCGACCTCGTTCACTTCGAGGACGGCTTGCATGTGCGAGAGATCGGGCAGGAGCATAACGGGCTGGCCGCCCCAGCACTGGTCTCCACGAACGAATTTCTTACCGGTGCTCCAATTACGCTGATAGACGATGAGTCCTGCGGCCGGCGCATGGACAGTCAGTTTACCTGCATCAGCGGTTGCCTGATCGAGCGACGATTGGATTTGAGCGATCTTCAGGTTAAGCGTTGCAAGTTCGCTCTTTCGCACCTGCGATTTGCCTTTCAGGTTATCCTTTGCCTGCTTGTACGCGATCTCCGCTTTTTTAAGTTCGAGTTTGGACTCTCTCTGCTTCGACTCCGATTCGAACTTCATATTCTCGTCCGAGAGCTTTGCCAATTGGTATCCTAACTCCGCATTCTCATACGCCATCTGTGCATCTTCCGCATCCGACTTTTGCTGTGCCTGAAGCTTTTGCAGATCGGCCTGAGCGGATTTCAGATCGTTCACTTTGTCGTTGATCGTTTTAAGTTGGTCTGCCGGATCGAAGGAGACAAGCAGGGCACCAGAGTCTACTCGTGTGCCTTCCGGAGCAAGGTATTGGATCGCAAGCTGCATGCGACCGGCAGAGCCCATCACCGGAGCAGTTACCGAGCGTGAATGTTCGGCCTCTAATTCACCTGTTTCAACAACTACGATGTCGAACTGTCCTCGCGTGACTTTGGCGGTTAAATGTGTTGCCGGTTTGCCGGAAAGAACTCCGCGAGCAACGAAGTAAAGCACGAATGCTCCCACTACAATAGCTGCGATCTTGAGCAGCTTTTTTGTCGGCCGCTTGCCGATAGGGGAGACGGGTGATGATACGGGACCGGACGAAACCGTCATATTGCTCGGGAAACCAGATTTTGCCGGACTAACAGGACGAGATGGATTCATGTGAAAAGCAACTAATCGTTCTCCAAACGCCGCTCTTGGTAGAATGTTTCAAAGGTCTCTTTCTCGATCATTGCAAGCTTGTTTATAAATGCTTTGTCTTTGGGAAGCATAAAAAGAGTAAAGTATTTACAAAACCAGTTGCAAGATTTTTTTATAGAAGCGTTGCTTATACAACAAAAAAAGGCCTCTCTGCTCAAAAACCACACACGGTATAAGGATTGACCTATAGCTTCGGTGCATGAAAAAGCGTCTCCTTATCATAGCAGCGACTTTATTTATTTTCGCTCTAAACCCGCTTGCAATAACGAGTGTGTTCTCGAAAGTTCTACCAAAGTTAGAGCACTCTCCTGGCGCCAATTCTAAGCAAAAGATGCTATATATATTGCATCATTCCGATCGATCGGTAATGCGCCTTGCGGGGACGACACAGATCAATAGTTGGACAATGACGGCCGAGAACGTTCAAGGTACCTGTGAGATCGGTCTTTCTTCCGATCACGAATTGAGTGAGATCGATCAGCTTTCATTCCGACTGGCGGTCCACGATCTTAAGGGGGACAGCAAAGCAATGGAGAATGAAGCGTATCACTCCCTTAAAGCCGACGAATATCAGGAAATTACATTCAATCTTATCTCGGCGAAGGTCACACGCCAGAATAACGAACTATATCATTTGGAAGCTCTTGGTAATCTTACTGTGGCCGGGGTAACGAAGACGATCACATTAACGGGATTCTCCAAGTTCGTCTACGGCGAATCGATCTCATTCAGTGGATCGACGGTTCTGCATATGTCCGATTTTAAGATCGAGCGGCCATACGTTCTCTTTGGCCTTATTCGAGCGCGGGATGAAATGACGCTCAGCTACAATTTAAGCTTCTCGAAATAAGAGACAAAGAGTTGTTGCGCACCCGCAGGGACTCGAACCCCGAACCCTCAGTTCCGAAGACTGATGCTCTATCCATTGAGCTACGGGTGCAATAAGAATGTGCATTCTTATTTTAGAACAAATACGCTTGCTAAAATATTGCCAGTCAAACTGGTACTTGAACGGTAGTTCGTCGTTCCACTGAACGGGCATGTGCTTCGAGCCCTTCCATCCGAGCGAGGGCGATCATGTCGTTTGCGGCTTGAGGCTCAACGCTGGATAATTCCATCCAGGTACAAACTCGAAGAAAATCAAAAACAGAAAGGCCGCCTCGAAGTGTGGCCGAGGCCTGTGTCGGAAGAACGTGGTTGGGGCCTATACCATAATCTCCAAAGGCCTCAGCGCTGATCGGTCCCAGAAATAGACCACCGTAGTTTTTAAGAAGAGGTCGTATTCCCGATATATTCTCGATCTGGATAGATAAGTGTTCCGGAGCTAATGCGTTACACATGGTTGCTGCCATCTCTTCATTCTTCGCAACCACACAAAAGCCGTTGGCCAATGCAGCTTCGGCAATGGCTCGCGATGGAAGAGATCGTAATTGTATTGCAAGCTCGTGATTCACAGCAGGAATTAGCAGGCGATCGAGCACGATCAATCCCACTCGCGCATCCGGATCGTGTTCTGCTTGCGCCAGCAGATCCGCTGCAATGGTTGCAGGATCACTGGTTTCATCTGCTACAATTACAAGTTCAGAGGGCCCAGCCAGCATATCGATCTTTACTTCACCAGAGACGATCTTCTTAGCAGCGGTCACCCATCGATTTCCGGGCCCGACGATGATGTCGTATTTCGGAATCGATTCGGTCCCAAACGCTGCGGCAGCGATGGCCTGAGCTCCCCCAATAGCCAGGAGCGCATCTGCCCCGCCAATGGCAGCCGCCGCTAATGTCTGAATGGTAGGGCGAGGAGAAAGTACCCATACTGTCTCGACGCCGGCGGCACGCGCTGTAACCGTTGTCATAAGTACGCTGGAGGGCAGGGGGTACAATCCGCCCGGCGCATAACAGGCTGCTGATCGAAGAGGCACTATCGTGTGACCAGCGAACCCACCTTCAATGGGAAGAGTGAGATCGTTAAGCGATCTCCTCTGTGCTTCTGCAAATCGGTAAATACGATCGCGAGTCCGCTCGAGAACCTTTCGTTCGAAGGCATCTAACGTAGTAGCTGCTTCCAGTAATTCGTTCTTATGAATAATATATCCTTCATCTCCGGTTAGATCTCCAAAACGTTTTGCATAATCAAGAAGCGCACGATCGCCGTACGTTCGAACATCGGTGACAATATCCGTAACGATCGGCATGATCTCATCGAGTGATGATAAGCTTCGCGCTTCGATCGCTTTTTCCCAGGTAACTTCCGTTAAGAGCATAGGTCAATGTGAGTATTCTTTTATATTTCCAGGTCGGCGTGTGACGGTAAGCGATCGGCGGTCTAATTCCGATTCTATCTCTCGAAAAGAGATCCCATTCCGAAGCAATTCTACCAGTAGAAAGTATAGCACGTCAGCAGCTTCGTCGCTATGTTCACGTTTGGTTTTTGCTTCGATAAATTCGATCGCTTCTTCATGCAACTTTGCTGACAACAATTCGGGCGATGTAAGCAGACGGTTGGTATAGGAGCCTGGAATTGGCGTGCTCATTCGCTTCTGGAGACGAGCCTCCAAAGCTTGAATACCCTTCAGATCTCCCCAGCACGTTTGCCAATTATTATGACAAAAGCCATCACCATGCTGCCGAACGACGAACCGCAACGTATCACGATCGCAGTCGAGATCGACGTGCAGCAGTTCCTGCCCATTGCCGGACGATTCGCCTTTCTTCCATAACCCGCGCGTGCGCGATTGATAGAAACCAGATTTGTTCTTTATAGCCGCTCGCAAGCTCTCTTTATTGGAGTACGTAAGACCCAGCGCACTGCCATGCTCATTGACGACGACCGTTGGCCATAGCCCGTCGGGCCGGTCTGATCTTAACATCTCCGCAAGCGCATCGGCAAGATCGAATGAGCCAGTATAGAGCGCCATACCCACTTGCGCATCGATTCCTACTTTATCGAGTTCGGCAATTTCTTTTGCTGAGGAGATGCCTCCGGCAACGGTAAGAGAAACGTCACCAGCCAGAGCTTTTAGTGCGACCGCAGTTTCTAAGTCGATACCCTGCATTCGCCCTTCTCGTTCGATAAAGGTTACAAGGAAACCGCCAGTATATTCTCGAAGCTCTACGATTCGATCGAAGATGTTTTGTCCGGAGCGTCGTGTCCAACCGTGAGTTTGTATTTCGCCATTCAAGCAGTCGAGTGCCACGATGGTGCGTTCTCGTGGCAGTTCGCGCAGCAGTTCTTTACTGGCAGCGGTGCCGAGAATGATCTTGGAAGCACCGCGATCTAACCACGTAGTTGCTTTCTCGAGGGAGCGAATGCCACCACCAACTCTTGCGCTGCATTTCTGAAGTATATTAGAAATTAGCTCTTCGTTCGAACCGCTACCCATTGCAGCATCGAGGTCGATGATCGCAACTTCGCCGATAAGATTAAACTCTTCAGCGATAGGCACCGGATTGCCAGCATCGATCACTTGTTCTTTACCACCAATAAGCTGGACGGCAGAACCGTGACGAATGTCTATAGAAGGAATGATCATAACCGTATTGGAAGTCCTTGTTTTGAAAGGGAGTGTTTTAGGTTGGAAATAGTATATTCTCCATCGTGAAAGATGGAAGCCGCCAGAAGGCCACTCGCACCCGCGTTGTAGGCAGCGACAAAATCGGCTGGTGCGGCTGCTCCCCCGGAAGCAATGACAGGCACGCTAACCGCCGCAGTAATTGCTTCTATTAGAGTAGTATCGTATCCGGAGCGAGTGCCATCCTTATCCCAACTGGTAAGAAGTATTTCACCCGCTCCTCGCTCCACCGCTTCGCGAGCCCAGTCGATCGCCGATCGATCATGCCGCTTGTTGCCGCTTCCGGTTGCAATGATCCAATGATCGTCCCAAGCCATCGCATCGATGGCAACTACTGCACATTGGCTTCCAAAGCGCTCGGCTACCGCTGTGATGATATCCGGTTCTTGAACGGCTGCGCTATTGATGCTGATCTTATCCGCTCCGGCTTCCAGAAGTGATTCGCAATCTGTTATAGATCGAACGCCACCACCGGCCGTCAGTGGAATAGAAAGCACGCTTCGCAATTCTCGCACGATCGAGACGCGATTCTTTCGTCCCTCGATCGTAGCAGAAATATCAAGCACCACCAATTCATCAGCTCCGTCGCGTTCGTATCTCTCGGCAAGTAACGCAGGAGAGCCCAGTGAACGAAGGTTACTGAATCGTACGCCTTTTACTACCACGCCATCACTGCAATCGAGGCATGGTATAATACGAGCAGTCAGCACTCTGTACTCCCTTCAAGCCATCGCCGAATGAGCGCTGCTCCCCAGGAGCCGGAAAGCTCCGGATGAAATTGGCAGGCGAGAATATTCGAAGTCTCAAATGCCGCGATAAACGAAGTACCGTAATCGGTTACTGCAACCTCTGCATTGAAAGGGGTAGAGTTCGGAAGATAATAAGAATGTGCAAAATATGCAAAGCCAGACGTAAGCCAACGTGAGTTGTTCGTCTGAACTTGATTCCAGCCGAGATGCGGCGTGCGCGTACCCGTAGCGAAGCGTTTAATAGTGCCAGGCAGTATTGAAAGCCCTTTAACATTCCGAGTTTCCTCGCTAGCGTCGAACAGGAGTTGCATTCCAAGACATATAGCAAGCGTAGGAACGCCACCTTGTATTTTCTCTATCAATACCTTTTCCAGATCGGAATTGCGGAGAGCGGTCATAACTGCTCCGAAAGAACCGACACCAGGTAGTACAATTTTCTCCGCTTGCTTAAGGAGCTTCGAGTTGTTTGCAACGTGTATCGAAGCACCGGCTCGAGTAAGTGCAGTACATACAGAGGCCAGATTCGAAGTGCCGGTTTGTACGATCGTTACTATCGGTTTACTCATACAGCACTCCCTTCGTACTCGGTATTGAGGTTCCTGTGATACTTACTGCAGTTCGCAGTGCACGTGCGAGCGCTTTGAAAGCAGCTTCAATGCGGTGATGATCGTTATCGCCTCGCAGAACATCGATGTGAAGAGCGCATCGTAACTCGGTTGCGAACGACCGGAAAAAGTGCGTAATGTTTTCGCACGCGATACCTCCTATTTGTTCTCTCTGTAGGTCCAGCGAAATGACGGGTGCCGGACGGCCCGAAATGTCGAGGACGGCACGAGCCAGCGCCTCATCCATTGCAATCGTTGCTTCTCCGAAGCGTTCGATCCCACATGCTTCACCAATTGCCTGACGGATCGCTTCACCCAGCACTATCGCTACATCTTCCACGGTATGATGATCGTCTCGCGAGGTATCGCCGCGAGCAATGATCTCTATATCGATCTTTGAATGCTTCGAGAGTGTCTCGAGCATGTGATCGAGAAAGCCCAAGCCGGTATCAATTTGATAATTACCGGATCCATCGAGAGAGATAGTGCACTGGATCCTCGTCTCGATCGTGTTCCGTTCGAGTAAAGCCGTTCGAGGTAATGTATTAGGCGTCATACTAATGAATTGGAATAATGTTATTCTTCATAGCGAGAACTGCTTCCCTTAGTGCATACGCAAGCTTGCGAAACGCCTCACCATTGCCGGGCAGGGTTAATCGGCGAGCTTGTTGAAGTTTTTCGAATGCCCGAGTTGCAATACCAAAGGAACGAAGCGCATTGTCAAATACAAGGGGCTTTTGTGGTAGTAAGAGTATGAAGTTCGATTCCGAAGGAAGATATCGAATTTCAAGCTTTCGTAATAACCGTTCTAATTCTGCTCGCTCGTTGGCGATCCTATGCGAATATTCCCTCATTAAGGGACGCATCGCTTCATAATTATTGACGATGAATTCGATAGAAGGCTGCGCAACACTATAGGGACCGCCGGCCGCCTTCATTGCATCGATCGTCCTTCGTTCACCCAAGGCATAGCCAATACGGAGTCCCGGCAATCCCCATGCTTTTGAAAAACTGCGAACGACAATAATATTTCGAAAGGCAAGCAGCCGTATTGTAGGATCATACGAAGCAAATTCAACATAAGCAAGGTCAATCACCATGGTAATAGAGGGATAACGGATCGCCAGTTGTTCGATCGCTTCGATCGGTATCGTCCGCCCCGTAGGATTATTAGGCGATACCAAGATGATGAGAGATGTATTTTCTGTTACGTTTCGCGCTATGTTCTCTGAGGGGAAATCGTTATCGAACCATTCGATCTCTTTTATTTGAGCGTTTGAGAGCACCGCATAATGTTTTATCATTTCAAACGTCGGTGAAGTAATTACTACCTCGGTTTGGTCTGATAAAAAAAGTCGGCAAATTCGATCGAGTGCTTCATCGGCGCCGGCCGTGATAATAACGTTATCCGAAGAGCATCCAAATTGCACGCCGATCATTCTGCTAAGTCTATTCATTTGAGGATACCTGCTCGAAGCATCTTCCAGCGGTGTTGATGCGCGATATGGAAATGGAGGCTCCGTTCCATCTAAGGGCATTCGGACCCATGGTTCTCGTGCTTTTACAGCATATGGTTCGATTGAGCTCTTCTGGTTGCCCCTCGTCATTACAGGATTGTTCTTCGTGATCATATTAGGCGACGATTTGAGAGATCGATGTAATAGCTATGTCGGTCCCGCCGGCTTGTTTAAGTTCTGGAATGAGCTTTGGTAATGCAGTTCGAGGCACTGCAGCTTTCACCGCATAGCCCGTTTCACCGTAAAGCGTGGAAATAGTTGGCTTCCGCATGGAAGGAAGAAGCTTTACGATCGAATCGAGGCGATCGCTGGGGACATTCAGTTCGAGCATCGTACGCGAGCGCGCTTCCAATACGGATCGTAAAAGCATCGTGAAGCTCTCGATGCGCAGGCGTTTTGCTCTATCTTCCAAAGATCGAGGGCTTGCATATAAGCGCGTCGAGGATTGCATCACCTCGGCAATAATTACAAGCCCATTCATTTTAAGCGTGGCTCCGCTTGCAGTATTATCGATAATACAATCGGCATCTTCCGGTGGGAAGACTTCCGTGGCGCCGTACGATCGGATACATTCGGCATCAATGCGCTCACGGTCGATCCACTGATTGGCGAGCCGCATATATTCCGTGGCGATAGTAATGCGCCGTTCACTCGCAAGTATTGTCGGGGCGATCGACGCAGACGCAGCGACGACCAGTCGTACCGGATCGAGGCCTGTATCGAGAAGTTCGACGAGATCGCCATCCAGTTCTGCAACCCAATCGGCGCCAACGAAGCCAATATCGCGTGAACCATGATGCAGCATCTCTACAATCGTTTGTGGCTTGAGAATTTTTGCCTCGATGCCCGTTACTGCGACCGTTGGCCGATAAGCACGGTCGGTCATACGTACGCTCATTCCGGCTTCATGCAGTAGCGTAAAAACACCATCCTGCATTCGTCCTTTGGGAAGCGCGATACGTAATACACCTAAGCTAGCACTTTGCTGGAAACTCAGATCGGAAGTAGCACCATCCTCCGTACGAGCAGCCGCACGGCTCGCTAATTCTAGTAATTCGATTGATTCGGTCATGTACCTCTGGATAAGGCACCGGGAGTGGACGATCAGCGGTGATTGCGATCATCCGAGTGCCGAGAGCGTACGAGGTGGGTAAAAACGTACAGCGCCGGCACTATGGCCGGCGCTGTGAAAACTTAAACAGTAACAACAGACATCACCGACCGCGGTTAGCGTGGTGATGATGATGCTGTGCGAATACTGCGATTTGTGTCATCCGTGCAAAGTAACTCGTAACACTATCGCGTTCGTTCCAAAAAATTTTAGATCAGTGTTTGTTTACAGGCTTTCGGGCACCCTCTCCTGTTGTTTCTGTTAGCTCATCTGTCTTCATAAAACACGCCTTTTTGCCATGGGTGACTATTCACCAAAGCCTTTTGAGAATGTATTTTCTGCCGAATTAGAAGAGATCGCTAAGCGGCAGGGAAAGTCTTCCATTACAGAGGTCGATCGAAAAGAACTTGCCGGGTTGGCCCTTTCCGGCGGTGGAATTCGCAGTGCGACTACTTCCCTTGGCGTGCTGCAGGCGCTGAAAAAACTCGGGCTCCTCGATGCCTTCGACTATTTATCGACCGTTTCAGGAGGGGGATTTACCGGCTCGTGGTGGAGCGCATGGGTGTCACGAGAGTTCGACTCCAGCGCAACATCAGAAGAAAAATTCTTCCCACCCAATGAACGCACGCAACCGGAGCGTGATCTGAAGGAAGATCCATTTCACGAAACCAACAAGATTATTTCATCGGAGGAGACTGAAGGTCGGCGCCGCGTGATCGATCCTGTGCACCACTTACGACTGTTCAGCAATTATCTTACACCTATTAAGGGGCTCTTAAGCATAGATACTTGGCGTGCTGTCACCGTGATCACTCGAAATCTGGGGCTGACATGGCTTGTGTTGATCCCGGTGCTATTTGCGGCAGTCCTCATTGCCCAATCCTACTTTACACTTCAGGTCGATTCCGAAACGGAGTTTCTCTATCCCTATTCTCATATGAATGAGGATAAGATCCTCAACCAAAAGATCGGACATGAAATGCAAGCTCTGGAAGCGATCGACAAAGTAGTGCACCACGATTCCTCCCGCTCGATCGTCGTAAGCCGTATCATTCATGTCGGTAAGCAAGATCCGTCCTCTAATGTGATCTCTGCGGGCGATCCACTGCTTCTCGTGTCGCGCGATCTCGATTCACTTGAAAAGGATGAAGCGATGGATAGTATTCTTGCAAAGGATGTCAGTTCGTGGAAGACCTATATTCAGTTGAAAACGGAGATCGATTCTATGCAGCGCGAAGTGAGTGTGTGGCGCGCGGCAGATTCGATGACGCACGTACAACAGCGCGCGTCGACAGAGAAAAACTACGACGCAACGGTATCGCAATTATATCGCTCGCTCGATGCAAACGTCGATACGATCCATATTCGGCTTATGCAACTGCAAGCCGAACTGGTAAAACACCGGTGGCAAAGCCGGGACGAGTGGTTATTTAACGATGTACATCTCGCCTATCTGGGAAATCGACTCGCACTTACCAGCTACCCAATGATCGCGCTCTTCGGCTGGATCGCGATGTTCGTTTTTTTATGGGTGATCAACGGTGGTTCAAAGCCGTTTGGAGGTAACGTCCTGCAGGGAGCGTACGCCTTTGCCTTAGGCATCGTTATTTTTTGGGGTTTGCTGTGGAGTGTCCCCGAATTCTTTTCGCATCGTGGTCATATCGAATTTCGTCCGATCCCATTTTCAATAGCTTCGATCGCCTGGACCGTCGTCGCCCTCATTTTTCTCAACCGGGTTATTTGGGACGAAGCACACTGGTTTTGGAAAGCGCATCGTCGTGAATCGTCACGCGAGAATCAACAAAAACTTTCCAAGCTTTTGGAATTACGCCGCTCGCGTATCGTCCAGTCGCATGAGCGCCTTCTTCTTACGTCATTCGGTCTTCTCATATTATTAGGGTTCGGCGGATTTGGCCACGAGTTTATAAATTATCTGGTCCTTTATCATCCACTACATTCCGAAGAGACCGTACAATGGGTGGTACGTGGAACAAGTATTGCGCTTGCGCTCGGCGTACTTATCGGATCTTCGCTCGTCGCTAAAAAATCCGGACCGACCACCGATCCTCTGGATCGAACTTCGAATGTTCGCACAAATAAATTAAGCGGTATTCTGATGAAGATCGCTCCTCCTCTGCTTCTCCTTATGCTGCTCTGCGGCGTTTCATGGGTGAGCCATTGGGTGTTGCAGGAAGTCGTATTCCGAGCAGAGGATAGCGCCAATCGTAGCCTCATCACGATCGTCTTCCTTACGTGGCTGTTTGGCGGCGTATCGGTATACTATGCTATTCAGGAAATTCAATTTCGCTCTCATGAACGGCTTATTCGCCGGTGCTTAATAGCGTATCTCGTCATTCCTCCGATCGCGAGTATCGGTTCGATCTTATCTCCACATCCATTCTATACCGGCGTTGCGTGGCTTTCGATCATACTCTTTGTAGCCGTATGGGCGATCGTCTTTTGGAAGTACCGCGGTGAACAGAACTCACTTCACGAGGAGATCAGACATGACTCAAGCCATTCACCAAAAGATCATTCGACGATCGAGCCCCCAAAATGGCGCCTTGTTTCGGTTGCCAGTATAACAACCGTCATGATCGTTGCCGTCTCGGTTCTTCTGCTTACATTAGGCGCACTCTTCCTGCAAGAGGCTCGAATGCCATTTTACTGGCCGTATGTGGCGGGACTCAGCGCGTCGATCCTCGTCTTGGTCTGCGATCTTATTTGGGGTGTGCGCAGGCCTCGGTATGGTCTCGGAGGCAATCACGAAGGTCGCCTCCTGCTGGGAGTAAATGTTACACTCTGCACACTCTTCCTGTTCGTACCACCCCTGCCGGAGGACCCGCACTTAGGCTTAACGCATGTGCTTGCCATTCTTATTTTTGTTGCACTGGGCCTTGTGATCTTCATTGGCTGGCGCCTGGACCCGAATGCGCTTTCCGTTCATTCGTTTTATCGTGCGCGGCTGGTACGCGCCTATCTTGGTGCTTCGAATTGGATGCGCGGCCGAGCGTCCATTAGCGAGGTACATCCAAATGATGATGTTGCTCTTACATCACTGCAGAATTGCGAACGTGGCGCACCGTACCATCTCGTAAATACTACTCTGAATTTACTGGGTACGAGGTCGCTCGAGGCAGCGCAGCGCGGCGCATCCAATTTTATTTTGAGCAAGCGATACTGCGGCTCCGTCACAACCGGGTATCAGCCAACCGATAAATACATGTCGGGTGAAATGACGTTAGGTACAGCGATCGCGATCTCGGGTGCTGCTGCAAGTCCGAATATGGGTAGCTTGCAGATGTCGGGAGCTACGACCATGCTCATGAGTTTGCTCAATATCCGTCTTGGATATTGGGCTCCGAATCCGGCCCGCAATCGCTGGCGAGAAACACAACCAAAGTTGTGGCCCTATTATTTGATCAAAGAGTCGCTTTCCCATACCACCGGCTTAGGTGCCTATTGTTATCTTACCGACGGCGGACATTTTGACAATACCGGTATTTATCCACTGATCGAACGCGGTTGCCGATATATTATGGTATGTGATAATGGCGCTGATCCGCTAATTCACTTCAAAGACATCGGCAATGCATTTCGTCGTGCCCGTATCGATTTCGGTGCCGAGTTCGAACTTGAAGGACTCCAGCAAATGACCGGTTTTGGTACACACTCGAAGGCGAATCGTTCACGCGAACATTGGCTCCGAGGTACGGTGACCTATAACCAGGAGCATTTAAGAATGTTGTGGGGAGAAGAATGGGACCGTCTTTCAGAAGAGGAGAAGCTTCATTATCGTACGGGTACGATCCTAATTCTGAAGCCTGTCATCAATGGAGATGAACCGGCGGACGTCTTGCAATATAGCCTGGAGTTTGCAGACTTTCCGCAGCAATCGACTGCAAACCAATGGTTTACAGAAGACCAATTCGAAAGTTATCGCCGCTTAGGATATTGGAGTGCACAAGCAGCATTCGAGAATCCGGATTATACAAAAAATTCTCGTGAGGAAAAACTCCAGGCGATCGCAACGCCTGTACGTAAGCCTGCCTCTGCGCCTATACCGACCACCGGTCAGTTAGCGTACGGCTCTGCGGCGGTACCGATCATCGAAGGAAGAGAGATCGAATCGGGTGCCTGAAATGAACCGAGGAATTCCCAGAGGCTCATCGTACGTGCAGCAGGATCGCATACAAGATGCCGTGACCAGAAGGGGATTCCGGGTTGTGCATGGTGTTCATAGTGCGACCACGAACCGTGCGGTGTAATAAGAAGCTTCTGCCACCTGTTGAGCCAAATGCGATGAGTGGAAGAAGTACCTCCATGCTCGGTCCATGTTCGCAACCGAAAAAAGGCCCAGAAAGAAGTTAGCAGTGCGATAACCCAGACGGCCAGCGCGATCAGTAATCCTGTGCTATAAAGGATCGATCCTACGACCACCAGCCATACACAGGGGCCTATCCACGGTTTCCAGGCGCTGCGTTCCGTTCGACCGGGAGCGTTCTCAAATTCTGGCCCCACCATGCTGAGTACTCGGCGAGCTTTTACAACTTCGAGAGCAGAAAGACCACAAAAATCTCCGACGAGATACAATAGAATTTGTTTGCGCGAGATCGGTATCTGCCATTGTCTTGCGCTCATGTGGTTTTTGAATACGATCTCCGGATCGTACTCGCTATTGAAATAGCGGTGGTGATTGTAATGGAATCGCCGAAAATCAGCAAGGGAAGTGAGGACTGGCCAAAAGCAGAGCAGGGCAGAAGCTATATCGTTAACACGTTTATTCCGTGCTGCAGTATAATGTGCTCCATCGTGACCTAAGACCCCGAGCGCATGTTGTCGGCTCCCGAGTACTATTACGACGAGAATCCACACGAACCAATGATGCGCAGTAAAGCCGATCCAAAAGAGCGCAACGATCGCGGCCCATTCGAGCAATGCAGGAACAAGCCAGCGGTGAAACACGCGACGAGTTAACTCTTTCATTTGTAACAGGCGAGAACACTGACCGATCGAACGATCGGTCGTCAAAATTCAGCGTTTATTTTCCTTTTACAAGGCCCCACTTCTCCTGAAGTTCGAGCGGAATTCCGGGATAGCGGACGCCGGTCCGTTTTTCGAGTTCAGCATATACGGCGTCGTTCTCTTCCCGCATGTATTTAAAGAACAGGTTAGCTACTGCATTCGAAAGATGCGGTGCTGTTTTAACGAAGGCGCCGCGAAGCCGGAGAATAAAGAGAATAACCGGAAAGACGATCCGATCGACTACCGTTGATTTCGTCCCCAACAGTGCCAGATCTTCTTTCGACATCAACATCGTCATCATAAGCTGTGGAAGCCGTTCCACGCGCAGGTATTTACCCCACGGCACTCGACGAAGCAACAGGTCTCCAAGATAATCGATGATCGAATGCGTAAGTTCTCGGCCGCATCGAATGCCTTCCTCGTCATAGGCACGATTGAGCATCATTACTCTGGTGTACAATGCACGACCTTCCGCGATCATTTCCTTGCCACTTGCGTCGTGTACCGCCTTTCCATCATGGTATACGGCCGCACCCGTCCGCGGAAAATCCAAGCGTAATAATATCTCCTCATCAACACCCAGCACGTGCCCAAAGACATTCCATAAGTGCATGTAGCTTTTGCGGTCTTTATCGCTAAGGATAACACCCAGCCGCTCGAGACCGTAGAGATCGAGATAAGAGAATGACATGAGCACGCCGCTCAGGTATTGTTGATTGATCGGCATGCCCCATTCTTCGCGCCAGATGGTATCGGCTGGTTTGCCATTATACATACGCACTTTGCTTGGCTCGCTGGCTGGTTTATTCACTTCTTTGGCACGATCGCGCAGGCCGTCTTGCCAAAATTCGTGAATGATCGTGCGGGACGCCGCATGCAACAGGCGCACTCTAAGTATTGCCTCGACGCCTGGCGGAAGCGGATTCGTCAGCCTCGAATCAGGAGATGGTCTTGTGAAGCTATCTTTGATCATCACCTGCATGATCAGAGAGCCTGTCTCCACAATGCGCCGGCGGACTTTAACGTGGATCTGCTCGGTCAGCATGAGCACTTGCGTGCCGCCGCGCCCGCAGGTGTACAGCACCGGGAGGGAAAGGAATGCCAGCAGCGGGTACGCCAGCAACGGGTTTGCTGCAAACAGCTTTTGAGCATGGTCGATGAGTTCAAAATCGGCCCACTGTGGTAATTTCTGACCTTCGCGAAGAAATTCGCGCAAGGCTTCGCGAACTTCCGGTGCAAAGGTGTACGTCGATCCTTCGCTTGCAAAGGGTTGTTCGACCTCCGGATCAGGGATCGCCATCTGATTGATAAGCAAGTGAAGAAATTGGAAAGCGCGTCGGGGGCGGTCCGTGACATCGCCAGAGCGTTCGGCATCCCGTCGACCTTCCTCATAGAGCAGTTGCACGATACGATCTGCCAGAGGATCAGCCTTTTGAAGAAACGGCTCAATATATTCCGTCGGCCATGATTCTTCGAGGTGCGGGGCCGTCTCGCCGGTCGACGCGGTCAATATAGGATAATCCAGGATCGAAGGTTGCTTTGTCTTCGTGCTCATAATTTTAGTTTACAGGGTGGGACAACTCTCCGCGCGATCTAAACGATTGCAGTTTTTTTATTAGCTTCTAAAACTTTTCGTGCTCGCTCGAGGATCGGGAGATCGAAATTATCGGTATAACTATCGACTACCGTCCGAATGTCGTCCAGTACGCTGGCTGCTCGTGCGGATTCCTTTACTAAGCTATATAATTGCAAGAGAGCGGGCAACTCGAAACTACGCGCATTGAAATCGCGCGCGATCTGGATCGCTTCGCGATATAATTCTTCTGCACGGATCTCGGGTGAAAATCCCGCTGCCGTTTTTGCGACGTTCTCTTTCGCCTCACCAAGAATAAGGTCTGCTTCCAGACGCTTCAGGACCGGCATCATAAAAGGTTCACCGATGGCTTTAGCCTCATCAAAGCCGATCTCCAGCGATTTACGTGCGCCGTCGTAATCTTTATTCTGCACTTGTATTTCGATCTTCCAGGTGTACGGGAATGTACGCCAGAAGATAGAACCGATCGCCGTCCAGATGGCGATACCCTGATCGAAGAGTTCGATACTGCCAGCAAGATCGCCGCGGCGTCCTTTCACCCAACCGAGGATGTAAAGGTTAATACCATGAAGGAATGGATATCCTTGCTCCGTCGTGATCTTAATGCAGTCCTTCGCGATCTTTTCCGCCCCTTCCACATCTTCCATCAGAACTGCGAGCGCGCCAAGGCAGACGCCACCATAAGCAGTGCTGTAGGTATGCCCGAGAGCTTGTTGATGTGCAAGGTTACGAGCGGCTAACTCGGAAGCATACGCCGGATGGCCGAGAATAAATTCTACCCAGGCGCCCCACGAAAGTATGCAAACGAGCGGGTCCTGAACGTAGCCGGTTACCGTGCATCCATGTTTTTCCTTAACGTATAACTTTAGCACGGTCTGCAGGTACTCTGCCGCTTTACGAAAATCTCCTTTCGTAACTACATTCTCGATAAGAAGTGTGAACGCGGCTTCTACAAACTGACCATCATCGTTGCGTTCTTTAGCAACTCGCCATAGTTCTTCAGCCAGTGCGATCGATTCTTTATGGTCGGCCCGGACGAGGTAGTATGCCCATAGACTCCAGAGAATAAGTGGGAGCATAGGTGCATCCGGTACGCCGGCGCACAGCTCGCGAGCGCGAGAAAGTGGGCCTGCAACCTCTGGTGCGGAGTACCCGCGCGTCATTAAGAGCGCAATACCGAGTGAAAGCTGTAATGGTAATTCGTATGCTCGAGCGGGAGAATCCGGAGGTAATTGCGCAAGCAATTGAAGGCCTCGCTCATAATCCGCGATCGCTTCCTGCGAAGCCGATCGGCCACCCGCCTGCTGTCCGGCTCTCAACCATTCAGCGATGGCTTCCGGAAGCATGCCTGCTTCGGTATAATGGATCGCTAACGTTTCCGGCTGGCTTCCTGCAACCTCCGGAAAATCGCGGAGCAACACCGCGTTGATCTCTTTATGAATTTCCTGCCGCCGGCTTTTTAGTTGGGACTCATAGGCTGCGTCCTGAACGAGTGCATGCTTAAAGATATACGTTGCATTTGGTGGCAAGCCCCGTTGATAGATCAACCCCGCCGAAACGAGTTGACTAAGTTCACGCTGGACGACTTGATCGTCCAGCGTAACGACAGCAGAAAGAAGGGGATAGCTAAACTCCCGTCCGATCGTAGCAGCGACCTGCGCTACTAACTTACTTGTTGAGAGACGATCGAGGCGTGCCATTAGCGAATCTTTCAGCGTTGCCGGGATTTCGACCTCGTCGATCTTTCCTTCGATCTCATAATGATCGTCACCGACGAGAACAAGGTTGCCGCCTTCCAATACGGTTTTCGTTAACTCTTCGATAAAGAGGGGTACACCATCCGTTTTCCGAAGAATTTGTTCTGCGATCGCTTCTGGTATCTTCTTATGTTCGACCAAGTGATCCACCATCTCGCGTGTCTGTGCTTGCGCGAGACGACTGAGGTTCATAAGCTGGACGTTCGGAAGTCCGAGCCACGGTGGCTTGAATTCCGGTCGAAACGTAAAGTAGACCATGAGTCGAGCGCTCGGAGCCTGCTGAGCGATAAGCCCTGCAAGTTCGAGTGATGAAGGATCTGCCCAGTGCAGATCTTCAAAGATAAATAGGGTTGGCTGTTGAGTCGCCCGGTGCATCAGAAGATTGAGCAAAAGCGCCAGCGTCTTTTGGCGCGTGCTCATCGCAAGCGGATCGAGCGGTTGGTACCGTGGATTTGACGGTAAGGAAAGGATCGGCGCGAGGAGCGGTACATTCTCGGTTAGATCCAATCCGTTCTGCACCAAAAATCCTTCGAGCTTTGCATATCGTGCATTGGCATCGTCTTCGGGATCGAAAGCGAGCACCGTTTTTTGCAAAAGCTGAGCGACCGGATAGAATGCAGTATTCTGATGATACGGAGAACACTCCGTCTCCGTTAGCCAGGCGTCGTGCTCCTTTGTAATATGCAGCTTGATAGCATCAGTGATACGCGATTTTCCGATACCAGCTTCACCGGAAACGAGTACGGTCTGTCCTTCGCCTTCCACCACGCCATTCCAAAGATCGCGCAGGCGAGCCATTTCGGCATCGCGGCCAATCAGTGGCGTTAGTCCGCTTTGGGCGCGCGCCTGCAACCGGGTGCGCGCACCGCTTTCATGCAGGATTCGATAGATGCCGATGGGTTGGGATAATCCTTTGATCGTTTGTAACCCCAGGTCCTGCTCTTCAAAAAAACCAGAGATAAGGCGATACGTATTGGCGCTGACAATGAGTGTATTCGGCTCGGCCAACGTCATGAGGCGGGCGGCAACATTCGGTGTTTCGCCGATGATATCCATTTTTCGTTCGGCATCTGCACCGATCTCGTCGATGACGACAAGACCTGTGTGCACACCGATACGAATATCGATCGGGACCATATTGCCTCGCGACGATCGAAAATTTGCAAAGCGGATCGCTTCCAGCATTCCCAGTCCTGCGCGAATGGCCCGCTGTGCGTCGTCTTCATGTGCGACCGGATACCCAAAATGAACGAGCAGGCCATCGCCAAGATATTTCGCAATGTATCCATCAAAACGCTTGATCACTTTCGAACACGCTTCCTGATAGAGCCGCATAAAATCCCTCAACTCCTCCGGGTCGAGCTCTTCGGCAAGTCCTGTCGAGTTTACGACGTCGCAAAACATTACGGTGAGCTGTCGCCGCTCGCCGGGCGCATGGGAAGAAGCGGAAGATTTCGGAGTGCCTTTTACGCTCGCAAGGGGCTTCCCGCATTCCGAACAGAATTTTGAGCGAGCACTATTTTCCGAGCCGCATTCGGAACAACGAAGTGAGAGTGAATTGCCACATTCCGGACAGAATTTTGCCGCTTCAGAAACAGACGCGCTACAATGAGGACACGTCACCATAATGAGTAAAGGGAAATATTAAGGAAAAAAGCGAAGAGGCTACAGCAACAAGCATAATCAATACCTTGACCTTTGAAAAAGTTCGGTTATGCTATTATAGCTCGCGAATCGAAGGAAGAACGCTTCTTAAAGCAATTTTATCGCAGTGTTACCGACCCGTTACGTACGCAATGCGAGCAGTTTTTGCAGGTTTACTCGTTCCAGAACGCCCCACTTACTTCTGGCGAATTCCGTATAAAATCGGTGCGGCTCGACAAAAGCGATATTGAAATTTATCCACTCGCCATCGGTATACTCTTTCCCTAATATTTCCCGATGTTCGTTACGAAGCCGACCGCTCCAATGTGGGAATTGATCGGTGCCAAGATATAAAAGGTCGGCGTCGCATAAGGCTTCTGCTATCAGATGAGGTGGCCGTTGGGGTATTTCTGTTGCCATGATCGCACCTTCAATGAGGTGAAGATCGTTTTCATCCAGGTCATTTCGTAAAAACGCTCGCGCGAGGTTGCAGCTTTCCTGTTCGTGTCCTGAATACGTCACGCAAAATCCAATATCATGCAGCCAGGCACTTATAAGAAGGAGCGTTCGATCCCAGTCCTCCATTGTGATACCCACTGCGATACGTGAAGCATTGTGCACCACTTGTTGCGTATGTTCCAAACAATGGTACGAATAGCCAACGGGGAGAGAATTGATCGTTTCGGTTGCAAAGGCTTCCACCTTGCGGAGCAATTCTTCTGCTCGAGCGGTATCTATAGGTAATGATTTCGCCTTTTCCTGGTACGACGGACCCTGGGCCGAGTCGTTCAAACGCTCGGTTCGCCCAAGCGCTGAACTCGCTGTTACGCCTGATGGGCCTGAGGCGAGGCGAGCGTCAGATGGTGGCATTACTCTGGACTCATTCGTTTTTTTTGGGTCTCTCATGTGCCTATTTTGTTTCTGCTTCTCTTCCTCTTTTTCTCTCTGCGTATACTATCGATGATCTGCCATTAGCATTTATCGCTGCTGCGCTGGTACAATTGGTTATTGGTTATGTGATGGACCGGCTAGAACATTCGATCGGTCTATATCGACTATTAGCTGGAGCACTCACACTTGTTATTCTCGCGTCGGGATTATTTCGTATTATTTTATTTAACCATCTGCTATGGCCCATCTTCGGCCTATTTGTTTGGACACAGGCAGTACTCTTTATTGCGGATAACGCCTTTTGGGGACTTTCTTCCCAGTTCTTCGATGTCCGACAAGGCAAGCGATTATTTAGCCTGATCGATTCAGGCGCTTTCTTTGCAAAGATACTTGGATACTTCTCCGTTCCACTATTATTACCGATACTTTCGGTACCCGATCTTATTTGGCTCTCGATCGTTGCAATGGCGATCGCTATCTATATGCTATATAGGATTCGCAGGGCTTTCCCGAATCCCCATTTACAAAGCGAACATCAGCCATTCCATCGCAAAAGAACGAAGGGCCCTTCCACCCATTTATCACACGCTCATCATCACGAATTTCCGAAGATCTCCATACAAGAGATCGTTCGTCATAAGTATATTATTAGTGTAGCAGCGACTGCATTTCTCGCGCTGATCGCTATTACCTCCATTAACTATGGATTTCTACGCGAGATCGATCAGAAGTTTGCGCAGACCACGCAAGTCGCATATTTTATCGGTATTTTCTTTGGCGTCGCCAAATTAATAAGCTTGATAGTGAAGGTGGGCGTTGCTGGGAAATTGTTCGATCGATTTGGCCTGGCTCGAATTAGTATTCTCTTGCCTATCGCACTCTTTGCTATTACCGTGATAGGCCTCATACTAAATACGGTATCGCAGACAGCCGCCGTAATGATCTGGGCCTTTAGTGCTAATATGCTCCTGGTTGAAATGTGGTCGGAGACGATACACATGCCGGTGATGACGATAGCACTTCAGCCACTTCCATACCGTGAACGAACGATCGGTCATCGAGTCATCGATAATATTGTTGAACCGGTTGCATTGGGAATGGCGGGCGCTTTATTGTATCTGCTTGCCGTCTTTATTGGATTTTCCCTGTATGAGATAAGCCTTATCATGCTGGGAATATTGGTATTGTGGTCCGTTGCGATTTTAGCGTTTGGGCGTGAATACCTTCAGGCGCTTTCCAGCGCACTCAAGCACCGCCGCTTGCAATCCTCCGATCTCATATGGGACCATGCAACGCGATCGCTCATTCAGTCTAAGCTCGAGAGTGGTCATAGAATGGAAATGGAACACGCATTGCGCGTTATTCCTAAAACCGAAAATGCATTATTCGCTCAAGTCCTGCCGTTGATCTTATTTTCTATCGATGAAAAAAAGAGAGCAATTCTTGCTCCTATCGCCCTGGAGCGGATCGAGGAATTTAGGTTCTCGAAAGAAGAAAAGAGGCAGGTGGTCTCTTTACTCGAGCGCCTCCTGGATGATCGCACGACTTCCACTAATATTCTAAGTCGGGCCCTCCGTGCATTGATCTATCTCAACGATGAAGCGAAGATAGAACATTTTGAGCGATGGTTCGAAGATGAGGGCCCTGAAGTACGGGAAGGACTGTTAAGCGGTTTAATACGGTATCGCGGGGTTGAAGGGGCGCTTATTGCTGATAAATACCTTCAGCCCATGGCGCACAGTGCCGATAGTCACCAACGCATTCAAGCGGCGAGGATAATTGGTCATGCCGGTGTCTCGGATTACTATCTTCCGCTGTTACTACTATTGAGGGATGACCAGGCAGAGGTTCGTATCGCGGCGGCTCAGGCGGCAGTACAAGTTGCTCATCCTGCTCTCATTGAGCCACTTTTGCAGCAATATCTTCTTACATCTCAATCACAAGAGCTGTTTGCAGCCATTGAAAATGCGCTTCGGCATATTGGCGCACCAGTGTTCCCGCATATCATTCACCATATTGAGAGCGGCGCCTTCGACCATTCGAGATTAAATCGGCTTACGCGATTATTGGGCGCCTGGTGTATTTCAAAGGATACTGATCTACGGGAGCAGGCGACCCGGTTGCTTCTTGATTTCTTATCCTGGCCGAATAAACATCGCCGCGTGTTGTCAAATCTTCGGCTTGCCGCATTACACGCGTTATTCGAGAGCAATATTCATATTCCGGAGTCGGCTGAGATACATAAAACGATCGATGACGAGCTGAATCGTGCGCAATTACTCATAGGGTTAGCGACCCTGCTCGAACGGTCTTCTGTGGTACGAGATAACTCGGAAATTGGGACGATCGCTTTTGTTTTAATTCGGAGCACGATTGCGTATGAGATAAATCAGAGTGTCCATCGGGTCCTGCTATTATTGTCGCTTGTGTATGACCGTCAAACGATCGTTCGCGTGCGTGATAGTTTTATATCAGGAAGTGAGGTCCATTGGGCAAACGCGATAGAAGCCTTGGATCACCTGCTTCCCACTGCCCACTCAAAACCTGTGGTTCTGCTCATCGAAGCAAGCCTCGTACTTTCTGGTAAGCGGGTTGAATCCGGTGGCATTGATGAACTCGTTGTGAATGCCTGGACAGAAGAAGCGCCGATTCAACAAGTATTATCATCGATCATTAGTGATGAGAACAAATTTTACGAACCCTGGTCACTTGCAACAATTATTAATTATGCCGGATTAAACTACTGGAGCGAATGCTCTCGAGCCATCGCGGATTCCGCACAGCGGGATGATCTTGTTGGGGAAGTATCAACGGTGTTTCTCGCTGTTCGTGGACAAGCCTTGCTTCAACGTTCCGAAGGCGCTCCCATAGAACAGCTTAATAAGGGAGCCAACGTCCCGGCTTCGCTATTCATAAAATTTTACGAAATTGAAAATCATCCTATGTTTATCATTTTTGAACGGGTCTTTTTACTCAAGACCGTAGACCTGTTTCGAGATACACCCGATCCTGTGCTCGCTCATGTTGCTCAAGCGATGGAGGAAGTGCACGTGGCTCCAGGGACGCGCATTATGGAAAAGGGAGAGCTTGGAAATTGCCTCTATATTATCGTACAAGGACGCGTAAGTGTAAAGGATGGAGACCATGTCCTTGCGGAGCTTGGTGCAAGGGAAGTAGTTGGCGAGCTAGCGCTCCTCGATCCAGAGCCGCGTTCTGCTTCGGTGTATGCTCTTGAAGAGACGACGCTGCTTAAACTAAATTGGGAGACATTCTACGATCTTATGATCGATAACGTCGATCTGGCTCGTGGTGCTATCACCATGTTGTGTCGAAGACTTAGAAATCAGAATGGGGAGATGATCAAGCTGCAAGCAATGCTTGCAGTAGGGCGTTAAGGCTTTTGGTAGTCGGAATAATATTGTTAATGTTGAGGGAAGAAAACCCACTGTGAAATTAGTAGATATGCTTATGCTAAGCCGTGTCACATGCATGATTTGACCAGTCCGAACTTATAAGAAAGATGACGTTGGTTGAAGTGTGTTGAGTTCTCGCGAGTGTGCAAATGCACGAAAGGAATTTTTTCGCTCTATTTCTCAATCACAATACGCTTCGTTACATAGTATTTGCCTTGTGACAGCCGGAGATAATAAAGGCTACTCGGTAGACTGTGAACATCCAACGGAATCCCTCGAACATCCTCCACCCTTACCGATATATCACCAAGCACATCAAATAACTCTCCTTGAACTGGATCAGGTGTCTGCGAAAGTCGAACAATGATCTCGTTTTTTGCAGGGTTCGGTGTTATACTCAGCACCTCAAAGGGTCGCTTACCAATTACGTGCGAAATTAATGGATCAGCGCAAGCTGGCAGGTATGTAAAGGGAATATGTGCGGCGTTCGAGTCGAGTCCGAAGCACTGAGACGAGGAAGCATTGCAGGCAACATTCGACAGCGAAATGTTGGTCGCCATCGTATCGGTGAGGTACGTTCGGCCGGTTACAAGAACCAGTTGCGTTTCGGAAGTGGGTGCAAAACTGGGTGGTACACTTACGGTGATGTTCGCGCCCTTTCGGTCAACGCTTATGATCGAAGCCACCGCGCCAGCGATGCTCGTACTAACGGACTCGGGCGTACAGAGATCGGTATTCAGGTTCAATCGGAATGTAAAGGACTGAAGCCCGATCGATTGAATGCTACTGGTTGAACCAACTCCTGATACATACACCGGGATTGTGGCGGCCTGCTGATCCCTCTCGCTTAGTGCGCCCGGTTTCAGATAGAGCGATAATCGTGGAGGCGCGGAGGCCGTAGCAGAAAGCGTAACCGTCGTATCGTGCTGGACGCCATCCTCATCATGATAATAGAAGTGGACTATGCTGGTATTGGTACCGGCTGTCTGCGGAGTATAGAGGATCGTGGCGATTGCGGAGGTGCCGGTCGAAACGCTATCCCCACCAACCGGACCGCGAACGGTAAACGGCGCGGTAATACCCGTGATGGAATCAACTACGATCGACTTGCACGAGCCATTCGTGAGCGAGATGCTGGCCGAGTCCTGCGTACACGAAGCGATTGCGTTGGGAGTGATTGTAGTGCTAGAGAGCGTAACCGAAACGCGGTCGGCCACACCGGTGCCGGAGATCGGCACCTTCACCATGCCGGCGTTCGTCAGGATCACGAGCGTATCCGAGAAGGAGCCAAGCGATCGAGGTGTAAAGGAGACTTCCACCGTATCACCCTGACCGGCCTGTATCGCGACATCCGGTTGCTTAGTGATCGCAAAGACGCCGTTAGAGACCAGGCCGCAATTCACGCTACGCAACGAGTCGCAGCCGGTGTTAAGGATGGCAACGGGTAACGTCACTCCGGCACAGGTCGATACAGGGCCGAACGCCAACGAAGGAGGTACCGAAACCGCTGGAATACCATGATCTACATTCACCGGAATGGAGATGATCGTGTCAAATGGGGTCGACTGCCCACGCTCGACGATATGCAGGTGAGCTATCACACGCAACGTGTCATTACCAGGTAACTGCGGTGTGAAATAAACGGTGATAGAATCTCGCGAACTTTGAACGAATGTTCGAGGAAGAGGCGACTGAATCGTTAGGCCGGATGGCAATGTTAGAGAATCCAGAGAGAGAATACTGCAGGTAGTGTTATCAAGATATACATTCGCCTGGGACGAATCACACATGCGAGTCGAGATCGATTGTGATAGGACTACAAATGAGCGTGTATTGGCATCGCCACGACCCACAATTGATACAGAATCGCGGTGCTGTTTTCCATCGATCGTTGAATAAATATAAATGGTGGCTCGTTCGAACCCCACTATAGAGGGTTTAAAAGATATAGGTTGATGTGTTGAATCACCATTCTTTAAAAATAGACTTTGAATTGACGAAAATGTAAAATCGGTATCTGAACCATTCCAGATGGAAAGAACCGTACTATCGAGCATAATGCTACCGCAGCCAGAGTAACTAAGCTTAATCGAATCTCTAATACTGACTGGATGACATAGTGACTGCGAGCCGAAGTCAAGCGTTCTTTTCTGAAGATTCACTGTGCCAGCCTCGGTTGGTACTGAAATGTGATAAGTTATTATAGTATCCCATAAGTGGCCTCGAAAGAGAAACTGATATTTGAACTGGCAGCTATCCTGGCCAAGATGCGATGCAAAGAAACGAAGGGGAATTTGTACAAAATCTCCCTGCTCAATGGTTTTAGGCAGAGTAAAGTCTGATAAAATCGCAATTAAAGAATCCGAGGAAGTTACACCTAGAAGAGTAACCGAATCACATTCTGGGGCGAGCACAAGAGAAATTGTATCCAGGTCAGCGCATGAGGAATTGAAAACAATATTATCGCCAAAAACTTTGGGCTGCAAATTGCGAATTAGACACCACAATTGTGACATCATTCCTGAGGAGTCATAGCCCGTTACATATATGTAATTTTCTTTGACAAAGAACTTGGAATCCAGACTGCCCGCCGGACCCCCGAGATCAGTCCATGAATGTCCCAGGTTAGAACTGACACGAACACCGTAGCCCGAATATTCCTGACCTTGTTCGTAGATTAAGTTGCAATCCCCTATACCCAGCGTACCAGTTGATCCGCCGGAGTTTGGATATGCTAACCATGTTATTCCGCCGTCATCAGAACGATATATGGAATCTCGTAAATCGCCGTTCGCTAAAATGGTGGTTGAGTGCGGAATAATGATTGGCGACCAGGAATGTCCGGCAAATTTAGTTAAGGCCCATGTCTTTCCGCCATCACTGCTTCGTTGCCAGGAAGCATTGGCAGTACTATTTCCATTATCGGTTATAAGAATGCCAATGAGGCCATCAAACGTGGCGCCAGTATTTGCCGAATACTGCGGACCTTGGGATGACCACGTTAACCCGCCATCTGTTGAATGCAGCAAGTCGGGAGCCGTCAAAAACCACGAGGTAACGAATAGATCGCCAGTAATTGGGTTTCTTGCAATCTGATTAAATCGGAAGCCGGTAGAAGGATAGGTTTGTGGATTAAGAGCAGTCCAACTCCAGTTTAAGCCACCATCTGACGTGACCATAACGCCATCACTGGCTAATGCCCATCCATGCAACGAATCTGCGAATGCAAAATCATAAGGAAAGCTTGGTTCATTCGTGCTGGACCATGTTAAACCACCGTCCGTAGTACGATATCCTCCCGATACAAAACCGATACGAGGTGGTCCAGGTAAATCGATGAAATATGGATTGACTACAGGTTGATTAAAACTTGAAAGAAGTTTCCATTCACCCACCTGTGAATGAAGAGGGAGGAAGGGAGCACAGGTAATAATGGCAAAGCAGAGGCGTGGAAGAATAAACTCAATAACTATGTTGCTTTGCATCACCGAGAACAAGGGCCCTTCTCCAAGAGAAGAGCCCTTTATCAATTATTATTTCACAACAAAAGGAACAGTTCTTGATTCGTTTCCGGCGCTGACATTTATTATATAAGATCCCGCTATGGGCGGAGCCTTAAACGTTAATTCCTGCCAATTGCCGGTTGAAATTACAGGGTCTATAGTAATTATAGCTTTTCCTAGTAGGTCAGTTACTCTCGCGCGAATCTCTTGGCCTGGAGCATACGCAACAGAAAGATGCGTATAACTTTGTTGCACGAGATCCAACGGATTCGGGAAAGGCGCTGAAATGGAAAGACTTCCCGTCAATGGAGCCTGATTAGGAATATTCTGTTTTAACACGTGTCCCGTGGAATCCTCTACTGACGTAAAGCAGGAATCCGCTTGTTCAATATAGAATTCAACCAAAGAGTCGTCATCACTTACTCCATTGACTGTTCCGGTAACACGAAGATAAACGTCACGCGAAAAGTCATTCAGATTGATAAGATGAACGGTTCTCGGATTGACCAGGCTGCCCTTGCCAGGCGCAAATTGCACGTCTTCTTCAGCGATAACACTATCGTTGCTAGCAAGCACGACCTGTATTGCATAAGAAAAAGAAACCGTCGTATCCATGAAATCTCCGCCACTTGTAATGGCAGACGGATCTGACACAGATACTTGACGGAAGTATCGTAACGCAGAACCAGCAGGCCAGTCAAAGACCTCGGTCCTGAATATTGAGTCTCTTTCTTCTTCATGGCTGGAAAATCCGGAGGGATTAGCGCCTGCATGCATCATGACCTGTCGCATCGGAAGCATCGACGCGGTATCATCGACATAAACATCACCCCATTCGAACACAGCCGATGATGAATCTTTCCAGCGGCGTTCTCCACTATAAAGAGCCACTCCAAGAGGAGAATCAAATGTCCCCTTTAGCGCCGGATAGTAACCGATAACAGGCATCTTCATTGTGTTCGATACATCATCCGTGTTACCAAAGAAGTAGCTTCGATAAATTGGATTCACTGGGTTATTGATGTCGGCCCATTTCGGTCCTGGATTGTACAGTCCAAATGATGCTTGGGACCAAGCGCCATTACCCACGAATTGTGCAGCAAGCATACTCTTCACCCAGTTGCCTGTGCCAGGTTGCTGGTTGGGTACCTCACGATACATATTGGCGCGCAACTGATGTACAGCCGGCGACGTAAGAGTTTTCTCCCACATTTCCAGTTCGACCGCTCCAGGATCACCGGTGGGCGCCCCAATCACGATTGTACCAGCTGGATCACGGTCGAGATTGTTTTTGGGAAACCCTGCAATGCTCGGGTTGATCAGCCAAGAGCCGGTCGGAACATTTGTTTGCTTGATGTATACAACAAGAGGGGTTTTGGTACCCCAACTGCTGACCGGACCAGTGAGATTGTAGAGCGAATTATCGACCATAATCTCGCTAAATAATCCACCGGTTGAACGTTGATCAATGCGCTCCCATGCCACGAATTGTTGTCCGCTGCTATTCATAGTAATGCAGGGGTTGCGATCCCAAAGCCGTACTGGGAAAGATTTCTTCGTTGAATTGGTCGCAAGTATCGCAACCGGAGTAGTTGGAGGAGTAGAATTTGCTGCATCCCGAGATCCGATCGTCCCTGAGGTCAAATAAGATTCGGTCAAGAACCAAATTCCAGCATAATTACCGTCTCCTGAGTAAGCAATTTGTTGGACATAACGAGGTAGCGGAACAGCGTCTGTATGCTTGTTCTCTGAACTTACAACAGTTGGGAACATTCGATATCCACTACCATACTGCCATTGCGGATCCTCAGTTGTGCAGCCGCCAGTCTCTCGTAATATATTCCATTCAGGGATGGAACCGGTTACCGGCCGCATGAGAGCGGAAGTTGGGTTTGAATATTGGCCCCACGAGCTGTTATTATCAAGCACTGTTCCTCCATTGGCTCGAAGCCATGTCCTTGAATATACTCCAGACGGCCATGGATTAACACAGGTCATCCATTGCGTCGACATTTCGATTGTTGAGATCATGGGCGAAGCTGGTAACGCATACGCTGGATTTAATCGTGGGCATGTCCACGTGATCGTCCAACCGAGTAACGTCGCAGATGCCATGCCTGGACCTGGCATTCCCGGACGCTCGAGGGGAGCTACAACCGGCGTCGTACCATCATCCTGATCTTCAATGCCGGTGTTGAAGTTCGGCGGGAAGAGTGGCGTTATGGGGAAGGTGTGCTTGTGAATCAAGTACGTTTGACTCCAATTCGACCAATTGCCAGTGCACATATCGAACTCTCGGGTTTTGAAATAGACATTCGCTTGATCGGTATTACCCGATACGTTTGTTATTTCAACCCATACTACACCGATGGCCGATGTTCCTGAACAACCCTGACCGTTCCCGGCGGAATACACTGCAATACTTGGACGAATCATCGTTGCCCCTGAGTTTACCGGTCCGAGTGCCATGGGTTCTTGCCAGTCGAGCGCAAGATTGGCCGTGTTATAACCTGCGTTCGCGGCGCCCACTTCTCCTTTTGTGGTTGCATAATAGACTTTTCCACCACGTTCAAAGATCCCATGGACCACGTCACCAGTTGTTACAATCTTGCGTTGGTCGCTGTAATTTAACAATCCAAAATTAGTTACCGGCAGATTCGGGTTACTATAAACGGCATAATATATTCCAGAAGTAAGCGCTGCAGCGCTGGCGTCCCCTACTCCATAAATGTTACTTGACGAGCCTCCTTTCGGTGTATTGACAAAGAAAGAATGGCTCGTACCGCCTCCTCCGGTGGTTGTTGGCAATTGATACGCTGTACTGTTCGATAATCCCGAGGTTGTACCTGGTGTAAGCGAAGTAGACGTTACGTTTAGGCCAGTGGAATAAGGGATAGTGTTATTGTTGCTGTTTCCATTTCGCTGGCTGCCCATGAAATCCCAAAAACAATATTGCGACCAGTCCCCTTGGGTGGAACCGTCGTGAGCATGATCTTCCTGATCTTGGAAAATATTTGTGGTCGCGAATCCATTTGCATCGTTGTTGGGGAAACCATCATAATACGGGATGGCATATACGCAGCCACCAGTATTGGCCTGCAATTTCTCACCGGTAAAATTAGGATCAACTGTATTATCGGCCATTCTATGCCAGATCATGTGGAGGTTCAGTTTGCCGAATGAACCGTTAAGGTCCAGTTGGCTACCTAAGTGCATGGAAAAAACAGCAAAAGCTCCTGATCCGACCGAGTCGCCAGGATGTTCGTTATTTATCGTACGATTAACATTCGAAATATGGAATGTCTGATTGTCAAAGCTGACAACAGCACGTGGCTCCAATTCGAAAAAGTGCATCGGCCAGTTATCACCACTGAAATAGATGTCATATTTCTCCTGCTCTGAGTGAAAATAGCCCAATGCAAAGAAGGAACGGGGTACCGTGTTAACTCGAGCATCTCGTGTCTTTTTAGTCAAGTAATCGAACGATGGGTCAACATTCGTATAGCGAAGAGTTGGCATCCAACGCTGATTATATAACGTAATCGTATTATTGTAGGCATCCTGATAACTCGGATTGTCAATCTCCACACGCTCCTGAACTAAGGAATCGTGAGCCCTTCTTAGATTATTGAACCATGTACTTTGATTCTCTACGGTTGAATTCTCTCTGGCGTGCACAGTTGCCGCGAAGAACTGGAGTATGCTATGACCTTGTGGCACTTGATGAACTATGATATTTGGCGTATAGGTACCATCTAAGTCATAATTAGTTGGGGAATTCAAATCAGTCACGAACGCGACTCCGACCTGATAGTCTGGTCTACAGCCATAGGGGTTCAAAACCGCGACTTGTACTGAAGGTCCATGGGAGAGATCCCAAACCGTATGACCATGGGAGAAATTATCGTCCCAATAACTCCGACCGAGAAAGAGTCCCCGGTTAGGACTATACTGCGCTGCTAAACGGTAGTTGGTGCCGGAAAGTATTGTTACCGGATTTCCAAAACCATTGAACGTAACGGTGCCAGAACCACCGCTCGGAGTGCTAATACATGTTCCACTGGTCAGCGACCAGGCGACCTGGGGTGATACAGGCGTTCCATCTACGTTAGCAACGGTACTCCAATCTAAATTATAATATGCTACCCAAACGCTGGAGTCAGGAGCAATAGCAACGGTTGGCCGCATGGGGCGCCCATTTCCACTGCTTGTTATAATGTATGGAGTGCTTCTGCCGTCCGGATAGATGCTTCCTGGCGAAGAAATATATCCATCGCCCACTCCGGCGAATGCCTTAATACCAATTGCACTGCTTGTAATTTGGTAAAAATTGGTGTTATCGTAGGAATATACTCGTTTTTCCCAGGAGATATATCCCTTCGTATCGTGGCCTGGCCGGTATGTCACACGTGGGTATTCCAGTGATGTTATTGTTCCACTCACTTCTCCGTCTTCCTGAACGGAAGTTGGAGTACTCCACGTCGCTCCTTGATTCGTTGAGACATAAAAGAATATTCCGGTTTTATAGTGCAAGCCGTGTGGTTGCTCTTGATATGGCGGGCTCAGTATCGCATTTGTACCTGATCCGTCAGCAAAACATCGGACAGCACATACAAGATAATTGCCTCCGATTGCTGCTAATTGAGGCTCGTCCTCATTCGAATACCCGGAAGGCAAAGGAAGAACGGAGCCGGTAATTTGACTCCAGGTAACCCCCTGGTCGGTGGACTTTGAAAAACGAATCTTACGAAGTGGTGGTGAAATAGATTGATCAGAAGATACCCATGCGGCAATCAGCAATTCTGACCCGCTCGCATTAACGGTGGCCAACGACGGTGAAAATCCCGGCCAAGTATCACCGCTGGCCGGTGGGCTGCTGATATAGGAGCTTCGCACAGTTTTCCCGACTTGTGCTTGCAACACGGTGTTGTAAAAGACAAGGGACAATAGTAGAATGATCTGCACCCTTGAGAGTGCTTTTATGGTTGCTTTTAGCATAATAATCCTTTCGTACCGAGAATACGGCGATTGCTGTATTTCCAGTGTCGAATGAATGGCATAACCATTCACAGTGAAACTAACCCGATGCACCAGAACTTTAAGAAAAGTGGACTGCAGGCTAACCTCTGTTCCACAACAAAAGCCGATGCTTCGGTACTTATTATCAACTAGCGCACGATTACTCATGCGTTATGCATGGCATACCGATACAAAGGCATCCTCTTCATTCGCTGCTGACGCTTTCTCGTCGCAGAGAACACGAGGTATCGGGCCTGCCATGCGGTGGGCCCGTCCTTTTTTAGCAAGCGACAAAATCACTTGCTAAAATTTGTAGCTGCTCTCAAGGCGGCAGCCTATAGAGATTTATCTCGCCTCCGGATATTTCACCCGGCAATCGCAACCAAGGATTATCGAGCGTGGACGATGTAGTCTTTTAAGCAAGACTAGTTACACGCTACTATTTGATGAAGGGCTAATAGGGTGTATCAGACCGAGTCAAGTTTGGGCAGTTCATACATTTTACCAACGTATTCAGTAACTGAGCTATGAGCATTTGAAACACTTGGCAAACTTAAGTGTTAAATTGCAAAAGCCATTACGTAATTGACTACTTATTTTGTGTTGCCACGATGGAACCGTCCATTGCCGCTCTTAAAGCTCGTCTTGCTCGCTCAAAAAGCACGACAAAACGAATTGCTATATATAAACAACTTATAAAATCTGCTGCTGGGGAAGATCTCGCCGAAGCAGAACTGCTTGCATTGTCTATGTTGGATGAGTGCCTTACTGTTTCCGATATGAGCGGAATGTATTTCTCCCGGATCAGGCTTGGGGAAATACTTTACAAAAGGGGACGATTTAGCGATGCATTGCTGCTTTTTGAATCAGCTATAGGATATTTTTCTAGCATTGGGGATTGTAGATACGAAGCTCAGGCATCGCATGGCGCTGCGGTTATAAAACGAGCCCAAGGAGACTTGAACCAAGCAATAACTCTTTCTCTTCACGCTCTTTCTATTCAAGAATCAATCGGGGATTGGGAAGGATATATCCAGAGCGCAAATTTAGCAGCAGATATATGGTTATGGCTCTCCGATTTTAATTCGGCTGCCAAATACATTCATCAAGGGCTACTAAAGGCTCGCGAAAATCAGTTAAAACGTCTGGAATCAAAGTCACTTTCTACTCTTGCAACGATCGAACAAGAATTAGATAACTTCGAATCTGCATATATACACCAGCTTGCGGCTTTACAAATAAGAAGACAAACCGGTCCGTTAAATGGAATAGCATGTAACCTGCTTAATTTGGGACAACTTTGCCTGGATATGCGGCGATGGGATGAGGCTAAAGATTCTCTATTGGAAGCACAAAAATATTTTGCCCAGCTTGGTGCGACAACAGGTATTATTGAATGTCATCAAAATCTGGCGACCCTCTATTGTGAAATTGGAGAATATGAATTGGCTACAACGAATGTAATGGCGTCTCTTACCCTATCGAAAGAATGTGGATTACTTGCAGTACACCGCCTTGCTCTTGCTGTCCTCGCCAGAATTATGCAGCGAACTGGCAAAAGAAATGAAGCCAAGGATCTCTATATAGAATCTCATAACCTGTTCTGTGGCTTCGAGGACTACTCGAACAACCATGGGATATTAGAAGAGTTAGTTTCCGAGTGCCGTCAGACGGGTGATTTTGAGAATGCTCTTTATTACGAAAAAAAACTTATTGCAATTAGCGAATTCGGACGACAACAAAGACGTCATAGAGAGTTGGAACGAGAAGAGCTGCGGATTGCTCAACTGGAACAGGATCGCCAGAGACAGTTAAGAATGGCTCAACAAGCTACCAGTGCTTTAGCATCTCAAATGCAGGAAGTTAATCAGATAACTAAAGAACTTGAGCATCGAAGAGAGTTTTTGTTAGCGCTTCGAAATGAAATCACACAAATGGAAAAGCACGACTCGTCAAATTTAGATTTGAAGCGAGTTCGTGCTAAAATCGATCGACAACTGGCTATGGATGACAACAAGAACAAGGTTGATCTTGTCCTTGCTCAGTTGCATCCATTGTTCGCAGAACAATTGTCGGCTTTACATCCTGAATTATCAAAAGCTGAAATCCGAATATGCATGTTCCTGTGCCTTAACCTGCAGACGAGTGAGATCGCAACAATTATTCGATCTTCCCCTCGCACCATTGAAGTGCATCGTGCAAAAATTCGAAAGAAATTAAAACTCTCTCGCGACGTATCTCTCAAAGACTATTTTCAGCAATTTGAGGAATCGCTTCAGGCAGTTTAAAGTAAATTGGAATGACGCGCTCGAAATTGCACAATTTACGCTAAGTCTGTTGCATATTTGTTACATTCCCGTAACGGGCAAAAAAAATAACCCCTTGATAATCAAGGGTTACAGCGTTTTGGCGCACCCGTAGGGACTCGAACCCCAAAAATCTGAGAGCAAAAATAAGCAATGATAACTAAAGAAGTATAGAACGCTCTATCGTAGCTATCGGAGTTTGTATCAAATACTTGCTCTTGTTTGCTCTTGCTCTCCGAATTCCTGTCACATAATTGCGTCACAACTTGTCGCACGTCTCCTATCGTTGGCTATATTCGAGTAACGATTTCAAGCACAACTGGCGCGGGTCTCCGCATGGTCGTGCAGTTTACTAACTCGAATCTATCTCTAAACAAATGGCAGTACGATTAGCACAACGACGGCTACCGAGTGGGAAAATTGGCTTGTACCTTGTGACGACGATCAATGGTCGCCGCAATTTCGAATCGCTTCGCATGACGCTTCCGCCCGACCGAACCGGCAAGCGAGAAATGCTGGAACTCGCGCACGAGATTAAGGCGAGACGCGAGATCGAAATTCAAAGCGCTCAGTATGGGATCATTCCGAAGTTCAAGCAGGAACAGGATTTCCTATCCTACTTTGAAGAGCTATCTAAGACCCGTCATAAGACCTGGAACACCGTCTTACTCCATCTTAAAGACTTTGCGCCCCGTGAATTACCCTTTAAGCAGATCACGCAACATTGGCTGAACGACTTTCAGGAGTTCATCTTGAAGCGGGTAGGGGCGAACTCCGCCAACGTGTACCTCCACAAGATTAATGCTGCCTTGAACCGAGCGGTGAAGGACGGCATTATTCTCGCCAATCCCTGCGAGCGGATCGATATTGTAAAGACGAAGCCGACGGAACGGACCTTCCTGACGCTCGAGGAAGTGCAGCGGCTTGCGAATACCCCGACCAAGCACACGGAGATCAAACGGGCATTCCTTTTTTCGTGCTTTACCGGTCTTCGATTATCTGATGTGAAACGCCTCACGCGCCGTGAGATCGTAGGCGATCAGCTTCAATTCCGGCAGAAGAAGACTGGTGGCTTTGAATACCTGCCCCTAACGACAAGCGCCTTGCAACTGATCGAACCGTTGCCCGCAAGTGATGAGGAAACGCTGTTCAAGCTGCCGAAAAGCGAGGGCGGCCTTTGGACGCATCTTCAGGTGTGGGTCACCCGGGCGGGGATCACGAAACACGTTTCCTTCCATGTCGCCCGTCATACGTTCGCCACGCTGGCCCTTACCCACATGAAGGACCTTTACATGGTGAGCAAACTCTTAGGCCACAAGGACATCAAGCATACCCAGATTTACGCGAAGATCGTGGACGACCGAAAACGGGAAGCGGTGTCCCTCTTACCGCAGATAACACTCTGAACAGGGCGGAGATGTCTCTTAACGGAACGCAGGCATAGGTGCCTATCGGTTAGGCACACTTTAGTGCTCTCTTCTATGCTGACTGCTGAACAACAGAAACGACTAGACCAAGACTATCTCGAGTATATTGACATTCGGTGCGAAGGCCGTGAAAACGCTGGCGAGTGCTTTGCTGAACTTCAAATGCTTGCACACGAGAATTATACCGATTACTGTTTGGAAATGATTACAGCGGAAGGAAAGATCTCAGGACGGAACAAAATCTTTCTCCTTCTTCAGAGCCACATGCGTTCTGAGCGTCTATATCCTTCTTTCAATTTTATCGTGCCAATCATACAGCAATTCGTCGATAGCCTCCCTTCGTTTGATGAGAAGGTCACTTATCTTATGAATTTGCGAACGATCGCTGAAAGCGTAAATAAATATGAAGCGAATCATTGCTCTCAATGGATTAAGCGACGCATACATGGTCTTCGGTTAGAGGCAAAAACGTTCTCGGGAAAGACCGCAAGATCGGAGGTTAATCCTGCGAAGCGATCCGTTTACAAGTTGCCTAATGAGCAAACAGCCGAACCGCTTGCACGAGTGATGCACGCTGAAAGTGAAATTAAATGTTCGCTGCCTCCCATCCAATGGATTGGGCCCAAGAACCTCCTTCTAGATGTATTCAACTTGCTCGGTCGCTTCAATCTGATCTCACCATTGTGTCTAGAAAATCGATTGGATTTAATTGTCGGTCATTTTGTGGATCGAGAGGGACAACCCTTTATTCGGAAGAATCTGCTGGAACTTGAGCGGATTACGAAAGACAATAAGCGACCGGAACATGCCGGACGCCCAAAGATGGGGCCAGCACTTGAAGCAGAACTGGTAAGGCTAATGAATGGACAATCGACCGAAGATTAAAAGTTTATTGGAATTGCTTGCGTGCTCTTGTTCCAATAGGATTCCAAGGTTTTGTTATCCCATTTTTGCAGTGCCATTGCAAACAACGGTACACAAAAATGAAGAAGGACCAAGAGATAATCGAAAAGATAGACCAGCTACAAAAGACGGTTGAGGGTACTAAAGACAAAATACTGAACTTCACTGAAGCAGCGACGTACCTTCGGCTCTCGAAGTCCTACCTATACAAACTCACATCGAGGAAGGAAATCCCGCATCTTAAGCCTGGCGGTAAGTTGGTCTACTTCCGCCAGTCTGATCTCGACAAGTGGTTGCTTCAGCGACCGGTTGCCTCACGCTCGCAGATCGAGCAACAAGTTTGGAAGTCGAAAAACGGTCGCCCTCAATACAGCGGAATGATAGGAGTGAGCCGATGAGCGAGCCGTTAGGATCATCCTTGCTACTACCGAGATCGGAATTCAGACTCACATGGAGTGATCTGAATGACATCGACGTGCAAGAATCGCCGATGTTGTGGGAAGGCTTCCTCCCGAATAGGGAGATTGCGCTGCTGGCTGGTGTCGGCGGCTACGGTAAATCGACGTTGGTCCGTCAGCTTTCAATGGCGATCACCGCAGGAGAATCAACCTTCCTTGGGCGGCGGCTCAATCCTGTTCACCGTCGGGTAATTTATGTCTCGTGTGAAGATGGCGCCAAGAAGACCGCTCGAATTGTCCAAAAGCAAAGAACGAAGGGAAGTCCAGGATTGGTCTTTGTATTTGCATCCCAGCTTTCGCTCGGTGAGGCGATTGAAGAGATTAATCAAGAGATGTATCTGGATAGTGGCACGGATATGATCGTTATCGATTCGCTGGGTAACTTATTCGAGGGCGACCAAAACAGTAACAGCGATGCCCAGAAATTCTACAGCAAGTTCAGTTGGTTCGCCGAACATTCGCTGGTACTCTTTCTTCATCATGTGAGAAAAAGTAATCACGCAAGCACTCCTGATCAGGTGAATATTCAGGGTGCCGGCGCCTTCGTACAACGAGCTCGGGCGGTTCTCATGCTCACCGGTGACAGACACGATACCGATCGTTATCTTCATATGGAGAAGGAGAACGACGTTTCGGACGAATTTAAGTACGATGCGCTGGTCCTGGACTTCAACCTGAAGCAAAAGCTTTACTCTTCCGACGGTGAGACAAAGCCCATATCCGAGATTAACCGTCCAGTGCAGCCTCTGACCGACTTAGGTTCGTTATTTCGCGAGGGTGAAACGGAGTTGTCGGCGGGCGATCTTGTGACTCGAATCATGATCAAATTCAGTATTAAGAAGCGAGCAGCGAAGGAACGGCTCAAGGCGAGCGGACTGACTAAAGTGCGTCATGGGTGGTACGCTAGACCGTCCGCAGAAAGCACCAAAGTGCAGAAAGTGCAAAGTGCACGAAGTGCAGAAAGTGCAGTCGATTAACCCTAAATCGTCCGAAAGTGCAGCGAGAAACGATACAAAGTGATACGAAATCGACTACTGAATTTGCTCCGAATCTTCAAATACTGTGCGAAATAGCCACTTGGGGGAATCGGCGACATCGGAAAGTGTAGTGGACAGTATCAGTTCGCCGCACTGCCTGCACTTTTGCACTTTGATCCCTGCTTTGATACCTATTCAGCCGAAATATGTGTTTACTAGTGTCTGAATCATGATGACCAGCAGAATACAAGAGGTAAGTTTTCGAAGTCTCACCAAGGCCCAGAACTTCTCGCGCGACACGCGACACGGACTTCACTCGTATCCAGCGCGTTTGCTTCCCAATATTCCCTCATACTTTTTCAATTCGGGTATTCTTGATCGACCTGGGATAATACTAGATCCCTTCGCGGGGTCTGGCACTGTCCTTTTAGAATCCGCACTGGCCGGACATGAGGTTCTCGGTGCTGAAATTAATCCATTGGCAACCTTAATTACCGAGGTGAAGCTTTCAAAATTGAACGCGGCAGAGCTTCGCGAGGCGAATTCATTCTTAAAGCGAATAATCCGAGACGAACCTAGTGGCGAGTTACCTGAACTCCCAAACATTGATCATTGGTACTATAAGCACGTGCAAAGGCAGCTCCAGTGTATTTTCGAGGCAATACGCAAGATCTCTGTGCGAAGGGTCCGCAGGTTCTTCCTCCTATCATTCTCCACTCTGGTCCGAAATGTTAGTTTAGCAGATCCGCGCTTGTCCGTTCCGGTTCGCTTAAAAGAAGAGCAGTATTCCGAAGGGCACGTTTTTCGGGCAAGTACTGCGAAGCGTTTGAGGAGATTGAAGAGAATAAACGTGCGGAGGGTTTTTGAGGAGATCGTTGAAGGCAATATTGCAAGAATTGAAGCTTCAAAATTATTGAAAGCGAACTTCCATGGAATAGCGAACTCTGTAGATTCGATTGTCACGTTTTGTGACAAAAAGAATTTACTTGGGAAAGTAGATGCTGTCATTACTTCGCCCCCATATTGCGGCGCGCAGAAATACATTCGCGCAACTTCCCTGCAGTTATACTGGCTTGAGCTGGTGAATCAAAAAAAGATTACAAGGCTTCATTCTGCTAGTCTTGGCAGGGAACACTTTCCGGTGAGAGAATACGAGACTCTTCATAAGACAGGAATAGATGAAGCGGATCAGCTTTTGGAGTCAATTCATCAAGAGTATCCACTCAGGGCACATATAGCCGCAAAATTTCTTACAGAGATGTCACAGGCACTTTTCAACATTTCCCAATGCCTAAAAGCTGATGGCCATCTCGTTCTCGTCATTGGGAATAACACTATCCGTGGCCGCGAATTTCCGACTAGCGAGTATGTGGCTGCACTTGCAGGAATGCAGGGGTTCAAAGTGGAATCTCACTTCATCGATGACATACGTTCGCGTGGACTTATGACGGCAAGGAACAAGACAGCGAGCATCATAAACGCTGAACACGTGTTCGTCTTCCGTAGAAAATAGCCGCAATGGGTGCTACGTTAGAAGAACAGATTAAGACCCTCAGTGCACTAGCTTGGGAGGAGAAGGCAAGTGAACCTCATCTTTCCGAGTGGTTATCTAATTTTGACGATTCTCGGATTGCGACAATCGACCTTCAGAGGCAGCACGCTCTCTTCCTTCTTTCGAAGTTCATGTTTTTTGGCGATCGTGAGATTAGAGAACTTCTCAAGAGCTTATATCGGGATCTGTTCAAGTACTCGATTGTGGCGAATATCCGAGCCTCGAATGGCAACACTACCGATGAAGCATTCTTGAAAGCAAGATTCAAGATTGAGCAAGAGAATACTCGGTTTCTCGGTGTGGGCAATCCATCCGAAAGCGGGCCCCATTTGCTTTACTACTTTCGGCAAGAGAATCGATTGCCAAAGAGCTTGTTCATCCATTCACACCGGATAATATCGCGAAGCGGAACGAGGTCAAACCCCAGCGCACATTTAACTGAGCCCTCTGTCACCCGCTATATCTTAATTGACGATTTGTGTGGGAGTGGCCAACAAATCGAGGAATACGCGAAGGATCTTGTTGGTGAGATTCGAAGCATAGATCCAACAATCGAGATCCACTATTTTGTGCTCTTTGGGAGAAAGGAATCACTTGAACAGGCAACGGCAACAGTCGGCTTTAACTCTGCAAAGGCTGTCATGGAATTGACTTCCAGTTTTCAAGCTTTTTCAACCGATTCACGTATTTTCCAGACTGGCTCAGTGGTCGATTCGAGCTTAGTCAAAAGGTTTGCGGAGCATTACGGCCAAATCCTCTGGCCGAGCAATCCATTGGGATATAGAGATGGTCAGTATTTATTAGGGTTCCATCATAATACGCCGGATAATACTCTGCCGATCTTTTGGTACGACGAGGACGGTTCAACCTGGAACCCGATTTTTAGAAGGTATCCGAAGCTCTACGATTAGAATGCAAACGCTAAATCCCTTTTCCTATCTTGCTGCGAGCGACCTTAGTGATGCGCAGATTTTTGATTATTGGGTAGATGTGCCTGCGTGGGAAGGCTTGCTAAAGCAAAAACTCAATCCGTTAAGCGCTCGGCCCGTAATTCTGTTCGGTGGGAAGGGAAGTGGTAAGACGCATTTACTTCGTCATCGTTCGTTCGGAATTCAGAAGCGACGTTATTCAAACTTGCTAGCTGGGCTTTCCGCTGATGGCTATCTCGGGATCTATCTGCGGTTTGGAAGCCTGAACGCAACACGGTTTAAGGGCAAAGGTGAGAGCGAGGAAGTGTGGCAACAGGTGTTCGCTTACTATCTTGAGCTTCTCTTCGGTGAACAACTCATTGAGATCGTACGCGAGATAGTCGATCAAGAGAACGTAAATGACCAGCAAGTGAGGCAGTTCATTGCGGAAGTCTTAAGTCTTTTTGATTCTGAACGGCATTCACCTCCGAACACCTTGGTCGGGATTATCGAGTACTTTAGGAATTTGAGGAGGGCAATCGACAGGGAAGTAAATAATCGAATCTTCAACAGGAGTCTGAATATTGCAGTTGACGTGTCGTCTGGTAGTATTATTTTTGGGGTTCCAGAGATTATTGCGAGGGCATTGCCCATACTCGACAAGGTCAGATTTGTCTACATGCTTGATGAGTTTGAAGAGCTAGATCCACAACAACAGCAGCATGTAAACGCATTAATTCGGGGCCGTTCAACTCGGACCACATTTCACATTGGATCTCGTCTTCATGGGATAGCGACGTATGGCGTTCCAAGCTCAGGCGAAGAAAACCGAGCGGGAAGCGAGTTCGACACGGTATTTCTCGACAACATACTTAGGGGACAGAAGAAGGAGTATTCGCGGTTCGCTAAGAAGTTGACGGAAAAAAGGCTTCAGATCGCTGGTTACACAGCAACCGATCCAGCGCTTTGGTTTGAAGTCCAAACTGAAGAGCAAGTACTGAATCAAATTCTTTCAAAAGAGAGAGAGACCCTTCCCAAGAGCCTCATGCGCGTGAGATCCGCAGTTGCTCGGGCATTCGATGAAGAAATAGCAACGAAAGTAGTACACTCGCTCAGCGTCCCCCTACGACCGGATCTTGAAATAGCTAATACAGTATTATTCTATCGAAGGCTCGCGACATATAGGGGTACTTTTGACCCCGTTGCTGAAGCCGATCAGATTTGTCAGTCGCTTACAGAATTCTTGCAGGGACAGAAGAAGGGGAACGAGCATGAAAAGTTCTTAGATAAGTTCAAAGATGATGTTTGGGCCCAATTACTTCGAGACTACGATTTGCCGCAATTGTATCAAGGGTTTGCAGATTTTGTAACGATGTCCGAAGGACTTCCCAGAACCCTTCTTGGCATGTTAAAAAACATATTCGATTGGGCTACGTTTTATGGTGAGATGCCGTTTCAATCGACTAAGCGAATATCCTTACGAGCCCAACTGAAAGGAGTCCTGGAGACAGCAGAGTGGTTCAAGAAGGATGATAGAATGCTCGGCAAGAACGCCGAAATTATACTTGCGGCTATTGAGAATTTAGGAAATCTCTTTCGCGAGAATCGGTTCGCCGATCGGCCTTCCGAATGCTCCTTGATCACATTTGGGGTGGAGTATCCGCTTCTTCCCGCGCACGCACGACAGATGCTGAGAGAGGCAGAGCGGCTTTCTCTTCTGATACAAATTCCTCGCGGTCATAAGGATAAGAATTCTAAGAAGGTGCAGTATAAATACCAGTTGAATCGAACGCTTAGTCCTTTGTGGGGTCTTCCCGTTGGAAGAAGGGGGACATTAACTATACCTGTGGATGTGTTGGCTTCGCTGTTCAGCAATGATCGGGCGATCTTCAATAACTATATGCGAGACAAGCTTGCACGCTGGAATTTTCCTTTCCGGTCGACCTTTCGAAAGAAGGAGAACCAGCTCACCCTCGCTTAGATATGGACTTTACCAAGTTCTTCAAAGAAGCGATAGGCCCATCAGATCTAGGCGAACGGACTTATGATCTCTTCTTGTCAGGCTATACAAAAGCCAGCCGTGTTCGCGAGGTCTATGATCAGATCAATGCTAATCGTAAGATTTGGGTCGTTGCCCCAGAATATAAGTTTACGAACTTAGATCTTCCCGCTGAGGAGAAGTTCATAGACGTCGAGCGGACTGAAAGCGCATTCATTCTAAGATTGTTTGAAGGTCTGTCCATCGACTTTAGTAATGTGAAGATATGTATTGACATTACTGGCATCTTGAGGCCACATCTGCTATTCATGCTCGCATTCTTCAAGAATAAGGGGTTGAAATCATTTGAGTGCGTCTATTCCGAACCTGAACACTATAGTGAGGCTGAAAACACAATTTTTTCAATGTCTGCAGCAACCGAGAATCGAGCAGTTCATGGCTTCGAAGGTAGTCATTTGCTCGCTGAGAAGAAGGATATGCTCGTTGTGTCCGTGGGATTTGAAGATGACCTAATTGCTCGCATTGCCGATCACAAACCCGATAGTGACAAGTACTTCATTTTTGGTCTTCCATCCCATCGACCTGACATGTACCAGCAGAGCCTACTTCGCGCTAGTAACGTCAGAACTCAGGCTGACGATTATCGCCGTCGGCTGTTTGCACCTTCTAATGATCCGTTCGTCACAGCTAGTGTCCTTTCGGATTTGCTTGCGCCTCAGCTCCCCGATAGGAATGTTTATCTATCACCTGTTGGGACGAAGGCGCAAGCATTGGGTTTTGGTTTATTTTACGTTTGGAATTGCGAGCGAATGCCAGTTAGCATAGTTTATCCATTTTCGGATCAATATGCTCAAATAGACTCGACGGGAATGAGTCGAATTTGGCGATTCACAATCGAGCTTCCTAATTAGTTTGCTTTCCAAGTCATTAGTAATATCGACCAACGGACGATCTTCCATGCAGGTTCAAGCCGGCAGATGTCGGGAGCGAATCTTCGAAATTTCGACTATCACATGCAAGATTGACCATTGTCTATGCCCGCTGAAAGCGTTCTGACGCAATTGAAGAGAGTAGGAGTCGTGACCGGACATGTGTTCACCTATCACTCCGTGAGCGCGGCACGAAACGTCTGTTACGGCCATTCTACCAAACCGATGCGGATCATTCTTGGCGATTATCCTGAGTATTGGGTTGTAGGCCCTGCCGACGCCGAACGCTTGTTGAGAGCGGGATACGAGCCAGTGAGTTGAGGTCCATGATTGACAGTCTCTGATTCCTCTTCAGCAGTCGTCCTGACTTCTTTTTCTTTCCCTTCTTTTACCGCAAGCTGATTTCCGAACGTCGCTGAAATATCGCGGTTACGCCGTGTGATCGCGAGTCCGTTCTCGCTCTGTGCTCGCTCCCGCAGACAAGAGTACATCGATCACACCTACAATGAAACGCACACTCAAATCTCTTCGCGATCTCAAGGCGGCCAAACAGAACCCGCGTGAGATCACCGTTCAAAACCTCAATCACTTGAAGTCGTCGATCGATGAGTTTGGCGACATCTCCGGTATCGTCTTCAACCGGCGCACCGGCGAGCTCATCACAGGGCATCAACGTGTGCTCGCATTGAAGGAGCAATACGGTAACCTCAAGATCGAGAACGATCGGATCGTGCTCCCAAGCGGCGAGTCCTTCCCGATCCGCGTGGTGGATTGGGACGAAGCCAAACAGCAGGCCGCAATGGTGGCACCGAACAGCCCCACAACTCAGGGGACATTTACTAGTGGGATCGGCTCCTTACTGAAAGACCTCCAGTCTCAGATCCCCAACGTCTATGATGCTTTAGGATTCGGTTCGCTGAAGCCTCGTGAGATCGCAGGACCGGAAGGCTGGAGCGTAGGCCATGACTCAGAATCCGCTCCTTGGGATGATTCGGAGAACGCACGAGAAGGGAAGCCACTCTCGGAATCGATCGCGGACGATGTGAAACCAGAAGCGCGGTTCGATCTTCGAGTCCCGGAGAAGCTTGTGACGAAAGCAAGCAAGGTCCTTATGGACCTTGTAAAGCAACTTCCGGGTGCGACCCTTAAACGTCTTGACTAAGGAGGCCTCCATGCGTCAGGCATCAATGAGTCAAGCGCCCACGGTCCTTTCCACCTTTAGCGGTTGCGGCGGATCATCGCTCGGATATAAGCTCGCGGGATTCGATGTACGACTTGCCGTGGAGTTCGATCCCCATGCGGCCGCCACCTACCGAGCGAACTTCTCAACGCCGGTAATTGAGGGTGACATCCATGCAGTGACGGGCAAGGAAGTCCTAAGGACCACCGGTCTTGCAAAAGGCGAGCTCGACGTTCTGGACGGTTCACCTCCATGCCAGGGATTCTCGGTTGCTGGACTTCGGCGAATGCAGGACGATCGGAATAACCTCTTCACCGAGTATGTCCGACTCGCCCGCGAGCTAAAGCCTAAGGTCCTGGTAATGGAGAACGTCCCCGGTCTTGTGACCGGAAAGATGAAGCTCATATTCGTTCAAATGCTAAAGGAGCTGAAGGCGGCCGGTTACCGGGTAGAAGCCCGAGTCCTGAACGCAATGTATTTCGGCGTCCCCCAAAAACGGTGGCGAGTGATCTTCATCGGGACGAGGAAGGACCTGAAGATCGCCCCGACGCATCCGATCGGGAAGGACCGAGTGGTCCCGTTCTCAGAAGCCATTCGAGGCCTGGCCGTCGAAACCGAGTCCAATATTCGCGGACTCGCCCTTGAGATCTGGAAGCGGACGCGTCCGGGACGGCCGTTCTCGGACCACCATCCGAAAGGCCACTGGTTCAACTCGATCAAAGTGCATCCGGGCAAGCCGTCACCGACGATCACGAAGACGATCTTCTTTGGACAGGCCGGCATCTACCATTACCGGTATCCGCGGCTCCTGACGATCCCGGAATTGAAACGGGTCTCGTCCTTTCCCGACGAGTTTCGGATCGACGGGAAGTTTGAGGAGCAATGGGCGCGGATCGGTAATGCCGTCCCACCGCTCTTCATGGAGAAGATCGCCCGACACGTCCGTGAGACTATCCTTCAAGCCTGAGGTATGGGACTTCAAGCCTGAGGGTAATAGACTTCAAAACGAAGTGCAAGAGGGATCATTGACAACAGAGAACGGCCTCCATATTTGCCCCAGGTTGAGCGATCGGCACCTGGGACGATCGGAATACCAGGCCAAGGCGTATTAAACAAAAGTAAACGAGAGTAAACACGTTCTGGCGAGACCGGGCCAAAGGAGCAAGACGGGATTTTCAGCCTCCAAGACCATGAATAGACATCGGAAGCCTTATACCAGCAAAAAAGGGAAGTCGAAATCTCGTGAGACCCGAACCGATTGGGAAGCCAATCACGCCAGGATCAGGGATGCCATGCTAACGCTCATCGATCGCAACCGGGGACGTATTCCATCCCAGGAAGAGATCGCTTCGGAGTGCGGCCTCTCACGGGCCACGGTGCAGCGTCACCTGAAGGACATGGACCTGTCCGGGATCGCAAAGCCGTTTCGCGCACTCGCCGACACGGTGCTTTTGGGACTCGTCAACAAAGCCGTGAAGGGTGACGCGAACGCCGCTAAACTGTACTTCAAGCTCACGTTCGGGAATCAGGCGACCGAAAGCGATCTTCCGGGAGAAGCAATCTAATAGTGAGCGGCTTTCAAGCCAACACCGAGAGGCAAAACGGGTAGTGAAAGCTACCGTTTACTACCCATCGCGTCACATTAACGGTAGATTAAGTTAGATTACGGGTAATTGTTTTATTGGAAATAAAGGAGTTGTGGGCGAACGTCACAACTTGGAAGGAAAGTACTCTGTAATAAGCAATATCTGGACTATGGTGATCAAACCGATAGTCATCATGGTAGAAGATCTAGCCTGGCAAGTAGATCGAGTTCTTTTTCGCCAGTTTCGAACAGCGCAGTAATATCATACTCATTACTGCGAGTTCCTTTTATAAACTTCTCACTACGAAATTGTTCGCTAAGTGCCCGAAATTGTGGAGTATGAATTGATGCCTCTAAAATCAATTCGATCGCAATTAGTATTTCTTCAAGCGACGAAGGTGTTCCTTTAGCCATGATATGGCCCGATAGAATTGAGTCGGTTACTTCCAAGTGCCCATCGAGGATCCTGACAACGCTTGCAGAGTCCATTACACCTTCTCCATCGGTGTGTTCATCTACAGGCAAAATTGCAAACTGACCTTCTACAAAACCCACATTTATTACTTCATCGTCAAGTTGGAGGCGCGCCTTTTTTTCTCCTACAAGAGCTTTTAAACGCGAGAATGAACTGGGCTCAAATGTTTCGAGCGCTTCAATTAGTGCAGTTATGTATTCGGCGAATGACACTTAATTTACATATTCAAGAATAGCACATCCCTCCTCGGAAATATCTTGGTTGCCAATTATGCCATCAACAATGACATTCCCAGAAGTTTCGTGAATAAAGCTACAGCCACCTCCGGCTGGATCAGCGGCGATGAATTGCAGTGCATCCGAAGCAGTAAAAGAAAATCGGAGATCAAAACTACTTCCTTTCCCACAAACTGTTACAGATTGGGGAGTCAGAGGATTTGCTCTATCCTGACGAAGTGCGGCCATCGCGCCTGGAACGCGTCTCAATGTTTTCGGTGCCAAATTAATTTTGCAATCAATCTCGCCAGGTGAAACGATAAGATCAGGACCCTCACGGTGAATACTAAACCAAGTTGCTCCAATTATCGAGTGTGCGCGGTTCGTTGTCCGAGCAAACACTGCGGATAATGATTTACATTGGAAGTATCCCCACTCCCACCCGATGTCATCTCCCCAGAACCACCTTCCCCAATTATGATCATGATAGGCGGTGAATCGATTGTCTAATCGTATTTTTTTCCCGTCTAACTCCAGAATACCAAAAGGTTGAAGCTTTGGAATCAATCGCCATGAAATCCATCCTTTGCCAAAAGGCATAGGAAGATCAATGCTAAGATAAGACGATACAGCCTTCGCAATGAAGTCAGCATTAAGTCGATTATCCATTTGCCGAACACCTACATGTATTGAAGGTGTAGTAGAAGATATTAGGAAGCCCATGTGTTGAAGACCGATAAAATTGGGTCGCATGTTAGCTTCTAATTGAGAAACAACCTCTACATTCCCAATCCAACCTAAACCTTGGCTAATGAAAGCTGACCCCGCAGCCATTGAACGCTGATCCAAGGGATCACCATGCAGAGACGTATTAAAGATTCCCAAAGCTTTAGTCTCAAAATCAATGAGGTTGAGATGAAACCAATCTTTATACGAGGACCGTGTCGGATCAAAGATAATGGGACTTTGAAGCGTATCGTGAAGAGACATTATTAGTAGTAACTTGCTTAAATGAGAATCTTTTTTATAGTGTCCATTTTGAATGTGTTTGTTTCTATAGATGTGCTAGCGAGATCTTCAATTATCCGAATGAAATATCGGGAATAGGCCCACAGGCCAATTGTCACATCCAAATAATCAATCTCTATCTTACCCATATCATCGGTCAGGCAAGTTGTAGGTCTGTCGTAGACCGTAAAAGCTTGAAGTTCAGAATGTAGATCGTTTGAAAGGACAAGGGCTACGTCATTTTGGAGTTGATCAAGAACTGGCGAAGGGATGGTATTTCCCAGCCAATCTGAAATTCGGAGTTTTTGCCAAAGAGCACGCCCATTAGATGTATGATGCTTGCTCTCTAAGGCATTTCGTAAACGTAAACCCTCGGTTGTTTGACTTACTTCCTTTCCCAGTTTTGCCATACCTGCGATAATTGATCCAAGTGCCTCACCTCCAGAAATGTAACGTAGAATTGTTAACCGAGAGTGGAGGGACGCGAGCAGGTTCTTAGTAGAACGGGGACATGCAGAATCTTTATCTGCAAGATTAATCTTTGAAGATTGCTTCATGGCTTTTTGCGGCGTTTACTTAAAGGTTTTGGTGCTGGTTTCTTTGCAAGCTGTTTCACATTCTTTTGCTTTTGAATAGTTACAGCGACAGGCAAAGCCCCTTTTAAGAAGCCTTCCAACGTAAGACTGCCATGATATACGTCGGATGGAAGATCAGAGGGAACATCGAGAATTACTCGGAGCGATTTTGAGGAATTCGGAGGGATTAGAAGATTCGCTGGTAAATAATCTGCGATTGCATACCACGTAACGCCTGAGGGCGAAATTAAGGGAGTAAGCATCGGTAGAATATAGGAGTAGGACTTTTGAATGTTTTCAATTTCTAAATTTATCTCGATAGGCTTTCCAAATGATCCCGAACCGCTAAGTAAGGTACCCTTCTTTGGGATTACAACTGTTCCAGGAGTTGCTGGCGCAGCAATGCCTTGTAATCTTCGTAAGTATCTTAGGCTCTCATCCGAGACCCTCATCTGGTACTCGCTTTGCAAATTCAACATTTCCTTAAATAAGGAAGACAATTGATTGCTTTGCTTTCCTTGTTCCTTAATCTGAACGTTTGAAATTTTCATGGTAGTGTAATTATTTGGTTCTATCAATTACGTAATTGAGCATCTCCTGCAGAAAGCGCCGATCATCATTGTTTTCCCAAATGCTCAATCGATTTCCTTCACAATTCAAAGCCTTCTCAGAATACTCAATAGCTAGAGAACGAGCATAGTGCAATGAGCCGGCTTTTCTTATTGCACCAAGAAGCCACGATATGTCACTCTCTGTTTTATCGTTCCTAACTTTTCTTAAAATTTTGATGGCCCGAGATCGGTCTCTTTTTGCTGCAACCCTTAAAAAATGAAGCAGAATGACTGTTCTTTTCCCTTCCCATAAGTCTCCCGCATTTTCTTTCCCATATTCTTGAGAATCTCCTTCTAGATTAAGTAAATCGTCATGGATCTGAAACGCGATTCCAGAATAAAAGCCAAGTTCGGTAAGAGGTAGTAACTCGGATGACAAGAGAGCTTTATTACCAGGTGCTAGGCCACAAATTACACCAATCCTTAACGGTGCAATTACAGTATATGCACATGTTTTTTTATAGGCCATTCGAACGTAGTCACGATCCGTTAGAGAAAATTTATTTTCTGCAATCCACTCTAATTCAATGGCCTGTCCTTCAGCAGACTCTCGGGCCATTCGCTCTATTTCGATCAAAACCATCAAGGCTTTACGGACGCCAAGCCTTTGTGTGTTCTCAATCAACGGACCCATTGCAAGGACATTCGTAGCATCTCCGACATTGATTGCCACTGGTGCTCCTTTCGCGCGCAGCATTGTTTGAGAACCACGTCGAAATTCACTACCGTCTTCCACGTCATCATGGAGTAAAAAAGCGTTATGAAATAATTCCAAAGCAGCGCATGAGAGAATGGCCTGTTCAGTAATCCCTCCTACCGCACGACACGCGGCTAAGCATATTGCCGGTCTTAGCCCCTTTCCCTCCCGGAGAGGGTAATCCTCGAGCAGAGTATATAAAGGACCGTATCCCGTGCGCCGCCGTTCTTTAAATATGCGATTGAGTTCAGCGCTTACTATATTCTTAGCTTCATTCAGAACTTTGTTAACAAGCGAGACATTATGTGACATTGCCTCAATTCAATCTGTTGTGTTTCAGCTCTCGTTATAATATTACAAGTAGCTATGAAACGAATCCTAATATCATCTGCATGGCTCAATCCGCAACGCAGCTATGACGTTGCGACCTGGAAAAAAAGGAGTAACCCATTTACAGTCAACGCGCCCATAACGGAGCACTTCGGGCTAAGGTTTCTGAAGGCCAATCATCCTGAAATAACGATATTGGAATATCCAACAGGAGATCAGTTTATTAATGAGGCATCAAAGGGCTGGGATGCAATTGGGATTTCGTTTTATATCAATGAAACCAATGATGCAGTCCAAATGGCGGAAATCGCCCGCAAATATGGAGTACCGGAAATTTGGGCTGGTAATTACGGGGCAATGACTCCTGCAATTCAGAACCGATTTGATAAAGTGTTTATTGGATGGGGAGAACTTCCCTTGGCGGAAGAACTAGGAAAGTCGCCTGCCGAACTGATTCATCCTCCTATGTTTATGAGGATATTTTTCCATGGACTCCAAGTTCAGACCTGGGGTGTATTGTTCACTTCACGGGGATGTAACAAGTCTTGCACCTTCTGTCAAACACCGCGCTTTTATCGCAAACCATATACTCTCGATCTCTCTACCATTGATGCTGTCCTGAAACAGTACCGCGCGGCAGGTGTAAGTCAAATCATAATACTCGATGAAAATTTCGGCTACTTTGAAGATTATACACGAGAGATAATCGAACTATTGGACCGCTATAGGCTGAAGTGGAACCCTATGACTCGGGTAGAAACCTTATACAAAAATTATGATCTTTGGAAAATGTATGGAATGAGGGGCGCCTCTATAGGCCTCGAAAGTTTGAATCAGGATTCTCTTGACAGTGCGCGGAAGGGCAATGACCTTACGCAGAGTAGGGAAATTTTGCGATGGATGAAACGAGACCATCTTTTTATTCAAACATTTTATATAATTGGCTTCGAACAAGATTCAGAGAGTTCGATCCGTGAGAATATTGAGGAACTTCGGCATTATCATATAGACTCTCCACAAATTCAGATCCTTACTCCAGAGCCGGGTACGAAGCTCTTTACCCACATTGAACAAACATACGGTATGACAACGTATGACTATTCCCTATATGATACGACACATTTAGTTTGGAATCACCCGAGTATTCAGGCCAGGCAAATGCAAAAATTGCAATTATGGGCAAACGATCGATTATTCACACCAATGAATTCGATTCGAACGTCGTTAAAGATTGTCTCGCAATCTTTTTATGCCTTTGATAAGGGCTTGAAATCGGTTGTTTCAACACCATTGTGGACCGGAAATATCAATTCTTTTCAGGTGCCACATCGCGAATTAATTAAGTATGGCTCGCGACGAGGAGACCATGCGCGACTCGACTTAAGCGATAATGCCTCTTGATAATGTATGTCCTTTGATTTTTATTGTCCTTTAGGGACCGTTAGTATTGAGCCTCCCGGTCCTCCGTAATCCGTTTCTGCCAGCTTTCTTTGGAAGCCATCCAGCGCTGAAAATTCCGCAAATGATGCTTCTTTTTAATCGGTAATGTTATCGTAGCAGATTGCGGTGCTGTCGATTCCACCTCAGCCTCGATAGCGAAGGAATGTGTCTCTGCCTCGACTTCGGCATCGCTTACTTTGCTGCTATTCATGTAGTATGGTTGCAAGGTAGCAATTTTAATGGTCGCCACCTCTTCAGGAAGTTCTTCTTCCTCGTTAGTACGGAAATTAGCACTCACTTTGGGGATTAAATGAGTTTCGAAAGGCGCTTCCTTAAAAGCTCTCTCTGCCATAACTGAAAGTGGTTTGTCTAATGGGTGAATTGCTACTATAGGAGCAGTTTCGTCGGAGGCAGTAATCTGGCGAATAATTGCCGTTACTTTCCGAGCCAGCCTCTGAGCCGGTTCAACCGCTTGAATGGTAGCGCAAAAAGCCTGATAAATCGCAGCGAATGCCCCCAAAACGGTGATACCGGTCATAACTCTTCGTAGTAGGGTAAGTCCCAGAAATTCGTGGGTCAAAGTGGCTGTAGTCAATTGAGTTTTCATAAGACCTCCAACAGAACAGGTGATCACACTCAATGTATTATTTTTAACACACTATAATAAAAGAGCCGAATAACATGCCAATTGTTCTTTGGTCAAATGATCGGCACTTATAACTAAACTGGGCATCGATGCACGATCAGCTTCATTATTCAGAAGTAGTAAAGCTTACGGCAAATATTGTATATTTGTGGTAAGGAGCTGTGTAAAAGTGATCTTCTGATTAGATGCTTTAACATCGATACAAGTTTGCCACGCCGGCAGTGGTTTTAAGGCTGGATGAAGGTAAAAGACTGTCTGTTGCTCTGCTTGTTGCAATCCTCAATGACATTTTTCGAACATGGGTCAATATCGGGTTCTATGGGTAAAGGATAAAACGACATCCGAAGAGTCTATTCGGATCGAGCCAAAACTCACACATCGAGACGAAGTTTTTTTGCTCTTACATGCGGCTGTCGAAGTAGAGCACTCACTGATGCTGCAATACCTATATGCTGCATATAGCGTGCAGGATAGTGGACGATCTCCCAAAGAGACAGAATTTCTTCAAAACGCCAAAAGTACGCTCGTTGAAATTGCTAGGGAAGAGATGGGTCATTTCCTGACGGTCCTCAATCTTCTTTCCTTTCTTGGTGGTCCCGTAAATATTGGAAGAGAAGAATTACCCTTTAATGGTAACTTGTATCCTTTTCCGTTTACGTTGGAACCGCTGTCTAAACTCTCCCTTGCCAAATATGTACTTGGAGAGATGCCCGCAAATCCTAAAGTAAATGTAGATAGAGTGAAAGAGCTGTTCGATAAAGAGTCCATGCCCATTGCATTTCATAGAGTGGGAAGACTCTATGCTCGGTTAAGTGATTTATTACAAAGCTTGAAGTTATCTCTTGACGAGCCGATTAGAAGAGACGCCCAGACCGGGAATACAGACTGGGGTGCACCCAGGGATATTTTTGCTCTTAGGATAACTTCCGTGGAAGAAGCTTTTCGTGCCGTGGAGGAAATTGATCGTCAAGGGGAAGGCATGCAGGACACCACTGGTGCTCCCTCACACTTCGAGCGATTTTATAATTTATTTCAACAGTGGGAAGATATGGAAGCGACTGAAGGGTGGGCTAATTGGAGTCCGGCAAAACTCGTTCCTATCGACCCTTTTATCGATCGAGGAGATGTGAAAATATCGGGACAGGATAATGCCAATGCGATCACACATCCCGATTCTATTATCATTGCTGATTTATTAAACTTACGCTATCGAAAACTATTAGCACTCCTCCGGCACGTTACGTTTATTGGCAGTTCAGGTATTGTTTCCACGATTGAGCAGCGACACCGAGAAGAGCTTATTCAGTGGGCCCTGGATGACATGCGCATAATAGCAGGTCTATCGTCTCTTCTTACAGAACTGCCGCGTAAAGATATAGAAAATAAGGACGAAGAGAGTGTGCTACGTGCAGCGCCCATCTTCGAGCTTCCATATTCTATCGAAGTACCTCAGAGCGCTGTCGGTCGATGGAGCTATCACCTTGAGATTGTCAAGACCATCAGGGATAAAATGTCTGAGGCCCAGGGGACCAATAATCCAATGGTTGTTCCGTTAATGTTGCAATCGTCTCCTTCTATTCTCGCGATAATTCAGACCCTGGAGCAGCGAATACAGGAAGCAGAAGACCGGAAGACACTCCCGGTAATTATCGTGGGTGCAGGTCCGGCTGGCCTTTCGGCCGCGGCGACTTTAATTCGCCGTGGAGTAAAAGTACATGTAATCGAACGTGCGAAAGAAACCGGGGGAAAGGTCAGCAGTGCCATGGAAGGTAGTCTCAGCACAGAACACGGGGTACACGGCTGGTGGATGAATTATAAAAACTTCGATAGGCTGCTAGAATGGTCCGGAATTGACCCTAATGATGTCTTGAAAGAAGCTGATGGCTCTGCGTTAGCGATAAGTACGGGGAAAATTGTCAAACTTCGTTTATTTCGGTGGAGTATTCCAAGTCCACTATTTCTAGCGCTACAAATTCTTCGGTCACCGTTATTTGGTTGGAAAGAGTTATTGAGGCTTATTCCCTTTACGCTTCATCTTTTGGCTTTTAAACATGAGACAAATTATGCAGAATATGACGGATTCTCCTTCCAGACCTTAATGGATCATTGTGGAGTACCGAAAAATATTCAGCAATTAATGCTAAAGCCGTTTATTCTGTCTTTCGACTTCACGATTCCCGAGCGGGTTTCTGCTGCTTGCGGATTAAGCGGGCTACAGTTTTATTTACTTCCGGACCAAAAATCGATATTAGCTCGCTGGGCTCGCGCTCTACCAGATACGGTTATTTATTCACCGATCATTTCCTCCATTATTCGCAAAGGAGGTACTGTATCGCTTTCAAAAACGGTTACAAATGTCTGTTCCGAGTTTGGCGCTGTCACCGGCGTTAACGCTCTTAGTGTAATTCAGTCTGACGCTCAAGTCGCAGAGACAGTTATCGGAAGCATTTCGATTTCCAGTATTCCAACTGATTCTTATCAAAAGTTTCAATTATCAAATCTAACTGTATATGTAGGCAAATTCAATGGCAATATCGTTGCCCTCAGTGCCCGATGTTCTCATGCCGGTTGTACTGTCGACTGGTCGCAAGAACAAAATTCATTCTTATGCCCATGTCACGGTGGGAAGTATGATGTGAATGGTAACGTCATTCAGCCACCTCCTCCCTCTTCGCTTACTGCTCTAACGAGCCGTCCAAATGGACAAATGATAGACATTCTTGGCCCGGTGACTAATGAATTTCTACCGGCACGAGATGTTATTCTTGCATGTGATTTAGAAGGGACGAGGTCGATTCTTGCAGCTACGAACAATGCTGATCAATTAGTAAAACAAATTTGCTCTCTCGATACTAATCCGGTCATTGTGGTAAGGATTTGGTATAAAAAGGACCTTCATGCGATTGATTTGGAGAGCGCTGTTGCCTCTGGCTTTCGTTTTATTGATAATCTATTTCACGTTAATGACTTTGACATTCCGATCAGTACTGAAGGGTATGTAATTGAAGTACAATCGTATCGAGTCGATACTTATTTGAATCTTGATGATAAGGCAACCTTACAGTTGGCGATTTCAGATCTCAGTATTATCGATAAAGCATTTGGAGATGAAGATTCCATATTACATTTTCGGATCAATCGACACCGTAATCTTTTTACCCGATATGGTCCCAATCAGGACCAACTTCGACCATCCGCTAAGACCGAATTGGACGGGCTTCTTCTTGCAGGAGATTGGACTCGCGCCGATTTTAGTGTTTGGATGCAGGAACGGGCTGTCGTATCGGGAATTCGCGCTGCCAACATTATTCTTTCTAGTCGCGGTTTAGCTAAGGAGCCTATTATTCGACTTCCTGAGGAAGGGCTGTTGCTTCGATTCTCACGAGTTGTTGCTCGAGCCCTTAAGAAGATACATCTAATTTCATTACCGCAACAAAAGACATTAATAGAAAAGAAATCTAAGATCAAGTGGTTGAACTTTAGTGAGTTAAGTCCGACGATTCTAATACATAAACGAGATCGTCTTAAACGTCATAGTTAGCAGAATTCAAAGCTCTCCAGCCTTTTCTCTTTAATTGATTTCTTACAGCAACTACTCTATTTTTGCGAACAATATTTTTGAAGGAGGTTAGAATTATCATATATTCGTATGACTAAGTAAGTCAAACATCCTTCGTTAAAGTGGGTGGATATACACTTAAAGGTCCTCAAAGTAACTCACGCCAATGCTAACTGTTCTCTTCAAAGAGAAGCGGAAGTTTGACCTTAAGAGCTTTACCGATCGCGGCAAGCGTCTTGATCGATACATTCTCACGTCCGCGCTCCAACTCGCCCAGATAGGCTGGACTCACATCCGAATGTTCGGCGAGCTTCTCAATGCTCCACTTTTTTATGGTGCGGTACTTGCGAATATTTTGACCGACGAGAAGAAGAACGTCCAAAAAATAAACAAGATAGCGGAATGTAATAGTCTACGCCAGTCTCTATACCGACTACTCGACGATTTTTTGTATTATCTTTGTGCCACAAGGTCACAAATGGGTGACCACCGGTAACCATTTGCGAGTTGGATGGTCTATTCTCGCAGAGCTTTTGTAAACTAATGGAGGTCAAATGAAGAAGTACCTGTGTCTCGTCCTGCTCTTATTGAACGCATCTCGAATTGCTCACAGCCAAGGCAGCTATCTGGAAAGTGTAAAGCATACCAGACCACGTTTTGGCGACCAAACAGGTTTTGTTCTTATTGCAGGCGGAGGCGATCGGTGGCCGTTCAGTTGGCCTACTTGGGACAGCACGCGAAGTCAGGGGTGGCCGCCGACGACCCCAACGAGCTTACAGTACAGCGATCACTACCGTTTCAACGATCCGTTGGTCCACGATACCGTGGGAATGAATGGTATTAATGATGGTGGCCTTTGGGTAACACTTCGCGACACTGGTTCATGGATCAATTCACTTATAGGAAATGATAAGGCATCTTGGTTTGATGCAACGCCTGATACCCTCGTAAAGGACCCACGAGAACCGCTCAGTTCTTATATTAAAGTCTCTATGACAGGCGAAGATGCAGTAATGTTAAATGCTCTATGTATTCGATTTGAGTGCGAGCGCCATCACAGAGCGACATCTACTTCTTGGGACGATTCGGATTTTGCTGAATATGCCGGATTTGTTACTGATTCAACCACAACTCTTATTGGTCATGATACTTTGGACAGTAGAGGCCAAGCCACATTCCCTCTTTGGTTGCGGGGGACGTTGAGAGCGGCAGATACCCTTCATACTTTAGTTCGGATGTACAAAGGAACCGATGCGGCAGGACTATTTGAAAATCGTCTTTCAATGCCAACGTTTTTATCGAGTAGTCCTTATTGGCATCCCGACCTATCGAATAGGAAGCTAGTTATTTCTGCCCGAATTAGATTGGATAGTATGAATGCTGCTGACACTCTTTCAAAACTTCTTGCCCTTAGTTCTCCAAAGAATGCTTTTTCAATCAAAGTATTGGAACGAAATGGGAGCAGCTTCCAGCCACTACTAAGCGATACCTTTACAATTACGACAGCAAACTTTCCTCATGCGGGAAATAATTTCGATACGCTTTTTACGTTTCCGTTTTTGGCGAATTTAACAAATGACTCTATAAAGATTCAGATGTACTGGTTTGGTAACGCCTCGCTTAGTGCCGATTATATCGATATTATGACTGATTCCTGCGGTGTAGATGACACTACAAAAGATGCGGCTGGATTGCTTGCTATTCAAGATAAGCCAGCAAGTGATTTCGTTCGCTATAATGGTGGCCGCTTTGTCGGATATAATTATCTTGTGAATCATGGTGGAATCGATACCGTCATTAATCGACTCTTTAAACCTTATGACAGCCTCGCAAATTTTACATGGACGGACGAAGATCCGCCGGGATGGGGAAGTGTCGATTTTCAGAAGCGCTTTGCAAAGCGTTTGCGTGATCTGACGAACATTGAGTATATCCATTACATTGATAGTGCAGGGCTGGGAATGACAGGCGATCCACATGCGCGTTGGTGGTGGTACCCTGGGGTCGCCAGCATTCCAACGGCATATTTAGAAGGGGTAAGTAGAGGATGGTTTGACTCTTCCAAATATGCTGACCCACGATACTTCGCCTTAGAAGAATACAGATGGAACTTCACTACGCCGTTGCCACGGCGGATTACCGCGATGGATACGGTATCACTGCATAATTGGGTGAACAACCATGCTCGCCAATGGGCAGTCTGGGCTTGGGGAGCAAATGGTGCGCCTGGAGTTGAGATTACTCCTTACAAATATTACAATAGAGATTTTTATACTAAGTGCTCACAAGATTCAACACTCGCCGGTCTCATTGATGATCTTCGTTGGGCAAAACGAGTAACGGAGAGAACTAAAAAACCTGGTTTCCATCAACGATTTTTCGTCGCACTCCAATCGGGTGCAACTGCCAATATTTATGATTCAACAAATGCGGCCCAACACGCCGGATTTCCAGGCTTACGAGATATGACCGGCGCCGAGTGGAAAGCAAGCGCCCATTTAACTGTGGCACTCGGCGCATCGGGAATTATCCCGTATGAAGGTGTTCTTGGAGCGCCTGCTGGGCAATCCACCATCGCGGCGGTTGATGGTGGATTATGCAGTCCATGGGGGTATCATGATTCCGAATTTGTGCATGTATCAAATTTAGATGATGAAGCCTATACAGGAACCCATGATGAAGATGTATGGATGGGCTGGAATGAGCGGTTCGATACTGCGGCTAAAGTATTCCCTTTACTTAGATTGTATGGGGACACTTTGTTGAAGTGCAATTGGCTGGGAGATTATCGAGCCTATGAAACTTCTCCCGGCAGTTCTATCCCATTCTACGATACCATTCGGGCCGCTGACGACAGTAATAGGTTAGACCGGTATAGCAAGATCAAGGATACGAACCGGACCTACGCTTTTGTGTCCGTGTGGCAAGACACGCTAACTAAGGACACGTTGCTCTACATCGTTAACATGCGGACCGACGACTCGTGGGATACCACCGGCAACTGTTCGATGCAAGATCGCCGCTACATCTCGATGCGGCTCAAAGCAAACCACATGGTCACCGATGTTGCCGATATTGGTCTTATCGGTTCTTACAAGGTCGTGAATAATTACGTGGATGTTAGCAGTCCTTCCACAGACTCCTTAAAAGTATGGCTCCTTCCTGGAGACGGTGTGCTAGTGAGGCTATCACCGGCCAAGCTTATGCCGGTCGCGATCGATTTTCCGAAGACTGATACTGCAACGCATGATTACTACAATCACGGCTACATTCAGTTCGACCGTCCGCTTGATGGCGTGGAGTCAAAGAGCAGTCCGACTACATGGCGTGTGCCGTCAGCAACGAAGCATTATGCTGTCGGTGTGCCGGACACCAGCACCGTCACATTTCGGCAAGATTCATTGCTCTATCGCCGGTTCGATACAATTCGGCCTGAGCGATGGAGACATCAGAACTGGTCGGATGTCAATGGCCAGCATTACGGATTCCAACGGCATCTTACTCCGATTCTCTCTGGAAGTAGCCGCCCCGGACAAACTGGGCTTGACTCGATCGCACACTGGTTCTCGGTCAGCACCGATCTCGAAGGACTTGGGGGCGGCGGCAATTTCAAATTCAACGATCCGTTTTTTGTGGACGCCTCTTACAACAATCAGTCCGGTTTTACGGTGAAGTCGAATCCCTTTATTCTCGACAGCACCATTCTATCTGATCCTGGAGTGCCGGGTAGCCCACTGGCATCACATACGCAGCATTATGGTGGCGTGTTCAGAAAGCAACATCTTCTGTCATTCGACACCTCTCCTGGCTATTCGCTCCACGCTTACCAGAAGTTTACCTGGTTCTGGCTAACGGGATTAGATACACTTCCGACATGGCAAGACTGGTCGTTTCTGGGATGGTGGCGAAACGATAGCCTGCTGGGTACGACAGCAGATAGTAATAAGTGGTTGCCATTCTGCCTCTCATCGGAGACTCCGATCACGATCCTGAAGGACAGTGCATCATACGTCGCTCACTATAAGGCCCACAATGAGGCATATCTCACATCTGGTTCAAAGGACACGGGCTATGGTTTTAACAACCAGCGTAAGATGGTCTATATCGGTCGTGATTCTACCAACCGGGGATGGTATCGAAACGTCTTTACCTCAGCCGGTCGAATATATACGGCGAGTGGTCGCGATGGGGATTATGTGCCACCGTATGCCGACTTCTGGACCAATTGGCGACCGGAAGAACTGGTGAGCGATTGGAATAATACTCATGCGTCGTTCCCGGCTCTTGCCATGCACAAGTTCGGTGGCGATACGATCTTTTCGATCGTGTACCAGCAGATGGTCGATACCGCTAGGCATTATATGGGTATCATGCACGCCTATAAGGATTCGAACGGTCATTGGTGGAGCGAGCGCGTGGATAGTGATTCGAGTGGCAATGTTTCCACCGAAGCGACACCGGTTATCGCTCGTGTCGATGCACCCGGTTCTCCAGGAGCTAGAGGCGACGTGATCGCCTGGACTCAAAGTGATGGTATTCACCTGCGGGCGATCGCAACCAACAAGGGGAAAATGGTAAACCAATCGAGCGAGCGAATCTATTTGGATACGACAGCAAAATATCCAACGGTCTGGGCTGGCGATAGCTCGAGCACTCACGATACCAGTTTTGTGATTTTCGTCTGGGGCACTGATACAATGCGTCTTCCGGGCCGTGACACATGGACGCCGTTCTGGATTGCATGGCAGCAGCGTCATGCGTGCCCGCCACCGCCTGCACAGCGTCCTCCGGGAGCCACAACCGTGTGGGACATCTTAGTCCAAAAACTCCAACTCCACCAGATCGAAATTGCTGGTATTACCTACTGGGAGTATATCGATACACTTCCCGGCGAGCCGGTCGATACGGTTAGTTACACTGTATGGCCACAAAGTTATAACAACTTCCGTCCGTGCCTTTCGGGATTGAATTCCGCAGATACCTGTACGGTAATGGTGGCGTATGAATCGGACGAGTACCTTCCCACCGCAGGGCCATTTCAGGGAGTCACGGTGGCGAAGACCCGATCGCCTGGACTTCCATGGACGAAATCGGTCCATATCACTGCTCCCCCAGGGCATTACTACGGACAGCCGTCCCTTCAGGTAACGAAGTATAAGCAGGATACCGTGCAGACGTATTATTTTTATTCCGTTGCATTCGAAGACAATAGCAACTCCGTCTGGAACTGCGCTTTGGATAGCAATACGTTCCGTGTGACCATCGAAAACTTTAGTGCTGTACATAGTCCACAGCTATCGGTCGAAGCGGACGGACAGGATTCGAACGTTCGACGGACCTCATTGGACTTCAGCACTCCAGCCAACCTGGAGAATGGGCGCATGGGATTATTCAAAATGAACGTCAACCATGGCACACTCCAAGAGTACCGTCAGGTCTCCGAACAGGATGATAGTGACAGCTATTGGGTGACTCACGGCATGGGAGAACTCATAGTTGATAATGGCTCGGTGGTAACACCGCTCGATCTCATCTACCGGCCCGACACGCTCGGCATCGATTCAGCCCATCCGGCATCCTGGTTTATGAGGACGGAAACCTTCACCCTACCGGCCACAGGGAGCTTCTACTATACACCGTGGATCGCGACTTCAAACGATACTCAGTATTTTAGTTTGCATCACGACCCGGTGGTCTATTATCTCGGCTTCTACGATACCACGGGTAGTCTGCTTACGGTCCTGGACTCGATCGGAATCAGCGATTCAGTTCGTTCCATCGCTCCGGCCATGAGGACGATCACTCTTGATTATCCGAAGGACTGGCCGGGATTTGTGGCACTCTCCCGCAACCGAGGCAAACTCCGCGATAGTGGCGCAAAGGTGCAGGACATTATTACTCCACGGAGATTCTCGGCTGAGAAACAGCGCGCAAAAGGACTAACGGCTGTAAACCCGGAAGATGTGGTGATAGCGACCGATCCCAATCCATTCCGCGATTATACGACCGTAGATTTTGTACTGCCTCAGGAAGCCGTGGTGACGATCGAGGTTCAGGACGCGCTCGGCAAAGAGATCGGCAAACTGATGGATTGTCAGGTGCTACATGCCGGTGAGCATACCATTAACTGGCATCCATCGAAATTGGGGCTTCCGAGCGGGGTTTATACCGTGGTACTCCATTACGGTAACTCGGCCTATACTTCCCGTGTTATTTATATGAAGTAATGAGAGCAATTGCTATCTTCATATTATTCGTACTGTGTACAGGAGGTTTATCCTCCTGTACACACTCCACGGGTCCTAATAACGAATGCGATACGTGTGTGCATTCTACACCGCATGCTGATACTATTACAGTGATACCAGCATTCGGACAAGTTGCTGTTGATTCAATTACGCTTTTTAAGATCCTGCCGAAAAACTTTACTTTACCACAACGATATATTGTAAAGTGGTTATTTGATTCAATTGCCAGAAGTGTACAGAACAAAGATGTAATTTCTTACTCGTTCGCTACCGCCGGAGTTCATACGATTAATGCAACTTTGATTGACTCCGCGGGCGGAGTTCTCGCAAAAGCCGGGGCAACGCAGGTTGATACGATAATCAAAGCTTCACCTGGGCCAGACACTACATCGCATAGCTTCACTTGGCAAGAGTTTACCAATGTCGGTAATGAGAACAATATGACAGGGTGTTGGGTCTTTGGACCTAACTGTATATACGCTAATAACGGCTATGTTCACAAATGGGATGGGTCATCCTGGCAGACGCTTCATCTTTATTGCCCAGATCCCAATGTACAGAATCTAATCAACGGAGCATTGAGTGGGCGTACCATTTTTGGCTTTGATACCAATGATTACTGGCTCATTGGTGGCCGAGTGTTATTTCACTATGTCGGTAATGGAATAGCCGAGGATTATCCCACTAATCAGTTTACCTATACACTCCACTCCGGCTGGGGTGTATCTTCCAACGATCTATTTGTGGTAGGTGACAATGGCACCATCCTTCATTTCGATGGCACGAACTGGATGCGAATGAGTACGCCGACGACGAAGAATCTCTACGGCATTTGGGGAACGTCATCGTCCGATGTTTGGGCAACAGGATATAATACGTCTACAGGTGACGATGAAGTGTTGCATTATGATGGTGCTTCTTGGTCTGTTGACGGTTTATCAAGTTCTGGTGTCGCTAAAAACTGGGGAATCGATCGCGTTTTTGCGTACGATAGCGCTGGTCATCATGGGGTAGCCGCTATTGGATGGACCGTCTGGCGGCGAACTGACCAAGGGCAGTGGCGAAGCGATAGCGCCACCCTCCCTAATAACGTCGCGGGAAGAATCTATATGGGACAAATTTGTGGAAACGCTGCAAACGATCTTTTATGCAGTGGCGATTATGGGCTCATAGTTCATTGGAACGGTGCAAATTGGAAACGCTACGATCAATATCTTGATCTCAATAGCTCCTTTATTTTAGGGCAGACCTCAATGAAAGCGAATACTGCTTGTGTCGTAGGGTATAAGAATGGAACGAGTTGGGTATTAATTGGTCAACGGCAATGAGAAAGAGCATTAGAATTATTATTGTTTGCTTCTGCGGCCTATTCTACTTTTCCGGTGTGGTTTTGGGGCAACGCACAGTGCTTCTTAACTTAACAAGCGTGAGTGTGGTGAATGATACTACCGTTGTAATTGTGGGAGAGCATGGGACGCTTCTTAGAAGCACCGACGCTGGGCGTTCGTGGGTTGTCCATCATTTAAGTGACAGTAATTTTAGTTCGGTTTCTTTTTTAAAAGAAACAGGTGCTATTAACGTTACAAATGGCCACATGTGGTTTGAAACTACTAATGGTGGCGACTCGTGGCAGTTACATAATAATTCGAACTATGATTTTATTTTTCCAGTCGGCGAAAGCATTCTTATGGCTGAGGCAAGTTCACGTGAAAGACTCACCCGATTTCATGCACTCGACGATAATTTAGATTCTTTTCCTCACTGGTCTTATACCGACCCGCACTCTTATCCTATTCAAAAATACGGTCTGGCTACCTCGATTAGCAAAGAGGGATTAGCAGTTATTGCTGGTAATGGAATGGTAAGTATTCAAGGGCACGACTTTCCGGCCTCCTATATACTTGTTTCAACCGACTCGGGGCTAACATGGAGTACACAGTTACGCCAGAGTGGTTTTTCGGGTATATTTTGGATCTACCAGATGGATTTAACGCCGTCCGGGCGGATTGTAGCGAGTGGCATAGATCCTTGGTCTGCAACAGCCAATACAATGGTTATATCTAATGGGATTGCCACCGCGCCGCAAAACTGGACAACCAGGTCAATAGCAGTAGGTTTGGCTTTTGCCTGCGTTAATGATTCAATATTCCTTGCCGCTGGTGACTCCGGTAAGGTCTATAGATCCATTGATACATGTGGTCACTGGGATAGTGTTTATCTACCAACAAAAGCTACCTTTCGCGCTATTGCATCGCGAGGGAATTTAGCTGTTACTGTTGGGGACAGTGGGTATATCTTTTGCTCCCATGATTACGGTTTGCATTGGACAGAATCCGATATGTCCGAAGGAGTTTGTCTGCCAAATACTGTAGGGGATCTAACAATTCAATCGATAGAGGCTAAAGAAGGCCATTTAGATATAAAGTATGTTGCTTCGAATAGTACCGATCACATATCGGTTCGCCTTCTCGATTTGCTTGGAAGAGTAGAGAGCAGCCAAGAAGAATACTCAGCATTTGACGCTAATAGTATCTCTCTTCCGTATAGCCATCCGGGATTTTACATTCTACAGCTAAGCGAAGGCTCACAAACGATCGCACAGAAGGTAGCCGTTAATTAGAGTTGAAGGTTCGGAGCAGATTTGATAAAATTGCAACTCATAAAGTAACGTCGTCTTCAAAGCGGCGTGGGGCTAATTCTTTGGTTGCTCATTGCTCCCGCCGCTTAACTTTATTTGGGAAGCCTTCAGACCGGCTTCTTAGGTGAACAAAAGCGCAGCTAGGTGAGGGAAATTTCCTTCACTCGCTGCGCTTTATTAAAATGCTCCTTACCCTTGACCTACACTCTTAGAGAAATAAAAAGCCCTCAAGAGGGCAAGAGCGTACTCGAACGCATAGGCGAAACATTAATATTTAGTAGTAAATTTACATCAAGTTGCAAGTCATAGTAATGTCGTCAAAGAGAAGCGGGTAGGTGCTCGATCACTAGAAATTTAGCACAATTTGCGCTTAGTCTGTTGCATATTTGTTACGCGCGGCAACCCAATCGTATGGGAAATAAGGACTTAGCGCACCCGTAGGGACTCGAACCCCAAACCTTCTGATCCGTAGTCAGATGCTCTATCCAATTGAGCTACGGGTGCAATCAAAGAGAAAAAACAAGCTAAAAACTCACTTTTCTGCTTCGTGGACAGCGCTTAACGGCGCTACCTCGCTGGAAGTTCTCGTTTCAGCAAAATTGCCCGGCTCCATGCCTTTTTGAGTTACCCCCTGAGCAAGATGGACCACATGATGCTCCTGGAAATCCAGAGCAATTGGCGCGATGAGTTGCTTTAAGGTTTGGGTAAACGTAAGGCCGTATTTATTTAAGTAATACACGAGCGATAACTCACGCTCCTGAAGCTCGCCCGATGGCAAGATCGCTGCAAGCAGTTTATCGAGTTGTGCTTTAGCGGTCGAATGACGTTTGCGTTCGGCGGCGAGCGTTTTATCTTTAAAGTCGCGCAGTGAAGTCAGCAGCTTTCCTTTTAAGCTCGTAAGGGCGCCATCGAGTGTAGCATCTGCCTTCTTCACCGTATCACGAAGATCTTCAAGCGTCGTATCGATCTCCGTAATTGCAGCTTCGAATTTAGGAATAAGCTCGGTATCGATCAACGCATCGAATAATGCAGTATTGCGTCCGTGTGCTTCGGATAGCACATCTTCTGCTGTGACATGGAATTTGGTGAACACCCGTTCGAGCCGTTCTTCAATGATGGTAGCACTGAAGCGTGGATGAATGAGTGGCATGGGAAGCGATTCTGTCCACTCGTACGCCGCGCGGAATTGTGCGAAGTAGGCGATCTCACCGGGACCAGCAACATACGCGGCTGTTGGCAAGAGTGAATCCTGGAAGAGCGGTCGCATTACCACATTCGGACTGAACCGTTCTGGATGTTCGTCAACGGTCGCTAAAAGCTCGGCAAGCGTGAATGTCTTTCTTGTCCCGCGGAGAAAGAATATCCGCTCGGTTGCATCTGCAGTCTTTTCGCGTTCGACGATCGCAAGCCGTTCACCATCATCATTAATGTAAAACAGATTGAGTGCTCGCGGTTTTACCTGGGCGTGGTATGCTTCCTCCAGTTGTACCGATTGAAGAACGATCTTCTCGGAGAGAAGTGGTGATGTTTCGATCTCTTTATGAAACAGCTCCTTCCCAAGCGCTTTTAATTCGTTCGAATTCGCATCGACAAGGAGCAAGCCATCATCACCGAAATACTGCAACAGCATCGCGGCGAAAGCTTCGCTGAAGGAGCGGCCGGGCGAATAAAGCTGCCGTAGCAGATCTTGTACGCGATCGGAGAATTCTGTTTTGGGAAGCTTCGCCTGAAGACCTTCAAAGAACTCGTTTAGGGCCGTCTCTTCCAGTTTGGTCGGGCCGGCTTGTTTTCGCCACACGGGGGAAGGGTCGTTGCGTAGCTCACTGGGCACATACTTTACGCTTTCAACCTGTCCTTCCGCGCCGAGTACATGTACCGATGAGATCTCTTCGAGATCATGGTCTTCTGTTTCGATCCAAAAGACAGGCACAAATGCAAAGCCTTCGTACTTCGCGGAGAGTGATTTCGCTAACTGTATCGCACTATACGTTTTGTAGAACGTATAAAGAGGCCCGCCGAGTATTCCGGTCTGCTGACCGGTGACCACAGCCATTGTCTGTGGCTTTCGAAGTAATTCGAGATTGTGCTCGGCGGCATCGGTCAGCCCATTCAGTGAAGCGTGTAAATTTCGAATCGAATCGACGACCGTGTTTCGATGCTCGGCAGGAAGAGAGCGCTCGCGAAGGAGACGCCGGTCGATGATCTTTCGAAATTGCTCGTGCGGTGCCCGAGGGCTGAGGTCGAAAAAATTATGGATCGCGGACGAGTCGAACCGGGAAATATAGTCCTTAACAAGCGGCGTAAAGTAGGGGAGCGAAGAAATATCCATTCCGAAAACTGGTGAGATGTCTCAGAATTTGAACAGATTTTGCTATTGAAAGACTTCTTACGCAGAACAAAGGTAGGACTAAATCCGGCTGCCTATTGTTTTCTAACACTATGCTTGCAACCTATACCTGTGCCGTTTGTGGCGAGGAAATAGAAACGGTCGTCGATGAATCGCAGGGCCTCGATCAGGAATATATAGAGGACTGCGCCGTTTGCTGCAGACCGAATGTGCTGCGTGTGCACATCGATCCGGAAACGGAGACCGCAGAAATTGTAAGCGAATTTGAAGAGTGAGGAATGTATGGCTGAAGACATGTCGAAAATGCTCGAGCGGCTCCAACAATTGCAGGAGCAAATGGCACGAGTTCAACAGGACCTATCCGGGCAAACCGTAACGTCGGAATCGGGTGGCGGAATGGTAAAAGTTACCGTTAATGGTAAACAGCAGATCGTGAAGATAGAGATCGATAAAGAGGTGATCGATCCGAAGGACTCCGAGATGCTCGAGGACCTGATCGTCGCCGCCGTCAATCGTGCCTTGGAGCGCTCGAAAGAGCTTGCCGACACTACGATGGCCGATGCTGCAAAATCGTTTTTACCACCAGGCTTTCCAATGTCATAATGCGGACATAACCAGGATTACGCGGATTGGATGGATTTTCTGGATCTAAATTTAATATGTCAAAACTTAGCGGATTAACTCTCGAGGATGGTGACCTTACCGGTCTCGTCATCGGTTGCGCAATGCGAGTACATACGACGATGGGATATGGCTTTCAGGAGTCGATCTACCAAAACGCTTTGGAAATCGAGCTGGCGAAAACAGAACTCGAATTTATTCGTGAGTACGAGATTCCGATTCATTATGATGGCAAAGTCGTCGGAGCCAGGCGTGTTGATTTTCTTATTGCGAACCGCATTCCAGTCGAACTCAAAGCTGTTGCTGTGCTTGAAGATGTGCATTTAGCTCAGGCTAAAAATTATTTGGAAGCGTACAACCTCCGGGTTGGCCTGTTGTTAAATTTTGGCTCCAAGAGCCTTGAAATAAAACGCCTCATAAATTCGAGAGCTATTTTATCTCCGTCTAAAAATTAATAATGGAGATAGCAGCTATTGCAGCGGTAGCGGCTTTGAGAGAGCCGCTTGTATTAAAAAGAATATCCGAAAAATCCATCCAATCCGCGTAATCCCGGTTCTATTCCATGCTCTATACATCGCCTGCACTTGAAACTCTGATCGAGCGTCTTTCGCGTCTACCGACGATCGGTCGAAAGACGGCTCAGCGTCTCGCACTGTATCTGTTAAAGCAGCCGCGCGAAGATGTCGTTGCTCTTGCGGAGGCTATTGGTACGCTTCAACAGCGCGTACATACCTGCAGCATTTGCGCGAATATTACTGAGGAGGACCCGTGCCCCATTTGTCGGGATCCACGACGCGATCATTCGGTCATTTGTGTCGTCGAAGAACCGAATGATGTCCTTGTTATCGAGCGGACCAATGAGTTTAAGGGATTGTACCATGTGCTTGGCGGCTCGCTTTCGCCGCTCGAAGGTGTAGGGCCAGAGGAGCTTAAGGTGCGAGAGCTGCTGGACCGGTTGCGACAGGACGGTCCGGGAACTGACGGACGCGAACGCCCGGAAGTGCGAGAGATCATCCTTGCTATGGACCCGAATGTGGAAGGCGAAGCGACCACACTTTACTTGGCGAAGTTACTTTCGCCATTGGTGGACCGTGTGTCGCGTATCGCTCGAGGCATTCCCATCGGAAGCGACCTCGAATATGCAGATGAGGCAACGCTGGCCCGAGCGCTGGAAGGAAGAACCGCCGTTTGACAGGCTAAAAGCCTGTCCTACCTTATGACCTGGTATAAAGACTGGTTTCGCGATGCGAATTATAGTGTCGTCTACGAGCATCGCGACGAGAGCGAAGCAGAGCAGTTGATCGAACTGATCGAGCGCACGATCGGGCACGATCCGACGCGCCGTGTGCTCGATCTGGCGTGCGGTTCAGGCCGCCACGCTATCTCCTTTGCTAAACGCGGCTATAAGGATGTAACCGGCATCGACCTTTCCCCAACGCTGCTTGCGGAAGCTCAGGCAGCCGCTAAAGAACACGGCGTTCATATCCGATTTTTGGAGCGTGATATTCGAGAAATTCCCCCGGAAGAGTTCGATCTTGTCACAAATCTATTTACGAGCTTCGGGTACTTCGATCAAGATGAAGAAAATGAGGAAGTGATCCGAACGGTCGCCGAACATCTTTCGCCAAACGGCTATTTCGTTATCGATTTCTTCAATAGTGCCTGGGTACAAAGAACGATCGTGCCGCATGATGAACGCTTGCTTCCGAATGGGACACGGATCGTGCAAATGCGCTGGATCGAAGATGGCCGTATTGAAAAACGATTGCTTCTCCGTAATGCCACCGAGGCGCGAGAATATATCGAGTCGGTGCGCCTTTTCGATCTAAGTGATTTTGAGCGAATGTTTTCGAAAGCCGGGCTTAAACTGATCCGGGTGTTCGGCTCCTATTCGGGCAGCAATTATGACCGGGATTCCTCTCCACGGCTTATCATGTTCGCTCAGCGATGACCCGAGCGTTCTTACTGGTTGCAGTATTCCTTATCACCCTCTCGGGCTGTGACCTCTTTTCCACTCGCACGCCTGAGCCGCCGAATACCACCAATACCTTCATCTGGACTCCGGCGACCACACCTACTTATCTGCTCCAAAATTTTACCGGTACACTGCAATCGCTCGATGCGCCGGATTACATTAGAGCATTCATTGGCACCACCGACTCGACATCTTCTGGCACGAAGAGCTTTTCCTTTGTGCCTGCCCCCGGGCTCGACCAAACATCCAGAAGTATCTTCACGAACTGGACGGTTGAATCGGAACGTGCATGGCTTTCGAGATTAAGTTCGCTGTTACCGGCAAAGAGTCAGCTTACGGTGCTGCTTTCGAATGAAGTGACGGACGAGACCGGAAGCACGACCGCATCGATCTCGGCAGATTACACGATCTCCATTCCTACATCGAGTTCAACGGTACTGCCGAGTGTGGTGCAAGGCTCTTTTCAAATGCAACTGGCATTGGTAACGACGGAGCAAGGGACCAAAGAATGGCGCATCGTGTCGTGGTCCGATTTCCTGCCTAAGAGCGGTACCGGTCCGACGTGGACCGATCTTAAAGTCAAGCTATCATCCTAAATGCAGATGAAGCTATTATTTGGCGTTCTTGCCGTCGCATTTATTGCGGGGTGCAATCCCTTCGCGCCGAAGTTAGACGAGACGACGTCGAGTGCTCAGTTTGGCGATCCGCATACGATCGACGGATACTTTCAGGCATTCAAATATGCCTATGAGTTTAAGGATACCACCCTGTACGGTACGCTCATCGCGCCCGATTTTATCTTCAGCTTCCGGGATTATAATCTGGGAGTCGATATTCAGTGGGGACGTGACGACGAAATGCGAGCGACCGCCGGGCTTTTCGAGAACGCCGATGCGCTTACCTTATTATGGGGAGATATTCTTGACTCCTCCGGCACTGCAACATCCTATAACATCACGCGTATCTTTTCGCTCGATGTGACCCTGAACGCGGGCGACATCGAGCACGTCGATGGCCGTGCCGTGTTTCATCTCGAGCGTCCGACGCCGGCCGATCCGTGGAAAGCCGCAAGCTGGCAGGACGAATCTAATTTGTGACGACAGAATACTTTGCCTTCTCTCGCTACCGTTATTAATCCGCTAAAGCGTCTCGGACCGTTCGGGACACTCGATTTCATTCGCCGTAAGCTGATTAAGCGCCGCCGCTACGAGCGCATGCTGGAAGCAGTGCCACGCTCCAAAGCCACCGCATTACTCAAGCAGTTCGGACGCGGGGAGATAGTGCCGCTCCAGCCAGATCTTAAAGTGGTCCTGGAGCGAGCGGAAGCGATGCTACGGGATGAGAATCTCTTTTTTACATTTCCGTACCAAACGCGCCTCGAGCGACCGTGGGAATACGATCCCTTCGAGCAAAAGCATTGGCCCCGCCGGCATTACACCGAGCAAAAACTTCATGGGCCGGATACGCCTCGAGATGTAAAGATAGTCTGGGAGATCAACCGCTTTAAGGACCTGACAACGCTCAGCCAAGCCGCTCTCCTCACCGGTGATGAAAAATATGCACGAGAAGCCGAGCGCCGAATTCTTTCGTGGATAGAAGAGAATCCCTTTGCGGGAAGTATCAACTGGGCGAGCGCGCTCGAGATCTCGATCCGGTTGCTATCGTGGACGGCCACGCTCGTCTTATTGCGAGATTCGGGTTTCGAGGTTCATTCCAGGGCAAGCATTGCGCGGTCTGTTTACGAACAAGCCGCATACCTTGCTGCCGATCTCTCGATGGATAAAGTGGTGCCGACGAACCACCTTATCGGCGAAGCAGCAGGATTATTCGTTCTTTGTAATGTATGGGATTTCCCCGATCGTGATACGTACTCGCAAACAGCCCGAGAGATCCTCGAGCGAGAGATCCTTCGCCAAACATTTGCGGATGGTGCGACGCGCGAAGCGACCAGTTGGTACCATCAATTTGTCACGCACTTTTTCGATCTCGCCGATCGTGTTTCCACGCGTGAGTTGCAACCGATGAGCGCTGAATTCCAAGAACGTCTTTCTAAAATGAAGACGTATCTCTCGGCGCTAACAGTGAATGGCGAAGTCATTCGTTACGGCGATGCCGATGATGGCTGGGCGATCTATTTCGAGGGCGATGCCGACGCGTGGAAGACGTATCTCTTTGGTCCGGCTACAACGACTCCGGCCTTCGAGCATGGATACTTCCCTGAAGCGGAACAAGCGGCCATTCATATGGAGAATTCGTTTGCATTTGTCCGCGGAGGCGAGTTCGGTATGGGTGGCGCAGGCTATAGCTCCCACGCGCACGATGATTACCTCAGCCCGGTCATCTATCTGGGGGGGCTTCCGGTAGTGACCGATCCCGGTACGTATGTTTATAACGGTGATAAAGAATCGCGGGCGAGGTTTCGCGGGGAGACAGCCCATAATGGGCTGAAGGTCGGACGGGGAAGCGAGGCCGTTCAGCGTATGAATTTTGGATGGCATCGCGTGCGGCCGAACGCGCGACTCTCGAGCGTCGAGTTCAGTAATGACTATGCGATCGTGCTCGGCAAGTGTGCCGAATGGAATGGTGTATCGCGGAAAGTAATGGTAGGCGGCGCTATCGCCATCGTTCACGATGCGTTCGAGCACGAGCAAACATCTGCCGAATGGCGCTTTCACCTCGATCCGCAATGGAAGCACGAGTTTACGACCGAACAAGGCTCGCTGGGGTTCTCCAATAAGCGTGGCGACCATGTCATGTTCGTCTTTAAAGGCCAATTCGATACAAAGCAGATCGAAACGTATGACTTTTCGCCCTCGTATCGTGTTGAGCAAAAAGCGCTCGTGATACATCTTACGGCGCAAAAACCGCTGGGGGCCTTCGAGGTCCGTATCGCTCTGGGACCGACCACTGAATGAAGCTTTCCGAACATCTCGATAAAGGCATCTGGACCGTTGCCGATAAAACATTGCTCCTGCTCTACGGCTTTGGAGTCATTGTTCTCGTCGTTAACGTCATCCCGGCAGAGGAGTGGGGCGCATTCTTTCTCTTCCAGTCGATCTTTCTCGTTCTGTGCGTACTCGCCGACTCGATCTTCCTCCAACCGATGGTGAAGTTCGCGACCGAACACGAAGCCGAGGTGCAACATGTGTTAGCCGGAGGATTCAATCTCTATACGCTTACGATGCTGGGCTCGGGCGTCATCGTTGCACTGTTTTCGTCGGACCTGGCGAAAGTTTTCACTAGCCCGGAGCTGGGAGCAATGCTTCCGCTCCTGCCACTGCTTATTGCGCTCAGTATCTTTCGGAATGTCGGTATTCGGTATTTGCAGATCGACCTTCAAATTAACGCGATCTTTTGGGTTGACCTTGCTTTCTTCGGATCAATTCTGATCCTTACGGTACTTGCGAATGCACTCGGGATGTTCCACACGGCGATGGACTTCCTCTATCTCAATATCATTGGCGCGACGCTTTCGAGCGTTGTAGCATGTGTCTTTTGTGCGAAAGCTTTTTTCACCATGCCGCTCTTTCGTGTGCCACGCCATGAGTACACGCGCATGCTATCGTTTGCGAGGTTTCAGGCCGGGACCAGCGCGCTGCTTACGCTTCAGCAGTGGTCGGATGGACTGATCGTCGGATTTTACTATACACCCAAAGAGGTCGCGATCTACGGTGCGGCAAAGAACATCTATCGCTTTCTCGATGCCGTGCGCGAAGGGGCAACGCTGCTTGTAGTGCCGATGACCTCGCGCCTGTACACGCAACGCGATCTCACTGGTCTCGGGACGCTCATCGAGAAATTATTATTTCTTGGATTTGCTGTGCTGGTGCCGGTCTCGTTCATTCTTGCTATTGGCGCGCCGATCATTTTCCGAATTCTCTACCAGGGGCATTACGATGCCGGTGCGGTCGTCTTCCAAATTCTCATTCTCTCCGGCTTTACGCTGCCGCTCTCGCTTATTGGCACGAACGCGCTTATCGGTATGGGCAAGGCAAAGGGACTCTTCCTCGCTACGCTTGGTGCTGTAGCCTCGTTCTTTGCGGCAAGCTATATTCTCGTACCACTGATGGCCTCGCGCGGTCAGGCGCTTGCCGTGCTTATCTCGATGACGGTCCTTGCCTTCCTGCAATTCTTCACTATGCGGACAGAAGTCGCACTCTCAGCTAAAGGCATCATTCGCCGCGCACGCGATGCAAGAAGGTTTGTAAGGGAGCGAAGAAGTAAAACGAATGAGGTGTAAGCTTCGAACAAGAGCATAATATGCGTTGTGTATGTGCCATAATCCTTCTCTTATCTTTTGCTTCTGAGGTAGCTTCAGCCCAGCAATTACCGGATAGTGTTGGAGGCGAGCCTCAGGTCATCTTTATGAGAAACCATCATGTGAGTTATTGGAAGCATTACGAAGTTATTTACGACTCTGCTCGCACCGATACTGTGGTAGAACGTGAATTTCGTTTTTACTTACTGCCGGATAGTAGTATTCGGGAGGTTACCTATTATTCGGGCTCTCCAGAATCATATCTCCTCTATGATAAGTATAACCGGTTTTTAAAGGATTCTTCCTCTTCAGAGCTTTGGACATCAAAAATACTTTTTGATTCAACCCGGCGAACCTGGTTCACGATAGATACCACGATTTACTGGCGCTCCGGCCTCGCTCCCGATACTACAGTGAATAAGAAAGCGAGCTATAGGCTCAAACAGGATAGTACTGTTGCATATCTTGGAGGCGACTCTATTGTAATAATGTATGATTCTGTTAAAAGGGTGAAAATTGAATCCCACTTCCGCTATGGCGGACCGCAAAGACCGATGGATATCTTTCAGCGTGATTATTCTGATAGTCCTCGTGTGCTTACCGATAAGATCGTAGAACGATTCGACCAATATGGTCGGCTGGTATCGAAGGAATTGAGTACGCTGCCTCGGCAAATGTTCGGTGATCCCCCTTCCAAAAGAGAGTATTATTATACTTTACACGATTATTCGGTCCCGCATCACGAAAGAATCGTGGATTTTAAACTTGCTGAAAATGGAGACACTCTTCCTGGTAATCAAAGGGATTATGATTCGCTGACTCGTTGTGCTAAAAGTGACTCGTGGAACAGGTTTAAACCGGATCCACGAGATAGTGGATGGAATATTAACAGCCCATCCACCACTTGTTTTGATACATCAGGCCGCGTGATCTCGTCGGAGTCGAACGGTATTTATACTACGTATGAATACATCGAATCAGCCGATCATACCTTATCCGAGGTTTGGGAATACGAAAACGGTAAACTTAGAAGGTTGGAAGTCGATAAATACGAGTACAACCTTTATAAGCGGTAGCTTATCCTCCATTGACCCGAGAAGCTTTTAGTCGCGAGTTACCGACCGCGCTCTGCTCCTCCATACTTGTATTCCCGCGCTTCGCGTGGCATATTCGGCGCGATCTGTGACATCGGCACTTCGCGGGTGCCTACACGCGCCCATGCCGGACGGTTGCCCGCCTGATCTCTCGCATGCTCGCGCTCTTCGAAGATCACGTGACCGTCATTTTCATTATAGGCCCGCGGTACGACGGTGTGCCCATAGGGTACGTTAGTAATAAGACGCTGGTCGCGAGCGATCTGATCGTAATGCTGTTCGGCCCACGCCGGATAATTGCGTTGGTAATAGGCGTGGTTTTCCCATGGTTCACGTGAATTACGGTCGAGCATGACCACATAGGAATTGTCGAGGTCGACACCGTAAGGCACTGTCGCGCTGGAGACCCATGCACCATTGTTCTGGTAGTAATACTGACCGCTTCGGGCGTCGTAATACATTCCGTAATCGGGGAAGTAGTAATACGGCACGGAAGCCGCATCCGAATAGACCGGCGCCCAGTACGGCGTTGATGCCGTTTGCTGGGATGAACCGCAGGCACTGAGCATCATGACAAAAAATCCGGTGATGAGAAGAGCGGAGGCTTTAAGTGAATACTTCATGGTAATACCTTTCTTCAATTAGAAGAGGTATGTCCAAACTCGGTGCCAAATAATGAGTGGTGAATGCTGAACGGTGAATGGCTAGTGGAGAACGGAGAGTTGAGAATGGAGAATGAAATTCCCCAAAGGGGGAATCAGGAAGTTACAGCTCTTCTTCACTTCCATTCAGCGTTCATCACTCACCGTTCAGCACTCACCACTCGCGATTCATCCCTCGATTTTTCGGTGCCAATCCCGGCACCAATGGTCGCGGCGGATTTGTTCGTATATTGTTCTTGTGGATGATGGGCACCTATTCGTAAGGACGATTGATGAGAAATAGGAATCATGGTCCAAATCGGCTTTTCGCAATAAAAATCGAGAAAGCCAACGCGATTAATGAATCGCAAACAAAACACAAAATCAAATTTTTTTGACTTTAGCTTAAACGCTCGCAACACGGAGAAACTATGTCACTCGACCAGGCAACTAAAGAAGCTCGTAAACGTGCACTTTCCATCGCGATGGACGCGATCGAAAAGAACCATGGTAAGGGATCGGTCATGCGTCTTGGCGATCAGCCGCACGTCAAGGTCGATGTGATCCCGACGGGTTCGCTGTCGGTGGATGCCGCGATCGGTATTGGCGGTGTGCCGCGCGGACGTATCATCGAGATCTTCGGACCGGAATCCTCTGGTAAAACGACCCTCTGTCTCCACATTATCGCCGAGGCCCAGAAGCGCGGTGGTAATGCGGCGTTTATCGATGCCGAGCATGCGCTGGATGTCAACTATGCGCGCCGGCTCGGCGTCAATGCGGACGAGCTTATTCTTTCCCAGCCGGAGTTCGGCGAGCAAGCGCTCGATATCTTAGAGCAGCTCGTTCGTTCGGCTGCGCTCGATGTCATCATTGTTGATTCCGTTGCCGCGCTTACGCCACGAGCAGAAATTGAAGGTGAGATGGGCGATGCCCAAATGGGCGCGCAGGCGCGCCTGATGTCCCAGGCGATGCGTAAGATCACGGCGGTCATCGGTAAGTCCGGCACGACGGTCATCTTCACGAACCAGCTTCGCTCGAAGATCGGCGTGCTCTATGGTAATCCGGAGACGACGACGGGCGGTAATGCACTGAAGTTCTATGCCTCGGTCCGCCTCGATATTCGCCGCCGCGATGTGATCAAAGAGGGAACGGATATTATCGGTAACCGTGTGCGCGTTAAGGTCGTGAAGAACAAGCTGGCGCCGCCCTTCCGCGAAGTGGAGTTCGACGTGCTCTACAACGAGGGCATTTCGAAGATGGGTGACATGATCGACGTAGCGATCGAGAATAATATCATTCAGAAGTCAGGCTCGTGGTTCTCGTTCGAAGGTGAGCGTATCGGTCAGGGCCGCGATTCAGTGAAGGTGTTCCTTAAAGAGAATGCGGATTCGTTCTCGAAAGTCGAAGGTGCCGTCCGAGAGAAGCTTGGAATTTCGATCACGCCATCGAATGGTGTAATGGCTAATGGTAATGTCGCTGTCGGCGGAGTGATCGAGGAGAAGAAGAAAAAGTAATGGCAGCGCCGCAGTGGAACAGAAGATAAATGCTGAGCCACTGACTTTTACAACGGTATGGAAGGCAAGATCACCTCTATCGTTCGTCAGAAAAAGGATAAGAGCCGAGCCTCTATCTTTTTAGATGGTGAGTTTGCCTTCGGCGTTTGCGATCAGACTATTGCCGAGTTTCGCCTTCGTAAAGGCGATTACATCGACCGTGAGCTCTTTGAAAAGATATCGGACTTCGATCTTTTTGTCGAGTCCAAACGGATCGCTCTTGGCTTCCTGAACTATCGCGCTCGAAGTGAGAAGGAGATACGAGATCGACTTCGAAAGGATGACATCCCCGATGGTATTATTGGAAAGGTCATCGAATTTCTTCTGGAGCATAAGCTGATCGATGATGAGGCGTGGTCCCGAGCGTTCGTTCATGATAAGCTCGCCCGAAAGCCGATCTCTTCGAAGCAATTGGCGTTCGGAATGTCGCAGAAGGGAATTGATAAGGAAACGATCGAGCAGGCGATCGCTGAATTGAATGGCGAGGAAAGCGATGAGGACCGAGCGTTAAAAGCTGCCGAGAAGCGTTGGCCTCGTATCCTAAAAAGCGAGGGTGATAATAGAAAGCGCAAGCAGAAATTGTACACGTTTTTGGCGGGACGTGGGTTCTCATTCGAAGTAAACGATCGGGTCTGGCGAAAATTATCGTCGATGGATGCAGACGTTGAGGGCATCGATTCGATATAATTTCCAATACTCGATACTTGGTATTTAGTACGCAACTTGAGTCTCGCTCGCTCCATTCTGATCTTTTTCGGCGCCTTTGTTTTTTCGGCGCTCTTGTGGGCCTATGTCCGTCTTTCAGCGGCATACGAAGCGGACGTCGATCTGCCTATAAAGCTCAGTGCCCCGAAGGGATTTGCACTCACTTCAGGTCTTCCCGAGCGTCTTCATGCTCGGGTGCGTGGTGCCGGGTGGCAGATCATACTGATGAGTTTTACGAAGAATGCGGATTTCCGATTCGATCTTACGGATCGGTCGGTTCAGCCAGCGACTCCACTCGTTTTACATAGCGATGAGATCGCGAATGCTGCGATGCTGCCGAGCGAATTGCGCGTCATGAAGGTCGATCCCGATTCACTCCAGCTACAGTTTGGCAAAGCGATCGAAAAGCGGCTGACCGTTGTGCCGCAATTGGACGTAGTGCCAGCGAAGGGCTACACTGTAGTTGGTGAGCCGCAAATTGCTCCCAGAACGGTTATGGTTACGGGCTCGCAAACGATTCTCGATTCTTTAAATACGATCCCGACCCAGGTGCTCGTTGCGAGCGATGTAAAGGAAGATGTTGAAAGCTCCCTTCCACTTAGTGATTCGCTCGATAATTTTCTTACAATTCCAAGCTCGAAAATTGCTATCCATGTAGCCGTGCAAGCGCTGGGCGAGCGGAGGATGACGAATATTCCTGTTACGGTCGAAGCGTTGCCTCCACAGTTTGATGTAGTATTAATACCTGGCGCGATCAATGTGATGGTACGAGGTGGTGTACAAGACCTGGCGAAGCTTTCTTCCGATGCGATTCATGCTCACGTTTCGTATACTCCATTTGTTTTCGATACGGCCCACGCCGTCGAGCCGATCGTCGATCTTCCGAAGGGTCTGACATTCTTATCGTCGGAGCCGAGCAGCCTTCGTTTTATTCTTCGTCGCAAACCAGAGCAGCCGGTATTATTAAAGCGTCCGAAGCACAATGTTAGTCCGTGATACCTCGTTTGTTGTTGTCGACGTTGAAACGACGGGGCTCAGTTCGACGCGCCACCGCATCACCGAGATCGGTCTAGTACGAGTAGAAGGTGGCAAGATCGTAGAGTCGTATCAGCAACTCTTAAATCCGGAGCAGTTCATTCCAGCATTTATAACGCATCATACGGGTATCTCGAATGCGATGGTATACGGCCAACCTCGATTCGAAGATGCATTGCCTGGGATCCAGCAGTTTCTATCGAAGCAAGATGCGTTTGTTCTCACCGGGCACAATGTGAAGTTCGACTACGGATTTCTCGTCGAGTCATTTACTCGCGCCAACCAGGAGCTTACGCTTTCTGATGCGGCAGGAGCCCAGCACTTACTGTGTACCTGTCGACTTGCCCGCCGATTGCTTCCGCAACTTCGAAGCAAATCGCTCGAAAGCGTGCAAGCCTATTTCGGAATTCGTAATGCGAAGCAACATCGAGCGCTGGAAGATGCCGAAGCGACGGCCAAAGTTCTTTCTCGCTTTATCGACCTGGCCGCTGAATTGGATATCCATTCGCTCCAGGATTTTCTGCGGCTTCAATTTGTGCGGCCGAATTATGGCCGAAGGCAGACGAAGCGCCACTTGTCCCTTCGGGAGAAAGTACGAGCATTCCCGGAGCGGCCCGGCGTCTACACGATGATGAACGCATCGGGTGAGGTGCTGTATGTCGGCAAGGCGAAGAATTTACGAGATCGGGTCTCTTCTTATTTTTCTCGAGCTAATACGGAAGGGACAAAGCTTACGCAACTCATGCGTCTTGCAAAGGATATTACGTTCGAGGAGACCGGCAGTGAGCTTTCGGCACTTTTACTCGAGAGTAAGAAGATCAAGGAATTCCGTCCGCGCTTTAACTCGATGGAGCGGTGGTATAAGCCGCAGAGCTTTGTTCGCCTTAGTTTGAATGAAGCCTTTCCAACGCTATCGTTCGCTCGAGAGCCAGCAGAAGATGGCGGTGAATATTACGGTCCGTTTAAATCGAGGGAGGCTACCGAGGCGCTTATTGAAATTTTGAATCGAGCGTTTAAGCTTCGAGAGTGCGGTGATAAATTCAGGATCGGTGCTGATGTTAAGCCCTGTATCTATTACGAGATCAAGCGTTGTGATGCTCCATGCGCCTTGCTGCAAAGTGAGGGAGACTATCGCCTTGAAGTAAAGCGCCTGCAGGAGTTCCTTGCTGCCGGCCATGAAGGAATTCTTGCGATGGTCGAAAAAATGATGATGGCCGCAGCGGAACGTCTCGACTTTGAAGAGGCACAGTTTCTAAAGTTTAGATTGATCGAGTTACAGCGAGTGCTCGGTTCCGGAGAGCGGCCATCAGCGAGTGTTAGCGCCAGCGACTATGTCATTTTGAATCCGACCGCGAACGGTGAATGTGAAGTGCTTTTTGTGCGCTATGGCCGCCTTATAAAGCAAAAGATATTGGGTGTCTTGAATTTAGATATTGCTCGATCGTGGTTGGAGAGGCAACTAAGAATGTACTTCGGGCCTACGGCGGCCATTCCACCCGAGTGTGGTAAGCCGGAGATCGATGAAATGCGTATACTTTCGCGGTGGGTCGAAGAGAGTCGTAGAAAGGGAAGTACGATCGTTTATCTTAACGAACGGCAAGAGGAATCGGTAGAACAGATCGTGAAAGAATTGCGCCGAATTCTGGTGCCAATTCATATTGTTACAGAACCAACTGTTAGTGAAGTTCTTAAAGACTCTACGAAGAAAACTTCAACGAAGCGACTTACACTTAAACCAATGAAGCGCTAAAACTCTCGTATGGAAAAAGTAGAATATGTGATCGATAATTACGGAGTCCCGATTCATTGTATCGAATACAATGCTTCTGTTGGAGGAACTCCGGTTGTAATAGTCCCAGGCATGATCAATTCCGCTGAGGATGTTGCTCAGAATGTCGAGCAGCATCTTACGAAACGGACAATAATTATAAGCCTTCGGGGCCGCGGCAAGAGCGGCGCGCCGCTGACCGGATGGAAAGTCGAACATCAAGCCTCTGACGTTGCGGCAGTCATCGATCATTTTGGATTGAAGGAAGTGGTATTGTTCGGTCATTCAACCGGGGGCTCTATCGCTGCTCGTGCATTGCCGATGATAAAAGCAAGTGTCCGACACTTTTTTATCGGTGATTTTCCCCCATTATATCCTCCATACGATGAGGGTTGGAAGCAACATGTTCTTGCAAACTCAGAGTATAGCACGTCCACTGGCCTGCTCGATGGAATCGTGCGTGAGGCGGAGTATACAGATGTTTCCAATTTTCTAAAGCCAGTTGCTTCCCGCTTGACGCTTATAGTGGGTGAGCCCGGTAATTCGGCGTTTCGTGAAGAGGATATTTCTCGTTTGAAGGAAATGTTCCCTCAAATGACCGTCGAAATTATGGCAGGTTGTGGCCATGAGTTTTTGATAGATGATCCTCAACAGTCGGTCGCAATAATCGAGAGTAGGGCGAAGTAGAAGCGTCTTGCGGTCCATGCGACTTTTTTCTGGGTTGTGTCTCTCCTATACATATCCGATAACGTGACCGGTCATTGCATCGGATGCACTGGGGCTTAAAATCCAGTGCAACAAGCAGCATGAAACAACAGGACCAACAAGACCTGAAACGAAATAGCGAAAAGCATGTGAGGTTTATGGCTCTACTTGAGCCATGCCTGAACAAGCTTTCGCGCTATGCTCATGCGTTAACGATGGATGTAGAAGATGGCCGGGATTTGCTTGCCGACGCGCTCCTTCTTTGCTACGAAAATTTTGAGGGATTGCGGGCACCGGAGGCCTTTACAAGCTACGCCTTTACTACGACGCGACGGTTATACTACCGTCGATCACGCCGGAAAAAGTGGTGGGGTGTATTAAGTAAGGAAGCCGATCAAATTGTGGATCACCGATCTCCGTCGCCGGAAGTCAAAGTTGATACCGAATTTCTCGATCGCGCCCTGACAAAACTGCCAGAGAAGCAACGAGAAGCCGTGATCCTCTTTGAGATTTCAGGATTATCTTTGAAAGAGATCGTCGAGATACAAGGAGGATCGCTATCAGGGGTGAAGTCGCGTATCGCACGGGGTCGCGAGCAACTTGCGATACTCTTAGGCGAGCGGGAATCTCCTCAGGATGCTATGCCGGCATCGGCCGCCACCTCGGCATCTTCACTCTCATCCTTTAAGCGTACTCAGGTCGCATATCTCATTCGGGAGAAAGCATGAAGACACAAGACAATAACCTTCATCCTTCGGAAGAACTAGCACCACTCTTCGCGAGCTATCGGGAGGAGCAGCCTCTTCTTTCTTCGCTTGAGATCGATCGACTCCTTTCCCAGCGTGACATGCTGTCTAACCAGTCACTTAAAACTAAGACCGTTAGGAGAATTATCATGTCAACGATAGGAATCGCAGGATTAGGAGTGTTGCTCTATATCGGAGCAAATGGGGGGCTACAAAAACCGGCTCCTCATGTGACAGCCGGGCCGGCCCTACAGTCCGCTCGTTCAAAGCAGGAAGTGCCTTTAGCCAGCTTGAAATCAATAAGTGCTACGCTTGCAAAAACAGAGCACGTTGCAATAACAGACACACGTGGACCCTGGTCAGCAAGCGGAGAACAATATTATTTTGATCTCACTGAAGAGCAGTTAGCAAAGATCGGCGTCGCTGTAACAAAGGATGATTCGGTTCGATGTTACTATTACACTTCCGATAACAAAGTGGAAGCTTGGGAGATGTCAGCACATAGTGTTGGCGGAGGTAACTCAGTTTCTCCACAGTCCATGCAAGTTCCAAAGTTCTTTCCCGTCCTTGCTACATTCGATAATGGACAAGGTGTTGCCTACCATATTGAGGAAGGAAAGACGAAAGAGTGGGGAATGGTCGGCAGTAATGAGATGATGGAAAAGATCCACGAATGGCTTAAAAGGCCGGCTGTACCGGGATATTATGCCTTAGGATTTAACTCCGTAAGCCGAACCGATGACGATCATGTCGAACATGATACAGTAAAAATACAGATAGCCAAGGACTTTCCACCTCGCCTCTGGCCACTCATGCGTCAACATATCGGTAAACTATCAGACAGTGTGGTTGATGCAATAATGCAACTTGCTCACTATTATGATGGAAGTGCTCAGGCCAAACCGACAATCGCTTGGCCAAAGACTCTAACCATTACAGTGGATACGATTACCGTTAAGGACCTGAACGAAAAGATCGACCACGAAGAGAACAGCACTGTCATTCAACGACTTCATTCTATTATGGCACATATCAATGATTTGGTGCCTGTCATCGTACATACACATGGAGAGGGCAAAGATTTCATTCTTTGGTATAAACCAAGTGCAGAGTTGTTTGCGATGCTACCTGACTCTCAGGTTAGGTTGTTCAACGAATACCAGGCCAATGGTGCGCAATGTTTGAATACTCCTAGTGGAATTACGAATATTGCAGAGCTCACTTATTGCCTTGAAGAAGCGCAGGAGGTGCAAATTCAAATTCAAAACCTCACCGGTAAAGTCTTAAAAATCATATATCAGTATGGTGTTGCCGGAGACAATATTGTCAGGATAAACACGAGTTCTCTTTCCTCCGGTATGTATCTCGTGACTGTGAAAGAAAGGAATGGTGACCAAAGAACAAGAAGAATATGGGTGGAAAACGCACGTCCAAAGGACGACTACCCTATAGATAAGGATGCGATGAATCCTGACGTTGAATACGTGGAACCCGCAATTTCCGCTTTTAGCAATCCGATTGGAGATTCACAGCAGTTATCTTTTTCTGCCTATACTCTGAGTGATTCCGAACTTGCAAAAATTGGAATTGAAAGCAATGATTCGAATGCGGGATATTACTACAAGGCATTTCCTAATTCTTTCATCACCTTTGATAGATTCGGTCGCAAGGGAGGTTGGCATAATCTTATTCTGGATTCCAGGAAAATATATAATATAGGCACTCCTAATTTTAGACCGATCTTCATAACAGATGGCATTGGCACTAAGCGCTCGTTTGCGCCTGACGGTGTATTCAATATTGGAGATAACATAAAGGATTTGGATAGTGCTATGAAAAAGGCATATAGGGAAATAGATAAATTAGTGCCGATTATCCTTCCGAAGTCTATACATCATGGTCTGAGCAGTAGAGAAGACTTTATTTTTTGGTATAGGCCGACACCCGACTTCCTTGCAATATTGCCAGATTCCATTCGCAACCATGTACTAGCCCAGACAACTCGAGATGGAAGCAAGCCACACTACGCGTTATCCATAAACGCAATGCGCGGTGCGATCGAAAGCGCCGATATTTATCCCAATCCATCGAAGGGCAGATTGTCTGTTCATCTCACGCTTCATGCCCCACGCACGCTAACGTTCACCTTGCGTAACCTCTTGGGTCGGGCTGTCACGGATGTAGTTCAAGCTCACCTCGGTGAAGTAGCGGAGCAGCAACTGGATTTCAGTCACATTGCGGAAGGTATCTACATTCTCGATATTGCCTCGGATGCTGGTGAGCGCTTTATACAGCGAGTCGTAATTCAACGATAAATGTTAATAACGCATAAGAGGGCAGCTCCAATTATGGAACTGCCTTTGCGTTTTTTGCTACCAAAGTCGCAGGAATTAGCGTCGTTGCTATTCCCAGTGGCCAGGTACTGAAATAGGTGAAGAATAGGAGGAAAACGAGAAGTAAAAATTACTCGTTACTCATCACCTGTTACCTGGAACAAGAGTATGTCGTTAGAACAGAAGATCACATCGCTTTCCGAAAAATATTTTCCAGAAGTCGTTCGCCTTCGCCGGACTATCCATGAGCACCCCGAGCTGGCATTCGAAGAAATTAAGACGGGTGTATTGGTTGCGGAAACACTGGAAAAAATCGGCTTGGATGTAAAGCGCGGTGTGGCTCGGACGGGTATCGTTGCCAGCTTAAAAGGAAAGAAGAGCGGTAAAGCTGTCGCGCTTCGCAGCGATATGGATGCGCTGCCGATCCAAGAGGCAACAGGGCTTCCATTTGCGTCAAAAAATCCTGGCAAAATGCACGCCTGTGGACATGATGCCCATACCGCAATTGGTTTGGGTGCAGCGATGATCCTCTCCGAACTGCGGGATGAACTCAATGGTGAAGTACGATTCCTTTTCCAGCCGAGCGAAGAGCGGAATCCTGGTGGAGCACCATATATGATAGAAGATGGTGCGTTGGAAGGCGTCTCAAAAGTATTTGGGTTACACGTGCTTTCGCAGGCTGATGCTGGTGCCGTCGGATTTTGTGCCGGTGAGATGATGGCAAGCGCTGATGAGCTTTATATCACCATAAAAGGCAAATCAGGTCACGGCGCTCGTCCACATCATGCGATCGATCCCGTAATCGTAAGTGCGCAAGTCATCTTAGCACTGCAGACGTTGGTATCGCGCAATCTCGATCCATTTGCACAAGGCGTTATTACGATCGGTAGCATTCACGGAGGATTTGCTCCGAATATTATTCCGAATGAAGTAAAGTTAGTAGGCACTCTTCGTGCAATGTCCAAAGAGTGGCGAGAATTTGCGCATAAGCGAGTCCATGAGATCGTAAATGGAATTTGCTATTCGGCCCGGGCGGAAGCGGATATTCATATCGATCTGGGGTATCCCGTTCTTGTCAATGACGAGAAAGAAACCATGTTCGCCGAGTCCTGTGCACTGCAATTATTCGGTCCAGAACGAGTATTCCAAGCCGAGCGCTTAATGGGAGCAGAAGATTTTGCTTATTATTTAGAAAAAGTGCCAGGGACATTTTATCGCCTCGGAATTCGCAATGAAGCGGCTGGAATTACGGCCGACATTCACAACGATCATTTTACTATCGACGAATCGGCATTGAAGGCCGGGGCGGCTATGCAGGCTTATCTGGCGATAAGGGCACTCTCGGAGTTATAAGGGTGGTTTAATTCGGTCTGTGACGATATTCGAAAGGCTACTCTCCCGTCCTGTATATTTCGCCATTCTTGTGGCGTTGGTTGCGTTTGTTATATACCTTCAAACACTGGCGCCAAGTGTCGATTGGATCGATGCCGGTGAACTGGCAACGGTCTGTACCACACTTGGTATTGCGCATCCAACAGGCTATCCATTATTCACACTGATCGGATGGATCTTCGCGCATCTTCCCATCGCGGGCTCAGCAATACTTCACCTGAATATCATGGCAGCGTTTTTCACGGCGCTGGGTGCTGGAGGGATCGTCTTTCTCGCGACCGAATTATTCCAATATTGGATGCCGGAGCGTATCGGGATTAAAGAGAAGAGAGTCGAGAGTAAAGGGGCGTCGACAAAAAATAAAAGCCGACGCTTAATGGAAAATACCAATAAGGGTTCTTTAAATAAAGCGACGTCGTTTACTCTCCGTCCACTACCCTTAGCAATACTTGCGGCGTCTGCTTCAGGGGTAGCGGCGGCTTTCAGTGCAACCTGGTGGGATCAATCGACTTCGATCGAAGTCTATCCGGTGCATCTCTGTATGGTGCCGATAGTATTGACCTTCTTTTTAAGAATGCTTCGCCAGGAAGAAGACGAGAATGTTGCACGGGATGGAAAATTGTTCGCATTAACGCTGGGGCTCAGCTTTGCGAACCACATGACGACAATTCTTATCGCTCCTGCGACACTCTACATGTTCTTCGCCCGCTACGGCTTTGCAGGATCTGCCTGGCGAAGAATTATTAAGTTAGCACCTTTTTTTATCATCGGTCTGGCAGTTTATATTTATCTCCCCATCCGATCTGCGATGTATCCAATCATGGATTGGGGACATCCGACAACTTGGGGTGCCTTTCTGCGTCATGTAACCGGTGGCCAGTACAAAATTTGGATGTTCAGCGGTTCAGGTGCGGCTGCCAAACAGTGGGCATATTTCTGGTCGAGAGTGCCCAAAGAGTTTACGATCCTAGGTGCAATAATAGCGCTTGCCGGAGTGTGGCAGATGTTCATGTCTGCAAGCGTGCGGCGAACTCACATTCTTGCCTTTACGCTTCTTCTCTTTTTCGGTTGTCTTCTTTATTCGATCAATTACGACATTCACGATATTGATTCATACTTCTTGCTGGCTTATCTTGCGATCTCGCTATGGATCGGTGCAGGGGCGATTGCTATAGCGAGATATGCATCGACGATCAAAAAAGAATATGTGCTAGCAGCGATAGTGATCCTTCTTGGGACGATCGAGATAGCAGGAAACTATAAGGATGTTGATGAAAGTGGCAATTACATGGTTGAGGACTATACTAAAAATGTCCTCACTAATTTGCCGCCTAACGCTATAATTTTCTCCACACAGTGGGATTTTTGGGTAAGCGGAGCTTTTTACTTTCAATTAGTCGAACATCTTCGGCCGGACGTACTGGTGATCGATAAAGCGATGCTCCGTGATAGACCATGGTATTATGCAGAGCTTATAAAACGAGCACCCACTGTTTTCGGCAAAGTAAAGCCGGAGATGGATAATTTCCTTCACTATCTGTGGGCGTTCGATCGAGGTGAACCGTTCAACGAAGGCGCGATCGCTCCCGCCTATGAGCAATTTACTTCTGCATTGGTCGAACGCAATCTGGATCGTCCGATCTTTATTACGCAAGAAATGGTCGATGAACGGGACGACCTTTTTGCACCACATATGAAAGTGGTGCCTGGCGGTATCGCGTATCGTTTGGTACCGAGAGATACTACCTTCGATATACTAGCGCCGAAAATTCGGTGGAGAGATAAGTCTTATCGTAAGCGTGATTACTATACGGATGATTCACGCCTACTTCAGGCCATTCCGATGGTAAGCTATGCGCAGACGAGATTGCAACATGGTGATAAAGAGAGTGCGAAGCAGTTTCTCGATGCTGCGCTACGGCTTACACCAGATTTAGACGCAAACATTGAGGAATTAAGCGATCGGGATAAATCGATCGCCATCGCAGCAAACGAAAAATTTACTCAAATACAGGCACTTCGCAAACAACTCGGCCAGTAATCTATGAGCTTTGTACACCGGATCACTTCAGAAGATATTCGCCGGATCGACTCTGGCGATATGGCTGGTCATATTGCTCGCATGGGCGAGCACATTCGTGAAGCAATAGGGTTTTCGAATGTGGGACTGAAAGGTACCTCGTTGCCACAAAATGTTCGTTCTGTGGTAGTACTTGGAATGGGCGGTTCAGCTATCGGCGCCGATCTTGTCCGATCGTATCTTTCAAATAAGCTGCCTGTCCCGATCGTTGTAAACAGATCTTACGATCTTCCTTCTTTTGTCGATTCGAATACACTTGTTATTGCTTCGAGCTATTCCGGGAATACCGAAGAAACGCTTTCGGCATTCGAACAAGCTATCGAGAAAAAATTAGCGATCGTGTGCATTACGACCGGTGGAAAGCTCGCGGAGCGAGCAAAACAATTGGGGCTACCGGTTATTTCACAGCGTGCGGGAATGCAGCCTCGTGCGGCGCTTGCATTTTCGTTTGTACCGGTGCTTTTGACACTTGAAAAGTTAGGATTAACTTCCAACGAAAATCAAAATGTGGAAAAGCTCGCCGCTTTTTTAGATTCTTTAGCGGAGCAGTATGGAACGGCACATTTGGAAGATACTAATACTGCATTTCATCTTGCAGGCGACCTGATGCACCGTATTCCGGTCTTTTACTCATCTCAGGAATTGGAAGCAATTTCGCTTCGGTGGCGTGGGCAGTTACAAGAGAATGCCAAGCATATAGCATTCGGGAATGTCCTTCCGGAAATGAATCATAACGAGATCAATGGATGGGGGCATCCAATAGATTTAGTCCAGCACTTTTCAGTCGCTTTATTACGGTCTCAGGCGGACGACCATGCTCGGGTGGCCAAGCGGTTCAGCGCGCTTAAAGAAATATTGGGTACGAAGCAAGTGCCGGTTACCGAGTTATTTGCCGAAGGCGAAACGCGCCTCGAGCGGATATTCAGTCTTATCGCGTTAGCAGATTGGACCAGCCTTTATATGGGGCTTTTTGCGGGTACCGATCCGACGCCAATCCCGACTATTGATCTTTTAAAGCAGAAGATGAGCTAAGCCCATCGTTTCTTAACACAGCTTTTACTATTTCGTATTTTCGCAATATAAGAAAGGATAGTTTATGCGAAAGTTTTTTTGGGGTGCTGTTGTGACAATCCTGTCCGTCACGAGCGCTTTTTCACAGGTTCCATCCTGGCGTGTTATTAATAATAGTTTGGTAAGCGGGTATACAGAGGTCGTTTTCGCAACGGATACGATCGGATACCTCGCTGGTGCAGTCCAGGGTAATTCGCACTCTATGCTACGCAGTGCGGATACCGGCTCGGATTTTTCGAATATCAATTTTCCGGGTTTTGTAAGTACTTTTGCCACCAACATGAGCTGGCCAACGCCTCAAAACGGCTATGTGTCCGTAGACACTGGTACGGCTCCAAACAATTCTGTGTTTGTGCTAAGCACGAGCAACGGTGGCTCCAGCTGGACGGTTTATTCGATCAATAATACTTTACAGCTTCAGAATATTTATTTTCCCAGCGTTTCTATCGGCTATGCAACAGGAAGCCTTTCGAATGGTGAAGGTTATTTTATTGCCAAGACGACAAACGGCGGTCAGACGTGGGCTTCGATCTATAAATCGGATAATTACGTCAATTATAGCCATCTCTACTTTCCGAGTGCGACGAGCGGTATGTTGCTCGCTCTAAACTCCGCTACGAATGTGGTCAATGTAGCCTACACAACGGATGGTGGAACGAGCTTTAAATTCTCATCGCTAAGAACAGATTCTGCAGCGAATTTCCTGCATTGGAATGATGATGGGTCCTGGCTGGCAGGCGCTGATAGTGTATATCGCTCAACCGATTCGGGACGTACGTGGAAGAGCGTAGTCTCCTACGATACTTCTGCTGGACCTGCTTCCGTCGCTACGTTTAATGGTAAAATGGGCTTTGCATTTCGTCAGAATGAGCCTATCGTACTTGCTACCACCGATTACGGTGCCACCTGGGCCTCGACTCGGCTTCCGACCGCCGGTAGTCCGAATGATACGCTTACCCCGGTAGCAGCGTCGATGCCTTCTGGTCGCGTCGCGTACCTATTAGCTTCCGACGCCTTTGCTACCTCGGATGTATTGTTAAAAATACCGATTCCACAGTCGAATGGTGGCGGTGGCAATGGTGTCGTACAAAATCAGGAAGGTGAAAAAATTTCCTTTGCGGCTTCAGTTCAATCGCCCTGGATCATACTTTCCGCCGATCCGGAAGCAATGAATCGCTCCATTCAGGTAGTTGATGTGCTTGGCAGACCATGCGGTTCCGTGGACCTTATGGCCGGCACATCGGAGGCGCGTATGCTGCTCAGCAATTTACACTCGGGCGATTACTTTGCCCGTTTGGGGAATGCAGTCGTGAAATTTACCGTGTGGGAATAAACGACTAAGTTATTAAAGTAAAAAAAGCTGCGCTCACATTATGTGAGCGCAGCTTTTAACTTTTACGTTGAGACTTTTACCTATGTTTAATGTGATCTCAGCTTTTTGATCTCTTCCGTCAGAGCAGGCAACACTTCGAATGCGTCTCCAACAAGGCCATAGTCGGCAATAGAGAAGATCGGAGCATTCTCATCTTTATTGATTGCGACGATCGTCTTTGAACTCGACATGCCAGCTAAATGCTGGACGGCGCCGGAAATACCGATTGCCACATAGAGAGTTGGAGAGACGGTTTTGCCAGTCTGGCCGACTTGTTCAGCATGAGGCCGCCACCCAGCATCAACCACGGCACGTGAGGCACCAGTCGCAGCGCCGAAAGCTTCGGCAAGGTTCTCGATAAGTGTCCAGTGCTCCGGCCCCCGCATACCTCGGCCACCAGAAACGATAATATCAGCCTCGGCAACATCCAATTTGCCCTGCGATAAAGTAAGAGCAGTGGTGTGCTCGCTGAAATCTGTATCCTGAAATGAGACGCTAACGTTTTGCACCGCTGGCGTGCTGGCCGCAGCATCCTTCGATGGTTTCCAGAGGTTTGGGCGAGTTGAAAATACTTTGACTGGTGTGGTCACCCGGACGCTCATTTGTGCCTTGCCGGCATAAACGGGATGCGTTGCAACGATATCGCCATTAGAATTTGTAAAGGCGGTCACATCAGGTACATAGCCGGCCTCAAGGCGAATAGCGGCTCGAGGAGCAAGGTCCTTTCCACGGCCCGTGGCTCCGACGAGAACAACTTCGGCATTAGCTTGCTTTGCGATCTCGGCGAGTGCTCGAGCCGTTGCACGAGAAGAATACTTTGCCAGGCGAGCATCAGAAGCGGCGAATACCGTCTGAACATTCAAAGTCTTTGCTTGCTCAACGAGTGCATTGGCTTCTGCGCCGATCACTGCGGCGTGTACGGTCCCGCCTAAGGCATGTGCCGCACTAATAGCTTCTAACGACGGCTTACGGATTCGCCCGTTACGTTCTTCGAGATAAACCAGGATATTCATAGTCGTTCTTGTTGAGGGCGAGAATTAAATTATTTTTGCTTCTTCGTGGAGCATCCGTGCAAGTTCATGGGCAGCTTGTGAAGCATTCCCATCTATTTTTACGATCTTATTAGCCCGCTTTTTCTCCGGCTTCGTCATTTCAACGATTTCGGTTCGTTTCGCTCCCGGTGCACCAGAAACTTCCTGTATTGGCTTTTGCTTCGCCTTCATGATGTTCGGCAACGAGGGATACCGTGGCTCATTTAACCCCTTCTGTGCTGCGACAATACATGGCATATCGAGTTGTATGGTCTCGCGGCCGCCTTCGACTTCCTTTTCAACGGTTGCCTTATTTCCCTCGATGTTAAGAGCAACAGCAACGGTGGCGGCTGGAAGATCGAGCAGCTCCGAAAGCATGGAAGCGATCTCCATACCATCGAAGTCGATCGACTGCTTACCAAGCAGGATAAGATCGGGACTGAGCGGCTTGATCGCTGCTGCAAGCATATCAGCCACTTGAAAAGAATCGCTTTTATCCCCTTTAACAAGAATTCCTTTATCGGCGCCCATGGCAAGTGCCTGGCGGATTGCTTCCTTTGCATTATCGGCACCGACCGAAATGGCAGTTACTTCGCCTTTAAACTTATCGCGAAGGCGAAGCGCCTCCTCGACAGCAAACTCATCGTATGGATTCAGAATAAACTTTACTCCGGCCGGGTCCATCGACTTTTTGTCGGCTCCGACATTGATTCGAGTGGTCGTGTCCGGAACGTGACTGACGCAAACAATAATATTCATCGCTATAGAAAGCGGCCGTTTTGCCGCAGTAATTCTCGAAACCGCAAGGGAGAAATCTTACGGCTCAATTATGAAAGAAAGCGCCTCGTCAAGGTTTTCGTCCATTTCGATCACTTCCAAATTGCCGTATGGTGTGATGAAATGGGGATAGTCCTTATGCGCGGCGGTCTTGAACACGAGGCGACGGTTCAAAATTTCAAATAAGTCTTTCGAAAGAAGGAGCTTGGAAATAGATTGCCCTTTTTCATAAAGGTATCGGCTATGGGCATAGATGGCGCTCTTAATGGCATCGTAGGAAAGATCGTCTTCCGACAATTTTACGCGGACAAGATCGGCCAGACCATCCGAACTTACCGGAGGTACTTGAGGAGATTCTGTTTCAGACATTTATAAAGCAAACAATGCTACCCAAAAGAGGTTGCCTGCAATTACAATTTGCCAGCGTAGAGCAAGGTTTGATATCTGATATCGACATGCCCATCAATAGCATATTTATCGAATATCGTTCTTAATCGAGCAATCATTGGTTCATAGCCAGCCTCTTCCATATTAGGGACGTAGGAAGAGGAAAGCAGGCGGCCTTTGACACCTTCGTAATCCAATCGTTGAATATTCTCGAACTGTAGTTCGATGACCTCTTTTCCGCGATAAAAATCGTGGACTTGTTTCGAATCAATATTTCGATGATTGATCTGATTATAATCAGTACCAAATTCCTGTAATAGATTTTCGTACCCGATAAGAAAGGGGGTCGTATCCGTTTCTCGATCATTCCATAAAATAACCAGCCAGCCATCCGGCTTTAAAATTCGTTTGAATTCGCGATATGCGTCATCGAATTTAAACCAATGAAATGCCTGTCCGGCAACAATGTAATCGACCGAGCGATCGGGTAGTGTGGTCGCCTCGGCTATTCCATTGAGACTGCGAAAATTCTTGTATGTGGCAAGATACCGCTCGCCAGCTTCGCGCATCTCTTTATTGGGCTCGATCCCATAAACGAAGTTGCTATTATTAAGAAATAGCTCAGCTGAGAATCCTGTACCCGAACCAATATCTGCGATAATATGCCTCGGAACGAGGCCAGTCCGTTCTTTGAGGGCGGAAAGAACGCTCGAAGGATAATGCGGACGGTATTTTATATAAGCATCCACTCGTGATGAAAAACGTTCGGTTGAACTTGCGCTCATATTCAAATTTACGAATGAACCGGGACCACGTTTCGAGCAACTCCCAAAAAGAAGAACCGGAATTGTCGTAACTTTGCAGCGCAAGATCATTTATCGCTCATGGGCTTCGGTACATTTATCAGGCGTCTCCTTCCTCAAGAGAACCAATATTTTAACTTATTTACCAGCAATATTGCCAACATTCAGGAGGCCGCGACCGACCTGCGTAAGCTCCTGGATGCAAAAAGCACGGCTGATCGCAAGATCCTGATCACCCGGATCGAAGACGCCGAGCACCGTGGGGACCAGATCACCCACGATATTTTTGCTGACCTTTCCAAGACCTTCGTTACCCCCATCGACCGAGAGGATATTCACGCCTTGGCGTCCGATATTGATGATATCCTCGATCTCATGGAGGACGTAGCGGTTCGCACCATGCTTTATGAAGTGAAGGAATTCCCGCCGGAGTGCCGCGACCTGACCGACACCCTGTTGCATGCGGTTGAGGACTTGGCTATAGCCGTACCTATGCTTGGGGATATGAAGAATCATGAAACGATCCTTCGTGCTTGTGAGCACGTGAACACATGTGAGAATGCTGGCGACGATATCTACCACAATGCGATCGCACGACTCTTTCAGGAGATGAAAGATCCTATCGAGCTGATCAAACTTAAGGAAATTCTTTCTGATATTGAAGAAGCCATCGACAAATGCGAGCATGTTGCAAATTTGATTGAAGGCGTGGTAGTCAAATACGCGTAGGTTACTGTGACTCTGATTATTATTGTTGTTTGTATCGCGTTCGTCTTTGATTTTTTCAACGGCTTTCACGATGCGGCGAACTCCATTGCAACGGTCGTTTCGACCCGTGTTCTTTCCCCAGTGCAGGCCGTCATTTGGGCTGCATTCTTTAATTTTGTCGCGGTCTTTGGGTTTGGTACCGCGGTTGCCAAGACTGTTGGCTCCGGCATGGTGGATATTAGTATTGTCACCACGTATGTCGTGTTAGCTGCCCTGCTTGGTGCAATTATATGGGACATCATTACCTGGTGGCTTGGACTTCCGACAAGTTCATCGCATGCGCTCGTAGGTGCTTATGCTGGAGCTGCCGTAGCAAGAGCAGGCACGACCAGCGTTATCATTGCTTCCGGTTGGACGAAGACACTTCTTTTTATCGTTCTTGCCCCGCTCTTCGGTCTTATACTCGGATTTTTTATTTTTTTGTTAGTTACCTGGTTGTCGCGTAAGCGTTCACCAATGGCGGTCGATCGCTGGTTTAGGCACGGACAGTTGGTCTCTGCCGCCGCGTATTCACTCGGTCACGGCACCAACGATGCGCAGAAGACAATGGGCATTGTGGCTGGACTTTTGTTCGCAAATCATTTGATCCCGACATTTGAAATTCCGACGTGGGTTATCTTCTGTGCCTATCTTTCGATGGGTATTGGAACGATGTCTGGCGGCTGGAGGATCGTCCGCACGATGGGAATGCGCATTACCGAGTTAAAACCGATCGGTGGATTTGCCGCAGAACTTGCTTCTTCAGTATCCTTATTCGGTGCTTCGGCACTAGGCGTGCCGGTTTCGACCACCCATACGATCACGGGAGCGATCGTGGGAGTAGGCTCGCTACGTAGACTTTCAGCAGTACGATGGGGTGTTGCCACACGCATTATCTGGGCGTGGGTATTAACGATCCCCGCCAGCGGCGGGATCGCTATGTTGTGTTACTATGGGTTAGAAGCATTAGGGTATGCTAAGTAATTTAAATGATTGACGAAAACGAACCCATTCCTCAGTGGAAAACTACAAGCAAACATGTCATTGCCAAAAGCCCGTTCTTAAGTCTTGAAGAGCATCACCGCAAGGAAGAAGGCACCGATCGGGAAGGCGATTTCTTCATTATTCATGCACCCGATTGGGTGAATGTGATCGCGCTTACGGAGAATGATGATATTGTACTGATCGAACAATTTCGCCAAGGTAGTGAAAAGGTCGAGCTGGAAATCCCAAGTGGTATTATTGATAGTGATGAAAGCCCGGCAGACGCCGCACTGCGAGAGCTAACGGAGGAAACCGGTTATGAGCGGACCTCCAACAGTGAGTTTCGTAAGATCGGAGAAGTTACTCCGAACCCAGCATTTATTCGAAATAAGTGTCATACATACCTTATTACGAATGTTCGTCTCTCCGGCAAAACGCAGTTTGATGAGCATGAAAATATTCGTGTTCGTATCGAACCACGAAGGAATATTGAAGACCTCATAAGATCCGGTGAGATCGAGCATGCCCTAATTATTACGGCATTTTATTGGATGCGCCTTGCCGGCTATTAGCGCTTCATTGGGTGAGAATTCATGTCGTCGGGAGATATGGAAAAGAAATTTAAAGCCCGATTAAAAAAACTGGAGTCTTCCTCCGGCGATAATGCTGCTGGGTTAGGATGGCGGATCGTAGATATACCGTTCGATGTAAAAAAGGTATTTGGCAAAGGAGGCAGGATTCCAGTTCGCGGTACTGTTAATGGCTTTCCTTTTCGTACTTCACTCTTTCCTCGAAAGAATGGCCCACACTTTCTGCTTGTAAATAAAGCCATGCAAAAAGCGGCCGAGGTCTCACTCGGTGATGTGTTACAAGTGGCGATTGAGTTTGACAGGGAGGAGCGAAAAGTAGCGATTCCGGCATCGTTGAAAAAGGTACTCTCAGAAGAGAAAGGATTGCTCGAATATTATAATCAACTTACGTATTCGATGCAAAAATATTTCGCTGATCACGTTATGGGTGCTAAGAGTCCCACTACGCAACGAAAACGTATTGAGCAACTTGCCGAAATACTAATGGAAATGAGAGATGGGGAGGAGCAGCCACCTCCGATCTTAGAAGCGGAATTTGTGCGCAATCCCAAGGCTCGAGAGGGATGGGAAAAAATGTCTCCCTCACATCGTCGTGGCCACCTTTGGGGAATAGCATATTATCGCAATCCGGAATCGAAGCAAAGGCGACTGCAAAAGGCTATTAAAGAGATGGTCGAATATGGAGAAAAGAGAAAGCATTAACGTTTTAACTATCGACAGATAAGAATTCGTATTTTACAGCCATGAATAGATACATAATCGCGTCGCCGCATACCCCTGAAGAATGTGCAAAAGTTGTCAATGAAGTATATGCTGCAGGTTATATTACCCACATGGATTGGGGCTGCAAGGATGGCGATCACACGGGTTGGACGACCGTAGAAGCCGATTCACACGATGAAGCGAAGATGATGGTGCCAGCGATCCTTCGACCGAAAGCACATGTCGTACGAGTGCTCCGTTATTCACCGGCCGATTTTAATAAAGGCTAAATTTATGAAACGCAAACATTTTCTACTCTTTAGCGCAGTTGTCAGTGGCGCGTTCGGGATTGCCCTAGTGATAACACCCGATAGTTTTACAACTGCACTTATGGCTCAAGGCACATCAGATGCAGCTAATACCTGGGCTCGCTATTTTGGGACGAATCTGTTTGCAATAGGTATTATCAACTTTTTTACGTTTAATGCCTCCTGGTCATCAGCCGTTCGAGGAGTGCTGATCGGTAATCTTCTTTTGCACGTTCTCGGCCTCGCCATCGATTGGTATTCTTACAGTCTCCATGTTCTTTCCATCGCGAGCGCCATGGCAGGGACTGTGATTCATATCGTGTTTATCTTTGGCTTTAGTTATTATGCGTTCCGATCGTCGCATGAGGCTACTGCAACGGCCAGCGCATAGCTGAAAGGCGGTCCTCCATGCTTCGTTCGATAAAGGAAAAGCTTCGCCAGGCACAGCGGCAAGTGTTGCATCGGCTTTACATTGATCCTAAAGAAGAGCGGAATATCATTCGGGAGTTTCACAAACTCTATTATTACTCAAGTGTTGCCGGCAAAACATGGAGTGATACCTGGTGGCAGGGTACACAGGTATTAAAGTGTCCACTCGACCTATGGATCTATCAGGAGATCATCGTCCGTGTAAAGCCCGATCTCATTATTGAAACGGGTACCTACAAAGGGGGAACAGCACATTTTTTTGCCTCAATGTGCGATTTGAATAGTGCGGGAGAGATTGTAACGATTGATATCGAGAAATATCCAGAGCGTCCTCAGCATCCCAGAATAACTTACTTACACGGCTCTTCAACCAGTGATGGGATCATTCAAGCCGTTCGTGAGAAGGCAAATGGCAAGAAGAACGTGCTTGTAATTCTTGACTCCGATCACTCTAAGCAGCATGTTTTCAAGGAGCTCGAGTTATATGCTCCTATGGTTACGAGCGGCAGCTATCTTATCGTTGAAGATACGAACATTAATGGCAATCCGGTGCTCCCAGAGTCTGGCCCCGGCCCAGCTGAAGCGATCGCCGAATTTTTGAATTCACATACTGAATTCGCTATCGACCACTCGATGGAAAAGTTTTTGATGACGTTCAATCCTGGCGGATATCTTGTCCGACGCTAAGCCTTTTCGAGCGACTCTTCGAGCAATTGGCGTCTGTAAAGATCGTAATAATGTCCCCCACGTTCAAGCAACTCGGCATGAGTGCCTTGTTCCACGATCGATCCATGATCGAGTACGATTATCATATCGGCTTCCCTCGCCGTTGAGGTCCGATGACTAATTAAGATCGTCGTTCGTGGCCGTGAGTCGCTTCGAAGATTTTGAAGAATGCGCTCTTCGGTAGCGGTATCAACGGCCGACATTGCATCATCTAGTACGAGAATACGTGGATTGCGAGCAAGAGCGCGAGCGATCGCCGTTCGTTGTTTCTGACCACCAGAGAGAGTAATGCCACGCTCGCCGATCATCGTCTGAAATTGCTCAGGGAATTCCATTACATTATCGTAGATGTCTGCGGCCCGTGCTGCTTCTTCCGTACCAAGCGGTGAAAGCTTAGCTGGCTTTGGATAGCCATCCACTTGCTGGGTTGTTGTCCCCAGTATTCTTCGGGAGTCATTAGCGGGAATCAGTTCGCGTGTGCCGAAAGCAATATTTTCTGAGATGGTCTCGGAGAATAGAAAAGGCTCCTGAGTGACAAATCCGATTTGCGATCGCAATACTTCGAGTGGTATCGTCCGAATATCGTGTCCATCAACTGTAACAAGTCCTTCTGTCGCGTCATATAAACGAGCAATAAGATTGACGAAGGAAGTTTTACCGGAACCGGTGCGGCCAATGATGGCAAGTGTAGATCCTTCTTTAATTCGTAAGGAGATATCTTTTAACACCGGCTGCAGTTCTGGCCGATATTTGAAAGAGACGTTCTGAAATTCGATTTCGCCTCGCAGGCTAGTGATCTGCCAGTTGGTCTTGGACGAGTTTTGAATCTCCGGCTCCGTTTCAAATAGTCGGATGAGCCGTGTCATACTGGCGGCGCCGCGTTGTACCATGTTCGTGACCCAGCCCAGCGCGATGAAGGGCCATGTCATCATTCCAAGGTAGACAATGAATTGGGAAAGTTGGCCCAAGGTCATTTGACCGCGAATAATAAACTCTCCTCCGACCAAAAGCAGGAGTACGGTGGATATGCCCATGAAGCCGAAGATAAGCGGTTGCATCAGGCCTTGTGTTTTTGCGAGCCGCATGTTCTTATCAAAGTAGCCTTTCGCTAAACTATTGAATACCGACTTCTCATACGATTCGCGTACATATGCTCTGATCACTCGAATACCGGAGATGCTCTCAGTTGTTCGAGCGGTGAGATCGGCAAAGTGAGCTTGCACCGCATCAAAGAGAGGATGTACTTTACGGCCAATAAAATATACTGCGATCGACATGAGTGGCAGAGGGATCACCGTTAGCAGCGTAAGCCACGGCGAAAGAGAGAGCATAAAGCCCAGCACGCAAATGAACGTCGTTAATGTATCTGCCGAGTACATTACCGATGGACCAACCACGAAGCGAACGGCATCGATATCATTCGTCGCATAGGCCATGACCTCACCTTGCGGTGTGTTCTGAAAAAACCGCATCGAGAGGCGCTCCACGTGTGCGAGCAGGTCGTTCCGGAGGTCATATTCGATATGACGACTGGCAACGATAATATTTTGCCGGACCAGATAGTATAGATAGCCGCTTATAAAGGCCAGTACTACAATGATACCCGCATCTTCTAAAAGGGAAGAGGCGGTAGCGGTGCCTTTTTGGATCGAATCGATACCGCTGCCAAAAATTTTCGGCCAAATTACCTGAGCCAGTGAGGAAAAAACGACCAGCACCAAGCCTCGCAGGTACATCTTTTTGTACCGCGAAAAATAGGGGAGCAGACGGAGCAGTGATTTCATAATAGCCTGGTTCTAACCATTCAAGAGCCCTTTTTGCTCTCCCATTAGCTCATTGCGAAATGAAATCATTTTTTGCGGAGAGCTAATTAAAGTGACATTTTCTTAGTTTACCCTATTCTGCCAGTTATAGATGGCGCGGATAAATCCGCCCCAAGGCCAGTTTGAGATCGGATGCAAGAATTCTCGCTGGTCACATTTTGAGAACCAAAAATTACTTTATGCAGGACGATTTCCAAACGGAGAATGGGCAGGAGACTACTAATACAGGCCCGTCCCCACTTTCCGCCCCTCCAGTGTCAGAAACCGAGCAATTGACCGTTCAGGGGTCACCGGAACCCGATTCCGGAGAGCTCTTCTCTTCTTCCGAAGCTTCTATTCCGCCTTCATCCGGTCGTGCACCGGCGGCAACCGCGAGTTCTTATCGTGATATTATTGCCGAACGGCTGGCCAGAAAGGCCGGACCAGGAACGGCTCCCCGCCCGATGGCCCATGCTTCCGATGTCGAGAATGCGCCCCCCAAGGCAATTCCTGTAGAAAAAACCGAAGAGTCGGCTACAGCATCAGTAATCGCTCCGATTATAGAAGAAAGCACGAAATCGCAGGAGATTGCATCTGCCGAATCACCAGCAAGTGAGCCGATGGCGGAAGAGTCGGTCGAACAGTCGGAAGACAGCAGCCAGAATCTTTCAAGCCGGGAGCGCGCCCGTTTACGCCAGCAGGAGCGTGCCGCGCTTCGCAGAGGCGAGCAACGTCGTCCTCAGCAGTCAGTGGATATTGCGGAGCGTGAGACGGAAATTGCAAAAGAAGTCGAAAGCAACCCAAAACCGCAAGTTTCTCAAGAGCAAAAAGATATTATCGCGGAGCGTTTGGCTCGTAAGAGTACTGAGCGGCCGCAAGAACAACGTCAGCGTTCGGAGGAGCCACGAGCGGAGCAGCCGCGCGAACGCCGCATGACAGAAGAGGGACGACCAGAGCGGAGGCAGCGCGAAGAGCGCCGACCAGAAGAACGGCGTCCACGTGAAGAACGCAAACCGCAAGAGACTCGTCGCGAAGGTTCTGTTCGTGAGGGCGCGGTTCGAGAAGAACGCCGAGAGCGGCCACAGGAAGTGCAGGTTGTCACGGCCGCAGATCGTGGACCCCGCCAACGCCCGGAACGCATACAGCCAGAAGTACGCCGTCGTGAGGCGACGCCAGCCGTGCAGCGGCCGTCACTCGAGGCGCGTAGTTCAAAAGTAGAAGAGAAGGGTAGCGATTCAGCTCGAGCGCTTGCCTCAAAGCTTGGAATTTCCGTTGTGGTGCCGCTCTATAACGAACAGGAGTCGCTTCGTGAACTTACGGCGCTTGTTAAGCAGCAATGTCTGCGCTTGGCCGGCCCGAAATACGAGATCATTTACATCAATGATGGCTCAACGGACCGTTCTGCTGATATTCTTCAGGATATTTTAGCCACCAGTTCCCGAGTGACGGTGATCACATTTCGTCGCAATCTCGGTAAATCTGCCGCACTTGCAGCCGGTTTTGCCGAAGCCCAGCACGGTATCGTTATTACGATGGATGCCGATCTGCAGGACGATCCTCATGAATTTGTGAACCTCATTGGTAAGCTTGCAGAAGGATACGATCTTGTTAGTGGGTGGAAGAAAAAACGGCACGACCCGATCAGCAAGACGGGTCCGAGTAAGTTTTTTAATTCTGTTACCAGCTTCTTTAGTGGTATCAAACTGCATGATTTTAATTGTGGCTTAAAAGCATACCGGAAAGAAGTAACGGATAGTCTCCAGGTATACGGAGAACTTCATCGTTATTTGCCAGCACTTGCATACTGGCAGGGATTCCGGGTAACGGAAATTCCGGTCGTGCATCATCCGCGTAAATTTGGCAAGTCGAAGTTTGGATCGAGCCGCTTTTTCAAGGGCTTCCTCGATCTTCTCAGCATCGTCTTTACGAACCGTTACGGTAAGCGTCCGCTTCACCTCTTCGGCACGATTGGTACACTGCTAGCGATCGCAGGATTCGTCATCGACATTTGGGTATCGATCGAATGGATCTTTGGCAAGACCGCTCTTTCAAATAGACCGATCCTACAACTGGGTGTCCTGCTCATTCTCGTCGGCGTTCAGCTCATCTCGCTCGGGTTATTGGGTGAGATGATCGTTAAGAACGCTGCATCACGAGCGAATTTAACGTACCAGAAGGAGAAAGGACGTCCCTCGGCTGAAGCGCGCGAGCGCCGTGCTTCACGTGCGGCTCGCATAGCGCGTGTAGGCGGCCGTCCCAGCGGAGAGCGTCGGCCACGCAGGTAATTAATATTAAGAACGAAGATTAATAGCGGCTTAGTGAAGAATTCACTGTGCATCTCTCAACGCTTCCTTGCTAACTCGTAATTCTTAACTATTCTTGGATCCGCTTTTATATCATTCCGATTGCCGTCACTTTCGTGGCGATATTCCATGCCGTCCGAATAAGCAGGAAGGCGTTCACTGTGATGGCTGTCCATATTACGATCCAATAAAAGAGAATGTCCTCATCATTAAGCTGGGGGCTGCGGGTGATGTCCTGAGAACAACACCGATTCTTCGTCCACTTAAAACCGAGCACCCCAAGGCGCGTATTTGGTGGCTTACGCATTCACCGGATCTCGTACCGTCTTCTCACGTTGACCGGATCCTGAAATGGAGTTCGGAAAACATTAATATTCTTGAGGCACTCCAGTTTGAGCGTGTGATCAACCTCGATAAAGACCACTATGCGTGTGCACTCGCATCGAGACTTCACGCTTCGCGCAAAGAGGGATTCACCTTAGGTAAATATGGCGAGGCAGAGCCGGCTTCTAAAAAGGCTCAGGAAAAATTTACCACTGGCATATTCGATGACGTCAGCCTTGCTAACCGGAAAGATTATCCCACAGAGCTCTTCGAGATATGTGGCTACAAATTTCAAGGCGAGGAATATATCATTGAAGCCCCCGAACCTGAAGTGTTTCCTGGATTGGATCGATCGAAGCCAATCGTCGGAATGAACACCGGTGCGGGCGCACGATGGACATCACGTTTATGGAGTATTGAGAATTGGGTGAAGCTGGCAGAACAGGTTTTGGATTCCGGTAAAGGTGTTCTCCTATTAGGTGGTCCCGACGAAGATGCTCGCAATCGAGAGATCCATCATCGCACCGGAGGACGTGCACAATATCTCGGCTATTTCCAACTTAAGCAGTTCATAGCTCTGATGCAGCAATGCGATCTTATCGTTACTGGCGTAACGATGGGTATGCATATCGCCATTGCTCTCAAAAAGAAACTGGTCCTCGTCAATAATATTTTTAATCCCTACGAATTTGGTGACCTGTATGGATTAGGCGAGATCGTTCAGCCGGATTCGCAGTGTAAATGCTTCTTTAGAGGAGAATGCGTTAATCCTGATTATTTCTGTCTTGATAGGCTTTCGGTCGAAAAGATGTATGCAGCAATAGAACGCGTCTGGCATACGGAGCGTGGAAAGCACAAGCAAGAACCGTTGCAAGTACCTGGAATGATACTCTCTAAAGCCCCGAGAGCCTGAGACTACGATAGGTTTGAGGTTCCGTCTTTCCGAGAGATATGCTAGCTAAAGAACCCTAAGGTTTGCAAACTTCAGCATGAGGTTCTTGCGTCCGAATTTAGGGAATTCAACAGTTGCTTTTGCTTTGTCACCGTTTCCAGCGACCTCAATAATACGTCCTTCGCCGAATGTTTCGTGAAAAACACGAGTGCCGCGTTTAAGTCCGGACGCATCTTCGATCTGAGAGTAGTTGGTGTCAGATTCATCATAGAAGGTCCGCTCTACTGTCCGTTCGCGCCGCTTGCGAGCGAAGGTACGACCATTTATAACCGGCGAACCTGAAAGCAGATGAGAAACATCGTTGGCTCGTTCAGAATAGGACTCACGGATCCGTGGCTTAGTGCCAAAGCTCGTAACATGTTCGGTCGCACCGGAGCGCTCAATTTCCTCAATAAACCGCGAAGGCATCATGCGTTGCATTTCGCCAAAGCGAAGCCGCTCGAGCGTATAGTACACAAAGCATTTGCGCATTGCACGGGTAATTCCGACATAAAAGAGGCGCCGTTCTTCTTCCAAGTCACCTGGACTGCTCGAGCCGATCGGTTGGCTCGGGAATAAACCATCCTCTAACCCAGTGATTGCAACGATTGGAAATTCAAGCCCCTTCGCTGCATGAAGGGTCATGAGAGTTACGACGTTCTTCGTACCATCAACTTGATCTATTTCGCTAACCAATGAGATCTCTTCCAGGAAGGACTCCAACGTTGCGTCGGGCTTTTCGTGGAAATAGTCTGTAATGGCAGAAAGAAATTCCTGGATATTCTCGCGCCGCCCGAGTGCCTCCATGGTATTCTCGAGCTTTAGCTCCTGGAGGATATTCGTTTCGTCAATGAGCGCGCGAAGAAGCTCTCCCGGAGACATTTTATCACGCATTGCGGCATACTTATGAATGAGGCGAGTAAACTCCTTAATGCGTTGAACTGCCCGGCTCTGGACCGTACCGATAAAATCAATTGCATCAAGCGCTTCCATCAGGCCTTTGTCGTGGTCTCGTGCATAAAGAGCAATGTGCTCCATTGTGGTAGCGCCAATACCTCGTGGCGGATAATTTATTACCCGCAGCAAGCTTTCAGAATCGTTTGGATTAACAAGAAGACGGACATAGGCCAACACGTCCTTGATTTCCTTACGTTTATAGAAGGCCGTACCTCCAATAATGGTGTAAGGAATTCCTTGCCGTCGCAATCCATCTTCGATTGCGCGGCTTTGTGCATTCGTACGATAGAGAACGGCAAAGTCCTTTAAATCCAGCTTGGATTTACGGATCTCTTCCTCGATCATTCGCACGACGGCATTTGCTTCATCGCGCTCATCGAGGCATTGTGTGATTTTTACCGGCTCTCCTTTAACGTTTTCCGTAAAGAGCGTTTTAGGAATTTGGCTCTTATTGTTCTTTATAAGCTCGTCCGCTGCAGCCAGGATGGATTTGGTCGAGCGGTAATTTTGCTCGAGCCGAAATGTTTTTGCGTCTGGGTAATCGCGCTCGAAATCGAGAATATTGCTGATATCAGCTCCGCGAAACGCATAGATCGACTGTGCGTCATCGCCAACGACCGTCAGATTCTTATACTTTCCGGCGAGCCGTTTTATGATCGCATATTGAGCTCGATTCGTATCCTGATACTCGTCTACAAGAATAAACCGAAACTTCTGTTGATAATAATCGAGCGTCTCAGGATTCCGATCGACCAACTCGATGGTCTTTAATAACAGATCATCGAAATCCATTGCGTTCGCCATCTTAAGCGCTTGAGTATACGCTGGGTAGATCTTTCCAACTTGCTCGGCAAAGGGGTCGCGAGCAAGACGCTCATACTCAGTCGGTGAAATAAGCTGGTTTTTTGCACTCGAAATCCGAGAACGGACTGCATTCGGATTAAATTGGTCCTTCGATATGGAAAGCGCATTCATAACCTGCTTGATCGCTCCAAGCGAGTCTTCACTGTCATAGATCGTGAAACTCGATGTGTAGCCAATCTCCTTCGCGTGACGCCGAAGAATGCGAGCGAAGATAGAATGGAACGTGCCCATCCACAGGTCACGGGCGAGTTCAGAGGAGCCATTGGTGCTCATGGCCGAAATACGCTCCTTCATTTCATTTGCGGCCTTATTAGTAAAGGTGAGGGCCAGAATCTCCCACGGACGAACGCCGCTCTCGATGAGCATGGCAATTCGATGTGTAAGCACGCGTGTTTTTCCAGAACCGGCCCCGGCTACTATCATTACCGGACCGTTCATGTGAGAGACGGCTTCACGCTGCGCTGGATTTAGTCCAGCCAGAAGATTCGACATACAATCCTAATTTAACCTACGATTATGAATTAGAAGGCGGAGGGCAAACTCCTCAAGCAAGAACAACCCCACCCTCAAAGACATCCACGAAAATACGATAAAGACAATGATTTTTTCTGAACCGTAGTAGAAATTTACTGCGCGTACAAGATTTATTATTATCTTGCTGCCGCCCTCAGAAAAACCATCTGCTAGTTCGTACGGTTGTTTTTCCGTCCGTACACAATCATATGACCCCGCAAGAATCCGCATCCATCAATACCGGGAATGCGCCGGAAACGGTGTCGACCAACGGGCGCGCCGGTATCGATCGCGCATTCGATGTAATACGCAACCACACGGTCCATACGAAGGGCTACGTCCTTACCGCACTCAAACTGATAGAAGAATTTGGAACGGCCGCGGATAAGGCAATGCTGAATGACCTGCTTCAAGAAAAGAATCAAGGGATGAACGTGGCCATATCGGAGCCTCCTAAACGCAAACCCACAAAGCGCAAATAGCGCTATTTCTTCTTCGATAACGTATCAAAAGCAGAAGGCCTGCCAAGCGCCGATGGGCTTACGGCCCCAGCACCTGGAACCGATGGTGTCTGCGGTTTTAATGTGGGCTCTCCGTTACTACCCCGTGTTTGCAGGCTTCCCGATGGGGCGACAATGATCGGATGCATAATATGATAATGCTCTAAATTTTGATCGCTCTCGAATCCGAGGCCATCCGTTATGCGCCCTGACTTTTCAACGATATGAACTCGCGCATCGGAGTTAAGGGTCTGCTCGTGATTGCTCCAATGAAGTGAATCGGTATCGACGGTAGTGCCGGAATCACTAACGATGTGGACATTGCCATAAGCGGTCATATCATTAGTGTTCGCGTTCACTTGCGCACGTTGTGACGTAAGCACACTCGAGTGCTTGCCGTCCCGATTGTAAAAATCGACTTTTACGCCACTATCGAGCCAAGTATATCGCTTTACGTCGAATTGCTGAATGCGGCCAGCATGTAAAATGGCTCGCAGCATTCCGCCGGAAGAGAAGTTCATCGAAGTATTATAGCTGATCTGCGACGGCTTATCGGTACCCAGAGGAGGACCTTTTGCTGTACTCGGTTCAACCTTCGGACTCTCCTGGCATCCGAAAAAGATAATAGCGATCACAACGAAGGACCATTTCCTCATCCGCTGATCCCTGCCTTCACAATATCGTGCATGTGAATGATCCCTTCGAGGATGCCTTCCGAATTAACAACAAGAAGCTGCATCACTTTCGGTGTTTTATCTTCCATTTGACGGAGCGCCTCCATGGCAAGCGTACCCGAAGCGATCGTGCGTGGGTTGGGCGACATAAGGTCTTTAGCGCAAACCGTGTGGGTATCGACGGATCCGTGCGATTCGAAGTACCTGCGCAAGTCCCCATCTGTAATGATGCCGACGAGGCGGCCATTGGATTCAACCGCGGTAGCACCGAAACGCTTCCGTGACATTTCCATCATGACTTGATTCATGGTCGCGGTCTCTGGTACGCAGGGGACGGCAGATCCATGCGCCATTAGATCGTTAACGGAAAAGTTAAGTTTTTTCCCCAGTGCACCAGCGGGATGAAGACGTGCAAAATCAGCACTGCTAAAATTTCTCTCTTGCAGAAGAGCAATTGCGAGTGCATCTCCAAGCACAAGCATAGCTGTGGTAGATGCTGTAGGTGCAAGATCGTGAGGGCAAGCTTCTTCGTCGCAATGGACGAGCAGAATAGCTCCTCCTGAATCGCTGGCCGTTTCCGTTAATTTCGATTCTGGCGAACAAGTGATAGCGACGATCGGAACACCAATGCGCCGCAACGCAGGAAGAAGAATTAGTAACTCATCGGATGCCCCGCTTTTACTAAGAACGATCACTACGTCCTCTTTTTGAACCATACCCACATCGCCGTGGGCGGCTTCGGCCGGGTGGAGGAAGAATGCCGGTGTGCCCGTGGAAGCCAATGTGGAAGCGATTTTATTCGCAATATGCCCAGACTTACCAATGCCAGTGATGATGATTCTCCCGGTCGATCTCAACAGCAATGAGCTGGCACGCTCGAACGCTGTCTCATCAAGCTTATCTATTGTTGCACGGATAGCTCTTTGCTCGACCTCGAAAGTTTTTTGGGCGCTTTGAATGACGTCGCTCATTTAACCTCCACAGTTAAGGCGTCACGTATTCGCAACAGGTTTTCGAGCAACGCTTCAAGATCGGCGAGCGGTAATTGAGAGTCCTTATCGCTCTTTGCCTCCTGCGGATTCGGATGCGTTTCAAGAAATAGTCCGTCAATTCCAATAGCCATAGCGGCGCGGGCAAGTGGTGCAATAAATGCACGATTACCACTACTTTCTCCGTTTTGGCTTGGACGCTGCACGGAATGCGTCGCGTCATAGATCACGGGCGCTCCAAACTCGTGCATCGTAACGAGCGAACGGAAATCGACAACAAGATCGCCGTATCCGAAGAATGTGCCGCGTTCGCAAAGCAGGACGCGGTTATTACCAGTCGCTTCTACTTTCGCCTTGGCGAAGCGCATGTCGCCCGGAGCCATGAACTGGCCTTTCTTGATCTGAACGGCTCGCTTCGTATTGCCTGCAGCTTGAAGAAGTTCGGTTTGCCGAGAAAGGAATGCTGGTATTTGCAACACATCGCAAACCTCGGCTGCTATCTCTACTTCTTCAAGAGTATGAACGTCGCTTAGCACTGGAAGGTCGTAATCCTGGCGGATCGTACTCAATAACGACAGTGCGGCGTGAATCCCTATTCCAGTAAAACTTGCGCCGCTCGTTCGGTTTGCCTTCGTATACGATGATTTGAATACAAAATCGATCGGCAGTTTCGATTGAAGATGAACGAGCTTCTCGGCGACCGTACGAAGTATGCGCTCGTTTTCGATAACACAGGGCCCGGCTATAACGGCCAGGCGGTCGTTTCGGCCAAACGAGGCACTTCGGGAGCCAGATGGGGATGCGACTGATACGGAGTTCACTCTCGAACAGGTCTAATGTAGCCGGTCTTAACAGGTAAGACGCAAAATTAGGTCGCCCGACGGCGCTTAGCCCCGGCGCCGAGCTTCAGAGAGAATGATCGCAGCACTGGAAGCGACGTTCAGTGATTCTCCGGTGCCAAATCGAGGAATAATAATGCGCTGGTCCGCTATTTTTAACAATTCCTCGCTAATTCCTCGAGCTTCACTTCCCAGTAGTATTACGCATTTCCCACGAAAATCAAACTCATAAATAGACTTGGATGAGTGAGAAAGCGTGGTAGCTATGATCTGCCACGTCTCCTTTTTCAACTCTAAAAGGCTCTCTCGTAAGTTCACATTGGATTCCGCAGAGACTTCGAAAATGGCACCTTGCGTACTTCTTACGACTTTAGGCGCGTACACATCGGCTGTCCCTTCTCCTAATAGAATAGTCTGAATGCCAAACCATGCTGCTGTCCGAAGGATGGTACCGACATTGCCGGGATCTTGTATGGCATCGAGTGCAAGTATAATATTGCTCTTACGCTTCGTTGGGGGAGGGATCTTAAGCACCGCGAAAATACCCTGCGGCTCTTCCGTGTCGGAAATTCTATTCGCTAATTTGCTGGAGAGGGAATAGACCTTAATTCCTGCCGCCTGAGCACGCTCTATAAGTCGAGTGTATTCTTCGCTTGCTGTAGCCGTAACGGCGCAAAAAGAAAAAAGCAAAGGCGCCTTTTCAAGAGCTACTTCTAGGAGATGGGGACCTTCGATAACAAATTCGCCATGCTCACGCCGCGATCGAGCGCTACGCAGTAACTCTCGAATGTATTTCGATTGTTGTTCGGTAAGGGGCGTCATTGTAACGAGCGATGAGCAACGAGTAACGAGTGTGATCGCTCACTGCTCGTTACTCATACTGTTACATTTATGGCTTAAGCGGGTCGAACGTGAGGATCGTATTCCAGCCGACCGCTACGAAAATGATACCGGCCACCAAAATAACTCCGAAGATCGACATGCCGACGAGCGGTTTCATCTTATAATCACGGACGATATTCCAAATGCCCTGAAGGCCGTGATACATACCGATCGTAATAAAGCCCAGATATATTCCTTTGAACCAGGGCGAAGAAAGGCGCGAAGCCGTTTCGCCATAATCGTGGCCGCTTACCGGGTTATAGTGCATTAAGATATAGTGTCCAACGGTAAGGATCACCAAGGCAAGACCGGTGATTCGCTGTAACCACCATGCGGGAGCGCCGCTGCGGCGTGAGCGTGAATAACTGCGGACCACTCGTTCGCTTCTTGTTTCGAATTGCTTAGTTGTATCCATTATTTTGCGAACAGATCAGTGCTGAAAATGAGGAAAAACATGAGGACCACAACTGCGACACCGGTTACCCAGACAGCGCCGAGCAGCTTTTTATGATACTTTGCGCCATTGGCCAGATCGACCACTGCGATTCTAATTCCATTAAAGGCATGAAACATTACGAGCGCTCCGAGCAGCCATTCGCCGACTTTAAATGGAGGAGTCGTAAAGGTCTTCATTTCTTCAGCGAACGCGGCGCGGCCATGCGTTAGCGAAGAGAGGGCCCAAATGTGTATGAATAGATATGCTACGAGGCCAATACCGGTCAGGCGGTGGAGGATGTATGCCCAGGAGCCGGAATGACGGCGATACGCGAGTATCAGCTTGTTCCATGCACTGAACGGCTCGCGATAAGGTGTATATGACATGTTGTGGGATCGCCTTTTTTAAAGGGATTATAATTGCACGGCTCTAAACAAATACAAAGCGTGAAATTGTTGCCCCGAAATCGTTTGCTAAATTTCAGATGGTTCGCGAGGGGTTTCTGTTGCTGCCAAGCGCTCCGGCAGTAGCGATAAGAAGTCCGAGTGCAGCCAGGCAGAAAGTGCCAATAATTATCTCTTTCTTTGCAATGGAAATAGAAAACCCCGCATTTATTGCCAGAAGCTGCGAATGCACCACCAAAAGAAGGAGCGTAGCAATAATGCCGCCGAACACTCCTCCCAGGGAAGTAGCGATCAGTACCGGAGCTTTCGTGCTCCATGTTGATGCTCCGAGCAGTGCAAATGTATGAGTCGTATTCTTACGCAGTTCAACATTATGCCGTCCAGCGATGAGAGCGAAGAACAAAGCGGAGAGTATCATTAATGATCCAACAATGAGGGCAACTCTATCGAGCGCCCCGGCACGTTCTGTCATTGCAGCCAAAAGTGAAGTATTCGTCCGCACATCTTGAACGCCTTCAATAGCACGAAGAGCACTTTCAATACTGGCAGCGGATCCTACATCTGGCCTTGAAAGATATACTTTCACGCTCGCCGGCAGCGGATTCATGCCGAGTACTCGCTCGACATTCTCTCCCGACGATGACGCGTAATCATTTAGAGCTTGTTCCTTTGAGATGAATTCCACTCGTGATACTCCAGCCAGCGTCTTGATATTAGTATTTGCAATATTCTGCGCATCATTGGAAGAAAGGCCGGGATCGAAAAAGGCTTCAATGGCAAGGTTCGATCGCATTGCAGCAATTCCTTCATGCGCTTTCCAGGCCAGTAAGACAAATAATCCGCTAACAGCCAGCGCAACGCCGAGAGTCAGAACGCTCATGAGCCATGAGGCCCACGAATGGCGCAAAAAACGAAGCGTTTCTTTAAGTACGAACACGGTCAGAATTTTTTCGGCCAGGATGACCGAAGCTGTTCGAGGAATCCGTAATTAGTAAGATCGTAATGGATCGGTGTTATGCTGATCCGGTTCTCTCGAATCGCAATATCATCAATATCTTCGTCAGTATCTTCTAAAATATATTTTCCCTTCAGCCAGTAATAGGGGCGTTCCTGGGGGTCCATTCGTTTTTCAAACTCGTCTTCCCAATAGGATGCGCCCTGGCGTGTATAGGAAACGCCCCGAATCTCTGAAAGTGGTAGTGGCGGGACATTTACATTGAGCAATGTGCCGCGAGGGAGGCCAAGTCGCGCCACGTCAGGTGTAAAGTGCTTCATAAATTCGGCCGACGGGCGGAAATCCGCATTGGGATGATAGCTCGTTAGCGATACTGCCACGGCCGGGACGTCCAAAACGGTTGCTTCCGTTGCTGCGCTCACTGTTCCCGAATATATAATGTTAACTGCCGTATTGCGCCCGTGATTTATACCACTTACAACAATATCAGGTTTTGGCAAACCCACCTCATCGAGGAAAGTGCGTAATGCCAATTTTACACAATCGGCTGGAGTACCACTAACAGCGAAACCGAAAAAATCACCATTCTTGTGAAATTCCGTAACCCGTAACGGCAAGCTTACGGTGAGAGCATGCCCGACAGCGGACTGTTCGCCCAACGGCGCAATAACGATCACATCTCCGATTTCTCGCAACGAGAGGACCAATTCGTAGATGCCTCTCGAATTGATGCCGTCATCGTTTGTTACCAGAATGTTCAATTTCTGCGCGTTCTAATCCGATTCAGCCGATTGAAGTGCGGTAATGGCGATCATGTTAACGATATCGCTTACCGTTGCGCCGCGTGACAGGTCGTTCATAGGTCGGTTTAGTCCCTGTAGAATGGGACCAATAGCATGCGCCATTCCCAATCGTTCGGCGATCTTATAACCAATATTACCAGCGTCAAGGTTTGGGAAAATAAGAACGTTTGCTTTTCCTGCAACAGGACTGCCGGGCGCCTTACGTTCACCCACACTTGGAACGAACGCGGCATCGAATTGAAGTTCGCCGTCGATAGCAAGAGCTGGTTCTTTACTTTGTACGATGGAAGTTGCCTGCAGCACTTTCTCGGTTGAATTGGAATGTGCGCTTCCTTTCGTGGAAAAGGAAAGCATAGCGACGTGCGGTTCATCGCCAGTCAGTGCTTCAAATGTTTTTGCTGTCATGATAGCAACATCGGCCAATTGATCGGCTGTTGGGTCAATAAGAACCCCGGAATCGGAAAAGGCTAATGAGAATTCTCGTTCGCGATATCCCGGAATCTCAGGAAAGGCCATGAGAAACATGCTCGACAGCACGGAGACGGATGGGGCCAACCCAATCCCTTTCAATGCTGCTCGAATAACATCACCCGTCGTTGAAAGCGAACCGGCCACCATGCCATCCACTATTCCTGCTGCCACCAAAGTTGCCCCGAAGAGTAGCTCATTCGATTCTAACTCTTCTTTTGCAGCATCGAGAGAGGTAAGCTTTTCACCTCTTCTTGCGTAATAGGCTCGGGCGAGCCTATTAATTTCATGGTATTCCTTTGATGAAATAATTTCAAACTTATCTAACGATATATTCGCCTGCGATGCTTTATGCTCCATCGTCTGACGGTCGCCAATAAGAATGACTTCGGCCAGGCGAGATTCGTCCGCTTCTTTGGCGGCTTTCAGTATACGTTCGTCGGTCGTATCGGCGAGCGCAATACGAGCGTGGCCTCCTTTTAAATTAGAGGCCTTCTTTCGTATTTTTTCAAGTATTTTTGCTGCCATTAACGGAAGGGAATGAACGTATCGATCTTATCTCCGACTTTACGCTTTAAAACCTCGTCCATTCCATTAACAACTTCAGCCCAAACGGTATACTTGGCATCGAGATGGGGAGTGGGTGATTCCGTAATGAACCACTGTGAGCCCTCGGTATCTTTTCCATCCCGGGCCATACCGACCACTCCCTCATGGCTATATTCAAGAGGTGTCAACTCACTACGAATCGTATAACCTGGTCCTCCCCAGCCCGTACCGGTTGGGTCGCCGGATTGAATTACAAAATTTGGCACGACTCGATGAATGGTTTGTCCAGCAAAGTATTGCTCACGGGCCAGCTTTACCATGTTAAGCACCGTAAGAGGGGCCTCGTCTGTAAGTAAGCGGAGTTGAATAGAAGCTTGCTCGAGGTTGATAATGAGTTTCGGTGGAAGCGATTCCAAAGTGTTCCAATCAATGTGGCTCCGGCGTGGTATGCGCGCAGGGAGTACTGCCGTTGGTCCCTGAAGTTTATGGGTCATTTCGGTGATCGTATCAAGTACTTCGAGGTCTCCCCATGTATTTGCTGAATCATACGCAATTCGAAGAATCGGAATAAGGGTTTTGGCAGTATCGCCCAGCCACGACTCCGCGACAAGCGAAGCTAACAGTTGATCTCGTGTAGGCTGTTGGGAGAACGTCCGAATATATTTAGGTAAAAATTGTCTTGCATCAGCTCGCGTAGCGCTATCATGTATAATGGTCGAATCCATCAAGTGACTTAATGCCGTCGTCACAACGGCCGGATCCTGATCGGCATCGCTGACATGTATTAATAAATATCGATAAACATCAGCAGAGTGGGCGGTTTCGAGTTGGTTACGGAAAGCAGGATCTTTCTTTGCGCGTTGCCACATGCTGTCCAGGGCTTCCAGCCGCGCTAATTGTTCCATTGGCGCTACAGCCGGCATGCTAACCAAAAGCGCTGTGAAATACCCCGTATCATTTAAGACACTTGCCGCACGCACTGCATAATTACGTATTACAGGTATGCCGTACTGCGCATAATTCTGAATTCCGAATAGAAGGGTCGGCGTACCAATGTGGGCCGCATTAACCATTGCACGCGCACTCACCATCGGGTCAACTTCCTCATTGCGTCCGTCCGTGCCGTTAAAGCCATCGAGCCAAGAGCGGAGGTTATTGGAATCAGCAGAAGTTAGTGTACCACTGGTAATAAAGTGTTCGAGAACATCCTGTGCGGAAAGGCCCAGGTGGATGCCTATCGGATCGTTTCTGGTCCCACTCGTAGTGGCAAGCTCTAAGGTCTCTAACGTTGCTGAATCGAGCTTCGTACTGTGCGAAAGGGCATTGAGAATATTGATCCGTACTCTCCACTCTTCTTCGCCCCGATAAGCTCGGTTAAGCGCAGCTTCTGCATCGGAATTATGCAACTTGCCAAGGGCCGAAGCGCCAAACATTCTTACATAAGCGGAGCCCTGATCCAGTAATAGATCTTTTAGCTTGGGAAAGCGGCCGGCGAGATCGCTCGAATCGTCTCCTCGTGCGAACGCATAGGCTGCTCGCCATCGGACATTGGCATCGGGATCATTTGCCAAATTCTCAAGGTCATCCCACATTTTAGCGGTGGTTTGCTTGTGGAGGGCGAGTTCCACATAGGTTTTAGCCGCCGTGAGATGATCGATCTTCTTTTGATCGGTCAAATAGCCCACTAACTTTGTGAGGGAAGCCCCGTAACCGGGTGTGGCACATCGAGCGAGTGCTTTCAGACGTTCGGTGGTAGGATGATTACCAGTTGCTTGCAGGAGCCCGGAAACAACACGTTCATTGGGCCCTAAAAGCCCCAATGCGAAGGCCTCGGCATCGGCAACCGTATCTCGGTGCTCGTTCTGGAATTGCTCGAGCAAGATTGTTCGGATAGTTGTATCGCCAATATTACCAATGCCGATAGCCGCTCGCCGTGCAAGGCGAACGTTAGAAGATGTAAGATAAGGGATAAGGCTATCGGCATCACGACGTTCGTCAGTGATCGTAATGACCCGGCGTTCGTCTGCCGAAAAACGAAGTTGCGCGTGTGCGAGCTGACCACTCGCAAGGATGATTATGAGCGAAGAGAGTAAATACTTCATAGTTAAAAATTATGGACGATTAATTAAGCATTCTGAAGTCTCAATAGTTTTGATTCAAAGATGCTCATGATTTCAAAACAGAATTCGAGCGAACCGGTCAGAGATATTCGCACAAATGGATTGGAGCAGAATGTACTTGTAAACACATTAAGCTTTTTATCCACATTACGAATCAAACGCTTGACTTCCATCTATCAATTCTGTTTTTTATATTGATGTTTTGAGTAAACATCTTAGCTCCGTAGTGTGGAATGCTTGCGGGGTTCTCGCTCAGAAAAAGAAAGGACGCTTATGCACGTAGGACTCTTAGCCAATATTAAACCTCGTCAGGTAGTAGACGAGCGTACCCGTCCCACCCTTGATGATCTGTATTCGGAATGGGATTCCCCCGAAACGATCGAAGCAGTGCGTGCCGCACTGGCGTCGCATCCTGATGTTGAGGTTGAAATCATCGAAGCGCTTCCGGACCGCGCCATCGATCGGTTACTAATTAAGGATTTCGATATCGTTTTTAATTTGGCTGAAGGATTCGTTGGTGCTGCCCGAGAGGCACAATTCCCGGCACTTCTCGAAATGCTCGGAATTCCCTATACCGGTTCTGGCCCGCTGACCCTTGCTATCGCCCTCGATAAGGGCCGAACAAAAGAAATTTTATCATACCATGGTATCCCGGTTGCTCGGTTCGTTACCGTAAATAGTCCCGTGGATTCTATTCGAGCGCTTTTGCCCGGGGCGGACTTCCCGTTTATCGTAAAGCCGGTTTCCGAAGGATCCTCGAAAGGAATTCGAAATTCTTCGTTCGTTACCAGCTTGGACGCCATGAATCGTGAGATCGAGCGAATTGCTAATGAATATCATCAGGCAGCGCTTATCGAAGAATATTTGCCGGGCCGTGAGTTTACAGTCGCAGTACTTGGAACTGGTAATAAAGCTCGGGTTCTGCCGATCGTGGAGATCAATTTTGGTGAACTTCCTCCGGAAGCGAACAATGTGTACTCCTACGAAGCCAAGTGGGTCTATGACACCGCAGATAAGCCGCTTAACATTTTTACCTGTCCGGCTGATGTTTCGGCAAAGCTTCGAGATGAAATAGAAGCGGTGGTTTTACGGACCTATGAGGTACTTGAATGCCGAGACTGGGCTCGTATCGATGTTCGATTAGATGCTCGCGGGCGTGTAAATGTTATCGAAGTAAATCCATTGCCAGGTATCTTGCCTAATCCGGAAGAGAACTCTTGCTATCCGAAGGCGGCCCGCGCCGCAGGACTCACGTATGAGTCAATGCTTCTTTCCGTTTTGAAATCGGGATGCGAGCGTTATGGGATTCCATTTCAATTTGAACCCAAACTTAGCCCAAAGTCCTGAGTCTTAATCTTCAGTAGGATTATGACCAAAAACTAATTACTAAGATAAACAGACTCAGTAGCCATTGAAAGTTGCTGTCATATATAACGAGCCGCGTAATACCGCGTCGGAAGACCATTGGCTTCGCCGCTCCGATCCCGATTATCATCCGCCATCGAAGGATTTCATCGATGCGTCGGAGATCGGAGTCCTTCAGCAAATGCGCTCTATTGCCAGTTCGCTGACCGACCATGGTCATCAGGTGATGGTATTCAGTGCCGATGACGACGCGGCACGGCTGTGTAATTTTTTGGCAAACGAAAAACCCGAAGTTATTTTCAACTGCTGTGAGTCTATTCTTGGGCAGTCGAAGCTCGAGATGAACGTTGCAGCGGTATACGAACTGTTCGGAATAGCATACACAGGGTCACCCCCGCTCGCTTTGGGACTCGCTCTTGATAAGGCTCTCACGAAATCAGTTTTTGAATCGCACGGAATTCCCACTCCGCACCACTACCTCTTCGAAGGCGATCCATTTCAAAATGGTATGGCGCACAATTTACGATTTCCATTGATTGTAAAGCCGGTGCATGAAGATGCGAGTATTGGCATCGATGCGAATGCTATCGTCCATGATAATGCTGCTCTTGCCAAACGTGTGCGCTTCATTCAAGGGGAATTTGAGCAGCCGGCATTAGTAGAAGAGTTTATTGACGGTAGAGAATTAAACGTTGCATTGCTTCAAACGTCAGAAGAAAACTTTACGCCTCTTCCGATCTCGGAGATCACCTTCCATCGTGTGCCGGAAGGAATGCCGCATATTGTAAGCTATGAGGCAAAGTGGGTCGAAGAGTCACCGTTCTACAAGACGACGGTACCGGAGTGTCCGGCAGATCTTCCGGAGAATATTCGGCGTGAAGCTACCGCGATCGCAGTGAAAGCGGCGAATGCTGTGGGCTTGCGCGATTACGCCAGAGTCGATATGCGCCTCGATCGCAACGGCAATCTCTTCGTGCTCGAAGCGAATCCAAATCCGGATATCAGTGAGGATGCCGGCTTCATGCGAGCAGCGCAGGCAAGTGGAAGAACGTTTGCTGGCACAATAAATGAAATTCTTGATCGTGCTATCGAACGTTCGAAAAAAAGTGGACGTTAAGCGCGGTCTTCGTGCGGAATAATAATCGTAACATTTGATCGAATGATACGTGAACTTCGTGCGGACGATCGTTCAAGCATTACACGGCTTGTGCGAGCTACGCAAAATTTCTCCGAAGCGGAGATCGCCATAGCTGAAGAGCTCATTGACATTGTGATAGAGCGGCCGGACCAGAAAGACTACTATGCCTATGTGGCATTGGCCGGTGATCGTATCGCCGGATTCCTGCTACTCGGACCCACTCCCGCGACCACCGGTACCTACGATATGTATTGGATCGCGGTCCATCCAGAGTTTCAGGGGCAAGGAGTGGCGCAGGCATTGGACGAATATGCCGTGCACTTCGTCCGCGAGAGAGGTGGATATCTCATTATAGCGGAAACCAGTAGTCAGCCGAGTTACGAACGCACGCGAGCGTTCTATATTAAGCAGCAATATCAACTGCTGGCGCAAATAGGGGACTACTACAAACCGGGAGATGATCTCATTATCTACGGTAAAAGAGTTTGAAAATATAAGTTTGAAGCATGAGCATGCAGAGCGAGGAATGAACACTCGAGAGACGACACTCCGGTGATGAAGGAAGTCATCTCACGATCATTCAGTCTCGTTACTCATAACTCATTGCTTAATTGGATTTGCTTTTTCGATTCTGATGTATTATATTGCAAAAGGATGAGCGATCATCAATGAGCAATTGTCGCGGTGAGCAATCATCGTAATGCAAAATCATCATCAGAGATCGATCATCCACTGGTTGTCGAGTTAGTATCGACGACGCATCAGAACCGCGATCTATGCGGTGCGATGTAAAACGAAACACATTCACGCGGACCGTGTCTTCCGGGAGGCCGGAAGCAATGGTTCGAAGCTATCACATCTTATGGAATATTGGCAAGAGCTGCTTCGCAAGTCGGTCGAATCGAAAGACGAGATCATCGAAAAATTTGGTATTAAGCCGGAAGTCGCCGAGCAGCTCAATGATTTCTTTCAAACCCGCGTCAACCCGTATTATCTCTCGCTGATCCGGCATAAGGGAGATCCCATCTGGCTACAGTGTGTACCCGATGAGATCGAACTTGCGGATATTGACGCACCGGACGATCCTCTTAACGAGGACGCCATGTCGCCCGTACCCAGTATTACGCACCGTTATCCGGATCGCGTACTCTTTCTTGTTACCAGCCAGTGCTCGATGTACTGCCGCTTCTGTACGAGAAAGCGGAAAGTGGGCGATTCATCGAAGATCTCGATGAAGTATATCCAGCAAGGGTTGGATTATATCGCTGCCCACCCTGAAATTCGGGATGTCATTTTGTCAGGTGGCGATCCACTGACGCTTACCGATTTTATGCTCGAGAAAATCCTGAAAGGACTTCGCGAGATTCCACACGTTGAGATCATTCGCCTTGGGACCAAGGTCCCCTGTGTGTTGCCGCAGCGAATTACGCCGCAACTTTGCGACATGATCAAAAAGTATCACCCGATCTACGTCAACACCCACTTCAATCATCCGTGGGAGTGTACGCCGGAAGCAAAGCAGGCTTGCGAGATGCTTGCCGATGCCGGCTGTCCGGTCGGTAACCAGATGGTACTTATGAAGGGCGTCAATGACGATCCTGAGGTGGTTAAAGAGTTAATGCAAAAACTGCTCGCGATGCGGGTACGACCTTACTATATATATCAGGCCGATATTACTAAGGGGGCAAATCACTTCCGTACGCCGGTCAAAGTGGGCCTCGAGATCATGGATAAGCTTCGTGGCTGGACGAGTGGCCTGGCGATCCCATACTACGTGATCGATGCTCCGGGTGGCGGCGGTAAAATACCGATGTTGCCCAACTATGTCGTAAGCCACGACGAGAAGACCTGGGTACTCCGCAATTATAAGTACGATATCTACACTTATCCGGATGTCGTAGAAGAGGAGAAGCCAAAAGCTCCTGCTCGCAAGCGCCCCGTACGCGCTCCGCGCAAGAAGAAGGTCTTCAGCGAAAAGAAAGATCAAGGGTTACGATAATCAGCACACTGCTGAGTTTTGAAAGGGCACGTCCGAACGTGCCCTTTTTACATTGGTCAATTTCTTTCGCTCATCCGATTGGTCAAAGGCATGTTCTTTTGTAAGATGTTTTACTTAACAGTAATTTAACGTACTTTTGTGGGGTAGGGAGACGTTTTTAATTGTCGCCCTGAAGACTTACGGGGAGAATTTTTCAATAATATGGTCTATGGAGAGCATGAGTTTGCAGGCAAACTCTTCGTTGTGGAAGGCACCGATGGGAGCGGTAAATCTACACAACTGGGCCTGCTGTATCAGTGGTTAAAAGCCGAAGGATATCCAGTTTTTTTTAGTGAGTGGAATTCATCGCCACTCGTCCGTGAGATCACGAAGCGAGCGAAAAAACGTACGTTATTTACTCCAACCACTTTTTCGCTTCTTCACGCAACCGATTTTGCCGATCGTACCGAACGCGATATTATTCCACCGCTTAAAGCGGGCGCGATCGTGTTGGCGGATCGCTATATTTACACCGCCTTTGCCCGTGATGTGGTGCGCGGATGCGATCCGGAATGGGTGCGGAAGATATACCGGTTTGCGGTCAAACCGACCGTTCGCTTCTTCTTTCGGGCGCCGTTGGAAGTGGCGATTGAGCGAATACTGATCGGCAGGCCGGAGCTTAAATACTACGAGGCTGGAATGGACATGGGTTTGTCCGACGATCCGGAAGAGAGTTTCAAGCTCTTTCAAGGTCGAATACTGGACGAATACGATAAAATGGTACCGGAATTCGGTCTTACTGTTATCGATGCCAGTCGCAGCATTATTCAGCAGCAGCACCAGATGCGCAGGATCATTCTTCCACATCTTAAGGACATGAAGTAATGGCTGAAATGAATTTTTACGGGACGCCGCTTCCCTATATCGATCACAAGCCCTATCCCGGCAAGCTTATCGTAATCGAAGGTACGGATGGCGTCGGGCGTTCTACACATATTGCAGAATTGCGGGCATGGCTCGAGGCACAAGGACATGCCGTGTCCGATACCGGAATGGCTCGCTCAGATCTTGCAGGCAAAGGACTGAAAGAGGCGAAGCTGGGGCACACGCTTGGCCGCCTAACCATGCAGCTGTTCTATGCAACGGATTTTGCTGACCGCCTTGAAAATGAAATTCTTCCCGCATTGCGTGCTGGTTTTATCGTGTTAACGGACCGCTACATTTATTCCGCCATTGCCCGAGCTGTCGTTCGCGATATTGACCCAGACTGGGCTCGAGCATTATACGATTTTGCCATTGTTCCGGATGCGATCTTCTATCTTAAGATCAAATCGGTCAATGAACTGGTCATGCGCCTTATTTCCTCTGGTCGTGGATTCGACTATTGGGAAAGCGGAATGGACTTAAGCCTCGGCGAAGATTTCTATGAGAGCTTTGTCCTCTACCAGTCACGGTTGCTGGAGGAGTTCAACCGTATGAGCCTCGAATACGGCTTTCATACGATCAATGCCTCCCGTTCTGTTGCTCGCGTTTCCGCCGATCTTCGCCGCGCCGTTACTGCGATCATCGAGCCGATGGCGCCGGCGTTGGAACCGGCAGATAGTCCGGAAGTGATCGCTCGCTTACGGCAGGACTTAACCGTGAAACCAAAGAAGCGAAAAAAGCCTGCCCTATAAGTGCTTCTCTAATTATCATCTCGGTTTCGTTGCATGAAGATCGCAGCGATCGATATTGGTTCTAATTCTATTAAGCTCGCCATTGCGGAAGTTCTCCGTGGCGGCGCTATCCACGTTATTCGTCGAGAGAAGGAAGGTGTTCGGCTTGGCCATCGAACGCTGATGGAGCACCACCTCTCTTCGACGATGATCAATCGGGCGGCGGCGGTCATTGCTTCCTATCGCCAGATCGCCGAACGGACCGGCGCCGAAAAGATCGTTACCGTTGCCACTGCTTCGGTCCGGGAAGCCGATAACCGCGATCAATTTGTCGCCGAAATTACCCGCAAGACCGGGGTCAACGTCGAAGTCCTTTCCGGTGTAGAAGAGGCGCGCCTCATTGGAATTGCTGCCTCATACGATCTGAACGAGCCGCGGAAGTCTCTTCTGAACATCGATATCGGTGGTGGTTCGACCGAGCTTTCGCTCCTGAAAAGTGGTAAAGAACGTGAATTACAGTCGATCAAGATCGGCGCAGTTCGACTGACCGACCAATTCCTGCAAAACGATCCGCCGACTCCGGAAGAAATTTCAGCACTCCGAAATGAGATCATGGGTGCGCTCGAACGACCGCTGCGGGAGCTACGCGGCAAAAAATGGGATGTTGTATCCGGCACGTCCGGTACTATTCTCTCACTTGCGCATGCCTTGTCGAACTCTGGCACCACCGTGCGTGAATCCGCTTCCGGATGGGAGCCGCATGCGCGCATTGCTCGCACTCGATTATCCAAGCTCGTTTCAGTTCTACAGAAAGTATCCGCAAATGAACGAGCAGCGATCCCCGGTATCAATGCGCAGCGTGCCGAGATCATTGTAGCCGGCGGGATCATTCTCGAGAGCATTATGCGGCTCTTCCACATCACAGAAATTCGTCCGTCAGCATGGTCGCTTCGAGAAGGCGTTATTCTCGACCGTGTATGGCAGGAGCGGCAAGACTCCCGGATGCGCTTTGAAGCTACGGATAAGCGCTTAGTGGCCATTGAAGCACTGGGTGAACGCTTTGGGTACGAAGCAGAACATGGAAAACAGGTGGCACACCTTGCCGGCCAGATCTTCGATCAGCTTCACTCGCTGCATGGACTTACGCCGCATCATCGAACGTTGCTCTCGGCCGGGGCGCTGCTGCACGATCTGGGCTACGTCATCTCGCACGAATCGCACCACAAGCATTCGCAATATCTGATCTTGAACTCCGATCTGACCGGATTTACCGAAGAAGAGCGCCGTATCATTGCCAATGTTGCCCGGTATCATCGGAAAGCGTTGCCCAAAACAAGCCATCCCGAATTCAGCAGCCTTAGCTACGATAACAAAGTGCTCGTCTGGAAGCTTGGTGGTATCGTTCGATTTGCGGACGCACTGGACCGTAGCCATCAGTCGCGTGTAAAAAAACTTCGATGCTCGTTAAGAGGGGAGCGTGTACTGGTCTCGTTGTTGGGATCGCGTAATTGCGAACATGAAATCTGGGCGGCAGGAAATAAGTCTTCGATGTTCGAGGAGGCATTTAGCAAAAAGATCGAAGTAAAAGCGTAAGAAGCCTGCTTTAAAGATAGAGTAGAAGGGCGTTTACTATCTTCTTGCCTTAGATCGTCTTCTTTCCTTGAATCCTTAAAAATCAATCCTGAAAATCCATCAAATCCGTGTAATCCGGGTTCTGCTACCAGCTTCCGCCGGCGCCTCCTCCTCCAGTCATTCCACCGCCGCCGCCCCAGCCACCGCCACCGAAGCCTCCGCCTCCAAATCCACCGAAGCTACCACCGCTCCAACCTCCGCCGCCCCAACCACGGCGACCAGTATTAAAGATCGAGGACCAGAAGAGGCCTTGCAGTATTCCGCCGAGGCACCCGGAGCCGCCGCCGCCGGCGCCAACCACGGTCCTTCGTGCACCGGTGCCAGCTAACGCGCGGAGAATAAAAAGCACGAAGAAAAATCCCAGGACGATAAAGAACACGCCGGGTACCGAAGGCGCATTCTTTCGCTGGAAGGGACTCGTTGGTTTGGTATTCTTGAACTCACCGCCGATGACCTGGAACATCGCGGTCGTTGCTTTATCTAATGCACTGTAGACGTTTCCCTTGCGTAGCTCCGGCACCATGATCTCCTGATAGATCATGCTCGTCGCCGCATCGGTGAGCGTTGGCTCGAGGCCGTAACCGGTCGTGATCCAACCTTTGTGGTCGTTGAGCGCTAACAGGATGAGGGCGCCATTATTCTGATGCGCCTGGCCGAATTTGTTGCTATCATACACCGCCACCGCAAAATCCTCTACCGGATAACCACCCAGCGTCGGGACCAGCAGGATCGCGATCTGTGTCGATGTTGAATCTTCGTAATGTCGAAGTTTTGCGTCGAGGGAAGAGATCTCCGCCGCGGAAAGGGTATTGGTCTCGTCGATCACGGGACCCGATGTAAACCGCGGGATCGCAGGCGTGGCATCTGCCGGATCGGCATAGGCAACTCGACCAAATGCAAGCATTACCAGAAGCGCGAGCGCAACACCGATACTCCGAGCGCTCCCCTTCATGCTTCTTGGTTCTGCTTTCATTCTAATTTCGGTTTCAAAGAGACAGGTCCAAATAATTTCACTTTGTGTTTCGTTGTATTTTCATGAACCGAGACTCTCTCCACTGAAAATACGGACAAAACACCTTTCTATAAGATATACTAGAGATAAAATTCTGGAATTAATTGAACACAATAATGTCACAAAAAGTTCCAGTTTTTATACTATATATGTATTCTTGACCATGATTCGCTTTCCGTCACCTAAAAAGCAAAACGGAAAGCGAATGGATACTTCAAAGCTATTTGGTCACCGGTGAGGGCCTAACAGGGCCATGCGGTGCCGTGGCTGGACTCGGAGCCGTATTTTCCGGAGTCGGGGCCGTGGCCGGATTGGGAGCATTTTGCTCCGTGCCGAAATTCACTTTTGGTGCATTCTCTGCTCCTGCGGCTGCTTCGAAGTAAGGATACTGCGTGAAGCCGGACATGCTGGCGATCATGCTCGTCGGGAATGAGCGAACGCGAGCATTGTAATCGCGTACCTGATCGTTATATCGGTTGCGTTCGAGCCGGATCCGATTTTCCTGTCCTTCGAGCTGTGACATCAGGACCGTAAAGTTCGCCTGGCTTTTCAGCTCCGGATATCGCTCCATTACCACCATCAGGCGGGAGAGTGCGCTGGAGAGATCGCCTTGTACCTTTTGAAAATTCTGGAAAGCCTGCGGATCTTTCAATGCTTCGGGCGTGAGGTTCACGCCGGTCGCGCGACTGCGCGCGTCCACCACATCGGTAAGCGTCTGTCGCTCCTGAACGGCCGAGCCTTTTACTGTCTCCACTAAATTTGGAATGAGATCGGCGCGCTGCTGGTAGACGTTGTTGAGCTGGCCGAGTTGTGATTTTACACCCTCGTCCATATTGACCAGGTTATTATAGGTCGTGCGCCACCAGATAAAGAGAATAAGAAGGAGAAGTATGATCCCTCCAACGATGAGCGTTCCTTTTCGCATAAGTTTGTGCAGTTAACGGTGAATAGCCTTGTCGGCAATGCCCAGGAGGAATGTCAGGTTCCTGGATTAGATCCTTAAGCCGAGGTTGGCTTGCATGGTGATGATACGCCAGTTACCGAGCTCTCCGCCGGTGCATCGGCTGGCATAATTTGAAATTGCGTTGGTGATCGGGTATCCGGCGCGAGCTTCGAGAATGAGTTGGTGTTTTCCGATATCGGCCAGCTTAACGCCCAAACCGGCCCGAATATCGAGCCGAAACCTCGTGGCGTACTCGCTGTGATCCCAGAACGAATAATCGGTGTACGTCACACCTTTATTCTCGGTTTCGCTGATGACAGCCAAACCGAAACTGGCGCCGATCATAAAATAGCCGTTCCGGGCGCCACCCTGGAATTTCAGGAATGGCTCGAACAACACATACTGCCAATAGTGATAAGCATCCGCCGGTTCGATGAGGCTGTCATTCGGATCGGGATTGAGCTGAATGCAACTGCCATTGGCACCGAACCCGCGCATATCCTGGAAGGCGAAATCGAACATCAATCCCACCTTTTGTCCCTCTTTGGTAAGATCGAAACTGAGGCCGCCGCCGAAGCCAGCGCCTGTCGCATTAGCAGGGAAAGCCTTGCCCGAAAACAAATTGAGGCTACCCGTCACGTACGGCATGATCGTGACTTTGTCGAAGAGTGGCGTCACCGGAGGGGGTACCCCTTTTTCCGGAGTTTGCGCATGGGCGAGCGAAAGGTGTGCAAAAAAGGCTGCCGCAAGAACCAACACTCGAACAGCCGCGATAACGCGGCTGCATTCGAGAGATAAAATTACACTGCGGCCTACGAACGTAAGCATTCGCTGCTTAGAAGAATATATTTACCAAGCGTATCCCAAACCTAGCGCAAGGATCGGTGCAGCACCGGTCGCGTTCGAGCGAGCCTCGTTACCACCGAAGCCAATACGAAGCCCGAACATCGGCTCGATCGAGAACTGATCGAAGATCCACTTATAGGCAAGATCGCCACCGATCCACGCTACGATCGAAGATTTACCAAGATTGGACGATCGGAAGAACAGAAGGTCCGCCGCCGGTTCGACCGAAAGGCCGGTGATCGCACGGCTATCGGCGATATAAATTCGGTATGCGCCGCCAACGCCAAAGCCGGACCAGTCGATACCGGTCGAAGGTGCCGGCCAATAATGAGCGCGAATGACCCAGCTATAGACCGGTCCGATCTTATACTCATATTGGAATGTGAGCGGGAAATTGTACGCTAATCCGAGTGGATCAATAGAAATAACTTGAGTTTTAGAGCTCGGCCGAGCCTGGGCGAACGAATGTTCTGCACCGAATGCCAATGAAAGCACTATTGCTGAAGCAAGGACGAACCGCAAGCTAAAATGCGAAAAGAACGTGGGTGCAATTCCAGATTTCATACTATCGTAAGACCTCCAAAAAGGGTGTATAGCTAAGAACACGCCGGGTGCCACAAACTCACCACCCGGCATTTTGTCAAATATACGGAAGAGATCGGCTTAACTCGCGAAGTTTGCCTATAAACGCCAATTCCACACGCAGAATTTAAATGCCGTCGCGGCTACCACCAGGTATACCCAAACGGTAGGGCAATGTAGGGAAGTACGCGTTTACCAACGTGATTAGTGATAAGGTACGCGTCCATTATAAGACGTGGCTCGATAAAGTAATTGCCTTTGCCGCCACCGAATACGAATTTATATCCCATCTCGGCGGTAAGCCGAAAGGAGATCGTCTGATTGACGAGGCCAATTCCTGCGCCGACCCCTGCATATTGTCCGACGAGGGCCGCATTATCGATCAGATAGATGCGCTCGAGCGCACCAACAGAAACACCCGATTCGGGATACCATCCATACACGCTCTTATCTTCGAGCTTCCTCTGGTATACGATCTCGTAAACGCGAGTAAAGTTAGGATCGAGACGCTGTTCGAACTGTGCACTTACGCGTCCCAGTATCTGCCCTAATGGATCAACTTCAACGGCGTAGCGCTGAAGGTAACGATAGAACTCATACTTGCCGGCGGTCTGGGCCTTACAATTAATAATTAAGAAAGAAGAATTAATAGCAACAGCGGCTAAAATAAGGATGCAGCGTTTGACCGGAAGAATTCGGATAGGTCTGTCATTCTGAGCGGAGCGGAGATTTGCGGAGTCGAAGAATCTCTTAAGGATGGTGAGGAGCTTCATTCGAAAGTAATCTCGCTCAATGAAGAATGCAACTAAGGCCAGCTTTCGAACGCATTGCCGGCTACCACTCCTTCCGGATTCCTGAAGAGGCCTTCTATTAATTGTTCTTTCTTAATTATTAATTATGAGGCTTCGTACTCTTTTAGTAATTGCCGTGCAATGACGATGTGCTGGATCTCGCTGGTGCCTTCGTAGATCTCGGTGATCTTCGCATCGCGTAACGCGCGCTCGACAAGATACTCGCGAACATACCCATAGCCGCCATGCACCTGAATAGCTTCCGTGGCTACTTCCATAGCGATCTTTGACGCATAGAGTTTCGCCATCGCTGCTTCTTTGATGTAGCTCTCATGTGCATCCTTGTTACGCGCGGCACGAAGTATCAGCATTCTGGCCGCCTCGATCTTTACCTGCATATCAGCCAGTTTGAACTGGATCGTCTGCAATTGATTGATCGGCTTACCGAATGCGTAGCGTTCGAACGAATAACGCACGGCTTTATCCATGGCGCCGCTGGCAATGCCCAACGCCTGGGCAGCAATGCCAATGCGTCCGCCGTTCAGCGTTTCCATTGCGATCTTAAAGCCCTGACCGACCGTACCAAGAATGCGATCGGCTGTAACGCGGACATCCGTAAATCCTAACGAACAGGTATCGCTCGAGCGGATACCCAGTTTATCTTCCTTGAGACCGACCTCAAATCCCGGCATTCCTTTATCGATAAGGAATGCGGTGATGCCGTGATGCTTTTTCGCCGGATCGGTCTGCGCGAAGACGATATAATGATCAGCCTTCGTGCCGTTCGTGATCCAATTCTTTGCGCCATTGATGAGATAACTGCCGTCGCTCTGTAAAGTAGCGGTCGTGGCCTGTTGCGTAGCATCGGAGCCGACGCCCGGTTCGCTTAAGCAGTAAGCGCCTAATTTTTGGCCGGTCGCGAGCGGCCGCAGGAAGCGCTCCTTTTGCTCGTCCGATCCAAACGTCTCGATGACCCAGCAAACCAGCGAATTATTGACCGACATGATCACCCCTACGCTCGCGTCGATCTTCGAGATCTCTTCGATAGCGAGAACGTAGCATACCGTGTCCAGCCCGGCGCCGCCCCATTCCGGCGAGACCATCATTCCCATAAAGCCAAGCTCGCCCAGCTTTTGGACGATCTCGGTCGGGAATTCGCCCGTTTTATCGCGCTCGACAGCGCTCGAAACAATTTCATTTTCGGCAAATTCGCGTGCTGCGTCGCGAATTGCAATATGGTCATCAGAATACTGGAAATTCATAATGAGAACCTGAACCTGGATTACGCGGATAAAGAACCTGGATTACGCGGATTAAAGGGATTGCACGGATCAGTAGATCTATCCGAATGTCCCTATGCTGTCCGAATACTCCTCTCTTGCAAAGAACAGAATCGAAAAAATTAAATATGTGATCGCTGTAAACACGGACAAGTTTTGAAAAAGCCCCAGCAATTTCATTTTGTCATAATTGAGGAAAGGGGTAGTAGATCCGAAAAATCCCCCTCAATCCGCGTAATCCAGGTTCAGTTTATATCGATCTGAGCGCGCTGCAGTTTGCCGCTGTAGTCGATATAGACCGATTTCCACTCAGTGTAGAAATCGAAGACCGCCCAGCCGCCTTCGCGATGTCCGTTGCCAGTCGCTTTTACCCCACCAAACGGCATGTGTGCTTCCGCGCCGATCGTCGCTGAATTGATATAGGTGATCCCCGCCTCAATATCGCGAGCGGCTTGCATCGCACGATTGATATCGCGTGTATAGATACTCGAAGAGAGCCCATAGATCACTGAGTTATTAATTTCGATCGCCTCTTCAAGCGAAGAGCACTTAAGCACGGAAAGTACCGGACCGAAGATCTCTTCTTTTGCTATACGCATATCCGGGGTTACATTCGTAAAGATGGTCGGCTGATAAAACCATCCTTTTTTCAGCTCACCTTCTTCAGCGATCTCACCGCCGAGAATACAATTGGCTCCTTCTTCTTTACCGATCTTTACATATCGGTCGATATTCTTGCGTTGCTTCTCATTGATGATGGGGCCGACGTCGGTGCCGTTTGCTAATCCATCTCCTAACCGCAATTTGGAGGCTTGCTTGCGGAGGCGATCTACCAGCTCATCGTGAATTTTCTCGTGGAGAATCAGGCGGGAGGTCGCCGTGCAGCGCTGGCCGGTGGTACCGAACGCACCCCACAATACTCCTTCGATCGCAAGGTCGAGGTCGGCATCCTCCATAACGATCTGCGCATTCTTGCCACCCATTTCGAGGCACACATGCTTTGTTTGCTTGCCGCAATTCTGAGCGACGATCGAACCGGTCGAAGTCGAGCCCGTAAAGCTGACGGCCTGAACGAGTGGATGCTCGGTGATCGCGGCGCCAACAACTTCACCAGCGCCGTGAACGATGTTCACACAGCCGGATGGCAGTCCCGCCTCAATAAGAATTTCGACGAGCACATTTGCCGTCCACGGCGTATCTTCGGCTGGCTTAAAGACGAACGTGTTACCGGCGACGAGCCCCGGGAAGAGATTCCAGGATGGGATCGCCATTGGGAAATTCCACGGTGTGATAAGACCGCAAACACCCACCGGAATTCGAAATGACAGGTTAAGCTTGTTTCGTAACTCGCTCGGAGTATTGATGCCAAATAGGCGGCGTCCCTCAGTTGCCGAATAAAACGCGGTATCGATGCCTTCCTGCACGTCACCGCGGGTTTCGGTGAGCGGCTTGCCCATTTCGCGCGTCATGATCGCCGCGATCTCATCTTTTCGCTGGACCATAATTTCGCCGGCGCGCCGCAGAATATTGCCGCGTTCGGGGGCGGGTACTAACCGCCAGGACCGAAACGCTTCGTTTGCAGCCTCAACCGCACGATCGACGTCGGATTTGGTAGAGAGGGGAAACGTCCCAAGCACTTCATCCCAGTTGGCGGGATTACGGTTTTCGAAGGTCTTACCGTTCGATGAATCGCACCAAGCACCGGCAATATAGTTTTGAAATTTAGTTGGCATGGAGGTGAAAATTAGTTACGGGCTTCAAACAAAACCTTCGCCAGAAGTATCAGTCGCCGAGTGTAAAGTATTGCGGGAGCATACTCCAGTTGCCACACGTTGCTACCTACATGAAATCTCGCTATTTACTCCCATTAGCTATTTTTATTCTGTTCGTTAACGCATGTGCCGTTAATGCCTATGCACAGGGCGGTATTGGCAATAAACCGCGTCAGGACATCGTCATGCTGTCACAGGTCGCTCGCGACTCACTTTCTGATGTCGTATTCCAAAATATTATGGACTTGAAGCGTTTTGCGGAGAGTGGTAATATCGATAGTGCTGCTGCACTCATTGCATACAACGGCCACGTTGCGAAAGGCCAGCCGGTACCAACAGATCGTTATGCGCGTGCAATGAATGCGCAGAATCCGGAAGAGCGTGCGGAAGTACAAAATATCCTTGCGCGCATTCAAAAGCTCTTTCAGGACTATCCCGATACCCATCGCGAATATTATGCCGTGTTTAAAACAAAAGATACACCGTCAGGACAGAAACATCTCTACCAGATCCATCATGTAAATGGCAAGCGTCAGCGCATGGTAAGCTGGACGTTCTATCCGGTCGGCGACAAGCTTTTGCTCGGCGACTTCAGTTAACGATGGTTCTTGGAATACTTCTTTCTCTCATCGCTGCCGCCGCTCAAATGAGCGGGGGATTGCTTGTCCTTTCCAATTCCGCATGGCCTCGAAAGTGGGAGAAAGAGTTGCTTGCTCTTGGCGCTGGTTTTTTACTGGCGCTCGTGTTTCTCGAGCTGATCCCCGAGAGCTTTATTCTTACCAATCGCAATGAATATGCGCTGCTCGCGATGCTCGCTGGTTTTAGCGCGCTGCATTTGTTCGAGCATATTCTTGCCGGCCACATGCACTTTGGCGAAGAGACGCACCACGAGCATGCGCTGGCGGGACCTTCGATCTTTGGAGCGATAGGTGGTTTGGCCATACACGCTTTTTTCGATGGTATGGCCATTTGCGCTGCGGCTCAAGTGAAGTCCCGTATCGGAATACTTGTTTTTATCGCCGTATTGCTTCACAAAGTACCGGAAGGGCTCACTGTTGCGAGCGTTATGCGCGCCGGCAAGAGTTCGGATAGCGCTTCCCGGCTTGCGAGCTTTGCTCTACCGGTCGCTACCTTGATCGGTGCGCTCGTGGTACTCGTTTTTGTATCGATCAATACCGAGCTTATCGGCTTTCTTTTTGCATTCAGCGCGGGCAGTTCGGTGTATGTCGGTGCCTGCGATCTTATTCCGGAGATCAATCGCGCTCGGGGACGCGCGGCGCCGATCTTAGTGTTTCTTGGAATGCTTCTTTTCTGGATCGGAGCGCACGTTCTCAATAATCTTGCTGGGTTATGATGAGTTTGAAGCGTATCATACCGTTATCATTTGTAATAATCGCATCTGTTTCCGCTTGCCGTAAAAGCGAATTGCCGCCGATGTCGATGGATACGATCCGCCCGGCTGGCGATACGGCGTTGCAAAAAGCCGCCAACGATACCAGCCAGGCGAAGACGGATAGCGTCCATTCCAATCTTCCGCCGATGGCGAAAGCTATCGATCCCGACCGTTTGGCGACGTTTTTGCCGAACATGCCCGGCTGGACTACTGGTGGCGATGTACAAAAAGAACTGCAGATACGAGAGAATTTTAATCGGTCGCGGGTAACTCAAACCTACACCAAAGGATCGAAAAAGGTCAAAGTACAGATCGACGATTTTGCTTACATTCCATATCTCTACGATCCCTGGCTGAAATTCAAGCCGCCATATTTGGATGACAATAATGATGAGCGAACGGAATCGACGACGCTTGCCGGATACCGGGCAGTGCAATCCTGGGAAAAGAAAGAGCCTCACGGTGAACTAACGGTGTTTCCCGGCAATCGATATGTCGTCTCCGTCGTCGAAGATGGTGCGGATAATATTAACGAGGTGAGGCAGATCGCCGAGTCGATGGACTTGAAGGGCTTGGAAGGTCTGCAATAATACTGTGATAATTCTCTCTGCCGTTGCAGCGATCGTCTTTATTATCGTGACGATCGTCTTTTCCATTCTTTCCGTCTTCGTTGCGCTTCTCGACCGAAGTGGCAACGCCTATTTGTGGGTTGCGCGTATGTGGGCGCGCTGTGCGCTCTTGTTGTTTGGAATTCGAGTGACAGTAAAAGGGACACACCACATCAAGAAGGGACAGAACTACGTATATGCGGCGAATCACTCGAGATATATGGATATCCCGATCCTGCTGGGGTATATCCCGGATAATCTCCGATTGATGTTGCGAAATACGCTGACTCGCATTCCTATTTGGGGATGGGCTTTGCTAATTGGTCCATTTATCATTGTCGATCGCTCCAATGCTAAAAAGGCTGAAGGTTCGATCCGTGTCGCGATCGACCGCATACGCAAGGGAGCTTCTGTCCTAATATTCCCGGAAGGTACTCGGACCAGTACCGGAGAGATGCAATCATTTAAGCGCGGAGCATTTCATCTGGCCCGAGAAGCTGGTGCACCGATCCTGCCCGTTGCAGTGATCGGCGCGTTTGAGATACTTCCCCGACATCGCTTTTTGCCCCGATGGGGAATGAAAGCCGAGCTTCGAATTGGCGAAGCAGTATACCCCATGGGTGTCCCACCCGAAGGGCATCGTTCGGAAGAAATTCGGTTGATGAAGGAGTCGGAGGACCGGACCCGTGCACTGCTATCGGTGTAGTCTTACGTTTCAGCCTCTTCTTTTACGTTCTTCTTAGGCCTCTTCTTTTACATTCTTCTTTAGGCCAAACCCGTTACGAATGCTCTTTTTTTGCTGCGGAGAGCTTGAATAATAATGGTAGTACTGATAATACTTATAGTATGAACCATAGGCATTCGCCACATTAAAGTTGTTCAGCACAACGCCTAACAGATTTGCGCCGCTCCGCTCGATCGAATCCATCGCGCTGAGAAGCGCATCGATACGTGTAACGTCCGCTCGAGCAACGAGTATGGTAGCATCGGCAACGTGGCCAAGCAACAGCGCATCCGTAACAGCTACGACCGGCGGGGTATCGATAAGGATCGCATCGAACATATCGCGAAGCTTATCGATGAGTTGTATCATGCGCTTCGAACCGAGTAACTCGGCCGGATTAGGTGGAATAATACCGCACGGTAATACATAGAGATTAGGAACGTCCGTTGGCTTGATGGCCTCTTCGAAGGAAGCGCGTTCGAAAAGAAGATTCGTGAGTCCCGGCTCCCGATCGATCCCGAAAACGGAATGCAGTACCGGACGGCGTAAGTCTGCATCGATAATGAGTGTTTTTTTGCCCGTCTGGGCCATTACGATACCCAGGTTCGATGATGTCGTCGACTTACCTTCCTGCGGAGCAGAGCTTGATACCGCAAGCACCTGTATATTCTTATCGAGGCCGGAAAACAGTACCGTGGTGCGAAGCGTACGGTAAGCCTCTGCAACGGATGACCGGGGATCGAGATGCGATGCGCGATGCGGTGTGAACTTGGGCCGTTCGTTCGCAGCGCTGTCCGCCGATAGTGTCAGTGGCTGCGATGGATGATTTATGACCGGTATCGTAGCAAGAAGTTGGATATTATGAGACTCGACCTCATCCGGTGTGCGAATGGTCGAATCCATAAACGAGAGCAGTACCACCACGCCGATGCCAATGGCAAGGCCAAGCAGAGATCCCGTAAGGATGCTCGATTGCCGGTTCGGACGGATCGGTACAGCACTGATCGTTGCCGGATCTTCCGCGCGAACATTACCAAAGACCGATTCTTCGGTCATCCATGCCTGCAAGTACCGGTCTTCCAACTGACCGTACATTTTTTCCGCTACGCCTTGCGCCCGCTTAAGCGCTGAGGTCTCGACGATCTTCTCTGGCATTCCTGCTAATTCACCATGCATGTCCTGAAGCTTGGCATCGTAGCTGGCCAGCAAGTTCGAATCGTTGCTAATGCGAAGTTTCGTGTTAAGAATGTTCTGACGAAGACCGGTAATGGTTTGTACTGAACTTCCTTTGGTCGAGTAGACAATCTCGCCGCCGTTGGACTCCGACGGCTCACCAGCAATTATGACCTGAGAGTGTAGATATCGTTCGGTCGCGTCTTTTAATTTGGCGTCGATCTCTTCCTTCTTTTCCTTCTTTGACTCGATCTCATCCTTCAGATACTTTTTGGTGCGAGGGTCCATCTGGTTGTTGGCCATCTCCATTCCTTGAATGTCGAATTCCAACTCGGTGGATTCCTTCTGCAGCATTTGCATATACGGCTCGAGAGTAATATTGTCGTAGTAGTTCTTTTGAACCGTATCGAGATTCGATGTGTAACTTTTAAGAATATTGTGTCTCAGGTTGAGATCGATCTCGACCAACTGCCGCTTTTGCTTAAGCTCCTGATATTGATTGGTAAGACTCTTTGCAATATCCTCGGCGCTCATACCATTGGTTTCGCCAAGGTAATCGCGCAACTTGCTCTCGACGCGACGAAGCGTATCGAAGCTGCGCTGCTTTTGTTCGAAAAGATATTGCTTTAATGCAATGGAGTTGGCACGGACGCGCTCCTGATTGTCCTTGACAAAGCAAGCAATATACAAATTGGCAATGAACGAAGCATCGAGCGGAGTGTATGCTTCCGATGTAACGACGAGATAATCATTGGTGGGGTCCGGAGCGACGTTTACCGCGGCAGAAGCACGAGCTTCCAGTGTTGCGGTATCGGCAAGGCCGGGCTTGTTCGGCATCTTCGGATTATCGACCAAACGCAGGATCGCCAGCTGATGCGGGTCGGGCGGAAGTGACATATTCGGTCCGAATGCTTCCTTAAAAAGCGAGTCTGTTTCCTGCGGTTTACCACTGGCGTAATCGTGAAGCAGTCGGGCTACATGGCCGCCTACGATGTGCGACTTGAAGAACTGCACATCGTTGGCCATCGAGTGATCTTCTTCCGCACCACCACTAACGATCGCAGCGACCTGCGAACCACCCGGTGGTTTTTCAATGAACATTCGCGCGGTCGAACCATAAATATATGGTTTGGAATAGGTCGAGTAGACGCTATAAATAAAAGCGATACAGAACGCCGCAAGAATGATCCAGCGGCCGCGATACATCACTTTTACCAGTTCAGAAAGATTGAACTTTCGCTCGACGGGCTTGCGCCGTTTCATCGGCATCGAGGGTGTGTTGCTATTCGATGGACGCGAACCGACGTTCGGTGTATCCCCGGAAATTCTGGAAAATCCTATTCGTGCGGGATCCGGACCGGCCGATTGGTCACCGAAAGGGTTAGCGGAATTCTTATTTATAGCCATCAGAAATGCAACCTCTTAATATACGGACAAGTGGCGGGCAAACGCTGGGAGAACAGTACATTCATGTTCAGCGAAGTGTATTACATAAAGAAGAAGCGCTTTCGTTTCACCGTTGGTTCGGTCGCCTGCAGTAAACGGCTGCGGATCCTGGAAAGAAGGGGCTCGTCCAGTTCTATCGAGGGTATGGGTGTCCCTTGGCACACGGCAAAGGGATTATGTGTGCAAAGGTAGTCGGCATTGATCGGGAGCAGGGAATTCCCTTTTTTCTCCAGATTTTGAACGAACTCGTAAGTTTCCGACCAATTAGTAAACGGCCGGGTACTAATATTATGAGCATCGCTCGCGAGAAAACTGACGAGCCCGCACTCGATCAAATTAATTGCACACCGTTGAAAACTTTCGCCCAATTCCCCGAGAACCGATCCGTTCGTCACCTGCAGAAGTGCACCCTGGCGCACAAAGTCGATCGCATATTCAGGGTTCTGCAATACTCCCACATTCCGCTCGGGGTGTGCTACGATAGGGGTAATACCGGCAAGCCGGTATTCAAATATTAGTTGTGAGAAATAAGCGGGTACCTTATCAAACTCCAGCTCCAATAAGATATATTTCGATCTCTCGTTCGAAGTGAATTCCGAGTGAGATATTATATCGTGTGTTTCGGGAGTGACACGAACTTCACAACCTAAATAAAGATCGATATCCGGTCTGGTATCCAGGACCTTTTGAAAATTCTCTTTGTGGAATGAATGAACGACCACATCTTCTGCTCGCCCGCGAATATGTGGCGTCGTTAAAATAGCGGTGACGCCGCTTCGCTTCGCTGCTGCGATCATTTCCAATGACATTTCAACGGACGTCGATCCATCATCAACGCCGGGGACAATATGGCAATGTATATCAACCATCGTATTATGTGTTACCCATCAGCCACCGCTGGTTCGAGTTCAGAGTCAGCCGATGCCTCTTCTTTAAGAGTTCGAGCCGATCCGAACGACATACCCTCACTTACCAGAAAACCGAGGCCAAGCAGCGTAACCGAAATGTAGCTAAGGGCATGGGTTACAACTGCATAGGCAAGGGCAACGCTTTGCGGTACCCCGAAGATCATGGCGAGGCCGGTGGTAATGAGCGCATGATAGGAGCCAGTACCGCCGGGCGTCGGAATAGTAAAGGCAACCCCCGAAAGAGTTAACAAAAGAAAGGCGGCGCTAAGATTAAGTTGCTGCATCGCCGGTTCTGTAAAACCTTGAAGCGATACATACATCGAAATTCCGTACAGTCCCCAAATACCAATGGTACCGATCACGAGGGGAAGAATTGCAGACTTATCCAGGCCGCGAAGACCTCTCGAAAAATCGAGTGCGACGCGTTCTATTTTTTCTCGCAGGTTTTGGGGTAGAGGTCTTCCAATAATTCGGACTAACTGAGCGGTCCGATGCTCGCTGAAGAATAAGATCAATATAGCGAGCAGCACTACCAGCATTGCAGCCAAAGCAATCAATGCGCTGCCTGAGAACATTGGGAAAACGCTGGTTACCCGGTTCTCAAATGACAGGAGCGAAAAGATCATTAACCCCGCGAGCGCGATGACGTCGGCTATTCGCTCGACGACAATACTTGCAAGCGCGCCCGCCATTGGTATCTCTTCTCCACGCGACATCATATATGGCCGGACCAATTCACCGGAGCGTGGTATGAGATTATTCATCGCGTATCCCGTGATGGTCGCTTTGAACGATAGCCAGGTCGATGTTTTCCGTTTGAGCGGCCTGAGAACGATCTGCCAACGGATTGCACGGACGAAGTGCGAGGCGAGCATGATCGCAAGTCCCCCGAGGAGGGGTAAAAGCTGTGCCTGCTTTACGGCGTCCGTCGCTTTCGAAAGGTCCTGACCGCGGAAGGCAAGATAAAGGAGCGCGATCGTGGCAATAGCGATCAGCGAATATTTAAGAAACGGGCGTTTCACGATTATCCCGGTCTAACCGCATGAACCGGTCTCCCGTTTCGACCCGAGGGGGGTAATTCCGAACGGATCGATTTCATCGAGGTCAGGGAAACACCATCCGCCACCATAAAGCTGATGCCGATGGCGGTCGTCAGAATGTAATTGGAAGCATGGGTGAGCGTAGCGAATGCGATCGCCGTTTCTGGTGGTACGCCAAAGAGAATAGCTAACGATTGACTGATGAGATAGTGATACGTACCGGTTCCTCCCGGCGAAGGAAGAATGAACGCAATTCCCGACATCGACTGCAAGAGAAAGCAGTCGATAAACCCCACGTCGAGCAACTTACTGTTAGGAAAGGCAAGCGTCGATACATACATCGACGCAGTGTAAAGGACCGATATTCCGAGCGTGCCAAGAATGACCGGCACTGCTGTGCCTTTTCGAATGCCGACTAAACCTTGTTCAATATGCTCGGCTGCTTTTTCGATCGCTGTTCTTAATTTACGAGGTAGCGCGCGACCGATAAACTTGATCACGCTCTTCGTTTTTCGTTCGCTGAACAGAATAAGTAACGCAAAGCCACAGATAAGAAACAGCAACGCAGCTAAGGGGATCGTTAAGTAGGAGAGTGATGGAAATTCAAGCTCCAGTTTATTATGAAAGATAAGAACGATCGTTCCCGTAAGGGCAGAGAGCCCGATGAGATCGGCAAGTCGCTCGATGAGTAAAACAGCGACCGACGAAGTGACCGGTATGTTCTCTCGCTTCGAAAAAAGTACCGGGCGGACAATATCGCCACCACGAGGAATGATATTATTCGTCGCATACCCGGCAATAAGTGCTCGAAAAGCAGAGAACAGCCGAGTATGCTTAACGATCGGCCTCAATAGCATCTTGTATCGCCAGGCACGCACTAAATGCGATAAGAACATGACCGCGGTGCCTGCCACGATGATATAGAGGTTCGCTTCGGTCAGTTCTTCACGCAGCCGACCCAAGTGCTGCTTATGAAATGCCAGATAAAGTGCACCAGCACCAATTACAATAGCGATAATATATCGAACGACAGGATGGCGTAACATAGGTTAACGTTGGAGTCCCAGGCTTCCCACTTTTTCGATCGGTTGATGGAGTGCCTTGGCGAGCTCTTTTGGAGAACCGTCTTCCGATGCACGAATGACCTCTTTAATATTCTTTAGCGAAATTCCTTCGGTAGCGACGATGATAAGCCCGACGGCAGTAGTTAAAATATCGAAGGCAGCATGCGTTACTGTTGCATAAGCGATAGCAGAAGCGAGCGGTACGCTGAAAATTCTAAAGAGTGCCTGGCTGATAAAATAATGGTAGGAGCCGACGCCGCCAGGGGTCGGGATTAGAAATGCAATGCCGGAAACGACACGAAGGAAAAACGCTCCGATGATCCCGACGCTCACGATCTGCGGCTCTGGAAATGCAAAGAGCCATGCATACATACTGAGCACATAGAAGAGCCAAATTCCGGCCGTGCCAATGGCGACCGGCAAAGCGCCACTGGCTCGCACGCCACGTAATCCGCTCGCAAACTCGGTAGCCGCGCGACCCACCGGATTCTGAATTTTCGCGGGCCAATTGCGAATGAGTTTGTGGATCACTCGCTCGGTCTTGCCGGCGCTAAAGATCATGGTAACGACCAATCCGAGCAGGGCCAGCATTCCTGCCATGATGATCACGGTATCGCCGGCGATCGAAGGGAATCCGTGTGCGATCTCGCGGGGAAAAATAAGTAGCGCCACCAGCAAAAAAATGACATTCGCGATAAGATCGGTGACGCGTTCTATGAGTATGGTGGCGATGGTACCGCTCATGTATACTTTTTCATGTTTGGCGAAGATGTAAGGGCGTACAAGTTCGCCAGAGCGTGGGACGACATTATTCATTGCGTAAGCGCCCATGATGGCCTTGAATCCGACAAAAGTGCTGGTTCGCTTTTTCATGGGGCGGATAATGACCGTCCAGCGCCAGGCCCGGACTAAATGCGATGTAAAGAGTAGAAGGACGCCCAGGATGAGCAGCCAAATATTGGTTTTGGCTATCTCCGCTAAAAGCTGGTGGAAGTTGACGCCGCGAAAAGCCAGCCATAACGCAGCAAGGCTGATAAGTACGGTAATGGCTAATCGGATGGCTGGGTGTTTCATAGCGACTATGTGCCTCAGCCGTTAGCCTCCAACATTGTGCCCACCGCGAACCCTTTCCCCTTGCTAGATGAATAAAAGCCCGTATTTTTGCTGGAAATGTTGAGGAGCAAGGTTAGACATCCAATTATGGCAGAGCCGAGAAGTTTTCACTTCACTCTCGGGATCTGTTCCCTTCTTATAATAGCAGGGTGTTCTACCTCACATTACGAAAGAAAATATCTCCGGCGGGTTGATGAGGTGCCGCTTACCTTCCAAGTGCCGCAGTCTTCCGCCGACTCAGCATGGCAGCGAGCGAAGTATTTTGTTGCAACATACACGAGCCGGAAGATAGAGCAGATGGATGACTCTTCGATCGTGTGCGAGAGGCCCTCTTTTTTTGACCTACTGCTGACTTCGAATTACGGATATTTTGTTTCTCGGTCTTCCGATGGTACGAGTACTCGTTTTACAGTCGACTGTTTTTCCGGCACGCCGCCGTTGTGGTCGCAAAGCCGACATAACGCGCACATTCTCGCTGATTATATTCGAACCGGCAATTTGCCATATCCGAATCTTATAGCAAAACGATAAATCTGATGGCTCTTCGCAAAGAGAAATTCGAGACAAGTTCGCAAATACCGGTCGAACGAATATATACGCAACTGCCGGTGCCGGAGGAGGGGAAAAGCGCAGATGCCGGAGAATTTCCATTCACACGCGGCGTCTATCCTGAAATGTATCGTTCACGATTGTGGACGATGCGGCAGTATGCAGGTTTTGGGTCCGCTGAGGAATCGAACAAGCGCTATAAATATCTATTAAGCTCTGGTACGACCGGTCTTTCCATTGCCTTCGATCTTCCTACTCAGATCGGATACGATTCCGATCATCCAATGGCTTCCGGGGAAGTAGGCCGGGTAGGTGTTGCGATCGATTCCATCGAGGACTTCGACGTTCTTTTCGATGGGATCGAGATGGGCAAGATATCGACCTCGATGACGATCAATTCGACCGCCTCGATCTTGCTTGCTTTATACGTTGCGAAGGCTAAAAAGCAGGGAGCCGATCTCAAAAAATTATCGGGGACGATACAGAACGACATCCTGAAAGAGTATGCTGCTCGTGGGACATATATCTATCCGCCGGAGCCCTCGATGCGCGTCGTTACAGATATATTTGCATGGTGTGGAGCGGAGTTGCCATCCTGGAATACGATCTCGATCAGTGGCTACCACATTCGGGAGGCCGGTGCAACGGCAGTTGAAGAGATCGCTCTGACGCTTGCCAATGGTATTGCATACGTTGAAGCGGCGCTCAAGGCAGGACTCGATGTCGACCGCTTTGCACCACGACTGTCGTTCTTCTTTAACGCGCATTCGAATTTTTTCGAAGAGATCGCAAAATTCCGCGCGGCTCGAACGCTGTGGGCGAGAATAATGCGCGATCGTTTCCACTCAAAGAATCCCGATTCGATGAAGCTCCGCTTTCATTCGCAAACGGCTGGATCTACTCTCACCGCGCAACAGATCGAGAATAATGTTGTCCGAACGACCATAGAAGCGATGGCTGCAGTTCTGGGCGGAACACAATCGCTCCACACGAATGGTAAAGATGAAGCGCTCGCCCTGCCGACGGAAGAAGCAGCCCGTACTGCGCTTCGCACGCAGCAGGTCATTGCATACGAATCCGGCGTAGCCGATACGGTGGACCCGTTAGCGGGGAGCTATTACGTCGAATACCTCACTTCGGAGCTTATGCAACGCGCCCAAGAACTGATGTCACAAGTGGATGCGATGGGCGGAGCAGTACGCGCCATCGAGCGTGGGTTCTATCAGGAGCGGATCGCTGCCAGTGCCTACGACTGGCAAAAGAAAGTGGAGCGTAAAGAAGAGATCGTTGTCGGAGTTAACGAATTTGTGACGGAAGAGCTCAAAACGCCCGAGACTCTTCGCATCGATCCTAAACTGGAAGCGAAACAGACGGAGCGCGTTCGTGCCCTACGTGCGAAGCGAGATCGAAAGGCCACGGATACGGCCCTTATAGCTGTGGAAGAAGCTGCTCGCAGTGGTGATAACCTCATGCCGCATATTATTCGAGCCGTTGAAGCGTTTGCTACGTTGGGTGAGATATCTGACGCGATGAGGAGAGTGTTCGGGGAGTTTGCAGGATAAGTTCTATTTTATCGGAGGATGATAACCTTGTTGAGTTATGGCCTTCGCATTATTATCGTCACCCTCATCGAGCGTCATCGCTGGTTTTGAACGTGCGACTCGCGCGACTTTTTCACTCTTAAGCGGTTGCGGTTGTGCAGTCTGAGGAGCCGGTGTTTCGACTACCTTCGGTGACGTGGATTCTGTAGTTTGCGGAAGAGAAACGTGTGGTTGTGTTGCCGATTTCTTGAGAGGAGACTCGCTTGATCTTGGAAGAATATAGATCAATCCGCCGATCATTGCAGCAACACCAACGTACATGGCGAGCTTAGCGCCAAGCGATCGGAGCAATCCATGAGAAGCCGTTGTGATCGCAAGCTTAGCGGTAAGATTGCCGTTTGGAACGGCCTTAAACGTGGGAAGCGCTTCCGCATCACGCAGGAGTGTACGGTTTATATAAGCATCCAACGAGCCGAGTGCTTCGCGTGCATCAATTCGGCTATCCTGTTCTTGATCTATCATACTGTCTCCTTTTGCGAATTTGCGTTCGTAGCGATCGGCAGCGAAATACCAAGGCGAGCGGCATCGGCAATGACGATATTTCGAAGCCGCACTCGGGCCCGTGATGCGCGTGCCCAAACAGCATCTACGGACTTACCTTGCATTTCTGCGATCTCACCAAATTTGTATCCGCTGTAAATATTAAGGACCAAAACTTCCCGATCTTCGAACGGCAATTTCTCGAGTCCTTCGAGTATCAGGCATTCGAGATCGGTTTCGCCGTTCGATGGACTTATCGTATGGTACTCGCTCAGCGGCTGAGAATCCACCGTTCGCCGAAAATGATCGACCGCAAGATTCTTGAGAGTCCTATAAAGAAATGCCAGTGGCGATTGAATATCCAGATCGCTAGCATGCCGCTTCGAACGAAGTGCGATAACTCGCTCCCACAATTCCTGCATTAGGTCTTCGGAATGACCGAGCACTAATTTATAGCAATAAGCGGAAAGCCTGGGGTTGAGCTCGCGATATAATTCGCTAAAAGCTGCATCGTCGCCTCGAAGGAATGAATGGAATAACGCACGAAGATCGACTTCGTGTATGCCCGATCCGGGGACGCTTTTTATTCTCATCATTCCTGGCTGGCAACCGAAGCTCTGTTGCAAGAAATCCTTTTATTCTAACACCTGACGTAAATAGGGTTGAAATCCTGACATTGTTGAAAATCATTTTGCCGGTGTCAGGATTACTTAAGGCGTTGCGTCTTGCTCTCGTCTTAACTTTGTGTCGATCAGAATTATGAAAGTATATCCTTTTTTACTGGCTTTTGCTTCAGTTCTTGCTCTTTCAAGTTGCAAGGACAAGTTGGTCGGTCCGCCGAATACCCCGACTTCCGATACCATTGCGTATTGGACTTTTGATGGGAATGCCCAGGACGTAAGTGGCAATGGACGTAATGCCACAATTACCGGCAATTCCCGCTATATCAAAGACCGTTTTACGACAGAACTGGGTATCGTTGATTCTCATACGGCCATCGAGTTTGATGGCTCCGGCCAGATGAACGTTACGAATATGCCGGTTCTCAACGATAACGATTCGTATACGATCTCGGTCTGGGCGAGCTTTTCACCCGGTGGAAGCCTGATATCGCAAACATATGGGTTTGCAGCGGATACACTTGGCTGGGGAGCAGATCTCGCAGGTAGCGGCCAAATCGAATCGAATACTTCTGTCGGTGCAAATCGATGGCACTTATTGACGCTGGCAGTCGCCGCTCATTCTTCGGCAACGCTTTATATCGATAGCGTTCAGGTAGCGCAAAAGCAATATGGTAGTTACTCAGGTGACAATTCCAATCAGCCGCTCCAAATCCTATTTAATGCAACAGGTATTTCGAATATAGATAGTACCCGCCTCGATGACGCTCTCATGCTGCATCGCTGCATGACAGGCAACGAGGTCGCCGTTCGTTTCCATGAAGGTGGCTGGTATTCCCACAAGGATGGTACTACAACGCGGATTACTGGGTGGGTAAAGGGAAGCTTTCAAACGCCGGATGATATTGAAGCCTTATGGTTTGCCTGGCACGACACTGTGTACGCCTGCGGCTTTAACGGAAGCATCCTGCGTTCAATTGATGGAGGTGCTAATTGGGTCAAGCAGGTTTCAGGAACCACTAACAATCTCTACCGCATCCGTTTTCTGAACTTTAATATGGGTTATGCCGGCGGTAATGCTGGTACCTTACTGTGGACGCAAAACGCGGGTATTAACTGGAATCCGGTTCCGGGTACATTACTTACCACTAACGATAATATCCGCGATCTCTATTGTGGCGGGCATAGTATAATAGCGGTTGGTGGAAATAGTAATTCGGGCTTTATAATTACTTCAACAGACGATGGTAAAACATGGACGAAATCCGTTGTCACCGGTATTGCGTCGTTTTATGGAGTCGCAAAGATTACAAATGTTGGCTTTATAGCGGTTGGTAGTCAAGGACAGGTATACAAAACTACGGATCCATCGCTACAATCATGGACGCCGATAAGTGTTTCCGGCAATCCCAATTTTGAATCCATTTGCTGTTCTTCGGGCGGATTTATTTGGGCGGGGACATTTGATGGCGTAATCTATGGCTCGTCCGATGGTGGTATTACCTGGCCGCAACGAAATAGTATTACAACTGGACAGATCAGAACGCTTTATACGGTCAGCGATCAGAACGTATGGGCTGCGGGTGACAATGGGGTTATTGTTCATTCTATTGACGGCGGTTTAACATGGCAACGGGAAGATAGAAGTGATTTTTCTGGCCAGTGGAATAACATCGAACTCCGAGAACCGGTACAGCAGGGTGAAAAACGGATGATCGGACTCGCTGGGCAGAGCGGTGAATATTATTATTACTTATTTTAACGTCGTACGAATTACCCTATAAGATACACGTTAGGTTCTAAGGCCCATGCATTTAATTGCATGGGCCTTTGGTATTATATTGCATAATAAATTTTGGACTGCTTGTTCGACGCTCGTTATAAGATAGTAACTCTAATATTCTTTCTATTCCTGCCGCTTGCCGCTCGTGGGCAACGCCAGGGATGGCTTGCTCCGTTAGTTTTATTCGATTACGGTTCGCCATTATTTATGAACCGAGATCCGGGTGTCCTGAACCGATTTGGTATCTCCGGCACAGGGACAAGTCATGCCCTTTCTTACGGTGTTGGGGAAGAATGGGCGTCGCCATCGCTCTTTTCGAACGACCTGGGACTTCTGGTCCGCCTGGAAGGAATATACACGAGCGGAGCCTTCGATCTTGATTCCGGTTACACCGTTTCGGGCATTGAACGCAAGATCGTCTTAGAGCCACGAGTATTGTGGAGTTCAAACCGGCTGTTCGTTTCTGGCGGACCGTGGGCCGCATTTCGGATCACAGCGAACGCATCGGAGAATACCTCGTCTGGTCTTGACATCACACCACCGAATTCCACTTCTTCGTCCAACCACTTTGGTGTAGGAGCTTCAATAGGATGGGCGCTTCTAAATACTCCAATTAGGCCAGAGCTTTCTGCTCGTCTCGATCTCACCGAGTTAGGGAATGCAGGCGTAAATGCCTGGAGCTTTGGTGCAATGGTTTCCTTTCCTCTCTTTACGTACGGTACAAATTCTTCTGACGGTGCGGAGCCTGAATTTACTACAAGTGAAGTACGCAATACTATCGTACCACCGCGTGTGCGCTTTTTGGTCAACCGGTCAGAACTTAACAGGAATGTGCCGCTGGAACGAGATGAATTGCGTGTGAAGGAATACCGAATGGTCGATTCGGCGAACAAAGCTCCGATCGTTAATCAGTGGGTGGTGCAATCGTATCATCTGCCACATCTTGCTGTTTCGTGTGAGTTCGATCGAGATGTACGCGCCGAACTTACGATCGCAAAAGATTCGCAGGTCATGGATCGTGTGACGATAGACCGTGGAACGACCGATCGTGAGGCAAAGAAGCGGCTCACCGTCGATACTGTCATAGAAATGCAGGATCGAATTTCCTGGCAAGATGCCTTCAGCCGCCTCGATATTGATAAGAGCAACGAGATCAGGGCGACGCTTGCTGTAATAAGCACTGTCGATAGCAGTGTGACGTATGCGCGTGATAGTTTAATCTTGCCACCGGTCAGCGCCGCAAATATAGGACAAACGATCGTAAGGAAGCAATACCGATTCTTCTTGTCGCAGAATTTTTCATCGATAGAAGGTGGTGAGGAAGCCCTCCGGCTATTGCTCGAACGGATCCGTGAATTAGCAGATACCGCTCACCATATTTCGGTGCTTTATCCTGCGACCATTTCCGAAAGTAACTTCTCCGCTCTTACCGCCCGACTAAAAACGGCGCTGGGGCGGCAGAATTCTTCTGCACTGTATCGTAAAGAAGATAATATTTTAAATGGTATGCTGGTCGTTCTTGAGTTATAGATCACGGCGCATTCTCTCTCAGGAAATTTTCGATCCCTCGCACATGTGCGGCAGCGAGTTTGTCTAAGAATGCCGGATCGCGCAAAGCTGCTTCCTGATCCGGAAACATCATGTAGAGTGACTCTGTAAGCGCACACGGCATCCATGTGGGACGGCAAATAGCAAGGCTCTTTTGCATCGAGCCGAGATTTGGTATTCCCGTAACATTCGCGATCTCATGGTCGAGCTCGGCCGCAAGGTTTGCTGAAAATGGATGGTAATAATAGGTCGACGTTCCATAATTGAGGAATGGGTCCGTGCCGTCAGGGAAGGCATTATTATGAATGCTTACCATCAGGTCGACATTATCACGCACCGCTAATGCCGACCGAGCATCCAATTCTTCTACTTGGTCGACATCGCTCACTAACCCATCGAGTGTCGAGTGGGTCATAAGGACCGTTGCTCCTTTAGCCGCGAGCTGATCGCGGATCTTCATCGCTTCGGCAAGGTTAGCTTCGCGCTCTGTTAAGCCCGTCGGACCGATAGCTCCTCCGGGGGGATGTCCCGGATCGAGCATAATGCGAATACCTTTTAAAGGATTATCACGGTCGATCGTTGGTGGTCTTCGTACGCGCAAGTCGAGCGAGCCATCGGAGGTGTAAAATGCTTTATATCCCCAGACGGGCTTGCTTAAAAGGATCGTGTATTCAGTGGCTCGGCTTGTCGAATCGTAGCCGACATTGTTAATAAGCGGATCGGTATTCGCAGTGCTAAAACCACCGGGCTCTGTCGAGCCATAAAGCCGAATTCGTATGGATGTTCCTTCCGGCGTAATTAAGAACGGATTGAAATTGCAGGGGAAGACGACATCGATATATCCACTCGAAGGATATAACCCGCCGGTTTCACGGCCATGCGAACCGCTGTTTGCATGAAGGTCGAAATTCGTATCGGCCACCCAGGCCTCGACGCCCCGTTCCAGCTCGACCTTGTAATATTTTCCTTCTCCGCCAACGACATTAAGTTTTGCGCCCCTTGGGAAAAACCACTTCCGATTTCCGTCGGGCTCGGGAGCGCCGGGAGCTACGTCATTACCGGTTTGAAGCGTATCGCTGCCTTTATCAATCACGGCAATTCCCTCGAATTTTTTGTATTCATGGGAAACAGGCGGTGATGTATGCCCCACACTAACGGATGACGTTCGATACGATACGGTCGCAGAGTCGACCTGATCGTTTCGCTGCGCTACCAAGTGGTAGGTGCCGTCATGTGGCATCGGCAGGAATGCGAGGAACGCGCCATTTTTTGCAAGCGGCACGGGATAGCCATTGATATCGAGCGTCGCGTTACCATTTCCGACCGTTCCGAAGATGAAGTTCGAATCAACATTGGGGCGATACTGCCCCGGTACCGGGTAGGCAACCGAAATGTGAACCGGTGCTTCCGGCGCTGCCGGCGGTGGTTGCGGGATCGAAGGAGAAGAAGGCCTTGGCGGTGGCGGTGCAGGCCTTTGGGTTGTTGTTTTCTTTGAAGGTGCGCAACTGGCAAGGATGAGCAATATTGCCGCAAAAGCTGGTATGTAATTCTTCCGGGTCATCGAGTTTGCACTAAGCAATTAATCAACCAACTTGATGGGGCAAATGCGCCCTCAAAAACGATCGGGAACCTACCGCTTCGAATGCGCCTAAATCGCTGGAATGTCTGAAGTCCATATCCATTCAGGTGAAGGCACGAATGCGAGTTTTAAGATCGCCATCGGCCTTAATATTCTCATCGTTATTATTCAGGCGGTCTATGGCTTTCTCAGTCATTCGGTCGCACTGATAGCGGATGCGGGGCATAATCTTACGGATGTGCTCAGCTTACTCTTTGCGCTGGGTGCAAATATATTAGCGGCTCGTCCGCCGACGCAAAAGAGGACCTATGGCTTTCGCCGTACGACGATCCTGGCAGCTCTGCTGAACGGCGTCATCCTTCTACTCACAACCGGCGCAATTCTCTTTGGTGCAATAGAACGGTTGAGAGAGCCAGTCGCTGTCGATGGGGGGACGGTTTCTATTATTGCAGCGATCGGCATTGTGCTTAACTCCGTCTCCGCATGGCTTTTCATGCGGGGTAGCAAACATGACCTGAATGTCAGAGCAGCATTTCTGCACATGGCGGGCGATGCCGCCGTTTCGGCAGGCGTCGTTCTCGCCGGACTAATTATTTTATGGACGGGGGTGCTTTGGGTCGATTCAGCGATGAGTATTGTGATCTCGATCGTTATCACTATCAGCACCTGGAAATTGCTCCGGGAATCATTCAATCTTGCCGCCGATGCTGTACCGGAGCATGTCGATCCGACGGCGATCGAACGGTATCTTCGAAGCATTACCGGCGTGCAAAATGTACACGACCTGCATATATGGGGGATGAGTACGACGCACGTCGTACTCACCGCGCATCTTGTTATGCCGGAAAAACCGGCGGACGATGCGCTGCTCTTCAACGTATGCCAGGAGTTACGCTCCAAATATAATGTCGAACATGCAACGCTCCAGATCGAACGGGGAGTGCTATCCTGCGAATTAGAGCCAAGCCACATAATTTAGGAGCCAGGAAAGCGGCTGGCGTGTTACTCGTCACTCGCAAATAATTACTGTTACTTTCTATGGGACGCGCATTCGAATTTCGTAAAGCTCGCAAGTTTAAGCGCTGGGACAAGATGTCCAAAGCGTTTACCAAAATCGGTCGTGAGATCGCTATCGCCGTGAGGCTGGGCGGCCCGGATCCCGAAGGAAACTCTCGCCTTCGTGTTGCGATCGCGAACGCTAAGGGCGTGAACATGCCGAAGGACCGAGTCGAATCAGCGATCAAGCGGGCGTCGTCGAAGGATCAGGAAGCCTTCCAGGAAGTTGTTTACGAGGGGTACGGTCCCTCCGGTGTGCCTATTGTAGTGGAATGTGCCACGGATAATCCAACACGCACAGTAGCGAATGTTCGCAGCGCATTTACTCGCGCTGGCGGCACACTCGCGACGAGCGGTTCTCTTGATTTTATGTTCGAGCGCAAAGGAGTGTTCAAATTCCCAAAAGAGGGATTGGATATTGATGAGCTCGAGCTTGAACTTATTGATTTTGGCGCGGAAGAGCTGGAAGTAGAAGGCGATGAAGTAACGCTGTATACGTCATTCGCTGATTTCGCACCGATGGCAAAAGCTTTGGAAGAGCGGAAGATTAACGTCACCAGTGCAGAGATACAGCGAATCCCGACTACCTTTAAGGAGTTATCCGAAGAGGCGGAAGAGCCCGTTCTCGAACTGATCGATAAGCTCGAAGAGGACGACGATGTTCAGGCGGTTTATCATAACCTGAAATAAAACCTGGATTACGAGGATCGGATGGATTATCCGGATTGAGAATTGCCATCCCATAACATTATTATTCGAGAAGCGCGCGAAGCAGATGTGGAAGCTCTTGTTCTTCTACTGACCCAACTCGGCTATCCGCAGGATCCCTTATTTGTGTTGCGTAAGCTTGAAGAATTCCATGAACGGAGTAGCTCAAAAGTCTTTGTGGCAGAAATAGGAGATAGAGTTGTTGGCTTTTTAAGCTTCGATTCAGAACCCGCGTTTCATAAAGAGGGAAGAATAGGCACGATCATGGCTCTCTGCGTGCTTGAAGAATGCCGCGGACAAGGGATTGGCCACAAATTGGTCGCTGAAGCGGAGGCCGAAGCGATCCGGCAGGGCTGTGTAAGGCTTGCGGTTTCCAGCGGTGTTCAGCGAATCAACACACACCAATTCTATCGTAATCTCGGTTACGAAGAAAAGACCAAGCGGTTTGTAAAAGATTTTTAGGTACGCAGACAGATCGCCTGCGTAATCTATTCGATCGCGTAATCCAGGTTTAGTCCATCGTTTCGACGGCTTCCCGAATTCCGTCCAAGAGATCGTCGGTGTGCTTGCGTTCGAAAATGAGTGGTGGCAGCATGCGCAATACCTCTCCAGCCGTAACATTGGTAATAATATTGCGCTCGAACAGTCTTTGCTGGACCTGGCGGGCATTAGCCGTAAACTCCACTCCGGCCATTAGCCCCTTGCCCCTTACGTCTCGAATAGAATTCGGATGTTTCTCACGAAGTGCTTCGAGGCTCTTCATCAGGTACTCACCCTGATGAGCCGCATTGTCCATGTAGGTTTTTTCGATGAGATCGATCACAACGCTGCCAGCCGCGCACGCCAGTGCGTTACCACCGAAGGTGGTACCGTGGACGCCGGATTTAAGAGCATCAGCCGTTTCTTTCTTAGTAAGAATAGCACCGAGCGGAAGTCCGCCTCCGATCGCTTTCGCACAAACGACGACATCGGGTTTCAATCCATAATGCTCATACGCGAAGAAGCGGCCCGTTCGGCCGATACCCGATTGAATTTCGTCGGCGACGATCAGGAAGTTGTGCCGTTCGCGAAGTTCATGCAATGCATCAACGAAATCCTCGGGAATTTCTATAATACCACCTTCACCTTGAATAGGCTCGACAAACACGGCGGCGGTGCGTGAGGAGACTGCTTCCGCAACTACATTCGGATCGTAACTTGCTATTACGCCTGCATCTGAAACGAACGGACCAAAGTGCTCGCGATACTTTGGCTTATCCATGATCGATAGAGCGCCGTACGTACGCCCGTGGAAGCCATTCGCTATACCGAGTACTTCGGTTTTCGATTCGCTCGAAAAAAATTTTCGTACCAGTTTAATTGCGCCTTCGTTTGCCTCGGTACCGGAATTAGTGAAGAAGGTGCGCTCCCATCCTGAAACGCGTTCTAACTTCTCAGCAAGAACAACCTGCGGCTCCTGTAGATAAAGGTTGGAAAGATGCAAATACTTACTTGCTTGCTCGCGAATCGCTTCGATGATAGCAGGATGCGAATGCCCGAGAGCATTTACTCCAAGGCCTGCTATGGCATCCAAGTAGGATTTACCGGTATCGGTTGTGATGTAAACGCCTTCTGCTTTCGTGACGGCTCCGATAGGCAGGCGATCGTAGGTAGGAAATAGTGCGCTTTTTTCGCGCTCTACAAGCTTGGTCATGGTCGAACTACCAAAACGAGAAAAGTTAAGCAACAAAAACGGAGCGCATTAAACACGGTTTCGTTACTATATATCCCATAAGGCTGAGCTTATTTAATCGAAACGATAACCTAGGGTCACAAAACCGAAAAGCTCAAAGCCATTAAGGTCCAGAGGACTCCGGCGCAGAGATTCGTCATTAACGATTACATCAATATTCAAACGATCAATTTTGAACCCCGCGCCCACCGTAAGGCCACTCGGCGAAACACCATATAGTGGTGAATAGAGGTCCGATCGTGGTATCGTTACTGTGGCGACGCCCGAGTTTGAAACGAGTATCGTGCGTTCTTCTGTCGCTGTGGAAGCAAAATATCCGAGACGCGCCGTGAGCCAGCGAAGGATCGGCCACTCCGCGCCAATAGTAAAACGGGGTCCGATCGTTTGTGTTTTTGTAAGTGAAGGTTGATTGATGGTACTGACAGCGGGGATGGTCTGCTCGTAATGTGAAAAACTTACGCCACTCATAATGTGTACCCCGGACTGCCAAAAGTTTACGCCAAGTCCAGCATCATAATTGGTGCTCGAAGGAAGATCTTTGGGAGTTGCCAGGATCGTGGAAGAGCCGCTCTCCGTATAGAGATTTGCAAAGGGCACCAGATAAAACTCTGTTCTCAACGGAATAAACAGTCGTGTATTGATCCCTAAAGCGGATACCGAAAGATCGCCGGTGCTTGTCGATGTTCCGGCAAAAGCGGACGATACTGATAGTTTAGGTAATAGCAATGAACCCCCAACATCGAATAGCAGGTTGTTGCCAAAGTCGGCCAGTACACCCGCAGTGATGCCGAGTTGGTGGAAATCTGATTTGTGAGCTGTGGAATCGACCGATGGGCTGCCTGTACTTCCTTGTGACGTGGAGACATACGCAACTCCGACTCCAGCATCGATCGCGCCCAAGTGATAGGAAGCCAGTGCCTCCCACGTATTGGTAGGTTCTGCAAAGGTAAGTGTTCGCGACAACGAAGTGATCGCAGGAAAAATATTCGGATCGATCAGCGAAAAGCCAACTGCGTCAGGACGCGCAAGAAACAAACCCATAGTCAGCGAATGATCGTCGCCGACCGAAAACGTACCACCGAAGGATTGTCCGAATCCTCCATCCTGCGAGCCGTTTGTGCCGCCGGCATCGAACCAGAGATATCCAGGATAATGTGACGCATACGCTGGATTTTGAAGCATAAAAAGCGGATCGACACTAAAGGGATTAACGGCAAGCGTTCTTAGTCCGGTATCGGCAAGCATACCAAATCCCCCAGCCCCCAAAGCTAACTCGCGAGCGAAACCGCCGGAATTTGACCAAAAGCGATCCTTATGCGACATGGAATCAGCCCAATTCTGAGATCGGGCATCGTTCGCAATTACGAGCTGTATCACTAAGAGGAAGGGACGAATTACTGATTTCAATTCAATTTTAGACATTTTTAGGCGAGTTATTTTGAAGCACATTCGTGCAAGAGAATAATGCTCTTTTTCGCACAAAGTTACATCCAAAAATAGTTGACCAGATTTCGGGGGCGAGGGCTGTAACTTTTCGAGTCACGGCGAGTTATCTTCTCAAGGAAGTTAATTGTCGGCCGCCTTCCTTCGAGGGTTGTAGCTCATCGTCTTCGCGGCTCATGGTGTAACGCAGGTTATGCCGGTTGTCTTCACAGTGGGCCCCTAGCTCACACTTGTCGTTCTACGTGTATGGCACATTCAGGTTGGTTCACGCAGCGTTTCCTGATCGGTGGTCTCTCTGTTATATCGGTGCTGACGTTGGCATCGTGCCAAGTCAGCCAGACCGAATTAAACATGCCTCCGCTTTCGCAAGCGGATCCGATGGTAATTCCCGCAGGCTTTCCAAAGCCGGCGATTCCTACGAATAATCCGGTAACGCCCGCAAAAGTGGAATTGGGACGCCAGCTTTTTTATGAAGTACAGCTTAGCCGCGATAATTCAAAATCATGTGCGAGTTGCCACTCGGAGGCGGCCAGCTTTAGCGATGCAGGCAATACTGTAAGCATGGGTGTTTTTAATCAGCGTGGAAGCCGTAATGCACCGGCGCTTGTCAATCTTGCGTATGATACCACCTTCTTTTGGGATGGCCGTGCTTCGACGCTGGAAGATCAGGCCGTTCTGCCGATCCTCAATCCGGTCGAACTTTCCAGCGACAGTATTTCCGTTGTGGCAAAGCTTTCTTCCAATACCTTTTATAAGGCACTGTTCGGTCAGGCTTTCGGTGACGAGCAGATCACCATGCAGCGGATCGGTATGGCGCTCGCAAGCTTTGAACGCACGATGATCAGCGGTTCCAGCGATTACGATCGCTTTATGGCCGGCGATTCTTCGGCGCTTTCAAAATCGGCATTACATGGCATGCAGCTATTCAATAGCAAGCAGGTCAACTGTGTGGGTTGCCACAGTGGCGTCAATTTTACCGATAATAATTACCATTCGACCGGTCTTGCACAGTTTTACGAGGATCAGGGGCGACAGGATGTTACTCGCAATCCACAGGATAATGGTAAATTCCGGACGCCATCCCTTCGAAACGTTGGTCTTACGGCGCCCTACATGCACGATGGCAGTTTCGCAACGTTGGATACCGTTCTGGGACACTACCGTGAGGGTGGAAAGCATAATCAAACCCAGGATCAGCTCATTCAGAGGTTAAATATTTCCGATCAGGATGTGAAAGACATTATCGCATTCTTAAATAGCTTGACCGATAAGAATTTCACCCAACGGAAGGAATTTTCGAAGCCGGCCAATCAGTAACTCATACGCAATCTGTACAAAAAAACCGCAGGGAGCACCTGCGGTTTTTATTTTAGTATTCTATTGGAGCCTTTTACTTTCGCTCTGGCCGCATGGCAGGGAAGAGTACGACATCACGAATGGATTCTTCACCGGTCATGATCATGGTGAGCCGGTCAACGCCAAAGCCTAAACCAGCCATGGGCGGCATGCCGTATTCCATCGCTCGAAGATAGTCTTCGTCGAGGACCATTGCTTCTTCATCGCCTTTCGAGCGAAGCCGTGCCTGCTCCTCGAAACGGGTGCGTTGATCGAGGGGATCATTGAGTTCGCTGAATGCATTGGCGACTTCCTGGCCATTGACATACAACTCGAAACGTTCGACCAACCCTGCCTTCGAACGGTGGCTTTTCGCTAGTGGCGACATCGAAAGCGGGTAATCTGTAATAAATGTAGGTCGAATAAGGTGATGCTCTACCTTTGCCGAGAAAATTTCGTCGATGATCTTACCAGCGCCCGAACCCGGTTCCAGATCGACGCCTAACTTTTTGGCTGTAATGCGTAGCTCGTCCTCATTCATGCCGCTGACATCGACATCAGCATATTCGCGGATCGAATCATACATGGAAAGGCGGCGAAACGGAGGAGTAAAGTCGATCGTATCTCCGGGCACGTTCGAGATCACCATAGAACCGCCCGTTACTTCACGAGCGATCTCAGCGAACATCTCTTCCGTGAAGGCCATCATCCATTCGTAATCGTGATAGGCGATGTAAATTTCCGCCATCGTGAACTCAGGACTATGGTTCTTATCCATCCCCTCGTTGCGGAAATCTTTAGATATCTCGTAGACGCCTTCGGCGAGTCCGCCAACGATCAGCCGCTTTAAGTATAGCTCGTCTGCAATGCGGAGGAAGAGATCAAAATCGAGTGCGTTGTGGTGTGTAATGAAGGGGCGCGCGTAGGCTCCGCCGTAGATCGGCTGCAAGACGGGAGTTTCAACTTCCAAATATCCGCGAGAATCGAAATATCGGCGAATGGTCGAGATGATCTTCGCGCGGGTCCGAAACGTCTTGCGAATCTCGGAATTCACAATGAGATCGACATACCGACGGCGATATCGTAATTCTTTATCCGAAAAGGCATCGTGAACGATCTTTTCACCAGTTACTGGATCTGTTTCTTCCTTAACGACGGGAAGTGGGCGAATGGCTTTTGCCAGAATCTCGAAGGACTCGACATGCAATGAGATCTCACCCGTGCGGGTCCGGAAAATATAACCGGTCGCGCCGACAATATCACCGATGTCGAGTAAGCGCAGTACATCATATCGCTCGGCAAGGTCGTTCGATTTGAAGTAAAGCTGAATTTTACCCGCCTCGTCCTGGATGTGGGCGAATGTCGCTTTGCCCATGCGGCGAATGCCCATAATACGCCCAGCCAAAGAGGCGATAGGATGAGCATCCGGATTCGATTCATCGAACAGAGCCATTGCCTCATCCGAAAAGCGGGTACGCTCGAACGAGTAAGCATACGGCTCAATGCCAAGAGTCCGCAATTCCTCGAGAGAATTTCGGCGTTCTCGTTCCTGATCGGTGAGTGCGTCGGGGCGCTCGCCCTCTTCAATATGGCGAAGCGCGTCCTTTATTTCCTCAGAATGTTCGGTTGGCGGCGTATGGGTCGTCATGGACCTGCAAAAATACGAACTGAACGCGAGGGGAAGGGAGAATAAGAAATAACAATTTTCGGAGGCCAACCCATGCACTTGGGTTGAGCAAGGCGGAATTAATGGGGTGAAATTGGCCCGGACGAGGGAAACAGGTAGCGTATGTGGTATTGCCTTGCTAAAGAATGCCTTATCTCTCCGAGTATAACTCGCAGATCTTTCAGGTCGTCGGCCAGGAAATAGGCGCCGCCGGATTGCCGCGCCAGCCACTCCAACCGTGCGTCTTCTTCGGTCCTGTAGTTAATGGCAAATAGCCGAAGGCGATTGTTGGAAATGAGATCGCGTACATCTTCGATGGATGCCCGGCTGGCATTATCTTCGCCATCCGTAACAACGATCACAACGTCGTTCCACAGTGTGTCACTATGCAGACGCCGTTCGTCGATATTCTGTACTGCAGCAGCGATCGCATCGTAGAGAGGTGTGTACTGAGTACGGATGGTATCGTAGTAATGCCAAAACTTACGCAGGCGATTCAAGCTGTCGGTAAATGCGAATTCAGCGATAAATATGGAAGAACGTTTTGTATATAAGTGGGACTCGCTCCGAAAGCGATTATCAAAAGTCACCGCTTGTGCGATGCATCCTGCCGGAAGTGAGTCTGCTATTGAATCGCAATACCGGGTAAGTGAATCGTAGGAGTGAAACATCGATCCGGAATTATCCAGCACAAAGCTAAGGGCGAGATAACTTTTGGATCGTAATGGAATGGAATCAACCGAAAGGACTTGCGCGGTCCTGCTACCATCGCTTACTCGAAAGTCTTCCTTTGTTATCGTTGAGGCATTGGGCTTAGTACCGTCCACTTCTATCCATGCTTCATTCCAATTTGAGCTATCCAGCGTTAGTAAGGCCTTCGTGGAGTCTTTGAGAGAGAGCTTTATTGTTTGCGCGGATGCACCACAAGCGAGTGTGAGAGCGATCAGGGCGAACCCAAAAGGCCGGTATTTCATATTTTATCGCAACCATCCCATTGGGTTTTGCTTCGCTTTACCTTTCCAGACCTCAAAATGCAGAACGGCTCCATTCTCCTCGTTCGATCCGCTCCTGCCTATCTGTTGGCCGGTATGCACGTGGGTACCTTGCCGAACGCTGGCACCGGTAAGGTCGGCATAGACCGTATGCAAACCGCCGGAATGCCGGACTACGACGATCGTGCCATAGCTGGGTAAGGAAGATACTAATGCAACCTCGCCCTCGGCCGCTGCTTTTACAGCAGAGCCTTCGGGAGAAGCAATGTCGATACCGAGATTCATCGTAATCGTGTTAAGCTCGGCATTACGATGCTCGCCATAACCTTGCACAATATGGTGGGATGTACACGGCCATTGCAAGGAATGTGGCCCCGGCGTGGGACCGATGGCGCGATCGCTTACAATATCGGGCTCTCGGGAGTGCGTTCTATTTCTATTCCTACTTTTCGTAGATCGTTTGGCAGATTCCTCTTTGAGAACGAGATTGGCAATAATGCCTTCGAGCCGTTTCGCGCTTGCCGTGCGCTCTTTTAGCAGCTTTCGTAACCGTTCTTGGCGAGCTTGAATTTGTGCTAATTGTTTGGCTTCCTGCGCTTTGCGTGCCTCCAGCGTGTTGGCCTGCTCTCGCTGCTGGCCGATCACCTGATGTTCGGACTCGATCGACGAGGCTAATTCCTGGCTCGATTCACTAAGCGAACGTTTCGCGGAATCGAGACGCTCGCGGTTCATTGCATGGGTGCGGCCGATCACTTCCGCATAGTAGGACATCCGTTCAGCGTCCGATGGCTTTGCACCTAACAGGATCTCATCAGCATTCGACCTGTTGAGAGTGCCCTGCATGTAGAGCAGTGCACTGCTCTTTGCATAGGCCGACTTTAAGGTATCGAGGGTGGAAGCCGTCGCATGATATTCGCGGTCCACTTCGGACTTCTGGCCTTTTAGATCCGCAACCTCTTGTTCCAGGGAAGCGATCTTTGCCTTCAGTTGCCGCGTCTTTTTCTCGTAGACCTGAATGGTCTCTTTCGAGTGCTTTTCGAGTTTTTCATGCTCTTTTAGCTCGAACTCATATCGCGCGATCTCCTGTTGCAATTTACGAAGCGCCTGCTCCTTACTGGTACGCTCTCGTTTGAGCGCTCGGGAGGTGGTCCGGTTCGACGTCTTCTTTCGTGGCCGCCGGTGAGCAGCCATTGCCACATCACTACCCAGAACCGCTACACACAGCAGTGCGGACGTTGTAACTTTTATGAGTGTGCGGAGTTCAGTCAAAGCCTCTAATGTCTCGTATGGCGTGTGCTAATGGCTGAGATTATCTATTTTCTAACGCTCCGATGAGCGAAGTTGTCTCGAAATTTCTAACGGGGCGGATAGGGAAACACAGGCACGCAGGAAGCCTGCTCATTCTCACGTTTGCGGCATTGTATGCTCTTACGGTAACTCAACCGTCTTACGCTCAGCAAAATACATGGAAGCGTATCAAGCAGTTCGATCGCTCGATCGACTGCGGTTATTTTATTGATAAGGACCATGGGTTGATCGGATCGGGTGATCGGTGGGAGCTCGGTGACCTGGGATACATCTGTGCCATCTTCAAAACGACCGATGGAGGCCTTTCCTGGACTGCATCTAAAATCCCAACGCTTATTTACGGTGCTGTTACATCCATATCGATGCAGGATTCGCTTATCGGCTATGCAAGTATATTCCCATCGGTTGACTATAGCTGGGATAGTACCTGGGGACATTCTTCTTTATGGATGACGACCGATGGAGGCTCCTCCTGGTTTGACCCGTTCCATCTGGACCACGTGATTACGAGCGTATACGCGCAGAAGGGATTACTCCTTTTCACTAAGTGGGACATGGTCGAGTATTCCGACACTCTCGTTATGCCGCCCGATCTGCTGGGAGGCAATTACTCGTTCAATGACGGTCAAAGTTGGATCGGCAATTTCCGGCGAGGCAACGGTATCGGATTTTCCGATAGCCTGAACGGGGTAGTAACCGAAATGAACTCGAACAAACCGGGAGGCAATTTTTGGGTTACGACAGATGCAGGTCGTTCGTGGCTGCGAAGCGTTACCAATCAATATGAAGCATGGTCCGTTTATGCTGTGCCTCAGCGGCATATTTATTTCTGCGCCAATGAATCGCAGTGGGATATTCCTCACACGTCGGTAAACTGGTCGACCGATGGCGGTTTTTCGTGGCAGGAGCGAGCAAGATTTCCCAGTATGCATTTTACCGGTACTATCGCTGGGGTAGGTAATACACTCTATGTACAGACCGATTCTGGCAGCTTGTACTTCTGGCCCGATGCTAATTTATATCAGCACGGATTATATCGTTCTGATGATCTGGGTGTAAACTGGCATTATGTAGGCGGTCCATCGAACGCCCGCGATACTCGGTTTGTCGTTACAGGCTGTGAGGGAGAAGTCGTCTATGCATTCGACGGTTTCGGGGGTGTATGGAAGACAGAAGATGGAGGGGATGGTACCTTAGGACCATCGTTCACCTTCAATACGGATTCCTTGACATTTAATCCAAGCTTGTGTGGAGACACAATTGCCTTTGATGTTGTCGGAGCGAGCTGCATTCCAGTGACGGTCGATTCAACTTTTATCCTTTTCGGAAAAAGTTTGTCTTCTCTCTCTACAAATAGTGGCTTGCCGCAGTATCTGTCGAAGGATCAACATGCCCAAGTCCGCTTATTATATTCTCCAACTAGTCCGTCCGATAGTATTTCCCTGGTCCGCGTTTGGGGCCACTCGGGTACAAAGCTGGTGAAGCGAGATATCACCATTCGTTTACGTACAGGAGTATCAACGAGCATGTACCTTTCGCGGGATTCGTCCCACCTTGAAGCTGGCGCATGTGGTATTTCGATCGATACGATCTTTCTCAGAAATTTGGGGTGCCCCGGAATGATGGTCGATTCGGTCGTCCTGCCTAAAGGGGAAGTTCTAAGTTCGACATCGTTTCCACTTGCTGTTCCCAGGAATGATTCGGTCCCTCTCTATTTCGTATTCGAGCCAGATAGTGCGGGAAATAGTGTAATAACCGCTCGTCTGTATGCTCACAACATTGCTGGGCCGTATGATACCCTCATTACGATTAGGACCAAGTCGATATGGGTACCTCTGAATTTTAAGGTGGATAGTACCTCTCTTCATTTTACGACGAAGTACTGCCAACCACGAACATATAACCTTAATATATCGACCACAAGCTGCGATAGTGTTATCATTGATTCGATAGTTTCTTCTAACAATAGTTTTTCTATATCTCGGTTGAACACAATCCCGGCAAGAGAGAATGATAGCTTGAGAGTAGTATGGCAACCCGATTTTAGCGGCCTTATGTCGGGCTCTATTCATATTTTTGCCCACGATCGCTTGCGTAAACTCGATACGATCATTGCGGTATCTGGTGTGAATTATAGTTTACCGCAGGCTATCACTGTTTCTCGAACGACGGTCAGTTTGAGCACCAAAGCGTGTCAACCGATAAGCGATAGTCTCTGGCTATCGGATCAAGGTTGTGAGAAGTTGTATTTGGATTCGGTTGTGCTTGCTACGGGTGAACTTGTTGTAAATTTCGATAGCGCAAAGAACCTATTATTTTCCGATGACTCGCTCTTACTAAGATTTTTATATTTCCCTTCCGATGGTAGGCCAAAGATGAAATCGGTGCATCTCTTCATGCACACAGCCTCGCGGGCAATTGATACTACGATTAGTGTAGGTCTTTCTAACTCCATACCAGTACGACCGCTTGTGCTTTCCGCCGATTCGTTCTATCTTTTTACGAAGTATTGTCAACCTGTTGCGATGCCGCTTCAAATCTCTAATTTAGGCTGTTCGGATTTCGCGCTCGATTCGATGGTTGTAGAAGGAGATGCGAGGCATGAGTTTAACATCACGCGAGCGAGCGATTCCATAAGATCTCAGGGAGAGGCTAATGCTACACTCTCCTTCACGCCCGATACTTCTGGAACGCGCTCCGCTAAAGTGAAACTTTACGGTCATTTCGGATCCACAGCGATCGATACGACTCTGAGCCTTGTCGGAAACAATCTTTCGGCACCCGTACCCTATGTTGGTTCTATTACAAGCTCACCCGCAGGAGGAATCGTCCAAATACCAATTCTACTCGAGCCAACAACGGACACATTCTCTATTCGCAGTTACAGCTTCCATCTTTCATTTAATACCAATTTACTGACTCCGATGGGGCTGCAATTTTCCGGCACCGGTTCACAGCTTGCCCTATCTTCTTCCTGGTCTTTGGAAGCGGGTGGTGTGTCGGGCCATGTCGTATTGGGCAATGTAATTTCTGAAGCTTCTTCGCTTTCAGAACCGCTGGTCTATGTCTTAGCTAAAGTGTCACTCACTACGGACACGCTTACCCAGGTTACCCTCGATACGTTCGTCACCGATGTGACGGGTCAGTTGCCGATCCGGCCGCTTTGTTCGATCCCATCTCAACCATTTTATGTCACCCTTGCCTGTGGCGATCCACTTTTATTACAGGTGTTGCGGTCACAATCGGTGAGCATCGACTTTATCTCTCTTGCGCCTAATCCCATCAATACCGATAGTTGGACAATCGGCTATGTGTTAAAGAAGCCACTCGATGCCCTTATTCTTCATGTGTACTCTTCATCCGGACGGGAAGTCTATCATGAGGCACAACTTCCATCTGCGGCAGGAGCGCAGCAGGTTCAGATACCAGCGCCTGAGGCAGGAGGAGATTATTTTATTGTGTTGGAAGCACCCGGTGAAGTATGTGCTCGAAAGGGGAGTGTGGTCCGCTAAAGGTTATGCGGAGGGCATAACGTTCAGCACCAGTGATTCGACGATCAACTCATCATTCACATTGGGTCCTCGGGTGGCAAGTTCTGCATTCACCAAAGCCTGCAGCGCATGATCCAACCGCTCTTTGGGATATCGGCGCGCCTGCTGAATGATCTCTTTTGCAAAATAGGCCGCTCCGCCGCGTAACTCCAATGCTTCTGCGATCGCACGCTCATTTTCGCCTTTGGCTGCCAGTTCTCGTGCTATTGTTAATTGCTCCAAAAAACGAGCGACCATAATAAACAGAAATTGTCGCTGGTCTTTACCCTGGCCTAATAATTTTAATGCTATGGAAACAGCACTGACCTTATTTCCGGAGCCGATCGCTTTGGTTAGTTCAAAGACGTTATTTTCCCGCGAAACACCGACCACCTGTTCGACATCGTTGGGAGTAATATTATTCGCACCGGCTCCGGATTTCCCAGCCGTAAAGCTTATAAGCTTTTCAAGTTCATTAGCATGAGTGCGGAGTGCAGTACCTAAATAGGCGGTCATAAGCCGTGCTGCTTCTGCCGAAAGATTTTTTCCAAGATGAGATGCCCGTTCACGAAGCCATTCCACTACGTCCCCTTCCTTGAAGATCGCGAATTCAACGACCGTTGCTTTTTCAGCAAGCTCTTTGAATGGCGATTGATTTTTAGGACCGAATTTTTCAAGATCGAAGATAAGAATGCAATCCGGATTGGGATTGTCGAGATATTGAAGTAGTGGGTCTTCGTTTGCCCCGGATTTTTTTCTGCTTTTCCCAGAACCCGCCGGTTTCGCTCGAAGAATTCGCTCCGCTTCACGAACGACGACCAGTCGGCGTTCTGCCATCATAGGGTATGAGCGGGCTAAGGAAAGTACCTGTTCCAGCGTTGTTTCCGGTCCGTAAAGTACATCACAATTAAAAGATCGGGTGGCTTCGTCGGGTACGAAAATGGCTGGAGCCTCGTGAAGTAATTCACTTCGTAGAAATTCTTCTTCGCCGAAGAGGACCCACACGGGATCGACTTTCCGTTTCTTCCAGGCGCTTAAAATTTGATCGGAACCGGGCATTCGGCTAATTTATCGGGAATATACGATTTCCCAAATCACTCAGCTACAAATTGAGTTCGCTTTCACATACCGTTTTATGATGGCCGGAAAGTTTTTTATTAGTTTCGTAGAAAGAAATCCGTGCAAATGTTACCAGTCGTCCGTTCAAGCAGAATTTCTTTGGCGGGCGGGCACAGGATACGTTTCGGCATAGTTTGAGCAACGCAGATTCAAACTCAGTTGCTTTTTTAACATCTGGCAAAGTTCGCAGGACACGTAATGCACTTTACGACCGACCAGCAAGACGCTACGACGATCTTCCGCTTAAAAGAAGAGCGGCTGGACTCGCGCAATGCCGGGCAATTAAAAGCTGAGTTCTTAATACTCGCTCAACCGGATGTCGAAACCCTGATAATCGATCTGAGCGATGTTCGCCATGTTGATAGTGCCGGGCTTTCAGCATTGTTATTGGCACAACGGCAAATGCGTATTCACAGCGGGGAAGTCCGTTTAGTAGGACTGAATGATAATGTTCGCTCGCTGCTTGCCGTGACCCAACTGGATCGGATTTTCCCAATTTTTGGCACCGTTAACGACGCGCTCGATGCCGAGCCTTCCCTCGGAGATGATGAAGATGATGAAGAGATCACTCCGAGTGAAAAGCCAGGCACCGATCCGCGGCAGTCTACTGCACCGCTTGCTCCGGGCGCCCCGAGTGCGAAGGATATTCGCGCTGGTGCGATCGCTGCCGGAGGTTCGCTGGGTGCCGCAGCCTTAGCAGAAATTATGATGACCCCTTACGAAGAAGATATCGACCGCATGGACCTCGCCGCCTACGGCGATGATGAAGACTACGAAGAGGAAGAGGATAACGATCTCGACGAATTCGACGATGACCTCGAGGAAGAGGATGACCTCACCGAGAACCTCGATGAAGAGGATGACGCCGAAGACGAAGATGTCGAGGATGTAGAAGACGAAGACCTGATCGAAGACGACGATTTCGAAGACGACGATTGGGACGACGAAGAGCTCGAGGAGGACGAGGAAGAGGATTATTAAAATCCTTCTTTATATTCTTCCTCACGCCCCTCAACGCCGTCGCTTCTATAGCTTTCCTGTGATCATTCGAGTTTTACGCAGCCGAGCCAGGTGCTCGGCTGTTGGCGCTTTTCTGAAATCTAGACCAGTGGAATAGCAAAGACCTTTTTTCCTCGAAGTTGAGTTGGATGCCCATGATGAAGCAGTGGGTAAAACGAATGTTAAGCAGGCTTCGAGAAGCCATTGGCCGACCAGCCTGGCGGCGATCGAAGACTGTTCGCTGGTCCATTGGGATCACGCTCACACTCATCATAGCCGTTCTATTTCCGAGCGCCCACACCGTCGCCTTGGCCGGCTACTCGGTCGGCTCCTTATGGACGAGTGAAGATATTTCAGCGCCGTTCACCTTTCCAGTCTATAAAGACGGTGTTCGGTATGGCCAGGATGTTCGCAAAGCACTCGATGGGTTGTACCCCGTCTATCTTCCGGATTCAACCGCGGGAAAAATAACGGTGAAGAACCTCGAAAACTCGTGGGAAGCACTCAACCGATGGTTAAGTGCTGCTCATCAAGATTCGCTGCCCGATTTTCAACTGATCGATTCGGCGAAGCACTTAGGACTCTCTAAAGACGACTGGACAGCGCTGGTCTCGTTCGCTCACTCGAAGAACGAGCGGCAATTTGGACATTTCGAGACAGACCTTAGTGATCTTGAGTCCTATCTGTTGAAAGACGCGGCCAATATGGAAGCGGCGCGACTTATTACGGCAGGCAGTAGTGAAGAGAAATCCGTAAGCAACTCAAAACTGTTCGCGTTACGTCAGCATCCGAACGAAGAGATAGTGCTTTCGCGCGATTCTCTTCTTACCCTTGAAGCCGTCGTTAATCGGATGTTTGCTAAGCTCGAAGAGCGATCAAAATATGATCCTGCCATTCTTCATCCGTTGTCGAAGATCGCTCTTAGCTCGATCGAGCCCAATGTAGCGTTTAACGACTCCCTCACGCTGGAAAGCCGGCAGGCGATCATCGATCGTGTACCTCGTACCGACGGCATCATCATCGAAGGTCAAAAGCTTATTGCCAAAGGTGAGCTTATTACCCCCCAGATCCATTCACAGTTAGAGAGCCTCTCGAGAGCCCGGCTCGAACGCGGCGGCATCGTTGCCGAGTTGGCCCGCTTTGCCGGCACGATCGGGCATGCGGGACTTATCATTCTTCTCTTAGTACTCTATCTTAAGTTCATCCGTCGCAAGATCTATAATGATAATGCGCAGCTATTGTTGCTTGCGCTGGTAGTGTTATTTCCCGCGATCCTCGCCTACATCTCAGTTCGGATTCAAGTCGATTTCCCATTCCAATACTTTATTCTCGTTCCAGTAGCTTCCATGTTGCTTACGATCCTCTTCGATAGCCGCACCGGATTCTATGGGACTGTTGTCGTTTCTCTCGCCGTAGCGGGCATTCGCGGTAATGATTATTCTGTGGCACTTGCGGGACTGTGCGCGGGAGCCTTTGCCGCCTATACGGTCCGTGATCTTCGAAACAGAACGCAGCTTTTCACGAGTATAGGATACATTTTTATCGGTTACCTGGTCTCGATCGCCGCGTTGTCGTTGGAGGATGGCACGCCGATGCAGGAAGCCGGATACGAGTTGATCTCTTCACTCGGTAATGCTCTTATTTCGCCGGTCATTACTCTGGTAGTGCTATATGTTTTTGAAACGATCTTCGACACAGTCAGCGATCTTCGCCTGAGCGATCTGGATAACATCAACCATCCGTTGCTACGAGAGCTTGCGCTTCGCGCTCCAGGGACCTATCAGCATACCATGATGGTAGCACAGCTTTCGGAGAATGCCGCTATTGCTATTGGCGCCAATCCGTTACTCGCCAAAGTGGGCGCCTACTTTCATGATGTTGGTAAACTTCTGGAACCGCAAACATTTGTCGAAAATCAAGCGCAGGATGGAAATGTACACGAGTCGTTAAGCCCTTATGAAAGCGCTCACCGAGTACGAAGCCATGTGGAGCAAGGAATTGCTCTTGCGCGTGCACATGGGCTCCCTCAAAAGGTGATAGATTTTATTCCGATGCATCACGGCACACTTCCGATCTCGTTCTTTTATCAACTTGCTGTCATGGAAGCTGCGGGTGGTGGGACGGTGAATGAGGAAGAATTTCGTTATCCGGGGCCCATTCCTAATTCTAAGGAAACGGCTATTGTAATGTTAGCAGATGCGTCGGAAGCTATCGCAAGGACGCTGGCTCAAAAGGGCGAAGATATGTCCCCCGATGCGATCGAGTCGTCGATCGAGCAACTCGTTCGCACTCGCTTTGAACAGCACCAGTTTGACCGGTGTGATATTACGGCGCACGATCTTACGATGATCCGTTCTGTCTTTGCACGATTGCTTTCCGGTTTGCATCATCCACGAGTACCGTATCCAGCGCTGCAGGCAGAGCCGGAGAATCCAACACCGGCGCTCGCACCAGCATAACAACCGAGCGTGACCGTCACATCTACTCGCCCCAGACGCACAAAGCGAACGCTCGAAGGCCTTACACAAGAGGGTACGCCAGCCGTTCGAGAACATCATTCCCGTAAGCCGGTCGATCAATACCTTAATTATTTACGGTTGGAGCGAGGGCTTGCTGCAAACTCGCTCGAAGCGTACGCGAGAGATATTCAAAAGTTTGAAGCGTTCGTTGCAGCGGGCAAAATTTCTCTCGTTCGAGCATCCTCGGCTCATCTGCAGCAATTTCTGCGGATGCTTGGAGAAATGGGACTTGCGCGTACAAGCATCGTGCGCATCATCAGTGGGTTACGCGGCTTTTATCGGTTTCTTTTGACGGAGAAGATCATTCTGAGCGATCCGACAGAGAACCTCGATATTAAGTCAATACGGCGAAAATTACCAGAAGTGCTTTCTATCGCCGAGGTAGAAGCGATTCTCGCTCAACCTGACCTTAATACATCAAAAGGAATTCGCGATAAAGCTCTCTTAGAGTTTTTATACGCTTCTGGGGCGCGAGTTTCGGAAGCCACCGGCCTTACATTGCGGCAACTATTTTTAAAAGAAGGATTGGTAAAGTTGTTCGGAAAGGGAAGTAAAGAGCGAGTTGTGCCGCTGGGCCGAATAGCCTGCGATGCGATGGATGATTATCTATCCAAAGTTCGTCCGCTTTTTCTTCGAAGCGGCAAGCGTACAGATTCTGTCTTCCTTAATCAGGAACGTGGTGCTGCTATTTCTCGAATGACGGTCTGGAATCTCGTCCGGGAATACGCCGCAATGGCGAAGGTCGACAAGCCGCTTTCACCGCATACATTTCGGCATTCGTTTGCGACGCATCTGATCGAAGGAGGCGCTGATCTCCGTATTGTTCAGGAAATGCTCGGTCATGCCGATATTTCAACGACCGAAATTTATACCCATGTGGACCGTTCCTATTTGCAGGAAGTTCATCGTACATTCCACCCGCGCGGATGAGAAAATATTCCTGGCTCATTTGGATCGTGATCGCTGGGTTTGCTGTGCGACTCGGTGCGTGGCTCTATTTCTATTTCGATACGTCTGCGCTTGTTGTTTCCCGCTTACCAGATGACGCACTTTATTATTTTGCTATCGCAAAAAATTTAGCTTCCGGGATCGGCATCTCGTTCGATGGGGTCCATCCCACGAATGGAATGCATCCTTTATGGCTGTTTGTGATATCGCCTATCTTTTTGCTCGGATTATCGAAGTGGGGTGCAATATATGGTGTTCTACTTTTGCAAAGCATCATTGATGCTGTAATTATTTGGTTTATTGGCAAAACCGTTTACGATGCGTTAGCAAATACGTCAGAAAGCACGCGCCGACGAGCGGCTGGGGCATCAGCGTTACTCTACGCATTAAGTTTTCTTGCCACGGTGCGCGCGATCAATGGACTGGAAACCACTATTGTCTCCTTACTGACTGTATTTTGGATCCGTGCTTTTTTAAAGCGGAATGAATTCGATACTCCGCTTTGGATCGCTTTTGGTCTTTTGACGGGCCTGCTACTTCTGGCGCGCACGGATACGTTTATTCTTCTGGTGCCTCTTGCCGTTTCGTTTGGTGCCAGTGAGCTTAAGAGGCATTGGCGCGAATATTTTACAGCGTTTTGCGCAACAATTCTTACGATCCTACCATGGATCTGGTGGAATTGGGCGACATTCGGAACGCCATTGCAATCAAGTGCAGAGGCGGTGCCAATCCTCGCCATGAGAAAGTATGCTGCGATCTATGGCTCCGGTGTGCCAACATATTGGCACTTATTGCTCGAAGCAATACGGAATGTGTTTAAGCCATTCTGGTATTCGACACTTGGATTTTCTATCCTGACACTTGCCTTCACCCTTGGAGTTCGAAGAAAAAGCATTGGTTCAAATCACAAAGCCATCATATTATTTGCCATTGGAGGATTACTTCTTCTTGTGGTTCACTCACTCTTTCGTGGATTTATTCGCGACTGGTATGTTGAAGAGTTGACGCCTATATTCCTAATCGTATATGGTGTTAGCATTGGAATAAATGCTGGTCAAGCAGGGCTTTCCAAAGGTGTGTGGCGACTGGCAGTAGTTATTCTTGTGCTTCAGGCCATAATTTTTTTCCGTGCACCCTATCGGTCCCAATTGGTTGTTGTCGAGCGCGGAGTGCCATTAATCCGCGACCTAACGGCACGAACAACAGTAGCATCTCTCAACTCTGGGTTTTATGGATACTTCTCGTCTCGGCCAGGAAGTGTAGTAAATCTGGACGGCGTCGTGAATGCTGATGCGGTGCATGCCCTGGAGGCGTCAGATCTTCATGGCCTACTCGATCGGGATTCCGTTCGATACCTAATTGAATTTCAAGGAGATCTAGGGGGCTATATTAATCTCATCGATCACCATATGCTGGATGATTTTGTGGTAGATAGCATCGTTACCAGTGGCCATCCCGGCGTTGATCCGCTTTATCTTTATCGCAGAAAAAGCTAAATTGTAATCACGAAAAAGCTAAAATTACTGGTCAAATCTAAATGCCCAGTTTGAATTGAAACTTGAGACCCGACGGTTCTGTAATAGTGAGATAACTTTTATGCAGGGTACTCTACAGCGAGGATGAATTGCTCTCGTAATAAACACGTATTAGCGTCGGCCCTACTGGTTATTGCCTTCGTATTGCATTTTTCGGAAGCAATATTCGCACAGGATCTCGACCCTTCTGCTCGTACCCATCTATCGGACGTTCTGAATAAGCCGCTAAGCCCGCGCGCGGCTGCGCTGGGTAACGCCTTCGTTGCCATGAAGGACGATCCGAATACACTCTTCAGCAATCCAGCGGCGATATCGAGCGTCGTCATAGATTCGGAACGGGAGAATGAGATAGCCGTCAGCTATTCACATTACGTGCTCGACATTAACGAAGGAGCGGTCGTCTACGAACACCCCGTACCAGAGAGTTTTTTATTTGCCGGTGATTTTGCGGCTGGCGTTCAATACTTCTCGGGTGGTACTTCCACCGAAGCTACTTCGACGGGAGAACAACTGGGGACCTTCAGTACTGGTGATGTTGCACTACTTTTGGCATATTCAAGTACTGCATCGAATGGCCTGCACTATGGTGTAGGCGCAAAGATCGTTAGTTCAAGCCTCGTTTCCGGGTCGTCCGTGCAAGATTATAGTGCGACCTGGATGGCGGCTGACCTGGGCCTTTATTATGAATGGACAAAGCAACTCATGACGTTCGGCATTTCGGCCTTAAACATAGGTACAGAGCTTTCGACGTATGCAGGTGTGCACGAAGCGGTTGGCCCCAACGTGCAATTTGGTGCCTCCAAAAAATTGGAACATATGCCGCTTACGCTTAGTCTCGCATTTCATAATATCACACGCGATCGTGAAGGCCATAGCATTCTATATGCGTTGAATGATTTTTCAGTGGGCGCCGAATTTGTGATGGGCAAAGTAATTCGGTTACGATTCGGCTATGAGAACGAATTGCGCCATGCATTGAATGTACCGACCGGTACTGGTTTTGCCGGATTCTCCGGAGGTGTTGGCCTGCATATCAAGCGTTACGATATTGACTTTGCAGTTAACGATCAAGGCCCTGATTTCCCATCTTTTATACGATTTGGATTGAGGACCGCATTTTAAGACAGATCTCCGATTCTTCGTCCCGGCGATGTCTTCTCTATATGATCCTGCATATTTAAGCGATTTTTACGATCGGTATGGAGGCGAAGAATGGCTTCGCCTGATGCGTTCAGCATCCGCACGCATCAATTATGAGGTACATCTTCACATTTTGCGCAAGTATCTTCGATCTGACCAGGAGATACTCGAGATTGGTCCAGGTCCGGGACGCTTTACCATCCCTATGGCACAGGCCGGCGCCAATCTTACACTTCTCGACATTTCACGTGAGCAACTTCGATTAAATGAAGAGAAGACCCTTTCAGCGGGTATCGATCAACGCGTTATAGCGAGGCATCAGGGAGATATTGTCGATCTTTCGAGATTTGGGAATGAGACGTTTGATCTGGTCACAGCCTATGGCGGGCCTCTCAGTTATGTATATGATGCCGCGCCGAAAGCACTGCAGGAAATGGTGCGTGTGACCAAGCATGGAGGCTATGTTCTGTTTAGCGTAATGTGCAAGTGGGGTTCGACCCGCATGCTTCTTTCACCGATCTTATCGCTTATCCCCATTCACGGTATCGATACGATAGAAGAGACGTTATTCAAAGGCGATATCCACGATCAGTTAGGAAGCGCCCACCGGTTCCACATGTACAGTGCGAAGGAATTAAAAGCACTTCTTGCGATGTCGCGATGCGAAACGGTCGAGCTTTCGGCTTCCGGTGTTATAGCCAATCAAAATGAGGAGGTACTCGAAGGGAAGTGGTGCGATGCTGCATTCTGGAAGCGATTTATTATGTGGGAGATCGAAGCCTCTCGGCAACCGGGTCTTCTCGATGCCGGGAGCCACATCATCGCAGCACTTCGAAAGCCCTAATGCTTCTGTAACAGCATGAAATGAACCTCACGGAACCATGACCACTGGCTACCAGTTAGAGGCGCACAATTGATCGCGGGGTGGAGCAGTGGTAGCTCGTCGGGCTCATAACCCGAAGGTCGTAGGTTCAAGTCCTACCCCCGCTACTTTCAAAAAGCTCGGCAAAAGCCGAGCTTTTTGCATTATTAAACCTCTCTTTGAATCGTATAAACCTATTTAAACAAATGTAGCTGATCGAGTGCTTTCCCGAGTTGAGTGGGCTGAACGTTCGCTTGTTGAAGCGCTTGGTTTACGATTGCTGCCTTCTGTTGAACGGTTTTGGTATCGGCATCCGAGGTAGGAATTGCCGGTACTGCAGAAATATTCTTGGAGGCGGCAGAACTCACCGCTGCGTCCTTCGAACGTGAAGCATGATTCAATGCCTCGAGAGCAGTGATTCGCTCTTCGGGTGGTGCAACGGAGGCATACGCCGTTACAAGGTTCACCAATTGAACATCAAATTGTGCCGAGTCCAGCGTCATGATATGTAATGCAAGCTGGCGCTCCATAGCATTAGTACTCGCAAGATGCTTAATGTAGGACTCGATCAGCTCGCTTTTTCGCTGCTGGTCCGCCTGCTTTTGCTCGAGTTGCCGCTGTTTCTCTTGATTGCTGCTCTGCGCCCAGTTGAACCATGTGCCCAGCACCAGGAGTAATACCGGCATTAGCACTTTCGAAATAACTTCCAGGACCTTTTCGGTGTCGCGTTTGAGGAGGCTCATTGGTTTGGGTGTCTCTTCCATAAATGAACAAATAAAAATGAATGGTGCGATTTGAACTCAGGCAGTGAAAATGGCGCAAACGATATGCCTGAGGTGTCCCCAAAATGAAAAGTTTGAGCGGAAAGCTGGAAAGTTGCCTTATCTAATTTCTAAGGTAGACTTTCTGCTTTAGTAATAGCAGCCTTCAATTGAGCGGTGGTGGCGTAGCCTTCAAAGGTATCGGAGATCTTTCGGCGGCGGGTGATAACGAACGTGGTCGGTACGACGTCGATACCGCCATAGGTGAAACCGAAATCGCGGCTGCCTACAAGTATTTGATACGGAATAGAGTGTGCCCGAGCAAACGAATCGAGTGGAGGAATGGCGTTGCCTTCGGTCTGCTTCTCCCGCATGGCTACAGCAATGATCAGGTAGTTCGTATCGCCCAGAGAACGGATACTATCGAGAACAGCAAGCTGGGACACCGCAGGTGCTGACCACGTACCAAAAAAGTTTAGAATTACCACTTTATTCCAGTACTCGTACATTTCATGGACGGTACCAGTAGAATCCCACCAGGCAAAATTTGTTGCGCGGCTTGCCTGCGAAATACGATCCCAATATTTGATTCGAGAAATATTATGAAAATAATTCGGACCGCCGCTATCAACGGCGACATTCGGAGGTACGAAGATCTGCTTCATCGTGCTGCTGGAGCACGAAGTAAGAGAGACGGTCAGCAGTAGAACGATGCCGAATGTACTAAGCGAAGCGAGCTTAGCATAAAAGGTCCAGCACCATTTTCGCCCCAAGTGTTACTCCTCTTCGATGGCAGTAATGATCGAACGATACGTGTCGAACGGTGTCTGAACGATCGGAACACGCGTTCGTACGATGCGGGATGTGAGTCGATCCATTTCGTATTCATATTGACACGTTGGGCAACTCGACAAATGATCTTCCACTTCGACCAACTCAACCGGACCAAGCTGCTCGTGATCGATCAGTGCAGCGGCGAGATCCTGAACTTGATTGCAATTCACAATAGTGTTACTATAAGTAGCTAAGCATCAGCCTCATTGGAACGGCGCTAAGTGAGAAAAAAGTGCTCCGAAAAGCGATGGAAATATCGGTTAAATTTTTCCTTCGAGCATGCGAGCAAGTGCGGCCCTAGCGCGATGCAAATGAACTTTTACCGTTCCCATCGGTAATTTAAGAACGCGAGCGATCTCTTCATACTCCATGTCCTCATTATGGCGCAAACGGATAATACGCCGATAATTCTCGGGCAAGTTCTCGATCGCCTGTTCGATGAGCATCGTTCGCTCGTCGGATAGCAATACATCGTCCGGCACCCAGGAGTTATCGCTGATCTCGTATTCTTTACCTTCATCTTCATGTCGCGCATTCGTCGATGCCGGCGGAGCGCTGATCGAGAACGCATTTAATTTCCGTCGGCGAAGATAATCGATCGCATGGTTCGTCGCAATGCGATACAGCCAGGTCGAGAAGGCATAATCCTCGGAGTACGAATTGAGATGCAGCATTGCTTTCGTGAGCGCCTCCTGCACGAGGTCTTCGATCTCGTCAGAAGATGCGCTCCGCACCATAGGGCGAATCAACCGCTCTACACCGTGGCGATGACGCCGGATCAGTTCGTTGTATGCTAATTGATCGCCCGCGCGTGCTCGCTGGACCAGCAACTTGTCTTCCTGCTGCTTCTGCGACGAAGGCTTAGCTTCGGCTTTTTGTCCCGAAGCAGGGGAATCGGCAGAAGGCGAAGCGGCCGTCTCGCGATCCGATACCGTTTCGGGCGACTGCTTGGTAGATTCGTTACTGTTCGTCCTGCTGGCTTTGGGACTCACAAGGATTATTCGTTCAAAACTTAAATGACATCAATATTTTCTAAACCACTGTAGATGTCGTACCACGGTTTTGCATACCGGTCGATGACGGCGTTCAGCATTTCGATATTTTTAACACCGCGATCGGAGAGCCATGCTTCAAGTGCCGCCTGTCCCTTACTTCCGAATACAGGAACGCCATCCTGCCAGGTGGCACGGCCGCATAACACGCCGGAGAATGTGACACCGGATTGTCCCGCCAGCTCAAGCGTCTCGCGGAATACTTCGTCCGTAACACCCGCGCTGAGGTAAATAAATGGCTTCGAAGCAGCCTTTGAAGCAGTACGAAAATGCTCCATGGCCTCTTCCTTGGTATACGCCGATTCGGAGCCTCCAAATGATGAGGTGCCGGAAACATACTTCATGTTGATCGGTACTTCGACCTTCAACACATCGACGCCATATCGATCGTTCGAAAATTCTTTCATGTATGCCGCGACGTATTTCGGTTTGAGCTTCGCGAATTCTACGCCTTTCTCGTCATACTTGTCGTCGTACGCAAGTACCTCGAGGAAGAACGGCCGGTCGATGGCGCGGCATTCCGCTCCTATTCTCTCGACAAAGGCATGCTTGATGCGATTAATGTGCTCTTCATCAAAGGGATTGTAGTAGAGCAGGATCTTAATGGCATCAGCGCCACTTTCCGCAAGCCGAAGAACGCTCCATTCTTCAAGCAGGTCCGGCAACCGGCCAGGTACCGTAGCATCATAACCGGTCTTCTCATACGAAAGAAGTACGCCCGTGCCTGGCGCACGAACCTCGAGAGAAGGCAAGCCATACTCGGGGTCCATTAACAAGGCAGTCGCATGCGGCGTCAGGATCTTTGTAACAGAAATTTTAAATTGGGTGAGATCTTCATTCGTGGCATCATGGCCCATCGCTTTGCCGATGCTCTTTTTTAGTGAACCGCGCTGGTCCATTGCCGCCGCCGCAATAACACCGCGCGAGTTCGCACATGCTTGAATGCCCTGAAATTTTCCTTTTGTGATTTTAACCTTCATTCGTTTATGTTTGCCTAAATTCAATACAAGGGAGGAACGGTCACCAAACGATCATACTTCGACCAACTGAGTTGCGTCACAACGCTTGCGCATTTCACGCAAGGTCTTTACCGGATCATTCGACTCAAAAACTCCTGAGCCGGAAACGATCACATCCACTCCGGCTTCATATACGTTCGCGATATTATCGAGCTTGATCCCGCCATCTGCTTCGATCATACAATCCAGGCCTTCACGATCGATCCAACCACGCAGTGTTTTCGCACGGCGGAAAAGAGACGGAATGAACGACTGCCCCCCAAAGCCCGGATTAACGCTCATCAATAGCACCATATCGACATCCACTAATATCTCTTCGAGTAATCCCAGTGGTGTCGCCGGATTGATCGCAACACCTGCTTTTACGCCTAATGACTTGATATGAGATACTGTCCGATTCAGATGTGGACAAGCTTCCATATGTACCGTGATTATATCAGCCCCGGCATTAACGAATTGCGGGATATAGGAATCCGGGTTCTCGATCATAAGGTGAGTGTCGAGCGTAAGCTTTGTGATCGGTCGGATCGCTTCCACGATGAGTGGTCCGACGGTAATATTCGGCACAAAATGTCCGTCCATCACGTCAAGATGCAGCCAGTCAGCTCCGCCATTTTCCATCTCTCGAACGCTCTCTTCCAAGCGAGCAAAATTGGAAGAAAGCAGGGATGGCGAAAGCTTCACCCGCGCCCGAGTGCTATCGTTGGTCCCATGCGGATTCATAAAATATCGTATTCCTGGCTCTCCTGCCAAATAGTAAAAAGCAGCCGGGGATGAAGATCATCCGATTCCGGCTGCCTGTAACAATCGTCGTGGGTGAAAAGACTCAGAATTTATTTCGGATTACTGGCTGAGTTAGCCGTTTCCCCGGCTGCTTTATCGAATTTTGCCTTTTGTCCTGCGAGTTCGTTATATAGCTTTTTGTCCCGGCCCGGGTCGAGCATAGCCAATGCGTCAGATTCCGTTTTGGAGGCTTCTGCCGTTTTTCCGCTCTTGAACAGAACTTCCGCCTGTGTATCCATCACGCTTGCCTTTTCCTGCGGTGTCGGCGCGATCGCAAGAGCCCGCTTTGCGTATTCCGCAGCTTTATCAAGCACGGCCGAGTTTTCCGCGGCGGTCCATGCAAAGAAATTGAACATTTGGCCATCATCAGGATGGGCCATAGCCCAGCGGTCCATTCGACGTGCGGCGCTTTCTGGCTGTTTCTGTTCAAAATCATGTCGAACAAGAATCATGGTCGCTTGCTGGGCCTCTGCTCGCTTGGGAAATTCCTGGAGTGCGGTTTCCAACGTCTTCCATTGTGAGCCATCCGAAGTAAGGAAACCAACGTCGTATATGGCCTCTTCTTTTTGACCATGCTTATTACTGGGGTCGAGCTCCAGCACTTGTTTAAAAGCCGATAGCGCTCCAGCATTATCACCGTGCTCAGCAAGATAATTACCGGCGATCAACCACTTTTCCGGATCTTTGGTCGGGTTCGCGCCCTGCGTTGCATCTACGGCCGCTTTTGCTCCTCCGGCGGCCGCGGTTTCTAAAGAGCGTGCAAAACGATCGGCATCCTCATATCCAACGACCCGGTCTACTTCTTTTCCATCCGCACTGAAAAATATGATCGTCGGATAGCCGGTAATGCCGTAGGTATGGGCGAGGCCTACTCCTTCACCATGTTCAGCATCGAGCTTGATGGAGATAAATTTTGCATCGGCGATCTTGCCGACGTTCTCATCCGTATACGTTTTGCGATCGAGGACTTTACACCAGCCACACCAGGAAGTATAAAAATCCACCATGATCAGTTTGTGCTCTTTCGCAGCCAATTTCTTGGCATCATCAAACGAGACTGTTTTGAAGTGAACTTCTGCACGACCAACGGAAGTAGCGATAAGTGCAATAGCCACTCCTCCGATAAGACCCCACATTCGTGATCTTCCTGCCATAACTTATTTCTCCACGTGAAATTTAGTGGTTTGGGTACGCGAGCCGTCTGTTAATGTGGCGAAAAAGTCGCCACTGCTTAAAGTAGAGTACGAAACAGAACTCACCGTACTACCAATAACGAGAGGCCGCTCGACGACCGTTCGGCCCAGTACATCAACAATTTTTAATAATGCTCCTTCACTAACGATGGCGTCATAGCTAAGTTTCACTGAACCATGGGCTTGCATTACTCGCAATGGTTCTTCTAAAGGGACATTTCCATTAACAACAAGAGTAGGGTCATCCTGCAAATTAAATTCGGAAATGATCACGCCGTCCTGATCGAAAACAAGTGTATCGAAACCGTGTGGTACGTTAACCCGAAACGTTTGATTGCGAAGACTATCAATGACAGTGAACTGGATCGTATCCTGTCCTCGAATACCCCAGAAATGCAACGGCATGATGTAGTGATCGGTGGAATCCTGGATCTGGTTAACTCGAAGGCGTACTTCATTGCCAACGAGCGCCCAGCCCATATCATAAATGGGATAATCAGGCCGGAAAATCCACTCATCGATGAACGTCTTTATATCGATCGGAGAGCGTGAGCCAATGCGGTTCGCAATGAAGTCGCGGAATTGGAAGGTGTTCGCCGTGGAATAAGCAAAGGCGTTCGAATAATCGCGAAGCGTATTAAAAAATAACGTGTCATCATTCAGCATGGCCCTTAGCATATGCAGTACACAGCCAGGCTTCCAATATACCGTTGGCACGTACGAATCGAACATGTGGGCCACAGGCGGGTCATAGATCGGGGCCAGGAAATTGCGCTGAAGATAATCGTTTGCAATACCTTCCGCATAGCGCAAATAATTGGGATGCCCCCCGCGTACCTCCGCCCATAGCATCTCGCCATACGTTGCGAAGCCTTCGTTGAGCCAAATATCAGCCCAGGTTTCGCACGTCGTTTTATCGCCGAACCATTGATGAAATAGCTCGTGTGCGATCACATACTCTTCTTTCCCCGTAAGGACCGGCCGGTACAATGCCGTGATCGTTTGATGTTCCATTCCTCCAAATCCGAAAGGCTCGAGAGGTACCTGGCTGTAATCCACAAACGGATATTCTCCGAAGAGCTTCGAATCATTTTCGAGCATCTTAGGAGTGTTACGAAACGCAAATCGGGCTGAGAATCGGCGACCGGAAGTGTCCGGTGCGTTATCGCTTGGCCACACGTAATAGATCACGGGGACGCTATCCTGTGGATTTGTAATGCGATGATAATAGCTGCGTCCCGTTACCCATGTACTGGCATACGCGGCCATTAAATATGTTGCGATGGGCCGATCGCTTTTCCAACGATACGTGTGCGAGCCATCCTCCGTATTCGTATCAACGCTTTGCAACGTGCCATTACTTTGTGCGCTAATGCCGCTCGGTACCGTTACGCTAATTTCGGAATTCGCTTTATTGTAAGGCTCGTCATTGCAGGGCATCCATTTATGAGCGTCGAGCGGCTCGCTCATCGTGTAGGCGACGTCCTCGGTTGTAGTATCGGTAATCCCGTAATAGGTTGCAAGAGACCCTTTGGGATAAAAGTAAATTCCATCGTCAAAAGCCGCTGTCCTGGTGTAGGAAACCAATAGCGTAAGTTGAGTACCTTTTGCCCGCTCCGGAAGTGTCAGAGGGATCGAAACGGTATCCCCCATGATGGTAGGAGTAGCGATGAGTTGACCGTTGATACTTACCGAATCGATATTCATTTCAGCGGCATCGAGTACGATGGCGCTGGTCGTATCGATAAGCGTAACCGTGATCTGATTTCGGCCATGGAATAATTGTGTCTTTTGATTAAAGATTGGCCGCCAATCCATGAGGAGCTTATAGCTTAATACTCGATAGGGACGCTTTGGGGAAGGGGCGGGCATTTGAGCAGCCGCCTGAACTGCCACAGCTCCCAGCAGAATGGAAAAAACGAGGCTTTTAAGGGTCATGAAAGGAGAACAGGCAAACTGGAGGAAAGGAGTTCAATCCAGAACTTTAAAAATTGAAAGCGCCGGGTTTGCCCTCCCGGCGCTTATTGTGAGAAGCTTTTTTGAGCTTCAGGTGAGTCTCTAGTTTAGTTTGCCAATTCGAAAACTTAATAAAGATTATGCCAATTTTAAAACCGCCCTAATTTACTCGGATTTAACATGTGGATAATCAAATTTGTCCATTTCTGAGAAAGCTATAGTCCTTGAATCCCAAAATCGGACATATCAATGAATTATGTTAAGAGGTACGCACTGGTTTAATGATCTAACGAAATATAGTCCAGCCGGAAGTGAGGCGACATTGATCTCTCCCTCACCGTTCTTGATAATCTCATCAGCAATTCTTTGGCCGAGCACGTTGAATATCTCCACTCGATCCCCAGGATTTTGAATGAATAATCGATTGCTTGCAGGATTAGGGTAAACCACGATGTTAGAATTCGCTTGCGGCCCCTCATGAACTGGAAGTTGATATAGATTGCCTGCAAGGAAATGACTGTAGATCGTACGGGCTTCATTCAGCATCGCACCGGAATCAGCCGGGCTCAGTGCCGGCCCGGTTGTCGGTCGTACGAAAAAAGCGTAATTAAAGAAAACAGTATCGCCATGAACGAGGGGAACGTGGCTCAGGCTCGAAAGTATCATTCGTGCATCGCCGACACCGCTGAGAGCTGTATCGTGATGCACTTCCGTCAAAAAAGCATAGCGATCGGAATCGGTGATCGGATCGTCCAGAATATTCCAGTAGCGAAGAGAGGTTACGCCGGCATTCGGTCGATTCGGGCCATGCTGGGCTTCCAAGACCATAGCGCCCAATAGCGGATCGGTCGAGCTTTGATCGGTGAAGAAGACCGTCGCCTGAATTCCTTCATTCTGCACGCCCTTAGTCCGGTCGTCACCTGGATAGTTGATATCGCCATCCACGACCATCGCAACGACAGGATTGAACACCGTATCCTCGCCAGTGTAAATGATCTCGTTCTGAACGATCGCGACATCCTTAAGCAGACCGTGGTCCCAAAAGCTGATCCTCGATCGTACCTCGAGCGAGAACGGATCGACTAAGGTATCATAAATTGCCGTGGGATCGGAATCCTTATAGATCGTAAATAGATCTTCGTCGCCAAGGGTAGAAGGGGGACCGGCTGTTGTTCGAAGCGGTACGCTGTCGATATAAGCCGGTTGGCCATTAACAATTCGAAGCGGCCATGCCGGACCAACAAGATCGGTCGAACGATACAGCCGATACTTATCCCGCGCCTGCTGCGATGAATCGATCGGACCGCCATCATAAATAATACTTCCGGGGACAAAGATCGAATGGCCGTCATTCGGATTATAAGAATATTCCGTATGCGGCATCAATACACCGTTTCGTCTGCGCAATCCACCGATCCATAGTCCAGCGCCATAAATAACGGTATCTGATACGCTGCCGCCGTTCTGCCACAACGCTCCGCCGGGCGTTACTGTCAGGCTAAAAATATCCGACTGTGTAAAGAGCGCGCCGTTGTTGGTCATATAAGCTGTCCAATGCCCCAGGCTATTGGACCGCCGCATAAATAGATCCTGCGCTTGTGCAGAAAGTGCGAAGTACGATACGTGAACCGCAAAAAGAACAAAGAGGCGTACTACAACTCGAGTTGAGGCCTGTTTCATAATTTACACCTCATGATTTATCGTGACCTTACATCCAGCCCATCTTTCTATACCAAGCGGTAGTATCTTTAATGCCATCTTCGAGAGAGACTTGCTGGCGATAACCAAGCTCACGCATCGCTTTATCGACACTGCAGGTCCAATTCGCCTGGACCATATCGCGGCCCTTCTCCCAATTTAGAACGCTCGGCTTTTTTCGGAACATCGAAAAGAATTCGGAAAGTCCGGCAACCGTATAGACCAGGGCGTGGGGTAACTTCACGGTTAACCCGCCGCGTCTCAAAATTTCGCCGGTCAGATTACTCACTTCCCGCCACGTGTAATGCCGTTCGCTGCCAACAAAATAAGTCTCGTTCTTTGCCGAATCCTTATCCAGCGCAAGCTGCACCGCATGACCGACATCCGACACATGCGATAGGTTAACCCACTTATCGCGCATGCCAATAAGCGGTTTTAACCGTTTATCGACCGTTTGAAAAAACGTAAGGATCGCCGTGTCGCGCGGACCATAAATAGCAGGCAAGCGCAGGATCGTCACCGGAAGATCGTTGCGGGAGCGTTCGCATTCTTCCTCGGCGGCCCGCTTCGATTTACCATACGTAGTGATCGGGTGGGGTGGCGTTAACTCTGTCACCGGCTGCCCATCCAGCGAAGGACCCACTGCCGTTTGGCTCGAGCAGAAAATAAAACGATCGAGGTTCGGATTGTACCGCTTCGAAGCTTCGAGCAAAGCGCGCGTCGGCAGAACGTTGCCATCGAAAAAGCCCTGCTTATTCTTAGCAGCCGTAACTCCCGCGACGTGCACGATCGCATCGACATTCTCTACCACTGGCTTCAGCGATTCCGGATCGGTCATATCGGCGGAGACGACCTCGATCGGCTTATCGTTCAGCCACGTCAGGCTCGAAGATTTCCGAACGACCGCGCGGACCTCATGCCCGGCATCGAGCAGCGAATCTGCGATATGCGAGCCGACAAAGCCGGACGCGCCAGTTACTAATACTTTCATTTTGAAAAATAGAGAAAGAGCCGACTTGAGAGACGTTCAAGCCGGAGGTTGCATTCCCTTAAACCGTAGGCTTAGGCAGCTACTTTCGAGGTGCAGTGCTCGTTAAAAGCGTCCTTGATGATCTCGGCGAGCATCGGGGCGGGGCGGCCTTCGATCTGCCAGCGCTCGAGCATCCAGACGAGCTCGCCATCGCGGAGCAGGCCCATCGAGGGTGAACTGGGCGCAAAACCGGCGAAATAGCCACGCGCGCGGGCTACCGCTTCCACATCATTACCGGCAAAAGCGCTGATCATACGGTCCGGGAGGACGGCATTCTGGACGGCCATACCAAGGGCCGGGCGGGCGCTTCCGGCGGCGCAACCGCAGACCGAATTAATAAAAATCAGTGCGGTCCCGGGCTGTTTGACCGCCGCATCGACATCCGCAGCGGTGCGGGCTTCCCCAATTCCCATACTCGTCACTTCCTCACGCATCGGCCGAATCATATTCTCGTCGTACATTCTCGCTCCTTGATAAAAAACTAAGCCCGTGATAAAAACAAAGCTTTGATAAAAACTAACTTCGCGCTTCTAACACGTTGAATGGAGAAATTTGTTGCGACACACGCCAGGCTTTCAGCAGAGAGAATTGAGTTCTGTTTTCATACTTCGCTTCTTTTGGAAAGAAATGCTATAGAAATTTGCTTTGTGTTTTGCGTTGTAATTTCATGAAAGCAGCAAAACCGAGTTCCCGAAATTCCAGAATTTTGTCTGAACTGGGATGTGTGGGATTTGGGGATGGCTGGGATTTGGGGATGGCTGGGGATGCGTGCTGCCGCCAACGTAGGCATCGGCACTCTTGGTGAAAACATTCTACTATAGAATGCCGAGCGCACGCCTCAATAAATCCCGTAGTGCATGTTTGCGATCGAGCCGTTGGTGATCGTGAAGACGCGTCCCGTTGTAATGTCCTTGCCCGAGAAATTGAACGTGCCGGAGATGCGCTTCGCTGTTGCGTCGAAGGCGGTGATCGTTAGGGTGCCGCTTCCCACGGGGTAGGTACTGAATCCGGATGAGGCGCCGCTGGTGATCTCCATGTACGAACCTATAGCCGCGGCTTTGCTGGCTCCGAAGTTATAGGTCCCGACGCCGGGATTTTTGATATCGACTTCGAGCGAGCGAACCGTGCCGGCGGCGTCAGTGGCGTCATATTTTAATTGGAGCGTCGAGTCGAATGCAAGGACGTCGCCTTCGGCCGTCACACTTCCGGTATCCGGTGATTGAAAGAGCGTGCCGTTCACGACCGCGCTCAGCGTTCCCTGCGAGAAAGCTCCGCGTCCGATCGGAACGTCGCTAAAGTAACCGGATAGGATCGAGTCGGTACTTGTCGCGCCTCTGAACGGCTTCGCGACGCACCAAAATGTGCCCGAGAGCAGATTATTGACCGTGTCGAACTTTAGGATATGAACGGCGCCTGACTGCGCGCCTTTTTGTGTACTGTCATAGTCGAGGTCGATCATCGCGCCGATGGTGTCGGTCCCCGGGATGGCATAGATGGCGGGCGTCGGCGTGAGATAATCGATGAAGATGGTCATCCCATGGGGAAGCCCCGGCCCTTGCGAACCGTTGAGTGTCATGTCGATCTGCAGAAAGTATGCGTTCGGGGGAAGCGGACCATACCGCTTTGTACGTACCGCATAAACGAAAGAGCCTTTGGCGTGCTCGCGGCGCAGCACCGGCTGGCCATTCACCCGAAATCCAATTTCGCCCGCGGTGACACCTGCGGGGAGCGTATCGGTGTTAACGTGTGGTGTGGTATTGTTTTGCGGTGGCGCATCGGGGTGGCTGCAGCCAACAAACGCGAGCAGCATTACGGTAAGGACGAAAGAACGTGTGCGAGTCATACTCAATTAAACGATGAAGGCACAAGAGAACTGACAACCTTTGAAGTTCAAAAAAGGGATTGGTTTGGAATATAGGGATTGGTTCGAATTGAAGTTCAAAAACAGTCCATCTACGGAAGATTCATCGCGTAAATCGTCCTATTGGCCCCGTCTGTCCGACTTGTAAACCACGAAATTCTCGCACAGCGTATCCGCTGCCCGGTACTTCTCTGCGAGTAGGTTTTTTAGCGGCGACCACAAAGTATCGGTTGCCACGATCGACTCACTCGTTTCTGGTTTGCCACGGAAGCGCAGGGTGTCGAACCGCTCGATCACGATCAGCGCAGGTTGCTTTTTTACCAGCGTATCATTCAACGCTCGAATCTCGTCGGGCGGGATCACTCCGCTGGTAAACAGCAACGCATAGACATACCGCGTTGCCGGCATTCGATTGGCCTTCCAGTAGGCGCCCGGTTCTTCGCCAAAAATAAAGATCTCATCGTTGGCCGCGGAATGCAAGCGTAAGTACTGCGCCAACGAATCAGTGCAAGCGGGATAATAAAGGCTATGTCTCGATCCGAGCGATGCCACATACGCTGCATGATGTCGTAGTGAGAGCAATGCGTCGGAAGTGTAATGTATTCGCCGACGCTGGCTTGGGGCCACTATTATGATTACGAGGATGACAGTCAAACCAGCAATCGCCGCCCATGTCCTCGATCTCTTTCTAATTACTTTAAAAAGATAAACGCAAGATATTGCGACTAACGGAACGAGCCCCGGCAAGAAAACAACATATTGATATCCCCACCCTTTGTTTTGAAGGAGAACGGCAAGCATGCCGGCAAGGAATAGCATAAAAGGAAGCCGAATAGACGCGAAAAATAACTTATTACGCCCCAGGAACGCACACACGATCGCAGCAATGGTGAGGACGGACCAGACATCCAAATATCTCCATGGAACGAGCAGAAAGTCGATCGGCTGTAGCGAAGAAACTTCATTCGGATGATTCTGAAAAACACTCACTGCAATATGGAAGTATTCGGCGAGGCTTCCCTCAAGTGCGAGCACGATGACCTGGACGGCGCACCACCCGATAAATCCAAGCACAAGAAAAAGGAATTCTTTTCGAGCCCGCTCCTGATGTCGTAATAGTATCTCCGTCGCTATCGGCAGAAGGAAGATCGCATTGGTGGTCTTAAAAAAAGTGGCGCAACCGATCAGTGCTCCTGCGATAAGAAGCCGCTTATTACTCGGACGATAAATTAAGTATGCCGCGCCAATGATCAAGACAAGGGAATACGATTCTGTTTGTGCGGTATCAGCGAGTCCGAGCGATAAAAGGGTAAGAGCAAGTAAGATGGTCGCAAGCGGTGGAATAATGCGCGGATATGGATCGTGCAGTTGGTCATCTACAGACATCCATGCGTAGAGTGCTGCGCAAGCACAGAGAGCAAATATGTAATCGGAGAGCCGGACGGCAAATCCGTTCGGTCCAAACACCGATTCGAATAAAGCATACACGTAGAAAACGTTGGGCGGCTTCACATCCCAGGCGTCGACGTAGAGCTTTTTGCCATGAAGCAGTAGCGATGCGATCTCTCCAAAGATGTTTTGGTCGAGCCCCAGGCCCCACGCGAGCGATGGCAGGTAAATAACGGCGCAAAGCGCGATCGTTATCCAGAACCGCAGGTCGAACAGGGTAGGCCTGGCGTGCAGGTCAGCGGGTTCTGGGCGAATGGACGAATTGCGGGCGGTCACTGTTAGTGGTGCGAAGATACACGCATATCACGCGCCTTAAGCAAAAATAGTTTTGGCGAAAAAGCCAACCCGGTCTCAAACCACGATTTCCGAAGAGGAGTATTCGGAGCACGAAAGCTCTCGCACGCACGAGCAGATCCGTCGCGCCCATGAGGACCGCAGCCGCGAGCGCCGCAAACTGACAAAAAAGCCGGAGCGGCAAACGAATGCAAGATCGCTTAGCCCAACGCCTCTTCTCGAGGGAGAAGAGAATGTCGGTCGCATCATTGCTACAGAAGGCGCTTTCTTTGTGCTGCGCCTGGAGGATGGCTCCGAGGTCCGGGCCAAAACCTACAAAGGTACTCGCACTGGTAACCCCAATGCAACACTCGTTGCCGTTGGTGATGAGGTCCGCGTTACGATCAACGAGCCGGGACACTCGATGATCGAGGAAGTCGTCACTCGCCGGACGAAACTCTCGCGGCATGCCGCAGGAAGACGCGATGCATTCGAACAAGTGGTCGTCGCTAATGTCGATGTCCTCGTTATCGTAGCAAGCGTTGGTGAGCCGAAGTTGCGTTCGGGTATTATCGACCGGTATGTTGTTGCCGGCCTGGAAGGTGGACTCGAAGTAGTTATTGCGATCAATAAGATCGATCTTGCTTCGCCCGAAGAAATGGATGAAGCATTATACTATCGGGACCTCTATCGGGAGATCGGTCACACCGTGGTGTTAGTCTCCGCCGAGGAGGGAACGGGCATGGCTCCGCTAAAAGAAGCGATCGAAGGAAAGACGAGCGTGTTCGCAGGGCATTCCGGTGTTGGCAAAAGCTCGCTGGTGAATGCGGTGATAGGCCGCGAGGTGGCGCGTGCCGGCATCCTGCAAAAGAAATTTCGGCGCGGCGCCCACACGACCGCTTCCAGCACGCTCATCGAAGTGGACGGTATGCCGGGCACGTTCATCGCGGATACCCCGGGCGTTCGGGAGTTCTCGAACTACGAACTCGATTCCCATAATTTGAAGTTTGCATTCCACGAATTCTTACGCTTTGCGAATCAGTGTGCGATCACGAATTGCTCGCACATACACGAGCCGGGCTGCGCCGTTCGCGAGGCGGTGGAAGACGATAAGATCGCCATCGAACGGTACGCAAGTTACGAGAAACTGTTCGAAGAAGCAAAGCGGAGCGAGGTCAAACGTCTCGAAAAAAAATAACCAAGTGTTTTCACTTAACTTAACTGTATGAACGTTCTATATTTAGCAATCACAACTCTTGGACTGGCCTTTGCAGGCTGCTCGTCGAAGTCGCAGAATGCAGCAACGGATACCTCCGTATCGCAGGCGACGTCGCAGCAGACCGAACAGACGGCTCAGCCGCAAACAACACAAACTAATCCCCAAGCTATGAATACTCAAGCGGGCGAGAATACTATGCCAGCGCCGGAAAAACACGGCGATACCGTGGTGTCACCATCCGGCCTGAAATATATCGACCTCGAAGTTGGCAAAGGACCTTCCCCGATGAAGGGACAAACGATCGTTGTAAACTATACGGGTAAATTAATGGATGGCACCACGTTCGATTCGAATGTGGATCCGAAATTTCATCATGTCCAGCCGTTCTCGACGGTGATCGGTGTCGGGCAGGTCATTCCAGGTTGGGATGAAGGAATGCTGACGATGAAAGTCGGTGGCAAGCGCCGCCTTATCATTCCGGGCAACATGGCGTATGGTCCTCGCGGTATGCCGCCGGTCATTCCGCCGAATGCGACGCTCATTTTTGACGTCGAGCTACTGAAGGTTCAGTGAGCGACTGAATATTCTCTATAGTTTATGCATTGACCGCGGTTAAGGACAGCAGCCTGGCCGCGGTCATTGTTCCAATAATAGTACGTCCCATTTGCGGAGCTATCCATAGGTGCTCCGAACCGCTCCGTGGCGATCCGAAATTGAGATTCAAAGCCAGTTGTGAGAGGTGTTGACGATGGTGGCCCGCCATCGAATTCAAACCGAGTAACATTTCCGTTTTGGTCGAAAAACGCCTGAAGAAATACCCGCAGATCACCGAATCGGGTGACGGCAAATACCTGAATATTATCGAATACTGTATCTATTAGATTAGAGCCCTGTAATAGCTGCAAAAGACTATCGCGTGTCATTCCTATATATGGCTCCGGGCGATCGGATCTTGTATCGTCGATGGAATCCGGTTTTGCGCGGCAAAAGTTGGTGGCAAACAATGCAGACTTTAATAACTCTAATTGACGTTCGTTTCTGCGTTTCTCTGCCAATAAGTACGCTGCATGGATAGAATCCATAGAGAGGTTGAGTTGCTGGAGTTGCGTGTGAATGGAAGGTTGGCGTTCTTTAGGAGGTGGAACACATCCCACGATCAGCAGCAATAATAGGATTGCGATCCCTCGTCGGTTCATTTCTGTAGAAGTATCAACTCGACTCTCCGGTTTTGTGCGCGTCCTTCTTCGGTGGAGTTATCCGCGACCGGTTTTGAAGAACCGTAGGACTTTGTTTCGAGCCGCTTTGCATCCACACCATGTTGCGTGAGATACGAGACCACGGCATCAGCACGGTCCTTCGCAAGGTGAAGATTATGCTGTTCGCTGCCGGTGTTATCCGTATGGCCGTCCACTTCGAGCTTGTATTCCGGGTGGCTGGCGAGTAATTCTTTTACGCGATCTAATTCCGGGAAAGAAGCAGGCAATAGGACCGATCTATCGGTCTCGAAAAAGACATTCTTCAATGTAATTGCAGCGCCGCTCTCGATGCGATTTAATTTCAGGTTACGCTCTAACGATTGATAATCGTTAAGCGCGGTAAGATCGATATGTTCGCTGGTCGGGAAATATCCATCTCGTTCGGCATGGATCGCATAACTCTCACCGGCGGGCAACGTGACCTGGTATTCGCCTGTCTGTGGATCGGAGCGGGCGCTGCCGAGCGTGGTGCCATCCGAAAGCCGTTCGTAATAGATGTGCGCACTCAGCGGCTTATCTTTGGCATCCGAAACAATGCCGTGAACGAGAGCGACCGCCCGCTTCTGCTCGACACGGACGCGGTAAATATCGCTCTGGTCATTGACCGATCTGCGCCAGGAGAAATAGGCGTATTTGCCAGAAGCATCTTCCACATAAAACGTCGTGCGTCCCGGACGATTGACCGACGGCCCGAGATCTTCCGGCTTGGACCAATGCTGCCACGAGTTATCGAGACGAGTTGAGCGATACACATCTACTTCCCCAAGCCCTCCGGGACGTTCACTCGAGAAATAGAGCGTCTTATTATCCGAGGCGAGGTACGGTGTCATCTCCGCCCATTGACTATTGATGTCCGGCCCAAGCCATAGCGGCGTATTCCATGACTGGGTCGAATCGTTAAAGAAGCTGACATAGAGATCGCGGTCGCCGAGCGTAGAATCACGCTCTACCGCCAGCAGTAGCGTTCGCTGGTTCGGCCCGAATGCGTAATCGGTATTAATCCCATGCGCATTCAAATTCTGGATGTGCTGTGCTTCGGGTATTGACCATCCGTTGGACGTTTTATGCGAGACGTATACTCGATCTTCCGGTGGTGAATCTTCATGGAGTTTACCGATCAGATAGAGCGTGTTATTATCCGGCGCGATCGAGGTTACGGCGATGCCATAAGAACTGGCGAGGTTTCCGCCAACGAATTCCGGTGGCGAGAAAGAAGAGTCGCCGCGAACGTGGCTGCGCCAAATATCAAAAACGGGGGAGTTATCCAGGCCTTTTCTCGTGCGCGTGAAGTAAAGCAGCTTACCATCGGCAGAAACAACGGGCAAAAGCTCGCTGCGGTCCGGCGTATTAATGGAAAGCGGCAGCTTCACTGGCCTGGACTGCGCCAAAACAAGCGCAGGGCCACACAGGACGAGTAAGATGGCGATACGAAAGAGGAGAGACATACATCTATTTAACGGCCTGGATTTCGAGGGGGTTCGGCGTTCCTCCATTCAAACTTTTATCCCTATTCAATGAGTTTGGGTTGGAAACCCGCCATTCGCTTTATATGATAAATAATCCGGTTCTGCGTCCTCGTTCTTATACCAACGTTTGGGTCACCTCTCTGGTAGCTGTTCTGTCGTTCGCTCTCACAGTAAGTGCTCAAGCGCACAAGCCGAAGCACCATCGGCATCATAGCGTCGTACGCAAAACGGCAGTAACCGACACTGCGAAAAAACCAGGCCGTATCGAGACGCAAGTGAAGGTCGAGCATCGAATGCCGCCGCCCGGCCACGAAGGCGAAGAGCGCAATAACTGGTTCATGATGCGGCGTGCGTGGCCGAACATGGAGGTCGATCCGACCGCCTATCCCACCGCATTGGCGGAAGCAGCACGAATGCCGGTAATGTACCCCCGTGCGGGTAAATACTCGTCCTTTACGAGTTCAGATTGGCAGGGCATTGGGCCCTATTCGATCGACGGACGTATTACTTGTATTGCAACACATCCGACAGACTCGAATACATTATATATCGGCGCCGCTGCCGGCGGCCTTTGGAAAACGACCGATCACGGCACGAGCTGGCGATGCGTTACCGATACGTTCGGCAGTCTTTCGATCGGCTGCGTAACGATCGACCCGGTTCAACCGCAAACATTGTATATCGGGCTTGGCGAGTGTAACGGAAGTTCGGATTCGTATCCCGGTAACGGACTGTGGAAGTCGAATGACGGTGGGAATACGTGGTCGTATCTCGGCTTTTCGAAGTCGCAGTATATCGCGAAGGTATTGCTCGATCCGGCAAACCACAACAATATATTCCTGGCAGTACTCGGTCCAAACTCCTTAACCGATACGAATCGTGGCGTCTTTCGATCGACCGATGCGGGTGCAACGTGGACGCGGCTATTGTATGCGGTCAATGCAAGTAAGTACAGCGTTGGGTTCATCGATATTGCGATCGATCCGCTCAACTCCGCGCAGCTTGTAGCCTTTGCGAACGATAAATCCATTACGGTTGCCAGCGACTTTGGTCCCGGTGGACCGGGTGGCCCCGGAACGGGTATATACCGTACGATCGACACAGGCCATTCGTGGGTGAGAGTCGATACAATGGCTGGAAGCGGTCTTCCTAACGGAGTTAAGCAAGTGGTCCTTGGCCGCGGTGCGTTACTATGGATGAATAGCGGTGGAGACAAGAAGGCGCAAGATTATTTATTCGCAGCGTACGTTCGCGCCGATACGAATCCGGTCACGCATTATTTAACGGATGAGAATTTTGAAGGCCTGTATCGCTCCACGAATCAGGGTCTTACCTGGAGTAAGATCCTCGATTCGACGATCAAGATCCCAATGGGTGGCGTACAAGGGAAAGACAGTGCCAATATTACCAATGCCCAGGGCGGATATGATTTTTATATGGTCGCGGGACCGATGCCTACCTTGGGTTATCCGGATATTTATCTTGGTGGCATCGACGTATTTCGCTCGACCGATCTTGGCGCAACGTGGAAGGATATCACAAACTCCTATAGCGATTACTATGTGAAGGGAAGTCGCAAACAGCATTCCGATCAACACGGTCTTGCGTTCACAGCGGCAAAGGCCGGCAACGACCTGTTCGTCGTTTCGGATGGCGGCATCTTCCACACGACCGACTACGGCACGCATTGGTCTCAAACGACCGGCTTACCGATCACGATGTTCTATGCTATCGAACCGTGGCGCGGTGGAATGGCAAATACACCATCCACCATTTCGGCCAGCGATCTAAAAGTATTCGGCGGTACGCAGGATAACGGTACGGTCGGTCATGGGCTCACACCGGACGCCGATTTTGCATGGATCAATCATGGCGATGGCGAAGTTGCCGTGTCGCATCCAACCGATCCGAACAAGCTTATTACGTCTCTGCAATTCGGTGTCATCTTTGCGCGTAATGCTATCGATTCGCTCGTTCCGGATCCGCTCAGTATGCGCGATACCACGCACGACTCGCGTCCGCGCTGGCACACGCTAACGTATCGACTGCTCAAAGCCCCGCATCCGCTCACCGATACCGAAGAAGCGGTAGCCTGGACGGCACCGATCGCGCTCGATGAGAATAATACATCGTCCTTCTATACCGGGCGTTGCCGTGTCTATCGTGCGTTCCTCGACTGGAATGATCTCGAAAACACGACGTGGAAAACGTGGTCGCCGGCCATCGAAGGTGATACGGCGCAGGATTCAAGATGGTATCTGGGCGATATCGAATCTATTGCGATCGGACCTCGTGATGGGTCAGGAAATCCCATGTTGTGGGCCGGAGGCTACGGTGTCATACCGAATGTAAGGACCGTACCCAATATTTGGCGGACAACGGTCGATCCGACGCGCAACGATACAACACCGCCTCATTGGATCCCTGTGCGCAATAATTTACCATCCTATACGGTCTCTAGTATCGTACCCGATCGTAGTGACTCCTTGACAGCGTTTGTAACGCTGGCTGCCGCAGCCAGTACGGGCCATGTATGGCGTACTACAACGGGCGGCAAAAAGTGGATCAATATTTCCAGCAATCTTCCATCGACGGCCCCGGTGAGCGTGCTCGTTATCGATACATTGAACGAGCACGGCGATCCGCGTCTCAAAAATCAAGTGCTGATCATTGCTACTGATGTGGGAGTCTTTGCAACGACGAATGGTGGTGCACAGTGGGCACAGCTCGGTACGGTTTTGCCGCACGTTATCATTAGCGATCTTAAGATCTATAAGAACATGCTTATTGCCGCTACGCACGGGCGTTCGTTGTATGCTATTGATATCAGCGGCTTGCAAGGTGTGCCGGCAAGCGTATCAAACGCTTCCGCGAACGCTGCACAGAGTGTGATCGCGTATCCAAATCCGATAGTGCCTGGTACGAAATTCACTGTGCGAATGACAAACGGTCTTGCTGCCTCCGGCGAATGCCGATGTATCAATGAAGCATCTGGCATAGTTACACCACTACCGTTCGAACGAGTGAGCGATGAAGAGTGTACTATAATGGCACCGCGATCCCTTTCAGCGGGTGCTTACATCATCCAATTCCTGGATCGTGATGGAATTCATGCGGAGGGCCGCCTTTCCATCGTTCGGTAGTGGATGGCATCCTGCATTGATGATATTTAAAAAACAGTTTTGCCTCGCCGCTGTCATGCTGGCGGGCACGATCGCTCTTTTTATAGCCCCGGCAGCGGCTCAACGGCGGCATACGCCACCGGAGCCGCATGTGGTAAAGATCAAGCCGGATATCCTTACCTTGCGATATAAGCCGCAAGCAGGGACTCTGCTCTATGACGTCCACACTCAGATCGATCAGCATATTCGGACGGACCGCGATGAGCTACGGGGATTTCTTTCGAGTTCGGCGCAACTGGCATTTCATAATATTTCCATCGATTACAAAAAGGGCTTGTGGTCGTTCGAACAGTATTTTACTAAGTTCGAGGTTGCCGGTCACGAGCTGTCGGGCGATTCTCTGCTCTTGCATGAGAATATGGCTGTTAATCGAATCACCCAGTTAACATATGATATGCGGGGCCAGGAGCTGGCCAAGACGATCAAGGATACGCTTAAGCTTTTAAATGCCGAAGCACAAACGAACGCATACTTTTTCGAACCGCCACGCATGTTGATCCCGCTGCCCGAAAAATCGGTCACGTATGGCACCTCGTGGTCCGAGCATGGTCTCGATACGATCTATGTTCGCGATACGGTGAATATTGGTGTTACGACCGGACGGTATGTCTACGATGTCACACATATGTACTCGTTCGCTAAATTACTCGATACCGAGAACCAGTATTTTGCGATGATCGTAGCTACGGATACCGGTTCGTTTCAAGGGTATCAAAGTAATTCGGTCACCAACGTTTCGACGAAAACCTCGGGGCCGATCAGCGGGCGCGATACAACACTCCTCGATCTCTTTTCTGGGCGAGTGGTTAAACGAATGCTCGATATGAGAATACCGGCGCGGGTCGAGGTCTCATCGGCAACTCCGTTCATGGATTTGCTCGAAGTGCATTCATCCGTAGTACTGAACGAATCGAACGCCGCTCAATTACCGACCGATAGACAAGTACCGGACGAAAAAAAGGACCAGCCGGCTACTGAGGCAAAACCGTAAGTTTGCCTGTAACCTCTTTTATTACCGGTCCTGCATATTCGCGAACGAGGTAGAACCATGTGCCGGCAACGTTCGGAGTTGCGCAAATAGTGTGTTCGTTGCCGGTAACGCCGTCCGTAATATTGGTGAGCAATGCACGCCCCAATTCATCATAGAACGTAACAGCCACGCGAGAATCTTCTTTCGTTCGAACGGTGAGCGTTTCTGCGTGTCCAACGCGAGCAGGCGACGCTCCAATGCTGATCGTTATACCGCCATTCTCATACGGGCTTACACTATTCTTCACGCCGATCGAATCCGTTATGCTTCGGTATCGCCCCGCGAGCACCGTAACGTGATATTCATGCGCGGAAATATTCGTGTCGACAATGTGAAGGGTACTACCTGATAATAACGCAACCGTGGATGTGTCCTTCGTTACGAGGAATTGATAGTCCGAAGAGAGTGGATATCCGAATGTCGTTGCTGGATCGTAATTCCAGGAAAGGACGAACGACGGTTTTCCGTTTATGACCGTATCGTGTAAGGTAAGGTTTGTAACTGGCAGCGGCGCGAATGGTTGAACGATCGAGGTGTATATCTCCGCATCGCCGCTACGTGCATCGCACCAGACCGGATACCAGGTGCTATCCGTTGTCGCAAGGCCTATATAATCGCCAAAGAACCACAGAATACTATTCTCGACGGGCCGGAATGCTTCTCCTGTAAGAGGGTCGAACGTTGCATTCGAAATACGTCGCGTGTGGAATGTTGCGCCGTTGTCTGTCGAATGCGCCATGAAGAGATCCGCTTGCAGGAGATGATCGTCTCCCGTCGGTTTGGGCGCTACCGTGTTCATTGTTGAAGCGTAGTATGCGATCGCTACCTCGCCACGAGAGCCCGTTGCGATCCACGGGAAAAAACGAGCGGATGCTGTGCTAACAGAATCCGTTTCGATCGGCTGCGGAGTGCTCCATGTTTGTCCGACATCGCTACTGGTGGTAAGCCAGACATGAGGGTGATCATCTGCCCCGCGAGCGCACCAGGTAATATAAGCATGGATATTAAAGCGATCGATAGCAATAGAAGGGAAGCTGTTGACCGCTAACGCACTATCCGGCGTGCCGATATTTTGGTAACCAAGACTATCATCGGGAAGCAACGGCCCAAGATTTACATAGGTACCGACAATCTGTGGAGTGGCATAGGTCGCTCCACCATCGGTCGAGCGCGATACAAATATCCGATTATTTCGGAAATAATCGACAAACGTAACGAGCACTGTACCATCCGGTGCAACGGCAGGAATAGGACAGGTGAAATGACCGAGACCCGTGATATGCTTTCGTGCCGCCCAGCTTTCCCCTCCGTTCGTTGAGCAGGAAGAGACGATGCTTGTGTAACCTTCACCCGCTTGTTCCACCCACGTTACATAGATTCGATCTCTTACGGAATCTACGGCGATGTAATATTTATCACTCGACGTATCACTGCCCTGGAGGTTTTGATAGACGTCTGTAAGTTGCGTCCAATTATTTCCAAAATCGGATGAGTGGAAGCATCCTATGACATTCGGAAGTCCGCTACTGTAACCATTTACGTAGTAGGCATTCGAATAACCATCGGTTGTGTGGCCGAGCGCGAGCGAAGGGTCAGTGGCTTCATCGAATGTTTCGTTCGTCCGTTGTGGCATTAATGCCCGTTCGAAGGAGAGCCCTCCATCGGTACTAGTGCAAATAGAAAGATTTGCAAGATCGCTGTCGTCGATCAGTCCGATAAGTACATGTTTGTTATAAGCAACCACAGAGGGTTCGTACTGCCCGTATGTTTCGGAACGTGTGACGTTAATGTTTGGAAAAAGCCAGTGGGAGATCTCAGATGCAGGAGTGCGGGATTGCGGTGCTGCTTGAGTGCGAAGAAGATCGGGGCGCGAGAAGGTAAGGGTATGCGGGTTCTCGAGCCATTGAGCCGTAGCTGCCCGAGCGATGAAGACCAAAACAACCGAGAGGAATATCGCGACCCGCATAATAATAGTATGCTATCCGCTCGGGAAAAGCTCCCGAAGCGCATCTGGCGAGTGACCGGCTGCGAGTGCTACCATCAGTTTAATGCGTGCTTTCGCACTATTTAAGTAAGGCGAAAAAATGCAGCCCAGCTTTTCGAGTTCTCGGCCAGCGCCTTCATACGCATAATAGGGGCGCACCGGACCCGATAAACACCGCGACGTGATCACCACGGGTACTTTCATTTCGCGTGCGCGAGCAATACCATTGACCACGCCTGGCGGGACATTCCCTTGTCCCATTGCTTCGACGACGATGCCGGCAGCGCCTGCTTTCAGGGCTGCGATAAAAAGCATATCGTCCATGCCGGAATATACTTTGAGCGACTCGACATAGGGAAGGTCGGCATTGGATGGAAGGTGAATATTCATGCGAGCATGCGGGTCTCGGCGCCTGCGGGGTGCATCCATCGCAAGCGTATTGACGGTGCCGAGAGCCCCAAAATCAGGAGAGCGGAAGGTATCCGCATGCATCGTATGCGTTTTCGTCACTTCGGACGCGGCATAAATATGTCCGTTCATGACGACCAGCGTACCCATACTGCGAAATGCGGGATTCGCAGCGACGGCAAATGCATCGATCAGGTTGCGACCGCCATCCCACGCAGCGTCGGTCGAAGTGTGCATGGAACCGGTAAAGATCACCGGTATTTTATCGCCAACGACGAGATTGAGAAAGTAAGCCGATTCTTCCATGGAGTCGGTACCATGCGTGACGATGACACCGTCCGTGTGTTCCCGTAAGGCCAGCACAAATTCGGAAAGCGTTAACATCATTTCTGGCGACATGTGCGGCCCCGGAAGGGTCGCAAAGTCGTGGACCTCGATCGTTACGGAAGGCAAGTACTGTGCGATCTCAGGTACACGCTCCAGTATTTCTCGGCCGGAAAGCACCGGAACGACATTCGACGCCTTGTTCGCACTTACTGCGATGGTGCCGCCGGTAAAAACTGCCGCCACCGTTGCTTTATCATGATTGTGCGAGGCCGCTCGCGTTCGGCCTTGGGAGGACCGTTCACCGGTGCGCGGTTCTTCGGTAACAAAACTCATGGAGAGTATTTATTAGGAGTAAATCAGCTAATGTTCGATCAACCGGTCACTAAACTTTCCGGCGCGGAATGAGATTCCGATTTTCCAAATAGTGAATTGCATGAGGGAGGAGCAACGGTTCATTCAAGTGTACCGTTTGATTGCCACTCGTTTGGTTGGTACTATTTAACAATGGAAATGGCCAATGTGGCTTGTAACGGTATTACTCCTTTTAATTTCGAACACGTTCATGACGTTTGCCTGGTATGGGCACTTGAAATATACCGGTAAGCCGTTATGGGTGGTTATCCTCGCAAGCTGGGGGCTTGCGTTCTTTGAGTATTGCTTTCAGGTACCTGCTAATCGGTTCGGCTTCGAACATGGCATGGATCCGGCGAAGCTGAAGATCGTTGCGGAGGCGATCGCTCTTACGGTCTTCATCGTGTTTGCCCGCTATTATTTCGGCCAACCACTGAAGTGGAATTATGCTGTCAGCTTAGCGCTCGTGTTCGGTGCAGTGTTTTTTGCGTTCGCATTTAAGTGATTTGAAAATGCGCGTTATCGTAATATTGATCGTGCTTCTCCCGTCGTTCGTGCTGGCCCAGCCCGGCAAACGACCGAAACATAAGCCGAAACCACATGCCACCGTGGCTGCGCCTCCGGAACGACCGCTCGAAATTTTTGGAATTCGACCGGGCATTAGCCGCGACAGCATTCAGCGCATTATGACCGATGCCGGAGTACATCTGCGAGAGGTGAGAGAAGATACACTCTCGCACACATACAGCGATCCAACCGTACATGTTCTTGTCGTGGATTCTATTATTTGCAGGCTCACGTATATGCGGATGACGTTTCTCGTCGATGCGTCGAATCGCTTACGCCGGCTTACGATCACGCCGAGGGAAAGCTCCATCATGATCGGCGCTACGGACGATATCGAGAATGTACTGCTCCTTTACTTCGGTCAGAAGTGGGGGAAACCCGAACTCAATCTTGACCCGCCCCTTCCGAATTTCCGCTGGAGAACTGGCAATATTCAAATGCGAGGCTTTATTCGTCGAGGTTATCCAATGTGGGTCCTGGAAGGATAGTATTGGGGAATCATAGCATAGCACGCGGTTATTGCTAATCATAGTATTTCAGTTCACAGAGTTTATTAAGTTCACGGAATGGCGAAGCGAAATGATGCGGTGAGTCCCGAACGTACCGAAGCGGAGTACGAGCGTTCGCTTCGCCCTAAAGGATTTACCGAATTCACGGGGCAGCCGAGTATTATTGAGAACCTCCGCATTTTTATACAAGCAGCGCGTGCTCGGGGTGAGGCGTTGGACCACGTACTGTTTACGGGGCCTCCCGGTCTTGGCAAGACGACACTCGCCCATATTATTTCGAATGAGATGGGAGCACAGATCCGAACGACCTCCGGACCGGTGCTCGAACGGGCCGCCGATCTTGCCGGTCTGTTAACATCCCTCGAAGAACGCGACGTCCTTTTTATCGACGAGATTCATCGGTTGTCTCCGGTTGTCGAAGAATATCTCTATTCGGCGATGGAGGACTATCGGCTGGACATTATGATCGATTCTGGTCCCAGTGCCCGCTCGATACAGATAGAACTGAAGCCGTTCACGCTCATTGGTGCTACGACGCGTGCCGGTTTGCTTTCTGCACCGCTCCGATCGCGCTTTGGTATTTCCAACCGCCTCGATTACTATCCGGCATCCTCGCTTAAGTCGATCGTCGAGCGAAGCGCGCGGCTGCTTCAGATCGCGATCGATGAAGAGGGTGCTCTCGAGATCGCGCGCCGCTCTCGCGGCACGCCTCGCATTGCGAATCGATTACTGCACCGGACGAGAGATTTCGCCCAGGTAAAAGGCAGCGGGAAGATCACCCGAGAGATCGCTCTCATGGCGCTCAAAGCGCTCGAAGTCGATGAGCATGGCCTGGATGAAATGGATAAACGTATTCTTCTTACGATCATTGAGAAGTTTGGCGGCGGGCCGGTGGGATTGAATACGATTGCGGTCGCAGTCGGAGAAGAAGGTGGCACGATCGAAGAAGTGTACGAGCCGTTCCTGATACAAGAGGGATTTCTGGTTCGAACGCCACGTGGCCGCGAAGCGACCAAGTTAGCCTATAAGCATTTTAATATCGAGTCGCGCGTGAGCGACGAAAGTTTGTTTGCAGAGTCGTCATAACACAAGTAGTCAAAGCGCAGAGCCGTCATAATTATGAAGGGAACACCTCTCACCGAAGAGATCTACGAATATATTGTCCAGCATTTTGCTCTGGACGAACGAGCGTTGCTCGGCCGCATGAGCGCTCGCGCGGAGAAAGCCGGAATACCGATGATCATGATCGGCGAAGACCAGGCTAAGTTCATCGCGTTCTTTCTACGGGCGATCGGCGCCAAGCGCGTACTCGATGTAGGGACGCTCTTCGGATACAGTGCTGCGATCATGGCGCGCTCGGTCGGCGATTCCGGTGAAGTCGTTAGCCTGGAATATAGTGAACTGCACGCGAAAGTCGCCAAGGACAATCTGGCTCAGGAAGGAATAAAGAACGTCTCTGTGGAAGTCGGCCCAGCGCTCGAAGCAATGAAACGAATGCCAGGCAACACGTTCGATTTCATCCTTATCGATGCCGATAAACCAAATTATATAAATTATCTTCGGGAGGCACTTCGCCTTATCCGTAACGGCGGAGTCATCGCCGGTGATAATGCGATCGCATGGGGTAAGGTCGCACAGCAGGTCGAACCCGATGACCCCGATTATGCCAGCGTAACCGCTATTCAGGCATTTAACGAGGAGTTTGCTCGGGAGAAGAAGTTGTTCGGTATTATTATTCCCATTGGGGATGGCATGGCCATGGGCGTCGTACAAAAATGAGCAGCCTGTCAGGCGAGCGGTGTAACTTTCGTCCTTAACCGATGTTATTTCACGACAAATAAGCCGATTGTCCGGCCCATCAACTATTTATTCGCCGCATGAGACGTTTTGTTCTTCATTTCGCCACGTTATTCTGTATCATTGTTTCCATCGTACCCAGTGCTCGTGCTCAGATCTCTAAAACCGTTGGGTTGTTAAAGGCCCAGGTAACTCTGAACAATGGTGCGCCAGCGACAGGAGTGAACTTCACGATCTTTAAGGGTACGGAAAAGCTCACATCCACAAAGTCGAACTCCGAAGGTAAGCTTACGAGTATTTTGCAGCCGGATGCAATGTACCGAATTGCAGTGACTTCGACCGGTTACATGTATCACGAGGATACGTTGCGTGTTCCGGCGCTCGAGCAGTATCAGGAGTTTCCGCTGCACATCGTTCTTACTCCGCTTGCTGATGGTCAGATGTTCGATCTTTCGCAGCCGGTCTTTCGCCCAAAATCACGCGATATCGACCCCGCGGCTATGGCCGACCTCGATCGTATTGCCAATGAGCTAAAGCATAATTCAAAGTTGAGCGTCAGCGTGAAGGTCTATCCCGACGCGCCGGTACGTTCGAAAAAAGACGCGGCTCAGCAGAAGTTGGTGGCTGGCCGGGAAACATCCATCCGTTCCTTTTTCTTAGGAAAGAGTATTGCTGCCTCGCGCTTTAGTGTAGAGAGTATTACGTCGGAAATCCCTCCGGGGCGTTTTCCTACTGGCGCATCCGCAGCTCCGGTGGAGTCGAAAAAGAAAAAGAAAAAAGTCCCCGCTGAGCCTGCTCTGTTTCCGCAATACGTGGAGATCACAGCGCATCTTGTTTCGTAGCATTGTGCGTTGTAGGGAACTTCGATGAACGTTAAGCGGTACTGCTTGCCTCAATTTGCAGTTACCGCCCGTTCACGATATCATCCGCGATGACCACTGGCTGCGCTCCAGGAGCGATGGCCGGTATTTACTATTACGCGGTGTCTGTTTCGGTCCTTCTGCCAAATTGCCTCCGAACCTTCCCTTCAAATCGCAGAGCGATTGGACTCGATTTGAAACATACATCGACCTGCTCAAGGCATGCGGCTTTACGACGCTCCGCCTGCCGTTTTTTTGGTCGGCCTTCGAACCGATGTGCGATCCAACCCAACCGCAGTATAACGAGGAGTATATAAATGACTTCTTCGAGTACATCCGGCTTTTTGGAAGCAAAGGCTTTCTTGTCATTATCGACGTTCATCAGGACCTCGTAGGAACGGCGTTTGGTGGATCCGGTATGCCGGAGTGGGTCTTTTCGGAAGGAGTGCGGTCTAAGGCTTTCTTGCGCGATACACCTCTGTGGGGCGCAAATTATGCGTTCAATGCCAATCTTCGCAAGACGTTTACAGATTTCTGGAATAACGATCTCACCAATCGTTCGGCCGGCCTCGAGCACTTCAAAGTTCGTGACCGATTCCTCGAAATGATCGACCGGCTTGCGGAACGAGCAGCCACGATCGATCGGGTGATCGGCATTGAGGTCCTGAACGAGCCGCATCCGGCTATGCTCGATCCTAAAAAATTTGAAGAAGAGATATTGCCTGAATTTTATGCCGGCGCTATTGCTCGCATTCGTAAGCATTCGCCATATCTCTTCGCATTGCTCTCCCCACAATCGGATTGGAATGTCAATCTCAGGTCGGAGAAGGACTATGACTCGCTCTTAAAAATGCCACGCGAGGATGACCGGGTGATCTTCGCCTATCATTATTACGATTCTCAACTCACTGCTCTTTCGGGCCGGCTCTTCCACGATGCAAAGCGCGATGAATATATCGAAGCTCAGTTCATCGGTGCAGAACGGGCGCGCGAAAAGAACATGGTACCATTCCTTACCGAGTTTGGCACTCGCCAAAATTGGCGAAGTGCTGTCGTCCGCAAACACATGGACTGGCAATTCGAGGCTGTCGAGCAAGCACTTGTCAATGCGACCTATTGGAATATCAATCTCTATAATACTCGCGAGCGGCTCGATGGATTTATGCGAGAAGACTTTTCATTGATCGGCTACAATAAAAAAATTCGCAATCTCGATGTAGCCACCAGGCCCTATGTGATGGCTGCGAGCGCCGAGCCCGTGCACATGCACTTTAATCTTCGGACAAAAGAGTTTAAATTGGTGCTTCGCGGCAAGCCGGTGGACGCCCCTACGATCATTTATGTGCCGCGCGTTCAAGAGCACCCGTTCCAACCGGTACATTACGAGAGCGGAATGGAGATCACGTATGCCCCGAACTCCCGGATCGAGATACATGGCAACACGCTCTCCATTCAACTTAACGGTGATCTCGATCTTCACGAGATCACCATTCAGCCCCGTGGCCTTACCGTAATGTGATCTTTCCAAATACACCGTCGGCGCCGTTGTTAGGACCGGCAGTGTAGTACAGCGTATTATTATATACGAGAAGCGCCCACAATCCCTGGATAACGATCGGATTGCCGGAAGCGTCGTTCAATGTACCGATAAACGACCCGGTCGACCGGTCGAACACATTGATCTTGCCATCCCCAAAATTTCCGACCAGCAGTTTGCCACTAAAACTTCCGAACGTCGTGGGAGCGATCGCAAGGCCCCACGGAGAATTAAGTTGTGCACCGGTCGGAATAAGAGTCTTCTCGTAATTACCATTCAGATCGTAAATGTCGACAGAGCCAAGGCCTGCTCCCGCCACGCCTACTTGTACGAAGTTGGCGCTTTTGAATGCATGAGTAACGAATAGTTGAGTGTCGATCACGACGGCATTGAACGGAGTATATCCCTGAGCAAAATTTCGGTCGATGATCTGGGGAAGTGGTGCAAAATTCTGGTCGATCGGATCGAGCGACTGATTCTTAATATTCGGCGCATATAAGCGTGGGCCGGTCGAAGTCGACGCGAGTGCTAATCCGGTATAACTGGAACTGCTCGAGCGATCGAGGACGATACGAGTGCTGTCACTCGTACCAATAAAGCTCGGCAGTGCTGAGATCGTACCGTTTAAGCTGGAAAAGATGAAGGTGGAGGCCCCAAGAATTCCGACCGGAAACGAACCAAGAGTATTTGCGACGATACCCGTCGGGCTACCCTTTGTCCTACCGGGCCCATTGACACGATAAAAAACTCCGGCTGGTATTCCATTAGAGTCGTACAGCGATGTTCCGCCACTCGCACGGTCAGCGATCCAAAATCCTCCTCCCAATCCAACAGCTAACCCCCAGGCATCTTGCAAATTGGAATCGACGTGTGCAGCGCCATAGGTCGATTCATTGGCCGTAAGAGGCGTTACGAGAAAACCTTGTGATGGAGGAGCGGCAGTCGTCGGTGTGGAATTCTGACAACCGGCGAAAACGATCGAAATAAGAAGACCGGCAATGAGGAAGAGGCGGTTAGCACTGAGCATAATATCCCTTGAAAAATTATTTCTCATGAGCCATGCAACATGAATGCCTTTTCGGGAGCGATAGGGATGAGTGGGGTGTCCTTGTGCGACCTTGTAAAAGGGTTAGAAAATAGTTATCACATATTCACTCGCTCTAATGAGAAAAGAAAAAGAATCACGCAAGCTCAGCCGTATTGCTTGCGGAGGTATTGCAACGATGGTGTTTGCCCTCGGCCTCGCGGCATGTAATCAACAAACAAATCCAACGGAGCCATCCAGCTCATCGTTAGCGACAGTCGACGTGAAAGGCGCAATGCCGTTTGCACCGGACCAGCGACTCGAACAAGCAGCGGATGCTCTCCAAAAATCCAATGAGGCAACGCTACAAAGCGGTGTTCCGCAGGACCAGATGCTCGCTGCTAAAGTGGCGCACACGAAGGACGTGCAGGAACGTCATACAGCAGAGCTGCTAAAACATGAAGGAGTCATGGGAACAGGCGTTGGTCTGGAGGCCGATGGCTCGACGAGTCTTGTGGTCTTCGCCCGCCATGCGAAGCCCAGCAATGTGCCTGCAACGGTAGAAGATCAACAGGTGCACGTCGAAGTAGTTGGAGATATTAAGCCCTTTAGCGGAGTATATACTGGATCCTACCGACCGGTACCGGCAGGCGTCAGCATCGGTAACAATAACGAGAACGCTGCCGGTACGCTGGGCTGCGCCGTCAATGTTGGCGGCTATGCTTACATTCTTAGCAATAACCATGTGCTTGCACGGCAGAATGCGGCTTCGATCGGGGAATCGATCGGCCAGCCAGGTCCGTACGATAATGGTGGTTATGTGGCTCCGCAGTGCGCGGTTCTCAGCGCGTTCAAACCGATCTCCTTCACGTCGAACAATACGTTCGATGCCGCATTGGCCGGATACACGACAAATGGTTATGCGTCCGAGGTTAGCGGATATACGCCGAGCCATTACACTATGACACCGCAAGTTGGAATGTACGTAAAGAAAACGGGCCGCACGACCGGCTTAACGCACGGACAGATCGCTGCGGTTAACGTAACGATACAAGTATCGTATAATCAAGGTACTGCGACATTCGTTAATCAGATCTATATTCCGGGTGCTTTCATTCAGCCCGGCGATAGCGGATCGCTGCTCGTTACGGAATCTGGTAATTATCCAGTAGGACTTTGCTTTGCAGGATCGAGCACTGCATCGTTCGCGAATCCGATCCAGCCAATACTTTCGTATTGGGGAGCCACGATCATTGGTTCATAACCAAAGAAGCGTAAGACTAAAAGGGACATGCACCGCATGTCCCTTTTTTTATTAATGTGTTTCAGAATGCTCGGCAGGCCCGAGGAGCTGATCCCGCGAACTGCCGCCTAATACCGGATCGGTCTCGAGGTTGAGTTTACGACGGAAGCGCTCTTCGAAGATCGTGTAGATCGTTGGTACGAAGAAGAGCGTGAGCAGCGTAGAAAGTGAAAGGCCGCCAATAACCGCAATAGCCAATGGTGCTTGTGTCTTTTCACCGCCAATTCCGACCGCCATGGGGATAAGTCCGAGTACGGTAGCAAGTGATGTCATGAGGATGGGCTTTAATCGCGTGCGTCCACCATCGATAACAGCATCTTTTAAGCTCTCGCCACGCATTCGCAAGTGATTTGTGTAGTCGATAAGAAGAATACCGTTGCTGACTACAATACCGACCATAACGATGATGCCCTGGAAGCTTGTGACCGAAAGCGTAGTATCGGTTAGAAAGAGCGCCCACAGTACACCGACAATTCCAAATGGTACCGTAAACATGATAATAAACGGATCGAGCAGCGATTGGAATTGCGAAGCCATGACGACATAGACAAGAAGGATCGCCAAACCAAAAGCCATGGTAAGATCGCCAAACGTCTTTTGCTGCTGCTCGACGTTTCCACCGACCTTCACCTCGAATCCCGGAGGAATAGCGATCTGATCGAGCTTGGCCTGAATATCTTTTGCAACGCTGCCAAGATCGCGACCGCTTACTTCCGCCGTGACATCGATGATACGCTGCTGATATTTACGATCTATTTGTACCGGCGATGCATCTTGTGTGATATCAGCTATGGAGCCGAGCAGTACTTGTTCTCCGCTCGGTGTCGTTAGCAGAAGCTTCTTTAGGTCGTCGATATTCTGCCTGTAATTTTCGCTTAACCGGACAAGGATATTGTATTGATTTCCCGTTACCGGATCTGTATAGAGTGACGCTACGGCGCCATTGATACCAGCATTGATGGTGTTCGAGATCTGCGCAACATCGATTCCCAGTATTCCGGCCTTATCTCGGTCGATATTCACTCGTAATTCAGGCAGGTTGTCTTCACGTGAAGATTGAGCATTCACAGCGCCTGGTGTCGAGCGTACAATGCCGAGCACTTGTTTCGCAAGGGCCGTACCCTGGTCGAGATCGAACCCGCGAATTTCTATATCGATCGGTGCCGCCGATCCGAAGTTCAGTAAGAACCGCAGGAATCCGCTTGGCGAAACATACACCGAAGCACCAGGGTAATTGGATATCTTCGGTCGGATCGCGTTAATAATATCGAACACGGTGCGCTGCCGTTCATCAGGGGGAGTGAGCGAAATTTGGATATTCGCCGCGTGCGATCCAGAATTACGACCGAAGAAATTGCCGCTTCGTGCCGATGGTACGCCGATATCGGATACCATCGCCTGCATTTCTGGAATATTCTTTTGTAGAATATTTTCCATATTAACGACGGCCTTTTCCGTCTCTTCGACGCGAGTGCCGACCGGAAGCTTCATCGTTACGGTGAATACGCTTTCGTCCTGATCCGGGAAGAACTCCGTACCGATAAACTTGAACAGGAACACCGAGGCTGCGGCAATTGCCAGGATCGAAACAATGATCGTTCGCCGATGCCCGAGCGCCCATTCCAGCATACGAGCATAGCCTTGATCGACTGCTTCCAATCGGTCGTGAAAGTAAACCCGCGTGCGATCGGAAAACTTTTGCGATCCACGATTTAGCTCTTTCTCCGGTGGTAAGAACTTGAGACAGAGGAGAGGAGTGATCGTTCGTGATACGAAGAAGGAGCCGAACAGCGCTACCGCGATCGTGATCGTAAGCGGCACAAAAAGCAGCTTCGCAATACCGGTAAGGAAGACGACCGGCAAGAATACGATGACTGTCGTAAGCGTGGAAACGAAGATCGGAGTCGCTACTTCACTTGCTGCAGCGAGGGTCGCTTCGATCTTCGATTGTCCCTTTTTCCGTTCATTGTAGTGTCTGCTTATAGCCTCCAATTCTACAATAGAGTCATCCACTAATCGGCCCACTGCGAGTGCCAGGCCACCAAACGTCATGATGTTCAGCGTAATATTGCCAAAGCGGAACATGATGAACGTGATGAGAATGGAGAGTGGAATCGCCACGATGATAATGATCGTACCTCGAATATTCCGGAGGAAGATCATAATGATGAGCATCGCCAGCAGTGCACCGACGATAGCCTCACGGGAAAGACCATTAATGGTCTGGCGGATATAAAGCGACTGATCGAAGGAGAGAGCGATATGAACGTTAGAAGGAATGCCGGTCAGCTTCGGAATTGCCTTCATTACATTATCGACCACTTCGACCGTATTGGCACCCGCGAGTTTTTGTACCCGAAGCGTAAGGCCTTCCGTACCATTTACTCGGATGATCTCAGTCTGCTCTTGATAGCTATCGTCGACGGTCGCAACGTCGCGAATACGGATAGGCACACCGTTGATCGTTTTGATCACGATGTCACCCATCGGTTTTACGAGATTGAACTGGCTTTGCGTTTTAAGAGAATAATCGAAAACGCCGCTCTTAATATCGCCACTCGGAATGATAAGATTGGAGTTGGCGACTGCCTTTAACACATCGGTGATGGGAAGTGCAATGGCCTCGATTCGGCTGCGGTCCAGCGTGATGTGAATCTCACGAATTCGGCCACCGGTAACTTGCGCACTGGCAACGCCCGGCAAATGCTCGAGCTGAGGTTCGATTACATTATAGGCGAGATCGTACATATCTCGCTGGTCCATGGTACCGGAGACAGCGAGGGTAATGACGGGAAGATTGGTGATATCAAATCGAAGGGCAATAGGAGTCGATACGCCCGTCGGGAGCTGTGTATAAATTCGATTGAGGCGTTGGATTACATCGATGAGTCCGACATCGACGTTCGCATTCCAGTTAAAGTTAATGCGGACCTGTGAAACACCTTCGCGGGTGGTCGATTGCACATAATCGACATCATTTACCGACGTTACTCCTCGCTCGACGACCGCTGTTACCGATTGCTCCATGTCCATCGGGCCCGCACCCGGATAGTAGGTAATGGTCGTCACAACCGGTACGGTTATATTCGGCAGCAGGTCGATCGGCAACTGAGTTAAAGACACCCAGCCAAGAACGAGGATGGTAAAGCCGATCAGGAAGGTCGAGATCGGATATTTAAGAGCTAATCTGGTTAACCACATAAGACGATCGGTATCACTGGATGAATGGCGAGGAGCACCTTAGTAAGGATGGGAAGTGGTATCCATACCAGGTGCGCTTTTAGTGATAGTGATTTTGGCGTTAGGTTTGGCGAAATTTTGTCCGACGACGATGACCGGCTCAGTGCCATCGAGTCCTGATACGATCTCTGTCCTGCCGTTCTGGACGACCCCTGTTACCACGGGCTTACGACGAGCGATAGAATCCTGAGCGAGGAGAACATAAGCGCCTTCTCCATCCCGAAGGACTGCTTCCGTTGGAAGCGTGATCGCATCCGGATTTTCACCAAGGATCAGCGAAACATGAGCGAATGAACCCGGCTTGATCGCCTGATCCCGGTTCGGGATCATGATCTCGACGGGCATGGTGCGCGTGGTCAGGTTGATCGCTTGTGCCGACCGCGCAACGAATGCCGAGAACTCTCGATCGGGGAAAGCATCAAGCTTAACGACCGCGCGATGAATAGTTGGAATTTTTGGAATATCGCGGTCCAATACATTGATATCGACTTTCACCGTGTCAATATCCATGATGGTAAAGATGGTTGTATTGCTGCTATTGACGATCGGATTCGAGGAGACGATGGCGCCGGGGTCAAGCCAACGCTTCGTTACATAGCCGGAAAACGGAGCTGTAATACGGGAATAGCTTACTTGAATGCGAGCCGATTCATAGTTCGCTTCCGCCGTTCGCAGTGCAGCAATTGCATTGTCGAGGTCCTGCTGTGATGCAAGGTTCTTTTTCGTAAGATCGCGAGTCCGTTCTTCAATCGCCTTGGCATTTGCATAAGAAGCAGCAGCTTGCATTTCCGCCTGGTGGGCTTGCGCTGTATCGATCAGAGCAATAAGTTGTCCCTTCCGAACGGTATGCCCCATATCGGTATAAACCGCTTCGAGCAAGCCGGTCACACGGCTAAAGATATTAGCCTGGAGTACGGGAATAACATCACCATCATAATCGAGTTTGTAAACGATCGACTGGTGAGTCGGTTGCGCAATTCGGACGATAGGGGTTGGTTGCTTTTTTGGCGGAGCAGGTTTCGCAGCTTCGATGATACGAAGTATAATAAAAACGAGCAAGGCCGCTCCCGCGAGAGCAAGCAACCCTATCTTGATTGATTTAGACATTCAAGAGAATCGATGTGTTGAGAGAGCATGCTCCAGTACATGCAAGTCCTTCTTCGGTCGCGAGCAGATAAATGACCGAAGTGCGCGTTGCAACACCTATTCGTAAATAAGTGCGCCCGCAATTAGGCGTCAATATGATTAGGAAAGTTTAATATAGAGGCAATTCTTCAACGTAGGCTTCCATAGCATGGTAAAATGGAAGGCCCAGGCGGTAGAATTTACGGGATGTTGCGGTATTGCGATCGGCGACACGTTGCCAGAACTCCCTCTCATCCGGCCCCGGGAACATAGCTCGGTCCTTTTGGGACTGATGCTTAAAGATCGCTTCGAGTTTCAGAGCAAGTTCGTTCTCACTCATGGGGACCAGAATATCGGCTTCATCCAGAGGCCACTCCTGCCACGCACCACGATAGAGCCAAACGATGGGACGCTCGTTTGCCGGTAAGCGTTTCAATGCTTCCCGAATGATCCACAAGCATACCCGGTGGGTGCCATGCGGGTCGGAAAGATCGCCGGCAGCAAGGATTCGAGCCGGTTGTATTCTCTTGAGTAATTTGACCGTTTCTTCGATATCTGCGTCGCCGGGCGGAGCTTTTTCGATGGCGCCGGTTTGGTAGAATGGTAGGTTCATAAAGATGCAGTGGCTGCGGTCGAGCCCAACATGCATTGCTCCGCTCACCGCTTCTGCTTCACGGATAAACTGCTTGATGTGACCGACCTCCGGTATATCGACCTGGCCAGGCGCCTTATGACTAAAGAATTCTTCGATCGTCCGTTCAATCGCCTTATGCGATGCGGCGTCGATCTTCATGGCCCCAAGATACTTGCCGACGAAATCAAGATATCGGAGCACGTCATGATCGAAAACGGCGATATTACCGCTCGTTTGATACGCGACGTAGAGATCGTTATCATTCTCTACCAGTTTACGAAAAATTCCTCCAGCCGAGATCACGTCATCATCAGGATGCGGGCTGAATAAGATGATCCGCTCGTTATGCGGTAAGCGGTCTCGATCGCGAATTTTTGTGGCGAGCGTACGTGCGGCCATTCGATTTAACTCGTCAGAATAGCGATCGATCACAAGTGACGCGAGCCCGTGAGAAGTATAGTCATCCTCTGACAATTCTACGATCGGTTTTCCGAGTAATTCCGCGAGCCAAATGATCGCTCGAAGTTCTTCACGTTTGCCTGCTGGTGAATCTTCAAATTCGTGGTATTGCGTAACGAGCCACGGTGTTTTTACTTTGGTAAGTTCTGCCGCGGCATCACAATCCAAATGGAAGGTTGCATTGGGATGACCTTGAAGCAGTGAAGCCGGCATTTCGATGGTACGAGGCCCTTCGATAGCCCGTGCCACTACACCTGATTTGTTCTCGCCCAACGCCGCCAAAATGATCTCATGAGAAGCGAGTATCGTGGAGGTACCCATCGTGATTGCTTCTCTCGGCACATTCTTTTCACCGAAAAAATCGGCGGCTGCGTCGCGTCGGGTAAAGGGATGAATAAGTACAAGCCGGGTGATCGCATCTTCCGGTGTGCCCGGCTCGTTAAATCCAATATGCCCACTTCGGCCAATGCCTAATATCAACAGATCAATGCCGCCGGCATCAGCGATCGCGCGCTCATAGTTAAGGCAATAATCGGGAATTTCATCGCGAGGAAGGTCGCCCCGGGGAATGTGAATATTCTCAGGCCGAATATTGACGTGGCGAAACAAATGTTGATGCATGAACCGGTGATAGCTCTGCAAGGCATCGGGTTCGATCGGATAATATTCATCGAGATTGAACGTCTGTACCCGCGAGAGATCGAGTCCTTGCTTGTGCAAGGCGATGAGTTCGCGGTAGATACCCTTTGGGGTCGATCCTGTCGGCAGACCAAGCACAGCGTTGGGTTTTGAGCGAACGAGTGCGGCTATGCGCTCGGCAACCGCCCGCGCGAGAGCGGTATGATTCTCGTGAATTACGACCGGTACTTTGGCAGGGTCCGTAGTCATCACCTCATCCGACGAACAAAACTCGTGCGCGTCGTGTAATGTGCGGCTCCGATGTCGTGAATTTCTTGTTATTTCTGTGGGAGGCTGTTTTTGAAGATCAGAGTTATTTCGTTTTTTCTCGTTCTCGGAAGTATTTTGTTTGCTTCTACGGGGGAGGCAGCCATTGCGGTAGATACCTTGACGCCCCTAATCGACTCGTCTGTTACAAAAACAGTACATGCGGCGGAAGATAGCACGAAGAAGACTGCGATAGAATCTTCGTTTCCATCGACCGATCGCCGGGTTGCCCCGCACATTTGGGATATTGTGACCAATCTGCCATCGGATTGGCGGGACTGGGCCGTACAAAACGTACAGCTTAAATACTGGCCTCAAATGGCTCTCATTGCGGTTTCCACCACAGCTCTTGTTATATACGATCGCGATCTATTCAACCCGTTCGATAAGATCTATAACAATAACATAACTTACCAGCATACGGCGGATGTGTTTTCGTTCATGGGCGACGGAAAATTTCAGTTCGGTATCGCCGGAGTATTTGCGGGCTACGGCTTCATTGCCGGCGATAAACGAGCCTTACGAACGGCCGAGCAGACATGTGAGGTCATTCTTGCCTGTGGTGGAGTGGTGCAGTTGCTGAAGCATGTAACGGGTCGCGAAAGTCCCTGCCGGGCTACGACTCCAACCGGCCGATGGGATCTCTTCCCCAACCAGATCGACTATGCGAACAAGACTCCAGCGTACGATGCATTTCCGTCGGGCCATCTGGCAACGGCGTTAGCAACACTCACCGTGGTCGCGAATAACTACGCCGAGCAGAAGTGGGTGAAGCCCGTGGGCTATGTGGTATGTGCTGGTATTGCGACCGGACTCGTCTCTCAGGGCATTCATTGGTGGAGCGATTTCCCGCTTTCGATCGCACTCGGAATTGGCTTTGGTAACCTTATTTCTCCTAATCCCGATGGCGATGTTTCTGTGACCGACTCGCCGGCAAAGAAGGATATGGGAGACAATCAAAGTACGATAAAGAAATTGCTTGACCAGGCAACTCTGTTGCCAACCTACGTGCCCGGTGGGACCGGTCTCGCGTTAAGCGTCCGCTTCTAAACTATTCCGAATAGATCTGGTAAACGACCGAGCCGTGTCGGCGGATAGCTCGCATCCTTGCACGAGTGTTACCATTGGCGCGCATTTCGGCGAGTTTCTCTTCTGCTTCGAAGTTGCTTCTTGTTTCGAATGGTCGAGTTGTTGCTCCTTCGACCTGAGCTTCAGATGTTATTCCACTGGAGGAGGGCTTGCCGGAGGTCCCGGGCGGTTCTTCGCGTGGTACCACAAGCGCTTCCGGGGGTACTACATTCGGCCCGACATTCGATGGTGGTTGCGGTGGTGTTGAAGCGTTCTTCGCGGCATTATTAAGAATACTCTGAATTGTATCGACCGGCTTTACAATTTTCTTCTCTTCCCGTTGCTTGAAACAGCCATGCTGAAAAGATAACGCCAGACCAAGGGCGATAAGAAGGATCGTTAAGAGGGCGAACATTAATCCGGCATGAATGCCCTTTTTGGGGGGCACTACCGGTTTAGGCGCTTCCGGGGTAACGCTCGGTATTTTAGCCGCTGCTTCTTCAATAGGCGCCCGGGGCGGCTCTGCCGGTGGTAGAATCGTTTCTGTCCCGATCTTCGAATAGGATTCGTGCGTGGACCGGAGCAAATTCTCTACCGACTCTTTGGTCATGCCGAATCGCTCGGCGAGGCGATCTACTCGCGAGGGGGTGGTGGATTCATCGGGACGTTCGGCCATACGAGCCTTCAAACGGGAGCGGTTTGGGAGTTAGTTCGAACGTTAAAACGAATATCGGATCGATGCCCAAACGGATCGAGGGTATTCCGAATATCCGGACCAGAAATCGCTTGCGCTTCCGAGGAGATTATCTATTCGGGCCGTTAATATCAGAGGCTTTGAAAGATTGGCTTGCGCTTCGAGGTCGAAGAAAGCAAATGTTGCGCCCGGCCGTGAGATCGACCGGAAGAACACGGAAGGCCAGACGTTTTCCCAGATGGAGTAAGAGTGATAACCGGCCGAGAACTGGAAGCTTGGCTCATACGGCAGCATGCGACTATCGGCCGTAACGGTTGCCGAACGCATGTCGAAGTTTGCAGTGATAATATCACGTTCGAAGAGCAAAAACTTTGCATCGCCCGATAACTCGATCATGCGAATATCTTTTGGAGTGACTGTAAAAATAGTAGTAGAATCGACTGAAAGGCCGTCAAAGACCGGCGCTCGGCTTCGCTCGATATAACGCGCTTCAAAGTGAAGCACATTATCGGATGTCAGGAAGTAGTCTAAAAATGCTCCCAGGTTTATATCATCTATCACTACGGACCGAGCATCGATCGGTACAGTCGTAAGTTTCGATTGAACTACGATCTGAGGGGAGTAGAAAGGATTGGTCGCAAAGAGCGATCTCAGTGATGAGAGATGGACTTCTGGTTCGAAACTAGCGCCCACTTCGATCTCCGGTGTTATTTGTACACGCAGGCGGCCCACTGGTAAAACGGAAGAATATGAAGAGCCGTCTATACCCGCACCTCCTAAGTATTCAATGCCACCGAACCACTCGAGGTGATCTAATTTCTGTCCGAGAAGCGCTTTAATGTAGTCAAAACTCTCGCTGTGCGTGGCGCTCGCGTTTGCAACCACGGAAGTATCGACTTGAAGCGAAGCACGATCGTAAGCCGCCTGAATTACTCCGCGAAAGCTCGAAAGATTAAAATTCGTACCGAGCATCAGGGCTTGTGATGATTCGTGCAGGTTGTTTGCTATGTCATCACCAAGCTCGTGATCTTCAAAACTGGCATCATAATGCAGGTCTTTCGAAGCATCGCCCGTATAGGAGAGAGAGCCGGTAAATTCTGAAAGTGTGCGGGAGGCAGTGCTAAAGCTATGGACCGCAACGGTCTTTGTCTTATACCCAAAACCTACTCTCAGATCCTGTGATCGAAATTGTGCGATCGCAGGATCGACACCTAGTTCGGCATCGAGCAAGGCATGTATATCGGCGTAGCTGTGAATAGCGGATTCACTTTGAGACAGTGAGTGATACTCGCCATATCCTTGCACAACCGTCCGTTGGGAAAGTGACTGGGATGCCCATGCCGTTATCATCGGCAATTCAACGGTGCCGAGCCCTGCTTCAATAAATGCCTCATGTTTGACCGGTGGCGTAAGAGGCTGGGGCAAGGGAGACTGATCGAAAAATGGAAGATTCTCGAGCGTTACCGGATTCATTCGCTGGACCAGTGAAGAGTCGAATGGTACCGGATTGAGATCGGTCTCCGTCATGATCGACGGAGGATAGTTATAGTGCATATGAGTACCGACCCGAATAAGCTCCGGTATCTCGACCAGTTCGGAGTCAAGCCATTCTTTGTGAGAGAGAGGAACGGCAGTATCGTAGACCGCGACGGCTGAATCGGAAAATTCTCGTGCCGACGAATCATTGAAATGTTGGCGTTCCAGATCGTTCGCTCGAATCGTATCGTGAAAACTTAGAGTTCTTGCTTTCTGTGACCTGCGAAGCTCGGAAATGATCGACGGTGGCAGGGGACGCGTTTGTTGTATCGATGGAGCAGTGCTATCCGGCGCAAGCGATTGTGCTCTGATAGTGGCAGCAGCCACCACTATAAGAAGAAGCGCGATCACGATCTTCATTTTTTATGCGCTCCTTTCTTTGTCTTGACCTTCGGAGCTGGCTGTAATGTCAGTAACATCGATTCCGCCGTCCCCCGAACATCACTTGGTGCCCCCCGTAACGAAAGAAGAGTATGCAGGTCCCGGACCGCATCAGCCTTCTTGCCTCGGCTTACATTAGCACGGGCGAGTCCTAGTAACGCTCGAGCATCGGATTCAACCGCGAGCGAAAAGTCCTTTTGTGCCGAGGTAAACGATGTTGCTGCAGCGTTGGCATTGCCGTCGACAAGATACGATTCACCGATACGAACCATCGCCGCTCCGCCTAACGCATCTTTAGGGTGGGCTGCAACAACCTTATTATATTCGCTGCGAGCCCTGTCCATTTTATGTGCTGCAAGGAGAATATCTCCTGCACGAATAAGACCACGAGCGCTGATAGAAGCCTCGATAGGATACCGGGTCGCTAATTGCTCGAAAAGGTCAATGGCACTATCAGTTTTCTTTTGTTCGGCGAGCATTTGCGCATATTCGAACATTGCTTGCGGAGCTGCATCGGCTGAATAATATTTATCCTGATACGCCTTCTGGAATTCCGAAGCGGCGCTATCGTATGATTTGTTATCCCTCTCGATCCGTGCCAGATCGAGGTGGGCTTGCGCGGCGACGTCGAGCGAGTCGTAATTCGTAATAACCGTTTGAAGCTGGATAACGGCCGCTGGCTGATTTCCGGCAGCGAATTGTGCTTCCCCGAGCAGCAATTCGGCGCGTGGCCTCGCTGGGTTTGTCGGATATTTCGAAATAAAATCCTGAAAGGTTGCGATTGCTGCAGGCGCCTCATGTAATTTCATACGAAACTCACCGGCGCGCAACAATACCATCGGGCTGATCGGATTTTCCGGATTTCGGCGAACAAAGGTATCGGCCACGGCAAGCGCTTCAGGAATTCGCTTCAACTCTGCCAATGCGTCCTGCAAAGCAAACAAGGCGCTGCTTGCCTCGCGCGAGCGAGGATACTGATTCAGCACTTCCTCATAATAATGGAGAGCGCCTCGCGCATCACCTCGACGCACTCGTTCCTCTCCAGCCACAAACAACGCTCGCGGAGCGACCGCCGATTGTGGATACTGGCTTGCTATTTTTCGAACGATCTCTTCCGCGTCCGGCGTCAGGTTGATCGCGTACGCCGCAAGAGCAGCATTAAAGTAAGCAAGATCGACGATATCACTCTTCGGATATTTAGTAGTAATATAGAGGAATTGATTCATCGAGCTACGCACACTATCGAGCTTCATTCGAGTAATGCCCAGCATGAGCAATGCCCGTGTCGTGCGAAGCTCATTGAAAGCGGGCCGGTCCACCGCCAAATTGTATAATCGGTCGGCCGAACGCATTTCGCCTAACGCATAATAGGAATCACCGGCACGTGCCAGAGCATCGTACGCATACCGGCTGATCGAATCAAGTTGAATTACGCGCTCGAACAGTGGCTCTGCAGCAGCGAAATCATTAGCTTCAAATAGACTCCAGGCGTAGGTGTAGGTCGCGTCTATATAACGAGGGCTTTGAGGGAATTCTGTAAGCAGCCTCGAAAATGTCATCCGAGCGGAATCGTAATCACCCGCACGAAACTCTGCTTTACCAAGCCAGAACAACGCTTCGTCGGTACGACCGGGAATATGCTCGTGTGATTGACTTATATATGTGGAAAGCTCATCGGCTGCGTCCTTCCATGCTCCGAGAGGAATAAGAGATAGGCCACGTTCCAAATGTGCCGTCGCCCGAATCTCTGTATCCTGACGAGGGATGTTAGCAAAGGAATTCAGGAAATAGACTTCTGCTCGTTCATAAAATCCCCGTCGATATGCTAATTCGCCGAGAAGGAACGACGCATATCCCCCACGAACGCTCTCTTCGTAGGCCAATGGTTCTAGCAGGCGCTGTGCTTCATAGCTATGCTCCGCAAAACGTATCAGTGCCAATTGATAGGTCGCTTCGCTGCTATACAGCATTGTTTTGTCGAGCGTCAATTTCTGCAGTTCATCGGCTGCTTCGGAGAGCATTCCGGCTCGAGCTAACGCAACGCCGGCATAATATCGCGAGCGCTCTGGAAAGTCGTTGTAAAGGAAGAATGTTGTATCGACGGTCGTTTTTGCAATGACAGAACGGTCGAGGACAGGCGGGTTTGAAAGCGTTATCGAATCGTTAAGAAAAGGATCGTAATACAGTCCTTGCTCGCGAAGGGTGATGGTCGACTGCCTCAACAGCCGGTGACGGTGGTATCCCGTATCTTCAACGGCGAGCTGGAGGAATGCACCGGCGGCCTCTTTATACTTCGCTTGTTCGAACAGAGACCATGCACGCTCAAATCGAATAGCGTCGGAGACAAAACGTGCTTGCTCGACCAGAAACGGTCCGGCAGCGATAGAATCCCGCATTCCGTCGATCGCTTCATCGCCTGCCGTAAGGATGCCGGTCGCTTCATTATAGCGTCCCAGCTCAACCATTGCGCTGCCGCGAAGCAGTGCAATCTCGCTTATATAAAATGGCGAGACCATTTGTGGTCCTTCGGTTTGTGGGACGTTTGGCGTTGTGAGTAGTTCACTCAGTAACGGGGACACATACCGAAAATCGCGAGCGGAAGTCCGGACAACATGCGGTGTGACATGGAACAGTGCTTCGGCACTGTCCATAATGCGCAAGACACCGGTATAATCCTTTTCAGCGCGTTTAACTCCGCCCAGCCGTACTAAAGCAAGTAATCGTAACGGGCTTTCCTGGATTGATGCAACTCTTGCAAATGCGGAGTCTGCCTCCAAATAGCGGCCTTCATATTCCAGCAATTCCGCAAGCCGGAAATCGGTCGTAGCTGTTAGGTCTCTTTGGTTCGAAGAACGCAAGGCGGCCAGATATTCCTTCTCAGCCGGGGCTAATTCGCCAAGTTCTCGGTAGCCTTCGGCTTTCCAGAAATGAACTTCGGTTTGTACGCTCGGTGCTGCAGCATCGATGTTTTGAATGCCATTTAGCCGTGCGACTCCTGCTTCAATATCACTGCGTTGAAGCGAAGACCGGGCATAAAATTCCAGTGCGCCCAGTAACGCAGCATTTACCGCCGTGCGGCTGGAAGGGATCGAATTTTCTACTAGATGGTCGACCTTTGCTTCGGCCTTGAAAGGGAGATCGCGGTAATAAGCAGCGAGCGAACCGAAGAGATCGAGCGATTCCAGTTCAGGACTTCGCGGATAATCATTGGCATGGATCGCTTGCAGGCGTTCTAACTGTGAGGCCCCTAACTGTACCTGTCCTTCATGTCGAAACGGATCTAACGATCGCTCGATCCTCTCTTCGATCGGAGGTGTAAATACGGAGGATAGTTTCTCCAGCGATGACGGCGCGTAATCATCGCGCGGCTGTTGCGCGAGGGAATTTGTAATAAAAAGAAAAAACAGGAAACAGCATGCCGCCGGCAGTGTGATAAAAAGGTGAGTATGCTTTGTGCGGCTACGCGATTTGTACATTCGACGTGACCAAACCTAACGGATTACGTGAAACCGCGGTTTCGTTTGGTCAGATAAACTCGAGCAGTTCTTTCAGATCGTGGATGATCTTCGTCGCGCGCGGGATCTCTTCTGAATGCTGAGTTACAAGATACGCGGTCTTCGTTCCGGCCCGCGCTCCGGCTTCTATATCGGACATCGAGTCACCGATCATCCAACTATTCGGGAGGTCAATGTTCCAACGCTCGGCAGCCTCGAGGAGCATAGTGGGGGCTGGTTTGCGCCGGCCGGGGCGGTCATCGATGTCGCCGCAGAAAATTATATCATCGAATGTTACTCCGGCTTGGGCCCGCAACGTTTTTTGCAGTTCATTGTGGACGCTGTGCAAATCGGATTCACTCATAAGGCCCAACCCGATGCCTCGCTGATTGGTAATAATGATAGCGAGGAGGCCGCGGTTTTTTATCTCGTGCAGAACCTCGGCAACGCCTGGCAGCAATTCGAACTCATTCCAATGCCTTACATATCCTCCTAGAATGCGGGCGTTGATCACACCATCACGGTCAAAAAAGATGGCTCGCGTTTGTTTCGAATCCGAACTCACGGTTTAATAGGCGTTAAAATCGCCGCGAAGAAGGCGAACGACGGTGCGAACGATGATCGTAAGGTCGAACAGGAACGACCAATTTTCGATATAGTACAGGTCGTGCTCGATACGGTGCTGCATCGCACTCTGCTCCCGTGTTTCGCCGCGGTATCCGTTGATCTGTGCCCAACCCGTTAAGCCCGGCTTAACAAAATGTCGCACCATGTACTGAGCAATAACATTGCGGTAATCTTCGGTGTGTTTTAGCATGTGAGGTCGAGGGCCCACCACCGACATATTCCCTTGCAGTACGTTCCAGAACTGTGGCAGCTCATCCAAGCTGGTGCGGCGTAATATACGACCAATGGCCGTTAGGCGAGGGTCGTTGCGCGTGGCTTGTACGGTATGTGCCTTACTATCCTCCCGCATCGTCCGGAATTTATAGCAGATAAAGGTGCGGCCATCTTCGCCGGTGCGTGGCTGCTTAAAAAAGATCGGACCCGAGGAGGTAAGCTTTATTAAAATTGCACTGACAAGCCAGACGATGGGGAAAACCGTTGTGAGAACAATGGCGCTAAATACAATATCAAATGCTCGCTTGAGAATACGGTTCGGGAGCCGGTCCAACGCCGATTCCTGCAAGTGAACGAGCGAAACATCGCCAATATATTCCGCAGTGCGGAAGCCGTTGAATGCCAGGTCGTTCTCGTACAGGAGGGCAACACGTACACACCTGTTCTCACATTGAGCGACGAGGGATGCGATCGTTTGCTTATCCGTGCCTGGAATTGCGAGGACTACCTCATCAATACTTTCTGAACCTAAGATTCGGTCGAGGTCATCCAGCTTTCCTTTAATAAGGCCTCTTACATCACTCTCTTTCCCGTCGTTATCGAGAAAGCCGTAAATGCGGTAGCCATATCGTGGGTGCTTAGCGATCGCTTTATAAAATTGCGCTCCACTACTTCCAGCTCCGATCACCAGAACATTCTTCTTTGGTGACTGCTGTCGAACCGTGGTGATCGCCGCCTGCATAATAATTCGAATCCCAATGAGGACGAGCGGTGCCGCTGTTAAAAAGTATGCTAAAAATATTCGAGAGTAATAGTTATAGCCGCCACGAGCAACGATCGCAAGGAGTAATCCACCGGCGAGCAAAAGGGAAGCCCGGCCTACTGTTCGAATTTCCCGAAGGTTAGCTCCGAACCGTTCACCGGTATGGACTTCTGCTTTTTTATAAACGCGCAGCATAATAGCGATCACCGTCCAAAGAATGTTGACGTAGATCTCAAGCTCGGGATACACTGACCAGGGGGCATGCAACTGATCGTTGCCTACCGCGAAAAACGACCCGAACCGAATGTAAAGAACGAGATGATAGGTAAAGTTAAGCGCAACGAGATCGATAACGAACTGAACGAACTTGAAAAGAGCACCCGTATTCCTCGAAACAGTAGAGCTGCCCACCATACCGTTCGACATGGTCGAGCGTTGGATCCGTAGCTCTTCCGACGCGATAGTATTCGTTTCGATCACGGCCCAACATGTTGATGTACCGAAACGGAAGACGATTTTGTATCCACCGTTCTAACAAATCCTGGCAGGCATTCCTGAAGGATGTCATCGAATGCCCGGAAGACGTATTCCCAAGTATAGCGAGTCTCGATCAAGTTACGCGCATTCCGGGCCAGCCGGAGTGCTTTCTCATCATTTTTCAAAAGCGAGAGTGTCGCTTCGATGATCCCCTGATCGCTGGTGCGAACGAGCGCATGAACGTTGTCTTCCATTCCTTCAACGCCACTTGCGCCGACCGGCGTAGTAACGATCGGTGCTCCGGCCGCCATGGCCTCCAATAACTTGTTTTGAATACCAGCGCCCACGGTCTGCGCATGCACGAGAACTTTCGCACTACGAAGATAGGGGATAATATCTTTTACATCCGGGTGTAATTCCGCTCCTTCGGTGTGCTTTACAAGCCGCTCCAGCTCTTTGCCCGGGGATTTACCAGCGATGACCAATCGTGTGCCCGGGGAGACTTCGCGGATCTTAGGATAAATATCTTTCAGGAGCCGCTTAGCCATAAGAACATTATGATAGGTCCCTAAATGGCCGAAGAAGAGTAGTTTATCTTCGCGTTCACCGCCGAAAAATTCGTAATCCGGCAGCAACACACCGTTGGATAGTATGGCTGTGGGAAGCGAAGGATCGGCCGCCTGAATACGCCGCTCGTCAACCTTCGAGACAAACGTGATCTTTTCAAAGCCTTGAGCCATAGCCTTCGGCTCGTATTCGCGAAGCCGATTTGCGTCGATCCTGCGAATGAGATATTGAATATGATCGACGGGGCGGCGGAATAAAGAGAATCGCTCGCTGGCTCGCTCTTCGAGGATCACCCGTGCATCTTCAGCGATAAGAAGCTTCGGCGTTTGTGTGTGATTTTTGACAAACAGAGCAGTGCGAAGGAAGAAGCAAATTACAAGATCGTAGGGCTTCTCTTCCAACGCTCGATCGACCGCCCTTTGCATGGCGGGATCGTTGTAATAGGCAAACTCTACCGGACTCGAACCTGGCATAGCCGCCAACGTTCGTACATAAGCTTTTCGCTTATTGAACGGGACGACCTCAACAGTAGCAAATTTTTCCAGCTTATCGATGCCCTCTGGTGTCGCACTTCCGGCCTCGTCTAATGCAATAAGATCTACGTCCGCAAAGGTCGATAAATGCCGGAGCAGATGGTAGGATTTAATTCGATCACCGCCGATCAAGGGGTAGGGGAATCGATAGGAAAGAAATAAAATACGAGGCTGCTTCTGACGGCTTGTGGCTAAGGTACCGCCTGCCACGTCAAAATCCATTCTGTTATCCACCATCCGATCGCGGTTATGATTCTGAAGACCTTGAGACATTACGTTCGTTTCTAACTTATCTTTCTATCGAATATTGCTTTCTGCGCTTACATCAGGATGAACCACGAACCAAGTTGAAGTAACAGCGAAATGTGGTGAAAACAAGGGTAAAAGATAGTGCCCTGCTCGTCGAAAGTCGAGATAACAGCGTAAGAACGTTTACCTAACGTTCTCGGCAGGGTTCCAGGGTGTGTGGTAGCCAAACTGAACTCTAAACTGCGAAATCACTAAGATTCCTCCCGTTAGGCCTTATTATTCCAAAGAAAAGGTCTACAGTGCAGCGTGAGGTACGGGTCAGCTTCACAGTTGAAAATCTCTATTAAAACGGTACAAAAATACCGGTTTTAAGGCGAAATTACAAGAGAGGCAATAATTTATGACCTCAATGCTGATTGAGGTCTTTGGACTTAGACTGCCTTTAAGCGCTATATCGGACGACGCCCCTGAATGATGCGCACGAGGACGGCTATGATCGCGAGAATAAAGAGGATATGAATAATGGCCCCGATATTCCAAACGGTATAGCCCAAAAGCCAGGCAATCAGGAGAAGGATGAGAATTGCCCAAAGCATATCGTATGATGGTTATGTTAGGCTACCGGCCGACGCCCCGTGATAAGACGCACGAGCACGAGGATCACCGCGAGCACTAATAAAAGGTGGATCAAGCCTCCGACCACATGTGTCGCAAGACCGAGCACCCATAATACTAATAAGATTGCAATTATTGTCCAAAGCATAATACCATCTATGCGACAATTACCATACCAGAATTAGCAATGCCCGATCGATTTAACATCTGCGCTCGAATGAGCTTCCTTTCATGTTCGTAACTTTTACTGATGGGCTTCGTCCGTTCAAACATTATCCAAACCTACTATTATGACGATACACAAAACTCCTCACCTAATTGCGCTCACAGTCATACTAACCGTAGCGGTGTGCAGCGTCGCGCAAGCTCAGCCGAATGATCGCGACCGGCAATCGGTAGCGGTGACGGTATACAATAACGATCTCGGGGTTGTGCGGGACGTTCGGAAGTTCGATCTACGAGAAGGAACATCCGACGTTCAAATGCGGGATGTACCTACACGGATCGATCCTACGACCGTTAAAATAACAGACGTGCAGCATCCGAAGGACATTGATGTCATAGAGCAGAATTATGAATACGACCTTGTAAACCAGCAAAAACTGCTTTCGAAGTACATCGATAAAACGATCACTGTTACGGATGACAAGGGGATCAAGACGGAAGGGACGCTGCTAGCCGTCGAAGACGATAAACTGACGCTTTCGACACCGACCGGAATTGTTATGCTTCCCAATCTTTCCCGGTATACGATGAGCGTGCCCCAACTTGCCGGTGGCCTCATTACCAAGCCTACGCTTGTGTGGAAATTGCATTCGGACCGTGCGCTTTCGAATGAACCGCTTGAAGTACTTTACCAGACCGGCGGTATGAACTGGCATGCCGAATACATTGCATCGTTGGTGGATAATGATAAAACGCTCGATCTTACCGGATGGGTGAGCGTTGAAAATAACAGCGGTGCTTCATACCCGGATGCCAAGTTAAAACTGGTGGCCGGATCGCTGCACCGCGCCACGCAGCCACCCCGCCCGATGTATGGTGGAGCTGCGTTACGTGCAGATGCAGTACCGCAATTCGAAGAGCGAGGCCTCTTCGAATATCACGTTTACGATCTTGGTCGTCAAACCGATATTAATAACGGCGAAGTAAAACAGATCTCGCTTCTTTCTGCGAACGGCGTTAATGCGGAGAAACACTACACGTATGAAGGAGGAAAAAACGTCGCGGTTACCGTCAATTTCCAGAATTCAGAAGCAAACCATCTCGGCATACCATTACCGATGGGCGTTATTCGTGTGATGAAGCGCGATAAAGATGGCTCGCTCGAATTCGTTGGCGAAGATCGAATCGATCATACCCCACGTGATGAAAAACTTACCTTGCATGTTGGTAACGCGTTCGATCTCGTTGGGGATCGGCAGGTTACCTCAGAGCGCAGTTTAGGGGAGCGGGCCAACGAAGAAACGGTCGAGATCACGCTGCACAATCATAAGGACGAGGACGTGACGATCGATGCCGTTGAAAATCTTGGAATGAATTGGGAGATCACCGCGCACTCTATGGATTACGAAAAGCGCAATGCTTCCACGATCGTATTTCATGTGCCAGTTAAAGCCCGTGGCGAACAGAAGATCAGCTATACGGTGCAACACCGCTGGTAGTATCTCAAAAGCTGATCGCCATCGTTCCGGTCACATAAAAATTATGTTCGATTCGATGTGTCAGCCGCCAGGACGCATCGAATCGAACCAGATTGAAGATATTGCCAAGTCCCACACCAGCTTCCACGTATGGCGCTCCGCTTAACGTTTGAATGATCGTTGGAGACAGCGCTTGCGAAGCATTCGAGACCGTTGAACCAGCAGCATTGACAAAACCGAACCAGTGAAGTTCGGTTGGCAAATGAATGCCTAAAGCGCGTGTTGGAAGATCGTAGAAATTCTGCTCGAACATTGCCTGCCAGGTTTGATCGCCTTGAAACTCGAAGGGCGACATAGTCCGGAAGACCGAACGAGGAGCAACGATCGCATCGCGCGATTCGAAGAAGAATAATGCTTGTCTTGGAAGTGCACCGTGTGCAAGAGAGGAATATGCTCCCGAAAGCCGGGCCTTACCCCAACCGCCCAGTTTCCCTTCGAGCGATAAATCGAGTGCCGCAGTAAGGTAAGAAAATTGGCTGCCGATCGTGGAATCGGAATAGCCGATATGCACACCTGCCGAAGACTGCCAATGACCGAGCGAGAACTCCGCTTTCGATGCTAACGAAAGTTCGTGTAGCCTGCCATCATTGATTTGCGGGTTTATTCGAAATGTGTTTTGGCGCAGCAATAAACTGAAATCGGTCACATTTGGCAGGCTTTGCTCTTGCTCATTTTTGAACGTCACGGTCGTACTCATAGTACGCGAAGGCGTATAGGAGTAATATAGATCGAAACCGTGTGCTCGGTAATATTCAGGATAATCGCTATGCAATACCAGGGCGGTTAGCGTATTGACCGTTGGGTCGTAGGCTTCTCCTCGTTTATCGATCCAATCGTAGATATTACCACCGACGGAAGATGTCACGATAGGAGCATTATGGCCAGCACCAAATCGCACGTCACCGCTCGCATCCATCTCGGCCGTAAACGCATTGTTTTGTTTCCAAGTGATACCCTGTTCGAAGCCAGCAAAATATTTCCATCGTTGGTCGCCCGTTCCATATGCTCCGTAGCCGGAAATGCTGAGCGGCCATGTTTCCGAGAGCTTGAACGTATGGCCGAATTCAAAATGTGATGCTTCGACGCGATTGAATTGGTATATGTTGAGGCCAGGAACAAGCTCGAACAGCAGACCCATAGGCGAGAAGCTTGGCTGAGCAGGTGGGATTCGCGAAAGGCTATCGAACATGTGGTATGCAGTGTCCTCATCGCGCGCGAGAGGAATGGTGCGCATTGCTGTCCAATGAAGAGAGTCTACGCTATCTGCCGTTGCAGCAACAGTATGCCGTTTTTCCGAAAAGATAGAATCTGCGATACCGCTGTTGATGATGTAATCTTGTAAGGTAGCGGTTTGATCGATCGTGAACTCCGGCACTATCGGTAATTCTAATTTTAGTCGACACCCAAAGTTCATTTGCGAAGGCATCCAATACTTGTTATCGACGAAAGAAAAGGTTTGTCGAAACGTAATGTCTTTGATCGGACCGAATTTCACTGCATCGTTTGGGCTTAGCTCTAAATATGCGATAGTATAATCGGTTTTATCGATCCAAAGCGTACCGGTAAAGCCCGGCGACAATGCGCCTTGCGGTTCGACCGATATCTTATAAACAGGAGAACCGTTCAGTTCTCCTTCCCCTAAAAGATCGTAATCATACTCATCGAACGCATCATGCGCGACGGGACTAACGATATTATAATCACCGAATTGCAATCGGTCATTATAGAAATTGATGATTTCGAGCAAGGCAATGCGATTGAGATCCGCGGGAAGGTTCGCTGTTTCTTTTCGTGCGGTAATATGCTCGGCATATCCCTTATCACGCTTCCAAAAGCCTTCGGCAACCGATTCCATTACCATGAGCACGGCACTTGATGTGTCCTTCTTGCTCCGAACACCGAGGCGAGAGTATACACCGAACCGATAATCGCTGATCTGCGATTGCCACGCATCCTTCGTATCGATAACGCGGTGCATGATTCGCCGCGCTTCAGCTCTGGACGCATCGGCGGACACGGTGATCGTGGCCCCCAGTATTGGTGCGGAAGCTAGCCGGATTATCCGGCTCGAATCGCTGAGAAGAACGATCGATAGCGTATCCGGTTTATAACCGATAGCTGTTATGCGAATGCGATAGTGCTTTCCTCGTTCGAGTTCGAGCCGGTAACGCCCTTCGACGTTAGCTTTTGCTCCGTGTGATGTGCCGAGGATCGCGAGAGTTGCACCAGGTATCGATTCACCGGACGATTGTTCTTCGATCGTGCCACTTAAATGCACTGATTGCGCCATGGCAGTATCGATCGAAAAAAGAAGTATCAGAGAGAAAATAATAACAAGCCGTAAAGAAGACATAGGCTTAGGACGAGCTGTTGAAAAAAATGACGCTCTGCAATACAAGCAAAAAAGCGCGGAGAGGAGTGTCCGCGCTTTTTTGAAATTGCGTTAATTCTGCTTAATTCGAGAACAGTACCATTTTATTGATCACTGTGCCATTGTGTTCGGTCTCGACGGAATAGAAGTAGGCTCCGCTTGGTGCAACAGCCCCATCATCCGCGCGGCCATCCCAGAAGGCGTCCGGATCGCCGGGATTTTGGGAGACATGATCGAGCAGGGTCCGTACCAGTTTGCCGGTCGAGTTATAGACCTTGATCGTGACTACATCGGCATCGGGTAATTCATAGTGGATGCGAGTCTCTGGCCACGGGGAAGCATTGAGTGAACCATCGTTACCCAATGGATTAAATCCGACATTTGTCGATGGCGTCCCGATCACCAATGGATTCGGATAGTTTTGGGAAACGATAAGGCCGGTGGTGCCCCAGTGCAATTCGACCGCATTGGAAAAATGCGCTGAGCCGTCCAGATCGACCTGTTTTAGTTGGTACAGATACGTACCGGAAGCGTGGCTTGCATCAAAGTAACTGTAGTCGAGTCTTGTCGAGGAGTTACCATTTGGAGCCTGGGTTGGAATGCGAGCGACTTCTTCGAACGCAGCGCCATCGACACTTCGCTCGATAGCAAAGTATGCATCACCATGCTCGCTATCGGTATGCCACAAGAGATTTACACCGGTACCTTGATGGTTTGCATCGAATTGTTTTTGATATGTGAGCGAGGATAGCTCGACCGGTAGCACAGTAGTATTCGCTTCCCACAATCCCCGCCCAAAAGTGGCTACTCGAATTGTCGTTTTATTAGCTTGAATCTGGACATCGCGGCACGGTGCGAGACCTAACCCTGCTCCCGCGATCGACCAATGCGCGCCCGAGTCGATCGTGTAGTAGATGCCATTATCGGTGGCCGCATACCAAATTCGCAATGGGTCGATACTATCGACAGCCACACAATTGACACCGACGAGCGGAAGTGCCGAACCCGAAGTACCGGAAGCGCCGCTCCAATGAGCACCTTTATCTGTCGTGCGCATTACTCGGTTGGCAGAACTACCGGGACTTGTATAAAAGCTGGCGAGCGCAAAATTTGTGTTGCGGCCGGTCGTAACGATAGAGGAAACGATGGACGATGGCATTGCTGCACCGGTGGAGCTCCAATTGCTGCCACCATCGGTGGTAACAGAAATTTCACCACGAGTGCCCACATAGACCGTTTTTGCATCGACCTGCGAAAGACCGATCGAATGAATATTGTCGTTGAACGTTGACGAAATGGTATCCCACGTGGTGCCATCATCGGTTGAGAGCCAGAGGTGCTGACGTCCTAAGTATAGCACGTGATAAGCGAGTATTCCATTCAGTGGCGAAATGCTCATCTTGAATGGTGTATTCCAGTCGGTGTAATCAGTAAAGATCGTTGGATCGACATGCACCCAATTGCCAAGATATTTTTTATAGATATCTCCATTGGGTAACTCTACATAGTAGGGGAGGTTTGTGTTGGCAAGATAGACCTGTGGCTGCATACCATCGCCACCGAAGAGGTTAACGGTTGAGCCCCCGGTCGTAATGCTCCACGTTCCCTGATCTTGCGCTCCTATAAGAGATGTTTTCGAATCGTTCTTATCCAGTGCAACGTGATAGAAACGATTTGTTATCATCTGATTCGACCGATAACTCCACGAACCGGGAAAGCCTGCCTGATTAGACCAATATAACCCACCATCGCAGCCATCATATACGATGGAAGGATCCGTCGGATTAAACGCCAGCGAATGATGGTCGACATGCGCGTAGGCCCAGGATGTGTTGTTGTAACAATAGCCTAACCAGCCATTTCCATCACTGTAGTTAACATACGCTTCGATACCGGCAATATAAATGGTGTCGGCACCCGAAGCCGAATTCGGAGTAACACCCAGTACGCAATCATACCATCCCTGTGGGGGTTGCTGCGTACTCGGAGAAAAGAGTGTGGATGGTATTGCGATCGAACTCCAACTTAGTCCGTTGTTGGTCGTCATGAAGAGTGAGCGGGTTGCGTTACCTCCTGATTTGCCGATCACATCTCCGCTTGGATTCGCAATAAGCGCAAAAACCCGCTCAGGATGAGCCACTGAGGCTGCGAGTGAACATCGACCGACGGTATCGCCACGAGGAAGGGCTGTTGTAGTAAACTTCGACCACGTTGCACCATCATCCACAGATTTATATAGTCCACATTCTTGCGACCCGCCGCCTGGATTATTGCCCTCTGCAAAATAAAGAAGAGGTATATTGCTGATAACGCCGCCGGCTACAATGTCCCATACGATTCCGGCAGCATTCCCGGAAGACGGAAACACCTTGGTCCATGTGTTGCCGGAATCGGTTGAGCGGTAAACTCCTCGATTCGTACTGTAGAGCGAAGCGAAAATGACATTGCTCTTTAGAGGATCGACAAACACTTTGATCACAGTACCAGTGATGGTTGGCGAGCCGATTCTTGTCCAGGTACCGCCACCATCTTCGGATTTATACAGTCCTGTTCCTGATAATTCATCTACACTCGCATACCCATTCCCCGTACCGACATAGATCGTATTATGATGCTTTGGATCGATTGCGAGCGAGGCAACGGATTGATTAGGAATTACAAGGTCCGTAAGAGATCTCCAATGTGCTCCAGCATCTGTTGATTTCCAAACTCCTCCACTTGTTGCGCCAACGTACATAGTGCTGGGGTTAGTAGGATCAAGCACAATAGCAGTCGTACAGCCTGCGCCGAATACTTTTGGTGGATTATTAACAGTATCCGTAATAAGGCCTATGTTCGTCCAAGCGGGGTTAGAAAAGGGCTGAACGTCATTTTCCCCAGATTTGAAGGCTACCGAACTTCTAAGGAGATCTTGTTGGGACTGCTCAAAGGCGCGAATTCGAGCGTCGACATCGTATTCGCCATTAGCGCCTGCTTTTCGGGTCATTTCACTTAGCGCTCGAGCAAAGGGCATGGAGTGTCTCACGCGTTCCGGTATTCCTTGAAGCTGTTCGTAGAGACCTACCGGCGGTGGCAGTTCGATAGGTTTTGCGAGAGTCTCACGTTCAGTGCTCTCACTTTCCTGCGCTTGAACAACGGTGGCGCTTGAAAATGACAAAACCAGGCATAAAATGAGGGATACTGCGAGAAATGCAGGACGGGATCCTAAGTTCATTGCACAGCGCGAAAAGTTGATATACCAGCCATTTGGCTTAGGGCGAATAAAAGGATTTCGAGAAGGGTTCAGTTTCGAAACCAGGAATCAGCGATGCCAACGAATAGAAAGAAGATCGCCAAAAATCAAGGCCAGACGGAAATGAACGACGTAAGCGGCCGAGAGCTCTTTGCACCCTTGGCCGAACGATTGCGTCCGCAAAGGCTGGATGAGATCGTGGGGCAGAAGTCGCTGGTAGGGCCGGGAAAGCCCTTGCGAGTGATGATCGAGCGGGGGAAGCTTCATTCCATGATCCTTTGGGGGCCACCGGGCTCCGGCAAAACAACGATCGCGAATATTTTAGCAAAAAGCGTCGATGCTCCTTTCTTCTCGCTCTCAGCGATCAGTGCAGGGGTAAAGGACTTGCGCGATGCGATTGAGCAGGCCCGAGAGGCGAACAAGACCGCTCAGGACCGTAGCGTGCTTTTTATCGATGAGGTCCACCGGTTTTCGAAATCGCAGCAGGATGCGCTGCTCGGTGCGGTCGAGCATGGTATTGTAACGCTCATCGGTGCCACGACGGAGAACCCTTCGTTCGAGGTAATATCGCCGCTCCTTAGCCGAGCGCGAGTATTCGTTCTCGAAAGCCTTTCACGCGAAGACCTCGAAACGTTGCTCGATCGAGCACTGCTGGAAGATGAAGAATTAAAGAAGCAAAACATTGAATTAACCGAAGATGTGAGACGAGCCCTCATGGCTCTCTCTGGTGGTGATGCGAGGAAAATGCTGAATGCCCTTGAACTGGCGGTACAGCTTGGCGGTCCCGGACACCCCATTACCATCGAAACGATAGAAGCTGCGTTTGGGCGCAAGGCGTCAAGATATGATAAAGCGGGGGAAGAGCATTATAATATTATTAGCGCCTTCATAAAGTCGATGCGAGGTTCGGATCCCAATGCTGCGCTCTACTGGTGCGCCCGCATGATCGAATCGGGCGAGGACCTCGAATTCATTGCTCGCCGGATGATAATATTTGCGAGCGAAGATATTGGTAATGCCGATCCCAATGCATTATTACTGGCCACCGCTTGCTGGGATGCGGTGCGCGCGGTGGGATATCCCGAAGCGACGATCATTTTCGGACATGTGGTAAGTTACCTCGCGTCTGCTCAAAAGTCCAATGCAGCGTATAAGGGAATATTCAATGCGATCGATGACGCGCAGAAGAACCCCGATCAGCCAGTGCCATTGCATTTGCGCAACGCTCCGACAAAGCTGATGAAGTCACTCGGTTACCACGAAGGATACCGGTATGCCCACAGCGAAGAAGGTCATTTCGCACGAGGCATGACCTATTTACCCGAAGGCTTCGAGGATAAAGTGTATTACCATCCCACCGAGCAAGGCCGCGAAAAAACGATCCTGGACCGGCTGAAAATGCTGTGGCCCGAGAAATACGGGAAATAACCGTCAATATTCTCCGCTGTCGGAATGGATAGATCGAGGTTCTATTCCAGCACAATCGGACACACCTGTCTCACGGTGTGACCGTTTGCATCTTCTCCGGTCAGGATCAGGAAGTATGTTCCATGTGGTACCGTATAGTTGCCGGATGCTCTGCGATCCCACATCCAATCGCCGGTGAAATCTTCATTGTCGAGAATCTCACCCAGCACGTTCGTTAATTGGAAATGAGTGTGGACGAAATCAGAATGGATTCTAACGGGTCCGGATGATGGATTCGGATATACCCAGAAATGTGTTGGCTCATTATTCGATGTCTCCAAGATGGATGCATCCGGTGTATAGAGACCCTGAAGTGATATAGAGGGAAGAATTGGATGGTCCGGCATTGTAATATAAAGCCTATCCCTCACAAATCTTTCGATAGGCCCTATTGACTTGAAGGAAATATGTATAGGCAGTGAATCTCCAAACGCAAGAACGATCGGGAAAGAGGGGTGACCTAAGATATGAAAGAAGGTATTTCCTTCAGTGGTCAAATTGGTAATAGTGTCCGTTTGCTCTTGATTGTTTTTTATGAAGAACAATACATTCGCACTATCCTTGGTGTACTTCAGCGCAATCGTCGAATATGCTATATTAGATAATAATATAGATGAAGAGTCTTTCGTCGGAGCGATACCGGAAGAAAAGAGAGTAACTCTTGCAGAATCGCCATGAAACCGTATCGTTGCCAATCCTGTGAACGAGGAAGGAGAGGAGAGGGGCTTAATTGTTACGACAAAAGGATAGGGATGACTGGCGCTGTCGATCACAAAGATGGAATCCATAGGTACCAGTTCGGAATCGCCAGAGTACGAAATCCTAATTGTATCGTTAACCTCCAAGGTATCCCGAATGTACAGGGTGTCCTCTACACTCTTTGCGCCTATCAATACAGGACTAAGTGTCACGCCCACCGAATCATTCGGTCTTAATGTATACGTGAGCTTCTGGGCCTTTGCCGATGAAAAAAAGGCTACATTCAGGAGCACGAACGTACATAATGCGTATTTGCACATACGGAGAGACCGGTAACAAGGCAAGAAGCATAGCATCCTTGCAAAGTTACGCTCTAAAATTCTACCGTGCTTCATTTGTCTCTCCAAAGGCTATCAAAAATGAGACAAGGTTATCTTCCCCCTTTAGTTTGAGTTTGCGTCGAATGGCCTGACGATGATTCTCTACGGTCCGCTGCGATAAGCAGAGAAGATTAGCGATCGACTTGGTAGGAAGGTCCAACTTGATCAAGACCGCTATCTTTAGCTCGGTCGGAGTTAAGGCCGGATAAGAAGAAGAAAGCTGTTTTAGAAAATCTCGGTGTACCTGATTGAACTGGTGCTCGAAGGTCTCCCAGTCGCGGTCGCTCTTTACATGATTATCGATCTTTTCCAGCAAAGACTTTGCTTTGCGAGACGATTTTACGGCTGGCTCTATTTCGTTCTTCAAATTGCATAGGAATTCATTTCGCTCAACAAGCTCGAGCGCGAGCGTCGTCAGCTCCTGCGATTGCCGCTCCGTCTCTTTTCGTAGTAATTCAGCTCGTTCGTTTGCATCTTTCGCAAGCTGTTCCATCCTTGCACGTTCGCGATCCGCTTTTTCAATTTCGACCCTTGCCGAAATTTCGACTAGAGCCCGCTGCTTTTGTCGGGCATGAACTTCAGAATTCAGCTCAATAAAATGATTGTAAAATCCAATTGACGTTTTTAAATCACCTGCCTTCTCAAATGCTTTTGCCAGTAAACTTGAACAATTACACTCTTGTGTAAGTATACCGGAGTCGCGGCTGATTTGGAAAGCCTCCTGAAGAACAGCAATCCCTTGTTCTATTTTGCTCAGTTCGAGAAGAGAACGACCTTTCCCAACTAGAGCAGCGGTCAATACAATTTGTAATTCTATCGCACTTGCCAGCTCTTGGGCCCGGTCAAAGTGCCTTATGGCCCGCTTTGGATTGCCGGCATCCAGTTCGATTTCTCCTAAGGTATTCTCAATGTATGCAAGAGATTCTTCTCGGTGAATGGAAGAGGCGAGAGAATAAGCTTCATCCAGGAGTTGCTTCGCAAGTGCTAAATTATCGTTTCTGTTTGCTAGAATTGCACGATTATAAATCGCACTAATCAATCCTGCTGTATCGCCAATTTCTTTCTTAATTGTGGAGGCTTGGGTGAAAAAGTTATCTGCCTTTACATAATCTTCTACGTCGAAATAAATGCGTCCAATATTTAATAAGATGACGGAGCGTCGTAGCAGATCATTTTTATCTTCAATCAATGCAAGACTTTGATACTGATACTCCAACGCTTTTGGATAATCACCCTGTTCAAGAGCGGCATTGCCCAGCGCCCCTAGAATATCGATCTCCGTCTTACTCTTATGCTCGCGGCTTATAGCAAGAGCACGATGATAATATTCGATCGCTTCTCTGTATTTACCCTGCTGGGCAAGTGCTAGGCCCAAAGAGAAAATAGGACTTTCCAGTAGTGCACCGTTTTTGTCAAGTTCGATCGCTGTCGTAAACTCTTTCGTTGCGGCCGGATAATTACATAACTGAAAAAGCGTGCAGCCGATACGGTAATGCGCTCTCGCAATGGCTTCTTTCTCTTTGAGCTTTTTAGCGAGTGTAAGAGCTTCGCGCGCCCATTGTTCTGCATCTTTAGGGGCAGTCCGGTAGAACTCATAGCTTTTTTCCAACAGCAAGCGAAGGCGCGCCTCTGGTGAGCGCGTCTTCGCTAGTTGTCGTTTTGCTTCTTCAAGATCGAGCATAGTTAAAACCAGTCGAAGCAGAGGGATTCGAGTGGATACGAAATCCCTCCGCTTCAAACAGTGCTATCGTTCGAGAACGAGGCGCTTCGAAATAACGAACGGAGTGCCATTTATATCCATACCATCGGCCCGGACGATATAGGACCCATTCGGTAGCCCTTCCGAATTCCAATTATAGAGCGATGTATTTGGAATCTGAAGCAGACGGGTACCGAGCATGTCAAAGATCTCGAGAGTGGATCGTTGAGCATTTGCGACGTCGATCCTAACTGGTCCTTCTGCTGGATTCGGGGTCAACAAAAGTGTTACCGGCGTGTGCGTGGGGTTATTTACTCCTGCGGATTGTGCCCTTATCCCTTCCAGATTAAAGACGGCCGTTGGTGCGCCATCTTTTCCTTTGAAGATCAACGAGTCATGATAGAAGCCATTGCTTGCCGCATCGAATTCAACGATAACTGTAAGTGAGCCATTTGTCCGAAGGGTATCATAGCCGGTCGAGGAATGCGGTGTGATCCCTTTTACGCTGAAATGAGAGCCTTCCGCAAGAGCTACACTATTTATAATAATATCCTTACCGAGGCTATTCTGAATACTGAATATCTTAGTAGTGGAGTTTGTGTTGCCCTTCATTGCAAGGAGAGGCAATTTGCCATTATCGATCTTGACCGTTGACGAGGTATCGATTGCGTAACCAACGAAGACGATCTGTGCGGAACAGGTGCCTAAGCGTAATGGAATGGCCGAGCTGAACCAACCAGAAGAATCGAGAGTGGGAGTTGTTCGAAACGTTATTGTTACGCTATCACCTGCATGCACGGATTTTGGAAGGCTTGGACTAAGGATTGTAACAGTGCTATTCCAACTATAACTTGAATCCGCACGCAATGTGCCGTTCCTTCTAACGACAAAAGTCTGAGAGGCGTCTTCGTACCCCCCGAGGATCACATCATCGAGCGTAACCGTATCGCTCTTAGGCTCGATACATTCCGGTACATGCGCGCGTGCCGATGTGTTGATGGAGAGATACCAGCCAGACGGAGCATCATGGTACCCGACGTTTATAGGATAGGTGTAGTCACCGCCGGTATAGCTACTATCCGGATGGAAACATAATTGGAAGGAGACGCTATCGTTCGCATCGATGATATACGGTAAGTGAGGTAAGTTATGAAATCTCCATGCTGGTCCATAACTCATAAGATTGATCGCACCGATCGTATCAGGAATAGAGTGCGGATTGTAGATCCAAACATCTCCGCAGACACTGTCTCCGATATTAATGACTCCCAGATCGGGCGCAGTTACAATGGGTGCCATCAAACCTAGTTTTTGATAGTAGATGGTTACCTGTGACAATTGATGATGAGGATAATTGCACTCCAAATAGGCAATGACGCTATCTCGGGTCAGTCCGTGCGGAGTGTATCCAAAAACTGCCCACTTGTAAACGGACTGAGATCCACCGATGGAATCGATCCATAAGGTAAAAGAACCGTGATGTATGCTGTCGCCCATTTGGTAAGCACTCCAGTATGTGCTATCAGCTACCCATATATGTATGGAGATAGGTACATGCTGACGGTTGCCAATCTGATTACTGATAGCTAGCCCTGAAGTATCGTATAAGAAATTTTTAGTCCATTGAACGCTGAAATCGAGGCTATCCGGATTTGGAGGAGGTGGAGTTGAAGTATCTTTTCCATAGCCGGTCAGCGATATAGTATCCGAGTGGTGACTATCGTGCAAAATAAGCACCGCATTGCTCGTATCATTGTGATACGAAGCGAAGGTCACGTAAAGGCAGTGGGCTGTATCCCATCTCCAGGCACTATCGTGTGCGGTATCATTCCAATGGATGGGTGCCCAACTCAAACCGAAATTCGAGCTGCCGGTGAGAGTTGCATATACAGTCAGAGAATCATACCCACCAGTACGTGATACGCAGACTGATCGGCCACCACTGCTGGTCCAGGTGAGTGTATGTGACCCTATCAGCGAGTAGGTGGTTGCGCGGGCTTTCGGGCCTGATACAGCGATAAGTGAAAGAAAAACAATCAGTTTTGCCAGGTTCGCTGTAACCTGTCGAACACGACCACTCCGAGACAATTGTATTGAGGAGACCATGATGAATTGATGTTTAGTGAAATCCATCATGGAAACCCGCATTTGGAAAGCAGGTTACACTTGACCACTACTCAATTTCTACTTAGAAGGCTGGGATATAAAAGTTAGAAGGCGGGGATATAAAAGCAAAGCCCTCATTACGAGGGCTTTTGCAGCGTTGCGAGAGAACCAAAATCGTAGTCTCGTCAAACTTCTTTAGTCTCCATCGTGATCGCCATCACCGTGGCCGTTCTTTTCCCAGCCTTTGTGTTTGCCACGATCGTGGCGCCCGTTCGACGCATAGCCCTGATTGTAATAGGGCTGTGTATAGACCGGCTGGGTCGGTGCGGTCATCGCCGCTAATTGATTGCGAAGGTTTCGCTCCTGCTGGTGCAATTGCTCGAGTTGCGCGCGTAACTGCGCTTCCTGTTGCTGAACAGCATTTAACTGAGCTTGAACCTGATTGTAATTATTATAAGTAGGATTGTATGGTGTATATGGAGCATTGGGCGTATACGGAGCCGGTGCGCTCGGAACGTACGGCGGTGTATACGTCGGTACTGTGGTCGTACTCGGAGTGGTGGTTTTCGGACGCCACGCTGGTCCACCCGTTTGAGCGACAGCGTATCCTCCAGCCAACACTACGATGAAAGAGAGTAATATGATCGTTGCAATTCGTCTCATGGCAAATACATTTTAAGTGATACACCGCTATTCGTACAATGACCGTTCCTCGTTTCATTCAACGTGCTTAATAGTGATTCACCTTAATTACTGTTCACGTACGCGTTAAAGGCAAGGCTTTTGTACTGCTTTTCGAAAAACAGTAAAGCCTATGCGTACGATTTATTCTATCTCATTTGCACTACTATTATCGCTTTTCTCACTTCCCGTATTGGCTCAGCGCTCTACGCTATATCCACGCACGATACAGCCGAGTACTATGATCGGTGTGCGAGGAGGACTGGGAATAGCCGGTGAATCCATTACACCACCATTCTCCGATTTTACATTAGGTACTCATACTGGATTTTTATTAGGGGGACAGCTCGATTACTGGTTCGATCCACAGTGGGCGCTTAGTGTACAAGCGCTGTACGATCAGAAAGGCGCAAGCCTGCAATCCATTAGCAACGGTGGTGTACAGAACGAAACGGACGATCTGACACTCGGGTATTTGGAAGTACCTGTCCTTGCTAAAGTACAGTTTGGATCGAGCTCGGTGAGGCCCTATCTATTTGCAGGGCCGTCATTAGGGTTTTTGCTCTCCGCTAATACGCACCAAGTGATCACTTCATACGGTCAAACAACATCGGATCAGACGTTCGACGAAACTAATACTTTCCAGACGTTCGATCTATCATTGTTATTCGGAGCAGGAGCTTCCTATCAGCTTACCGGTGGCACACAACTCTTCCTCGACGCTGGTTATGCGCTCGGACTTATCAATGTAGAGAAGAATGCGAATACCGGCACAAGCGAAACGATCGGTTCGCGCGATATTCGCATCGCTGCCGGAGCGATGTTCCCGCTGCAATAAAATTGAAAAGTTAGAAAACAAAAGAGGTAAGGACTCAGGGTTCTTACCTCTTTTGTATTTGCAAATTTTTGTGTTAGAAAAACTAACTTAAAACAGATGACGGCCTAAGACGGAAGGGACAAACATTGCAGTTGCAATGCTCGTGGCGATCCAGCTAATGACGGCCATAAGCACTCCTATAACGACGATACTTACAATTACATAAACGGCTTTCTTATCTTCGGGTACACTCATCGCTTCACTTACGTGCTGCCAAAAGAGCATAATACCGTAGATACCGCCAGCGATCATGCCGAGCCAACCAATGACCGGGATAATACCCAGCATCGAGCCGATCCATACCGGCGTCATTGTAAAGACGTACAACTTTGTCGCGTTCATCGAGTTATTCTGGCCACCGAAGGAGGGCGCCAGCGTCCCGAGAATCTGTGGAATAAAGTAGAGCGTCGCGATTGCCAGGACTAATTGCACGGCTTCGAGCGCAGCAAAATAGGATATGCCAAAGCTGAACGCGCCGAACAGCGAATTCGCTAAAAAGGCACTGCCAATGAAGGTTGCCAGATGAGAAACGACGGTTAAAATAATACCGTACTTGATATAGCTTTGCCGCTCTTCGTTTTCGCCGAGTATTCTCGACCATTCGGATTGTTGCTGAAGCAGGATGGACTTTGCTTGTGAGATTTGCATAGGTTTTTATTCGAGTTTTGAAGTGGTCTCGTGTGTGGTGGAAGGTGAGTACTAATATACAATCAAAACCGAGCGTCCATGTCATTTTGTGCAGGGAGAAAAAGGCGTATCGGGTAAACCCTGCTATAATATGAGTCGAGTAAGCTCTGCCATATAAACGAAAACCCCAGTATTCCTGGGGTTCTGCAGTAAGATGATCGTGTCACTTATTTCTGAAGCCGTTGTTTTTGGCGCTCGAGCCGTTTTTCTCTTCGTTCGATCTGCATAAGCCGCATTTTCTTGAACTTTGCGAGTTGGTCCGGAGTAAGTACGCCTTTTAACTGATCCATCATCGACTTGCGATCGCTGATGAGCTGTTTTTTAGCATCCTTCTTGGCGTCTCCTTTTGCAGCATTTTCTACTGCCTCGCGATCGGCTTGCAGCTTTGCCATATTCTGTTCGAGAATGGTCTTAAGCTGCGCCGTTTGTTGATCGCTGAGCCCGAGACGCTTTTGCAAATGTGCGAGGCGTTTCTCGATCTTTTGTTGTGGCGTGAGCGGAGTTTGCGCTTGCAGGACTCCGGCAAATAGGATGGATGCACCAAAAATGAGCGTGAGGAATAGAGTTTTGCATTTCATGGAGGTCTCCTTAAGTCAAATTATTGAATAACTGAATATTAGAGGAGGAAGGAAGCCGAGAGTTTAACAAGTCGCGTTTAAAAGTTATTCACGTTTATCCCCTCAGAACCAAATGAGGATGTCGACCATTAAACTCTTATGCTGCCAACTTCTTTCGAAGACTTAATTGCGACGAGTGACGTCCCAGTCTTTGTGGATTTTTGGGCGGAGTGGTGTGGTCCGTGCCGAATGATGTCGCCATCGGTGAAGCAACTTGCTTCCGAATTTAAAGGAAGGCTTTTGGTAGTAAAGGTCAATGTCGATGATCGGCCACAGATCGCCGCGCAATATGGAATTCAGTCCATTCCTACCTTAATGGTATTCAAAGCTGGCAAACCAGTTTGGCGTATTGCTGGTGCGATGAATTACGATCAGCTAAGATCGCAAGTGCTGCCGTACCTTCAGTGATAGAGCAGGAACGGCTCCCGCTCTTTCCGGAAGTTGTTATCATCTTGTTTCCAGGATTCAAAGATCGGGCGCAGGTCTTCGCAGCGCTTCAAAGAATCGAGCAAGCCGTGCATTCCAGTCACTTTTTCGAACATTGTGTTGACTGATGCCGGAAGAGCATCGAAGCTTGCTCGAAAGGCGGTATCCTTCAGTAAATTTTCCAGCAATTGGAATTGAGGTTCATATAGATTGGATACCGAACTTAATGTGGCTGGGAAATCAATGTTTACTCCGTGATAGGTCTTTGTGCCTGCGCTCGTAGTTGCCGTATAATCTTCTGAAGAGAGAGTGAGAGAAGGCGGAAACGATAATGTTGCAATTCGCAACAGCTCTGAACGTTCGATGAGTGTCGAGCCAATTCGTGTAAAAGGCCGGTCGCTGCCAACCCCTACCGATAGATTTCCTAATTCGCCGGTTGCACCGAGCATTGCCAGACCCACATCGTTCGGAAACGCCGGTACATTAGGGCTTGGAGCGATCCAGTTGAGACCTGTTTCCATCCAATACATCGATCGTTTCCAGCCATGCATTGGTATAACCGTGAGGTTGAGTTTAGCGGCTTTGTTGAACCACCCCTTCGCCTTCGCCATCATTGCGAGTTCTCCGAGTGTCATGCCATGCAAGTAGGGCACCGGTAATACTCCGACAAAGCTTTTAAGACTGGGATCGAGCACGTTACCTTCGATCCGATCGCCCGAAAGGGGATCTGGCCGGTCGAGCACATAGAACGCAATACCCTGTTCGGCTGCAGCTTCCATAGCATTCACCATCGTAGAGACGTAGGTGTATGGGCGAACGCCGGCATCCTGAATATCGAAAACAAGCGTATTGATACCGCGAAGCATTGCTTTCGTGGGCTTTCGTGTCGAGCCATAAAGAGAATAGACGGGGATACCTTGATATTGTTCGGGCGTATCACTTGGTACGCCCGCAGGGCGGGTCCCGAGTATTCCATGTTCCGGAGCGAATAACGCGACCAACGTAAACGATCTTTGTCGGATGAATACGTCTGCAGCCAATTCGCCATTGCGCGTGCGGCCAGTTTGATTCGTGATAAGGCCAACATGCCTCCCTTTGAGCGGCGCGAAATGTTCATCAATTAAGTTATCGAGCCCGATCGAAACTTGCGCCATTCCGGGGCGCGCAAAAATTATTGCGGCGATAAAAAGTAGAGCAATAAAAAAGGTGTATCTTCGTTTCATAATATCGTTACTCCGATAAGACATATGAAGCAAATCTTAATTCCCATCTTAATACTCGTATTTCTGTTCCAAAGCAAAGTCGATGCACAAAAGAAGGTGTGGTCCGACCGGATGATGGCAACGATGGAGTATATGCAGAAGCACATGTGGAATGCTTCGACGGGCAATTTTGTGCGCCGTGCCGATCAACCGAACGCCCCCGGAAGTGATGCATGGGGAATTACGATCGTCCTCGATGCTTATGCGTATATGGTCGAAGACGGCTTTGTAAAGCCGGATGAGCTTAAACGCTATTTTATGTCGTCTTCAGGCTTATATGAAAAGACCGGCGGCGATCATGGTGCCAGGATTCTTGCGCGTCATGGCGACCAGATCTATGTCGGCGGCGACGACGACCTTCAATGGTGTGCCGCTCTTATACACTGCTATGAAGCGACGAAAGATTCAGAGTATTTGAATGCTGCTAAATGGGATTTCAATGCCCTGATCGATATGAATTTCTGGATCGATGGAGCATCGAAAGGTTGGGCTTGGAATTCCGCAGATCGACGACCGAATGGTGTCAGCTCAGCGTATGGAGCGCTTGCCGCAGCCCGGCTTTATAAGGCTACGGGTGATAATACGTATAAACAGTGGGTAATTGCTGCTCTTAAGGCGCTAAACACTCCGCAGGTTGGATTTTTTCCGCGCGATATGATGGTCGCTGCCGACGCCGCCCTTACCACCTACGAACGATCGCACGACGAAACACTTCTGAGTCGAGCAAAAGAATTGGAATCGAGAGCGGTCGCTGAGGGGATGGTGTTCTTGCATCATGATGGGGAAGGCACCCGAAATCCAACGGACATTGGGGATCTCGCCGATGGACTTTATCACTTTAGCGAGGTCACAAAGAAGCCGACGTACAAGGCGCAGGCACAGACGTTTGTCGACTTTTTCGTTGGACATCGCACAGTAGCCGACCTTGCTGAGCATGGATTTTACTCTCGTTACGATACTAAAGGTCAGCCGGTGATGAACGGTTCGTATCTTGGCGTTCCACAATCGGTGCCGTTCCTGCCTGAGGTTGCCGAGATGCTGAAGCTCTTTGCGATCGCGTACAAATACAATTAAAAATTACAATTAAAATCGCGGCACGAAAAGAATATTTAGACGGTTGTCTAAATATCTAATCAATGAACCGTGTTTTTCACGCCTTGGATGATCCGACGCGTCGCCGGATCCTGGAATTGCTTAAAAAGCGAGATATGGCAGCGGGTGATATTGCCTCGGAATTCAACATGACAAAACCGAGCATTTCGCACCACCTCGATATTCTCAAGCAGGCTGGGTTAGTCGTGTCCGTTAGGAAAGGGCAATTTCAGGTCTACTCGCTGAATTTGACCGTCTTGGAAGAGGCGCTGTCATGGCTCATTGGTCTCAATCAAAAATCGAAACGCAAATCTTAAGTCGCCATGTCTCGATTCTTAAAAAATGAGTGGTTGCAACTCATCATTCTCGCCGTTCCCTTCGTCCTTATTGCGATCTTTTGGAATCAAATCCCCGACCGGGTGCCGATCCACTGGAATTACGAGGGCCATGCCGATAACTTCGGGTCAAAGGCGGTAGGATTATTCATTGTGCCCTTGGTCAATATCGGTGTTGCCGCTCTTTTGGGAGGTTTGGGTCGAATCGATCCTAAATATCTCAATATGAATGTGCCCGGTGTCGTGCTGCGACCGATCCGCTTGATCGTCACAATATTTCTAACTGCGTTATTTATTGTGACCACCTTGCCGATGGCAGGAATTCCGATCAACATAGGGGATTCAATGCAGCTCGGCTTACCGGTTCTTCTCTTTTTCATCGGTAATTACTTGCAGACGATAAAGCCTAATTATTTTATCGGCGTTCGTACACCATGGACCTTAGAAGATCCGGAAAATTGGCGAAGGACTCACCAGTTTGCTGGCCGCATTTGGATGGCTGTGTCGGTGGTCTATATTATAGCCGTGCTTCTTCTTCGCTTCGATGTTCCCAAATGGATGTTCTGGTCCTATCTGGGCATCATAGGTGTTTTGCCGATCGCATTTTCTTTTATTATCTTTCAAAAGGGTAAAAGTACGAAGCTGGATACTCGTTCGCTCGCCATCATTCTCGTCCTGATTCTTTTTATGCCACGGTCTTCGTCGGCTCAAGTTAATATGGCGTTGGCACCGTGGCTAACTTCTAATCTTATCCAGTCTGGGCAAAGCAATTTGCGAGCGTCTACCGATACTTCTCTTTCGGCTCGCTTGCAAGCGGCGCTTGAAAGCACGTATCAACTAACTCCGTTATACGACAGACATGGTGTTGCTGCAAGCGTTATTGTGCCGGGTTATCCGCAATGGAGTGGGGCCGCCGGCACAAAAGATGGCCACAATCCGATGTCTGCCTCCTTAAGTTTTGAGATCGGGAGCAGTACCAAGTCGTTCGTTTCGGCTCTTATCTTCGCTCTTCGTGATGAGGGAAAGCTTTCGCTTAAGGATTCCATTCGTAAGTATTTGCCGCATTATCCGAATGTCGATTCCACAATCACAATCCAGCAGCTTCTCAATCACTCGAGTGGTCTATACGATTATTTGAATGACGATCCGAGTACGACGCTTTTGAATGATGCCTATGCGACCGATCCTTCACACCATTGGACACCAGGCGAAATTCTTTCCGAATTTGTAGGCACTGAAAATTTTAAGCCGGGCAAAGGATACCGGTATTCGAACACCGATTATTTACTTCTGGGCGAGATCGCTGATTCCATCGAACATCTACCGGTAAGCGAGCAGATTCATACGCGCTTTCTTGCGCCGTTGGGTCTTACACATACACTCTGTTCGTGGGATGATACTATTCCCACGAACTTCCCGCATGATTATTCGAATGCGACGGCTCAAATAGCTGCAACCGATTGGTTCGGGGTTGACAAAACGGCGCAACTCAGTGAAACGAATGCCGCTGGTGGGATGGTATCTGTACCCGAAGAGCTTGCACGGTGGTCTCAAGCGCTATACACCGGGAAAGTATTATCGAAAACTTCAACTGCGGCGTTATTAAATCTCTCCAATTTCCATCAGCTCACCAATGGACTTCTCTATGGCCTTGGCGATGTGTTTCTTGGTTACTCGTATGATAACCAGCCTATCTTCGGGCATCCTGGATCCATGTTAGGTTTTGTCACCTTTATGCTTACCGTGCCTCATGACTCGATCTCAATGGTCGTATATCTCAACTCGCTTACCGATACGATCATTTGTGCAAATTATGTAAATGCCCTCCTGTGGGAGATCTATCATCCGGCGGCCAATAACGTAGTAGAAGCAAATCAAGCTGTGGTGTCGTCCATCTGCTATCCAAACCCATTTGGGGATCATCTTACGATTTCGCAAGGCTCGGAACAGGAAGGCGAATTCATATTATACGATGCACTCGGCAGGGAAGTAAAAAGTGCGCCTGTGTCAGCGTCTAAGCCTTCGTTTGAAATGGATACCCATGATCTCAGAGCTGGAATTTACTATTACGTGTTGCGACGCGGGGCAAACTACGAAAGAGGCCAATTGGTAAAAAACTAGGCGTTGCTTTTTTGGAGTAAGGTGGGCGCTGAAATTGTTTATCGTCAGGTTAATAATGCAATATCTTTTACGACTCACCGTCTTCACAGACGCAAAGAATACCGCCCATGAAGCAGCTTTGGACCCTTCCTCTTCTGGCAGCCTCCCTCCTCGCATGGGGTTGCAACGGTAAAGAGAATACAAATGAGATAACCGCCAGTGGTACGATCGAAGCGATCGATGTGAACGTCGCTGCCAAAGTGCCGGCACAGATCGTCGCATTATATGTAGATGAAGGTACTCGCCTCGATTCTGGTAGCCTGATCGCGAAACAGGACCGTAGTGCACTCGATATTCAATTGAGGCAAGCGCAGGCGGCGCTGGACGCTGCCCGTTCGCAGCTTACGCTCACCGAGAAAGGGGCTCGCCCGGAAGACATTAAGCAGGCAGAAGAAGCCGTCCAACAAGCGGAGACAAGCCGAAAGCTTGCGGCAGATGATTACGAGCGAGTCCGTAATCTTGTGGCTGGCGGTGCTGCAACAAAACAACAGCTCGATCAGGCTGAAACTCAATTTAAAGTCGCACAAAGCCAATTGGCGCAGGCCGAACAAAATGCTGCCAAGGCAAAACATCTTTCACGACCGGAAGAGATAAGCGCTGCTGCAGCTCACGTGCAGCAATTAGAAGCTGTTCGTGATGCAGTTCAAAAGACCATTGACGATTCTTATATCATTTCCCCAGTAAAAGGAATTGTCACACATAAAGTCGCGGAGCAAGGGGAATTGGTCGCACAGGGAGCTACGGTCGCCACCGTGACCGATCTCTCCAGCGTCTATTTAATGATCTACGTGACCGAAGAAGAGCTGCCTCACGTAAAGCTTGGTGAAAAGGTTGATGTAAAAGTCGACGGATTACCCAATAAGACCTTTACCGGTACCGTTACCTATATCTCGCCCGAAGCCGAGTTTACACCAAAGAATATACAGACTAAAGACGATCGTGTTAAGCTCGTCTTCGGTGTAAAAGTGGAAATCCCAAATCCGACTGGAGAATTGAAAAAAGGTTTGCCCGCGGATGCGACGGTCCATCTTCGATAATACGATGCAGATACGACCTGCAGCCGAGGCCGACGCGGCGGCGTGGCTTGAAATGCGTCGCGATCTTTGGCCAGATTCCGATACCGATCACGAGCGTGACGTTATGCGGTATTTTCAAGGCGATCTTCGTGAACCGACAGAAGTACTCGTAGCGGAGTCAGTCGATGGCAGGCTCCTGGGATTTGCAGAGTTGTTCATTCGAAATAATGTGAACGGGTGCCATTCTGGGAACGTCGCTTATCTCGAAGGTTGGTATGTTAGAGCAGACGCCAGACGGCAGGGAATTGGCCGCGCCCTCGTCCAGGCGGCAGAAGCTTGGGGACGGCAACAGGGCTGTACCGAGTTTGCATCGGATGTTGAGCTCGACAACGAAGGAAGCATTCGTGCACATGAAGCTCTCGGTTTTGAAGAAACGGATCGCGTCGTGTGCTTTCGAAAAGATATTGGGTAAGTCTTTGCCGCAATAATGATCGACCCCTCTAACACTGCAATCGCTATTAACGGCTTGAAGAAGAGCTTCGAAGAGACCGAAGCGGTACGAGGTGTCAATCTTACCATCTCCAAAGGGGAGATGTTTGGACTAGTTGGTCCCGATGGTGCGGGAAAGACCACGCTCATTCGTATGCTCTGTGGCATTTTAGTACCAACCGAAGGAAATGCTACGATTCTTGGCTACGATCTGGCAACGGAGCTTAATAGTATTAAGCCAAAGATCGGCTATCTTTCACAGCGGTTCAGTTTATACCCAGATCTTAGTATCGATGAAAATATCGAGTTCTTCGCGGAGATTCACGAAGTAAAAGGCTATGAAGCCCGCCGAAATGAGTTGCTCGAGTTTACCAGGCTCACTCCGTTTCGCGATCGTCTTGCCGATAAGCTCTCCGGAGGAATGAAGCAGAAACTAGCGCTCGCTGCGACGCTCATTCATAAGCCGGAAATCATTTTTTTAGATGAGCCGACCACCGGCGTTGATCCGGTTTCCCGAAGGGAATTTTGGAAGATCCTCTCTTCACTTCTCGAAGAGGGTATCACTATCTTAATGGCCACGCCTTATCTCGATGAAGCAGAACGTTGCTCGCGTGTGGGACTGATGAGCAACGGCCAAATCCTTCTGGCCGATACACCGCAGCAGGTCAAACGGCAAATGAAGGGGAGCGTGCTCGAAGTTATTCCTTCCAATTTAAATAAAGCGACGGATACCTTAAAAAAATATTCGGAAGTCATCGAAGTGCAGACCTTCGGGGATCGCATTAATGTCGTGGTCGAAGGAAATGTAGCAGCGGATACCCTAACTGGCTGGCTGAGCAAGGCCGGTGTTGAGACGAAAATGATACGCAACATTCAGCCGTCACTTGAAAATGTCTTTATAGCATTGTTGCGTGAACGCTCAGAAGAGGAGCCTGCTCATGCCTGACGTTGCGATCGAAGCCAAAGAACTCACCAAACGCTTCGGCGACTTCATCGCGGTAGACCATATTTCCTTTTCCGTCAATGGGGGAGAAATATTCGGCTTTCTCGGCGCGAATGGCTCTGGAAAATCGACGACGATCCGCATGCTCTGCGGTTTATTACAATCGAGCGGAGGCTCGGCAACCGTAGCTGGATTCGACATCAACTCACAAGCTGATAGCGTCAAGGAAAATATCGGCTATATGTCGCAGAAGTTTTCGCTCTACGATGATCTGACGGTGACAGAGAACATTCGGTTCTGGGGCGGCATCTACGGTCTTTCCGATGAGATGATCGCCAAACGCCAGGCTTGGGCGATCGGTATTGCGGGTCTCGAAGGACGAGAAAAAAGTTTACCTCGAGAATTGCCCGGTGGATTCAAGCAACGACTTGCACTCGCGTGTGCGATGCTTCATTCGCCTAAAGTAGTATTCTTAGATGAGCCAACGGGTGGCGTCGATCCCATTATGCGTCGCCGATTTTGGGATCTCATTCGTCAACTTGCTGAAGAAGGCACTACCGTTTTTGTCACGACTCACTATCTCGACGAAGCGGAATATTGCAATCGGATCATGCTGATCCATGCTGGCCGAATGATAGCGGTCGGTACGCCGGAGCAGTTAAAGAAAGAATACATTCGAACACCAGTATTAGAAGTGGAGACCGAGCGGATCATCGAAGCGATGGCACTTCTCGATGAAGACGATCGAGTCGAAGAAACGTCGGTCTTTGGTACATTTCTGCATGTAAGTATAGCCGAACGATACAACGCCGAAAAGGTGATCCGCGAGGTTTTGGGCGCCCATAATATTTCGCCTTCTCGTATCGAGCCGATCGTACCATCCTTAGAAGATGTATTCATTCACTTGATCGACCGGCAGGAGGCCGAGCAAAAAAGATGATATCGGTCCATCGAATACGTCCTATTATTCGGAAGGAATTCCGGCAGATCATGCGGGATCGACGCTCGCTCGGTGTGCTGCTCGTGGTGCCTGCCTTTATGCTCATCATGTTTGGTTATGCTCTGAATTATGATGTCCAGCATATTCCACTTGCGGTCTATGACCAGGATCGCTCGACGATGAGCCGTGAGTTCATTCAACAGTTCATCCATTCCGAGTATTTTGATTTTGCTGGCTCGATCTCGAGCGAACAGGAGATCGATACGGTCATTCCTTCCCAGAAAGCGCGCGTAGTCGTGGTTATTCCACCACGATTCTCGGAAGATTTGCTGGCGAACCGATCGGTGAGTATACAAGTCCTGGTCGATGGTGCGAATGCTACGACAGCCGCCACAGCCGCTGGTTATCTCGTCGCGATGACGCAGGATTACTCTACGAATATTTCGCTGCAGGCATTACAGCGTTTCGGCATGAGCAAACCCACGCTGCCGATCGACTACCGGCCACGAATCTGGTTCAATCCCGAGCTAAAGAGCGCGAAGTTCATGGTGCCAGGACTTATCGGCTTTATTCTCATGATGAGTACGGTCGTTTCAACTTCCCTTTCCATTGTTCGCGAGCGTGAAAAAGGGACGATAGAGCAAATCAGTGTCTCGCCGATCCACCCGATGGAATTGCTGGTCGGTAAGACGATGCCGTACGTCCTTATCTCTCTCATCGCAACGGTCCTGATTCTTATTACAGGGTACGCATTATTCAATGTGGTCGTGCGTGGGAGTATGCTGCTCCTCTTCCTTGAGACTCTCATCTTCACGTTCTGCGGACTTGGCCTTGGTATGTGGGTCTCTACAGTCGCTAATAAACAGGACGAAGCATTTCAGCTTGCAACGCTGGTCTCGTTTTTGCCGACCTTTATGCTTTCGGGCTTTGCTTTCCCGATCGCCAATATGCCGAAGGTGATCCAATGGATCACGTTTATTAACCCAGCGCGCTATTTTCTATTCATACTTCGCTCGATCATCTTAAAAGGAGTTGGATTATCCGCGCTCTGGCAGGAGACACTGTTTATGACTCTCTTTGCTCTCGGCATTACGGCGATCAGTTGGAATAAGATGAGGAAATCCGTTTTTCGAGTATAAGCTCCTAGAGAAGATGAGAACTCTGCTTCACATGCTAAGAAAAGAATTTCTGCAACTGCGCCGCGATCCGCGCATTGTGCAGCTTATTCTTATTGGTCCCATCGCGCAGCTTCTTCTGTTTGGCTATGCGATCAACATGGATGTGAATACGGTCCCCGTGGTGGTTTGCGATATGGACCATTCGATAGAGAGTCACGATCTCATCGCCCGTTTTTCGAATTCCGGTTATTTTCCGATCGTAGGGTATGTCGATAAGCTTTCGGATGTCGATCCCTATATCGATAGAAGTAAAGCCTCTCTCGCGCTGATCATCCCCGAAAATTTTGGTCGGGATATTAAACGAAATGCAAGTGTACCACTGCCGGTGATCGTAGATGGCTCCGAAAGCAACTCCGCTTCGGTCGGACTCAATTATGCCGGAGCGATCATTGCGGGATATTCGCAAAATATTTTGGTCCAGAATTTTTCTCGCCGTGGGTTTGGCGGTTTGCACCCTATCCAAGTGATCCCGGAAGTTCGCGTCTGGTATAATCCAGAACTTAAGAGTAGAAACTTCCTCGTTCCTGGCATTCTCGGTACGCTGCTATTGCAAGCAACAGTCTTGTTAACGGCGCTTGCGATAGTAAAGGAAAAGGAATCTGGTACCATGGAGCAGCTTATCGTCACGCCGATTAAACCGTACCAGATCATCATTGGGAAGCTGGCGCCGTTCTTTATTATCGGTGCGATCGATATTGTGCTCGCTATTGCCGGTACCACGATCGTTCTTGGGATTCCCGTTCGCGGCAGCATTTGGCTTCTTGGCGGACTTTCCCTGCTCTTTATCATGACGACGCTCGGCCTTGGCTTGTTCGTTTCGACCGTCAGTCAAACTCAGCAGCAGGCCATGATGACCACCATATTTTTCCTCATCATGCCGATGAATTTTCTATCGGGCTTCATTTTCCCGATCGAAAACATGCCGAAGATCATCCAATACGTCACGTATCTTTTGCCGTTGCGCTACTTTTTCGAGATCATCCGGGATGTTTTTTTGCGCGGCGTCGGATTCGATGTTCTGTGGCCTCAGGCGCTTGCCTTATTTATTTTCGGCGTTTGTATCTTAACTCTTGCCTCTTTACGGTTCAGGAAGAAACTGGCATAGTATAAGTATAAAGCATGAGTTATGAAGCACGAAGAAAAAGAGAATTTCTTTTTTAGCCGCCGACTGGCTGTTCCAATACTTTGTGCTTTTTACTTCACACTTCTGTTCGCCGGTTGCAACAAGATATTCCCGGTTGACGTCGGGGTGAGCAGTGGGCGGGGGATCGTGCGGAGGATCGACTTCGAGCATCACCAGGTGACGCTGGCGCACGGCACAATTCCTAATTTACTTCATCCGATGACCTACGCCTATCCCGTCAAGAGCGATGCTGTGATGAAAAGCGTGAAGGAAGGCGATACCGTTAGCTTTACGATCGAGGAGCAAAAGCCGGGCGAATTTCAAATTCTCTCGATGAAGAAGATCCACCCGTTACCACGTCAGCGGCGGTAGATATTACCAGCCCCGCTGCTTTCTCAGGCTCAAAATCTGCTCGACGTGATTTCTGCCGTGAGCCGAATAAATATTGAGCAGGTCATCGAGCGTCATCGTGCCGTTTTCCGGGTGGTTCGCTGAGCGAGACCAATCCGATTCCGCAGCGGTGTTTAGCAAGTCCGTCATTCGCAGTTGGAGGCCCGCAATGATCGAAAGGGAGGTTGCGATATTCGAACGATAATCCGGCGCTTTGGCCCACGCATCCTGATCGTACGTTTTGAAGGTCGGATTATCCTCGGTGAGGAGAAGCTTCATTCGCACGAACGCATTCATGTGGGAATCGGCCAAATGGTGGATGATCTGCTTCGGGCTCCAACCGCCTTCGCGATACGGCGTATCCAGTTGAGCATCATTTAGGCCGGAAATGGCCTTTAGAAGCTCCTCCGGGAGCGTGCGAATCGCTTGTATTTTTTCTGCTCGTTCCGACATGACTCAAACCTTGCGGAGAGGGAGAGATTCGAACTCTCGGTACGCTTTTAACGTACAGCCGCTTTCCAGGCGACCCAGTTAAACCACTCCTGCACCTCTCCAATTTAATAATCTGCGAGCGCGCCTAACATCGCGTCAATCGGGGTCGTGCCAGCCATTTTCGGTGGCCGGCCGCTTTTTACGCTACAACGCCGGCCGCTTCTTACGCTACGACGCCGGCTGCTTTTTACGCTACGACGCCGGCTGCTTTTTACGCTACCGACGACACCCGGTGCTCCGCGACCCACGTGCGAATATATTCCGCGATGGCCGACATTGGCGCGCCGGGCGTGAAGAGTTGGCCGACGCCCATTTTTTTCAGTTCTTCGATATCCTCGTTCGACATGATGCCGCCGCCGGTAAGCAGGACGTCATCCAGGCCGCGATCTTTCAGCAGTTTGAGGACCCGTGGGAAGATCGTCATGTGGGCGCCGGAGAGCATCGAAATACCGACTACATCGACGTCTTCCTGGAGCGCCGCTTCCGCGATCATCTCCGGGGTTTGACGAAGGCCGGTGTAAATGACTTCCATTCCGGCATCCCGCAGGGCAGCGGCAATAACCTTGGCGCCGCGGTCGTGACCATCCAAACCGGCTTTAGCGATGAGAACTCTGATTTTTTTCACGCCTGACAAACAGCGCTTCTTAATTAATAATTACGAATTAAGAATTACGAGTTGGTCGGGTGTACTGGCGATCTCCGGATCGCCAGCCAGGCGGGCCGAGCAAAAAGTCCCATCGCATAGTACACTGCAACAGGACACAATCAATTTCCAACGAACGACGGCCACCTTAGGAGTTAGCGCACCGCGCGCGTAGGTCGAGCGTCCCCGCTCGACAATCCGTGGGGTGGTAGGCCGGTGCATTACTGTCTCCGTAATAGGACTCCGTAACGCACGGAAGTAAGCGACGATCTATCTTCTAAACGGGAGGGATCACGCGTAGCTCTAATTTCTAGATGTCTGTACTGACAGAGGCGTGTTTCACCAGGTAGGATCGGGACCGCTTAGCGGTCTGATAGCAACTCACTTTCTCAAGCAAACATACCGAACCGCGAAATAATAGAACATAATAACGAGGTCAAAAAGTTCCCAATAATAGCGGATATTTTGATAATTATATACTTTAAGAGAATGTCGAGCGCGGGACCCTCAACCTGCGCGCAAAAGCTTCAAAGTAAAGGTTTTGTCAATGCCGAAGGCATTGAAGGAAGTAGCTCCGGTCGGGTACTGTTCTAATATGAAAGCCCGGTGAGACGGGGTTTGTGGTTTTTGATATTACCTAATTCGTCGGTTTCGTTTAAGGCGTTCGAGCTTGTATTCGAGATCGGAGATTAAGCCCCTAACTACCTGCTCATCCAATTCATCCGTTGGCATATAGAGAGATTCTGTACGATCCGCGTTATTATCGAGCGAACAGATTCCCAAAAGTGACACTCGATTATGCTCTGGAATCTCTGTGGCTATAAGAAGATAACCAAACGTATGTTCTCCGGACTTCTCCTTCATGGATAATCTTCGCATCACTCCTTCCGGTTTTAGAATTTCCGCAGAATGATTCTCTCCCCTTGCTTCCCATTCGTATTTTAGAAATTCAAAGATTGGAAGTAGGACCCTTTGGTAGAAATTATCGTTGTCCATGCGTTCTGCTTATCATTATTTAGCTGATTGAACGGATGCTTTCTTCCTCCCTTATGGGTCTATCTCCTATTGCATCCCATCTCGCAATAAGTTCATAAAGAAGGCGCTCGCCAGGAATTGCTTCATATTCGAAACGTACGAGTATGTAATAGTGATTGCCCTCGGTTAAATGAGTTCGTTCTTCGTCGTCTATCGGGATTGCCTTAACTGTGTCCGTCTGCGGATAGAGCACTAAGGGTTCGGCTCCATGCTCCACTTGCGATAGGAGCATGTCGCGATCAAAACTTCCAGCAACCACAAGTATCCTTCCGTTCGCGGTTAGATTGCCACCGTTTTTGAGAACTACGTCAATCTCCATATCTTCTGACTCAGGGACGGGCCTTGTTCTTATAGACTGCACATAAACAATGGCCTTATTCAACAAGGTAAATTGTTTACGTTGTTCGTCGAGTTGACGTAGTGCAGCTCGCCAGAGAAAAAGCGTCAATAACGCAAGAGCGATTGTCCCAACGGCGGTCCATGCTGCCGCATCGAGGCATAAAAACGTGCATGAACAATCGAGAATCATGTCCTACGGAACGGCTGAGTCGGGAGGGTCGTTCGCCGTGTATGACGTACAAACTAACAGAAGTAAAAGGCACGTCGTACTGGTACGATTCAGGTGACTCAAACGAATCTATCGAACAGATACTGAAGGAATTTGAAGCGCAGGACTCCGCACCTCAGTCTGTAGTGCCCAACCGGTTATCGAGATTCCTTTCATATTTAGAAATCTCGAAAGGATTCAAGTCTCGGATGCCGATGGACCGAGCGGACGAGTATTTTTCGCTGCCGGCCACCTATCGCACCACGTTTGACTAAATAAAAACCCCGCTAACGTTGGCGCGTTGCAGGGCTGGAAAAACTGAATTGAGTTGATGCTGCTCGGAAGCAGTAAGGTAATGTATTCTTTAAACTTTCTAAGAATCGGTTATGCATTCGGATTTGTCTCCGGTTCGGAAGACTGTTCAGACACTTTAGCGCCTGAACCCCGAATACCATACCCAGCCGCTCCACCAGCAGTAAACGCGGCCATCATCTTAATCACTTCGAATGCGACATCCTTATAGCCTGACAGTAGCGCAATGGTCGTGAATACTAAAAACAGCAGTATAACGCCACCTATCGTGACGCTCCGAATGACGTTTACTTTTCTGAAGTGTTCGCGTGAATTCCGCTGATCGTCCGTCTTCGCCTTGAGCGTCCGGTCGAGCATCGGCGCCCAAATGAATACCCCGGCAAGTCTCCCCCCCCCGGTCGGTTGCTTAAACTAGCACTGGTTTAAGCAGTTGAATTGCGATCTACTCGCGAAGAATTAAAGTAGTATTCCGAAAGCTATTTTGAGCTGTTTGTGTTTCACGTAATAGAATGGCGCCCGAATATGATATTTTTATCTCCCATCGAACAGCCGACGACAATCTCGCCGTTAAGCTAGCTAAAGATCTGGCCACAATTAAAATAAATGGCCCAAATATTCGGGTATGGATTGATAATTCTAATTTAGAAAAAACATCTAGTACAGTTGCGCAGATTAATAGTGCGCTTGAGAAGTCCCGTTTCGTCTTGTTACTAATGACTCCTTCTTATTTCGAAGAAGGGAGTGGCTGGACAGAGGCTGAGTGGATGGCAACGATTGCCTCTGATCCAATGAATCGGGCCCATCGAATCATTCCTGTGTTAGCAGAAAATTGTCCATATATTCCTGCTCTGATTGGGCACCTCAACTACATTGACCTTCGTGGTAAGGAGTACAAAAGCGGCGTCAAAGAGATTGGCAAATTGCTCTCATCTGTGGAGACTCTAAAAAGCTCTATTCCAAAGAACAAACTTGCAGGTGTCAAAATTGAAGGGGATAATATTTCAGAAGAACTGCGACTAAATCTTCTTAAGGTTGAAGCACTGCCTAAATGGATTTATGTTGCCCCTTTGCTCCCGCTTTCGAATGGAAAAATCCCAACTAAGAATGAAATGGTAGAGATGCTTATTGAGGACATCGGGTTCGCACCTGCATTTCGCGTTCTTGCAGATCATCTTATTTCATTTCACGATCCCAGGTCTGACCAAGTCGGGCTAGACGCGTTCACAAAACACTCGGAAACCATTCAATATTTAACCGAGGACTACATCGCAAATGAACACAAAGTGGTCATTTCTTTGCTAAATATGGAATTGACCAAGCACTTTAGGCCATTCTATGTTTTTCCCGATAAAGAGAAACGAGGTCGATACCATTTTGCCGCCAATCCAGGCCCAGCTGAAAGGAAGATTTCATGGTTTGCAGGACACCGTTCCACCGAAAGAACAGTCGTTAAAGCATTGAGAGCGCAGGACGATACAATTGAATCTTGGCTTCATCAGTCTGCATACGTTTCTTTTCTTATGATCGACGAAAGCTTTTACCTTAAGCTTAGGCCGACATGGGTTTTAACAACGAATGGTGAGGAGATCAAGACTGGACCTTTGATCGGTAAATTAATCAGCAAGTGGACCAATGCTGAAAGAAATGAGAGTGTATTTTATCATCTCCATTTTTGGGCAGCCTATTTAGCGCGCAAACAAGATACCGCAAAGACATTTAGTATTAGGTGCGGGAGTCAAAAGTGTATAATCCGAAGGAACCTCTGCGCTGTTGAAATTCCGTCAGGAATTTCGTGGGATTACCAAGAGCCTTCGGATTCTTTAGAACGTGCTGCTTCCGAGATCGAAGAAACATTTGGCATTTTGCCAGGCTTGGATATCGAATAGCTATGATCCCGACCACCAGATCAAAACGAGAAACAGACTTCGACGCGGGCATTTTCGACGAGCCGTTTATTCTATTCGGAGATTCCCGTAGGCATGTTGATCCCAAATTTGGATTAATGCAATTCGGCCCCTTCAGCCTTCCCGGACAACCTCGATCCCTTTCGCAAATAAGAGTGGGAATAATCGGTTCAGCCACTCTCGTTTCTGACATGCAATTGTGGTTGACTCAGTGTGCGAACCCCATCTACAATGATGGTGGGCAACCTCACGGTGCTCCTTATTTCCCAGGCTTTAATTCCTCACACCCTTTTTATTGCTCCATTTTTACAAATCCGTCTTTAAACGTCGTCCTTAAAGAAGCAGAGCTTAAGAAGTTGTTGCTTGCTCCTAATTTCGATGAACGGGTCACTAAGATAGTAAAGTTTTATTCGGACGCACTGCAAGTGCTAGCTGGACGAGAGCCTCAACCTGACGTTGTGATTTGCTGTCTCCCCCAGGAAGTTGTCGACACGTGTGTTGTAGACAGAAAGAAACCCAGAAAGAACAAGTGGTGGAAAAAATTCGGGCGAAGGAAAAAAGAGGATCAGTTCGATCTCTTTCTGCCGTCGGTTGAACCTTCGGAAGAAGAAGAACTTCTAGAGCATTCCAATTTGCGCCGCGGGTTAAAAGGAGCAGCAATGTTTCATAATTTCCCCATTCAAATTGTATGGCCTAAAACCATCGCTCAGAGGAACAGCACCGCGACGGGCAAGAGTACGCAGGATGCAGCTACTAGGGCTTGGAATCTCATGACCGCTCTTTATTACAAGGCCGGTGGTACACCATGGAGAGCCGATGGGCTTGATGAAAGTACTTGCTATGTAGGCGTCTCTTTCTTTCATGATGCGACTGAGCAGTCGCTTGTAAGGACTAGCATGGCTCAGACTTTTTCTGCGAGTGGACACGGATACGTTTTACGTGGCAGTGCATTTGAGTGGAACAGCGAAGAAAATGGTAACAGCCCCCATCTTGATAAGAATAGTGCTACGCAACTCTTAAGGGATGCCATAGCGCTTTATACAAAGCAAAATGGCGGTGCCTCACCCTCCCGGGTCGTTGTTCATAAATCTTCAAAATACTGGCAGGAAGAGCTTGCAGGATTCAAGGAAGCACTCACTGATATTCCTAATTATGATCTTGTCGCATTTGACTCTTCCGGTTCTTTGCAATTGGTTCGGAGCGGTCTCTACGCACCACTAAGAGGCACATACGTAAAGCTTGGCATTCAAAAATTCCTCTTATATACGGTAGGATATACTCCATTCTTAAAAACATATCAAGGGCCGAGGATTCCCATGCCTTTGCAGGTCATTGAACATTACGGGGATACTCCTTGGAGCGAACTTCTTGCAGAAGTTCTTTGCCTTACAAAAATGAACTGGAATTCGGCTAACTTCGCATCTTCAGACCCTATAACTCTGGCTTTTTCAAAAAAAGTTGGAGAAATTCTTTCAGAATTGGCGGTCGAGATTACACCGCGGCCTGAGTATCGATTTTATATGTAGTCTTGGTGGCTAAGGAAGTTATTACTCACTTTTTGGATATCGCTCCAAAATCACTTACGGTCGTAGAGCTCTTCGCGTGTCAAAGGTTTTGCGCCTGGGGCGATGAATGGATGTTCGCGCATTAACTTAGCCGACTCGGGTTCTCGTCGTTCGGTGCTCACGGTAATATGCACCTCTTTCTTCTTCGCAAGTCGCTTAACGGCCACCGATTCTTCGCTTCGCTCAGAATGTGCGCTTTTTGCAAGGTTCGGTCCTTCCAGAGGTTGAATTCCTCTCGGGACAAAATCCTCCACACCCTTGTTTTCGCGCCGGTTCTTACGCTCGAATATTCTTAGCACTCAGGACTTTAGCACTTAGCACTGTTTAGCACTCTTTAAGACTTCTATGAAACCAGTCATCCTCCGCGGCGCACGCACTCCTATTGGTACATTTCTCGGCTCTCTGGCAGACGTTTCGGCGCCGAAGCTCGGTTCGATCGCTATCAAGGCAGCCCTCGAACGCTCCGGCGTTCGCCCCGATCAGGTCGATGAGGTGTACATGGGCTGCGTACTTACGGCGGGAGTCGGCCAGGCGCCGGCGCGCCAGGCGGCGATCGGCGCGGGCATTCCGGTCAGCGCACCCTGCACGACGATCAACAAAGTATGCGGCTCGGGCATGAAGGCCGTAATGATGGCAGCACAGAATGTCATGCTTGGCGATGCTGACGTTGTCGTTGCCGGCGGCATGGAGTCGATGTCCAACGCGCCGTATCTTCTCGGCCGCGCTCGCACCGGTTACAAAATGGGCAACGGCGAACTCATCGACGAGATGATCAAGGATGGCCTGTGGGATGTCTACAATGATTTCCACATGGGCAATGCGGCGGAGCTTTGCGCCGATGAATGTGCGGTGCCGCGTACCGCGCAGGATGAGTTTGCGATCCGCAGTTTCAAGCTGGCGAACGAGTCAATCGATAACGGCGCGTTCAAGAGCGAGATCGTGCCGGTGCAGGTCGTACGCGGCAAAGAAACGGTCGAGGTTTCCGAAGACGAAAATCCTCGCAAGGTTAAGTACGATAAGATCCCGACGCTCAAGCCGGTCTTCAAAAAGGATGGCACGGTAACGGCCGCGAATGCGAGCTCGATCAATGATGGCGGCGCGGCGTTGGTCGTTGCCGGTGATGAGGTGGCAAAAGCGCACGGCTGGAAGCCCTCGGCGCGCATTATCGCCTATTCGTCGCACGCGCAGGAGCCGGCGAAATTCACCACCGCGCCGATCCACTCGATCAAGTCGGTACTGAAGCGTGCGAACATGTCGCTGGATGATATCGACCTGTTCGAGGTCAACGAAGCGTTTGCGGTCGTAGCATTAGCGACGCAGAACCAACTCGGAATTCCGCTCGAGAAGCTCAATGTTTTAGGCGGCGCGATCGCACTCGGACATCCTATTGGCGCCAGCGGCACGCGCATTCTTATTACGCTCCTGAATGCTCTCGAGCGCAAGAACAAGCGTATCGGCCTTGCCTCGATCTGCATCGGCGGCGGCGAAGCCACGAGCATGATCGTTGAACGACTCTAAAAATAGTGGATAGAGGATAGGGGATAGTGGATAGAGAAGAGAGGATAGTCAAATCAAAGTTGTGAAACCACTATCATCTATCCTCTATTCGTTATAAACTGTCCACTATCCACTATCAGCTATCTACGGAGAACGGAGAGAGTAGCGTGGATAGTTAAATCAAAGTCGTGAAAGCACTATCCACTGTCCACTCTTCGTTATCCACTAAGAGCCTCTCTTCCCGCACTGTTTTGCTGCTGACGGTAGTCGGCGCGGCGATCCTTCTTTTCCCAACGATCTTCTGGCCTTTCGATTACGACCAGGGGACCTTCGCGTACGGCGGCTCAGCAATCCTACACGGCGCAAAACCGTATATCGACTTTTGGGACATCAAGCCGCCCAATATATTCTATACCTACGCCACGGCCTTCGCGATCTTTGGCAATAGCGTCCAGGCCATCCGCATTTTCGATTACCTGAATGCGCTGCTCACAGTCGCGCTTATCGTGGCGCTCGCATTTCGATTGTGGAAGAACACACCGTGGCGTCTATTCTCCGCTGTCTTCGCCTCGCTGATCTATGTCATTCAATATTATATCTTCGGGCATTGGGATACCGCTCAGGCAGAGACATATTGCGTCCCGCTCGTTTTAGCCGCGCTTTTGCTCGTCGTTCCTCGACGCGCGAAGTTCGAAAGCGAGCGATTATTGACGCGAGCGCTGTTCGCGGGAGTATTGGTTGGCGCCACGTTTTACTTTAAGTATCCGAACGCGCTTTTTTTGATGCCGATCGCTGCGGCGCTCTGGCAGCATTCCGGTCACGACCGATATGCGGTGGTAAAAGCGCTCTCGATGATGGTGGTGGGATTCCTCGCTGTCATTGGTGTGCAAAGCCTTTATCTCTATCTTAACGGTGAGCTCGGGCCGCTCTACCAGCTAACGATGTCGTCGACGGCATCGTACGTCTCGACGAATTATTCCGGGAAGTTTACGCTATTTCAAAACCTGAGGACGGCATCGCAGGTGGTCGATCTCGTGTGGATCGCTGCCGCCGCTTTCGGATGGAGCATCTGGATCACAGATCGCAAGCAAAGCGCGAAGCACAATTTTAATGTCTTTCGCTCGCTGATACTGTTATTGCTCGGCGCGACGGTCGCATTGCTGGTTGTCCAACTTCAGAATAAAGGATATAAGTATCACTATGCGGTATTGCTGCCGTGGGTCGATCTGTTGATTGGTGCGGGCGTTGGCCATATTGTTAAAGCGATGTCCAGTTTGGATTGGCTGCCCAAAGCAGTAAATTCGGTCCTTGTTGCTGTTGGCTTGGTCGTGCTTTGTTATATATGGACGTCTTTCCATCCTTTGCACGAACGAGTAGAGGAGTTGGTAAAAATATCAGAAGGGAAGCAGCCCGCCAACGGATATATTGCCGGAGATTCGATCGCCAATTATGTGAGCAGCCATACACGTCCCAGCGACCGCATCTTTATTTTTGGATTTCAGCCGTATGTGTATTGGAAGACCGGTCGCGTGCCGGCAACAAAATTCTTAAATACCATCCACTTTAAGCCGATCGCTCCTCCGCACGAAGAACGGGATGAATTAGTGCATAGTCTTTTGGGTAACCCTCCGACGCTTTTCCTTGTTGAGACCGATGACCGGTATACGTCACAAGGAAATACTAACGATGACAGCCGGACTACTATCCGGCTGCGTTTTCCCGAACTTGAACAGCTTCTTGACTACCAATACTGGCCCGAGGATACGATACAGCACACCATCATCTATCGGCTTCGGCCTTAGGCCCATGCAATTACTGGACGATTGCGATCTTTCCATAGTCATTCCCTGCTACAACGAGGCGAACCGTCTCCCGCGGACGCTCGAGCGTACGATCCAATATCTTTCGACCAAACCAGGCCGGCATGAGATCATCGTTGTCAGCGATGGCAGCACCGATGGTACGACCGATGTGGCAGCACGGGCCTTTCAGGAATTGCCATTCAATGTTCGCGGTAAGTGGTTCGGATATACCCCGAATGGCGGAAAAGGCAAAGCGATCAAGTTCGGGATGAAGCAAGCGACCGGCAAGCGCGTCCTGTTTATGGATGCCGATTATGCCGTGCCGCTGGAAGACCTCGTTCGCGCTGAGGCGCTTCTCGATCAGGGCTATGACATCGCGATCGGTTCGCGTGCGGTGGAGGATACCACAATAGTACAGCACCAATCATTTATTCGCGAACGAGTTGCGAAGTTGTTCGGATTTATCCAGCGCAATTATCTCGGGCTCAAATTAAAAGATACCCAGTGTGGGTTCAAGCTTTTTACTCACGAAGCCACACACGAAATTTTCTCGAGGATCAAGCTCACTTCGGTGATCTTCGATGGCGAAGTGCTGTGGCTCGCTAAGCGGATGAAGTTCAAAGTCACCGAATTCCCGGTCGAGTGGACGCACGATCCCGATACGCGTATTACGTATAATTTCGTTCGCTCGCTTAAGGTCCTGAAAGACATGCTCTCGATCCCGTTTTTGCATCTCAAGACCGAGCGTACAAGAGAACGAGTGCTCCAAGGCCAAACGCAAGGTTAGCGAAGCAAGGCACGGAGTTTTTGCCGCTTTCTATTCGTTTTACATCGTGACCATAGCATGGCAGCTTGGTCTGTTCTCCACGTATCACGATTTTTCCCTCATAGTTAACAGCTCCATGTCGATCAAGAATATTTCTGTTATTGGCGCCGGTACCATGGGTAATGGTATTGCGCACGTCTTCGCACAAAATGGGTATGACGTTACACTCGTCGATGTCGGCCAGCAGGCGCTCGATCGCGCCATTGCAACCATCACAGCGAATCTCGGCCGTCAGGTGAAGAAGGGAGCGATCACCGAAGACGATCAGAAGAATACGCTCGCTCATATCAAGACGGAGACGCAGCTTGCTACATCCGTAAAGGCAGCAGACTTTGTTATTGAAGCTGCGACCGAGCGATATGATTTGAAAAAGGAGATCTTCCAAACGCTCGACAATAATGCTCGCGAAGGTGTGATCCTGGCTTCCAATACCAGTTCGATCTCGGTTACCGAGCTTGCCGCAACAACGAAACGCGCGAGTCATGTCATCGGCATGCACTTCTTCAATCCGGTACCGGTGATGAAACTGGTGGAGATCATTCGCGGTCTTGCGACAACGGATGAGGTCTATTCGACGGTAAAGGCGTTATCCGAAAAAGTTGGAAAGACGCCGGTCGAAGTAAATGATGCACCGGGATTCGTCTCGAATCGCATTCTGATGCCGATGATCAATGAAGCGATCTACACGCTGATGGAAGGCGTCGCGAAGGCAGAAGACATTGATACAGTGATGAAGCTCGGAATGGCACACCCCATGGGGCCACTACAACTCGCGGATTTTATCGGCCTGGATGTGTGCCTCGCCATTATGAATGTGCTTCACGATGGCTTGGGTGATTCCAAGTATCGTGCATGTCCGCTTCTAAAGAAGATGGTGGCAGCCGGAATGCTCGGCAAAAAGAGTGGGCGGGGCTTCTACAAGTACTGAGTTTTAGTATCGCATCAATACGATTCCGATTCATTAGGGAAACGTCCTTTTTTGATATCGGAATCGTATTTGCGTATAGCGGTTCGTACGGTCTCCGCGAGCGTTGCATACCGGCGAACAAAACGCGGATGAAATTCCTCGGTCAGTCCCAGAAGGTCGTGCATAACAAGGACCTGCCCATCACAATGTTTACCGGCGCCAATCCCGATCGTTGAAACGGTAAGCATCTCCGTAATCTCTTTTGCAAGCGAAGCCGGTACTTTTTCGAGAACAATAGCAAAAACTCCGGCATCCTGCAATGCTTTTGCATCCTGCTTGATCCGATTAGCTTCGTCCTTCGTGATGCCGCGAGTGCGATAGGTACCAAACTGATGGATCGATTGTGGCGTGAGGCCTAAGTGACCCATGACCGGAATGCCAGCCTCGCTCATACGTCGAACGTGATCGGTAACGCGCTCGCCTCCTTCGATCTTGATCCCTCCGGCACCGGTTTCCTTCATAATACGCCCGGCATTACGAAAGCCTTCTTCGACAGAGACCTGGAAGCTCATAAAGGGCATATCGCAGATGACCATCGCATGTTCGCGAACGCCGCGCACGACAAGCCGAGCATGATAGATCATCTCATCGAGCGTCACAGGAATTGTCGTTTCATTTCCCTGAATGACATTCGAGAGAGAATCACCAACGAGCAGTACATCGGCTCCGGCGTCATCGAAAAGACGTGCGAACGTAAAATCGTAGGCGGTAACCATCGTTACTTTTTCGCCACGCTTTTTCATTTCGCGGATCGTGCGCGTGGTCACACGCCGGGTTTCCGCCGGTGCGTTGGCTATGCTCGATGCGGATCCGTTCGTTAGGGGTCTGGCAGTAGTGGTCTTCGTTCGGGACTTCATCCGTTTTGCGTTATCCGAAACTAACAATTCAGGAGAGAAAATAAGCCATCCAACGAACGGTTATTTTTGGATCGTAATAATGGCCCGAGGCCCAATAACGTCATCAAAATCGAGAGTATGGCTGGATTCCCGTCCTGCTATACCGGACTGGGCTATGCGAGTTTGCAGCCAGCCGGGGAATCCTGAGCGATCGAAGAAATAGTCAATGCTTGTTTGCTTAGCAGGCAATAGCTCGTGCATTTTTTGGCAAAGACGATTTACCGTTATCATTTGTGAAGAATCGGCAAGTAGCACAAAGCGTGTAACGGTGGGGGCTGTCGTCTGGTCTCCTCCGGAGAGCCCAAGATGTAAGGTGTCGCTGGCCGTTATTTGTGAGCCGAAGTTATCACTAGCATACAGCGTCGCAACGATGGGAGAGTTATTACTGGCACGAATGCCATCTAACGATAACGTACCTTCATGTCCATCCGCAATAGTAGTGACCGGCCCATTTTGTTGTTCGACCGTAATATGCCAGGAATTTGCTGAACCTGTTTTGACCGAATGCTCCAGGCCGATCTCGCGTAACAAGTAGCTTCGTTCGATCCACTGGGTTACAGCAGGCGATAGGAGAGAATTTGATAGAGGATCGATCGCAACGTGTTCCAAACGGTCTTCTCTGTTTGCGAGTGTGACCTGGTTTTGAGGAATGCTGAAAATATGTTGCAGGTAATCGGTTATCTCATGGGCTGCGATCGAATCCTTTGCCTTTAATAGGATGGACTGGGCCGCATCTGCTTTCAACCGCATACCAATTAAGTTTGGTAATTCAGCAAAAAGCTGATCTTCGGACAATCGTGCAAGGGAGTCGATGGAAAATCGTGTTGCTTCTTCTTGCGTAAGATGGTGGTAAGAGTTGGGCAGATAAGAGGGGAGCATTGCGTATTGCCGAAAGATCGTATCCTGCGGCTCGATAAGCACTTTCTCTCCCGGTCGAATCGGATGACCTTGATAAACAAAGTGAACCTGAGCTTCTAATTGCCTCCCACTATTTTCTGAAATAGGTATGCTTGTTATAGTGTCTGGCATTGCCGACATAAAACTCCATTGCAGGCCTATACCAATAGAAGCGGCTTGGCCAAGCGATACTTCCGGTTGACGATACGCTCCGAGATCAAATTCCGAGAACAGCCGAGGATAGAGGGGAAGCGAAGAAATTACTCGATCGGTAAGCCCAATCTCCAATTTCAATCCAAACGGGATCGACGAGTATAATAGAGAGTTGTCCGAACGTGTTGTACCCTGCGAAGTCACGGCTTCTGTCAACGATTGTGACAGTGGTAGATCGAGCCACGCTCCAATTCCAAGCTCAGTGCCTGGAAAAGAATGGGAGAGATCGGCTCCAAACCGAAGAAAGGTTGCGGTATGGGAAAGAGAAAAAGCGCCATCACTTGCCGCAAAACTCCCTAGCGATTGAAAGAGGCCTGCTTTCCCATCAATATTAAGATTGTTCTGAAATACGGAAGTGATTGTTCTGCTATAGCCGATGCCGAATGTATTTTCTCGACTAAGTCCTTCGCCGGAGCCGCTGTAGTTTTGATTGATAACATTCGGAGCGTGCGTTGCAGCTTTAAGAAGACCGAAGCGATAATCCAATTCGACGTGCGATTGCGCCTGACCAAAAGAATTGGCCGCTGATAGTTCTAGCAGGATCAGGACAATCAGTTGTAGACGGAACGAGCAAAGCAAGATATTCGGGTGCTAAAAAGTTTAGTCCGAAACACTCCCTTTATTTAAAATCTCTCCTAAATATAGATTTCCAAAAATATCAGTTGGAACAAAGAAGAACGGCGCCGCACGGGTATGCGGCGCAGTTCATTTGAAAAAGATCGACTGTTTTAGTGCTGTAAATCCCGAGTGTAAATGCGGCCATTCTGACCTACGACGATCGCCCTGGTCGAGTTAATATACCGGATATCGATCCATCGATAATTGCCGGCTTTCTCCTGGTTCCAGGTGGAGCCGCCATCGGTTGACTCATAGACGATCCCGCCATAGCCCACCGCAGTGACCGTGTTATTTCCGTTGAATGAAATACCCTGAAGGCCAAACGGTACCGATTTGATCGTATGCCAGTTGTGTCCGCCGTCGGTAGATTTAAGAATATAGCCCAGGCTCTCATTTTCCATCGCCACGGCAAAGGCCGTCGAAGGATTTGTAAACGCCGAGCGATAAATAACGGCATTCGGAACGTCCGAAGAACCCGGATTCCACGAAGTACCATTATCATTGGTCCAGTAATTTACACCGAAACGTCCTTGCGCCACACCGTTCGAGCCAAGGAAATCGATGTTATAAATACCACCGTGGGTAGTGAATGTGGGAATCCAGGACTGGCCGCCGTCCGTGGTCTTACAGATCGAGCCAGAAGGAGCAGCATACGCATCCGAAGTACCGATAAAGCCGATCCCTGAAGTTACAAAACGGATCGATCGAATCAGGTCAGTTGTAGGGACAGCAAGCGTGTTCATCGAATTCCAGGATTGACCTCCATCCATGCTTTGAACGATCATGCGCTGATCGCCGGCGGCGAACAACGAAAGAGAATCGGCAAAGCTTAATCCATAGACGGCCCCGGGGCCGTAGGACGAGTTAAAGACCGGTGCTGAACTTGCAGATTGCCAGGTATTGCCGGCGTCGTTCGTTTGCAACATCACGCCATGAGTGCCGCCGACGAAGCCAGCGCCACCCTTAAAGGCACCTATAACGAGGTCTTCGGTGGTATTCGTACTGCGGCTGACCCAAAGAGCGGAGTCAGGACAATGGATCGTGTCATGCACGACAAGCGTATCCCACTGAGTGATCGTTTTATCGCGGCAACTATTGAGTGTCAGTGCTGAAAAGCCAGCAAGCACTATACAACACACAACTATGATACGAGCGGCTGAATTGTTCATATCGGTGATAAAAAATGTGAAGGTATTCGTCTCTTATAACGAACGACCGATGGTCAGCCTGACACCAGGTTATTACTTATCGCGTGTTGCTATTCTTCCGCTCTTTCCGACCAGAATCGTCCGGTCGACGCTTGAATAGACGACATCGATCCAGCGGATCGTCCCTATCTGGGATTCCTTCCACGTTGTACCACCATCCGTGGATTCGGAAATATTGCCACCCCAGCCACAAGCAGTGACCATACCATTGCCATTGGTAGCAATACCTTGTAACAAGAACGGAGTGCTGCGGATCGTTTGCCACGAGTGGCCGGCATCATCGGTGCGAAGTATTACACCGTGCGCAGTATCGATATAGCCAACGGCAAAACCTGTATTGGCGCTCGTAAAAACACACTTGTTGAGTACACCGCCAGGGAGATCCGAAGTGCCGGGCTTCCAGGTGGTGCCACCGTCCGAAGTCCAGAACGCTGTTCCATATCTGCCGATTGCGACGCCATTAGTGGAATTGATAAAGCGGATGTACATGATTCCGCCGCTCCCGATAGGAGTTGAGGTCCAATTTTTACCTCCGTTATGTGTTGCAAAGATCTGCCCATAGTGCCCGGGGCCAGGATAAGGGCCAGTGGATATAACGGAAGGATCACTCGTACCGATAAAACCATTGTTGGCATCCAAAAAGCAAGTTGTGCGAAGGAAGTAAGTGGTATTCACGAGCGTCGAATCCCAGTGGAAACCACCGTCTATGGTATGATAGACATAGTTGCCATCTCCGACCGCCCAACCGGTAAGAAGATCGAGGAAAGATAACCCATAGATGACCGTTCCACCGTTTCCTTCGGTACCCAAATAGTTGTGAGTATTCCAATTAATGCCGCCATTGGCGGTGCCGAGAATGATTCCATGGCTGCCGCCAATATATCCGTTGTTCTGATCGGGAAATTGGACAATTACAAGATCGTCCGTTGTACCCGAGGCTCTGTACACCCAAACGGAAGAGTCGTCGAGGTCGACCGTATCGTGGATAACTACTCGGGTAGTATCCGGTACGGTACGGATGGTGTCATGGTGAATGATGGTATCCGGTGCCTGCGTAATAAATTTGTCTTTACAGCTATTTAAGCTCATCGCTGAAAATACGGCGATCGCCAGTAGAGCGAGGAGGACGAGGCGGGCACTCAGGTTTTGCATGATCATTATCTCAGGATTCTTGCCATTATAACGAATTAGGACCGTTTAGCCTGACATTTATTCATTGGGCTGTCAGGGCATACCACGGAAATTCGTTTTAAGACCAGGACACTCACAATATGGAAGTCTGGGAACGCCCCAGGAGAACGGTGTGATTCCTTCGGAGCCATACATGACCGCCGAACTAACAGCCGATGTGCACTCGACGGCACACCACAGCGTAGTACAATACGATGAAGTATTTACTCGCATGTTGCGTGGCGATGACTCTGCGTTCGAATTACTATTTGTTGCGTTCGATGCCAAACTTCGCCGGTATCTGAGCCGACAAATTGGGACAGCATCCACCGGGCCTCTCGTAGAGGATATGTTGCAGGAAGTGTGGATCCGATTTATCAATCTTCGGAAACAACCTCCTTCCAAAGTTAACGCTCCCTTTCACGTGCAGGCGTTTCTCTTCCGTGTCGCTCACAACATGGTGATCGACCGAAGACGGACCTGGAAGCAGCACACCTCGATCGACTCGCTCGATGAGCATCAGCATCCGGTCACTCGGCATCATACCGCACTCGATGCAGAAGAGATCGTCGAACGAGCGTTCGCGCAACTACCGGACGATTTTCGTGAAGTCCTTGAATTGAATCTCCACCTTGGATATCGTTTCGACGAGATCGCTGAAATGTTAGATAAGACACCAGAAGCCATTTGGCAGCGGGCCTCCCGCGCCCGAGCAAAACTGCGGCATCTCGTCGTGGAGATCGCTAAGAAAGAAGGCGTGAGCCTCAGCAAGTTTACGTCACCAGTGGCCGAAAGGAAATCACTATGACAGACCATGATCGTACACCACTATCGTCGGTAGATCGGTCGATCGACCGCTTTATATCCGGTGAAATGTTAGAGGACGAACGGGCCGCCTTTGAAGCGCGTCTCGTTAACGACCCCGAAGCGGCAGAACTGCTCGAAGCCGAGCGCTTGATACAAGCACATCAGTATAATGCCGTTCGATCGGCAGGAGCTGGCGTGGCGCTTCCAAACGTCCTCCTTCTGCAACATCTTTTGAAGACCAGACCGCAAAAGCGTTGGCCGCTATATCTTTTGGCAGGACTATTCGCATTAATGCTGGTCGGAGTTCTTTACCTTACGGCCACCTACTCGAAACGTGCGTATCAACTTCCGAAAGCAACGGTCGTTGCAGATTCATCGAAGCCCACGCCGGTTCAGCGACCCACGCTTATGCAAACTCCGGCCGAGCCAACCGTTCGCAGCACACAAACTGCCGCTGCAAAATCCACAGCAAATGATTCTATTCATCCGAAGCCTTCACCAGCGGAGATCGAGGAACCGCATGGTCCGATGAAGGTCTTTACGAATGACAAAGTGCCGATGAAGATTCACTCTAATTAGGGTGAATGCCGGGGCTTCCTAACTCCGAACTTCGCAGACTTATTTTAGCTTGCCGCCGCTCTAAACGATAGCGAATGCCATCGTGGAAAACGCGGTAGATCTGATGGACGACGATCAGGCAGAGCCAGATGCTTACAATAACTTTCGCGACTCGGATTTCTTCGAGGATCGCTGAACTGGAATCGAGAATGCCTCTGGGATCGGAAAGAATATTCCAGCTATTGTAACGCGCCACACGACCGAGGTATACCCCAACGGCAGATAGTAACGGAATCACAAACAGTGCGAACCACGCCCACGCTCTACCGATCCTCATTCGCACAGCATAGAGTACTCGATCGACCGTAAAGCTATAACAGGCTAAACCAAACGCCATCAGCATTGCGTAGAGTGGAAATTCAGTCCCGAGCAATTTCCATAAGGAGGCATCGTTCTTTCGAACGGTCTCGAGGAAGTGGACGAGATCGGTCGCTACATAAGGGGCATTCGGCAAAAAAAGGAGGACCAGTACTAACTCTAAGCCGAAGGTGACATTCCGTATTCCTGTTCGAGGCTGGTCTTCTCGCTTAAAAAAGATCAGCGCCAGAACTACGGGCACAAACGCCAGTATGGCGTTCCATGCCATCCACCAGAATGAGCCAAGATCCATAAAATAATCATGGAAATCGCGAAAGATCGAGGCCAATACGTACATTGGGCCATTCTACGTGAGATTCTGCCGGAAGGTTCTACGGCCCAGGCATTCCTTTTTTCTACTGCTCACGCATTCCATTCATCGAAGCCGGATTCCGTCCTTCGGGAGGCGCCTTTCCAGATGCAGGTCGTGAAGCGTTCGTCACACTCCAGAACTTGCCGGGCATGGTTCGCAAAATCGTCTTCCACGCTGATGACCAGAAATTCTCCTTGCTTCGAGAGGGCCGGCGGTATTTGCTTCATGCGTAATGCTTCCATGCCTGCATAGGCATCCGATAAGGAATTCAGTTGGGCAATGATTGTCATAATGGTTCTCCTCCCAACTCCTGCGGTCAGTGCAGATCCATCGTAAGGGGGTTAGGTGGATGTCGTACCGAGTTGGACCACGGGTGAGCGACCCGTTTCGCTGCCGCTTATAGTATCCGATTTTATGCCAAGCATTCTACCCAACGCGATATACACCTTAAATAATCGCGTGCCCGGTTTCGGCGCGTTCATAAACGGTGCCTCTACGAAGCGGAAGATGAACGCAATGATCGGGATCGAGAGGACCAATACTCCAATCCGAAGGACAAACTGCAAAGCATCACCATTCAGCGTCCGTATCCAGGGATTTCCGAACCACGATAGCTGCATGTGGAAAAGGTAGATCGAATAGCTGATCGTACCGGACCAAACAAGAAAACGGTAGGGCGACCAGCGCCAACTTTTCGCTTCAGCCGTCACCTTTCTGGACGGTACTATAGCCCCTGCGATGAGCAGCGCAAAGCCCAATCCGAAAACGATATCCGTTAAGAGCCACGTCGGTTGCCATAGCGTAGTAAGGATGGCTGCGAAGAGCACTGCTGCTGACGCTGTAACCAGTGGTACTCGTTTCGCCGTTAGATTTGCGCCCTTTACGAACCACTCGGCGAGCCAGGCGCCGAACAACCACTCCGGCATACGCGAAAAGACGAATCCCATCATGGCGTAGGGGCCAGTCCAGGCAACGCTAATAAGCTGCGATCCGAAATACTGCATCGAGATGAGTCGCCAGGCGATGGCAAAGATCGTAAGCATCGCGATCGATCGCGTAAGCCCCATCTTCCGGAACAAGTACAGGAAGAGCGGATACATCAGGTAGAGCTGAAACTCCAGCGCCAACGACCAATACACATGCACGATCCCGTAAAAGTAGCGGTCGAAATAGCCGTGCGTTAGCGTCAGGTGCGAGATCAGATTCAGCACCGTCGGCGAGCCTTCGACGTAATCCGTACCGTGCGCAGTGATGACCAGCAGCAGGTACGTCCCAACGACCGACACCGCATAGGCCGGATACAATCTCCAGAGCCGCCGCAGATAAAACTTCCGCCACTCGAACTTGTAGCTTCCGGCTTCGGCAGCTTTTCGTGCGAAGGGCAAATGAATACAAAATCCGCTAAGGACGAGGAACAACCCCACACCCAGATATCCCCACCGCAAGGGCGACGTCACATACGCCAGCATTCCCGCGCCTTTGGTCCACGGCACGACGCCGAGCGAAGGGAAAGGGTAAACGCCGTAGTGTCCCCAGATGTGGTACCCCGCCACCATCAATGCCGCCACGCCACGCAGCGCATCGATCGAATCGAGGCGAAGCTTTATTGGGCCGGGTATCGGGTTTCGGGTCTCGGGTATCGGAGGGTTCACTGCCGGTTCAACCCTCCGCTATCTCATGGTAGTTTCGCAATTTTGCGTACCCTGACGGAATTGGAGGTCTGAAGCATCTGCACATCAAAGATATTTGCTTTTTGTTTTTCGTTTTAATTTCATGAATAGCCGAAAACCGAGTTCCCGAAACTCTAGAATTTTGTATAAGTTGTCTGAACCGGGATGGATGGGATTGAGGGATGGCTGGGATTGAGGGATGGCTGGGATGATCCTCGCCGCCTCAGCAGCATTCCCCATAACGGCTGTCATTGCGAGGAGTTTATCGGAGTGAAGCGGAGATAAACGACGTGGCAATCCCTAACAGAAGAGGCAATAATCTAAACTTGGATGGATGGGATGCGTAAACCTCTTGTCAAGCTATAGATTACGTATTTTTGTATCTGTAATCCATTCGTTCTCTGCTCTATTATGATCCCAGACTTCCAATCCATAATGCTGCCTTATCTAAAGCTTTTAGCTGATGGTAAACCTCACAAAGTTGCAGAATCAAGACAGCGGCTTGCAGATGAGTTTAAACTTACCGATGCAGAACTTCAAGAGATGTTGCCCAGTCTTCGCGCTCCGCTCTTTGCAAATCGGCTTGGTTGGGCTGTTACTTATCTGAAGCAGGCTAATGTCATTGAGCCTGTATCACGTGCCGTTTATAAAATAACCAACAACGGGTTACAAATCATTAAAGAAAATCCTGGCAAGCTGAACATCGCATATTTAAAGAGATTTGGCGAATTTCAGCAATGGCAAGGGAGATTTAATGGCGAAGCCGACGCCGCAGAAGAAAAACAAGAAGAGCATAGTTCGCAATCACCAGAAGAACTACTTGAATCGAATTATCAAACTCTCCACAGTATACTTGCAAACGAATTACTGGAAAAAGTAAAGGCTTCTACTCCGCTTTTCTTTGAACAAATTGTTATTGATCTATTGCTTGCGATGGGATACGGTGGCTCAAAAGCGGAGGCTGCCAGCTTAACTAAGAAGAGCGGAGACGAGGGTATCGACGGCGTTATTAAGGAAGATCGACTCGGCCTCGATGTGATTTACGTTCAAGCCAAGCGCTGGGAAGGCACTGTCGGAAGACCGGTTGTACAGGGATTTGTCGGAAGTCTTGTCGGCAAACAAGCTCATAAAGGAGTGATGATTACAACATCGACTTTTTCAAAGGACGCTGAAGCTTACGTTACTCACATCGATAAAAAGATTGTCCTTATTGATGGCGAGAAACTTGCTGACCTAATGATCGAGCACAATGTCGGTGTGTCGGAAGCGCAACGATATGTGATTAAGAAGGTGGACGTTGATTATTTTGGAGAGGAGTAAGGTGAATATCCAATTACGAATCTTTCAATCTTATTGAAGCCCGGAGCTGCAAGCATAATTGCATAATTGCCGGGGGGATAGGGTCCAATATCAAACATAGCACTCTGTTCACCGATATTGAGTGTTTGCTTTAGCAAAGTTCGGCCCAGCGGATCGAGGACGGAAATCGTTGCGGGTCTTTCAATATTGTTTTTTCTTGTAACAGTAACCGAAGATCGTGCAGGATTTGGATAAATGGAAAAATCATAATTAGCTAACGCAGCTTGCCGTGCTACAGCATTAGAATGCTGAATAAAGCCAGATAAGTAAACTGATGAGGGAACAACAGAGTCGGATAGAACAAGATAAGCGTAGGCCTTCTCTGTTAAGGGCTTAAATTTGATACGACAATAACCTATAGAAGGCGCGCGTTGCGGAAGTCCGCCACTGAGAGTTACTTCTGAATCAAGAAGTTCGAAGCACATGATCGTATCGGGTGGTAATGCCATTAATCCTATCTTCGGATGGATTATCATGTCCGATGAAGTGTAGGTTTGAACCCTTACTGCAAAGACTGTCGAATCACCTTGATTGCAGTACACTGTCTGGTTCATTGGTTGCGCGAGAACAAAACGCGGCAATCCTAAAAGTGCAGATAGGAACAGGAGCCTTAAAAATTGAGACATCTTCACTCTTCATGCAACATCCAATTGCCAGAAGAATATTCAGTGTGATTCAAAAATGACCATATTGGGGGAATTGCCATGTATATCCGGTAGCTTTTTTTGTCATTCCCGCGGAGGCGGGAATCCAGAACATGGGAAGTGTCACCCTTCCAGAGTTTTGAGAAAATAAAAATGAACGCGTGCCAGGGGTTGCGCTCCTTCGTTGCGGCGCACCATTGGTGCGCTTATCACCCCTGGCTATTAACATATGTCCCTCCGGGGACGGGGTGTCGGGCAGGGATGCACCGACCTACGCGCAAGCGTCGACCATCCGCGAATTTTCCCACCCATCCCCAAATCCCACCCATCCCAGTTCAGACTAAACTCTATTAGCTTGCGAGCGTGGGTTCGGACTGGAAAGTCCGCGGACAGGCTGAAAGCCTGTTCTACACTACTCAATAAAAAAGGGCGTGCAATGCACGCCCTTCGAAATGGTAGTCAGGCAAGAAGGCCTGACCTACTTCAAACTTTTTCTTCTTTGAACTTGCCGACGATCTGTTGGATCTTCTGCACGACTTCAGAGCGCTTGAGTCCTGCTTTGGCCTGGAAGACGGTCATCTTGAATTGTGGGCGATGACCACCGGGGCTGGTCGAGCCGACGAAGAAATCCGAATGCTTCCAGCCGGTCTCGCGGAGGGACTCCTGAATGAGGGAGACCTGCAAGCGGCTGAGCGGGGTCGCGATCCGGATGTTCGGCTCCTCCGAACCCGGTACTAATTCCTTCTCTTTGGACTGCATTCGCATAGCGTTTCCGATTTAGGCTTTAGTGAATAACTCGCCAAACTATTTTCTTGGCGTTTGGCCTTACATGAACGATCGTTAAGGCCGCCTAACGGGCGGGCTCGTCCAAAAAGTGCCAAACTCGCGCCCCCGCTACCCCAAAATTGCCGAATTCATGCGAATTTCGGCGTTTTTCGCACTATTATTTTTAGGATTATCCCTTTTCGGCACACCGGACGCGACCGCTCAGACGAACGCGGTCACCGTCGAGCAGATCGAGTACCTGACCCCGAATCTGGACTCGCTAGCGAAGGCGTTTGTGTCGCTCGGCTTTCAAATTGTGTCCGAAAAACCAGTTCAGTTCGATCGGCAGCAGTATGAGGTGCTGGTCTCATCAGGGCCGACGATCCACTTGAAGGCGACGCTCTTCAAAGATACCAGTAATTGGCTTGTAAAAGCGGCGGGGACTTACGGGACGCATGTGACGAGTGTGATGCTGCGCGTACCAAGCCTGACGATGCTTCAGCACCGGTTCGATTCACTTCAAGTGGCGTACGATACCATCGGCAATGCTATCGCCTTGCGAGGGCCGGAGCCACTCGATGTGATCTTCGTCGATTCCAATTTTGTAGTGCCGCCAAAGCGAGTTGCTGTGCCGGATACATCACGCATGTTTCCCAGTCGGGTATCATGGTTGGTGCTTTCGGCGAGCCCGGAGGAGGAAGAAGTAATGCGAAAGGTGTGGGCCGCGCTGGGATTGCATCGATCTCACGAAGGCTGCTGCGATTACTGGCTGATCGGTCCGCCGGAAGATCGCGTGGCTACTCGCTTCGAAATACCATCGCCTGAAACACCGGACCTGCATTACGAAGGCTCGTGGCTATCGATCGAGCCGGGTGGAGTGGTATTCGCGTATTAGCTCATTTCCACGTTCCGGTTTTCTCGTCCCAATTCTTATACATCATGGATTCCACCGGTTTGCCACTTCGCTCGGCATACTTGGCGCTCGCCTTCTTATTATAAGGGACTTCGCAGTTGCCGGACGTCTCAAAATAGATAAGCTGTCCAATAGGCATACCGGCGTAAACGCGAACCGGATGCCGGACCGAGATCTCGAGCGTCCACTGATTCGAAAATCCGACGTCGCCTTTACCAGCCGTTGCATGGATGTCGATACCAAGCCGCCCTACGCTCGATTTACCCTCCAGGAATGGAACGTGCTTATGTGTTTCGGTATATTCTTCCGTAATACCAAGATAAAGCGTGTCGGGATTGAGAACGATGCCATCACTCGGTATCTCAATGTAGCGTACTTCATTGTGCTTTCTGGCATCGAGCAGGTCATCGGTATATACGGCGAGCGTCGAGCCAAGATGAACGTCGTAGCTATTGGAGCCGAGGCACTCCGGACGAAACGGCGCGATGACGATCGAGCCATCGTTAATAGCCTGCTGGATTTCTTTATCGGTTAAAATCAAACCTGGATTTACTGGATTGGATGGATTTACAAGATTGATTTTGAAGGATGCAAAAGATTTTGAATGTAATGCCCTACGAAGAGACTTAGCGAGCGAGCTAAGTTCGGCGAAGCAATCCGTTGAACAAACGGCAAAATCCGAGAAGAAATTGCGCGGCTATTTTGTATCGTTGATGATAACGAACTTCGATGTTTTGCTATCGACTGCATTGCCGTTAGCATCGGTGCCGCTGACTTCGTAGAGATAGAGTCCGCTGGGCATGAGGCGGCCTAAGTCATCGCGCATGTCCCACGCGGCGCCGCCCAGTTGTGTGCTCGTCGTTATCGTACGGACGGGATGCATATTCAGGGAGTAGATACGGATGGTCGCCTGCGGAGTAAGTCGCGCGAACGTGAGTTCACCGTCACTCGTCTTTGCCGGGTCGGGGTAAACGAACGCATTCTCTAAATTCGGTTCGATCACAGAAACACCGGCGCAACTACCGGCGCCATTATCGAGCGGGGTATGGCGTGTGCTGGTAATGCCGTTTATACAAAGCACGAACGGAACCCCGAGTCCTGCAAGATGAATGTTGCCGGCAACATCGATATACAGCGCATTAGGATTTGCGCTATCGATCGACACATTCGTTAACGTGCCGTAAGGCGAAAGCGAGTAATGAGAAACGTCGAGCGCATCGGATGATGGCTGTTCGTTAAAGATAACGTGAATGCGAAGTCCGTTCGGTCCTTGATCGAACGTCCACGAAACGATGTAAAACCGATCGAGCGTAACGACGTGCGAGACGTTGAAAACCAGATAGTGTACCGTATCGAATGGCGAGTTCAGCGTATCGCGCAGATCGAACGAGGTCACGCGTAACTTATGCGAGCCAACAGCAAGCGGTGCTTGAAGCGAGAGCACAAGCTTGTTTGGTCCGACGATAGCGATCGCATTAGGAAGAATGGTGTCATCGACCATTATTGTCCCAGCCCAAATGCGGGGCGTGCGAATGCCATTAGTTGAGTGAGCGAGAAGTGATTGTTCGCTCGAATATTGTGCGCTATCCAACTGAGGCATGGGATGCACGATCACTTCGAATCCGAATGCCGGCAGGCTGATAGGAGTGCTGTAAGCTGGCGAAACCGCCGCAACGGAATATATCAGCACATCGCCGTTCGCTACGGTTGAATCGGTGTAACGCGATGAGGTGGTCGAGTCGATCACTGTGTACGTTCTATCCGTCGGCAGCGCGCGGAGAATAAGATATTTCGTTGCTTTTTCTACCGGCGCCCACTCCAGGTCAACGCGATCGGTATCGCGCGGAGAGACCATAAATCCGGCCGGTGAAGGCGTTTGCGTGAGATAAGAATTCGACCGTTCGAAAAAGCGAATGGAATCGCCGGCGAAAAATCCGAACTCACGTTTGCCGTTGCGGTCGAAATCCCATGCAAGTGCGCCGTGCGGGCTAGTGGAGAGAGGATACTGCCAGACCGGCTTCATCGCATGCGACGATGAATCGTACTCGATCAGATAGAAATTTGGGAAGAGCGAAAGCACCAGGTCATCGACCGAATGCCCCGTCACATTCGTAACGCGCGAGAGCGAGCAATTGCGATCGCTATTGATATAGAAGTGATCGTTCTGGTTCGACCCCCAGAAGTGCTCGACGTACATCGGCGCAAACTTCATTCCGCCAAGGTTTCGCAGGACTTTTACCGTCCAATAGGCGGCATGATATTCATCGAGCGTATCCTGTTGGAAGATCGGGTGGTATGCAAAGGCGATATCGGGTTTGCCATCGCCATCGAAATCACCGACGGTTACCAGCGAGCCGCTGGAGGCTCCATCATTCTCATCAGTAAAGACGGCGCGAAAACCGGTCGGCGCCGTAGCATCGCGCTCGTAAACGATGAGGTCGGCATCGTCATCGAGTGTGACGAGATCGTCAAAGCCGTTTCCGCGAAGATCCGCATGAACGACGTTCGGCCACGAATAGGTATTCTGCGAATTATAATAGTCTGGCGTCGATGGATTTATCATCGAGCCTAACTTGATGTAGCGGCCTGCATCGTATTTATAGGCTACGCAGGAATCGCCCAAGGTACCGATGACGTCCTGCGCATGATTCGCTTCCAGTGCCGCAAACGTGCTCCCATAGAGCGTATCATTTTGATAGATGATACCGCCTAAGATCGAATGTTTCCCATTCGCCTTATAAACTCGCGTCACGCCGCACGATTGGCTTCCACCAGACCCGCGAATATGCATGCCGAGCGAGTCGTAGGTTGTATCGTACGTAAAGGGAAAAAAGCACGTATCGATACTTTGCACGAGTAACTCGGGGCGATTATCGCCCTGCGAATTACCGAGCGCGCGAGGAATAGCAGGATCGTCGAGCGAGTCGATGGCGATAAAACGGCGCTTCGTCGAATCGAAACGAAAGACCGTGAGTATTCCGCTCTCGTTCGGATTCTCGATCGCTTCGTCGCCTGTTGGCAGCATGAGCGTCGTATCCAGCGCGAAGCCGCCAGGAAGCGTATATGGCTTTTCAACAAAACCATCCTGCGGTACAGCGTCATCTGGAATGATGGCCGTGGTATCGATTATGGTTGTGTTGCCATCCGGTGTGCGAAGAATGGCCGCGATCGCAAGGGGCACTCCTGCTTGTGCGGCTTCTCGCTTGATGAGTGCAATGTGCTCGAAGCCGATCTTATCGTTCGCAATCGTGGAGGGCTTTGCACCTTGTGCAGCGTAGTGTACTTCGAGTTGGGTCGGAATATCGGAAGTAGCCTGAACGAGAAGTCCGCGCTGGTTATTGATCCATAAGGAATCGATAGAAAAGAGAACGAACTTCGGCGGTGCCGCTGCGAGCGCGATAATGCAATGCTCTTCGGTGCTGCGGTTATCACTCGAGCGGACCGCGAGGCGAACGGTGTAGTAGCCGGGCCGAAGTCCAGCCGTATTCCATACACCGAACGTAGTATCAAGGACCTGCGACGTACCACTCGCGATGTTGTGCCAATTGTTTACCGATGGGTTTGTATCTGGCCGCATGCCATACGCCCAATCGACAGAGTAACCGGTAAACAGTGTGGAGATCGCGCTGCCGGTAAGGTGAATGGTATCGCCGATCCTGAATTCGTCGAGGCGGTGTGGCGATGTAAGCTTAATATTCGCGCCACCTTTGTACGTAAGTGCAGCGAGTGCATCGATGCGGCCATTGGCACTGCGATGATCGTAACCACGATCGCCGACGTCTTTCGTGGTCGATTCGATGATGCTTCGCAGTTCAACCGGGGAAAGCCTCGGATCTTTTGATAACAATAATGCGGCAATCCCTGCCGCGATCGGCGAAGCCGCGCTGGTACCAGAAACGGAATCGTACGAACCACCTTTGGCGGTGGTGAGGACGTATTCCGCCGGTGCGACGACGTCTAACTCTTCGCTGTGCGTTGTAAATGCGTAAAGATTGTCGGGACTGGGGTAGCTCGTTGTTCCGCCGACTGAAACGACTTCATCGAATTCGGCAGGATAGTTGGGGCCATCCGTACCATCGTTACCACTCGATCCAAAAACGGCAACACCCTTTGCGATCGCATACCGAATGGCATCGCGTTGAAGTAGCGATGGAATAATATCACCGAACGAGCAATTGAGAACGCGAACACCATTATCGGCTGCATAGACAATTGCGGAAGCGATATCATCGTCCTCACCGGTACCGTTGGCATCGAACGCCTTGAGCGCTACCAGCTTGCACTTCGGCGCAATACCGCTTACGCCAATACCATTATTTTGCTGAGCTGCCAAAATGCCAGCGACGACCGTACCGTGGCCGTGTTCATCCACGGGAAACGGATCGCGGCCAAACCAATCGCCGGTATTTATCTGCTCCTGATCGACGAAGTTGTAGCCGATGACGTCGTTAGCGTAGCCGTTGCCATCGTGGTCTTTGCCGTCGATGTCGCCGTAAACGGTATCGCCGCGCGCATCAACGCCTTTTACGGTGTCCGGCCATGCATCGAAGAGGCCGTTATGATTGATGTCTTCCGCAGGATTAACCGCGAATTGAAATTTGAGATCGGGATGCAGCCAATCGACACCCGTATCGACAAAGCCGATCTTTACTGTGCTGTCGCCTTCGGTGATCTGCCATGCTTCGGGGGCGTGAACGTTCGTAAGCCACCATTGGGCGAAGAAGAGAGGATCGTTGGGAGCAAAGTCCTCAGTGCTGAGTGCTGAGTGCTGAGTATCCATTTGATTAGACTTAGGACTCAGGACTAAGGACTTAGGACTTCGATCGGCCTGAATGTGATATCTGTAATTCGGCTCGACGTATTCAAACTCGGGCACGCGTGCAAGTTGGCGAACGGCGTCCTGGGCGTTTAAGTCAGAACGGAGCGGAATTTGAACGATGCGATCGAGTGTCGAAGCGGAGTTTATTCCTTGTAAGCCTGCGCCTTTTGCAGGGCGCTTAAAAACCTGGCGATAAATAGTAGGAGAAGCGCTGACCGCTCGCAGTTTCGAAAGAGTGGCAGCATCGCCCAGGGCTGCAGCGGTTCGAAATTTTACGATAATGCTGTGGACTGTGGAATCGATAAGGATAGAGTGCGAAGACTGAGCCTGCGCGCTTGCGCACCATGCGAGAAGTAGGAGAACGAGCAGCCGACGGTACATTCCTTTCCTTAACGGGTACCGGCAATGGCCCGTTCAGAACCGAAAGGGAAATTTGAGTACCTTTATTCGCGACTAATCGTCGTTTTCCTGGGTCTGGTCGTCGAAGGGGACGGGGTAGTGCCCGGTGAAGCAGGCAGTGCAATAACCGATGTCGTTACCGGCTTTATCTTTACGCGGCACGCTATCGAGTAACTTTTTGACCGAGAGATAGCGCAGCGAGTCGACGCCGAGGGCTTTTCCGATCTCTTCCTCGTTCGTATAGTGATTCGCTATGAGCTCACTGCGGCTGGGGAAGTCCATGCCGTACTTGCAGGGATGAGTGATCGGAGGGGCGGTAATACGCAGGTGGACTTCGCGCGGTCCGGCGTCACGAATCAAATTTACCAGTGATTTCGAAGTCGTGCCGCGAACGATCGAGTCATCAACAACGACCACTTTCTTATCTTTCAGTACTCCTTTGACGGTATTGAACTTTACCTTTACCTTCATTTCGCGCCGGTCTTGTCCGGGTTGAATAAAGGTGCGGCCAACATAGTGTGACCGGATGAGGCCGATCTGATACTTGGTCTGGTTACCGAGTTTCTGATTCTCACTTGCATACCCTAAGGTCGCGGTGTTGGAAGAATCGGGTACATTGATAACGGTTACTTTCCGGCCGTCTTCATGTGGTACCGGGGATTCCGACGCCAGGTTCTTGCCAAGTTTACGGCGGATCCGGTCTACGTTCTCTTCAAATACTTTAGAATCGGGACGCGCGAAGTAGATATATTCAAAGATGCAGTGCGTCGGCGTCGGCGGCTTTTCTACGACATAGGTCGACCGAACTTCGCCAGTCTTTACTGTATGTTCATCTATAATGAGAATCTCATTCGGATGAACGTCGCGAATATATTCCGCACCCACGATATCGAATGCGCAGGTTTCGGAAGCCACCATGTACGCCCAGTCGCCATCGGCACGCTTGAGGCGCCCGAAGGCAAGCGGACGAATACCGCGCGGATCGCGTGCGGCGACGAGCGAAGTATCGGTCAGCATTGCGAGTGAATAGGCGCCACGCGTTTGTTGTAGCGCATCGCGGATCTGATCGATCTGATCTTCTTTATGAGACCGTGCAACGAGATGCAGAATGAGTTCGCTATCGGTCGAGGTCTGAAAGATCGTGCCTTGCTCGCTCAAGGCGTCACGGAGCGTATGGGTATTGGTCAGGTTACCGTTATGGGCGAGGCCAAAATTTCCGAGCCGATAATGCATAAAGAACGGCTGGATATTCTCTATTTTGCCGCTCGCACCGGTGGTAGAATAACGGTTGTGCCCAAGAGCGGTATCGCCGATGAGCGTTTCAGAAAGGATCTTATGGTCCTTAAAGACGTCGAGGACGAGTCCGTTATCTTTATGAATTCTGAACTTGCGTTTCGGCCCTTTTGCGCCGCTCTCTGTATAAGCCGAGAGTATTCCTGCCGCCTCTTGTCCGCGATGCTGAAGTGCATGCAGTGCGTAGTATGCTATTACGCTGGCCTCCGGGTGATTAAAAATGCCAACTACGCCACAATTACTTTCGGGTTTATCCAATTCACGGTCCTGGTTGCTCGAGCCAGGAATCGTTAAAACAGGAAGCTCAATCGCGCAGGGGTCGGCAGTAGTTTTAGGCATTGGAGCGAGCTAAACACTCGGGGCACGGCGAGAATTTCCGGGCATAGTAAGAGCCGCACTCTACATCGGTTGAAAAAAAAGAATTTTTAATAGTTAACTCTTCTTTATTCTCCTTAACTCTTTGTATTTCCTCCTCTTGTTAATTTTTCTCTTTCCACTACGGCCTCGCATCGGTTGAACTGCCATTCCTGATACGAGTGTTGTCTAAAACCGGATAATATCCGATGAATCCTGGGAAATCGATCCGGTCAATCTTTTTAATCCAGTAGATCCTGGTTCTGGGCCGTTATGGCGATCGAAGAAGATGTAATAGGTAAAGCATACGACGCCAATCTGATGCGTCGTTTGGTGAGCTACCTCCGCCCGTATAAGTGGAAGGTGTTTCTTGCCGTGTTCATTACGATCGTGGTTTCGGCGCTGGGGCCGCTCAGGCCTCTGCTGACTATGGTGGCGATCGACAAGTATATTGCCCACGGAGATTATGGCGGATTGGCGCAGATCGTCGGTATTATCATTGGTACGCTCGTTCTCCAATCGGTTATCCAGTATGGGCAAACGCTGGTAACAGCATGGATCGGTCAGCAAACGGTGCTCGATCTTCGCCGTGAGCTATTCGCACATTTGCAGGAGCTTTCGATGCGCTTTTTTGACCGGAATCCGGTCGGGCGACTGGTGACGCGTATTACGAACGACGTCGAAGTGCTGAACGAGCTCTTCAGCTCCGGCATCATTATGATCGTTGCCGATGTGTTCGTGATCTTGTGGATCTTCATCTTCATGTTCTGGACGAGCTGGAAGCTTTCGCTCGTGGTCCTGACGGTCTTCCCGTTTTTGCTCATTGCGACCGCGATCTTCCGTAAAAAGGCGAGGGAGTCGTATCGAGAAGTGCGGTTACTCGTCGCACGCGTCAATGCATTCCTGAATGAGCACGTCTCCGGCATGATCACTGTGCAACTGTTCGGCGGAGAAGCACACACCTTTCGCCAGTTCGATAAGATCAACCACGACACAGCGGATGCCAATATTCGCAGTGTGTTCTACTATGCGGTATTCTACCCGGCAGTCGAATTTTTGTCCTCGATCGCGACGGCGCTTATTGTGTGGTATGGCGGCACGCTCGCGCTTGGTAGTAAGAACGGTATGATCGCCGGGGTTACGGTCGGTACGCTTATCGCTTTTTATCAATTCACCGAGCAATTTTTCCGGCCTATCCGGGACTTGGCCGATAAGTACAATATTCTGCAATCGGCGATGGCAGCGAGCGAACGCATTTTCCGTTTGCTCGACGATAAAACGATCCTCGCATTACCGCCTGCTGCGGAGCACATCGAGCGCTTGCGGGGCGAGGTCGAATTTCGAAACGTCTGGTTCGCATACAACAAAGAAGATTATGTCCTGAAAGATATTTCGTTCACGGTAAAACCCGGACAAACCGTTGCATTTGTTGGCGCGACCGGAGCAGGCAAATCATCGATCACGAACCTGATGATGCGGCTCTATGAATTCCAGAGGGGCGAGATCCTGATCGATGGAAAGGATATTCGCTCGCTCGACCCCTTGGAATTGCGCCGGGATACTGCCATCGTACTGCAGGACGTATTTCTCTTCAGTGCTGATGTGGCGACCAATATCAGTCTCGGAAATCCGGATATTCCTCAAGAGAAAATTCGCGAGGCAGCGACGCTCGTGGGAGCAGATGATTTTATTTCTCGCTTGCCGCGCGGGTTCGATTCGCAGGTGAAAGAGCGCGGCGCCATCTTATCGGTCGGGGAAAAGCAACTCATCTCATTTGCTCGCGCGCTCGCATACGATCCCAGCATTCTCATACTCGATGAAGCGACCTCGAGTGTCGATACGGAATCGGAGCAGATGATACAGCGGGCTATTGAAAAGCTGCTGAAAGGCCGGACGTCGCTCGTGATCGCGCATCGCTTGTCAACGATACAAAAGGCCGACAAAATCATCGTAATGCACCACGGGCAGATCCGCGAGCAAGGCACCCACGAAGAGCTGCTGCGGCTGGGAGGTATTTACCGAACCCTGTATGAGTTGCAGTATAAAGAACAGGAAGTGGCAAAGGCGGCGTAACGACTGGTGCAGTTTTTTTGATAGTCCTATCAATATTTCCCAATTAGAGTTCGAGAGGACAACCGATGTATAGCGAAGGTCTTTAGACCTGGGAAATAAAGATCAAAAGAGATTAAGAGTCCGGAGGACGACAGAAAATTCGGTGATTATGCCGATCATCTATCGTCCTCCGGACTTTCGGTTTTCATGCTCACCTGAACTCCGGGCATGAATGCCTTCGCTATACATCTTTCGTCCTTCGGACTATTCGCAATCTCTTTCCTGGATACTTTATTCGAACGCCTTACGAGCAGCCGCAACGGTTCTCTCCAGATCCTCATCGGTGTGCATCGTCGAAACGAACATCGCTTCAAATTGGGATGGGGCGAGATAAACCCCAATCTCCAGCATACCACGGAAGAATTTGCCATACACGTTGGTGTCTGCTGTGACGGCGCTTTCGTAATCGGTTACTTCTTTATCGGTAAAGAAAAGGCATAGCATCGAACCAACACGGGTTTGCGTCGCCTTAATACCGGCGGAGAGGACTGCTTCACCGATATGCTGCGCCAGCAAAGATGATTTTTTCTCCAGTGCCGGATATGGATTTTCGTCACGCAAAATTTTTAGCGTTGTAAGTCCCGCGACCATTGCGAGCGGATTGCCGCTTAATGTACCCGCTTGATAGACCGGCCCGAGCGGCGAGAGCATTTCCATAATATCACGACGTCCCCCAAAGGCACCAACCGGTAAACCGCCACCAATGATCTTTCCGAGCGTAGTGAGATCGGGTTTAATGCCGTATAATCCCTGCGCGCAATGGAGGCCAACACGAAAGCCGGTCATCACTTCATCGAAAATGAGGACGATACCTTCTCGGTCGCATATCTCACGAAGTCCTTGCAAAAAGCCTGGCTGCGGTGGGACGACCCCCATATTGCCGGCAACAGGCTCCACGATGATCGCCGCGATCTGCCCTCGGTTCGAGCCAACGAGCGCTTCCACACTTGGAAGATCGTTATACTGGGCATTGAGCGTATCCTTCGCCGTACCCGGCGTAACGCCCGGTGAGCTTGGCGCTCCTAATGTTAAAGCGCCACTGCCTGCTTTGATGAGAAAAGAATCGCCGTGGCCATGATAACAGCCTTCGAACTTGATGACCTTATCCCGGCCCGTGAATCCGCGAGCGAGGCGAATGGCGGATATCGTCGCTTCTGTGCCGCTGGAGACCATGCGAACGAGTTCGATCGAGGGTACGAGTTCGCGAACGAGTTCAGCAAGTTCGATCTCGAGTTCGGTCGGTGCCCCGAAACTGGTGCCGAGCGATGCTTGCTTTTTTATCGCCTCAACAACCATTGGATGCGAATGACCGATAATATGCGGACCCCACGAGCCGACGTAATCGATATAGCTATTCCCATCGGCATCCCAAATGTAAGCGCCTTCGCCACGAGTGATGAAGAGCGGTTCGCGTCCCACGGAGCGAAAGGCACGAACGGGAGAATTAACGCCGCCCGGAATACTCTTCTGGGCGCGAAGAAAAAGTTGATGGCTTTTGGTATCTGTCATAAAATGTAGCCGAGACCTTTAGGTCACGGTTGTCGGAGCCCCACATGTAGTCACGGTTTGGAGCAATCAGCGTGACCTAAAGGTCACGCTACACGCAAATCAGAGTAATACGCCGTGACCTAAAGGTCACGGCTACGAATCACATCGGCAGCCTGCAATGCAAAGTACGTAAGAATGATCGATGCACCGGCGCGCTTGATCGACGTTAAGCTTTCCAGCATCACACGTTCTTCATCGATCCAATCATTTCGGCCTGCGGCTTTGATCATTGAATATTCGCCGCTAACCTGGTAAGCGGCCGTTGGCATCGCAAATTGCTCGCGAATGCGACGAATGATATCGAGCGAAGAGATCGCTGGCTTTACCATTACAATGTCCGCGCCTTCTTCGATATCGCGCTGGACGACGCGCAGTGCCTCATCCGAATTTGCGACATCCATTTGGTGCGAACGACGATCGCCGAAGCTTGGCGTGCTGCCGGCCGCATCACGAAACGGTCCGTAGAGGCCCGAGGCATATTTCGCTGAATAGCTCATGATGGGCAGCGTTGAAAATCCGCTTTGATCGAGTGCATCGCGAATGGCACCGATGCGGCCATCCATCATGTCGCTCGGTGAAATAAGATCACTGCCTGCCTCGGCATGGCTTACCGCTTCGCGCACCAGCAGTTCGACCGTTTTATCATTTACAATTTCGATCTCACCATTGCGGTTACGTTCGACAACGCCACAATGACCGTGTTCGGTATACTCACAGAGGCAGACATCGGTAGCGACCAATAGCTCGGGGAAGCGCTTTTTAATCTGGCGCACCGCGTTTTGGATCACACCCTGATCGTTATACGCTTCCGAGCCATACTCGTCTTTGTTCTCAGGGATACCAAAGAGAATAATGCCGCCTAAGCGAGCCTCAAGTGCTGCTTCGCTGTTACGAAGAATGCCATCGATGCCGAGTTGCTCGACACCGGGCATGGAATCGATCGATTTACGAAAGCTCGGTTTATCTTCAACGACGAAGAGAGGGAGAATGAGATTGGAGGGCTGGAGTGTCGTTTCGCGAACGAGCCGCCGATGGCGTTCGGTCATACGCGTGCGGCGCGTACGCGAGCTTGGGCCGATAGCTAGTTCTTCGATCTCCAGATCGTGGTCGTGATGATGATGCGAGTGTGCCATAGTGGCCGCTAAACAAGGCTCTTCGCGAGTTCCGTTGCATTGCGAATGCACGAACCCATCGAGATCCCGCCCCGGTAATTTCCGATGAAATGAAGCCCCGGATTGACCTTTTCGGCTTCCTCAATTGCTCGTAAAACCTTTCCGTATCCCACATTATATTGGGGAATCGCCCGTTTCCAAAGCTTAATGCGCTGAAACGCAGGGGGGCCATTCGGCTTCATCAGTTGCTCGACCTCGGCAATGCCCTTTTTTAATATCTCGTCTTCCGATCGGTTGGCGATCTCTTGGCGCTGGGCGCCGCCCGTAAGAACGGTGAGCAACACGTGCCCTTCGGGAGCGCGACCAGGAAAATTAGAACTGGAAAAGATGATACCGAGAATATTACGCTTTTCGATAGAGGGAATAAGCCCCCCAAAGCCTTCCGGCGGCGTCGAAAACTGATCCACACGATAGCCGAGAAAGAGCACAGCCACCGGAGGATAGTTTATCATTGTAAGAACTTGCGAAAGCTCCGGTGCGAGTGGCTCGATCATCGGCGCAACGTGATAAGCCGGAAGCGAAAATATTATCTGTGGAGCTTCGAAGGTGCCGGTCGAAGAGGTAACGGTGTAGCCCCCCGAAGTTTTTTCGATCTTCAGCGCGCCGGTGTGTAATTGCAATCGTGAAGCGAGCGATACACGAAGTGCATTTACAAGTTCGGAAAGGCCATTGGGAAAAGAGACCACACGCGTTTTTACTTTCCCTTTCTTTTGCGAGCGCCCTTTTGCCATGCCTCGGATGAGCGAACCCGCTTGTTGCTCGGCTTGCCACATGGAGCCAAACGCATAGCGCATGCTGAGCTTATTCGGATCACCCGCATAAATACCCGTGATGAATGGATCGGCGGCATAATTAAAGACTTGTCGTCCCAGGCGCCGGGTTACGAACGATGCCGCCGATTCATCCTCTGCCTTTGTTTTTGCAATAAATGGCTCGAGGAGAATTCGAAGCTTGCCTCCCAACGAAAAGAGGGGAGTGGTAATGGCTTCGCCCGGACCCATGGGTACTTTCACCCATTCGCCATTTTTGAGAATGAATCGCTTCTTCGATGTCGGATTTGCATCGATGACACGGTCCACAATGCCCGATTCGTTTATGAGATCGATCGTTGCTTGATTCTCGACTCGAAGAGAGTTTGGACCAGATTCGAGCAAATAACCTTCATCTCGGTCTGTTACGATCTTACCACCTGCTTTGGAGGACTCTTCCAATACCAGAACATCTTTGCCTGCGCGGACGAGTTTGTGGGCTGCCGTCAGGCCGGATATACCGGCACCGATCACAATAACATCAGGCACAAAGCATCTCCTTTACTTTATCTGCAATACCAGGCGCACAACTTGCGAGGTGACCTCCGTCGATCGTTTTGCGACCTGTAAAATCGTAATATACTCCACCAGCTTCTTCAACGATGACGCCGAGCGGTGCGGAATCCCAGATGGCCATGCGCGCATCGAGCATCGCTTCCGCGCGGCCGGTCGCGACGAGGATATGTCCCCAGCAATCACCCCAGCCACGATACAGACCAAAGGACTGTGTGATCGTATCGTACTTATCACGACCGATAAGCTGTTCAAGCCGAGAAGGACTCGTTGTACACACAAGGCTCTCAGAGAGAGAAGTTTTTTCAGATGCTCGCGCACGCTCACCATTCCAGTAGCAGCCTTTACCAATGCCTGCCGATACCGTCTCTTTCAATACCGGCAAGTGTACGACGCCATGCGTAATAATACCATTCTCTTCTAGCGCGATGAGCACGCCATAGATCGGCACGCCATGAACGAAGCTTTTCGTGCCATCGAGCGGATCCAATATCCACCGGCGATTCGGGTTCGAGCCTTGAGTACCGTATTCTTCGCCAACGATCACATCATCGGGGAAATGCTCTCGGATGCGTGCTCGAAGATATTCTTCGGACTCTCGGTCCGCACGCGTGACCGGGCTCTCATCGCCCTTCGTTATAATTTCGAGCGAGCGTGACTGAAAATATTTCAGCGTGATATCACCCGCACGGCGGGCGATCTCTTCCATAAAGAGGCGAAGATCCATTTATTCGTGTTGAAGCGCGTGAATTTCCTGAAGTGCCACGTCCGCAAGGCACTCGATGAAGAGCGGATGATCGTTGAGGCCCTTTATCACAATATAATTTACGATGCCGGCCTCGTGCGCCGTGTGTCGCTCCTCGATATTTAGCTCGTGCAATGTTTCGATGTGGTCGCTTACAAAGGCGATCGGAATGACAAGGAGGTCCGTAATGCCACGAGCGCCTAATGCGATCAGTGTTTCATGCGTGGATGGCTTTAGCCATTTTTTCGGTCCGACCTTGCTTTGGAAGGAAAGCATATATTCTTTATCGTGACCGCGCGCATCCATAACTAGCTCCATCGTCTCACGAATTTGCTCGGAGTAAGGATCGCCACGCTTTACCATGTCCAACGGAGTACCGTGCGCGGAGAAGAGAAGCATCACTTTTGAGGGATCGGGAAATTGCGCCAGTCCTTCTTCGATCCGGGTGTTGAGTGCCTTGATATATTGGGGATGCTTATAATACTCCCGAATCCGCCGCTCGTTGAATTCAACGCCAAGTGCTTTTCGCTGCCGGTCCCACTCGTTAAAGCTCGAGCCGGCATTGGCCATTGCGTATTGCGGATAAAGCGGCAACAAGACTACATTCTTAATATTGTCTCGCTTCAGATTCTTTATCGCTTCCTCTGTATACGGTTTCCAATATCTGGCTGCGAGGCGAACGGTTACAGCTAATTCGGGATAATGCTTATCAAAATATTGCTGTAATGCGAGGAGTTGGTCTTCGGTCCGCTCGACGATAGGGGATTTGCCGCCGATCTCTGCATATTTCTTCTGCACCGACGGTGCGCGCCGTGAGGAGATCTGCCGGGCCAGGAATCGTTGAAACCGAGGGCCGAACGGCAGCTCAAAAATATCGGGGTCATTAAAGAGATTATAGAGAAACGGCTCTACGGCCTCGAGCGAATCGGGGCCGCCAAATTGCAGGAGAACGATAGCGACGGGGGATATCACGGAATTTCGAAGGCAGGGAAACGAGATCGGGACAAGCATGATTTCATGACCCTCCCTCGCCGGACATCTTCACCTCTATTTCCCGCCAGTACGTTGGTACCACACATGACAGTTCAGATCCTACCGGCGCCGGCAAGTTCCACTAACGCCCCCTTTAGCGCATCAAAGTCCGATGGATCGTTATACACCTGTGACGAAATTCGGACATAGAGCTTCCCATTGGCATTCATGGCAGGAACTTCGATCCGGTGCTCATCAAAGAGCACGTCGTGCAATTTGAGAACACGCTCATCCGTTGCATCCGGGTTGCCGGGCAGAGGAAATGTGCATAGATTAGCAAGCATATTCTCTGGAGTGCCCAGTGGCACACCGAGAGCAACGGAGATTTCCCGCCGAGCATCTACCAAGAGCTTACGCGTATACTCACGACTGCCCGCCGCAAAAAGCTTTTTATGAAATTCGATCCCGGCAGGAATGCTCAGCCACGCCGTTGAGTCACGGGTGCCCGTCCAACCGAATTCGGTCTGATATCCGCCGCCGAGATAATGCGAGATCACCGTTGGATGGATCTTCGCCTGGTGCTTCTTATCCACCCACAGGAATGCCGCACCCTTTGGCGCAAAGAGCCACTTATGACAGTTGCCAACGTAATAGTCGGCGCCGAGTGTATCGAGATGTAAGTCGATTTGTCCTGGCGCATGAGCGCCGTCGATGAGCACCGGTATGCCGCGCTCTTTGAACAGTGCAATAATCTTCTCGACTGGGAAAACAACTCCGGTTGGGCTAGTGATGTGATCTATCACTGCAAAGGCTGTTCTCGGTGTAATTGCCAGCCGGATGGCATCGATCACTTCCTCTGGATCTGCAATAGGAAAGGGAACCTCGGCGTCGACAACCGTAGCTCCGCAAAGTCCTGCAACATAGACCATCGTTTGACGAACCGCGCGATAGGCATGGCTGACGGTCAGCAGTTCTTCGCCAGGTTTAAACGTGGAAAGGAGCGATCGGAGCACGGCATTCGCACCCTCCGTCGCATTTTGTACGAATACCAAGTCTTCCACACGTGCGCCGACGAACAATGCAAGCTCTGCCTTTGACTTATCCAAATGCTGTGGCAATTCACGGGTCATGAAGCGGACCGGCTCCGCTTCCATCCGGTCCTGCCACTCGCGTTGTACCGCAAGAACCGCGTGCGGCGAGGCCCCGAAGGAACCGTGATTCAAAAAAATTATATCTTCATCTAAAGGCCACTGGGGACGGATTACTTTGCCAAAGGTCATATTGGGCCGTTAAACGTAAAGTTGCTAAGCGATGAATCCTTTGGACCCTAAACCCTAACCCCTGCTCGCCTGTTTGTCCGGCTCCTTATGGGTTTTTATCCTCAATCGAACCGGTGGCAATGTGGGCCGTTCGCGCTGAAGCATGCGATGGCTATTGTCGGCTTGTTCGTGGATGAGAAAGCCATTACAAAGGCCGCACGAAGCACCCGGGGTGGCACGGACGAGAAGATGCTGCGTCGAGCTGCCGATCGCTACGATTGCCGCTTGCAGGAAATACGCCGCTTTAATGAGGATTCTGCCTTCAAGTCACTGACGACCGCTCTGGCCGCGGGCCGGCCTTGCCTTATTTGTATCAATCAGTGGGGGCATTGGGTTACCATCGTAGGCTTCGATGCCAGGAGCGAGCGGTTTGTCGTCATCGATAGCGAAAAGGACCCGGTGGTTCGCATCCCGGCCTGGAGCGAGCTCAAGCGCCGGTGGGTATTCAATGAATACGACCGGGATGGCAAGCTGAAGCAATATTACGATCTTTACGTATTACGTCCGAAGTTCAGGGTGCAAACGAAGGCTAATTTTTCGCTGAAGCGTGCTCAGTTTCTTCGGCGTGCCGGAAATGCTCAGTTTATTAAGCATTTCGACGAATATGTGAGCGACCTGCTCAATATTGCGCGGCCTGGTTCGTCAAGGACAGGTACGGCAGCCGTATTTTCCATGGCTGAGTTTCTCCGACGGCATAGCAAAATGCTGTTGGAAACGGTGCGATATTGGCACGAGCAAACGACCGAGGCGCAGCTTCGGCGGGTGCTTAACAACATGCGCTTTGTAGCTGAAACGTATGGTCTTGTTATCCGTCAGGAGGACGAAAAACGGACGATCGCGTCTTTTTCAGCTTTGCTCATGACATGGGCAACTACGCATGAGCCTCTCGAAGAAGCATTGTACGGCGAATAGCACTACGCATTCTCCACCTTTATCAGAGTTATGAAAATCAGATCGACCACAGTTTTAGGGATTGTTAAAGATGGCAAAGCGGCACTTGGCTCTGATGGCCAGGTTACGATGGGCAATACGGTTATGAAGGGGAATGCGAAGAAACTTCGTGTCCTTCACAACGGCCACGTTATTGCCGGATTTGCCGGTTCAACGAGCGACGCTCTCACACTATACGATCGCTTTAATAGCAAGCTCGATGAGTTTCGTGGTAATGTACCACGCGCCGTTGTGGAATTGGGGAAAGACTGGCGGCAGGATAAATATCTTCGCCGTTTAGAAGCGATGCTCGGTGTAGTAAGCCGCGAGCATGCCTATCTCCTTTCCGGTACCGGCGACGTTATCGAACCGGAGAATGGTATTGTGGCAATTGGCTCAGGCGGTCCCTACGCACTTGCAGCGGCACGGGCCTTCCTAAAGGCGAAGCCGGAAATGAGCGCGCGGGAGATCGTGGAGGAATCGCTTAAGATCTCGGGCGAGATCTGCATTTATAGCAATACCAATATTACTGTCGAAAGCTTAGACTAAGATTTTTAGATGGATACCAAAGAGGAAATTACTACGCTATCGGACGAGCAAAAGAACGGCGAGGAAATAGCGACACCGCATAAAGAATTGCGTGTGCACACTCCGCACGAGATCGTCCAGGAGCTGGATAAATATATTATCGGTCAGGGCAATGCGAAGCGTTCGGTCGCGATCGCACTTCGTAATCGTTGGCGCAGGCAGCAGGTTGCGGAGGACCTTCGCGAAGAGATCATGCCGAACAATATTATCCTGATCGGCCCCACCGGTGTTGGCAAAACGGAGATCGCTCGCCGCTTAGCGCGCTTGGCAGGTGCTCCGTTCTTAAAAGTAGAAGCGACGAAGTACACGGAAGTCGGATACGTGGGCCGCGATGTGGAATCGATGATCCGGGATCTTACGGAGCTTGCCATTACGATGGTAAAATCCGAACAAATGGAAGCAGCGGAGCCGAAAGCGCGTGCGAATGCCGAAGAGCGCATTCTCGATATCCTCGTTCCTCCGATGACCCAATCGGTACCGCAAACGCCTCCGCCGATGATGTTTCCCGGTGTGCCAGTCAGCTCAACGATCACCGGTGTGCCGCAGGGTACCGCCCGCACGCCGTCAGAAACAAAAGAGATGGCGGAGCTGAATGAGAATACTCGCAAGCGCTTTCGCGAAAAAATTCGAGCCGGGGAAATGGACGAACGCGAGATCGAGGTTGACGTCCAGCAGGCGCCGCCCATTGCATCGATGCAAATTATGGGACCGCTCGGCGGACCCGGCATGGATGAGATCGGCCAGAACATTCAGGATATTCTGGGCGGTATGCTTCCGAAGAAGAATAAACGCCGCCGCGTGACGATCGCTGAGGCGCGGGCGATCTTCGAACAGGAAGAAGCCGCAAAGCTGATCGATATGGATAATGTCATTCGTGAAGCGATCGAACGAGTGGAGAGTGGTGGTATCATCTTCCTGGATGAGATAGATAAGATAGCCGGTGGCTCTAAACGCGAAGGCAGTGGTGGAGGGCCGGATGTTTCCCGCGAAGGCGTTCAGCGCGATCTGTTGCCTATCGTGGAAGGTTCGAATGTCAGTACCCGTTATGGTATTGTCCGGACCGATCACATTCTGTTCATCGGCTCTGGCGCATTCCATGTCACGAAGCCGAGCGATCTTATTCCCGAATTGCAGGGTCGTTTTCCGATTCGTGTCGAGCTGGATAGCCTGACACAGGAAGACTTTATCAAGATACTCACCATTCCTGAGAATGCTCTACTTAAGCAATACACCGCGCTACTCGGGACGGAAGGCGTTGAAGTCGAATTCACGCCCGATGCCATTCAGGCGATCGCTCGTACGGCATTCGAAGTGAATGAAGCGGTAGAGAATATCGGTGCACGCCGGCTTCACACCATTCTTACAACGTTACTCGAACAAGTGCTGTACGATGTGCCTGACGTTGTAAAGGAGAAACACCTCAAGATCGACGCAAAATTCGTCGACGAGCGGCTCGATAAGGTCGTGAAGAATCGGGACTTGAGCCAGTATATTCTCTAATTAGGCGTTCGCTTCAAAATGGTAATTCCCGCGAAAGCGGGATTTGCACCGTTATTACGGAGCAATAACAATTCGCCTCAGGATAGTATCATTACAGGTGCGTCTGAGAATAAAATAGAATCCAGAAGGCAAATTTTTTGGGGGTTCGATTTGATCATCCCCTCTGGCTTCGAACGATGCAACCATTCTTCCCATTACATCGAAGATCGTAACAGATGTTTCGCTGCGATATGCAATCGCCGTCGTATCTTGTGAAGCAACACCCATCAGGGGCGAACAGAGGCCAAAATAATTGCAAAACACGAGTTGTAAGAATCTTCCGTACTCATTGAAATGGTCTTTGTTATGGAACATCAATGCTCTAATCGTGGTATCTTTGGGAATCCACGCACACGGATCGAACCTATAGTCGTCCCATTCATTGGCTAGAAGTACCGGGACAAAATTGCCTTGTGGAAGATAATCTTGATTAGTGGCCCACTGTACCTTGCTGGTAAATCCTCGAGTAAATTCCGAATCCACCCCTATTGCGGAATCACAATATCGTAGCAGATTATCAGTCTGTTCAGAATGCAACCCTATGAAATGCCAAAGGGTATCTCTCTGTCCGAGAAAAAAACCTGAATTTTCGGCATAGACTCTGCCGCCCGCCTTAAGATATTGGATCAGGCTTAGTTGATCGCCAACACGTAACGAGTCATACCATCCCTGACGCAAAATGGCTACTGCATCGTATTCAGATAGATCTGTAGGAAGCTGGATATGGAATAACAAATCGACTCTTCCATGATAAATACTGGGTAGGATTGAGTCAAAATCATGGGGATAAAACCAATTTGAATCAGATACGACTAAAATCTTCCCATGCAATTGCTGCGCATTTGCTAATGCGCCGATGGAACAGATGATGCAAATAGCACCAATGAAGCGTCGCATGAAAACCAAAGCCGATTGCGAATCGAATAATTCTCTCTCAACTTGTCCGCGTCTCGGCTGCCGGGTGATGTGAGCAGCTACTCGAAATGGCCGATATTGATTTAGGCTCGGGTTTCTGCCGCAGACTCGATAATCCGGACGAATGAGCCGGCATCGAGCGAAGCGCCACCGATGAGGCCACCATCGACGTCTGGCTGTGCGAAGATCGCATCGGCATTCTCGGGCTTGAGGCTACCGCCATAGAGGATCTGAATGCTATCAGCGGCATTCCCATAGCGCATTTTTAACTCTGACCGAATAAAGGCATGAGCCTCCTGTGCCTGCGCCGGTGTAGCATTTTTGCCTGTTCCGATAGCCCATACCGGCTCATAAGCGATTACCATCTTCGAGCAATTTTCATTTGTAATTGTGGCAAGGCTCCCTTCGATCTGAGCGCGGAGCACCGCTTCCGTCTGATTTGCTTCACGCTCTTTCTCCGTTTCGCCCACGCAAATAATGGGCAGCATTCCTGCCTGGATAACAGCAGCCGCTTTTTTTGCAACGGTCTCGTTCGTTTCGCCGAAGAGCGTTCGACGTTCACTATGGCCAACGATCACATACGTGCAATCGAGTTCGGCAAGCATGACGGCTGAGATCTCGCCAGTGAACGCACCTTTATCCTGCCAGTGGCAATTCTGCGCGCCAAATTTTATTTTAGCGAACTCCAACTCGTGTTTTGCAATAAGTAGGGAAGTAAACGGCGGACACACTGCAACTTCGATGTTCTCGCAGGTCTTGCTCCATTCCACATTTAACTGGAAGAGCAGCTTACGCGTCTCTTCGATGGTGCCATTCATCTTCCAGTTACCGCAAACGAATTTCTGACGCATTAGAAAGGGTTGGATTTAGAATGTCTTTAAGTAAAAGGATGAGGCCTTCCGGGAAAAAGGTCTCATTCGAAGTTTCGATTTCGGAGATCGGCCACCAACGAAAGTCGGAAATATTCTCTTCAGGATGAACCTTAAATCGCGTTGGTGTCGGTCTACCAACAATTCTCGCCAAAAAGAAATATTCGCGGGAGGTTACAAGCTCTTTCCCGTACAGAAGGTCGATGTCTCGCCGGAGAATGCACCGTTCCACTGACTCGATGTGAACTCCCGTCTCTTCTTTTAGCTCACGAATTGCCGCCGCTTCATAGGTCTCATTATCTTCGACGCCACCGCCGGGAGCCACCCAATAGATCAATCGGTCAGGCTGTTTCGGGTTAGCAGGCGATGTATCCGAATGTTGAATGAGTAGTACCTCTTCGCGGTCATTTACAACGATCGCTCGCGCAGTTCGGCGAATACGAAGTGGCGTTGACATTACGCCTTCTCTAATTCTTCCTTCATTAGCGAATTCACCATTTCGGGGTTCGCTTTACCCTGCGTCGCCTTCATCGTTTGACCGACGAAGTAGCCAAAGAGCGCAACTTTGCCGCCCTTATATTGTGCAAGCTGATTCGGGTTCTTCGCGATCACATCACGAACGGTCGCTCGAAGTGATTCGGTATCGGTAACTTGTACAAGGCCTCGCTTCTCAACGATCTGCTTTGGCGAATCGCTATTGCCAAGTAAATCCGGAAAGATATCCTTGGCGATCTTATTCGATATTGTTTTATCCTGAATAAGGTCGACGAGCTCTGCAAGATGATTCGGCTGAAGTCCAAGCGCGGAGATGGTTTGCTTCCGCTCGGACATAAGCCGCATTACGTCGCCCATGATATAATTCGACAGGGCTTTTATGCTTTCGTCCGACTTCTTTACAAGGCTTAAGATCGACTTTTCAAAGAAGTCTGCGGTGGCTTTATCGGCTGTCAATACACCCGCATCATAGCTCGGAATTTTGTACTCGCTTACAAAACGGTCGCGGCGGGCGCGCTGAAGCTCTGGAATTTCCGAACGGACCTCATCGAGATATTTTGTAGTGACCGTAACAGGAAGAAGATCGGGTTCAGGGAAATACCGATAGTCATGGGCTTCTTCCTTCGTGCGCATCGGACGTGTAACGCCCTTATTGGCATCGAAGAGCATTGTTTCGTGAATGACTTTCTCCCCGCGTTCGATAAGACCGATCTGCCGTTCGATCTCGGACTCCAGAGCGCGCTGCACGTTGCGGAAGCTATTCATATTCTTTACTTCCGTCTTCTGCCCAAACTTTTCTGCGCCACGCAAACGGACCGAGACGTTGGCATCACACCGCAGCGAACCTTCCTCCATATTGCCGTCACAAATACCTAAATAGGTAACGATCGACTTAATGGTCGTCAGATAGGCATAGGCTTCATCGCTCGAACGCATATCGGGCTCGCTCACGATCTCGATAAGCGGTACGCCGGCACGGTTAAGATCGACCAGCGTTTCGGCGCCGAAATCGTGGATCGACTTACCAGCGTCCTCTTCCATATGAATGCGTGTAATGCCGATCTTCTTTAGCGTCCCATCTTTTTGCTCCACTTCGAGAAATCCGTCGTGGCAGATAGGCGTCTCATACTGAGAAATCTGATAGCCCTTAGGAAGGTCCGGATAAAAGTAATTCTTACGAGCGAAGATCGAGCGCTCGCGAATTTCGCAATTGGTTGCCAAGCCCATCCGGACAATAAAGCGGAGCAAGTTCTCATTGAGAACGGGAAGAGTACCTGGATGCCCGAGGCAGACCGGACAGGTATTATGGTTTGGCGACGCACCAAATTCCGTCGAGCAGGAGCAGAATGCCTTGGATTTCGTAAGCATCTGCGCGTGTACCTCGAGTCCGATGACGGGTTCGTATTTCTGTAGTAATTCTGGAGTCATGTGGTGCAAAAATACGGAGAGATGGCCCAAATGTAACTTGTGGCCCTAAAATGCGAACCGGCTTCAGGTTATCTGAAGCCGGTTCTTACTACATCCTAAGATTCTTTGGTGAGAGGGTCAGTGCATTTTCTGATCTTAGGTCCCTCTGTTCATGGAGTCAACTTATTTTGCGGCGTAATCTGCGCCGAGCTGATGCGTGAGGTCGGCAACGATATCACCGAGCGCATCTTCATCGAGATTATCGATCGCTTGCGACATTTCTCGCTGTGCGATCGGGCGGCTGGCAGAACCGATACCCGAGAACACCGGAACGAGCTCGACCTTGATCGTAAGAATACCACCGATCGGGCGCTGCTCGTAATGGACGTTCACATTCATCGAATATTGCTCCGTGATGGAATGGGCCGCGAGTCCGGCGACGGGGGCAGAAAAGCCAATCGTCGTACCGCTAACGAGGCTTTCAAAATTGCCGGCAAGTTTGCTGTTGACGGCCTGGGAGGTAATATCCTTCAACTGGTTGCTCACCGCCTCACGGACGGAGCTTTGCGTAATGGATCTTACTTCCTCAAAGCTCATTACTGGCGCTTTATCATTCGATACCCGATAGGTATACGAAGTCGGGATCGCCGCTTGCTGGCTTTGTGCGCCCGCCTGTTGGGCCTCACTGCGTGTGACCAACAAAGCAAACAGTGCAATTGTGAGGGCAGCTATCGTTTTCATGGCTTGGGCTTGCCTTTGGCTGATAACTAAACTGGCACTTAAACTAATTGGCAACTAACTAGAAGCTCACCTGCTCGTAATCGATTTGCCGTGAGGCGCGGTACCAATATTATTTATTCGCGCCTCGTTGGATAAGACGAAATTTCACCCAATTCTGATACAAAAATCTTCGAATTTGGCCCAAAAATCTCGATTGTTCAAGATTTCGTAATGTCATATTCGCACACCTGCCCAAGAGTGCTACACACTGATTCCCAACTTAGAACATCTAAAGCTCTGCCATTCTCAAATTGACTCATGTTTTTGACAAGTGTATCAAAGTCAAACATATATTTAACCGGCCTTCCAACTTGGAAGATCAGTGTCTGAGACAAGCTAGCAGACATTATCTCGTATTTTTGTGGCCTTGATAGCCACCAATTCTCGCCCGATCGCCCCCGTTATCCGACCGCTTGCCATTGTGCTTGCGGCGCTTGGGGCGGTAATGCTGATCGCGATGATCTTTTATCCGTTCGGCTACGACCAGGCCGTCTTCGCCCTCGGTGGAGAAATGGTCCGGAAAGGAGCCGTGCCCGTTCGCGATTTTCTCGATACCAAGCCGCCGCTTATCTTCTATATATACTCCGTAGCGTCAGGACTTTTCGGAGATCACGAATGGTCCATTCGCCTGGTCGATATCTTGTTTTGGATCGGCGCCTCTTTTTACTTCTATAAAATTCTTCGGCGTTATCTCGCTTCCGAAATTTCCATCATCGCCGTTTCGCTTACCGTCATACTTTATGCCGGCTCCGGATTTTGGATGACCGCCGAAGCCGAAAGCTTCGCGCTACTGCCATCGCTCATACTTCTCGATGTCACGCTTCGAGCGGTCGAGCGTCCCACGCGAGCATTTCTTTACAGCCTCATCATGGGTGTCGCTGCATTCGCATTACTGATGCTAAAGTTTACGCTGGTACTAGGGCCACTCGCTGCTATCCTATTTATCTTTTTGGACCGTCGAATTTCTGCGCGGACCAAATGGAGCGTAGCGCTTGGCCTGATCGCATCACTCGCCGCGTTGGGTTTAATATTCCTGTGGAGTCTTCGTATTTCTAATTCCTCTTCTTCGTTCTTAGAATGGCTTCATTGGCTGTCGTACTATTCTTCTGTTGGAAGAACGGAGCGCTCTCTTCTCGAAGAGATATTTTTGAGATTTCCCGGACGGCTTATTTACTCCGCTTCACCAACGCTGCTGCTGTTTGGAGCACTTGGCGTCGCACTCTTTATTCGCCACAAAAAGAACCAGCCTCTATTTACGTTATTACTTCTTACATTCTGTTTTCAACTTCTTGGCGTTCTCATCGAGCGGAAGATCGAATTTCCCTATCAATACACTCGGGCACTCTGGGCGCTTACGCCCTTCGCGGCGATCGCGATCCAATCGCTGCTCGAGAGATTGAACGCAAACTGGAATTCTACTACAGTCCTTGCGAGAGCCGCAATTGTCCTATGCCTTATCGCCTTAGTGATCGGTTCACCTCTTTCGAGAATCGCCACTCAGTCGATTCCCTGGACCGTCGCCGCTATTCGAGGTAATCAACCGGCGGAGGTTCAGCATCGTATTCCGGATTACTTCGCTAAGGAGCAACACGATGTTGCTTCTTATTTAACTGCTCGGATGCAGCCTCGCGACCAATTGTTCTTCTGGGGTAACGATGTAGCCATTTACTTTTTCGCGGGTCGCCTTCCACAGACCATTTGCCTAACCGCTACACCGCTTCGCACTGCGGGTACTCCAATATCGTGGAAGTCAAAACTTCTTTCGCAACTGAATTCAACCCCTCCGAAATATTTCGTTGCCGAGTTTGGTGACGCGAAGCCGTACATTACTGGTTCTGATCTCGATTCTTACAGCGCATTACTCGCGTGGCCGGAGATGAGGGAATACCTCGTTACTCACTACACCGCCGATACTACCATCGGACACTTTTTTATTTTTCGAAAGACTTCGTAATCGTCTTTACGTCACTCGCAATCCTGAGCGACATGCTCGAGTCGCGTAATATCGAAGCCCTCCGTTTTCGCCTGTTGGAGCAAGGCGTCGAGCGTTGATTGAGGCAATGATTTATCGCGGCTGAGGATCCATAGGTAATCTCGGCTCGGGTCACCGATCATCGCGTAGCGATAGTCTCTGTCCAGCGCGAGTATCCAGTAGTTACCGCTGAACGGCCAAAAGAAGCGGACCTTGAGCTTCGAGGGTTCATTGGCATTCGGTACCCACGCGGTCCCGATCGCGGTCTTGACCCGAGACGGGTCATCGACCTTATGGCCCATGTTCTCGACCTTGATGTCGCCGTTCGGCTTGATCGAGTAATTCGCCGTTACACACTTGAGACCATTTTCGAAGCTGTGCGGAATGCGCATGATCTCGTACCACGTTCCAGTGTAGCGCTGCAAGTCAACCGTCGGTACGACCGCGAGATCACCTTTTGAACTCGAGCAGCCCCATAGTCCAAAGATCGAGAGTAACATGACGGTGAGATTCGTTCGTGTTATCATCGTTGAGAGGTGGAATACCTCGCTTACGAAAAAAACGCGTCCAGGATTCGATTTCCTGGTTTCCACCCGTCACCGTTCATCGTTCACCACTCACCGTTCACCACTCTTACAGGTGTGGCTTACCTTCGAGCGGATTCGTCCAGAGATTGCTCTTCGGCGTCGATTCGAACGCGTAGGTTGCTTCCATCTCTCGCCAGATAAGCTGACAGGGGAATCGATTCTCATTCAGCGCCCGGCAAAGGATGAGCGAATCGAGCGCGGGACCCATATCCTGCAATTGTTTTAGCTCGGGATACCCTCGCACGCCATGCAGGACGGTCAGCCGAATGCTATTCTCTTTTGCCAAGTCGATAACCGCTCTCAGCTTATTCCAATCGATGGTACCGCTCTCTAACGTATCTCGACGGGAGATGTCGATCGCGATGCGCTCGACGCCGCGGCTGCGATAGACCGGAAGTTTGGCTGCGAGGTCGAATGTGAGATCGACCGTCGGGATGATCTTACGCGACGTGAATGAGCCACACCACGAGAAGAACAGCGCCTCATCGGTACCGACCGGAAGGAACAGTCGATAGATGCCAGCGTCGAATAGGATCTTGCAATCATGTTGGGCTTGTGGGATATCAAGAAGTGAAATGCCGAACGGAATATCGACGGCTTCCCGCATGCGCCGGATGATCGCAAGGCACTCATCGTCCCACGGATCGTGGTCCAAAAACTGCAGGTTCAGCATCTTCGCGTTCTCTTTGCGTAAGAGCCGCGCCCGATCGATCGGGTCCTGCGAGTAAATGTCGCGGTCGGCGTGGTGGATTTCATGCGCCAGCGAGGCGATCTGCGCTCCGCAGACTCCGTGCACGATCGGTATCGATGGAATGATCAGTACCATTGGCCGCGTAACACCATCGGCATGCGTCCGGTTTTATACGCATGGCCCGACCGATACGCGGCGATAGTTTTCAAGCCAGTTGTGTGCGTTTAATATTCATAATTGCCTGCTCCGGTTTTTAAATCATCTGCTCGGTTTTCAAAAGAACTAGCTTCGAACAGAAGGTAAACAAATGGGCACCTATATCATCGTTCCCGTGGGCATCTGAACTGAGATTTGTGGGACAGTTCACACAGTAGAGCAAGCTAAAGCTTGCTCTACACTTTAACTCTTCGCCGAGAGAGCCCATATATCCCTCCGTCCCATAAGTCCCAGTTCAAACGATAGAGCAAGCTAAAACTTACTCCACATTTTTACTTTGCTTGACAGATCTCAGCTATCCCTCCATCCCCCAAATCCCAGTTCAGACGATGGAGCAAGCTAAAGCTTGCTCTACACTTTTACCTTGCACTTTTAACTCTTCGCTCGTCGAAGTTGTTAACTCGCGCAATGCAGACTACGGAGAGTCCATCCTCGCTCGGACCATTACTGTATGATTTCGCGCTGCTGCTCGTGCTGTTCCTGCTGCTGAACCTCGACCGGAGATTTCGCGAGTATGCGGGGCGCTCGCTTATACGTCCATTCAACTTTTTTGCGGATATCCGCGATGGCCGCTTGTTGCCGAACGGTCAGACAACGGTGCTCGCGTTCGTACTTGCGGGCGGCTTCGCCATCGCCATGGCAACGCTCATGAATGGTTATGCCATTTCACCTGCTGGCAGGAAAATTTTCAGTTCGTTATTACCATCGAGCGCGCTTACGAACGGTACGCTCGGTGCGAGCTACGCCTCGCTGCTTATCTGGGGCACGCTCATCTCGTTCGTACTCGTGATCGTGCTTGCATTGCTTATGCGGTTCGCAGCGATCTTTGTGAAGGGCCGCATCTATTTCAGCGATACCTATAATATCGTAGTGTGGTCGCTGTTGCCGCTGGCCTTTTTGCTTGCGTATGACCTCATTCTACCCCGCATGGATTTCGATCATCCGACTGCCGTGCTGTCGGGCGTCATCCTCCTTGTCATTTTTCTGTGGAGCTATTTCCGGGTTTTGAAAGGCGCTGGCGTTCTCTTCGATATCTATCCGACGCGTATCTATTTATATGGGGTTGCGTTCCTGGCTTTGGTAGCTGTCGTAGCATTCGTTTTTCTTCAAAAGTGGGAAATTCTGGCGAATTTTTCGCCCGCCACGCCGTTAGTAGGGCGGGGTGCGTAACCGCCCGAAAAGTGCTAAGTCCTGAGTCCTAAGTAGTTTGCGCCGAAACGTTAGGGCTATCTTACTTAGCACTAAGCACTTAGGACTCAGCACTTCCAACCTCTTTAGCACTCAGTACTTAGCACTATACTCGCGTGTATTTATCGAAATTAGAGATCATCGGATTTAAGTCGTTTGCGCACAAGACGCTGCTGAAGTTCGATTCGGGTATGACGGCGATCGTCGGCCCGAACGGATGCGGCAAAACGAACGTGGTGGATGCGATCCGCTGGGCGCTCGGCGAGCAGAAAGCCGGTACCCTCCGCTCCGACGTCATGGAGAACGTCATCTTTAACGGTACGCGGACTCGCAAGCAGCTCGGTATGGCCGAGGTCTCGCTTACGATCGAGAACACGAAAGGCATTCTGCCGACGGAATATCAGGAAGTGACGATCACGCGCCGCCTGTTCCGCTCGGGTGAATCAGAATATCTGCTGAACAAAGCACAGTGCCGCCTGCGCGACATCATCGAGCTCTTTATGGATACCGGAATGGGTGCGAATGCCTATTCGGTGATCGAGTTGAAGATGATCGAGACGATCCTTTCGGACCGTACCGAAGAGCGTCGCAAGTTATTCGAAGAGGCCGCGGGCGTCACCAAGTATAAGGCTCGCCGGAAAGAAGCGCTTCGCCGCCTGGATGAAGTCGCTGCCGATCTTGCCCGTGTCGATGACATTGTAAAGGAAGTCACGAAGTCGGTGGCGACGCTCGAACGTCAGGCTGAACGTGCGAAACGGCATGCCGAGCTTTCCGCAGAATTGCGAGCGCTCGAGATCGACTTGCTCGAACGCGAATATGCGCTTAACTCCGATCGCATCGCTCCGCTCGTCGCAGAGTTGCAGAATGCGGAATCCACCCGCGACCGCATTACCGGCGAGCTTTCGAAATACGAAGCCTTGCTCGATGTGCTCGAACGGGAAGAAGCGGAGATCGAAGAACGGTTGCAATCCTCCGAGCGCACCGTAAAGGAGAAGTCGGAGATCATCCAGCGCACTCGCGAAACGATCATCGCGACGGAAGAACGCATCCGCGCTTTGGGCGAGCAGAAAGAACGCGCGACCAAAGACCATGAGCGCCTCCAGCGTGAGAAAGTTGAACTAGCCGAACGGCTGGAAGCATTGAAGACGGCTCATGAGCGTGCCGCCGGCGATCGCTCGGTATTGGAAGAAGAGAAGCGCGAGAAGGAACAGGTGCGAGCCGAAGCGGAGTCGGTCGTTCGCCAACGCCGCAGCGAATTACAGAAGGCTCGCGATGCCGTCTATTCGCTTCTGAACAAGCGCAACGAACGCTCGAACGACCTCGAACGACGTCGTGCGCGCATTGAGGAATTGGAGCGCCGACTTTCGAAATTTGAAGGCGAATACATTACGCTCGATGAGAAGCATACGAAGCTCGAGGCGGAATCAAATACGTTGACGGTAGATCTTGCTTCAGCGAACGACCGCGTTACTTCAGCCGAAGCGGAGCATCAAGCAGCACGCGACCGTCAGCAAGTGCTCAAGACAAAGCTCGACGAGTTACAGAACGCTTCCTTCACACTACAGAACGAGATTGGTAAAAAGATCTCGAAGATCGAGTTCTTTACGGGCTTGGTAGAGCAGGGAATCGGTGCCGGAGAAGGCACGCAATATCTTCTTTCGGAATCGGGCTGGGCATCGACCGATCCTATCACGGTCGCCGATGCTTTCGACTGCGATTCGGATTATCGCGTCGCATTCGAGAGCGCCCTTGGTGAGATCGCGTATTATCTCATCGTTGAGACGAGCAAAGACGCATTCGAAGCGGTGGACGTCCTGAAGCATTCGCAGAAGGGTAAGGCAACGCTTATCGCGCTCGACCGCGTGCCGAATACGCAGGCCCAGCACATCTCGCTTCCTGCCGGTGCGCACAGCGCTCTTTCTATCGCACGCTTCTCCGACCGATACCACAATCTCTTCTCGATGCTCCTTTCGGAGATCGCGATCGTGGATTCGATCCAGGACGGCTACTCACTGCTCGACACCACACCAGCGATCGAGCGCTGTGTTACGCTCGATGGCGAGGTCATCACGCGTGCCGGATTTGTAAAGGGCGGTTCGAAGAAGAGCACGGAAGGTATCCTCATCGGTAAGAAAGAGCAGATCCGCGAACTCGAGATCGAAGTCGCTAACCTGAAGGCAGAGATCGAGCGGTACGATAAAGAGATCGCGGACGCGAACCGCGAGTTCGAGCAGATCGATGAGCGCGCGCTTTTAAAGAAAGTACGTGAGGCGGAGGAAGCTCGCCGTACGGTGCAAATGCGCGCCTCGCAGGTAAATTACGAGCTTACTCGAAACGGCGAGCAGCGCGAACAACTCACGACAGAAGAAGCCCGCCTTAAGAATGACGTAGCGCCGCTTGCAGAATCGCTGGATGCGATCGCAGTGGAAGTGGGCGAGTTCGAGCGCCAGCATGGTGAAGCGCTCGAAGAATCGGTGAAGATGCAGCACTTGGTGGAAGAAGCCGAGCGCTTGCTTGCCGAGGAATCGCAACGTTCGACCGAAGTGCAGGTACGTTTCGCGAGCCTTGTATCGGAGGTGTCCCGCATCGAAAGCGAAACGCGCCAGACCGAACGCGCGATCGATAACGCCGCACAGCTTGCGGACCAGCGCGAACGCGAGCGCGAGCGCGCCGAGACCGATCTCGTAGAGTTAGCTGGAAAGCTTGGGGAATTCCGCGAAATGCTTACCGGACTGGAAGCCGAATTAGTAACGGCGACCGGTCAGCATGAGGAGATCGTCGAGCTGCGGAAAGCGAAGCAGACGGAAGCGCACAAATACCGCGATGCGTTGCGTGAAGAGCGTCAGGAGCACGATAAGACGATCAACATCACGCACGAGTTGCAGATGAAGATCCAGGAGCTCGAGCAAAAGGTCCTGCAGATCGCACAGCGTGCAAAGGAAGAATTCGAGATCGAACAGCTCGAACGCAAGACCTATCCGGAGGAGGAAAATTTCAGCTTTGGCGATGCACGCGAACAGGTCCGCGAGCTAAAGCAGAAGATCAAGAATTTGGGCGCTGTTAACCTGCTTGCGTACGATGAGTTCGTAAAGGAATCCGAACGGTTGGAATTCCTCACGAATCAGCGCCGCGACCTGGACGAGGCACAAAAGAACCTCGTTAACATGATCGAAGAGATCAATGTAACGGCGACACAACAATTCTTGTCAACGTTCGAGGAAGTCCGGCATAATTTCCAGGAGATCTTCCGCTCGCTCTTTGCAGAAGGCGACGAGTGCGATCTTCAACTGGAAGCTGAGAAAGACCCGCTCGAAGCACAAATAGAAATTATTGCCAAGCCTCGTGGTAAGCGTCCGCACTCGATCGAACTGCTTTCGGGTGGTGAAAAGACGATGACGGCTATCGCGCTCTTGTTCGCGATCTATCTCGTAAAGCCATCGCCGTTCTGTATCCTCGATGAAGTGGATGCCCCGCTCGACGATTCGAACATCGACCGATTCCTCTCCATCATTCACCGGTTTGCGGTGAACACGCAGTTCATCGTCGTTACGCACAATAAACGCACGATGGCCGCCGCCGATGCGCTCTATGGCGTCACACAGGAAGAGGACGGCGTCTCGAAGATCGTAAGCGTGCGCCTGAAGAAGGAAGGCGTTGTAGTGCGCTCGAAGGAGAAGCAAGGGGAATTGGTCGAAGAAGCGGCTGCATAGCTTACTATACAATGGCTGCAATTCACAGTGAGTGGATCGGCGGAGACCATAACTACGATTTGAGTGGCAGAGGATACCCTAATTATCGTCGGGCCGATCCTCGCATAGCAGCACTTATCCACTCTGCCTTAGGTGATGCAAAAACGGTTCTTAATATCGGTGCCGGCTCCGGTAACTACGAACCGGAAGATCGCTATGTGATTGCTATCGAGCCGTCTGTTGTAATGCGCGCTCAGCGGCCTAAACATCTTGTGCCAGCTATTCATGGCGCTGCTGAATCGTTACCGCTGGATGATGCTTCGGTGGATGCCTCCATGGCAATTCTTACGATCCATCAATGGGGCGATCTTGAGCGAGGCTTGAGAGAGCTGCGTCGGGTAACTCGTGGACCAATCGTTATTATGACGTTTGATCCCTCTGCGTTAAATCGGTTGTGGCTTTCTCATTATATACCGGAATTTCATCTCATTGAAGGCAAACGCTTTCGTCCCATTGATGAAATATGCGGATTGTTGGCTGAAAATACATCTGTAAGCACTATCCCAATTCCACTCGATTGTGTTGATGGCTTCACAGAAGCCTATTACGGAAGACCTGAGGCATTCTTGGATCCGGCTGTCCGAAAGTCCCAATCTGCATGGTCATTTATGGATCCTCCCATAGTACGCAACGGTATCGATCTGCTTTTTAAAGATATTGAGAGCGGTCACTGGGATCGCATGTTCGGTCATTTGCGCACGCAGCCATTCTTTGAAGGTGCACTGCGATTGATCATAAGGCATTAGTAGGTTTTCGAAGGCACTCGAATCGGTTGGTTGAGTAACCTCAATTCTTAATTGACGTGATAATTCAGTTTTGACATCGTTCGGATCGCCTGATGATTGGAGTTGATAGATTGCTCTTCGCTATTAATATTCACCTTTGGGAAGCTGACCGAGACCGTCGTTCCTTTACCTTCGGAAGACCTAATTTCGATCGAGCCGTTCATGGATTCGACCAGCTTCTTCGTGATCGTTAGTCCCAAGCCCGAGCCATCCGTTGTGTTGGCACGCTCCCGGCGGAATTCGTCGAAAATATAGGGAAGGAAGGACTCCGAGATACCGATACCGGTATCGACCACACTAATACTAACACGTCGTGAATCGGCTACACCTTCTTCCGCCACATTGATAATGATCGTGCCGTTATTCGTATACTTGATCGCATTTCCGATCAGATTGGTGAGGATGCGCTCGAGGTACGCCGCATTGACGAATACGTGAAGCGGCTGGATCGGCTTGCCCACACTGAGCTTCACCGATTTCTTTTTTGCGATCGGCTCGACCATCTTGACGACCTTTTGGATGCATTGAGTGGGGTCGAGGACCTCCCCGGCAAAATCGGTCTTACGGGATTCGAGTCTCGCCAGATCGAGAATATCGTTGATGATATCGATCAACTGCTTCGAATTTTCTTCGATGATCGAGATATATTGTCGAACGGGTGCATCGGAGTCTACGATGTCCTCGATCAGGTTACAATTAGCGATGATGGCAGTGAGTGGTGTACGCAACTCGTGGCTCATACTGGAAAGGAAACTCGACTTCAGACGTGTCTTCTCTTCCGCAGCCTCTTTAGCATGAATCAACCGATTCTCAATGTTGTGCCGCTCGGTGATATCTCGCGCGCTGACGCAGACGGCAGTGATCTGTCCCTCCACCTGGATAGGATTGAAGGAGAATTCAAACCTACGCTCCTCTCGATGGTTGGGGTATGGAAGGATCGAGCGAGACGGATAACGCTTGTTCGAGCGTGCAACGCTCTCCGGAAAGAGCTCGAACGTATAACCCCTTCAATATCTCATCGAGCATTGAATTGGGTTCGAGCTGGCTTCGCAATTCTTGAAAGGCATCGTTGCTGGCAATGATTGCCTGTGAGCGATCGATCGACCACATCGGGTGACCGGCATTGTCAAAAATCGCTTTTACATTTACACCGGCGGTACGAAGGGCCCATTCTGCCCGTTTCAGATCGGTGATGTCCGTATAGGTGGACCAGCAGCACGCTAGTTTAGGGTTTGACATTGGCAAAGCGATGCTATTAAGACGCATGAATCGCTTCTCTTCTCCGGCAACGATCTGCAGTTCGGTCGTTTCGATCTGATTGAAGAGAAAGGCTTGCTTGAGGTGAGCTAGAAACGCGACCCGGTGATCCTCCGCGAGAAAGTTCAGTACTGATAAGCCATTGAGCGCGGTCGCCTTACTTGCTCCGAGCATCTGCGCTCCTGCAAGATTTGTTTGGCGAATGATACCTTTACTATCGACACAGACACACGGAATGGGTGCATGCTCATAAAGCGACATATATTGAGCGAGTGATGCCTCCAGTTTCTCGTGCGACTTCTGGAGTGCCTCATTCCGCGTCTGCAGTATGCGATTGTCGTTTTGAAGATTAGTTTGAAGGCGGGTATGCTCATGAAGTTCGGATGCGGCATCTTGTTCCATGCCTTGGATCACTCGCAGCAATTCCGCCTGACTAAGATGGTCACGATTGCTTGTTGACATATGCTTCTAAGAACAAAACAGAACTGTATGTTGGGCTCCAGGAAAGCAAATACGCCCCTCGACTCACAACGCTTATTCTACAGTAGCGATCCGTCCTAACCACAATGCTGAGGCCAGGATTTCACTAACAAAATATGAAAATATTGTCTGACATATAAAAAAACAGCCGAACTCAACAATTACCAAAATCTGGGCCAAAAATATCTCTGAAAAATCGAGAATATTCAGAAGCATAAGTCCGCGTTTTCGTAATCGCTTATTCCGGTGATGGATATAACAATAGAAAACGAAAAAGGACGTTGCTTAGCAACGTCCTTTCTATTTTGATCTGGCAATGCGGGTCGTGACGCTTGCCAGCTTCCTTGTTTTGAAGGAAAATTGACCGATGAGTGATCAGGTAAAAATGATCTGCCCCCCGGCCGATTGTTCGTAAAACTCTCCTACAGTGAGCACCTTATCCATTTGAGGAATGAAGTCATCCTTCGTAAGATGGAACATGTCCACGGTGGCTTTGCAGGCATAGATCCCTGCTCCGGCGTCATGGATCATTTCGAGGAATTCCGGAATGGGCGGAATATCGATCTTCTCCATTTCCTTGTTCATCATCCAGGTTGCGATAGCAGACATGCCGGGGATAGCCCCGAGGAGCGTCGGCATAGGCAATCCTTTCGCAGAAGGGACGCGCATCGCCGGATTTCCTACGGTCGCGACCCGAATCTTATCATTGTAATTCTTTAGAACTCCGTAAAGCCCAAAGAACGTAAAGAAGAGATTTGCCTCGATCCCTTCCATGCGTGCACCGTTGGCCATGATAAGGCCAGGGTAGATCCCTTCGAGGGAGCCACGCGATACTACGATCGAAACCTTCGAGATGGGTTGAGAGCCGGTCATTGGGAGGCCTTTCTTTTATACGCAGCTTGCAGGTTTAGGATAGCCGGAAATTTTTGCGGCTTTCTTGATCGGGCCATTCGGAAAGAGCTCGTAGAGGTCCTTCGTCGGAATGCCACCGACCTTGTTCATACGCCGCATGCCGGGTACGACTCCTTTTTCCTGGAAATCATGATCGATGAAGTCGAGCACGCGCCAATGTGCCGGCGTCAGGGTAATACCTTCTTCTTCGGCAATGGTAGCGGCGATGACCTTATTCCACTGTGAATGGTTGGTCATGTACCCTTCATCGTTCACGTCTATTGTTGTGCCGTTAATTTGTTTCTGTGCCATAGTAGAACCTTGTTGAACGGTGTTAATGCACGGCTTCCGCCGCGAGAATTTCTTGTGGTATGTGCTTGCCGGTGCGGCTCATTTTGTGATCGATGCCAGGCATCGGCTTCGCTTTGAGCAGCACGTTCCAATAGATCCATCGGAAAGCAAGCTTCCCAAGGTGGTTGATATGAGTCTCTTTTAAGAGAGAGAACGGGCCGATCCCAGGTAGCGGGAAAGTGCCGGGCACCGGCTGCAGATCGTAATTGAAATCGATCAGGAATGCTTTGTTGTACCCCGACTCGATATAGCAATTCGCATGGCCGTCGAAATCAGCTTCGAGCGGTTCGCCCTTCATGTAGTGAAGAATATTTTTCGTCAGCACTTCACTTTCGAAGTGTGCCACCGAGCCGGCTTTCGACGCTGGCAGATCGGTCGCATCGCCGATGACGAAGATATTCTCTTTTACTTTCGATTGAAGTGTGTTTTTATCGGTCGGTACGAAGTTAAGCTCGTCGCCAAAGCCGGAGCGTTCGATAACTTCGTCACCCATATTAGTGGGGATGGTAACGAGCAGGTCGTACGGTACTTCCTTATCGTCCCAGGATACGATCTTATGATTCTCGTTGTCAACTCGGGCGATATTAAACTCCGTAACGGTCCTGACCTTTTTCTCCGTAAGGAGATGTCCCATCACATCCGAACAGATCGGCTTCGTAAACGGCCCGGTGAGCGGCGTGACGTAGGTGAGTTCGGTTTTATCGCGAAGTCCACGTTCGGTGAGCCACCAATCGGCAAGGAACGTGAATTCTAATGGCGCGACCGGGCATTTGATCGGTAATTCGGTAATATGGACGACGAGACGCCCGCCCTTCCAGTTTTTCAGTGCTTCGCGCAAGGCAACGGCGCCTTCGAAGGTATAAAAATCGAAAACCCGTTTACGCCAGTCATCGCCAAGTAATCCTTCTGTTTGCCCCGGTGCGGTTTTCGAACCAGTGGCAATGATAAGAATATTGTAGGGGAGTGTCATCCCGGAATGGAGGACCAGTTGGTTCGCTTCCGGCTCGATCCGGTCGACCTTAGCCTCTATATACTGTACGCCCTCGGGTATAAACTCCCGTTTCTGTTTTACGACGTCGTTCTCGGAATAGAGACCGAACGGCATAAACAGAAAGCCCGGTTGATAATAATGCTTTGGGTATTGATCGACAATGGTGATCTTCCATTCTCGGAGGTCAACCTTTTTGCGAAGGTGGTTGGCCATCATGGTACCGGCGGTACCAGCACCTAAAATCACAAGTTGTTGCATGCCCAATCGCTCTCTTAGTTATTCTTAAGCGGATCCTGTCACATCCTACTGGACGCTTGACATCAAGGGAAAGGAAATGCCAATGAGAAAGAGTACCGAAATTGAATGGATTACGCGTTAGGTAACCTTACGGCCTGAGGACCCGAAGGCAGAATTTGACGGGAGGCGGTTAAAGGACTTTTCTACCGGTTACTTAAGAAAATCCTGAACATTCCTCTGGCGAGGGCGAAGCTATGTAGTCGAACACCGCCCATCTGAGGGGCCGTTCGGCCTGGCAATGCAGCGAGTGTTGCTAATTTCCTTTTATTTCCAGTCTATCAATTCAGACATGTAAGACTCCTGTCTTCGCCGGCTAAACAGGGCCGAACTGATCTCTGGAAAACTTTCGACAAAGTAATGGATCGAAGGAGCGTAGAACAGGCGCTCGTCATATCCCGCTTCGATCTCATACATTGAGTCGGATATTGTTCGTGTCAGTTCAAGAACGAACGCTCTATTCGCCGGCAGATGCAAGCCGACGGTGCTAATAGCGTAGCCGGTATCTGGCGCGATCGAATCCCACACGCTGATGTTCGTGGCAGAGTAAAACGTATCCTTCGTAAAGACGAAAGGCCGGTTCGAAGCAATCGGCACTGTGATCCACGGAAGGAGCGTAAACGAAGACTCCGAAGAGTATTGGACTAACGAATCGTGCTCTGGGTGAGTGTATAAGCTAAGATCGCCATTTGCCTCCCAGTTCAAATAGAATGTATCGATAACGCCGCGAGTGCTGTCGCGGATCATCGTCACATTATTTTTACCTGCGAAGCTAAGTCCTGTACCTAAGATCCGCTCGATCGTGGTATCGAATCCTTCATCGTAACGCGAATTCAGGAATTTAAATACGGTCGGATACGACGTAGTAGAAGCAGGTTCGGTGGTGTGTGAGCATGCCTCGAGGCCGAGGCAAATTATGATGATCGAAAGAGAAAGAGCTTTCGAGGACCGAGTATTCATGTAAGTGACCCTCCTTACATGTAAAACAAACCTCAGTCATAAAAGAATTGCTTATTCATTAACTCTTTCCGTTAAATGTCAAATACGTGTGGTCCGTCAGGCCTTTTTCGTATTCGTTCAGCATTCGCATCCCTTCGTTCGGACGAAGGCGATCGGACTTGATCGCTTCATCGATCTGCACTTTCATGCGGCGGACCAATTCCTTCTCGTGATATTGCGTCAGTTCAAGGACCTGTGAGATCGAATTGCCCGGGATCGTCTCTTCTATATAGAAGCCGGATTCCTCATCGGGATCGAGGAAAACGTGTGCTTCATTCACACGCCCGAAAAGATTGTGTAGATCGCCCATGATGTCCTGATACGCGCCGGTCATAAAAAAGCCGACGTAATACGGTTCACCATTGTGTAGTGGATGGAGCGGAAGCGTCGTGCGGACATCTTTAATATCAGCAAACTTGGAGACCTTGCCGTCGGAGTCGCACGTGATGTCTACGAGTGTGCCGTGAATGGTCGGTGGCTCGTTCAGGCGATGGATCGGCATAATAGGGAAGATCTGTCCTAGTGCCCAATGATCGAGCAAGCTCTGGAAGACGGAGAAATTACAGAGGTACTGATCGGCGAGGTGCGGAGTCAGATCGGCAATTTCTTCCGGTATCTCGTCTTCGATATTCGGATCCTCGGCGCGGCGCTTATACAGCTCTACGATCTCTTCGACGATGTGCCAGTAGAAGGTTTCGATCTTAGCTTTGGTACGAAGATCGAGAATGCCGAGATCGAACGCGTTCTGCGAATCGTCTTTGATCTGCAGCGTGTCATGGAGCGCTTCGCGCGGATTCGTCTCCATCCAGTCCTTGATCTTCTGTAGCTGCTTGATCCACTTATGATCGGTGCGATGAACGCTAAGATCGTACTCGGCCTTGGTTTTTTCGATCGCGCCAAACACACGCACGACCAGAAGCGAGTGGTGCGCAACGATCGCGCGGCCTGACTCCGATACAATATGTGGATGGGGTACGGCTTCTTCATCGCAGACGTCCATAATATTGTAGACGGTGTCCGCGGCATATTCCTCCATCGTGTAGTTGGTGGAGGAGTGGAAGCTTGTTCGGCTGCCATCGTAGTCGACACCTAATCCGCCGCCTACGTCGATGTAGCGAATGCCGGTCAGCCCCATCTTGATCAGCTTCGCATAGTACCTGGTTGCTTCGCGCGTTGCGCGCTTGATGGAGAGAATATCTGGGATCTGGCTGCCGATGTGGAAATGAACGAGTTGCAGCGAATCGATCGCGTTCTCACTCTGAAGATAATCGATCGCCTCGACCAGATCCATCGTCGAAAGACCGAACTTTGCGGATTCGCCGCCGGAGGTTGCCCAAATGCCCGTACTCTTTGCGGCCAGGCGAATTCGCACGCCAATGATCGGCTTGACACCGATCTCTTTACCGACTTCAAGAATCGATTTTACTTCCTCGACCTTTTCGGCGATCATGATGACCTTTTTGCCGAGCTTATTGCCGAGAAGAGCAGTCCGAATAAAGGCAGTATCTTTATAGCCATTACAGATAATAATGGCCTCGTTATTATAATGGGTGGCGAGCGCAGCGAATAGCTCGGGCTTCGAGCCAGCCTCAAGGCCGTAATTAAAAGGTCGACCGGCATCCTCGATCTCCTCGACAACTTCCCGAAGCTGATTTACTTTGATCGGGAAGACACCGTAATATCTGCCCTGATAATTCTGCTCTTTAATGGTATCGTTAAAAGCGCGGTTAAGCCCGATGACGCGGTCGCGGAGCAGGTCCTGAAATCGGATAACGAGCGGGAAGCGAAGGTCCCATTCTTCGGCATCTTTGATGACTTCCATAATATCGATGGAAGCACCCTGATCGCGCATTGGGGAGACGGTGACATTACCCTGCTTATTAACGCCAAAATAGCCGAGTCCCCACCGGTCGATATTATAGGTTTCGACCGCATCGTCGATGGTCCATTCGGCCTTCGGCGTAAAATCGGCCGGAGTCAGGTCGCGAAGCGCGTCATGGCCATTTCCGGCCGGTACGTACTCGCGGAGTTCTTCCAGTTGTTGCTCGTGGGAGATAAGGGTGTTGCGGTCGGCCATTCTCAGGAAAAAGTCAACGGAGATGCAAGGTATTGTGAGCGCAAACAGAGGAGAACGGCAATCGGTGCAAGGGAAGAGTAAAAATTTTCGGTACGGAAGAAACTTTGGGATGGGCTGAGGTCACATACGATAGTCCTTTAACAATATTTAATATGAGGAATAAAATTACACTTCCCATTTTTTTGGCTGCTGCTATCCTCGGAGGCTGTAAGAGTTCAACCACTGTAGAGAATGATGATCTGGGAACGCTCACTGGCAAAATCGCACTCATAGGGCTTAACTGCGATTCGCTTGCAAACAGAGCGGGCGCAACTGTTGCTATTGAGGGAACTGGCTTTTCTACACAAACGGATTCGACCGGTCATTGGACCATTAAAGGTATTCCAGCAGGCATTTATAATATTATTATCTCAAAGCCGGGATTCGACACTGATCTTGTACCCGAGTATAATATTAGTGGTGTCGGAACTCAATTTTTGGTACATGAGGTAGCCCGAGTTAAGCTGATGGATTCGGTGATCATTTCTTCGATCTCTGCAACGGTAAAAGATTCGATCAGGACCTTCTATGTGGATTCCATTCAGATCAAAGATACAAATGGGCATATCGATACTTCTATTATTGAAGTGCCTCGATCGGATACGGCCTATAGGGAATACGATTTATCGGTCTCCTTTGCTTTAAGCGGTCCGGATACTGCGATTTCTTTCGTACCCGATTATCATGTTGTAAATCCATCGGCGCCTTTCCAGTCGCATTCTGATCTTTCGCTGGCATCCACGATTTCTAAAGATCACATGCTCGTAGGGCATATTTCCATATTTACAGAGCATCCCTATAAGCTTACTGGAAATGTCTTCGTAATAACGACTACAACGGAATCTAGATGCGGTCCCGATTTTAATACTGTATCGAAGACCTTTGTGTTACCATGAGCACCCCAATGTGTTAGAATATGAATGACTGACACTCGCCAGCGCGAATTTCTCGAGTTGTTGGAGCCCGTCTATGACCGGCTCTCCCGCTATGCGTTGGCCATTACTCGAAATGAAATGGATGCCGAAGACCTCGTCAGCGCTACCGTCCTCAAAGCATTCGAGCAATTCGATAGGATCAAAGACAGCGAGCGATTTCTTCATTATTTGCTAACTATCGCTTCCCGATTACATAAGCGCCGCCGATATCGCGAGCGCAATAAAGTAGCCTATGATGCAGAACTTGCTACACTTCGCCAAGCAGATACACAAAGCCCTGAACAAGCAGCAGAACTTCGTATCGTAATGGATGCCCTGCAACGATTACCCGAGCGCATGCGCGAAACACTGGTGCTTTTCGAAGTTGCCGATCTTTCGTTGGAAGAGATTCGTGGAGTGCAGGGTGGTACACTGAGCGGAGTAAAATCCAGATTGCGGCGGGGACGAGAACTGCTTTCAAAGGCACTCGGAATTCCTCCGATCGAGCAATCACGCACTGCACGAAAAGAAAAAAGAATGATCTTTAGGGAAGAGGCGCCGATCCTACTTCTTGCGGAGGAAAGTTATGGCCGCTAAGCAGTATCACGATCATATCGCTCACTTGCGCACCCGGCCTGTTCGACCCAGCTTCGAGCAGGTCACGCGATTGGTAGAAGGGCATGTGAAAGGCAAAAGCTTTGCCTTTGGTGTGCCGTCCGTAAAAGTGTTGGCTGTTTTGGTGGTGCTGGTTTCTATGGCTGGCGGGTACTGGTTATTTAATCCTGCAGGGCTCCGGCAACCTGTGGCAGCGCCGGGCATAAATTTTCAGGAAAAACCTAATGCAGCATTGTCAGTCGTAACATCATCAGTCCGCGGGACCTATACGTCGCCAAGGCCCCATACGTCCTACGGGACTGCAAAGCTATCCTCTCAGGAAGACCCGGCTCTTCAGGCAATACCATCTCTTCCTCAGTTTAGTCTGGCAGCCCGTGCCCCAGTTAGGCAAGCATTTTTCACACTTCAGGCACCAACTACATCTCTTGACACCGAACAGCCATCCCAAAACCGCTACTTTCTTGAGGCCGGGGGATCTGCTGGCTTCCAACTCTCTGCCGATCCTGCCTATCATCTTGCTTCTTTTGGCGAGCCATTTATTGCTGGTGGTTATGATCTCACGCAGAATATTTCGGTAGGTCTTGTTGGGGGAATGGAGACATTTATGGTCCGCCAAAATACCTATTCAACCGCGTTCCATGACACAACCTTTACTCACGACGGAAATACCTATCAGAATATCATTGGAAACGTGATAACAAGTCCGGTAGCGTCACAAAAGCAGGTGGCGTATGTAGGGGGAAGCGTTCGGTATTGGGTGAAGGGGAGCAGTCTTGTCCCATTCGCTGAACTGATGGCGGCCGGTTCGAACGAAGGAGCGATCGCCGGAGCAACACTTGGAATGCAGGTTTTACGAAGTGGTAATATCTCGGTCGATGTTGCTGCTTCTCTTCGAGAGCTGTTCCCATCTTCCGGGGCGCCGTTTATGAAGGTAGGCGCCGGTGCAGCGCTTCGCTGGGATTTCTAGAAAATAGCTCGGTCCCAAAATTTTTCCTCAATAATCGGGTATATTTGCAGTGATGTTGCGAATCCCCCGATCAGTTTATCTTTTTGCCATCGTCGCATTTCTTGCCGGATGCGGAATATTCGGTAAGGCCGAGCGCAAGGTTGCGCTGTTGCCTCCTTATTCACCACAACCGGACCTCTTAGGTGAAGATTATTTCCATTCACCGGCAGGGGATGTTGCCGCACGATATCCGAAAAACTGGCTGCATGTGGATATACGGACCATTCCAATGCAGAACGTGCTCGAAGTCTATACGGATGAGGCGCGCTCCAAAGCTCTTGTATTAGCAGAGATCCCGGCCACGGCGGAATTCCGGCGCGAAGTAGAGCGTGATGGTATGGAGGCGCTGGCAAACCAGTCGTTCGCTTCAAAATCGGCGAAGGTCTCTGGCAAACTTGCCATTACGCGCCCGACGCAGATCTATAGCGAGAACGGGAAGCTTTTTGCGAGTTACGAATACGCGGAAGCAGCGTCGGATTCATTACATCGCAAAGAGAATCGGATCGTGCTGTTTACGACCGGTTCAAAGTTTTACGAGCTGGGTATGATCGAGTTAGAGGCGCCGCAGAGCACGATGGAACATGCTCAGAACTTCCGCATTTTAGAGTCTGTTATCGCGTCGCTCGAAGGCGTAGCCGAAGTTCAGGCCGACACAACGCTGGACTAAAGTATGAATGATGAAGTATGAAGTATGAATTCTTAGATTTTTAGCTTCATCATTCAATTTTCTGACTTTTTACCTCATACTTCACTTTTTTGTTGGGGCGTCGCCAAGCGGTAAGGCACCGCCCTTTGGAGGCGGCATTCGGAGGTTCGAATCCTCCCGCCCCAGCAATGAAGGTTTGAAGTATGAGGTAAGAAGTAAGAATAGGATATGAAAGACAACGATCTTCGTGAACGGACGAAGAAGTACGCTCTACGTATTATCAACTTAGTGAACTCGCTGCCGACCAATAGAGTCGGAAGAGTTATTGCCGAACAGGTTGTTCGAAGCGGAACGTCAGTCGGTGCACAGTACCGAGAAGCCTTTCGGGCGAAATCAAAACCGGATTATATCAGTAAGATCACGGGTTCGCTTGGGGAGCTGGAAGAAACACAATATTGGCTCGAACTTGTGATCGAAGCAAAGCTTATTAAGAACGAACGACTCGGACCCTTGCTTCAGGAGACGAACGAACTGATCGCGATCCTCACGACCATCGTTCTTAAATTGAAGAGAAGCTGAGACTGATCGAATTTTTCATACTTCATAGTTCATACTTCATACTTTTCGCCCGTGTCTCACCCAAAGTTAGTTTCCGGTCGTAGCAATTTAAAGTTTGCAGAAGCCGTTGCGGCCAGCCTGGCGATACCGCTTGCAAGTGTGCGCATCAAAAATTTCTCCGATGGAGAAATGTGGGTCAAGTACGACGAGAACATCCGTGGCGAAGATCTCTTCATTATCCAGTCCACGATGCCGCCGTCGGATAATCTGTTCGAGCTGCTTATGCTTATCGACGCGGCGCGAAGGGCGAGTGCGCGTCGCATTACGGCAGTTATTCCATACTTTGGCTATGCGCGGCAGGACCGCAAAGATCAGCCGCGTGTGGCGATCACCAGTAAGCTCGTAGCCAATCTTATTACAGAAGCGGGCGCCGATCGCGTTATCTCGATGGATCTGCATGCTCCGCAGCTTCAGGGATTTTTCGATATTCCGTTCGACCACCTTTACGCGTCGAATACGTTCGTCAAGTATTTTAAGGAAGAGAAGATCAAAAACATGACCGTTGCCTCGCCGGATGTTGGCGGTACGAAGATGGCCCGGTCCTATGCGAAGCGGTTCAACAGCGATCTTATCGTTATCGACAAACGCCGTCCGGCGCCGAACGTGGCCGAAGTGATGAATATCATCGGCGATCCTTCGGATAAGAACGTGATACTCATCGACGACCTGATTGATACCGCCGGCACATTTACCAATGCTGCCTATGCCTTAAAGAAGGCCGGTGCGAAGGCAATTTATGGTGCATGTACTCATCCGGTGCTAAGCGGAGAAGCGATCAAGCGTATCGAGGACTCGCCGCTCGAGTGTGTTGTGGTTACGGATACGATCCCATTAAAGAAAAAGTCGAATAAGATACGTGTGCGTTCGGTAGCTCGTGTGTTTGCGGAAGCGATCAAGCGCACGCACGAGGATAAGTCGATCTCGTCGCTCTTCGACACGGAGAAGAGCTAAGCTTCGGGAATCAGTCATAGTGTGAGTCGTTGTAAAGCCCATGAAATGGGTTCTTGCAATCGTGTCTTCTTTGCTTTGTGCGCATGCTGCCGCAGCTCAGCCAAATCCCATTCCGAATTCGAGTTTTGAAGTCTGGCACTATGACACCTTTTGGGGCGGACTGTTGCCTGATGGCTGGAACGGCTTCACCGACAATGGTCTGATCACACAAAGCACCGACGCGCACTCCGGTCAATTTGCTCTCGCCGGAGCTGTCGCGACGCTGCTTGACTCAATAGAATTTCCGTATGTTTTCTATGCACTCTCCGATGCCAACGAAGGATTTCCCATCAATTTTCAACCTGTTGCATTTAGTGGCTGGTATAAGCTAACTTCTATCGGTCGCGACCAGCTTGTTATCAATCTTCGTTTTAAAAAGAATGGCGGGCTTATAGGGACGTGTCATTTCAGCGATTCCATCACAACGAATACCTATAAGCACTTTAGCGTGTCACCTGAATTGCTCTTTCAGGTGCCGGATACGGTAGAGATATATGTCTTGATGCAGAATTCAGTTGGTAAAGTACATCTGGGCAGCAACTTTGTGCTGGACGATATTTCGCTTGTAGGATCATCCAGTGTAAAAAATGCAAGTCCTTTATCTTTTGCCATTGAAGAGAATTATCCCGATCCATTCAGTGCGAGGACCAACATTCGTTATTCACTAAACACGGACGGCCGCGTGCGCTTAGAAGTATTAGATGTAACGGGCAGGAGCGTTGCCTTGCTTGCAGATGATAACGAATCTGAAGGCGAGCACGAGGTCACGTTCGATGCAGACAGGCTGCCGGCTGGCCCTTATTTGTGCCGGTTGACTTCGAGTAATGGTGGTAGCTCGATCCGCATTTTACAAATAGCGCATTAATTACTTCTGCGCTTTCCAGATCACGATCAGCGCTCCGAAAAAGAATAGGATATTGGCAAGCCACGCGGTTAGCATCGGCGGTACGAGGCCGTTGTAGCCAAACGATTGTGATATCTTCGTAAAGCTTAAGAAGACGAAGGCAATTGCGATGGCGATCGAAAATTCAAAGCTAAGGCCTCCACGTTTTTTCTTCGATGCGAACGGTACACCGAAAAGAACGACGATCAGTGATGTGAAGGCAAGCGAGTACTTACTATGATAATCGACTTCGTCCTGAGCTACATCTTGTCCCGATCGCCGCTTAAGTTGGATACGCCGGTATAACTCCGGGTTGGTCATCTCGTCCATCTTCAGCAGGCGATCTTTTAACTCCTGTGGAGTAAAACTAAAATGGTAATAACTTTCGGCGCCCGGAATATGCCGTATCATTTCAGCGGTCGTATCCGTTTCGAAGACGCGTTCGGCAGCGTCTTGCAAATGCCACATTCCGCGTGTCGAATCCCACGTAATAAGGGAAGCATCGATGCGGCTGGTCATTCTTGTAATATCGTGCGGGTCGAAGGTCTGCACCGATATCTTTGTCCCTCGCTTCTGTCCCCAGGAGTAATCCGCCATGGAAACGATACGATTCTTAGAATCCTGAAGATACAGATCGAACTGCTGGCTGGTAATAAGGTCTTCCTGGACGCGATCGCGCAAGATCTCTTCCACGCGAACATTCGCATGCGGAAGGATCCAGCCGTTGAAATAAACAGCGCTTGCGGAAATAAGCACGGACGCTACTATGAAGGGCACCATCAGCCGATAGAGTGAAATGCCCGCCGAACGCATCGCGACGATCTCACTCGCCATCGACATGCGACCTGTTGCGAAGAGTGATCCCAACAACAGGCAGACCGGCAAAATCAGAGCGATGATCTGCGGAGTGAAATTAACATAATACTCGACGACGATACCGAAAGGGACATGGTGGTCGAGGAATTTATCGAGCTTTTCCATTAGGTCTACGGCGACGTAGATAATGATAAAGCCCAACATCGAGACAAGGGAGGCGACGAAGAACTGCTTTAAGATATAGCGGTCCAGCAGTTTAAGTGAGAGCATAATTCGTCGTCGTGTGTTTTACCAATTGTGCAACAGGAATATTCGGCAACCGATTCAAGCGAAGTGCATACGCCATGGCTCATCGAACAGGAGTTCGAACGCACGGGCGCCTATCACATGGAGCGCGATGAAGCGCTGGCCCGCGAGCGGATCGAAGCGCCGCACCTGCCGAACGTCCTCCGTTTATACTCCTGGCAGCCCGCGGCGGTTTCGATAGGATTCCAGCAAAAAATGGAATCGATCGATCTCGAAGCCTGCAAACTGGCTGGGGTCGACGTCGTTCGACGACCCACGGGTGGCCGGGCCGTGCTGCACATTAACGAGTTAACGTATGCGGTGATCATGCGGGCGAATCCTGCAGAAGGCATTTATGCCGCCCATAATCGGATCGTTCAGGCACTTGTGAATGCGGTCAAACATCTTGGCGAAACGGATTCGCCTCTCGAAGTGACTCCGGCCTCCACCGGTCGCTCATTCTCCGCGACGTACGCTCCGGGTACGCTTACTAATGTCGCTTGCTTTGCAAGTTCAGCGCGCCATGAAGTAACCTGGAAAGGGCGGAAGGTCATCGGCTCCGCGCAACGACGCTTTGGCGAAATACTTCTGCAGCACGGTTCGATCCTTCTAACCGACGATCACCTTCTCCTTCCGAATCTCTTAGCACTGCCAGTTCAGAAGCGAGAGGAAATGCATGCGATGCTCAAGCGGGAGACAGCATCGTTTTCTGATATCTTTGGAAGGAAGATCGGAATAGAAGAGGCTGCCAACGCGATTGCAGCAAACTTCCAAATGCAGTTGCCATCTTCCATTAAGGCAACGGCCGCCATCTCACTGGTGGATTAAAAGCGAACTTTTTGAATGGATTGGAGTTGTTAGCGGCCGATTCCAGGAAACGCAATTCTCGCACTAAGAATCTGTGGCAAAAACGCTAAAATTGCAATTGGTAACGCCGGATCGCTCGATCTTCGAAGGCGAAGTTAACGAATTTATGGCGCCCGGCGCTATGGGGCCATTCACCGTTCTCCATAATCATAGTCCAATCGTTTCCGCGTTGGTGCCTGGCGTATTCCGTTGGCGGATCGACGGTACCGAGTCCAATATGCTTTTGGGTGGCGGCTTCCTCGAATTTCACGATAATGTTGCGGTTATTCTGGCCAGTTCGGCAGAGCGAGTAGAGAATATCGACGTGGAACGTGCTCGCCGCTCGCTCGCACGAGCCGAAGAGCGGTTGCAGCATGCGGTCGATGGTACCATCGATTACGATCGTGCTCGTGCCTCTCGTGACCGGGCCAAGGCGCGTATTGCCGCTCGAACGCCTATTCGCGGTTAAGCTTCTCGTTCGAAGAAAGTTTTTCGGCGCCTTCCTTTTTCGGGGAGGCGCTTTTCTTTTCCGGTTCTTTACCTGAAATTTCCTTACCAGAAATATTGATGCTGTTCATTGCCCGCTGAACGCCAGAACGAGCGATGTCCAGACATGCCCGAGCGGCCCGCTCGACCATTTCCTTTGCGGCGTCTACCTCATCCGGCTTGAACTTCGAAAGAACGAAGCGGACCTGTTCGCCACGATGAAAATTTGCCCCGATGCCACAGCGAAGCCGTGCGAAATCCTCAGAGCCAAGATCGTAAATGATGGAGGTGAGACCATTATGTCCGCCATCGGAGCCGCCCATGCGAAGGCGAAGTGTGCCGAGTGGCAATGCGAGGTCATCCACGATGACAACGAGATTTTCCTGAATGACCTTATAGAATTGTAAGGCATCGCGGACCGCTCGGCCTGAGAGATTCATGTAGGTCGTCGGCTTGAGGAGGAGGATCTCCTCGCTCCCACGAAAACCCTTCGCGACGTAGTAATCGCCTTTACCGGCCCGCCAACCAGTGGACCGTTCGAGAGAACGCTCCACTTCATCGACTACCTCAAAGCCGATGTTATGCCGCGTCCCGGCATATTCCCGACCGATATTACCAAGTCCCGCAAAAAGCCACACGTTTTTTATCGAATATTAATTCTAAAAACAGATAAAGGGTGGAAACATCCACCCTTTATCGAGAAGCTTTGTGAAGTAAGAAAGCTTAAGCGCCTTCTTCCTCTTCCTTCTTACCCTTTGCCTTGATCTGCTCGGGCTCGGTGATGACCGTCTCCGCAGTCGGGGCGGTTTCATCCGCCGTCTTCGGTGCCGCGACGGTCACGATTACCGCGTGAGAATCAGCGGTGATCGTGTAGGCCGGATTTTCCGGAAGATCGCTGACGTGGATCGAGTGGCCGATCTTAAGGTCGGCAACATTGACGTCAATGTGCTCCGGAATTGCATCGGGCAAGCACTCGATGCTAAGCTTATGGAGGACGAAGTCCATAACGCCGCCATCTTTCACACCGGCCGGAGAGCCGACGAGATTGATCGGCACGTCGATCTTGATCTTCTGGCCTGCAAGGATCTTGATAAGATCAATGTGACTTACGCGGTCCGTTACCGGATGGAATTGCACTTCGCGAAGAATGCAGCGTAAGGTCTCGCCGTCCAGAGTGAGCTTGACGGTGTGGGTTTCATGGGTGTAGATCAGGGAGCGGAGGTCGAGCTCTTTTACGTGGAATGCGATGCTCGGCTCGCCCTGGCCATAGATGATACCAGGTACGCGGCCCTGATTACGAAGCTGATTAGCGGTCGAACCGCCTAATTTTGAACGCTTTTCAGCGTTGAGTGTAAGTTCTGCCATTGTTTTTTCTCACCGCCGCACACTTATGCCGGACCCAAAGTCCTCGATAGTGCCCAACGGATACTGGTGAAAAATATAGCCGACGCCTGATCGCTCAGGACCCGGTTTTGAATTGCGGTGGGCGATAAGCAAAACCATAGGAAATTAGTTCGCTAACGGCTGTATTGGTCCTGCAACTCGAAATGCCCATCACACTTCGCATCTACTGATAACGTAACAAATTAGCGAATTATGGCTGAGTTCGCTAATTGTGGTCGTGGTATACTTTTTGAGCCGAACTCGGCAATTCCTTGAAATCCCTTTTCCGGGTTCCTCTGGAGATTGCTCTCCGGCTTTGCTCTTTTAACGATCGGGCGACCGGCGTGCAGTTTACTCAAGGAAACAAGTTCATCGCGAATGCAACACTGTAGAAAAAGCGCTGTGTCATCGTTCGCCTACGCCTTTAGAAATTTATTTGTAAACTTGACAGGAGATAGGTTCGGCTCATAAGCTCAAGGCCGAACGTATTTCCGCATTCCCTTATAGGAGCGACGTGGTATGAAGCAGAAAGTAACGCCGAAAGCCAGTGCTAAATCATCGTACTCGATGGAAGAACGCGGCTCATCGCATGGAGCCACCAATGGTAATGGTTCGCACGGTGGCGAAAGCCCGTTTGCAAACGATCCTGAAAGAAAGCCTACCCGGCGCTCCGCAGCAACGCGCACGACGACGGTTGGCGAGATTCAGACCGTCCCGGTAGCGGTCACCGGATTCCAGAATGGAAAGTCCGGCCATGGTGGCCTCGACCAACTGGAGCCGGCAAGCGCACGGCGCCTTCTGAACACTCTCGTTGCCGTTCGCAAAGGAGATTTTTCGGCCCGATTTCCAGTCGATGAAACGCTCGCGGTTACCGATTCGCTGACGTATCGCATTGCACAGGAGCTCAATGAAATTATCGAGATGAACCAGAACCTCGTTCGCGAACTCGAGCGAACGAGCGCAGCCGTCGGTAAAGAAGGAAAGATCACGCAGCGTGCCACGCTTCCTAATGCGTCCGGCGCATGGGCTGTTGCGATCGAAGGTGTTAATACGCTCATTACCGATCTGGCCCAACCGCTGACGGAAGTTTCTCGCGTTATCGGCGGTGTAGCTCGCGGCGATCTTTCGCAACCGATGTCTTTGGAGATCGAAGGGCGCCCGCTCAAAGGTGAATTCCTTCGAATGGGTAAAGTCGTCAATACGATGGTGGAGCAGCTAAGCTCGTTCGCATCGGAAGTAACCCGTGTAGCCCGCGAAGTAGGTACGGAAGGAAAGCTGGGCGGTCAGGCTATCGTGAAAGGCGTCTCGGGTACGTGGAAGGACCTTACAGACAGTGTAAACTTCATGGCCTCGAATCTTACGTCTCAAGTGCGTAACATCGCCGACGTAACAACGGCGGTAGCTAATGGAGACTTGTCGAAGAAGATCACAGTAGATGTAAAAGGAGAGATCCAGGAGCTGAAGAACACGATCAACACGATGGTGGACCAGCTAAGCTCGTTCGCATCGGAAGTAACGCGCGTTGCTCGCGAAGTAGGTACGGAAGGAAAACTGGGCGGTCAGGCGCAGGTAAAAGGCGTCTCGGGTACGTGGAAAGACCTGACAGACAATGTAAACTTCATGGCCTCGAACCTTACCGCTCAGGTGCGTAACATTGCTAACGTAACGACGGCCGTAGCTAATGGCGATTTGTCGAAGAAGATCACGGTAGATGTAAAGGGCGAAATCCTGGAGCTGAAGAACACGATCAACACGATGGTGGACCAGCTAAACTCCTTTGCCTCGGAAGTAACGCGTGTAGCTCGTGAAGTAGGTACCGAAGGAAAGCTGGGTGGTCAAGCTATCGTGAAAGGCGTCTCTGGTACATGGAAAGACCTGACGGACAATGTAAACTTCATGGCCTCGAACCTTACGGGCCAGGTGCGCAACATCGCCGATGTTACGACGGCAGTAGCTAATGGTGACTTGTCGAAGAAGATCACAGTAGATGTAAAGGGAGAGATCTTAGAGCTGAAAAACACGATCAACACGATGGTGGATCAGCTCTCATCGTTCGCTGCTGAAGTAACACGCGTTGCTCGTGAAGTAGGTACGGAAGGAAAGCTGGGCGGTCAGGCCGATGTAAAAGGCGTTGCCGGTGTGTGGAAAGACCTGACGGACAATGTAAACTTCATGGCCTCGAACCTTACGGGCCAGGTGCGTAACATCGCCGAAGTTACAACGGCGGTAGCTAATGGTGATCTGGGTAAGAAGATCACAGTAGATGTAAAAGGAGAGATCTTAGAGCTGAAGAACACGATCAACACGATGGTGGACCAGCTCTCGTCGTTTGCATCGGAAGTAACGCGCGTTGCGCGTGAAGTAGGTACGGAAGGAAAACTGGGCGGTCAGGCAGATGTAAAAGGCGTTGCCGGTACCTGGAAGGACCTGACGGACAATGTAAACTTCATGGCTGCCAACCTGACATCTCAGGTGCGTAACATCGCTGAAGTTACAACGGCGGTAGCTAATGGTGATCTGAGTAAGAAGATCACGGTAGATGTAAAGGGAGAGATCCTGGAGCTGAAGAACACGGTCAATACGATGGTGGACCAGCTAAACTCCTTCGCCGCCGAAGTAACGCGCGTGGCGCGTGAAGTAGGTACGGATGGTAAGCTGGGCGGTCAGGCGGATGTAAAAGGCGTCGCCGGTACATGGAAAGACCTGACAGACAATGTAAACTTCATGGCCTCGAACCTTACGGGCCAGGTGCGTAACATTGCGGACGTTACAACGGCGGTAGCTAATGGAGACTTGTCGAAGAAGATCACAGTAGATGTAAAGGGAGAGATCTTAGAGCTGAAGAACACGATCAACACGATGGTGGACCGCTTGGGATCGTTCGCATCGGAAGTAACCCGTGTAGCCCGCGAAGTAGGTACGGATGGTAAACTGGGCGGCCAAGCAGAAGTGCGAGGTGTTGCCGGTGTCTGGAAAGACCTGACGGACAATGTAAACTCGATGGCTGGTAATCTTACAGCCCAGGTGCGTAACATCGCCGACGTAACAACGGCCGTAGCTAATGGTGATCTGGGTAAGAAGATCACGGTAGATGTAAAGGGCGAAATCCTGGAGCTGAAAAACACGATCAACACGATGGTGGACCAGCTTTCATCATTCGCAGCCGAAGTAACGCGCGTTGCTCGTGAAGTAGGTACGGAAGGAAAACTGGGTGGTCAGGCGCAGGTAAAAGGCGTCTCGGGCACGTGGAAAGACCTTACAGATAGTGTAAACTTCATGGCCTCGAACCTTACGTCTCAGGTGCGTAACATTGCCGACGTAACAACGGCGGTAGCTAATGGCGATCTGAGTAAGAAGATCACAGTAGATGTAAAGGGCGAAATTTTGGAGCTGAAGAACACGATCAACACGATGGTGGACCAGCTAAACTCCTTTGCATCGGAAGTAACGCGTGTAGCGCGTGAAGTAGGTACGGAAGGAAAGCTGGGTGGTCAGGCCGATGTAAAAGGCGTCTCGGGTACGTGGAAAGATCTGACGGACAATGTAAACTTCATGGCCTCGAACCTTACGGGCCAGGTGCGTAACATTGCTAACGTTACAACGGCGGTAGCTAATGGCGATCTGAGTAAGAAGATCACAGTAGATGTAAAGGGCGAAATTTTGGAGCTGAAAGACACGATCAATACGATGGTGGACCAGCTAAACTCCTTCGCATCGGAAGTAACACGCGTGGCGCGTGAAGTAGGTACGGATGGAAAACTGGGCGGTCAGGCAGAAGTGCGAGGTGTTGCCGGCGTCTGGAAAGACCTGACGGACAATGTAAATTACATGGCTGCTAACCTGACGACTCAGGTGCGCGGTATTGCCCGAGTCGTTACGGCGGTCGCTAATGGTAACCTGAAGCGAAAACTTTCGGTGGAAGCCATGGGCGAAATTGCCGAACTCGCCGATACGATCAACGCCATGATCGATACACTCGCAACGTTCGCCGATCAGGTAACGACGGTGGCCCGCGAAGTAGGTATCGAAGGAAAGCTCGGCGGTCAGGCAAACGTACCGGGTGCTTCCGGAACGTGGAGAGACTTAACGGACAATGTAAACCGACTCGCTGCTAACCTGACGACTCAGGTGCGCGCTATGGCCGAGGTCGCTACGGCAGTAACGAAGGGTGATCTATCACGAATGATCACCGTCGAAGCTGCAGGTGAAGTTGCGTACCTTAAGGACAACGTGAACGAGATGATCCGTAACCTTAAGGATACGACACGCAAGAACACCGAACAGGACTGGCTCAAAACGAACCTTGCCCGGTTCACGAGACTCCTGCAAGGACAAAAAGACTTGTGGACGGTATCGCGACTCATCCTCAGCGAGCTTGCTCCGCTCGTCAATATGCAGCATGGCGTCTTCTATATTACGGAGCCGGCGGGCGATCAGCCGATCCTCAAGCTGCTCGCAAGCTATGCATACCGTGAGCGTAAGAACTTATCGAACCAATTCAAATTGGGCGAGGGCCTGGTCGGTCAATGTGCGCTCGAAAAAGAGCGGATCGTTATCTCCGGTATTCCGGGCGATTACATCAAGGTCAACTCCGGCCTTGGAGAAGCATCGCCACTCAATATCGTCGTATTGCCGGTACTCTTCGAAGGCAATGTCAAGGCGGTCATCGAGCTGGCGAGCTTTGCACCGTTCAGCGAGATCCACATCGCATTCCTCGATCAGTTGACAGAATCGATCGGTATCGTTTTGAATACGATCGAAGCGAATATGCGTACGGAATCACTCCTTGCGCAATCGCAGTCACTCACACAGGAACTGCAATCGCAACAGCAGGAGCTGACGGAAACGAACCGCCGCCTCGAACAGCAAGCAAAATCGTTGCAGGCTTCCGAAGAACTGCTCAAGCAGCAACAGGAAGAGCTCCAGCAAACGAACGAAGAGCTGCAGGACAAAGCGAAACTCCTCAGCGAGCAAAAGAGCGAGGTCGAATACAAGAACCGCGAGATCGAACTGGCCCGCCGCGCACTCGAAGAAAAAGCAGAGCAGTTGGCGCTCACGTCGAAGTATAAGTCAGAATTCCTGGCGAATATGTCGCACGAGTTACGCACACCGCTCAACTCCATGCTGATCCTTTCGAAGATGCTGGCGGAGAACAACGAGGACAATCTTACGCCGAAGCAGGTCGAATTCTCGGAGACGATCTACTCGAGTGGTGCGGACCTGTTGGCACTCATCAATGAGATACTCGATCTCTCCAAGATCGAATCGGGCACCATGGCAGTCGATATTTCCGAGGTCAACGTGCCCGAACTCGAGGACGATCTGCACCGGACCTTCGATACACTCTCGAATGAAAAGGGACTGAAGTTCCAGATCGTACGCTCTGCCGATATGCCGGAGACGATCACTACCGATTCGCATCGGTTGGAGCAGGTGCTCAAGAACTTACTCTCCAATGCGTTCAAATTCACGCATGAAGGAAGCGTGCGGCTGGAAATTTCGCCAGCATCGCGCGAGATCAAGTTCGACAATGAGATCCTTAAGAAAGCACCGAACGTCATTGCGTTCAGCGTAACGGATACCGGAATTGGTATCGCACCATCGAAGCAGAAACTGATCTTCGAGCCATTCCAGCAAGCCGATGGTACGACCAGCCGTGAATACGGCGGTACGGGGCTGGGCCTTTCGATCTCGAGGGAAATAGCCCGCTTACTGGGCGGTGAGATCCACCTCAAGAGCGATCTGGGCCAGGGCAGTACGTTTACGTTGTACCTACCGGTCCATTATGTACCGACCATTATCGGTCTGCGCAGCGAGAATGGAACGAACGGTCAGGATCAGGAGCGATCGTCTCAGGCAGAGGTGTCGAAACAAGGACCGAGCCTTGCTCCGGTCAAGCATAACGGCCACTCGAATCATGGAGTGCGACGGGGGGCGCATCCTGCCTTTACTCCATTCGATTCGATATCGCTCGTAGAAGAGGAGGTGCCAGAGGCAGAGCGCATTTCGGACGATCGGGATTCGATCCAACCGGGCGATCGCGTATTACTCGTCGTGGAAGACGATCCCAACTTCTCGAAGATCTTGCTCGACATGGCGCATGATAAAGGGTTCAAGGTGATCGCTGCCAATAGTGGGGAAGCGGCGTTGTCGCACGTTCGCCGATTCAAACCGGACGCAATAACGCTGGACATTCAACTTCCGGGTATGCACGGGCTTGCTGTGCTCGACCGCTTAAAGCACGACTCTGCAACGCGCCATATTCCGGTGATGATTATTTCGGTCTTGTCGCAGCTTCCGCGTCATCGCAAAATGGGAGCAATGCATCATCTCCAAAAGCCGCTTCTTCCGAATGACATGAAGTCGTCGCTCGACGAAATGCACGAGTTCATTGGCCGCGCCACGAAACGGCTGCTGCTGGTAGAGCATGACGAGAGCGATCGGACGGCTATCACGGAATCCCTTGGCAATGGCGACCTGGAAATTATCTCCGTTCCCACGGCGGAGGCAGCTCTGGAAAAGATCAATTCCGATAAGTTCGATTGCGTCGTCGTCGGACTCGGCTTGCCGGATAAGGACGGACTGGAGCTCATCTCGGAAGTTCGTAAGAATGATAAGTTTACCGATCTTCCGATCGTGCTTTATTCCAATCGAGAGCTCACGAAAAAAGAATTGGGGGCGATGGATAAGCTGGCGGATGCCGTCATCCTGAAGGATATTACCTCGCTCGACCGGCTGCTCGACGAAACGTCGCTCTTTTTGCATCGATCGGAAGCGAATCTGTCGGAAGATAAGCGCCGCCGTATCGAGAATATTCGCAGTGAGGATACGACGCTTGCCAACAAGAAGGTGCTCATCGTCGATGATGACATTCGTAACATCTTTGCGATATCGAGCTTCCTGGAGCGTCATAATATGAGAGTGCTCTACGCCGAGAATGGCCAGGATGCGCTCGAGATGCTCCATAAAAATCTCGATATCGACGTGGTACTCATGGATATCATGATGCCGGGTATGGATGGCTACGAGACGATGAAGACGATCCGAATGGAGCGCCAGTATCAATCGATGCCGATCATTGCAGTAACGGCGAAGGCAATGCGTGGCGACCGTGAGAAATGTATCGAAGCAGGTGCATCCGATTACATCACGAAGCCGGTCGATGTCGATCAGTTGCTGTCGCTCTTGCGGGTCTGGCTCTTCAAGTAAGAAGATCGTGCGAGGGTAAGGAAAGGATCCGGTAGTTCAGACCGGGTCCTTTTCCAAAGACGAATGTATAGGTGTGTATACTTCTTCATGTCTTCCTGAATTCATTGCTCGACATATAGTCTATGGCATATTCGTTGTCCCCGTGGATTATGAACCTGGAAGGAAGCACGCTGGGCAGTGGTGGGATGACTGTAGGTATACCTCCTTTGCCGGCAGAATCAGAATGGAATGGGCGCAGTATGAGAGGTACAGCAGAGTCCGGTAATCATATCGAGTCGTTTACCGCAAAGATATTAATGGTTGATGACCATCCGGAAAACCTGCTGGCCTTAGAAGCGGCGCTCGAGCAGGTCGGAAAACAATTTGTTGCCTCCGGCGGACCCACCCTCGAATTCATTCGAGCGACGAGCGGAGAAGATGCACTCCGTAAAGTGCTCGAGCACGAATTCGCTGTTATTCTTCTCGACGTTCAAATGCCAGGGATGGATGGCTATGAAACGGCTGAGATGATCCGCAAACGTCCTCATTCGCGCCATACTCCTATCATCTTCTTAACGGCCGTCAGTACCAGCGAGCTTAACATCGCGCATGGATATTCGCTGGGTGCTGTCGATTACCTGACCAAACCCTTCGATCCGACCACCCTTCGAGCGAAGGTCGGGGTCTTCATCGAGCTGTACCATAAGCAGGTCGAAATACAGCGCATGGCCGATGAACTGCAGGAGCAAGCACAACTTTTGAGAAATTCCAACGAGGAGCTTGCCAAGACCAACAAGATCCTGGGTGGCTTGTATCGCGAATTGGAAGGCAAGAGCGAAGAACTTTCCAAAGAACGAGATTTTGTCGATAAGATACTGGAGACCGCCGGCAGCTATATCATTATCTTCGATGCGTTGGGCCGGCTGGAGCGCTTTAATCGTGCGAGCGAAAATGTCAGCGGACTTAAAACTGAGCAGGCCCGCGGCCAACTGGCCTGGGAGCTTCTTGTTTCCGGCGAGGACGCTGTAAAAGTACGCGATGCGTTCGAACAGGTACGTGCCCGGAAGGATGTTTCCTTTGAAATGACTATCCTTCCCAATTCCAAAAAACCTCGGCGGTTATTAATGTCCTTTACCGGACTCTACGATGATATGCACCAGCTTATCAACGTCATCGCTTCCGGTATTGACATCAGCGAACGGTACGAGGCCGAAGAGAAGATACGCAGATTGAATGAGGACCTCGAGCGCAACGTGGTCGAGCGCACGAAAGAACTGCGGGAAACCAACGAGGCTTTATGGCACGCGAAAGAAACGGCCGAATACGCCAATGCCTCGAAGGATCAATTTCTTGCCGTCCTGAGCCACGAGCTTCGCACACCGCTTACACCGGTGCTCGCGATCGTACAAATGCTCGAAGAAGATCCGAACGTCTCGCAGGAAATTCGTACCTGGATCGAAACGATCGGACGCAATGTCCAGATCGAAGCGCGGCTTATCGACGATCTTTTGGACCTCACGGGTATTGCCAATGGCAAGCTCGAACTCCATCTCCAGCCATTGGACTTGCACTCGACCGTCCGCGAAACGATCGCTATAGTTAAAGAAGATATTCGCTCGAAGCATCTGGAGCTTCACACTGACTTGCACGCCACCAATACTCTTATTACGGCCGATTCTGCACGTATCCAGCAAGTGCTCTGGAATCTCGTAAAGAATGCCGTCAAGTTCACTACGAATGGAGGTTCGATCACGCTACGGACGTTCAACACCGATACCGGCGCCATTCGCTGCCAGGTGATCGATACTGGTATCGGGATTCCCCGCGAGCACTTACAGCGCGTTTTCAATGCCTTCGATCAAGGCGACCGTACCATCACACGTCGTTATGGCGGACTTGGCTTGGGGCTCGCAATCAGCAAAGCGCTCGTCGACCAGCATCGAGGGAAGATATGGGCCGAAAGCGAAGGGCTCGAAAAAGGATCGACCTTTACGATCGAGCTCGAAACGATACCTGCTGTAAGTACCGAAAATCTCGATCCCGAAAAAACGGAACCGCATAACCATTCCGGCGAAACTGCACCGCTCCGCATATTACTCGTCGAGGACAATGACGACACCAGCAAAGCGATACAAGCGCTCCTCGAACGCAAAGGATATTCCGTGCTCGTCGCGCATTCGGTGCAAAGCGCGATGGAGATCGCAAAGACCTTCGAAAGCGATATCCTTATCAGCGATATTGGCTTACCCGATGGCGATGGCATCGAGTTATTGCAAAAGCTCAATACTATTCGTCCCACTCATGGAATTGCGATGAGCGGATTCGGCATGGATGAAGACGTCCGCCGCTCGCTCGCCGCCGGCTTCGACGCCCACCTTGTAAAACCGGTCGATTTCAACAATCTACTGGAGGTCATAGCGCATTGGGCGCAGGCAGAAAAGATCTGAGGGCAAAATATTTTATAGTGGGTTGTAGAGGGCGCAAAGAGTTCATTCTTTGCTCATTTTTTCAGGGCATTATTTCCCGTTTTACCTTTTTATTATCAGTCCATTCCCCGTGCATTATTGGCGGGGAATATTTAGCACAGACAATCGAAAGGAGAATCTGCCATGAGCACACCGATCCGCAATCTTGCGCTTGTCGGTCATGCTGGCGCAGGCAAGACTACGCTGGCCGAGGGCATTGCATTTGCCGCGGGCGCTATTAACCGCCGCGGCACCATCCAGGAAGGCAACACGCTCTCTGATTACCATCCCGACGAAATCGCTCGAAAGCATTCTATCAATACCTCCCTTATCTCTCTCAATTCCCAAGGCATTAAACTCAATCTATTGGACGCGCCCGGCTATTCCGATTTTACCGGAGAAGTTCGCGCTGCGCTCCATGTAGCCGATACCGCTGTCATCATTGTCGATGCACAGCACGGAGTCGAGTCTGGTACCATTCAGGCATGGGACTTTTGCACGCACGATCAAAACTCCGTGATCTTTGTATTAAACAAGCTCGATCACATCGAGGCGGAGTTCGATAGTGTTGTTGAGAACCTGAAGAATCATTTTGGACACGAGGTAGCAGTCGTACAATTTCCACTCAGTGTCGGCGAAGGCATGAACGCCATCATCGACGTGATGAAAATGAAATTACTGCGCTTTGCCGCCGATGGCTCGTATACGGAAGAAGAAATTCCGGCGAACGTAAAAGAAAAAGCCGACGAGCTGCACCGCGCGCTCGTGGAGATCGTAGCCGAAAGCGATGATGCTCTTATGGAAGAATTTTTCGCGAACGACGGTCAGCTGGATGAATCGCACTTTTCAGGCGGCATTCATGAGTCGCTTGCACATCGCAAACTCTTTCCAGTCCTGTGTGCCGCAGCCGAAAAGAACGTTGGCTCGCGTCGCATTTTGGAATTTATCGTGACGAACGCTCCGGCGCCGGAAGATCACATCGCGGATGTGCTCGGCACCAATCCGGATACGAAGCAGGAAGTCCACTTGAATGCTGCACCCAAGGACGCTACGACACTCTTCGTCTTTAAGACGGTGAGCGAGCCACACCTGGGTGATCTTTCCTTCTTCCGAGTATATCACGGAGAGCTTCATCCGGGCGCCGACCTGGTGAACGAAGCCAACGGAAAGAGTGAGCGCATCGCACAGCTCTTTTCGATGAATGGAAAGAATCGTAAGGAAGTGAACAGCGTGCCCATCGGCGATATCGCCGCGGCGGTAAAGCTGAAGGATACGCACACGAATAATACGCTCTCTTCGCGGAGTTTCCCGGTCGTGCTGCACCCGATCGAATTCCCGGCTCCCGTCATTACGAGCGCGGTCGCTGCCAAGAATAAAGGCGACGAAGAAAAAATGGCGATGGGACTTCACTCTCTGCACGAAGAAGACCCGACCTTTATTATGCGCCTCGATCCGGAGCTTCATCAAACGCTCATCGAGGGGCAGGGTGAACTGCACTTGGATATCGCGATCCGCCGCTTAAGAGAACGCTTTAAGGTAGATGTCGAAATTATAGAGCCGCGCATTCCATTCCGTGAGACGATCAAATCGCCGGCGGATACCCGGTATCGTCACAAAAAGCAATCGGGCGGTGCTGGCCAGTTCGGCGAGGTCGCGATCAAGCTTAGCCCACGCAAACGTGGTGAAGGATACGAGTTCGTCGACGCGATCGTAGGTGGTGTGATCTCCGGAAAGCATATTCCGGCGGTCGATAAAGGCATTCACGAATTCCTGACTCGCGGTCCGTTGGCCGGATACCCGGTAGTCGATGTCGGTGTAACGCTCTACGATGGCAAAGAACATCCGGTCGACTCGAACGAAAACGCGTTCAAGACGGCCGGTAAGATGGCTTTCAAGGAAGCGTTCTTATCGGCTAAGCCGGTATTGCTCGAGCCGATCTATAACATCGAGATCTCCGTACCCAGCGATCACATGGGAGACGTGATGGGCGATATTTCATCGCGACGGGGTAAGATCATTGGTATGGATTCGGTCAATGGCTTTGAGGTCATTCGCGCACAAGTGCCGCTCGCCGAGCTCTACCATTACTCGACCCGGTTGCGCTCGCTCACACAGGGCCGCGCCTCGCATAAGCAGTCCTTCAGCCACTATGAAGAAGCTCCTCGCGACTTCGCCGATAAAGTGGTTGCAGAGTCTGCCAAGCACAAGGCTGAAGAGGTGGAATAATATTGACCTTCTCCAACTGTCGGAGAAGGTCGTGTGAGGTTTTGCATCTCCAAACCCCTTCTCCCAATGGGGGAGAAGGGGCTTGATTTTTGAGGGGTCCGACGATAATCATTCTATACTTTGAGCTCTTCTCCAACACCCGATACCCGGCCCATTCGCCTTGCGATTCTATGGCATCAGCACCAACCGTATTATCGCGCAGGTAACCGGTTCGCCATGCCGTGGACGTGGCTGCATGCTACGAAAGATTATCTCGAAATGGCGCAGCACTTGGAGCGGCATCCGAAAATGCGAGCGACCATTAACCTGGTCCCTTCGCTTTTAAAGCAGATCGACGAGTACATCAACCAGAAGGCGTACGATCCGGTATTGGACCTAATGACAAAGCCGGCTAACAGTCTATCGGCGAACGAGAAAGATTTTATGCTCGATAATTTCTTTCTTGCTCACCGCGAAACGCTGATCTTTCGCTCCCAGCGCTACCACGAATTATTCGATAAAGCAAATGATGGTGATAAAGGAGCGGATTATACCGAGCAGGACTATCGAGATCTTGCCGTACATTATTCCTTAGCCTGGACGGGTGAGATCGCTCGAATGAGCGAACCCTATAGATCGCTCGTCGAGAAGGACAGGAATTACACAGAAGACGATAAGCAAGCGCTGGCAAGAGCTCAAATGGAAAATGTACGGAAGATCATTCCGTTGCACGAAGAGCTTGCTAAACGGGGACAAGTTGAACTTACCACCACGCCATTCTACCATCCCATATTACCACTGCTTGTAGATTCCAGAAGCGCCTATGAGGCCATGCCGAATGCCGTGCTTCCGCAAGTTAGCTTTAACTCTCCGGAAGAAGCTGAGCGGCAGATCGTCGATGGGCGCCGATATTTTGAATCTCATATCGGGCTGCGGCCGCGAGGAATGTGGCCCAGCGAAGGAAGTCTTTCGCAAGACGTGTTAGCGCTGATCGCAAAGAATGGCTATGAGTGGACGGCTACTGACGAAGGTGTTTTGAGAAATAGTATTCGAGGCGGCGATTTTTTTGTAAACGGCTCGAAGATAAAACCAGAGCATGCTGCGTACTTTCCCTGGCGGGCGCAAACCGCACGGGGCGAGCTTACGCTGTTCTTTCGCGATCACCGCCTCTCGGATGATATTGGGTTTACCTATCAATCGTGGCAGGCCATTCATGCGGTCGAGCAGGTTGTTTCGAACATACTTCGTATTCGTCACACGCTTACAGAAGAATACGGTGAGCATATTCTCGATCATGCGTGCGTCTCGATAATTCTCGATGGCGAAAATTGCTGGGAGTATTATCAGCGTAATGGATTTGAATTCTTAAATGCGCTCTACACGTCGCTCGCGTCACATGCCGATATTCAAACGGTTACGTTCAGCGATGTCGTAACAGAGACGAAGCGGGAGGCACTACCTATCTTGCCTCGCTTAGTCGCTGGCTCCTGGATCAATTCGAATTTTCGGATCTGGATCGGGCATCCCGAAGATAATGCCGCCTGGGATGCGATCGCCGAAGCCAAGGATGCGCTGGACCGAGCCCGCGAGCGAGCGAAAACAATACCCAAAAGCGCGAACGAGAATTTGATAAAGCAGATCGCTATCGCCGAAGAAGAGCTGATGATCGCGGAAGGCAGCGATTGGTGGTGGTGGTATGGGGACGATCATTATTCTCCGCAGAAATATATTTTCGATGAGTTGTTTCGCATGCACTTGAGGGCCGTGTATGTGAATCTCGATATAAGTGTACCCCATTACCTCGCACAGCCGATCTCCTTGCTTCAACCAAGCGAAATGCCCCACGCTGTGTACGGCGCAATGCACCCTGTCAGTGAAGAATTATTGCTCCCGGAACGAACCGTGTAGGCGGCGCCTATTACCGGGAGTGAACGAGACTGTAGTAAATCGCTCGCCAAAATTGTTCGCTTGTACTATTGCGGCAGTTCTTTTGGTCGTCAGTTGTGAGCAGGTCTTCGCCTTTCCGATCACGAAGTTCATTTTCCAGGGCAATAAAAAGATAAGCAGCGCGCATCTGTTGGATGCCATAACGCTGGATGATGAAAGTCCTCTTCATCGCGAGATAACGAACAGATCCGAAATGCTCCTTGCCGTTCAGCGTGCGGAGCAGGACGTACAGACCTATTACGATCGCGAAGGCTACCTTTATGCACACATCGACTCGTTTCAAGTCGGCTTAACGGTGCCGAATGATTCGGCACAAGGCTACCAGGTGTCTCTCTTCCTCTACGAAGGCCCGATTTATCGTATTGGCTCCATTGCCATTCATGGAGCGACGCTATTTACAGAGGCAGAGCTTCTTTCGCATCTCTCCCAAACGCGAGGTGATGTTTTGAATGAGTCGCAACTTAATAAAGATATTAATGCTATACTTTCACTCTACGAGGAGCGCGGCTATCCACTCGCGAAAATTTCGATCGAGAGCATTTCGCCGCACTTCTATAGTATAGCAATCGAAGGCCGGTTAGATATTCGGCTGAAAGTGGAAGAAGGACCGCGAGCGAGGATCGGGCGGATCGTGATCGTGGGCAATGAGACGACCGATCCCAGTGTCATTACGCGAGAGTTGGCGCTGAAGTCGGGTGCGTATTACAATGAAGCGGCGCTGGACGCTGCGCGCGCGCGAGTTGAGCGGCTTGGTTTTTTTGAATCGGTTTCCCGCCCCGAATTATATCTCGCTTCCGATTCGACCGTTACCATCCTATTACGAGTAAAAGAAGCGAGCACCAGTGCGATCGATGGTGTGCTCGGGTATAATCCCCCGCGTAATGCAACGGAGTCCGGATATTTGAGCGGTCTTGCCGATCTTAGCCTTCGTAATATTTCGGGTACCGGACGAAATGCTTCCTTGCATTACGATCGTACGACCGTGCAAACGCAAACGCTCGAGGTGCATTATCTCGAACCGTGGCTAATGGGTTACCCGCTTAATGTTGCTCTCGGTTTTTCTCAGCGTCAGCAGGATACAACCTACACACGGACCGCCGGTACCGGTGATGTCTCGCTCAAGCTTACGCAGGATATTAATATTATCGGTAATCTCTCGATCGAGCGGGTTGTGCCGACCGACCAGCCCGACATGCTGTTCTCTGCGTACGACAGCCGCACGGTTACTACCGGTCTTTCGGCGAGTATCGACACGCGCGATAACTCGCTTGCACCACGTTATGGTGTGTTCGGTTTGTTAGGCGCAAGTTACGGCATAAAAGATATTTATGGGCCTGCGAGATTCATCGATTCGACCACGCCCGTTTCGATCGGTTTACGAACGATCTCGCTCGATGCCAGTGGTTATCATACGCTTTTCACATCACGCATAGTGGGCGCCTTAGGCCTTCATGCTCGAAGCATTTCCGCTTCCGGTGGGTTGCTGGATGCGAGCGACCTCTTTCGTATAGGCGGCATCTTTAGTTTTCGTGGATACCGTGAAGAGGAATTGGTCGCTTCACGCTATGCGTATGCGAATGTCGAGTTGCGGCTCATGATGGGCGAGTTCTCGTACTTCTTTGGCTTCTTCGATGGGGGATACCTTTTCAGGGATTCGACAAAAACGAACGCCACGGAACAGGTGCAATATCCGATGAGTTACGGCATTGGAGCACAGGTCGAGAGCCCGCTTGGTATTATCGCTGTTTCCGTCGGCCTGGCACGCGGCGAACCCATCGACCAGGCGAAATTTCATTTCGGACTCGTTAAGCAATTCTAGTGGAGAGCGAAGGCACTGTAGCCGCGACCCTTACGTCACGGTCTGACGACGAATCGGTAGCCGTGTCCTTTAGGTCACGGCCTGACGACAACGGATCGTTGGGGGTCAATGGTGACCCGGCGGCGTTTGCACTCCAACCGGAGACGGACGATAATGGACACCGTGACCTGAAGGTCACGGCTACGCTCGAACCCGAGACGGAGGATAATGGACACCGTGACCTGAAGGTCACGGCTACGCTCGAACCCGAGACGGAGGATAATGGACACCGTGACCTGAAGGTCACGGCTACACCTCGCCAGCGTAAGCCGCTCTCCTGGAAGACCGAACGCCCGCATTGGAAGAAAGGAATTTATACCATTCTTGGCGTGGACGAAGCGGGGCGCGGTCCTTTAGCAGGACCGGTTGTAGCGGCGGCCGTTTATTTCGATTATGATAAGTGTGCGAATTTCCCGAAGTCCCTGCGCGACCTGAACGATTCGAAACAACTGGCAGAAGAAGATCGCGAGCGGTTCTATAAACTTATTCTTAAGCACGCTCGCAGTTGGGGGGTTGGGATCGTATCGAGCCAGGAGATCGACCAGATCAATATCCTTCGCGCAACGATGAAGGCGATGACCATGGCCGTCGATGAAGTGGCTGCGAAGTTGGCTGTTGAAAATGTCTCGCCGGAATTGCTGCTCGTCGATGGTAATTATTTTCGCACGACGCTACCGTATGAGTACCAAACCGTGATCGATGGCGATGCGAAATCGCCGCTCATAGCGGCTGCTTCCGTTATTGCGAAGGTTACACGCGACCGCATCATGGTCGAGATGCACGAGTTGTATCCTCACTATAATTTTAGATCGAATAAAGGATATAGCGTGCCGGAGCACTTGCGCGCATTAAAAGAACACGGTCCGTGCCCCGAACACCGCCGCTCTTTCCGTCCCGAGCGGTTCAATCAAGAGGAGTTAGCGTTCGAGACGGTGGTAGGGGATCCGGCATTGGGTTTGGTGACGCACGAGTGAAGGCTGGACCCATTATTACACAAAAAGTATATAAATGCAACTAAATTAGGAACTATAATGGCCTTCGGCGAGGTTTAGATTTCTTAAAAAGAATTCGAACGAATGAGACAGCAAGCTCCACATCATACGTAGAATTTTTTGCTCGCAGAGAATTACTCAGTTAATGAACTGAATTCAAAAAACAAAATCAAATTATTTCGGCATGGTCCTCCACCTTCCTGGGTGGGAGCCGAAACGGTCAAGCTATGGTCAGCGAACTCGATGATCCGTCATTTGTACGGTCCCACTCTAATAAATCTGATCGTTTAGAACTTGCTCGAATTGGCGAAGAGCATGCAGCGAAGCATATCGCATCGCTCGGCTATCGTATCGTCAAGCGGAATTTCCGTTTTGGCAAGGTGGGCGAGATCGACATCGTTGCGTACGACGATGAATGTCTCGTCTTCGTCGAGGTGAAGACCCGCGGCGATTACAGCCACGGTGAGCCGGAAGCTGCCGTCGATGCGCGGAAGCAGGCGCAGCTAAAGCGAGTTGCGCGAATGTACTACTACGTCAATGGACTTAATGATGTTATTTGCCGGTTCGATGTGATCGCGATCGATCTGATCGGCGGCAAAGTTGAATTACGTCATCATAAAGACGCATTCTGTTGAGTACGGAAGTCATACAGCTTAAACAGGTCACCGTCCGGCGCGGTAACGAGCATTCGGTGTTATCGGGATTCGATCTCTCGGTCGGAAAGGGCGAGATGGTGATCCTGCTTGGCGAGAGCGGTTCTGGTAAGTCGACGATCTTTAAGTTGCTTACCGGTGAACTGAGGCCGGATAGCGGTGAAGTGATCGTAGGTGGAACGTCAATACCACGTTTAAGCCGTGGGGCGTTGGCAGAATATCGCCGGTCGATCGGGGTTGTGTTCCAGGATGTGAAGCTCCTGGACGATCGGAGCGTCCGCGATCAAATTGCGTTGCCTCTCGAGATCGAATGGATGAAGAAGCAACGTCGAGAAGAGCGGCTCAAAAGTATTCTCGAACGATTCGATCTTACCGGGGTAGCCGAGAAGTATCCTGTCAGTCTCTCGATGAGCGAGCGCAGCCGGGTGTCGATCGCCCGGGCGGTCGCTTCCGAGCCTCTCGTTCTTCTCGCGGACGACCCCTCCTCCCATTTAGATCGTGCTAGCACACGAGCAATTGCAGAGATCTTGCGGCAGGAGCACTCGCGGGGTATGACCGTTCTCATTGGCACCAGCGATGAATATTTCGTGTCTTATCTGCCGGAAGCGAGGCTACAGGCATTATCGGTGGCCGAAGAGCCTGCCTGAAGAAAGGTCACATAAAAATGACCGTTTCTTTGGAGCCGAGTACTCGTACTGCCTGTTTGCTTTGGATTAATTCGAAGATTCAGAACCTTGTCAGAACCCATTATACGACGTAGCGGCGATCTGGACGGTCGTGACCTGCATATCGGTATTGTTGTCAGCCGTTGGAATAGCGAGATCACGAACGCCCTGTTGGATGGTGCGCTTCGAGCGCTCGAAACGTGTGCGGTCGCACCTGATCGTATTACCGTAGCCGAGGTTCCGGGTGCAATGGAAATTCCGGTGGTAGCTGAGGGACTGGTAAGCTCTGGTGTTGACGCCGTAATTGCGCTAGGCTGTGTGATCAAAGGCGAGACGGCGCATTTCGATCATGTCAGCCGGACGGCTCTCGATGGGATCGCCGCTCTGGCATTGCGTGCCAGGGTTCCTGTGACGTGTGGTATACTTACCACCTATACGGTCGAGCAGGCGGAAGCGCGCTCTGGCCTCGATGATGACAATGCGGGAAGTCAGGCGGCGCTTGCCGCAATAGAGGTTGCAAATCTCCTCCGTTCATTTCGCGAAATAACGTATGCGTCTTAAGTTCTTATACGTCCTACTCATCGTATTCGCAGTTGATGCTAAGGCACAGTCGTTAAAACCTGGCGAATGGCGGACCTACACATCCATGCGCTTGGTCCAGGATGTTGCTGTCTGCTGCGATTCCAGCTATGCCTGGGTGGCGACGACCGGTGGTGCCTTCCGTGTATCACTGTCGAATCCAACAGATACCATACTCGCACTCCGAAGGACGGATGGACTAAGCGAGAACGATCTCACCGCTGTTGCCGCAGACGCCCAGGGGAATGTTTACATTGGTGGCAGAAATGGCGGGTTTGATATCTACCATTCGAATACTGGTACGATCAATCGATTGCCGGATATTCAGCAGTCGAGCCATCCCGCAAAGACCATCAATGCAATAACAGTGGTGGGGAATAAGGTCTATGTAGCAACGGACTATGGTATTACGGTATACCTGCTCAACGTTGGAGTTTTTGGATCGACGGTCACACAGATCGCTCAGTTGCCTCCGGAGGATAGTGTTCGACAAGTGATCGATGATGGAAGTTTTGTCTATGCAGCGACGGCAGAAGGTGTAGCCTATATTGCAAGCTCCGCCGATCTACAAAACAGAAATAAGTGGACTCTCATACCGGATACTGTTAGTATTTTATCGCTTACCTCATTTCACGGTACTATCTATGTAGGGACGGCGATCGGATTATATACTATTTCCGCCGATAAGCACTCGCTTGTTGCAACCTCGTTGCCTGTATCCGGTCCGATCATTCGCGTTATTGCATCTTCGGATTCTATCTATGCTTTGGATGTGTCAGGAACATTGTATTCATCGCGGGATGGAATATCGTTTTTATCACAGAATGTAAGTAACATCGCCGGGAGCCAGGCAACAGCGATCGCATATGCACCGTACGTGCGCGTCATTACGGGAACGGCGTCGAACGGAATATGTATTGCGGCAAACAATAATGTTCATGCCGGATTATATCCGAGTGGGCCGGTTGCAAGTTCAGTTGAAGATCTAACCTTTTCCCCGTATACTGACCAACTTTATGTAGCGAATGGGATCGCTGGAATTTCGATATTTCGACCAATTAATGGCCAGTGGCAAGCATTCGAGGCTGGCAGCAATTCAACACCTCATGCCGATTATCGAAGAGCCTTTTTTGATTCTGTTCACAATGCCGCATGGATCAGTACGTTCGGCTCGAGTTTTTACAAAGTAACAGGTTTTGATAGCGGCTCCCCAAAGTGGATCCAATACGATTCCTCCAAAGGAATTCCACGCACTTCCAATAGTGGATTTACGGTGGCAGGTACTCCATACCTTACTCCGAGCGGTGATATTGCTATTCCTATCTGGGCCATGGACGGCCGGGGGCTCACCGTTTCAAAAGACGGAAATACATTTACAAGCTATCAAATCTCCGTTCCAGATTATCGAAGCTGGGGGGGTGTTACTCAGGACATGAGTGGTAATTATTGGGTGAGTACGGAAGAAAGTTCATCTCCCAAGTCCATTGGTGTGTATTGGTTGCGTACTTCGGACAATGCATTTGGTACTATCCCTGGGGGTAGTGGGGATCCACTCGTCGATCCATTTGATAATGCGGTACTTACAGATCAGGACAATGGTATTTGGGTCGGTACAGAGTCTGGGGTACAGATCATTTCAAATCCGGATGCGATCCTACAGAATCTGGATCCGAAATTTGCAGTTCGTACCGTCAAGTTTTTGACGGGACAGGTTGTCCGTTGCATGACGGTAGACGGTGTTGGCAATAAGTGGGTCGGTACAGATGACGGTATCTTTGTCGTATCGCCGGATGGCTCTGACAGCGTTGCTCGCTACACTGCGGAGAATTCGCCGCTGATCGATAACGCTGTTCGTGCCCTTGCGATCGATCCGGTGCGTGGGGAAGCGTACGTAGGTACTCCCTCCGGTATTTCTCGCTTTGCAACTATCTTCAAGCGCGGCCACACCGATTATGCAGGAATTCATGTGTATCCTAATCCTGTCGTACAAACATCCGAGCAGAGTCCTCTTGTCTATGTTGATGGCTTGGTGGCTGGCTCTACGGTGCAAGTTTTCACCCTCGATGGAAAACTTGTAACGACGATCAACGGCACGTCACTCGGCTCGACTGTAACTTGGAATGGCCGCGATGCGTTAGGGCGACAAGTTGCCAGCGGACTATACCTTATTAGCGCGACTTCTCCGCAATCGGGAGAAAATGGAGTGGCAAAAGTGGTTATAATACAACGACCATAATATTTTCGTAGAGACTGGTGAGTTATCAGACTGGTTCTCGTCGTAATTCATCATTTAGGATTTGATCAACGATGCCAACGTACGAATACCGCTGCCACTTTTGTAATCGCCTTTCGGATGCCTTCCAGAAGATGAGCGATCCTCCACTTATTACATGCCCTTATTGCGGTAAAGATGGCCTCGAGCGCGTTGTCTCCGGTGGTGCTGGAGTGATCTATAAAGGCGAGGGATGGTACGTGACCGATTATTCAAAAAAATCGTCCGGCGGAAAAGACTCACCGTCAAGTACTTCGACCTCGACGAAGGCAGATGCCAAGCCAACAGGTTCTGGTTCTTCCGAAAATACCTCTTCCGCCGGTTCAAGCTCGTCGACTGCTTCTTAGTATGTAGTCGAGCCGTTGCCGTTATTTCCGTTCGTGCCGTTATTCATATCGGTGTTCGTGTTGTGCTGCATCCGATAATGCGATGAACGTCGGGAGGATGTCCGCATAGCTGTAGTATGCGCTTTCCGTGTGTGTCGATGGTGTTTTTTGGCATAGGTCGGGCTTGCCAGGGAAAGGCCAAGCATGAGTACGAGTGCTGCCATTATTTTTGCGATCATAGGCTTCTTAGTTTAGTGAATATTACTGTGAGTTTAGTGGATATTAGTGTAATATTCTTAAGGTTTGGCAAAGGATAGGCCACCCGATACTCGACCGAATCGTGGACTTCAATCGCCTTGTTTCGTGTTTCGTGGCGCGAAGATTTAGACACTTCTCATCTCATTATGGCCAAAACGAACATTCCAGCATTTAAGAACGAAGAGTATAAGGACTATTCTCTGCCACGGGAGCGCCGCGCTATGGAAAATGCCCTCCGAGCAGCTGAAAAAAAATTCGGTGAGAAGTATCCACTCGTTATTGGTGGGAAGCGAATAATAACAGAAGGCTCTATTATTTCTCGCAATCCTGCGCACCCGGATGAGGTCGTAGGGAAATTCTCCCATGGTACGGTCGAACATGCTGAACAGGCGCTGCAAACGGCCCGCGAAGCATTTGTGACGTGGAGCAGAGTTCCGTTCGAAAAGCGAGCGGCACTGCTATTTAAAGCCGCAAAGATCGCTCGCCGGCGCCGGTATGAGATCAATGCATGGATGGTGAAGGAAGTCGGTAAGAACTGGGGAGAGGCCGATGCAGATACTGCCGAAGCGATCGATTTTCTCGAGTTTTATGCACGAGAAATGATGCGTCTAGGTGGTCCACAACCGGCACATCAGCTTAAGGGCGAAAAAGACTGGCTGGAGTATTTGCCGCTTGGTGTAGGAGTGATCGTACCGCCATGGAATTTCCCGTTTGCGATCCTCGTCGGTATGTCCAGCGCCGCTATTGTTACGGGCAACACGATCGTACTGAAGCCGTCGAGCGACAGCCCCATGATGGGATGGCTCTTTACTGAGATCATGGAAGAAGCTGGACTTCCAAATGGCGTTTTGAATTTTGTAACCGCGCCTGGTGGTGAAGTTGGAGATTATCTCGTAAATAGTCCAGTCACACGTTTTGTGTCGTTTACAGGCTCGAAGGATGTCGGTCTGCGAGTGGCTCAGAATGCTGCCACGCATCGTCCGGGTCAGAAGTGGATCAAACGTGTGGTCGCTGAAATGGGCGGGAAAGATGCGATCGTTGTGGCCAAGGACGCCGATCTCGATAGTGCCGCCGAGGGTATCGTGACAAGCGCATACGGTTTCCAAGGACAAAAATGCTCTGCTTGTTCACGCGCGATCATTGAAGAATCGGTATACCCCAAGCTAATAGAAAAAATTCAGGAGCGTGTGAACGCACTGGAGATTGGCGATCCGACGGAGAACAAACGAGTCGGTCCTGTTGTGAACGAACGCGCATTTAAGAAAATACAGGAATATATCGAGATCGGGCGTAATGAAGGACGCATTGTTGCCGGAGGCGGGTCTGTTGGAAATGAAGGGTACTATATTGCTCCGACGGTAGTAGCAGATATTGCACCCACCGCTCGTTTAGCGCAGGAGGAAATTTTTGGTCCCGTGCTCGCCCTTATTCCAGTTAAGAATTTCGATGAAGCTCTGGACGTGGCGAATAATACGGAATATGGATTGACGGGCGCGGTATATACGAAGAGCCGTAAGAATATCGAGCGGGCTGAACGAGAGTTCTTCGTTGGTAACCTATATATCAATCGCAAGTGTACGGGTGCAATGGTAGGCGCCCATCCGTTTGGTGGCTTTAATATGTCGGGTACCGATTCGAAAGCCGGAGGCCACGATTACCTCTTACTTTTTATGCAAGCGAAAAGCATAGCGGAGAAGATCACCACTGCGGGGAAAAAGAAAGTAGCAACGAAGAAGGTAGCTGCCAAAAAGAAGCGATAAAAGCTGATTTCGCAAGAACTTCTCTAAAAAAAACGCTGTATTATAAAGTGGGCGAAAGTGGGGATTCGTGGGTGCCCTCCCGAATCTCAACAAAAATCGCCCATTTACAGGCATTCTAAAAGCGTACTCTGCCCAGACGATTTTAGAGTGTCATGTGCAGCATCCTATGTAATTCAGGGTGGCTGCTCTTACAGCATGGCTCGAACTCCGATCAAAAAGCGATTAAAGCGTATTTTGCGCTCCCCGCGATTGCTGCTTATTACAGCGATCCTGACGGTGCTTGGTACCACATTGCTATTTGCGAACAAAGGGTTATGGCGCCATATAGCACTGCGGCATGAGATCAGCGATCGAAAAGAATATCTTGCGAAATTGCAGCGCGATGAAAATGAGGTTAATCGCAGGGTCAACCTTCTCAAATTGGAAGACGCTTCCATGATAGAACGAATCGCTCGCGAGCGCTATAACTTGAAGCGCCCGGGCGAAATTATTTTCAAAGAAAATTAAGTAGGAAGTACGTTAAGCGATAAACGGGTTAAGAAGTAGGAGTTGGCTTCTGCTCGTTATATACTTCTTAATCCATGATACTTGGTGTAGATATTGGAGCAACGACGATCAAGTTGGGAGTGGTGGATACCCAGAGGGGTGAAATTGCCGCGGAGGCTTCCTTACCTACTCCACAACAAGGATCGCTCTCTGTCGCTCATGCAATAGCCGAGCGCACAAAAGAATTTTTGGCCGCATATCCGGAAATTAGATTGCTGGGTGTGGGCGTCCCCGGGTCGATGAATATCGATCGCTCGCTCGTTCGTTATCCACCGAATTTATTAGGTTGGAAGGAAGAACCACTTCGCGATCATTTAAAGAGAGAACTCCCTCAGTTTAAAAAGATCGAAGTTGATAATGATGCTAATGTTGCTGCTTTAGCGGAGGCATATCATGGTGCAGGTAAAGGCGCATCTCACTTTTTACTGGTAACACTCGGAACGGGCGTTGGCGGTGCGATCTATATATCAGAAGAGAATTTTAAGGGTATAGTACGAGGCGCTTCCGGTGGTGCCGGAGAATTTGGTCATACTTCGATCGATCTCAACGGACCTACTTGCCAGTGCGGCTCGAGAGGATGCATCGAGGCATATCTTGGTATTCATTATCTAGCAGAACGGACGAGGAAAAAATTACTCGAGAACCCTGGCATTGTATCTTCGTTGCGAGAAAATATAGAGATACTTTCGCCAAAGCTTATTGCTTCTGCCATGAACTCCGGTGATCGATTCGCAAGAACGGTCTTTGAAGAAGCCGGTAACTTTCTCGGTGCTGCATTGGCGAACGTTGCAAATCTGTTGGATATTCATGTATTCATCATTGGCGGTGGTGTTGCGGAGGCGGGAGACGTCTTATTCGATGCAGCCTTTGATTCGCTACGTTCGCGAGTGCTTGAAAACTTAAAGCCGGTCGTAGAGATACATCGGGCAAAGTTTGGCAATCGAGCCGGCATTATTGGGGCGGCGATGATGGTCTCATAAGTTATCCCCGGTTGTGCCGTATTTTTGTGGCATGACATTTTTCGAAAAGCTTAAGCGGTCTCAGGAAAAATCAAAATCACTTCTCTGCGTCGGGTTGGATACGGATTCCCGTGGACTTCCTGATATTCTCAAAATGGAGGCGAATCCCGTTATTGCTTTTAATAAAGCTATAATCGATGCCACCAAAGATTTTGCTTGTTGCTATAAGCTTCAGTTAGCTTATTACGAAGCGTATGGTAAGAAGGGCATTGATGCGGTAGAGGAGACGCTTGCTTACATTCCCAGTGATATTTTAACGATCGGTGACGTGAAGCGGGGCGATATTGGCGCGACCAGTGAACAGTATCGATATGCGTACCAGGAGATGTTCCCGTTCGATTCGATCACGATCAATCCACTGATGGGCTCGGATGCCGTCGAACCGTTTTTGCAGCGAGAAGATCGCGGAGTATTCTTTCTGGGGCTTACATCCAATCCGGGCGCGCGCGATTTCGAATATCTCGAACTAACGAACGGCAAGCGACTGTATGAGGAAGTGACCGATAAAGTCCGCGAGTGGAACACGGCGAAAAAAAACGCCGGGCTTGTAGTGGGCGCCACGAAGCCAGACGAGCTAAAAGCATTGCGGCAGCGCGCTCCTGAATTACCATTTCTTATTCCTGGTATTGGTGCGCAGGGTGGCTCTCTGGAAGCAGTGTTAGAAGCAAATGGCGATGGCCTTGCTCTAATCAATGTGAGCCGGGGAATTGCCGGTGTTTCAAAAGGGTCAGATTTCGCTGAAGCTGCTGGTAAGGCTGCACAGAATTATGCAGAGCAGATGCGAGCTGTTCTCTCGATGTAGTTGCCGTATTATACGGTCCTCCGTTTTTCTTCATTATCGACTACGATGATCGCAGAGCGCTTCCTTCGCGAAATATGGAAGGGCGGCGAGAGTTTTCTCCAACGGCCGCTCCTTCTTTCGGATGGTTCAGAAATAACGGTGCTCGAATGCGGCATTGAAAACGAGCACCGTGGTGGTCCCGATTTCCTCGGCGCCCGTATCGTTATAGATGGCGTTGTGGTAAGTGGGGATGTGGAATTGCATCTCACTCCGAACGGGTGGAATGCTCACAACCATGAAGAGGACAATCGGTATAGCAATGTCATTCTTCATGTGGTCCTGGAATCGGAAGAAAACCACGCTGGTCCCCCCGTTCCAGAGCTTATTCTGCGTGATAACCTTTTATTTGATCGTCAAAATTTATGGACGGCACTCTTCGAGCGTGTGTATGAGCACCCGCCAGAATTAGTATGCTTCCCTGAAAGTATCAGGCTTCCAATGCGCTTTAAGCGAAAGCTGCTGGAGAAATTTGGCAATGCTCGCCTCGAGGAGTTGATCGATCGTTATATAATTACCAGTGAAGTACAGTCTGAGCAAACGCTGCTGGAACGCGTTTTCCAGCAAACGATGGATGCTCTGGGTTATTCTCAAAATCGTATTCCTTTTAGAGAGCTATCCTCCCTGTTACCGCTCTCACGTTTGCGGTTCGTTCGTTCCGCGTTTCCGGGCAATACATCGCTTGCATTTGAAGCACTCTTTTTTGGAGTGGCTGGCCTTCTTGTCCATCCTAACAGTGAGTTCGACACGGAGACGAACGAGCACTTGATCGAACTCCAGGCGTGTTGGAATTTACTGCAACTATCGATCCGATTCCCGGAAGTATTAGCGGAAAACGATTGGGCATTCTTCCGGCTTCGCCCGGCAAATAGCCCGCATCGGCGGCTTGCCGTAGCTGCGAAGTTAGCGGAGAAATACTTTGGTCGGGAGGACTGGAATTTTCGCCATGAGTTTTTTAGTGAAGGACCCACCGTGACTATTGGGGAAAATTCTTACTGGGAGTCCCATACATCATTTGGTACTCGCTTACAATCGCCACAATCGTTATTGGGCAAGGAACGGGAATCAGCCATTTGGTTAAATGTCATTTTACCCGCTCGCATTGCGCGCGTCAGAATGGAATCCGAGTCGCCGGCGCGCAGGGAGAAAGAGAAATGTCTCTCGAACGAATGGGGGAATGCTCATACTGAGTCCAGCGCAAAATTTTTGATGGTGGTCGAACAGGAACTTCTGGAAGGCGAAAACGTTAGCTCCGTGCGCTCAGAACAAGGGGCTTTGCTCTTGAAGCGAAACTTCTGCGAAAAGCATCGATGTTCTCAGTGCCCGATCGGGACTCACCTGCTGGAAACAGGTTGGAAACCGAGCCGATTTGTCAATTGAATGCGGGAGTAACTCAGTTGGTAGAGTGCAACCTTGCCAAGGTTGATGTCGCGGGTTCAAGTCCCGTCTCCCGCTCTCCAGAAAGCCGCTTTAAGCGGCTTTTTTCGTTTGTTCGCCCCACTAGACGAAACGCGACTACAAAGCAATTGTGGCAGGCCTTTTGTACTGCTTGCCCCTATGAAGCAGAAATATAAGGTATTAAAATTTAGAGCATTATTGGTCCTATTAATTACGCTTCCGGTAATAGGATTGAGTGGCTGCCAAGCCATCGCGGATATTTTTAAAGCAGGCGTTTGGGTAGGGGTCATTATCGTTATTATCATTTTAGCGATAATCTTTGGGATTACACGAATGTTTAAGAAATGAGGGCGGAATAAGCGGTCCCGAACGTCGAAAATTGTCGATCAAAGAAGATCTTGCTGCGGAGTTATCCCGCGAACGGTATGCATTAAGCTCGCTGCTGGAGTTTGCGCGTACGCTTACCCCCGATCTTGGTCCGCACGGTATCATTCGTAGCGTTCTTCGGACCGCGATGGGAAAATCCCTCATTAAGGAAGCCTTTGCCTATATTGAGATCTCGAATCAAACCGGCGAAGAGTTCGAACTGGCTGCTCGAGCAGGATTTGCAGATGAAGTGTTGCCGGATAAACTCGATCGACGAGGATACGAAAAGCTGATCAACGAAACGGGACATCGGTATACTGCCGTACCCTTGGTCTCTTCCGATGGAAGTGGCTACCTGGGTATGCTGGGGCTCGGGCCATCCATCAATCCGCTACTAAGCCTTGATACTGAAGCGACCTATCTGGCGTCGCTTGCGGCGTTGACATCGATCGCTCTCACAAACGCATGGCTCTTCGAGCGCGAAAAAGAACGTGAGAGATTAGAATCCGAACTTCGCCTCGCACGCGATATTCAGCAGTCGTTGTTGCCTCAGCGCTTTCCTCGAATGAAGGGGATAGAATTCGCAGCTTTTTCGAAACCCTCCGAATGGGTAGGCGGTGATTACTATGATGTGATCGAATTGGATAATCATCGCGTCCTGTTGGCGATCGCGGACGTCGTAGGGAAGGGGGTTACCGCTGCGCTAACAATGTCCAATCTACAAGCTGCATTACGGGCCCTCGTTAGCTTACTTCGTGTAGGTCATTACTCGTTGGTGGATGTTGTGAGCGAACTCAATCGTTTAATGTGTGAAAGTACGTCTCCGGAGCGATTTATCACGGCAGTGTTTGGCATTTTGGATTCTACAACCGGTCGGTTGGATTCTGTTGTTTGTGGCCACCCGAATCCCATGATCAGCCGGCCTGGTAAGAAAGTTATAACTGTCGAGAGCTCCGGTATTCCATTGGGCATTGTAAACGGATTCAAATATCAGCTTTGTACCGATCATCTCGACCGCGGAAGCCTTCTCGTATTTTACACGGACGGTCTTTCGGAGGCGATGTATTCCGGCAAATCGCTTGGCGAACAAGGCACGGCTGAGCTTGTCGCGGCTGTGGCCAATGGCGATGGTTCTCTCGACGAATCCCTCCACCATGCAATGCAGGACAGCGCCATCTCGATCGAAGACGACGTAACGGTGCTCGCTGTGCAGCTTAATTAAAAAGCCGCGAACTTGTCGGAAAAGCGGCCTGTTAACCCGCTCCGCACCCGGGAATAGAACCAGGATTTTGCGGATTTCAAAAGATTGTTGGATTGATTTCCAGGATTATCTGGATGTGAATCATTCTGCAGATCAAACTTGGAAATCCATTTTAATCCGTGTGATCCAGGTTCTGGATTTATGCGCCCGTAGCTCAGTTGGATAGAGCAACAGCCTTCTAAGCTGTGGGTCGCTGGTTCGAATCCAGCCGGGCGCGCGAAATTGAAACCACGATTCTTCGGATTAACGCCGATTTTCTGGATTGATTTTTAAGGATTAGATGGATTTTTCTAATCATGTATTAATCCAGAAAATCCTTCTGAATCCGTGTAATCCAGGTTCTGGTTTTTATGGTGGGCGTAGCTCAGTTGGTTAGAGCGCCAGGTTGTGGCCCTGGAGGTCGTGGGTTCGAAGCCCATCGCTCACCCCATTTCAATGAAGAATTAAGAATGAAGAGTTAGACTCGGTTCAGAACCAGATCTGATATTCCCGAAATTCTTCTCTCTTAATTCTTCATGCTTAATTCTTCGTTATCATCTTGGTTCGTGTAAGATTCGCTCCTTCTCCCACTGGGTACGTCCATGTCGGTTCGCTGCGTACCGCGTTATACTGTTACCTTTTTGCCCGGCGTCATAGCGGTGTAAATATTCTCCGAATAGAAGATACCGATCGCACACGCTATGTTGAAGGCGCTGTTGAGAATCTGCTTCGAACCATGGAGTGGGCCGGGATCGGCTTTGATGAAGGCCCGATCGAAGGTGGTGCGTGCGGACCCTACGTTCAATCCGAACGCACCGAATTATATCGCGAGCACGCTAACCAGCTCATTGCAAACGGACATGCCTATGTCTGTTTCTGCACACCCGAGCGATTAGATACCGTTCGCAAATCGCAGCAAGCTGCCGGCATTCCACCTATGTACGATCGGCATTGCCGTAATCTTTCCAAGGAAGAGGTAGATAGCAGGGTTGCTGCCGGAGAGCCGCATGTTGTTCGCCTGCGCGTACCCATTGGTGAAATGGTCCGCTTTCATGATATGATCCGCGATGACGTGGAATTCGATTCGCGCACGATCGACGATCAGGTGCTTTTGAAGTCCGATGGATTTCCGACCTATCATCTTGCAAATATCGTCGACGATCACTATATGCAAGTGACGCATGTAATTCGCGGTGAAGAATGGCTATCTTCGACGCCAAAACATGTTTTGCTCTATCAGGCATTTGGCTGGGAGCCGCCGAAGTTTGCACACCTGCCGTTACTACTGAATGCGGATCGTTCAAAACTCTCGAAGCGGCAGGGCGATGTGGCAGTAGAAGATTATAGGGACAAAGGCTATCTTCCGCAGGCCCTTATCAATTTCGTTGCTTTGCTTGGCTGGAATCCAAGCGCGACGGAAGAGATATTCTCGATGGACGAGCTTATCCGCCAGTTCGATCTCGAGCGAGTAAATAAAGCCGGTGCGGTATTCAACCGGGAAAAGCTCGATTGGATGAATGGCGAGTACATCCGCAAGATGACTCCGGAAGAATTATTGCCGCTTGTTCGTCCGCTTCTGGAAAAACGCAATTTTGTTGCGAGTGATGAGTATGTATGCTCTGTCATCAAGCTCATGCAGGAGCGCGTCCGTACGCTGTGGGATTTCGTTGATTTTGCAAGCTACTTCTATATTACGCCTGACTTCACAACGGCGGATGAAAAATATAAGTCGAAGCACTGGACCCCGCAGGCAAAAGAACATCTCGGTGCGTTGCTTCCTAAATTAGAATCACTCGAGACCTGGAATCATGACTCGATCGAGGCAGCTGTTCGCGAATATGCGGAAGCGAATGGTATGGGTGCGGGAAAGCTTATTCACCCGATTCGCCTGGCAGTAACGGGACGAGGTATGGGACCGGGACTCTTTGAACTACTTGCTGTGCTTGGCAAGCAGGAGTGTGTTACACGCATTCAGCACGCACTGACATCGTTAGCGTGAGCGTTATACCTGGATCGTGTCGTTAAGTTTGCGCGACATTAATGCTGAGAGAAACGAGTGTAGGTCCTCGCCATCCTTCTCATTTAACCATGCATCGCCGCTCCAATTAAAGCGATGGCCGCCATAGTTAGCCGAGACCCATAGCTGTTCGAGCGGCGACTGCGGTGTGATCACGATCTTCTCACCATCCTCGAATTCAATATCGAGGACATCGCCTTTGCGTTCGAAATCGAATTCCGAACCTGAATCGACCAGATCACCAAGTTTTATTTCAAGAGTTCGAACGGTATTGTCGTAGGTTTGAGAGAAGTTCATAATTGCTCCCTAATAAACTAGTCCACAGGTAAACCCAATTCTTTTCGCAAAAAGAAAGCAGTATGACTTCCGGACTTACTGAATCGATTTGCAAGATCCTCCGGCGTTCCTTGATCGACAATACGTCCACCGCCGGAGCCGCCTTCGGGTCCAAGATCGACGACCCAGTCAGCCATTTTTATTACATCGAGGTTATGTTCAATAACTACTACGGTATTGCCTCGTGCTCGTAATTCGAGGAGCACGGATAAAAGCTGCTTGATATCTTCGAAGTGAAGTCCGGTCGTTGGTTCGTCGAGAATGTAGAGTGTTTTACCAGTCGCTACTTTTGAAAGTTCAGTCGCTAGTTTAACGCGCTGTGCTTCACCGCCGGAGAGTGTCGGTGCTTGCTGTCCTAAACGAATATATCCAAGCCCAACGGCTGAAAGCGTTGACAGCTTTCGCTTAATGCGTGGAATTTCCGAGAAAAATTCTTCCGCTTCTGTAACGCTCATTGCGAGTACATCGGCAATGGACTTGCCCTTGTAATGCACTTCGAGCGTCTCACGATTATATCGTTTACCGCGACACACATCGCAGGTGACGTACACATCGGGCAGGAAATTCATCTCGATCTTTTTGACGCCATCACCTTCACATGCTTCGCAGCGTCCGCTCTTAACGTTGAAAGAGAACCGGCCTACCTTATAACCGCGAATGTTTGATTCTGGTAAAGAAGCAAAGAAATCTCGAATGTATGTGAACAGCCCGGTATAGGTTGCTGGATTAGAGCGCGGGGTACGGCCAATAGGCGATTGATCGATCTCAATAACTTTATCGATAAGGTCGAGTCCCTCGATCTTCTTGTGAGGAAGCGGGACAACATGCGAGCTATAAAAATGCCTATTCAGGATCGGCGCTAACGTCTCATTGATAAGCGTCGATTTACCCGAACCCGATACTCCCGTGATGCAGGTAAACGTACCAAGCGGAATCGTGAGTGTGATGTTTTTGAGGTTGTTACCGGTTGCCCCTTCCAGGACGATCTCTTTTCCCTTTTTAGACTTTTGACGCTCCTTAGGAATTTCGAGCGAAGCGTTTCCCGAAAGATACCGGGCAGTAGGTGAATCCGCTCCAATGAAGAACTGGTCTGACCCGTTAGTCCCCACCGTCCCGCGATAAAAAAGCGATGGGGGACCATAAGCAACAAGCTTTCCTCCATATTCACCAGCGCGAGGCCCAATATCAGCGAGGATATCTGCCGACTCCATCATTTCACGGTCGTGCTCTACGACGACGACTGTATTGCCGAGGTCTCGAAGCTGCTCGAGGGAGTGAATAAGCCTGCGGTTATCGCGCTGGTGTAGCCCAATGCTCGGTTCGTCTAATATATAGAGCACGCCAACGAGTTGCGTGCCGATCTGTGTCGCAAGGCGAATACGCTGTGATTCACCGCCCGAAAGCGAGCGTGCCGAGCGGTCGAGCGATAAATACGATAGACCAACCTGCAACAGAAAATCAATTCTTGGGATGATCTCACGCAAGATCGGTTCGGCAATCGTTTGCTTCATTCCATCGAATGTGAGCGAACGGAAATACTCGATAGTATTACCCAAGGACATTGTGACGATGTCCTGAACGTTCTTGCCGGCGACGCGAATGGCCAGGTTTTCCGGCTTCAATCTTCCGCCATTGCAGACAGGACAGACATTGGAAGCCATAAACTCTTCGGCCCAACCACGCTGTGCCTCAGAACCAGATTCACCATACCAATATCGAAGCGTTTCGATGACGCCTGCCCAACGGGTTTTATACTTCGATGTTCTTCCACTATCAGAAGTCCACACGACATCCAGCTTTTCCTTGCCGGAGCCGTTCAGTAGCATGTCATAAACTTTCGGCGGAAGAGACTTTATGGGCGCTGAAAGGTCGCACTTAAAATGTTGGAATACCGCTTCCACCTGCGCCCATAGCCAATTTTTGCGCTGCTTGCCAAGAGGTATCACACCGCCCTCCGCAACTGATACGGAAGGGTCAGGAATAATTAGCTCGAGTACGAAGTCTTTTTTCTCGCCCAGCCCATGACAGGCCGGGCACGCGTTCGCAGGAGAGTTAAAAGAAAAAGTGTTTGGCTGTGGCTCTTCATAGGAACGACCACAATTCGGGCAACTATATTTTTCACTAAAGAGTACGTCTTCGGCTGGTTGGCCGGGTGGAATGATCTCGGCACTGATCGTGCCTTTGCTCATTTTGAGCGCTGTTTCCACTGAAGCTGTGAGACGTTCGCGAACGGCGTCCTGCAGCACGAGCCGGTCGATGACGATCTCAATCGTGTGTGCTTTATAGCGGTCGAGCTCGAGACCGTCGAAAATATCCTTTAGCTCGTGATCGATTCGAGCGCGGGTAAATCCTTGCCGTAAGACGTCACGAAAGACATCTTTGAACTGGCCCTTGCGACCACGGACCAACGGAGCATAAATAGTGATCTTTGTACCATCGGGGTGCTTGAGCAAAGCATCAATGATCTGATCGACCGTCTGTTTGGTAACCGGTAGATTGCAATCGACGCAATACTGCGTGCCAGTCCTCGCAAAGAGGAGTCGGATGAAATCATAGATCTCGGTTACCGTGCCGACGGTCGAGCGAGGGGTAGAGCCTATGGTCTTTTGGTCGATCGAAATAGCAGGGGAGAGCCCTTCAATGTAATCGACATCCGGGCGCTCCATCATGTCGAGAAACTGGCGGGCATACGGCGAAAGGGACTCGACATACCGCCGCTGGCCCTCGGCATAGATCGTATCGAACGCAAGCGAAGACTTCCCCGAACCGGAAATGCCGGTAATTACTACCAGCTTCTCACGAGGAATATCGACATCCAGGCCTCGAAGATTGTGGACGCGCGCTCCGCGAACCACAATGGATTCACTATTCGAAAGGTCGAGGGCACGCGCTGGTATGCCGTTGTCCGCCACCAGTGTTTCATTCTTAGAGGTATCTTTCTTTGTTCGCTTGGCCAATGTTTTGACGGTATGAAAGCGCTGTTATGCGCTCCTATATCAGCCATTTCGTAGGCTGGTTTTGGACAACAGGACAGAAATTTGGTTGGTTGCGAATCCAGCATTAAGAAGTAAATGGAACTATCAACGGCTGCAAATTCTTTGGAAGCGCGACTGAACAAGAACCAGTGACCGTCTCTGCCCGGAAACGACTTCAACCCCAGCCGCCCTCGGCCAACGGCAGAGTCTTTTCCTCCTCCGACCGCCGGGATCTTTTAACGATCGAGGCCCTGCCTGCTGAAACGATAATCGGTCTTCTCGACCGTAGTGATGAGTATCTTAAGAGCTTAATAGCGACCGGTCCCTTTCAAAAGTCAAAGCTGCTGGAAGGCCGGACTATCGTTAATCTCTTCTTTGAGAATTCAACGCGCACACGAACATCGTTCGAATTGGCTGAGCGACGGCTCGGAGGTGATGCCGTCACTATTTCACCGGCAGCAAGTAGCCTTACAAAGGGCGAATCTATTTTAGATACGGTTCATGTACTGGAGGCAATGAAGGTCGATGCCTTTGTTGTGCGACATAGCGCATCCGGTGTTCCGGCATTTCTTGCAAAGCATCTGCCGCCCCATGTGCATGTCATCAACGCTGGTGATGGAGCGCACGAACATCCTACTCAAGCCTTACTCGATGCTGCCGAGCTCCGCGCCGCCCTGGGAAATTTGCGAGGTAAGCGCATCGCCATTGTTGGGGATATAACACATTCTCGGGTGGCCCGCTCGAATATGTGGCTCTTAAAGAAACTGGGTGTGCACGTTACGCTTGTTGGACCGGAGACGCTATTGCCCCCAAGTGTGGGAGAGGTTTTCGGTGTCGCCGTTTCCCATAATATCGAATCTGTGCTCGCCGAAAGCGATGCTATCATTGCGTTGCGTATTCAACTCGAACGGCAATCGCGTGGATTATTCCCTTCGATCGAAGAATACCGTGAACGTTATGGGTTAACAATTCAGCGTCTCGCGCGGACACGAGCGATCATCCTGCATCCCGGACCCGTGAACGTTGGAATCGAACTCGATCATGAGATCGCCTCACACGATCGTTCGTTTATGCTTCGGCAAGTAAAGCGTGGTGTCGCCGTGCGTATGGCTGTGCTCGAATGGATATTTTCTAATTAAAAATTACGGATGGATCTACTGCTTCGGAACGCTCACCTTGTCGATCCTTCGCTGGGTCTCGACGCAACTGGAATGGACGTTGAGATACTCGGTGGGGTTATTACGCGGATTGGTAAGTCCCTTCAGTCATCGGCAGAGGTTTGCGATCTGAATGGCGCTGTCGTAGCTCCCGGTTTTTTTGATATGCACGTTCACCTGCGTGAACCTGGGCAGGAATACAAAGAGACGATCGCGACCGGACTAACTGCGGCCGCTGCCGGCGGTTTTACCGGCATCTGTTGCATGCCGAATACCGAGCCTTCGATTTCCGATCCATTTGTTGTAAGCTACATTAAAGAACGAGCGGCAGGACATTTAGTCGATCTGGTGATCTGTGGGACGATGACGAAGGGTCGTAAAGGCGAAGAGCTTGCACCAATGGCGGCATTGGTAGATGCGGGAGTAAAGATGATCTCAGATGACGGCGGAGCCGTTCGTAGCGCCGAGGTCATGCGTCGTGTGTTCGAATATGCAAAGATGTTCGATCTACTCGTTACTCAGCATTGTGAAGAGCACTCGATGACGGCGGGCGCGGCGATGAACGAAGGCCATACTTCTACAAAGCTTGGAATTCCTGGTTGGCCGGCGGTTGCCGAAGATATCATTGTGGCCCGCGATATTCTGCTGGCGGAGTATGTAGGCAATGTCCGTTATCATGCAGCACATTTGAGTACTAAGGGTTCAGTGCGATTGGTGCGGGAAGCAAAAGGTCGAGGTGCAACAGTGTCTTGCGAAGTGACACCACATCATTTTATGTTGACCGACCAAGCCGTCGAAAAGCATGGTACGATGGCGAAGATGAACCCTCCACTCCGCGCAGAAGACGACATTAATGCAATTATTGAAGGCTTGCAGGATGGCACGATCGATTGCATTGCGACCGATCATGCACCGCATGCAATGCATGAAAAAGAGACCGATATTGTAAGCGCGTCGTTCGGTATTATTGGTCTTGAGACTGCTATTCCAATTGGTCTTACTTATCTGGTAAAACCGGGACATTTATCGCTCTCTCAATATATCGAGAAGTGTTCGATCAACCCACGCAAAGCTCTTAAACTACCGGCGGTCCAAATAAAAGAGAAGGAAAGAGCTAATCTCACGATCTTTGATCCCCATAAGACATGGCGATTTGAGGAAAGTGACATTCGGTCGAAGTCCAAAAACACACCGTTCGTGGGTGAAGAATTTACAGGTAAAGTCATTGGGACGATCAATAACGACCATGCGTATTGGTCAAATTGAGCGGGGGAACGAGAGCTAATCGAAGAATGTATTAAGACTCAGTCTTAATAAGGATTATGAAGACCTCCGCTTCCTCCACAACTAAAAAGCGTCCGCCCGCCCTCCGAAGAGAGCAGCAGGGGCCGCACGAACACTTCCGCAAATTCCTGCAGGAAGGGCAGTATCGTATTACGCCCGAACGCTTTGACGTTCTCGACGCCGTGCTTGCATGGGACGATCACTTCGATGCCGACAATCTTTTCATTTATCTTAAGAACAACGGTTCGAAAGTCTCTCGCGCAACAGTCTACAAGACCTTGGCACTCTTGCATGAATGCGGGCTCGTTTCTCGATACCGTTTCTCTCAGGGACACGCTCAATATGAGAAAACGACCGATCGTCCGCACCACGATCACATGGTCTGTACTAAATGTGGTAAGATCGTGGAGTTCGAAAATTCACGCGTCGAGCGATTACAGGATGATGCCTGTGCCCAGTTCGGCTTTACGCCGATGTATCACTCCTTTCAAATATTTGGTATTTGCCTCGAATGTCGCACGGCTGGTACCAATGCAACCACACGGAACCATGCAGTCCAACAGCAGGGTGTAACCGGCATTCCCGGTTCCGGCGGAGTGCTTCCGCTCAAAGCAGTGAAAGAGCAGCACTCGAAAGAGTCGTGATTATTATTTCAGCCCTGATGTTCGCGAAGCCAAGCCGGCAGTATACACAAGCGCCTGTTTTATAGATTCTTGAAGTATTATTCTCCCATGACACGAATTCTTGCAATTCTGATCTTGATCGTTCTTCCACTTTCGGTATTCGGGCAGGCTACGGCGCCTACACCCATTACTGACACATCAAAAAAATCGTCGACATGGTCGCTATCTACGATCCATATTGCGCCGATGTATCGATTTTCGATCCAGGATAATGCGATGATTGACTCTGCGAAGCAATTTCGTGGACCACAGCCATTACCAGATTCGTGCTATTATCCAGGCGAGAAACATCTTAAGAATATTCGCCAATATACCTTTGAAGGAGAGAATGCGGAGGCTTATTTAAGCCCTGATGATAAATACATCTCATTTCAGGCGCATGGTAAAAATCCGAATACATGCGATCAGATCTATTGGATGCCATTCGATGGGAGTTATGTAAAACGAATTTCTCCAGGTACGGGCCGGACTACCTGTTCTTACATTTATCCTGGCGATGGCGTCGTCTTGTATGCGTCTACCATGGCAATGTATGACGCTTGTCCACCACAACCGGATTTTTCAAACGGATATGTGTGGCCTCTCTATAAAGGATATGACATCTATCTTTCGGATACGAATGGCACACTGGTGGCCCGACTAATGAAGGATACCGAATATTACGATGCGGAAGCAACGATCGCACCAGATGGCCGTCACATTGTATTTACAAGTACCCGTTCCGGAGACATCGATCTGTTTTCGATGAACCTTAATGGTACTGGTATTAAACAGCTGACGCATGAAGAAGGGTACGATGGAGGCGCATTTTATTCGCCTGATAGCAAAGAGATCGTGTATCGTGCTTCACGTCCGAAGGGTAAAGGGTTAAAAGAGTATCGTGAGCTTTTGAAACAAGGCCTTGTCAAACCTCATACACTTGAAATTTATGTGATGAATGCGGATGGTTCGCGCAAACGACAAGTAACACATCTGGGCGGAGCCAGCTTTGCACCCTTCTTTGCACCCGATGGCCAGCATATTATTTTTTCGTCCAACTATCTCGATCCGAATGGACGGAATTTCGATCTTTTTATGATCAAGAAGGACGGTACCGGTCTCGAGCGTATTACTTATGGTGGTGGCTTTAACAGCTTTCCGATGTTCACGAAGGACGGCAAGCATCTTATCTTCTGCTCGAACCGTAATGGCTCCCATCCGCACAATACCAATATTTTCGTCGCTGATTGGGTAGACTAAGCCGTTCGAACAACCTAAAAGTCGCAACACGTTTAATGTAGTATTACATGAGAGTATCGTATATCCTTGTTCTTCGTCCGTTATTAAGATTAAGTCTTTATAGCACCCTGGTCTTTATTGTACCTTCGCAAACGGTTCGTGCACAATCCTCAGAAGATTCGATTCCATCTACATCTCTTCAAAACTTTCTTGATAAAACCCATATCGGCGGGTATGGAGAGATCACATACAAAGCTCCGAATGAAGGCGATGTCCCTCGATTAGATATACCGCGTTTCGTAATTTATCTCGATCATTATTTCTCCGATAAATGGGCAATGAAATCCGAGACGGAGATCGAGCACGTTAAACTCGAACGTGGTGAGGGCGGAGAGATCGGTCTCGAGCAAGCATTTTTAGATTACCACGCCAATTCACATATTGGGTGGCGGACCGGATTGCTTCTTATTCCGATGGGTATTATCAATCAAACCCACGAGCCGAACACGTTCTATAGTGTGGAACGACCACAGTTCGACGAGCAGGTAATTCCGACGACCTGGCGTGAGATCGGAACCGGTGTGTATGGTGATCTCAGCGAAGGCCTGAAATATCAATTATATGTAACAGAAGGTCTAAAGACGCAAGAGATAACCTCCGAAGGACTTGATGGCGGGAAGCAGGAGGGGTCTGCCGGAGAAGAAACATCGGATTTCATGGCGGGTAGTGATGCTTCACATCCCGCGCTCTCGGCGAAACTCGAAGTATTGCCGTTTGCGGGGTTGCGGATTGGTGCATCCACATATATTGAGCCTGGTTATACCCACGATATATCACGATCATTTTTCATGAGCGTTCTGGACGCACGATATGAACATGGGCCACTCCATATTCGAGGCGAAGGAGGTGTTATCAACACGGGAGATGCCTCGGATTTTCCGCATGTACCAACAGGTGCTCGCGGAGGTTATGTTGAAGCCGCCTATAATGTGATGCCATTATTTTCGTCTGCGGAATCAGAATTGCTTCCGTTCGTGAGAGTGGAAAGAATAGAATTTTCGTCGCGAAGCGACACAACCGAAGCCAATTTTAGCACCGATCGTGACATTGACCGAAATACGATCACTGCAGGCCTGGCATTTAAGCCCCTCGATAATATTATTTTGAAAGCCGACTATCGGGTCACGAAAATCGAAGGAGAGCTTGATTATCGTCAATTTAGTTTAGGACTCGGATTTGCTTATTAATCGAATGCAGAGACTAATTATCGTTTGCCTCTTGGTAGGCTTTCCAGTATTGGCCAAGGCGCAGTCTATTGCGCAAAAGGCTGACGCTGCAATGCACAGAGTTTTTGGCGAGCAAGCAGTACTGACGAAGGAGACTCTTCCCATTGATCCACCAATGCGTTCAGCGGTCCAGAAGCGCTCGGAAGAAGAGGTCGGTGATAAAGTCATTGTGCATAAAGCGTTGAAAGACGGCAAGATAATCGGCTACGGCATCGTCGATGACGTTCGAGGCAAAGCTCAGCCCATTACCTATATTACGTTGTTTCATCCTGATGGCAAAATTGCGGATGTAGAAGTTCTTGTTTATCGCGAGCCGTATGGTGGTGAAGTTGCCTATGAATCATTTCGCAAGCAATTTCGAGGAAAGAGCTCGAACTCTCAGCTTCGTGTAGGCCATGATATACAAAACGTTGCCGGCGCTACGATCTCGAGCAAGGCGATCACATATGGAGCAAAAAAAATAGCCGTTCTCTTCGACGAGCTTAGGAAGGCCGGCAAATTATGAGAGAAGCACGAACACTGCCGCTCCTTCGCAATCTACCCAAAGAAGCGCGCCTGTTTGCTGTTCTCATTATGACAGTGCTCGGCATTGGCTACGCTCATGCGCTCGCTTATGTCTATCAAACGACACGAATCGTACCTAAAGGTATAGAAGAGCGCTATCGTGGTACCGAGACTATTCAAAGTGATACATCACAGGCGGTTTTATCCAGTGAAGAGGCGGAGGATTCTTCGAACACCGCAGCCGTAACGCCCGAAGTTAAAACCATAACCGGTGAGATACAATACCAGAAGTCATTAGCAGAAATGCTGAATATTATTCACACGCATATTCTAACGATGACCTTTATCTTTGCTTTATCCGGGTTCTTAACATTGATGACAGATTCCATTTCCACACGTCTTCGAAAGTTTGTTATTATCGAGCCATTCATCGGTATTATTGTCACCTTTGCAGGACTATGGCTTATGCGATACGTTCATCCAGCTTTTAGCTGGCTCGTTAGTCTTTCTGGAACAGTGATGGCGCTTGCATTTGCTGGGCAATGTGTCGCGCTATTTAAAGAAGTTCGTCAGGCGCGGAAAGTGGGAGGTGTGCAATGAATCGGAGGCTCTTTTTAAAGCGAGCGTTTCAGTCATCTGGTATTGTAGTCATGCTTCCTGCAGCTAAAAGCCTTGGAGCGATCGAACATGCACGTAAGGCCGGTTATTATGAGCATACGATCCTTGCCATGGGGACTACCGCTCGGCTTGGTGTATATGCTCGAGGCGAGGAAGCAGCCAACGAAGTCATTACTGCTTGCTTCGAGGAGTTAAAACGGATCGAATCGCTTCTCACCATTTTTAATCCTTCGAGTGAGATCTCGAAATTGAATTCAAACGCTGGGGGCGGATTTCTCTTCTGTTCTGCTGATACTGTTGCGATCCTTGTGGCAGCTAAACAATATGCATCGCTTACTGACGGTGCGTTCGAAGCGACCGTCGAGCCACTAATGCGGTTATGGGGATTCCGAAACGATAACAATGTGCTTTCTCAGCTTCCCTCTGATATAGAAGTTGCAGATGCATTACGCTTTATCGGCAGCGATCATATTGAGTTACGTGATTCCAGTGCTCGTCTTACCATCGCCGGAGCAAAACTCGATCTTGGTGGAATAGCAGTTGGTTATTCCCTCGATAAGATGGTTGCCATGTTACATAACGCCGGTATCGAAGATGCTTTTATCGATATTTCCGGCGACATGTTTGCGCTCGGTAAGGAGCGCGGTAAAAGGGGATGGGATGTTGCCATTCCAGACCCACAAGATACCGCTAAACTAATTTATCATGCCACCATCTCGAACGAAGCGCTCGCGACCAGCGGTAACTACGAATCCTTTGTTGTATATCAAGCTCAGCGGTTCGGTCATATTATGGACCCACACCAAGGGAGATCTTCGGTGCGGATGCTATCATCTACAGCGATCGCTAAGACAGGCCTGGATGCCGATGCATTATCGACAGCCTCTTTTGTGTCTGGAAAGGCATACGGGACATCACGGCTTATAGGGGTCAACAAAATTGGCACTCTAACTGTGACGTAGGACAGGAAGGAATTACTTCCAAATCCTGTTATTCTTACACGAATATGCCAGAGCCCTCGCCTAACTGCGTGTTTTGTGATATCGTGCGTGGCACGAATCCGCACGAGATCGTTTATGAGGACGCCGAGTATCTCGGCTTTCTCGATCGTTATCCGCTTAATCCCGGCCATACCCAGTTTATCCCGAAACGTCATTACCGGTGGGTGTGGGACATGGAAAAAGCAGACCTGGGCTTTATGTTTATGAAGGCGCGCCGAGTTGCAAAGGCGCTGCAAACAGTGTTCAAGACGGATTGGGTTATCGCTGATACCGGCGGCATCGGCGTGCCGCATGCGCACATTCATCTCGTGCCACGCTTCGAAGATGATGGCCATGGCGAGCTACCCGATCCGAAAATACTTCGGGAAATTCCGGACAGTGAGATGGCGGAATTCGCCCGTAAGATCAGATTGGAAATCGAGCGTACCCCGCAATAGATGCTAATTAGTCAGACCCCGCTTCGGATCAGCCTCGGTGGAGGAGGAACCGATCTTCGAGCCTATTATAAAGACTCCGATGGTTTCGTCGTCTCGACCGCCATCGATAAGTACATGTACGTGCTTATCAAAGAGCGATTCGATTCGAAGATCTATCTCAATTATGCGGCCCGCAAAGAGATTGTCGACGATATCTCCGAGATCCAGCACGAGCTGGTTCGCGAGGCTGGACTGGTTACCGGTCTTCGCAATGGATTTGAATTAGCAACGTTCGCGGATATTCCTTCGGAAGGCTCCGGACTGGGGTCTTCCAGCAGCCTGACCGTCGGTCTGCTAAACGCCATGCACACCTTTCGTGGCAGGCAGGTCACGCACGATCAACTCGCTGAAGAAGCCTGCATGATCGAGATCGACATTCTCAAAAAACCCATTGGCAAGCAGGACCAGTACATTGCGGCTCACGGAGGACTTACGACCATCACCTTTCATGGTTCGGAGCGCGTAACAACGGAACGCCTCGAACTCGACGAACGCGAGCGCCACGACCTCGGCGGTCGTTTCATGCTCTTCTTTACCAATGTTACACGTCAGGCGTCGTCGATCCTCACAGAGCAGCAGGAAAAAACTACCATCAATCGGAAGCACTTGCTCGCGATCCACGGACTTGGCAAGAAGATCGAAGACGCAATCCGCTCGCGCAAGTTCGATACGATCGGGGAAATTCTGGATGAGAACTGGACACTGAAGAAAAATCTCGCATCCGGAATTACCACACCGCAGATCGACGACATGTACAAACGCGCTCGCGCTGCCGGTGCCGTGGGCGGAAAAGTCGCCGGTGCAGGCGGCGGCGGCTTCTTGCTCCTCTACGTCAAACCGGAACATCAGGCCAAGGTGCGCGAAGCTCTTTCAGAATATCGCCGGATGCCGATCATGCTCGATAATTTCGGGGCCACGATCATTTTCAATCAACGGCGGTACCGTTGGTAAATGCTCGAAATTTACTTTCTTCGTCACGGTCAAACCGAATTCAGTCGCGACAACAAATTTTGCGGCTCTGCCACGGACGCTCAGCTCACTCCGCAGGGCCGCGCAATGGGCGAGGCCTTCGCGGAATTTTATCGAGATACCCAATGGCGCGCGATCTACTCGAGTCCGCTCGAGCGCACTCGGATCACCGCCAACACGATCGCATCCCGCTTAAACCAACAGCCGATCGTTCGTGACGGCCTGACCGAGATTGGCTACGGCAAATGGGAAGCGCGGACCGTGGATGAGGTCGACCGGTTATTCCACGACGACTATCTTCGCTGGACGGCCGACCCGGCGTGGTATCCTCCGACCGAAGGCGAATCCGCAATTTCCGTTTCCACGCGCGCGCTCGAAGTCGTTCAGGAAATCCGCGATGATTGCCACGAAGGCAAGGTCCTCGTCGTCTCTCACAAGGCCACCATTCGCATCGTACTCTGCGCCCTGTTGGGCATCGATGTCGGGCGGTTTCGGTACCGGCTCGGATGCCCGGTGAGCTCCGTTAGCGTCGTCAGCTTTGCCGGACACGGCCCGCTCCTCGAAGTCCTGGCGGATCGGTCGCATCTTCCACAGGAGTTGCTCCAGCTCGAGGGCACCTGAGGGATGGTGCTCGAGCCCCGGATTCCGCTGCGCTAATAAATCCCTAGATTCTGGCGTACGTACATACGGCAGAACCTACTCAACTTTCAACGAACGATGGGGAAGCGACGATCTATCTTCAATGTGGTAGGGATCACGCACGAAGTCTAATCTCTAGATGCCTGTACGGACAGAGGCGTGTTTGCCTGGTAGGATCGGGACCGCTTGGTTGCTTTTTTTTCGTGTCTGAGGGGCAACCAGACCCAATCTAATGTACGCAATAAGTATATTTTTGTTTCAACTAAATGATATTCTATAGGACAAAAATCCCACTGGATTCGCTAGCCATCTATGTTATGCTGGTGGCCGAAATCCTATGGGACGGCGTGGCCGCTCGTCGGCAGCGATCATCTTTTTGATCGCGTCGAATACAACTTGGAAGTTCTTATCGTACTTTCTTTCCAGCTCCTCCAGTTTGCGAGCCAGTTCACGATGGGCCGTTAGCCACGTTCGCATTTGGACGAACGTTCGCATGATCGCGATATTGACATCGATAGCCTGCTTGCTGTTGAGAATTCCGGAGAGCATGGCGATACCTTGCTCTGTGAAGGCAAAGGGAAGGTATTTCGAATGCCCCCGCGCTTTAAGGTCACAGATTGTGATCTTAAACGGTGAGACTCCTCCACAGTCAACTCGAACATAAAGTCCTATGGGAAGCGCCGCAAATGCCGCCGAACAGATTGTTTCAGGACCCGAGTTGAAACGCCGTATTATCGTGCGAGATCGGCGTCTAAAATGACGCGCTCTCCTCGAATGAAGTAAATGTGAGAGGCAATGACCTCCTCGCGAAGCGCTACGGCATGGGTAGATTGGTTTTGCATAGAGGACCGAGTTTGAAAACCTCTGCAAAATTACGAAAATGTCCCTCGATTCACAGCAAGCAGAACCAGTGTTCGGACATGGCCAGCACATCCCAGCGAGCGAAGGCAAGGCCCCGAACACCATCTGGGGCCGTCCTCGAACGGCTGTTTGATCTCGTGGAGGGGAAGCAGCAGACGAGGGTGGAGGAGCGGTAGGGACGTGCCTTCGGCGCGTCCACTGTGGGGATTAGATAACGTCAGTCAACAAGATGAATTGGCGGGCAGCAGGATTTGTAAATCGCAAGGAGCGTTATGATTGAGCACGTGACAGCATTTCGGCATTCCCCACGCTGGACGTACCGGAGGTACGTCCCTACCGACTTAGGACCAAGCCACATTAAGACGGATTAATCGTCGGAATTGTGCGCATTATGTAGTACTTTGAGGAGGCTGTTTCTTTAATGGGACAGTTGCTTGTACGCGGTCATAGAGTAGCTCTTTTAAATTAGCCGGGTTAGAGTAGAAAATGTGGCTATAAGCTTTTGTATCAAAATGGAGCTTTTCTTTTTCCTCGATCTTGCAACACCAAACCACTGGTATTCCAAGACCGAGTGCAAAGCCCGCCTCGAAATAGCAACCACCTCGCTGACCTGTGAAATCAGCTACGACCAAGGAGCTGCGTCGTATTTCAGCCATGATTTTATCATTGATATTATCATTGTGCTGAGCAGCCTTTAGCATCATGGGGCTATATCCTGCTCTTTCGAGTGCAGGCTTAATACCGTTCGCCCAAACATCATCCATACTATCATCAAACCACATCGCCACAAACGCTTGGTTTCCGAGCGGCGTTGTTTCCCGCAAATGTACTGCTCTGGCCCAACCGCTAAGTGTTGGCAAGAACTGTTCAACATAGCCACTCCCTCCCTCCAGTTCGAGGTAGCCCAACTCCGCCGCCTTATTCAGCCAATACCCCAACTCGTTCGGATCACAAGCGACCCAGATGGGGTATAGTATTTCTTCATCAAGAACGAACCGCTGATCCATCCGCTCAAGGCCGTCATAAAGGGTTCTAATGACGTTATCAATGGCTTCGAACAAGTTCGATGGCCTTCGAACCATACTTGCGATTTGCTCCTGCCCCTCAGTCTGTATTTCTATCCTTCGGCCGTTGTCCCATGCGAGGCGAGTCGCTGCGCTTAAAAGATAGCCAGCAACTTTTAATTCGCTGTGATATGCTTCTGGCGTGATGACGTACTGTCCGCATGTTCGGCACTTCATGCCGTAGGCCTCTCTCCCGCTAATCTCGCCACCCTCGGCTTCTTTTCCACAAAGTTTACAATTCATTTTACGTCAATCGTTAAGATAGGGTGAATCTCAATTCCGCTTTCGTCGTGCCGCCAACCTACACGGTTTCCTGGGCGCTTGGCTCGGGTTGCTGATTGCCTTGTAAACGCTGAACATATCTGAGCTTCTTCTCAATTTCGCAATAAGCATTACGAATTCTAGTTTCTTCGCAACCTAGTTCGATTAGCGCATCAATCGTCGCCTGTAATCGGTTTTCCGCCGATTGGTGCTCGATTATACTCGCCCAAAAGTGATGTGGCGTTGCTGAAGCAAGTACCGATTCATAATGCAAGAAAGTAAATGCTTCGGCTGACTCAGCTAACTCCTCGACTACTTTTAGGCACCGTTCCGCACATTCCGTTTTCAGACGAGAATTGAAATCCCCAAAGACCGTCCATTCTCTTGCTAGGATGCGTCTCTGCTCTTCCTGAAACCATGTGTGAAAGCCCTCGATCTTAGCCTGATACTCGGTGAAGATGTCTTTCACGTTCAAGGGTTGATTTTGCTTCTGTAGAAAGCTCCGCGCAGATGCCTTCCAGGCGTAGCCCTCAAGAAGCTTTTTTGGAATGAGTTGCACCTGGATAATCAGACCGTCAGGGTTAAAAATATAATTAGTATTTAATTCAGGCGGTCGATAATGCACAAAGTAATCTCGAAGATCATGCATGAATCGTATCAATTCATCTTTCGCCAGCTCATCCTTTCGTCGCTCGTAATCCGGCATCAACGTTGACCCATGCTCACGATATAGGTTCCTTGTGTGATCAGCTAAAGTTTTGACAGCAGCTAAGTAATTGAAAATCAATAATACAATATTTTCTCTAAAAGCCAGTCCCCAAACTTTTTGCTGATTTGTGTGAAATTCCAGAAATCTCTGAGGGTTGGTGAAGTCTTCGATTGCCTTTTGCAGCATGAAATAATTTCTATCGACAAGCTTATATAAAATGTTAAGTCGAAGGCTGTTTTCAACACTCGCGACCTCTTTGCTTGCCATTCTTTCCCTATAAAGCGCCGACACCCCTTCAGTGTGCAAGATTGTTTGTCCTTCGTGAATATTCATGCTCGGCCAGTCAAGCGCTACTTATTGCTTTCGCACAAGTGTGCGGGATACATTGAATGAAATCACCTTCAGGGTCGAAGAGTTGGATGATCGCTCACCCTTGAGGAACATTATATAAACCGGTCGGCAAATTTCGGAGTTCGCACAATTATTAGAGTAGGTATGGAGTAGTTGCCGCCAATACAAAGACGCCTCCGATCGAGACAGCCTCATTTCGTAGGTCCTATTCGAATTTGCAATAGGTGTTTGCTGGGTTTGTCGCGGAAGATGCAGCGTTCAGTTTGCCATGTCCGCCCCCCGGGATGCCATCTGTTTTGCCCTAAAGCGGAATGAACTCAATTGCATCGAAGATGAGTTAGGCGAACCAGTACGATCCCCACATTGCCGCCCACGATATTCAAGATGACCTTTCAGGAATACCTTAGTTATTTCAATCAGTCGCTAACTTCGCTTAATACGACCGAGATCGGTCAATTTCTCGATCTGCTGGTCGATGCCTATGAGAACGACCGTACCGTGTTCGTCATCGGAAACGGTGGCAGCGCGGCCAATGCGTCGCATTTTGCCAATGACCTGGCGAAAGGTACGCTCCGCTCGATGGACCAGCCGAAGCGCCTACGGGCATTATCGCTGACCGATAACGTCGCGCTCATGACCGCGTATGGTAATGATGAAGGCTACGCGACGATCTTCGAGCAGCAATTGCGGACCTATGCTCGTCCCGGCGATATTGTCGTTGCGATCTCGGGCTCGGGTAATAGCCCGAATGTGATCTCCGCGATCGAGTGGGCCAATGCGAACGGTCTTCACACCGTAGGGGTCACCGGTTTTGCAGGCGGCAAACTCAAGCAGATCGCCTCGACGACGGTCCACGTCCCGCTCAATGATATGTGCACCTCCGAAAGCGTGCACTCGGTCATTTTCCATTATGTCGCGATCGAATTACCGAAGCGACTGTATAAAGAATCGTAGCCGTGACCTTTAGGTCACGGCGAATTGAGGATGCGTCTGTAGCCGTAACATTTATGTTACGGCGAATTGAGGATGTGCACCATGTTATTGAAACCATGTCCATGGCCGGCGGTGCGTTTCGCCGTGACCTGAAGGTCACGGCTACGAATCACGGCTACGAAATCACGGAATCTACTATCTCCCGTTATTTGCTGCTAAAGGATTGGAATAGCTGAAGGAGCGTAGGTCAGCGCGGGAGGATGCGTGTTCCATCGTAATGGAGATAAGATTTCCCTGATGGTCGTACTCCGCAAGGGTGTTCTCATCAAGATCGCGCGTGCTTTCAGCATCCGCTGATGCGAATTCTACAAGCAACGTGTCGGTGTCTTGAAAGTATGTGACTTTCATCGCTTAGAGGAGATATGGGTCAATCTGGCTTGCGGAATGACCGATCGAAAAAGGCATTATGTACGGTCTCTCCATCAGGCAGGATAACAACCCTAAGCCATTTATTGTTTGCCTCGGAAATCCTGGCCCATCGTCGAATTCGGCCGTCCGATTGAATGGTTTCCCATTCTGGATTCATCATAACTCGCTGAATCCATTCAACTTCGATCCAATCGCGATCGGGAGCCGCATGTCGGTACTTGAAATATTCAGTGAATTTCACGATGCCTTCCTAATTGTAGCCGTGACATTTATGTCACGGCGAGTTGACGGATGCGTACCATGTTGTTGAAACCATGTTCATGGCGGTCGGTGCGTTTCGCCGTGACCTAAAGGTCACGGCTACGAAATCACGTGGTATGTTTCGCCGTAACCTAAAGGTTACGGCTACGAAATCACGCTACCTAAGGGCTGATTCGAGTGCAGTCCGAGCGTCCGTCTTTTCGTCGCGATATTTAATAATGATCGGGGAGTAGAGGGAGAGTCCCTGCTCTCGGGCGAACTCCGATTTCTTTCCTACGAAGCGAGAGCCAGCTACTATAACCGCACCCTCGGGGACAATCAATGGCTCATTCTCATTTGCTCGAGAAATTACTTTGCCGTTCACCAGATCGTAGATCGGCGTCGAGCCGGTAAGGACCACACCGGATGCCAATACTGCTCGCTTCTTAATAACACATCCCTCGTAAACTCCGGTATTGCCGCCGAGCAGTACATCATCTTCGATAATGACCGGCAGCGCACCCGCTGGTTCGAGAACGCCACCGATCTGTGCAGCGGCGCTGATATGAACGCGTTCACCTACCTGTGCACAGCTTCCCACGAGCGCATGGGAATCGATAAGGGTACCGGAGCCAACATACGAGCCGATGTTTACGTAGGAGGGCGGCATCATGATGACACCCGCCGCCAGATGGGCTCCATCGCGTACAGTGCTTCCGCCCGGCACGATGCGAACGTTATCCTCAACGAAAAAGCCATGTAAGGGCACCGTGTCTTTATCGAAGAAATGCCATCCTTGCGGAGCTTTCAGTTCTTCGAGCCGGCCAAGTCTGAATCCCAGCAGAATACCTTGCTTGATCCACGCATTTACTCGCCAGCCGCTCGTAGCAGAGGAGTCCGGTTCAGCGGATCGGATCTCCGCCTTATTCAGTGCCAGTCGTAGGCGAAGGACTGCACTTACTGCAGAATCGCGGTGCAAATTGATCTCTTCCGTCGTGAGCGGAAACAGCTTTTCAATAGTTTGGCGGAGTTCGTCGAGGTTCATAAAAAAGAAGCCCCTCTTCCAAACGGAAGAGGGGTGTAAATTACGATGACAATTATTACTTAACTCGGAAGCTCTGAACCGATTTTTCGAGCGCCGGTCGGAACGCACCTTCCAGCTCATTCGGCCAGGACACGGTAATGCGATAGACCTTCTGGCCGGACATCACGAAGTAGGCACGCGCGGTCGCGCCGGCCGATCCGTAGCTGATCACTTTTGCCGGTTGGCCGCCCAATGTTGCACTTTGTGCTGTCGCGCCGTGATACGTTTTCTTGGCGTTCTCGTCCACATATTTGTTTAGGTCGATGCCTTTATCAACCGTATTAGCATCCACGCGGACCATAGCATCGGCGCGTTCGCCTTTTATCTCGACGCCGCCACCCATCGGCGATGCGTGGAAATTATCGGGATATTGAATGCTAAAACCGCTGCCGTTGAAGGTGGAGAACGTCTGCGACGGCTTCATCTGCTCGATCATAGCATTGAGCGAAGCGCTGTCGATCTTGCCGTTTGTTACTTTAAGTACGAACGCCGGCTGCACTGATTTTTCCGCCGCATCGAAGATCTGCGCGTACTTCTTCATGCGGTTCTGGCCAAAGGTAGCTGCATCGAAGTAGGTAACGAGCGAGTCCTTATCGGCAAAGATTCTGTAGCCTGTCAACCCGTCTTCATCGCCCTGGATCGAGTAGCTGATCTTAATGGCCGGCAATCCGCCCAGCGTAGTATTTTCCGGATTGGAAAACGTTACGTTATCCATGCTCTGCTTGAAGTCATTCGCGACTTTCTCTTTGGTCGAATGCTCCATCGCACCGACGCCGATGCGAGCGCCGTAATCACCTTCGGTAAATTTCTGAAAACGGGTTTCAGTCGATGGGGTCGAGTAATAAAAGGTATGTTCACCCGGTACCGACTCGGCTGCCCACGCCTTCGGAGCTTTGAAGCTGAAGCGATAGACAAGGTCCTTATACGTTACCATTTCGCCGGGCTGGACGGGCGACATATCTTCTTCCTTCTTACCGCAGCCGGCAATTATAGCGATGAGAGCGAGGGATACCAGTGAGGTAGTAACCCATGACTTCATTCGAAATTCGTGCGTCTTCATTCTTATTTTACAGGTTTTGAACTATTGAAAAATCGGATGTTCGCATCGATGCCCTGAAGGCGAATTTGCTCGCTCAGTTTGCCAAGCGATGTTAGCGCGCTATCGAGCCGCATCGCGAAGCTGGTATCGCGGGTGAGGCGGTACATGAATGTGTTCTCCCGCCCGGCGTTTATAAGTAGGCTGTCTAATCGGCCCAGCGAACGACGAGCATCGGCGATAGCCCGCGAGCCGGAATCCACAAACACTCGAAGCCCCGGTCTGTTCTCCGCAATGATCGAAGAAAGTTGACGCATCGTGGAGTCCGCCTGAGAAAGCGCTCGTGAGAGCGTTGGCCCATTCTGGGTAAGCAACGCATTGACCCGTCCTGCGGTACCATCCAGGCGCAGAAGAGCGCCATCGGCAACGTCCAACGTGTGGTTCAACTTGGTCTTAAATCCATCCCCTTCGAGGACGCTGTTTAAAGACGTAAATAAAGTATCGGTCTTACCGGTGATCGATGCCAGTGTGCCGGAAAGGGATGTCACCATTCCCACGAGCGTACTAATGTCGCCATTATTGTTGCCAGGGATCATGGTCCCCGTAGGTAGCGGTTCTGAAGCACTGCCGGGGGTTAACTCAACTTTCTTTCCGCCCATGAGCTCGAGCATGGAAATGGAGGCGGAAGCATCCCGACGAAGATCGACGTGTTTCGAGAACCCCATCGTTACGACGACGCTCGATTGACGAAGCTCAATACCTTCGACGGTCCCTAATTTAACGCCGTTCACCGTCACCGGATCGCCTTTTTCCAGACCGCCCGCACTTAGGAATACCGCTTTATGGGTTTCAGCCTCGCCCCCAAAGCCCCATCCTTTAGCCCACCCGATACCGATCAGCAGGAGAGTAATGCCGGCAAGTACGGTGAGCCCAACCTTAAAATCTGTTCGTTCCTCTTTAGTCACTGAGTGCAAAGTTACGGACTTTCAGGCAAACTAAAGTTGATACGATATGATTTTTACGAGGTTCAGCATATTTCCGAAGAGATAATAAGCCAGTATTACGTGCCGTCAGCCCCAGCTCGAAATAAACCGAAGACCAGCGATACAGCGAAAAATTCGCCATCTTTAGCCGCACCTCAACCCAACGGAGCGTCTCCGGGATCGAATTTGCCATCCCAGAAGCGTCCCATTTCGGTCCGTGGTGCTCGTCTGCATAATCTGAAAAATATTTCACTCGATCTTGCTCGAAATAAATTTCACGTCTTTACCGGGGTAAGCGGTTCTGGCAAGTCATCGATGGCCTTCGACACGCTCTATGCAGAAGGGCAGCGTAGGTACGTAGAGAGCCTTTCGGTTTATGCTCGGCAGTTCCTGGAAAGAATGCCGAAGCCGGAAGTGGACTCGATAACCGGTATCAGCCCGGCCGTAGCCATCGAGCAGAAGACACTCACTCGAAATCCGCGTTCGACCGTCGGGACGACGACCGAGATATACGATTATCTCCGGTTGCTCTTTGCGAGAGTGGGTCACACCTATTGCGTGCGGTGCGGTCGGCTCGTTCGAAAGGATACTCCACAAACCGTACTTCAAGCGATTGCTGAGCGTGCAAAGGAAAGCCAGAAATTCTACATTCTTTTCCCGATGCATCGCCACGAGAAGCGGACGATGGACGAGGAATGGAATAACCTGCGCTCCCAAGGATTTTCGCGACTCGTAATGGCTGGCGAGGAGCGTATACTCGATCTTTCGGAAGAGAACCCGAAGCAACTGGAATCTTCAAACGTGAGGATCCTCGTTGACCGCCTCATCTGGAAATCGAATGATGAAGCGCTTCAATCGCGTATTGCTGATTCCATCGAGGCGGCTTTCAACGAAGGCGCCGGACGAGCAATCATTGCTTACTTAGATGGCAACGGCGAGACGGCGGAAGAATTGTTCTCAGAGCATTTCGAGTGTGCAACCGACGGCCTGCCTTATGAAGAGCCCGAACCGAGATTATTCTCCTTCAACAATCCGTTCGGCGCGTGCCCCGAATGCCAGGGGTTTGGCCGCGCGATGGGTATCGATCCCGATCTCGTAATTCCCGATCCGAGCCGCTCGATCCGCACCGGCGCGATCGTCTGCTGGAATGGACCGAAGTTCAGCGAGTATTGGCGAGAGTTGATACTTATTGCCAGGAAGGCCGACGTTAACGTCGATCTTTCATACTCTTCGCTTACCGAGCGGGAAAGGAAGATCGTTTGGGAAGGCTTTGAAGGATTTAAAGGCATCGATGGCTTCTTCGAAGAATTGGAGAAGAAGACCTACAAGCTACATTACCGTGTGATGCTCTCGCGATTCCGTGGCTACACGACGTGCCCGAAGTGTCATGGTTCTCGTCTCCGTCCTGCGGCATTGAATGTTCGTGTTGCCGGCAAGACGCTGCACGACGTCGTTTGCATGACGATCGCGGAAGCTCGCAATTTCTTCGAGTCCCTTTCGCTGACGGAGTATGAAATGACGGTCGCGGCTCGCATCATCGATGAACTTCGAAAGCGTACCCGATATCTGGATGAAGTTGGACTGAGCTATTTAACACTCGATCGGCTTTCGAATACATTATCAGGAGGCGAATCCCAGCGAATCAACCTCGCCACTTCACTCGGTAGTGCGCTTACCGGGGCACTCTATGTGCTGGACGAGCCGAGCATCGGACTTCATCCGCGCGATACCGACAAGCTTCTTAGAATTCTGAAGAGCGTTCGTGACTTAGGAAATACGGTCGTGGTGGTGGAGCATGATGAAGAAGTGATACGCTCGGCCGATGAATTAGTTGATTTTGGTCCGCTGGCTGGTGAACTGGGTGGAGAGCTAATGTATCAGGGACCACCGGCAGAACTGGAAAAGATTCGAAACGGGAGATCGATCACCGGTAAATATTTGCAGGGTGAGCGCGCTATTCCAATACCAGCGAAGCGGCGTCGAGTCGATCTTAGCTATGCCATCGCGGTAAAAGGTGCAACGGCTAATAATCTTAAGTCGATCGATGTGAGATTCCCGTTAGAGTCGTTTGTAGCGGTCACCGGTGTATCCGGCTCGGGCAAATCGACGCTGGTACACTCGATCCTGTACTCCGGACTAAAAAAATTACGCGGCGAGAGTGTAGGTCCGGTAGGATCGTATCGCGAATTAAAGGGAGAGGACCTCGTCAATCACATCGAGCTTGTGGACCAATCGCCGATCGGCCGCACACCGCGTTCGAACCCAGCAACGTACGTAAAGGTCTTCGATCAGATCCGCGAAGCATTTAGCCGAACCGTGTATGCAAAGCAGCGCGGCTGGGCGCCGGGCTACTTTTCCTTTAATATTCCCGGAGGCCGCTGCGAAACCTGCCAGGGCGAAGGATATGTAACGGTCGAGATGCAATTCCTTGCTGATATGTATCTCGAATGCGATACGTGCGGCGGAAAGCGCTATAAGCAAGAAGTGCTCGATGCGACGCTTAACGGCAAGAATATCGTCGACGTGCTCAGCATGACGGTTAGCGAAGCACTATCATTCTTCTCCGAGCACGACCGTATAAAAGCGAGATTACAGGTACTGGATGATGTCGGCTTAGGCTATATTCGATTAGGCCAGCCCGCAACCACCCTCTCAGGCGGCGAAGCGCAACGTGTAAAGCTTGCATCACATCTCGCCGATCAGACCGAAGAGCGCACGCTCTTTATCTTCGATGAACCAACGACCGGACTTCATTTCGATGACATCGCTAAGCTGTTAAAGGCACTAAATGCGTTGGTCGATCGCGGGCACTCTGTCATTGCGATCGAGCATAATCTCGATGTGATCAAAGCGGCCGATTGGGTGATCGACCTCGGGCCGGAAGCGGGCGATGGTGGAGGTGAATTAGTCGGGGAAGGGACACCCGAAGCGCTTACCAAGATCGAACGCAGCTATACGGGCCACTATTTACGTCCTGTTCTCGAACGCGCAAAACGATTAGCATCGTGACGAAAGAGCACACTATTATGCTGATCGCCGGCGAAGCTTCCGGCGACCGTATCGCCGCGCGTGCTGTTCGAGCGGCTAAAGAATTAGCGATCGAAAGAAACGAACCGATTTCCTTTTTTGGAATTGGTGGCGATGAGTGTGTTGCTGAAGGCGCGAAATGCTTCTATAGCGTCCGCGAAATGTCGGTGGTCGGCTTTGTCGAAGTGGCGCGTCGCTTCAGCTTCTTTAAGCGTGTCTTTCGCGAAATGACCGCGCTGTTGGATTCGCGTAAGCCCAGTGCGCTTCTTCTGGTCGATTATCCGGGGTTCAATATTCGCCTCGCCAGGGAAGCGAAGAAGCGCGGTATTCGGGTCGTTTATTATGTAAGCCCGCAGGTATGGGCATGGCATGCTTCGCGCATTCACGATTTAAAAGAAGTTGTGGATGAAATGCTCGTGATCTTTCCATTCGAGGAAAAGCTCTATCGTGATGCCGGAATGAAGAACGTTCACTTCGTTGGCCATCCGCTCGTGGAACGGATCGACGAGGAAAAGACGAGGTATCAGGACCGTACTAATTTTGCCCTACAGCATAGCCTTGATGCGAGCAAAGAATGGCTGTTAGTATTCTCCGGTAGCCGTACCGAAGAGGTGAGGCGGCTATTACCGGTAATGTCGGAAACTGCCCATGCATTTGCCGAGAAGCATACTATGCAGGCAATTCTGGTTGAATCGGGCTCGATCGATCGATCACATTACGACGAATATCTTCGAGCGCCACTTACACGAATTCGCGATGCTGCGGCAACACACGAACTCATGTGGCACGCAAAGCTCGGGATCCTCAAAAGCGGTACAACGACACTCGAAGCAGCACTGCTCGGATTGCCAGGAGTTATCTGCTACCGAACGCACCCCGTTTCCTTCGCGATAGGAAAGCGGCTTGTGAAACTGCCATACATTGGTTTGGCGAATATTGTGATCGGCCACAAGCAATACCCTGAATTATTGCAAGGCGATGTTACTCAGGAAAAGATCACTTCTGAGCTTGAGAGTATTTTAACGAATTACCCAGCGTTCAAGCAGTCTCTGGAAGGGCTTGCTACTACCCTGCGTTCATCCGGGGATGGGCCTTCACGAAAGGTTGCGGAGGTGCTATTAGCCTCATGATCGAACGATTGCTTCCGTTCTTCGCCACCTTGCTTGCCGGGACGCTTCGTTTTCGGTGGCAGGGGGATGCACTGCCTGCTAATGCGATCCTTATGTTTTGGCATGGAAAGATGTTTGGAGGTTGGTACTCCGTAAGAAGGAGACATCCTGTTGCCCTGGTAAGTAAAAGCAAGGATGGTCGTTTTTTATCTGCTGTACTTGCACGATGGGGCTATAAGTTAGCGAGAGGGTCGAGCGGAAAAAAAGGAATGGAGGCCCTCGAAGAAGCGATGGCACTGATACGATCGGGTAATGCTGATTCGTTAGTCATTACTCCCGATGGTCCTCGCGGTCCACGTCATTCGTTCAAGCGAGGCGCGTTTATCGCTGCCTGCGAGCTTGACCTGCCGCTCTATATGCTCTCCATAACGTATGGCTCGTTCAAAGAGCTAAAAAGCTGGGACCGCTTTGAAGTGCCGATGCCATTTAGCCGAGTAACAATTCAAGTTACGAAAGTTGACATTAGTGCGCTCCCGGCCGAACCAGAACTTCAGCGGTCGTGGCTTGACGCGCTTTCCTCCCAGTTCGATACCTGATGCCGATAATTGACTACATCAATCCCTATGCATATCTTATGCGATTACGGCGCATGATGTACCAGCATGGATGGCTGAAGTCGTTTCATCCCGGTGTGCCGGTTATCAGTATAGGTAATCTTACGGTGGGTGGCACGGGTAAATCGCCGATGGTAATGCTTATCGCCGATTACCTCGAGCGAATGCACGGCAAAAAAGTCGCGATCGTTTCGCGAGGATATAGACGACGATCGAAAGGCTATGTGTTGGTTCGCGATGGAATGCAAATTCTGGCATCGGTCGAACAAAGCGGCGATGAAGCGCAAATGTTTGCCGAACGTTTGCCGAATGCGATCGTCATTGTGGATGAAGATCGGTGGCATGGTGCCAGGGAAGCGAAAGCACTTGGAGCGGATGTGATCGTTCTGGATGACGGCTATCAACATTTGCGCTTAAAGCGTGATCTGAATATATTACTCGTCGATGCATCACGCAGTATTTCTCCTGTCATTCCATTTGGCCGATCGAGAGAACCGCTGAGTGCGGCGAATGCAGCTGACATCGTTATTGAGACGAACGGTAAACAGGCGCTCCCTGCGGAATTCAGGCAATCGGTCACAGCGCAAACGCACAGCAAAGCAGCCAGCTTAATGCCATTGCAAGGCCGTGAAGCGCTTGCGTTAAAAAGCTTGAATGGCAAGAAGATTCTGGCATTAAGCTCTATTGCATCGCCAAAGCGCTTTCACCGAATGCTCGACGAGTTAGGTGCGAATCTTGTAGTCCGTGACCTGGGCGATCATGCCGAATACTCGCAGGCGTTAGTAAATAGCATAATTTCGGACGCTCAGCGTCATAATGTCGAGATGATCGTTACGACGTTAAAAGATGCAGTAAAATCGCGAAGGTATTTTCACCATTCTGAGATTCCAGTATATATCCTTCTGCACGAGCTTGAATTCTTGAGTGGGGAGGAAGGTTTTTACAACGCCATCGATCAAATTCTATGAAGCTTACTATTGGTCTCTCCTATGCACCTTCCGATAATCCGAAGTTCGAGTTTTACCGAAAAGCGGTCATAAAAGCTGCGGAGGTGCTGGGGTATGAGGTTGAATTGATCGATCTATCTCGTGGAGGCAATGTCGCTGAAGTTGATGCTGTTGTTTTTACGGGTGGCGATGACGTTCATCCGGCTCGTTACGGCAAGCAATCCGAAGAACACTTATGCGGCGACATTAACGATGAACGCGATCAACTGGAATTCAAGCTCGCTAACAACGCTGAGGAAAACGGCCTTCCCATTCTTGGCATTTGCCGCGGACTTCAACTCTTGAATGTCCATCGCGGAGGTACGTTGATCACCGATATAGAATCATTCGGAGGTGCCAGTCATAGAAAGCTCGATGGTTACGATTCTCGTCATCAGGTAAAAGTAGAGCCGGGAAGTTATCTCCGACGGATCCTCGGGGAAGGGCAAGGCGAAGTTAATAGCGCGCATCATCAGGGCGTTGAGCGAGTAGGGGATGGCCTCACTGCCAGCGCCCGTGCTGAAAGTGATGGTACGATCGAAGCGCTTGAATGGGCCGATGCCACCGGGAAGCCATTTTTTCTTGCGGTGCAGTGGCATCCCGAGCGCATGGATTTTGCAGAGCAATTTGCAGGACGTATATTTGAAACGTTCTTATGGGAAGCTGGCGCACATAAACTTCTTCGTTCACGGATGGGTACCTTAAAATCTTCCCGGCAGCCAGATATGTCTGAATCTCTTAATGGAGCAGCGAAACAGCCATGACACGCGATCTCGATAATGCTTTTCGCGTTCGCCCTTTGGTCCTCGATGGCGCGCTCGGCACCGAGCTCGAGGGACGAGGTGTCAATACGTCGGGTAAAAGTTGGACCGCTCGCGGTATTGTTACCAATCCCGATCTGATCTTTAAGATCCATCGGCAATATGCCCGCGAAGGAGCTGATATACTGACAGCCAACACGTTTCGCACTAATCCTCGCGCACTCAAAGATACTGGTCTCGATGCGGAAGCGCTCACAAAAAAAGCTGTTCGAATTGCACGTAAAGCGAGAAGAGAAAGAAATCCGCTGATCCGTGTCGCAGGTTCAATAGCGCCCGTCGAGGACTGCTTCACTCCGAAATTGGCCCCGAAGAACGATCCCGCCTTGATCGAAGAGCACCGCATTATGGCGCGCTGGCTCGATGAAGCTCGAGTGGATATTATTCTTATCGAGACGATGAGCACGTTCCATGAGGCGATCTGCGCGCTTCAGGCTGCTAAAGAAGAGAGCGAGAAGTATGTGTGGATATCGGTCGTACCTAAGGATGGCGAGACCATGCTCGATGGGACACCACTCGATTATGCCGTTCAGCGTTTTAAAGAGGGAGGCGCGCATCTTGTAGCGCTTAATTGTGCGCCAGTGACGACCATGTACGATGCACTGCCGTTATTCTCGAAAGCTGCAAAGAAGGCGGGACTTTGGTTTGGATGCTATCCTAATACGTCGGAGAAATTACCAGATGGCACCTGGAATTTGCGCGCTTATAATAACGAGCAAATGGCTAAGTGCGCGGTAGCATGGATGAAAGCCGGTGCTGTAATGGTCGGGAGCTGCTGCCATTCAACGCCGCGAACGACGGAAGCCATTCGACAGAAGCGCGATATTTTCGGGATCGGGAAAGAAGGCCTGGAGCTAGGCCTCGATGACGATCTGGACCTGCCAGAGTGGTTGTTGTGGTAGTCTATTCGATCTGCACACCCAGATTGTAGAACGTAAATGCCAGAGAGTCGGCAAATTCCGCAATGACTTTCGATAGCGGTTTTCCTCCACCATGTCCGGCCTTCGTTTCGATCGAGATCAGCGTTGGATTCGTGCCGGCCTGAACGTGCTGCAGCGTAGCGATGAACTTGAAGGAGTGTCCCGGCACGACGCGGTCATCGTGATCGGCGGTCGAAACGAGCGTTGCAGGATAGGAAACACCGGGCTTCAAATTGTGCAGCGGCGAATAGTGATAAAGATTTTTAAAATCGGTTGAATCATCACTGGTGCCGTATTCAGAAGCCCAGCCCCAACCGATCGTAAACTTATGATAGCGCAACATGTCCATCACGCCAACTTCGGGCAGCGCAACTTTGCATAGGTCGGGCCGCTGACACATCACCGCGCCGACGAGCAGTCCGCCGTTCGATCCGCCCTGGATGGCCAACTTATCAGGCGACGTGTACTTCTCCTTAAAGAGATATTCGGCTGCCGCAATAAAATCATCGAAAACATTTTGCTTGTGAAGCTTCATACCGGCTTCATGCCAGGCTTTGCCGTATTCACCACCGCCGCGAAGGCTTGGTTCGGCAAAAATTCCACCTTGTTCGAGAAACGCTATCAGTGCAGCACTAAAATGAGGAGTTAAGCTAATATTGAACCCGCCATAAGCATAGAGCTTGGTGGGGTTTTTACCATTGCGTTCGAGGCCTTTTTTATGTACGAGAAACATTGGTACTCGGGTACCATCCTTACTCGTATAAAAGACTTGTTCGGTAACGAAATCGTTAACGTTGAATGGGACCTCGGTCTTATGAAACACGACCGACTCATTGGTTTTGAGGTTATATTGATAGATCGTCGGCGGTATGGCAAAACTCGAAAACGTATAGAATACGACCGAGTCTTTCCGTTTACCCACAAAACCGCTAACACTCCCAAGCCCGGGAAGACTAATTTCCTGCTCGAGCTTGCCTGCCGCATTAAAAATATACGTGTGGCTGGAAGCATCCTTCAAGTAAGAAGCGATCAATTTGCCACCTACAAAGCTGACGTCTTCGAGTTTTTCCTCCTTTGCAGGAATAATATCATGATAGTTCGATCTATCAGGCGTTGCAGGATCGACGAGGACGAGGCGGTTTGTCGGGGCGTCTTCATCGGTCATCAGCAAAAACTTGTCTCCGAGGTTATCGATCACACCGGCATTATGTCCGAATTCCGAGATGAGAGGCTTAAACTCTTTATCAGAACCGTCCGCATGTTTCCAGGAAATGAGGCTGCCAATTTTTCCACCTTCGTTAATATAGAGGATAAGATATTTTTCGTCTTCCGTAACGCTCACAGAGAATGTGCGCTTAGGGTTGTTACGGTCTTCAAAAATAAGGGAATCGGCGGATTGTGGCGTACCCAGTTTGTGATAATAAATTTTTTGGAAATCGCTGCTTGCTGTGTATTGGCCGGAGGTTGGAGCATCGTAACGTCCGTAGAAAAAGCCATCTTTATACCATGAGGCCGAGCTATAACGGACCCATTCAATATGATCCGTAAGTTGCTTGCCCGTGGAGACTTCTTTTACAAAGATCTCCTGCCAGTCTGAACCGGACTTGTGAATGCTGTAGGCCAAATAGCGATCGTCATTCGAAAAATCCATTGATCCCAGCGAAGCAGTGCCATCACTGGAGAGAGTATTCGGATCGAGAAAAACTTCTGGTGTTGCATGTAAGCCGTGTTGCCGGTAAACAATTGGCTGATTTTGAAGTCCCTCGTTCCTGGAGAAGAAATAATATTCTCCAACCTTGTTCGGAGCGCTGATGCGCGGATAATTGAACAATTGCTCGAACCGGGCGCGTAATTTCTCGCGATACGGAATCTGATCGAGGTAGGACTGCGTGACCTTATTCTGCTCTTCTACCCATGTGTGTACATCTGCTGAATCTACATTCTCGAGCCATCGATAGGGATCGGCGACCTGTGTGCCAAAGTAGTTATCGAGCTGGTTACCGCGTTTTGTTATTGGATAATGTAATCGCTGAGCGAGAGCAGAGGAAAAGCTAGTAAGCACAATAAATAATAGCAGAATTTTCATGGACATAAAAAAGGATACCTGTCCTGGCCAGACAGTTTGAAGAAGAGGCGAAAACGAGTAGGAACACAAAAGGTCTGGGGATAACGCTATCCCCAGACCGAAACCTTGCAGATCGCGAACGATCCTTACGCGGCGGGTGTGCTGGGCTCGGTGGCCTTGATCTCCTGGACTTCCTTGCGGATTTCCTGCGCCTTACGCTTTAGCTCGTTCATAGCCTTGCGAAGACGGGTACCGGCAGACTTGTTGCCTTTCTCATAGAACTTCTCAAAGTCCTTTTCGAAAGACGCGAGCAAGTCCTGTAGTTCTTTATAACGGTTCATTCTTGTGCCTCCTATATGTCAAGAGTCGTTTGTAAGCTGATCTGAACATTGGTCGGGACTCAGATTCCGAACGAAGAGCCAAAGTCCCCTTAGTAAGAATATGAGCGTAATGACGAGACACCCGAGGTGCAACTCATCTCTACAATGGCTAAAATACGAGATTTTTAGGGCAAAAGCAAGTATTCTGGCGAAAAAAACGGCAACGGAATAGTTTGCTTATAGCAAGCAAAGACCCCTTCCACATAGTGAAAGGGGTCTCCGTAGTTTGGGTTTGGGTCTTTATTTCACGACCTCTAGTTCACGAATAAGACGAATTCCGTTAGATTCGAAAATGCAGTAATAACTGCCGCTCGATAACGAATTTACGTCAAACGTCAAGTCATGGTCGCCAGCACCGAATCGGCCGTTAGCGATCATCTTCAGCATTGTGCCCTTTTGATCGGCGATCGACACATGCACACTTGCGTCATACGGAAGTGAGAATGAGATCGTTGTCGCATTGTTTGCCGGATTTGGATAATTTTGCTTCAGACTAAATCCTTCCTCGGTTGTTACTTCCGAGACTCCGCTGTTTGCACCAACTCCATTTAATGTGAAGTTGAACGCAGGCATTGGAGAGGGCGAAGCACTCGGGAAAGTAAGTGTTGCCGTTTCGCTTGCAGCAATAGTTGGCGTGAAATTGATCGTAAGCGTACCCGAGTTTCCGGCAGAGATCGTAGAAGGAGTGACCTGAGTTGCTACGACGAAATCATTGGCATTGGTGCCGGTAATGCTGGCAGCACCCGGCGTCCAATCCATATTGCCGTTATTGGTCACTGTAACAGTGAATGTTTTTGTCTTGCCAACGGCAACAGTTCCAGCGGCGCCGTTTGCGGCAGCAGCAACGCCTTCACCAGAGCCCATCAAGTTGACGACCATCGGCGTTACACCGGTACCACCGCTAACAGTAAGAGAAGCGATCGATTGAGAGAAATCCGTCGGTGCAAATACGACCTTGAACGTTGTATTCCCGCCAGGCATAACAACCGGGCTAATTGCGGGAGTAACTGTGTACGGCCCGGTTACACCGGTAATCGCTGCATTGTAGGTAGTAGCTACATCGCCGCAATTCGTGATCGTAACTATCTCGGTATCGGTCGTTCCGGCCAGGATCTTGTTCGCATTAAAGAGAACATCCTGCGAAGCATTCGCACAAACCTGCAAGCCAACATCACTAATGCTGAACGGAATATTCTCCGTAATATCATTGGTCGTAACGTTTGCCTGCACGCCCATCGTACGCACGCCACGCGCTGACGGCGTAAAGCTGACGGTGATAGGCACCGTGGAGTTCGCAGCAATGGTAAGCGGGAAGGTCTGCCCACTGATCGAAAAGTCAGAGGTGTTTCCGGAAACAGGAATAAGCGAATTGATCGTCAGGCTTTCGGAGCCGTTATTCGTTAACGAACCGGTGCGCGTATCGCTTATGCCGACGATGGCAGAATCCGGTTGCGGGAAATTCGCGGTAAGAATGCCGACCGGAATTCCAACGCCTGTTACATAGACATCCACGCTCGATGTATCGATCGAAGGATCGCTAAATGTCGGCGGAATATTAGTCGTCAGACGGACCGTCGCAAGCCGCGTTCCACGGTCGAGCGGAGCGAAAGTAACGGTAAACTGTGCGCTCTGGCCCGGAGCCAGTTTTTGTCGAGTCGAAAGTCCCGTATACGAGAAATCATAGTCGGCGCTTGCAAAATAATTGCGAACGAGAACCAGCGTATCGGTACCGGGATTCGAGACTGTAAAATTCTGGGAGACCTGATTACCGATCGGAGTGGCAGGGAAATCGAAGCTGGATGGCGTTACCGAAATATGCGGTAAAATTCCAACCCCGCGAAGCTGTACGATCTGTTCACCACCGTTACTTTCGATGTATAGCAATGCGCTGTGCATTCCTTCGAGCGTTGGATGGTAGACGACCGTTATCGAATCCATATCGCCATTCGATAGCCGTTCCGACGGCACACGAACGAGGCTGTACTCACTGGGATAATCGCCCGCAAGGTGAGTGGATGGAAGAATGATCAGGTGGGCAGGGCCGCTATTGCTTACTGTTACACTTTGCGTGACAGATTGACCCAGCTTAATATGGGACTTATTAAATAGAGTTTGCGAACCAACGGCTAAGTTCGGTGCAATACCGGTGCCTTGCAGCGTAAGTGAGACGTTCGCAGGATTATCGGCATCGGTATTGAAGGTCAGCGTACCCGCCTGGGAGCCGCCCACCGTGGGTGTGAACATTACGACGATCGAATCGAGTGTCGGATTGGCTTGTGTGCCAGGAGCGATCGTCGTTGCGGCATAGGCAAGTCCGAATGCCGAGCCTACCACATTCACATTGGAAATAGTGATCGCAACGGGATTCGGATTTGAAAGAATGACCGTTCTATATTCTGTATCCTCTATCGAAACACTGCCGAAATTGATAGAGGTAGCCGGTGTTACACCGAGCGAATTAAAGTGTGTACCAGAGATCACTACATTATCGATCGCTGGGTTACTTGCACCCCAATTGGGGTTTCCCTGAAACTGGATTCGAAGATCCGACGTGCGGAATGCGGCCGGGATCGCAATGTGATAATGGGCCCAGTTATCGCTCGAGGTCAATGGATCAAAAAGAACCGAGTAACTACCATCCGCGTCATTATAGGTATAAGCAGTGCTTGTCGAGAGACTGAGGACCTGCTGTGAACCACTCGAATTTGTGACCAGTACCTGGAAATTATCGTCGCCGAACATAGCGGCGTAATCGTTGTACTCCCAAAAGAAGTCGAAGTCAAGATAGGCTTCGTCCGAGGAATTACTCCAACGGCTCGCATCGATCGTTGGCGATACGATAGGATCCCCGCCGAAGTAATAATCGTACATATCACAGACGAGCGATCCATTGTAATCGCCATTACCGGAAGCGCTATAATTCCAACTGTAAGTGCTATTATCCCAACCATCGGGAATGCTGCCGCCGCTGAAGTCTTCCGAATAGACTGTGCTCGTGGTGCTTGCCAAGCTGGGTCGTGCTCCCGCGAGGGAGAGTCCCGCTACGCATAGTAAAAAAACAAGAAACCGTATCTGTGTTTTCATGGGGGTGTTGCGTTTTATTGTGAACTAAGAGTCGGCTAATAGACCGAGGTAATTGACCGACGGACCAGCTAATAACCAGCAAAGAATAAGGGGCAATAATGAGGTGCGATCAGAGAGAGAAATCCAGGTCCCTATACTCTGGGGCCTGATTGACGGACTGCTCGAAGCCTCATCTGAGTCTGCTATGACAATAACACTTCAGGTAGCCCGATGTTACAAATATTAATGATAAATTTTAGAATGTGGATAAATCAGCGCGTTATCTACGCTTATTATCGACCGAGAAGCCAATATTCGAGTAGGGCGACGCTTTCTCTAAGACGATAATAAAGAAGATCGAGGAAGGGTTGGTGTATTCTGGAAGGACTCCCTATAGCGATCAAACCATTAAACCGGCACATTTCGATCACCCGAGCTATATGATACTGGTCGGAGATGATCACAAATCGCGTCCATTTTTGGTGGGAATAGAGTTCGTCCCGTATATAGCGTACTTGTTCGAGCGTCGTATGTGAGGCAGACTCTTCGACGATCTGTGATTCATCGACACCACGGCGCATGAGGTCCTGTTTTGCAACTTCTGCTTCTGCCAATTCGCCGGGTGCGCTTGCTCCTGTTACCACAATTCGTGGGATGGCGTGTTTGGTTAAAAGATCGTATCCCAGTTCGATGCGCTCGCGGAGCGCCGGGCTTGGACGATCTCCAAGCCCGTGACCGCGCCATACTGCGGCTCCGAGGACCACTCCGGCATCCGGATTAAAGTCCGCGATCTCCTCGACTCGGGAGTAGGTCGGATAAAAAAAGGCGTATATAAAAGCCAGTAAGATAGAGAAGGTAAGGATCGCTGCTGTGTTCAGTACGATCTTTATAAATCGCTGGTAGGGGAGCAGCGTACTTTTAGAACGAGTCAGGAGAGTGGCCAACACTGCGAACATTGCAAGCAGGATCAGTACGGCTGCTTCCGGAGTAAAATCTTCCGCGGGTGTTCGCCGAATTCCAAAGTCCAGCCACAGCAAAATAGCAGAAAGAACGACGATACTGATCGACCGAGTGCGTCCGATCCGCTCCGGATGAACGATAGCGGCTATGATAAGGCCGATAACAAGGAATAGATAGAAGAGCGAGATAAGATCGCTCATCGTAGTAAGTCGAAAATATACGGTCGTGAGTCCCTGTCCTTCGTATCGGCTCTCGGTTAGCACAATGTAGGCAATCAACTGTGCAGCGAGCATAATAAAGAAGAGGACGCGTTTCATCCGCCGGTCCTTGCCGGCCGCTGCAGAGGTGGGAGAAGAATCGGTCCGAAATTCGGTGAGGCTCATCGCATACAATAATGCGCGATGGTAAGACAATCTAAGGAGTATTGCCGTTTCTCTTTAGTGAGCTTGCGGTGTTGTTCCGAACTGTTCGCTTTCATGGTACTGTTGTTACAACGATTACCGTGAACGATCCTTCAAAAGCATACTATCGGCGGTTGAGGTAGCAGCACAATAGCGATGTGCAAAAAGCCCTCTTAGCGCCGTGGTTACATCATAAGATCTTAGGTCGATTTGTCAGACTTTAAATTCATGGCGCTCGGTGGCGGGCGCGAGATCGGGGCTAATAGCTTTTATTATTCCGTTGACGGTCAGGGTATCCTGATCGATGCCGGTCTGCATCCGGAAAAAACGGGATGGGCTGCATTCCCCGCGATCGCTGCTTTGCAGGGGAGCCCGGTCGATCATTTCCTCGTCACTCACGCTCATACCGATCACTTAGGTGCTGTTCCATTCGTGCGTCAATCGTATCCGAATGTTCCGATTTACGCCACGAGCGAGACGATCGAGCTAAGCAAGATCATGCTTCAGAATTCTGCAAGCTTGTTGCCAAAGCAGCACTCGCAGGAGGTTCTGGACGCATTGCCGAATTATGCAATGACAGCGTTGCCCGAGACGATCGAGCGAATGCGACCACTGGACCTCGGAACGTCCGAAACGGTGGCTGGTGGTAACGTCAGGATCAGTTATTATCCGAGCGGCCACATCCTCGGAGCGGCGGGTATCTATATAGAAGCGGACGGCCAAAAGATCTTTCACACCGGCGATACTTCTCTTCACGCGCAACGATTGGTAACAGGGGCGCAACTTCCGGAAGGCCCTATCGATGTACTGGTTACAGAATCAACGAATGGCGTAGTGGACGCCTATCTTACTCATTCTCGCGAGAAAGAATTAGAGCGCCTGATCGAGACGATCAACGAGACGCTGAAAAATGAAGGCTCGGTACTTATACCTGTTTTCGCGCTCGGCAAGTTGCAGGAAATGCTGACGATGATCGGGGATGCGGTGAAAGCCGGTAAACTACCGTCCGTACCGATTTATACTGGTGGCATGGGACGTCGCATTAACGAGGTGTACGATAAGTTCTTAACGAGCCGTTCACGCACAAATGATGTAGATAAAACATCCGATATCGAACAGGCTGAATTACCTCGACGAGAATTTTTGTTCGGTGGCAAGTTCTTTCGCGAACCGAGCATTGTGTTAGCGGCGAGCGGTATGATGCAGGAGGGCACGGCCAGTTACTTCCTCGCTCAGCGTTGGCTGCGGCATTCGCATTTTACGATCTGCTTCGTCGGATATACCGATCCACGAACGCCCGGATATATCGTTTCCCATGCTCAGCAAGGGACTCGCATACGGTTCGGCTCGATGAAGCGGGATGTACCGGTCCGCAGTCGTATCGAGCGGTTTAGATTTAGTGCTCATGCTCGGCGCGAAGAGCTCTTGGAAATTGTTAGACGTCTGAAGCCTCGTCATGTGGTCCTCACCCATGGCGATGAAAAAGCGATGTCGGCATTTGGTGAACTCATTCTCGAGAATTTCCCGGAAATGAAAGTGAGTGCACCAGAGGTCGGTAAGTGGTATGGCTTTAATGGTTCTCGGTAGTAGTTCAGCTTCTTCTCAACAGCGTTGAAAATAAGTAGTATTGGTGTCCTCACGAGTGGCGGTGATGCCCCGGGGATGAATTCATCGATTCGTAGCATTGTCCGTGCTGGGTTGCAGCGCGGCCTTCGTGTGATGGGTATTTATCACGGATATTCCGGACTCATGGCCGGGGACTTCGTTGAGCTCGATGCCCAAAGTGTTTCGAATATTATCCAGCGTGGTGGCACGATCCTCAAAACGGACCGCGCAAAGGAATTCCGAACTCCGGCGGGACGCAAGCGTGCGGCTGAAGCCATCGCGGCGAATGATGTCGATGCGCTGGTGGTCATCGGCGGTAACGGTACTTTCCAAGGGGCCGAGCTTTTATCACAAGAGCATAATATTCCGGTGATCGGCGTGCCATCAACGATCGATAACGATCTCTATGGCACCGATTGGACCATTGGCTATGACACCGCAGTCAATACGGCGATCTACAATATCGATAAGATACGCGATACCGCGGAAGCATTGGAACGTACGTTCTATATCGAAGTGATGGGGAGAGCCACCGGATTTATCGCTCTCGACGTGGGCTTAGCGACCGGTGCCGAATACATTGCCATTCCCGAACGCGAAACCCGGCTCGATGTCGTCCTCAAACTCTTCGAGCGTCAGCGCGCGACGAAGCGCTCGAATATTATTATTGTGGCCGAAGGAGAAACCCCTGGCACCAGCGCCCTCGAAATCGCGGAGAAGGTGAAGCAGATGAACGGCATGGATTATCGCATAACGATCCTCGGCCACATTCAGCGTGGTGGTAGCCCCACCGCCCGGGATCGAATTCTTGCAAGCCGGTTGGGTGCGTTTGCGGTCGATGAACTGCTTGCTGGCTCCTCTTCGGTCATGGTCGGCGAACAGCGGGGAAGCCTCTGCACGACGCCGTTAAAAGAGAGTTTTACGCGAATGAAGCCGATCCATGAGGATTTGGTCCAATTGAGCGGGTTGCTTTCGGCGTAACGAATCCACGAATTTCGCCCGAGTATCCTATTTTTTTTGTAACTTTAAGGCTCACCGGATGTCCCGAGGTCTGGAAGTTCGGTGCGTAAACGTCTCGTACTTTATTAAAAGAGATATGAAACAGTTGCTTACGGCGTTCTTTGTAACCCTTCTTTCCATTGCATTTTGCTACTCGGCACAAGCCCAGGGCTTACCCGGTGACAAACTTGACATCGTTAGCTCCAATGCAGTCGCCTTTGTAAAGGCCGATCGGAGCATCCTATATATTAAGCGGCCGGGTGCATCCGTCGACTCGTACGATCTGGTGAGCCTCATTACCTCCGCAACACAAGGATCGTTTCAGATCGATTCCATTCGGCATCTCGCAGTTATTGGGATGACTCCGAACCAGGACCACATCGTGCTGGGCGGCGCGCTCTATTTCGTCAATCCGCTTAACCAGCAGCATGTCTCGTTCATTGGTATTTTCCGGTTACCGTGGCCTCTTACTCTTGCCACCATAACGGCCGATCCGCCGGTCAATACACAGACGTTGGCAATGCCGTGGTTCTTGGTGCCAGCACCAAATGGCGCCGGTGGTTTTCATCCGGTTGGAGTTTTATCACCGGATGGCAGCGAATGGTGGGCGACACCACAGAGCAGTTCGGAAGGAAACGAACGCTTAGTGTTCTACCATGGCAAAGTGGTAGGTGGGACCTCGGTCGATAGCGCTGTAGTAACGACGGAAATTGCCGGCAATGGCCGCCCGCCCCAAGGTGGATGGATCACGTCCAATGTTACTCTTGACACCAGCAGTCATACAATGCTGGTCTTCTCCTTTGACGGTATGAACGATCCCTCGCAAAGTGGCCGGTTTATGATCACGCGCTGGAATCCACAAAATGTAACACCATTATTCTCATGTCTCGACATTACAGGGCAGGTAAAAGGTCTCGCGACGGATATGTACTTTATCGATAGCTTGTTCGGCCTGACTCTTATTCCTCATCAGGATGGAGGTAACGTCGATCTTGCTATTGCAAATGTAAGTAAACCACGAGATGGCTCGATTCAATTTTATTCCGCCCGATACAACTCGATTGGTGCACTAACATCGAGCAGTAATTTACTGTCTAGGCACGTAATACCCGACGCAAATGCAACATTTTTCGCAGGTGGAAAGGCGGGCTCTTACCAGGACGCCAACTCACAATTCCACAATAATGGCCAGAGCGGAGACATTATGGTAACGAGAGATGGCAGATATGCTCTCTTTACGACACATGGCTACCCGTTTGACAGCACCGCCACTTATCCTCATTCGCAGAGGAATGTGAAGTCCGCCATCTATTCTTACGATTTCAATGGCAGCGGTCAGGCACAGCTTATCTATAATGATTCGAACGCCCAGGAGATACAACCAGTGTTTGTGCCTTCGTTAGATACAATTCCACATACCCCGAGCTTTAATGCTTCAACCTCGTCCTTGACTTTTGCTGCGACTGATACTGGAAAGACCGCTTCGTCATCTGTAACGATCACTGATGCGTCCAGCTTTGCAGGTGGCATCCTCGACTCGGCTGTTATTTCGGGAGCCAATGCCAGCGAGTTTTCCATCGTTGGCGAATTTCCGGTTACCGTCCAGCATAGTAGTTCTGCAACGATCAACCTGAAGTTTGCACCCGTCGGGGCCGCGGGCTCGCGCAGCGCAACGCTCAAGATCTATTCGCACATGGCGAACCAGACGCTCTCTATCAGCTTGAGCGGTACAGCCAAAGTACAGCAGGGTGGTGGTGGCAGTGTTGCCGAGGATCCGGTGCTTGCTGCTAACATGACGGTTCAACCGAACCCGTTCACGGCTCGTACATCGATCGCACTCGTTGCTCCGCAGGATGGCGCGATCGGGATCGTGGTCCACGATGCGTTAGGCCGTACGGTCTACACTTCGGATGTGCGTAAGGTGGGTGCTGGTGCAACGGAGAATTTCTCTTTCGATGCACAGTCTCTTGCGCTTCCGAATGGCGTTTACTATGTAACGGCGTTCATTGGAGAGCGCAGCGCATCACGGCAGGTGATCTTCGTTCGGTAGGAATTAGGCTTTAAGCAAAAAAAGAGGATAGCTTTTTAGCTATCCTCTTTTCGTTTTAAATCTATTTAAAGGACGGGATCACTTCCATTGTATATCGCGCACCATCCCTTCACCAAATTCCTGTGCGATCTTTTCCATTATGCCGGGCTTCTGCATTTGCAGTTCGTAGCGCCAGACCTGGTTCTTAACCTTAACGGTCAGCACCCCCTTATCAAGCTTTTCGGGATGAGTAGCTTTTGCAATCTTTTCCCCAACTATTTTAGGCCATGCGGTTATGACCGAATAGCTTCGTGCCTTCTTATCGAGGCCGAATTCTTTCAGAGTATCGGGAATAACCTTTTCGAGTGAAATCGGATGCGCCATTGCTTTCGTGCAAAGATACTATACTACTTACGCTCCTCGTAAAATAGGGGCAACGGTTCCGCTCGAGACTTCGAAAAATGCATGATCGCCGGACGAGAAATCCAATTTTTTTTCGAATCGAGAGCGCTCGGTCGACGTGATAAAGGTTTGACCTAACTCTTCGGAAGCAGCAAGATCGAGCAGTTGGTGAGCGCGATCGTCATCGAGCTCGCTAAAGACATCATCGAGAAGGAGAATAGGCGTCTCGCTCGCCGCATCGCGAAGATATTCGAATTCCGCAAGCTTCATTGCAACGAGTAGCGTTTTATGCTGGCCTTGTGACGCGTAAAGCCGGGCTTCCTGCGTCGGATTTACAAATAATAAAAGTTCATCGCGGTGCGGACCAAAGAGTGTTGTTCCACGGCGAATCTCGTCCGTCTCACATTTTGAAGCCTCCGAGGCAAGCAACGCCTCATAATCCGTGGCGACGGATTCGAGTCCCATAGGTAAATACTGAAGCGACGGTTCTTCTCGGCTTTGTGAAAGCTTTGAATACCACGCAAGAAGCCGTGGCCGGAATTCCTCGGTAAAGCTGGCTCGCCGCCGCATAATGCGGGCGCCATGCTTTCGGACGAGTTCGGTCCAGGGGGCTATTAAGGGTTGAATATAAGATAGCGAGCGCCCTTGCTGCCTTGAAAGGATCGCATTTCGCTGCTTTAATGCCCGGCGATATTCGAGCTCATCTTCCAGGTATGCTCGGCTGGCTTGCGAGAGCACCATATTAAGGAAACGTCGCCGCTCCGATGGTCCACCACCCGTAATAACTTTCTCATCCGGCGTGAGAATAACAACGGGCGCGATCCCAACGAGGTCCGCCGCCGAGCGAATGCGTTCGCTATTGGCAAAGATGCTTTTGCGGATCGGTGGCCCAAGCGTAATTTCTATCTTGACATTATGCGGCACGCCAAGATCGGTTTGAAAGCGAGCATCGACCGAAAGAGATTGCTCCTCTTTCTTTATGAGAACGCTATCCGAATGAGTGGTAAAGCTTTTAGTCAGTGTAGCAAGTGAAAGCGCTTCGAGAATAGAGGTTTTGCCTGCTCCGTTCTGGCCAACGAAAACATTGATCTTAGGCGCAAGACCAGACACGCTGGTATCGCTATGATTGCGGAAGTTCTGAAGGTGAAGAGAGTGTGCTAGCACAGCCCGGTACGGCTATGAAAATTGGGCTTCGCGATATAACTCTGTTACAGAATCACGCGAAAGAACAACGATAGTGAATACGCCGAGCGCAGTACCCAATGGTAAATGTAAGCAATTGACAGCCGCGACAACTATTGAAAATATCCGATGCTTTTTCTGCCTCAAAAAAATACCGGATACAATATTAAGCGCGGCCTGGACTACGTAATAGATCGAAAAGAGTACTACGAAAACTTGAAAAAAATCGAAGAACTCCGGCGGTAATCCATTGGGCCCACTGCGCCATACTTCTGCTCGTTCAAAGATTACACGAATTAACCTATACTCAAACGCGAGCATAGGGAGCATTAAGAGGGCAAGGCCCGCGCCAACAAAATGAAAGATCGAAAGGAGACGAAGGTGCTCTTCGTCGGTTGCCCGGCGATCGCTTACAAAAACGGGCTGGGCAAATTCATTCATGTTATCCGTTCAGCCGGACCGGCATTACGAGCATGAGCAGATCTTCTTCATTCGTGCTTGCCGGCTCGATGATGGCTGCGCGTGTCGGTGTTGAAAACTTGAAGGAGATCTCGTCGGTATCGAGGTGCGCAAGAGCGTCTTCGATAAAGCGGCCATTAAAGCCGATCATGAGATCGTCATTGCCATAGTCGCATGGAATATGTTCCCGTGCTTCATTGCCGGCGTCGAAATTCTCAGCGAGGATCGACATCTGGTCTTTCGCTAACTGAAATTTCAATTGCTTCGTATTCGCATTGGCAAAGATGGAGACGCGCTTTACCGAACGGAGCATTGCATCCTTCGAAATGATCAGGTGCTTGTCATTCTCACGCGGAATGACAGCCTCGTAGTTCGGATACCGCTCGTCGATGAGACGCGATAAAATGGTCGTCGGGCCGGAGTGGAATTGCACGTGCGTTGGCGAGAAGCTAAGTGCAATGTTATCAGAATCTTCGAAAGACTTGGAGACTAAGCTCAAGGCCTTAGCCGGCACGATAATATCCAGTTCGGAATCAGTCTTAAGCGTAACATTTGTAAACCGGACCAGGCGATGTCCATCTGTCGCTACGGCGCGAGTACCATCCGGAGAGAACTGGAACAGCACGCCCATCATGCTCGGGCGAAGATCGTCTGTAGAGACCGCGAAGACGGTTTTTGCGATGAGCCGCTTCAGCGTCGAAGCATCCACATTGATCGAACCCTCCGGCTTGAACTCGCTGGCAGCGTTCGGCAACTGCGCCGTTTCATCGACCGAGAGTTGGTAGTTACCCTGGCTCGTTTGCAAGAGCGCGCGTCGCGTTGTTTTATCGAGCGTAAATGTAAGCTCACCTTCTGGCAGCGCTCGTACGATCTCATAAAAGAGCTTTGCCGGTATATTCGCAGTGCCGTCCTTTACGCCACTTACTTCCAGTGATGCCGTGACCGTGATCTCAAGGTCCGTACCGGTAAAAGTAAGTGCATCACCCTTTAGCTCGACGAGCACCGTCTCGAGCTGAGGTAACGTGGACTTACTCGGAATAACGGCGATAACGCGTGCAAGCGTCTCTTGAAGCGGCTTAATTTGCGCGATGAATTTCATGGATGCGGCTCGAACAGAAATGGATGGACTACTGCCAGTGTCTCTGGTCAGGTTTCTGGCTTTGGTATAACTCAAATTCACGACTTCCAGCGCCGGTTTGAGTTCAATTTTATCAACAAAATCGGAAAACAGAAAATCAGTGCGGGAATTCCCTAAGTGAAAGAATTCCTACTTCGAACTAAAATTGGCCGAAAGAGCCGATTTATATTGACCTTCGGGTGATTCTTTGGCCAAGTATTTTTGCTCGTTGCCATAACCAACGTAGTAGCATGGCCCAACTACGGCTGATCGAAAGATCGGCTTCCAAAAGGAATCGCAGATCGCGCACATCTTCATCCGACATAGGAAGCTGCGATGGCTGTGAACCGGTAACAGGCATTCCTTCTCCCGGTTCTTCCGGCTTACCCAGGAATTGCCCCAGGAGTCGGCGGAGGTGATCGTCCATTGCCTTTAGCCGGTTCGAAAGATGTTCATCCGTCTCGAACCGTTGAAGGAATTGAATATGGTCGTGCAACACCGCTAACTTTTTTGTTACTTCGGGAGTCAAAAATTCTTTTGCTTCTTCTTCGAGCGCAGCGGCGAGGGCCTCCAGATCGCTGATCGTTTCCGGGTCAGCTCGAAAGCGCTCTTTCTCGACGATGTCGTCAACGTTTATGTAGACGGATGAAAGTTGTTCAAGCTCATGCCCGAACGGAATTTTGCGCTGAGCGATCTGTGCTCGTACTCCGGCAAGCATTTGTTCGAGCATATGCCGCCGCGTAGCACCTTCGGTTACACGCAATTGGTGTTCGATGTCGTTCTTCTGGCTTTGTAGATCGAGTAATAGCCGGTCTTTTATCTGTCCTCGGGAGACCATGTCCGCGAGCTGTGCTTCATTGGGGATCACCTCCACATGGCCGATCTTTACCGTGTGAATTTGAATATTCTCATCCATTCTCGCGCGAATGTGTTCGAGATCGAGGGAGACAGCGCCATCCGTGATGATGAGAATTTCGGCGCCCGACAGATGTTCCATTTCATGGATGTCATCCAAGGCCTGAAAAATAGCACGTTGCAGGATCGTCCCTTCGCCAAGATGATTAATTCGAAGTACGAATCGCATAAGCGCTTCGTAGCTCGCCTGGTCGACCGCCGTATGAAGTTCGCCTAAATGGTCGTCGAACGTACGAAGGCTGATATGGCCAAGATCGACCTTGTTGCGCTTCAGGAAAAGGTAAAGGATCGCTTTGGCAAGATGGATGCGATGGTGAGACGCCATCGAGCGGGACGTATCGAAGAGCACATACACTTTTTGCTTGCGGCTGTCGAAGGCGAATCCTTCTTCCGAGTCGTCGATAGGGAGGATAACGCCCGAACGGGCGACGGGCATCCAAAGCTCGCGCAAAGCAAGCCGCTGTAAAAATACTTCCTCCGGAAGAAGAAACTGGCTCGGATAAATTCGCGAGACATCGAGATAGCTGGTAATGAGATCGGCGGCATATCGATCGCCGGCAGGGGAATAGCGGTGGAAGTCTTCTGCTTTATCAAGCCTCCTCGTATTGGCCGGTACCGGCAACCGGAATACCTTTTCTAATTTCTGTGAGAGCTCGTTCGTGTTATCTTCCAGGATACGCGCGATCTCGAAAATGGCTGTAAAATCTGGCGGCAGCTTCTCGTAGATGTGCGAGAAGAAGCCAAACTCCTCCATTACCGGGAAAAATGCGCGCTCGGAAGACAAGGGAAGTTATGAATTGATCGTGGATTCGCGGACGCTAATCCGTGAGTTGTTCGAACTCATTTTAGGTACATTATTACATAAAGTAATATCTAAGCACAATACCAGTTGATGTTGCGGTACTAAAATTCCATGCGGAAGTCGTCGTCGCAGGCTCATATTTAGCACGACCACGAATCGTGGCAGCGTATGAAATAAACCCGGCGATAGAAAAATGCTCCTTGCTGTCAAGTGCATACTCCGGTCCAGCAATTAAAGCAAGGCTTGTACTCAAGTACTGGGAGCTATGTTTAATCGTATCGTAAGTATACTCATACGTCGATCGATAGCCGGTTACAGTTACGCGTGGGCCAGCGGTAAAATATAGATTGTCGAATGGATAGCGTACTCGCCAATGCAGATATGCACCCAGACCGAGCGTAAGGGACATCGAAGTGGAATAATCGTTCGAATTTACCTCATTGTCCGAGGACGTAAACCCGATCATCGGTTCAATGCGCCACGCTCGACCATAACTATTTAGATCGGGACTTTGCCACGAAATTAGTAACAGACTCGAACCGGAAAACTGAAATCCTAATCCCATTTTCGAGGATGGCAAAGGTTTCAGATCGGCTTGGGCGTAACACGTCGCTGTAATTATAGAAAGGACCGAGAGAAATACAATTGTTTTCATTGTGGACAAAAATATTTAAGACAAAAACTCGATCGTAATATCCATGATCTCTGGCGTATTACCAATACGGATCGGAGGTCCCCACGTGCCGGAACCACAGGAGACATAAATATGGGTATTACCTTTTTTCTTATATCCCCAACTCACTTCATACACTCGTTGTGTGATATAATTCCACGGCCATATCTGCGCATGGTGCGTGTGACCGGAAAGCTGCAGGTCGACGCCATTTTGTTCTGCTTGTTCGAGATGAAACGGCGTGTGGTCCATTAAAATAAGGGGCTTGGACTGATCCAGTAACGCCACCAACACTTCGAGTGTCTTCCGTTCGACATTTGCAAACTGCTTCGCTGCAATATCCTCGCGACCGACCAAATAAACGCCAGCCACTTCAGTAGTCGCATCTCTCAGCATTGTAATGCCATGCGCCTCCAGATAAGCGCAGCTCGTTTCCGCATTACCGATATATTCGTGGTTGCCAGTGATAGCAAAGACGCCATGTTTGCTTCTGATCTGCTTCAACTCAGCACCCAGATCCAACTCCATCACCGGATGCGGATTACCATCCACTTGATCGCCGATCATCAATACCAGGTCTGCATCGATCGAATTTATTTTGCGGATCATCTGCTGTACCATTCGCCGTCCGATGAGCGAGCCCATGTGCATATCGCTGATAGCGGCAATTCGAAGAGTCGATCCCGGCTTTTCTATTTTTATCCGAAGTGGCTTTATCCTAATATTCCGGGCATTTAGAAACCCCAGGAACATCGATAGCAAGATAAAACCGGAAGTCACTGCGCCGATAATGGCTTTATTCTCTTCTGAGAGCGAGGGAATGAAGCCAAAGATGAGGTTTAATAGTCTGACAAGATCAACTAATGCCGAGGCAAGAAAAAACCATGTCATTGCGCCCAACCAGAAGGATCCTATCCATGTAAGAAGATCGCTTACGAATGAGCTCGATCGTCGCTCGAGGAATTGCCCAACGAGGTAGCACAGGACGATAAAAAGAAAGACCGGGGGAAAAACAGAATGAACCCAGCTACTTGCTGAAATAGCGTCCATCAACCGCTCATAAATATACAAATTGATGAGGCCATATATTGTGAGAACGATGGAAAAGAAGATAGCAAATGAGCGGCGGCGTTCTCTTCGCCGCTCTCGAACTTCGAGCGTTGCGTCCTGCACAGTTTGAATTTATGACCTAAAAGTGTTCCACATGATCGGCGAAGACCTGCTTGATCTGTTCTTCCAAATGAGCTTTAAGCGATTTCAAGTCTTCCGTGGAAGGATGGATGCTCTGCAGGAAGCCTTCGGCTAACCGGCGCTTATGAGCGGCGGATGCATCGGCGACCCCGAGTGTTTCTTTTGCCCACGCGATGAGAGATCGCCTTGTTGGAACGCTACCTTCTAATTCCGTGAGCGGCTTCGACATGAGTGTAGGATCGTGGCGGAGTCGCGACAAAGTTTCATCGAGCGTAAGCAGCGAGGCGAGTTGATCGAATGCGCCGGACACCTGATAAAGCTGGAGCAGCGTTTCGTACGATCTCTGAAAGAGCGCCTTCTCTTCTGCGATACCGGCGGTACACAGTAACAAATGCAGTTTCGGAATATCAGACCGCTCTGCATTTAAACGGCCGTGCAATAATGCAATGGCCCGGAGTACATCCAACGACTTCGCCTGGGTTCGAGGCGAGATATAAAAATCCTTCGTTCGAAGATGCGCTTCATGAGGCCGCTCATGCAGGAGTCGGTTGCGCTGAATCTCATAATGGCGAATTACAAGATTCATAAAATAAACAACATCAGGTGTAACCGTCACTTGAGAGCCCTGGAGATCGCCCCGGATCAATCGGCAAGCGTAGACCAAGTCGCTATAGTGCACCTTCTTGGGTGGCTCGATCGCATTGCCGAGATTCTTTAGATATTGTTGCGATATCTTATACTGGAAAAAGACATCTTTATCCGGATGGATCAGCGCTTTGAAAAGAAAGCGATCGAGCAGCGCTTCAGTGATCTCCGAAAGTCGAAGATAATTCGTTGCAGCAATAACCGTATGAACGCTCGAGTGTACCCTCTGCACACCACGAATCAGTTCTCGTTCGTTCAAGAGCGATAGCAGTGCGCGCAATGTATAGTCATTGGCGTCGAAAATTTCGTCGATAAATCCAAATTCGCTTTCGACAAGCGATCCTTCCGTGTTATGGATCAAGCGGCCTTGTTTTAGCTCATCGAGAAGCAGGCCGCCAAAGTAGGTATCGGGCTGCTGCTCTTTACTCGCCTGGACCTTAAAAGTACGCGCTCCTTCGAACATCCGAAAGATCTGCTCGGCCAGAAGCGTCTTTCCAACGCCTGTTCGACTCTCGAGCAGAACATGCTCGCCGATGAGCATTGCCAGAAAGATCTGTTCAACTACCTCCTCACGGTTTACTATGCGCTCCTGAACGAACTCCAATGCTTCATTCAGGTCAACGATGATAGCTGACATATCGCGCGACGCGCCATTCGTCCCGACTGTTGTTCCAGTCACTGCTGCCATTCCTCGGGTCTTGACTTCGGCCATGGTCTATTATAGGCTCAATCCAGAATACCTGAGAAAAGCTTGGAAGGGGAGAAAGTTGCGCCGGTCGTTGTTAACCGATCATGCTTGAACTCATACGAACGTATTACGCCTTCAATTCCTGGGCAACCGAGCAACTTCTCGCCAAATGCTCGGAGCTTTCAGAAGAAGAATACAATGCCCCTGGCTGTAGCGGTCACGGTTCCATTGGGGAGACGCTCTCTCATTTGGTACTCGTCCAGCAAGGGTGGGTGGCCTGGTTCGAAGGATCAATGGAAATGAAGGATGCTGTCTCCATTATGGTAAAGGAAAAGCTCAATACCCTTACCGCGGTCAACGAGCGATGGGCACTCGTTAAGAAGTTGACCAATAATCTGATAAACTCTCTCACCGAAGAGAAGGTAACCGCCGTTCGACATTTCACCCGCATGAATGGTAAAGAGGAGTCCCATCCACTATGGAAGTTAATGATGCACACCGCAAATCACGGTACGCACACGCGCGCGCAGATCGTTGCAGCGATTCGCCGGCTTGGACATAACCCCGGCAATGTCGATCTGCTAAATTTCGTCCTCAACGTCGACACCGCGAATGTGTAGCTCACTCGCTTCGCCATTACTTGATGTCAATAGAACTTCTTCTCCTTTGCGTTGCCGCTTTCATTGCGGGCTTCGTCGATGCCGTCGTGGGTGGCGGGGGACTCATCCAAATTCCTGCCGCGATCATTCTTTTGCCAGGAATTCCCGTCGCCACGGTGATCGGTACTACCAAGATCCCGTCGTTTTGCGGTACGAGCCTCGCCGCATTACAATACTCGCGGAAGGTCCGGCTTAATTATAAGCACCTTCTGCTTATGGCCGCGATCGCCAGCGTCATGGCGTTCACTGGCTCTCGCGTACTTACGCTCGTCAGCAATGACTTTATGAAGCCCTTCTTGCTCGTCGTTTTGACAGCGGTCGCTATTTACACCTACAGTAAAAAGAATTTCGGCGCTCACTCCGAGAAAGACCACACCGAGCTTCAGCACTACCTTTACATTATCCTGATAAGCCTCATCATCGGTTTTTACGACGGCTTCGTCGGGCCGGGAAGCGGCAGCTTTCTCATTCTCGTCTTCATCACCTTACTCGGATACGATTTCCTTAAAGCGAGTGCCACCGCTAAGTTCGTAAACCTCTCAACGAACATTGGCTCTATCATTCTCTTCTCGATGAGCGGTAAGATCATCTACAGCGTTGCGCTTCCCATGGCCGCCTGCAACGCCATGGGCGGATTCCTGGGAGCGCGACTTGCCATACTTCGCGGCAATAAATTCATCCGCATTTTCTTTCTTTCGGTCGTCGTGCTAATGATCGTCCGTTTTGCGTACGATGTTTTCTGGAAGTAACCATACAGCACCAATTGTCTTTGGGGCTTTATGAGCTATTCTGTTAGCAGCAGCCCTCACAGCCACAGGAGCCTTCCGGTTTTTCGGCGTAGACGGTGATGCTGAAAATCCCGGAGTCCCGAGAGCCGAACTGGGTGGCATCTTCCTCGCTCATGTAATTCCGCAGAATGTCCATTGGAATTATGATCGCTTTTTCTTTTTGGAGTGTGATATTCTTAAAGCCGTTCTTCGTAATAAGTCGAAGATATTCTTCTTTTTGAATTGCACCAGCTACGCAACCGGCATACATTTCCGCATCTTTTTGCAGTGCCTCTGGTAAATCACCAACGAGCACGACGTCCGAAATGCTGAAATGGCCACCCGGTTTTAGCACGCGAAAGATCTCGGCGAACACCGCATCCTTATTTGGTACCAGATTCAACACGCAATTGCTCACGACCACATCAGCGCGATTGGGACCGACCGGCATGTGCTCGATATCGCCCATGCGAAATTCAACGTTATTGAATCCGAGGCGCTCTGCATTATTGCGTGCCTTCTCGATCATCTCTTCGGTAAAATCGATGCCGATCACCTTACCGGATTCACCCGTTTCGGACCGTGCAACAAAGCAATCATTTCCGGCACCAGAACCGAGATCGATCACAGTATCGCCGGATTTGATCTTCGCAAATACAGTGGGGAGGCCGCAGCCAAGGCCAAGGTCAGCACCCGGCTCGTAGCCTTTAATCGTTGAATAATCATCGTTCATGATGTTTGCGATCTCGGTCGAGCAGCACCCGGAGCCGCAACAGGACGATGCATTAGTCTCTTTATCTTGCTTTGCTATCTCCGCATATTTTTGACGGACGAGTGCTTTCAATTCATCGTCAGTGGAGTATCTCTCGGTCAGTGAAGTAAGTGTTTCCATTGTCGTTTGTAGATTTAATCGTTATTTAACGATGGATTGGAGGACCCATAAGCGGGCTGTTAGCAGCATTTTGCCGCCAGCTCCTGGTGTTGTTTGAAAAACTCTGCGAGTGCCGTTTCGGCCGCCTTCCACTCTTTCTCATCGATACAATAACATACGCGCGGACCATCGATCTCGCCTTGGATAAGTCCCGCGTCCTTAAGCTCTTTCAGGTGCTGTGATACAGTGCTTTGGGAGAGTGGAAGTTCGTCAACGATATCCCCGCATACGCATGCCTGGCGTTGCGAGAGGAGCCGGAGGATGGCAATGCGTGCCGGATGACCGAGCACCTTTGCATAACGGGCGATACGGTTATCGCGGACGGTGAATTCATCTGATTTGGTGAGTCCCATAGGGAATTATACATCGTAATATTACGATTTGTTTCGCGTGAGCGGTGTACTGGCGATCTCCGATCGCCAAACCCTTTTAAGACGAGCTGGAAGTTGTCGCTTTTAGACTCTTGCTCAGGTGAGGTTCGCGAATAGAATACACTATACTAACTATGAAACGAGTTCTCTTTATCTGCATCCATAATAGCGCGCGGAGCCAGATCGCGGAGGCTCTGCTGAAAAGAGAGTGTGGCGATGCTGTGCATGTCGAAAGTGCCGGGTTAACGCCGGGCACGCTTAATCCGCTTGCGGTCGACGTACTGCGCGAGATCGGGATCGATATAGCTGGCAAACCGACGCGTGATGTATTCGAGTTGTATAAGTCGGGTGCAAAATTTACGCACGTGATCACCGTATGCGATCAGGCAAGTGCGGAGCGTTGTCCGATATTTCCGGGTACGTTTGGAAAAACGAATTGGAGTTTTGCCGATCCCTCGAAGTTTGAAGGCACATACGAAGAAAAACTCGCACAGACCCGTGAGGTAAGAAACGCGATCGAGCAAAAAATTCTCGAATGGTGTTCGGTCAATTGCGTCGCCGCTACACACTGACCCATTACATAAATCTACCTATTGAAGCTACATTGAACCGCGCACTCTCTCAGCGAGTCCTGGCGGAAGCCCTCGGCACATTCGCAATTGTTTTTTTCGGATGCGGAGCGATCATGCTCGCGGACCGGATGCCCGGCGCCATATCGGTCTCTGCGATACCGGTGGTCTTCGGAGTTGTAGTCGCGGCGATGATCTATGGATTAGGTCACGTATCCGGCGCGCACTTTAATCCGGCAGTGACGCTCACGTTCGCCGTCACACGACATTTTCCATTCGCGGAGGTACTTTTTTATTGGGTGGGACAATTCGTGGGCGCCATTGCCGCAAGTGCACTCTTAAGTTACCTCTTTATTGGTGGCAATACATTTGGTGCGACGGTCCCGCATGTGCCCCAAATGCAAGCGCTGGTGTGGGAAGCAGTGATGACATTTTTTCTCATGCTCGTTATTATGGCGGTGGCAACCGATACGCGTGCGGTTGGCACGATGGCCGGCGCTGCGATCGGTGGCGTAGTGATGATCGATGCCTTTATTGGCGGATGGGCAACCGGCGCTTCAATGAACCCGGCCCGTTCGTTAGCACCTGCCCTCCTGCAAGGCGCGATGAATTCCGTTTGGATCTACTTTCTCGCGCCGATGGTCGGGGCGCTGGTTGGGGGAGTGGTGTATAAGATGGTGGGGAGAACTAGCGCATCGACTTAAAATCTGCGTTACGTTCGCCATACCCACCAAGCAGTATTAAGGGTGTAATGCGAAAACGGTCCTTTTCTTAATCAGCGTCCAAATGCTATCATAGCCGATGATCGCGATGGGAGTTAGCACAGCAAAAATGTAGATCTGATACCGTGGAATCACGAAAGTAATAAAGGATATCCCACAATAAAAGATAAGAAAGAGAGTATACAGTATGCCTGCATTCCACAACCGAGGATTGCTTCTCCTTCGAAGAAGATAAGCAATGCCTATTAATGTCGGGAATGTAAGTGCAAGCATGGAAAATGGATAAATAAAGTCGAATGCGTGCGTAGATCTCTCATTAAAGTTAATGGAGAACGTCAGCAACATGAGGAGTTTACGGCATCCAAGAGCAAGTGTCTGAGAGGGATGCGAGCGGACATATGTTATAGCCTCATGCCTAAAAACACTGTCGAGTCGAATTACAAAATATTGGTCGTATGGAATGGAATCAGCCGTATGAACAAGTTTTGGAAACAGCCATGGTTTCAGCCATACGACAGTGCCATCGCTATTAACTCCGCTGGGTGTTGAAAGTGCATTATTTCCCCGCCAGATTTCATGCCATGGGCGGTCCACTGTTGGGACGAATTTATGGAAAAGCTCGTAGTTTCGAATGGTCCACGGCCCAATAATGATTAGGGAGCAGACCGCTGCAACGACGGCACGCTTGAAGATATCATTTCGTGATGCGCGCTGAAGTGCCAACATCGCGGAGGCTGCGAGAATGGTAAAACCTAAGGCGAATAGCTCACTTCGCAAGAGCATAGAAACGCCAGAGATGAAACCGAAAAGAATAAAATTCTTCCAGGAAGGATCGCGCGATATCCTTAATGCAAAAAGCATGAGAGTTGCGACGACAACAATATAGAGCGGTGATCCAGAAAACGTTGTTACAGAAAAAGCCGCTGGAATAAAGAATGCACTGACTATTGCTGTCGATCGGGATAGAGACTCTCCTGCAAATTCCTTTACTGCATAATATTGGATGACGCCGATTAAGGAGTTACAGGCGGCATAGAACAACATGAGTGCGAGATATGCCTTGGGTCCCTCGCCAAGAAGAAGATAAGCGCCATACATTATGTATGGATTGAGGGGAGGTTGGTAGCTACTCTCAAAAACCGGAGGCGATTGCATGATTCGTATTCGTGCCGAATCAAGCGGCTCATAAGGCCAATGCATAGCATAACCGTGTCCAGTGAGTAAGTTATGTGCAATTGCACCATGCTCATAGGTTCTTGGATTTTGAAAATTGCCGGCAACGAAGATGACAAGAACGCGAAGAGCAAAAGCTACTGCGAAAATTAACCAAACAAACTTTACTCTATTCATTGAATAGAGCAATCTTAGGCATTTCTTTATCATTATTTCAACGGAATGAGATATTAATCTCTGTCAAATAGATTATACTGAAGAATACAGCGAACTGCGCTTATCCCGTCTTTCCAGCTAATCTTTTTGCCTTCTTTATATGTGCGACCATTGTATGAAATACCTACTTCGAAAATGCGGCAACCTTTTGTGCGAGCGAGCTTGGCCACCTTTGCCGTAATTTCTGGCTCGAAGCCGAAGCGACTCTCTTTGATATCGAATTCGCGAATAACCTCTCTGCGGAATATCTTATAGCATGTTTCCATATCGGTAAGGTTCAGATCCGTGAACATGTTGGAGAGCTGTGTTAAGAACCGATTCCCCACCGAATGCCAATAGTAAAGTACGCGGTGTGGCTCACCGCCCGCAAAGCGAGAACCGAAAACTACATCCGCCTTATCTTCCAATATTGGTCTGATGAGCTTCGAATATTCTTGGGGATCGTACTCCAAATCGGAGTCCTGGACCAAAATAATATCTCCAGTAGCATTTGCGAATCCCGTCCGCAATGCCGCCCCCTTCCCTTGGTTGTGGCTATGAGCAATAACCCGCATACAAGGTATATCGGTGATATGGGCAAGCACTGCTGCAGTGCCATCACTCGAACTATCGTTGACGACAATTATTTCTTTGGTTACTCCAAGAGATTCAATATCGCTTTCCAAAACGGCTCGAAGGACGTTTTCAATATATCTTTCTTCATTATAAACGGGAATAACAATTGAAAGAACCGGCATAGTCTACTGGGATATAAGCTTTTTCGAACGTTTTGCCTCAGACAAGAGGTCCAAAACAAACACCTATCAAGGGCTTTCAAACCACTTAACTGCTTTGCAATATATATTATCTCGTGGGGAATGCAAGACCCCTATTGTCCAGCTTCGTCCTGCGAGGGCACACTGATTGCACTTGTTCACGCTTTAGTCATTCGAAGGAGAACACTATGGCTTACACGATTCCCCAAGGCGCTACGACGGTCAAGCGGACCATGGTAGTGCATTCCGGCGCTTCATATGGTGCTTACCAAATTCTGCATGTTGCCTTTACCATTGCGCCGATCATCGCCGGACTGGATAAATTTTTCGATCTTCTCACCAATTGGGATAAGTATCTGTCGCCGGCATATGCGAGCATTTCTCCGTTGGCAATACACCCGACTATGATGGTTGTTGGCGCGATCGAAATTGTTGCAGGGCTCATCGTAGCATTTCGTTCGCGAGTGGGGGCATGGATCGTCGCGATCTGGCTCGTCGGCATCATCGTTAATCTTCTTTTGCTACAAGGCTATTATGATATAGCCCTCAGAGATCTGGGACTCTGCCTCGGCGCTATCGCGCTCGGAAGATTAGCCGACGAATACGACCGGTAAACGCGAATTAAGAATTACGAATGACGAATTACGAATGGCAAGCCGTTCGCGATTCGTCATTCCCGTCTGCTTTCTTAGTCCCATCTTCATTTCTTCGCTGCGCCTAAGCTCTTGCTAACGGTTTTGTTATCCTTGCTACGACATCAATTAATACCGCTTACTCGTAATTCGTCATTTGTAATTCGTCATTCTCTGCTACAATTCGTCATTTGTAATTCGTCATTTGTTATTGTCCTATTTTTGTGCATGGCCGAAGATAAAGACGAGAATATTCCCCGCGATATACGCGAATACGCGCATAAGGCAGCTACACAGTCGGTACTATCGACGCAGGCTTCTCAGCAGGCACAGGAACAGGCGAAGATCATGCGCGAGGCTGGTCCGTATCTCACGCTTGGCATTCAGATGATCCTAACGATCGGCATTTTCTTCGGGATCGGCTATTGGCTGGACCATCACTTCAACACTACCCCTCTCTGGATCGCGATCTTCACGGCATTCGGCTCCGTTGCCAGTTTAGTCTATTTCATCGTGACCGTGATCCAGCTCGGGAAGAAAAGCGAAGGAAAGAAGTAAAGAACCCCGTCCTTTTCAAAGGGGGAAGCAACGGATAGCAGGTCTAATTTGGCTTAAAATGGCAGGAAGAAAGCGATTTGCAAAAGCCGCGCCGCAAGAGTAAAAAATCTGAAACGAAAGCCAAATAAAAAGCATTTGGTGCGCGCCACCGGGATGGTTTAGGCCTTCCGGAGGTGAAAGAAAAGTAACATGTGGCTGATTTTTCCGTATTCAGCGGAAAGATCCCAGCCCTCAGAATGATACCACCAAAAGCACCGAGGCGAAAGGTACACGATTTGACGTTTAATAGCGACGCCCCTCAGCAACCTCTAAGCTCCGTGGCAGCCGTTCCGGCATCCCAAAATGTTGCCGATTTTCTATTAAGCCAGGATGCCAGCCGTTTCTTCATCCGCCGGTATTTTCTTTTGACCGGCGCTCTCATTGCAATTTCCTCCGTTTCGCTCTTTCTCTTGGCGAGCCCGGAATTTCGGACTGCGTGCTTCTTCGGAATGGCGTTCCCGATCATCACCAGCTTCGTTAGCTTCCTCGTGACCGAATGGGCCTTCGAACAGCCGAATATGATCTTTATGACCGTTGCGGTCATGAGCCTCATGCTTCGGATGTTCAATCTGCTTATCGCATTTTGTGTCGGATACCTCATTCTCAAGCTTAATCCGGCCGGCGTTATTATCGGCTTGCTTGGGACCTACTTCTCCTACCTCGTGATCGAGATCTCTTACGTACATAATAAAGGTAAATTGCTGGGACAATAATGGAAGGACAGGATACCAACGTCTCAGTAACGACCGCTCAAGCGCAGACCGCTGTAGATACAGCGCATACTACTGCTGCTGGTGCCGAAGCGGCCAAGCCGAACGTCTTTAGCCAAATGTTCGGATTTCTCGGCAATCACCACTCGATCGATGTGATGCCATTCGGCAAGATCCAATTGCCGTATATGTTCTGGGATCAAGGTAGCTTCCACGTTTATGGTACTCCGGAAGCGGTAAAGGAGAGCGGTGTCTATACCGTTATAGAAGACGAAAAGACGGAGTCCTCGCCGTTGGCGGAAAAAGGCGCCGTCACGCGCGTTGATCACAAGCCGATCGGCCTCGATCTTTCGATCACAAGTAATCTGTGCTTTTTTGCGGTGGCCGCCGTTATTCTTACACTGATCCTTCAGCGCGCGGCATCGGCTGCAAAGAAATCCCTTATTCCAAAGGGTATTCGTAATCTGGTAGAAGTACTCGTCGTGTTCATACGCGACGACGTGGTCGTACCGAACGTCGCCGAGCCGTATGGCTCGAGCCTGATGCCGTACTTTCTAACGGTATTCCTCTTTATTATGCTGGTGAACCTGTTCGGCCTGGTGCCGTGGGGTCACACGGCAACGAGTTCGCTCGAGATCACAGCGGGCCTTGCGATCGTCACCTTTATTATTACGCAGTACGTCGGTATCAAGTCGCAGGGGCTGAAAGCGTTTTTGCTTCACCTGACGGGTGGTTTGCACGAGATGGAGCTATCGATCTTTATGAAGATCTTCCTGCTCATCATCATGGTGCCGATCGAGATCATGGGTCTGTTCACGAAGCCGTTCGCATTGGCGATTCGTCTCTTCGCGAATATGACGGCGGGACACATCGTTATTTTCTCGCTTATTGGCCTCGTATTCCTGTTTCACTCGATCGTCGTTGGAGCGTTTGTGACGGTGCCGTTTTCGGTATTCGTCTATTTACTGGAGATTTTCGTAGCCGTATTGCAGGCGTACATCTTTACGGCACTTTCAGCGGTATTTATTGGTATGATGGCGCACAGTGAACACGAGGCACATGTCCATGATAAGGACCTTCCCCATGCGGCGGATGGAGATCACCTCGTAGCAAGTTCGCATGCCGTCTAATCGATAAGCGAAATAAAGTTTTAGTTCGTAGTAACCACAACGTAAAATAAGAGGAAAAGCGTAGTTATGAATCCAGCAGGATTTGCATTCTTAGGAGCAGGTATCGGTGCAGGCGTCGCAGTGCTTGGCGCAGGACAGGGTATTGGTAAGCTCGTAGCATCCGCGATCGAGTCGGTTGCTCGTCAGCCAGAGATGGCTGGTGGCCTCCGTACGACGATGATCATCGGCGCCGCGCTTATCGAAGGTATCGCGCTCTTCGCGCTCGTTATCTGCATCATTCTCGCAACCAAGTAAAAACCAGGATTCGCAAGATTCAAAGGATTTTGCGAGATTGATTTTGAAAGATTCAGGGGATTACGTTCGTAATCATGCCGATCAATCCTATCAATCTTTATAATCCAGAAAATCCTGGTTCAGGTACGTTATGCTTGAGATCAATCCCGGTCTGGTCATCTGGACCTTTATTATTTTCCTGGTACTGTTATTCGTACTCGGGAAGACGGCATGGAAGCCGCTGCTGGCGTCGCTAAAGACGCGTGAGCAGGCGATCGCTGATTCGCTTGCACGGGCCGAGCAGGCCCGTGCCGATGCCGAACGGCTCATCGCTGAAAATAAGCAAGAGCGCGCTCGGGCCGAAGAGGAGGTCCAGAAGGCGCTTCGCGAAGGCCGGGCGTATGCCGAGCAAATGCGTCGCGACCTCGTCGAAAAGGCGAAAGGCGAAGCGGACCGTATGCTCGCTCAGGCTCGTCAGGAGATCGAGCGCGACACACAAAACGCGCTTCGACAGCTTCGCAGCGAAGCTGCCGATCTTGCGATCATGGCTACGTCGAAATTACTCGACGAGAACATGAATGAAGAACGGCATCGTCGTGTGATCCACAAAATGATCGAAGAGCTATCTCCGATCGCTCCGCAGACCACCGTATGAACCGCAGAGTCGCCGCGCGTTATGCGCTTGCCTTAATGGACCTGGGCGAGGAGATGAAACTCCTCGAAAAGATCGCGGAAGACCTTCGTGATATCGAAACCACCGCTCGTGCTTCGCGTGAGTTGCGGATGGTGCTTATGAGTCCGATCATTACGCCGGATAAGAAGATCGCGGTACTAACGGAGATCTTTGGTAAGCGGATGAGCGATCTTACGATGAAATTCATCGGCTTGCTCGTACGCAAAGGGCGTTCGGAATACCTCATCGCAACGGCGGAGGAATTCCTGTATATGCTCGACCAAAAGCGTAATATCATACACGCACGCATTTCCAGTGCGACACCACTTACGGAGGAAGAGCAGATGCAATTGCAGGCAAAGCTCGAGCGGCTTACCAGCAAGCGTATTCGGCCCGACTTCTCGATCGATCCAACGCTCCGAGGCGGATTCCTTGCGAGAATTGGTGATAGTTTGGTCGATGCCAGCCTTCGTCATCAACTCGAAGTATTACGCGAGCAATTCGAGCGTGGCGGTGCACCGGTCTTGAATTAAGGCCGCTCTTCGATGAGGCCCGGAATGCTTTCGAACAAAAGTGTAAAAAGGTTTTCGTTCTTTGGAAGTTGGAGTGGAAGGGCCGCATATATGGTTGCGGCATTTTTTGTGTTAGTGGGTTTTGTCGGGAATGTCGAAGCCCAAGAACCGCACGTGAAGACGGGGCCGCTTCCCTTGGCTTGGAAACAGATGCCAAAGAAGCCGAAGCCGCAATTCCATCCTACCTGTAACCTCGATTCTGGTTCGGTGGGATTTTACTTTTTTCCGCCAAATCTTGGCGCCAAATGGACGTTCCGGACCGTCTCGCAAATAATGGACGCAACCAACAAGGTCTTGAAGAGCGATACGACCTATAGCTTCGAGCGTGTGATCTCCGATTCAAATCGGACACTGCAGGGGGCGCCGGTATTGCGGTGCGAATCAACGATGCCGTACCATGCTGGCCAGGAAGCGGCCGCGAAACTGTCGGAGACAGAGTACTATCTTGACGACTCCGTCGTGATGACGGTATTCAATCATTCGCTAACGAGCGAACTCGATCATTTTCTGCTCGTGAATCCACTAAAGCTCGGAGCGTCGTGGAAAGACTTGCGGGATGATACGACGAAAACAACGGTGATCGCAATGGCCGAGCCGGTTACGGTACCGTATGGAAGTTTTGAAAGATCGCTGGTCGTTCTAACACCGGCGGGCTTCGGCGAAATGTCGAAGTATTTCGTTAAGGGCGTGGGTATTGTAAAGATGGTTTTTCGAGGCATTCCGCCCCAAGAGAATGGGACGTTCGTGGTTACGACCGAACTCATGGCACTCGATAAAGGCGATCCGAAGCGGAGTATAAAATATCGATTTGCCGAGCCGCTCGCTCCAGTAAAAAAGCCGGCAAGATCGAAAAAGGGCAGAGCCCACTAACGAAGCAAAAGTTTAAGATAGGATCAAAAGGAGATACAATGTCAGCAGTACGTCCGGATGAAGTAAGTGCGATTCTTCGCCAACAACTCTCAGGATTCGAGAAAGAAGTCGACATCTACGAGGTCGGCACCGTGCTCATGGTGGGTGACGGCGTTGCACGCGTGTATGGCCTCGAGAAGGTCATGGCGAGCGAGCTTCTCGAATTCCCGAATGGCGTCTATGGTATGGCGCTTAACCTCGAAGAAGATAATGTCGGCGCCGTTCTGTTCGGTGATGAGACCCTGGTAAAAGAAGGGGACACCGTTCGTCGCACGGGCCGAATCGCTTCCATGCCGGTATCGGACGAAATGCTGGGCCGCGTTATCAATCCGCTCGGTCTTCCGATCGATGGCGGCGCGGAGATCAAGACGGACAAATTCCTTCCGATCGAGCGCAAGGCGCTTGGTGTAATGCAGCGCCAGCCGGTTAAGGAGCCCCTTCAGACTGGTATCAAGGCTATCGACGCCATGATCCCGATCGGTCGAGGCCAGCGCGAATTGATCATCGGCGATCGCCAGACGGGTAAGACGGCTGTTGCCATTGACACGATCATCAATCAAAAGTATACGCACACCAAAGAAGCTGCGGCTCGTGGTGTGCAGCCAGTGTATTGTATTTATGTCGCTATCGGTCAAAAAGCTTCGACCGTAGCGAACGTACGCACAAAGCTCGAAGAGAATGGTGCGGCAGAGTACACGACGATCATCGCCGCTACCGCTTCCGATCCAGCACCGCTTCAGTTTATCGCACCGTATTCGGGTGCTACGCTTGGCGAGCACTTCCGTGATACAGGTCGCCATGCGCTTGTCATTTATGACGATCTTTCGAAGCAGGCGGCGGCTTACCGCGAGGTCTCGCTTCTGCTTCGCCGCCCACCGGGACGTGAAGCATATCCGGGAGACGTATTCTATCTTCACTCACGTCTTCTCGAACGCGCATCGAAGCTTTCAAAAGAATTAGGCGGTGGTTCGCTCACTGCTCTTCCGGTTATTGAGACGCAAGCGGGTGACGTGTCGGCCTACATCCCGACGAACGTTATCTCGATCACTGACGGTCAGATCTACCTCGAGCCGAACCTCTTCAATGCAGGTATTCGTCCGGCTATTAACGTTGGTATTTCGGTATCGCGTGTAGGTGGTAACGCTCAGATCAAGGCAATGAAGAAAATTTCCGGTACACTGAGACTCGATCTTGCCCAATACCGCGAACTCGAAGCATTTGCAAAGTTCGGCTCTGACCTGGATAAGGCGACGCAGCAGTTTTTGCATCGCGGCCAGCGACTCGTCGAACTTCTGAAGCAGGGTCAGTATCAGCCAATGCCGGTCGAAGAACAGGTCGTTTCGATCTTTGCAGGTACGAACGGCTATCTGGACCAGATCCCGGTTCATCAGGTCTCGCGTTTTGAGAGCGGGCTGCTTGAGAACATGCGGCTACGCCATGCGGACCTGCTTGCTTCCATCGCCGACCGCAAAGAGCTTAGTGATGATATCGTCGCTAGTCTTAAAAAGGTCATTGGCGAGTACGCGCAGACCTTCAAATGAGTTTGATGCCACCCTGCAGTGGTGGCAGCTACGTTTCGCCTGCTCAAGTGTTCTGGTTAGGAAATTGCACTTTCACCTAACCGCATGACGTATACTCGAGCACGAACGGTAGCAATAGTTCTTTGGCAAATTATTCTTCTCGTTGCCGTTCTGGCAGTGGGTTCGCTTCGTGCACAGCAGCCGGATACAATGAAACCGGATTCCTTGCACCGAGTGGCATTCACTCCAGTGACTGAGACCCCGGAAATTCCAATGCCAGGTCGGACGATCGATCTGGCGCTTACTGGTGGCGCGGGGTATAACCAAGTCGGCTTATCGACCCCATTTCAAGCAACGGCGAACGCTGACTTCTTTGCGCGAACCCAATCGCTCGATTTTACGGCGGGATTCCATTGGGGATTTTCAAACCCTGCTACTCAGGCGCTATCGCTTGGGCTTCGATTCCCGATCGCAGAGAAGCCGGATTATTCCGGTGGTATCTACGGCGATGCCGGCATACTGTTCTTCGATAATGGCGGTGATATCGATTCGATATGGCCGGGATTGCGCGGAGCGATCGCCTGGCGAAGTTTACCGATCGAAGCGCGGGCTGCGGTCGAGTTTCGCCGCTTTCCATTCGAGGGCACGCAGTTCAATTTTTGGGGCGGCATTGAACTCGGTTTCGTGATCAACCTGATACGCGAAGGCACGAGTGAACTGACGCTCAAGGATACACTTCGAGCGGAGTTGAAGTACATTGCGACGACGGCCGAATTGGAAGAACTGGATCGCCTTCAATCCAATGCGGAGATCGGTGCATGGCTCGACCGTTTTTGGAGAGCTCGAAATGTTACGGGGAATACACCGAACGAGGCACGGGAAGAATATGAACGACGCATTCGAATTGCGAACGAGAAATATGGTTCGCCACGAACGCTGGGAGTGACGACGGATATGGGGCGCGTGCTCCTGATCTATGGAGAGCCCGATCGCGTTGAATCGGCCTACGCGGTGCGCTATGTTAATCATGGTGGCTCGGCGTTTCCGGAGTCCGATCCGGATGTCAGTTATGTGCTTTGGATCGATGAGAACCGAATACGCGGGCATCGAACGGCATTTTTCCTGTTCGTGAGAGATGTTGGTACGAGCGCTCGAGGAGAATACAACACTCATGGTGAATACCGTGAGGTTTATTCGAATATTGCGGGCGAACCATCCGATGGTTTACCGACCGATCTTCCATCCTCGATGAAAAGTTATATCGAAGGCTTTCGGTAACCAAGTGAAAGCTGATATAGAATTCCGAAGATCATTTTGAAAACGTAGCACTGAGCATTTTTAAGACTCAGTACCTATAAGAGATGGCAACATTACGAGAGATTCGCCGGCGTATCGTCGGTGTAAAATCAACAGCGAAGATTACGCAGGCAATGAAAATGGTTGCGGCTGCAAAGCTTCGCCGTGCCCAGGATTCTATCAATGCGGCACGCCCGTACGCCCGTGCTTTGGAAGGGCTGCTGAAGGACCTTTTGCAGAGCGCTGCCCTGGAGTCAGCTCGTTCGCCGTTGCTTTTTGGTCGCGAGCAGGACGAAAAAGAACGAGTGATCCTTGTTGTTGTCACGAGCGATCGTGGTCTTGCCGGCGCCTTCAACTCGAATCTTCTAAAATTTACCGAAGCCCGCATTCGCGATAATTATGCGGAGCATAAAAAGACAGGCCGCCTTGCTGTAGTGACTCTCGGTCGCCGTTCGACCGATTACTTTACCAAGCGTGGTTATAAGATCGCTGGTAAATATCCGGGTATCTTCTCGAAGCTTGAGTTCGATACCGCACGTGCTATTACGCTGATGGTTACCGATCTCTACAATCGCGAGGAAGCGGACCGTGTAGAGATCATCTTTAATGAGTTTAAGTCGGTCGTTTCGCAGAAGCCGGTAGCAGAGCGTTTACTTCCTGTGCTCGATCCCTCAGGATTCGTCGAGGGCGGCGTACCGGAGCGCGACTATATATACGAGCCCGATCCTATTTCCATTCTCAACGTGTTGGTGCCGCGCCATCTCGAAACGATGCTCTGGCGCGCCATGCTCGAATCCAACGCTGCCGAGCAAGGTGCTCGTATGACGGCTATGGACTCGGCAACGCGCAATGCGAAAGAGCTTATTGGTACGCTGCAGCTCAGCTATAATAAAGCTCGTCAGGCGGCGATCACGAAGGAAATCCTCGAGATCGTGGGTGGCGCCGAAGCACTCGCAAAGTCATAATCGCGAGTTTAGCGAGGGGCTCGTCACACTTTTGCGATGTAAATCCATTTATGGACGCCGAGGAAAGGCTTCGCCTACTCGAACTTCGTATTCGTGCGGCCTGTGATCGTGCAGGCCGCGCACGAGAAGAAGTGCTTCTTCTTCCAGTCTCTAAAACCCAGCCTCCTTCAGCAATTGCCGGATTTTATGCTCTCGGTCTTCATCAGTTTGGCGAAAGCCGCGTGCAGGAACTCCTGAAGAAAAAAGAGGAGCTGCCGCAAGGCATCCAATGGCATTTTATCGGCAACCTGCAATCCAACAAAATAAAATATATTGCAGGCTTCGTTCACACGGTTCATTCCGTCCGAAGCTTAAGTATTGCAAACGAACTATCCTTCAGGGCTTCGCAGTACGATCGAACGATACGTATTCTCCTGGAAGTAAATATTAGTAACGAGCCGCAGAAGCATGGAATAGAGCCTCGAGAGGTAGAGACACTCCTGCTCCCAATAGCTTCGTCGTGCCCGAACCTGGAAATTACCGGCCTCATGGGCATGGCCTCCTTCGAGGAAGACCCCGAACGCACTCGTCCACAATTTCGAGCGCTTCGCGAGCTTCGAGATTCTATTATGGTCAAGCATCCCCAGTTCACCGGATTGAAAGAACTTTCCATGGGCATGTCTAACGATTTTGAAGTTGCGATCGAAGAAGGGGCGACGATAGTTCGCGTAGGGAGCGCGCTGTTTGAAGAGTAGTCTTAGACAAGGAGTAATGCTCCTCTAAGGAGATTATTTTGGTCGAAGTAAGCGTTAGAATTGCATCGGTACAGCCCCTAACCGAGTAAAACCGTACTCATTACCTGTTATTGTTATGCGTCTCAGTGCCCTCGAAATCAAGAAGAAAGAATTTCAGCAGAAGATGAGAGGCTGCGACCCCGACGAGGTGCAGTCGTTCTTGGATCAGGTATCTCAGGAGGTAGAAGTACTCGTTCGCGAGAAGAAGGATGCTGACGAGCGGCTTGTAACTACCGAAGAGCGCCTCGCGCATTATCTTTCGCTGGAGCAGACGATCGAAAAGACGCTGATGGCCGCACAGCAAACAGCGGTAAAGATCGAGGAGCAAGCGAAGCGCGAGGCAGAGCTTATTCGGCGTGATGCCGAACTCGACCGGGACCGTAAGCTTACCGACGGCCGAATAGAAGTGGAACGGCTGGAGCGAGAACTGATCCGACTGCGTGCGGAGTATGACTCCACACTTGCTCGAATGCGTTCTCTGCTTGCAGGGTTTACGGCATTTCTTGGCAATCTGGAAAATCAGATCGAGCATCCGGTTACAACAATGCCGGTCGCAACAGCCCCAACGTCCGATGTTAGTTGGGGCGCCTAAACGCGCTGGGTTTTAACTCCATACTTCTATGCGAGCATTCTATTATTCGTTGCTTGCTTCTTTACTTGCCACTGCTTTTTTCGTTGTCGCAGCTTCGTTCCTTATCACAGGTCCGGCGCGGGCGCAGCTAAGTCTTGTTAAGATCGATAACGGAACATACGGTGGCCACTTTCTCCCTTCGGGACGCCCGTTATGGGAAGAAAGTGTAATGTTGATGCCCAAGGGGCCGTGCAAGCTTGTAAAGCTCTATGTGTATTTTGTTGGTACCTCTAAACTGCAGGATACGATCTGGCTAGCGGGTGATGCTTCCGAAGGGCTAACGCCGCCTTCGCATTATGTGTGGGACCACAATTTACTCACCGATCCTATCGTGTTTACTCCACCCGGTAAAACAGGGTGGGACACCATCGATGTCAGCGATCGCAACGTCCGCAGCGATGGATACGATCGTATCGTTGTCCAACATCGCTTACATAGCAATGGAAATACATTCGGTTATACACGGACGCTTTCCATGCCCGTTGCGTCGTTCCTTTACGATCCGTGGACGGCAAACACCCAATTTTATAATATCCCGGGCATCTTATATTTAGGCAGTGGGGATTACATGGTCCGCCTCGGAGTGCAATATGACTATCCTTCGGGCGACACATCCCAGCCCCCGCCGGCGCCGACGCTCATAAATGTTACGAAGACAGCAGGGCTCACATCGAACAACGCTATTATTCAATCGGATAGAGTAAGTGTTGTCGATTGGAATGGTGATGGCTGGGATGATATTGCCATTGGTTCGAAATTTTTCCAGAATAATGGCGATGGTACATTTAAAGATGTATCCTCCACTGTGAATATCGCTGCATCGGCATCTATCTGGGGGGATTTCGATAATGATGGTAAGATCGATTGTTATGCGATCAATGGTGGTGCGGGCGATAAACTCTATCGGAATAATGGTGATGGTACCTTCACCGATGTTACGGCGAAGTCCGGCCTTTCGAATCCGTACCCGACCGTAACGCCGATCTGGTTCGATTACGACCATGATGGTTATCTCGATCTCTTTATTGCGAATGGCCGCTCAGTCGATGCACAGGGTAACGAGACATATCATCCCGATCAGTTGTGGCATAATAATCAGGACGGGACGTTCACCAATGTCAGCACAACGGCACAAATCCCATTAGGTGATCCGCCACCTTATTACGATTGCTGGGGCGCCGGCCCCTGTGATTACGATGGTGATGGCTGGCCCGATATTTTTGTCGCGACCTATCGTCTCGCTCCTGATCTGTTATATCATAACTTACACAATGGGACCTTCGAAGAAGTAGGCGCACAGACCGGAGTTCAGGGCGACGAAACGAGCGACCCACAATATTTCGGTCACGGTATTGGCTGCGATTGGGGTGATTTCAATAATGACGGGCTGGTCGATCTTGCCGTGGGTAACCTCGGTCATCCGGACCAGCGTGGTTCTTACTCGAATCCGTCACTGATCTTTCAGAATGGTGGCGGGCCGGATTACACATTCACCGACGTTCATCAACAGATGGGTCTTAAATTCCGAGAAATGAACGCGGGGATCATCTGGGTGGATCTGAATAACGATGGCTTCCTGGACCTGTGGCATTGTCAGTATTCCTATAATAATGCTGGTGATACCGTCGGCTATCCTCTCATTGAACAGTACCGGCCATCGCGTGTCTACATCAATCAAGGTCCCTCGAAGAATTTTCACCTGCAGGATATGACCTGGCAGTTCGGTTCGCTCATTCACGGTTCATGGACGGCAGCGCGTGGTGACTTCAATCACGATGGCCGAATGGATATTGTCGCTGCTAGTGGCAAGAATAATGAAGGGGTAAAGCTATTTCAGAACAATCTTCCCAATACCGGCAACTGGCTCGAGTTCATTCTGAAAGGTGATCCCAAGTATCATGTTTCGATGGATGCATACGGTACTTCGATCACAGTATATTCTGGTGGAATGAAGATCTATCGCGATCTCATGGGTGGAGGAAGTGGAGCGACCGGCACCCAGAATACCAATATGTACCATTTCGGGTTAGGCTCTGCCACTGTTGCGGATAGTGTTCTAATTAGGTATCCGAACAGTCGGACGCGAAAGCTCTATAATGTTGCTGCTAATAAGCTGACAGTCATACCATACGACGAAGCGCAAAATGATGTGAAACAAGCTGGCAATATCGTCCAATTCGAGATCACAAACGCGACCGCCACTTCGGATGGCATCAAAGTATCGGTGGCATCTGGCGCTGCCCAGGCCGTTAATTTTGTTGTGACCGATATTCTCGGCCATACGGTAAGTCGATCAGCATATTTTGTTGTGAACGAAAGCTCGGAAATTTTGCCGTTGCGCTATCCGCTTCCGAATGGTATTTATTTCGTTCAAGCCAGCGGAGACTTTGGAAAGGTAATAAAGAAATTCAGCGTTCTTCGCTGAACTGTATTATGCCGTTTCCAAAGATCAGTGCTATTATCATTACACGAAATCGTGTAGCCTATCTTCGGGAGTGCGTTGAGTCTTGCCTTCTGCAAAATTATCCGTCGCTCGAGATTTTGATCGGCGATAATGGCTCGACCGATGGTACGATCCAATATCTCGAAAGTCTGGCTAAGAGTGATTCCCGAGTTGTAACGCTCTTCAACGGACGTAATCTTGGTTCTTGTGAAGGGCGTAATCTCTTGCTTCAGCGTTCCACCGGTGAACTGTGGTTTATCATTGATGATGATGCGACCTTTCAGCATCCTGATGATCTGGTGAAAGTCGCTCAGGAGTTCGAGCGCCATCCCAAAGCAGGAGCGATCGGTTTTACGGTCGTTAATGCGCAAGATCCGCAGACACTGAATCTTTGGATGTATCAGGCAAATCCGGAGAAAGCCCGTTGGAGGGAATTTCGCTCGGCCCAGTTTGCCAGTTGCGCAGTCGCTGTTCGACGGCAGGCCATGGAAGATGCTCGCTTTGCCCACGGCGAGTATTTTGTTAACTCGTTCTTTTATAGCTGGGATGAATTCCCAATAGCCTGGCGTCTTCTGGAGACAGGATGGGAATGCTGGTATTCACCGGTGGTGGCTATTCGGCATTATGGTTCGTCCACCATCGACGTCCCAACGGCGCACCGCGTTCATCTGGACGCCAAGAGCGTAGGGCAGTTTGCCGGCCTTATTCTGCCGTTTCCTTATGGCTGGTGGAAGTATGTTGTACGGCTTAGCCTGTGGATGCTAAAGCGCGCATGGCGTACGAATACCATGAAAGCATGCCTTACCGGATTTTTGGAAGGCATACCCGCGTTCTTCTCCGAACGCCGAAAACATATCAAAGTACGGCCTGCTACGGTACGCGCGTTTATTGCGTTAGTTAAGAAGGAAAAGGAAATTACGAATTAACAATGGCGAATTACGAATGAGGATGCTCATTCGCTTTCTTTCGTCATTCATAATTCGTTAGTCGTAATTGTAAATGTATCCAGAACTCAAAACATCAGTTACACCCGACGAGCGTGAGCATTTAGTGCTCGAAGAGTGGAAACGGCACAATGTATTTCGCCGCTCGGTCGAAGAGCGCGATGCCGATAATGTCTTTTCTTTTTATGAAGGACCGCCAACGGTTAATGGCGCGCCCGGAATTCACCACGTTTTTTCGCGTACCATCAAGGATGCTATTTGCCGCTATAAAACAATGCGAGGATACCGCGTTGAGCGCAAAGCAGGATGGGATACCCATGGTTTGCCGGTCGAGATCGCCGTGGAGCGGGAGCGTGGTTTTCGGCATAAGTCCGATATTGTAAAATACGGTATCGACAAATTCGTCGAGGAATGCCGCACGCTGGTCTATTCGAATATCGACCGCGATGCCGGCTGGAAAGAGCTCACGGAACGCATGGGATATTGGGTCAATATGGACGATCCGTATATCACGTGCACCAACGATTATGTTGAATCGATCTGGTGGGCGCTCAAACAGTTTCACGACAAAGGGCTGATCTACAAAGGTTTTAAGATCCAGCCCTATTGTCCGCGTTGTGAAACGGCACTCTCGTCGCATGAAGTATCGCTCGGCTACGATACGGCAAAGGATCCCAGCGTTTTTGTAAAATTCAAGCGGAAGAATGTGCCGCAGGAAGAATACTTCCTTGCGTGGACGACCACACCTTGGACGCTTATTTCCAATGTCGCACTTGCCGTTCATCCCGATGTCGAATATGTAACGGTCATCAATAAGCGCAAGGATAAGATCGATCGCCTGGTCCTTGCGAAGCCATTACTTTCGAAGCTCGAGGGTGATGTTGAGATCGTAAGCGAGTGTTTAGGTCGCGACCTTGAAGGCGCGGAATATGAACCGCTCTTTAGCTATGTACCAATCAACGGCAAAGCTTTCTTTGTCGTACTGGGCGACTACGTCACGACCGAAGATGGTACGGGTATAGTGCACACTGCGCCCGCTTTTGGTGAGGACGATTTCCAGGTCAGCAAGAAGTATGGTCTGCCGGTTATCAATCCGGTTGATAAGACCGGATCGTTCGTCGATGCTGTAACCGATTTTGCGGGCCAATTCGTAAAAGAAGCAGACCCGGCGATCATCGATAATCTCAAGCGACGTGGCATTCTTTATCGCCGCGAAACTATCGAGCATACGTATCCTTTCTGCTGGCGTTGCGATACACCGCTGCTTTATTACGCACGGGATTCGTGGTACATCCGAGTAACCGATTATAAGCAGTCTCTTATCAAAGAGAATAAAGCGATCAATTGGCAGCCGCCGGAAATGCGTGATGGACGGTTCGGCAATTGGCTGGAAGAATTGAAGGACTGGGGATTATCCCGCGAGCGTTTTTGGGGCACACCGTTACCCATTTGGGTGTGCGAAGAATGTAGTGCCGAAAAGTGCGTTGGTTCGTTCGAAGACCTGAGCGATGGCGTCAATGCCGCTGGCGCTGCGGTCAATCCGGATGCGGCAGGATTCGACCCGCATAAACCGTTCGTAGATGAGATCACATTTGAGTGCTCCTGCGGTGGCACGATGCGTCGTACACCGGAGGTGATCGACGTCTGGTTCGATTCTGGTTCGATGCCGTTCGCGCAATTTCACTATCCGTTCGAGAACCACGATAAGTTTAACGAGCGCTATCCAGCGGATTACATCTCCGAAGGTGTCGATCAGACCCGCGGCTGGTTCTATACACTGCATGCGATCAACACCTTCTTGTTTGGCGAAGCGCCGTATAAGAATGTCATTGTAAACGACATGCTGCTCGACAAGAACGGGCAAAAAATGTCGAAGTCGCGCGGCAATGTTGTGAACCCATTCGATGTGATGTCGAAGCAGGGAGCCGATGCTACACGCTGGTATTTGCTTTCGGCAGCAGTTCCGTGGAAGCCACGCTCGTTTAACGAAGATGACCTTGCTGAACTCGAGCGCAAGCTTTTTGGTACGCTTACGAACACGTACGGCTTCTTTGCACTATATGCGAATATCGATAATTATGTGCACGACCAGGAAGGTCGCCCGACCGCGGGAGCATCGCTTTTAGCGAGCAATTCTCGGCTTGAGATCGACCGGTGGATACTCAGCAAGTTAAACTCCCTCGTCAAAGAATGCCGAGCGAATTTGGACGCATACGAGCTTACGCGTCCGGCCCGGGCGATCCACGAGTTCGTTGTCGAGCAGCTTTCGAACTGGTACATCCGTCGCAATCGTCGCCGTTTTTGGAAGAGCGAACAAGTAGCGGATAAACAGGCTGCATATGAAACGCTATACGAATGTCTCGTTACGGTTGCGAAGCTGATGGCCCCGCTTGCGCCATTCTTTTCCGACTGGATGTATCGAGCGCTGACAGCGGAGGCGGGTGGTAAAGAGTCCATCCATCTCGAACTCTATCCAGCTCCAAACGAGGCGTTAATAGACAAAGCGCTCGAAAAGCGAATGGAGGCTGCACAGGTTGCTTCCTCGCTCGTTCGTCAAATGCGCGAGCGCGCTCGTATTCGTGTACGTCAGCCGCTCGAGCGGATTCTTATTCCCGTCGCGAACCGTGCCGAGCGGGAAGAACTTCGTAAAGTGGAAGACGTCATTCGCGAAGAGGTCAACGTCAAGCGGGTGGAATACGTCGAGGCCGGTGACAGCGATGTCATAAAGCTGCGCGCGAAGGCAAATTTCAAATCGCTTGGCTCGCGTCTTGGTAAGGCGATGAAATCTGTTGCCGCGAAAGTACAGAAGCTCTCGCAGGACGAAATACGGGAGTACCAGTCCACTGGGACTCTTAAGCTGGAGATCGACGGGGCTGAAGTGGTGCTCGAACGTGGAGATATCGAAGTCTCGGCGGAGGATGTCGAAGGATGGCTGGTCGCTTCCGAGGGCGGTTTTACTGTCGCATTGGATACGCACCTTACTCCCGAACTCCGAAGTGAGGGAATGGCACGCGAATTCGTGAATCGTGTACAGAACCTTCGAAAGGAATCGGGCTTCGATGTTACCGATCGGATCGGTATTTTCGTGGCCTCGAAATCGGACGAGATCATGGCTGCCGTGCGGGCTCATGCTGCGTTTATCCAGCAGGAGACGCTCGCCGAGTCGATCGCTTCGGATGGTGAAGCGCTTACGGAAGCGGCGTCCGCGACGGTCGAAATCCTCGACCACGAGGCAACGATCCGGCTGGTTCGGGTACGGGCCTAAGTCGCACTTTAGGCTCGTCCAATGGCCGTTAAAACGGTGGTTTTGTTGCTACCAAATCACCGTACTTTTTCGGATTCTTTCGGTCTTAGGGTTGTTTTGACTCATCCTTTTAGAAAAAGGGTATTCTGGGCTGTTTTCTACAATAACAGGCAGAATTCATTTTTAACCTAAGGGATGCTTCAGTCATCCATAACCCTATGGCGAAAACACAGAAGGTAAAGCGGGCTGTAACGTCGGCAAAACCCGCAAAGCGGGCAGGAGCCTCCAAAGCTGCAAAACCGAACGTAAAGTCGGCTTCCCGGCCAACCGCCAAGGCCAAGCGGCCGGTGGCGAAAAAAGCTGTTGCTAAAAAAGCAGCGCCTGCAAAAGTCGCCAAGCCTGCCAAAAAGGTCGTTGCACGGAAACCGGTAGTGAAGAGTCGCACGAAAGTTGCGACATCAAAAAAAGCTTCCGGAAAGACCGGGACGGGTTCGAAAATTGCCATAGGGGTGGTCAGTGCGACCATGGCGGCAACCGCAGGAGCGGTCGCTATAAAAGCGGCTTCGAAAGCGAAGTCCGCAGCACCAAAGAAAGCTCCAGTGGAGCAACCAAGGAAGAATTTACTAATGCCAACAAACACAAACGGTAAGCAAAAGGAAGTTGCACCCGGTGGCGGCATCGTTCAGCCGGCCACCAAATCGGCGCCTGCGATGCGCCTTCGAGCTGACGATGCAGAAATATTAGCGAGTGCCAAAGAGCGTTACGGTCGGAAAGACCTTGACATGTTCAAGAAGCTCCTAATTGAGCAGCGGCAGGAAGCGAAAGAAGAATTCGATATTCTGAGCCAGAACATACTCGATACATCGGGTGAGTTCGAAGCAGACAATCAGACCTATTCGCTGCATACAGCCGAGCAGGGCACCGATGCGATCGAGCGCGAGAAGACATTCCTTCACGCACAGCGTACGAGCGATTACATTAAGAAACTCGATGAAGCTTTAGAACGTATCGAACGTGGTACCTATGGTATCTGCGTTATCTGTGGCGGCCTTATCGAGAAAGAGCGTCTGCAGGCCGTGCCGATCACTCAGAAGCACGTCGACTGCAAGAACCGCACGCAAGTTCGCAAGCCGACTGCGACCGAAGGCTTCCGCGACTTTGAGGAGTCTGCCGCCAGCGCCGAATAAGTGCTAAGTGCTTTGTGTTGAGTGCGAAGTAACTCAGGGCAAAGATTGGCCTAAGAGGCAACATCGAAGGATGGGATTCTCAGCACTAAGCACTTAACACCAGCACTGCAACATGGCCGTTCTCTGGATCACTGTACTTGTCATCTTATTTGACCAGGTTACGAAGCTTGCGGTCAAAGGCTCGCCGTGGTCGTTTCTCCCGTTTCAAGGAATGCCATACGGCCATTCCTTCCCCTTTATCGATGATGTGGTTCGGATCACCTACATCGAGAATCCCGGTATTGCATTCGGTATTACGATCCCTGGGTTCAAAGTAGTATTTGCTGTTTTTTCGATCGTTGCTTCGGTCGCGATTCTCGTTTACTTAAAGCGGAATTTATATCGCCTTAGTATAGGTGAGCGTATTTCGCTCGCACTTATATTAGGTGGCGCCGTTGGCAATCTCATCGATCGTGTTTTTTACGGTGTCATCTACCACGAGCAGCCGCTCTTTTATGGACGCGTTGTCGACTTTATCGACTTCGGCATTCATCGGAATATGTTTCCGGTCTTTAACATTGCCGATTCTTCTGTAACGATCGGGGTTGCGTTGCTCGTCCTTCTGCTTATGCGTCGCAAGCCTGTGGTGGCGCCCGTGGAAGCAAGCACTGTTATTACTTCCCCGGACGATGCCGGCAATGTCATCGTTACTAATACGGACGCCCATATTTCTCCCGTAAATGATGCTCCTATCCAGACATCGGTTACTGACGATGGTGAGCAATGAGCGAATTCGACGAAATAGAATCGGAAGAGCCTGAGGCCTCGCCTCAAGAGCGCATTCTCGAAATTCGAGTTGCAAAAGGGGAGACGCCGGAGCGTGTCGATCAATATTTATCGCGTGTCATTGCAAACAGTTCGCGCACCAAGGTTCAACATGCGATAGCCGCTGGTGCTATCGTACTGAATGGCAAGACACTTGACCGTGCTTCGTACAAAATCCGAGGTGGCGATCTCTTCCACATTACTATTCCACGTCCTCCGGCTGTTCAAGCGCAAGCGGAAGATATCCCACTCGATATTGTCTTCGAAGATGATGCTCTGATAATCATCAATAAACCGGCCGGGATGGTTGTGCATCCAGCCCACGGTTCACGAACTGGTACGCTTGTCAACGCTCTGTTGCATCACATTCGGGAGTTTCGTCATCAGCATCCTGCGAGCAACCCGGATCGCCCCGGTATTGTACATCGCCTCGATAAAGATACCTCAGGATTGCTCGTCGTCGCAAAGACGGAAGAAGCGCATCGCAATCTTGCCCGGCAATTTTTTCATCACACCGCACAGCGTATCTACAATGCGATCGTATGGGGAAACCCGAAGCAGCGGTTCGGACGAATCGAAACAGAGCTTGGCAGGCATCCTAAAGATCGCAAACGCTTTGCCGTTGTAAGCGAAGGTGGAAAGATCGCGATCACCGATTATGCGGTACTGGAAGATTTTCCGGGATTTTCGTTCGTTGAATTACGCCTTCAAACAGGACGAACGCACCAGATCCGCGTTCATATGCAACATATTGGTCATCCGGTATTTGGTGATGCCGTGTATGGGGGGCGAGCGATGAATGTTATGCGCCAGGATATTCCCCAGTGGAAAGGATGGGTCGATAACTTGCTTACAGGACTAACACGTCAGGCATTGCATGCCCGCACCCTCCGCCTTCATCATCCAACGACCGGAGAGCTAATGGAATGGTCAGTACCTCTGCCAGAAGATATGCAGGGGGTATTATTGGCGATGAGCAATTTAGCGGTGAAGCTGGCAGGTTAGCGCTTCAATCTCGCGGTACTTATATAAGATCATTGATGATCTTCCATTCCTTCTCTGTTACGGGCGTTATCGAGAAGCGAGAGCCCTTCTGAAGAATACCCATTTTTTCAAGGCCCTTGGTCTTTCGAAGCTCGGCCAGGGGAATCGGCCGCTTTAGGTGCTTCACATATTTTACCTCGACGCAATACCAGATCGGATTTGCTGGAGTAGCTTTGGGATCGTAGTGGCTGTCCTTTGGATCGAGTGCCGTTTCATCGGGAATGGGGCCGCTCGCGACCTGGCAGATTCCGACAATCGCTGGCTCGGCCGTACTGGAATGATAGACGAAGCCTTTGTCGCCGACTCTCATCTGATCGCGCATGTAGTTGCGGACCTGATAATTACGAACACCAGTCCACGGCGTAGTGCCATCGCGTTTGAGGTCGTCGATCGAGTACGATTCTGCGTCGGTTTTAAGAAGCCAATATTGCATATAGCACTTAGAAGATCAAAAAAAAGACTACTTTAGCAGTGGTGCAGCTGTTCTCGGCTGCGTAGCGGACTTTTAGTCCGCCTAATGCCTCTTGAATCCTGGGCGGACTAAAAGTCCGCCTCACCGGCGAGAACGCCGGTGCCACTGTGCAAAGTGCCACTGTGCAAAGTGCCACTGTGCAAAGTGCCACTGTGCAAAGCGCCACTGTGTAAAGCGCTGCTGTGAAAGCGCCCTTGCATAGCAAGGATGGAACAATCCTACTATGGTTAGCCTATACATGCGTCGCATGTACCAACCACCCTACCTGAAGCTTTATGAATCCGGAGAGCTGTTGCGCCGCACCGAGCAACTCGTCGCGATGCTTGCTTCATGCGACATTTGTCCGCTTGATTGCCAGGTAAATCGGTTGGAAGGAGAAATATCGCGCTGCTATTCAGGCAGGCTCCCGATCGTTTCCACATATTGTCCGCATTTTGGTGAAGAGCCTGCCTTGGTTGGTACGCACGGTGTTGGAAATATCTTTTTTGGCAATTGTAATTTAAAGTGCAGTTATTGCCAGAACTACGAGATTAGCCAGCGCTGGAAGGAAGAACGCAAGAATGAAGTAACGATCCACCAGCTGGCCGAAATGATGATCGAGTTGCAAAATGTGCGTGGCTGTCACTCGATCGGATTCGTTTCGCCAACCCATTTTGTGCCTCAAATGGTAGAGGCGATCCTGAAAGCCTGCGAACTCGGGCTTCATGTACCGATCATCTATAATACCAATGCCTACGATTCTGTCGAGGTCCTGAAATTATTGAATGGTATTGTAGACATCTATTTGCCGGATGTCAAATACTCCGAAGACGAGATGGGATACCGTTATTCGGGCGTAAAGGAATATGTGAAGCATTCTCGTAATGCCCTAAAAGAGATGTACCGGCAAATGGGGGATACGCTCTTACTTGGAGATGACGGTCTGGTAAAGCGCGGTCTTATTATTCGCCATCTTGTTTTGCCGAATGACCTTGCGGGCAGCCGCGAGACGTTCAACTTTATTGCGAACGATCTTTCATCCCAGGTCACGATCTCCGCAATGGCGCAGTATTATCCGACGAACAAGGTTACTGCGGAGAATGCTGATAAATTCGAATATCTGCAGTTGCTTAATCGGCGCATTCGTGAGCGCGAGTACGATAAGGTGCTCGATATGTTGGACGGATTTGGCTTTGAGAACGGTTGGGCGCAAGAGTTCGAAAGCCAGGATTATTATCGCCCCGAGTTTGGCGATCGGGAAACACCGTTCAAGCGGTAGTTTTTTCACGCCGTAACCTAAAGGTTACGGCTACTTGCGGATTTCTCCGGTCTCCATGCTCCAAAATAAAAGGTCGAGCTCATCGATAGAGATACCGACTTTCGCCGCGTAATTCTTCCAGCGTTGTTCGATCTCTAAATATTTCTTCTTCGTCGGACCGCTTTGCGGTATTTCCCTAATTACCTTAAGTCGAAGAAGATGCTTGAAAATATGACGATCCAAAATAGCTAGTCCTCGTACGCCAATATTTCTCAGGAAGTGTGAGGCTTCCTTCATTCCTAATCCCTGCACGTGTTCGAGCACGATCTCTCGTTTTTCTTCCGGTTTTAACGAGCTGTTTTGTAAAGCAGGAAGGATCTCATAGAATTTATCACGGATTGAAAGCAAGCGCCGGGCTTTCACATTATGAAATCGTATGTAATGTTTCGGATCGCGAAGATAGGATGTTGGGTCGAAGCCAAATTCGAGAAACCGATCGCGTGTGAGCTCTGCAATTGTTGCATCGGCATTAGCTGCGCTGGATTGTGGCGTGAGAATACAGAATGCTAACTCATAGAAATACTGCGATGATGGTATCTCTTCAAAATCCTGAAGACGCCGCCGAATGGCGGATAGACGCTCGTTATAAACAGATAGCCATGGTTCAGGAAGTTTAACCATGGGCAAGCGAGTAACCGTTCTTCGTGTGAGTTACAAAGCCTTCGCGCTCGAGAACAGAAAGAATGTCTGTTACAAACTCGCTAAAACTTCGATCATCAATATCATATTCGCTTATTAAGATTTGAGCGAGAGCTTTAGCGGTGATGATGTCTCGCTGAGATACTGTTTGCAGGATCCTGCCTCGCCAAATCCGCCTCGGTTGGCCGAAATAGAGTTTTTCACTGCTGGAGGTGTTTTTGATAATTCTATTCCCCACTCCTCGGGAAGGACAAAGCTTGTTTACAGGGCAGACATCGCACTTTGGCGCTTTTTTAGTGCAGATCGTCGAGCCGTGATCCATTAGCGCTTCATGCCATGCGGAAGATCTACCCTTTGGTAATATTTCTGCATCTAACTGATCGATGGCCTTCATCGGAAGCTTGGCGTTAACGTCCGGCATTTTCTTCCATAGGCGAGAAAGCACGCGCTCGATATTGACGTCAACCACTGGTGTATCTTCATTGTACGCAAACGAAAGAATAGCACTCGCAGTATATTGACCGATACCTGGCAATGCTCGAAGCTCTCGCACAGTCTTCGGAAATTGTTTTTTCGTTGCAAGTGCCTTTGCTGCGGCGTGCAGATTTAATGCTCGACGGTTATAGCCCAATCCGTACCAGGCTCTCAGCACTTCCGGTCGAGTTGCTTTTGCTAATGCTTTGACCGAAGGGAATTGCTTTAAGAATTCCGGCAAGCGTTTCTCCACTTGTTTAGCTCCAGTTTGCTGGAGCATGTATTCGCTTACAAGCACCACATAGGGTGAGCGTCGAAGGTCGCGCCAGATGAAGCTTCGTTGATTCTCCTCGTGCCAATCGAGCAGGGCAACGACTATTCGCTTAAAGCGGGCGCGAGTTTGCGGGTGCAACACAAGTATGGAACTAGATTGGTATACCTTCTTGCTCAATGCGTGCAAGAATGCGTTCATTGCCCGCTAAATGCTTTAACAAAGGCAATTCTGCTTGTGAAAGCCAGGCAACACGATTGAAATCTCGATTGACGATCTCGCCGGACCAATCGCGTACGACAAAGAATATGATCGCGTAGGTACCATGGGAATATTCGGCAACTTCCGAAAACCACTCCTCAGCATCAAGCACCTCGATCGCCAGTTCTTCGTGTAACTCACGTCGGACTGCCTGAAGCGCTGTTTCACCCTCTTCTAATTTACCGCCCGGAAATTCCCAATGCAATGGGTATACTTTATCCGGGCGACGTTCACCCATCAGAACGGAGCCGTTCTTTACCAATAAAGCAACGGCGACTGGAATAGTCGGATCGCTCATGCGAAATTAAGAGCGTGCAATGGTCGCATTCGCGCTGCAATACGGGCGGGAATCAATGTGGCGCTAAGAGCCAGAATAAGCGCAATAGCTGATACGATGACATAATGTTGCCACTCGATTGATACTGGCACGGACGACATAAAGTAAATCTCCGATCGTAGCTTAAAGAAATGAAACTGGGATTCCAATAAACAGAGAATAAAGCCCAAGGTGTCACCTAATAGCGTCCCAACGACTGCAATGGTCATTCCTTGTGTAATAAAAATGCGTGCTACGCCGCCATTACTGGCTCCCAATGATTTTAGTATGCCAATGGACCGTGTCTTTTCAATTACAATGAGAAGCAATGTTGAAATAATGTTGAATGCAGCAACAAGAATGATCAGGCCCAGAATGATCGGGATGGGCTTCTTCTGCAGATCGATCCACGCGAAGATCGTCGGGTAAACATCATAAACGCTTCGTGCCACATAGGGATAGTGGAGCATATTATTGATCTTCGCCGCTACCGGGTTCGACGACTCGAGCGTTGGTGTTCGAATATCATAGCCACTAACTTGCGTTAAGCTAAACCCGTTAAAGGCTTGGGCTGCAGGAAGAGTTGTGTACGCCAGCATGTCATCATATTGGGACATGCCCGTCGAGTATATCCCTACCACGCGAAATTTGTGAAGATTCGCAAGGATGTCTTCGCGAGTTCGAAGCCGCTCGTTAAACCGGATCGCTGCGACCGATTTACCTACATCAGTATGGAGCTGATGTGCAAGTCCTTTACTAATAACGATCGGATCGACCGTGTCACCGGCGGTAGAGGCCAGTCCTCGTCCCGCAATAATTCGCTTGAGTGCAAGAACGGTGGTGTCCGTTGCGGGTACCCCCCTCATAACAACTCCGGCAACACCTCGTGGGGATCGCAGAATGGCTTGGCGTTCCACGAACGGCGTCATCTGGCGAATCTCTGGCACCTTCCGAATAAGGTAACGAGACGTACCGGGATAATCTGGCAGCGGTCGATTGCCATAGGAAGATATTTCAATATTCGATGTAAAGCCGAGTACATTATTCGTTAGCGTCTGTTCGAAGCCGCTTAAAATGGAGAGTGTTACCACAAGGGCAGCCGTACCGAGCATTACTCCCCCTGCAGCTATAAAGACAATACCGGAAATAAAACGGCGTTCCGATGAGGGACCAGTCTTACCCGAGGCATCCGATGCAGTATCGCGCTCTCTTGTCGAAGAGAGTAAGTAGCGTGCCGCTATGAATTTTGAGAAGCCGATGGCGAACCCTTCGTTAATTACTGTGCGTCGATTACTCTGCGTCGATCAGAAATTTCGCGGTATTGTTGGAGTGACTGCCAGTAACATGCGCAGTATAGAAGGAGCCATCCTGGAATGAAAAAGGAACGGTAAAATCCGCATCGCTGGAGTATGGAGCACTCACAAACACTTTATGAGTACCCGCCTTGACTAAAGCATACTCGCTGATCTCTGTAAATCCAATAGGCCGCGGTTGGCCGTTAAGATGATAAAGCGAATAGCTATTTCCGACCGTATCGATATCCAGGTAAAACGTAGCGACCGGTACAGGATAATCGGGTACCCCATTGATAAATCGCAAATAGGCGTAACCAGATGGGGGAGTTTTCAACTTTGTCGAATCGCTGGCGGGAGGCACGTAATAGATCTGTCCTTTCGTATTTAAAAAGAGGGCATACGTATTTACAGAATTGGGTCGCAATTTCGGCATCGGAATGGAATCGAACAGGCGCCCGGCGAAAAAGACATAATATTGAATTGCCGTATCGTGCGCAACTGGATAATAGCTTCCACCGATCGTATTGCCGGCAAAAAAGCTCGCTGTTTTAGGATCGGAACTGAATGAAAGCACCACTGGCGAGCCGCCAGTTATACTATCCGGCAGCATGGAAATGAACCGGATCAGCGCAGGACCAATGGTATCGTGCAGATGGACCGTATCGTGCGTCGTGTCGTAAACCGTATCGGTGACAGTCTTTGTGCAGGAATTAATGGAAAGCACGAAGACAGCCGTCACAACCAGAATAGCGAGAATGGGCGTTTTCATGTCCAAATACAACAAATGCAAGCAGAAATGATTTTTGCAGAAGGGCGCGATTTTCATGTGACTTTCGCCCTGCCTGCCGTGTCTTTATTACAGAGAACATGAGATCGTGAGGCGCCCGCTTGCCATAGGCATTTTATTATTTCTGCTGAGCACACCGGTGTTTGGCAATGTTCGTCTTGCTCTCGATTCAACAAAGGTGGATTTTGGAAGTGTCAGTCTCACCGGCTCTAAAAATTTAGTGCTGGAAATATGGGACACTTCCAGCTCTGATATTCAGATAGACCGGCTTTCAGTTGGTGGGTTAAATAGCGGTGAATTTACGGTTTCAGCTCCGTTCTCCACACCGTTCGTGGTGCCAGCGGGGGCAGCTCATACCAAGCTAACGATCACTTTTCATCCTCAGGGTATTGGGTTACGATCGGCGGTACTCCTTATCCAGACGACCGATGGGACTATAGCGGTCCCACTTTCGGGAATTGGTGGTGGGCATTCTGCGCTCGCGCTTTCAAATAGCTCCATCGACTTCGGTAAACTTGCGCCCGGTGTGTATCGAGATTCCGTTATAATGATGTACTCAACAGGGGCGGATACTGCTACAGTCACTGCACTCGAGATCGTGGAATCAGATACATCGTTCTCGGCACAGACAATCTCTGGAGAACAGACGCCGTTTATGTTGGCGCCGGGGGATTCCGTAGCGATCCGTGTATCATTCATTGCTACGGACCTGCTGGGTCAGAAGGATGGTCAACTTGTGGTACTGGGGACGCAATCCTCACCGACGTGTACGTTAACTGCGATCGATTCGATGGGTTCTTTCACCATTGATCCCAATGTTATTGATTTTGGTGTGATGTATGCCGGCGAAGTAAAGGATACTATCGCGCCCATTATAAATACGAGTGATGTCGATATCGCAATAAATGATATCGCCATTTCTCCCGCCGATGGATTTAGCATTATAGGCCCGCTTCAATTACCGATCGTTATTCCCGCTGGGCAAAGCTTACAATTGAAGATTCAAGCCAATCCTGGATACTCGACAACAAACACCGCACAATTACAGGTCTTTTCGAGATCATCATCGCCGAATTATCATGCGGGTACGCTGATGGCAAGCGTCATTCGACCACCACTTTCCGTACCCGATACTCAACAAGTGACCTACTTCTGTGCAGTGAGCAGCCCGATTGTAGCGTCTGTTTCTATTGTTGATACTGGCGCTCGAGAGGTGACGGTCACAGGTATCTCGGCACAGGGCACAAAAGCCGGCCTGGTATTCGACCGGTCCTTTCCGGATACACTTCAGCGCGGAACTTCACAAACTATTACCGTTCACTTCGACCCAACAGCGGTAGCCGGTGATACTCTTATTTTACAGTTTATGGGTGGGACGCAGGTGATGAAAGCTGACACACTGCTACTTCAGCGCCTTACCTCTATTGCAGCAACTTCTGTTGTTGCGACTGGCATCAAAGACAGCGTTCACGCTTCCTATGATATCCGGACAGCCGCCGATATGACCCCGTTTGATCTACGTACGATCGTCGTGCATCTCGATGTGGACGATCCGAACGTGGCGACGATCAACCGATCGAGTATTGCGTTGGCACCTGGACTTTCAAATGCCACGATCTCGTCCATTCAGCCGGAAGCCAATGGTTACGCTATAACGGTCACGTCCACATCATCGATCGCCTCTCCCTCCGGGAGCTCGCTGGTCACGTTCGATGTCGACCGATACGTATCGATACAAGATTCTTCTCTTATTACAGCACAGATCGCAACACCTGAGAAATCGGGATGCCTGAATTGGACCGTTGATACAAGCTCCATTGCGGGTGCTGGCGTTTGTGGCTCATCGATCACTCGAGCGGTCCTAAGTGGGCATCCTCTTCTTATGAGTGCCGCAATAGTAAATAATCCCGTTGAAAGCGGTGAGGCCCGGATAATGGTAACCACCAGCTCGGAGAGCGATGTTCATCTTGAACTTGCCGACGATCTCGGAATACTTCGCGAATCGAGCAACATTCATTGCACGCCGGGGCAGAACGCGCATTTTATTGATGTCAGCAGCATTGCTGCCGGAGCTTACACCGTCCGAATTTCTTCTCCGAACGGTAGCGTTGTATCGCTGCGTTTGTTGAAGCTCCATTGATCTCACCAACTCTGCCGACAGAATCATCCGGGACCCTCGAAGTGCGCCGCCAGCTTCGGGTAGAGTCGCTCACGCTACGCGATCGTATTAGTACCGAAGAACGTCATGAGATAAGTGAGCGTATTATTGCTATACTTGAACCGTATCTTACGGTACGGCAGGCGAAATTCATCCATTGTTATATCAGCTTTCGGTCGGAGGTGGAAACCCGATCGTTCATCGAGCGGTCGCTTGAACGGGGAATTCGTGTGGTCGTGCCGGTTGTCGAAATGCTTGATGGAAAAGAATTGCTCGTGCATACCGAGATCCGTGGACTGACGGAGCTAAAGAAAGGGCGATTTGGACTGGAAGAACCTATCGAGCGGAGCCCATCCTCACTCGAAAACCTCGACGCAGTCTTGATACCGCTTGCAGCCTTTGACCGTAACGGCACGCGTCTTGGATATGGTAAAGGCTTTTATGATGAATTCCTATCCCAATTGCCCCGCTCTGTGGAGCGAATTGGGCTTGCGTTTGCATCACAGGAAGTGAATAATATTCCCGCGGAGCCGCATGATGAACCGCTCGATACGGTTGTTACCGAGCGGGAGATAATTCGTATCAGGGAGATCGCTTAGCCCAAATTTAGAAGTGTTCGTTCTTACCAGGCCACGATCGGGCCGCCTTATTTCGGGTGTTGCTCTGGGGATTTCAGAACTGTATGGAATTCCTGTAGTGCTCGTTCGTCTCTTATTTGTAGTCGGTTTGCTTGCAGCGCCGGTTATAGCACTCCTGTATATCTTACTTACGATCTCGATCCCTGACGAAGAACACATCGTTAGTAACTTGACGGTCGAATTGCCAGCGTCGTACGCGACACCACGCGAACGATTCGAGGCATCATCGAAAATATTATTCGATCGATTTATCGGCCAGAGATCAGGCAGGTTATGGCCTACGCAAGCAATAGCGATCTCGCTGCTCATATTTGCAGCGATCCTCGAACTTCCACGTGTGGAGGGGGATAGCTTCTATTACCTTCATCCAGTCCTGACGATCATATTCTCCGATATTGCTCAATGGGGAAGTGTGCTTTTATATTGCGTGCTGGCTGTAACGATGTTCGTAGCGTGGAAAAGACCGGCCTCATCCGTGCGCTTATCCAACATATCGCGAACACCGTCTGATACAGACAGCACAAAAATGATCGCTGGCATCGCTTCCGATCTTAGTCAAAGACTGGATATCGATCCGGCATATTTGAGAGTTCTTTTTTTGTTTTTGAATTTTTTGACGGTTGGTCTGGCAGGGGTTGCCTATATTGTTTTGACATACTTGCGCCGCCGCCATTCCAGTCAAGAAAGAGAGCCACAGATACAAGAATATGCGAATACCCCTAAAGAGGGAGGAGCCGGCGCGCGCATCCTGCTTGGTTTTTTCTTTCTCTTGTACGTCGTATTACAGATCGCGACTCAATACCGCCTGTTCTTTTTCAATGAAGTCTTCACAACTGGTATGATCGTACTACTCATTGGACTGATGATCTCCTCTCAGGGGTTCAGCAGCAAAAGGGAGACATCAGCGCTTTTATCGATCGGAGGAGCAGGGATATTTTTGACAGGTATTTATTTACTGGCTGTCTCTATTGGAAGGATCCAAGTGACGATCGCCGGTCAATTCGAAATTGAAGAGATCATTGCCGGTCTTTCGATCGTATACTATGCCATTACCATGCTTTCTGCTAAGGCGCGAGAGATCGGAGTAGTATTGGCAGTAATATGTATTATAGCTTCGATCCTCATCCACGTGAACCTGGTACCGCCGCGTTACCTTGTTGCCATCGCTCAATTTTATAGCTTCTTTTTTCCAGTGATCTTTGCAGGGTTGGGACTCTGGATCACATTTGAAAAATAAAGTCGGTTAAAGACCATAACCGCCCGATTTTCTATCGCCGAAAATATCGTTGAATTGATTAATGCGTTTATTTCCTGCCCGCGAGAGATCGACATCGGCAACAAGGATCTCTTCAGCGGTAGGCGAAGCTTTTGCCAATATCTCTCCATTCATCCCGATGATCGCGCTCTCCCCACGAAAGAGAAGCTCTTCGCCGTCATTTGTTTCCGTGCCGATGCGATCAGCAAATGCAAGAGCTACTTTATTTTCGAACGCCCGGGTCTGAAGCGTTGCGTGAAGCATTCCGGTGGTCGTTACGATATTAGAGGGCATTGCGATTAGGTCCGCGCCTCCCAGCGCCACTGATCGTGCCGCCTCCGGAAATCGCCAATCGTAGCATATCAACATCCCAACAGAAGCGGAGCCCGATCGCGTCTCTAAGGAAAAAGCAGGAAAGCCAAGATCGCCGGGAGAGAAAACGAGGGTCTCAAAATAAAAGAGATGAACCTTGCGATAATGACCGGCTAATGCTCCCTTACAATCGAATGCAAGTGCGGAGTTATAATAGCGGTCATCTTCCTTCTCAAGAAATCCTGTAACGATCGCGGTACCTGTGGAGCGAGCTAATTCACTTAACTCCTGTGCAAGAGGGCCCGAGATAGATTCAGCTAAAGATAGAATCTCATTGCAAGTTTTGAAAAAATATCCGGTAAGTGCTAACTCGGGCAGGACAATGAGATCGGCAGTTACAGATTTTACCAGCTCACGAATATGGGATAAATTACGCGTTTTATCCGACCTTATTGGAGCAAATTGGATACAGGCGATCTTCATTATTGAGATGGATTGTCCACTAGCGAAAGCCGTTTCAACGCGTAACGAACATACTCTGGGTTCATTTCGAACCCAACAAATTCTCTCTTGAGCCGCTTTGCAACGACTGAAAACGTACCCGAGCCACTAAAGAGATCGAGAATCCGATCACCGTCATTCGATGATGCCAATATGAGCCGTTCGGCCAGCGATTCTGGTTTTTGTGTCGGATGTGGTGTGTTCTCTCGCATGGACCAAAACGGGACGGTAAGATCGGTCCAGATATTAGAGGGATGTGTCATCCTGTACGGCTTGCCGTCAGTATCGACAGTCCAGTCCTTCGGTAGGCCATTCTCCTTGTATGGTGCGATCACTTTTTTGTGAACTTTTACCGACTCCAGATTGAAGGTGTATGATTTGGGAGATTGAACCGCAAACCAGATGTCTTCCATATTCTGCTTCCAATTCGCTTTAGCACCACGGCCCTTATCGCGTTTCCAGGTTATCCGGTTCATAACGGTCCACCCTGCACGCTGTAGTTGTTCCTGGAAGAATCCAGAATGTTGCCAACCGGTGCAGATATAGAGGGAAGCGGTTTGCTTCGAAATTCGCCCGAGTTTATTCAGCCATAGTGTAACCCACTCTTGATAATCCTCATCATCGCGGTGGTCGCTATCATTACCGAAATCAACGCCATAGTTATAGGGAGGATCGGCGAGAATAAGATCGAAGGAATGCTCCGGTAGCTGATCGAGAGCTTCGAGGACATCTCCGCAGTAAATATTGGAGACGGCTGGATTCAAGCGGAGATCGTTCAGTGATGCAATAGGCGCATTCCAATCATTTGTGTCGAGACGGAGTGTCCGATTCAGCGGAGAAGGCATCACTAAAAAAGTAAATTGGCGCTGATCGTAAAAACCGACGCCTGGTAACTGTATAGATGCTGAGGATCAGAACTGCTTACATCGGATAATTCAAGCTTGGCTTGAAGAAGAGCGGCGTTAAAAATGCCGGCCAGTCGATTTTCGATGGGAATCAGCTTAGAGAGACTGATATTATAGAATCTTGCAGCTTCCGTGCGTCCCGGTTGCAAAACGCCTCCCCGAGGTCCGGTAGCCGAGCCATACGTTCTGTCCTCATACGAAAAATCGGCTCCGAAGTCGAGGTCGGCAAAAATGCGAGCGACAGAAAAGATCGTAAAACGCGAAAGATTGTAGGTATATTCGTCGTCCGCGATCTGGACGGCAGCTCTCACTAACTTCGATTTTCCTACCTGGAAAATTTGTGCTGTGGTCACATAGGCGCGCAAGTTCGGGTTTTTATTGAAGGCGATCAATCCTCCAGCGACAAAACGCTCTCCAATAAATTGGCTTACACCCAAACCGTATGAGAATTGGCTGAACTTCGAGCCGACAACAGTGGTAGTAGTATCTTGCCTGCCTTTGTTTTTTCCAGTCTTGACAGTCGAAACAACGGAGACCTGTAGCGGGTCGAGATAATCTCGAAAACCGACAGAAGCTTCCCCGAATAATACCGTCGATTTTCCAGGTTCAAATCGGGAGATCAAACGAAAGCGGTTTTCGGTATTCGTGTTTACACTATCAAACGGATTGGTCGTTCGAGTATAATCATAACTGCCGCGCAAACTGAAGTTAGTGCTGGGAAGCCCTTCCAAAGCTGCACTAAATGCAAAGGTCTTTGTATCATTCGGATTTCCACCATAATTTGCACCAAACAATAAGGAATCAGCTGGAGTATAGCTCGTTGCTGTATGCGAAGTGTAAGATATTGGTACGGTAAGTGAGGTGGCGAGTGTCGTTGCACCGGAGTCATCGACGTCTTCATGTACAAGAACTTCATTATATCCAAAATCCCGGAGCCGTTCACTGGATGTTACTAAAGTCAGTGTTGGTGCGGGCGGCGCTTCCGCTTCTTCGCCACTAACCGCAGACCCTTCCACATTTGATAACTGCCCGATGATTTTTTTCTTCTCTTCCGAAGTAGACGAAGGTGTACTCGGTGTGGCACTCGCTGAAAGGAAATCCGAGATCGGTTTCGCTTCGTCCAACGCTGTTATGGCTGCGTCTAAAAGTTTGGGATCGGTATGAAACGGCTTTGTCAGAGGCATCAGCTCCTGCAGGCGCGGCTTTAAGTGCTGCAACTCGGCGTGCATGATCTCGGCTGAACTTTCGCTGTAACCGATCGAATCGAGAAGATCGCCAATAGAGGAAAGCACATCAGAGATCGAATCACGAAGGTCTTCGAGTTCAGAGACTCGTGCTTTGGACACACCTTTCGTGACAATGTCCGTAGAGTCAAGCTCACCACTCAGGGTATATAGTGCCGAAACTGCTATATTGACGAGCGAATCGTTTTTGCTTTGAGCGTCGTCATTTTGCTGACGAGAGTGCTCTATCGACTGAGAGGAAAATGTGAATGGCAGAGTTACGAGAGGTGGTAGCTCGCCTCTGCTAAATTGCGAAAAATGAGAATTAGTATGCGGTAGTGTACTGATATCATTGCTTTTCGCCTGAGCTTCTTGAGCAATAGAATTCTGATTGGTAAGATAAAATATGCCCGTTGCGCCGATCGTCGTCTCGTTAAAACTAAATGCCGGATTCACCGAGTAAAAGTTTGGAGTATACGCGCCGGTAAGCGTTAGCTTCGAAATACCAGATAGATGCCAATCATAATTGAGCTCAAAGGCTGGAAGAAGCAATTGGTCCGGGGCAGAGGTATCCAGGCTTTGAACGTTATTCGTGCTTTCTCCGCCGATGCCGATCGAACCAGAGAATTGGGCTGCAGCCGTTCCTGCTAAGCATAATAACAGAAGGCTGACAGCAGTGCTAAATAGTTGCTGATGAGTCCGTTTCAACTTAATCCTACAGCAAACGAGGTAGGGACCTCTTATGAAATCGCAAGCAAGCTTCGGTACACACTTTCAAAATGAGCGGGATCGACGACGCCTGCCAGCCAATATAGACCCCACATTGTAAATCCGATCGACAGTGGCACGGAAAAATTGTCATCCATTCGAAGTGTGACACTCGCAGCTTCCGCAATTCCGCCGACAATTGCGCCCAAAGCGCCTATAACGTATTCGATGGGTACCGGTCCTGCTTTGGGGGCCATAAAGACGACCACCCAGGCGGAGATAATAAACGCCAGTGTACCTTCCAGGCTTTTATCGAGAAAGCGGTGTTTACCGAACGCGCGTCCGAACAATGCACTCGAGCCATCGGAAACGATAAGGATAGAGAACGCCGTCACCGTGATCAGCTTTGGAAAGATCAAGACACAAATAACGGCACTGATGAGCACATATGAAGCGCCGCTCAGCAGACCATGCTGACGCTCGTGCGGGCGTAGGATCCTATCAAAAAAGATGGCAACCAGGCGCTGGATAGCAGGAATAAAATGCCGCCCCATGTCGATTGCGATCGAGAATAGCGCGATCGGCACCAGAAGCATAAGGGCCGTCTCCCGATGGACATAATAATAAACGATCGGGATCGATAACGAGCAAAGATGGATCGACTTCCGAATGATCTCGTTCGTAAACGAGATTTGGGTTGCTTCTACATTCGATGACCCGTTCGGTAGTTCGGGGTTTACCGGTCCGGACACAAATCCCGCCGCCACGCTTTCCTCATGATGAATAATAGTCCTGATTTCCACGCTTTCCCTAAGTTCGGGGGTATAGGGTTTCGGGACCTGCAAGAGTTCCGAGGACTTTATTAAACGATTATCAACCGATTAGGAGAGAGCCCGAACCTTAAGTACCGGATGTATCTCTCGGCAATTCGGCGCCATACCTTCTGGAGTAAACATATGCGGCTCATCGAAAAAGCCGAGGCCAGTCACTTCGATCCTTGGCGGCACCTTGGGCTTGATACCTAGCATTCCTGGTTTTCCGACAAGTTGATCGATCATTTTACGTGCTTCGGCGAAATCTGACTTATACTGTTCCGGTGCTTTCGACGATCCATCCGGTATTTCTGCCACTATCTTTAATTCCGTTTTAGGATCCTGGATTACGAGATGATAATCGCCGTCGAATTCCTTTTTCACTTCCACAAGTCGGCCTTCGAGCGAGTATAGCGTGCGTTCAGAAGGTAATCGCTTTACTGATTCGCCAACGTCCGGCATGGGAAGCGCGTATTGCTCATCGATCGTAGTTGGAACAGGGGATTCAGCTACAATGAGTGAATCCGCTAGAGTTTTGACGTTCCAGCGAGGCGAATGAGTATGTTCGCTCAATTCGACGCCTAACAACGTAGCGCCTCCCGCGACTACAAGAAACAGGGCTTTTAGAATGTTCATCCGATCTGGTCAAACAGGCGAGTACCCCCAGAAATCGCTGAAAATGCGTTAACAGTTGCAAATTCTTTTGTATATAGGTAGTAACAAAACGGCTCTTTTTCGTCTAATCCCGGAGTTTAATTCTTTTCGTACAATAAAGGAGAGCTTCTCTCGTTTTTTATGGTTTCCTGTCGGAGATTTTTGCTTCTTTTTCAATGAGACTTCCCATATTCTACTCACTACTTGTTACGGTAGGGCTCTCATCGTTCGCAATGGCACCAAATGCCTTTGGTCAGAATGCTCCGAGCCAATCAACTCCTAGTACGGCTCAAGTACCTAAGACACTTACATTGGACGAGGCGGTTAAACTCGCTGTTCTTCGAAATTATAATACGCGGATTGATTCGAACAACGTTCGAAGAGGAGCGATCGAGGTCACGCGTTCGAAAGACAATATGTGGTTGCCAACAGCCGGTGCTTCGGCAGGCTGGAACTACGACTACTCGCTTCAAGCTCAGAGAACACGGGCAATATTTGCCGATACGGTGATCGGAGGAATTCCGATTCAGGTCCCGACTGGTACGGAGTCTGTGCCATCCGGTTCTCATACACTTACTTGGAAGGCTTCAGTCGGATATAATCTTTTTAATGGCGGGTCTGATTTGGCGCGCGTGAACGTTGCTGAGGCATCGCTAGGAGCAGCGCAAAATAGCTATATTTGGAATCGTCAGGTAACGGCGTTCACTGTTACAACCGACTACCTCGACGTTCTCCGGAACGCTGAACTTGTGGATGCCGCACAGAAGACACTTCAGGAAGCCGTCGCGCAATTGAATTTGGTCCGAGGGAAGTACGAGGCAGGCGTTGTTCCGATCGGTCAGGTCTATCAACAGGAAGCCGTTGTTGGACAGGATTCGGTTTCGCTGATTCAAGCTCGGAATAGTTACGAAAATGCGCAGGCAACGCTTCTTTTTGTGCTTAATGTCCCTCCCGATCAATTTCCCAACTATACTTTTAGTTTGGTGGGTATCGATACGTCAACCGGTCCAGCCAGTCGGATTGCCGTCGATACCACAATTCAACCAGGCAAAATCGATCAGGCGATCGATCATCGCCCAGATATTCTTGCTCAACTTGCTACGATCGACGCAGACAAGTTCAGGATTGATGAAACGCGTGGCGCGCTGTATCCAAGCTTAAATGCCTCCGCAGGTATTGGCGGGTCTGGTGCAAATTCGGACCTTAGCCGAGTTCAGGTGGCGAATGGTTTGACAGCCGGACTTTCCTTGAGCGTACCGATCTTTGACGCTATGCAAACCCGTCTGCTGATGCAAGAAGAAGAAGTGGATGTGGAAAATGCGGAGATCCTTTTACAGCAATACGTTCAGCAGATTCGGAATGATGTTACTGTAGCCATTAACAATCTAAAGGGGGCCGAACAAGCACTCGATGCGGCGAATATCGGACTTCGTAGTGCCGAAGAGAGTTTACGCCTTGCCGAAGAACGCCTGAGCGTAGGCGCTGGTACTCAAGTCGATGTTGTCGTCGCCGAGAACCAGGTTGTAGGAGCTCGGGTCAGTTGGGTCAACGCCAAGTACAGTTGGGTGCTGGCTCAGCGACAGCTACAATATACCTTGGGCCAGTGGAATTACTGAGTTTGATTGATTTGCCCTTCTCGAATATGATGTCAAAAACGAAAACAACAATTGGTGTGAATACCCCTCTTAGTACGACAGGGACTAATGGAGGTCCCACAGTGGGCGGTGCGCCCGGAAGTAGTGTATTGCTTGCGCGTCAAAAGAAACGCAAACGTGCTCGAACAATATGGATCGTCCTGAGCGCCCTTATAGCGATCGTTTTGATCGTGGCTGTGGTCGGTGGCCGCAAAGAAAAGCCGATCGTAGTGCAAACGGAGAAAGTATCGCGACATACGATCACCGAAGTCGTTCAGGCGACCGGCAAGATCCAACCGGAGGTTCAAGTGAAGGTATCGCCGGAAGTACCAGGCGAGATCATCGAGCTTCCATTTAAGGAAGGAGATCGAGTAAAGAAAGGCCAATTGGTTGCTAAGATCAAACCGGTAACATTTCAGGAGCAATACGAATCGGCTCTTGCAAATCACCGCTCTGCGCTGGCTCAGGCAGAGCAGCAGAAGGCCGCGCTTATCCAGGCGAAGCAGGACCTTGCTCGCGGCGATCGTCTCAAGGCGAGCCATTTAATGTCGGACCAGGATTACGATGCATTAAAATCGCGATATGATGCCGCTACGGCTGCTCTCAATGCTGCAAACTATCAGGCGCAGGCTGCCGAGAGCCAAATGCAGCAATATCGTGAATCTCTTGGCAAGACCAGCGTGCTATCTCCCATGGATGGTGTCATCACATCGCTTATTTCTCAGCTTGGCGAGAAGGTCGTTGGAACGAGCCAGTTCGCCGGTACAGAGATGATGACGATCAGCGATCTTACCGTGATGAACGCGATGGTCGATGTTGACGAGAACGACGTTGTCAATATCAAGATCGGTAATCATGTGAAGATCTCTATCGACGCTTTTCCGGATCGCACTTTTACCGGTAAAGTGATCGAGATCGCGAACAGTGCAAAGCTTGCGGGCACGGGTACGCAGGATCAATCCACTAATTTCACTGTCAAAGTGCGGCTCGATGATTTTGGTAGCGAGGATCTTCGACCGGGTATGAGTTGCACAGCTCGTATCGAGACGCAGACAAAGGAGAATGTACTTGCAGTGCCAATTATGTCGGTGACGCGACGTGAAACGGAAGACGAACAAGCAGCGGATTCGCTCAAGCGCATTCGGGAAGCGAATCGCGGTACGTTCAACGATGGTGACGTCGTGCCTACGATCGTCTTTATCGTTCATAAAGATACTGCAAAGAAGGTTGCGATCAAGACCGGTCTTTCCGATAACGCCTATGTCGAAATACTCGATGGTCTTAAAGGTGGTGAAGAAGTCGTCAAAGGAAATTTCCGTGCTGTTTCTAAAGAACTTGAGGATGGTAAGATAATTAAGGTCGATAATTCAGGAAAGAGTGGGTCGAATTAATATGAGCTTTACATCGGTGGACGGTCAGCCAACGCGTAACGCGCAAAACTCGGTTATCTATCTGGAGGATATTCAGAAGATATATCGAATGGGTACCGAGTATGTATACGCCTTGCGAGGTGTCACGCTCGGGGTACAAAAGAACGAGTACATTGCCATCATGGGGCCGTCCGGTTCGGGTAAATCGACGCTCATGAATATCATTGGTTGTCTCGATACGCCTACCACTGGCAATTATTACTTCAATGGAATAAACGTTGCCGGCTTGGATGATAATGATCTGGCTGACATTCGCAACCGGGAGATCGGATTCGTCTTCCAGACTTTTAATCTATTGCCACGTAGTGATGCTCTTCATAATGTTGAGCTCCCACTTATCTACGCCGGAGTTGGCAAGGACGAGCGCCGTCAACGAGCGATCGAAGCACTCGAGCATGTAGGATTATTAGAACGTTCGAGCCATAAGCCGAATGAACTCTCGGGGGGGCAACGCCAACGCGTTGCTATCGCCCGCGCTCTTGTTACCAGGCCATCGATCATCCTTGCGGATGAGCCAACGGGTAACCTCGATTCCAAGACGGGTGAAGATATTATGCGGCTCTTTAACGAGCTTCACGAACAAGGAAATACAATCATCCTTGTAACCCACGAAGAAGACATCGCCCGACATGCGGAGCGAATCGTCCGAATCAAGGATGGTCTTATCGAGCGGGATGAAAAGGTGATCGAACGCGCCTTGGTCTAAGCTGAATAGTTTACAATGCCCCGATTCTTTCAGGATACAGTGGAAGGAGTAAGCATGGCGCGCACGGCGCTCCGTGCTAACCCTTTGCGCTCTGCGCTCACAATGCTGGGCATTATCATCGGCATTGTGACGGTAACGCTCATGAGTTCTTTCCTGACAGGGCTTACGGACATGTTCCATGAAACAACGAGCTTCATGGGTACCGATGTCTATTACATCGATAAGCATAGCTGGTCGGGCGGCGATTGGCGGATGCAACGTAATCGTCCGAACATTACACTCGAGGATGCCGATAAGCTTCGTCGTCGAATGACGACCGCAAAGGGTGTTAGCGTTTCTGCGGGTGAGTGGAATGTTACGCTAAAATATGGCGCATCGAGCTTGGAAAACATGCGTGTTTCCGGTGTCGATGCTGCGTATGAGGTTACCAATTCTATCCAAATGGACCAAGGCCGGTTCTTCGCTACGCAGGAGCTGTCCAGTGCGCGCCCCGTATGTGTGATCGGTTACGATGTTTGGAATGACCTGCTGCATAAGCAATATCCAATAGGTAAGATGATCCGGCTGAATGGATATTCGGTCGAGATCATTGGTGTAGCGAAGCAGGTAGGAGGTATGTTCGGCTTTTGGTCTGTTGACCACGAGGTGATTCTACCGCTTCAGACGATGCTGAATGCATTCGGAAATTCCGATCGCTCGCTTACTATCGCTGTCAAAGCAAAAAATGTACTCGATAAAGAAGATACTAAAGCAGAGGCACGATTTCACATGCGTGCGATCCGGGGATTAAAACCGAGTGATGACGATAACTTCGGTATCAATAGCGAAGATGAGTTCAACACGCAGTTCGATGCATTGACCAATGTACTAACGACCATCGGCCTGGTCATAACCAGTCTATCCTTATTGGTAGGTGGTATTGGCATTATGAACATTATGTTCGTTGGGGTAAAAGAGCGCACTCGTGAGATCGGTATTCGAAAGGCTATCGGTGCACGGCGGCGAATGGTACTGGCACAATTCCTTTCGGAGGCAGCAATGCTTTGTTTAGTCGCCGGGTCGATTGGGCTCCTGATCGCCTACTCAGCATCGCTATATATCAATCACAGTATCTTGACTTCCGACTCTTCGGTTCATCTCAATTTTTCTTTAGGTTTGATCGCAACTGGCTTGGGCCTATCGTTAGGAATTGGCGTCGTGAGCGGTATCTTGCCAGCCTGGCGAGCGAGTAAGTTGGACCCTGTAGACGCACTTCGTTACGAGTAATGCTATCCAGAGAGAACATCGCACAAGCATTTGAGGCACTTCGAGCAAATAAGCTGCGAAGTTCGCTGACGCTGCTCGGCATAATCGTCGGTGTGTTCTCGATCATTGGGGTAATGACTGCTTTGGGAGCGCTTACGAGTAGCATCGATCAATCGCTTTCTCAGCTCGGTTCCGAAACATTCACGATCAAGAAGTGGCCATCCATTCAAATGGGTGGAAGCGATTGGCTGAAGTATATGAAGCGCAAGCAGATCACCTATGAGCAGATCCGCTTTGTGCGCCAGACCGCCTCGTTACCTTTGGCCGTTAGTGCAGAGCATACTTACGCGCCGCTTTCAGTGAGCTACGGCAATGAAACGAGCGATCCGCAATTCTACCTACAGGGTTCGGACGATAACTACACCATCAACCATAACCGTGACGTATCGAAGGGAAGAATGCTTACTGCCGACGATGTGCAATATGCACGAGACGTCACGGTGCTGGGGCAGGATATCGTCGATCGCGTTTTCAAAAACGGCGAAGACCCACTTGGTAAAACGGTCCGCATGAACGGCCACAATTATACGGTGGTCGGTGTCTTCGAAAAGAAGGGTGGAGGAATGGGGCAAAGTCAGGATGGCTTTGCGCTTATTCCGATTACGAATGAGCTTAAATATTTCATTCAGGAGTCCGAAACGTCTCTTCAGATGACGGTCCGTGCTCGAAATAAAAATCTTTTCGATGAAACGCAGGACGAGGTCATCGGCGCTCTTCGCTCTGTTCGGGGGGTAAAACCCGGTGCTGAAAATGATTTTGAAGTCGAGAATAACACCAGCCTGACGCTACAATTTGAGTCATTCTCGAAGTACCTGTCGTATGCGGGTTTTGGTATCAGCGCAATTGCCTTACTGGCTGCTTCGATCGGCATTATGAACATTATGCTCGTCTCTGTTACCGAGCGGACAAAAGAGATCGGCATTCGTAAGGCGATGGGAGCGACGAAGACAGATATCGCCGGTCAGTTCTTAACAGAGGCCGTTGTGCTTTGCGAGATCGGCGGAGTTATTGGTATTGCGATCGGTATTGGATTGGGTAACCTGATCGCTGTTTTTATTCACGCGAGCGTATATGTGCCTACAGTTTGGGTTGGTATCGGCCTTGGGGTTTGCTCGCTGGTCGGTATTGTATTCGGGTTATATCCTGCTCTTAAAGCAGCGAATATGAGCCCGATCGATGCTCTGCGTTTCGAGTAATTAAACTTTCAGCTCACCTTCGAAGATGGTGACAGCTTCGCCGCAGAATTTAATGCGATCCCCATCTACTGTTAAATCTAAAAGGCCTCCCCAGCGAGCGTAACGATAACCTGTAAGCTGTGTCTTCCCGAGACGAGGCATCCAAAATGGCCCAAGCATCGAATGGAGTGAGCAAGTGGTTGGGTCGCCTTGCCCTACGTTGATATCGGGATAAAACGTGCGAACAGCAAAATCGTACTTGCGGCTGGCACCAGCGGGCGCCGTTACGATAAGACCTTGCACTTCTGTCTGGCGCAGCAATGCAAAATCGGGACGTACCCGTTTCAGCGCGGATTCGGACGATAACAGTACGAGAAAGTCCTTGCCACGTTGCCCGACGTACTGCGGCTCGCGGTCCAATGCCTTTGTCAGTAGGGGTAGCGGAGTGGTCACTTCCACTGCTTCCTGAGCGGGAAAGTTCATTTCGATCGTGCGGTTAGCGATCGAGGCGGAGATTGATCCTACATGTGTGAAAAAGGTGATCGGTTTCGTACGATCGGCCATCCGCTTACTAAACAGAATGGACGCGGCAGCCAATACGGTGGAGGCGCCTGGCTCTATTTCCGACCGGGTCGTCATCGTTCGAAGGTCGAATCGGTTCGGGCCTCGGGGTACAACGAAAACCGCTTCCGGCAGGTTTAGCGCCGCCGCAATGTTTAACATCCACGGACGCTCTTCCGCATGCTCCAGAAGACAAACAGCAACCGGACTGCCCTGAAAAGGCTTGGTTGTGAATGTCTCTACGTAATAGATTTGTTTGGACATCGGGGCGAAGATAAGGTCCGTTTTTAACGCCTCGCGAGTAAGCTTTCGTTTTCTGAAACGCAAGATTATTACTCTGGAACATTATAATTTTGATACTGTTTGGTAGCCCGCCGATCGGGCCGGTATAACCGGGCCATTGGAGTCGGCCCCTTCGACTAGTGGCTAGGTCACCACCCTTTCACGGTGGCAGGACGGGTTCGAATCCCGTAGGGGTCACGGAGCCAGTCTTTTATCTCTGGCAACACGACGGATGTGTCACCGTTGGTTTCGCAGGGCTTACGTGCGGAATTCCCAATGCCATTCCTCTGACCAATAATAACATTGCAACAACAAGGCTAATAGCTGGTGCGGCATAACGCAGTTTTTCTCGTACCCGGCACGAGAGCTTTGCACCGCCTATCGCGATGGCGCTCATTACCGGTAAAGTCCCCATTCCAAAACCCAGCATAAAAAGAGCAGCGCCGCCAATAGACCCAGCGCCGAGCGAGCCGAGAAGGGCGGCGGTTACAAGTCCGCAGGGAAGGAGACCATTTAAGAGACCGATTCCAAGATGAGTAAGAGCACCGTGCTTGGTGAGTAACGATCGTAACGTTTGCTTCAGTGGTGCAATGACTTTTTCTACTTGTTTACCAGAGATAAGCTCTCGTCTCCAAACAAGTTGAAGAATTAACGCGGCAAGCATCGCACTTCCTGAGGCGATCGAGAGCGTTCTGCTATAGCCGGAGAGTGCTATAGCATTCCCACCCACGCCAACGATTGCGCCAAGCGTTGTATAGGTAATAACTCGCCCAAATTGATAGGTCATCCGATGAGCTGCTTCACGAAGAGCCTGGTGGCCAGTTCGTGGTAGCGAGATCGCAATAGGGCCACACATGCCGGCGCAGTGTATACTGCCCGCCAGACCTATCGCTAATCCTGCTAACGGTTCTACCATGTGAACAAAGCTGCTATGTTATTATAGTGTATCTGTCTTTAGAACTTCGTATGATTTGCCAGAGGCAGACCAATCAATAGTGATCTTCCATACGCCCTTAGCGAGAGTCGCGGTAGGGATAGTCATCGCGCCATTCTCGGACACCTTTAAAGGAAGTGATCGATCGCTAGCGGGGGAATTGGGTCGGTACAACTTCACTGTTCCTGATGCGTTCGTGGCTTGCTCTGCTGGAATTTGCAGAAGAATATTGTTATCCGGGCGTTTCGTATCGAGTACCAGAGAAGTACCAAGTAATCGTGCATTTTCTTGAGCTGTTGCCGTCTCGTCCTGTTTCAAACTGTACTCATAATAATCGCTTCTGACCAGATCGACCTCGCTCGTCATGGCATACGCTACCCAAGCTGCCGTGCCAGACATAAATACCACGAACGACGCTATGATACCCCAGCCCCAACTAATTTTTTTCATACCTTACCTACGTTCTAAGGAGTTAGTAATTCTGTAGAAACTTGTTTGATGGTTTTACCGCCAGCCTTTACGTCGATCGCAATATCGATCTCGTAATTGCCGTGTTCTTCATGCTCGTGATGTTCCTCGGTTTCGTGCATTGGCACGCTAATGAGGAAGCGCCCTTTCAATACTTCACCCGACCGTACAATAGTAGGAAGCCCGAGTGGTGTAACGATCGCTTGATGCGGCTTGGCAACTACTAAGGAGTAATGAAGGTCTTTAGAAGTTTTATTGATGATCTTCAGATCGTAGAAATTTGCGACACCATCGGCAGTTTGAGTCCAGGTAGTCCCGGGCGAACGAAGGACCGTGACATCGAAGTCTGAACGGAAATAGAAGAGGCCTGTGGTAATGAGTACAAGCGTTATCCAGATCGTGCCATACGCTTTTACTCGTGGTGTAAACCAATTTTTAATACCGGTCTGAATTGCCTCAGCACTGGTATAACGGATAAGCCCTTTGGGAAGATTGATCTTCTCCATTACTTCATCGCAGGCGTCGATGCAGGCCGTACAGGCTACACATTCGAGTTGAATGCCATTGCGAATATCGATACCGGTCGGGCACACGTTTACGCAGGCATTACAATCGATACAATGACCGGTATTTTGCGATGAACGAGCATCATTCCTTTTCCATTTGGACCGCTGCTCGCCACGCTTTTGGTCGTACGTAATGGTAACCGTATGTTCATCCACCAAAGCCGACATAAACCGGCCATACGGGCAGACCACGAGGCAGGCTTGCTCCCGAAAGCGGGCAAAGACAAGATAGAATACGACCGTGAATGCAACCAGTGCAAGAAAAAGCTCGAAGTGCGAGCCAGGCCCATCTTTGATGTAGCCTACGAGTGTATCGCTTGATACCACATAGGCTAAAAAGATATTCGCGATCGCGAAAGATATGGAAAAGAAGATCGATTGCTTTAGCACAAAGCGGCGAATGCGATCGCCATTCCATGGGCCACGAACCCGGACGGCTTGTTCGCCGGCACTCCCGTCGATCCACCATTCGATCTTTCGAAAGACCATTTCGAGAAAGACCGTCTGCGGACATAACCAACCGCACCAGATCCGGCCCAGCGTTGCAGTGAATACAACGATCGATACCAGGGCAGTAAGAAACAGGACGACTACCAGGTAAAAATCTTCTGGCCAGATCGGATATCCAAAGAAGACAAACTTGCGGTCCAGTAGGTTAAAAAGTAAGAACTGCTCGTCACCGATCTTCACAAAAGGAGAGAGCGCAAGAAAGCTTAGCAGGACGGCGGAAACGATCGTGCGCCATCGATAGAATTTTCCTCGCGGTTGTTTTGCGAAGATCCACTTTCGAGTGCCATCGGGCCGAACGCTTGCAAGTTCGGCCCGAAATTCTTCATCTCCGAAGGTTCTCTCTTGCTCTCGTATGATCTCGAGTTCTGGCAATTCCATTTCTTAACCTAACAGACCGCTCTTGTATGATACCTATTGATTTACGAGCACATCGCGTGCTGGGTCGATGGGCTTCGGATTAAGTGGGTTCGAACCATGCTTCGATACCACATACGACGCCACATCGAGCAATTCGTCATCGGAAAGATGATTACCATTACCGAATTGCAGCATGCCTTTTTCAGGATAGCCGGTCGTAATGCTCTTCAGGATATCCTGAAATCTTCCTCCATGCAGCCAGTAATCATCGGTAAGATTAGGCCCGATAAGACCGCCCAGGTCGGGGCGATGGCAGGTAAAGCAGAGATTCTTTTGTTGAAATATGGTCTCGCCAATTTTCAGTGATGCAGCATCGGTTTTGGGTTGCCACATCGAATAATCGCGGACGGCGCCTTTCGCCGTTTTAACGTGCGACATCTCGGCCACGTATTCCGCTTCTTGTCCGCGTGCGCCGTACCAGAGGAAATTCCAATCTGGTCCGTCCCACACGTGATAATAGAACATGTAGATCACCCCGAGCGCGATGGTTACATAAAATCCATAAAGCCACCACTTGGGCAACGCGTTATCGTATTCTCGAATACCGTCGGCTTCGTGACCTTCCAGCAGTACGTCTTTTTCTTGTTCAGCCATGATCGTAAATCTTAGTTCTGATGGTGAATGTCAAAGAGGGAAGAAGTGTAGTTGTCCGGCGAACCATCGCGGAGTGGCTGCTCCGCAAGTTCGGCCAGACGTGTGCGATCGGCGCGGAAGAACCACGCCATAAGTCCTGCAAAGAATGCAAAGAAGAGGACTAACGAAATGATCGGGTAATATTCAATACCCGGTATCGATGAAAGTACGTTCGATTCCATAGTCTTATCTCCTTATTTTGCAGCTACTGGTTGTTCATTGCCGGCCGCGTTGCTTGCAGTCGGGGGTGCTTTTTTAATGTCCGTCCCGACTCGTTGCAAGTACGCGATGAGCGCTACGATCTCTTTATTCGGATCGACATTTGCGATGCCACCCTGCGCCAGATCCGCTATGATCTTCTTTTGCTGTGTTTTCGCATCGGCGACGGCATCGAATTCGTAATCGACCGGATACGGCACGCCAAGTTTCCGAAGCGTGATGATCTTACCCTCTGTATGTGAGAGATCAAGGTCGTCATGGAAGAGCCACGTGTAAGCAGGCATAATAGAGTTTGGCGAGGTCGACCGCGGGTCCATCATGTGTCGCCAATGCCAGGCGCTCGGATATTTTCCACCGATGCGTGCCAGGTCAGGGCCTGTTCGTTTCGAGCCCCATAGGAATGGATGATCGTAGACAAATTCACCTGGCTTGGAATATTCGCCGTAACGCTCCGTCTCACTTCGGAACGGACGTATCATCTGCGAGTGGCAGTTATTACAGCCCTCGCGAATATAGAGGTCGCGCCCCTCGAGTTCGAGCGGTGTATAGGGCGTTACGCTTGCGATCGTCGGAATATTCGATTTGACCAGTGCTGTCGGCACGTATTCGATCAGGCCGCCAATAAGAACCGCACCGAGCGAATAAAGGCCGAAGCGTACTGGCGCTGCTTCCAGCATACGATGCCAGGTCTCTTTCTTCGAATGACTTACGACCAGGCGGTTATTCGTTACCTGAACCTCCTCGTCGCGAAGCAGAGAACCGGATTTTGCCGTCTTGTAGAGGTTATAGACTGCCAGCAATGCACCGACAAGATACAGCGTACCACCGATCGATCGAAGAATGTACATCGGTATGATCTGCATGACCGTCTCCAGGAAGTTCGGATACATAAGCGTACCGTCCGGACGGAATTGCTTGAACATTAACGCTTCGGTGATACCGGCCCAGTACATCGGCACTACATAAAATACAACGCCGAGCGTCATTACCCAGAAGTGCCAGTTGGCAAGCTTGATCGAGTAAAGCTTCGTGCGATAAATTCGTGGGAAGATGTAATAGAGCATCGCGAACGCGAAGCCGCCATTCCACAAGAGCGCGGGAAGATGTACGTGACCAATTACATAATTCGTATAATGCGTCAGTGCATTGACGTTCTTGAACGACATCATCGGACCTTCGAACGTCGCCATACCATACGCCGTGATACCAACGACGAGGAATTTCAGCACGGGATCGGTACGGACCTTATCCCAGGCGCCTCGAAGAGTCATGAGGCCATTGATCATGCCACCCCATGAGGGAGCAATGAGCATAATACTGAAGACCGAGCCGAGCGATTGCGCCCAATCCGGAAGGGCGGTATAAAGCAAGTGATGCGGGCCTGCCCAAATGTAGATGAAAATGAGCGCCCAAAAGTGAACGATGGACAGCCGATAAGAGAATATTGGCCTGCCGGACGCCTTCGGAATGAAGTAGTACATGATCCCGAGGAATGGCGTCGTAAGGAAGAACGCAACGGCGTTGTGACCATACCACCATTGCACGAGTGCATCCTGCACACCGGCATACATCGAGTAGCTCTTTAAGAAGGAGACCGGTAACTCGAGCGAGTTTACAATATGCAGGATAGCAACTGTAATAAACGTCGCTAAGTAAAACCAGATGGCAACGTACATGTGCTTATCCTTGCGGCGCAGAATCGTACCGATCATGTTCCAACCGAAGATCACCCACACCACGGCGATCGCAATATCGATCGGCCATTCGAGCTCGGCGTATTCCTTGCTCGTCGTGATCCCCAGTGGAAGCGTTAGTGCGGCACTAACGATAATAAGTTGCCATCCCCAAAAGTGGAGCTTGCTGAGCATGTCGCTGAACATACGAGCTTTGCAGAGCCGCTGCAGCGAGTAGTACACGCCAACGAAAATGGCATTGCCTGCGAATGCGAAGATCACAGCATTCGTATGCAAGGGCCGCATTCGGCCATAGGAGAGAATGTTGATGCCGCCTAAGAAGCTGGGGATATACAGCTTGAGTGCTACGATGAGCCCTACAAGCATACCCACAATGCCCCAAACGGCGGTGGCCATTGCAAAGAGGCGAACGATATTATTATCGTACGCAACGGTCTCCAGTTGTCGCGGCGGTAGTGGTCCCCCGGCCGCAACCTGTGGCGCTGTTACCGGAGCGATGGTTGGTTGAGTCTGTTCAGTTGACATGATCAGGTTCAGATGGATAGTTAGTCACAGAAAGAGATTCGGCTTCTGCTTTTACACGATCTTCAAAAAGAATTCGCATTGCCGGAGTATGGACGTCATCATACTGTCCGCTCGATGTAGCCCACAGGAAGGCGATCAGAAATGCGATCGCTACGAGGACGCTCGATAGCACGAGTAATATGATAATATTCATGCGAGCCTCCTGCTCAATCGGCGGGCGCCGCCGACGCTGATCGCGATCACCGTTAGCGAACTTACCGGCATCAGTATTGCCGCAACGAGCGGCGAAAGCTCACCTATGATCGCGAGCGTTAATCCGAGCGCATTGTAAAAAATGGAAAAGACGAGGCTCGTCCAGATCATATGCTTCATCGAGCGTGCATAACGAAGCAGCGCTGGCAGCTTCGTGATCGACGCTGCATTCATAATGACATCGCAGGCAGGTACGAGTGTCGCCGTATCGTCGGTCACGGCGATTGCCACATCGGCTTCGCCCATCGCACCAGCGTCGTTCAAGCCATCACCTACCATCAGGACGGCATCACCGCCTTCGCGTGCCTCCATGATCCGCTCGATCTTATCGTCTGGTCGGCAATTGAAGCGCAGGTGATCGATGCCAAAGACCGGCTCCAGCAACGGGCGGTCGCGCTCCGAATCGCCAGAGATCAACTGGATACGGTAATCTTCTCGCAGCTTCGAGATCATTTCTCGAACACCCTCGCGCACTGCCGGCCTGAACGTAAAGACGCCGGCATATTCACCATCGATAGCTACCGCCGCTGCAACGCTATTACCGAGTTGGGACTCACTAATTTCTGCATCACAATGGGCCGCGATGAACTCGGACGAACCGATCGCTATCGAATGGCCCGCCGCATGACCCGAGATTCCTTTACCGATCACTTCCTGCACATGATCTGCTTCGAGAAGAAATGAATCGTGTTCTCCGGCGATGGCACGGCTTACCGGATGCGTACTTTCATGCGCGATCCGCAAGATCGCATGCCACTCTCTATCCTCGAGTGCGCGGCCATAAAATGCGATATCGTGCTCGGCCGCCGTTAGCGTGCCGGTCTTATCGAAGACGATCGAACTAATGCGATCGAGATCGAGCAGGACGCCCATATTCTTCAGGTAGATTCCGAAGCGACCCAGGCGGCCCATCGCACTGCCCAGCGTGATCGGCGCTGCAAGCGTGAGCGCACAAGGGCATGCGATGATCAGCACTGCGGTGAAGATGCTGAACGCCTTCGGCCAGTCTGGTAACCAGACCGCCGCGCCGGCTGCAGCGATAAGGAGCGCGACGGCGGTAAACCATTGCCCGAACTTATCGCTAAGCTCGAGGTATCGAGTAGTGCGATCTCCGGCGGCATTCTTGCGCTCAGACGAGCGATCCCACATCGCGGCAAGCTCGCTATGCGACACATTCCGCGCGGCGATGAGCCTCACCGCTCGGCCCATTACCTTGCCGCCGGAATAGACCATCTCGTCCTTCGTGCACTCGACCGGTACGGACTCGCCCGTTACAAAGCTGTAGTCGATGTAACCGATCTCGCTCGCGAGGATCGAATCGCACGGTACTACCTCGGCATTACGCACCGAGAGGATATCGCCAATTTTCAACTGCTCGATCGGTACTACCGCCGTCACTTCACCACGCTGGATTCGAACCGATAGCGGGAAGAACGATCGGTAGGTCCGGTCGAACGAGAGCGCATCGAAGGCCTTCTGCTGGAACAGCCGTCCGATCAGGAGGAAGAAGATCAGGCCGTTGAACGAATCCAGATATCCCGAGCCGTGTCCGGTCACTATATCGAAAACACTCCTTGCAAAGAGTACCGCGATACCCAGCGCGACCGGTACATCCAGGTTGATGCGGCGGCCTTTCAGCGCGGCTCGCGCTCCGATCCACCAGGGCGAGGCGCAGTAGACCAGCACCGGCACCGAGAGCGCGATCGATAGCACGCGAAACGCGAACATCAGTGGCCGCTCGACGCCGGCGCTTCCCGCGAAGTACTCCGCGATGTACATCATCATCGTATTACCGGCGGCAAAACCGGCAATACCGATCCGAGCATACATTCCGCGCGAGGTCTTCCGCTTCATCGCCGGGGATTCACCGGTCAGATCTTCCAGGCGGAGGAGCGGCGAATATCCGATCGACGCCATCGTCTCCGCTACCTGCCGAAGAGTCGTCCGCTGCGGATCGTAATCGACGGTGACCGTCCTCCGCATGATGTCCACGGTCGAAGCGAGGACCCCGGCATCGAGGCGGTCGAGGCGCTCCAGGAGCCACACGCACGACACGCAGTGGAGCGAGGGTACCGTCCAGATGATGCGGTTCAGCGTAGCACTCGAGAAGGCGAGTAACCTGCGCTCGGTCGCGGCGTCGTCCAGGACGGCATACTCGTCCTCGCGAAGCGGTCGCTTCCGCATCGAGATTCCCGCATCGGTATCGCGCTGGTAATATTCGCAGAGGTCGTGCTGGGCGAGGATCTCGTAGACCGTTCGGCAGCCGGTGCAGCAAAAGGGCTTGCCGTCGAAGTAGATGGTCTTCGGCTGACCCAGGGCCGAACCCGTATCGCACGGTTCGCCACAATGGGCGCACGCCAGCTTAGTCATACGACCCAAGCTGTCCATTCCATTTTCTTCCGTTGCGCGGATCAACTGGCTTCTCCTCAGCCCTCTTAAAGAAACAGGTAGCGACGTGAGCGACTTTCGCTCCGAAGAGAGTTTAGCACGCAATCAGACGTACTATTCCTCCGACGCCACGCAAGAGGTTCAAAGATGTGCCATCATTCGGAAGTGGCTGTTTTTACTCGATTTACAGCCTTTTCGAGGAAGGCCTTCAAAATTCCGTAAAATTCCTGAATACCCAACATTCACAGACGTTAACTCTTCTTATATCTTTCCCTATGCCTGTTATCCAAAATGAAGCGTTTTACGGTAAATGCCGAAAAATTATGTCTTTGTGTTTTGTTTGGTTTTCATGAATCGCATGATTCTACGAAATCAAAATTGATGATAAATCGCGATTTTCAATGAGCAGAGTGTATATCCGGCGATAATAAGGTAGGAACGCCGGAATTTGGTGAGAAAATTAAAACGTTAAAAATACAATAAAGGTTCCAATAATATGCTGTTTTTACTTATTCGACAAAATGCAAGCCTTCAGTCGATTCTTGGACTCTGTAACTTTCGCGACTATAAGGATATTTGTAAGTACGAGAAGGATGTCCGCTCGATCTTACAACATAACCAGCGGCATTCTACTTATTTCGTTCGGATCATAACGGCAGATGGCATCATCGTGCGAAAGATTGTGAAACAGTAGGGACGTGCCTTTGGCACGTCCACCGTGGGGATTAGATAACGTCAGTCAACAGGATGAATTTGCGGGCAGCAGGATTTGTAAATTGCAAGAAGACATCAGAGCGTTATGATTGAGCATGTGACAGCATTTCGGCATTCCTCACGCTGGACGTGCCGAAGGCACGTCCCTACCGACTTTGCTATGCCGATAGCCCGTCAACTAAGAAGAGCATACATTGTTATCGCTTTTATTATGGTGTCTGGGTGTATAGACTCTAATTTACCCTCAGGGTTGGTCGTTACACCGAGTGCGCTAAACTTTGGCACAGCAACCACTGGAGGTTGTCTTACCAAATCGATCACTATTACCAATCTTTTCAACTCACCAGTGACACTGCGATGGACTCTATCGAGCACAGTATTTTCGATGCCGGACTCGCTGTTGCTAGCTAATCCAATACCGAACAGTACCGAAGTATCAGTGCGGGTTCAGTTCTGTCCTTCAATTCGAACTGCCTACGTTGATACGCTCGTATTTTCCGATACTCTTAGTAAGAAGCAATTAGCAAGAATTCCATTGAGTGGTTCTGGTTTCTAAGACAAAGGATTGCGCGTAAGTGAGATCGTCTCTACTATTTACCCTTGTCGTGCTCACTATCGTATTACTGTCGTCATGCGGTACTTCCTATTTCGTTGACCCTGTAATAACGCCTTTATTCACGGGTCCGAATCAAGTAAACGCGCAGTTCGATTTTTCAACACATCAGGTCTTCTACTTCGAAGGAGCTTATTCGCTTCCTCAAAATTTTCTCTTATCTGCTTCCTACGAGCCATGGTCAGGTGCTGGTAATACGGATCAGAATATGACCTCTTTGGCTCTCGGCCATTTTTGGTTGCGCGACAATCTAATTCCTACTGTAATAGGAGGCTACGGATGGGGACAGCACTCCTTTGGAAATAATTATTGGGTACATGATCCTTTTAATAACGAGATACGGGATTCAGCGCAGGGCCTGAGTAAATTTCGTCGTTTTTTTCTCGAGGGTTATATCAGTCGCGTGAGCAAAGGTTTTGAAGATTCCGCATGGCTAAGCAGTTCTTATGGTTTTGGCGCCAGGGCTGATTACATTGACAAGTACTTCTCCTCCGACACCAGCGTAGTCAACGTAACAAGGCCACTTCATCCTCTTGCTGCTGATCTTTTTATCTTTGGCAGTATTGGGATCAGGCACATTCAATTATATGCCCAGCTTCTTTGGCGCCTTCAAAGTGCGAGTGGTATCGAGCTTGGCGATGGCTTCGTGAGCACCGCCGGTTTACAATTAGCGTTCTAAAAACAGGTTGTGAATGGACCACTTATTTCTCTATCTCAATGCGTCGTGTTGTGACGTGGCCGCCGCTCGATAATCGCAGGTAGTAGGTGCCGGATGGAAGTGAGGTAACGGGTATGGATGTGCTGCGGACATCCGATACACCGAGAGCATGATGTCCAAGCGCATCGTAAAGATCTCCCGCCACCGGATCCCCAAAATTCAATATCCGAACCCAAATTTCGTTCTTCGCCGGATTTGGCACAATGCTCTCGACCTTAAAAATTCTCTCGTTGACCACTCGCGAAAGCAGCGTATCATCACAGCCGGGCGCGTAAGCGAATGTCATTGTAGTGAGCGTGTCGGATGTGAGCGTATAGCATTTGGATGGTGCTGGCTCCGTTGCGACGCCCGAAAGTGCGACCTTACCCGACATAACGTCCGTAAGGTATGCTTCGCAATCGAGCCGAGCGATCTCGGTTTCCGTAGTTGGCGTAAACGATGGGGGCAAAGGTATGCTAATGTTTGCACCACTGCGATCGGCGAGAAGCGTAGGCGTCCCACTATCAAGCGTCGATGTAACGGCGACTGGAGTGAGTAGATCGGCTGGCATCGAAAGCCGGAAGGAGATCGAGCGAAGCGCAAGCGATTGTAGCGAGGCTGTTCCGCCGGTACCAATAGCATAGATGGGAATGTGGACGTGTCCCGTATCTTTCGCCGTAAGCATTCCGGGATGTAAATAGACAGCCAGCGAGGGCGGCGCAATAGCGGTCGCATTCAACGCGATCGCTGTGTCGTGTTCAGTGCCATCATCGCCATGATAGAAGATGCGAAGGGATGACGAATTATCGCCGATGGTCTGCGGCAAGTAGAGGAGAGTGGTGACCCAGGTGGAATTGGGAGTAAGTGTATCTCCCACGGGACCACCCCCTGGCCCCCTCCTTGAAAAGGAGGGGGAAGTGAGTATTGCAGAATCAATGACGATCGCTTTGCACGAGGTATTCGTGAGTGAGATCGTTGCGGAGTCGTTTTCACAGCCGGCAATATGCTGCGGAAACGTTATGCTCGTTATTGGAAGCGAGACGGTGGAGGGTGTAGCTGTACCGATACCTGCGATCGTTATTGTGGTGTCACGGCCGGCATCGTTTCCATTCTTGCTTTGAACGTGGAAGCTAAGCGTGGCGGAGTGCATGCCTTTTGTTCGCGGCTCGAATCGTATTTTAAAAGCTGTGCTGGCATTTACCGCGATCAGCGAATCAGGTATCACTTCAATAGCAAATGCTGCGTCTCCATTCAACTGCGCGTTCGAGATCACCATCGTGTCGCAGCCAACGTTCGATATGCTCGTCGAAATGGTCGTATCGCCAAAGCACGAGGAAAGGGCACCGGCATTGAGCGAGGTACCGGTTAACGCAAACGTGGCGGCGGGATAACTCGTCGAAGCATTGAGGATCATATCAACACTCGTTTCGCCCGGTTTACCGGGAGCATCGAATGTGAAAGTGACGTACTGCCTCGGCGCGCTGCCCGTTTGCGGAGTAAAGCGAACGCGCACGAAAAATCCGCTATCGGGCGGCAATACAATAGGGAAGGTGGGATCGCTTGCGCTCCAGCCAGCCTTCCACGTTGTGTTATCGCCACGCACTACGACCGTGTCACATCCGAAATTGTGAATTGGGACGACGGTATCTTTTGGCGCCGCGCACAAGCTTACATCTCCCAGGTCAAGCTCCGGTTGATCGGGAATAAGAATGCTTGCCGAACTCGAGAAGCGCACTTGAATGGAGACGGTGGTATCGAAGGTAATGCTTGTGCCAGCGTAAATACCTTTGAACCGAGCGTAGATCATCGTGCTCTTGTTCAGGTCCTGCGGCGGAAACGTGAGGAGCATTGTATCAGCAGCGCCCGAAGAAAGCATACGGCTGAACGTCATATTCGACGTGTATTGCAATAGTGGATCGACCGTGAGCGTACAACTCATGAAGAAGACACTATCGCAGGAGAGCCCGTGCAGGACCAGTGGAACGTGCGAATCGTGGCAATTGGAGAGCGATACATTCGGCGCTACCGAAACGCGAACGTCATTATGAGCAGGCGCGGCGATCGCGGAAAGCGTAAGAGCAGTGTCATACTTTTGCGGTACGACCGTAAGCACACCATGCACATAATAAACATTATTGTAGATGCCCGGTGCGAGCGCAGAGAGCGTAACCCAGAAGGTATCAATCTCATCTGGGCCTAACGTCTCCGGTGGATAATGATCGAATTGCGGTTTGAGCGTATTATCCCACCAGGTAATGGAATCGATACGGAGCATATCGCAGGTATGCGGCGCTTTAACGACGAGCGGCAGTTTCGTATCGGTACACGTACTCATCTTGAGCGGCGTCTTGAGCGAACATTTTACCGGTGCCGGCGGGGGATACAAATGCACGACCGATGAGTCCCTTGTGGCATACTCGTAAAATCCACACTTATAAACGCCGGTCACCGTGTCATCAAAATAGAATGTGGATGCGAATTGATAGGGATGCAACTGGGCGCGGTACTTGATCGGATAGCGGCCAGTACCGATCGGGACGATCAGCATCGTATCTGCCGGCTCGATATACAGGCCATCGTTGGTATAGGCGTGTATGCGGACGGTGTCGGGGTTCGTCGTCATGTCGAACCACACGGTCATCGTATCGAGTGAACAGGTCGTATCTATTATACTGCGAGCGTGCAGAATGTTTTGGAGATAGCTCGGCATTCTAACATTGATCGTTCGATCTTCTCCATACTTGAATGGCCCGCAGTTGTACCGGCCTGTTACGGTATCCTTAAAATAAAATGTAGTGCTAAACTGCTGATACGGGACCGAGGTACGATAGTGTATAACGACCGGAGTATTCCCAGGTGGAAGAATTATCGTAGTATCCACCGGCTCGATCGTGGAGTTGTCGAGGGTGTAGGCGTGAAGGCGAACGGTATCGGTGTAACTTTGCGGTGAAAGGGTAACTGTAACCTCTGGCAGCGTACAGCCGGTATCGACAATATCCTGTGTATAAAGGACACGTGGCTGCGGTCCGGTTGGAAGATAATTCGTCCCGCCATCCCACAGATATACTTCATTGCTATCACACACGATGAGATAGCGATTGTACTGCCCGAATGCGAACATTCGGCGATCGCCCATACTAAAGCCGGGTCCACCGATATTTTCCCAACTAACGCCTCCGGAGATCGAGCGCCAAATACTTTTGCGACTTTGCACGTACATTACGCCACGGTCGCCACCTGCAAGAACGTCGTTAAAGCCGTTTCCAAAGTCATAGATAGGGATCCATGAGTCATTCTCATCTTTGAAGAGGATCGGCTCAGCGCCTTCGGATATTACATAATAGAGTAATTGGCAAGTATCAGCAATACAAGAGTAGCCGCACGACGTAGGGAGTGGGTACAGGCCGATCGAGTCACCACCATCATAAGAGGAATCCGTATACACGGTGTCTTCCCAAGCGATCATGGCCTGTGCTGAGCGAGGATTACTTTGTGCGAACGTCGTCCCTCTCCGCATCCCGATGCCTCGGGAGTTAATGCCTTTCAGTCCATTCCATGTGATATTAATATCGTCGGCGTGTGGATAGAGTGCAGAGGTCTTCTGCCAGTTGAGTCCGTGATCGCTTGATCTCCAAATGCAGGTGACTCCGCTTCCGGCATAGAGACTATAGCCATCGAGCAGTCGCAAAGATTTAATGGTATCGATCGCTTCCGGGTAATGGCCTTCGGTCCAGACTCCGTTGTTGTAATTATAGAGGCATCCTACACCGCCAACGACGCCATGCGCTGTATCCCAAAAGTAAGCGCAGCGCAGGTCGGTCCACGGTGGGAGATTGCCGATCCGTTTCCATATCTGGGTGCGAGCATTGGTCGCGAATAGCGAGAGCAGTACGCCGGCGAATACAAAGGAATAGCACTTCGAACGGATCATAGAGACCGATTGAGCGCAGAGGTTTACAACACACGAACGACACACACGGATGGCAGATCAGCCTGCCATTCACATTAAAAGAACCATAGTTATGGCGAAATAATGCTCAGTTTACGAGCGGGATGACGCCGCCAGAGCCGGTAAAGGGTGATCGATTATCCCTTGCCATGGCTTTGCCGCCAGAAGAGGTAATCCCGGCTAAGCTGGTGCTGCGGATCGAGCAAAAGCGCCTCCTGAAATTCCTGCTCTGCCGATTGCGTATCTCCGGAAAGATGTTCGAGAATACCTAAAAAGGCGTGTGCGTCCGGATTATTCGTATCGTGCTTTACGGAGGCTTCTGCAAATTCAAGCGCTTTCGGCAGGTCCTGGTCAGCGAGCGCTTTGCGCGCTAGTTCGAGGTTCGGCGCAGCCGCGCCGTTGGCATCATGCGTATCTAATTTCTCGCGGGACATCACGCGGCGCACCATCTCACGGACGTCGTTCGGCGAAAACGGCTTGCGAATGTAATCCGATACGCCGAGTGAGAATGCTTCGAGCAGTGTATCGATCGTAAGATAGGCGGTAATAACGATCGCGGCGGTATGTTTGTCATGCTCGCGGATCTCCCGGAGCATTTCGATACCGTTCATTTGCGGCATACGAAGGTCCATCAGGATGAGGTCGTAATGTCCGCTTCGAAATTTCTCGAGGCCCTCGGCTCCATCCGAGGCGGAATCGACTTCGTAATTGGCGGCAAGCAGCGAGTGCTGAACGGTCAACCGAATATTCTTTTCGTCGTCAACGACCAGGATGCGGCGCTTTTGCATGGGTGATGTTTTAGTCGAACTGGTGACGGTAGCAGAGCTCGGCTGAGTAGGAGAAACGGCAGAAGGAAGAGCTTCGGCCGAAAAGACTGCACTCATTACTGTCAAACTGTGAGCATCGTTTATAACGTCACGAAACATTCGCGTCATATTTCAAACTGCTATCGTTCACTCTATAAGCCGCCTATGCACGTCGTACTACGGCTGAGCTTAAACGGCCATCCGTTATGCAAAAATAGTAGATGATTCGCCTCCGGCTTTGGAGGACGGTGTGCCACTATTACTTATCCGTTCATCGGTCGCCGAGCCGTTGCCTGCGCCATTACCGCTCGTGGTCTGACCAAGTGTTGCTCCGGAATGCTCGTCGATCGGTATTGTAAAAGAAAATTCGCTTCCCCGGCCCAGTTCGCTACGGACCTGGATCGTCCCGCCATGAGCCTGAACAATTTCCTTAGCAATTGCTAAGCCGAGGCCAGTACCTGCTTTGGCGTCCTTGGAGCGAATGGCGAACCGCTGGAAAATTTTATTGACGAATTCCGGCGGAATTCCGCTGCCGGTATCACGGACGATAAATTTCGCGAAGCCCGGCTGGTCACTTGCGGTCGTTACGCCGATGAGTATTTCTCCGTTGCGGGGAGTATATCGCATGGCGTTCGAAATAAGGTTTACGAATACCTGCTTCAGCCGATCGGGATCGGCATAGACGATCGGAGTACCAGGGTCGAGCTCGGTACGAAGCCGAATTCCGGCTTCCTGAGCAGGGGCAATGAATGGCAATAGCAGATGCTCGAAGAATGGCTGAAGTTCGATCTTGCTCGAGCGTACTTCGAATTTACCCGATTCGATACGTGCAAGGTCCATGAGATCGTTTACGATACGGAGAAGCCGCTCGCTCTCCTCGCGTATCGCTTGCACGAATTGGTTTTGCACATCGGTGAGGGGACCAAGTGTAGGCTCGCCCAGTAGGTCCACGCTCATTCGGATAGCGGTAAGCGGTGTGCGAAGCTCGTGCGATACCATGCCGACGAAATCCGAGCGCATACGTTCCAGTTCGTGCGCTTGAGTTACATCTCGCAGCACGAGCAGAAATGCGACGGTGCCCTGCTGGTCGCCCGATTGGATCGGAATGATATCGCGCGTGAGATAGAGCTTCTCATTCTCCCGTGAGAACTCGACGATCTCGCTCCGATTACGCTCGCGCCAGCTTCCTTTCAGTGCTGCAACACAGAGTGACTCCAGTGCGGGTTTGTTCTTCGCAACATCGAGACATTTTCGGCCTTCCACATCGGTAAGCTCGAACAGGTCCTGCGCCTTCCGATTGATCGAAAGGATCGTACCATAGCGATCGATAAGGATCAGCGCGTCATCCATCGACTGCACGATGGATTCCGAGATGGCTTTCTCTTCTAAGATCTTTTTCAGGTTCAACTCTTCGAATTCGCTGAGCTGCTGTGCCATCACATTGAATTGCTCGCCCAATCGACCGATCTCATCGTTCGTTCGAGGGACGACCAATTGATTGAGCTCGCCGGCAGTGATCCGCTGAGTTTTTGTAGTAAGCTCGACGATCGGTAGTACGATGATACTGGCGAACCGGAAAGAGAAGAAGACGCAGACGAGTATTACAACGGTGCCGAAAATGATCACGTTAGTGCGAATGCGCCGCCCATCGTCCTGCGATACTTTCGAGAGCGCCCCCAGCGATGTCAGGTAGCTTCCCTGTACAAAATCCAACCGAGATTTTAGACTATCGAAGAGGGGATCGATCTCACTGACAAAGATCTCATTGCGGGCTTGTTGCAGCACTTCCAGTGATTCGGTTGGCTTCGTCGAATCGTTCGGAGCAATAGGATGGATCGACTGCAGTTGATAGTTCAGCTCATTACGTATCAGCGTTGAAAGATGCGAGATCTGGTACAGTGACCGGTAGAGCGCCGGATCCGATGTCAGTGGCCCGGCACTCATCGAAATGCCGGAAAGAGCAGCAGCGCTGGCAGCTTCGGCTTGCTTAAATTTACTGGCGGCATCGGGATCGTCCGGTGTTAAGAGCAGCCGTGTAGCGCTCGAACGCAGGTGGCTGGTGGACGTGTCGAGCGTGTTGAGAGACCGCAGAATCTCGAATCGCTCCTGCAGCACGTCCGCGGTGCTGTTCTGAATATTGGAGAGATTGACAACGGCCCATGCACCGATAGCTCCCACGATCACAATGACCAGGAGAAATCCGGTGAGAATCTTGGTGCGAAGGCTTGTAAACACCGTTCTATTGCTGAGCCTGTTAACAGGCCTGCGGTCAACTACTTATATGACACGGACCGAACTATTAATGTGACGACTTCGCCGCCTGGCGACCTTCGATCATATCCCGAAGATGATTTAGAGAGTCGATCTTACGATCGATCGTCATTTCGAATTCCGGTGCGTCCCAGTAGCCGCGGTCTTCGAAATATCCTTTGACTAAGAAATTATGCTTGAGTCCTTCCATGACCTCGGCAAACCGACCGGAACCCAGTGCGATCTTGGCTAAGGCATCATGAAGGTCGTACGATGACGTAATAAGATTTTCCGATGTTTTGCGAGCATTCTCGTAGATATCGTCCTTCGTGAGCAATTTCCCGAGGGATCCTTCGCCGCGATTGATCCGCTCGACAATATCATTAGCCGAGTTCGAAAGTTTGCTGAAATTGGTACTGAGTTGATCGACCGACTGATGAGCGGCTGCAAGCGTTTGCCGTGCTTCGGCCATCATCTGGTTCGTATTCTCGTACAACGAGTCATCATTGACAAGCCGCGCGATCGTACCATTGCCGCTTTGCATGTGGCGCACAAAGTTCGTGGCTGCAAGGGCCAGCGAATCGAATTGTGAGACGGCGGCACTCAGTGTATCGTAGATCTTTGAAAAATCCTGAGGGGCAACACCTTCGATCGTACTACCCGGCTGAAGTGCCGCTGTCGAATCGCCACCCATCGTAAGAAATATTACTTTATCGCCGATAAGGCCCTGCGTGCTGATGACCGCCTTGGAATCGGTATGGATAAGCTTGAGCGCATCCGTGAGTACTTTTAGCGTTACGGTGACAGAGTCACGAGCATTGCGCGGTAAGCGAATATCCGTTACGCTGCCGACGTTAATACCAGCAAGATCGATCTCCGCTCCTTTGCGAAGATTACTCACCGTCGAAAAGCGCGCTTTCAATTCTGACGTAGAGGAGAACAGCTTCTCTTTACTTCCAAGATAGAAGATAAAAATAATAAGGACGACAAACGCCGCCAGTACAAAGATGCCGATCTTAAGCAACGGTACCGATTTGCGCTTCATACCGTTACCTCCTGTGGTGCCGAATGTTGTTCGATGGCTTTGATGATCTTATCGTGACGTGCGCGGTCCAATTGTGATGCAGAGAGATATTCTCGAAGGAACGGGTCGTTCGAGGAGACGAAATCATTGAGCGTACCATCGAATACGACGAACCCTTCATTGAGCACGACGGCTCGATCTGCAACAGTAAAGGCGGTAGGAAGATCGTGTGTTACGACGAGCGATGCAATGCCCAAACGCTGCTGCAAACTTACGATCTCTTCCGCGATCGAAGCGGCGGTAAGCGGATCGAGACCGGTGGTCGGTTCGTCGTACAGCATCAGGTCTGGCTCGATCACGATCGAACGGGCTAAGCCGGCGCGTTTTTTCATGCCGCCTGAAAGCTCCGAAGGCATCTTATCCACTGCGTCTCGCAGGCCGACGATATCGAGCGTTTCCAGGATCTTTTGTTCGCGCTCCGGGGCGCTCAATTCGGTATGCTTCACAAGAAATAATTCAAGGTTCTGGCCGACGGTCATGGAGTCGAACAGAGCCGCTCCCTGAAACAAGAATCCCATCTCGGAGCGCAACGCCAGTAGTTGACCTTCGTTCATCGTTGTGACATCCCTATCGCGGTACACGACTTTACCGGCATTTGGCTTTAAAAGCCCAACAATGAGCTTTAGTAAAACGCTCTTGCCCGTGCCGCTTTTTCCCATGAGCGCAACGGTCTCGCCATGCCGTACCTGGAACGAGACGTCGCGAAGCACCGGCCGATCGAACGAGATCGATACACGATCGATGTGCAAGAGTGGCCCCGAATCCGGATGGACCTCTTTTTTATGATGATGGAACAGACTCATTTACGATGGCCAGAGCATGAGAGTGATCTTAACGAAGAGGACGTCGAGCACGATGATGAGAAGCGAACTGGTAACCGCAGCATCGGTCGCCGAACGGCCCACACCTTCTGTACCTCCAGAGGAGTTATACCCCTCGTAACACCCGACGATACCAATAGTAAATCCGAAAAAGATCGTTTTGACGATGCCGGGCAGATAATCGCTGAATTCTACACTATTTACGACGCTGGTGATAAAGTGATTCAGTGTCATGCCGGCCTCGATCTTTTCGACGACCCAGGAGCCCACGAGTGCCAGCAGGTCCGCATAGATCGTGAGCACCGGTAGTGCGATCATGCACGCGACCACACGGGTAAACACCAGCAATTTATAGGGATCGAGCGCAGCGACCTCCATGGCATCGATCTGCTCGGAAGCGCGCATCGAGCCCAGTTCAGCGCCAATACCGGCTCCGACACGGCCACCTAAAATAACGGAGATCAGCACCGGCGAAAGTTCGCGCATCACGCTAATGGCGACCATGGCCGGTATAAAGGCTTCCGCCCCAAACTTGATCATCGTCGGGCGGCTTTGCATCGTAAGCACGGCTCCGATGACAACGCCAACGACCGTTACTAAGGAAAGCGAGCGAAATCCGATCGCATTGAGCTGGCGGATAATCTCTTTGAACTCGTATGGCGGTCGGCCCAGCGTCTTTATAAAGCGAACGGCAAAGAGCCAGAGTCCTCCCAGGAGTACAAGGCCTCCGACCCAGCGATCAACGGCTGAGGAACTGGGTTTCTCTTCGGTGGCGGGTGCTGGAGCGACTTCTTGTTCTGCCATGAATGTCCGGGTGAGTTTCGGAGCGTCCGTATTACGCGGCAAAGCAATGCGTATTCCAACTCTGCCGTTCCTGAGAAAACGGTATTACGATACGCAGAATTTCCTCCGTTTTTAATTCTATAGCAGAAAAAGGGTGGCAAAAAACCGTTAAATGGGTCTTTTGCCACCAATCGGTGCCCATCGTACTATACAACCGTGCGACGGCCTCGAATAAGGTTGAGTATAAAGAGGATGATAGCTACAACGAGCAGAATGTGAATCCAGTATGCTGCCGAGCCGAAGCTAATGAATCCGATCAGCCACAAAACCACGAGTAGTGCTATAAGGAACCACATAAGATGTAAAAGATAATTGTGTGAAAAGACTGCAGCTTCTCGTAAGGCAAAATTTACGCCGCAACCTCTTCCTTCACTCCGGCCTCCTGCGCTACACCGTATTCTTTCAATTTTCGCCACAATGTGGTGGTTGAGATGCCCAGCCGTTCACAGGTCAGCACTTTATTGCCATGCATCGAGTGGAGGGTCTCGAGGATATAACGCTTTTCAAGCTCATCCAATGTCGGTTGATCTCGAAGGATATCGCTTACACTGATCTGCGGCTCCGTCAGGTCCTTCGGGAAATGCTCGGAGCCGATGACGGGTCCTTCTGCAAGGATAACCGAACGTTCGAGCACATTCTGCAGCTCGCGGATATTACCCGGCCAGTCGTAGGCCATCATCTCATCCAGGGCTTCCTGGGAAAGCTGGCAACTTCCGCGGCCAAATTTCTCGCAAAATTTTTCGACAAAATATTGTGAGAGCATTGGGATGTCGGACTTGCGCTCGCGGAGCGGTGGAAGGTTAAGCGAAATAACGTTAACGCGATAATACAGATCCTCGCGGAACCGCTTTTCGGAGATGAGTTTCTTCAGGTCCTTATTGGTTGCGCAGATCACTCTCACATCGACCATGATTGGCTTCGAGTCACCGATCCGATAGATCTTGTGGTCTTGTAAAAAGCGCAGTAATTTCACCTGAAGTGGCAATTCCATCTCGCCCAGTTCGTCTAAGAAGATGGTACCGCCGTTCGCTTCTTCGAAGAGTCCTTTTTTATTCGTTTGTGCGCCGGTGAAAGCACCTTTGACATACCCGAACAATTCCGACTCCTGAAGGTCTTTCGGCAGGGCGCCGCAATTGATCGGTACGAACGGTTTATTATGACGCGCAGAATTGAGGTGCAGTGCTTCGGCAATGAGTTCTTTTCCAGTACCCGACTCACCCATAATAAGAACAGTGGAATCGGTCGGCGCCACCTTTTTGACAATGCCTAATACTTCCAGCAATTGCGGATGGTCACCGATAATATTTTCAAAGCCTTCGCGGAGTCCGGCGATACGCGTGCGGAGTGCGATCGCTGTTTGCAGGCTGCTTTTTTCCGCTGCTTTCTCGACTAAGAGTACGAGTTCATCCGGTACAATGTCCGCCTTGCGCAGATAATCGTAGGCGCCGGCCTGCATAGCTTGAATACCGGTACGCTCGGAGCCGGCTCCGGTCATTACGATGATCTCCGTGCCAGGGGAGCGTTGACGGATCTGCTTGACGAGATCGATGCCCGAAAGGCCGGGCATATTCATGTCCGTTACGATAACGTCTGCACCCTCTGCCTCAAATTCTTTCAGGGCTTCTTCCGCGGTCGATGCGGTCGAGACGCGATGACCACCGCGTTCTAAGATCGTTCGGTACGAGAGCAACACATTTTGCTCGTCGTCCACTAATAATACATTTGCCATTTCCGATTGTTGCGACTACAAAAAAGCTTTACAAGCTTACAAAGGCTTCTCTATGTGTGGCGATCGCCGTGACGGACCGAAGCAACCACCATTCCGATTCCTTGACAACAAAACCTTATAAGATTCATGCCGACGGTTGAGCAGGTAGCGGTAGCAGTATCCGTATTTCGGTCTCTTTGCTCGCAGAATCGCTTAATTCGAGCGTTCCGCCGTGTAATTCAACGATACGCTTTGCTAAAGGCAGTTTTAATCCGAGGCCAGTGCGACGAGGCAGCGTTGCGCTTTTCGACGGTATCGGCGAAAATACCTCCTGAAGTTCTGCTTCGCTGAGTTTCGGCTCCCGGTCGTCTGCAACGACGATCTGGCAGCTATCGAGTTTATCTAACCGGAATGTAATGTGGCGTGCTTTGGCAGAATGGGCGGCCTCCGCGAGCGAACGCAATACGAATGTGAGTGCGCCTGCATCTGCGTCCGTTATAAGTTTATTTTCGGAAATATCGCAGGTAACGGATAGTCCTTCCCGGGAAAGATCAGCCGCGCGAGCTCGAACAAATTCGACCAGGTCGATCGGCAGCAGGATAAGTGACTTTGTCGAAACGTATTTCGAAAATTCCTCGACGACGGATTTCAGGCCATTGCATTCTTCTTCAATACCATCCAGGAAGGGTTGTATGTCTTCCATAGATACCGTTCCGTTGCCGGTATTAATGATATCCTTAATGAGGTAGATCGAACTTGCGATCGCGCTGATCGGATTATTTAACTCATGGATCAAATGCCGGCCTAAGCCAGAAAGAAAAGCGAAGGTCCGTTCATCCGGTTCGAACGGCTGGTCGGTCACCTGGTCGGTCTTTAACGGTTCTAAGCCCATCGTTTCGTAAGGAATCGATATGAAAAAACCGCACCAATCGGAAATAGTGCGGCCAAATAAAAAAGCCGCCTAATAATAAGCGGCTTCGCAAATTTTTACTTCTAATTATTTTCTTCCCTTTTTAGGAGATTCTTCTGCGCCCGCGCCTTTCAGGTATTCCAGGCCTTCCTTTGCGCCTTTGTTATTCGGATCGAGCTTTAATACTTCCTCATACCAATGGCGTGCTTTGGCGAACTCGTGCTGCTGGTGGTATGATTGCGCAAGTAGCAATTCGAAATTCGGAAGGAACGGTGACTTGCTCCCTTCGAGCGATTTGACAGCAATCTCCAAATGCTCCGCTGATTTTGCCCATTCTTTATGGGCCGCTTCATGATATCCCATGAATCCTTCCGCGAGACCTACCGTATCCGCACGGCCGGCCGCTTTGGCGGCTTCGGCTAATTTTTCGAACGCCTGTTGCGCAGTATCCGAGGCGGCGTTCGATGTCAGCTCGTCGAATGCCATTTGGTATCGCACCTTCAAAGAGTTTGGATCTATGGCCAATGCCTTCTCGTAGTACTGTTTGGCAAGATCTGGTTTTTTGGCGGCGGCATACGCTTCACCTGCAGAAAGATACCATTGTACCGATGGATTCTTCGCGGCGATCCCGGCAAATAACTCACCAGCCTCCGCGTATCGCTTTTGCGCATACAGCAGATTGACGATAGCCAATTGCGTTTCCATTTGTTGCTGCGGTGTGCGGAGGGAATCACCTACGAGCGATTTTTGAAGCATGTTAATACCGCCTGCCGTATCTCCGGAGACGACGAGGGCTGTGCCGAAATAACTCAAGTCCATCGGATTGAGATTATTCGCTGCTCGGTAGATCTCCAACGATTTTGGATACTCGTGCGAATAAAAGTAGCTGCGCGCCATGAGAAGCTGTATTTGATTCGCCAGCGAGTCCTTAGCAGACTGCTTCAGATCCTGGTTTGGAAGTGACGCCTTCACAGCTTCCAGCGAGGGGAGCGCTTCTTTATATTGTCCGCTCTCGGTCATGGTACGTGCCAGTAAAAGCTGACCGGCAAAATCATTCGGACGCAATTGCGCATACTTTTGCGCGTATTTCATTGCGACCGGATATTGCTTCGCGAGATAATACAGATTACCGATCTGATAGTACGCATCGGCATAATTCGAATCGATCTTGATGACCTTGAGCCACTCTTCCGCCGATTCATTGTATTTGCGCGTACGCAGGTAGAGGCCGGCGAGTTTGGCGTGCACCGCCTCATCGTTCGGATCGAGATTCATCGCCTGCTGATACTGGCTGATCGCAAGCTCCGGAATATGCTGGCGCTCGTACAGTTCTGCGAGACCGATGTATGAGCGAACATCCTTATCGTTCAATTGCTGTGCGCGATAAAGAGTGATCTCTGCCGGTTTGAGCGAGTCGATCGAAATGTAATAACTGCTCAGTGCGACGAGCGGAGCGATATCCTTATCGTTTAGCTTGATCGCCTGATTAAATTCTGCAAGCGCATCCTGAATGCGGCCCTGCTTGCCATAGACCGTTCCGCGGGCGATACGAACCAACTCATTACGGCGGTCAATTTCGAAGGCGGCTTGCGCTTCAGTTAGTGCTTGAGGAATATCGTTCATCGCTACAAGCGCGAGGGCATATCCCGCATGAGCTTCTGCATTTTTAGGCTCTTGCTGTACTAATTGCCGCAAGTTGAACTCTGCCTCGCGTGCGTTGCCCAGGTCCAAAAGACGAAGCGATTGTTTGACTCGAGTGTCCGTCGCCTGCGCGAAGCCCGTATGGCTCCAACCTGCAAGCAAGACGATGAATAAGAGAGAGATAATGAAACGTACGTTCTTCACAGCTATCTTTATGTTCTTCAGTGGTCTACGATTATACTGTCTACGCTAATACTTCAAAAGTTCTTCGGCACGTGCCGTTAATAATTTATCACTTAGCCGGTACCAATTTCAGCGGCTGCGTTTTTGGAACGATGCCGAAATTCTTAAATACGGTTTGGCCATGTGCGGTCATTGTATACGCAAAAAATCCGCGAGGCACCGTGTTCGCAAGCTCCGAGGTGTAGCCCATCACCATTGTAGTAAGTGGATAAACGCCTTCTGCAATGTAGGCGATATGCAGCAACACCGGCTCCGAGACGCCTTGCGAGCTTAGGTCATGCGGAATGACCGGTAGAAATTTGACGCTCGTATCATTCTTCGCATCGAGGTAATGCTGCCAGGCGCATCCGGTAAAGCCGATCGTTTTGGCATCGCCGGCTACTCGGGTTAACAGGCTATCGGTGGTGGAGTAGCGCTGAAGATAACCTTTGGTCTGCTGAGTGCCAGCTACGGAATCCAATACCGATTCGACGCTGGAAGGATAAGCGGGAAATATTTTCGTCAGCGAGCCACCTTCGGAACTCACCATCGTTTTAAGATCGCTCAACCGGATCGTGCTCTGCAAATTCGACGATGAAACGATGCAGCCAATGCCATCCTCCGCCATTTTATACTCCGGCATCGAGGTCGAATCTTTCGCAAACAGTGCTTGCTCTTGCGCCGTCATGTAGCGATCGATGATAATTGCGCGCGCTTCGTGATTCATCAGTTCTCGCACTGCTTCGCCGGCACTTACATACTTTACGGTGACGTGGGCATCGGGGCACTCGCTCATGTAGCCGTGCACCAGGCTATCGATCACAGGTTTCAGCACTTCGTCCGCGACGAGTTGAAAGTTACCGCTCGTTGCTGTTTCATTCGAGGCGCTGTCATTCATCTGCGTGTTCTCTTGCTTTCCGCACGAGGCAAGTAAAAGGCCGATCAAGCTTACGGTGAGATAGAAGTGACGTCTCATGATAGCGGTGGTTTAGGATAGCGGTGGTTTAGGCGCAGCGGCGCTGCTTCCGGCAATGGTGATCTTACTCTTATACTGATTCGCTTTGCGGATCGTCGAGATGCCGGTGTAGATACGGAACAGTCCGTAGAGTGCGATAACGGCTCCAAAGCCGATCCTAAAATTTGTGATCGGACCTAAATATCCCTGAACGAGCAATACGAAGGCAGCAAAACACATCGCGAAAAACCCGACCACAAGGTAGATGAGACCGACTACTTTGCTCGGTGGCCGTTCGATTCGATCGCGTTGACGTGGTGCTTTCGGTGGGAGCATAGTCTATTTATCGCTAAGTTTGAAGTGCACAGTGCGATTGATCCACACGCTCACTGGTGTGCGGCCCTGCAATGCAGGTGTGAATTTCTCTTTCATCATAGCCGCAATAGCTGCATCCTTAAAAATATCGTAGTCCCATTTCTGTGGCACTATCTTAAGAATATTGCCATCATCTCCGATGAGCGCAGAAATAATAACCGTGCCTTCCAATCCGCTTCTGCGTGCGACCTCAGGATAAATGATGAGGTGTTCCAGCGGCTGAGTTTCCTGTGGCTCGACCGAAACTGGAATAAAGTCATCAATACCTGGCTCTGCTTTACGAGGCTGAATATTCAGGTTTGCAGTGCTCTGCTTATCTAAGTCGAGAGTCGGCTTTGCATTGACGATCACCGATGATTGCCGGTTAATATCTGGTAACGTAAGCTTTGGATCGATCACATCGGGTATGGGTACAGGAATGCCAAACTTTGGGTGCATTACTGTTTGCGCAAGTGCAGGGATGATCGGAGAAAGATTGGGTGGATTGACTTGCGTTGATGGCGGAGCAACGAATATCGCGGGATCATGGGTGAAAGAAGGGATCGTTCGCTGTTCCGTAGTAAAATACCATGACCATCCGACGTATAGCAATATTGCCATCAGGTGAAGGGCGATGGAAACCCCGAGAGCATTGGAAAAATACTTACGGTAATTCTTTTTTAAATCTATTCCTCCGAACTGCTCCAGTTTGTCGACAACCAACGTGCTGAGTGCCATAACTGCCTCCTCAATTCGTTATTGTGGAGAGAATACAACCAGATCATTTACGATGTGAGAAGGGATTACCACGTGTAATCCCTTCTCAACCATCGAGTTTACTTCCCGTTCAACCTAAAGTTGATCGTACGCGTGATCCAGATTCGGAGTGGCGTACCATTCTGTCGTGCCGGTGTGAATTTCGCGCTCTTCATCGCATTGATAGCGGCGTCCTTGAAGATATCGTAGTCCGATTTCAGAACTTCGACCTTCTCGACGTGACCATCTTTACCAATGAGCGCCTGCACGGTTACTTTACCCTCGAGTCCGCTGCGGCGAGCGACTTCGGGATACTGCACGAGCTTTTCGAGCGGCTGAATTTCGTGCGGCTCTTCCGAGACGTCGATAAATTCATCCGGACTCGGATCGGCTTCCTGGACCGGCGTCTCGATATGGAGATCGACCGGACCGTTCGAAGTGACCGGAGCATTGTTCGTGACCGGCGCCGGAGTCGGCTCGTTCATGTTCGGCAGCGTGAGCTGCGGAGCGATAGCATCCGGTACGGGTACCGGAACGCCCAGGCTCGGGCGAACGACGTCACTCGGGGGTGGCGGAGTAACGGGCTGCGCTTCTTCCGGATGATCTTCCGTCGAAGGCGGCGGCGCTAACTCGGCGATCGAGTGAATGCGAATATGTGGTACACGCTTATCGTCGTTCGAAAACCACGACCAGCCAATATATAGCAGGACGAGCAGCAAGTGCAGTGCGATCGAAAGCCCGAGCGCGTTCGAGAAATATTTTTGGTAATTTCTCTTGAGGTCGATACCTCCGAACTGCTCCAGCTTTTCCGATACTAAGTTACTAAGTGCCATTGCCTATCCTCCTTACAAATTATTGACGAGCTCGTGATCTTTATCGTCCATAGCGACGAGACTGAATCGCTTTTCCGTTTGCCCTAATTGAGCCTGCGTCAGGTTCAGTGCATCGATCATGTTAACGAGCGTCTGGTACTTCGCATCGCGGTCGATCTTGATGAGCGTCGAAAGCTTCGGATTGACCTGAAGATGTTGCTTCAGAATTCCGGGTACATCTTTCTCTGCTACCTTCTGCGGCGGCTCGCTGCCCATATTCCAGAAGACCGTAAGGTCCTTGCGAATACGGAGCGTGAGCAAGTTCGACTCTGCGATCTGCACCGGCACTTTGCTATCCGGCGGCATGGTGATCTCCATGACCTGCGGTGTTAGCAGTGTCGTCGTCAGCATGAAGAACGTGAGCAGAAGAAACGCCACGTCGACCATGGGCGTCATATCGAGGCGAACGCCAAGACGCGCATGTTTTTTACCTTTGCCTTTTTTACGGCCTCCTGATTGAACTACTTCTGCCATGGTTAGCTCTTCTCCTTCGTCATGGTAATAAGGTTCATTCGTGTCGCACCGTACTTCTGTAAGGCGTGCATCACATCATCGATGGACCCAAAGCTAACGGCGGAATCCGCGTTGATAGCATAGCGCATCGATGGGTTTTGCAAACGAGCTTGCTGCACGACCGTCTCGAGTTCTGTTTTCGAAACGCGTACGGCAGCTTTCATCATGAGTTGCTGATCGGTAAGCGGCTGGCCGGTCTTATCGTCGACGCGGTTGAGCGGCTTAAAGATAGCAGGGCGGTCTTTTTCGTCCGATACTCCAAACGTAATAACGGTATCGGTGCGGCCGTCCGAGAGCGGCTTAAGACCCACGCTGACCGTCGCAATATGTGCATCCGGTAACTTCGTCGTGTCGGCTTGTGCGACCGGAAGCTGGATCGTAAGCGGCTCGTCGCTCTGCGGCTTGAACTTCGCCGTGAGCATGAAAAACGTCAGTAGCAGAAAGCCGACATCGACCATTGGGGTCATGTCCAGCCTAAAGCCGTGACGCTTCATTTTGACTTTTGCCATAGGTTAGTCCTAAGTTCTGAGTGCTAAGTCCTAAGTGAATGTTGCATGAAAGTCCCAATGTTACCCCAAGTCACTAAGGACTTAGGACTGAGGACTTTCCACTATTTACGCAGTGGCTTTCACTGCGAGGAAGCGCGTGTTGAGCGTCTCGACGAGATTGAGTGCGGCTTCGTCGATCGTATAGACGAAGGCATCGACCTTATTCGTAAAGAAGTTATAGAACACGATCGCGATGATAGCGCCGAAGATACCGAAGGCCGTGTTAACGAGCGCTTCCGAGATACCGATAGAAAGCTGTGTTGCACTGGCAGCGCCCGCTTCACCAAGAGCGCGGAACGACCGGATCATACCAAGTACCGTACCTAAGAGGCCGACCATCGTGCTGATGGAGGCGATCGTCGAAAGTCCGATCAGATTGCGCTCGAGGAGCGGCGTCTCGATCATCGTGGCTTCTTCGATCGTGCGCTTTACTTCGGCGAGTTTGAGTTCGGCTTCGAGGCGGTTCTCATTGCGAAGCTCTTTGAAACGCTCGAGACCGGCGCGAACGATATTCGCTACCGTACCACGTTGTTTGGAGCAGAGGTCGATCGCTGCATCGATGTTGCCTTCGTTCAGGCGGGTCTCAACATTGTGAAGGAATTTGTTGATGTCGCCCGAGCCCTTCGCCTTCGACAGCGAGAAAAAGCGCTCGATGATGAACGTAAAGACCATGATCGTCAGCATGAGCAGGAGCGGTACGATGATACCACCAGTATAGATGATACCCATAACGTCCTTCGGATGCTCTTTACCGGCATCGGAGAAGTGAGATGAGGCGCCAAAGATCACAGAGTAAATGATCACCGCGGCGATAAATGCGGCCACAATGACGATAGATACAAAGACAGAATTCTTCTTCATGGAATGGGAAGTTAGTCGGTTTTCGAAAAATCGAGTGAACTACGTTGGAAAGCCCTATAAAGGAATGGGCCAGAGCAAAAAATGGCGATTACGAGCCAAAATCGGCAACGTCGCCATGCAATACTCCTGAATTATGCAGGAGCGAGAGGAGTGCTTCCTGCAATATGCAGGGGCACTATGCAGGAGGGGTGAAACAAACGAAGCAACCCCGGACCAGGGGATTGCTTCGTAGAGGGACGCGCTGTTTTTAACTACAACCTTACTTGAAAGTCACCGAGAACGGTGCTTCGACGGTCGAATTATCTGGCAGTTTGATCTTAAGGCTGCTCGACACCGTTTGCCCATGCAGGGTGTAGCTGTTGGGCAGTGACACATGCCATTGTGAATGATAATACTGCACGCCACCACGAATGACGTTGGAAAGTCCCGCAAAGTAGGAGACCATCTGCCGCGAGTCATTCGTATGCATGACAGAACCGCCTGTGTTCATTGCTGCACTGATGAGGGCGGTATCTAACCCAGTCTTCAATGCTATGGCAAAGATCTTTACATTAGAATTCACCGCATGAGTAATAGCGTCCCAAAGGCTCGCTCCCGGGTAATACATATAGGACTCGTTATCCTCGCCATCGGTAAAAACGACCAGGGCCCTATTGGTATTATGCCCCATGAGTGCGAGGGAGTCAGTCTCATTATACATTGCGTCGTAGAGCGGTGTACCACCACCAACCTTTAACGCCAGCGTCTCAACGGTGTCCTCGAACGCACTGGTATTATGAGTGAACGGACCATAGGAATGGAGGTAAGTGCCATCGTGCAGGCTATCCTGGAACGTGGATAGCTGTACTTCATCGGCACTTGGTAAAAGCTTGGTCGCATCGAGGAAGAGCTTTGCCGCGATGAGACGTAAGTTAAGTGGATCGGTCTGCCGAATGCTGCCAGTTTGATCGAGCAGGAGTTCTGCAGAGTAGGGACCGAATAAACTCGAGGTAAGATTGCCACAGGCGAGCTGTGCGAATGTGGTATCCATGGGACCAACGATCGTGATCGAATTTGATGGCAAATTCGAGATCGCGTGACCGTTGGAATCGACGACGAAAAAGTCGACGAAGAAATTGCCGGAGTTGCCGTTAACTACGCCGGCTTGTATACCAATAATGCCGGCCGAGGGTAAACTCGTCGGTGGCCCCACCGGGGGCTGTACCTGCGTAGCGGTACGACAGCCGTTCGCCATCACAGCAAGGGAAAGGGCGAAGAACAAAGGAAAACCGAAAGCTTTGGAAATCTGCAATGATTTCACTGATCGCACGACACGCTCGCTCATAATATTCGTCCTTTCTTGTTTGCAAAGGCAAGGTCTTATTGCAAAGGCAATGGAATAACCCGGCAGTGATGCCGAAGTTACAGACGAATTTGAGAAAATTTTACGGTGCGAGGATCGTCAGACCAGTAGCCAAATAAAAGCGATCAACGCGACGACGGCGTGAGCGATCAGCACATGAGTGGAAATCGCCTTTTTTCGGGCATGATACGCAAAGAACATAACGATACCGATAATGGCAGCAATAAGGAAGACGATCATCGCATTGGTAAAGTGAGTCGTGCGATTATTATCGTTGATCGACGTAATGACCATTATGACCAGACCGGTAATGGCAAAAATGGCATGAAGCAGACTTATTCCCGTCGAAGGATACGGTTGACCTCGAAACAGCCGCTGCCAGGCCATGAAGCCACCAATGATGATCGCGGTCGCGTATAAATAGAACATAAGAACCAGGATTTATCGGATTTAGAAGGATTTACAAGATTGATTTTTAAGGATTTAGCGATTTGCTAAGCTCGTTCGTTGCTGTAGCAATAGATCCTGAAATCGTACTATCCTATAGATCGTGTTTGCAAACCAGGATTTGTTGGATTTAAAGGATTTACAAGATTGATTTTTAAGGATTTAGCGATTTGCTATAAGCTCATTCGTGCTGTAGCAATCGATCCTGAAATCGTACTATCCTATAGATCGTGTTTGCGAACCAGGATTTGTTGGATTTAAAGGATTTACAAGATTGATTTTTAAGGATTTAGCGATATGCTAGAAGCTCATTCGTGCTGTAGCAATCGATCCTGAAATCGTACTATCCTATAGATCGTGTTTGCAAAAGGAGTGCCTATAGGGCAGGCATTATTCGAGGTCCTCGCCCCTCAAACGACGAAGTTTGGGTGCAAAACCGGCGACCGCACCAACCGTAATAAGCGTCATAATACCTCCAAAAAGCACTGACGGGACGAGTCCCATAAGCTTTGCTGCTAAGCCCGATTCAAACGCGCCGATCTCGTTCGACGTAATGATAAACATGCTATTGATCGCTGCAACGCGACCCCGCATCTGGTCCGGGGTCATGAGCTGAATGACGGTAGACCGAATGATCACGCTGACGCTATCCGTTGCACCGTATAGCACGAGAAGAGCAAGAGCGAGATAAAAATTGGTCGAGATTGCGAAGAGGATGATCGAAACGCCGAATGCACAAACGGTCCACAAAATTTGCTGTCCGACGCGTCCACGCAATTTATAATGCGCAAAAAGCACAGAGACTAACACTGCACCCACCGATGGTGCCGCCTGTAATAAGCCCAATCCTTCTGCGCCAACGTGGAATATTTCGGAAGCATAGACCGGTAACATTGCTACCGCACCACCGAATAATACAGCGAAGAGATCGAGCGAGATAGCGCCAAGAATAGGTTGATGTCGGAATACGAATTTCCATCCTGCGACGATACTTTGTAAGTTCGATTCTTCGCGCGAGCGCCGTTCGAACGGGCGGCGTGGTATTAGAAAGACTGAGAACGCTGCAACTATCGTGAGTACGACATCGACGACATACGCGGATGAGATGCTAAAATATCCGGCGATGAGTCCACCGATCGTCGGCCCCAAGATCGCGCCGGTTTGCCACGTCGAGCTATTCCATGCCGCTCCATTGGCATATAACTCTTTGGGCAGAACTTCTGCATTATACGCGAAGGATGCCGGACTGAGCAGGCCGGAGGCAGCGCCGGCAATAAAGATCATCGCATAGATGGGCCAAATGCCGGTCGTGGGATAGAGCGACGGCATAAGGAATGAGAGCGCAAGCAACCCACTGGAAGAAATAATGAGCGCTGAGCGGGAAAGTATAACTAACCGGCGGCGCTCGGTACGGTCCGCAACGTGCCCGGCAAAGAGCGCGACGAGCAGTGCTGGTATCGCTTCCACCAGTCCCGCGATACCGATAGGAAGGGGATCGTGTGTAAGGCCATATACCTGATAGCGTACGACCACCACTTCCATTTGGCTGGCGATGGTGATCGCAAGACGCGTAAGGACGAGTACACGGAAATCCCGAACGCGTAGTGCTGCGTAAGGGTCGTGCTTTGGAATCGGTTGTGGTGAACGCGAAGAAGACTTCATTTAAAGACGGGCGACCTCGTCAGTGTAGCGGGTCTGTCAAATACTTGACGACCGACATCTCATTGTTCTTGCGATAAAATTCGGAAGCAGTCATCCCTTCTTTATCCTTGGACTTCTGATCGCAGCCGTGCGTGGTCAGCAAATGTATAAGATATTCAAAGTTCTCCTTTGGCAGATAGTAAAGTGCCGTACGGCCCTGTTTATCTTTGAGGTTTGCATTTGCACCGCGATGGAGCAAGGAGTCAACAATGGCGTCATAACCACCCTGCACGGCAAACATGAGCGGCGTTTGTCCCAGACGATTTTGTATATTCGGATTAGCACCGTGATCGGTAAGTCCCAGTGCCATATCCATGCGACCAGCGTGCGCGGCAAGGTGCAGCGGTGTATCGCCGGCGCTATCGCCAACATTCGGATTCGCTCCCATTTTGATGAGTTTTATTACCGTACCCGGTCTGTCTTCCCAGGTGGCTAAGTGCATCGGCGATTGATGATACTTATTAAGCGCATTAACAGAAGCATGATGGGCAATGAGGAGGTCGATCACCGAATCGTTCGCTCGCCAGGTGGCAGCAAGGTGGATCGGTAAATTTCCGTTTGCACCCTTAGCATTAATGTTGGCGCCATGTGCGATCAGGGTCTTTACCACATCGGTGTGTCCGCCTTCCGATGCAAAGTGAAGCGGTGTATAGCGATCGATCGGCTGGCCCGGAGCATGAACGGTTTCCCGCGCCGATGCACCATGCTCGAGAAGTTGTACTACAATGTCATTATAACCGCCTTCCGCCGCAATATCCAAGGGGGTCATGCCATCCGTTTTACGTGCCAGTTTTGGATTCGCATGATCGGCAAGCAATTCTCGTACGCTTTCCAAGCGTCCGTTCTCGGCTGCTTCGAATAATGGGGTTTCGCCAACCAGATTTGGTTTGTTAATAGCGGCGCCATGTTTGAGCAGCAGTGCAACGATATCGGGATGCCCGTTCGAGGCCGCGAGGCTAAGAGGCCGCTCACCATCGCCATCTTCCGGATCGATCTCAGCTTTATGTTCGATGAGCACTCGTGCGGCCTTCGACTTTCCACCGAACGCTGCTTGATGAAGTGGCGTCCAACCGTCCTCATTCTCTTTGTTGAGGGATTCGGGCGAGGTCATAAGCGCCGCTTTAACGGCGTTCGAGTCGTCCCACGCGACCGCCTGAGTTAGCTGGACCGGTTCACCCATCTTGGGACCGCCAGTTTGAGCGATGCCAGGCTCTACAAGAAAGGTAATCTGAGAGAGAACGATGAAAACAGCGGAGAGAGCAAATGCTTTTATCATACGGATATCCAATTTAGAGAGAGAAAGCGCTTTTTCCAAGCTCAAAAGTTCGCATATTGAAAACATAATCGTAGGACGTTTTGCGCCAGACCCGCGTTAGCTCATCGCTATGGACCGTAGAAAATTTCTTGAAACCCTTGCTCTCGCAAGCGGCGGGCTCGCTGTTGTTAACTCCATTTCGGATATTGGAAAGGCCTCGGCAAAGGTACGCTCTCGGATCGTTTCGCCGGACGTTCGCGAAATTCCGCTCAATTTGGAAGACACGCCTGAGCTAAAGCCGATCGGTGGATTCTATCACCTCGAGGTCGAAGATCTGGAACGAGACATTATCGTCGTTCATACAGGCCCGAACCAGTATACTGCGGTTGATATCAAATGCAAGCATCGTGGCTGCGATGTCAGCTACGATATTGAGGATAAGAAGTTTGTGTGTCCCTGCCATGGCTCAGAGTACGATCTCTATGGCCGGCTGCTGAAAGGTCCCAGTGAAAAGCCGCTCGCATACTATCATACCGAGTTAAAGGATGGCGCAGTGATGGTTACTGTTTATGGTACGAGCGATGCAGTGCCATCGAATTCGATTCCGCCAGCGCTCGACTCGACCAAAACAAAGCCGTTGTTTAAAGCCGATTCCACCGCCACCGATTCCACGGGTGGAAAATTCTAAGCGGAGTGATTGGCAAACTAAAGTTTGCTCTACATACTTGGGTACGTTGTGAGAGTTTCCTCCGACCAAATAGAACGCGTTCGGGATGCGACGAATATTGTCGATCTCGTGGCGGAGCATGTTCGGCTAAAAAAACGCGGCCGTAATTTTATTGGTCTGTGTCCCTTCCATAATGAGAAGACACCCTCTTTTAATGTATTAGAGGATAAGGGCATCTTTAAGTGTTTTGGCTGTGGCAAGGGAGGCGATGTTTTCTCGTTTCTCATGCAGGTTGAAGGGCTCACATTCCCGGAAGCATTGCAAAAGTTAGCGAAGCGTGCTAACATCGAATTGGAAGGTGTGCAGGCAGAAGCCGATGAGGCGATCCGAAGCGAGAGAGAATCGCTGTTAGCGATGCTTCGAGAAGCGGCGGCATTCTATTATCGCACGCTTCGAAGCCCCGAAGGAGACAAGGCCCGCGAATATTTAGCTGGTCGGGGAATAGAGGTCAGAATTAAGAAAGCATCGGATCCAAAGGGCCCGAAAGTGCTCTCAATAGATGAGAAATTCGCCCTGGGCTACGCACCGGAGCAACCGGGTAGGCTTATCGAACACCTCCTCTCGAAAGGATTCTCGATCGAGAAGCTCGAAGCTGGCGGTCTTGTCGCCCGGCGTGATGGAGGTAATGATTACGAGCGCTTCCGTGGGCGTGTGATATTTCCGGTCTTTAACGCCACTGGCCGAATTGTCGGATTTGGCGGAAGAGTATTGCCTGGAAGTTCGAAGGATGTAGCGAAGTATATCAATTCTCCCGATACGCAGGTCTATCACAAATCGCAGATCTTGTACGGGCTTTATCAGGCCAAGGACGCCATCCGCAGAAAAGGATTTGCAATATTGGTGGAAGGCTATGCCGACGTGATCGCAGTCTACCAAGCTGGTATTGAGAATGTCGTAGCCGCAAGTGGGACGTCGCTGACGATCGAGCAATTGCAATTACTTCGCCGGTATACAACCTCGGTGGTCCTGTTATTCGACGCAGACACAGCGGGAAAGAATGCTGCGATCCGAGGGATAGAATTAGCGATCGAAGCGGGCTTTGATGTCAATACCGTTGTACTGCCGGCCGGCGAGGACCCCGATAGCTTTATTCGCGCAAAAGGCAAGGACGCGTTTGAAGCGGCCGTCGAGCATCGTCAGAGTTTTATCGAGACCAAAGCGCAGTGGTTCGAAGAGCAGGGCGCTTTTCGCGATCCGGGACAAATGGCGGTAGCCGTTCGCTCGATCGTCGAGACCATCGCGAAAGTACCTGATGAACTCAAACGGGCGTTCTTTATTCAGAAGCTCGGTGAGCGATTTCATTTAAGCGAACAACTTCTTACCGCTGAACTCGCGAAACTGCTTTCGAACAAACGCGAAGAACCCGAACGCAAACTGCGTTCGTTCGACGCCCCTCTAATAGAAGAACAAGAAGAAGAGCATCACGACAATTACGATATTGCCGTAACGAATTCGGAGGGCGTACTGCTCGAAGCAATGCTGGCTGATCCGGTCAATGTTGCGCGGCTGGTCGAGGATACGGAGTTTGGTCTCGATCTCGTCGCGCATCCGCACGTGCGTGAATTGCTTAGCTATCTTATCCAGCGAGTAGAAGAGGATGATCTGCCAACCATCTCTCAATTGCTGGACGAATTTCGAGGCAAGCCCCAGTTCGAATCGTTGCTCACGACCTACGGGATGACGCAAGAGCATCTTAGTGCAAACTGGGATGATGTGATAACGGAAGAACCGCACGTGCAAAAGGCCCGACAGGCCATTATGGCGCTCGAACGCGCTGCGATCGATAAACGCAGGGAAGAATTACCAAAATTGGTAAAGCAAGATCCCTATTCGGACGAGCACTTGCGCGAAATGCTTGAACTCGCCGAGAGACCGGAACTCAAGAAACGGCTCACCCAGCAGATCAGCGAGGAAGACGAGTGAAGACTCAGGAATTCTTCGACACCGAAGCTCCGCAATGGAGCGCATTATATGAAGAGGACCCTCGCTTCCATCGGCGGTACCGACGAATTACTCAACTGTTATCTCAACTCCTTCGCAATCCTGGTCGAGCGTTGGATGCTGGATGTGGAAGCGGTGTGTTCAGCCGTTATCTCTCTTTAAAAGGTTGGCAGGTTACGGCGTTCGATGCTTCGCCGGAAATGATCGAAGCCGCGGAAGAAATACCATCGAACGTCCAGTATCAATGTTCTACCATCGAAGACTTTGCTTCACCGGATGCCTCGTTCGATGCAATTATCTCGTTCAGCATGATCGAGTACGTTGAAGACGATCATGCAGCGATCCATAAGTTAGCAAAATTTCTTAAACCCGGAGGGATCCTGATCGTCAGTGTCCCCAATCGTAGCGGATTACTTCGCAAACTCGAGGGAATAATCTTTGGAATTCGTACTGTGAGCCGCAACAGGATATTCTCGAATAGAGGAGAGTACTTGAAGTTTCAGAAACAGCAATACACTTCGTTCGAACTTGATTTCCTGATGAGGCAGGAAGGACTTAAGAAATTGCGAGGTATCTACCTGAATGCCGGTATCGCCAGCCCCGAATGGCTTTTGCCGATCTTCGAACGCCGGTGGTGGGCAGCAATGTATTGCGCTGCGTACGAAAAGAAAAGCTGATCTTTTGTTCTGTTATTATTCCTGTGGTTAGGAGTAATGTGGGAAGATCTGATACAGCATGAAGTAGATTATCACGCCGGTAGCACTGACATACAGCCATACCGGATAGGTCCACTTGGCGATCTTTACATGCTTATTGTATCGTGCCCGTAAACCGCGAATGAGAGTAAGCGTCGCGAGTATCGGCACGGCGGCAGCCAGAACGGTGTGTGTGCCAAGTAAGATGAAATAGATCGTTCGCGATAGTCCTTGTCCGCCAAAATGTATGACTCCAGCATTATAGTGATAAACAAGATAGCTGACGAGGAAGACGATCGAGGTTGAGAACGCCGCGATCATAAGCGCCCGATGTTGCTTGATCTCTTTATGCTTAATGCGATTACGAGCGATGAGCAGAAGCACCGCACTGGCACCGTTAAGTCCTGCATTGATAGCCGGAAGATCGCTTACAGTCATTCGCTTGTCTCGTTTTTTAGAACGTCGATATCGGCAAGGATCTGCTTTCGTGCCTCATCTTCGATACCGTAATAATATCCGCGCACCCGACCTTTTGTATCTACGAGCGCGAACTTCGGGCTGTGAATGATCGGAATATCCTGGTCTCCACCGACGGAGTCCAGCGGAAGATGGAATCCGTCCTTTGCCACACGATAGATCTCCGATGTTTTGCCCGTAAGGAAGGACCATCGCGCCGGATCGGCGTGATGTATTTCCGCGTAAGCCTTTAGTGTATCGGGCGCATCATGCTTCGGGTCGACACTGATGGATGCAAGGCGAATATCGGGCTGGTCCTTGAGTGCTGTTTGCAGTGCGAACATTTTCGAGGTCATGATCGGACAGACGCTGCCGCAATGAGTAAAGATCATATCAGCGACCCAGATGTGACCTGCATAATTTTTGAGCGTAACCGGAGAGCCGTTCTGATCGATAAGCGAAAAATTAGGTAAGGCACCATAATCGACCAACGTTCTGGTTGGCTTCGACAATTTCGCGATGGAAAGCCCAACAATGAGGAGGAGGGAAGCTCCGAACAGACCCCAAAGAAGAGTACGAGACTTCATAATGCAAGCGACTTCGTTCAGCCGCTTAACACTAATCACTCCCAGACAGTGCGATTTAGAATGCTATAGGTAAATAACTCCGAAAATGCCAAGCCAAATGACCAGCATCGCGCTGACAAAGTAAGAAAGATGGAGGTAACTCAGCGCGGAACGTGTATAACGACGCCAGTGAAGAGTCCAGCGGTACTTGCTGAGAATGTAGACCATGCAGGCAAGAATGTGTAAATGAAACACACCCGTAACGAGAAAATAAATACCGCCGAATACCGTCCGAACAGGGATGCCATTGGAAAGTAAGCTTTCCCATTCGAGCGCATTCAGGACCAGAAATCCTGCAAGTGCAATGACCGCGACGAGCAGAGATGCTCGCATACTCTTGAGAGCATTACGGTTCTGCATGATAACGCTGATTCCCAACAAAATTGCTGCGGCCGCTAAACAAATGATGCTACGGGCCACAAGGGCAGTGTGGAGATGAGGCAGATCGGCAGGTGGCCAGGTCGTTGCACCGCCGCGCAGTACAAAGTACGCTCCGACGAGTCCGGCGAAGATCATCGCATCCACCGCCAAGCCGATAAAGAATAGAAATCGGCTATTGTCGATGAGCGCCTGTGGGCCACCCGTTACGAGCCCCGGCTGTTCGAATAGCGTCTCCGACATAGATCCGTGCTGAGTCCTTCCTAAGTGCTCAGAGCTATATGATTACGAGATGCGGCGCTGTACTAAGTACTAGAGTGAAAGCTGCAACCTGGTGTCGGTGGTCTCCTTAGCTGCAACCTCAATGAAAAATTATGAAGTTCCACCACTAAATAAGACACCGTACAATGGCAAATTATAAGCACCATTAATGCCAAACGGGAAGAAAGAGAAAAAGCCGAACGTGCTAAGTCCTGGTCATAATACTGAGTCCTACGTTCGGATATGGCGGTCGCAAGAGAGAAAACTTACATAACCTTGGGAATACTAAGCACTTAAGGACTCAGAACGTAGCACTTTTACGCTTTATCGATCACCATCAGCGCCAGGAGGACCGGCAGATAGATGATCGAGGCAAAGAGAAGCTGTTTTGCAGAAGTATTCGTGCGAAGCATTGCCGTGCGGATGGCAGCGATCGCGAAGCCAATTCCAAGCAGGATTGCACCAGCAAAATAAACAGGACCGGTCAGGTGCAATAAGGTCGGCATAAAGCTAACCGGGATGAGGGCCAATGTATAACTCAATACCTGAAATGCCACGCGTGTGCCTTCGGGGTCGATCACAGTAAGCATCGGAAACCCTGCGCGAGCGTAGTCCTTCCGGTACATCCAGGCGATCGCAAGAAAGTGTGGTATTTGCCACAAGAATAGAATGGCGAAGAGCGACCACCCTCCAATGCCGATCTCGTTTCGGACGGCAGCCCAGCCGATTAGGATCGGAAATGCGCCCGGGAAAGCACCGATCAGTGTTGCGAGATGGGTCTTCTTTTTAAGCGGTGTGTAAATAAAAAGATAACCAATAAGGGTAGCCGTCGCAAGGATGGCAGGCAACGGACCCACAAATTCCGCCATATAAATAGCGCCCGCGATCGAGCAGAGAATGCCGAAGATAAGTCCGGTTAGCTGCCGCATACGCCCGGAAGGAAGGGGGCGATTTTCTGTACGACGCATCATCGCATCGACATCCATTTCGAGCACTTGGTTGAGTGCACCGCCGCCGCACGTAACGAGTGCTGTTGCGATCATGGTATGAATGAAGAGCGTCAGATCGAATGTCTTCGATGCTAGCCAGAACGACGTAGCCGTCGTAAGCAGTGAATAAAAACCGATGCCAGGTTTGGTGAGGTCATAGAAATCGCGCAGCAATTGCCGCCATTCGAAGGATGGCGACGGATCAGGAAGTGTCGGATTTGCTGCGCTATTCATTTATGCTTTAGCTCCTGCGATCGCAGCGGTCGTCGTAACTTTTCCAGCGTCATGCGCCGCATACACATGCCAACTTAAGATCATAATATACGTCATCGTGCCCAGGATCGCTGCGCCGCACGATACATGCAGCGTGGTCGGCGTTACTGCTTTCTGTGTCCAGATCGTAATGGCACCGAGCGTTATCTGGACGCCTAATAAGAACATTGCAAGAAGTGTTGCAACTGCCAGGCGACGATTCTTCGAATGATATCGAAAGACAATTCGCGCTGTCGTGAAGGTTAACAGTGTAACGAGAAACGCACCGACGCGAGTATGCAGGAAATTGATCACAGTTCCGAATGACGTAAAGTCGGGGACCAAGCCGCCATTTGGCGCGAGCGGAAATGTTGGGATTGCAAGCCCGGAGAACGTATGCCGCATCCAGGCGCCGACGATCAATTGTGTAAAGATAACGATCACTGTAATAAGGGAAAGCATTCGCACCCCAAAGCGACTGGGTTCGATGATCTTCGTCGATGTTTCTTCCCAACGCTTACCGGTTACCATTGCAATTGCGAGTGAAAGGCAGAAGACCGCCTGACCAAGCCCGGCATGAGCGCTCGAAACGGCTGGAGGAAGATACAGGAGCACCGTCATTCCGCCAAGAATTCCTTGTAAAATAACGCCGCCCAATGCAAGCCATCCCAGGCGTTTTACCCACGATCGTGTTTCATATCGCTGTAAAAGAAAAGCTTGTACCAATATCAATAATCCAACGAACGAAGCAAATAGGCGGTGCGTGTGCTCGTAGAAGATATTGCCGATCCAGTCCTTCATCGGGAAGGTGAACATGTTCCAGCCATAGCTGGTCGGCCAATCCGGCACGGAAAGTCCGGCTTGATGGCTGGTTACGAGTCCGCCAATAAAAAGAAGGAGGAAGCAGCAGGCGGCGGTCAGAAGTGCAAAGCGGTGCAGCCACGGATTGTATCGAAGGTCGTTCGACGAGGCCATACCGACAGTAGCAGAGTTGTTCGGCATAATAAAGGAGGCGTTCATGATGCGGCCCGACGTGACGAGGATGACCGCGAACGCATACGTTGCAAGGCGCGCGAAAAACGTGTGAAATTAGGGTGAAATTCCCTCAGCATTTTGGGGCTACCGTGCAGTGATGCTAAAATCGGCCCTTTGCGTCTCTTTGGCCTTGACCGAGATCTTCTTTGTTTCTACGACAGCATTGTCGCTTCCGGTGGTGGATTCATGCCACAATTCCAGCGTATAATCGCCCGGTGGTACCCCTTTGATCTCGAAATGTCCGGTCGAATCGGACACTGCGAAAAAGGGATGTGGCACGACACCAATGTAGCAGTTCATCCAGCCGTGCACATCACACTTGATCGTCTTGATACCTGGAGTCTCGAAGTGTGAAGACATCGGGGCCATACCTTGCGGGAAGATACGATTAAAGCTTTCGCCAACAGATGCGGACGTTAGATGGACATTGTGCAACGTGCTATCGCTATTCAGGACTTCCAGCGGCTGGCCGAGTATGAGTCCCATGACGTGTGGCTTATAAACGCAGTGCCGTTGATCGAGCAGGGCGGGCGAAGTTGGTATGGTATACTTCTTATTGTCAAGGCCATCTTTAATATAGATAAAGGCATTGGCAACCTTACCGTTGTTTACGATCCAATGCTGCGCCGTAACGGAGGCACGGTCGCATCCGACGTTATCGCCGCATAGAAATGTTTGTGGTGCCGGACATGGACCCTCAAGAATAACAGTACCGGAAATCGTCCCTCCATTGGTGGAGTCAATGGCCATTCCCACCTGGGAATTTGCTGAATCCTTGTGTGAACATGCACACAGAACTAACAATAAACTTATGGCAGCAAGAAATCTGGTTGACATACGGCGACATAAAGGATTGCGACACGGCTACAAACGAGCTACACCGCTATTAGTTTGCGTTCGACTGAACTTTAATCGTTTTTGTTTGGCTCTCTCGGCATGTTTCAAAGAGACCAGCGCCTAAACGATGCTTATGCTTATTGCCGCCAAATAGCGCTCGGTCATTACGAAAATTTTCCAGTTGCTTCGATACTGATCCCTGGCCGTCTCCGCCCACATATCTTTGCACTGTATGCGTTCATGAGAACGGCGGATGATTTTGTCGATCTGCCGCATCGATCTTCCGAAGAACGCTTACAACTTCTTTCCGACTGGCGCGGCCAGCTTATGGATGCGATGAATGATGTTGTGCCCCATCATCCTATTTTTCTCGCATTGCAAACTACAATGCGAACGTTCGATCTCGATTATGGGCTGCTGCATCTGTTGCTCGATGCGTTCGAATTCGATGCAAGAGGGAATGTCCACTTTGATAGCTACGATGACCTTCACTGGTATACCAAACGATCGGCAGAGCCGGTAGGCCAACTGGTGCTGGCCTTGTTCGGCTATAAGGATAGTGAGCGGATCGAGTGGTCGAATGACATATGCACCGCACTTCAGCTCATTAATTTTCTACAGGATGCTCAAGACGATCTAAAGAACGGACGTTGTTATTTCCCGAGAGAAGATTACGAGCAGTTCGATATATCATCCTATAATGAACTTTCCACTGCAGCTTGTGGCGATGAGCTAATTCGTTTCGAATGTGAACGTATAAACAAGCTTCTGGATAGCGGCAAGCAGTTACCCCAAAGCGTCGACGGAAGATTACGATGGGAGTTACGCGCCACACTTGGCGGAGCTAACATAATGCTAAAAAAAATTAGACGCATGGGTGCTGAAGTATTTTGGCAGCGGCCTAAACTTTCCGCGCTCGAAAAAAGTCAGATCCTTTTCGCCGGTCGTGGATATTAACGGCTTCTCTGCTGTTGCACGAAAAATATCGCCCAATCTGGTGGCATCACAACGCAGCAATTTCTTTTACTCGTTTTCCTTTCTTCCGCGAGCGCAGCGGGAAGCGATGCACCGCATTTACGATTTTTGTCGGTATACCGATGATCTCGTAGACGAAGGAGAAGCCACTATAAGTGAAGAAGAAAAGCGTGCTCGGCTAAACGAATGGCGAGAGGAAGTGAAAGCGTGTTATACTGGGGCGCCTTCTCATCCTATTTTGCTGGCGTTACAGGGGGCTATCAATCTGTTCGAAATACCTCAGGAATATCTTCTTACCCTTGTGGATGGCGTGGAGATGGACCTCACCAAGAACCGTTACACGACCTTTGAAGAGCTGCAGCAATACTGTTATGCAGTGGCGAGTGTGGTAGGGCTTATCTCGATACAAGTCTTTGGATATAAAGAAGAGGAAACACGAGAGTATGCTATAAACCTCGGTTACGCTCTCCAACTCACGAACATTCTTCGCGATGTCCCGGTCGACGCCGCAAAAGGCCGCATTTATCTGCCTCAGGCAGATCTTCGCCAGTTTAGCTATACCGATGAAGACGTCTTCCATAAACGTTATGACCGCAGGTTTGTTGAGCTAATGAAGTTCGAAGCATCCAGGGCAAAAGGGTTTTATTCAACAGCTCACTCCTTCTTACGAAAGGAAGATCAGGCCCGCATGTTTCCGGCAGAGATCATGGACGCTGTCTATTTTCGTCTGTTGAATAAGATCGAACAGGCAGAGTATAACGTGTTCGATCGTCGTATTACAGTTTCGACGCCGCACAAGCTTGCGATCGCTCTAAAGTTCTGGATGAATCATCATTTCATACACGCCAAGTGATAATTCTCGGTATCGATCCTGGCACGCTGGTCACCGGCTATGGTGTGATCGAGTCTCTTCAGAAGGGTAGCAAACTCTCGCTGGTAGAATATGGCACGATCGAATCGAAGCGCATTGCTTCGCTGCCGCTGCGATTGCGCACGATCTTTACCCGTCTTACCGCTGTCATTGAACGTGTCGAACCGGACGAACTTGCGATCGAGTCGGCCTTCTATCATAAGAATGTACAATCGACGCTGAAACTGGGGCACGCTCGGGGTGTTGCTATATTAGCAGGTATCTTAAAAGAAGTGACGGCTGCGGAGTATGCACCGCGCGAGGTCAAGCGTGCCGTTGTCGGTAACGGGAATGCCTCGAAGGACCAGGTCGAGTATATGGTGCGTGCAATGCTTGGGCTGAAAGAATCGGATAAGAAACTGCCGGATGCCTACGATGCACTGGCCGTCGCCATCACACATGCAGCGCGCTCCGGTGGCTCGACCGCAAAAAAGTCGTGGAAAAATTGGAAACAGTTCGCGGAAGAGAATCCGGAGCGAATTCGTGGTCTAAAAGTATAGGTAAGCATGGGTTCAAAAAAGCGTTTTTCTTTCCCAACGGTCGTTGCGGTCTTTTCCATTTTTTATATTTCGTGTTGTACACGCCCGGCTTTTGCCCAGCTTGCCCCGCAGGACCTCACCCCCGATAGCTATGTTAAGCTACAGATCGACGACTCGTCTGAATTTTATGTCAATATACTCGGTCGTCCGTTACCCGATCGCATCATCGCCGAGACTCGGTATGGCCGTCTCGAAATTCCGTTGCGGCGCATCACGGGAGTCATCGATTATCGGTATAATTACGTACAGAAGGATGACCTGAAGCGTGACGCTTTGAAGAATGAAGCCGACGCTCAGAAGTACAACGTTACCCAATATCTTTCCCGACCCAAGATACCGGACCTTTCGAGAGTAGCAACCAAAGATCACAATCTGTTTACGGGCCATCGTTATTTGTTCGACGATAGCGCCCATGTGATCTTACAAACCGATTTCGGTACGCTCGTTTTTAAGTATCCAGATATCGATTATGTTGAGAACTGGTCGGGTGAGGGCGATCGACGCGAAAGCTTCGTAACTTCAGCGTACGTCGCTGTAAAAGATCCAATGGCTTCGCAAGATTTTTTACTTCCCACTGCCCGTGCATTCGGGGAAGGTCATGCATTTATTTCCGATTATATGGTCGCCGGGCTTCAGCTTAATTACGGCGTGACCGATTGGATGAGCCTGAACGGTGGGGGAATCTTCGCGCCATTCTTGCCAACGACGGTAAATGCCGGTACTGCCGGTATCAAGCTAACGCCGCTCGCAAGCGATCTCTTCACTGCTGCAGCCGGATTTCAGGGAGTGTATTCGAAAGTCGTCAAGCTCAATCGTATCGCATTCCCGTATGTGGCCTTCACCTATGGTACCTGGGAATCGGAATTGACGCTCCTGGGTGGCTATGCGTGGCAAAGTAACGATTCGGCGGGCTTCGTAACGTATCCTCAGAACTCGTTCATCGGTGCCGCAGGGGATATGCGCGTTGGCGAGAACCTCAAAGTTGGGCTTGAACTCTATTTCGTTGGCGATTTTGGTATCGTGCCGACGGTCTTCTCGGTCCGCTATTTTGAGAATGATTTCACGATCGATGCAGCGGTAGTTTTTTCGCTATACAAAGCAGGGGCGAGCAGCATGAAAACGTTGGGCGAATATGTGTTCAACACCAGTTTCGATGTGATACCGATGGTGAGTGGATCGTATCATTTTTGAAGCGCAAGCTAAAGCGCAAGCTAAAGCGCAAGCTAAAGCATGCGCTACAAAAAAGCCCTCCGCAATGCGGAGGGCTTTTTGACAAGAATAAGTAACAAAGGGGGATTATCGCACGATCGTTACTCGGCTTTGTACCAATGCACCGGGTATCCGTGCGGCGAGAATATATGCGCCGCTTGCAATACCGGTGAGATCAAAGCTTACCGAATGAGAGCCATCCGGCCACGGACCATTTAGTAGCGTTCGCACTTCTTTGCCGGTGAGGTCAAAGAGGCGAAGATCGATATTCGCCGCGGAGCCAAGCGTTAGGCTGACGTTCATCACGTCCGACGTTGGGTTCGGCCATGTCGAGACCGTTAGCCCTGAGGCTGACGTTGTGGACACGCTGTTAGAAGAAGCCGCTTGCTCTGAAGTCCAGAATCCAAGTTGAGCATTGATGGTCCCGTTTGAAGCGGTACCAGTAACAGCTTGTCCTGCCGTTAAGCCGGCGTTGATCGTCCCGTTTGAGGATTGGCTTCCACCTGAACTAACAACCGCCTTCTGCAGCATTACCTGTGCACTTCCAAGGCTTGGAAGTAGTAGCACAGCGACTGCGATCAAGAAAAATCGTTTTATCATATCTTCTCCCGCTTATTGGTTGATGATAAGATAATTAAAATCCAAATTAGAAGAAAGCGGTACTGCTCCGATAAGACCCACAGTGAAGGTACCCGTGCCGGTGCTGGTAATGCGGATCGGAGTCAGACCGGAAAGAGCAGAATTCACTGTCAAAAAGATCATGGAATTTGCTTTCGCATACACGTTGGAGATCACTGCGGTCAGTGAGCCTGCGGAGATCGTACCACTCCCGACAGGACCAACGAGCGATAATCCACCGACTAATCGGGCAGCCGTTCCACCGGAAGCGGATGTCGAGTCATACAACGCAGTTTGAGCTGTAGAGCGAATCGTGGTTGCTCCATTTGCTGCGACAGTAAATACGCCCTTTCCTGTTGAATCCGATGCGGAAATAAGCGCAGATCCGGTAGCATTCGATGTGTTTTGAATCTGTAACACTGCTCCATTCGCCACGGAACCAGTCGCGTTAATGGCGGCCCCACCCGTTGAGCTGACGGTCAATCCGGCGCCGGAAGCGGATGACTGTACGGTCGCTGCACCGTTCGCACCGATGGTGAACAGCGTATTTCCTGTGCTATTTAATGCCGAGATCAACGTTGCGCCGGCACCGGTCGCAGTGTTCTGTAAACGGAGTATCGCGCCATTGGCGTTATTCGCCGTCGCGCTAATGGCGGTCGTTGCATTGCCGTTGATCGTCAGCGCGGTATTCGCGTTCGATGTCAGTGTTGCTGCACCGCTGCCAGTGAGTGTAAAGATATTCTGTCCTCCGGAATTTGCTGCCGTGATGAGATTACCGCTTGCCGAAGCCGACAGGTTTTGTAATTTGAGAAGCGAGCTCGAGCTATCCTGAGGCGCGGTGAGGGTAAGCCCCTGATCGGTAAGATCGAGCACTGTTCCTGAAGCGCTCATAGCCCGAATGATCTGTCCGGTCGCAACGCCGGAAGCATTCTTCACTTGCAATGCGGCGTTCGCGGAAGAATTCGTCGTTGCATTGATGGCGGAATTCAAAGTCGACAGTGCATTGATCGCGACTCCACCGCCCGTGTTGGAAATGTCCAACGCTGCAAGATTTCCAGATGTTGTGGCGGTAAGTGCCGAACCGCCCGTAGCGTTCAGCTGCAATGCCGAACCCGTACCGGTGTTGGCCAACAGTTCGGCTGAACCCGTACCGGAGTTCGTTAAAGTTAAGAGTCCGCTACCTGAATTTAATGTTTGCGAGAACGGAAGCGAAAGCCCACTGCCTGAACCCGTAAAGTTGAGTGAGATCGTGTCGCCGCTCGTTGTCACGCCAAGGTTTCCACCTCCCATGATATTCACTGCGCCGCGCATACCGTTAATGCTGGTAACGATATTCTGTCCGACATTTTGCAAGAGCGATGAATCGAGGCGCGTGAGTATGTTCGCACCAACATTCAAAGCAACCCCTGCGGTATCTGCAACATGCGCTGTAGCTGCGGAAGGTACACTGCCGATCCGAAGGCGGGGTGTTAGCTCGGCGCCACCATCGACTGAAATTCCAAGCTCGTAGTTTGTCCCGGAATTAATAGTAAGGTGCTGATTCGCATTCGAGCCAAGCATTACCGTAAAGACGCCATCAGTGGTATTGACGTTATCGGTTTCTGTGTATACGGCATTGGAGCCGCCTACCGTGTAAACATTGATTGTGACCTGATGCGAACCGTTCGCGACCGCAGTGCCATTCATGTCCGTTAAACGGCCCTGTACGGAAAAGCTGGTGTTCGCAGAGGTATTTGCATTCTGAGCATGAAGTGCTGGAGTAGAAAGAAGAAGCACGAGCAATATGCTCGTAAAATTGAGGCAAAGTTTCATAGCGTTATGATTGATAAGGTAGCAATGGGTTAGCGACAACAACGGGCTGCCACCAACGTAGAAAAACGACCCAGCCGTAACCCAGCAATTCGCGGGCCAAGGATTAAGCGGAGCTAATGGAGGAGTAATCGAAACCTATTGGCTATTCGCCAATGATCTTCGCTAGCTCTCGGTGAGAGATGGTAAGGGCGACGTCGTGATTAATGATACCCAATTCCAACAACCGATCGACTGCCACCTTCTTCGTTTTCTGCTCGATCTCTTGCACGGAGTCGGTACCGAAAACATGCTTGAGCCAATGGACACCCTTGGCTAAATGAGTCCTCTCATCGGCGTTTACATAGTCGAACATCCGGCCGGTAAGGTCATCGCCTTTGTCGTACGCTTCTCGGGCATATCGTAAGCACTCCTGGACGATGTTCGCCTCACCGAATAAATTGATCTCGGCAAAGGAATATAATGCGGGCATCTTCGTACGGACCTTTATACCGAGCAATCGATTGAGCAGATCGTAGGGATCATAACCGAGAGCTTCCATTGCCTTATGGCCAAGTTCAGTATGACGAGTCTCATCCCAAATGATTCGAGAGAGATCGTAATCAAATCCGAATGGTACATCGCGAATCTCGTAGAGAACATTGCCGAACGTTTCGATCGCATCCATCTCATCTCGCTGAGTGCGAACGAGGTTAAGCCGTGTCTTGTCGAAGTCGCTTTCGTATACCTTTGCATGATGCGCCGCATCCTTACCACCGGTCGATGCAGCATCATTATCCGCAACCTGATACTCATACGTATGCTCGAACGTACCAAAGCGCGGATCGCGCGTTGCAATAAACGAGCGTTCAAACGGTGGCTTACCTTCTGAACGTAGCGATTGCGGTCGCGGGCCTTTAAGGAGTGTGCCGGTCACACTACCAAACGAGCGCAGTAATTTTTCGAGGTGGTACTGCCATTTGTGCAAGCCCGCTTCCTCATAACCACCTTGTATGTATGCTTCGATCGCTCCCTTGCCCCAGGCGATCATCTCGTCATAATCAGCGAGAATGTGCCGGATCATTCGCACCGTCGGTGCATCGGCCACTTGATCGGTATGCGCGGAATGTTCGGTATACGCTTGTTTTATTGCAGGCAACACAACTCCGTAAAGACCCGCAACGAAGTGAGCAGATGTTTCCGAATATATCAGCTCGTTAAAGAATTCGGTAATATCCGGCGAGTGAAATTTATCAGTTGCTTCTTCCGGCATTCGAAGCTCAGTGAGCCGTGTACGGATCTTCATACCGGCTTCGGCGTGCCAGTAAATGTGCCGTCCAAATTCTACTTTGACCTCGAACTCCGGTGTCCCCATGCTCCAGCCCGCTAAAGAGCGGAGCATATTACGCTCGAAAGAAAAGAATCGGAGAAGGCGTTTCTGATTTTCTTCGACTGTAAAATCTCCTCCGAGCCTGCGAAGATCTTTGGGAAAATTATAGCGCTTAAGCGGGAGACCAACACCGCGCAGTTCGCGTGAGTCACTCCATGCTTTTTCCATTTCCTGATTTTTATCCTGAGGATGACCGTTCAGCTCCATATCACTCCGAGACTTGTGGGATCAGAGCGAACAACTGGCCGGTCGAGTATAGAATTCCGATTTAAGCACATTCATGGTAGGGGTGCTTAAATCGCTGATTCTCAAGGGAATATCTACTCCATTCCGTGTGTGTGAGGACTTAGCCGGTAATCCATATTCACTACGATAGCTCCGTTAGGAGTCTTTTCCATATTGTTCTTATAGATCGATCCTTTTGAATAATCCTCACCCAGCTGAGTGACGAGCATTTTCGATATTTCTTCGATCTGCTCCGAGGTTAGGTCTTCCACGGCTTGTGTGATCTCTTTCGACGCCAGAGCGCGAGTGGAAGACCCGATACCTTGATAGGCCGGGATAAGATCGGCGCGAACAGTAAGAATGCCCCCAATTGGTTGTGGCTCGTACTTCACAAACACATGGATCGCATGTTCTTCGAGAATGTGCTGTGCCAGACCGGTGAGAGTACTCGCGTTGCAATGTTTATCATGCTCTTCGATGATCTGTTGTGCGCAATGGCGTATCTTGGGCAGGATCGTATCGAAGGCCGGTCTAAATGCCGAACCGGCGTTCTGGGAAGAAGAGCCATCGGGGTGCTGGGCAATTGCTGACGTGGAGCAGAAAAAAGATGCGGCGACGAAAACAAGCGACAAGACTAATTTCATAATGATATTGTGCGTTAATGCCAGTAGAAACTTACGGACATTACAATATACATTTGATCTTTATTCGTAGATTTGAAGATTGCGTTTTCTCGGCCTACATATTATTGATTGGGCGATCATTGGGCTCTACCTTGTGGTCCTAATTGTGATCGGTCGTCGCATGCAGCGGCGCATTCGGTCGACCCGCGATTTCTTCCAAGGCAATCGTAGCTTCGGCCGGGTCCTGATGGGGTTTCTCAATTTTGGCAATATGGTCTCGGCCGATCAGGCCGCGGGTGTGACGCGCGAGATCTATCGACAGGGATTGCAGGGCGTCTGGTTTCAGAATCTCGTTCTCTTTATCACCCCTTTCTATTGGTTTACCTCGGTCCTTCAGCGCCGAGCTCGATATTTGGCGCCCGGTGATATTTATGAGCACCGGTTCGAGTCGAAGTTCTTAAGTGGTCTTTTTGCCGTCTATTTGCTGCTCGCAGCGATCTACGGTTCATCGATCGGATATCTCATTACTGGAAAGACCATGCAGGCGGTGATGGTAAAGCCATCATACGAGTATAGTGCAAAGGAAGCTGCGAGCATCGCGGGATTTCAGGAAATGCGCCAGCTCGAAGTAAAAGAGCAAAGTGGAATTTTACCGGACAGCCTAAAACAACGCCTTACACAACTCCACGAACAAGAACGACAAGGTAAGATCAGTGGTACCATATCGTACCTCGATATTACAACGTTCTATCTTATCTATGGTGGAGTTACTGCGGCGTATGTAATAATGGGAGGACTTTTTGCGGCTGCTTTTACCGATGTCCTACAAGGTATTATGATACTCTTGCTCTCGACCATCCTTATTCCGGTTGGCCTGATGAAGCTTGGCGGATTTAGTGGTCTTCATGCACGAGTATCGGATGACATGTTCCGGCTCTTTGGCAGTGGTGCGGGCAGTGAGTATACGTGGTGGTTCGTCGCAACGATGGTGTTAGTGAATCTTATTGGTCTCGCACCTCGAAGTTTTACGATAGGAGGTGCCGCGAAAGATGATAATGCTGCACGGACTGGTATGGTTAGCGGTGCTTTCGTAAAGCGCTTTATTATGATAGGCTGGGCGCTAACCGGCCTTATCGCGGTTGCACTATACTCCGGTCAATTATCAGACGCGAGCTACATTTGGGGTACGATGACGAACGACCTTCTCGGTGCAGGATTTGTCGGTCTTATGATCGCAAGTGTACTTGCTGCGAATATGGCGTCGAAAGCATCTTCCAGTTTGGAGTGGTCTGCCGCATTTACAAAGAATATTCTCTTGCCGTTGCGTCCACAAACATCGGAGATAACGCAGGTCCTTGCCGGACGCATCGTTATCTTCCTTGTTCTTATCGGAGGAATTGGCTTTGCCTATATGGTGGACGACATTTTTATTGTCTTCAAGTATGTGCTCTCAATTGGTACTATAATCGGTCCATCACTGTGGCTTGTTTATTTTTGGCGCAGGCTAACGACCAAAGCGGTGATCATGCAAATGCTGCTGTCGATATTCGTTACAGTCGTCGTTCCGAACGTTGTGCCAGCGATACAATCGCTTCGTGAAAGCCCTGCATTAACCGTAGTAACACACGGTCGAGAGGAACATGAAGTGGTTCGCGCGAAACAAGAAGACGTAAAAGAAGGACGAGCGAAAACAATAGGCCAGGAGATCATTAAGGTAAAGCGCGAAGAACCAGCCGGTATCTATTTCGAGAATATCGAGGCGAAGGCAGATGGCCACAGGATCGGCAGCGGTCTTTTCCGCTTCCAATTATGGGTCGTAGGTCTTTTCGGAATCAATCTTACCTCCTTTAGTAAAGCCGGGCTTTCGGCCACTTCATTTCTTTTCGATATTGTTTTTCCGTTCGTAATTCTGTTTATCGTGAGCGTCATTACTCGACCGAACAGCGAGCGGGTCCTTCGCGAATTTTATGCGCGGGTACATACGCCGGCTATCGCAAATACCGAGCAGGATGCTATTGAAGTATTGAAGCGGATCGATGATCCTTCTCTTGTTGAACGCGACAAGATATTCCCTCACACCAATTGGGAATTTTGGAAGCTTACGAAACAAGATTATATTGGCTTCGGACTTTGTTGGTTGGGAGTGGTAGCTATTGTTGGATTATATTTGCTGCTCACTCATATCGGTTCGTAATATCCTTCTTCATTCTCCGTCCTCATAATATTATGCCTCAGGCACTTCACCCTGATTTCGAGACGACTCTTCCGGATACCGATTACTTCTTCTTCGGCTCCGGACGTATTCAAGCGGCAGTCCAATGGTGTAGGGGAGAGAAAGGTACTGCTTTAGGGCTACTTATTTCTGATCCGGTACACTTTGCGCGTAAATGGTCGACGCATCTATTTCACCCGGAGTATGGACTTGAACGAACCATGCTGACTGTGATCTTGGACGGTGAACGCTACCAACCAGATGAGTTGACGCGCGTCGTGTGGTATCCGGATGAGATGCCAGGCGTAACCGCTATGTGGCAAGCTGGCGATGCTTATGTCATCGAACGGTTTGTTACTGCTTATGATGAGCCGATCGTTATGAGAGAGATCACGTTAAGCGGACGCTCGTTCGAGAGTGCTGAATTGGAAGTTGCACTCTACGCTAATCCGGCTCTGTTCAATGAATTTCTTGGTAATGCTTATGCCCTGATGGCGCGTGGATATGACTCTATCCTTGTAAGCTCACACGCATCTGGTCATTTTCACGAGCGGACATTGCGTGTGCCATTTTACAACAACGATGGCATGTATCAGGCAACCTTATATTATTCGCTTGGCCCGGACATGCCGAGCATCGGTGTCCATGATCTGATCGAAAAAGAAAAAAAATACTGGACCGAGACCTGTGCCCGATGGACGTCGCCAAATCCATCGCCGCTTATTCAGGAAATTGAACGCATATTCACTGCCTCGGCAAATGGGTTGCGAGCAGCCGTAGCGGATACTGGAAGGTTCGATGCGAGTATTTGGCAATATGGTTACGAATGGTCCGGTGATGCCTCGATGGTTGCGGAGGCGCTGGTCTATTCTGGACAATTCGAAGTTGCACGTAATGTACTTGAAAATATTCTCACTCGCCTTACCATCGACGAAGGAATGGCGATGGAGTCAAGCCGATTTCGTGGTGGTCCGGATGCCGAGCTAAACAATAATGGTGAGATATTGAAAGCGTGTCGCACCTATCAGCAATGGAGTGGCGACCCGTTCTTTATTCAGGATTTTTATCCGCGTATTTCCGCGATAGCCAATTATTTGCTTCGTCCGGAGTATCTGGATGGCGAGACGGGTATGCTCAAAGCATGTCGCGATATTTGGGAGCGGAACGAGGCAACGGGCATTTTGCCGGGCTATGATGTTTCGCATCAAACGTTCGGCATACTTGGCTTACGCGCTGCAAGCAAAATTGCCAATGATATCGGTGCTGCGGAAGATGCGCGCCGCTGGGGTATAGCTTCGGAGCGCATGCGCGAAAGCTTTCTCGCTCATCCAACGCACTCCATGATCGCGAATGGCCGCATCATTAAGCGCCGGTTGCTGGATGGTTCAATTCAAACATCGCTTCAGAAAAAGGAATCGGAAATTGATTTCCTTCGAGCGTTCGTGCCACAGGGAATGCCGCTGGCCAAAGAAGGAGCGCATGCCTGGGAGCCGGATATCTCCGAGGTGTTTCCAATCTGTTATGGCATTATCGATCCGAGGTCAGAGACGGCGCTTCACACGATCGAAGCGATGGATGAATTATGGTCGCAAGCATGGGATGGCGGCGGCTATGGACGTTACAATGTGCTTTCAGAGCCGGATTCACCCGGTCCGTGGCCGTTTGCGACAGCCTATGTTGCGGCTGCTTGTATGGAAACTGGTGATGTTAAGCGCGCGCAACGAGCGGTCGAGTGGCTTATTGAGAAGGCGGGAGCAGGCGGAAGTTGGTTCGAATTTTATGGCGATCGTCCCACCCCGCCATTACCTCCGACCGGCATTATTGTTTGGGGATGGGCGCAATGGATAACGCTCGTAGTAAAGCACATGCTTGGTGCGCATGTGAAAGATAACGAGCTTATTATTCGTCCGAGGCTCGGCGGCTTTTCTGGTGAGCTTCGATTTAGAGAGTCGAGTGTTAGGATACCAGTGCCGTAGGCACGCAATGTTAGTAGCCGGTGACGCAAGTCACCGGAAAAGGATTATAGAAAACGAGTTAAGTGCCGAAGGCACGAAATGTAAGGAGGTAATAATGGGATCGACCTTCTCGTCTATTTTGCTACATTATGTCTTCGCTCCTAAAGGTCGCGAGAACAAATTGCAGGAGTCGTTTCGAGAAGAGCTTCATAAGTACATTACCGGCATAGCTCAAGCCGGAGCATATCCCTGCCGCATGCTCGCAACTGGCAGCGCCACAGATCATATGCATTTGCTAGTAAGCACGCACCCAATGGTTGCTCCTGCCAAATTGATCCAACTTATCAAGACCAATAGCTCTCGCTGGATAAATGAGCGAGGCTTTCTACGCAATCGCTTTGAATGGCAAGAAGGGTATGGAGTGTTTTCTCATTCGATTTCACAGAAGTCGGTGGCTGCTCGATACGTATTAACTCAACGTGAGCATCATCGTAAGAAGACATTCAAGGAAGAATACTTTGAACTCCTCCGAAAACATGGTATAGAGTTCAAAGAAGAATATGTACTCGACTTTTACGATTGACTAACATGCCGTGCCTTCGGCACTTCTCAGTGGTTTGGTGGCTGTGGTCCGGTGACTTACGTCACCGGCTACCGACATATTGTGCCTTCGGCACTTGGGTATTGTGCCTAAATCTTATGTGTCCGCCAATCGCCTCTGCCCAGCATCTTCGCATCTTCGCCTGTGCGATCGGCAACGACAGTACCGGTGCATTCATGGGGGGAAGCACCAATGGCTCGGGACTCTACCAATCGGATGACACGGGCAAGACCTGGAAGCACCTCGGCTGGAATAATATCAAATGCTATTCGATGGATATGGTGCAATCCTCGAACGGACGAATCCTTTATGAAGCAACAGGTCTCGGAGTTCTTCGCTCAACGGATTATGGCGAGCATTGGAAGCAAATAACGGATTGGCGAATATCAGAAGTAATGGATATTGCCATCGATCAAAAAAATCCCAACGAGATATATCTTGCCACGGCGCATGGACCGTGGAGAACGAGAGATGGGGGCAAAACGTGGAGCGAGTTTCATAACTCCAGACAGTACAGTAATGGAGTTCAATTTATTGACTCTGTACCAAACTTCTTTGAAAGGCAACTGCATTTTGTTGGTGGAAGACCGGAGCAACTGGATTCGGCTGATATATCGGGGAAGGCTAACATTCTATTGCATCCCCCCGATGAGAACCCTGCAGTTGTCTTAATTTCCACTTTAGGAAACGGTATTTATTTCGGGGAGCAAGTTCGCTATCCTTGCGGCGAGTTCGCCAAAAGCAGTTATTGCGATCCGTGCCAGAATGTACTGCCGATGCGCCAAATATGGAGACTTAGAATGTTTGGGGTAACGCCGTGACGAATTGTAGAATCTTCCGAAGTCTTTCCGGTGACTTACGTCGTCGGCTACTGACATGGTGTGCCAGCACTATGATGGCTTGCATCCTCCTGACGACAAGTGGATATGGACAATCGCGGCAAACAAAGTCATTCGTTCTTTCTCGCATCGCCTCAACCCCCGTTCGCAATGATTTTGCCATTGTTGCAGCAAAGATTCGCACTGGTACCGATACCGCTCACGCCTACAAACAGCTCGATACGCTTCTCTCACGCGCCTATGGTGACATGTTTTGGATGTACGGTTGTGCCGGACTTTATTATGCAACAGCCGACGTATTGCGACCTGAATATAAGGCAAAGATTCGTTGGGCTTGGAAACATCATACACCGTATCGCGGCGATACGGAGAATCACTTCCTGATGTACTATGGCTCGCTGCTCCTGATGAGTCAGGAATGGCCGGACCTGCCCGATACCGAGTGGTTCATGGGTAAGTCATCGAAGGAGATTTACAATGAGTCCAAAGAATATCTCTATCACTGGATCGACGAGACGGTACGAAATGGGATGACCGAATGGTCATCTCCACGATATGGATACTACTATATCACACCGCTCGTATTGCTTGCCGAGTATACGAAAGACACTCGCCTTAAGCATCGCTTCGAGATGATGCTTGAATATATCCTTGCCGATTATGCGTCCGATTATTTGAATGGCTGCTATTGCGGCGCTCATTCCCGTGTTGGTGATGATGCCGCGATCGATCCTCGTGCGGCAGAGATTACTTCCTATGGCGAGTACTTCTTTGAGGATTCGGTCAAGCATCTTTTGCCGGATGTAGCATTTGCGGCTATGACAAGTTTCGAATGCCCAACTATTATCCGTGATATTGCAAAAGATCGTTCACAGCCATACGAGCAATACTCCTTCAAGCGTGGAAGGCAGATGATTCGCTACCTGGATAAGTGGAGTAACTGGGCGGTATATTCGAATTCTGGATCCGAAGATTATTCTCACGATAGCACCATACGAGCCGGTGCACTCTTGGACAGCACGCTTCATGCTCCCGTGTACAAATACGAATACATGACGAAGGACTACTGCCTCGGCTCCATGCAGGGCGGTATTGTACAGCCGATACAGCAGCAGTCGTGGTCGCTCGTCTTTAATTCGGATAAGCCGCATAATATTATCACGGGATTGCATCCTTATGTAAGCGCCGAAGAACTGGGCATGTTCTTTCCGGAATATCCAAGCTGGCAACTCGAACGCATCGAGCGTGTAAAACGCGGCTATTCGAGCGAGGACAAATGGTACGGCGGCTCACCATACGAAAGGATCTATCAGGATAAGAATGTGCTTGTCGCTTTATATGATCTGCCGGATAGTGTGAAGTATCACCATGTGGATCTATTCTTACCATGGAACGAGCATCAGGTGGATTCTACAAAGCCGGTTAATACGAGTGCAGAATATATACCCGATTGGCGAGTATTTAAATATGACTCAATTCGTGTAGGGGTTTATCCGCTTGCGGAATTTCATGAGATAAAAGATCCGAATGGAATGCGCCTTAGAATGAGTGCCAGGCATTGCGGTTACGTTATTTATTGTGAAAGCGCGCGCTCCGTAAGCGCGCGAGATTTTATTGCCAAGCTGGTCGGATGCGATCTACAGGAGAAGACAGACAGAATTTATTCCAAAGGAGATAACGGACGAACAATCGATGTTTCTCTTAGTCCCACAAGAGATGGGTCCTGGCTTTTCAAATCCATGTTCCTTAAATCAAAAAAAGGAAGTGGCATACTAACTATGCGCTATAAAGGCGAGAAGCGGGTGCTGGATTTTAGAGAGTAAGTTATTGCGGCAAGTATTCAACAAGGTCGGGATACTCGGCCCTAAATATTTTTTCGCAATAATCCCGGAGGATCGGAATATCCTCGTAAGCAGTCTTCCATACTTTGAAGATTTCCGTCCCAAAGTATTCGTGAACAATATAATTTCGAAAGCCTTTGATCTTAATCCATTCCGCATCAGAATGCTTTGCCTTTAACTCTTCCGAAAGATGCGCAGCAGCTTCACCAATGATAACAAATTGGTATGAGACGGCGCTGTGAAATAACTCATCGTTGACAAAATCGTCGAAGGTTTTCGTACCGCCGCGAAAGCGGGCAATGTGATCCGCGGCTTCGATAATATCAACAAGGCGGGTTGCGTCAGGCCGCTTCATAAATAACGCGAGCCTCCGGAAGCACTTCCCTTCGGACTAATGGTTTCAAGCTGCCTTTGGGTGCAAGATCAACTTTAGTCCCTAATAATTGAGCAAGTTCGTGCTGAAGCGAGAGATAGGCGATAAGCCCGGAATGATCGTCCGGCAAAAATTCCACAAGTAAATCGAGATCGCTATCGGGCCGGTGATCGCCGCGCGCGCGCGATCCAAACACCGAGAGTTCTTTCACCCGGTATTTTTGGCAAAGAAGCCGCAATTCCACTTCCGGAACAGTGATCCCTGATATTTGCATATCGGCTTAACAATGCAACGCAAACGGGCGTTCGATTACCGTTTTAACTTCGGATCGAACGCATCACGTAAGCCATCGCCGAAGAGATTGAAGGCAAAAACAGCAATCATAATGGCAAGCGCAGGGAAGAGTGTAAGCCCCCAGTTGGAGCCAGCGGCGATAAAGCCGTAACCATCGTGGATCATCTGCCCCCACGTGGCGGTCGGCGGCTGTACGCCTAAGCCGAGAAATGAAAGCGATGCTTCGTAGATGATGGCATTCGCAAACCCCGCCGTGGCGATTACGATAATCGGTCCAAGTGAGTTGGGAAGAATATGTCGGAAGATCGTCCGCATATTCGAAAGGCCCAACGCCTTGGTTGCTTCGACGTACTCTGTTTCGCGAAGCGAGAAAAACTGCCCACGGACGATACGAGCCATATCGACCCATTCGGTAATACCGATAGCAATGATCGTCTGCCAAAGTCCTAGACCAAGCGCGATCGAGATCGCAATGATAAGAAGCAGAGATGGTATCGACCAGACAACATTCGTAAACCACATGAATCCATCATCGACCCAGCCACGATAATATCCAGCGAGAGAGCCAATAAGCACACCAATAACAAGACTGCACAATTCCGCGAAGAAGGCAACCGTAAGCGAAATACGTGCACCATACATCAGGCGTGAAAGCACATCGCGGCCATAGCGATCGGTGCCAAGATAATAAGTGGGCGTCTTGTGCCATTCCTTTTCTGAAGAACCAGCAAGGCGAGAAAGAGGAATAGACTTATCGCGGCCTTCTTCCGTTGTATAGATAACTCGATCGCCTTGGATCCGGTATTCACCAATTGGAATAGGAATGGTTTGATTCGGATCCACCTCGCTTTTGGTGATCAGTACATTACCTTGAAATCCGATCTCTTTGGTTGAGTATTCAAGCACCTGCATGTTCGGATCGAACGGTGCAAGAAGTCCGGCAAAGAGGGCAATGAAAATGAGGATCACCGTGATCGCCAAGCCGATCATCGCCAGCTTATTGCGCTTGAGCCTCCGCCACGAGTAATACCAAAGTGAATGTGGCTGCTCTGTAATGAGACCGGCGTTCTCCTGCTTTCGGCGTTCCGCCTCTTCCTTGGTTAGCCGCGGTGGCACTGATGCGCGAGCAACAAGCTCGTCTTGCAACTCCTGTTCGGGAAGTGTTGCTTGAACGATCACATCTGTCCCATTATTCGAGTTTGTAGTCGTTGCCATGGAATAGATGTTAACTAAGTTTTACACGGGGATCGAGGCGAGCGTAGACGACGTCGACAATAAAATTCACGACGACGAAGATTACTGCTGAGAAGATAACCGTACCTTGAATGATCGGAAAATCGCTGCGGGTAATAGCATCTACCGCTTGCAATCCGATCCCGGGCCAGTTAAAAATATACTCGATAAAGTAGGTACCGACAAGGAGTCCTGCAAGCCAAGCGCTGACGGTCGTTACGACGGGATTGAGCGCATTCCGTAGTGCATGTCGATACACGATCGATTTCCACGGTGCACCTTTCGCTTTGGCTGTACGGACGTAATCGCTCGACATTACTTCCAGCATGCTCGAACGAGTAACGCGTGCGATAATAGAAACTGGACGTAAGGCAAGAACCAACATTGGCAAGACCAGGTATTCCAGATGCAGTTCGCCGCCTTCCCACATGTAGCCCGAGACAGGCAACCAATCGAGCCAGGAGCCAAACACCAGCATGGCCAACAAGCCCATGACGAATGCCGGTATTGAAATCCCAATTAGCGCAAACAGCATGGCGGCATTGTCAAAGAGACTATACGATCGTATTGCACTTAATACTCCAATGCCTACACCAAGTACCGAGGCGATCAGCATAGCGCTGATGGCGAGTGTTGCTGTCGCACCGAAGCGATCCCAAATGCTTTGGAGTACGGGACGATTGGAAGTAAAAGATCGGCCTAAGTCGCCTTGCGCGACATTACCGAGAAATCGTACGTAACGCTGCCACGCGGGCAAGTCCAGTCCCAGTTCATGGCGGATAGCGGTTTGCGTTGCGAGATCGGCACGCTGACCCTGCATCATGCGTGCCGGGTCAGGCAATAAATTCATAATAAAGAAGACGACCGTAACCACGCCAAATATGACAAGGATAGAATACGTCAGTCTTCGAATCGTAAAAGAGAGCATCGACTTTTAGACGTTGCTTTAGACAACAATTTGCAGAGATAAGAAAGCAATGAACTTGGGGAAATCATTCATTGAAACGGAGAATTCCCTCTCTGTGACTGAAGAAATACAAATATCGATTGGGAATGTTCGCCTGGAAGAACTGGAGCCATTCTTTAGCGGCTGGACATGGACGCCGACAGTGGAAGCCAGAACCGCGTTGGTTGAGAAGTCCGATATTGTTGTGGCGGCTCGGATGGGGAAGAACCTGATTGGGATTGCAACCGCACTTACAGACGGTGGCTTTTTTGCCTATCTTTCATATCTGGAAGTCCTGCCCCAAGCGCAAGGACATGGCGTAGCAAAAAAGCTTGTCGAGAAAGTAGTTGAAATGGTGAAAGATCAATATGATATTGCCACCATTACAGACTCCGAAACGGTCGCTTTTTACGAAAAGGTCGGTTTCACTAATAATGTCTCGGGCGTTCACTTGAGATTTCTTCCGAAGAATAAAGAGTGATCGCTATTCTAACTTTACGGCCGTTCCATAACAGATCACTTCAGTCACACCGCCCATGATCTCGGTAGCGTCATAACGCACGCCGATAATACCGTCGGCACCAAGCTGCGAGGCATGGTCGACCATCTGTTCAAATGCATCGTTACGGGCTTGCTCACAGAGTTGAGTGTACATCGTAATGTTGCCACCAAAGATCGTTTGAAGTCCAGCAGCGAACGAGCCGACGATAGAGCGAGAGCGGACGATAATGCCACGCACTACTCCCAAATTTCTGCTCACCTTTTTACCTGCAATGTCAAAGGATGTGGTAATATTCGCGTGATCCATCATATGTCTCCTTATTGTGATTGTTTGAATACAATAATACTGCTTTCCTTTCTCGTAGCCACAAATCATTGGTCAGTATATTAAATCACATATCTTTGCAACCAAGTACGTGGTGCCTCATAGCATGAGCGATCGTGCGCGAGGTGAAAAGGGAATCTCGTGAGAGAACCCTGCCGTGATCTCACGGTTGGTTTTTCAATTCGAGAGCTGCCCCGCAACTGTAACTCCGGACGAGCGATCGTCCACCTAAGACCACTGGGTAAAATCCGGGAAGGCAAGAAGCATGAGGGATCATTTACGTGATCGTTCAATGCAGGAGAAGCCAGGAGACCTGCCACAGAAAAGCAGCACAGCGCTGCTCTAATCAACATCATTTGCCTTCGAGGGAGAGGCAGGAGTTACAAAAGATCGACGTTGCACCGTGGCGGTTTCCGCTCTCGTGCTTTGATTTTTGTCAGTACTCCTATGCTCGCCCAGGAAGGCCGCATAGGAGTTTTTTTGTCTCATTTCGCAGCGTTCTGTCTGATGGTTTTCGGGATTGCATTCAGCAATCCTGTATGGCTGCATGCGCAATCATCTGACGACTCTCTCCGGCACCTTCCGGCTAAAACGGTTGAGATCTCGGCGCCCCGCCCCGCCGATCTGCCTGTTATCGATGCTCGTCAAGTCGAGATAAAGCCTGCTGTAAGGCTCACCGAGATCACCGGCTCGACCATTACCTCTGATGTGTTGCGTGCCCTGTCATCATCATTGGATGTAAGACGCTATGGCCCCCTTGGAAGTATTGCAATCCCCAGCTACCGAGGATTACCGGCAGAATACACCATCGTTTATCGCGATGGTATTCGCCTTACGAGCGAACAGCTTGGCCTCACCGATCTTGGCCAGCTTTCGCTGCATGGGATTTCTCATGTCGAGCTGATTCCATCGTCCAGTGCCGTGCTGCTTGGTGGCGATGCTGTTGGGGCGGCGATCGATCTGGTAAGCCAGACAGCGGATTCCACCTCACTCCAAATTGGTAGCGATCAGATATCTTATGGCGAGGGATTTCCTGAGCAATCGTATTACGGCCAGATCACCGCAAAGCCATCGCCATCATTTTCCATTCTTGGTGGTTGGTCGCTCGATCAGTCAACGGGGGCGTTTCCGTTTTTCCAGGATGCAGTACATCCCACGGTGCTTCGCGAGAATAATGATGCGATCCTACGAAGTGGGAATATAAGTGCTGTTTGGAATGCGTCGGACCAAACGCTCGTACATTTTATAGGTAATTACTTCTTCGCAAATCGGGGCTCGCCCGGCGCGGTGATCACAGAAGGGCGTGGCGCAAGTTCGTTAACAGCCCGCCTCACCGATGAGCAAGGTCTTGCGGCAATAAAGATCGATCACGATGCCGAAGATTGGAATGGCACGCTCACACTACAATATCAAAATCAATACGAAGCATTCAACGATCGTGTTCAAGGCTTTAACGATAGCGCCATCAATATCCTTTATGGCTTCCAGGCACGCGCGAACAGAAAATTAAATGATTGGCTTAGCGGCTATGCAGGTGTTGATCTTTTGCACACGCGGCTTACTGGCTCGAGCAACGTAAAGCCGGATGGTAACTCCATTATTGGGCGCGACCGCTTCGGCGCTTATACGGCCGTGTCAATAACCCCGAGCGAGTTGCTGCAAGTAACTGCTTCCTTGCGGCCAGAGTATGTCTCGGACCTAAACGAGTTTGATCTTTTGCCCCAAGCTAGTATCGATTATACTCCTAGATCATGGCTGGATTTTAATGCCGCTTATAGTAAATCGGCTCACGCTCCTACGCTAAACGACCTCTATTATAAGCTTTATGGTCAACCAACTCTTAAGCCCGAGCGCGCCGATAATTGGCAGGCAACACTCGCAATTCAGCCACACCTTTGGAGTATTATGCCAAAGCTCTCAGCGACCTACTTCAATGCTCGCATTGAGAACGAGATCGTATGGCGACCGGATATTCTCGGTACATCGGCATGGTATCCCTATAATATTGGCGTTGCCGGTATTCACGGCTGGGAAATAAAAGCCGAAGGCACATTGGGTCTTTCCCCACACGCGGCTGTACATCTGGAAGAAGGGTACACTTTCCTTACTTCTCAAAATTTAACGCCGGGCGATAGTAACTATGGCCGAGAACTGATCTACTCGACGCCGCACAGTTCGCTTACCACCATTCAGATCGAGCATGATAAGTGGGGAAGTATCGCTGCAATGCTGCGATATCGCGATCGCAAATGGACGGATGCTGCCAATGTCGATACAGCATCACGATTACCGAGTGTGTATCTCTATACACTCACCCTTGCTACTCGTGAATTTCGTCTCGGACAGTTCGGAGTGCATGCGCTTTTTTCGATCGATAACTTAACGGACGAGCATTATGTGGAGGTCTTGAACTATCCCATGCCCGGCCGTACCTACAAATTTTCCATTCAACTCAAATACTTTTAGAAATCCATGAAGAAAAATCTTCTACTATTAGGCCTTTGCGCGATACTTGGCGGAGCGTTCGGAGCCTGCAAATCGGCAACGGAACCCGCTCCTAGTATCAACGGCAGCCTTACGTCCTTGCCGGTCCATGATACCATCGTCCCAGCCACGAGCGATCGTGTTCTTTTCGTCGGTAATGAGGGCAATTTTGGTAAAGCAAATGCATCGCTCGATGTCGTGGTCTTTCATTCGGGTAATGGAGGAAAGGTCGACACCACCATCTACAAGGGTGTACTCACCGGTCTCGGTTCACCGAACGATGTTGTGGTAAACGGTAACCAGGTATACATGCTCGATAACACTGCCAACTCGATCGATTTCTTTTCTGCGAGCGATCTCAATAGCGCACGGGGTATTCCAGTCGGACTCGATGCACCGAACAAAATGGCGCTTATTGGTTCGAACTTGTTGCTCGTTACCCGCCGCATGAATAACACTGCCGCCATTATCGATCTTACGACTGATAATATCGTTGATTCCATTGCCATCGGTGAGCCGAGTATTGCCGTAGCGGTGATGAATAATAAAGCCTATATTACGAGCAGTGCAACTTCGTATGCCGGGCCATATCATTTGAATGTGGTAAATCTTGCCACTCGTAAAGTGATCAAACAGGTCGCTTTGACGGGCTCTGGCGAGGAAGCCATTGCGGATAGCACTAATAACACCGTTATTATTGGTGCTACTGGAGATTTTGTGTCGATTCGGCCACGGCTTTATTATGTAAACGTCAGCACTGATGTGCTTCAGGATTCTCTCGAGTTCAGAACGGCGCAGAGCGACGGAGAAATCATCGTTGGACCCAAGAATTTTATCATCGCGGACGGCGTAGTCTACCGCTTAAATGGAATTAGCCACCAGTTGGGTCAGCCTCTCATTAATTCATCAACATCCTACTATAAAGGTTATTACGATAGCCATGCAGACGAGCTATATCTGGGGGTCAATGATTTTACCAGTGGAAAAGGAAAGGTAGATGTTTATAGTGGTTCGACGGGCACTTTCAAGTGGTCGTTCAATACCGGAATCGCCCCTGCACATTTCGCGTTCTACCACTGATTCATCAAAATCACCACTCTTTTACAATGAACGATACACAACGACAGGCGCTCGTGGCCGGAATTCTGGTAGTGTTCGCCGTCTTGACGCGCGTACTCTTCAATACGCTGCACGTTTATAATTTTAATGCCGTGATGGCGGCCGGCCTTTTTGCCGGTGCGTATCTTGGCCGAAAGCGAATGGGCTTTATCGTGCCCTTTGCAGCGATGCTCGCAACCGATGCTATTCTTGGTTTCTACGATTGGAAGCTGATGCTCTTCGTCTATGCAGCATTCGGGGTTTCCATTCTGATCGGCAAGTTCTATGCGAAGGATGCAACACTCCTTCGCTGGATCGTGTCGGTGCTCGGAGGCTCGTTCCTGTTCTTCGTGGTAACGAACGGAGCGGTATGGATGCTTTCGGAAGGCTCGATCTATCCGAAGACGGTGGCCGGGCTTATTCAGTGCTATACAATGGGACTTCCGTTTTACAAGAATACCCTCCTTGGCGATCTGACATGGAGTGCCGTGCTCTTCGGAAGTTACGAACTGATGCGCTTGAAAGTACAGAAGAGAGTCGCTGTCGTAGCGCAGTAAGGATGATAGTTTAACATTCATCGAAGGCTCTCCTAATAGTGAGGGCCTTCTTTTTGTGTACGAACGAAAAAATTTGAAGACAGTATTATCGTGGAGCAGTGGAAAAGATAGCGCGTGGGCGCTGCACGTTCTGCGTTCACAAGGCGTGGAAGTAAATGCACTGCTTACCACGGTCAATGAGGCATTCGGCAGGGTAGCGATGCACGCTGTTCGTCGAGAACTGCTCGAAGCACAGGCAGAAGCTACCGGTGTTCGGCTTAAAGTCGTTGACTTGCCATGGCCGTGCTCCAACGAAGTATATGAGGAGCGAATGCGTATCGCTACCAATGCCCTTGTTGAAGAGGGTTTTGATACGATCGCGTTCGGCGATCTCTTTCTGAGAGATATTCGTGAGTATCGCGAAGAGAGGTTGGAAGGTACTTCTATAAAACCGATTTTCCCTCTGTGGGAAATTCCGACCGATCGATTAGCAAAGGAAATGATCGCCGGTGGTTTGAAGGCACGCGTAACCTGTGTCGATCCACGAAAGCTTACTTCGGATTTCGCTGGTCGTGAGTGGAATGAAGAATTTCTCCGCGATCTTCCAAGTAGTGTTGATCCATGCGGAGAGAATGGAGAGTTTCATACCTTTGTGTATGATGGGCCAATGTTTAATACTCCGCTCAATATCCTTAGCGGTGAAGTAGTTGAACGAGACGGATTTGTATTTGCCGACATCTTGCCGTTAATACGAAAACAGGAGAGTGTACTTAGTGAATAAAATGGACGAGTTTGGATCGATGAATGGAAATGCTGAAGGAAAGCGTAAACCTGCGCGCCTGGTGCTTGAAAATGGCGCTGTCTTTCGCGGCTACGGGTTCGGCGCGCTCGATGTGACCCGACAGACCGGTGAAGTCGTTTTTACGACGAGCATTACCGGTTATCAGGAAATACTTACCGATCCATCCTACGCAGGCCAGATCGTCACGATGACGAACCCGCTCATGGGAAATTATGGGGCAAATAGTGAGGACATGGAGAGCCGCTGCCCCTTTGTAAGCGGCTTTGTCGTTCGTGAAGCAGCCGAGCGTTATTCGAACTGGCGGGCAGGCGAAAGTCTCGATAAGTTTTTGGAAGAGAACGGCATTCTTGGTATCGAACAGGTTGATACACGCCGCTTAGTTCGCTTACTTCGCAGTGAAGGTGCTATGAGGGGTGTTCTTTCCACAGAAAGCCTTACCGATGACGAACTGGTGAGGGTAGCCCTTGAGAGTCCCAAGATGGCGGGCCTGGATCTTACCAAAGGTGTTACCACTCGTGAGCCGTATGACATGGCGGGTCCTACCGTTAACAGTTCGTGGAAAAAGCCACCACATGTGGTCGTGCTGGATTATGGTATCAAGCAAAATATTCTTCGCAAACTGGTTGACCACGGCGCTCAGCTCACGGTCATGCCTTCGACGACAACGCTGGAAGAAATTCTCGAACAAAAGCCAGACGGTATTTTCCTTTCCAATGGTCCCGGTGACCCGGATGCAGTGAAGGATACGATCGCGATGCTCAAGCATCTCATCAAACGCGAAGAGCATCCGATCTTCGGTATTTGTCTGGGACACCAGTTACTTTCACTCGCATTAGGGGGTCAGACGTATAAATTAAAGTTCGGCCACCGCGGAGCCAACCATCCGGTCAAGAACCTACTATCGGAAAAGATCGAGATCACCTCACAGAATCATGGCTTCGCCGTCGATTGGAAGTCGATGCCCAACGATTGTGAATTGACCCATCTTAATCTTAACGATCATACGGTCGAAGGCTTTCGCCACAATAAATTACCTATCTTCGCCGTCCAATATCATCCGGAAGCATCGCCTGGTCCGCACGAGAGTGACTATCTCTTCGACCAGTTCATGGAAAGTATTCGTAAGAATTAAGGCAGAGCTTCCTTTTCTTAGCGCATTGATTATTTTCCAGCCCGGCTTGTTTACCGGGCTGAACATACCATAATGGCCAAAAATAAAGCAGAAAAGCCCACGGAGATCGTGGAAAAGGAGAGTCGCCTGAATCAGGAGGCAGCAGAGCAGTCGGGGATTGCCGAACTCGCGGAGGAGCGCGTCGTTCTTTCGGATTCCCACGAACCTGTTATCGATATTCCCGAATGGGTGCCAGTCCTCGCCCTTCGAGACGTTGTGATCTATCCCTATATGATCTTTCCGGTCCTGGTCGGACGCGAGTCTTCGCTGGGATCGGTAACAGCTGCGATCGGTCGCGAGCGCTATCTTTTTCTCGTTGCCCAGCGTGACGCTCAACAGGAAGAACCCAAGCCGGACGAGTTATTTCGCTTTGGTACGCTTGCCAAAGTAGTACGGATCATCCGATTGCCGAATGGGCTCATGAAAGTGCTGGTCGATGGCCTCGAACAAGCCATGGCGATGGAATACCGCTTCAACGAAGGGCACATCGAGGCTAAGTTGAAGATCATGAGACCGCAGGAAGTGCCGATGACGGAATTAGAGGCACTTACTCGTCATGCCAGCGATCTCTTTCGCCAGTATGTGCGTCAGTCGCGTCAGGTGCCGCAAGAAGTGCTGATGGCTTTCGAGAACACTGCCGATCCGCGTCGTAAGCTGTTCTATATCGCTGCTCACCTGACGAAGGATATCGGTAGTAAACAGCATATTTTAGAAATATCGGATCTTCGCGATCAGTATCTTCATCTTACAGCGCTTTTGGCAACCGAACTCGATATTCTGAAGATCGAGCAGGAGATTGATGAAAAAGTACAGCAAACGATCCAAAAATCGCAGCGGAAATATTTTCTAAGCGAGCAGATCCGTGTCCTGCAAAAAGAATTGGGAGAAGATGTTGATGAACAGCATCCGGAATTCGGCAAACTCGTAGAGCAACTGAATGAAGCGGGGCTTCCGGAGCAAGCTCGTCAGCGTGCAGACGAAGAGTTAGAGCGGCTTAAGAAGACGCCGCCTATGTCGCCGGAAGCATCGGTCATTCGTACCTATTTGGAGTGGCTTGCTACGGTGCCATGGAAAAAGCGGACGAAGGACCACCTTAATATCGAGCATGTCCGAGAAGTGTTGGAGCGCGACCATTACGGTCTTGAAAAGCCGAAAGAGCGTATTCTCGAACACATCGCAGTACTGAACCTCGTTGAAAAAATGCGAGGTCAAATTCTGTGTCTCGTCGGTCCACCCGGTGTTGGTAAAACATCGCTGGCTCGCTCGATCGCCAGTGCGCTTGGTCGCGAGTTTGTGCGTATTTCACTCGGCGGTGTTCGCGATGAAGCAGAGATCCGTGGTCATCGCCGCACCTATATTGGCTCGCTCCCCGGAAAGATCATTCAATCAATGAAGCGGTCAGGTGTAGTGAATCCGCTTATGCTGTTGGATGAGGTCGATAAAATGTCTATGGATTTTAGAGGCGATCCAAGTTCGGCGTTGCTTGAAGTTCTCGATCCGGAGCAAAACAGCACCTTTACCGATCACTACCTTGAGGTCGATTACGATCTAAGCAATGTTTTCTTCGTAACGACGGCAAATGTTCGTTATAATATTCCGCTTCCTCTTGCCGATCGTATGGAGGTCATCGAGATACCGGGCTATCTCGAACATGACAAGTTAGAGATCGCGAAGCGGCATGTTATTCCAAGTCAACTTCGCTCGCATGGGCTTCCCGATGGTAGTGTAACATTCGAGGACGAAGCGATCCTTCGTATTATCAGGCAATACACGGAAGAAGCGGGTGTGCGTAGCCTTGTTCGACAGATCGCACGCATTTGCCGTAAAGTAGCGCGCTCCATTGTAACGAACGCCTACAAAACGAATGGCCAGCAACCCGCCGTAAGCACGAATGAGACGCCCGAAGGTGGAGCAGCGAACGTAAAAGTGAGCGAGCACGGCATTCTCAAAGTAGAAGAGAATGGTAATGCGCAGCCAAAAGAATTTGAAACGCAGGGATATCATAAAGAGCCACTTGCAGTACCGGAGGGTTTCCATGTAACGGTTACGGCAGCTTCGCTCGAGGAGTATCTCGGCGTTCCAAAGTATCTCATCACAAAGAGCGAACTTGGCCCCAAAGTGGGAGCCGTTATGGGACTCGCCTGGACTAGCACCGGTGGTGATGTTCTACCCGTTGAAACTGTGTTGATCGATGGGTCGGAGCGGCTTACATTAACGGGACAATTAGGAGATGTGATGAAAGAATCGGCGCAGGCCGCACTTACATACATTCGAGCCCGCTATAAAGAACTTAAAGTCCCACGTGATTTTACGAAGCACAAAGAAATTCACGTTCACCTGCCGGAAGGAGCGATCCCGAAGGACGGGCCTTCTGCCGGCATTACGCTTATGATGGCGATCATCTCAGCCGCTACTGGTCGACCGGTACGCGGAGACATTGCAATGACAGGTGAGATCACCTTGCGAGGTAACGTCCTCGCGATCGGTGGCTTGCAGGAGAAACTGCTGGCGGCAAAGCGGGAAGGCATTAAAGCGGTGCTTATCCCGGACGCTAATCAGCCGGCACTTGCCGAGATACCTGCGGCGATCAAAGAAGGCTTAAACATTATCCCGATCTCTTCGGTCGATCAGGCTGTGCCGATCGTATTCGATCTTAAGACGCCGGCCGAGCAGTTAAAGCGTTCGGAACCTGATCAAAAGAAAGCAACGGCTACGGTTGCAAGGGCAGATACTAAAAAGAAACCGCGGCCTCGCGCACAGGCACGAAAGCCGCAGATCAAAAAGAAAAAATAAATTTAGAGCGGTCAGCGGATGACGTTGATCGCTCTTCTTACAATGCCGTTTTCTGTTTCCAGATTGAGGTAGTAAACTCCGGTCGATAAATTCGAGCCGTCGAATGTGAGTTGATGTTCTCCAGCCTCTTGCTTGCCATTAAGTAGTGTTATTATTTGCTTGCCCATTGCATCGGATACAAACAATCGCGTTTGTGAGGGGGCTGCGAGTTTGAAGGAGATCTGCGTTTTGCCGGAGAACGGATTGGGATAATTCTCCGATAGCTCCACTCCCGGATCGACGGATGAGAGTCGTTCAACGCGAGCACTAGCAGAAGATATGAACGCTGCATACACTCGAAGACGGCCCGCATTGTCACGACCGTCAGACCAGACCGGGATGGTGTAGTTGGAAGTGGTAAGGACGTGAGTATACTCGCCTATACCAAAATTGCCATTGACATCAGCCACATTATTAAAGTCCATTGGCTGGCTTGCGACCGGTGTGTTGGTCCAAGTTTGGCCGTGATCCGTTGAGCGGGCCAGATAATACCGTCCAACCTGATTGGCCGGATCTTCACGGCGGTCGTACCATGTCACGGCAATCTCGCCTTTACCATTGACGGCAATGCTCGGATAAAAATGGTCGGTATAAGTGCCATTAACGCCATTGCTATCATTGTTCACTACTTGTGCCGGACTCCACGTTTTGCCATTATCGGTCGAACGACTAAAATATATGTCCGTACCATGCCCTTCATCCTGAGTGACACCAAGAGCATTCCACACCATATATAAGTTACCGGTCACTGCAGTATCGATCGAAAGATGAGGGCAGGGATAATTGCCGGGAGCACGAACGCCAAAGATCAGGTCTCCTTTTGCATCTGGTGATTGCCCCGGAATATCAGCATCAGAAATTTTTACTTCCGGCTGGAACGTGCGACCTCCATCCGACGAATAAACGTGGTAGATACCAAAGTTTACGGTGTCGGGTGTTCCCATGAACGTGACATGTACTCCGCCGAGAGCATCTACACCAATGCTTGTATACTGCACGGCTTTCATCGCGTTAGATGAAACGTGTACAGCCGGCTCCATCGAATCGACATTTGGCAGTTTACGACGAAGCATTACACCAAAGTATTTTGCGTCTAAATGCGTCCACGCAGCGTAAAGAGTATTACGATAGGGGGAATTGCTGCGATCGACGGCAAGCCATTGTTTATCGTCAAAACCGGTGGTTGTATCGACCGTCCCGGCACTGGCATTGTAAATAGACCACGCATTCCCAATGTATCCGTTCGTAGAGCGTTTCCAGGATTGACCGCCATTGGTGGAATAAGCCCAATACATACCGGTGTGGACAGTGTCCAGTGAGCTAGGATTAAGATACAGATCGATCCACGACATATATGCTTTGCCATTCGCATCGAACGCAAATACCGGATCACCTCCTCCTTCAACAAGAACGCCGGCTTCATAGGGGGCTGGCTGGAATGTGCTCTTCTTCCAACTCGTACCAAAAGTGGTTGTATAATAAATCGGCAGCGTCATAGTGGTCGAAAGTCCGATCGGACCAACAATAATATTGGTACTGTCTGCCGGATTGATCGCCGCATCCACTTCTGATTCAGGGCTTCCACTGCTGATTCTTACCTCACGCGAGGCCAAAGGAGCTTCTCCGGAGAGTGTTCCCAATGGAGTCTTCGTAAGTTGAGATGATGGGTGTGATTTTTCACGAAGCGCTTCTTCGATGTGGCGCAAACGATAGGCTCGCATTGAACTCTCCGATACCTGCGCTGTGGTTGTAACAGGTACTAAAAAGAGTATCGTTAGTAGGACAAAATAATACTTCATGTCGCCTAGACCAAAATTAAAAATTAATTGCGAAGACGGGGAGATGCATCATGTAACTTCATTATCTGGATGCGGCCTATCATACCAACCGAGTCAAAAAATAGTTCGTTACGATGGGCTGTCGTAGCAATGTCTTCGATAAAGGGCTTGAGATCGGCAATGTAAACGAAATTCTCGTTGTGGAGATAAGAAGCAAGCCGCCCCTGCTGATGCGCGTGCAGTGCGTCCGTATTCACTTTGCCATCTAAATTGATCACATTGGGAGAAACAAAGCTCGCAATTCCAGACTGCAGCATTCCGATCTTATCATTTGGGTGCGACGATGCAAACTTTCCAATATCATAAAACTCAGCATCATTCGCTTTTAAATAATTTTTTGTATAGCGACTACCATCGAACGCGATAACACTTATGAGAACGATCACTGCTAGGGTAGGAACAAGCTTTTTCCATCGATCGAGCAGTATCCTATAGATCGTCGGGAGAGAGGTAGCAACCGCTAATAACCACACGATTCGTAAGGGTTGAAGATATCTCGCAATAAAATGTGGAGCTCGGAAAAAGAGTGTGTAGTAAACGACTAGCACGATCCCGAACAAGAAAAAAGGCAGCAAATAAGAGAAGTGCACTCTATTGCGAATGGACGCTCGAAACCGTCGGTCGCGTATGACGATAATAAGAACTGCCGCACATACTACGACAAGAACGATGCGGAATGAAAGATCGAGACTATCCGGAGCGTAAAAGATAAGCAGAAAAATATCGGTGACTGCTTGTATTGCACGCCTAAAATTTTCACTCGGTGGGATTGGCCAGATATTCTCCGCCTGACCACTTGTGGGCATTAGATTGCCAAAGTAAATGGCATTATAGATCCACCACGGCAAGCTGATGAGGAATGCAACTGCTGTAAATGTTAGAGCTTGTTTTTTCCTTCGCTTTATTGTTTCTGCAATAAATAAAATTGTTACCAGAATAGCCGCATCGATCCGCGTCAGAACCGTCACTCCGAGCACAACTCCCAACCAAATTGCTCGGCTGGATTTTGAGCCGCCTGCTGTTTGGAACTGAGAATAAAGAGCGATTACTGTAAGCAGCAAAAAGGAGTATAGTCCTGTTTCCAGTCCGTTTGTCGTTTGCGCAAAAATTTGGAATGAGAATGTCCACAAGAGCGCACCGATGATCGGAATACTCATCGAGTTTTGCGTTGACTCAGGTTTTACAAGCGAACGCAATACGAACGCTGTCATCCATACCGAAGCAGCTGCTACAAGACCAGCAAGAATGAACGATAGCCGAACGGCAAGCCATTGCTCATTCGCCGAAAGGCAAAAGAGAGGCACATATAAAAAGGTGAACAATGGCTGGAATCCATTGGTAAGGTGATGACCGTCGACCGTAGGACCTAATCCGTTTGCCAGGTTTCGAGCAATACTGAAGAGGTAATAGGCGTCGTCGCCGTAAGGCAAAAGGGTGAGTTGGTGAACGGGTCGGAAGGCGAGTGGTATGCGGAGAGCAAATGCGGTGACAGCAAGAGCCCACAAGGCTATTTTTTCACTCCGGCTGAACGTACTTCTCAGCATATCGTGCAGTTAACGCCATAAACGACCAATCATTCGGACTGTAGGCTGAACCGAGTGAAAATTCACTATTCATTATTCAAAAAGGCCTGTTTACGAGGAACTCCACAGCAGGTGAAAGGCTTAATAGGTTCTTGAATTAGCCCGGGGAGTGGCCCGTAAGGAGTGCTCTACAGTTTGCACAGGTTGTTAACCTAATCGCTCATTCCCAGACGGCCTAATTCAGAGGAGTAAACTCTCACTACGACGATGCTCTTACCGAGATTCGTCCGTGCTACGGCTAATGCGTAGGGTTGCCTCGAACTAGTATAAGCTCCCACTCAAGGGATTTACAACAGAATTTTATAAACTAATCGATTGACAGGACGGCCCTGTTACCTGGTGCTCCTTTTTTAGGCAGGTGCCTCCAAAACACGTAGTTGCGGGCGTCGCAAAAATTAATCGCCCTTAGCTCACTTTTGAACTTAAGGACTATACAATGTACACAATCATCGGCGGAGGTTTTGCAGGTCTCTCCGCAGCTTATTTTCTCCACCGCGCGGGCAAAGATGTCACGCTTCTCGAGTGGTCCCGTGGTCTTGGTGGTCGTGCCTCTACCCGTAATGTGGGATACCGGACGATGGACTCCGGCGCTCAGCGCATCGATCTTTCTCCGCTTAGTGTAAACAAACTCGAAACAGATGCTCGTGCTCTACTCCGCGAAGTAGCGGTCGAGCGTGGCGTGTTGCAACACCTCGTGCCGTTTCCGGGGCCGGTGTATCGCTTCGATGGCCGTTCGATCGGTACGGCACATCAGGTCGAGACGCCAAATTGGTCGTTCCTCGAAGCTGGCATGAAAGTATTCGCCGATGCGCTCGTGAAGGATATTCCAGTTCGTACACATACCCGCATCAGCGATATCGTTTTTGAAAAGGAGCATTATCAACTCCGCAATCAGCGAGGCGAATTAATGCAGTCGGATGGGCTCGTCATTGCACTACCCGCTCCGTATGCTCTCGCGCTTCTTCTGCCACATGCTGAGACGAACAAAAAAGTAAAGAAGATCACCGATCTCTTCAACGATGTCAACTACGAGCCGATGATCGGCGCAATGTTCGGCACAACGAAGATCGACTTCAAAGAGCATTTTTCTGCACTCTTCACGGACGATGTAACAGCGCCGATCTTCTGGCTATCACAGGAGAATATTCGGCGTCCGCTCGGCATCCGTAAGAATGAAATGGCATTCGTGCTGCAACTCGGCGCCGAAATTAGTCACGAGTACGTACTCAAAACCGATCGCGAAACATTCATCGCGATCGAGCGCGTCTTCGAAGAAGTGCTCGATGTCGCGCTACCCGACATCACCTATGGTGAGATCCAGCGGTGGCCCGCAGCATTCCTTGCTTCGTCACCGTTCACGGTGGACACGATCAAGGCATCCGATTTTAAAGTACCGCTTTACCTCGCCGGCGATTACGTCGCGGGGCAAAGCTCGATGGCTTCCGCATTCTGGAGCGGTAAGCAGATCGCCGATCGCATCTTAGGCGAAGATACCTTCAAGTATATCGCCGAGCCGAAGCGCGATCAGGCACGGCTTGCGGAAGAAGCGTGGAAGCCGGCAGAGCCGACTCCTCGTGCACCTCGTAAGTCTCCGCCCAAGCCGCAGCGCAAGCACGCCAAAAAGAAATTCGATGCCGAAAAAGGCAAGCGCATTACGGTCCAGGGTGGCCCACGCAGGGAAAAAACTGGCGGCTTCAAGAAGAAGTCGTTCGGTGGACCTCCACGCGGTGGACGCCCGCAAGGACAAGGAGGCCCGCGCCGCAGCGGACCACCACAGCGTGGCGGCCAACAGCGCCAAGGTGCTGGCGGCGGAGGCGGCTGGCAGCGTGGCGGACGCCCGCAAGGCCAGGGCGGTCGTCCATCCGGTCCGCGTCAAGGCGGAGGAGGTGGTCGTCCGGAAGGTGGTCGTCAATGGGGTCAGGGTGGAGGCTATCAGGGACAAGGCCGAGGCTATCAGGGCCAAGGCGGAGGTTACCAGGGTCAGGGCCAGGGTGGCGGATACCGCGGAGGCGGTCGCCCGCAAGGCGGATCTCGACCACAAGGTGGCGGCGGTGGTCGCCAATGGGGCCAGGGCGGAGGACAAGGTGGCGGCTACGGAGGCCAAGGCCAGGGCGGTTACGGCGGACGCCCGCAGCGTCCGGGTGGCGGTGGCCGTCCACAAGGCGGACCACGCCCGCAAGGCGGCGGCGGATACCAACCGCGCCAGCCACGCGACTACAACTCGCCGCAAGGCGGACAGGGTGGCGGTGGCGGACAGCGCCGGCCAGTTCGCGGACAGGTCGTCTACTCGACCAACGTTCGCCAGGGGCCGCGCGAGCAGGGCGGCGGCGGACAGCGTGGCGGTGGATACCGACCGCGCGGTGGCTACGACGGCGGTCGTCCGGGCAATGGCGGACGCTATAACGAGGACGACAACATAGGAAATCGCTAACCTCGTAACATATTGATTTGCAAAGGGGCGTGTGTAAACACGCCCCTTTCATTTTGTGCTTGAGCGAAATATCAAAAAAATTCTGTTTTTGTTTTGCGTTTTCATTTCATGAATAACACGGGGTTCCCGGATTTCCGAAAATGTGAAGGGATTCTTTATAGCAGTTTTTTTGAAGATTTTCAAATTGCTTAACTTCGCTGTTGAGAGAGTATATTTGTTATATCAATGTATACCAACGTCCCTATCTACCGCTCGAAGACTATGAGAAGAGTTGCTGGCGAAAGGTCACTTCTGTTTTTGTCAGGTCCATTCTCAAATCCATCAACTCCTGGTGCGAACGATGTCTCGATCCTGGTCCACTATTGCAGTTCCGGATCGACCATTAGTGCACAGGTCTATGATGGCCTTGGAAATCCGGTTGGAAGTGCTACCACATATACTTCCGATGCCCAGGCCTGGGACCGGCTCCCGATCGTGTCGCCTTTGACCGCAGGGACCTACTTCGTTGTAGTTACGGTAGGTAGTTATTCGAAAACGTTAGGATATACAGTCTATTAGTAGTAATATCCCGGAATGGCGTAAGCCATTCCGGGAATTTTAAAGTTATGCGCTCATTTACGCTAATTGCCACATTGGTAGGAATGCTCTTATCTACAAATCTTATCGCTCAATGGCATAAGATCGCGGATTTTCCATGCTCGGGATTTGGGACGACCATTGACGAGCCTATCTTGTCTGTTTATTTTCTGGACCTTTCGGGTCCTCCACGTATAGGATTCACTGGTACCGAATCAGAACTCTATAAAACTACCGACGGAGGAATATCCTGGACAAAAGTCTGGGGAAATGGGTGCTACGACTTATTTGGAATCACAGATATTTGCTTCAAGGATAGCCTTAACGGATGGTTCTCAATCTTTGACGGCTCAGGCACGATAGGCGATACGGCGTGCTATCGAACGACCGATGGTGGTAACACCTGGAAGCCGATCGAAATACCCAATTCCACATTTGGAAGTCTTAATGTATATTATCATTCCGTAGAGGGTCGCCTTTTCCTGAGTATGGCTGATTATAGTGGAATGCGGATGTCAACTGATTTAGGCAGTCACTGGAGCGAAGTTACGAAAATAGAGACGGGAGGACTCTCGTTCTTCAACGATTCAATGGCAGTAGCTGCATCATACCCCGAGGATGGAGACAGCACTCATTTTATCGTTCGAACAACGGATGGAGGCTTAACATGGGACTCAGTCACGACACCGTCTTCCTGTCATCAGCCACTGGCTATTCCAGGCACGTCCATTTGTTTTGCATCTACATGGGGGCCAATTCAAATCTATCGGAGCGATGATTATGGAGTAAGTTGGAAATTGATAAAGGACTTTGGTCCTCTAGCTGACACACAATATCATCAGATCGCTCCCTACGGAGATGGAGTGATCGCCGGTCCTCTTTCACGACTTTCAATACTGACCGATTGGGGTACCTATGTTTCGACGGATGAAGGGGCTCGCTGGACCAAGGAAGTGGGAAGTCCTAAATACAGTCTTTCTGGTGCTGGTGGTCAAACGTTTTACAGTGCCAAAGGCATCACGGTGGCCGGTGCTGCGGGTGGGGGACTATATCAAGGTTTCGGTTTATGGGAAGAATCGTGGCCGCAAGCAAGCGTCGTCAACGAGTATTTCACATCGAGCGATGAGTTGATCGTATGTCCGAATCCGGCATCGCAGCGGATAGAGATTACCAGTGCAACTGGTGACATCCATCTCTACGATTATCTGGGCCGCGAACGAAGTGTTGGGCTGAAGCAAGCATCGCCCACGATGCTTACGACCTACATGTCCGTTACACTCGATGTCTCACATTTTGAACCGGGCTTGTATATTCTTCGGTCGGGTTCGCGATCGGCGAAGGTAGAGATAGTGCGTTAAGGTCATTTTCGTATGACCTGAGAATTTTGTATTATATTTGCAAAAGCCGATTGGATCATCCCTCGGCGAAACGCAAAATACTTAGAACCTACCGCTTAATTGCTACAAATTGAACGAATGGCGTAAAACGGCCATTCGGGTGCAGAAAGAAACAGGGTCACAGATTAGTGACCTAATTCGATGTGTAACCTTTTCGCGTTTCGTCGGTCTTTATAACAGCAGCAGCGATGAGTGAGAAATCACGAACCTGCTTATGAATTAGTAGCAAAACAGATAATTTCAGAAGGAAACTTGATACGGTACTCTGTCTGATGCCGATTTGCGCTTGGTCTGAAAGAACTAAGGGCTAAGCCGGAATCGGATACAAAAGCATGAACGCTCATACTGTGAGCACTCCTATCATGAGTGATCAAACGTTGAGAGGCCATGCGACGAGGCTAAATTGATTTGCCGCTTTGAGCGGATGGATGAAAGCTCATTCGTGAGTGGGCATCCACCGGACCTACACTCCGGAATTTCGACTCGATACATATGCAGCAGTGCCATGGATCGACGAGAATATGCGTAAGCGATACGTTCTCTGTTCGCCCAGAATCGGACGTGAATGGAGGAAGTGGCAAAGTGGATCGCCAGCGATTTAATAATGTCGTGAGCGATTCACAAGGAGATCGGTAGCGATCTCAGCTCAAAGCGGCAAGTCACCATTTTACGATGAGGTCAATCGCTTCATCGGCCTTAAAGTCGGACGGAGTAAGTGAGCAATCATTGGAGGGCGCACATCAGAATGATGACGCCATCCGCGTTCAACTAACTTCTGAAAGATATGTCAGCGACAACTGTTCGATCCTCAGCTTCGTCCGTTCCATCCCACAACCATGCATACGTCGGGGCGCAGTCCTCGCGTAATCTCGCACCCTTCGTCGATCTTCAGCAGAGTCCGTACGCCCACGTTCCTGCTGCACCGGCGAACGATGAGCACGGCAATCCGGTAGCAGACCTTATCCCGGACGAGGTCTATCAGCTTCTCCGTTCGAACGATCTCATTAGTGAAAAAGGGGTGCGCGATTATATGATCCGCCGTACGTTCAAAGCAATGCGCGAGAACAAAGCGATCAAGAGTTCGGAAGCACTCGAACGCCTGCAGGCGATCTATCCGTACTTGCAGATCGATACGATCCGAAAGATCATCTATCGTATTGGTCCGGGCAGCAACCGGAAGATGATGTTTTAAGCTGTCGAGCGATGGGGCTCGCGATCGCGAGTACACAGCGAGAACTTACTGCACGATCAGTTTGCGGATAGAGCGGGCGGTAGCGGTAGATAGCTCCGCCCAATACACTCCCGGCTGAAGGTTAATGCTTGAAATAGTAGTATTATAAGAGCCTGCTTCAAAGCGCTCATCCAATATATGAGCGACGACATCTCCGAAAATATTCTTCACAACAAGCGTTGTGAAGGAGGCGTCGGGAAGAGAGAAGGCTATCGTGCTGGAGATGTTCACAGGGTTTGGATAAACGCCTGTAATGCCGAAGCCCGGAGCGGCTTGCGAGCGTTCGAAGCTGGATGCGGAACCTGCAAGGATTTCCAGGTCATCAACCCCGGCTTCGACAACGGCACCGACAAAATCGCTTGCAATAAAACGCAGCTTTATTTTTGACGAGGGAGTTACGTAGTCGCTCACATGAAATACGGTGGCGATCCAGCCATTGGTAGAAGCGTGGGTACGTTGTATATCCTTCCAGGTCACACCATCATCGTTCGATATCTGCGTTACCCACTCGGGTACACCCGGGTTATCACCCTCATCGTTCGAATAGTAGTACCAATAACGAATCAGAGGCGATGCGACATCGCTCAGATCGAGCGTATTCGTTGTGAGCGTTGTCGCGCCGCTATCGACATCATCGGCCTCGACATCGGGTGAATTGAAATTACCCGTGATATAACACATCGTACCATACGGTGTATGGTCCGTGTCCTGCTGTACGTAGTCACCGGGAAGATCGTACGTACCAATGGGCATAGCACGCACCCATCGGCCCGTAACAGCGCGGTCCGAGGGATCGGCAAGGGACCAGCCACGATCGCCTTCGCAATTATCAACATAATTCGATCTATATCCGACTACGAACGCGTAAGGCTCTCCGTCGATCGGCCATCGAAAGGCATGCCCGGTATCGATATCTAAACGGGCCGAAAAATAATAACGAACGATCGAGCCGCTCTTGGCTTGCGGAATATCGGCGATAAAAACCGAATCGTTTACAGGCTTACAGGCAGTAGCGGCGAAATGCTCTTCATCGTCATAACTATAATATAAAAGGACGTGTGCGGTATCCAAACCGCCGACCATTCCAGTATAACGAATGTGTACGGTCACAGAATAACTATTCGCGTCAGCCTCCTGATCAGGCACGAGGAGGGGAGTGACGTCGATCACCGGTGCAAGCGTGATGCCGTGTTTTGCAAAGGCGCTCAGGATCGAAGCGGAGTGTGGCGTGCCATTACCCAGATCGTTATCCGTATCATCGACCAGTAAAAGATCGATCAGAGTGTTTACCAGTGCACTCTGGTAGACATCTTTACCAATAATATCCGGTGCATCCGGATCCATCCATTCTGTTTGAGTGAACAGGTTCTCCGCGGCATCGTGGCCGATAAGCTTACGAAGGTCCCAGAACGCGCCGGAGATAATTTCACCGTTAACGTGTGGATCGGAATTGAGGTCCTGTGGAAAGGACCTTGTATTATCACAGCTTCGTAAGATTTGGCTTGGCTTATCAGGGTACATTCCAATGCCAATACGCGGATCGTCCCGAAGGAACGCGCTAAAAACATCTGCAAACCCTTCGCTGAGCGATGCATTAGTAAGCCGACCGTTCGCGCTATTCTCATAGCGCTCCTGCGCGACCAGATGTCCGAACTCATGATAGATCACGTCAGCGACCTCGCCAGAATTTTCGCAGCCATCACCAGCGCGGTAAAAATTCAGCGTATTACTGTCGGCATCATAAAAGGCATTGCAGGCGAGAGGGAGATTCACATGGATGCGAACCGTATCATCAGAAATGGTAAGGGCCGTATCACGACGGTGGCAATAATTTCGCGCATATTCTACGTGATAGAAAGCATCGCGTTCAGCGGGATGTGAATTTCGGTCGTCCCATAGATAGGTGTATGGTTGTTTGAAGTCCGCACGAAGCGTATCGTTTGTGGAATCGTATCGAGTAACTAACTCAAAGGGACCGCTGAATTGAGTTGTGAATTCGTGCGATTGTAACCCGGAATCCTGGAGAGTCCAATTTCCGAGTGAGTCGGTTTCAAATGATGTTCCTCCGATCCTGCACGCGACGCGCGGTAATCCAACCGTGACGGCAGAGTCGAGCGGTGAATGAAGGTGGACTTTTGCAAGTACTTTACCGGAGATAACAGAAGCGGCCGCTTCACCACCGACGAATTCCAGCAGATCTTTTTTCTCGATCAGTTTACCAGTGGCAGCGTCAATAGTAAGTCGATAAAAATGTGGCGGAAGGGATTCGCGAACGTTCACTTCGTACGCTAATCGCTGCATTCCATGATGGCGGGAGTATGCATAAATCAGGGCAGGCTCCGAGACCCTTACTATCGAAGAATTCTCATCCTCACCAAGATAAGTATGCAAATGTTCTTTTACGAACTCCGCAGATATTGCTGGGGTAGCCGCATTACTTGCGAGCGTTGCAAAATTCGATCGAACTGCTAATAACTTTCCGTTTATTGCACCGATGGTCACGCTCATTCCTCCATCTTGAACCGGTATACCGTTATGGAACGTCTGAAAGGAAGACTGCCAGACATTATTTACTCGACGGCATTTTGTAAGTCGCGCAAGTTGTCCGTTCGTAGTGGTGCTGAGGATCTCGCTCACGATCTCGCTCGCAGCGCGCCCAACGTGAATGGGATCGTTCCTTTCCGTTGCTTCAAGGAGCGGCGGCGAATTTCGATTTGCGAGGAAAAGAGCCACCGATTTCGATCGTAATGCAGGTTCGAGCGACCTGACAGCAATTTGTACGTTCGGTTGGACACTGGCGGATGGCAGAGTTTGGCAATAGCATACCGTTGCCATCCCAACCATAAGGGACAGCAAAAGAAAAAGGAGAATAAAGTTAGGGAATAGACCCCGCGGGGACGGTCTCATACGTATTCTTGCTCGTATTGCAAGTACCGTCCTGAGCAAAAAGTTGCTGAGGTGAGACCGTAAGCTTTTTTCAGGAAAAACGGGCGGAAAGTCGGTCTGCCGGCCTATAAAAGATTATGATAACGGGTTCGAACTTATCATTTGGTCGGTTGTTACAAACCCGGCCCTGATTTTAGGGTGAAAAAGAAGGCCATGAAGGCGTAAGCCGTTGCTTTTTTTTTTACCCATGTCCAAAAGAGACCGTTCTGCTTCCGCTTGCACTGTAGTTCTTGGCGCCCAATGGGGCGATGAAGGTAAAGGAAAGATCGTCGACCTGCTAGCCAAGGATGTCGACGTTGTAGCCCGCTACCAGGGCGGTGCTAATGCCGGCCATACGATCAAACTTCCCGACGGCCGCGAGTTCGTACTCCACCTTATCCCCAGCGGTATTTTCCACGATGATGTGACGTGCGTTATCGGTAACGGCGTCGTTATCGACCCGGTCGCATTGCTCGAAGAGATCAAAGTGATCGAGCGTGAAGGCATCTCTGTCAAAGGCCGGCTCTTTATTTCGCACAACGCTCATCTTATCATGCCATACCACAAAATGCTGGATGTGGCTGCCGAGGCGCGTTTACAGGCGAAGGACGGCAGTGCCGTAGGCACTACGGGCCGCGGTATTGGTCCCGCGTACGAGGATAAGTTTGCTCGCAAAGGAATCCGTATCGTCGATCTCCTCGACCGCGAATCGCTCCGCGAAAAGCTTCGAAAGAATATTGCGGAAAAGAACGAGTTGCTCGAAAAATTTTATGGGTCGAGCGAAGTGTGCGATGTTGATAAGATCGTCGCCGAATATGAAGTGTTCGACCAACTAATGGACGCTTACATCACCGATACATCGCTCCTGATGAACCGAGCGATCCGTGATGGCAAGTCGATCCTGCTCGAGGGCGCCCAGGCTGCATTGCTGGATATTGATTTTGGTACCTATCCGTATGTGACGTCCAGCAACCCTACGGCTGGCGGTGCCTGCACCGGACTCGGCATTCCGCCGATGGCGATCGATCGAGTGGTCGGCGTTGCGAAGGCGTATGCTACTCGCGTCGGTAACGGGCCATTTCCAACGGAGCTGACCGGCGATCTCGGCGAGCGCCTCCGCAAAGCAGGACGTGAATACGGCGCTACTACGGGCCGTCCGCGCCGCTGTGGCTGGTTCGATGCCGTAGCTGTTCGCTACACCAATATGATCAACGGTGTATCGAGCCTGGCGCTCACAAAGCTCGATGTTCTTTCAGGTTTTGATGAAGTAAAGCTCTGCACGCGTTACGAGCGCATCAGCGATGGCCGCGAACTCGAGAACTTTACTAACGACCTTCGCCAACTGGCGGACATTCGTCCGATCTACGAATCATTCGAAGGATGGTCCCAGGAGGATCTTGCCGGTGCGATGAGCCGCGAGGATTTACCGGGTAAGGTCCAGCGCTATTTGGATGCTCTGGAGCGCGAAGTCGAGTGCCCGCTGGAGATCATTTCTGTGGGGGCGGGAAGGGAAGAGACGCTCGTGGCAGAAATGGCTTCTTAAGCCGCCTATGCTGGAACATAAATAGCAATGTACTGGCTTTCAACAGTATGCAAGGAATCACCGTTGCGGATACACCTAAAAGCGTAGTAATCGTTCTTGACAAAGATCTCTATTCAAAAGAGAGAATTGCTGAAGCGATTCGAGTCCTCGCTCGTTCGCAAAATGTTGATGATTCTCATATTCCCGAGGCAAGTGATAAAGAACAAAAAGAACTTGAGGAATTGCTGACCTCCATGTCCTCGGAGGATCGGGAGATTGCATCTATTCATTATGTGAAAGCGCAGTAAGGCAATAATGTGGTCTTCCTGGTCAGACCATGCTGCGGTGTCAAAATTGAATTAACGGGTTAACTGATTAATGCCAGAGCGCATCTATCAATTTCTTTTTTCACGCCAAGCAGAGAAATTTCTTGCTAACCCATCGAATGGTATTTCTAAGGATGAGGTGCAACGAATTCTTGTGGAATCGGTAAAGAAAATTACTCGTGAGGCAATATCGAGTCTTGATGTGATTCGAATGAAGGGCGAATTTAAAGGATGGTATCGTGTAAGAGTAGGCCGTCTGCGAGTAATCTTTCTATTTGCGGAAGGTGAGATACGGATTGTAAGCGTGGACCGCATCGACTTTCGAGGCAATGTATATGAATAAGCCTCTGTCATTGCAGAGGCTTATTCATAGTACTTTCTTTTCTTAATCTTTGGTCGCCAAATCTTTAATCTCCGCGAGCGTATAATCGCCGGGCTGATTGCGCGCCTCGAATCGGAAGATGCGGTGCACGTTGTTGGCGTAGGTCCAGGTCTCTGTCGGTACTTCGCCGGGAATAAAAGTGCGCTCGGTATGCGTCGGCGGACCGTACAGCAGATAGATCTTACCCCGATCGGTCATCGCACCGTTTAAGAAGCGGGTCGTCGCGAAGTTAAAATCAGCATAATCGACGCGCTCGTAGAATGTCGCCATGCGCTCATTGAAGGCGGTGCCCGGCGTTGGGTCCTGCGTTTGCCAATATTTGTAAAGCTTGGTCGTCATCTCTTGCTTGGTCCCGGAGCTCATTGCTTTCCAGGCATCCGGCTGAAGAAGATATTGCAACGGCTCGATCGCATCCGTAGGATCTTCCAACGAGAGTGGCTGGCCTTGCCATACGAGCATAAAATTATTCGTGCGGGTTTGTTCGATGTCGCCCTCGCGTACTCGAACGGATATTTCATATTTTCCTTGATTGAACTCCTCACCCGGAATATTGAAATCCGCCGTCCACAATTCCGGATCCTGTGTTGGCTTCAATTGGTATTCGAGTTCACTGTCGTTTCCAACCAGTGCATAAGCGCTGGAGCGATGAAGGTCGCCAATATCGAGCACTGCGTGATAACGCTCGCCAGTATCGGTAGGCGAAATAAGATTGGTAACTTGTCGAACGCGAATATCGACCATCGGCTGGCCCGCGAACGCATCGGCTACTTTGAAGGCGACGCTTCCTTTTACATTGCGGCTGAACATATAGGTGTTTGCCTTCGCGCCGGTATAGGCCACTCCTTGCTTTACGCTATCGGTGAGCGTGATGTCGCCGATGGCAATGCCACTTTTATTCGCCGTAGAAGTAAAAGAGGTCGGGCGAAGATCGTACGAGATGGGCCGCGATGCTAACCGGTCAACCCCGTCGCGTACTTCGATGCGAAGCGAGTATTTTTTGTTCGAATCCAATTGCGGGAGCGCAATGGATCGGCTGATCGCATGCCACGTCGTTTTCGAGGTCGATTCGTCGAACGTGTTTGCATACAATGTGTCGAGTTCGTTCTTCGTTACGAGCGGTTGCTCGTTACCCTGTTGCGTCACTTCGATCGTAATATCGCGTAACGCATAGTATTTCCCACTCGAAGAATTTTTTAGCCGAAGGAAAGAGAACATGGAGTTCGCCGTCGTCAGGCGGACTTCGGCCGTGTGGCCATCCGGCGATTGAATTGTATTCGTCATGATCGGATCGCCGTAATCATAATACATGCGGGAATCGCGCGAATGCCACTGGGCATGGCTCGCGGATGCGTTCGCTATAAGTGCGAACAATGCAAGAATAACTATTACTGGCGACTTTTTCATCTGATCTCCTGATTTATTTCTGATACTAGCGATCGAACCCTCACGTACGTGACCAACTATTTCATCTCTAAGTCTGACTATAAAATTCCTTGCGGCAAAATCCTAGTTGTTCTGGGCGCCTTCACGAACCCACTGTTTGATGCCATATCGCTGGTTATCGTTGGCAACAAAATGGCCTGAATGCTGGACGAGCCCATACATAACTAAAACCAGTTCGCTCGTTGTATCACCGGGTTCGGTGACATTTATCGCCCTCACTCCAGCCCAGGACGACAGATCGACACCGCCGGCGGTGTAAGCCCCACCATCGTGGCAGCCCGTTATATTACACGAAAGCCTAAAATAGGGCTCGACCTGCTGGTTAAAACTGACGTTCTTTGCCGGAAAAACGATCTGGCCGGGATCCGTAATATCGCCCGAGGAACATCCAGCGAACAATACCGAAAGCGCAATTGCCAAATATCCCAGTGCGAGTTTCATTCAAGCTATAGATCAACCTATGGTCGTACCCTGTCATTCCGGATTACGAATGAATGATTCCTTATTCAGGATGCGTATTTTTGTGACCTATGCCAGCCGCCCGAAGTATTACAATTCCGTTACTCGTCATCGCCCTCGTTGTAGCAGGGGCGGCTCTGCATATTATGCAGCCGGTATTATTGCCATTTGTCGTCGCATTATTTTTATCTAATATCTTTCGGCCGCTGGTCGTATTCCTGCGAAAACGTCATATCCCGATGGGTATTGCGCTGTTGCTCGTAATGGTATTGGTGGCGGCTGTATTGTTTGGAGTGGCAATGGTCGCTATTTCGAGCGTGCAATCGCTCGTCGCGGCGCTCCCGCGATACGAAGCGAGGTGGAATAACTCCATTCTTCCCGGCCTCGAACAACTGTTAGCCTCTGCCCCGGATGCCATTCAGCAGCAGGTAAAGACACTTCAATGGCAAAATATTGTACAGGTCTCCGCGATCCTTGGGGTGCTCTATGCGGGTGCGGGTGGTTTCGTCTCCGTACTGAGCGGACTCGGCCTCATTCTGCTCTTTATGCTTTTTATTCTGGGCGGTTACGGCCTTTTTGAGAGGAAGGTCCGTGCAGCGTATCCCGAGCGTGCCGATGATTTTACTGCGGTGCTTAAACGCATCGACGCGCGTACCGAGCGCTACTTCATCACGGTTACACTGATGAACCTGGTGAGCGGCGTCATCTCGACGGTTATTCTTTCGGCGTTCGGTGTCGATCTCGCGCTATTGTGGGGGCTTATCACGTTCCTTGTCACCTTCATCCCGACCATCGGCTCTATCTTCGCTCTCGCGCTTCCGATATTGGTCGCTTTCCTGCAATTCGATTCGATCTCCACGCCTATTGTCGTTGCTTTAACTCTCGTCGTCGTTCAGTTCGTATGGGGAAGTGTTATTACGCCTCGGATCATGGGTTCGAGCCTGGACCTAAGTCCGTTGCTCGTTCTAATTTCCCTTATCTTTTGGGGATGGGTGTGGGGCCCGTGGGGAATGGTGCTCTCGGTACCGATCACCTCGATGATCAAGATCGCGCTCGAATCGGTCCCGGCAACAAAGCCGATCGGCATCCTTATGAGCGCAACGGGGAAGGCGACGCCGTAATAATGTGCGGCACCTCGCCGCCATTCACGCTTTCTACCGTAACCGAATCTTTTCTCAATATCTCTTCTTATCCTTTCGTGGGTTCTATTATCTACTGGGGACTTATCCGGTTTGCGCTGGTTCTCGTCGGCGCATGGATACTCTATGCCTATGTGCCACAATATAGCGACTGGTGGACGCTATTTTTCGTCTCTATCTCCGTTGTGGTGATCTATCCGGCTCAGCTTGCCTGGCGCAAACATTTGGCGGAAGTGCGACAAGCGGCGAGGAATGGGCTGTGCGCTACCTGCCGATATTATCTCGCCGATGAAACACTCTGCTCGAAATTAGATGAGCATGTGCAGGCAGAATATACCCCGTGTGGCGGAGAAGGGTGGGATCCGCTGCCGATAAACTTAAACTAAGTGCGCGAGGTAGTCCTCGAAGGCCGATTTTACATCCGGGCGAATGCGGCCAATATCGTGCACATTTGCAAGCGCAAAGACGGGAAGTCCGGTCTCTCGTTCAAACGCCTCTTTAGCCGTGCGCGATGATCCTTCCGCCGGTTCGGCGCGATCGAATGCGATAATTAACCCCAACGGCTTGGCGCCGATCTCTTTTAACTTTGCGATCGCCTCCATCTTGGTACCGCCGGTCGAGATTACATCATCGACGATGACCACTCTATCGCCCGCATTGATGACGCCTAAAAACGAGCTTTTATCGCCGTGGGTCTTCGCTTCCTTGCGGTCACTGACGGCTCGCATCGTGGCTCGGCTGGTACCAGCGAGCGCGATCGTCGTTGCTACGGCGATCGGTATCCCTTTATAAGCTGAGCCAAAAACGACCTCTGCATTATCGAACACCGATTCCGCTTGCAGTTTCTGAGCATAGAGCTCGCCCATTCGTTGAAGTTGGGATGCGGTGCACAGTGAGCCGGTATTGAAAAAGTAGGGAGACTTACGGCCGCTCTTCAGCGTGAAGTCGCCAAACTTTAATACTTCTTCTTGCAGGAAAAACTCGATCGCTTGTTGCTCTAAGGTCATTGGTCGTCTAATTCGTCAAGGGCTGCCTGTAATTCACTGGCAGCGTGAAGGTCGCTCGATTTGCGAGCACGTAACAATCCTTCCTTATAGATGGCTTCGGCATTCGCAGTATCATTTACTTCGCGATAATATCCGCCGAGCATAAGATAAGTGGGAACATAGTCGGCATCTATCGTTCGAAGCTCTTCGAGCGTTCGAATAGCGGCCGTATAATCCTGCGCTTTGGCGTATTCAAGTCCGATCGCATAGCGCGTGAAGCTATCGTTCGGATCCTGCGCGAGGAAGGCTTGAAGTTGTTGTAGGCGACTCACAAGGCATTAACTTGTCATTGCGAGGAGGGATGCAAAAGAAGCGAATTCCCCTCGCAATGACGCTGTGAAAAAAAAATATCTTGCCATCTGTAAGCCGAATTCTGTCTTCCTGCACGATCGCTCGTGCAAGGAGGCAACCATTACTCTACTGCGACCTACCCGAAACCACTGACCAAAACGATCGCTCGTCACGGTCACTCCCTGGGTGAGGGGCGCCAATTGGCGTGGTCTCTTACGTGGTCTTGCTTCGCGTGAGGTTTATCGTGGCCCCGAGGATCGCTCCCCGGGCGGTGGTCTCTTACACCGCCGTTTCACCCTTACTACCTGCATTGCTGCACGTAGCGGTCTTCTTTTCTGTGACACTGCGCTGTGAGCAGGTTTTCGACCTTCGTCTTATTCGTTGCTCCCTGAGCTTGCATGACGATCGCTCGTCACCTCGCTCAGCACGCTCACCCTCGCGACAGATCGCTCCGCCGCATGAAGTTCGGACTTTCCTCCAGGGATGACCAATTACGGCCATTCCCAGCGGTTGCCCGATGGCAAGAAACTCTATATAATTAACAATGAAGAATTAAGAAAGAATAGCTTCTTAATAATTAACAATTGAGAATTAAGAAAGAATAGGCTCTCTTTCAAATCTTGTAACAAGCTTCTCTATAACAATTCGTGCGGCTGGGTATATTGTTCTGGATAATGGTTGGAGCTGAGATATTACAACTTTTTACCATTGACCGCAGTAATGGGGCCACACTTCCAGGAGTCGCCCTCTTTGTAGAACTGAGCGTCGATCCGTGAAAAGGTATCTTTAACTTTGCCGCTTGTCTTGAGCCAAAATCCGATATTGGCAACGTTGCCGTCCGTATCCACGCTGATCACGCCCGCCGTGAAGTGTACGCCTTGAGTCGTATCAAAAATTTGGTTTATTCGATTGCCTTTACTAAGCGCCTCTCTTCGCGTTTGGTCCATATTGTCCATGAAAAGAGCGACATCTCGAGTGTTGAGTGCATAGACAACATTGGCAAGGACATCACCAGGTGTGTGAGCGCTCCTGTGTGAATTGCATCCGATCAGGATAAATGTGACAACAATAATAACGGACTTTCGCATAACTCCCCTCAATCAAGGGTGAGAACGCTCACCCTCTTAATTCTTCTTTCTTAACTATTAATTAGTTAATTATTCTTCGGCAGACTCGTTATTCTCCTCGTCGCTATCCACCTCATACGTGATCGGTTGTGGCTCGCCATCTACCGCGATGACGATCGGCTCGCCGACGATAATGCGGCCACAATATTCGCACACCGCATGCTTTTCGCCCTTGCGCAATTCGAGCGCAAGCTGACGGGGCACGGCATTATAGCATCCTCCGCATACACCATTCTTGATCGGCACAACGGCGACGCCGCCCTTGGCAGGACGCACGCGATTGTAGATCGTTAGATAAAATTGCTGGATGGATTTTTCGAGGCTCTGGCGCTTCGCAAGAAGAGTTTTCTCTTCTTCTTCTGTCTCGGCTAACACTTCGCCGAGTGCCGTTTGGGCTTCTTCCAATTCTTTTTCCATATCGGCAAGATCAGCAGCCATTTGCTGCTCGTCCGATTTCAGTTGTTCGAGCTCGATACCCATGCGGCCGATCGTCTCGGTATTCGAGTGCAGCTTACGCTGGCTCTCTTCGAGCTGGAACGTGATCGCATCGTACTCGCGCGTCGTCTTGACGTCGAACTGTTGTGCTTTGTAGCGGTCGACCTTTTCGCGAAGTTCAACCGTCTCACTCGAGAGCTGCTTGTTATTATCCTCGACCTCTTTGATATCGCGGCGGACCTGATTCAATTGTTCGCGCTGCGCATCGACCTGCCGGCGCATTTCGTTCACGCGATCGGGCAGTTCGCCACGGCTTTCGATGAGATCGTCCAGCTGGCTATCTACTTTTTGTAATTCGTACAGGTGCAATAATGAGTCGTTCACGTCTCTAAGTCCTATAAATTTCTTCGTGCCCGCACCGCCTTATCGAGGTAAGAGCTATTAAATCTACCACTTACCGATCGTGGTAGTAATGCACAGCATTCGGCTCCGTTTGCGCCAACAAAAGGAGCCGTTCCAGTATTGAGGTCTGCAAATTTACGACGATATGCGCGCCCGGCGCTGTAATTGCCGTTTTGGCAGCGCGGACCATCCCCTGAGTAACAAACCTTTCGGTCTCCGCGTGTCCGACATCGATCAAGAGAATTTTGTCGTGGTCGGCACGATGAAAGTCATGGTAGCGGATATCGGCGGTAATAAACGCGTCGGCCTTTTGCAGCACGGCCGAGCTATAAAAATCCATTCCGGCGCCGCCTAAAACGGCCACTGTTTCGATCGTTTTAGGCGTACGCTCATTATATCGAAGCGCCGGTGTTTTGAAGGTCTTCGATATGAGTGAAAGTAAGTCCTGGCTCGGAACCGGCGAGGAGAGCCGCCCTATGGCACCCATTCCGTACCTCGGATCGCTTTTGAGCGGCGAAAGAAGGCGAATATCGGTAAGATTCAAAGCTTCCGCCATAAGGCGGCTGGTGCCGAACTCCGGATGCGTATCGAAGGCGGTATGCTGAATGTAAAGCGCGATGTCGTTCTTTACAAGCTCACGCAGGAGAAGCCCAGTGCGGGTGCGGTCGGTGATGGCCGGAATACTCGGAAAAATGAGCGGATGAAAGGCGACGATCAGGTTGGCCCCGCGTGTCTTTGCCTCGGCGATGACCTTCTCCGTCACTTCATACGCAAAAAGGGCGGCTGTTAGCTCTGTCCTTTCCGGGAGCCCGACCTGCAAACCGACCGCATCTCGCTCGTAACCAACGGCGCTAAGCGGTACGATCTGCTCTAAGGCGCGAATAAAGTCGGTGAGAAGCATTACCAATACGTGAGATTAAGCCGTTCGGCCGCGCTTAATACGAGCCGAATATTACGGTAGAAATACGCTGCCGAAAAAAACGTTGCCAGTGGATTATGGCCGTATTAGCGAATCGTTACGATTCACATTACCTTCCACATGCTAACAGTCGAGGGAAGCGATCACGGTACGATCAGCTTTGTATGGGCCGTCTCATTGCCTGCAACGAACAAACGCGCGATGTAGCATCCAGCCGGTATTGCGCTCTTCGCAAATTCAACGGTCGATTCGCCATCCGGCAGGTTACCGTCATAGAGGGTGCCGACCGTGCGCCCCAGAAGGTCGCTCAGGACGACACGAGCATGTTGCGAGGCCGGAAGGGAGACTCGAAGTTCCGGTGAGGTTGGATTGCCCGCTACCCGGATCGAAGCAGAGGAAGCGACCGATGGTCCATCGTTGACGCCAAGATTTGCCAGACTGATAACGCCCAAAGCTTCCACCTTCTTTGTGGGGTTGGCCTGGTCATCCTGAATAAACGCGACAACCTTCATATTTTGTGTATTCCAGACATGGCCGGTTGCGTCCGGCAGATCCGGGGTTGGTGGAGTAAAACTGACATCATAAACGTCATTGCCGGTCGGAGTAAAAGCATCAGTGCCTGCGCCGGTCGGCAGCATATCGCGAAAGACGTCGTCCCAGTAACCGCTCGTGGGCACACCATAAGCAAGTGTATTTGCCATTACGATGTGCGACTCGGTAAGCGCAACATACAGTCGCACAGATTTACTGAGCTGTGCCTTATTTGTGACATGAATAATAATTGAATCGCCGGCATTCCGAGCAGAAAGCTGGATATTCGGAGCGGTAGTAGCGTTGGACTTTGCGAGCGCCTCCCACGCCTGTACATTATTTGCGAGTACAGTGCCATTGATAGCAGCCGTCGGATCGGTCTGAACATTATAGAACGCTGAACTACGAATGCTGCTTGCGGGTAACGAGGCCTGATAGAAGGTGTCGTTAACATTCGAGACGTCATTGTGGTAACTTATACGTACCACACCATACTGCGGATTATTTGCGATAAACGACCCGAATTGTTCATCCGGAGTTTTGCAGTTATTGCAATTTGTATTACTAAATAATTCGGCAAGAACTTTCGGCGCTTGCTGTGCAAACGCTGACGTAGCAAAAAGTGAAGTAAGAAGAAAAATTAAGAAACGGGAGACCATAGTACGCTCCGGGAAGATTTAGATCTGGCTTGTTAATGTAAGTCGCAGGCCCTTGAACGGTGGTACGACGCGGCAAATTCCGCCAGTACAATTAAGTCCGCCGCGCTCCGAGCCGTAGGACATAAGCAGGGTGTGGGAGTGTCCCATTCGGAGCGACACAAATCCTTGGGGCCAGTTATCTTCGAGGTGATACGGCCCATTCTCGTATTGAATGGAAAGGTCCAGAATAGCGCCGAAGTTAATGGTCGGGTTGAACGAGTATTGAAGCGTAATGAGCTCGTTAAGCCGGCGTTTGTCTGGCGTAAGAATGGAGCCATCGTAGGCCCATTGGTGCTCCCAAATGGCAAGTATGCTTTGGTTGGGGGTCGTCTCGTACTGGAATTTCGCCGCTACTGTCGTAGCATATTTCGTCTCCGCGCTCGAGTCGGCTGGCGAATAGCTGATCACATCGCTTCTACGGTGGATCGCAAAGCGGATATAATCCTGGTCCGTCTCGGGATTAAAATCCCACTCTGCTTCCGCATATGTTTCCCAGAACGGATAGAATCCATTATCGGTGAAGCGCGGCAAGAGGTTGGTACTATCGACAGCCACCGACGAGATATTGTACTTGTCGTGCCGGCTGGATGCTGCGCCGTAGAGATCGATCGTCCATCGGGGCACGGCGGTGATATTCACTTCCGCCTGCATACCAAGCTCGTCATCGAACCACACAGCGTGCGTCGAGCGAGTGATCGAGGTAAAGGTAAAATCTTTGTAAACTTCCGGCGGGCTCGAGATCGGCAACTTGCTAAAAACATCCTGGTAGAGGTCGCCGACCGGATGGCGGAAGTAATCGTAATTCTTATATTCGAACGTAATACCGAACTGGCTATTAGAATAGCTAAGCGAGCCGTACATCGCCTGACCGGTATGGCTCGTGTCACCTTTGGCGGTCGGGGCGGTGCCGAGTAACTCCGTTACCTGTGTTCGATTCTGTGTCCATTCAAAGTATCCTTCGAACTCGCCGGAATTGATATCCGCATAAAAATCGGGTTGATTAACATTGCGCATGGCCGTAAGCCCGGGCGAAAGAAGATCGCCGGTCACGTTCGCTTCTAAAAAGACGGCACCAAGCGATACTTTGTGCTTCCAAAATCCGAGCTCACCATTGATCGCTCGAGCAGAAATATGCATGGGTAGCGTATCAGCGACCGAGAGCGCTCCCTGCGAGATCGGGATCGGATAGAAATCTTCTTTGCCCCCTACGCCGCGTACTGCAACGGACATATCCGCATCGACCAATTCTTTTGGAATATTATACTCTGTTTTGCCAAAGAGGCCATCGAGCCAGGAGTCGTAATTAAGTGGTCGAGACTCAAAGAGGTTAACTGCCAGGCCGCGGCCAAAGAGGGCGCTTACATCACCCGCTTGCAGATCGATCTGATCTTTGCGATATGCGAGCCATCGTTTACGGAAATTGCGGTCCTGGTACGAACGTCCGACCTCGCTGGGATCGTCGAGTTCATATCGTAGCCCGAGGGAAAAATTTTGGAAAAAGATACGAGCGTTCGCTATCTCTTCGAAATAGCGCTTGTCGGTCGTATTACCTAAGGCGTCGGTGGTTGAGCCATCACCAACGCGAAGCAGGTTGGAACCGGCGGCATGAACATCTTCCGAATTCTGAGCGCGTACAGCGAACGGTGCTATTGCAAGAAATGACAATAGAAGTGGTAACGCGCGGCGGTGCTTTGTTTCAAAGAATAGGCTGAACATCACGCAAAAATACGGCTGAGAAGGCCCCCGGCCTGCGATTTGTGTAGAAACGCAAACTTCTTACCCATTTCTCAAACCAATTGGAAAACCGAGGAGGAAACATGCAGAATAATCTCGATGGGATGAAAGTCGCGATCATCGTTACGGATAACTTCGAACAAGTAGAAATGACAGAACCGCGAAAAGCGCTCGATCATGCGGGGGCCGAAACAATACTAATTGCTCCAGAGAACGATCGGGTCCGTGGATTCCAGCATGACAAAGCCGGAGAGACCTTCGTGGTCGATATGCAACTCGAGGAAGCTGACCCGAATGACTTCGACGCGTTGATGTTGCCAGGCGGAGCTCTTAATGCCGATAAACTGCGGGTCAATAAAAAGGCGCTCGACTTTGTGCAGCAGATGGAGCGCGATAATAAGCCGATCGCGTTTATCTGTCACGCACCGTGGGTACTCATCTCAGCCGGTGCCGTTCGCAATCGCTCGCTCACTGGTTATCATACCATTAAGGATGATATCGTGAACGCTGGCGGTAATTATCAGGATAAGCAGATGGTCCGCGACCGGAATTGGGTGTCGTCGCGTCAGCCTTCGGATATTCCTGCCTTCAACGAAGCGATGATCTCGTTATTTGCGGAACATGTACCGGCGCATTCGCGCTGAACTCGCCTGTTAAGCGGGCGGCGTGAATTGGCTGAGGTCGTAAATTCCAAGTGACTTTTCGATCTCAGCCACACGGTCCACCATATGTTCAAATCCCTTCTCGCCAAATCGCTTGTGCTCCTCGTCTTCAAATTTGTCACCGAGATCCTTGTATTCCTTCTCCGTCACGATAGCGCGAAAAGCAGGGAAGAGTACGGTATCTTCACGAGCCTCATGCGGTGCATACATCCGAATGAAAGCATCGAGGTCACTTTTTACCTGTGTTCGTGCAGTTGAGTTCGAAAGGCTGGAAGAAGTTGCATTTGCGAGAATGCGTTCAGTCACCATGCGGCCGCGCTTATGCTGGAGTTCGAGTAGGTCGACAAGGTCGACCAGTTTATTCGCTTTTCGAAAGCGTGGGAAAATATAGTGCTCTTCGTCCTTTTCGTGATAGTCCTCGATAAAATCGTGAATGATCGTGGCCGACTTATGCAATGCATCAGCAGGAATAGACGCGCCCTGTCCCAACTCATCGGAAAGATGACCGTAGATGAGAAGAATACGCTTAAGGACTCCATGCTCTTGCATTAGGTCTTCGCCCGGCTGTGTAGGCACTTCTTTTTCGGCGGCCCGTAAAGTATACGGACTTCCAAGACCAGCCAAAGTAAGAGAAGCTGCGGCGGTAGTGAGAATTTCTCTCCTGGAAAATTGCAGAGGTGTAGGCATAGCTGTCAAGGATGCAAGCTATGTACCTATCGTAGGACCTCGTCTCATGGGAGGGATGCGGTTTAAGCAGTTTGCGGCCTCTAAATGCAAAACCCCGGCTTGTAGCCGGGGTTTGTGGAGATGAGGGGAGTCGAACCCCTGTCCGAAGAATGCCACCGAAGGGCACTACGCACGTAGCCTCTTACAGTAGTAAGTGACTCGCGACCGTGGTAAGAGGCAACCGATCGCACGTCACTGCTCTTCCTTAATACTTCCAGCAAGCGAAAAGCGCTCATGCAGGAAGGGACTAAGCATAACGGCACCTCCACAGACGATCGCTCGTCTTTATAAGCCCGCAAAGTCCGAGGGCTTACGGAGATGGGCGCCCTCTCACCGTTGGTGAGATAGCAGCTACAACCTTAATCTAAGATTAAAGGAGCTTAGGCAGCCATTGCGTAACTATAAGAGTTCGCAGTTGTTGTTTGCCACGAGTTTGAGTCTGACCATTGCTGGTCGTCGAGCGGTCGTGGCCTCACTCGGTGCGCGCCTGGATGATCGCTCATCCTTGCTTCCATGACTGATTCCCCGTCGAAACCAATGCATCCCCAAGTTGGCAATTAGGAAGTGATGAAACGTCACCCTTACCCTTATTACCAAGGCCAGTAAACAGTTTAGCCCTCGCGATGTTCCTGAATGGATGCTCATACGATCGATTGCAAAACCAGGGCAAAAAGTGATAATTTTGCAATTGTCTCGTCGATTTCATCATTCATAGCTGATCGATCATTCATAACTTATCATTCATCATTTCCGCTTGCATTCTTCGCCCTCAATAAAACGAGTTCTCGATATCCTCTATCTTTTAGGAGGTATTGCTATTCTCGCGCTTTTCACCACGCGCTACCAAATGCCGTTTCGGCTCGATGATGTACTGCTCATGCTTTGGGCGAAGTCCCATACCGTTTGGGATGCGTTCGATCCCATCAAAGGTCAACTCGTTAATAGCTTCCGTCCCATGTTTGCCGTAACAGCATACCTGCTCACGCATTTTGCCGGGTGGGACCATACCTTCTGGTGGCACCTGACGCTTGACCTATCGCTGCTTGTCGCGATCGCTTTTACAGGACTTACGGCGCGCTATCTTATCCGTCGTTGGTTCGCGCTCGAAATATCTATCTTGCTCTATTGGATCGTGTTTCTTCCGATCCTCAATATCTTTTTCTGGTATAGCGATCTTACCTTCGCGCTCGAACTCTGCTTTACTTCGATCTCCTGGTATTTTGCTCTACGAGGATTGTATGAAGCACGCCTTGGCTTTTGGTTCTTGGGAATGTTGGCCGGTTGTTTAGCAGTGCTTTCCAAAGAGCCGGCGTTTGTTTTGGTGCATGTGGTCATTGCAGGCTCATTCCTGTTAGAGCGGCATTCGATCCTTGAGAAGTGGAAGGCCATCGGCCGGCCGAATACTATTGTAGCTCTGCTTGCTTATGCGGTCATGCTTGGACTTACGCTTTGGTTGGGAGCCGTCTCGCCGACACGTGCAAATCGATTTTTTGCACTTTCAATGCCGGACCTTGGCCACTTTATTCGTGACCGCATAGAGTATTATGGCTCGATCTATCTTTCACTTCTGGCGCGGACATTACTTTTTACTCCGATCGTCTTTGCCGGTCTTCAGGTCGTGTGGCGCATACGGGAGGCTGCGGTAAGCGCCTTTACGTTCCTGATGCAGACGTTTTTGGCGCTTGTGCTTGCGCTCTTGCTGTTTCAAAATATTCTCGTCGCTCTGCCGATCACGGTATTTGTTTTTATAGTCCTTGCTACACTTGAAAATCCGGAGCGGGCGCGGGTGCGCCGGTTGCTGCCATTTTTAGCGTGTCTCTTTATCGCAATGGCAGCGTTGCTCATTACGATACAATTAGTAAAGACGCAATTAACAGAATCAGCGCTGCTGACTTGTCTTCTTTCGTCCTGGGCGTGGTCAATATGGATAGAACGAGCGGGGCAGGCGGTACGACCATACCGTTCTCTTACAGCGTTTCGATGGGGGATAGGAGTAACACTCCTTGTCATTATCATCGCAGTGGTCATTGGGTTTTATCCCAAATCGGTGCGGGAAGAACGATTACTCGGCGAAGTGCGGGATGTGCGGCAAAACGCGAACGACGCTGTAACGTGGGTGGCAGGAAATCTTCCTGCCGGTTCGTTGCTTGCCGTGATGAATTACCAACTTCACGGCATCGACGGACCAGGCGCCCTTACATCGCAGGACGACGAGACAAAACTGCGCGCGCAGTATACATTCGATGGCGGTTTTTTTTACGATGCGCTTGCCGTTTGCGGCCGAACGGATTTCCGTAAAACGTATCTTACCGATTCAACGATGATCGAACGAGTATTGGATGGGATGCGGAATGAGCCTAATTCTTACCTACTGCTTCAATCGGAATTAGACCTGAGGCTATTTCACGGTGCTGGTGACAAGTCAACCTTAGCTGGAAAAAATGATACGCTGGTAGTTCGTTTTGCCCGCGGTCCTTACCCGACGGAGATATGGCACTTGCGACAATAACCGTTCAGTGTCCTGTTGCTTGATGAGCTGCTTCCGAATCCGAACGTACCCAATTCCAGGCGCGTAAGAATTGATCGTGAAGGTCGAGCGGGACTTCATGGATCATTCCCGGAAGAATGTCCAGCGTAAACGGAATGCCTTCCTGAGTACACCGTTCGTGGATGACTTTGATCTGACGGGCAAACTCCGGATCCTCTAATTGCCCGGTGATAGCATAAATACGGACCTGACGGCGTGCCGCTTCGAGAAGGACCGAATCGGGCAGTGGTTGTGATAAGAACCCCGACATCGGAATTGCGCCCCGGAAGAGATCCGGACGCCGAAGAGCAAGTTCGAGCGAGGCTTGAGCACCTTGAGAAAACCCGGTCAAATAGATTTGAGACCGATTGACCCGATGTTGCGCACTAAGTTTTTCGGCTAACCCTACAATGGCTTTTTCAATAGGTCCGAAATCCGCGCCCCAGGAATTGGTGATCTGCGACTCCCGCTCCACACCAGCCGGCACAGCAATGACGGCTTTAATCGCATCAGCCATATTCCGCCAAGTATGCGCAAAACTTTCGTACGACCCGTTGCCACCATGCATGGCAATGACCAGGGGCCATCTGCTGGTCGAGTCATATCCGGTAGGATAGTACATAATGACCGGTTGTGCTCCCCACATCGGCCGTTCATCAGCAAGAACATTATTCCAGTACCGGCAGAGAGAGTCTACCCAGGTTCGCCCGCATACAGCGGTCATGATCGAATCGGAGAGTGTAAGGTCGAAATTCCAAAAATGACGTTCGAACGCACTGACGAGCGACGCTCGAGCCGCAGCACTATGTTGGAGACGGGACTCGCACCGGCTGATACCATAGTAGGCCGTACCCCGATACCACTCACGAATATCGAGCGGCAGCACCTCGCTCTCGTCGATCACACGTTGGTAGTATTGTATGGCGCTCGGCCAATCGCTTCGAGACTCCGAGAGCCCGGCTAAATGCCAATCGGTTCGAACAAACGAGTAGGAGTCATTGACCTGACCGTTCGCAACCGCTTCGAAAGAAAGAGAGAGACCAATACAAAAGGTAATTAAGGATAGAACCCTTATATTGACGTTCATCAATTGTGTTCGGCAAAAAATTATGCCCTTCGATAGAACGAATAATTCGTTCGGAACCTGACAGGGAAGGCCCGAAAAAATCGAATGACAATTTCACATTAACCTTGGGCGGTTCGACGGACATTGTATATAGCGAAGCCACCCGCGCTTCTTATCACGTCAAGATGGGTATTGCCGTGATGCGATCATAAACGGATATTATGATCGCGGAGTTCGCTGTCCCTTACTTACCGCGTGTAATAAACACATCGATCGACCGAAAGTAACAGATTAAATTATTATTAAAAGGCCTGGCCGATTCCGAAGTGCCAGTTAAATGTATTACCGATCCGAATGAGGGGACTAACAGCGGCGCGCGCCGAAGAGAAAAGCCACGCACCATGCGACGACGGAGTTGCCGCCTGTGCTGCTGAAGAAAACGCACCGGTTGGATCGTATAGCTTTAAGCCCCAGTCGACGCGAAGTGCGCCGAAGAACATGTTATATCGCAGTCCTAAACCGATCGTCTGGGCGAGCTGATTAAATTGAAATCCGTTGGTCCATAGAACGTTATCCCATACGTTGCCGATATCATAAAAGAGAACGAGCCGGATCGATGACGAAAAGCTTTGCCAGCCGGTATATTGGTGTGCGTACTGAAATGGTGCATAACGCATTTCTAGTGTCGCTTCTAAAATGTTATATCCACCGATATTTGGCGGTCGATGCGGATCGTTCGAAACGATAAGCTCTTGTTCTCCCCAGCCACGTATGGAGTTCCCACCGCCGCCGTAAAAGCGGTGGTCGAGAGAAGGATCGTGTGATGGGTCATTAGAAAGAAGATACGATGCACCCGCATGTAACCTTGTAGCGATGACAGCACCACCATGGTCGGTAAGATCGTAAAACCAACGTACTTGAGGTTCGAGCTTAATGTAATGAGAAGCCGGCTTGCCAAGAAGAGTCGCTAAAGGACCGACTTCCAGCAGGGCTGTTAAAATATCACCGGAGGTAGGATTGACCGGATCGTTCACACGATTGTCCTGATACCCTAAGGACGGCAACAGATTGTATTGCGTTTTTGGTAATTGAGCGGCCAATGTCGAATCGGCGGTTTGCGTATTAACATCCGCGACCAGAATATCGGGAGTAAGAGTGGTCTTATCATCGAGCTTGCTGAGCACAATGCTCGAACCAAGATGCAACGAATAGGACTGCTCGGTATAAGTGTGGATCGAGGTGTCGGTCGGTACTGCGTACTGCGCCTGTTGGCTATAGGCTGCTCCAGTGATCAACGGAATTCTTCCCATGCCAATATAAGGCCGCACATAATCAACACTGAGGCTCGAATGGCCTTGAGTTGGGGGCAGCGGCTGCCAGGCAGCCTGAAAGTTAAAGTTATCTGCTGTGCCAGTAAAATTCTTGTTATTAAACCCTAAGGTTGCCCCGGCTACAAGTCCCTGACTGCCTGTTCCAGCGTACACACTGACCGGTGTTGCTGCCGTTCTCTGCATTCGAACGAACACCTGGACCGGCACGGCGGAAGAATCCCGAAGAGAGTCGGGAAGATGATTGATGTAATTCGTATCGAGCGAAACGCGGGCAAGATCGAATACGCCGAGCTTATACAAACTTTGCTCGCTACGTCGCACTTCCGATAATTTATACCAGTGACCGCTATCGGTAAATAACTGCGCCAGGATGACATCGTCATCCACTCGGCTTTTAGAGACCGATGTGGTATCGAAGACGACATACGGTGCACCATATCGGTAGCGATGTCCCGGATGAAAATAAAAGGAAACGGTAACCGAGTGATATCCTTCAGTATGACTGACAACCGTAGTATCGGCTCGGACATTAGGGTATCCGTTCTCGACCAGAAAATTCGTGAGACGATTTACCTCATTATAAGCAGCGGCACGAGACCATCGCTCGCCGCTTTTGATCGTAACATTCTCCGTTAGTTGCGGTTGGAATTCATCCGGCAAATTTTCCAATCCGGTGATGGCGATGCGTGAAATGGTATACGGATTTCCCTCGGAGATGCTGAATGTGACGGTGTCGCGTATTTTGGGAAGATCGTCCGAGCTTTTGGATGGACCTCTCGCGAGGCGTTCTCGCCGGATGTAATCGTAATACGCACGTACATCTTCTTTATTGCGAGAAATACTGATCCTGCTTTTCGCATCGAGGAAGCCGTTATCGCGGTAGTGTGAGTTCAGCCGTGCCGTATCAGCCGCGATGGCAGCCGGTTCAATAATATGAAAAGTATCTCCTAACGGTCTCGTTAAAAAGAACGAATGCAGCATTCGGGGGAAGATCCCCGTGACCTTCGTCTGTACTACCGTTGCCAGTTCGTCGCTCGAAAGTTCGTGGTTACCGACGAAACGAACAGCGACGATCTCGTCGCCGGCATAATCGGCTAAGTCGCCTTCGGGCGGGCCGGTAACTTGTGCGTTGGCTTTCGGCAGATAAAACGCCGTGAGTATCACAGAGCACAATAGTGCTGCACGTAATACGGTCTTTCGCGTATATCCGGAGAGCAAAAGATTCAAAGCCGATATAGGTGAGTTTTCGAGCTAATCTCCTCAAGCAACGAGCTTATCTCCTCAAGCAATATGCCGCTTGAGGTGGCGTGCACGTTTAGTTGATAGCAATTCCGCAATGAACGGATGAGTTCGTGCTGCTTTTAACCGGAGAACCGGCCTCAAACGAGAAGCGCCGGTCCTCCATAAGCCAGATGGAGAAACGGCGCTAAAGACCTACGGGTTGCGCGAACCCGGTCGTTGGGCTCGCACTACGGATATCAATACTCGTTTAATTCGTCGTCGTAATAGAACTCGTCGTCCTCGGGCGAATAATCCGGCCACACTTCACCGATCGATTCGAACTGCTCATCTTCATCCTCGATCTCTTCGAGATTGCGGATAACAGCGGGCGGTGCGCCGATGCGCTCGCAATAATCGATCAGTTCGGCCTTATTGGCCGGCCAGGGAGCGTCTTCGAGGTATTCTGCTAATTCTGATGTCCAAAGCATAGTACTACGTTCGTAGGAAAAACTTAAATTTTTAGAAACGGACAATCGCTTTCACGTCCGGGAATACCCATAATTGCTGCAGGGATGGGCTAAAAGCCATAAATTACGGGGCTCGGCATGTGATTTACTTTTAATGCCTTTTGGTTCCGATTCCCAGACCAGGATTTACAAGATTCGAAGGATTTTCAAGATCGACAGATTAGATCTTTCTACCAGTCACGATCATTGGTCCAATAATCCTAAAAATCAATCTTGTGAACCCAGACCAGGATTTACAAGATTCTAAAGATTTTCAAGATCGAAGGATAGAAATTTCTTCCAGTGCGATCATTGGTTGTCTTCACAATCCAATAATCCTTAAAAAAATCAATCCTGTTAATCCATCTAATCCGCGTAATCCAGGTTCTGGTCTAGTCGCGCAATCGTGGATCCAGCGCATCCCGCAAGCCATCACCGACAAGATTGTAAGCGACGACAGCAAGAAAGATCGCGAAGCCCGGAAATACGGCAAGCCACCATGCGTGAATATCATTACGCGCATCGTTGAGTACACTACCCCAGGTAACGACTGTTGGCGGTACACCAAAACCTAAGAAGGAGAGTCCCGCTTCGGTCAGGATAGCACCAGCGATACCAAACGCCGCAGTGACAAGCACCGGCGCCAGCGAATTGGGCAACACATGCCGCAGCATTACACGGGTATTTTTGAATCCGAGCGCAGAGGCGGCAGTAACGAATTCCATATTTCGAATGCGAAGGAATTCGCCACGGGTATAGCGCGCGACCGTTGGCCAGCTTGTGAGGCCGATCAGCACCATAATAAGCCACACCGAGCCTTGCTGCACCATCGCGACGATGGTAATGATCAGGAAGAAGACTGGCAGCGTCAGTACGACCTCGATCGCGCGAGAAATAATATTATCGACCCAACCGCCATAGAATCCTGCCAAGGCGCCTAAGATCACTCCGATCACAATAGCGAACGACATCGATACAAAGCCGATAGACAGTGCTATTCGTGAACCGTGGATCATTCCAGCCAGCACATCGCGCCCGATACCATCGGTGCCAAGCAAGTGCTCGCCCGATGGAGGAGAAAGGGTATTGGTAAGGTCCTGGTCTGACTCCGAATACCGGATCGGTGGCCACACTGCGCTCGTTACATCGCCGGATTTCTCGATGTCTTTCCAATCGGCCATCACAAGGTCCTGTGACCAGCGGCTGATGTGCAGATCGGCAAGATATTGCTTGAAGACAGGGAAGTAGACCGTGCCTTTATAAGTCGCATAGAGCGGTTTGTCGTTAGCCAGCACGTCTGCCAGTATCGCGATGCCGAACAGGAAGTATACGACGTAGAGCGCATAGATCGCCACGCGATTCTTTTTGTACTGATGTCGTACGAGCGACCAGAAGGTCTGTGTTACGGCCTTACGAGTTGCAGCGCGTTTAGCATCCTCCGAGTCTTCCAGGACCGACGGAATTTCCTCCGGCAGTGGCGCCGGCTGCGACGTCTGCTGATTGAGAATATACTCATGCCCGACCGCTACGCGATCCGGGAAATCCCCACGCTCGGCTGGTGTCTGCTCCACTTCCGTACCGTTACGATATTCGTTCGTTTTCTCTGCCATTGTCTTGAAGAGGAGTTCTTAAGAGGACTTTCTGGTGAATGCAATTCTCGGATCGACGACCGAGTATAGGATATCGCTAAGTAAAATACCGAGCAATGTCAGCACGGCGGAGATCGTAAATACAGCGAGAATAACAGGGTAATCGCGCGAGGTCAATGCATTGAACTCTAAGAGGCCAAGGCCAGGTATCGTAAAGATCGATTCCAGAATGATCGAGCCGCTGATAAGCGCCGGAAGCAAGCCGCCCATGATCGTAACGATCGGGATGAGCGAATTACGAAGCGCGTGCTTGTATACGACGATCTTTTCCGCGAGCCCTTTAGCGCGAGCGGTACGAATGTAATCCTGACGGATAACTTCGAGCATCGAGCCGCGCATCTGTCGCGAAAGATAGGCTAACGAGCCATACGTATAGCAGATAAGCGGTAGCACAAGGTGCCACATCAGGTCGGTGAAATTCTGCCAGCTTGAAGGGAACGGGTAGTCATTACCGTGCAAACCGCTATTTGGAAACCACGCCAGAAAATCGCCGCCGCCAAAGAAGATGATCATCATTGTGGCGATCCAGAAGGAGGGAAGCGAGTAAAGGACGAACAGGGTGGTCGATACTGATTTATCGATCTTACTATTTTGACGCGATTTGGCCGCCGAATAAATTCCTATGGGTATCGCAATGACAAACGCTAATAAGATCGAGACAATGGAAAGGAACGCTGTGATGGGCAAGCGTTCCATTATTTTATCGATAACGGGCCGCTGGTCCTGGAAGGAGACGCCGAAATCGAGATGAAGCAGGTCGGACATCCAGAGATGATACTGGTTGTTGGTCCCATTCCACTTAAAGGTCAGGCGTTCGGAAAGCGGTTTTAGCTGGCCATCCGGCGTTTTCTCATCGTTAAAGAGCGTCCAGTACCAAACTGGCTTATCCAGGTGCCACTGGGCGCGGATCTGGTTAATGATCTGCTCGTTGAGCTGCTGGTTACCACGCTGGGAGCCTTCGCCGCCCATGCCGGCCTTGAGCTCGGCCGGATCGCCCGGGGCCATGCGTGAAATGCCAAAACTGATTACCGTGATGAGAAATAGCGTCGGTAAAAACAGGAGGACGCGCCGAACGATGTACTGGAACACTCTTTTTAGTCCTAAGTCCTTAGTGCTGAGTCCTAAGTAAAAAGAAAAGGGGTTGCCTTATCTCTATAAATAGCCAGTGCTAAGCTATTTTCGATACCCTTTCGGTTCCCACCAAAAGAGGGAATACGTCTAAAGTGCGGAGTCCTGAGTTCTAAGTGCTGAGTCCTGAGTCCTGAGTACTAAGTCCTGAGTCCTGAGTCCTGAGTCCTGAGTGCTGAGTCCTGAGTCCTAAGTGCTAAGTGCTAGTCTTAAACGGTAAGTTTGTGATTTTAGGACGCCATTATTTTTCCCAGTTTCCGATACTGCTTCTAAGACCGTTTATAATGCGTCCGACTTCTTCTGCAAAATCGCGAAGACGAGTAAATTCCTCTTGGTCTAGGTAACCGACATCGAGAGCAGCATAGAGCTGAGATCGCACTTCACCACAAGAACCTTTGGCTACTGATAAAAACTGATGGAATTCTGCCGGTCTATTCCGTTCAAATCCCTCAGCAATATTGGACATTGCTGATAAAGCAGCGGCTTGAATCTGGCGAGCAAAGCGATAATCTTTGGCAAATTCTCGCTTTCGTGTAATTGTGTAAATGGCATTATTTAAGTCCCGTGCCTTTTGCCAGGCCACAAGTTCTTCAAACTTTTGTACTTTCGCCATAATGGCAAAAATACAAAGAATGAAATTCTCTCTCCCGACTCAAGACTCAGGACTTAGGACTTAGGACTCAGGACTTAGCTCAGCACTTTCTATAATGGCCACCAGATCGTCCGTCTTATACGGCTTTGGCAAAAAAGCGGCAAAGCCTCGGGAAATTGCTTCGGCCTTATCCGCTTCCGATACAAACCCGCTCATAGCGATGGCCTTTATCGGTTGAGGAATTTCAGCGAGGACATCGTAGCCAGAGCCATCGGGAAGGCGAAGATCGCTTAAGAGGACGTCGTATTTATTGACAGATAGAAGATGCGTAGCATCGGCGACGCATTCGGCGGTGTCGACCGAGTAGCCGCGAAGTTCGAGCAATACTTTCGCGGCGCGTGCCGTGGTGGCGTTGTCTTCAACGAAGAGGATTCTCACGTGTTGGCCTTGTCCATAAGTATCGGCGGACTGCGTCGGCGATCGGACGTTCCCACCGCGCTACTCACGGGACAAAACAAACCGGTTCGAGGAAACGCTCGACCCGACCGTAAGGCGCACAAAGTATACACCGCTGGCAAGACCGTGAATGTCGAGCGATGCCTGGGGCTGATCGGCAGAAATTTCGGTCGCGCAGATCTTGCGGCCCAATAGATCGTACAGGGCCACGTCACCTCGGGACGTACCACTACTCGGTCCATGGATCCCATGGATCCCAACTTGCAAATTATCACCAGAAGCGCGCACCCAGTCGATACCTATCGTATAGGTCGGTCCATCCTGCCCGACCGCCTCTACGCCTAATACCTTCACAGCCCAATGCTGGTCCTCGTTATCCGAGATGCACGGCGAGATCGTTTGCGTACCCGCTTTTAAGCTGAGCGAGGGTAGTGTAACATTACTCGCTGTTAACTGCACATTGTTCGGCATAAAGATAGCCGTGCCAAGGTTGAGCGGAGTCGTCGGCGAAGACGATACATTGTGGATCGTGAAATCGACCGAGTTGCCGTTCACCGTAAGTCCCCGCAGGGACCAGCCCGAGGGTGGCATATAATCTGAGAAGGTGACTATGGAAGAATCCCACGCGTACGTTGCAGAAACATCGTGCAGTGTCGGCCAGAGCGAATCGATGTTGAGCGTGGGTCGTACATCGAGCAGCAATTGCAGCGAATCCGGATGCCCGAAGAAGGATGAAGCGATTTCGCGATGAAGGGAGGCGGAGCCGCCTATACGATCTTGTCGAACACCTAAATCGAGTGACTCGGCAGTATTAACGACTCCGTCTTTTTTCGAAGCTCCTCCGAATACATATACTACTAGCTGTGAAGCGCATTCAGTAATGGGTTGCCTTGAGAGAACAGCTCCAAAATTTGCTCTTGAGTCAAGCATTCTTGGTCCCTGTGTTGTCTGCTGTTCTCGCACGAAATACCAATTTGTGGAATCGAAAATATTTACATTAATGCCTGGGTCATTGTCTCCACCTATGGCAAGAATAGAATCTGCTCCTATTAAAACTCCGCAGCCGTGCCATCGCTTCGAAGTCAAGCTGCCAACAGACTCCCAAATTGTATAAGGAGGACGAATTACCTCAATAGCATCGGTTGAAGTATAAGGGCCGGTTCTTCCGCCGACGACGACAATGGATTGATCGGGTAACTGCACGTTATATCCTCCGTCATGGGAATCGTTGGAGTTTGGTCCATCAATCCAATTGTCTGTCGCAATATCATACTCCTGAAGCAACGGTGGGTACGTTCCTCCAAGACCATTATAACTTCCACCTTGAACCAGAATTCGATTCTGTACTGTATCCTGAAAAACAAATGGGCCAAACACTGCAGTATTCATTGGTGCGAGTAAGGTATGCGAATCCGTTTTAGGGTCGTAATATTCTGCACTGTTTAGATACACTGGAATATTAGCATCCAGCCCTCCACATATAAAAACTTTGCCATTAGGCAATTGAAATAATGGGAAATTCTCACGACGGTCAAGCATAGGCGAGACCTGTGTCCAGCTTCCGGTTGAAGGATTGTATAATTCACAATTTTGCGATGTCGAGACGCCCATGTCGGTTAAGCCACCTGCCGCCATGATCCGACCATCTTGTAACATTATCATCGGAAAGCGGTACCTGGCTTCATGCATGGAACCGGTCATTGTCCATGTGTTCGTCTTTGGATCATAAATCTCGCAACTCGATAAAACTTGTGAGCCGTCGTTGCCGCCAGCGACGAGGACTCGACCGTCCGGCAGAGCCACAGCGCTTAACTCAGTACGCCGAAAGTGCATCGGAGCTACATATTGCCAAGACTGGGCAAGAGCATCATCGATGGCTGCAACGGAGAGAAGTAGAACCGAAAGGTAAAAAAGTACCTTACGAAGTAGAGAGCGATATTCCATTTTTCTCAATCCTGTTTTGAAAGGACTAAAAGAAGCCTATCTCTTATACAAGACGCTGACCTCAGCGTCTGTCTTGCTTAAAAAATCTCGCAACGGAACAAAAGTTACAAACTTTTTAGGCGGTTCGCCCAAAATTCTTCTGTTCGGCTACATGGGTCTCGGGGATGCTTTGATGTTCCAGCCATCCCTAAAAGCTATAATTCGGGCCTTCCCATCGGCAAAAATTGACCTTCTGGTAGGGCGGGAATCTCAGAGCCGAGCAGTATTAGAGCGAATAATTTCAATGGAAAATCAAAGATTCCATGCGATTTTTGAAGCTGACTATAAATCCGTTTCGCTCTCTGAACTAAAGCAATTGAATCGTAAGCTTGTAGGCGAAAAATATGATATAATAATATGTACCTACATGTCACCAAGTCCATACTTTACGAGTGCAATTTTGAGTGCACCACTTCGTGTAGGCCATACCTTGTCTCCTTCGCATTGGTATAAGCCGCGCCCGAATTGGCTCTTTAATATCTCCGTTCAACTTGCTCAAGATCATGAGCATGAAACAAGCCGTCATTTCCGTCTAATACAGAAGCTTGTCGGAACCGATGGCACTGTAGACTCGCCGCATTTAATTTTATCGGACGAAGAAGAAATATTTGCCAAAACGTATTGGAAGGAACACACTCTTGAAGGTCGGGTAGTTATTGGCACTCACTTCGGAGCGAGCAAACTACAACACTGGAAGAAATGGGACGATGATCGTTTTGCCAAAGTCCTTTTAGACTTGCAAAATAAATACAATCCTATCTTTCTACATTTCGGAGTTGCCAGTGAAATTTCACAAATAGAAGAGGCATCATCTTTTGTTAGATCTTCTTCAATCAACCTTGCAGGCAAGCTTAGTTTATTTGAAGTTGCGGCATTACTAAAAAGATGTAATGCTATGCTTGCCAACGATAGTGGCCTCGGTCACGTAGCTATGGCAGTTGGAACGCCAACGCTACGGGTGTTTGGAATGTCAGATTATTGGGGATATCGAAGTCTCTCGATGAACAACATCGATATATTTAAGGGCATCTCATGCTCGCCCTGCTTGCAGTTAGGTTATCTCAAACCTTACAACGTGCATAATTGCGGCCACAAAAACTGCATGAAGCTAATTACCCCAGAAGAAGTAGCCGCCGCTTTTGAAGATTTAAAAGTCTAAGCTTTTACCTTATTCTTAAAATCCTCTTCCAAACTGGAAGTGGGTTTGCCAGCCGGAGGGCTCACCGAACGTGCCGATCGGGTCGAAGCCGTAGCCAAAGTCGATCCCGATCATACCGACGGCCGGGACCTGTACGCGGGCGCCAACGCCCAGCGACCGCTTGAGATCAAAGAGGTCGGCATGCGAGAAATCGGCCCAAACGTTACCCGCCTCAGCAAATCCTAAGAAGAAGATGGGGATGGGTTCGCGGCTAACCATGAAGCGAAGCTCGGCAACGTAACGCGAATAAGCTTGTCCTCCTGGAGCGTAGACCGAAGTCGTTCTCACGCCTTTTTGTACACCGATCTGAGCATCGGGATAACCGCGAAGGGGAATACTGTAGACACCGGTCGCGAGTCCGCTGCCGCCCATAACGAAGAGCTGCGTAGGCGGAACGTAGGGTTCGCTGCCGAGGCCGCCCATTTGGCCGATGTCGGCGCTCGTCATGAGTACGAGCCTGTTCTGCCCGCCGAGGGTAAGCATGGGCGTGTAAAACTTCATCGTGAAACCATTGCGGAAATAATTCGCCGGCTGGTTCGGTGCGATGGATGCGATCGGCAAATATGCGATGCGAGTTAAGAGCGACATTTCCGAACCACTGGTCGGGAAGATCGGATCGTCTGTTGAAATACGCGAGATGATCTGCTGAATGCTCGTCTCGTCGTGAATACCGGTGGTGTAAATACCGCCGCCGTTCGTGATGTTCGAGTGCAAGCCGGAGAGCGTCCAATCGACGCGGAAGAAGTCGTCGGGCCAGCGGAACCGTCGGCCAAGCGCAAGCGAAGCGCCCGTGTTATCCGCCGTGTAGATGTATTCCGAATGGGTGGTATAGACCTGGAATCCGAGCGAGGTCGGCGTTTGGTTGAGCCACGGTTCGTTAAAACTGAGCGACAACGTGCGGTACGCCGATTGTCCAATTTCCGCCGAGACCGAAAGTACCTCGCCGCCGCCGCCATGCAACGGATCGGTGATATCGAAATTATTGAACGATACGCCTACCGAACCAGTAAAGCCGAGTGCTCCTCCGTATCCGACCGACGCGTTGAACGTATCGCTCGAACGTTCTTCGACATTATACGTGACGTCGACATCGGTTGCATCGCGCTGCATGTTAACATCGGGCTGTAATTTCTCCTGATTGAAGTAATTAAGCTGTGAGAGCTGCCGCATCGAGCGAATGATAGCGGCGCGGCTAAAGGATTCGCCCGGCCGCGTAAATAGCTCTCGCCGAATGACGTAATCCTTCGTCTTCGTATTGCCCTTGACATCGACGAATCGGAAGAAATGCTGCTTGCCTTCCTGTACGCGAATAACGAGATCGATCGAATCGCCCGGCACGACCGTCTCTTCTTTGGAGATATCGCTCAGAAAGCCTTTATCGTAATAGAGCGAGCCGACGTCGGAAAAGTCCGGCGTGGGACCGTGAAGATTGGTCTCGAGGCGGACCATATCGTAGATGTCGCCTTTGCGGAAGCCCAGATGATTGCGGATCTCGTCCGGCGTGAATTGCTCGGCGCCGATGACCGCAATATTCCTCACATGATATTGCGGACCTTCGTAAACGTTGATAAGAATATTAAGGTCGTTCTCACCGGTTGTCCATAACGAATCGCTGAGGATCTGCGCATCCCGATAACCGCGCGAATGATAGTAGTCGAGGACCCGCTTTTTATCGTCCTCATATTTCTGTTGGTCGAACGTACCGCTGGAGAAGATCTTCCACCACCGCTTTTCTTTGGTATCTTCCATCGCGCTGCGCAGTTCGCCCGAAGAGACCTGCTTATTGCCCGAAAAGTCGATGTGACGGACGATCATTTCCTTGCCCTCATTGATCGCGACGACGAGATCGGCTTTGCTGGAATCGCTAGTCGGGACTTGCTGGATCGTGATCGTCGCAAAATGGTAGCCCTCTTTTTCATAGAGTGCTTTCACGCGGGTGCGTCCGGCTTCTAACTCCCACGGGCGGATGTAATCCCCTTCGCGCAGCGCGAGCGCTTTTTCGATCTCAGAGGTCTTGATCTCTTTATTACCCTGGACCGTGTATTTGCCAAGGCGGGGAAGTTCGGAAACGTGAATGCTGAGGAAGAGGCCGATGGTCGAATCGCCCTGCGGCACCTGCTTATCGACGACGATATTGACGTCGTTAAAAATACCCATGTTCCATAGCTGCTGCACCGCATTGCGGACGGCGTCGCTCGGAAGCACGAAGTGCTGCCCGCGGTAGAGGCCGCTCTGGCTAATGATCGTTTGGGCGTCCGACGTACGGTTACCAACGACCGATATGCCGAGGACGGTGTATTGCTGTTCCGGCGTTCCCATTTGGGCCATCGCCGTACGGTATGGCAATACCGCAACAGACGCAAGCAGAACCGCGAAGAAAAGAGAGCGCATGTAAGCCAAGATTCTCAGAAAGGATGTATTACGAATCGATCGGTGAATGTAGTGGTCCGCACGGTTTCCTGTGACCTACGTTTAAAACACAGAAGTCTCCGAGTGGTAACAGCCAGGAAACGGAAACGTAAACGAGGATTCGGGCCATTTGTTGCCCCAATTCATCGGCATTTGTAATTGCCCGGATTACTATATTCTCCTCAACTATTCCCGGTACTCGGTTTGTTAGAGGCCGGTTATTTAGGTTTTAGCGTAGGTTGCGGCTGTTTTCGGTCGTAGCTAATAGTTACAGGTGTAGTAGCCGCTTGTTGTTTGCGATACAACAGAATTTATGAATTACAAGCATTATCCTCAACGTCCAGAAAAGTTAACGAAAGAATTTGTCGAGCAGGAGTTCGCGAAGCTGAAAGGCCGGATCGACTCGGCCGAGCGGTCGGAATCTCCCGGCGAGTGGCTCTGCCTCTATTCCGATTGGAACGCGCTCACCGCCTATTTTTCCGGTGAAGCCAGCCGTATCAGCTATGCCCACTCCCAGGATATGACGAACAAGCACTGGGAAGAAGCCGACAAATATTTCCGTGAAGTCGTAACACCAGCGTTCGAACAGGGCAGTGCCGCAATGCTCGACGCGGTGCTCAAGAGCCGCCACAAGAAGGCGATCGGCGAACACTTCGGGCCGTATCTTATCGATCAGCTTAATACGATCGTCGAGCCCATTGCGCCGGTCAACACGGAACTGCGTGTAAAAACGGGCGATCTCATTGACCAGTATGATAAGATCGTCAGTGCGGGTGAAGTAAAGATCAAGGGCGAGACGGTCACCCTGGCCCGTGCTCGCGCGATGCAGAACGATTCGAATGCGGACGTTCGCAAAGAAGCATGGTTCGCGTACCGCCAGTGGTTTCTCGATCATCACGATGAGATCGCGCGTCTTTTCGATGGCATGGTAAAGCTGCGGGACGAGATGGGGCGCAATCTTGGTCACAAGAATTTTATCCCGCTCGGCTATCTTTCGATGCGTCGTACCGATTACGGTCCGGAAGAAGCGAAGAAATTTCGGGACTCGGTAAAGCAATATGCGGTGCCGGTGCTGGCAAAGCTTCATGCCGAACATGCCGCTGCGCTCGGTACACCGACGCTCCGTCCGTGGGACTCTGGGTATCATCCGAACCACACCCTGCCGATCGGCATAGCTCCGGTGGAAACTCAGCTTGAAAAAGCGCAGCACGTATTCGACGAACTTTCTCCTCGGCTGGCCGCGCACTTCACACGCATGCGCAAGGAAGGCCTCATCGATCTCGAGAATCGCAAAGGCAAGCGCGCCGGTGCATTCTGTACCTCGATGCCGGATGAAGGCCGCGTAGCTATTTTCTGTAACTCGACGGGTGATGAAGGCGACGTTGGCACACTCGTTCACGAAATGGGCCATGCCTTCCAGGCATGGGAAAGCCAAACGATCGAGGCTGTCGACTTACAATGGCCCACGAGCGATGGCGCCGAAATTCACTCGATGGGAATGGAGTTTCTCGCGATGCCGGCGCTCCACTGGTTCTTTAAACCGGAGGAACAGCGGAAATTCCGCCAGAGCCACCTCTACGATGTGGTGTCACTCATGTGCTACATTGTGACGGTCGACGAGTTTCAGCACTGGGTTTACGAGCATCCGAACGTCACTCCGGCCGAACGCGACCAGGCGTGGAATGAGATCTGGGATAAATACTTCCCCGCGCTCGACTTTAGTGGCTATGAAGCGTTTAAGTATGCCCGATGGTACGCTCAGGGACATATCTTCCAGACGCCATTCTACTATATCGACTACGCGATCGCGCAGACCGCTGCCATGCAGCTCGGCCTTATGGATTCGACCGATCACAAGAAGGCGCTCGATACGTATATCAGGCTGTGCGAGATCGGTGGTACGAAGAGTATCCTGAATATCTTTAAAGCGGCCGGTCTGCGTTCGCCGTTCGATCCAACGACGATGCGCGACCTCATGCAATACGCCCAGAAAGAGCTTGCCGTCGAAGAGATGGCAGAAGCGTAAGAGCAGGATCACTTAAATGTTAAAGACCACTGTATACCAGTGGTCTTTTTTTATGCACTTCAGGTTTTTTTATTGTCGGAGTTCTTTATTATCGGAATTCATAGACGCGCAAGGTATCGACCAGCGTGTCATCCGAAGGAGCGTAGGCGCGAACAATATCGGTGAAAGGACCGACTCGCTGGAAGATGATCTTTGCATTCGAACGCGCTGACCACTCGATCGTCGAATCGTTCTCATCCCAATCTCCTCCGCCTTTGGTCGTAAAGGTGATCGCGTAATTGATATTGGCTCGCCGCCATAATTCTTCTCGCGTTACCCAACCCTCGTTCGGTTGCATGTACATGACCGGCGTAATGAGATCGCACGAGTCATCCATTGTCATGGCTTGCCCGGCGACCGAAGCAAAGATCCTTGGATGTCCTGGATAATGGGAGTGAATGGTCGCCAGGGCGTCGTGCATAGCGCTGCTATTCGCTGTTGCGATCGCCTCTGAAGTTCGGGCAAGACGTGCAGTATTCGTCCAATAATGCCACAATGAAAATCCTATACAGATCGCGAGAGCAAAAGCAAACACCTTTGCAGGGACACCATGTAATACTGTTTCCAACTCCGATATAAGGACAATGAACGCAAGAATGATGGTCGGCAGAACATAAATGAAGTAGCGGTCCTGATAGAATTCGAATAGAAGGTCGGCAATAATAACGAGTGCTGCAGAAATGATAAGTCGCTGTGTATGCTCTGCCATTCGTGAGAGCCAAATTCGGTTCTCCGCTCCTTTGCCAATCAGTGTGATTGCTATGATAATGGCAAGCACGACGACACCTGGAGCCCACAAATTTGCTACGTGTAACCGACCGGCAAGATTAGCCAGATCGGATTTGGGATGAAGGATCCCCATAGCAGGAATCATCGCCGAAGCACCGGTAAATGGCCCCATTATCGAGAATGATCCGAGTAAGATCCACTGAAAGAAGCAAATGATCGCTATGCCGCCGAAGGCTACACCAGCCCATAATAAAAATGATCGTACCGAAGCAAAGCCACCTGCGATCCATAATAGATATCCAAGCATCAACAACACATGCACAAGCACATGTCCGTTGATAAGAAGGGAGAAGGGAAGCAGAAGGCCGAGGATCACAAGTGATGTGCGGTTCTTCTCTATCAGCAGTGGCAGATAGCCGGTAAGAAGAAGGATCGTTAAACCAACGAGAATGTCATACCGCGCACCGTGGCTTGTAACAAAAAAGCAAAGGGTCGATGCAAGGAGTAGTACTCCGGTAAGGCTCAAAATTAAGCTAATCTGATATCTTCGCAGCGTTGACCACAGGACGGCAAGCACTGCAATTCCGAACAGCCAACTGATCGTGCGACCGATCTCGATCGTATGACCGTGCACGAAGAATAACGGCAATCCGTAGAAGGATGCGGTCAGGTAACAGCTTCCGAACAAAATGCCGGAGTTTTGTGCGAATGCCGATCCCGGAGCGAGTGGATTTGTGTAATGTCCCGTACGAACGAACTCGGCGTATTGCGACATAAGCCATGTTTCATCGCCCCGCCACCACACCCAGGAGTTTACGACCGGAGTAGTATATAAGTATCGTACATTGATAATGAGGACTCCAAGAATAAAACTAAGAAGGACAATAGCCCAGATTTTTGAGCGGGTACTCATAACAACAGATTAATAACAGGCAAAATCAACTCGACAGAAACCGGGCGTCCGATTAGAGCATGTATATGGACACAAATATACGCTAATTTAGGACTTTCGCTGATCACAGCGTACTGATGGTAGCGCGTACGGGAATCGAACCCGTGTACCCGCCTTGAGAGGGCGGTATCCTAGCCGCTAGATGAACGCGCCAGACTATAGTGCTACGAGCTTTGTCCTAAGTGTGACACCCTGGACAAATTCAAGCGGCTCACATTACACGGAACGGCTTCGCTCGGTTCCTTGTAAGCTTATTTGCTCGAACCCCGAAGATTTGTTCATTCGATGACAAACCTGAAATTGCCTCGGAGTATTTTACTTCCGATCTTCTTTTTACTTTTCTCATGTTCGGTACGATCCTTCGCTCAAACCCTTTCGGACTCCGTAGCACCGTCGAATGAAATTTCAGCGGGTCATAGCTACTTCGGAGTCGATCTTGGTATAACCGGTACCACTTACCTCGGTAACCACAATTTTTTGTGGCCGCTCAATCCTACCGATCCGACCTTACGGACCTATGTACCGTTCAATAACCTTGGGTTTGGCGTCGGATTTATGAGTGGTCTCAAACTCGGCCTCTCGCTATCGAGTAAAACCGATTTTGAGTTAAAAACCCGATTCTTTACCAATCATACGTCAAACCATGAGTTAACGGACAACATTATTCTAGATCCTTATAAACCGTCGATCACCGCTAACTCAACGAACGATTACTCGCTCACGATGTACAATGTTGGCGTGGCAATGCTCGCGCATTACCGGCTATCCGATATCTATTATGCAGTAGCAGGAGTCGAGGGGAGCGCTCATACCGGTAACTCGGTGAGCTATTCGCAACAATTGAGCGGTGGGAATTCCTATCTTCGGACGGATACGCACACACAGTCCTTCATTTATAATCTCGATCAACCTTCGACACAGTTAGTGAATTTTTTTAATGGGGTTCGAGGGGACCTACTTGTAGGAGCTGGCTCGACCCACCGGTTTGGGGCCGATAATATGATATTCGATGCGGAGTTACTCGTCAGCATTCCGTTTACGGTTTGGGTGCAGAAGACGGGACAAAATCTCTTTGCATTGACATCATCCTATTATGGTTTACCAGCCATCGCCTATCCACACCAGTGGTATGCCTCTCTCACGATCGGTGTTCGAATGCCATTCCATCAACTTCCACCGCCGATCGTACCCCCTCCGCCGCCACCACAAAAGACCGATTCTGCTCTTCACGTAACGATCCAGGCAAAAGAAGATACAGCGACAGGCCGTGTCGAGCTTACAGGGCGTGTCACCGACGCTCAGTCCGGCAAGCCGATCAAGGCCGATCTGACGACCGTCGATCTTGGAAATAATAAAGTGGTCTCAACGATCCATGCCGATTCGAATGGTATCTATCACGTGTTTGTGAATAAGCCGGGTAAATACTCGGTAACAGCCGAGGCGGATGGCTACTTGTTTGGCAGCGCCTATTTTGAGGTCGATTCCAATGGACGAATACTTAAGAGTGAACCAGATATCAAGCTTAGTCCGGTCAGTAATGGGCGGACCCGTCTGCTCGTTTTCTTTGAATTCGATAAAGCGGATCTGCAGCAGTCTTCCTCGCCCGAACTCAATCGTGCGGTTGAACTTATGAAAGCGATCCCTACCCTCAGAGTAGAGATAGCAGGATATACCGACTCCATCGGTACCAAAGCACACAATATGGATCTTTCCTTGCGCCGGGCGAATGCCGTTCGTGATTTCCTGATCCAGCATGGGGTTTCAGGCGCGCGAGTTACGGCCAAAGGATATGGCACCGATTCACCGATAGCGACGAATGAAACAGAGGAAGGACGCGCTGCTAACAGACGCGTTGAATTCGTCGTCGTAAGCCGCTAAAGGAAGCTTAAAAAAAGCTAAACTTAAAAGGGGATATCGGTTTCCGGCGAAAGCGGATCCGAAAGAGACGCCGTGTCCGGCGTCTGAGATTTGATCAGAGTGTTCAGCGCATTGAATTCCTGTTCGCTGCGAAGCGTCGGGAATTCCAGCTCATATTGCTTGCGACGGGCTGGCTCCAATCGGAAGGAGATAAGCAATTCAACGGCAGCTTCGAGCAGGTTCTCTTCCCGGAACAGAAGGCGTGCACGTGCATAGTGCGGCTCCGACCATGCCGGCTCCAGAGAGATCGCAGTTTCGTAAGCTTCTAAAGCATCCTTAAGGCGCTTGAGCTCATACAGCGTCTCGGCATAATCGAACCATGCCTCGAAATCATCTGGCGCAAGTTCAAGCACCATACGGTATGCGATGATCGCTTCCTCGTGGCGCCCGAGATTAAAGAGGGCATCCGCCTTGGCATACCACAGCTCTGAATACTTGCTGTTGATAGCAAGCGCGGCATTGTAGTCCTCCAAAGCGTTCGCATGTTGGTCGAGGGCATCGTAGCATGAGCCGCGGCCAAATAAACTTTCGGTATGCTTCGGGTCGAATTTCAAGGCCTGTGAGAAACAGCGGATCGCCTCGCGCCAACGCCGTAACTCTTCGTACGCATTGGCGAGATTATGCCATGCGCTAACATCTTCCGCGTCGTACTTCAAGCATTCCTTGAAGGACTCGACCGCCTCTGTCAGCTTGCCCAAGTTCGCATACGCGTTACCGCGGTTGTACCAGGCAGCACCAAAATCTTCCTTAATAGCAAGCGCTAACTCATAACTCTCGATCGCCTTATTGTACATCCCCATTTGCGTCTGTATAATACCCCGATTATACCAGGCGCTGAAATTATAGGGATCGAGATCGAGGTGGGCTTCATAAGAAGCGAGAGCATTTTCTAAGTCGCCCGTTGAATCGTAACAGAACCCAAGCTCATAGAGTGAATCTTTAGCAAATTCCTTTATGTCCTTGAGATACCTAAAGATAGCTATGGCGTCCTCGTAGCGTTCTGCTTTCTCGAAGCAGATTCCTTTGTTGAAGAGCGCTTCCTCGTTCGAGGGATTTGTGGATAACGTGCGATCGAAGATCTCAAGCGCTTCTTTTGTCCGACCGACCCCATCGAGTGCTACACCATAGTTGATAAGTAGTTCGTCGTCAGTAGGGTTAAGAGCCAACGCACGTTCGTACGAAGCGATCGCCTTTTCGAACTCCCCGTGATGTGCTTCGAGCATACCGCGGCGATGCCAGCCATCACCATTGAATGGCGCGCGTTCGGTTAAAAGCAGAGCAAAGTCGAGCGCTTCCTCGAATTTCTCGTTTTCGATACAATAATCGACTAATTCTTCGAGAATATCAGGATGTAAAAAACGACGTTCCGAGGGCTCCGCGCTTTCGCTTCCGGCATCGTTCGAAGAAAGCTTCCGGCGTTTCTCTTCACGATAACGCCTTAGTTCTTCCTCGAAGTATTTCCGGCGCTTTTCGCGCTGGGCCTTGGAGGTCTCGTCGTTTTCATCTTCCCCTTCAAAATCGAAGGGATCGAAATCTTCAAATACGCTCATAGGGGTCTTTCTGACCGCAGGTGACTATCTGTAGTAGTCCCTCGCAAAATTAACACCTGCCTACAGCAGAATGCTTCCTCACTACTATTATAACATGCGAATCCTGAAAAGTCAAGTAAAAAGTGGGGGAATGTGGAAAAATTAATAGTTCTTTCTTTTAGGTCAAAATTGTGGCAAGGATCGCTTGTTTTGTTCACATTCACTTTTAAAAAATATTTATCGTATCGTCTCTTAATAGTGATGCTGGAGATATAGGTTATAATTTATCGAAAACGCTTGTTACGACGAGCATTTCATTACAAAAATTGGTGAACTTATCTCACTCGGACGGCATTAGCCGTATCGAATTCATGCTACCTTTGGGTTTGTGTGTTTCGTGGACAGTAGAAGTTTCTGCATCTGGTTCGGTCATTTTTGGAGCGTCGCTTGTCTCGATGAGCGATCGTCCGTCTCTGAATCTCACGTGCTCTATCGCTCTTACCTCCCGTTTCAGCATCTCGAAGTGTAACGTTCCGTTTTCATTCTTTTAGTTTTCTAATACATGAGGATCTACGTTGGGGGACTTCCGTACCAGACGGACGAGAGTCAGCTTACCCAAATTTTTTCGAGCTATGGCGAAGTCGCGAGCGCTAAAATCATTACCGACCGCGATACCGGCCGCAGCAAAGGCTTCGGATTCGTTGAAATGAACGATAACGATGCAGCCAAAAAAGCGATCGACGAATTGAACCAGGCGGAGCTTGGTGGTCGTACGCTTACGGTGAACGAAGCGCGCCCGATGGAGCAGCGCGATGGTCGTGGCGGTGGCGGCGGCGGTCGTGGCTTCGGTGGCGGCGGTGGCCGTGGTTTCGGCGGCGGCGGTGGCCGTGGCGGCGATCGCGGTGGCGATCGTGGCGGAAAGCGCTGGTAATATTTCAGCAGAGGTGAGGGCTGAAGAACGAGGAATGAAGAGATTGCTTCATTTTTCGTCCGTCAGCCCTCTCTCATTTTAAAGACATTCTAAGATTATCATGATCAAAGATGTAATGTCCGTGTGTATCTACGTCGATGACTTTTCCAAAGCCTTCGATTTTTACGCGCATGTTCTGGGCCTCGAAAAATCGCAGGATGCGGGAGAGAATGCCTGCTTCTTCCGATTGAACGATAATCCCATGGCTATCTACCTCGAAGGAGGGCATGAAAAGAAGACCCAGGACCCCAAGGCGACCGGGTTAGCCTTTATGATGGTCGTGGAAGATGCGAAGGGTGCATATCAGTCCCTGAAAGAGGAAGCCGTCCACTTTGTCCACGACGCACCGCAGGATATGGGCGAAGGTAATTACTGGTTTCGCTTTTACGATCCGGCAGGGAATATCCTGGAAATTGTTTCGGCGGCGTAGTGCTTTAAAGCTACAGGCCACTTCCAATTTAACGTGTCTTCGGAGGAACAATGAGACGGTTCTTCATCACAGTGCTTCTCGTCTTCACGTCACTGTATGCGAATGCACAGGGACGAACGGGCAAAATTTTCATTCTTGGAGATACATCGGCCAACAAGTATTACACCCAGACTTTTGGGACTTTCTATGGTAATGTGATCGAATCTGGTTCAATTTTGCCAGCGGCCATTTCCAATTACGACGCGATATTATTATTCACTTCACGTTCTGCCGCGGATACGCTCTCGTATGGCGATCAACTACGAACGATCGATTACTTGAAGAACGGAGGGCGTGTGTATGTTCAAGGATTTCCACTACTTCACGGAGACCCTGGAGCATCGATCGACACGCTATGGCATTTCCTCGGTGATGAAAGCGAATTTTGTGAAGCTATCGAAGTATGGTGGGATGCTTATTCGGGTATCGACTCTGAATTTACGAAGGGGATTACACTCACCTGGACTCATAGCGATCCGCTTCAGTTTGATGGAGAGCCATGTGGAATGGGTGGCAATCTTATACCGGTGTTTCTCGAGCATGAAGGCAACGACAACATCGATGACGCCGTCGCTTGGAGATCGTTCGATCCTACGATCAAAGCTGTATTAGGGATGCACGATCTTCCAAACATTTTCTATGATCGCCTTCTCTGCGGTTACTTCGGCCTTTGCACCGACATTGTTAAAGAAAGTAATCTCAGGGAAACTCCAACACTACGGCTTGTAACTACTGGGACGCAGACGACAATAAGCACAAGCATGCAAGCTGGTACGTTGGATGTTTTCAACTCTCTCGGGGTATCAGTCCTATGCGTCCCTACGGTCCAAGGAGGCACGAACGTACGCATCCCATCCACTTTGCCGGCTGGTGCTTACTTCGCGGTTCTCCGAATAGCTTCCGGCACAGCGTGCCAGCGATTCATCCAACTCCCGAAATGATTCGAACGACAACGTGCGTTTGAATCAATGATGAAACGATCCTTACTTCTTTTCTTCGTAGCTGCATCTCTTCTTACAGCTTTTGTCGCTTCGGGCTGCCGGGATATCGGTTTTCGCGAACTCGACGTTTCGGCGAAGAACCGAGCATCCGTTCAACAGGCGCGCGAAGTCATGGCACAGCTTCAACAGGGGCTTCGAGCGTTCTACGAAGCAAAGCACCGCTACCCTGAGACGAACGAATCACATCTCTATGATTCGATTCGAGTGTTCCTGCCGGTCCAGCTCGATCCGATCAACCTCTATCGCAATGATAATGGCAAAGGATATTTTATTGCGGTAGGCACTCGCTCGGAGCGTATCATATATCGGTATCCACCGACGATCGGTGTGGGCGATTACACGTTGTATTGGATAGGCCCGAACGGAGTCGATGAAGAAGGCGAGGGCGATGATGTGGACGCCTGGCAGCCTGTCGATACGGAAAAGCATTACGAGCGTCAGCGAACGGCCGATCTTGAAGGTGATCGCGATCCCGAACGGCTGCGACTTATTCGCACGGGTCCCGATATTTATCGGGATTCCGTTCGATTCGAAGTTACTCGGCGCGATACCATTTTTTATTCGGATGCGTGGCCTTTATCCGCTTACTTTAAGAATCGTCCAGAGTTAACCGATGCTGATCGCAGGCGAATGGTCCGCACGGAGCTCGACCGTTTCTTATCGCCCGGCGCCTTCGTTCATACTGACTCGCTGCTCTATCATGACTGGTTGCATTGGGTCGATATACCCCCTAAATCGGCAGAGATGGCAGAGATTGTGCATACCGGCGAACTCATGTTTAATTATTATGCCGGAGATCGTGGCTCCAAAGGGCTTGCATGGCTGCCGACACAAAAGCGGTTTGCGATCGTATGGCATAGCTAAGAGAAATTATGCAGTCTGAATTATGAGTATGAAAATTGGGGAGAAGCATGGTCCGTAGAATTCTGATCGTTTCATACTTATTACTTCATACTTCTTACGTCGCATTCGCACAACATCCAGCACCCAAGCCAGGCCCTCAGCCCAGCCCGGGAGCCGGTATTGCGGTCGATTCACTCCATCTTGTCGAAAAAAGTACCGATTCACTGCTCAAACTCGATTCTATAGATCGAGCATTGCGGCTGGCAGAGGAACGGCGGTTCGAACGCACGCATCAACTCGCGACACAACGTGAGATAGATCTCACGAACGATGGTAAGCCGGAAGTGCTTCGGATATCCGGCTATGTGACGAAAAAGATCGATGATACCAAGCTGACGTTTACGATCAAGTCTGGCAAAAAGGTATTATTTGAGGATTCATGGCTGGCGAAAGGGTACTTCGATACGATCGATCATTTGCCCGATTCGATCAAACTGAAACGACTTCGTACCATCGTAACTGTTTTTTTTGCCAACGAAAATTTTGCGGTGGTCGACTCGGACGATTTTCGTGACATCATGAAGCGTGTCGATGTCGATGAGCTACAGCCGAATTCTCGGGAAACCACCGAGCTCTTTCACGAACCCCGCGTGATGTTCAGTGTATTTCACAGTCGCGATTACTGGTACGGACTTTTGTGGGATCCGAAAAAAAATCGGTTCGTCAAGGCTTGGAAAAACTAAAAAAATCCAGGACCAGGATTTTCGGGATTGCAATGGATTCTCTTGATTGAACTTCAGGATTTACAGCGATTGATTCGCTTCTTTTGCACCGAAGCGGAAGAGGCAGGATAAGAAGTTAGGGATGAGATAAAAGAGTAGGCAGCACGTTGACCAAGAAGGATAAGAGATTTACTCGCCAGTTCTATTTGCAGAGGAGTCCCGTATTGGCTCCGAAGCTGCTCGGCGCTTATTTGCATCGAGTGGTCGATGGGGAGGAGTTGGTCGGCAAGATCGTGGAAACGGAGGCTTATGCTATCGGCGATGAAGCGTGTCATGCCTTTCGCGGCGAGACCCCTCGCAATGCTGTTATGTTTCGTGAAGGTGGCTTTTCGTATATCTATTTCACATACGGAATGCACTATTGTTTCAATGTCACTACCAACGAACCCGGTATGGCGGAGGCGGTGCTGATCCGTGCCCTCGAGCCGGTACAAGGGATCGAGCGAATGCGCGAACTTCGTCCCAGAGCAGAACGCGATCGTGACCTGACCAATGGTCCTGGCAAGCTTTGCCAGGCATTTGCCTTAACGCGCGAAGAAAATGCCATTGATCTTATTGAGAGCGATACACTGTTCATTACACAAGGCGAACCGGTCCCTTCGAATCTAATTGGCGTCTCCAGGCGTATAGGTATTAACGTCGCCCAGGAATATCCCTGGAGATTTTTTGTCAAGAACAATGAGTATGTCTCTCGCACGAAACCATCGGAGCCTGGCAAATTCACGAGCAAGTATGCTAAAAAGCATCGCTCTGTTCCTGGTCGTTAATCTTATTTTGTCGTCCTGCGGTAAAGCAACCACAGTGGATAGTGTCTCCAAATTTCCACCGGAGCGAGCTGAACTCGCTAAGCAAATTGAAGATGTTGGCAGTCAGCATATTCACATGCCGCCCCTGCCGATCAATTACTCTCCGGATCGCTACCTCAATGTTCTGCCACAATCGTTACGCGATTCGCTGAAAGGCAAAGTGGTATTACTCGATATTTGGGATTACACCTGCATCAACTGCATTCAAACCCTGCCTTATATTAAGGCGTGGAACGATCGGTATAAAGATAAAGGACTGGTCGTCGTTGGTGTACACTCACCCGAATTTGAATTCGAGAAGGAGCCGAAAAATCTGGATAGTGCTGTCCGCCAATTCGGACTTAACTATCCGATCGTTGCCGACAATGATTATGAGATCTGGAATTCGTTAGCAAATCAATACTGGCCTGCGAAATATCTTTTCGATAAAAATGGCATTCTTCGCGCTGAGCACTTTGGAGAAGGGGAGTATCAGGAGTTTGAAGCATTCCTTCAAAAGATATTGCTTGAGCGCGATAGCGCTATAGAACTGCCAGAGCTGTTTGCACCGGTACGCGAAACAGATAAGCCAGGAGCAGTTTGCTACCGTCCCACACCCGAGACATATGCCGGCTACGGGCGCAATCATTTAGGTAATGAAGTAAAAAACGCAAACGATGTCGCACACGAGTACAAGGTGCCACATGAATTGAAGAAGGATCTGCTCTATCTCGATGGCAATTGGACCGTGAAGCATGAATACGTTCATCCTGCGGGCAATAGCGATGCGAGTCTCGTATTCGATTATCAGGCGAAGGAAGCGAATTTAGTCATTCATCCGCTGGATGAGACCGGGTTTAAGGTAATGGTGACACAAGATGGAAAGGCGGTACCCAAAGCCGATCGCGGCGCCGATATTCAGGAGGCTGATGGCAAGACCTTTCTTGTCGTTCGTGATGCACGAATGTATCGCATCACCAATAATCATGACTTTGGTCGCCATACGTTGCGGCTTACCGCTTCGACTCCAAGCTTCGGTGCGTATGCGTTTACGTTTACAACAGCATGTAAGCATTGATCGAACGGTGGGGCAGGCAGTGTTTCCTTGCTTTCCCTCGAAACGCTTTTGTTTCGAAACTGTTATACGACGCAAGGTCATAAAGGAGGACTTTCTGACCCGGAACCCTTGCATTCAGCCCGCACGCGAAGTGCTCGCTTTTTTTGAGTCGCTTTCGTGCGCAGAACCATCGCCCCGTTGGTAGCTGAGTGTTGTTCTTCGGACATTCAGTCATGTTAACACATGCCACAAACGCTGCTTCTGGGATATGGCCCAAATCCGGCTTGTGCTTCGCACGCGCACGGAACCTTGGGTGACCGGTTACGACGAATGCTTCAAACAAAATCTACTCGCTGCCTCACTTCTCTTCGAATTCTTCTTTTTGCTGTTCTTCCGGTTGCGCTTGCGTTTCAACGTGTAGCGGCTCAGACCGATACGAATAGCAGCAAAGTGCTTGTCGCGGCAAAAGACGATATTCGTATCGAGAACCTTAAAGAGTTAAATTCACGTGGTGATGATGCAACATCCTTCATCTCTCCGGTGGATGGCTCGCTATATTTCACCAGTTCGCGCGAGAACGGGAAGAACATTCTATACGTAGCGAAGCGGCTTCCCGCGAGCGATCGTAACGATCATAGCTCACATTGGGGAACCCCGGAAAAATTCTGCGAGCTTCCCGAAAAACAAAATATTAGCTCGCTTTCCGTTGCCGGCGATGGTGTCACTGCGGTCGTAGGTGTATGTAACCGGCACGATGCTATTCTACAATCGTGCGATATCTATCAGGCAGAACTATCCGATGGCAAGCTCGATCACTTTACGCCGCTCGGCAAACCGATCAATACTGAGTGGTGGGAAGGCCAGCCGAGTATTAGCCAGGACGGTCAGTTGCTTTTTTTCGCGAGCGATCGCAAAGGTGGTCACGGCGGTATCGATATCTATATGTGTACGCGCTCTGCGGAAGGAACGTGGAGTGAGCCGGTCAATTTGAGTTTTAATACCAGCGGCAATGAAGTTTCGCCCTTCATTTCACGCGACAACCAGACGCTCTATTTCGCGGCCAATCACATGCCGGGCGGTATGGGTGGCTACGATATTTATGTAACGCGCCGGACCGGTGAAAATCAGTGGACCGAACCCAAGAACCTCGGTCCTTCGGTGAATTCAAAAGGAGATGAGCTCTTTTTTTATCTGCCACCGAACGAGGATGCGGTCTATTTTTCGAGCGATCGTGAAGGCGGCCAGGGTTATTTCGATCTGTATCGTGCCTACGTTCAGCCGCAGCCACCAAAGCCAAAGTATGTGACGCTTACCGGTCGTATCCTCGATGCCGAAACGAACCAGCCTATTACCTCGAAGCCAGAGATCAATATTACATTCTCGAATAATAATCAGGCGATCACAAACGAGGCCTCGGGTACATCATATAGCGTGAAAGTGCTGGCGGGAAGCCTCGTGCATGTTGCAGTCGGTGCAGAGAATTATGTTTCGAACGCGATCGAGATCCAGGCGCCGCCGAATGACGATCAACCGGTCGTTACTCAGGATATTTCGCTAACGCCATCACATGCACGCGTCTATGGGCACGTTACGAATTCCTATTCTGGTGCTCCATTAAAAGCGACGGTTACGTTAGAGCAATTGGCCGGTGGCCTACCCCCTGTAAAAACGGAGACCGATCCCACGACGGGAGCATACTCGTTTAACGTCAATCCGCTTATTACTTATAAGATCTCGACTACCGTACAGGATTTCGAGCCCTACGAAGACCGCATCGATGTGCCGGCCGCGCGCGAGAAATTGCTTTCGATCCAGAAGGAAATTCGCTTGACGCCGGTCGCCGTGCAAGGCTTTGTGGTCTATTTCGATGTCGATAAATATGACATCAAATCGGAAGAGCTTAACAAATTTCCCGACTTTATCCGTCAGGTGAAAGCAAATCCGAGAGTACGTTTCGAGATCAACGGTCACACCGATTCGACCGGATCGATCGAGTATAACATAAAGCTTTCAGAACGCCGCGCTAAGTCTGTAGAAGACTATCTATTAGGTCAGGGTGTGCCTCGCGAACAAATTGCTATCGTTCAAGGATTCGGTAAATCCCATCCGCTCGATCCGAACGATCTTGCCAAGAACCGTCGTGTGGAAGTACGTATTGTTGGACGTAAAGACTAAGCAGCGGAGGACTGAATTATGAAGAATGAAATGAAACAGCTTCGTGCAATTCTGATCCTGGTCGCGCTCTTGGTCGCTGGTTCTGCGAATGCCCAAATACTCAGCCGCGGCGATGTATTTGGTCCCGGAGCCCCGCCGCCCATGATCGGTATTGAATTAGGACTTGGAGAGCACACGCAATTGGGAAATCTGGACTGCGATTGCGGGGCCGTTTTTAGCAGCGGCACCGGTTCCGGTCTGCTTGCAGCAGCACTCTTCGAATTACCACTCGATTACGAATGGGCGATCGGTGTAAAAGCTGGTATTGACTTCAAGAATTTCTCTTCGTCCGCATTAGTGTGGGATACTGCCATTGTTAACTCGGGCACGCCGACGCAAACGCGTACCGACACGTTCGCAATGAATTTCAATCGCATTGGTACGGTGAAGGCAACGTTTATGACGTTCGCACCTTATGTGCAATACCAATTCTTTCGAATGGGGCCGTTCGTGCAGGCGGGGCTGGGATTCGACTTCCTGATGGCGAATAGCCTGACGCAAGACAGGCAATTGCTTACGAATTCTGTGCAGTTGAAGGATGGTACGACCGTAAGCAATCTGACCTTCACGAATGGGACCGATCAGGAAGAAATTCAAAGTGGTGCTATTTCAGAAGAGAGCAAATTGCGGTTGGGATTGCTTATCTCTGCGGGGTATAATATCCAGGTCTCCGACCGGTCGGTGTTTTCGCCGCTGCTAACGTACGATTTCCCGCTTACATCGAATACCAATGCTGCGGGGACTACCTGGAAGATCGGATCGTTGTATGCTTCTGCTGTGCTGAAATATAAGCTGGATTAGCGTTTTTCGAGGAGGGAAACGCTGCCGGTCAGTCGCCAAATGTCTTCGGAACCATCCCATCTGAATTTCGGTCACGTGTACGCTAAAACGCCGTAATTCCTCTCGAACAGCGGTTTTTGCGTTATGTTATGGAATTTGAAAGCTGCGTTTAATAGATCTTACGAATTGTTTTCTATGCTTCTCCCTGTGCGATTGAGTACGAAACTTCTGACCGTTTTTTTGATCGTTGCCGCGTTCCTTTGCGGGAGCTTCGCTCTTACGGATATTGCGCACGCTCAATCGCTTTCGACCGTGAACGCTTATATCGGTGCTGATGTGTCGACCGATGGATATGGACTCATCTCGATTTACATTCCGACCTCTCCGAAGACTCGTCTTAACTTCGATCAGAAGTCCTATGTGACCCTAAATTTGCAGGGCAATTATTACACGAATAACACTCTTCTGCCATTAACAGGCGCAAACCCGCCATATCCTAACCACGTGTACGCGTATTTGCAGGGTGGCAAAACACAGAAGATCAAGGATACCATTCGAACGACCTGGTCACCATCTCCCAACTTCGATCTTGTACAAGATGTGTATCCCGTCGCATTTCCGGTCAATGGTTCGGGTCAGATCGTTTTTAAGTGGACGTTAGTCAATCATTCTAATCAATTTTTATCCGCTCAGCTTCAATTCTTGAACGACGTTGAAGTTAACACGATCGATAATCCCAATATCTTTACTCGTGCCGGATATGATAAAACCGACAACCAGCCGTCGGGTGCTGGATGGCTGCAATTTCCAAACTCTCAATACAATGGTGTCCCGCCGTTCTATGGCGCAATAGAAAAATCCTTATGTACCTCTCAGTTTCCAGGTGTTATTGGAGTTGGCTTTACTAACGATTCGCTCGCACCGGACCCAATGGGCCTCATGGCTCCCGATCAACTTTCCGTTGTTGATTGGCCAACTGTTGTTCAAGGTTATACCTGGGGCTCACCGGCAAACCCGTCGCAAACATCGACGCTAAATATGGGCGATGATGCCGTGCTTATCGAGTGGCCGGGCAATGGCGCTGCCCCAAATTCTTCTACCGTTATCGCGTCTGGTAGTTACGGTGTCGGTAACTGTATGCCTATGGCGATCGGTAACCTGGCGGCTCTGATGTTCAAACCGGAGCATATCTTCTGGACTCCGACCGGGTATCAACCCAATCCGTTCAAAGTGGAAGCGATCGTCTTCGATCCCAATGGTAGCAATGCAGCTTCCAATGCTACGGCTAAACAAACGACCTCGGGGCCGATCCATATTATGTCGCCGTTGCCGGTCGTGAGCCCCTTCCAAAGCCAGCAGCAGCCAATGACGCCGCCGACGATTCAAACGTGCAATTTATCAGATGCGCTATGGACCGATTGGGTGGATAGCAGCCTCATTAATTGTTCGACGGATTCGATCTATAGCATTAATGTCTCGATCGGAGCTGGCGGTGTTCAGCCTCCATTCTTTATTGTGCCGTCTTCGGGTTCAACGTTTAGCTGCGATATTGCAGTAGATTGCCAATCCAAGGACATCTTTCCTCCAAAGCATTCTACTCATATTGGAAGCAACCCAACCAATTGTGGTCCTTTCCGTACGTTTACTTGGAATGTCTTTGATAGCACATCGAGGGATCTCGGCATAAAGGATATTCAGCCTCGCACCGATCCTAATGTGACACTCACATTTAGCCCAGGCATTACGGGATGTCCGCGTTTGGTCCAGGTAACAGCAACGCAAAAGGATACTACAAAAGCCTCTTGTGTTTATTTCACATATACCGATTGTGCCGGCAACATTAGCCTCGACACGGTCTGCTTCAGCGCATGTCTTCCTCCTAACCACGTGGACACGATCCCGCCGAAGTTTTGGCTGCAACGCTTATATAATGCAAACCAGCCGTTCCAGGACTCAACTTGTAGTTTTAAGGGGAGTGATTGGACTGTGACCGACAGCATTAATAATGGATTGCAGACCGATCGAGGTATCGATACCCTTATCGCGGTTAGCAGCACAAATATGACACTGGACAATATCGTCGGGCTGCCGCCACGGAAGACGCCGAAAGTGAGTTTTAATATCCAGGTTGTTGATTCTATGCAGAGTGGAGATATCCGCATTAAAGCAGTCGATGATGCGGATAGCGTGACCTATCTTACACTTCACTATTGCCCGGACCCAGACACCATTCCGCCAGCCATTATTAATTTCCCGCTCAATCTTGGGACGTGGACCGATCAAGTGCTCGAAAACAGGCCGTGGGATCGTGGTATCGATTCGATCAAGTTGATCAATGTCAATAATTGTGCTCCCACACCGAATGGGGCATTTGTTACGACTCAGTTGGACGCAACTACCTGGTCTCTTCAGCCACATCCGAAACGTTGCCCGGGGCCCGATTCAGTCAGCTTCGACGTCCATATTATCGATACTTTCCAACAGGCATGCTTCCAAGTGGAAGCATGGGATTGCGCTGGTAATCATACTATCGGCGGCGTGCAATGTTCTTCTCCGCTGGAGGATAAGTTCTGTCCGCGCGATCGCATTACGGTGAATCAGTCGCCACATGGTATTACGGTCGAAGTCTTCGACATCGACTCGACCAACGGCCAGCCGATCACGTTTAACACCGGCATCGATTCTATCTGGTTTGGATATGCCCATAACATGAGATTAGTCTCGACGACGGGAGTGAGGGGAAGTGGTAATCCTCCGTCGATACATGGGACATGGACCGGAAAGATGTCTGGTAAGGATTCTGTTTACGAGAAGACCATTACATTTACATTCGAAGTAGCAGATACTTTATTACAAGATACATTGCCGGCGTGTCTGGACTGGAGCGCCATCGATGGAGCTGGTAATTACATTTGTAATAGCGTCACCCATTGGTGCTACGATCTCACACAAGATACGAATCCGCCAATACTTACGGTGACCAATCCGCAGTGCACCGAGCTATCGCTTTATGTAACAGATTCCTTGACGACAGATCGAGGGCTCTATAAAGTTTGGCTCGATACCGTCCACAACACTAATTTCAAACCAGTGGATGTGTCTAATATCAATGCAAAGCGATTAACACTGGCACTTTCGAAAGTTGATTCATCAAAGTCTGCGCTCGGTAAACTCTTCGCAATGGACGTGTATGGATCGCAGGGAATTGCCTCAATACAAAAAGCGCATACCGATTCCGTAAATCTTTGGATGTACTCACAGAACTTGATGATGGGTAATCCAAGGTCCCAAACGGCACCGACGACCTTTACCGTACCGGTTTATCTTGTGGCAACGGACTCGGTGCCGTTAAGCCAAAAGAATATTTACCAATATCAATTTACTTTCCATGTAACGGGAAGTAATCTGATCGACTTTGCCGGGACGGATGTCACCGGTACCGCCAGTGCGGGGTGGACGGTAATGCCTGTTCCCGGTACGACGATCACACCGAATGCATCACGATATTATACTGTGACTGCGTTCGGTCCGGCGTTAAGGAGTACCGATATCTCGAATACGACTCCACTTATTAATTTGCGGTTTAGCGGCGCCGCGACCGACGTCGTTCAGGTAGCGCAGATCGTTGTTGATACCGATCAATGCGAGGCGGCTGTGGTGTACAATGGCGGTAATGACACGACATTCGCTGGACCCCACTACTCGGTCACTCTACCATCACCGAGCGGGACACTGAATGGGGTCTCGATCATTCTAAAAGGCGTGTGCACGCCGGAGATCACGAATGGAGTACTGCCGACGATCGTTTCTCTTTCGCCGACGGTACCAAATCCGACGGCGAATAGTGCGTCCGTTACTTATACGATCCCGGAAGAGGGAATGGTAATGCTCGAACTCTATGATGCTTTAGGTGTGCGGGTGCGCACACTTGTTTCAGAAGTAGAAAAGCAGGGCGAATACCACTTACAGTTAGATTCTCACGGCCTTTCGGAGGGAACATACTTCCTGCGTCTTGCCTCTGCGGGAAAAGTTGTCTCGCGTCGAGTGATCTTAGCGCATTAATCGTATATTTGTTTGGCTGTCGGGTATTGTTATGATATCCAACGCTACCCGGTATATTCCTTTGTTATAGCGGGAATCGAAGGCCGCGAACTTCGTTTCAGGCTGTAGGTTCTTCTCGTATGCGTAAGGTTAGGATAAGGTTTACAATGATCCGTCCGTCCCTTGTAGTGGCGACATGTTTTTTGTTGTCTGTCGCGTTCTTTTCTACGGTGTTTGGTCAGCCGCTCACAACGAGCAATGCGTTTGTCTCTGCTGAAGTTACCGATATCACCGGTCTAATTACGATAACAGAAGCGAATCACGGTCCGCGATTATCCTTTAATGAGGAGTCGTTCTTAACAGTCGCGGTCAATACCAATCAGGGCGTACAGTATTATACCAATAATAACAATCTTCTCTTAAATCCGTATCCGGCAACGCCGACGTTACTGCTCAATGGCACGAATCGCATAATTCGTGGCAAAACCTGGGGGACCGATACGATCCGCACTACCTGGAGAGAGACCAATTTCGATATCGTGCAGGATGTTTATCCGGTAGCATTTGATAATAGCGGCCAGATCGTTTTTCGGTTCAAGATCGTCAATCATTCGCCGCAACCGATAACAGCTTCGTGCCAGTATATGCTGGACATCGCAACGTCGTCGTTTAACCCCAATTATGCGACGGATAATCCGAAATTTGCCTCGCGCAACGGCTACATAGCTGGTCTCACCGATTATGAAGGCACGGATGTACCACCGTTCTACGTGGATTTTGAGTACGACCTTTGCACTCCTCAATTTCCCGGGACCATTGGTACCGGTTACTTGGACGATGAAATGACTCCTGCCCCTGAAAAACTTATGAAGCCTGGGGCGCTTGCTATTGTCGACTGGCCGAATACGGTACAGTATTATACGTGGGGTTGGCCGCGTACACTAACCTCACACGACGACAATGCGGTCGTATTGCAGTGGGCACCTCACGATATTAATGGCAATACCGGCGCCGATTCCATCGCTGAGATCGGGAGTTCGAGTTGGGGGACGGGCGAGTATTGTGTCTGCGGGGGAAATCTCTTTGCGATGATCTTCCACCCGAATAACGTCCGTTATTCGCAAACACGCAAGATGTATACTCCTGCGACCTTTCCCGTCGAGGCCCTGGTCTTTAATACGATCTCTTCTGGAGCAGATTCGGTAAAGGCAACTCAAACAGTGAACGGCCCGATGCGTATTCTCTGGCCGACCGACAACCGCACACCAGATAGCTTATCCCAGCTTCAGAATACATTCGAATCGCATCTGCCGCCGTGCGGAATGGTCGATGCGCGATGGGTCGATACGGTCGAAGACCTTATTAACTGTTCTACAGATTCGGTCTTCAATATTTCGCTAGCGATACAGGGATACGGCATTGTTCGGCCGGCATTTTCAAATCCGGATCCATGCGCATGTCCGGTCCGTATCGATTGTACGGAAAGAGATCTGGTCCCACCGCGATTTACAAAACCTGTTGTTAACTCGTCGTATCGTTACGATAGTACGTTCCTCGTATACGATACAACGCTGCTCGACCAAGGTGTAAGGTCCATCACCTATACCATCGATCCACCGGACCATAAATTATGTGACAGTGTGATCATCGCGCCGTTCCAAAGTTGTACAAAGTCACCAGTTTCGGTGAGCGTAAAGCAAAACGATTCGACCTGCGCCTCCTGCATTTATTTCACAGCTACGGATTGTGCCGGTAATGTGAGTTACGATACGGTGTGCTTTTTCGCACATGTTATTCCTATCTATCCTGATACACTTCCACCCCAATTCCAATTGCAGGACCGGCAAAATTGGAATGATCCGACCGACACGACGAACCCCTGTAATGCCCGATCGAGTGACTGGCTGGTGACCGACTCGCGTCAGTACGATCGTGGCTTGCGTTCGATTGAAGTTGTTAAGGCAGAGAACATGAGCGTCGATTGGCAGCAGGCGTTCCATGTGGGGGCAGCATCGACTCGTATTGCGGTGAGCGTCAATGATACATTATCCGATGGCAAGATCATTCTAAAAGCCACCGATACTGTCGGAAATGTTACGTACGATACGATCACGTATTGCACCGTCGGCGATAGTCATGCGCCTCATCTTAGTATTGGACTGTACGATCAGGGGATTTGGCCGGTAAGCGTTCGCGATACGCAGGCCTGGGATCGAGGTATTGACTCGGTACTGCTTACTTCCATGCTCAATTGTGTGCCCGTACAAAAGACGGGCGATTCTCTTCGCCAGATCGATAGTACGACGTGGGTAGTCTACCCGGTGCCACGCAACTGCCCGCAACGTCTCGATTTTTCGATGGCAACGATCGATACGTTTTCTGCAGTGCGGTTCTGTGCCCAGGCGTGGGACTGCTGGAGTCCTTCCAACGCGAGCCTTCAACATTGTGCCGGCTGGCCTCCTGCAAAAGATACTTTATGTCCTGACACGATCAATATTACGCCTCCACTATCGACGAACCCGCGGCATATTTTTATAACTATCACCGATTCGCATGTCGTAAACGGAGACACGGTTTCGATCGATGAAGGTATAGATTCTATCTGGTTCTGTGGCGCATACAATGTGACGCTGCGCTATGGTGGTAAAGATTATCCTGCGACCGCTGATTCATCGCTGCGCGGTATTGGAGGAATTTTGTCGGGCAAAGCCTTGCCTAAATATCAAAAGTCGATCACGTTCGAGTTGGAAGTAACGGATACGACCTCCCAGAACCCTGTTGCCTTCGCATGTATCAATGCGATCGACGGAGCGGGTAATTTACTCTTCTGCGGTCAGCCATTTATTTGGTCCTATCCGATCAATCAGGATGTTTATGCTCCTCGGATCGGTGTTTCACCATCGTCGTGTCTTACGTTGAATGTCGTGGCCACCGATACGCAAATGAACGATCAGGGTTTATATCGTATCTGGTTGGATACTGCGCATAATATCAATTTGGCCCCGGCAGATACCACGGTCTCCGGTGCGGGTACGGTGTCCTTTCCGATCGCTCGGAAATCGTCCGATCAATCGGCTACGGGGCGTTTATATCTTCTCGATCTGTATGGCAGCCGAAGTAGCATTCCGGCGATCCGAAATCAGCATATCACAACCACGGATATTGCCGTCTACGATCAGGACTTGTCATTGAAGACAGGACTAATCCTCGACACGGGCAAATTTGTGGTGCCCGTCTATCTTGATTCCACCGATGTGATACCGCTTGGACGAAAAGGATTGCGTGGCGTGCAATTCAGCTTCCATCTGACCGGCAGTAACAAGATCGACTTTATTGGTACGGATACGAAGGGGACGGCAACTGCTACCTGGAGTATGACCGGCCAACCGAACGGATCGACGCCTAACGATTACATGGTGACAGGGTTTGGCCCTTCATTGCCAAACAGCGCATTATCAAGCACGGTACCGTTCGTCAATCTGATATTCCGAGCACAGCCGACGGCGGAGGTTGCAGTGACCGAAGTCGTGATCGATACTATGCAATGTGGCGAAGCGGTGCTTTACAACGGAGGAAATGATACGACGCTTACCGGCCAGAATTATTCCGTTTCATTGCCAGCGCCTTCTGGGCAGGTAAGAGGTGGCAAGATCATCCTCAAAGGTAACTGTTCGCCGGTCATTGGCGATGGATCGTTACCGACTATCGTCTCGCTTTCCCCGGTGACTCCGAACCCTGCGACCAGTTCGACTCAGATCATTTACACAGTCCCGGCAGAGGCATCTGTTCAACTTGAACTCTATAATGCACTCGGTGATAAAGTCCGGACCCTAGTATCGGAGATCCAAAAGCAGGGCAGATATACGCTGCAGTTGAATACTACGGGTCTTGCCGAGGGCACCTATTTCCTGCGTCTCTCTTCGCAAGGGAATGTCGTTTCACGGGAAGTAGTCCTCACGCACTAAATCATTTTCGTTTTCCAGCTATTGCAATCCCGATCGCTTGTTTAAGTGATCGGGTCGGATTGTGAGCGGTGACTTCGATCAGAGCAGTATATAGTCCTGGGTTCAATAGTTGACCGTTGTCTCTTCTGCCATCGAAAGGAATAGCCATTGAACGATACAGCGATGAGACATCAGCCAGCGTTCTTACTACTCTCCCGCGATCGTCAAATAAACGGGCGCGAAGCGCCCATTCATCATTATCTGTGGTCTGTATGGTTAAAATGCTTTCGTCTTCAAACCCATCGCCATCCGGTGAAAAAGGATTGGGCGAAAAGTGTGCGTTGAACGTAGTGGTTATAGTGTCAGGTGAGGGGGCCAAAGTAGAAGCAGAATTTTCTGCGAGCGGCGTACTGCCGGAATCAGCGTGAGAGGCTTGCCAATTGGTTGCGTCGTTACTCCTCTTGTCTACCTGCTTTCGTTCGAGGGAAATACCGGTAAAGTTATTGCGGACGAGACTTTGTTGCCACGAACCGTAATAATGCAGTGAGTCGATCATACTCCCATCACCATTATCTAAAACAACATAACAGGAGTCTTTTCCCAAGTCGAGCGATGATCGCCCAAGCGAAAGGGTAGCCGAGCGGTCCAGCCCCGGATGAACGTGCACAAAAGAATCGTTTGCGGCGATGATCGCGTAGTTATTGGGTTTAACTTGAAACGATGGTAAAACGAAGGAGTAAATAGCTGGTCGAGAAGAACCGGTCAGCAGGCGCGTAGAATCAAGCGAAATGATCCTCGAAGTTGTATTAAAGAGTTCGATCCATTGGCAATCGCTATCGGAAGGATCGAACATGATCTCATTGATGAGGAGGCTATCCTGTGGTATCGATCGATGAAGAGGTACGTGGACGGTATCATTGGAATGACGTTCATCAGTGGGATCACAACTATGAGCGAGTGCATCGAACGTCCCATAAAAGTCATTTGGTAATGAAAAGAAGGCTACTATGGAGTCATTCGGCGCTATCGGCTGCATCGATACCCACGCTATAGTATCAACTCCAACGAGCAATTTCGCAGAAGGAGCGAAGGCCGTATCGCGACCTCGATTTATGATCTCAATCTGAACGGACGAATCGGTTACAACGAGGGTCGAAAGCGCAAGGTCATGCTCCAGGCGACGAACGGAGTTCGGTCGCAAGATGGTAGTTCTCGACGTATCTTCACAGGCCTTCCAATTGGCTGCGTCAGATCCAGATGCTCTCTCGTCGATCCGCTCGATCGAAATGCCACTTTTCGAGATCCATGAACCATCGTATGTAAGGCTATCGATCAGGTTGCCGCTGGTATCGCGAAGGCTGATCGATGAGCCGCTGTTGCTCAATTGATTGATCGGTACGTAGATGATCTTATTGCGAGGTATCCTGCGAATGGCGGCGAGCAGGGAGTCCTTGGAGGTAAGGATCATCATTGAATCCGGCGCTACTCTAGAGCTTCCTTTTGGTATGAACCGTGGATTGTAATGACCAACGACGACGCTCCAGCCGCTGATGTCTAGCGTGTCCTGGGAGATATTCCACAATTCGATCCACTCCGGCTCGGGACTTACCGGTGCGAACATTACTTCGTTTATAACCAGTCGAGATTGGGCGTGGAGTATAGTGCAGGCCGGAAGAAAAAATAATAGGAGAAACGCTCGTCGAAGGGAGGTCATCGTCGGTGTGTCGAGGGATATGAACCAATACAAATATCGCGAAATTAGGGGAATTACCGATGAAATTTAGCTCGGCTATTACTTTGCATTCAGCCCAAGACTTACCATTGCTCACTAGGAACTGAGCGCTCGCAGACCTGTTAGGGACGGGCAATGTCGAATAAGGTCGTTGAACAGAAAGAAAAGGTCGCCGTCATTACCTTAGGCTGCGAAAAGAATACGGTCGATTCCGAGGTCATTTCGGGTATGCTCGATAAACGTGGTGTCCGCCTGGAATCTGACGCCGAGCATGCTGACACGGTGATCATCAATACCTGCGGATTTATCGACGTAGCGAAAAAAGAGTCGATAGATGCGATATTGCAGGCCATCGAACTGAAAAGGCAGGGCGCTATTAAGAAAGTATATGTTGCCGGATGTCTTTCGGAGCGATATTATAGCGACCTCAAAGATGAACTGCCGGAGGTCGACCGGTTCTTTGGCACTCAGGATTTTGATAGTATTTTGAAGGCGGTTATTCCTGGCAGCGAAGAAGATCGCCGCTTAAATCTCCTAGGAGAGCGCCTCGTCTCGACGCCGCGTCACTTTTCTTATCTTAAGATATCTGAAGGCTGCGATCATCCCTGTTCCTTTTGTGCAATACCGATCATGCGGGGTGGACATCGCTCCCGCTCGATCGAAGAGCTCGAATTCGAAGCAATGATGCTTGCAGGCAGTGGTGCAAAAGAGTTGGTACTGATCGCGCAGGATTCGACCAATTACGGTCTCGATCTCTATGGCGAGCGGACCCTGGCAACGCTGCTCGAACGACTTGCTCGAATACAGGGTATCGAATGGATACGAGTGATGTATGCATATCCTGCAAAATTTCCGCTCGACATGCTCGAAGTAATGGCCCGAGAAGAGAAGATCGTAAACTATTTAGATATTCCGGTCCAACATGCTTCGACAGAGGTACTGAAGTCGATGCGGCGTGGAATAACCCGCCGGGCGACCGAAGAGCTGATTCACACCATACGCGCGCGTGTTCCTGGTATTGCCCTTCGGACGACACTCATCACTGGGTATCCCGCTGAAGGCGAACGCGAGTTCGAAGAACTCGAGCGGTTCGTTCAGGAGATGCAGTTCGATCGGCTCGGTGTCTTTACCTACAGTCAGGAAGAAGGGACGACTGCCGATCCTCTTGGCGATCCGGTGTCTCACGAAGAAAAATTGCGGCGGCAGGCTCGATTGTACGACATCCAATCGGAAATATCGCTCGAAAAGAACCAGGCTCTTATTGGTACCGAACAGCGCATTCTGGTTGAGCGAAGGGAAGAGGGTATGTATTATGGACGTCTTTCGACTCAAGCGCCCGAGGTAGATGGCGAAGTTGTTATCGCGACGAGTGGAAGCAGCTCTTTAACCATCGGCGAATTTGTAATGGCGCGGATCACTGCCGCAACCGAACACGACCTCGAAGCGGTTGTTTGATATGTGAGCGAGGCAGCGACTCATCGTTTGCCCTGGTCGCGTGCTTCAAACCTATGCGGCGTTTGCCAATCATAGCAATATTGTGTATTCTCGCAGCGACCACGGCCGTCGCACAGCGTAGTTTCATTCCTCGTCCGGAAGTACCTCAGCACCGCCCAGCCTTCGATTTCTTTTCTTCTAAAGCGGCTACCAGCGATAGTACTCGAGTCGATCTCTATATTGCTGTTCCATATTCCTATCTCGAGTTTTTATATGCGGTCGATAAATATGTTGCTACCTATGCTGTAGGCGTGCAGGTAACAGATAAAGAACATCTGATAGTAGATCAATATCAGATGTTCTCTGCTGTTGAGGGGAATTCCCAACATCGCGATCGGATGAATTCTCACGTGGAACATGCCGATGCCGAGCAAATGTCCTTCGCTCTCTGGCCTGGAAAAACTTATCAATTGCGGCTTACCATTCGCGATCTTACGTCACGACGTGAGATGGACACAACGCTCGAATTTACCGTAAAGGACTTCACGAACTCTAAGCCTGCCATGAGTGATATTTTATTATATCGCTCGAGACATGGAATGCGCATCGTACCTGCGATCGGTGGTGATGTATCGGTACTTAACGATCAAGCTGGTATCTTTGCACAATTGTATAATGTACCTTCAAATACGGCGTTGGGATTGGTGACGGAAGTGTTCAATACCAAGAATGGTGAAATAACGAACGAGCGTATCGCCTTGCGCTCGACGTCGATCATTGAAACACCAGCAGTGAAGGACAGTGCATATACCGCTCCGCCAGTGACCACTTTGCCGCTTTTTCAGTCGATCTCGTTTAAAGATCTTTGGACGGGAGAATATCGCCTTCGGACATATGTTCTCCCTTCTGCGCTCGATACCGCTCTTACGGATCCTCGCGATCTGAATACGCGAGCGCTCACGTGGAGTGAACGGCCAATAACCGTGCGTGGATTTCGAGGTATACCGATCGCCACTTCTGATCTTGACGAGGCTATCGAGCAACTACAACTCATCGCTACGGGGAGCGAGTGGGATTCGCTATCCATCGCCTCGACCGCAAAAGAAAAGCGAGATGCTATCCTCGACTTTTGGCACAAGCGTAATCCGCAACGGGATGCGATCGACAATCGGCCAATGCAAGTGTTCTATGCACGCGTGGAATACGCCAACGAACATTTTAGCTCCGGATTTCAACCGGGATGGAAGAGCGATCGAGGACGCGTGTATATTGCATTAGGGTCGCCGGACTATGTCGATAGCCACCCTTACGAAGCAATGCAACAACCGTATGAAGTATGGCAATACAGCCGGTTTCACGCCAGTTACCGGTTTGTCGATCAATATATGCTGGGGGATTACCGATTAGTAGGCGTAGGCCCTCTTAACGGCACATTCGTTTGGGATCAATAATTTGATGCAGGATAAACTTCTCGTCATCACGTTGCCTTTTCCGGGTGTTTGGAATGCCCCGGAGGCTGCTTCGCAACTGACTCGCGTTATTCGTTCGCACGATCGTTCGCTTCGCAACGATCAGGTCGTCCAGCTCCCGTTGGTTGATGGCTGCACGGGTACGATCGACTTTCTCGTCACACACTCCCTTGGCTCCTTCCTGGAAGTAGAAGCTTCGGATGCGAGAGGGGACGATGCGGTCGTACCGATCGGCTTTGCCGGAGAAGGTGGAAAGCTTGCAGTGATCGAAATGCCTCGTGTTGCTGCCGTCCAGAAAGTAGGAGAGCCTGGCACGACCAAAGGGATCGGCGAACTCATTATGGATTCGCTCGATGAAGGAGCGTTCTCTATCTTGCTTGGGCATGAAGAACCACTTGCATGTGATGCCGGATTAGGCGCTGCCAGTGCACTGGGTGTTCGGTTCTATGACAGCGATAATAAGGAGTTGCCCGTAGGGCTCATTGGCATTCCATTATCGAATATTTCCCGCATTGATGCCACGGGAAAAAGCTTTGCACTGCTAAGTTCGCGTATTTATATTGCCCGTTGCGGTTCTGTTAAAGAACATCCTGCAAGTGATGAGCTAAAACAGGAATTAGAGCGATTGGCGGAGATCATTCGCCGCGATGTTGGCATTCCGGCACCCATCGTAAATCCGAGTGCAAGTGCTATTGAATTTGGCTTAGGAGCCTTGTTGGGTGCGGAAAGCCAAAATGGAATGGATCTGGTATTGGAAGCAGCGCAGATAAAGCAAGCGATCGAACGCGAGGAGTTCGTTAACGCTATCATACTGTCGCCTTCTGTGGACGGGATCGAATTAAACGGTCTTGGAGAGCTTGTTCATGCACTCGCAAAGCATACGAAGCATACAGCCGTTATTGTAAATGAAGCTCTGCCGAAATCCTGGAAGCCATCTGTCGGTAAGGGATACTCGCTGCAGGAGGTCCAGCTCTTTCAGCCTCCGTTAACAGCAAATTCGGGTGCGGATGAAGTACGCAGAAATCTTGCAATGAGAATGGAAAAGCTTCTCCCGATCATTTTGGAGAGCTTTGCCAAGCGTTCTTCCGGGCGGTCGAAACCTTCTCAGAGTGGCCATGCGTAAGCTGGTGCTGCTCCTTGGGCTTGTGCTTGCCGGTTGTGCTTCGACGGTTCCTTCTAATGATCCCTTTGGCCTCAACGGGGCCGCGGAGCGAGCCCATAACACGATCCCGCTTCCTTTTTCTCTTCTCATACCAGAAGGTATTCGACTCGGGTACGATATGCGTGCATACATTGCCAGTCCGGAATTTGGCTCGTTCGATTCAAGCATACCAGCGGAAGCTGCCTTCAACGAGATCTATTATCAGGCCCTGGAGTATTCCCATGATGATCTTCCGGTTGCATTTCTGGCTGCGTCGTTTGGATCGTTCGAACATGAGAATATTCCTCTGGCATTATTCCATATTAAGATCCCGCTGACCAGTGAGCAACACGCGCGTTTCTTGCTGAGATGGTCGCATATTCCAGCGCACCTGTATCATATAGAAGAATTGGATCGCGATAAGCCTCAGCATTTTTTTGCAAGCGCCTGGCTGAAATCCGCGTTTGGAATGAACTGGCTGGCAGAGTTAGGCGGGATAGCGGTTGAGGTGGGAGAGAGCTTGTTTGTGGAAGGTGGCTCGATCGATCCACGCGATCTGCATGCTAACCGGGATGGAATTCACTTTGCCAAAAAAGCAGAAGGAGACCCGTTAGAGCCTCCTTCCAGATCGCTTACGAAAAATCCTTAAAGTCTATCGCTGGGGAATGCGGTAATCTACGATCTTCGCTTTTGCTTTTTGCTTGTCCATCCAATCGAGGAGCATGCGTTGTTCGCGCTCCTGAAAGATCGTTCTAACAATGTTCGGTTTTGCTGTCTCGAATTCCTTCTGAGAGGGAATATTGCGACCCATAAGCTTGGCAATATAATAACCATGCTCGCCTTTGAGTGGCGGACTTACCGATCCCGGTTGAGCGGAATATGCCCAGTTATTGATCACGTACTCACCAGTGGGTATGCCGTTAACCGATTCCGCCGGTCCCATCACGACCGTGACTGGCGTAAGCGAGGCATCGCCGCTGGCCGCAGCCACGGCTGCAAGGTCGCCGTTCGGGCCGATCTGTGCGGCCAATTGTTTCGCGCGCGGCGCCATGGATGCAACTGCCTGTTTCATTGCAACGGCTTCCTGCACTCTCGATTTTACTTCTTCTAACGGTTGAGGTCCGGCTGGTAACACTTCGGTAAGTTGTGCCACCATCATCATGTGCTGCTTCGACATTTTTAGCGCCGGCGAAACATCACCTTGGGAAGCCGAGAAGAGCCAATCAACGAAGAGATGACTACCAAAAATTGGCGTACCTTTTTGCTCGGCCGGAGGTGCATCGGAATACACACGATAGCCGGCAGCTTTTGCCGCTTCGTCGAATCCATTCTTCGCTGCTTGCTCGCGGAAGATATTCGCCATCTGTGTCTCCATCAGCGTAGTCTGATGGCTGGGCTTGATCAAAAGCGGCACACCGACGATATCCCAGGCGCGGTGCGTTGCTCCCATTACTTCGAGAATATCGTAGCCACGAGGCGTCTCGAACGGTCCGACCACCTCACCGAACTTTGCCTGCGCTGCTTCGGCGCGCACAGCTTTCGGGAATACGCCGGTATCGAGCCAGCCCATATCACCACCTTTGCTGGCGGAATGGAGATCGGTCGAATGCTGCTCCGCGAGTTTTGCGAAGTCCGCGCCTGCTTTGATCTGCGCAACGAGTTGGTCCGCAACGGCTTTCGTACTATCGCGCTGTTGCTGGCTCGGGCCACCTTGCACTGGTGGGAAACCAACTTCGATATGGCGAACGCGATAGAGCGGTATCGCCGTATCCATGATCGATAAAACGCGAAGAGGTGTAAGGCGTCCCATTACCGTGGCAATGGCCGCATCACCCGGTTTCGTATTCATCAACGAAGTGTCGTTCACCAACTCGTGCATGGTAATGACGTGACGAGGCATATAGGGCAGGTCACTGTAATCCTGCGCTAACTCTTTCGCGACCGTATCGACGGTATTGAGGGAAGCTTCCGCAAGTCGCGCTTTAATGGTGTTGGCCGTCTCCATAGCAAGGGCCGAATCACGGGCATTCGGCGTAAAGGGGAAGGCTACAAATTTAAATTTCCGCTGGTCGTCGCGCTTGTATAGCCACGAATGTGAATCGTAATACGCTTGTGCATCCTGCTGCGAGACCTGTGATATCTGCTGTGGTGTTGGCTGAGGCGGCACGAACTTGATCACCTGGACCATCGCCTTCGCGCTGTCCGTCATAAAGCGAATGTATGCTTCCGTGTCCGTTACACGAACGGTGCTAACCATCGCTTCCTGCCATTTTACATGGAGGATGTTATCTCGCGTTTGGGCCTCTAAGATGCGAACGATCGAATCGTTTCGCGGATCGCGAAGCTGCTTGATGTAAACATCCTGATGGAACTGCCCGAGCGAATCGGTAAATTGCTGACGAATTTCCGCCGGAGGGTTACTGAACAGAGCATCGCGAACTTCCTGGTCGGTGACCGTAATGCCCATTTTCTCGATACTCCGGTTCATAAGGGCCTGAGAGATTGCTTGGTCCCAGGCATTCTCGGAAATATCTTCTTCTTCCGTTTCGGTTAAGTTCGTCTTCTTTTCCTTCGCTTTGGCTTGGGCGATCAGCGACTCATAGATCTGATTATAGTCCTTATTCGTGATCTTATACCCATTGACCGTACCGAGGGTCTCGGCGTCGCCTTTGGGAGAGAAGATGGTGCCTTGGCCACCCCATTCAAAAATGATCATGAGAAGGAAGATGCCCGCGAGCACGGCGAAGACCACCGGCATCGAATCGCGCATCTTTGTCATTACTGGCATAGGATCGAACTTTCCGTCGTTAGATTAAAAGCGTAAAAAAGGACGTAGAGCCTAAAAATTGACCGACATCCACACGAATGAGCGAAAACTGTAGTCCGAACGAGCAGCCAATCCTTCGCTACGCCTGGGGATACGGCCACTGTTTGGCTTGCGACTCCTTCGAAGCGACTTTGAACAGCGAATACGAACGGAAAAGTGCGGATTTTTTGTGCTTTTTGACTCGGAAAATGAGCCGGATTTGGCTATTCCGCTTCGATGGAATGAAGCGGATCGGACGGTAGGTCGCGCGTGTAGAGTGCCTCCAAAAGATCGAACAGCCGCTCACCTCGTTCACGAAATTCTTTTTCGGTGCCGGTATTTTCTATGACAAAATCGGCTTCGTCGCGCAGTTTGGGATCGTAAGCCTGTTCTGCGAGACGAGCCTTAGCATCCGCTTCAGACATTTGACGATTCTCAAGGACTCGCTTTAACGCCACATCGTCTGGAGTGTCGACGAGAATAATGTAATCGAAGATGGCGCCGAATCGGGTTTGAAGAATAAGTGCTGATTCGACGACGATCGGCTGACCGGGCGGGAGCTTCTCGATCATCTTTTCGATCGCCTCGGACGTCGCTGGATGAACAACAGCCTCCACTTGTTCCCGAAGAGCACTATCATGGAAGATCTTCGAGGCGACGAACGCCCGGTCGAGTGTGCCGTTCTTGTATGTTTCAGGACCAAGAATTCGAGCGAGTTTAGCGCGGAGCTTCGGGTCGCTCTCCATTAATTGTTTAGCGAGATCGTCGGAGCGGACGACAGGGATCGCTCGCGCTTCGGCAAGCCGAATAAGCGTCGACTTGCCGCTGCCCAGCTTACCAGTAATTCCTATTCGTATGGGGCGATGCACGAAACGTATAACACCGAATAATGCTATTTAAGCAGCAGCATCGTCCCTCGTAAACTACCATTGGCCGATTGGCCTGCAAACGTGACGGAGAAATAATAACTTCCACCGCTCAGCGCGTGCAGATCGAACGTGTAAGGAAGTGACTCTCCATGCTTTAACGCAAGTGCATCATGCGAGATGACTTCGCCCAATGCATTATAGAGCGTGACTTCCGCTACACCGTCCTCGCCTGCAAGGAGCTGAAGCGAACTCTTGTATCCGGTTTCGGATGTCACCGGATTCGGGCGCAATTGTTCGCTCGAGATGATCGGCTTGCCACCGAGCGTGCGTATCAGCGTGCTGTCTCCGCAAAGGACCTGAATTGCCGATGTAAGTCCTAACGCTCCGGCAGCGAGGTTGCAAACGCTGAATTGCGGATCGGTATGGTTAAGCTGTAGCGAATCGACCGAGATCTTTCCACCAACAGAATCCGACACGACGGCTTCCATGGCAAATGTCACGATCGGTGTCGCCGGATCGAGCGTAATACCACTGGCATTGGTTACCTCGAAGGGGAAGTGTCCTAATCCACCGGTAACGATCTCTGGCCCATTCTGTGAAAGCATAAGTCCGGAAGCAGCACTGAGGGCACCCGTACCGACAATGAATGTGCTCGATGGATAGCTAAAGATACCACGAATGGAATTAAGCCCTACACCTGTGACCGCACGATCCGGCTTGAGCAAGACGCGGAAGAACGTGCCAGCCGAGACGGGAGCTTTATCGAAGCTTACTAAGAAGTGGACAGAATCGGTTGGCGGTACATAACCGTCGAACGAGACATTTGCAAGATTATTTACCACTCCTTGTCCCGTTTTTAGAGAGACGATCGCGTTCACATTACCACGCGTTGAACCATCATAACGGACATGAATGCTCGCGGTCGCTCCCGGAGTAATGTAGGTGGTATCAGTGGCCACAAAGCCGTTACCGGTAATGGTCGTTAATACCGTATCGGTCCCGCACCCGGTATTAGCAATTTGAATGCTGGTATCACGCGAAGAGCAAGCACGGATCGTGTCAAAGCGGAAGTTGGTCGGCGTTGTCATGGTGAGCGCTCGGGCGCCGCCGCTTTGAGTAACCGTCATTTTAATGGGTGCGGTCGTACGGTTCGAAGAACCGTTCGAAAGTGTATACAGGAGCGTGAGGTTGCCATTGTAGGTGTTCGCCGCAAGGCTCGTAATAGCAACGGTTACATGTAGCGTATCGTGAGAGCTGGTTGCCGGAGCAAGTTTTGCAGGAATTGCACGATCGGTATGAACGGTGAACGCGCCGGTAAGGCTGGGATCGAGCGAAAGACTGGTGATGGTCGTCGTGTCACAGCCGGTGTTATAGATCGCTACGGTTATGGAATCAGCACGATCGCATTCGCTCTTGGTACCAAAGTCAAAGGTCGAGGCCTGGATCGCCGGCGTGATATTGAAGTTCGAGGGTCCCGGCACGCCAATACCCGCGAAGAGAATACTATCGTAAACGACTTGTGTGCCATTATGTATGGCAGCTTTTAAAAGCGCTTTCCCATTCTCGATCCGCTTGCCGCTCGGCTGATATCGAATGCGTAATGCAAGCGACTCTCCGGATTTCAGGGTCTTCGGCAAGTCCTGCGGGTCTAAGATCGTAAAGGATGGTGGCAGTGCCAGACTATCGATGAGAATAGATTCGCCACACGTTGTATTCGTGAACGTGAAGGTACTATCGTGATAGCCCGGGCCGCATACCGCAACCTGGCTGAAATCCATTGCATTGGAATAGGAAAGGGCACCCGTCGAAGCTCCGGTACCAGAGAGTGCGATGGCATTGGTACTATCGAAACCGAAGTAATGATAATGAAGCAGTAGGTTACCCGATTTTCCGCCTAACTGTCCAGGCACAAATCGAATAAGTACATTTCTTCCTTCGGGGTTATTAACAACTACAAGCGGCAATTGCAGCGGTTTACCGTTCGTGTCCAGCAATTCGAAATGCGAATCGGTAAGGTCCGCTTTCTTAATAAGCAGAGTATCGCAACCGCTGTTCATCAGCGTAATGACCTTATCAATCGAATCGCAGATGGCGACAGAATCGAACGCGAAGGTAGTGGGTGTAGCAAGTGAGTTGCTAAGTTTTGCCGTGGTACGCAATGCCACACCAAAGCCGGTGTCATGCCCCATGTAATGCATCGTTACTTTGAGCGAGTCAAAGAGCGTTTGAGCGTTCGTCGGGGTGGCTCGCAGGCGCAACCGTATCGTGTCACCACCACCAATGCGAAGAGGCAGCTTAAGTGGTGTTCCGGCGGCGTTCGAAAGAGTCCAATTGTTTTTCGCAAGCGTCGCTTTCGTGAGCGTGAGTGAATCGCATCCTTGATTGACGAGCAACACCGTCGTGTCAACCGCAATACAGAGCGGCAGCGTATCGGTCGTTATTGCATGCGGCTTGGTCGCATATTCCGCTGGGGCAGTCGTCCCGATCAGCTTAACATGAAGAAAAACGGTATCGTAGGCAAGGGCGGGCGCACTCACGCAGGGCACCAGGTAAGTGGCATAAAAAATAACACGAATGGTTGCGGAATCCGATGCAGCAGAATCCATCATGGCGCCGGGATGCCATGCTAATCCGAACGGGACCGAATCTCCGACCTGAATGCTCATGAACGGCGAAGGGAGGCTATCAACCCATACAGCGCCCGTTGCAAACGGGCGGCGCAACGTATCGAGAATGCGAATGTCCTGAATGATGATCGAACTGGAATTGGAATCGTGAAGATAAAAAAGCTGCTTCGTTGTGTCGCAAAGCATCGCGGTCATGGGGCGAAGAGTGTCCTTGTTGGTCAGGTGTAGACCAGGTGCGTTGACAGTCTTCCATAATCCCGCCGAGCCGTCAGAAGCATAGACAATATTGCCACATCCGGTCACAGCAAAACGGGTATCACAAATGCGATAGGGATCGGCAGCGCCTTGGTTAGGTCCGCCAACAGAATTCCAAGTCAAGCCGCCATCCGTAGATTCGAATAGTCCCTGCGTACTCCCCGAAATTCCTCCCGAGTTTTGAACGTACAAAATGCCTTCAACGCCCTCTACATCACCAGTGGTATTGATCGGAAGTTGTGTGCGCGTCCAATCACGGCCTTCATCGGTAGAACGATAAATGTACGATCGTTGCGATACTCCAGCGACGGTCGTATCTTCCGGTGCTGCGATAAATGTGCTTGAATTCGGAATATGATAGACGCCCCATCCCTCATGTTGAAATCCACCAACGGAATTGACCCATGTAATCCCGCCATCGCTGCTTAATAGGAATGTTGTCGAGCTTTTTTGGCCGAATTCGGTCGCGACGACATCGTGCCCATGAAAGGCGAGTCCATTATTACGTAAAGTTTGATGTTGCATCCAGGTAAAACCGCTGTCGGTCGAAGCCCACAATCCGACTCCCAAGTCGCCGGTAACAATGAGTGCAGTATCCGTTTGCCGGACGCACGCCAGGTGGCCAAAGGCCATGGAAGGGTTTTTCGGGTTCGGTTTCCATGTTTTGCCGCCGTCCGTCGTGCGCCAGAGGCATGGATCCCCGACATTCAAATTTCCCGAAACGGTAAGCCATCCCCGCAGGGAATCGCTGAACCAAATATCAGTAATTTGAGGCGTTGTGTTATTAAGTGTCGGCACGCTGCTATTCGTCCATGTAACTCCGCCATCGGTAGTCCATTGGACGCACCCATTCGTCGAGGTAGAAATATTCCAGTGAAAACCGACCACACCGACTTGCGAGTTAAAAAACCACATGGCCGACACATAGCCGTCAGCTGCAGGGAATTGCTTCACTTGGATCCAATTGACTTGTGCTGAAACGGGCTTTGCCATTAAGGCGATGAACGCAATATATGCTGCGAGACGGAGACAAGAATATCGCTGGATCGCGCGGATCATGGAAAAGAATAAGATTGTGGGACGCATCGAATGGACAGAATTATACCTGATTAGCGACATATTCGATACGCGGAAAGTTGCACGTTCCAGGGCCAAAAATTCCGGACGTGCGATTCCTTCCGATCTTACAAAATTACCGGTAAAATCTTTGTATATTTGCAAACCAAGGCTCTTTGCAACCCTATATAGCGGATCTGCCTGACCGCTGTTCGCGGCGTCCTGCCGTCGTCCCATGAGCCTGTTCTTAATAATTGAATTACTATCTAAAGTAGGAGAACGAGTTCGCACGCTTCCGTTCGTGAAGCGAGCAGCTTCGAAATTAAGTCGCTTCCTTTAATATCCAAATGTATCGTTACATTCTAAAACGGAATTTAACTATTGATCCGCGTCGAAAAGAGTTACTCGATGCGGAATGGAGTGTTGTTGATGTGAATACGAAAAATAAGGTCGGCGAACTTCGAAAGTCCGGCGCAACGTATGTGGCCCAAAGTGAATCGTTGCGAAGTACGGCCGAGACCGTCGACCCGTTGCTCGCACTGCGAATGGTCTTTCGAGCCGAACATTTCTTTGTTGAAGAAGCCGGACAATTGAGAAAGATCACTCCGGAAGACCTGCGATAAAAAATACTCTCGAACTACACTCGGTGGAGGGGGAATAATGCATTTTAACTCACCGTCTTTCTCCGAACTAAGCTATGGGGGAGGCGGTTGGGCCTTACAGGGTACAATATATACTGGTTAAATGCCTTCTACGTGTATGAAGAGCTTTTTTCGTCTTGCCATTTTCCTTCTCGTTTTCGTGTTGGCCGGTAAAGCTGTAGCACAAGAACTCGATGCACAGGTCGACCTCAACTTGAGCGCACTGGGCGAACAGGACCGCCTCAATTTTCAAACCTTTAAGCACGACCTCGAAGGCTATCTAAATAATTATACGTGGACGACCAATTTCTCCGGCGATCGTATTCGCTGCACGTTCCAGTTCAATATCATTAGCGCCAACGGCGGCGATTACACCGCACAGCTCTTCGTCAATAGCACACGGCCGCTCTATAAAAGCGATCAGGTAACAACAATGGCTCGTTTCTTCGATGGTTCGCTCGAGTTCAGTTATTATCGCGATGAAGAATTGCAGCACGGCAATAATTATCGCTCGCTCGAAAGTGTCCTTGATTTTTACGTCTATATTATTCTGGGTCTCGATTACGATTCGTACAAGCAGCAGGGGGGTACACCGTATTTCCAGCAAGCGCAGACGGTCGCTATCGTTGCGAATTCGGCGAACGGCTCTGGATGGCAGCGGGATGTGACCAGTATCGGGACATACACTCGTTTCGGATATATTCAGGACGCGCTGGATGCCAACAATCGAGTTTTCCGCGATCTTATCTGGAATTATCACTACAATGGACTCGATCTCGAATCGACGAAGCCCGAGGAAGCGCGCATTGCTATCGGCACCGTGATCGATTCGCTCGTTTCACTGAAGCGAGTGTCATCTGCTGTGGGACGCAGTGTGTTCCTTCGCGCCTTCTTCGAAGCGAAGTATCCCGAGCTGGCCGAACATGCCCGTATGTTCCCGGACAACATGCCAATGTACTTTCAAAAGCTCGGCTATTTAGACCCGGTACACCAGAATTATTATCAGGAAGCTCTTACCAAAGCCCAGCAGCCACCACCCTCTGGTGGTGGATAAAGACCTCCTGCGCAGTGAAACGGAGTAGGAGGGGCAACCTAATTTCGTTGCCATGTCGGTACCATTCTTCCCACTAACTCTGTTCCTATTTTTGCAGAGCCTATTGCTATGAACATCAGAGAATTAGCCAAACACATCGGAGCAGTTCACCTGGAGTTTGCTCGAGGGGATGAAGAGATCACATGCGCTACGGGGGTCGAGGATGGAATCCCAGGAGCGGTTACCTTTATTGGCAATCCGCTTTACGAGCGTTACCTCAGTTCGACTCGCGCTTCAGCGGTCATTCTGAACGAGTATATGAAGGTCCCGTACGGCCTCGGCGAAGGACCGGCGGTGCTTCGTGTTTCGAACGCATACGAGGGTTTTGCTCGAGCGCTCGAGCTCTTTAGTCCCAGGCGCGAAAGGCCACCACGCGGTATTCATCCATCCGCTGTTGTCGACCCCACGGCACACATACATCCCGATGCACATATTGGTACACATGTGTTCATCGGAGCGCGAGCGCGCATTGGCGCTAACACTGTTGTGGGCCATGCAGCATATATTGGGCCCGATACGCATATCGGTGAGGACTGTGAGATCCATCCGAACGCCACCATCTACGATCGGATGAAGATCGGCAATCGAGTGGTGATCGGTGCGGGCAGCGTTATCGGATTCGATGGCTTCGGTTATGTGCCGATGGGCGATGGTTCGTATCGCAAAATTCCTCAGATCGGTATCGTGGTATTAGAGGATGACGTTGAGATCGGCGCCAATACGACGATCGATCGTGCGACCGTAGCCGAGACACGCATTCATCGTGGTGTCAAGTTGGATAATCTTATACAGATCGCGCACAATGTCGAACTTGGCGAGCATACCGCAATGGCGGCGCAGTCGGGTATTTCCGGCTCGACAAAATTAGGTAAGCGAAATATTGTGGGTGGACAGGCGGGCTTTACCGGTCACATTCAAACCGCAGACGGTGTGATCGTCGGTGCGCAATCCGGTGTATCGAAATCAGTGACGAAGCAAGGTCTGTATATGGGCTCTCCAGCGCGGAACAGTCGCGAAATGCTCAAGCTCGAAGGTGCAATGCGTTCGCTACCCGATCTCATCGAGCGTGTAAAGAAGCTGGAAGAGCAATTGGCGGCAAAAGCAGAACCTTGATTCAAGAAAGCGACAGAATGCCATTCTAAGCTGCCAGTGGATCGTGCTTTACACGATGGGTAATCGCTACGATGATAATCATAGCGACGGCGATGACAAGCGATGAAGTTATCCGATCGAGATTGAGACCCCCGTCAGTTGTAGGTTTGGTCAGTGTGTCACCGAGTGTTGCACCCAAGGGGCGGGTCAGCACATACGCGGCCCAGAATAGAACGCTGTCTGATATCTCGGTCAGGTAGTGGAGCAACGCCACGATACCAATAAGTACAGCAAAGACGAGCGCGCCACCTTCGAAGCCAAGACGGGTTGTCGTCGCCACAAAATCTCCGAGTGCCGTACCTAAGGTATTAGAGACGAGGATTGTAACCCAATAAAACGTCTCGTTCTTTCGATCGACAATATGATCGACGCGAATCGAACCGGTCGAAAAGCGCCAAATGATCAAGATGATAAGCACAAGAATAAAAAGAACGATCGATGACAGAACATATCCGAGCCCAACAGTGCGATCGATGTAATCGGATGTTGTCGTACCTACCGTCGTCGTAGCGACGACCACGGCCCAATAATAGAGTGGATGATACCGTTCGACGCGAACCTGCAGGATAAGCGTGACGACAAAAAACACAAGAAAGATTATCGTACTGACTGCATATCCCAGCTTTAACGTCATCGAAAGAGCATCACCGCCAGTCTCGCCAAGAGTAGTCGCAAAAATCTTCACGATCCAAAATGCGAGCGTCACTTCCGGGACCTTACTCATCAATTGTTGTCCGAGCGGGCGGTCATGTTGCATTGTTTATAGAATCAATATATTACTGCAGTAATGTCCCTTCGAACAATAGGGGTGCCAAGGTAATGGGACCAATGCCTTCTTGCTTATTCTTTGGTTTCGCAAAGTACCACACCATCAGCCGAAAATATTACCTCTCGTTTGTCGTGTGGTTTTGCAAGATCGACCGCATATTGTGTTGAGTTATCGGCAAGCACTAATTCTTCAATTTGCTTACCGGGGTGGAAGCCCGCGTACTGCGACTTAACTGTTGCCTGGATTTTGGAAGGAGCCGACGAAAGCGGTACATCCTGCTCCCGCTGAACGTAAATACCATTTGGAAGGAATATCACAGAATACGGAGTTTTGCCAGATGCCTTGATCGCTACGTCGATTGCCGGCTTGTCACCACATAGGGGATCGTATGTTGCCGATACGATCGTATAACCAGGATAATGCTGTCTCACAAATGGACGAACGGAATCCGGCAAGTTATGCACTGACACTTTTTTTGCATCGAAGTATACTTCGGTGGAGGGTTTTTGCACAACCGAACCCTTTGCAACCGACGTACTTTCAGGAATTGTTGGACTGCTTGCAGAGGCAGCAGCATTCGTGTTGGTCGTATCGGATGTCTGAACCTCCGAGTGCTTTCCACATCCGGTCAGGATCGATCCGAGGAGGATTGATCCGATCAAGGATGCCCAGATAAGTGATAGGTAAGTAACGGCCTTCATAGATATATGTCGTACTGAGCTTTGTCCCACTTTAGACTCCTTAAGATTTGCCATAACTGAGAGCAAAGATTATTCCAATAGAAGAGCATGGTGAACAGAAATGGTCTGAAAAAGGACGTATAGAAGAATAGATTCTCCGCTTTCTGCGAACCAAATAAAAAAACCCGCAACCGAGAGGTATGCGGGATTGCGGAAACCTGACTCACCGGACCACCGACGAACCAAATCACATTCAGGCAATCTGGCTCATCCGGTTTCCGCACACGCAAAGACGAATAAGCCCACCTGTGCCTGACAGTCTTTCATAGCTTTTTGAAATTCAGAAAACGGCGTAAGACTTCTTAACTGTATCACTCTTTCCACCTCTGGTATTGTATCAATCTTTCCGTAAGCTATAGAGCACTCGGCTCATCACGCGGCTGAGCGAAACAATGATCGAATCGCTGGTCTCTTCGACATCGACCGTAGCTTGGTGACCGTAGTATTTGTCCGCAGCAGTGAGGGACCACTCTCCGCCTTCTGGGTGGACGAGATGTACGGTATCGCGATCGCCCGAGTGCGTCGTTACAGCTAACTCGGCGATCGAGCTATCGAGTGCGATATGCCAGTACCCCTCTACCTTCTGACGATCGGGGACGTGCGCTTGCCAGTATGTCGCAATGCCGCGGCAAGGCACCCTGCGAGAGGGTACACTGGACCAATCGCTCATTACTGTTTTACTCGAGCACGCGGACAACAATAATACACTAAGCAGAATAGGAAAGGGAAATCGCATACCTGGAGGTTTTGCAAGACCATCCGTTAACAGCCTTTCGGAGTGCTAAGTGCTAAGTCGGTAATGACTGCTCAGTGCTAAGTCAAAAGTCCCCAGGCCGAAGTCCCCGTCGTCGCTTGAGTCCTATAAGTCCCGAGAACAGTTATATCTACAACTTCTTCATCAGATAATCCGACCCCGAAAACCCAAAGCCCATGAAGATTTTCACGGAGTCAGCGGTGTTATCGACCTCCGGGTCCCAGCCGTAGGTGCTTCGCGAATCCTTCGCAGCAAAGTGCCATAGTGAATCGCGACGTAGATAAACGGTATCTCCACTTCCACGGAGTGTTATGAGGTAAAGGATCGCCCATGATGAGTCGCTGGCGATTTTCCAGGTACCCGTAGCTGAGGATGTATCTTCTTCTCCGGCAACGTCCGTCCAATAAAGCGCGTGGCCTGCGACACTATAGGTATGCATCGTATCGGGTACGATCGAGCCGTTCAGTGTCGTATTCGTACTATGCGAGCAGGATACGAGAAGACTGCTAACGAGAAGTGCTGTAACGAGAAGCGGTGGAACGATAGGATATTTCATACTCAATCCTTTCCTTTGCTCAAAAAAATATCCTGAGATCATCGTTCCTCTCGCCAATTTAGTATTATATTATTGGTGCGATGATAGGCACCAATACGATTGCATCATGCTAAGCTCGAAAGCCGATCGTTTTGAATTTCGAACACTCGACAGAGACCAATTTTGAAATTCAACAATTTGAATCAAAAGAAGCAAAGTTCATGAAAACAAAACTCAATTCTCTCTGACGGAGGTGTACTCGCAAACTCTGTTCGGGAGATCCCAGAAAAAGATCATTAGACATGGTCTAACCAGCAGTTGGATGAATGCATGGCGTAAGCTAAAGCATACGCCTACGGGCCTATGTGGCGTAGCTAAAGCATACGTCTACAGCCTACGGACACTATTCTGGTATCGAAACCCGGTACCTGACTCAGGGTCTTCGTAGTTTTGCAAAAACAAATCAACCGAATGACCGAGACCTCTTTTCAAACGCTAACTTTAAACATCGCTGGGCAAACAGCGGAGATCACCATTAATCGACCGGAGAAATTGAACGCACTTTCGGGCCAGGTACTCGAAGACCTGCGGCAGGCCGTGAGCCAGATTCGGGAGAATGCGAACCTTCGGGCAGCGATCATCACTGGCTCTGGCGAAAAAGCATTCGTTGCCGGCGCAGATATCGCGGAGCTATCACGGCTTTCCGGTCACGAAGAAGGTACTGCGTTCGCAGGTAATGGGCAAGATGTCTTTAACCTGATTGAATCATCGCCTCGTCCTTTTATAGCTGCGGTAAACGGATTCGCATTGGGAGGCGGCTGCGAGTTAGCACTGGCCTGCCATATCCGAGTGTGTTCGGAGAATGCCAGGTTCGGTCAGCCGGAAGTGAATCTCGGCATCATCCCGGGTTATGGTGGTACGCAACGATTGACGAGAGTCGTCGGGCGCTCCTATGCAGCGGACCTCATCTTAACTGGCCGGATGATCGGAGCACAGGAAGCGCTGGCGCAAGGCTTGGTTTCGAGAGTATTGCCACCTGCCGAGCTGATGGCCGCCGCTAGGGAAATTGCAACGGCGATCGCTGGCAAGGCGCCATTAGCGATCACCTCGGCCATCGAAGCGATCACAATGGGGATCGAGGAGCCGATCGAATCAGGATTAGACCGTGAAGCTCAACTCTTCGGAAGGCTGGTAACGACGTCTGACTTTCGGGAAGGTACCGGAGCCTTCCTCGAAAAACGGCAAGCGAAGTTTGCTGGAGAGTGAAAAGCAAAGAATAAAATGCCAAGTATTGGGCACATTATCTTCAACATCTCAAACTTCGAACGGTCTGAAGCATTCTATGATAAGGTACTGCTGGGGATCGGCTTTACGAGCAACCATCGTGAAGATGGAGATGAGGTGGCCCTGAAATCCTACCGGATGAACGAACACAACATCTGGATAAAATGCGAAAAAGGAGCCGATCATCAGTCGTTCGTGAGAGATGTAGGCTTGGATCATCTTGCTCTTTTTGTCGAAGATCGGAAGAAGGTCGATGAGATGTACGAAGTGATACAGCAACTGGATGTGAAAATCACGAGGGAGCCGAGAGAATATCCGGAGTATAGTTCAACCTACTATGCTTTTACGTTTCGAGATCCGGATGGGATACCGTTTGAAATAGCGATCGAATGAGGAAGGGAAGTTGAATCAATAATAAAACGAAGAACAGGGATAGGTCCTCCCGATGAATCAAGAAGAATTTAAATACTACTTAGCGCTCCATTTTACGAGCGGCATAGGGTCGCGCCGACTAACAACGCTCGTTCAATACTTCGGCAGTGCCGAGCGGGCATTTACCGCCTCGGCGGGTGAAGTGATGAACGTACCGGGGTTCGGCAAAGGTACGACCGAGTCGATGGTAATGGACCGTGAAGAAGCGCTCGAGAGGTCGAAGGCGCAATTAAAAAAATTGGAAGACGACACGACGGTCGTTACCTTCTTCGACGATGGATATCCGGAGCAGTTACGATCGACCTATTCACCGCCGGCGCTCCTCTTCGTCAAAGGCAATGCCGGCCTCTTGATGGAAGAGCGAATGGTAGCCATCGTTGGTTCGCGAAAGACTTCTGATTATGGTCGCCGAGCGGCGAAAGAGTTTGCTGAAGCTATGGTCGCTGAGCGTGTTACGATCGTGAGCGGATTCGCTAAAGGGATCGATACCGCCGCTCACGAAGCAGCGTTTGAATCAGGTGGTAAGACTATAGCCGTCTTAGGTTCAGGCGTTGATGTGATCTACCCGTATACGAACAAAGGGCTATCAGAGGAACTGGTGAAAAGCGGAAGAGGGGCAATAGTATCCGAGTTGCCACTCGGTACCAAACCGGACGCTAAGAATTTTCCATGGCGAAATCGGATCGTGAGTGGTTTGTCGAAGGCAACGTTGATCGTGGAAAGCGAAGTACAAGGCGGCTCGATGATAACAGCCTCGCTGGCACTGGATGAAAATCGGGACGTCTTTGCAATACCAGGCGATATCTATCGTCCTTCCAGTAGCGGTCCGAACTTCCTCATTCGGGAGAGCCGGGCAAAGCTTGCTACCAGCGCGGACCAGATCTTATCCGAACTGGGGTGGATCGACCGGCCCGGCGTTACAAAGCGAGCGAAAGAAGTTGATCGCACCGGATTATCACTCTTCGAGACGAAAGTAGTGGATGTCCTCGAAGCGGCCGGTGGCCCGCTGCAAGTGGATGCTATCGCCGAGCGAGCGGGCCTGGAAGTTCAGGACCTTCTGGTGCAGCTATTAGGCTTAGAGTTTAAATCCGTAGTGCGACAAATGGCGGGAAAGCAGTTTATGCTGATCGGATAATATGCAAATAGCTGAATTATTTTGAGCGAGTATGAATTTGAAGAACGTTGCAATGCTCGGGGGCATTGCTGTTCTCGCTTAGTTTGCTGTTACGAGGGTCCGTCTTTTCGCGGTCCGTAGTGGAAATAGATAGTTAGATATGTAAGCGATCGGATCAGGTACGGCAGAAGGGCCTACCGAGGATGCCGGGATCGCAAATCCTTTAGTAGAACAGTGTCGGATACCATTAAACGAAACGAACTGCTTCACTTCTCGCAAGTTGCCAGGCGAGAGGACGTCTCTATTCTCGAGCCGGAAAAGCGCGCAGAGTTAGTCGAGTCATCGCTAACATCGTTGTATCGAATGTCAAACAAAAAGGAGCGTGACGACCTCTTAAGTTTGATGCAGACGATCTTGCGTGACGATCTTTCGATCTCGAACTACTTTACGGATACGGCATACGCAGTATGTAACCGGCATCTGGTTATAACATTTGTAAATGAAGTATTTCTGAAACGATCGAATGTCGATGTGGAGGAAATACTCGGGAAATCGCTTTACTACGAACGGGAATACGAGGGAACGCAGATCGAGCAGTTGTACAGCATGGTCATGGAGACCCGAATGATGGCAGATGCCCTCGTTCGCTATGTTAATACCAGTGCTGGCGGAAGGCTGTACGATGGGTGGTTCGTGCTGGTTGTAATACCGCTCGAGGAAGGTGGTATTGGAGTTCTCAGCCGCTTTGCAAAACGTCGGGACGATATTGCGAGTGAGATAGATGAATCGCTGCCCGATGCGCCCCGTTATATTGTGTTAAACTCATAGTTTGGTTACGATTGAAAAACGATTCGGTTTGGTAAGTAGAGGATTCTTTTCCCTGCTTCTCCTCTCGCTGCTGGCATCCTGTGGCCGAACGGGACATCCCTTAGAGCGCGTCGATCCTGTAGTCCTTCAGTCGAGTCATTTCTCCTGGGACCAGTTTGTGAGTTACATGCAGGGTAGATACATTTTTATTAACGGTTCGATCCGCAATGGAGAGGCGTATGTGCGCCTATGGCCGGTCTTTATCGAAGGGATCCCAGGATCATTGGAATCTCATCAAGCCAACGGCTCAATGCTTCCGCTTCGCGAATATGAATGGTATACGAACGCAGGATTACGAGCGGAAACGGAGGATACGGTCCGGCAATCGGACCTCAGCATCGAAAGAACCTCTCCATGGTCGCAGGATGTAGTGCTTCGAGTGTTACTCGAGCGGATGCAGGCACGCTATTCGACCAATAATGTAAAAGGAGTCACCCTGAGTAAGGGAGGCGGCGATTCGGTGAAAATATCGATCGCCAGCGAGTAATTACTTTCGTCGGAAAATGAAGGAAACCGGTACTCCTTCGAATCCGAAATGATCGCGAAGCTGGTGTTCGAGGAAGCGTTTATAGGAGTCTGGAATGAGGTCTGGGAAATTTGAGAAGAAGGCGAAGACCGGTGGTTCGGTCTTTACCTGAGTGATGTAGTTAATGCGGAGATCGTGGCCGCGAACGGAGGGTGGTGGTGTTTTGGAAATATCCTCTAACAAAGCGCCATTTAATTCGCTGGTGTCGATACGGCTTTTCCGCGCTTCGTAGACCTGAATGGCGAGTTCCAAAGGTTTAGTGTGCCGTTGGTGAGTCAAAGCACTGATAAAAACGATAGGGACATACTCGAAGCTTTTGAATTGTTCGCGAAGACGCTTCTCGAAATTGACGGCGGTCATTGTATCTTTTTCAAGAGCGTCCCATTTATTGACTACAATAACGGCGCCTTTGCGCGCTTCCAGAACTTCGTTCACGATCTTCGCATCCTGGTTTTCGAGGCCTTGTGTGGCGTCAATAAGGATCAATGCGACATCACATTCTTCGATCGCCTTCATTGTACGGATGGCGGAGTACAACTCGATCGCATCCGAAACGTACTTTTTGCGACGCAGGCCGGCAGTATCGATGAGCGTTATCGTTTTACCGTAATAAGTGTAATCGGTATGTAGCGTATCGCGTGTCGTACCGGCGATCGGCGTTACGATCGCGCGATCGTAGCCAAGCAGGGCATTAAGATAACTGGATTTCCCAACATTCGGCTTGCCGACGATCGCAAGCTTCATCGGTTGTTCGAGTTCGGGCTCGGAAGACGGTGCTGGAAACTTCGCTAATAAAAGGTCAAGGAAATCAGCAACGCCGCGGCCATTGATCGCGCTGATCGTTATTGGTTCACCCAGACCTAAGCCGTAGAACTCACTGGCTGCCGTTGTTTCGCGTGCTTCATTATCGGTCTTATTAACTAGGAGGAATAGTGGCTTACCGGATCGGCGCAGCATTCCGGCTACTTCTTCATCGAGTGGATGAAGCCCACCCACACCGTCAACGACAAAAAGAATTACATCGGCTTCTTCAATAGCAAGCTCAGCCTGCTCGGTAATTGCCCGTTCAAAAAGATCTTCAGAACCGGGTACGACGCCCCCCGTATCGATCACATTGTATTCACGGCCGGACCACTCCGCACGAGCATAGTGCCGATCACGAGTGACGCCAGGAGTCGATTCCGTAATGGCACGGCGCTGTCCTAACAGCCGATTGAATAATGTCGACTTACCAACATTCGGACGACCGACAATTGCTACGATGGGAAGCACTCTGGTGTAAGAAAAATAGTAACTGGAAAGAGCCGCAGGCTGATTTTACGCGTGGTCAAACAGCCTCGGCGGAAGTTTAAGTGCAATCCCTAACTATTAATTTTCCAGCCCGCGAAGGAAAGCTTGGCCTTCTTCCGCATTTGGAGCGAGGATCCGCATAAACCCTTCGAACGCTTGGCGGGCAATGCTATCGCCGCGCTCGGTAAATACGATAATAAGGTTACGGATCATTCGGAGTAAAATAGCGCGTGGTGGTGAAGGTTCGAGAAATTGCCGATTGAACGGAAGACCCGAGGAGTCCAGATAATGCTTAATGTCCCGTTCGCGAAGTATAATGCCGCTATTAAACGCATCGATAAAGAGCGGCTCAGTACGAAGGCCATCATAGCGGACAAGAAAATGGCCAGGTGCGCTGGCGCCGCTAAAGGGAAGGCCGAGACGCGACCGGACAACAAGAAGGTAAACGGTTGCAAGAGAAATAGGGATGCCGGTACGACGCTCCATCACTCGGTCGATGTAGCTATTCTCTGGCTCCATAAATTTCGATTGATTGCCGCGGAAGCGAAGATCTTCGAAGAAGAAGTGATTTACCTCGTCCAGGATTTCGAGTGAAGAGGATAAGCTGGCAAGACGATAATTCAGCATGTGAGCAAAATCATCGATCTCCGATCGAACTCGTTCTACATCGAGCGTAGGATTTCCGTAGCGAGCAATGAGGAAAATTCCATCTTCGAACGCGGTTCTTGCACCTTCCGCCAATTGCACGCTGAGCGTTTCAAACTCCCGTGTAAGAATTGCGATATTGGATTCTTCCGCGATCCGTTTTGCGCGTTCGCGTGCCAGTGGATCGATCGCCTGTTCGGCAAACGTAGCGAGCGGTCGTATTGCAATGCTGCCACGTTGTTTAAGCCGCTCAATCACAGCCTGCGCAATACGTTCGTCCGGGTCATCCAGAAGAGCGAATAACGAACGAAGTTCGGCATCCGGCTCCTCGGAAATTGCCGGTTGAATTAAAAATGGATCTATTGGAACGGCTTCCTTCATCAGCGCATCTAAACAAGACCGGATGGTAAATGAAATCCAGTAAAATTGGGATGGGAAAGGGGAGAACTGTGTCCCACCTGCCCAGAACTGCTATTTTTGCCGTGAATGCGCTGCTCTGTCTCCATTGTGATCCTCATTCTTATTTCGACGGGATTACTCCGCGCTCAAAATTTTACGGATACTACTGGGTATTCGATCCATATTGATTCCAATCGGGTGAACGGTGCGCGACTTTCCTTCGATCATCTTCTCTCGATCTATGAGTGGAATACCCATGTTGATTACATCCCAGGTTTTATCGGCGAGCACCTATGGAATTCCGGAAGCCTTGATACGCTGCAATTATCAGCCAGTTCACGTTTCCTTCAGGATAATTCAATTACCAGCACTTCCGCCTCGGGTTATTTGTGGGCTGATCTGCCGTCGGCAGTTGAAGATATACGGCCCTTTGCTTCCGTATTCGCCAGTTCCTATGTGACCACTGGTTTACCCGGTAGTGCGGCGGCGCGATTGATCACTAAGCAAGTAGATGGGTTTGGAATTGCCGGATTGCATTACTCTGATAATAGCCTCGATGTTTCCGCGGGAGGTGGTTTTGCCCATGAAGCCCAGCAGTCCATCAGTGCAGCCGGAGGAGTGCTGCGCGGCACCTTGGGAATGCCCTCCCAATTTGTCGGCGGGGCTACTCAATTCGGGGCAGATGCTGTGATCGACGAGCGTTTTTTCCACGAGCGTTCCGAGCGCTATTCCAACGATCAAGCCAATTTTTCTGTCGCAAGCGGGTTGCTCGCTCAAGGTATTTCGAGTCTCGACTCGAATCACGCCTTTCTGGGCCTAAGTTTGCAGCGGCGAGATTTCTTCTTTACTACCGATTCCACAACCAATACGGTAAAACAAGAGCGTACCGAACTTGCACTTTCGCTTCGCGATTCGCTGACGTATCCGATCGCTACCGACGCTGTTCGAGGAACGGTCGATTTTGAATTCGAACCTCGGGCCATTACGCGCAAAAGCGATATATCTTCCAGCGCGCTGACGACCAGTACGTTCTCTGCGTTATCGAGTCTTCTTGTTCCTAACCAGGTGACGGGTTTGCATTTGGCAGGTTATGGTCGTCTTGACGCCGACATTACTCGAACGTTGAGCGCCGCTGCAAGAATGAGTTATGATGAGAAAAGCGAGAATGTAACGCTTCTTTCCGATCAACTGGGTGGATTAGATCCTTCGCTCATAACCAAATTTTCAGAGACCCTGGATGAAGCCAGTTATTCTGCCCGCACTACGTTAGCTGGGTTCTCTATGCGGTGGTTGGCAGGATTTCGTGATAGTGTAAGATTGGACATTAGCGAGCGTTTGTTAAATTATGATACCCCAAGCCCTCTTAATACCGACGATCACGATGAACTTATTTCGAGCGGTATCCTCAATTATGACCATGCGTTCAACGATCTTTTAGCAAGCGGACTTGGTCTTCGTGCAACGCGGACGCATCTCGTGTATCTCAAAGCCGATCGCAGCGCACAAAATGACGTCGTTCAATCGCTTGCGTTATCGAGCTATGCGAATTACTTTTCTCCCAGCGTAATGGCTACGGCAACGGGAGAAGTTTTTGCGACGTATACCACGCTGGATTATCTCGATTCCGTGCCAATTTTACAAGGAGTTGGAAATTATCTTCTTCGTGGAATTACGCTGACAGATTCCCTTAGTGTTTCGACCGGCCTGCGACCTTTTTCCTCAGCCGGATCCATAACGTTCGAGGAAGGTGCTACACTGCGTACGAGCGAGCGTGGTAGCTATAATGTTTCGGCGTTTAGTGAGCGGCGTGATACAAGGATCACCGAAATAAGTGGCTCCCTGTTGTTGGGGCTTGCTTCCTTTCAGGGAGCTGCGCCATGGCGAGTTCGTGCCGGTGTTCGAGGATTCCTTATGAGCCGTTACGGACACAATGAAACATCGCTTACGACATCGCAATCGTTTGAAGAATTAGAACGCCAAAGCAGAATTGGTCCTGTTCTTCTTGTTTCTCTTTTTCGGGCAAGTGGTAAAGGACCGTCTCTTTTTGGTTCAATGTGGTATGCTGTGATCAAAGACGAGACCTTCGATACACCATCGGTTACAAGGACGCCACAACTCGAAAGCCACCTGGCAGTCCAATGGACGTTTTAGTTCAAGCATTTGTGCTTTTCCATTCGTATATTGCAAGTCCTATGTGTAAAAAATTCTTTGTTCCTGCTGTTCTTTTACTGCTTCTCTTCATTGCTCCCACCCTGCGTGCACAGTATTCCAGTACCTGGCTTGGTATCCGTGCTGGTGCCAGTTTGGCTGGAATGTCCTTCGATTCCATACCGGATGGTGCTTCGACAGGTTTGAAATTTGGTGTACTTGGCGGACTAACGTTAGAGCATTGGTTCGATGAGTCGTGGGCTATTAATATTGGAGCGCAATACGTGCAAAAAGGTATCCATGAGGAGTATGCGCAGCATTCTCTTGCACGTCCGCTCACGCAATATGGCAATGATGATTTTAGCCTGGGGTATATCGAAGTCCCCGTGACCGTAAAGATGGCGTTCGGTACGAACGATTTCCGTCCATACGCGTTTGTCGGGCCATCCTTCGGATTTCTGATGAGTGCGTCAGAAACGGTCGATGGGACGATCACTCCGATCACCGATCTCAAATCGAATTTGCAGAGTATGGATATTTCTCTCTACTTCGGTCTGGGATTGATGGACCGAGTCTATCAGGGACCGACCTACTTTTTCGATGCGGGATATGCTGCCGGGCTAACGAAAATATTTAAGAGCGCTCCCAGCCGCGATTTTCAAAATCCGATCGATCCTTCCACGGCTAAGTCCTCAAATTTCCGACTGACCATGGGTGCCATGTGGCAGATATAATGGAATAATAGCGAGGGGACATTAAGACGAACTAAGTCTGGAAAGCGAGCATTGTCCTCTCTATATGAGATCGTTCGTTCTTCCTTTGTTTCTTGTCGCCATTGTCTGTTCTCCGGCTGCCGGGCAAACCGCTACGAAAATATCGAAAGGCCGTGCGGCGGTTGAGGCTGCGTATCAATACCAAAATAAGCTTGCCGATAGCACTGTTACCATCGGTCAGGTGATACAAAACTGGAGCGTGGTTGCCTCCACTCCCGACGTGCAGAAAGACCCGGATGCTTTAGCGATCGCGTATGGTTGCGAAGGGCTTTTGGAAGTGCAGACCGGTGATCTGAATAAAGCCGATTCATTGCTTCAAAAAGCGATGCCTCTCTTCCGCATCCGGCAATCCAAGTCTTCGTTTTTGGTCGCATATGCAGAAGTCGAGCGAGCGTTAAAACATAACGCTCTTGCAATGAAGGCGTACGATGAGATCGTTACGACCATGGATTCCGTGCCTGCTCTCGAAAAGATAGAGTTTTACCACCTCTCCGGTTATGCGCCGTATGCTTATGCGATCGATGCAGCGTATGGTATCGCGCAGATCGCAATGGTCGATTCTGCCGAACGAAAGCCAGCCATAACGATACTTACCAAGGCGATGGACCGCCACATGGCCGATGCTTTGGGGCTCATGACGGTCGTGGCTCTTCACGAACTCGGTGCCATGAGCAGCGAGGATTATAAATTCAAGGTCGATCTTATCTGTTCTCGTAAACCTGAATTACGAGACGTATGGGAGACGTTCGAAAAGAGAATAAAAAGTCCGGCGCAGTAGGCGTTACACGGCGTTCGAGTGCATGAACGTTGCAAATTCCCTCATTGCATTGCCACGATGACTGAGCGAATTTTTTTCTTCTGTTGACAGCTCCGCGAAAGTTTTATTGGTGCCACGGGGTATGAAGACCGGGTCATATCCAAAGCCATTGGTACCGCGTGCCTCCAATGCGATCGTACCCTTGACATCGCCTTCGAACAGAAGTTCTCGTCCGCGCTCGTCGATATAGGCAATGACCGTGGTAAATTGAGCCGTACGATTTTCCTTGCCGCTCATCTCGGTTAGCAGCTTTTTAACATTGCTGGCATAGGTTGCACCGGGACCGGAAAAGCGTGCGCTATAGACGCCCGGGGCGCCATCTAATGCTTCTACTTCAAGGCCCGTGTCATCTGCGATCGTAGGGAGATTCGTCAGGCGGTGAACTTCCCGGGCTTTAATGAGCGCATTCTCTTCGAGGGTTGCGCCGGTCTCTTCAATATCCCCAATGGCTGGGATGATATCGTCGAGTGTCAGAACCTCGACCTTCACTTTCATTTCTTTCTCCAGGATCGAGCGAAGCTCATCGCGCTTGTCCCGGTTGTGAGTGGCAAGAATCAATTTAAAGCTCATAGTACAGTAGCGCGGACCTCATCAATATGTGCGACAGGACGGAGGGTTATGCGCTCAGCGACTTTCGGCATGCTCTTCATATTCGCTCGCGGTAACACGATATGCTGAAATCCTAATTTGATCGCTTCTGCTACTCGTACTTCTGCCTGAGGTACGGCACGAACTTCGCCTCCCAGTCCTATCTCACCGATCAAACAGGCGGTCGGATCGATCGCAAGCTCGAGTTGATTCGATAAGATCGCCATCGCGATCGCAAGATCGGCCGCCGGTTCATCAATGAAAAGGCCACCTGCAATATTGATAAATATGTCGGATTGAGCAAGCTTTGCGCCAAGCCGCTTCTGGAGAACGGCAACGAGCATTGCTGTTCGTCGTGAATCATAGCCCGTCACCGTGCGCTGCGGAGAACTATAACTGGAGTGTGTAACTAACGCTTGCACTTCGATAAGTACCGGACGTGTACCTTCCAGCACAGCGGTTACAGCAGAGCCGCTCGAATTGGTGCGGCGCTCAGATAAAAACACTTCGGAAGGATTAGCGACTTCTTCCAGGCCTTGCGATGTCATGGAAAAAACGCCGATCTCATTCGTTGAACCATATCGGTTCTTTACGGCGCGAAGGATGCGATAAGCATGGGTGCGTTCGCCTTCGAACTGAAGAACGGTATCGACAATATGCTCGAGGACTTTGGGGCCAGCGATCATCCCTTCCTTGGTCACATGCCCGATGACAAAGATCGGTATTCCACTCATCTTTGCCATTTGCATAAGAAGAGCGGTGCATTCTCGGACCTGCGATACACTCCCTGGCGCCGATTCGATCATAGGCCGGTACATCGTCTGTATCGAATCGACGATGACAACATCCGGCGTCATCTGCTTCATTGCATCGAGCACCGACTCGATATTTGTTTCCGCGAGGATATAGAGATTATCGTTCTCGATACCAAGACGAGAGGCCCGACTTTTTAATTGGCGCGGAGATTCTTCGCCCGAAACGTAAAGTGTCTTCGAGCCTAGCGAAATGCCGCGCACCATTTGCATCATTAAGGTGGACTTGCCGATTCCCGGATCGCCGCCAACCAGCACGATCGAACCTGGCATAATGCCTCCACCGAGTGTACGATCGAATTCAACAATGCCGGTCGTTATTCGCGCTTCGTCATTGGTGCCGATCTCTGAAAGGCGAATAGGGTGGATCGCTTCGCCATTCCGAGCTGCTCGTGCCCCTAATGCACGGGGATGTTCGGCGGAAGCAGTGGAAGTCTCTTCGACGAAGCTATTCCAGGAATTACATTCAGGGCATTTGCCGATCCAGCGAGGAGAAGTATAGCCACAGGATTGACAGACAAATTGGGTCTTAATTTTTGACATTAATCAATGTACGAGCTCGATCTTCTCGCGAGCCACATTCAAATCACTGGAGGTGATGACAAGTTCAAACATTCCAGAAGAAGAGGGAAGATGGGTTAAATGGACAATATGATCTCCGGCTTCGAGTTCGATGTTGTCAAGCTTTTGTACTTCGCCCAAAACCGAAATGAGCTGAACGGTGGCGCTGGCTCCTGTAGCGCTATGAACGGCCACATCGATCGCCGTCGAGGCTGGATTCGGTGTTGCGCTCAGTATCTTAAGTGGAATAGCGCTCCCCGAAAGCACGTCTCGTAAATGCGGACTTCCGCAAATATCCCCAGCCTGGACCAGCCCATCATGAAGCGCGGTAACGTTGGACGAGAACGTATTGGACGCTGAAAGATGAAGTATAGAGGTGTCGTGCAACGTGACGAACGAGCGGAAAGGAATAGACAAGTAGCTCTTCCCAAAACTCAGCGTAGTCACTTCCGAAGTAGAGCGCCGAACGAGCATTGCTTGACGGTTTCCTTCCGAGCCGCCGACCCAGGATGCATTATAAAGACAGGTACCCGTGTCAGGAGAGCCGTTCGCGCATGAGGTAAGATCGCCCAGTTCGATTAGATCGGGATTATAAGCGATCGTAAAGCCGATCGTATCGAGGTTGCTTGGTTTAGGGGTGACATCTAAAGAGAGGTGAAGCGTGCCACTTTCGCCTGCCGATAGGTTTACGGTATCCAAACTCATTTGCACCGTACCAATAGACCGCCCTTTCAATGTTATACTCCCGAGCTCATTGCTGTGTTGAATGAGGGATGTTGCTTTGTAGGTGCCGATCAGGTTGGGATGGAATTCGAACGCGACGAGCTGCGTACCAAAGGGTGAAAACAATATCGGCGTTGGAGTGATCACTCGAAAGACGGAGTCATCACCTTGTGGTGACTGAACGTTCAGGACGACCGGAATATCGTTTTGATTTGTGAGTAATATAGAACGCGTGACAGAAGCAGGGGCCGTAACGACACCAAAGTCGATCATACTATCACCAAGTGGCGTCAAAGGAATGCCTGTAAACGGCACAGTGAGTGTTGTCTGATGACCAGCACTATCCGTTGCCTGAACGACCACCGTTGCGTTTTGTGTGCGGTCACTTATAAGAACGGTAAGGGTGGCATGATGCCCGTCGGGGAATACTGCCGCTCCCGCAGTTGCATTGACCGATGAACCTAACAGCAGAAGATAAGCAATACCACGGTCCCATGCCTGTGTATCGGTCGAGGTAAAGACGAACGATGCTTTACTATTAGGAGAATAGGTTACGATCGGTGCGTGAGTGTCCGGTAAGGGCAGGTAGTTCAACGAATCCCGAAGGTAATTGCCGACACTGTCGACCGCTTCAACGAGTGCGCGAGCGGGATAGAGAGTATCCGTAACAGTAACTCCCACGTTTGCAGACTGAGCCGAAATGAATTGGACGGTCGGCGACGTACAGTTAAAGACGGGAGTCACCTTGACATCGCGTAAGCCGCGGTCATGTGGGCGAAGTTCGGTTACTACGCCGGTGATCGGACCCCGCGGCTCTGCCAAGGGATCTTGCACGAAAAGAGGTGGAAGCGTATCGGCATCGAACGCATCCCATTGAATGCAAAGCGTATCGCGATTCTTTACGGAGTCAATTGCCACAAGGCAGGCGTGACCCGGAATTTGATAATCGATCAAATGAAGATAGGCCCGAACTGCGTCCGGTGGGCGGCGGGCATTAAAAATGACGCTATCTAATTGGAAGTTAACTGATCCAGTGGCGAGATAAACGCTATCGACTCCCCGGTCCCAGGGCAGTTGTTCGAGCACATCGATCGTATAGAGTGCGCCCGTTCGTATCGGCGCGCCTAATTGCGGAGCATGCGTATCTGGCTGTGGCGTATAGTGAACATGGAGTCTGCTCCGATTTCCAAACGAGTCGATCGCTACCAGGTAGGCATCCGCTGGATATAGTGAATCGACGGGTGATAGCAGGTCGATAGCGGAATCGGGTGATAACGATTGGGTGATCTTAAAATTGGATGAGGCTGAATCGAGGAGTGCTTGCACTCCCGACTCGCAGGGGAATGGTTCTACCGCTCGAACTCGCGTTGTGGTATACCCAGAAAGAGTGGAAGACAACCGAGGTGGAAGGGTATCGATCTTTATTCCTCCCACCGTATAGGATGTTTGAGCGGTTTGTGATGATCCCTGATAACGAACGGTGATCTGTACGGTATGAAGCTTCCAGGCGGGACAGGGATCTAAGCTGCGGTACTCGAGAATACAATGCTCGGAAAAGATCAACTGCGAGATCTTTTGCAGCATTGTTGGATAAAGGGTGCTATCGTATGCTAAAAAATATCCGCCGCCGGTTGCCTCCGCTAACTGAAGATTTGCATAGTTCGTATCGACGGTATCGTGCGATACATCCATGATGAAAAGCGCGATATTATTCGCCCTTAGAAACAATAGGATGCTGTCGGCATTCGTCACCACCGCATCGGTAACGAGCACGATCGCCTTTCGTGGTAACGTCGTTTGAGCGAGCACTTGAGCGCCCGTTACTATGCCTGCATCAACATCGGTACCCGCACCGGTAAATTTGAAAGCGTTCAGGTACTTAGTCAATGAGTCGACATTGGATGTAACGGAAGAATTATAAAAGTACGCTGGCGGGCCGGGATAGGAATAGGTCGCGCTATCGGCAAACGGGACGAGCGTTACGAGTGAAGGGCCCGGCATGCTCGATACAAAGGTGGGAAAGCCGCCGAGAAATTTCTGGTAGTTAAGGTTGGTCATTGGTCCCGAGCCGACGCTTACTCTCATAGATTCACTGGTATCGATAACGAGAGCGATCGCGGCACTCGAAGATCCTCCGCACCCACTAAGGCTTATTACATTAACGGGTATCCCGTTCTCACGGATCTGAAAATCGGTTGCATTGATAAGCGAAGCTGGCTTGCCATTGAACGTAGTGCTGACGCCTATATCGACGATGGGAAAACGGGAAGCATCCGGATTCGAGAGGGTGAGCGCAACTTGCGCTTGCGACTGAAGCGTCCCCAAACAGAAGATGAAGGCCAGGAAGAATGGCCGGAGGGACCTATGCATGAATGATCGGCTTGCTGCCGTCTCGCTGCAACGGCTGAGCCGGAAGGATGGCTCCCGCTCATTTTTAAGCGATCTGCGCTAAAAATTCATGGATATTGTCGTTGGTTTCCAGCTTCAATTTTTTACGAATGCGATAGCGGTGGTTCTGGATATTCCGCTCCGAGAGGAAAAAGAGCTTTGCAATATCAGGTGAACTGAGGTTTATCCGAAGCAGCGCACAGATCTTTTTTTCCATCGTCGTGAGGTCCGGAAAACGCTTACCAAGTGCAGTGACGAATTCCGGATGGACGGCCTTGAACTCCTGATCGAAGTCCTGCCAGTTAAGCTGGCTTTCGGGCAGTGACTTCAATCGCTCTTTGATCTGGCGCACCTGCGGATCGCTTGGCGATGAGCGCTTCACTAAGGCTTCGAGATCGTTCTTAAATTGTGTGAGCGCTTCAGTCTGCTTGATAAGATGGCGAGTCTTCTCCATGAGCTCGTTCTCTTTTCGCTCGAGTTCGATACGCAGCCGTTCCGATTCTTTTTTGCGCGATTCAGCTTTACTCTTCTCGAGTTCAAGTTCGCTTTGAAGCGCATGATATTCTAAAATATTTTGCAACAATGCGTTATCGCTTCGAGAAACTAACTCATTGTACTGTTCAAGATACTTGTGGGCCTCTTTGAACTTGCCTAGCACCTTATAGCATTGGTGTACTAAGCGAAGAGCTTCTTTGATACCATAATCGTCATTCGCTGTTTGAGCATTTTCCAAAGCTTTTAGCCCGGAAGCCAGGGCGTCTTTATTCCGTTTGCGGTCAAGAAGAAATCCAGCGTATTGGAGATAAATGTTCGATCGAACCCGCTCATTATTAGGGTAAATGGCAGTTTCGAGTGCTGTCTTAAATTCGGTTTCCGCGTTTTTCCACTTACCACGACCAGCATACAAGTTTGCAAGCAAATGGCTAACAAGAGTGGAAAATGAAAGGTCATCCTTGGGAAGTTGCGGGCGAATTTCATCAATAATACGTTCAACTTCATCGTAGTGCTGTAACTCAAGTTCTACGGTGGCGAGCTTAAGGTTTGAATTGAGGATATCCCGTTGAGAATTTAATCGCTTTGCTGTTTCGAGGCTTTGTAATGCATAGTTTTTGGCCCGGGCAAAGATGCCTGATTGTAAATAAACTCCCGATAGAAGCGAATACAATCGAGACTCTAGAAGAACAAAGCCATATTTCTGAGCAATTTCGAGCGAGCGCGTGAGATAATCAATCGCTTGTTTAAGAGCACCGAATCGTAAAGCGATATTACCAAGTGCATCTAATGCCTGTGCGGCAGCACGCCTGTTCTCAGACTTTGTTGCTAACTCGAGAGCTTCTTCGGCAAATGAGCTCGCCCTTCGAAGATCATTTTGGTAAAACGCTTTGACAGCCTTACAATGAAAGGCCGTTGCAAGAATTTCATTGTTTTTCAGCCGTACACCACAGTCATATAGTTCATCCCATAACTCAAAGCCTTTTTCACTATTGGACCTCATGTAGATGAGGCCTATTAAGAACGCAGTACGGGCACGTTCCAGGCTATGCTGCGAACTTTGGTCGTAGATATTTTGAAGATCGGAAAGAGCATCCGACGGAAGAATCGAAGAAGCGTATATTCGTTCGTATTCGCTGAGAGTCATGTGGAGGATATTTTATATTTCCTTTAATAGTATGTAAGACTCAACAGAATTTACTATCTTTGTATGGTAAAACCATGGCCGGATAACAGAGTGTCATCCCGGTCTCAGTTCCAAACTTCGCCGTTCTAATTGTTCTATGACTGATATTGTAATCAATCAAGGTAAATTTGTTTATCTTTCCTACTATTCTAGCAGCCCGTATCCATTCGATCAAGCGATCATCACGTATAATAACGGGTTGACGATGGGCCTGACGTGGGACATCAGTTCACTGAGTCCGAATAGGGTCTATTCGCAACTGAATTTGACCGAAATTACGTCAGTACAACTTTTATCGAGTGGTTCGCTAGTTGCTCAGTATTCTCCTGTAGTTGGTGGCGCAACCTGGACCAGTGCTAATCTCAATGGTTCTGGTGGTCAGCCCATGCCCAACTACGTCATTGCGTGGGATCCTGCGGTAAGAGCGATCGTACTTACGGATCAGGATATAGTGCCAGGTTCAGGAAAGGGTGGTCATCATCACCACCATTAAATTTCGATTATGCAGTTGACGGGAGTTGTTATACAGCAACTGTTAGCGAGGGATGCCTCGCGATCGAAGTATAAAAGAATCTTATAAAATTCATCGGGGGGCTGCCTGATTACGTGCAGCCCCCCGACTTTTTTCCTTTAATAGAGAAGCAGGGAGGAAAGGTTGCTATTGGGCGAGAGAATCCCTGCTTAAGACAAAGAGAGAGAGAACAGAAAATTATAATCGTCCCATAACGGATCGGCAGGCTTGTCCTCCTGTGTGGCGCCTTCGTCCACTGTGTTTTTTGCGGCTTCATCCATACTATGCTCTTTACGCTGCCCTGCACCAGGATTTGTTGCAGATAGCAGCACAGCTGGAATAGCCCAAACGATCTTTGTTTTCATCGCTTTGATAAGTTTATTATGAGCCGGCGATTCACAAGCCGCTCCCGCGCGCCTTCATCTTCTTCCCCATGCGATATCGATGGTTGTCGATATTACGCACGGAGCATCCGAGCAGGCCAGCTATCTCGCGGCTTGTGAATCGGCGTTCAACGAAAGCAGCGATGCGCAACTCGGTCTCGGTCAGCTCGGGATAAGCCTTCATCATCCCCACGACGAGGTCGGCGTCTTCCTTTGAAATGAGTCGGTCGTGTATGTGCATCGTTGTTTGTAACTAACGATACAAAATTACCCGAGAAGGGCGAAAATCCGACTACTCTATACCTACTCTATTTGGGAGGAAAGTTTGATCGAGACAGGAGGGATGGTTGGTTGAGATCGGGAAAAGTTTGACTAAAAAGGAAGTCAGAAATAAGAAGATTTTTGGAATTTCGGGAACCCGGTTTTTTGGAGTTTTCAAGAAAATGGTGCCTTCATGAATTTTGAATTCAACACACACTATAAAATTTCTTGCGGTAGCAAGTCGGGGCATTTTCGCTACACACTTCCTTAGAATACTTTTTGGGCAAATTACCTCGAAATATCGAGTTCTTTCGGACTTAATCCGCCCTAAAATCGGTTTAAAATAAAGCCCCAATTTTTGGCTTAAATCCTTATTTAGTAATGAGTAGAAGGCGCGACGATGGTTGCGTCGAGGTAGCGAGTGACTACATCGGAATTCACTCGTTATTGGCTGCTCATAACTCGTTACTGTTTGCAATATGGCAACTATTACCGAGAAGATCTTACCGCGGCAACTTGAAGACGAAATGCGCGATAGTTACATCGATTATTCGATGTCGGTTATCGTATCGCGTGCTTTGCCGGACGTCCGTGATGGCTTAAAGCCGGTGCACCGCCGGGTACTCTATGGCATGAACGAGTTAGGACTCGGTCCGAACCGGCCGTATAAGAAGAGCGCCCGTGTCGTCGGTGAAGTGCTTGGTAAGTACCACCCGCATGGCGATTCTGCCGTTTACGATACGATCGTTCGCCTTGCGCAGGATTTTTCGATGCGTTACCCGCTCGTTCAGGGCCAGGGTAACTTCGGATCAGTCGATGGCGACTCGCCAGCCGCCATGCGCTACACGGAAGCGCGTATGACCGCGCTTGCGATGGAAATGCTTCGTGACCTGGAAAAGCAGACGGTCGATTTCGGTCCGAACTTCGACGATACGTTGCAGCAGCCGCTGGTTTTGCCCGCTGGAATTCCGAACCTGCTGGTCAACGGCTCGACCGGTATTGCGGTCGGTATGGCGACGAATATTCCGCCGCACAACCTCACGGAAGTTGTGAATGCGTGTCTTGCCTACATTAAAGACCATAATATTACGAGCGCCGAGTTGATGAAGTACGTTACGGCGCCCGATTTTCCGACCGGCGGTATTATTTATGGTTATGACGGCGTCCGAGATGCGTATACGACGGGCCGTGGCCGCATAATCGTCCGCGCTAAGGCTAATATTGAAACGGGGAAGAATGATCGCGAATCGATCATTGTAACGGAGCTTCCGTATCAGGTCAATAAGGCGTCGATGATCGAGAAGATCGCGGAGATGATCCGCGATAAGAAAATCGAGGGAGTTTCTGACATTCGCGATGAGTCGGATAAGGATGGTCTGCGAGTGGTATTCGAGCTTAAGCGTGATGCAGTTGCAAAAGTGGTTCTGAACCAGCTTTACAAGCACACGCAAATGCAGACGACGTTCGGCGTCATTATGCTTTCGCTGGTAAAGGGCGTGCCGCGAGTGCTCGAGCTTCGCTCGATGATCAAGTACTACATTGAGCACCGCAATGATGTCGTCTTGCGCCGCACGCGTTACGATCTGGACCAGGCCGAGAAGCGTGCCCATATCCTCGAAGGATATATCATTGCGCTCGATAATATCGACGAGGTCATTCAGACGATCAAAAAGTCGAAGGACGTAGAGACAGCGCAGAACCGCCTTATGAAGCAGTTTAAGCTGTCGGAGATCCAGGCGAAAGCCATCCTCGATATGCGCCTGCAGCGGCTTACCGGCCTCGAGCGCGACAAGATCCAGGCGGAATATCGCGAGATCATTCAGCTTATCGAACGCCTTAAAGCGATCATTGCTTCACCGGAGCTCCAGATGAAGATTATCGGCGATGAGCTTGCTGAAGTTAAGAAGAAGTACGGTGATGAACGTCGTACCGAGATCATCTACGATACCAAAGACTTCACGATCGAGGATATGATCGCGGAAGAGGACGTCGTAGTGACGATCTCGCATGGCGGCTTCATCAAGCGCTTCCCGGTATCCGGCTATCGCCGGCAGGGAAGAGGTGGTAAAGGCATCACTGGTGCAGCAACGCGCGAGGATGACTTTATCGAACACATGTTCATCGCCTCGACGCACCATTACATTATGTTCTTTACGGATCGTGGCCGGTGCTATTGGCTTAAAGTGCACGAGGTGCCGGAGGCGGGTCGTACATCGAAGGGCCGCTCGATCGCAAACTTGCTCGAGAAGCCAGCCGACGAGCGCATCACAGCGTTTATCAATGTGAAGCAATTCGATGAGGCACACTTTGTAACGATGGTGACAGAGCACGGTACGATCAAAAAGACGGTGCTTTCAGCCTTCGGCAATATTCGGCGTGCGGGCGTTCAGGCCATCACTCTCGATGGAGGTGACAGCCTGAAAGATGTGCGCCTAACGAATGGCCAGCAGGAGATCATTATCGGTACCCACGAAGGTATGGCCTGCCGCTTTAACGAGAAGGATGTCCGCGATATGGGCCGCACAGCGGCTGGTGTCCGTGGTATTACGCTCGAGAAGGGTGATATAGTTATCGGCATGATCTCACCGAATCGCTCGGGTACTTCGGTGCTCGTCGTAAGTGAAGAAGGCTATGGCAAGCGCAGCGAAGTGAGCGATTATCGCCTCACACGCCGCGGTGGCAAAGGTGTCATCACCATGAAGGCAACCGAAAAGACTGGTAAGCTCGTCGCTATTAAAGAGGTCGTTGATAACGATGATCTCATTTGTGTAACGAAGGATGGCCTCGTTATTCGTCAGCACGTGGCGGAGATCCGCGTCATGGGCCGCAATACGCAAGGCGTACGTGTCGTCCGCTTGAATGAGGGCGATCGCCTGGCTGCAGTAGCTAACGTACCTGCGGATGAGGATAAGGAGATCGATGAGGCAGAGGCCAAAGCGGGTAAGAAGCAAGGTGCTCCTCCGCCAACGAAGGAAGAGCAGGGCGAAATATTCAGCCGGTAATTTGATACTAAGCCCTCCAATGGAGGGCTTAGTAATTTTATTACGTAGTCCTACTCTTCGAATAATCCCCAGGCTCCGCTCCTCCGAAACAGATGCGTTGCTAATGGCTTTCGCTCCTCATGCATTTTGTATTTCACTGAAAGCGAATAGATCAGCCGGTGCATGTAATCGGCATAACCGCCAATGCCGGTCATCCGTGTGCCCCAATTAGGATCGTTCAGCTTACCTCCTCGTATCATTCGAATTCGGGTAAGCACCCGATTTGCCTTTTCTGGAAAATTCTCTTCCAGCCAAGTAGTAAATATAGGAGCGACCGCGTAGGGTAGACGGAGAATCGTATGTGCTACGCGTGTTGCTCCGGCCTCGCTTGCTCGTTTAAGGATTGATGGCACTTCGTTGTCGTTGAGTCCCGGAATGATCGGTCCGACCATTACACCGGTTGGGATGCCTGCTTTTGCCAATTCCGACATTGCCTTTAGCTTTCGCTCAGCAGTAGACGTTCTTGGTTCGAGCTTACGGCGCAGATCGGGATCGAGCGATGTGATCGAGATAAGAGTACTTACCAGATTCATTTTAGCCAGTTCAGTGAGAATATCAAGGTCCCGCAAAATCAAAGCATTCTTTGTGAGAATGCTAACTGGGTTTCGAAACTCGAGAAAAACCTCCAGCAATTTTCGAGTGATCTTGTACTCTCGTTCTGCGGGCTGATAGCAGTCTGTATTGCCACTCATCATAATGCATTGCGGTGACCAGCTTTGCTTCATAAATTCCCTTCGAAGCAATTCCGGCGCATCGTGCTTCACCATGATCTTCGATTCGAAGTCGATACCGGCATTGAAGCCAAGATATTCATGGTATGGTCTGGCCCTGCAGTAGGCACAGCCGTGCTCGCATCCTCGATAAGGATTGAGCGAATAGGCCATTGGAATATCCGGACTATCATTTTTGAAAAGAATGGATTTTGTTTGATCGGGGAAAAATTGAGTCTGGACGACGGGCAACTCCTCGCCGATGGTTTCCCAGCCGTCATCAAAGGCCTCGCGGCTGGTTGTTTCAAAGCGATTTTGGATGATTAATGTTGTTCCTCGCATAGGTGCTCCTATTAGCACCGACAATATAACAACAAAAATGCCGCGAAAGCAAAAACCAGAAGGTTCGTAAATTAATGAGGATTTACGAATTCATGTCTAAGATCGGCCTCTTGCAAGAGGTGCTTTGTAACGCAGCCCTTATGCTCGCATAAAAGCACGCTTGAGTTCGATGAGCGCACTCTTCATTGTGCGGATCTCTTCAAGGGTCAACATGGTGCCGGGCACGGTAGGCTTGGAGTCAGTAGGGAGGGGGATTTGAGCAGGATCCTCGATCGTAGCCGGCTCTTCTAACGGCTTTATTTCCGATACACGCTCGTTTCGAAGGATAGCCTTTGCTCCTTCGATCGTATAACGCTTCTCGCGAAGGAGCTCTTTAATGCGCAGGATAAACTTAATATCCCGATTAGAATAAATGCGGTTACCTGCCCGATTTTTCTGTGGGCGAAGTTCTTCGAACTCTGTTTCCCAGTAACGAAGAACATACGGCTCTAATGCGGTAAGCCGACTTACTTCGGAGATTGAATAATACAGTTTTGGGATTGATAAGTCCTTCATAGTCCTACGCGCTGAATGGACTGGCTTTGCCGCTTCTTCAATGGGTTGTTCAATAGAATCCGCTTCTTTCTCGATGCTTTCCGGCTCTTTTTCAACTTCCGGTTCTCCCGTTGCTACCGGAACCGGATCGGTAAATAAACGCTCGCTCGCAATCTCAAAAAACTCACCCTGAACACCCATTAGCTAACGGCAAAATAAATTGGAATGTCAACTCGTTCGAAGTAACCTCGACCGTTACACGTAAGTTCTACTGCTTCTCTATAGTTACGATCGCTTCCGCAATAGTAGAGGTGTGAGTGATTGATAGCTGAATATTAAAGTTGCCACCAATAATAGCCTGAGCACGGCCATTCATTTCGCCTCGAAGTTCAATAAACGGCCTGCCAGATAATTCTTTAGCAACTACAACATGGCGCCATACGAATTTGCGTCGAACACCGGTCCCTAACGCTTTTGCGAATGCTTCCTTAGCAGCGAACCTCGCAGCAAAGTGTTCGGCAGCATGTGGGCGCCTAATGCAATATTGGATCTCTTCCTCCGAATAAATTCTGTTTAGGAATTGATTTCCATACTCCTCGATCGTCCTTACGATACGCGGGACTTCGATCGTGTCGATTCCAATTCCGAAGATCATGCGTTTTGAGAATCGACGATATGAAGCAAATCAGTGATGTCCTTCAGATCGTAATCGGCACCATGATTTTGCGTATTAAAGACGTCGCCATACCGTGCAAAGGCGGTCTGCATTCCCACTGCTTTTGCACCGGCAATGTCACGATCGGCCCAATCTCCAACCATCAATGCATCAGCGGGAACGGTATCGAGCCGATCAAGTACGGTAAGAAATGGCTTAGCGGAAGGTTTACGCTCGCCGGTTTCATCGAATGTTACGGCAACATTAAAGATATGATGAAAGCCAATATGACACAGGCGAAGCCATGCTTCCCGGCTAGGAGCATCCGTCAGTACGGCCAGCTTAATAGCTCGTCGGGTTAACTCCATCAGTGTTGCCGTAACATGAGGATAAGGCTTCAGCGCTGCTTCTCTCGCACGCCGGTACGCAATTACACCGGCGGCTAGGATCCGATGATTGATCTTATTAAAAATGCCAAAGATGAGGTCATCGAAAACCTGTTGATATTCGATGCCACGTTCTTTGTAGATGGCATCGATTCGCGCTTTGATATCGGATCGCTCGAGATCAAGACCGGCATCGAGCATCGCATCAATAGCGGCTTCAATAGCCTGCCGCTTCATCGCCATAAAGTCGACGAGCGTGTTATCCAAGTCAAAAACAATGGCTTTTATCATGGTAGCGAGAAATAAAGAACGAGGGAGAAAGGAAGATATTTCCGCAAATTAATTAGAAGCCAAGTTAAACGACAATCCATCGTAACCCAAACGAACATGCGGTGGCAGTTCGCGTTCTGCTTTGGCGTGCAAGACGTCGTGATTCATGTGGGTGAGATAGGTGATCTGTGGTGCAATTCGCTCCGCCAGTACTACCGATTCGGGAATTGACAGGTGAGTAGGATGAGGCTTATAACGCAGACCATCAAGAATAAGGACCTCCAACCCTGCAAGCAGCGCGAATGAGTCTTCCGGAATTTCACTGCAATCGGTTAAGTAAGCGAAATTGCCGATGCGGAATCCAAAGATCTGAAGTTTGCCATGTAACAGGGGAATGGGCGTTACGTTGAAGCTACACACTTCGAATGGGCGCTCATCGATCGTTATAAAGGGTACACTTGGCAAACCTCCACCAATTTGTGTAGCTGCACCGAAGGCATATTCGAATGTACGACGAACATATGCTGCGACCTCTGCTGATGCATAACACACCGGTGCCTTTTGGCGAAGGAATTGAAAGGCGCGCAGATCGTCAAAGCCAGCGATGTGATCATAATGCTGATGGGTATATAGAATCGCTTCCAGGTGAGATACTTTCTTCGTAAGCATCTGCTGACGAAAATCGGCACTGGTATCGATCAGTACATTATTTTTACCGTGCTCGATCAGTACGCTGACTCTTAAGCGCTTGTCACGCGGGTCCTGGGATTGGCACACATTACACGAACATCCGATCATCGGAACGCCCGTCGATGTGCCGGTACCAAGCAGAGTGACGATCATAAAAACACTTTATGTGTTGGCCTTCGCTAATTCGTCTTCGATCGCTTCCCGAAGAGCAGGGCGGATGAAAATATCGCCCAAGCCATACTCATTCAAGCCCATAGCAAGCGTCCGAATCTTCTTCGGCACCGTAAACCGGCGATTGAGAACCAGCAGCCGCTGTTCTCGCAGCAGGCAATAACCACCGTCAAAATTTCCGTTCTCAAAGCGGACCTTAATTCCGAGTTCGTTGGCAAGCCCCTTCAATTCTTCAAATAACTCCTCGTGGGTCATCAGTTCTTTTTCTCTCCTGTACAATTGGCAACGCCTACGAACAGGCAGAAGGTCGAAATTAGTTGACCTATCGATACGGGATTTATTTTTCTCACTTCCACTTTTAGCGAGTAATGTCTCGCCATTCAGATACTTTTTAGAGCTGGCTGTCTTTGCATAAGTCACCCCGATTTTTAGAGCGGCTAAGCTATGCCGTGATAGGACTTGCTGCGTTAGTCGAGTTGCTCGGCCCTTTCATGGTCCGCACCCTTGGCTACGATGGCTTTCACGCGCTTATGTGGATCGATGGATTCCCTGATGTCCTCTCTGATGGGGTATGGTACCCTCACTGGCTACCCGATGGCTATGGTCGGCTTGGGAGCCTAACATTCTACTTTTATCCACCGCTTGCGTATTTCATTATAGCCCCCTTCCGCTTGCTTCTTGCAAGTGGGGATGCGATCTCGATCTATCATCTTTTCGGTATACTCGCTACGCTCGCATCGCTCATTACAATGCACTATTTGCTTCGAGTACTGCATTCTTCGTCGAAGCTGGCATGGCTGGGAGCTCTAATGTACGCTTTTTCGCCATATCATCTTAACGTATTATACATACGCAGTGGGCCGGCGGAACATCTTGCGTTCGTTTGGGCTCCCTTAGTATTTGCCGGCTTATTCAAGCTGCTTAACAATTCAAAATCCTCAAGTGGATTTTGGCTTCTCGGCTTTTCATGGGGGTTGCTCTTACTTAGTCATGTTCCGGCTGCCGCCACGGTAGGGTTGGCAGGATTGGTCGTCATTATTGTTAATCTTCGAAACGAGTATTGGGGAAAAGTATCACTTGTAGTATTAGCGGTTCTTCTCGGTTCGGGACTCGCCGCCTTCTATCTTCTTCCTGTCGAACATTTTCGATCGTTAGCACAACTTCAATACTTGCAAGTAACACATGAAGGCTTAGAAGACCAGTTATTATCGGTACTCGATCTCCTGCACGGCCACGATTTTTCTGTAAGTGGTATTGGCTTCGTTCAGTATCTTGTCGTTATTGTTATTACAATAGCCCTTCTACGCGAGTGGCGGCTGCATGGGAAAAAGAATGACCTCTTCCAGCAACTTTTGTGGGTAGGCATTGCAATCATCTTTTTTCAGACTGTTTTAATCAGTCGACCGGTATGGAACATCTTGCATCTTACCCAGATCATTCAATTCGCGTGGAGATGGGGACTACTGGGAAGCTTGCTTGCAGCCGTCGCATTTGCAAAAATTGTCCAGGAGCGGTCAAGGCCATTGGTGAATTGGGCCGCAATTGCCCTCATGGCGACAGCCTTGTTTTTCGGAATCGTTACCGATTTTAACATACGTGTGCACGCGCGAGATCACCAGCGTACACCGTTCGATCCGCCTGAGTATGTTCCGGTTTGGGCTGATTCTTCAAAAGAACGAGTGATTCAATTTGCTTTAGCTCATGAAGGAGATCCATTGGCACAGGATACAGCCGGTCATCATATTCCGATACACATGCTGGCCCGGCAGTCGAACCTCATGCATTTTACGATTCAAGTTGATACGCCCATGGCGGTCGTACTGCACCATTGGTACTGGCCAGACTGGAAAGCTTGGGATATCAGGAGAAACCAGGAAATAGCACAACGTCCCTTTAAAGATGGTAGAGCCGTCTTAGAATTGCCAGCGGGGAAGAGCGATGTTCTTTATGAACTCATGACCGATGAATCGGAAAAAGAGGGACGATCCATTTCGGTATGGTCGCTCGCAGCAGTATTAGTTGTGACGGTAGTGATTGGTTTATCTCAACGGAAGAAAACTTAATCGGCTGGGGAAGACGCTTTCGGAAGTTCAACACCTTTAAGAGCATTTGAGATACCGGCTACTACTTCCTCCATTGGAAGTGTTCGAGGCCGATATCGCGATCGGGCCATGTGGACTGCCTCTTCCAACGACTCCAATTCACCTCGAAGGTAAAGCCAAACATGATATCCTAAGCGATTTCGGTCATTCTCTTCTACAGTAGGAATATCCTTAACCGCCGTGTAGGCAATGCGGGCCAGTTCGTTGTCGTGCTCTTTTGAAAGATGAAGTGACATTATGGATTGAGAGTAATTTTTTGCATTATTCGTTCGCCATGCTCAGCTTCTGCTACGAGAGTATAATCACCTGCAGAAAGACCGGATGTGTCCAGTGTTAAACGAATGCTGGTACCTGCAGAGGAAGTATCGAGCGCACGAATTAGTCGTCCGGTTGCATCGAATAGAGATAAGCGAATTGCATCGAAAGGTCTATTGCCGTCAAGTACAATTTGTAATATCTTCGTCCGGTCTGGGTTCGGGTACACTTCCATACGAACGTTTGGTAATAGCTCACCCTGCGTTTCTGGAATGGCTAAAGTTTGCTTAACTACACGCATTAGAAGCAACCCGTCAGGATCGATTACGATTGTGTCCGGTGTAAAGCCAAAATACGCTGTTGTGGTGGTGGATTGTAACGAATCCATCCACACAGTCACCAGTTTCGATTTACCATTTTGAGTCGCGCCCAGGACCGGTACTGGTATTCGAAAATAGGAGGCTTGAGGATTATATCGGGCTTGCTTGAACACTATTGATGCCCCATTAGAAGTGCGGGACCACGAAATTGTATCTCTCGGGTAGCCAATATTATATACCCATTCCCTGAAAAACCAATTCAGGTCCTGGCCGGTAACATGTTCAAAAGCGCTTTGTAGGTCGGCGCTGGTCGCGGTCGAATAGGCATGTGCGTTACCATAGTAGCGGACACTGGCAAAAAATAAAGAGTCACCGAGGTACTGACGGAGCATTCCGAGTACGGCTGCACCTTTCTGATAAATGGTACTATAAGGATAATTATTGGAGTGCTTATCGACAGTTGGTGCGCCACTCAAAGGCAACGAGCTACTCTTCGCTCCAGCAATGTTCGAATGTTGGCGAACCAAATATTGGCTGCGGCCAAAGAGATGTTCTAACGAAAGAGACTCGCTAAATCTAGCAAAGCCTTCATTTAGCCAGGCATCATCGAAGGTCTTGCATGTCACCCAATCACCCCACCACATATGTGATAGTTCGTGAACGGCAATGGTGCTATTGTCTATGGTGGAAGTATCTGCCAGGGCCGGGGCTTGAAGGATGATCGTATCCAAACAGATCATTCCCTGATGTTCCATTGAGCCGATAGGCGTCAGTACGTACCCCACCTTTTCGATTGGGTAATGGCCATAGAGCGAATCGTAAAATGCAAGGATATTGGCAACGCGTCCGCCCATTTCCTTTGTCGAGTTTGCGCTATCCCGCTTTAGTGCGAATACCTCGAACGGTTTATTGAGCGAGTTCGAAATGTTCTGAAAAGTATAAGGGCCTGTTGCAAACATAAGTAGATAAGTAGCGATCGGATGACTAATATGCCAGTGCATAGTGCGCCATCCGCTGTTAACGAAGTCGCTCACCAGAAGCCCATTCGATGCTATAATGTCGCCATCTCGACAAATAAATGTTAAGTCAACCGAATCAGCTTTATCATCCGGTAGGTCGTAAGAAGGAAGCCAATGACGAGTGCAAGAAGTATAAGGAACGGCAAAGCCAACACCCATTGCAAACATCATGGAGTCCTCATCCGTAACGCCACCCCATTTATAGGCATTTTGTTCTGGACGGCCTTTGCCATGATAGAAAGTCGTTACTCTAAATGTTTGACCGGCGACAAAACCACTCACAGGAATGACATTATACGCACCAGAGGCGGTATCAAGCCACTGAATCGGCACCCGAGAGCCGGAATTCGATGCAATAACACTATCAATAGTGAGATACTTGGCGTGCTGCAGAATTGCAGAACAAGTGTCCGTTGCACGAGCTGTCATGCTGACCACTCCCCAAAGGGAATCAGTTGTACGGTCGAGTTTTACCGTTGCGTCGTAAGAAATGACATCGTAGCCCTTGGAAGGCTGGGCAATGACCAGCGAGATTGGAAACGTAAGCAACGGAACAAATGCCAGCACTAAAATCCCCAGCCCTCGAAACTTGGGGACGCCGTTGCGTAGGAGAGCGCAGAATAGGTTCATCGCCCACCCGAACTCACAAGCGGCGTAGAGAAGTTCTGATAGTAATGCCTGAACTAGTTTCCAGCCTTCCAACGGCTCTCGCTGTCCGTTCACGGGAAGTTGAGCTGCCCCGTAGTATGACCGTACCACTGCCGGAACATATTATCGCAGCCAGTGAAGAAATGCGAGAGATCGTTTCGGTCGTTCGTGCTATTGCTCCTACTTCCATTACGGTACTTCTGATCGGCGAAAGCGGCACCGGAAAGGAGGTTTTTGCAGAGCTCATTCACGACCTGAGCGAACGTAAAGGTCCATTCGTTACAGTGAATTGTGGTGCCATACCTGAGGGGTTGATCGAATCAGAGTTATTCGGTCACGAAAAGGGAGCATTTACAGGTGCTGTAGGCCAACGCAAAGGTTTTTTTGAAGCGGCACAGGATGGCACTCTCTTTTTAGACGAGATCGGTGAAATGCCGCTTGCCCTTCAGGTCAAACTTCTACGAGTGTTAGAAACGGGGACGTTCACACGGGTTGGCTCAACAACATCACTAAAAACGAACGCTCGTATTGTAGCAGCGACCAACCGGGATCTGGAAGTGGATGTCAGAGCGGGGACATTCCGTTCAGATTTGTATTATCGTTTGCGGGCAGTTATGCTTCGCATACCGCCGCTTCGAAATCGTCGTGAGGATGTTCCGTATCTCATCGAGACGATGCTTGAAGAGTTCGTTCGTAAACATCGCATTGTTGATGTGAGCGGCAGAGCTCGTATGCCTCAGATCGAACCGGAAGCGGTCAGCCTTTTGATCAATCATGAGTGGCGTGGGAATATCCGCGAGTTACGAAATACGTTAGAGCAATTAGTCGTACTCACTTGTGCCGTTCCTCGTGAAGAGGGATATTGTGTGATCTCACGTCGAGATGTCGAGCGCGCACTGACCGATGGTATGGCGACGGGTTGGGATGGTGACCGGTATGCTCGACCACTTCCTGCCCCGCCACTCGCTCGAGATAAGGAACAAACCGAACGCGAACTCATCTACCGGGCACTGATAGAACTTCGCAGTGAGATCGCCGAAGTAAAAGAACTTCTGCAAGGCCGAAATACTATCTCTTCCAGTGGTACCTTGGCTTTACCTCCAGCGACTCCATTAAACGGAAAAGAAACGAGCAGAATTGTTTCCCTCGATGAGTTGGAAACGAACGCGATCAAGCAAGCCCTTGAGTTCTACCACGGTAACCGTCGACAGGCCGCTAATGCACTCGGTATTAGCGAACGTTCGCTATACAGAAAGTTAAAGGAGAAGGGACTTGAATAATCGTAGATCGTTAGTTATACTCTTCTTCTTTGTTTTTAGCGGCTGTTATTCATTTACAGGGGCCAGCATTCCGGCGCATATCCATACGATTGGAATACCAATGATGGAAGACAACTCTGGATTCGGTCAGCCTAACGTTCGGCAAGAACTTACCGATATGCTGGTCCAGAAGTTTACGAATGAGGGTTCGCTGCGGGTAGCGAATCGATCTTCCGCCGATGCCGCGCTCGAAGGTGCGGTTATGCGGATCATGGACGAGCCGGTAAGCGTGAAAGCAGGCGAGCAGGTAACGACAAAACGAGTCACGATGATCGTTCACGCCGTGTATCGCGATCAGAAAAAACAGAAAGTTTTTTGGGAGCGAGATTTTAGCCAGACAGCAGATTATCCCATTTCGCAGGGACTCGGTGGCCTTAGAACCGCTTTACATCAAGCAGAGGACAAAGTCTCTTCAGATATTCTTATCGCAGCTATCTCCAACTGGTAAACTTAGTGTTGTTCTAAGTATTTCGTATTTTGCTCTGCGTGTGATTTGACCTGGTCCCAGTGTGTTTCGAATGCGATCGCATATGCGAAATACCCTGCGAAGGCCAGCATAGCTATGCCAGTGCCGAGGTTGATCTTGCGTAGGGTGGCTGGTTTGAATCCGCGATGGCGCTTTGATATCCAGCGTATCAGAATAAGGTACCATCCCAATGTTCCAGCGCCGGCTCCGGCAGCAAATAGAGCATTCATGCTGAATCCACTACCTAGCAAACCCCAACTTCGCCAGAGGCCGGAGACGATAATCCATTCCGGTACGGCCATTACATTCGTCGCATAGAGCAGAACGCCCATCATAAAAGGCCCCGCAACACTCTTGTGCTGAATATGCATTCGTTTCATTGCACCTGCAAAACGGTCATCGCCGCCATTGTTTTCTTTTTGTTTCGGTGATAGCTCCTCTTGCGTCGTTTTGGGTTGCAATTGCCGAATGCCAAGAAAGAGCAAAGCGCTAAACCCAGCAAGTTCAAAAAGAAGATTGATGATCGGGGACTCCACGAGAAACTGATTGATCTGGGCGGCGCCACCACAATATATCACATCCATTAAAGCAGCACCAATACCGACTGCCAGCCCAAACTTATAACCGTACTTGAGTGTACGAGAAATGGCGGCGGCATTTACTGGTCCGATCGGCATTGCCATCAGCCAGCCCGTGATAGCACCCACAATAAATGCAACAACCACGGTTATTAATTACTATTTGGAATTGATTACAGAACCGGTTTGAACCTGTAATAACGTACGCTTTAGCTGAGCGAGATGGGTATGGTCATGCTCGGACATAGTCGAAAGCATTTTATACGTGTTCATTGGTCCGTATTTCGAGTGAGTGCCTGTAAGCTCTAATTCGCGCGGCTTCATTGAACGAACTAATTTGGACGTTTCCTGGCGCGCCACCTTCAGTTCTTCGATCCCTTCCCGATAAGGCTTTTCATTGTACTTATTTTCCTTCGCTTCTTTATCAGGATTCATTTGCTGAAAATAGGTCGACGTGTGGTCAAGTAAGCCATGAATTCGCCGCTGCCAGAGTCGTTCTACCTCTAGCATGTGGTAAACGATCTCGGTCGCACTAAAGGCTTTCTCCGTCGGCTTAAGCCGGATGAGGTCAGCCGGATATTCTGAAGCAGCATCGCAAAAGGTCTGTATGCTTTTATCTAATGCCTCCAGATGATCTTCGAGAAGTTTGTTTCCGTTCATGGGTCGGCGGTTCATGGGGTTGTTCTATATCACTCGAATTCAAAGTATTATCGTAACTTAAATACGAAATTCTAACATTCGGATGCCTGCCAAGCCACTCTGCCATTTTGGGTGGTGCAAATGCCTTAACGAATTCGAGTAATGATCCACCAGCAGCATCCTCAAGGTTAGCAGCATAATCGTTAAAGACCTCTGAGAGATACAATGTATTAGAATGGGGATCCAAATAATTTTTGCTGCTATCAGCCAGGAAAGTTTTGAGTTGTTTATCCAGCTCTTCACTGAGGTGAGCTTCCGAGTATGGCGTATGTTTAAGAGCTGGGGATGATCTTGAGCCATCGTACAATGCAAAGAATGCTCTCGGTTCTCGAAATTGCTTGCCGATAATAACATGCTCGATATCGTCGAGAGAATATAATGTTCCGCCAACCATTAGAACATGTGCATACCGGAATCCTCCAATATCAGAGATCGAGTGCACTGGCATGTTGGACCGGATGAGGTCGAGGGCAAACGCATTATGCGCATTGATCCAAAAGGCAAGCAATTGCCAGCGTGAAAGGAACACTTCAGGTTTCGCTTGTGCGATCTGTTCCAGATAGTCAGTAAGTTCTGTATCTCCTTCTAATCGTGTAAAGCTGATTGCCCCAGTTGGCGACATTGCACGATCAAGTACATGGGCATAAAGCGAATCATTTACTGACGAAAGAGGACGGCCCTCAGGCTGTGCTGTTACCGATGTTTTAGGGATCGTACCACAGGAAGTAATACATAACGCGATCGAGATGGCAAAGCACCATCTTATTACACCGGGGTGAAGGATAAAAAAAGAGCGATCGTATGCGGTCAACTTCGTTGGTCTAATTGTGTTATTCGCTCGCGGAAATAACTATAACGGTCAGGGTTCAGTCGCGAGAGCTGTATAAACACCTTTCGAGCATCATCGTATTTCCCTTGTTGGATCATCAGATCTGCAAGTGTTTCGCTCACAAGTCCGATCTCATCGGTAAGCGCGACTTCCGGTATCGCCATCGGCGCAGCTTTTTCTTCGATCGGTTTTGATGTTAGTGGAAATTCAATTGACTCCGATGTAACACCAACCAAGGACTCAATTGTGACAGCAGGGATAAGAGTACGATTAAGCTCGGCCATGTCAGTGGCCAACTCCAACATGATCTCCGTCCGAGGTGAATTCGGTGAACGGCGTAAAGCATCGGCGAACTCAGCGGTAGCCTCTTTAAAACGGCCCATCACGTAGAGGCATTCGCCTTTAACGATAGACAGTGTCGCGAATGGATCTGCTATTTTAGTGAGCTCTTCCAGCGCAGAGGCAGCATGGCCGGTCATCAAACGATGCCGTGCTTCGTGAATTTTACTAGCAAGCGACGAAAGAACCTCTGCCATTCTCACAAAATTACGAATTAAGTAGCAATACCGCTATAATATCAGAAATTGGGCACCCTTTATCCTTGGGCCTCCTTTTCTTCGCATAACTGTTATTGCTGGTTTTATAGTTAAATTATTTTGTTGTCGTGTACATAGAACAGCTCTACACCAATTGTCTCGCTGAGGCCGCTTATTATATTGAATCCGATGGAGAAGCAGCGGTCATTGATCCGATCCGTGAGATCGACGACTACATAAAGCTAGCCCAATCGCGAAGAACTCGGATCAAATACATACTCGAGACGCATTTCCACGCTGACTTTGTTTCCGGCCATCTCGATCTCGCCGCAGCAACGGGCGCAACGATCGTTTTTGGTCCTGGTGCCGAAACGGATTATAAAGTTCATGTCGCTAAAGATGGTGAAGTGTTTCCACTCGGCAAGATCACGCTCGAGGTCATGCATACTCCAGGACATACCCCCGAGTCCTCTTGCTATTTATTGCGTGACGAAGGGAGCAAGATGCATGCACTGTTTTCCGGGGATACACTTTTCGTTGGTGACGTTGGTCGACCTGATCTACTCGATGGCAAAATGACGAAAGAATCGCTCGCAGGAATGATGTATCATTCTTTGCATCAGCGAATTAAGCCTTTGCCGGACGATCTTCTTGTTTATCCAGCTCACGGACCGGGATCGGCATGCGGCAAAAATATCGGTAAGGAAACATGGACGACTCTTGGGACGCAAAAGCAATTTAATTACGCTTTGCAGGACATGAGCCGAGAAGAATTTATCGAGCGTTTAACGGACGGGCTGACAGCACCTCCGCGCTATTATTTCCATGATGCTGCAATCAATAAACAAGGCTATAAGCCTCTACGCCATGTTATGGAGGACAATTCAAAGCCATTAACACTGGAGGCTTTTGACCTTGCCCTATCAAAAGGAGCTATTGTTCTGGATGCCAGAAGTCCTGTAGACTTTGAGAGCGGGCATATTCCGCTTTCCATTAATATTGGCCTCGATGATAAATATGCTTGGTGGGTTGGGACACTGTTAGATATTTCTTCGGTGCTCGTTATCGTTGCGCCTAATGGAAGAGAAGAAGAGGCAGTACGCCGGTTGGCGAGAATAGGATATGAAAATGTTCTTGGCTTTCTTAATGGTGGTTTTGAAGTATGGAAGAAATCAGGACGACCGATTGAAAAAATTCGATCCATCGAGCCATCGAATTTTTCTGACAGGGCAGTTGCAGGGCCAATAGTTTTAGATGTTCGAAACCCCAACGAATATTCGAAAGCACATATTGAAGGTGCTGTTTTAATCCCCCTTGCTTCCATGGAAGAACGGCTCTCTGAACTCGATCCGGATAGAGAGTATGTTGTGCATTGTGCGGGAGGATACCGTTCAATGATCGCTGCCAGTATTCTCAAGCGATATGGTTTTCAAAATATCGAAAACGTACACGGTGGCTTCTCTAAATTGAAGGATCATATCCCTCATCTTATTGTAAACGAGGAATCCGTGGTGGTGTAGGGTTATGATTTCTTGTTATGCGACCTCTATTGTTAGATGTCGTATGATTTTTCTTTCTCCGAAATATTGAAGCAAGCATGGCAGCGGCGATCGAACCGGCGGCAAAGACGAATTCCTGTCCTGAAAGCTTGGTCGTTAAAGAAAATATTGCCAATATGAATGAGGCAGTGAGTAAGATCACTCGTGCGAAAAAAACAAACGGAATGCGCCTCATAGAAGGAGAAAGACTCCAAGTCGCATTCCAGTGAGTGTATAGTAGAGCCATTTCGGGCATATACTTTGCCACGTTTTTGCTGAATCTTTATTCAGGAGAAATACACATGGCTTATAAGGATGTTGAATCGCGTTTTGAAAGTGATTATCCTACGGAGAATGACTATCGGCGGCAAGGTAACGATTTTCGAACCTTCGATGGTGATTCCGCCAACGACAGAATGAGCCAGCACAACCAGGCTGGCAATTGGTACGAGCGAGATGAACGCCGTCGAAATGCTTCTTCACAACACCGTTCAACGCAGGATTTCCAAAATGAGAACGCACGTCGTTTCAATCGGGGGAGGGAAGGCGACGGCATGTGGCGGAGCGGTGAATACGGTCCGTCCGAATATCGCGAAGATTTTGGTCGTCCAGGATACGGTGAACGATATGGATTCTCAGGGTATGGACGCTCCCGATATGATCCTGATATTAATCGCGGATGGCAAGAAGAATATCCAACATGGCATGAAGGTGCTCCCTTCAACGATCGCGAACAAGACTATCGTGGCGGAAGATGGAATCAGGGAAGCCGTGGGTATAGTCAAGATTACTTTGAAGGGAATAATGGTAGAGGAGGTTACAATCCGGGAAGATATGGCGACCGTGATTTTGGCTGGAATCAAGGAAACAGCTACGGGCGAGGTAATCAGGAGCAGTATAGTGATCGTAACAACTCCTGGAATTCCGAGAACCGCGAATACAGCGGTATGCAGGGAGGACGGAGTTTCGAACGTGGTATACCAAGCGGAATGGAAGAGTTTGGGGGGCGCTCCAATTGGGGCGGCATGCAATCGAATCGCGGGCGCTACGCTGGTATTGGCCCCAAAAATTATAAACGTTCAGACGAACGGATCGAGGAAGAAGTATCAGAACGCTTAACCACGCACGGCGATATGGATCCCTCGAATATCGAAGTAAAAGTTAGTCAAGGTGAAGTTATTTTGACTGGCGATGTCGAGGACCGTCGGATGAAGAGGCTGGCTGAAGACATTGCCGAGGAAGTCTCCGGTGTAAAGAATGTGAATAATCAGATCCACGTTCGAGACCAAGCTCGCAAGTCAATGTCTATGTCCGAAAATGGGCATAGTGAGAACGGACACAGTAAGCGTTCAAGAAGCTAAAGAGAAATTACTGCATAATTAAAGACCCCGCTTTGGCGGGGTCTTTAATTATTTCACAAAACTTTCGTATTGTTCTACAAATACCGGATCTCTTCGCCGAAGATTCTCATGGTCGACCTTTCCCGAGCGAGTCATCAGTCTATAAGCGAAGGGAATCGGATCCAGATGCATATAGTCTTTTAGGTTTTCAAAAAAGAGGAGGCTTTCGTAGGCCGCATCCTGATATTCATCAACAACCGGCCGACGCTGTGCCTCAAATTCGATCAAGGCATCCGGTAGACGTTCCGTTAGGCGTAAGGCATGGAATAATGCGATAGAATCTTCCAATGCCAATTTCGTCCCCGAGCCGATAGAGAAGTGAACCGTCGCTAAGGAGTCACCCAGCAGCACGACATAACCCTTGTCTTTCCGTTCGCTCCACCAATGCCGGTTCTTGACTAACACAAAGTTGATCCATTTCGAATTATTGGAAAGGAGCTTGCCGCCATGGAGATCATGATGAAATACCTCTTCCAAATAATGGCGGGTAGTGTCTTCGTCCATGTCCTGGAAACCGGCAGTTTGCCACGTCTCTTCATCACATTCCACAATGAAGGTGCTAGTAGTCTTATTGAATTTATAGGAATGAGCAGCGAAAACACCGGCATTATTTTCGCGAAACGTTAACGTGAGGCCATGAAAAAGATGAGGCGTACCATACCAGATATAACGATTCGTTCGAGTGCTCAGATCTGGCTTAAAGGTTTCAGCATACTGTGAGCGAATCTCACTATTAATACCGTCCGCACCAACAAGAAGGTCATAAGATTGAAACTGACTTAGGTCGAGCACCGGTGCTCGAAAATGAAGCTGGACACCAAGCTCTCTGGCTCGTTCCTGTAAAATATGCAGAATTTCGATTCGCGCTATACCTGAAAATTTATTGCCACGAACAGTTATTTTCTCGTCGTGATGTATAATGTCAACGTTATCCCACCGTTCAAAGCGCTGAACGATCGCATCATGGCTTGGTTCATCCTCGACCTTCAAGTAGCTCAGCGTTTTATCGGAAAAGACGACACCCCAACCGAACGTATCATCGGGTGCATTACGCTCGAAGAGATCGATCTCGATATCCGGTCGCCATTTTTTTACCAGGATCGAAAAGTAAAGACCGGCCGGGCCTCCGCCAATTACTGCTATTTTCATCAACGACTATTTAACGAATTATAAAGCTAAGCTTCACTCAATGAATAATGGAACATGTGATAGTTTCCATAAGTCCCTGCGAATAAATTGAACCGAATTTGTCGTTTCCGCGTCTCATTCATCGCTGCTAAAGAAAGTTTTGCCGTTGTCCAAGTTCGCTGTTATTTTATTCGCCGCCCTGCTTCTTGCAGGAGATACCTATTGCTGTTATTCGCAAACTGCTGCCACGCGAATGATCGATCGTGGTTTTGCACCGGATTCTATCGACTATGCTCTATGGGCACGTGAAGCATTCTCGAATGGACTTCGTGGCTTCTCTATCCGCGAAGTTAACATTAAAGAATCTGGTACCCATCCGGATACGCTCAGTGAGCACTATTATGATTATAATCTGACGAAGCATGGCCGAGAGGTCTCGCTTGGCGGGCATCCAGTACCAGGGGAAGAATGGCTCCCACTTTCCGGTAATAGTGATTCAGTCGATATAGTCTTCGATAGCCTTGGTCGGAAGACAACAGAAACGAGAATTACGGATGGGCGAACGATGTCCATAGAACGATGGCGTTTTGACGATCGGGGTCGCCTCGCTCGTAACTGGTTCGAGTTAGCAACCGATACCTGGCATCCGCCGCAGGAATATTTTTATGATGAGAACGGAGCCTTGGAACGAGTTGAGGTCCGGGCGCCAGATGGAAGCCTACAGGGGGATCATTTTTTCCACGATCTTCAAAATACCGGATTGCCGACGAAAGAGATCATGGAATACGACACCATGTATTATAATGGGCAGGGAAAACTTACAGCAATTCAATTAACAGCTTTCGATTCGATTGGACGGGTTGAACGATATCAGTATCAAAGTATCGGATTCGATCGTGCATTTCGAGAACCATATGGATTTTTGAATGTGTATCACGATACAATCAACGGCTATCGAATGGAACAGTATGCTCTCTCGCGAGGGCCTCGAAAGACGACACATTTTTCATTTGCCGAAGAGCCATCCCTGTGGGTGCGATACGATAGCACAATTCGTGAAGAAGATCGAACGACCCTCGATAGTACCGGAGAAAAAGTTTATGCAGATAACCATTATCTTCCAGACGAACGTTATCTGAATGCTTCTATTCGTACTGCGGAAGCGCCTCTTCAAAGCGTTGCCATTAAGTATGATGTTCGTGGATTGCTTGAATCCATTGCGATTCGAAATCCTCGTAATGGGTGGAGAAAGGTGCTCCAATTCGAATATTATTACTCATCGACTGGACCGTAACGCTATTCGGAACCACGCCTGTTGCTCTCAAGTTAGGGAGCCCGGTTATTGGGCATTTAGCTCAGCTGGTCCAGAGCGTTCGCTTCACACGCGAGAGGTCACAGGTTCGAACCCTGTAATGCCCACTAAAAGACGGCAATACTGCCGTCTTTTTCGTTTCAGAAAGATTTGCGCCCTATATTTGCAGTGTGATATTCTCATTATAATATGAAGATTGCACACCTCACCTTTGTCCTTATTTTTACAAGCGCTTCCGCATCATTTGCGCAATTGCTGGCGCCTTCACCGGTTGACCTGGCTTACCATTTTCGAACCGGCCAGAGACTGCATTATCATCATGTAGATGAAATTCGGAATCCAGGAGGCGAGCCTGGGTACCAAGATGGCAATTATAATATTAAAAAGGATATTATGATAAGCGTTGACCATGTTGATGCGGCTGGTAATGCAACATTGACCGTTGAAATTAACGAGGTCCATGACTGGAAGGGTGGTGACGATGGGACAAAACAGTCTATGGGAGGACTGGGAGAGGATATTCCGCTATATCGTATCACTATTGATAAGTTCGGTCATTACGTTAACGGTGAAGTGTTACGATGGAGCGTTCAGGATAGTATCTTCCGCGAACGATTGAAACAGCCGTCGATCATTGGTTCAATGGTTGCGGATAGTTTAAGGATTAAATCGTCGTTTGAATTAATACTATATCCGAGACCTGGCCGGATGAACCCTTTGATAAGTGCAAGGTATCATGATTCTTCTTCAAGAATATCACACCCCCACCACTATTATATTGGACAGCAAAGTCCTATCTCTCCAGAACCAGTCGTTGCAGAAAAACCGAGCTACATGTCACACGCGTTTGACTACTTAATAAAGCAAGTTGATAAGGATACTGCCATGTTTGACCTTGAGGTAAAGACCAGTAACGACCAAGTGGTGGAGGGTCAACTTCTCTCGCATTGGCTCTCGAACGGAGAAGAATATATTCGCAAGGAGAATGGCCTTACGGTGCGACGCGAGACGATAGAGCGTCGCGTAACGAATGGCGCCCCAGAGCAGGCATATATAAAGCGTACGCTCACATTGGTCGATGTTCAGTAGTAATTAAAAAGAAGAGAGCCTCCCGTGCTATTACCGATCGGCGACGACAATTCTCAGCGGGTATCGTATCCTATTATTACGAATCTCCTGATCGCGATCAACGTCGCAGTGTTCTTGCTCGAACTTTCGCAGGGCCAGGCGTTCGTCGATAAGTATTCGATCGTTCCGGTTGCATTTACCCGAGGGTTACAACCGTTCACGAACATCTTTACCTCGATGTTCCTTCATGCCGGCTTTGTACATTTGCTCGGCAATATGCTCTATCTTTATATCTTCGGCGATAATGTGGAAGATAATCTCGGAAAAATCAAGTACCTGATCTTCTATTTCGCCTGTGGGACGGCCGCGATGTTGGCTCAAACGTATTCAATGCCCGATCTCGATGTTCCAAGCCTCGGTGCATCAGGCGCTATTGCGGGGATCTTAGCGGCCTATCTTATCCTTTTTCCGAAGAATCGCGTTCGTGTGCTGATCATCTGGCCGTTTACTGCAACCGTAACGGCATGGTTTATCCTCGGCCTTTGGATCGCTACTCAACTCTTTTCCGAGTGGACTTCGGTTTACCGTCATGCGGCAAGTGATATGGGTGGAATAGCCTATATGGCGCATATTGGTGGGTTCTTCACCGGTGTGGTCCTAACGTTCATTTTTCGCCGTCACGAAGCTAAACATGGCACTCTGCACCGCTTAGGGGTTCGTAGGCAGGAATAGCCGCTCGGAACACTTCGGGCACCGTGAAGGTATAGATTCTTCTATTACATGGCGATAATTGGCCGTGGCATAATTAACCTTTCTATTTCTTCTCCAATGTCCGATCTTCTGGTTAAATCTTTTCATATTAAGGACTCGTCAGACGAACAGGCTTTCAATGAATTCCTTGCTGGCAAGATAGTCCGCCATTGGTCAGCGAACTACACGCCGGTACCATCGAGTGATGGAGGCACATGGAATGTCTTTGTTGCCTACGAGATTCGTCAACATAATACACAACCCACCGGTCGTGATACCCAGCGGCATGGGCAGGAAAGTCGAGGAAGAAAGGGTGCCATTTCAAAGCCGGTCTCGACGCATTCAGTAGCCCCTAGGCAAGAAAAGAGTGCGCCGGAAGAGTACAAGCCGGATGTGGCTGAAAAAGATTTTCCTCTATTCGAGGCCGTTCGTAAGTGGCGAAACAGCCGTGCGCGCGAAGAACGTGTAAAGCCGTTTGCGTTCTTCAACAATAAGCAACTCGAGCAGATCGTCACCTCCAAGCCTGCCGATACGGAAGCGCTCCGATCGATCGTTTCCGATATGAGCGCGAACCTTTGGGAGAAATACCAGAATGAATTGCTTGCCTTCATTGAAACCGCCCGTACAGCAGGAGATGGAGTGCATGCAAGCGTTGAAGCATCTGTAGCATAACGTTGATTCTCAAGGATCCGAAAACTACCTCCGTTCTGCTCGATTCGCTCTCCGGCGATACTGGCTTAGAGCACGACCTGCTTTTCTATGCGACCTTTGCCGATAAGACCCTTCGGCTTATGCAACGTGAAGGGTCGCAGACGGAAGGTTTCTCGAAACTGCAACAATCCTTCTCGGAGGCCGTAGAGAAAGTACGCGCTATCATTCAAAAAGCAAAAGAGCGTGGTTTTGCAACGGCGGATGAATATATAGAACTGACGCCCAGGGGGTTTGCAAAACTAATTGATCTCATGAGTGATCTCGCGGTCATAAAGCAGGAACAGATGAAAGAAAAAGAGTAAATGAATACGAACTCTATTTTCTTTCTCATCTAAGTTTGGAGCGGAGCGTGGAGCATTTACTTATACCTGGCAGACTCGAAGAATTGGAGCAGGTCCATGAATGGACTAATCGCCAACTCGAGCGCGCGCATGTTCCTGATGATATTCGCCATAATGCTCTTCTTGCCCTATCAGAATGCGTAACGAATGCGATTCGGCATGGTTGTAAGGAATGCCGTACCAGCAAAGTAAAGCTGGAATGCAAAATAACAGATCACGAGATAACATTTATCGTTCGTGATCGAGGGGCTGGCTTTGCTCCCGAACTGGTACCTGATCCTACAAATGGTCCTTACTTGCATCGCCCCGGCGGAAGAGGAGTGTACCTCTTAAAAGCTCTTAGTAATGAGTCCTCAATCGAATCCTCTCATGAAGGGACCAGTGTGACATTCCGATTTCGTTGGAAGTAGTTATTGCCTCACTTTAGGTTTAGGGAGTGTATTGGCATAAGGTTGCTCTTGCACAACTTTAATTAAGGCAAATTCGAATTTGCGTAGCGCATCGGTGTATGCACGGTTTTCCGGCCAACTTAAGAGAATAACACGCTTGTGATTCTTTTGAGTTGAGATCGAGGTGTCTGTTCGGCCAGAAGCTGGCTGTAAGATCGGCTGGCCAAAAACAGCTCCCCCTACATTGCGTTGAGAACTCGCAGAAAGTGTGTCCGGCAGATTCCAAAAACCAACTGCATTTGCTACGGAATCCAAATATTCAAAATCTCGCTGCTGAAAATGGATTGGAATGGAGGCCTGATTAGAAATATCCTCGTCCTGAATGTAGGTACTATCCAAGGTGCTTAAATGATTATGCCAGAACCATGCTTCTACAGAATACGAGGATTGGGCATGGAGCGTTGTAGCGCACGTTAAGACTATGAGCGAGATAAGATAACGCATGCTTATTCTAACCCGTAAACCATGCAAACGTTACCAGCAAAAAGTACCGAATGCGCGGTCTAAAATGCATATCTCCGTATATTTGTAGTCAAAATTTGGATCAATTCCGATCCAGATTTTCTCGCTGTAACAGAAAACTACCTCCAAAATCGAGTGAAGCGCACACCATTTTATCAAAAGCATGTAGACTTAGGCGGCAAGATGGTCGAGTTTGCCGGCTTCGAAATGCCAGTTCAGTATCCAAAGGGAATTATCGCCGAGCATAAAGCCGTCCGCGAAGGTGTCGGAGGTGTGTTCGACGTATCTCACATGGGTGAGTTCGATGTTGCTGGCCCTAATGCGCTAAAATTTTTGCAGACCATTACGACGAATGATGTTTCGGCTCTGGTACCTGGAGGAGCGCAATATAGCTCGTTGCCGAATGAGCAGGGTACGCTCTTAGATGATCTCATCGTCTATATGCTGGAGCCCGATCACTATATGGTTGTTGTGAATGGTGCGACTGCCGATAAGGATTGGGCATGGTTCTCGAAACAGGCAAGCAAATTCAATGTAAAGCTTCGCAATGACTCGGATGCATTTGCGCTCCTTGCGGTGCAAGGGAAGGGCGTGAAAGATATTCTTCAAACACTTACCTCGACGAACCTTGATGAGATCGAGTATTATCACTTTACTCGTGGACGCCTTGCAGATACCGATATGATCATTGCCCGCACCGGATATACCGGTGAACCTGGTTATGAATTGTTCTTTTCGAGCGCTCCGGAAATAAGTTCAAAAGTATGGGATAAGCTCTTTGAGGCAGGTAAGGCAAAGGGACTTGAGCCAATTGGATTAGGCGCCCGCGATACGCTTCGTCTCGAGATGGGATACTGCCTCTATGGTAATGATATTACGGAAGAGACCAATCCGTTGGAAGCTGGACTGGGATGGATCACGAAGCTTAATAAGTCGATAGAATGTCTTGCATTCCCGGCACTTCGTGAGATCAAAGAGAAGGGACTTAGCCGTAAGTTGGTTGGAATCACAACGGATGAAAAAGGTGCGATCATGCGCCATGGACATAAGATCGTCGATGAAAATGGTTATACGATCGGGGAAGTGACCAGCGGCAATCTTTCGCCAATGTTAAATAAGTCGATTGCTTTGGGGTACGTACCGACTGCCCTCTCAAAAGATGGTTCGGAAGTGCTGGTTGAAGTTCGCCCGGGCAAGCGAGTAAAGGCCGTTGTTCATAAGCCACCGTTTGTGCGACCCGAGGTCAAGTAGATCATCACAAGAAACTAATAGTCGTCACTCGTTGCTGATTATTCCTCGATGAAGGAAGGACTGTCCCTTGATCAAGTGACCATGCGCTTCGGCGGCCTTACGGCCGTGGGGGATCTGCGCGCTACTATCGGCCCTCGCGATCTCGTGGGACTTATCGGTCCCAACGGCGCTGGAAAAACGACAGTGTTCAATATGATCACGGGCGTATATGAACCGACCAGTGGCTCCGTGATTTTTCATGGGGAGCGATTAAATGGCTTAAAGCCTAACCAGATCAGTCATCGCGGTATCGCTCGCACATTTCAGAATATTCGGCTATTTCAGGGGCTATCAGTATTCGATAACATTCGCGTATCGTTAACCCACCAGACGTCCTTTCGTTTAGGACGGTCTATGTTGCGCATGACCGGGTTTTACGCCAATGAACGTGTACTATCGAAGAAGATCGACGAATTACTCGATCTTTTTCATCTCCGTGAGGCCCGCGATGAACTGGCGAGGAGCTTACCGTATGGCGATCAGCGACGCGTCGAGATCGTGCGAGCTTTGGCGACCAATCCAAAACTGTTGCTGCTCGATGAGCCTGCCGCAGGCATGAACCCGGCTGAAAAGCAATCGCTGATGAAGTTAATTCAACAGCTTCGTGAGCAATTTAAGATCGCCATTCTGCTTATTGAGCACGATATGTCCCTTGTAATGGGAATTTGCGAACGAATTTACGTTCTTGATTACGGTCTTAAGATTGCAGAAGGAACTCCCCAGGAGATTCGAAACGATCCCAAGGTAATAGAAGCATACTTGGGCGAAGTTACCTGATACTCATACGCTTTGTCCTTTCTTCGTGTAGTCGGTAAGGATGGTTTTGCTGTAACTATTACAGCTCTTTTTGCCTGCGGGCTTGCCTATGAGCCCCTATACCATATTGTACGACACTCTTTAGCTTACTCGATCATCCCGCAGGATGATTTCTATTACTATTATTTACCTGCAAAGAATCTCGCTCTGCATGGAATATCCTCATTTGATGGAATAGTATCAACCAACGGTTATCATCCTCTTTGGATGTGGGTGCTAATGAGCCTAAATCTTATTGCGAATGGCAACGATAGACTTTGCTTTATTTTAATCGAATGTGTGCAGATAATCTCCTCGGCATTAACTGCAATTCTAACGTTTAAGCTATTTCGTAAACTGTATGGTCCCCAGCCGTGGCTAGCGGCAGTTTGCCTGACCGTTTCCCTTCTTTTGACGGTCCTGATTTTTCTGGGAATGGAGACAGTTGTAGTAATTCCACTCTATTTGTTCTTTGCCATTATGCTGCTTCGAATGCTATCTTCGAAGCGAGGCTTTGATGGATTACTTTCCGGAGTTATCGGTTGCCTTACAGTCATTGCTCGCCTGGATACGTTGTTGCTGATGGGGATCGCAGTTCTTTCAATACTATCATTCAAAGAAAGTCGTCGCAATGCTTTCGCTTTTCTTCTAGGTCTTTCTCCGATTCTTATATATTTTTTCTGGAACAGGATTGCTTTTGGTGCCTGGATCCCAGTAAGTGCTGAAGCAAAGCAGCTTGGGGGCTGGCATTTTTCATTTCGGGCTGTGGAGACAATTGCCACTCCTCGAGGTGCGCTATATTTTCTTCTGACTATCGTCGGATTCTGTTTCTCTGTTTTTCGCTTACGCGAGTATGGTAGTGAACGCGTTGTGAGATTCTTAATATTTGCTTTTCCCATACTGTTCGCTATCCTATTATGCCTTAAGCTGTCCTGGAGCTCTTATGTGTGGTATTTCTATCCTTACCCAATTGCAGCCGCCGCTTCGTTGTTTGAAATGCTTGAACGGTTACCGGTTAAGCTTAGGGGAGGGGTCAACAAGTTAGCTTTTCTTGCACTACCGACGATTTTGGTTATCGCAGCGGTTGTCTTATATCACGATATTCTCGGCTTAACATCGAAGATTAATCTTGTTGAATCGGAAACTCGCGCTCAGCCCAATATTTATATTCATGCGCTTGGAATCAAACCATTTACCGATTCACATCCTGGCCGATATGCCATGGGTGATCGGGCCGGGCTTACGGCCTTCATTACCGGCAAGCCAATTCTTCAACTGGAAGGCTTGGCCGCAGATCAACCTTTGGTCGATTCCATTGCGGCTAGCGCCGACCTTTTAAATGTTTTGAGGAAGTATGGCGTCCATTATTACATTATTTCATATCCACTTCGTGAGTTTTACGAGCACAATTGGCACTGGGATCTTTACGAGCCCCATAAACAGCAAGTGCAGCCCTGGGCACCAGTGATGGAAGGGAAGTTCTTTGCACCGGAAGTCTTCCGCTATCCGGCACCCGTCGGTGCTTTACTGAATTCCTCTGATTCATTGAAACTGTGGGTTACTCGGATCCTGGATATTTCTCGCGCGAGTCAGGATAAACTGGAAGGAAAGTAGTGCCAGCGAGTGTTTGCAATTCTTTCAAGCGATAGTCGCCCTCAGTAATGCTTCAAATCCGCGACCTTCACGTATCATACGGCGAGATCAAAGCGCTCAAAGGTATTTCCCTTGAAGTGCCGGAACGTGCTATCGTGACTCTCATTGGCGCAAATGGCGCCGGCAAAACGACATTGCTGCGCACCATCTCAGGGTTGCTCAAAGCGAGGAACGGCTCGATCGATTGGGAAGGGCACCAGCTTACTCATATGGCTCCGCACGATATTGTGAAGCTGGGAATCGCTCATGCCCCCGAGGGCCGGATGATCTTTGCCAATCTTACGGTTCAGGAAAACCTACGGATGGGCGCTTATCTTCGAAAAGACCAGGACGGTATAAAGAATGACCTTGAATTTGCCTTTACCGTTTTCCCACGACTGAAAGAGCGCTTGTGGCAGCCGGGAGGTACGCTTTCCGGCGGTGAGCAGCAAATGCTGGCCATTGCACGGGCATTGATGTCGAAGCCGAAAATGCTTTTGCTTGACGAACCGTCGCTCGGAATTGCCCCGATACTTGTCCGTACCATCTTTGAAAAGATCGTTGAGATCAATCGGGAGTTGGGTGTCACAATGCTACTGGTCGAACAGAATGCAAATCTTGCGCTCGCTATTGCTCACACAGCGTATGTCTTGGAGACCGGCAAGATCGTGCTTTCAGGACCCGCGAAAGAGTTGGCACAGAATGAAGAGGTAAAGCACGCCTATCTTGGGCAATAATGGATCCCAAACCTGGAATTGAGCGAATAGAAGTCGGAAATGAATTGGAGCTAAACGATCCAAATTCAGCCATTGTAAATTCGAGTCCAATTAAGGAGACGGTTGGCCGGCGTGCGGTTAGAGGAGCAGCACTTCTCACAGGTGCGACATACCTTTCGATGCTTCTTGGTATCGCTGCTCGTAAAGCTCTTGCAATACTGCTTACTCCCGAGCAGGTTGGTGTTTATCAGGCAGCTCTTAGCTTTGTCGATCTTATTGTTAGTTTTGCTGCTTTTTCATTTTCAAGCGCGATCATCAATGTTCGTGATAATCTCGTAAACGAACCGCTGCCGAACCTTAAGGAAAACGTCTTTATCCTGACAGTATTGGTCAATGGTTTTTTTGCGGTGTTGGCGATGGCACTTGGATTATTTTCTCTGTCGAAAACGCACGGTGTTATTTTGGCGGCCCTCATTGGCATATACGCGGTGCAACGATTTACATCATCTCTCGATACCTTTTACACTCAGATACTAGAACGAGAGCTTTCCTACTCAATGGTTTCTCGTGTTACGCTTATTGCGAACATTCTCTTGCATGCGACTTCAGTTATATTTGCTCTGTGGGGTGGAGGAGCCTGGGCCATTCCATTGGCGACGATCCTTTCAACGTTCATTGGATATTTACTCGATAAATATTATGTTAAGAAGAGCGGTCTTGAAACACTAAAACGGCATCCCTGGAAATACTATAACAGAAGTACAGCGCGTTGGCTTTGGCGATTTGGTACGAAGGTGCTATTCAACCGGGTGTTTGAAAGCTGGCTCTTTAAGATCGACAATGTACTAGTCGCGTTTTTATTCGGATCCTTCTATCTTGGATATTATGCGCAGGCATTTACTATTGCATTGTTGCCCGCAACCGCAGTTGCTCCTATTGTTGCTCGAGTATCGATCGCAACCTACGCGGAGGTACAACACGACCGCTCGATGCTGGAACGTGCCTTTAGTGTGACGAACTTCTTCCTGGTCCGGTTGCTGATACCCATCACTATTTTTGTAGCATTGGAAAGCAAAGATATCGTACGGGTATTTTTATCTTCTAATTGGGGCGGCGTGGCCGAACCGCTTACTGCCCTTGCCGGACTCGTTCTAACCGTGCCACTTTTTGAAAACGCGAAAATGATCCTGGGAGCAACATTAAAGCTAACAGAAATTTCGGTTGTACGTGGCCTTCAACTGTTGCTTCTTGTTTTACTTATTGCTGCTTTTCAATGGGGAGGAATTTTATATATCGCTATTGCTGTGTCGCTTGTTAATGTGATCGGCTATGCGGGGATGTTGCTTTATTTACGTCAGACGGTTCGCCTTCGATGGAAAGAGAACTTTGTATTGCCGGTTATCATCGGCGTGATCGTTGCACTCGTAGTTGGGCTTATAATCCAGCCAGCCCTTTCGGGTTTGCTGCCGATTGCCATTGGTATTGAAATTCCAGTATTACGGTTAATGCTTTTTGCTTTAACGATCGGAGCCTTATGTATTTTGTTAGAGTACCCTTTCCGCCGAGCTTTGTACCGCGAACGGTTCGCGGATATAGCCTCTCGACTTAAACGAAGATGAGTTTGCGCCTAAGCGATTTCGATTATCATTTGCCCGAACACCTTATAGCCCGATATCCACCGGAACATCGCGGTGATTCCAGACTTCTTGTTATCCACCGTGATTCAAAGAGCCTGGAGGATAGAATGTTTGGTGATCTTCTCGAGTATGTGAATTCCGGTGATGTTTTGGTTCTCAACCAGACCAAGGTCATTCCAGCCCGCCTAATGGGGCATAGGGCTGGTTCGGGTGGGCGAATAGAGGTGTTGCTTCTGCAGCGTCTTGAAGGTGAATCAGAGCGATGGCGCGCCCTTACCGGCCCTGCACGTAAAGCAAGGATAGGAGAGACGATCGAATTTGAAAATATTAAATGTGCTGTACAGGAAGACAGGGGAGAGGGTGAAAAGATAATTGAGTTCGATAAACGGGGAGAGGATTTCTGGCATGCGATCGACCAGATAGGCCAAGTGCCGTTGCCTCCTTATCTCGATCGCCCACCGGAGGAAGCGGACAAAGAACGATACCAAACCGTCTTTGCCATAAAATTGGGTGCTGCGGCTGCGCCGACTGCCGGCTTACATTTTACAACCGAGTTGCTCAAAGCGATCGAGCGAAGAGGAGTTACCATAGCCAAGATAACACTTCATACAGGCCTTGGTACCTTTCGCCCTGTAGAAGTAGAGGATATCTCAACTCACCATATGCATGAGGAGTGGTATGAACTTGATGAGGAAAATGCGAAGATCATAAACACTGCAAAGCAGGCCGGGAAACGTGTGTTTGCAGTCGGGACTACGACAGTTCGCACATTGGAGACGCTTGCCAATGACGATGGTACTGTAAACTCGGGTTCAGGGATGAGTGACATTTTTATATACCCTCCATACAAGTTGAAAGTCCCCAATGCGATCATTACAAACTTCCATCTTCCAAAGTCCACTCTTATAATGATGATCTCTGCGTTTGCCGGTCGAGAATTTACTCTGCAGTGTTATGAGCACGCTATTAAGGAAGGCTATCGGTTTTATAGTTACGGCGATGCAATGCTGATTTTGTGAGATGCGAAGGACGTTTGCACTTGTTTTTTTCTTTTGTCTTATTTGGCATAAGGTATATGCTCAGCAAACAGTGTTTAATGTGCCGAGTCAGGATGCACTGCAGTCCAAACATATTTATGTGGAAATAGCCTCGTCTATTATGCTCAGGTCGCCAGCCTATTTTACGATGACCCCAAAGATCGTATTAGGACTTGGTTACGGATTTGAAGGTGGTGCGAGATTGCCCTTCTATCTCTCGTCCGGTGATTCGCGTGGTTCGCGGACTGTTGTTTCAGCTAAGCATGTAGACTTCTTAGGCGACAGTACCTGGCGATTTATTGAAAGTGCGGATGGATATTTACCGCTCTCGCACGGAAAAAATCTAGGTTTACTGGCGTGTCTTCAAGGAGCCAAAGAATTTCCAAACCTCTTTCGAATTTCCGGTGGCATTTATGCCGCGATGAAAGAAGTTACTGGGACCAAGAATGAATTTGGAACGATGGCTTCCCTTGAAATTCCGATTCAGAAGTTTGTTATTGCTGCCGATAATTACTCGGGCGAAAATGAGCTTAGTGCTATTTCCTTTGGTATCATCGGGAATGTCTCGCCAAATTTTAAGGTAAAGGTGGCCTATCAGTATTTAAGATTTAGCACTTCTGATAATTTACTTATGGCCGTGGGTTATCAATTCTAAAACTCAGCTGTAATTTCTCCGGCCTGTTATATGTTACTTGCCCGCCTTGAACGAAACTATCACCACTGAGGATGCTCCGGTCGCATCTTTCCCAGCCCGATAGGGCTGCTTCCGGGCTTCTCGCTATCGTATGAAAATTCCGGCGATAATCGTCCTTAATCTTGGCCTTTTAGGCTTTTTCATCTATCTCCTTCGTAAGAAGAACCTCCTCTCCTTTATGGATGGCGGTAAGTGGTGGTTGACCTGGCTATCGGTCGCCATTATTACATTAATGGACGAGTTGACAAGCGTCTTTTATGTGGCGGCGGAGTCTTACCTGTTGGTGGGTATTGCTGCTTTCGTATTTATCATCGCCACTTCTCTTTTCATTCGATTCTTATCGAGCCGAATGGTTGAGATAGCCCATATTCTTGAGCATCACGGTATTAGAGGCGGTGGCGTTTACAGCTTTAGTTATTTGGTGCTCGGCCCAACGATGTCCTTTGCGGCAGTGGCCTCAATCCTCGTTGATTACATCCTGACAGCAGCTATTTCGACCGTTGCTGCGGTAACAAATGGTACATCGTTCTTTTCGATCTCGCCGGTACTTCTGTATGGGTTGATGTTTGCGGTAATCTGGTTCGTTGCCTTCCTAAACATTATTGGAATTCGCGAAAATGCCAGATTTACGTTTATGATCTTTATCGTGGCCGCAATGGTACTCCTCACGCTAATACTTTCAGCGGTGATGAGTCCAAGTCCGGGTCAACTGGCTCGTGCGGGAGAAGGCTTTAATCTCACTTGGTCGGGTCTGACAGGGAATGGCCTTTTTGGTGGCCTTAATTTCTTTATCTTTGGATTCGCGGGCGTTATTCTTGCCTATTCGGGTATTGAAAGTGTGGTCCAGACGGCGGGCCTTGTCAAAAGCTGGAAAGATATACGAAAGGCTTATATCTTTTTAGCGGTCACCGTTGGTATCGTAACACCGGTCATTACCATGCTGGTACTTACTCGTTCCGATATTAACTTTAAAGCTCACGAAGATGATCTCATTACCTACTTCGGTACGCTGGTTAATGGACCGTGGTTCGGCTATATTGTTGGTGCTCTTGCCAGTTTTACTCTTATTATGGCGGTCAACACTGCCTTTGTTGCTTCCAGCGAATTACTGGAGCGTGTTGCTCACCGCTATGGATTCCATTGGCTGATCAAAACCAACAAAGCGGATTCCCTTTATCGCATACATATTATCAATGCGACCCTCTTTAGTGTGATCATTATCATAACGGCTGGTAGTCAGGAGATGCTTGCTCACATGTATGCTGTTGGTCTTGTAGCTAGCTTTACGATCAATATGGGAGCGCTGGTCTATTATCGATACTCCGAGGGAAGTGAAGAAATACCCGATTATCATACGTCTCGTACCGGTACATTCCTGATCTTCCTTACATTGCTTGCCTGTTTCTCATTTATAGCATATCATAAGTGGCAGGGATTTGTGCTGTGGGCGATTACGGTCACAATATTTCAGATTATCGGTTTCAGGGTTGCCAAACGACGAGCGCCCGAGATCACGGAGTTTCGGAAGACGGACAGCCCCATGGAATTACTCTTTCGAATTGCAGAGTCGGACGAGAGCAAGCCCTTCCATTTCTATTTCCGGCGTCAGCAAGAGACTACTCCGCTGTTAAACGATCCGAATCATGTGTATGTGACGCTTTATTCTCCACGCGGTGGAACACCTGCCAAGCAAGGCCCGAATCATTTCCTTTTTCCGATCTATCGCGAATCGTTAACCCGTCGGTTAGTATCGCTTATATATATGTTGCAATACGATTTTGCCGATCGTAAGCTCGTCTTCCATCTCGGATGGCCGACCTCGAGCTGGCTCGACCGCTTTTCGACCGGTGTCATGGTGTACGCGCTCATGCGTTTGCCAAAACGCTTCCCGGCATACAGTTTCGTAATGGAGTATAATGGGTTGGAACAGCAAGCCGAAGAGGTACGACGTGTTGAAAGATGATGGTGCATCGACTCGGGATGTTGCGGCAATTATAGTCGCCGGTGGCTCGTCGACACGTTATCGAAAAGAGCAAGTCGACCATACCTTGCCCAAGCAATTAGAAATGTTGGGCGACTTGCCGCTATATCTGCACGTCTTTCGTACGTTCTCCCTTATTGCTTCCATGCACACCATCGTTCTTGTTGGCCGTGAAGAAGATATACCCATCATGGAAAAGGGCGTGCGTGATTTCGGAACTCCTGTTACCTGGCGAGTGGTCAAAGGGGGGCTGACGAGGCAGGAATCTGTATATAATGGTCTTCGGGCCTTGGACGGTCATTCTCCAATCCGAATTGTCCTTGTCCATGACGTAGCACGTGCTTTAGTGGATGACATAGTGATTTTGTCGATCATAGGGGCAGCGCGAGAGCATGGCTCGGCAATTCCTGGTATTGAGGTAGTTGACACGATCAAGCGAGTGGTCGATCACGAGATCGTCGAAACGGTATCGCGTGAGAACTTATGGAGAGCGCAAACACCACAGGGCGCGAAGATCGAACTTTTACGGGCCGCTTTTGAAGCGGCTAAAGCATCAGGATTTCATGGTACGGATGAATCACAATTGTTGGAGTGCATAGGAGAACAGCCTCGGCTCGTCAGAGGAAGCGACCTTAATTTTAAGATTACCTATTTGGCCGATCTGGAACGTGCTCGGTATATTGTTAAAAATATGCAGGCAATTGAATCTCTGGTTCGTCATGAATAGTCGGATAAGCGGGAAATTAGAAAATCATCACGAAATCGTTCAACGATTTCAGGAAGCTAGGTGTTTAATTGCGCCTCAGAGAAATAGGTTTGCATAAATAACCTCAAAAGGAGTTCTTTCGAACGTAATGTTAAGTCTGGTTCTAGTTATCGTATCGAGCTATATTATAGGCTCCATCCCCTTTGGCATCATTGTCTCCAAACGTTTTCGCGGTTTTGACATCCGTACGAAAGGCTCCGGAAATATGGGCTCGACGAATGCATTTCGCGTTCTTGGTTGGAAATTAGGGCTTCTCGTACAAGTACTCGATCTTTCAAAAGGGCTTGGTGCGGTTCTACTCGCTTCTTTTTTCTTTAGCGGTTTACCATTCCACAATGCGACGCCATTTCAAGACGTCACCGTTTTTCGATTGATCGCTGGAGCGGCGGCAGTAATGGGACATGTCTTTACCATCTTTGCTGGCTTTCGAGGTGGTAAAGGGATTTCGACAGCCGCTGGGATGCTGATCGGCGTGGCGCCAGTAGAAGTAGCAGTAGCAGCAGGTATCTTTCTAGTGGTGGTTTTATTAAGCGGCTATGTATCGCTCGGTTCTATCATTGCTGCTATCATGCTTCCAACGACGATGTTCCTTCGCCAGAATGCGTTCGACGCACAGATCACCGGATACCACACGCTCATCGTATTTGCGATCGCGCTTGCAGTCTTTTTGATATATACTCATCGCTCTAACATTAAACGCTTGCTTGCCAAGCGCGAAAACCGGTTCGACCACTTGCGGTTGTTCCGCAGTGCTTCCCGGTAGCTGGCGAGCGGTTCCGTTCTACGTAAAAAGTGAATGCGGCGATAATTGGTGCAGGTGGCTGGGGTACGACGCTTGCCCGAATTCTAGACGAACGTGGCCACCGGGTAACGCTCTGGGCTCGAAGAGAAACGTTTGCGGAAGAGCTTCGGCGGTCCCGAGAAAATGCGGTCTACCTTCCGGGTGTGTCACTAAGCTCTTCTATTGAGATATCGCATGAGCCGTCCTCTCTTGAAGGCAAAGAAGTATATGTGTTTGCTCTTCCGAGTCAGTCTACTCACGAAGTAGTTCAGGAACTGTCATCAAGCATTTCTCGAGCTAACGCTATATACGTCAGTGCATCTAAAGGCATTGACCGTAAATCATTGCTGCGAATGACGACGGTCCTAGCGAAGACACTCGGAGTCGATGATAGCCAGACCGTAGCGCTTTCTGGTCCCAGCCATGCCGAAGAGGTCGCGCGACGAATCCCTACTGCGGTCGTTGCTGCGGGTGAAGACCATGACATTGCTCGTGAAGTACAGAATGCGTTCTTTCTTCCGTATTTTCGAGTTTATTCCAGTCCGGATGTGTGCGGAGTAGAATTAGCCGGTGCGTTAAAGAATGTTATCGCCATATGTGCTGGTATAACGGATGGCGCCGGGTTTGGAGATAATACCAAAGCCGCCCTCATGACGCGAGGCTTGGCTGAAATACGAAGGTTAGGAATTGCATTAGGGGCTGAAGAACATACCTTTAGTGGGCTTGCCGGTTTAGGAGACCTTGTTGTTACCTGTGCAAGCCAGCATTCGCGAAATCGCTACGTCGGTGAGCAGATCGGAAAGGGACGTAAACTACCCGATATTCTCAAGGACATGAAGATGATCGCAGAAGGCATCTCGACAGCAGAATCCGCTAAAAGCCTCTCAAGTCTTCATAAGATCGAAATGCCGATCATCGAAGAGACCTATAAGATTCTTTTTGATCACAAAGACCCGCGTGAAGCTACGAATGACCTCATGACTCGTGATCCCAAGGCGGAGCGGTGGTAATCGCCAGGTGTTGTGAATTTTGCCTTCGTGCGCTATGTTTTAGTACCTCTGTAAGTTTTTATGTAGCTTTTTAGGCGATGCTTAAAGTCGGTGTTGTAGGAGTGGGGCACTTAGGAAAAGTCCACACAAAACTTTGGAAGGAAGTTGACAGTACACAGTTAGTTGGCGTATTCGATGAGAATCGTGCCACCGCAAGTGCCGCTGCGAACGAGTATCACACACAAAATTTCGATCACTTAGAAGAGCTCATTCGTTCAGTGGATGCTCTTTCGATCGTTACAACCACACCCGCACATTATGCTGTCGCAAAACAAGCGATCAATGCCGGTAAGCATGTTCTGATCGAGAAACCGATCACCGTTACAACCGAGCAGGCGGAGGAACTGATCGAACTTGCAAAACAGAAGGGTGTAAAAATCCAGGTCGGCCATATCGAGCGATTTAATCCTGCGCTGCTCGCAGCCGAAAAATATCTGGATGATCCTCGGTTTTTCGAATCGCACCGAATGGCGCAGTTCAAGCCCCGCGGAACAGATGTCGCGGTTGTCCTCGATCTCATGGTACACGATATAGACGTGATTCTTTCCCTCGTAAAATCCCCTGTAAAATCGATCGATGCTTCCGGTGTTGCGATCGTATCAGAACAGCTCGATATTGCGAATGCGCGTATTAAGTTCGAGAATGGGGCTGTCGCTAATGTTACGGCCAGTCGTATATCACAGACCCCTCTTCGCAAATTGCGAATCTTTGCTCGCGAAGCATATATCTCACTTGACTTTGGGCTAAAGTCTGTTGACGTTTTTCGGCTTGGAAAGAATGGCGAATCAGAGGAATCTACCACCGCCTTAACCATGAAGCTGGGAGAGATAGAAAAGGGCGATATCCCTCGGGCAATTATGTATGAGAAGCCAGATGTGCCAGAGCTGAATCCGCTTAAGTACGAGCTTGAATTATTTCGCGATGCGATAAAGAATAATACTCGGCCGATTGTATCGGGCGAAGATGGTCTGAAGGCGCTCGATGTTGCAGAAAGGATCCTACGGTCGATCGAACAGGAGCTTTAGTCTAATTGGACTCGATCCCAACCAGTACTTTTAACTGATGAACTTCCGAATTCGTCAACGAACGTGACTCCCCTCGTCCCATTCCTCGGTGGGTAAGTCCTGCGAAAGAGATGCGATCTAGTTTTTCGACCTGGTAATTCAGTGCCTCGAAGATTCGCCGGACCTCACGGTTCTTGCCTTCCCGAAGCTTAATAATAACATCACGATGTTCTTTGTGATCGAGAAGAATTTCGGCTGGTCCTGTGACGTCGCCATCGCCAATATTAAGTCCTCCCTCCGCAATTTTGTTGGCATCTCGGGTTTCAAGCGGTTTATCAAGTGTTACGTGATATTCGCGTTCAACCTCGAAGCTGGGGTGCGTTAACCGATTGGTAAGTTCGCCATCATTAGTCAGCAAAAGTACACCGGTCGTGTTGCGGTCCAGCCTTCCAACCGGATATACTCGTTCTTGCGTCTTTACATAATCGAGCACTGTGGTACGATCTTTTTCGTCGCTCGTGGTTGTGATCGTATCCTTTGGCTTATTTAGCAGGAGGTAGAGGTATCGGGGCTTAAGCGATATTGGCTCACCATTGACCGTAATATGGTCTTCATGCGGTTTAACCTGAACGCCAAGTTCGGTCACCACTTTGCCATTTACACGCACCGCTCCTTGAATAATAAGTTCGTCCGCTTTACGGCGTGATGTAATGCCGGCATTCGAGATAAACTTGTTCAGACGAATCGTTGAAGGAGTGGAGCCGACTTCAGGCGTCTCAACCTTTCGCTGTTTCTTGATCAGTTTTGGCGCTGAAGCCAACTTACGAGTTGAAAGACCCTTAACGCCTTTCGGTGCACCGGTGACGAATGATTTCTCGTTACGCCGGGGAGACTTGTTAAAAGGCTTCGAGCTTGTGCCAACTTTCGAAAATGCTTTCCTAACTGGCTTATTTGCCGAAGCGATCTCTAACTTTTCCTCTTTATTCGACCGTTTTACAAGTGTTAGAGGATTGGATTCAAATTTACGGAACGGGGCGGCGACCCGTTTACCTGCAGGTCGCGTCGCTTTACGGTCGCGTGTCGAAGTACTTGCTACTCGCCGATTACTAGTTTTATTCGATGGTCGCTTAGGACCGCGCAGTGGTGGACGTGGCACGTTATTCTGGTATGATGAGAGATAATACTAGGTTGCTTAGGCCTGATGCCCAAGCGATTCTTCTGATATACTGATAGCGATCTCTTCGGTAAGTCCCTCGGTATTTTCTTCAGGAGCTTCAGCTTCCTCGCGTTCGCCAAGTTCTTTCGCCACGGCAATCGCTTCATCAACAGTAAGATCATTTTCTGTCGCGGCGAATTCCGGGCTAACAAATTCTGTAGCAGCTTCTTCCAGAGTCGTCGCGCGAACGGATTCTTCCTTCATGAGTTCGTCGATCTCGCGGGGGCGTGGAAGATCCTGAATGCGCGGCAATCCGAAATGACGAAGGAAATCTATCGTTGTACCGTAAAGCAAGGGGCGACCAACCGTCTCAGCGCGCCCTGTGATCGTGATCAAATTCTTCTCGAGTAACGATTTGAGAACTTCATCGCAGTTCACACCACGGATATTCTCAATATCATTCTTGGAAACCGGTTGCTTATAAGCAATGATCGCAAGCGATTCGAGAGCCGCACCGGAAAGTCGCCGACGAGATTTCTCCTTAAAGAGTCTTGAAACATATTCAGCGTACTCGGAACGCGTCGCGAATTGGTACCCTCCGGCAATTTCAACGAGACGAAAGGCGCGGCCACTTGCCTCGTATGTTCCATTCAGCAGTTCGACGGCTGAATGAATAACGGAAAGCTCGAGTAACTGCTTCTTACGTTTCTTCTTTTCCGGCTGGGACGTTTCATCTTCTCCGTTTGCTTCGGGTTGAGCGAGGGAGTCGCCGGGGCCAACAGCAACGTCGATCTCCGGAGTTAGAGCGAATGGCGCTGTTGGTTCTGCAGTTTGTTCAGCAAGTAATTCGGTTTGGATCGGTGTAGGAATCGCTGGAGTTTGCTCGGCAACAGGAGCTTCCTCTCCTAAAATAATAGCGCGAAGCTCCTGAGCGCTAAGTGGCTCCTCGCTTGCAAAGAGGAGAGCTTCGATGATCGGTGCTAATGCTTCCGGTGACTGGTAGTCTAAACGCATTGTGTCTAAAAAATCTGCTTAGGGTTTGAACAAGATAATATCATCAAACACGCCATGCTGGCGCAAAGCAACGAGACGTGTGCGGACTAAGTCCAAAATCGCAATGAACGTAACCGCGATCCGTAAACGCATGGCAGATGAAAGCTCTTCAATGTCATTGCTTGTAAGAAAATCTGCAAAGATCTCTGTAAAACTGACTTCGCCTCGAAGCGATACGGTCGAAAGAATGATCTCAGACTGTTCTTCAACGGTGACGGGGATCATCTCAACGTCATGGGTCCGTTTAATGCGCGACGCCCGTTCCATTGTGCGGCGAAAGGCGTTCATTAGGTGGAAGATCGTGACGTTCTTTAATAGATTTTCTTCTTCCTGAACAGGAGCGGTCCTATCGTCCTCAGAAAAGTATTGGCGAAAATATACCTTACGTTGCTCCTCGCTCATCTGAAGCAGCTCTTCAGACATCTCTTTGTAACGGCGATATTCGAGCAAGCGGCGGACGAGATCGGTACGAGGATCTTCTTCCTCAGTGCCATCGGGACGCTCTTCTCGCGGTAACAGCATCTTCGCCTTGATTTGGCATAATTCCGCCGCCATGACGATAAATTCGCCAGCCACTTCGAGGTCCAAAGCGGCCATCAGGCGCAGATATTCAAGAAATTCCTGCGTAATCTGGGTGATCGGGATATTATAGATATCCAGTTCATCACGCTTAATAAAGAAGAGCAGAAGGTCGAGGGGGCCCTCGAATTCATTCAGTCGTACTTTATAAAGCGGCCCCGGCCGGCCGGGCAACCCGCTGGCTTCGGTCCTCGAAAGTTCGGACAAGGTAGCTTCCATGACTGCTCTCTTAAGCGTTTGAGGGCCGGATTAGATTCGCTAAACAAGAAATTTCTTAAGATTTACGCCACAAACTATTCGTATCTTTGTACGGATGCCTGCTGCCTCTTTCTTTACGTCACTTTATTAGTCATTTGTGTTGGCGAGCTTGCGTGGTGGCAGGCACTTGTTAAGCATTGGTTCTATTCGAAAATTTTAGCGATTCGATTCGTTTGGCATTAATGGAAAATCCGTCATCCCGCCCCCGCCGAATTCCCCTCAGAGATTTTTTCCGCAATCCTGATAGAACAGCTTATCGTATTTCACCGGATGGGCAATACGTATCACATACAGAGCCATTCGAACGTCGAATGAATATCTTCATTGAACCCCGAAATGCCATGGGCACTGGAAAGGCCGTTCGAGTAACCTCTGAAAAAGAACGGGATATCAATGCCTACTGGTGGAAAAATAACGACTGTATCATTTACACCCGTGATTTTGGTGGCGACGAGAATTTCCATCTTTTTGCTGTAAATCGGGACGGTACGATCCAGCGAGATCTCACTCCGTTTCCTCAAGTAAAAGTAGAAGTAGTTGATGAACTGGAGGAGATTGAAAATGAAGTGCTGATCGCAATGAATCAGCGCAATCCGGAAAATTTTGATGTCTATCGCTTAAACGTCATGACAGGGGCCATGTATATGGTCGCAGAAAATCCGGGCAATGTAACGAGATGGATCACCGATCATGAAGGGAGAATTCGGATTGCGGTTCTGACCGATGGTGTCAATACCACATTACTTTACCGGGCGAATGATAAGGAAGAATTTCGAGAAGTTCTGAGCACCAGCTTCAAGGAATCGCTCGAACCGATGTTTTTTACATTCGACAATAAGGAAATATATGCTCTGAGTAACCTTGGGCGGGATCGGCTGGCGATCGTTCGATATGATATCGAACATGGCCATGAATTAGAAGTTTTATTTGAGCATCCCGAAGTAGATGTGGAAGGAATGTCTTATTCCAGAAAGCGAAAAGTTCTATCGCTTGTCGCTTACACTACCTGGAAGCAACAAAAGGAATTCCTGGACGAACGGACGCGCCAACTCTTCGATCGATTAACAGTAAAATTACAAGGAAGTGAAGACGGGGCCGAAATAAACGTCATTGACTATACTAAAGATGAAAATACGTTTATTGTTCGGACGTATCGTGATCGTTCGTTAGGAGCCTTTTACATTTATGATTTTGAAAAAGACGATCTACAACGATTATCAGAAGTCGCTCCGTGGTTGAAACCGGAAGAACTGGCACCGATGAAGCCGATCAGCTATACGTCTCGCGATGGACTTACCATTCACGGTTATCTTACCCTCCCAGTAGGTAAAGAATCGAAAAACTTACCTATTGTGGTCAATCCGCATGGTGGTCCATGGGTAAGAGATAAATGGACGTATAACCCAGAAGTCCAGTTCTTGGCAAATCGTGGGTACGCTGTTCTTCAAGTGAATTATCGTGGCTCAATGGGTTACGGACGAAAGTTCTGGGAAGCGTCTTTTAAACAATGGGGCCGAAAAATGCAGGACGATGTCAGCGATGGCGTACTGTGGCTAATCAAAGAAGGAATTGCAGATCCTAAGCGTGTTGCGATATATGGCGGCAGCTATGGTGGGTATTGCACCTTAGCCGGACTTACATTCTCGTCAGAGCTTTATGCCTGTGGAATCGACTATGTTGGAGTATCCAATCTATTCACCTTTATGAAGACGATCCCTCCATATTGGAAGCCGTATCTCGAATCGATGTATGAAATGGTGGGGAATCCGGAGACCGACAAAGAATTATTGCATTCGGCAAGCCCGGTATTTCACGTCGATAAGATTCAAGCTCCGCTCATGGTTATTCAGGGGGCGAAAGATCCTCGAGTAAATATTAGCGAATCCGATCAAATAGTGGAAGCGCTTCGAAATCGTGGTATCGATGTTCCATACATCGTAAAGGAGAACGAAGGCCACGGCTTCCGTAATGAAGAGAACCGCTTTGAAGTCTATGAAGCGATGGAGAGCTTTTTAGAGAAGCATATAGGCTCTTAATTAGAGTTTCGCCGATAGATGAAAAACCCACCGATCATAGTATCGAATAAGTAGTGTGATCCTATAAGCTCGTCAAAACCCTTTATCTTATGCACGGCGGCTAAAGGTGTTTCCTTTACCCAATCCAAACTTCCTTTGGGGCCATCGCCGATGACGATGAAGTATGGCCGAGCAGATTCCAGTGAATCAATAAATTCCCTTCGCCAACCCAGTTGATATTGCGGCTGAAGACCAGAGGGTAAAGGCATATCAAGCGGATAAAATGTCGTGAATCGCGTAGCACTTTCGCGATGGGTGAGCCATCGAATTCCGGACGTTAAGGAGCAGCTTTCAAATCTTGCGTTTGAAGGCGAAAATTTATTAATATAATTAGCTATGCTCCTATCGACGCTCGATCGAAACATGGGCTCCGATACAGAAGCGTCCTGTAGATTTTCTATTAATCGATCGTTTCCAATGTTTTCAATCACCGATCGAAATAAAGGAAAAGGATAGATTCTGAAAAATGCATACACCAGTAACAGTGCAACTACCGATCGCCGAATGTATACGTTCGAGACCTTGATAAGCACACCTTCCGTAAACAGAGCGGCGAATGGGATAAGTATAAGAAAGATCGGTTCGAAATGGCAGGGCATAAACTTACCCATTACCATAAGAGAAGCAAGTCCACATATTGCGTAACCAAGGATCAAGACTCGCTCAGGTTTAGCGAGAGACTTCGTCCCTACAACCGACAGTCTTCGGCCAAGGAATGAATTTAGGCTAATTAAAACGCCGAGTAAGCCAGCGAAAATAAACCACTTTTGTGTCCTAATTTGATGTAAAAGATCATGCAAGGAAGAATGAATAGGACCGTAAATATCTATGTTATATTGAAACACCGCTATATATGCTTCTCTGACCCCGCCAGGAATAAAAAGATAAGGAAGAACAAAGGCGATAGCGATTATTAAGCCTCCTACAGTATAAGCCGCAATATCCTTTTTTCTATCTTCTGATCTTAGCCGTATGAATAGAAGTGGCACGAGTAAGAAACTGATGTACGTTGCTCGAATTGATCCTACAAGGGCGAGAGCCATACCACTACCACCGAGGTATAAAATATGGTAAAGAGGCTCGCTATTCCTGCGTATCCCCCTGAGGAGGAGAAGGGTGCCAAGTACCAAAAAGAACATGGCATAAGTATCTCGCTGCGATGCTAAAGCAAACCCACCAGCTACGTATCGAAGATTATAGAAGAGGACCGCGATCAACGCCGTCCGATCATTGAGCCAGAAGCGCAATAGTATGAAAAGAAGGCCAGACATTATTATGTGCAAAAGCACATCGAATGTCCGAAATCCAAAATGTGAATCCCCAAATACAATGATAGAAAGCCAGTGTATATATACGATGCCCGGAAAATCGTGAGCCCACGAGCCAATATACGGTAATCCATGATAATGCAAAAGATCCAGTGCCATGGATTGAAATAACTGGTCATCCCAACCTAAAGGCAAAACAAGATCAATTGCAAGAAGCCCTAAAGACCCAAAGAGCGCCCGTAGCAGGTAACTCCGCGCTTTGGTGAGATTCATAAAGCTTTCACGGTACTATTTACAGGACTAAACCCATCTTCTGCTTAACATCTTGGAGCCTCGGCTCTGAAATGGTGCGTGCTTTTTCAGCTCCCATCTTCATCAATCGTTCAAGTTCTCCACGATCCTTGATGAATTGATGATGTTGCTTGCGAACAGGATCTGTTGCGGCAATTACCACTTCTGCTACACGCTTTTTCAAATCACCATACCCACGAGCGTCCGCAAAATCCGCTTCTACGGCATCCGCGGATTTGCCAGTAAGTGTTTGATAGATCGTGAGTAGATTATTGACCCCAGCCTTCAGGGGATCTTTTGAGAATCGGATATCCGAACCGGAATCCGTTTTGGCACGCAGGATCGTTCGTTCGATCTCCTTAGGCTCATCGAGCACTCGAATGGCATGGCCTTTATTGGCGGCCATGCTCTTCGACATTTTTATCTGAGGATCATCCAATGCCATAATACGGGCACCGATCTGAGGAATTACCGGCTCCGGAATGATAAATGTCTCGCCGTAATGGAAATTAAAACGCTCGGCGATATTGCGAGCCAACTCGACGTGCTGTTTCTGGTCTTCGCCTACGGGCACTTCATGCGTGTCATAAAAAAGAATATCCGCCGCCATCAAGACGGGGTAATCGAGTAAGCCTGTAAGTATGGTCTCTTGCTTCTGCGATTTGTCCTTGAACTGGGTCATTTTATTTAACCAGCCAAGAGGAGTAATGCAATTAAGCAACCAGCCGCCTTCGGCATGAGTGGTTACATGGCTTTGAACGAAGAGCGTGCTCTTATTCGGATCGAGGCCGACGGCTAGAAAAAGTGCGAAGAGCTCCAGAATATGGCGGCGCAATTCTTCCGGCTCTTGCTTTACCGTAAGCGCATGGAGATCGACTACACAAAAGATATTATCCCGCTCAGGATCCTCCTGTGAAGCCACCCAACGTTTTACCGCGCCGATATAATTACCGATATGGATTACATCCGAGGGTTGTATGCCGCTAAAGATTCTACGCTTCATAGTGGTTTTTAAGAAGCCGAAATAGCAAGTTGGCTGCAAAGAAAGTTCAATGTTAGAAATCGAATCTTAGTGGCTCTAAATTCGTAGAGAAGCCTTCATGTGTGGAATAGGCGGGGTTTTTGATTACGGTTATAAGGCGCAGCCGGAAATAGGTCCGGAACTGCTCGTTCGAATGTCCGATGCGATGGTCCATCGCGGACCGGATGATTCGGGATATCACATATCGAAGTCAGGGGTATGCGGACTCACATTCCGACGCCTTTCGATCATCGATCTATCGCCGGCGGGCCACCAGCCGATGTCCACTCCGGATGGCCGATATACACTGGTTTTTAACGGAGAGATCTACAATCACCGCCTTATCCGAAGCGAGCTCGAGGCCAAAGGTTACCGGTATCGTTCGCATAGCGATACCGAAACAATACTTTATGCATACCAGGAATGGGGAGAGGCCTGCCTCGAAAAGTTCTTTGGCATGTTTGCCATCGCTATTTGGGATGAGGAGAAACAAGAGCTTTTCTGCGCCCGAGATCGGATAGGCATAAAACCATTTTATTACGCCACACCCAATGGCCGATTTTTGTGGGCCAGCGAGATCAAAGTCCTCCTTCAACATCCTGCGCTTAAAGCTTGTTTAAATGAGAATGCGCTTCCGCATTATCTCTCCCTAATGATGCCTCCTGCTCCTGAGACAATGTTTGAAGGAATTTATAAATTGGAGGCAGGGCATTCTCTCCGGATCGATTCTAATGGGAAAATTCATAAGCGTGAATGGTGGTCTTTGCTGAATGCTGGGGCGCCGCTCGATCGAATAACAGAGGAAGAAGCTATCGCTGAAATTCGCCGTTTGCTCCGACAATCCATTCTTGACCGGATGATGTCCGATGTGCCATTCGGTGTATTCCTTTCGGGTGGGATCGATTCTAGTTTGAATGTTGCACTCATGGCCGAACTCATGGACCGGCCGGTCCAAACATTTTCGGTCGGTTTCAAAGAACTGGAGAAGTACAATGAGATGCAATACGCCCGCTCGATCGCCGAGCGTTATAAAACCGATCATCACGAAATTCTTATCGATTCACGAGATGCCGAAGGTGTGATCTCGAGCCTGGCATATCATGAGGATGAGCCGAACGGCGATCCTGTATGTATTCCGCTTTATTTTGTCAGCAAGCTGGCACGAGAATCCGGCACGATCGTAGTACAAGTAGGGGAGGGGTCCGATGAAGAGTTTGCGGGGTATCCTTGGTTGGTGCGGGATATTAAGCTATACGATCGTCTTTGGCGACCCCTGGGTAAGGTTTCTCCAAAGATCATGCGTCGTGCCGCATTTCTAGCGACGAGTCCTTTGGTCAAAAATCCGCTTATTCGGGAATATATGCGCCGTTTCTCTCGAGGAGAAGAATTATTTTGGGGTGGGGCATTAGCGTTTACAGAAGAACATAAGCGTCGAATGCTCAAAAATTATGGTTCTGAAATGTCTTCTACGGCGTTTGCACGGCAATGGCATAAGGAAGTACGTACGGCATATCCTCGTAGCCAGTATACTCGTCGCATGATGTATCTCGAGTTTAAGCAACGGCTACCGGAATTACTTCTAATGCGTGTTGATAAAGTATCTATGGCGACGAGCATCGAAGCACGCGTGCCGTTTCTCGATCACCGCATTGTTGAATTTGCATTCCGGTTACCGAGGCAGATCAAGCTTGGTCCGAATTATGTACCAAAATATATTTTGAAAAAGGCAGCCGAAGGAATACTACCCAATGAGCATATCTACCGCAAAAAGATGGGATTTGCGGCCCCGGTCAATGAGTGGCTGAGAACGGATCTTAAGTTATTCCTCGACGATCACCTTTTTCAGAGCGACCTTATAAAGTCGAGAATGGATGAACAATACGTTCGACGACTCTTCCTCGAACACACAACTGGAGTTCGTAACAACGGTCAGCTTTTGTGGACTCTGCTCAATCTGACGCTGTGGGAAGAGCAGTTTCTAAAAAAGTAGCTAACTGTTCTTAGGTAATCTTCCCCCGAACGCATCACCAGAGTCACGACCTGCTTCGTTTGTTTGCATAACGGATCGGTCTTCATCCGCTCGCACCACAGCACGATTTCCTCTCATTTGAAGGACGGTTACGCTTGTACCAGGACTGATGAATTCCCCGTTAGTTACGGCATCTACCTTTCGGTTATCGATCGTTACGATTCCTGCAGGCCGTAACATCGTTTGTGCAAGACCATGCTTACCGATAAGTATTGCGCTTTCGGTAGCATAAAAGCTTGTGTCCGCAGTAGTCTCTTCATTGCGGAACCTTCGAAGCCATGTGGATTTGGGCCCATATTTTATTATCAGATACCCAAGCACAATTACGCCGACGAGAGCTATCGCAAGCGTTGTAAACGTTTCCGTCATTCGGCCCGGTGTCAATGTTCGCAGGTCTCCAGCAAGGGCAAGAAACAGTCCGATAGTAATTCCGATAATACCGAGCACGCCTGCAAGGCCAAAGGTAGGGACCGGAGAGACTTCTATAAGTAATAAGGTAATTCCAGCCAAAAAGAGAATGATAGCGACGAACGGTGCAACAGAGGTAATATATTGCCCGGTAAAGAAGAGAACGAAGGCCGCTATTCCCGCAATGGTAATAGCACCGAAGTGACCGGTCTTAATAGTATAGAACGCGCCAGCCATACCGATCATAATAAGCAGTGAACTTACAAGGCCCGAAGTCAAAAAGCGGATAAGCTTGTCACCGATCCCTTCTTCAGAATTGGTTAGGGTCGTCGGTGTAATTCCTGCCGCTTTCAAAGCATCTTCGATCGTTTCCGCTTGTGCATCCGCATATTTGACTTTAAGCGCATCGTCGTTCGTCAATGTTAAGAGCTTGCCGATCGGCAACTTTATACTATAATTGGAATCAAGACCGACCGACTCATCAACCATCGCTTCAGCGATTCTGGGATCACGGTGGTTGCGCTCAGCCGTCGAACGCATCTCCGCTCGCATATAAGAATTTACTTTTTCCGATGCTTTTTCACCACTCGAATAAATTGGTGTAGCAGCGCCCATCGTTGAACCGCTCGACATGACGATCTTTTGCGCTGCAAGCGTAATAAGCGCGCCAGCAGAGATCGCCCGTTTGTCCACAAATGCAATCGTCATAGGTACATGGGCATTCAGTATTGCATCTCGGATCTTGGTCGCAGCATCTAGTCGGCCTCCGAATGTATTGACGTGCAAGAGTATAACTGCATGTTCCTGCTCGGCCTCTTTTACAGCCCGCTCCACATAAGAGACCATACCTAAATCAACCTCGGTTTCGATCGCGATAACATGGACGGGCTCGTTGCGAAGAGCGATATGTGTAGAATCCGGAGCGTAGGCGCTTGCCCCAAAAGCACAAAAAAGCAATAAAAAAAGGATAGGACCCCAATGGCGTATTGAACCGAAATTCGGGTTTGAAGTGGATTCCATCACAGTTCTCCTACTCTTGCCTTAGATTTGTAAGGCCAGGACGAGATTATTCGCCCATGGAATGCAAACTTAGAATCGTAATTCTTAATCCCCAACCCGAGTGTTCACGATCCAATTTTTAGGCGCAGCAGGTCAGGTGACCGGCTCCAAGTATTTTTTGCGTACAGCTACTCACCGTGGTCTTCTTATCGATTGCGGCTTATTTCAAGGGCCTCGCCCGCTCCGTGAGATGAACTGGAGGCCGTTACCGATCCAGCTATCTGATATTGCCAATGTGGTTTTAACTCATGCCCATTTGGACCATACCGGGTTTTTACCACGATTGGTTAATGCCGGATTTGCAGGGCAGATATGGTGCACTCCAGCATCCCTGGACGTCTCCAGCTATGTAGTGCGAGATAGTGGCCATCTCCAAGAAGAGGAAGCACAGCATGCAAACAAGCATAATTACTCGAGGCATAAGCCTGCCTTACCGTTATATACTTCTGTAGATGTCGAAAAAACACTCGGTCTTTTTCATGTGCAGGAACGCCATTCAAAGAAGATATTATCGGACTCCATTAGCTTCGAATACTCGAATGCCGGTCATATTTTAGGATCATGCTCTATCCTTGTTGAAAAGAGATTCGATGATCGTGCTCCGATCAAAATTCTGTTCTCGGGAGATATTGGACGCGCAAAACCAATCTATCTAAAGCCGAAAGAAGCTCCTCCTCAGGCTGATTTTATCGTTTGTGAATCGACCTACGGCGACAAGATTCATCATGCTATTGAGCCAACGGAAGAGTTATACAATATCGTAAAAGAGGTGCTCGCTTCAAAATCAGTGCTTCTGATCCCCGCATTTGCGGTTGATCGCGCTCAGGAATTGATCTTTTGCCTGAACGCATTGATCCGAGAAGGCCGTATTCCTGCGATCCCCACGTATGTCGATAGTCCAATGGCAGCGTCAGTAACCGCATTGTATGAGAAGTATGCGGATGAACACACAATGTCTTGCGAAGAACTGCAGGAGCCTGATAAGAACCCTCTCTCATTTTCGTCCCTGAAATTTACTCAAACAGTCGAAGACTCTAAAGGACTAAATGACCTTAAAGGGCCGGCAATTATTATCAGCGCGAGCGGTATGGCGACCGGTGGTCGCATCATGCACCACTTGTCCAATCGATTGAGCAGATCGGATACTACGGTTCTGTTTACAGGATATCAGGCAGAAGAAACGTTGGGGCGAGAGCTAATAGATGGTGCCAAAACTGCTGTTATATTTGGTGAGCGTATACCAGTGGCTGCTCGTATTCTTACACTCACAAATTTTAGCGCCCATGCCGATCAGCGCGAAATTATGGATTGGCTAAAACAAATGCCCTCGGCACCCAAGAAGATCTTTTTGACGCATGGTGAAGATGGTCCGAGAACGGTCTTGAAAGGAGTCATTGAAAAGGAGCTTGGCTGGAATGTTGTGCTGCCAAAACTCAATGATATTGTCGACCTAACGGCGCTCTGAAGGTAATGGGGAAGAATATTATACACTGTAACCGGTCAGTGTTGCTGCTTTGTTTTGCTATCATTGCAGCCTTTTCAAAACCTGCTGTCGGGCAGCTTCTCGGCATTACCGGTGCCAATCACCCGGAGCTTCATTGGCAGGAATTAGAAACAGAACACTTTGTCATCGTTTATCATCAAGGTCTCGATTCCATCGCCCAAATCGCCGCACCTATTGCGGAAGAGGTGTATCATGTTGTAACCACGAATCTACAGACGGCGCTTCCCCAAAAGATTCGAATATACCTTTCGGACAATGACGAGGAGCGCAATGCGTTCGCTTTTTCTGATAATTATATTTTTATTTGGCTTCGCGGAATTTTAGATGATAATCTCTTCTCGCTTCGTGCAAGTGGTACCTCAAAATGGCTGCGGACGGTAATCACCCATGAGTTTACTCATATCGTAATCGCCAAAGCGACGCGCACCTGGGTCGATGCCATCATTCCGGTACCCAAAGTGCCTCGGTGGTTTAACGAAGGAATGGCTCGTTATATGGAGCCGGACGGGTGGACCAACGACCTCGATATTCCACTGCGTGTATCGGCTGTTTCAAGCAAACTCGATTTTAATCCGGAAGAATTTTTGGCAGGTACACTTATTTATGAGGCTGGACAGTCCCTGGTCCGCTATATGGCTGCAACATACGGCGATAGTGCCCTTGTAAAGATGTTGAAGCATCGAGAGCCTTCATTTATTCCTTATGATTTCAATGCGGCTGTTAAAGCGGCCACAAAACATTCACTGCATGAAATATATGACGAGTGGCATAAGACACTAAACGTTTACTACAATACTCAGTTTGGACAGAAGGAAGACATCGAAGACATCGCTCGAAAAATACCAACTGGGCTCGATATTGTCGGAGCAGCGAGAATCGCTTCAGACGGTAAGCGAATAGCTATTCTCGGTAAAAAAACGCAGGATGAACCAACGAAATTATTTCTGCTTGCGAACGATACCAGCGGTGATCCAAAACTTATAACGGGTGAGCCTGGGATTGAACCATACTTAACCTGGGCACCAGATGGGAAATACCTGTTCTTTTCCAAGATCCGGTTTGGGGATCACGGCAATCTCGTCTACGATCTATACCAATGTGATGTTAAAAGCGGTGATCTCGAACGCATCTCATCGGATGAACGGCTTGAATATCCCGATATTTCCCCGGATGGAAAAACGATTGTTGCTGCGCAATTCCGACGTTCTGGTTCTGACCTTGTATTGCTTGATCTTAGAGACCACAACCTTCGAGAGGTAACAAATTTCCACGATGATAACGTGGACATCTATTCACCACGATGGTCGCCGGATGGGAAAAAGATCGCATTCAGTATCTTTCGAAAGAATGGAATGCGAGATGTCGCAGTGCTTGATACTGGCACAAGAGCGATTACATATTTAACCAATGATTCGATCAATGATCGATACCCAATATGGTCTCCAAATGGCGACTCGATCGTGTTTCTCTCGTTTCAAAATTCGATTCCAAATCTTTATTCTCTTCCTATCTCTCAATCATCTTCTCGGCATCCGTTGACCGATGTTGCTTCGAATATTCTTGTATGGGATTGGTCAAAGGTTAAAGACTCTCTTCTTGTTTCTTCTTTTATATCGCGAAACGAGGTACAATTATTTTGGTTGACCTCACAGAGGAGTATTCTTCCCAGTTCGCCACTCCCGCTATCCGCTAAGTATACAAAGTGGCGTGAGGTACGTTGGCCGCTCGTAACCAGGCCGCAGGATTCCATTCCCCCGGTATCCGTTGCCGGCCCGTATCCCTATAATTCACTTGCTCACATTAGGCCGCTGGCTTTGCTTCCGATCGTCGGTTCCGATCTTTCTCGTGATGGCAATAGTGGCGTTGAATTAGGAGGATTTACGGTCCTTTCGGATGAGATGCAAAAACATATTATAAGTGGCTTTGCATATTATGGTACTGCCTCCCAACGAGTTTCCTGGGGAGCCAATTATGCTAATAGTCAACTTTTACCGACTATTACAGTGGCTGCATCGGATGCAGTGGAGTTTCAGGATGTCCTCAATGACATCGCTTATTATGAGCACCGGAAAACATACGATCTTGGGATCAATTTCTTTTTTCACACTCCAAATTCTTTAATCGATCTGCATAATATTGTGATCGGAGCGTCATGGAATAACCTTGAACCGTGGAATGCTGCAAATTTTGACTCCGTGACGATTGATCGCCGTCCTTTACCGGCTAGAATGCTTGAAATGGGTGCAGGATATTCGTATCTGGGTGAGGTGTTTCAATTTCGGTTAGCAGGCGAACACTCGGATAAAAATTTAGGCAGCGATCTTACTCGTACTCGAGTTCGCGCCTCCATGCATAAAGAATTTCCATATAGCGAAAATGCCAAGACGCAACTGGCATTCATTGGAAGAGCCGCTGCCGATTTCGGTGATGAATTGCCACAGGATTTTCTTGGCTTTTATAAATACGATCAATTCGAAGAAGGATTTTCACCAACAGGATTGCACCCGCGTGATCGCTTACGGGGTATTCGGCGATATTATTACGGCAATCGACTGCTTAGCGGTTCTATGGAGTTTCGGCAAGAGGATAACTTTTTTTCTTCACTTGTTCCGCTGCTCAAGAACTTTCATCCACAGTTAGTCGAGTTCTTGGATATTGGCACCACGTGGTATGCTTCTGCACCGACTAACAATCCTTCTGTAACAGTATCCTCACTATCAGAAACAAACTGGTTGAAGACTGCCGGAATCGAGTTACGTTCGGAATTAGGCTTCGATATTTCCGTCGAAGGGGGAGTGGGCTGGGAATTGGTGCATGGCTCGTCAGCAGATTTCTTTATTCGGCTGGCGGCCTTTTAATGTGATTTTAAATCAATCTTATTGATCTAGTAAATCCTGGTCTATTTTTCTTTATTCTCAATAATGATAAACTCGATACGACGATTGATCTCACGCCCAGCATCGGTCGAGTTTGTCGTGATAGGACGCGATTGACCGTAACCGCGGGCTTCAAGACGTTCTGCACTGATACCGTGCTCGATGAGCCAGCTACGCACAGAGTTCGCGCGATTCATGGAGAGGCGCTCGTTTGCCAGTGAGTCACCGGTGTTATCCGTGTGGCCCTGGATCGAGACCTTCATGCCAGGATACTTTGTAAGCAAGCCGACCAATTGATTGAGTGGTGCAAACGATTGTGGCAGAATGTCCCACTTGCCAGTCTCAAATTCAATTCTCGGTAAGTCAAGGCGTTGGCCCACTGTAAACGGTACCTCGGGGCAGCCGTTATTAGATTTTGGACCTGGCTCTAACGGGCAACCATCCTGACCGTCTAATACGCCATCGCCATCCGTATCCGGATTGAGTGGATTCGTGTGCAATACTTTTATCTCGGTACCATCATCGACGCCATCACCATCGGTATCCTTAAGGAGTGGATTGGTATGATAGACGAAGATCTCATCATAATCCGAAATACCGTCACCATCCGTATCCTTCTTTAACGGATCGGTATGGTATTTATGGATTTCGTCGTAATCGGAGATGCCATCCCCGTCAGTATCGCGTGATAGTGGATCAGTGCCAGCCTTTACTTCTTCACCATCCGTGAGGCCATCGCCGTCGGTATCGGCAAGGCGCGGATTGGTGTGATACTTATGAACTTCATCGCCATCGGTTAAGCCATCGCCGTCGGTATCGGGATTATTAGGATCGGTACCATAAATTCGTACTTCTTCTCCATCGGTGAGTCCATCGCCATCGGAGTCGGCATTATATGGATCGGTATGGTAGATCATGATCTCCTCGAGATCGGTGAGTCCATCGCCATCGGAATCCGCTAACTGGTTAAGTACGGCATCACCATATTCGTAGTACCCGGATTCTTTACCCAAGGCGACTGTATAGCGCAGCGACAAAAATGCTTCTGGTCGGTGCGGTCCTCGGGAAGAACGAGGGAAAACATGTTCAAGGCGCAGTAATCCGGTTTCGATATCCAGATGCTTTAAGTTACGCAATACGATACCAAAATTAACGTCATCGCCGGCGATATCCAGTTGTGCGATCATATTGCGCATGCGGTATCGAATAAGCGCCAAGGGATTAAAGCCAGGAAAGCCTTGATCGGTGAAGGGATTGTAGGTGCTGAGAAAATTCAAATGACGAGAGATAGGGCCAGAGCCGGAATATTTTCCAGATCCTAACCCGATTCCTACACTGAACCCGTTACGAGTCGAGTACCGCAATTCATTTCCACTGGAGCCGGGCAGTATGGGACCTGTTACGACATCTTCGCGCATGTCTTCGGCTGCTGCTTCACGTAAGAACTTACCGTAATCCGAAGAGTCGAGAACATGGCCCAGCCAGTAAGTAATTAGAAAAGAAAGCGAATTGCGGTCGGGATATATGCTTTTATCACTTTGGCCATTACCAAGATATTCGTTCGCATCGCGTTTCGCAAAGAGATTTTCCGCACGGAGGCTGAGTGCAATACGGCTCGAATCCCCACCAACAATGAAGCGATCGATCTGAAATTGTGGATTCCAGTAGACAAATGGAAGCATGCTCGATGGAAATACATAGGACATGACGCCAAAGCGAAATTGCCCATATTCCATCGCAATAAATTGATTGAAATTGATCTGTTTCCGGACGACCGGGGCAGTGGAGTGTGTGAATTCATCCCATTGTGAATTCGGCGGAGTGGACATTCCCATGCCGATGGTCAATCGGTAATCCGTGAACCGTTCGAAGGGGGATCGAAGAGCTAAAAATTGGGCTTTGGACGACGCGGTAAGTCCTCCCAATAGGGCGGCGATGACAATCCACGTTCGCTTCCAATGCAGCATTTGAAAACAGTTGAGCGGCTCCAACCAGCCAGAGGTCTTGCTCAATGAATCAGGGCAAAATTCACGCAGCTACTAATCCAGATGTTGTAGTAAGTCAACTTTGGGTGAGATTGTTTCCGCTCGTGCTAATCACTGAAATTATTAGCATTTGAGACCTTCTTTTAGAATTGATTCTCTGGCTTCGAAGTTGTAAGATTCGATCACCCAATGGCCGACCTTAACGAACACGAATTTGCCTCTCCGCTGCGCTCTAAAATTCTCGCGGGCGGTATAATCTTCGTTTTTCTTGGATTTTTAGTCCGTTTCGTCCAGCTACAGATCGTCGAAGGGCCGACACTTTCCGGTGCGGCGATCGAGCAGGGCCTGAAGAGGATCGAGCAGATTCCTGTTCGTGGTACCTTATATGACCGGCGAGGCCGGGTGGTCGCGGCCAGTGTTCCATCGTTCAGTGTGGCAGTTACCAGACAGGATTTCGATCCCTACCGGAAGCAAACGCTTCCGCTTCTTGCCCAATTGCTCGGGGTAGACACCAGCTTCATTATCGACAAGATCAGCCAAGGTGGGTTCTATACTCGTTTTCAGCCGATCAAAGTTTGGCGTGATGCCGATGCTCGCATTATTGCTGAGATAGAAGAAAACCATGACAAACTACCCGGTGTCGATATCGTAACGGAATCAAAGCGAGAATATGTGGCACCCGTCCGGGCTTCCCATTTGCTGGGATATACCAAAGAAATATCCCAGGCGATGCTGGACAAACTCGAAGACACACCGGATAGCGATTATTATCATCCTGGCGACGTCATCGGTACGACCGGGCTTGAACAAGTGCATGAGAAAGATCTGCGAGGTGTCAAAGGATATGACTTTGTAGCCGTTGATGCAAAAGGTCAGCGGCAGTCTCGGTTAAATCAAGGTCGAACAGATGTACCAGGAGTCGATGGGGAATCCATTCAATTGGGAATGGACATAGACCTACAGGAGTATGCCGAGCAATTGCTCGATCCCTATCATGGCGCTATTGTAGCGATCGATCCTCGTAATGGGGATATTTTAGCGCTGGTCTCTAAGCCTGATTTCGATCTCGATCTTTTTAGTGGTAAAACGACAAAGCAAGAGTATCAGGAAGTGATGCTCGATCCATCCCATCCGTTATACAATCGCGCACTACAAACACGGTATCCGCCGGGATCGACCTGGAAGCTAATGATGGCGGCGGCCTGCCTTACTACGAAGACCATTCCATTCGATTTCAAGCTTACGTGTCCCGGTTCGTTTACGTATGGTAATCATACTTATCATGACGATGCTGTACATGGGGTCGTAGATATTCATCAGTCGATCGTCCGATCGTGTGATGTATTTTATTACCACATGATCCTTAAACTGGGTATCGATTCGATGTATAAGTACGCGCGGGAGTTTGGCTTCGATCAGGTAACCGGCGCAGATATCGGGCATGAGGGGAGTGGCTTTATTCCGAACACCCAGCGGATGAACAAACTTTATCCTCGCGGATGGACGCTGGGCTATGTTGTGAGTCAAGGTATCGGTCAGGGCGAAATTGGAGTGACGCCCATTCAGCAGGCGGCCTATATGTGTACATGGGCAAATCACGGTATGTGGGTCCAGCCTCATGCTGCTCATCGGATCTATAACGTCCAGAGTGGCAAATGGGATACGGTTGCCTATAAAACGCGTCGTATTAAAGTGCCGGATTCTGTAATAGAGGTGGTGCGGCGTGCAATGCTCGGTGTTACAACAGAACCAGGCGGTACTGGACATGCTGCACAAATACCAAACTCGACCATTCAGGTTGCCGGTAAAACGGGTACAGCACAAAACCCGCACGGAAAAGACCATGCATGGTTCGATTGCTTTGCACCGTTCGATCATCCACGCATTGCCATGTGTGTACTGGTTGAGAACGCGGGATTTGGCGGAGCCGTCTCGGCGCCGATCGCGCGTAAGCTGATCGAATATTATCTCACCGGAGTACGAGAAGATCCACCACCTTCTATCTTGCCCAATACGCCGGCTTATGAGGCGCTTAAAGCGCAGAAGTATGGCTTGGGGAGTACGCCAAAGATCGTCAAGACAAATACGGCAGCGCAACCGCAAACCGATCTTAAACCGGCACCATCACCCGTCCCAGCAAAGCCGCAGCCGAAACGACATGCACAGAGAGAGGTGTGGATGGATGATCGGAAGCGAAACGGATAGTCTTCAGCCGCTTTCATCCATCGCCCTTACAAATTTTATTTCTTCAAAAGAATATTCGTCTCCCAGATGCTGCCTGACTTCGGTAAGTGTGGTACCATATCCTAATTGGGTGAAAGCGGCGCGAATCATCGGAATCCTCGAGGGATCAACAAGTCTGTCTAGTGATGTAATATGCCTCGATTGGATGAGCGACGCAATGTGGCCGTTAATAGTGCTTATGGCTAGAGATCGCAGTTCGGCGATCTTTTGAGGTGAATGACCTTTGCGAAAATATATGAGTGTTTCAAAAGCGCTGTCCCCTCCCTTGAGCTCACGCGAGATAGGTTTTGAAACGGATTCTTGTCGTTTGATGGTGGGATTAGAGGTCTTAAAATTTCGAACTAAACGCAAAAAGTCAGGACCAAATTGTCTCCATTTGCTTTCATTTACACCGGAAATAGCGAGAAATTCCTGTGCATCATTTGGTACTCGGGCAGCAATTTCTCGTAGTGTATAATCATTGAAGATAACGAATGGAGGGACGTTGTTCTGCTCAGCCGATGCCCGACGAAATGCGCGCAATTCTTCGAATAGCTTACGATTAACTTCCGCCAGTTCGAAGGCCTCACTCGCAATGCTTTCCTCTTTCCATGGCCGATTGAGAGTTACTATTGTACCATTCTTCAGTACATTCCAACCTTTGGGAGTGATCTTAATAACACCGAAGTGGCTATGGTCTTGAATGATCAATCCCTGCCGTCGAAATTCATTTGCATAATGCTGCCACTCCTGTCGCTGGTAATCTTTTCCAACGCCATGCGTCGGTAGTTTATGATGGCTGAAATCTAGTACCTTACCTCGTTCTGAGCCTCGAAGAATATCGATAATGTGTGATGCTCCAAAGTTCTGACCTACTCGAACGATACACGAAAGAAACATTTGCGCTAGGCGAGTACCATCGAACGATTCGACGTTTTGCGTCGAGAGACAGTTATCGCATGTTCCGCAATTGTTCTTAGAATACTCTTCACCAAAGTATCTAAGCAATGCCTTGCGACGGCACTCGCGAGTCTCCATAAGATCGACCAACCGATCTAATTCCTCGATAGCTCGCAAACGCTCTTCCGGCGGCTTCTCGTCGAAGAACTTTAGATATTTTTGTCGGTCGCCATTATTGTAGAACGTAATACAATCGCTGGGTAAGCTATCTCGGCCTGCGCGACCAGTTTCTTGATAATAGCTTGGAATGCTTTTAGGGATATCATAGTGAAACACAAATCGGATGTTAGGCTTATCGATACCCATACCGAAAGCAATGGTCGCGCAGATAATATCGACCTTATCGCGATCGAATAGCTCTTGCGTATGAGTTCGTTGCTCCTTTTCCATGCCGGCGTGATAGGGAAGGGCATTATGTCCGTGTGCTTTCAGCGATTGCGCAACTCGCTCGGTCGTTTCCCGACTTAAACAATAAACTATTCCCGATTCGCCTTTCCGACGCTCAAGATACCCGGTCAGTTGTGCCATGGCGGCACGTTTTGGCCATACTTGGTAGGTCAGATTCTTACGATCGAAACTAGCGCGAAAGAGTTTAGTATCGGACCGAAGGTGGAGTTGTTCGAGGATATCGGTTTGCACACGATCCGTGGCCGTCGCCGTGACCGCCATGATAGGCGCTGAAGAAAAACGGTCTCGGAGCAAATGCAAATTTCGATAGTCCGCTCGAAAGTCATGGCCCCATTCGCTGATACAATGTGCTTCATCAACGACACAAAGGGAGACATTAAGACGAGAAAGAAAGTCGATAAAGCCTGGCACAGGAAATCGCTCGGGCGCAACATATAACAGTTTATATTTGCCGTTACGAAGTCCTTCGACACGTCTTTGCCTCTCATGGGCATCAAGCGAGCTGTTTAGGAACGTTGCTGGAATTCCTGAAGCATTCAGTGCATCGACCTGATCCTTCATAAGAGCAATGAGCGGGCTGATGACGAGCGTAATGCCGGGAAGTAATACCGCAGGCAGTTGAAAGCAGAGCGATTTACCCGCGCCAGTAGGCATGAGAGCGAATACGTCATTCTTAGCAAGTACTGCTTCGATGATTTCGCGTTGGAGAGGCCGGAAGTTTTCAAAACCGAAATACTTCTTTAGTGCGTCCTGCATAGGGAGTGATGAATTATGGAAGCAATGAGCATTAAAAACGGTATGGACCAAGCAATAATTAACGAGAATTGCTCGTTATATCGCATTCACATTGGTGCCCATAAGCTAATACATAAATATACAACATGATCTCGCTCCTTCGTGGTATTGTGCGACAACGCACACCGCTCACACTCGTAATCGATGCGAACGGTGTTGGCTATGAATTGCTCTGTACACAGGAGGCTTTCGAACGGGCATCTTCCATCGGCGAAGAATATGAGTTGTGGACACGCCTTATCGTTCGAGAAGATTCGATGACTCTTTTCGGTTTTGTGAGCACCCAGGAGCGTGCGCTTTTCGATCTTCTTATCTCCATTAGCGGGATCGGACCCAAAACAGCGCTTGGAATATTGAGCGGAGTAGGGGAATCTGAACTTCGAGAAGCGATCCGGTCGAGTGATGTGCATCGGCTTATCGGCGTGCCTGGCGTTGGACGCAAAACTGCCGAACGACTGATCGTTGAGTTGCGCGATAAATTGTTACATGAAGAATTGTTGTCTCCGGTATCCTCACCTTCCGCAGGAGAGGGCACCATTAGAAATGACGCCTTGCAAGCGCTACTTGCTTTGGGCTACCAACGTGTTGCTGCTGAAAAAGCTATTCGAGAAGTTCTAAGAAGCGAACCAACCGTTGGAAAGAAAGTCGAGACTTTAGTTAAGGCAGCGCTTAAGGAAGCTAACGCCGCTTAATCAATAGTGGGGCTAACCAATAATGGGAAGCAATTCTGCCTTCTCCGGCTCGCCGCATAATTTGTAAATTGCATCGGCAACGCGCTGCATAAGCCATTGCGGAGTGGACGTTGCGCCAGTTACCGCAACGGTTTCGATGCCTTCGAACCATGCTGGGTCCAGTTCGCTCTCGTCCTCAATAAAATACGTGTGAGGATTAGCATCGTGAGCGACATGGAAAAGCACTTTGCCGTTCGAGCTATTTCGCCCTGCAACGAAGATCATTACGTCCTGCGAGCGCGACAGTTCTGCCAGCTTCGCTTCACGACCGGAGACTTGACCGCAAATCGTGTCCTTTGCCTGAAATTCTACCGCCGTTTCTTCCATCGTATCGACGACAAGATCAGCGATGCGTTCTTTGAGTCGATCCCGGATTTCGCGAAAAGTAGGACGGTCCATCGTGGTTTGTGAGAAGAGCACTGTCGGTCTATCAAACTTAATCTTCGAAAGAGCCTCTTCGACCGACTTGATAACGATCGCTTCGTCATTCACAACGCCGCGAAGCCCGATAACTTCGGCGTGGTCTTTTTTGCCAAAGATGACGACCTGGTACCCCTTATCATAAAATTTTCGAATACGCTGCTGTACTTTAGCAACCACGGGACAGGTTGCATCGACAACCTGCAAGCCGAGCTCATTTAGTCTTGCATAGGTTGAAGGTGGTTCGCCATGCGCACGAATGAGGATCTTCGCTGGATTTTGAGCGGTCTTATTTTCACTTGCGATACGGTCAAAATCGGAGTGAGAGATACTGGTCAAGCCTTCCTTAGAAAGGCGATCCACTTCGACGGGATTATGAATAATATCGCCTAATGAGTAAAGACGTGGTGTCTCGCCGTTACCGGTTTGAGAAGCAAGTTCTGCTTCTGCATAATTAACAGCGCGGACTACACCCCAGCAAAATCCCGAATTTTTATCGACAATAACCTGCATCTATTCCGATAACGCCAGAGTCGAAGAAATGGTCACTAATGAACATAGCCGATTTGGAAAGCCATCGGCCAGGCGTTTAGAAACGGCTGATTGGGACCGCGAAATCCATATTCATCTATCTTCCAGGTATGTCCAATACCTAACTCAAGAAAAAATCCGCCAGCATTCCATGCAATGCCACAGCCAATGCCGGTATTCCAGTAAGAGGCTTCATCAATGCCAGAAATGTAAGAGCGCATAAACATCCCGGTAACCTCGAGTAAACTTCGAGTGGTCCGTCTTATGACAAACGAACAGCCTGCTTGATATCCAAAGAGAAAGGGAAAAGCACCAACTTCCAAGCGTACGCCAAACCGATCGTGATAACCTTCTGCTATAAAATTAAGACCACCGGGTGTGCCCAATGTGCCACCAAAGGCAAGCTGATCTTCCAGAAAGCCAAGATGAGAGTGAGCAGAGTCGAATGGGATTGTGGTATCTAATTCTGCTGCAGATTCTTGCTTGTGTTTTTGGGGCTGAGAATAGCTAATGTCGGTTGTGCAAAACATGAGCGTGGATACAAGGAGGATTGTTCGAAGGAGAGCCCCGACCTTAGTGTACATAACCAATTTGTACCGTCATTGGGATAGTGTTGATCAAGCGATGGTCCGAATCGATATAATTACTTGAGCGATCGTAAGACCACGAATGCCCTATAGACACTTGTAAGAAGAAACCGCCAATATCAAATCCGAGACCTACGCCGTATCCCCAGAAGTCAGTACCGCCAAGGTTATCCACGCTTTGTATAAAAGATCGGAAGCCAATAAGAGAGAACTCGGTCAAAGACTTCTCGTCCCTTGAAAGAACAAAAGAAAGATCGCATTGGCCGCCCGCCAGCATGGCCATAACTAATGGCGCTCCGCCGATCTCAAGCCGAAGACCATAGTCTTGATAATAGCCTTCACCGATGAAGTTCAACCCTCCAGGCATTCCCAGCGTAGCTCCGAATGCAACATCATTTTTTAAGAACTCGACTTTCATGTGATGACGAGTTCTGGTCTCCAGTTGGGAGAGTGAATCCATACGCTGTTCCAAAGAACTATCAGAAGCATTTAAAGGATTGGAAGCAAACTGCGCTCTGAGAGGACTGGCAACGAGTATTACAAGCAGTAAGGTGAGTTTCACCATCTTTTGAAGAACACAACCAAATGGTCTAAGTTACAGCCATAATTTGTTTTGCGAGTTCCAGTACTCGTTCAACCTGACCATCAATAGTTAGATTTGTGGTATCGACCTCAATAGCATCGGCCGCTTTTCGAAGCGGAGAAATGGCTCGTTCACGATCGCGTTTATCGCGCTCTTCCAATTGTTGCCGCAATTCTTCCAGTGGGATGTGGGTACCGAGTTTTTCCATTTCAAGCTGTCGGCGCTCGGCACGAATTGCCGGATCAGCAACGAGAAATATCTTTAGCTCAGCATCTGGAAAAACCACCGTACCAATGTCTCGACCTTCTAAAACGACGCCGCCATTTTTACCGATCTCACGCTGTTTCTCGACCAGTTTTGCTCGAACTTCCGGATTTGTTGAAAGCTCACTTGCTAACAAGGCGATATCCGGCTCTTGTAATTCGCGAGATACATTGATTCCGTCCAACTGAATATTGCCTGTCGGACTAAAGCTAATATCGGCCTCTTCCAAAAGCTTATGAACTCGCTCGAGGTCATGACCTCGGTGATCGCGTCGCCGAACGAGGAGAGCAAAGGCGCGATACATCGCACCCGTATTGAGATGAAGAAAGCCAAGGCGCTCCGCGACTCGTTTCGCTGTCGTGCTCTTTCCGGAGGCTGTCGGGCCGTCGATCGCGATAATTATTCCGTTCTTGCGCATCAGAGCCCGCTTAACGAAAAAAGAGTAACGAGTCGTTCAACCCGTCACTCTTTCAAAACAAATCGACACGTTTAACTGCGGAATTCCGTATTGACGATCGTAAGCTGGCCCGGATAACGAAGGCTTAATCCACCAGCGGACATTGTAGGTTGCGTTACCAACTGCACCTGCGAAACTCCTCCCTGGCCGGAGAGGGCTAGTGCAAGATTCAGCAGATCGTTATAGCTTTGATTTGCAAAAAACTGTTTAAGATCGACCGAGACCTGAAGCGGGATCATCGATGTAGTGCCACCAGCCGGAACGCCAACGGGAGCCCCGATATTGCCGCTGATCGTCTGATGTCCATTGAGAAGAAGCGTCCATGGAAAATCGGTGACCTGTAGCGCGCTTACCAATGAACTTCCGGTCGGCGCATTCGGATTGCGAGCCGCAACATTGAGCGTAAAGGTAAGCGGGAATTGACCCGATGCAAATGCGGCTGCGAGGTTAATGCCATCCATGACGCTAAAATCTGAAACGCTATGCTTATTCGCAATATCGATTCCCGCCAGGCGGACGCTCTGCACATTATTGAGCTTGAATTGAATGCGCGAAAGCCCGGCCAGAGCATTGAGTGTAGCGCAAGAGTTAAGGCTCGCTGATAGCACCCCAGCACCGATCACGATCGCCGTTAGTGCACCAAAGAGAGCAGAGGGTTTCAAACGATTCATTTTTCCTCCGATTTTTGAGTGTGAGACTCTACAAAAAAGTATGTGAACTGTAATATGTTAATTAAGTGAAAAAGTTACGCCAATACAGAATGAGAGGATGAGTTTGACGTAATGCCCAGGGACGGGCTTCAGGTAACTGGCGGAGCGGACGGGACTCGAACCCGCGACCTCCTACGTGACAGGCAGGCGTTCTAACCAGCTGAACTACCGCTCCAATTTGCAAAGATGAAGTTGAGAGACGAAAAACGGTTCTCAAATTCGGCGCGTCTAACTTTGCAGCGCCTCGGTAAGTTTCGGATGAGCAGTTAAAGGCGAAGGAAAGCCTTCCTCTACTCTCATCTTTCAAAGTCCCGTGTGGACCCGAGGGGAATCGAACCCCTGACCTTCTGAATGCCATTCAGACGCTCTACCAACTGAGCTACGAGCCCGGCTTTCTATAAACGATGGTTTTGCCTCGTCTAAGTGCGCCGGACAACGGGTGCTGGAAAGGCGGGGTTCCCTCAATTCCAATTATTGAGTCTTTACTACTGGAAATTATTTCTTGAGTTCTTGCACAGCTTATGCACTTATCAACCATTGGTGTGCATAATATTAGGGCCTGAAAGGGGAACGGCGCCAATCCCATATAGGATTGGCGCTCATACCAAAAATCGCAGCGAAAAGAATGCCAGATGAGCTTCCCTTCAACTCGATTAGAGTCGGCTGCGCATGCGCTCGCTGGCGCTGGAGCCAAAATCGCCCGAACCGTAGTCGGATTCGTCTTCGAAATCGCGCTGCGGATAGTTACGGTCCTGCATTCCCTCGTCGTAACTGTCCTCCGAAGATTCGAACATGTCTCCAATAAAGTCACGGACCGATTCAATTTGCAATAAGCTATAGATCAAAGTGGAAGCTACCACTGCTCCTGCGGCCCACGGTACCCAACCCGGCAAGTCGCGGGTGATCGATTTCACCGCCCGCTTTGCCGGACGAATAATGTGCCGTTCCGTTTCGCTGATGATATCGTGCGGCCGGCTGTTCGAACGCCGTGATGTGGTCGTGCCGTCGCCGCTTGAAGTGTGTCCATTCCGAGATGCTGATCGTGTAGGCATAGTTACCTCTGTGCAAATATTTTTTGAACTGAGGTACAAGCACAGTGCCAGCGTCCCCGATTTTATGCATTCCAGAACTGCCGATCTAAACTTCGGTATTGTATTGCCTCGCTCAGATGCGCAGTAGAAATCTCTTCTGCACCCGCCAAGTCCGCGATGGTGCGGGATACTTTTAGAATTCGATCGTACGCTCTGGCGGAGTAGCCCATCCGTGACATCGCCATCTTCAGGATATTGCGACCTTCCTCGCCGATCTCACAATACTCCTGCACGAGCTTTGGCGGAAGGTCCGCGTTCTTGAAGATCCGCCGCTTACCGCCCGGCTGCATAAGCCCTTTATAGCGTTCCTGCTGGCGCTCCCGTGCAATAAGAACTCGCTCGCGGATCTTCTTCGAAGGTTCACCCGATGATTTCTTACCTAACTCCTCGATCTTCACGCTCGGCACTTCAATATGGATATCGATACGATCGAGTAACGGGCCCGACACCTTGCTCATATACTTTTGTATCGCTCCTTCGGCACAGGAGCAGGAGTGGATCGCGGATCCGAAATTTCCGCACGGGCAAGGGTTCATCGCGCAGATGAGCATGAAGCTGGCCGGATATTCCACCGTCATTCTCGTCCGCGATATTGTGATCGCTCCGTCTTCGAGAGGTTGCCGCAATACTTCAAGCACATTACGTTGAAACTCCGGTAGCTCATCTAAGAAGAGCACTCCATGATGTGCCAACGAAATCTCGCCCGGGCGAATATTCATCATGCCGCCACCGACTAAAGCCGCATCCGATATCGTATGATGCGGCGCCCGGAAGGGCCTTGCGGTAACGATGGCCGTTTTCGGCGGCAATGTTCCGGCTACGCTATGGATCTTCGTCGTCTCCAGCGCTTCATCGAACGTAAGCGGAGGTAGTATGGAAGGGAAGCGCTTGGCGAGCATACTCTTGCCCGAGCCGGGAGACCCGACCATGATAAGGTTATGTCCGCCGGCAGCAGCTACCTCGAGCGCTCGTTTCACCGTCTCCTGTCCTTTTACCTCAGCAAAGTCGAATAGCGTATGATGGCTATCTTCCTGGAATATTTGCTCGATGTTCACTCTCGTCGGCTCAGGAGACGCATTGCCATTCAAAATATCGATCGCTTCGCGTAATGTCGCAACGGAGTAGACTTCCAACTCCTTGACTAATGCTGCCTCGCCAGCATTCTGAGCCGGCAGGATCATCCCTTTTAGCTGCGGCAACTTCTCCCGCATCTTTCGGGCATGGAGCGCAACATTCAGTGCTCCGTGAACCGGTCGTACCGTGCCATCGAGAGCAAGCTCACCCAGTATCACGTATTCCCGCAGCCGCTCGGCATCGACCGAACCCGTGGTAGCGAGCAAGCCGAGTGCGATCGGCAGATCGAACGAACTGCCCTCCTTGCGGATGTCCGCCGGGGCCAGATTGATTGTGATCTTTCGGTTTGTCGAGAAGGTGATCGCGCTGTTCTTCAGCGCCGAGAGCACGCGCTCCTTGCTCTCGCGTACTGCCGAGTCCGGCAGCCCAACGATCGCAAAACCGGGTACCATGCCTTCGACATGCGATTCGATCTCGACGGTAAATGCTTCAATTCCTTGGGTAGTAGCTGTATAGCAACGGGAGAACATCTTACGTAGTATGTTAGAGGACCGCTACAAAATTAATGCTTCGCAGCGCAGCGTACTTGAAGCACGCTTTTATCCGGGGCCTATCGCTTGTTTTATCCGGGGCCTATCGCTTCAAGAGTGTGCTTGCTTCATGCCATAAAATTTTGATTTTGTTTTTTGAATTCGTTTCATTAACCGCCTTCTCTCTCTCAAATTCAAAAATGCACAGCGAGAGTGATCGGATCGCTCCATCGAGAGCGCGATCACCCTTCCGGCTTTGTGTTTTTATTTGTTAGTGAACAAATAGGCACCTATGGCGGAGTTCCAAAAGTGTAAATTTTGACAATATTATTTGCACTGAAAGATCAGACCGTCAGGTTTATGAGGATTGATTCGTATTCAAGTATAAATTAGATACACGACAACTGAAGTGCCTTCGAAAATTATGCGAATGATGCGTGTTGTTCTTTCCTGTGCTTTAATCGTCCTGCTTCGGATTAACGTCTATTCGCAGTGGCAACCAGCCTCCGGCGGATCGCTCGGTGAAGTTACGGCTTTTGGTGGTGACTACTCTACTCAGTACGGCGTGACAGGTGGACGGTTGTATCAAATTAAGGGAAGGATCTGGTCTCCGTTAAGTAATTCACCCACTCGAATTAATAACTTTGTCACGATTGGAAAACAGATTGTCGCCGCAACATTGGATCAGGGAATCTACCGTTCTACCGATGTTGGCGTAACCTGGGTAAAGTCAAACACAGGACTCACTAATCTTGCGACGTATATAATTATCCAGTCGGGAAGCGAGCTATTTGTGGGCACCAATGGGGGGGGCGTTTTTACGTCTTCCGATGGAGGGGTAAGTTGGTTTGCTTCCAACTCAGGTCTCGGCTCCCATTATATTAGTTCGCTTGCTGTAAGTGGTACCTATCTAGCGGCAGGCACAGATGCGGGAGTGTTCCTATCAACGGATAATGGAAATCATTGGTCGTCAACCGGGATATTACCCGATCCATACGTTTCATGCGTTGGAATCACGGGTCATTTCATTCTTGCAGGCACTATAGACGGAATTGATGGCGGTCTATTTAGCTCGACAGATCTTGGAGCTAGTTGGAAGCGTGCTGACACGGGGATCACGAATAAGAAAATTCATGCAATTGCTTTTACCACTGCAGGCGAGTACATTGGTACCGAGAATGGTCTGTACCAACGAATGGGCGCCGTGTGGAGCGAGGTAGATGGAGACCTTTCGGGTGCGTGGGTGGATGCTATTGCTCTTGTCGGGTTCAACCTTTTTGTAGGGACCACTATGGGAGCGTTTGTTTCTTCCGACGGTGGATCTTCTTGGGCTAACACAAACACATCTGGTCCGGCACTTAATGTGATGGCAATCGGGACGTTGGCGGTAAATGGCGATACCCTCATCGCATGTGGTGGTGGCAGGGACCGCTCCGGTTCCGATGATTGGAATGGTTCTGGCGTATTTCAATCGGTTAACGACGGATTATCATGGAAGAGTACCAGTGAGGGGCTTCCAAGTAACACGCCAATCAATGCACTTGACGCTCACGGACCTACCTGGTACGTGGCTACGGACTCCGGAGTCTATCGATCGAATAATCGAGGTATAAACTGGACAGCGGTTGATTCTGGCTTACGGGCGCTCCTTCCATATCCTGCAATCTCCGCTATTACGTCCATTGGTAGCACTGTAATAGCTGGACGGAGACTTGTGATTGGAAGTGATGGAAACAATCGGCTACTACGTTCGACGGATGAAGGCAATCGATGGTTACCGTTGCAGAATGATCCACTGAGCATTAGCTCCGAGTTGCTAGCAACCATTGGTTCTGACATTTATGCCGGAACCGAGGACCAGCCAAGTTGTCTGTGGCTTTCCAAAGATAGTGGGAAAAGCTGGTCGCCCGTTGGCGGCTCAATACCCGGTGATGGATTTGACGCAATCCTTCAACTGGGCTCGAAAGTTTTTGCTGCAGCCTATTATGGGCAGCATCATGTCTTTTGGACCACGGATGAGGGCAGCACTTGGACTGACGTGACAAGTAATTTACCGACCGGGATACAAGTGCAATCCTTAGCGACCGATGGGGTTAATCTATTTCTTGGTGCGTTCCAATATCCCGGAACAGCTGGTGGAATCTATTTCTCCACCGATGAGGGCGCTACATGGAGGCAGGCAAATAACGGGCTTGCCGATATCGACGTATTGTCCGTGGCCGTTCACGGTTCAACGTTATTTGCAGGTACGAAGGAGGCGGGTGTTTGGAGTCGCTCGATTTCCGAGATGATCGCGTCAGTTAGCGTCGCAGTACATTCTGCTCCGTCTTCCAGTGTGATTTGCTACCCAAATCCACTCAATAATTCGACAACAGTCAACCTTAGATCATGCGAGTCAGGATTTGCTACCATTACCGTTGTGAATCTTCTGGGTGAGGAAGCCTCATGCATATTCTCAGGCAACCTGCAACCGGGCGAGCACACCTTTGTATGGAATGCCAGTGGCATTCCGCCAGGAGTGTATGAGTGTCTTGTGCGAATGAATGGGGAAGTAAAGCATGTGCCGCTGGTAGTACGGTAGGATCCGTGGACGTCGTCCTAACCGAGCGTTGATTTTGAGCCCCATGGCAGACTTGTTCTGGCACGCAACTGTATTCGTGTGCGTAGGGCGCGAACAGAGTCGCGAGTACACAGACAGCGAATACATAGGTTTTATGGCAAACCTCAGGAATTTACCGATCGGGGAATCATCGCCGGACGTCGTCCATGTGGTGATCGAGATACCGAAAGGCTCTCGAAACAAGATCGAATACGATGAAGAGCTCGAAGTGTTCAAGCTCGACCGTGTTCTTTTTTCAGCCGTGCATTATCCGGCGGCGTACGGATTTATTCCGAGCACCCGGTGGCACGATGGCGATCCGCTCGATGTGCTCGTCGTAACCGATCAATCACTTACGACCGGGATCGTCCTGGATGCGATACCGATCGGCGCACTCGAAATGGAGGACGACAGCGAAAACGACCTGAAGGTCATCGCCGTAGCCGCATTCGATCCCAATGTCAATACGTTTACGGACTACAGCGAACTTCCGCCCCATCGCCGCCTCGAGATCGAGCAGTTTTTCGAGACGTATAAAATGCTCGAGAAAAAGCGAGTAAAATTAGGCAAATGGCTGGGTGCGGCCCAGACGCGCAAAGAGATCGGGAATGCCCGGGTGGCGTTCGAAAAGATCAGGCCGGCTGTTGATGCTTCCATTACTTCTTCCAAACAGGCAGTAAAGACATAGTTCTAAAGCGATTGTAAAGGCAGTCGCTTTCGGTGATAAAACCGGGTGAAACGGTGTTTATCCGTTACTGGTTAATCCTGCGAAATCCTATCTTGAGCCTGATGATTGAGAAGCGTATCATTCCTGTTCTTGGGGTTGTATTCCTATTGGCTGCTGCCGTACCTGTTCTGGCGCAGAAGTCCAGCTTTCAGTATATTTTTCCAGCCAACGGATCGAAGGCCGTTTCGCGCGCAACCAATATTATCCTTCGCCCCGGACCGATACTGGATGCAAGGACGATAAACTCCAAGTTCATTACCGTCACCGGTGCATTTAGCGGCAAGCACGCCGGTAAATTTGTCCTTTCGGATGATAAGAAGACGATGGTCTTCACCCCGTCGACGCTCTTCATATACTCGGAACGCGTGACGGTAAAGCTTTCAAGGGGCATCCTTACCTCGGTAGGGCTTCCGGTCGATAGCGTTACATTCCTCTTTACGATCCAATCCCAGCCGAAATACGGTAAGTCGAGTTTGCTTTCATCCGGTAATCCCGGCGATGATCTCGTGGAACCAGATGTGTTTACAGTAGCCGATCGTATAGAGCCAACAGCGGTATTATCCTTCTCACCAACGAAGATCGATCATCCTGAAGCGGGTGCGATCGTTCTTGCGCCGTACTGGTCGGAAGCGCCGGTAGGTCCCGATACGTCTTATCTTTCGATCATCACAGATTCAGGCGCTGTGCTATGGGCACGCCCGAGCCGCGATAAGATGATCAACTTTGCACATAATCCCGATGGCCGATATACCTTCTACGATGAGGCGAAGGTAAAATACTACGCCATGGATTCGACGTTTACGATCATCGATAGTTTTGCGTGTGGCGCAGGATATTGGACCGATCCGCACGACATCGAACTATTGCCGCACGATCACGCGCTCCTTATTTCCTGTGATACAGAAAATCAGGTCGATCTCAGTCAGTATGCATTGGAGGGAAATCATAGTGCGGGGATTGTCGGAGCTGTTATTGAAGAGATCGATTCTCTGAAGCAGCCGATCTTTATTTGGCGCAGTCTGGACTCAGGCGGTTATAGGGTTCCGGATATGATCGAATTTCCACACGGTCTCGATCTGCCCGTGATCGACGAGGTGCACGCCAATTCGATACAGATCGATACCGATGGTAACATCTTGCTTTCTGCCCGTCACTTGGATGAGATCACGAAGATCAGCCGCGACTCCGGTAAGATCCTGTGGCGATGGGGAGGTAGGAACAATCAGTTTACACTACTCGGCGATTCCATCTGGTTCTCGCATCAGCATCACGTTCGCCGGATCGCGAACGGACATATTACCGTATTCGATAACGGCAACGATCGTCGTTTCCACACCAGCGACCCGCAGGTAGGAGATTATTCGCGTGCCTGTGAGTATGAGTTGGACGAACGAGCGAAGACCGCCCGGCTTGTCTGGCAATTCGATAACGGAAGAAGCGATACCAGCGGATCCATGGGATCCGTCCAGCGATTACCGAATGGTAACACACTCGTCGGGTGGGGCGTGAATAATGTCTATTCCAATTTTGGTCCTACGCTCACGGAAGTGCATCCGGATGGCTCGATAGCGCTCGAAATGTATCTCGGATTTCCATATCTAAGCTATCGCGCATACTGGATGCCGCTTACTAACGAGATAAAGGATGCGGTGCCGCATTATGTATCCGATATTGCATCACGAATTACGATGGATGCACCGTATCCGAATCCCTGCTACGGTTCGGCGAGCATACTCATTAATTTGCCTGAGCGCATGACGGTCGATATGCGTGTCTACGATGCGCTCGGTCATGAAGTCCGGGACTTAGCGAGCGGTCCACTCGTTGCCGGCCCGCACAATATTTCGTTCGATGGCACTGGACTGGCGAATGGCGTGTATCATGTCATTCTACGGGCGAACGGACGGGTTTTCAACCAGGAGATCGTCCTCGCTCATTAAGGACCAGTTCAGAAAAACGCATTTGCATTCCGAGACCGACCTTACACATTCGACCAACGGCATAGCTCATCCCGTCAACGGTGCAGCTTATTCCAACGGTGCAGTTCATTCCGCCAATGGCGCGGAGGAGCCTGCACGAAAGGCGCCGCTAAATATACGTCAAAAAATTCAGGGTGTACCCCTTCGCGGTATCGCGATCTTTTTCGGTACGCTGCTCATCGTCGGTGCGTATCGCCGGGGCGATCTGGCGGCACTCTGGGTGCTGGGGTGGGCTTCTTTTTTTGCCGGGAAGATCATCATTCAGGTCAAGAAAAAGGTCGAGCAAAAATCAGCTCAACGCTAACGCGTTAGAACTTTCCTGGTTGCCCCCTGCTTAAGGCATTCTGCTTGGTATTTTCCATTGATATGTTGAATATGAAGATCGTTCGGTTTCTCGTTGCACTCATTGCTCTCAGCATTCCTTCCTTTGCAGTTGCACAGTCCACTACGGACTCCGTTCATGTTCTCGATAACCTGAAGTTCAATGTTAAGACCGTTAAAGGCGAAGAAGTAAACTTCAAGGACTTCCTCGGCAAAGGCCCGTTGCTGATCGACTTTTGGGCCCTGTGGTGCGAACCCTGCAAGCAGGAGATGAAAGCCTTTAAAGCCATGACCGATAAATTCAAGGCGGAAGGCGTGCACATGGTCGCGATCAATACCGATCAGGTGCGGTCCATCGCAAAAGTACGCGCGTATGTAACGACGCAGGGTATCGACTTTCCGGTTTTGCTCGATCCGGATGGTGAGATCGGCCGCGACATTTTTTCTCTCGAATCGCTTCCGTTCAGTTTGATCCTCATGCCCGATGGCACGGTGTACCGCAAGCATATTGGCTATACCGCCGGAGATGAAAAGGCGATCGAAAAAGAGGTGGTCGATCTTATCGCCAGCTTAAAAAAGGGCTGAACGATCGCCAGCTTGAAAAAAGGCTGAAGGAGTTACTAATCGTGCACCTCGCCGTTGCGCCGGTCCAGGGCGGCCATAGCGCGATCGGCTTGTAAGAGCAGGTGATTTGCCAGATCATCGAGCTCCGGCGTTGCGTGTAATCCTGCCAGTGCCCGGCTAACACCGCGTATCCGTTCGATCGGCTGCCGTAATTTCTCGCGCAATTGGTCGGTCGCTTCCTGGACTCGCTTGCTCTCATTCGTCCGCACATCTTTTAATTCGGATTCGATTCTCTTCCATTCGGTGATGTCGGTCGCGATGCAATCGAATCCGTCAACGTCGCTGCCGTGGACGTTCAAAGATGTTGTCACGGCCAGCCACACTACACCGCCGCTTCGTTTGGTAAACGGCGCCTCAATATAAGAATAGGGTGTTTGCGAAAGATACTGCCGAAAGAAATGACGCTTTACTCGTTCCCGATGAGAGGCGACGATCAAGTCAGTAAAGAAATACTTGGAAACATCCTCATCGCCAAAACCGCCAAGATCTCGAATGTACGGATTGGCATACGTAAATCGTCCTTCGCGGTCGGCACTGAAGATCGCTTCTGAAGCATGTTCTACTAACCGGCGATAGCGTTCTTCCGAGCGTTGTAATGCGACCACCGTTTGCATGCGAGACGTAATATCGGTAGTCGTTACCGCAAGGACGTCCTGTATCGGTACATAGAGCGAGTGAAGCCAGCGCGCGCCTTTTACATACGGGCTTTCCACATGATATTCTTCATGGGCCGCCTTCCCCGAGGCCAAAATCCGTGCATATTGTTCGATGAACTGTCGTGGCCTCTCACCGGGCATTATTTCCGTTAGTCGTTTACCGATACAATCCGCAGCGGGGATCGTCAGCAGTTCTGCTCCGCGCTGGTTCATATGTTCGAAGATGAAGTCGACCACCTGGCGTTGAGTTTCCGGCTCCGTTCCATAGACCGCTCGAAGTAAAAAGAAAGCATCCGGGCTGTTCTCGATGATACTTCGAAAGCGCTTATCGCTTTCCTGAAGTTTACTTTCGACTTGTTTGAGTTCGGTTATATCTCGTGCGATACTAATAACGGTTTGGACCGTTTTTTCGCCCGCGGGGCTTTGCTCTTCAACTTCGGGTACGATCCGCGTATGGAAAGTTCTAAGTCCGCGCACCGTGCGATATTGAACTTCCATGGACACACTTCGCCCGCTCTCGAAGACCTTCCGAATAGAAGTTTCCCAGGGCTCGTAGGTATCCGCGGGAATTCCAACATCTTTGAACGAACGCCCGATCAACGTTTGCGGAGCAATACCGAGCACTTGCTCGATCGCAGGGTTTGCATAGAGGATCGTAAGATCGGGAGCATATCGAACGATAACATCGGGGGAGTTCTCCACCAATGCGCGAAACTCTCGTTCGCGTTGAGCCGCTTGCTGTTCGGATTCGCGCAGTTCGGAGACATCCCGGAAGACGAGCACCGTGCCGATGATCTGTTGTTTGCTGTCGTGTACGGGCGCGGCGGTCTGCTCGATCGGGTACGTGACTCCTAACCGCGAGTGAAGGATCCAACGGCCTTTCGGCTCTACCATACGGTTCTCGCGAAGGACGGTCGCCGTCGTATCGTCTATGGTAGCCTTACCCGATTCGTCCTTTACTTTAAATACCTCCCCGACCATCCGGCCGGTCGCCTCTTGTTTGGTCCAACCGGTCAATTCTTCCGCTCGCAGATTCATGAGCGAAATATTGCCGCGTGCGTCCGTTACGATGATCCCGTCGCCGATCGAGAGTAAGGTGGTCTCGAGCAGGTCGCGGTTACGAGTTGTTTCGTCGATGGCTGCGGAAAATCGATCGATAAAGCGTTTGGTCTGTCGTCGTGTGTTCAGGCCAATGATAAGCCCGATCACCACACTGGCAGCCGCAATCCCAAGGATAAGTATCGAACTGCTATGCTGGAATTTTCGGACACGTTGTTCATACAGCCGCGCTTCTTCGTCATTGATCCGGCGAAAAACCAAATGCATTGCCTCCACCAGATCCGCGCGGTAGAGCAGGGAAGAATCTTGTTGGGCGTCCGAGATGCCAGTTATGGTTGAACCCATCGACTCGAGCGCTGCGGCCAGCGAATTCCTTGCCGAGGATTGCCACGTCCAATAGTCCTGCATCGCTGAATCGATGCGGTTCGTCTGCGCAGGATTATCGAGCGTCTGTACATGCATTTGTTGAAAAAGACTATCGATCGTCGGCTCTTCGGACCGGAAGTCATTCGCAAAGCGGGGAGCATGGGAGATCAGGAATCCACGAAGAACGCTCTCCTGATGTTGGATATGGCGTTGGGTTTCACTCGCGAGCATCATAACTTGCGAGGTATGCAGCACCCAATTGCTGCCCGACATCATGCGATTCATTTGCCACAAGAGGACGACCGCATACAGGCCGCTCAATACTAAGGGCAACAGCACAAGGCGGTTTAAGCCGCGTTTTACTAAGATTCTCTCCATGTAATTCCGATGGCAGGCATCACATGGAACAGGGGCCTTCCATACCTCGTTTCGAGGCCCACGACTAAGCACCATGCACCATTTCCCCATATCGGACCCGATCCTGTTCGCTATTGGCGCTATTGCCGATGAGGCGAAGATCGACGCGTTTGTCGTAGGAGGCTACGTGCGCGACGAACTGATCGGACGCGGGCTGCGAAAGGATATCGATATTACGGTGATCGGCGATGGTGTTGGTTTCGCCTCGTTCGTTGCCGGACAATTCGATGGCGCTCGCTTGGTCGTGTACGAGAAATTTCGGACGGCTGCGATGCAGGTCGGCGATCACGTGATCGAATTCGTCGGAGCACGGAAAGAATCGTATCGTGCCGATAGCCGCAATCCCATTACCGAAGAAGGCACTCTGGAGGACGACCTCGCACGGCGGGATTTTACGGTGAATGCACTTGCCGTCTCTCTTAACGCTGCAAGTTTTGGAGTTTTGCTCGACCGCTTTAATGGCTTGGAGGATATTCAACGAAAGATCCTTCGAACGCCGCTCGGGCCGACGCAAACATTTTCGGATGACCCGTTGCGTATGATGCGCGCGGCGCGGTTTGCATCCCAGCTCGATTTCCACGTCGATAACGTGGCCCTCGATGCTATGTTCGGCATGGCAGATCGAATTAAGATCGTAAGTCAGGAGCGCGTAACCGATGAGTTTCTAAAGATCATGGCCTCGCCCCGGCCGTCTATCGGTCTGAAGGTCCTGGAAGAGACCGGACTATTGCGCTTTGTCTTTCCGGAGGTGTCTGCGCTGGGCGGTGCAGAGCTTCGATCGGTCGGCGTGCAGGAGTACGCGCATAAGGACGTCTTTAAACATACGATGCAGGTGGTTGATAACATGGCGGCCATGACCGAAGACGTATGGCTTCGCTTCGCTGCGCTCTTACATGATATTGCAAAGCCTCGCACGAAAGAATTTCGCGAAGGCATTGGCTGGACGTTCTACGGCCACGACATCGTTGGCGCCCGCTGGGTACAGAAGATGTTTCGCCGAATGAAACTGCCGCTCGATGCGGCAGAGCGAGTCGCGAAGCTCGTGCGACTCCATATGCGTCCGATGGCACTCGTCGATGAAGGCGTGACCGATTCTGCCGTTCGACGCTTGTTGTTCGAAGCCGGCGAAGATGTCGACGATCTGCTTACGCTCTGCCGTGCCGATATTACCTCGAAGAATCCAAAACTCGTAAGCCGTTACCAGCGCAACTATGATATTGTTGCGAATAAGATGGTGGAAGTGGAGGAGAAGGACCGGATGCGGGCATTCCAATCGCCCGTGCGCGGAGAGGAGATTATGGAGATCTGCAATATCCCGCCTTCTAAAACGGTAGGTCTATTAAAGACGGCGATCGAAGAGGCTATATTAGACGGCATCATTCCGAATGACTATGAAGCGGCGAAAGAATATCTATTAAAGATCAAAGAGGATATTCTTGCGGAGCATCCACCAACGGATAGAGAAATCCTAAGAAACGGGTGATCTGTATCTATTTCCGGTGATGCCATATTCATTGGCGGCGTTGTAATACTTGTTGGAACCACCTCGTTTTGATGGTTGACTATGGGAGAAGTACTTAAAAAACGGCTTAAAATGTCGAAATTTGAAAGCCCGACGCAGGAAGCGATGCTGGCCTTGATGGTCACGGCCAGTGAATTGCGGTCGAGTTTCGATAGGACATTAGCGGCCCACGGCCTTACTGGCGAGCAGTATAATATCCTGCGCATTCTTCGTGGACAACCGGAAGGACATCAATGTGGAGAGATCGGAGACCGCATGGTCGACCGCTCTCCTGATGTTACGCGGCGCATCGATGCACTCGAAAAGCAGGGGCTGGTCGAACGCGAGCGTTCTGCCGGTGACCGTCGTGTTGTGAATGTTCGCATAACGCAGAAAGGCATGGACGTACTGGATGCAATCGCTCCGCATCTTCAGGAATTCGAGAGTCGGGTCGCTGCCAATTTAAATGGTGAAGAATTGGAGCATCTCGTTGGGCTTTGTGAGAAGATCATTCAGGTGAGTTAAGCAGTCATTCGGATGACTTAAGATTCACCTGACCGAGCGGTGTTGTGAAGCATAATTAAGTAACCTTCCATTATACCTTCCGTTCATTTCCTTTACAGAAGTTCTTAAAGGAGTGACGAGGAAGTTTATGCGAAGATATGTTTATGCTCTGCCAGTTCTTTTCGCCATTGGCGTAGCAGGTTGTTTACAACCACAAAGCCCAAGTGTTTCTACCGCGGATCCCAATTATAATGCCGGCGATCCGGCCTACCAGGAGGTGGCGGATAATCCATCATCTTCACCGTTTTATGTCGAGCCATATATTTCGTATGGTGCTCCGGGCGATGGCTTATCGGACAATTACGATACCTCCAGCACTTATTTAGCATCGTTTAACTATTCCGGCACTCCTGCGTCTACTGGTAAAGGAGATGCGGTTACACTTGCCGTTCAGAGTGCAACACAAACGTTAATGACGAGATCGGGTATTGTCGGCACCGGTACCGCTATCGCGTCCGATGGTTCGAAACATGTCATGGTATTCGCAGCGACGAACGCTGATGCTGCCAACGTTCCAAAGACCATTAACGGAGTCGCGACCGAAGTAAAGGTGATAGGACATGTTCACGCGCTGGATGTTTATACCGGAACATACCGTCCGGTGGTACCGAGTGGCGTTAGTGTCGGTAATTCTCGCGAAAATTCTTCCGGTACGATCGCATGTATCGTTGTAAAGCATGGTATTCGTTATGCGCTTAGCAATAATCATGTGCTTGCGCGTTCGAACGATGCGGTGATCGGCGAGCCGATCGTCCAGCCAGGCCGAGCCGATAATTATGGCATGGCGACCGGGCAGATCGGTGTGCTCAGTGCGTACAAAAAGGTTAGCTTTACACAACCTAACTTGTTCGATGCTGCTGTTGCTCGCCTTACGACGACCAGCGCTTATGATGAGGCCGACCAATTTGCACCGAGCCATACCTGGCAGGACCCACAAGTTGGGATGGCAGTGAAAAAAGTAGGCCGCACTACGGGCTTAACGTACGGCACCATTGCAGCCACCGATGTAACATTGCGTGTCGATTATGACAATGGTCAGACGGCGACGTTCGTAAACCAGATCTTTATTAACGATCCGAACTTCCTTCAAGCCGGGGATTCGGGCTCACTATTGGTGACACAGGATGGTAATCATCCGGTCGGGCTTTGCTTCGCCGGAGGTACGGATGGTGCCTTCGCGAATCCAATCGGCCCCGTGCTCAATTATTTTGGTGTCGATATTGCGGGGACCAATAACTAAAGCATTTAGACCAGAACGTACGAGGCATAATATATTTGTGCCTCGTTTTTTTACGGCATACAAAAGAGGGCATACTTCAAACCATGGAAGATGCTGCGCTGGACGAGCCAAATCACGCAAACCTCACCTTCCGGGCTGGAAATTCTAAGCGAACGGTTATCCGTCACGCGATCCGTCATGAGCCCTGCCATACGGGGCAGATCGGTTGGCTTCTTAAACTGAGTGGATTGGAGACGATCTGAGCGGGTTGGGAAGCTGACGTTTCATACTGCCAGGAAATTGAGCCGTATTTTTGCATAAAGCGAGTGAAAAAAGCCAGCCTGTTCTGACTGGCTGCTACCTCGGAACTCAGAATTGTTGTAATATTCTGCGAATTTTAGCGCAGAAAAAGCACGCTCGCTCTCTATTCATGAAGTTATCAGCGTTACGTTGAAGCTCACCGATTACCTCAAACCGGAATACATTGCGATCGGCCTTCAGGCCGATTCCAAAGAAGACCTCCTCGACCGCGTCCTCGCGTTGGCGGACAAAAACCCTCATGTGCTGGATAAGCAAAAAATGCGTTCGGCCGTGCTCGAGCGGGAAAAGATCATGTCCACCGGGGTTGGAAAGAACTTTGCGATCCCGCATGGTAAGACGGATGCGGTCGATGACATTGTGCTCGCGTTTGCTGTCACCGCCCAACCCGTCGATTATGCTTCGATGGATAACGAGCCGGTTCGCCTTGTACTCTTGCTCGTCAGCAAGGAGAGCCTTGTAAGCCAGCGGCTTAAGTTGCTAAGCCGCGCTTCGAAAGTGATGAACTCGGAAGCAGCGCGTAGCGCGCTGATGAATGCAAAGTCGGCTGAGGAAGTCGTCGCTATCTTCAACCGGGAAGAAGATCGTATTGGAGAATAAGCCTTATTGGAGAATAAGCCATTGAAAGTCGAGCGCATTCAGGCTCCCCGCGGTACCAAGGACGTTCTGCCCGAGGAGGCAAAACGGTGGCGTGCCGTCGAGCAGGCGGTCGACGAAGTGGGAGAGTTGTTTGGCTTCGGGGAAATTCGCACCCCAGCATTTGAATCACTTCGTCTTTTCAAGCGGGCAGTAGGAGAAGAGACGGATATCGTCTCCAAAGAGATGTATCTCCTACAATCCAAAGGTGATTCTTCCGAAGAATTTGCATTGCGTCCGGAGCTTACGGCACCCGTTGTTCGAGCGGCATTAGAGAATTCGTTGCTCAGCGGTCAATCGGACTGTCTGCGTCTCTATTATAATAGTCAACCGAATTTTCGCTATGAGAAGCCGCAGCTTGGCCGCTTGCGGCAGCACCATCAGTTTGGGACTGAACTGCTCGGACCGGCCGATCCATTCGCGGATGCCGAGACGATCTCGTTTGCAATTGCAGTATTCCGTAAGCTGGGGTTAAAGAATTTTCGTGTTCGCCTCAATTCGCTCGGTTCACCAGAATCACGGGCAGCGTGGAAAGAGGTACTCGTACCGTATCTTCGACAACATTTTGATAAGCTTTCAAAGGATAGCCAGCGCCGGACCGAAACGAATCCACTTCGAGTGCTCGATTCCAAAGCTCCCGAGGACCAGGAGATCGTTCGCAATGCGCCGATCATTCTCGATTATTTGAGCGCAGACGATAAAGCGCATTTTACTACGCTTAAATCAGCGCTTGAATCCGTGGGGATCGAGTGTAATATTGATCCTTTGCTTGTTCGAGGTATCGATTATTATACGCGCACCGTTTTCGAAGTAACGTCAAGCGATCTCGGCTCTCAGGATGCGCTGTGTGGTGGCGGGAGGTACGATAATCTGGTAGAGCAGTTAGGCGGCCCGCCAACTCCTGCCGTGGGTTTTGGTGCGGGCATCGAGCGATTGCTTATCGCTCTCGAGAAAGCAGAAATGCTTCGCCTTGCCGAAGAGCAGGCGCTGATATACATTGTCGCACTCGGTCCCGAAGCAAAACCCAAAGCATTTGAAACCGCTGGCCTTTTGCGTGCTGCCGGTTTGCGTACGATGTACGATCTGCTCAGCGATCGCTCGATGAAAGCGCAAATGCGCGAGGCTAATCGCGAAGGTGCGACGCACGTATACATTATCGGAGAGTCCGAGCTTCAGGATGGTGCCGGAATGCTAAAGAACATGCAGTCGGGTGAGCAGATAAAGGTTGCATTCGAGAGTTTAGTATCACATATGATGGGTGTTGGGAGTTCGGAGCCCAACTACATCATTCATCATTCATAATTCATCATTGTGCGATGGAGCCATTACCGCCAGTAAAAGAAGTTGAATATCGCTGTTATATCGGAAAGACGTTCGAAGAACTTTCCGGTACCGAATTTATTACGTTCGGCTTCGAGACGGCAAAAGAATTTTCAAGCTTTCGCTATGAGATCGCGGTGCGGTATCGCATTCAGCCGAATCTGCTCGAGTTCAAAGTCTTAGGCATGACGGCCACGCGCACCATGATGCCGGCCTTCGGTACGGCTCGCTCCGTACTAAAGCTACCGCTTCTTCCGTTCGGGGTGTACACGGTGAAGATGATCAAGAGCGATGGAACGGAAAATATCTTTAGCATCGAGATCACGAAGAAGGGATTCCAGATCCTTGCCCCCGTGCCCCGCAAGCGTTTTATCGATCTCATTGTAGAGAATAAGGCCGCTGTTCCAGGAGCGAAGAATCTTTCGACGATCAGCAAGACGCCGCCACCACCGCTTATTCCGCGTACAATCCAGAAGCGTCAGCCACCGCCGCCCACGCCGGAAGAGCAGGCGATCCTCGATTCGCTACGTTCGGAGACGATCGAAGAACGCGAGGCGCGCGAAGAGCGGGAGCTCTTTGGTGATATGCCGACTCCGACCAAATCCTCCGCTAAACATGCGATCGACGAGGTGAAGGAAGTACCGGCGAATGTAAAGCCGACTGCGGCGAATCACAATGGCAAGGCTGCGAATCACAACGGCAAAGTACCTCATAAGCCGGAAGCACATAAAGAAGCTCACAAGGAGGATCATAAGCCGCACGCTCATAAGCCTGAACCGGCCAAGCATGACGCTCATAAGTCCGAGCCCAAGAAGAGCGCTGCCAAACCAGCCTCAAAGCCAGCGAAGCCAGCCGCGAAGGCGCATGCCCCTGCTAAAGCAAAGCCGGCCGCGAAAAAAGCTGTCGCTAAAAAGCCGGTAGCCAAGCCAAAGCCAAAAGCGAAGCCAGCTCCGAAAAAACCCGCGGCAAAGAAAGCAGCGAAGAAGCGATAAAGCAAATCGACGAAGGGGATTGAGTATGCCGGACTATCATTTTAATTTCGACGTCAAATATTCGCCGCTCGAAAAGATCGACGTGAACGAGATCGTCGCGGCAAATAAGGAGCAATGGTTTAACCAGACGCTCAGCCAGATCAACGGTAGTGTTCTTCGCGTTGGCATTATTCAAGGTGAATTTCATTGGCATAAACACGATGACGACGATGAGCTTTTCTATGTCGTTAGTGGGAAGTTGTTCGTCGATACCGGAGAACGCACCTTCGAGCTTGGTCCGAATGAAGGTGTGACGGTACCTCGCGGCGTCATGCACCGAACTCGGGCGCCAGAAAAAGTCGTGATGCTGATGGTGGAAAACGCCGGAATCCAACCAGCAGGGGATTGAGGGTTCGTGTACCGGTGATCTCCGATCGCCGAATCGTGGGGACGAGCGCACTCCACCATTTGTGGCAACTATGTGAGGTCTCGCGATCAGAGATCGCGAGTACACAGGTTGGGTGGCAACCCGCGACTACACCGCCCCCCTCCGAACCGGCCCTCGGAAGCCTGCGTTGGCTTCTTCCGTAATGCCAACACTCGCGAAACAGGGTCGATCGGGAGCCGCAATGGCGCGCTCTAATGGTCATCGTTCGCGCGGACGTAATACCGGTCTCTCGAATTCTCGTCTTCCTCGTTCGGCCAATATCAAATTAGCGCTGCTCGCAATATCGGTCTTTGTGGTGATCGGTACGCTTTTCTATGCACACTCCCTTGTAGAGCAGCTTCGCGACAGGGAATATCACGTCGTTCAGCTTTTTTCGGATGCGGTCAAGTATTACAATAATAGCCAGCAAACGCCCGATGATTCGCTCTATCGGATGATCACGCGCTACGCGATGTCGAGTGAAGTGCCGATCATCCTTACCGATAACCACGACGCGCCAAACGTCAAACACTTTCGCGAGACCAATTGGAATGTCCCCTACGATTCCACGCTCGATAGCGCGCATCAAATGCGAGTATTGCGGGAGCAAATGCGAGAGATGGACCGAGCGTATCCCCGTATAGCGATCTATTACCACGATCCTGCAAGCAATAAAGACATTATTACCAATTATATTCATTATGGCAATAGCCTCGTACTTGGCAAGATCGAGTCATTGCCATATATTCAGCTTCTACTCGGGGCGGTCGTCGTAATAATTGGCTATTTAAGCTTTAGCTATTTAAAGCGAAGCGAGCAATCGAATATATGGGTTGGGATGGCAAAAGAAACGGCGCATCAGCTTGGTACTCCGCTTTCGAGCTTGCTGGGGTGGGCTGAAATGTTGCGTCTTTCCGCGCGCGACCCCATTGAGGTCGATAAGATCGCTTCCGAGATCGACCGTGATATTGAGCGGCTAAATCGAATTGCCACACGCTTTTCAAAGATCGGTTCTATACCCGATCTTAAGGTCCAAAATGTTGTGGAAGTCGCTGCGGATGTGATGAATTATTTCAAAGGCCGCATGCCGCAGTTGCGAAAGAATATCCTTCTCACGCTCGATCATGACGGCGGTACTTATTTTGTCCGAATGAACCGCGAGCTCTTCGAGTGGGTCCTGGAGAATTTGATCAAGAATGCTTACGAAGCGATCGAAGGCTCGGAAGGCTCCATCGCTGTATACATTCATGGTTCGCCTCGTGGGGAAGGAGTCATCATCGATGTGACTGACACCGGCAAAGGCATTTTACTGCGGAAGAAGAACGATGTATTTCGCCCCGGTTACTCGACCAAAAAACGTGGATGGGGATTAGGCCTCTCGCTCGCCCGCCGAATTATTCAGGAGTATCATCACGGGAGGCTCTTTGTAAAGGAATCAACACCCGGCAAAGGGACGACCTTCAGGATCCGGATGAACCAGAACCGGGATTTACAGGATTAGATGGATTTTCTGGATTGATTTTTACTGATTGGAGTATGTCTTATGGTCTCCAGGGCCAACTTTCGTGTACTTCTTAGTATTTGCAATAAAGCGATAATAACTGTTTGGCAGGGGGCTACGGTAACTCATTCACACGGAGACATTCTTATGCAATAGCCTACCCGGTGAGAGATTGCAAGATTTATCTTTCAATCTTTTCAAATCAATCTTGTAAATCCATCCAATCCTGAAAATCCTGGTCGAACCTGATGAGAAATATCGCCGTTCCTTTATCCTTGTTGATCTATCACTTGTGGATCGCCAAATGAGGCAGAGTGCGAACTGATGTGTTGAATGGCTGAAGTCCAGTTAAAGAATCTCGAAAAACGATACGATAACGACGCTCACGCTGTAAAAGGCGTATCGCTTACGGCGCGCGACGGGGAATTTGTCGTTCTCGTCGGCCCATCGGGTTGCGGCAAAACTACCACGCTCCGTATGGTCGCCGGACTGGAAGAGATATCTTCCGGCGATCTGCTTATCGATGGCGAACGAGTGAACGACCGTGAACCCAAGGACCGGGATGTTGCGATGGTGTTTCAGAACTACGCACTTTATCCGCACATGACCGTCTTCCAAAATATGGCATTTCCATTAAAGATGCGGAAAGTGCCAAAAGCCGAGATCAAGACGCAAGTGGAAGAAGCGGCAAAGTTATTAGGTATCGACCGGCACCTGAAGAAGAAGCCGAAGGAGTTATCCGGTGGAGAGCGTCAGCGTGTTGCGGTGGGGCGTGCGATCGTCCGGCGACCGAAGGTCTTTTTGTTCGATGAGCCGCTTTCCAATCTCGATGCCGCTTTGCGAACACAGATGCGCGCCGAGCTAAAGCGAATCCAGCGTCGCCTCGCCGCTACGATGCTCTACGTCACACACGATCAGATCGAGGCGATGACGATGGGCGATAAGATCGCAGTTATGAATAAGGGAGTGCTCGAACAATTCGGTACGCCATCGGATATTTATGATAAACCGGCCACCGCCTTTGTTGCACGATTTCTCGGTTCGCCGGCTATGAATATTATTCCCGGCGGAATTGTGACCGAGAATGATGCGAGCTATTTTATTTCCCGAGAGAATGGAATTCTAAAAGTACCGCTTAGCGGTCGATACGAGTCTGGTAATGTCCATTTGGGCGTTCGGCCGGAATCCATCGCGGTGAAGATAGGAGAGAAGGAGGGGGCTGAAGATCGAGTGACGGGTAAACTGATCCTCATTGAACCGATCGGCAGTGTTACTCATTTATATATCGATCGTCCGGACGCCTTTGGAGGCACCTTCGTGGCGAGCGTCAGCCAGTCCCAATCAACGGCCGAGATCGAACGGTTGAAGCTGGGGGACAACGTTACGTTCGAGATCCCGAGTTCTGCCGTGCATCTTTTTGATCGGGAAACTGGTAAACGAATTTGATTTGGAGCGGTCAGGATTGCTGCCTGCTTTGTTAATACTACTATTATTTTAAAACTATATGGAAATAGAGCATCCGTTATTTGGTGCATCGAACGGTCATAACCGAATCTCACTATTCGTCGATGGCGAAAACGCCTATTATGCACAGCGTTCTCTCGGGTGGTTCTTCGATCCGCTGAAGCTCTTAAATTTTTTCACCCAGGGCCGCACGGTCGGAGATGCCTTCTGGTATGCTTCGCAAAAAATGCCGCCCGATCCTCGCGAAAAGCGCTTCTTCGATTATCTCAATCACGCCGGATATACGGTTCGTGTAAAGAGTATCAAATATTTCCGTGATGAGACATCGGACGAACTGACTCGCAAAGCGAACCTCGATCTCGAACTTGCGATCGATCTCTTCACCACGATGGCGCAGTACGATACTGCCATTCTCGTTACTGGCGATGGCGATTTCGAGCGCGCCGTAGAATTGCTTCGCAGTTATGGCAAACGTGTGGTCGTAGCGTCGACGCAGGATACGATCGCGCGAGAACTACGCAATGCTGTTGGCAGGCATTTCTTCGATCTCGCGACGATTCGTACGCACATCGAGCGCTTTGTCCCTCAGAGCGCCGATACGGTCGGCCAGCGGGAAGAGGCGATGGTCATGGCCTGATCACCGCTCTCGTCGATGCCTGATTACCGCTCTCGGCGACCCTGAGCCATTCTACCATAGGCGTGTGCCTCGCCGCCATGATACCGTGCGTTTGCTATTCCGGTACGACGATACGTGCGCGTCGTGTATGAAGGGTAGCTGTAGATACGGGTCCTATAAGAAGGATAGCTGTAGGTATGGGTCGTGTAAGTAGTGGACGGTGCCCACGCCGGACGTGATCCGTAGCGATAGGTGTAAGTACGTGGAGTCGTGTATGTATACGTCCTCGGGTACGTATAAGTATACGTTCGTGGATACGTGTAAGTATACGTTCTCGGATAGGTATACGTTCTCGGATAGGTATACGTTCTTGGATAAGTATACGTTCTTGGATAAGTATAGGTGTAGGTTCTCGGGGTATACGTGTACACCTGCGTTGTTCCTACACGCTGATGTTCTTCTTGCTCTTCGTGCTTTTCATGTCCGTAGGCATGCCCGCGGCCTTGCGCGAATGCGGAGCTACTCGTAAGGGTAGCCGCAAGAAGCAATGCTAATAATGTTTTCATAGAATTGAAATAATTCGTTGATATAGTAAAATAAAAATGGCACTTCACATTTTTGCAAGTGAAGTGCCATTATATTCTCTTCCGAGAACTCAACCAAGATCTTGATGAGCAGCTCTCGATTTCTTGCTCATCGGACGGACCTGAGACCAACTCAGGCAGACCTCGATAACTACTATAGCGGGCTTACTCAAAACCCGCCAGGGGTACTTAGCGAACTTTCGATCACCAAGCTGTATTAATTAACTCGGGCGGTGAACAAGAGTTCATTCCCGGCCGGACAAAATAATCTCCTTTAAGAAAGCTATCGAATTTGTTTCAAGTTCGTCTTAAATTCGTTATATTTGTCGAGTCTTTGGTCAAATTTATTGTCTCGCTATGATCACACGTCTCGTTTCAAAACACTTTTTAGTTCTTGCATTACTATCTGGTCTTTATGTCTTCAGCGGTTGTTCGCATTCGGACGCCCCACAAACATTATCCGACGATCTCGTGAAGCCCAATGTTGGTAGTCTCTTTGTCCAAAATTTTTGGTATGGGAAGTTGCCCGGAGGTTCGACCAACAATATCAGTTCAACCCATTATGTAATTGCTCGCGGTTCTTATGGTGGAAAATCCGATGTCATTGTATACAATGAGGACGATCATCATATTCATAAGTCACCCGATAGCATCGCTCATTTCCTTGCTTACGAATCGAATGGGGACGTCTCCGTTACTAATGCAGATCTACAAGGCAATCCACTTCCGCAATGGTCTCGCTTCCCGGTAGGCGGTGGCAGCCCTGTTGCGATCCCGGTTGACACCGCGACCTACGGAGACACATTGTTCGTCCGAACCGAAGGTACTCGCACTTATATAACAGAAGAAAAGATCACGCTGAATTTTACCGCAGGCAATAAGGATTTCATGGCCAGGCATATCCACGAACAAAAGCGTATCATCAATACGCATTTACAATTGCCATCCGGCCCGGACACCTCTTTTGTCAATTCCGAATATTGGTTCGTGCCGCAGCTTGGCTGGCTCGCACGCGATTCCACACGCAGTTCCAGCGCGTGGTCGAGCACGCAATTGGTCGGTGCAAGCGTACTTCAGTAGCATATCCCTGAACTCGCTCGCTGCATAGCGTGCCAGTGAACTTGCATTTGCCGGAGACGTGCAATAAATAGGGGTTAATAGCGTCATTTCCATACCCATCTCTCGGAAACGAATCTAATCCGTTGCCGGGAGGTTTGCCGTGATTCACAAACTATAAAAAATTGTCGTTATGTCGCTTACCGAGTCGATCCTGAAAAGCTGTATCCATGAGTTAAACGTTTGCCAGCATCTATACACAAAGTTCGATCCTACAAACGCAGATTGGCGTCCTCAGGCTAACATGCGCAGCACTGTGGAATTGCTGCAGTATTTATCGTATATTGGTATTGCTACTGCGAAGCATTTTGTCAATCCACCCGAAGATCGTGAAGCCGCGCGTGAACAATATCGCGAGCAGGCAAAGTGGTCCGTGGAAGCGGTCACATTCGAGAATGCTTCGGAGATGATCGAGCTTGAGAAGGACGCTCTCCGAAATCTATTCTCAACAATCACGGATGATGATCTCCAGCGCACAACCTATCACATGTTCAGCAATCAGGAGATGTCGCTCTTCGAGGCGTTGACGAATGCGGTGATGAAATATCTTTGTGCCTATCGTATGCAGCTCTTCCTCTATGCGAAGATGTGCGGCGCCGAGATCAACACGAGAAATAATTGGTATGGTATGGACTCCCAGCGCCCGGCGCCTGTTCCGGAAACAGTCGCTGCTGTTGCCTAATGTCCTTTTGCTTGGGGGCAGAGAGGTACTCTCACTCACAGTATAGTCATTGTAGATCATTGCTATTAAAACTATGAGTGGAGGAGCGGACGCTGAAATTCATAATATCGCTGATACCGCTATATGGATAGCGGGCTATCGCGCGGAAGAATCCGCGCGGCCGGATGCTGTATTCCACGATCCGTATGCGGCAATGCTGGCTGGCGAGCGCGGGCTGGCAATGGCCCGCAATTTCGAGGCGGCGCGAATTATGAGCTTTGCCATGGTCGTGCGGACGGTCGCGATCGACCGGCTGGTACTTAAGGCGATCGAACGTGGAGCAGATACGGTCGTGAATTTGGGCGCTGGCCTCGATACACGGCCGTACCGTTTGCAACTTCCGCCCAATCTCAACTGGATCGAAGTTGATTTTCCAGAAACGATTCGATACAAAGAATCGAAGCTTTCCGATACAACACCGAAGTGTAATCTCACACGACGAAGCACCGATCTCTTAAATCGATCCGAGCGTCATGCTCTCTTTGATGACATTGCTCGCATGACTTCCAACGCGTGTATCATTACAGAGGGAGTGGTCGGTTACTTAACGTCCGAACAAGCGCGTGAACTGTCTCTGGCATTGCATGCGACGTCCTTCGCCCGGCATTGGATCATGGATTACTCCCGCTCGAAATTCCGCAAGAGTTATTCGAAAAAGCTCGCAAAAGTGCTAAAGAGTACTCCGTTGCGATTCAACGTTAAAGAGCCGCTACTATTTTTCGAAAACGATGGCTGGCGCGTCGAAGAAGATCTGCACCTGCTCGATGTAGCCGATAGCATTGGCCGAACAATGCCGTTTGCATTGCCCTGGGGATTGCTATTTTATATCATTCCCAAAACTGCGCGCCGCTTAGGAAACAGCACGCGAGGGTATGTGATGTTTGGCAAATAATAGAGGATTAAGGTATCGGAAAGAGCACACCCGCCGCAAGGCGTATATCGCGCGAATAGATATTGTTATTACTTGTGTAGCTCGAAGTAGATTTCGTTATACTAGTCAGGCCGTATGCGTACGCGGCATCGAAGAACAGCATCGGACCCGACGCCAGCGAGAGCGAAATTCCAGCGCCTGCGACGATCGATAAATCAATCGTCGCTGTATAATCGGTAATATTTACTGTTGTATCGCTTGGAGCTGTTTTAGGACTCGAACTGCCAGAAGATTGAAATCTCTCCGTGTTCGAAAGCAAAATTCCAATCGAGGGGCCGGCAAAAATATGCGGCCTGATGCTCTCATCATCGAAGGTTACTTTTGCCAGAATAGGGATTTCTAAGTAGGTTGTAGTCCAGTCGGCGGTGCCCATTATTAGATTAGGACTCTCCTCAGTAGTAAAAAAACTAGTGTCCGCATGAGCTCCTTTCTGATCGTAAAGGAGCTGAAGACTTAACGCCCACATCTTGTTGAATGAGTAGTCTAGTTCTCCTCCTGCCAGTAAATGGAGGAATAGGGTTGTGTTCAAGTTGCTATTGTCGAAATGCCTATTGGCAAGATTCACCCCTGCTCGCGCGCCGATCATTATTTGCTGCGCATGTAAAGAACCTGCGATGAGTACGAAGATGATGGAAAAGCTTAGAGACAGTCTTTTCATAGCACAACTTGAAGAGTAAGCGAGCGCTATGTGTAACACATGACTACCTGAATGGTCGCCGCAAACAGGAAATCAGTCCCTGCCATCATGGCACCTGAAGCGATTTGACTAATCCAAGATTTTGGCTCGAATTCGCCAATTCCTCCCTTGGCACGAAATGGTTAGTATTTAGAAGTAGAATAATTGAATTGCGCTTATTTGGCAGATTTCAAAGGTTTTCGTAGAAACCTTCAGCGTAATTCTGCCGGGATGGCCTGACAGAATGACATGCAAATCTCGATTTGTCGTAATTATAGCAATGTAGCGCGTGCTATGTAGCGCATGCTATGTAGCGCATGCTTCAGCTTGCGCAATGCTACTTAAGCAAAATGGGGCAAGCTAAAGCATGCCCCACACTCCAAGTTTTAACTATCATCACAATCCAGGTTTATGAGTAAAGTAATTGGTATCGACTTAGGAACAACGAATAGCTGCGTCGCGGTCATGGAAGGCACGCAGCCGACGGTCATTGCGAACTCCGAGGGCGCTCGCACAACGCCGTCGATCGTAGCATTCACGAAATCGGGCGAGCGGCTCGTTGGTCAGGCGGCCAAGCGGCAAGCGGTGACGAATCCGCAGAACACGATCTTCTCCATCAAGCGCTTCATGGGACGCAAGTACAATGAAGTAACGGAAGAGATGAAGCTCGTGCCGTACAAGGTCGTTCGCGGCGATGGCGACACCGCCCGAGTCGAGATCAACGGTACGATCTACTCGCCGCCCGAGATCAGCGCGATGATCCTCACGAAGATGAAGCAGACCGCCGAGGATTATCTCGGGCAGAAAGTGACCGAGGCCGTCATCACGGTGCCCGCCTACTTCAATGATTCGCAGCGTCAGGCAACGAAAGATGCCGGTGAGATCGCCGGACTTTCGGTCCGCCGTATCATCAACGAGCCCACGGCAGCCGCGCTTGCGTACGGTCTCGATAAGAAAGGCAAGAACGAGAAGGTCGCTGTGTACGACTTCGGTGGTGGTACGTTCGACGTATCGATCCTCGAACTCGGGGAAGGCGTCTTCGAAGTAAAATCGACCGATGGTGATACACATCTCGGTGGCGACAACATTGACGCACGCCTTGTCGATTGGCTTGCCGATGAATTCAAATCGCAGGAGAACATTGATCTTCGCAAAGATCCGATGGCGCTTCAGCGCCTGAAAGAAGCTGCTGAGAAGGCGAAGATGGAGCTTTCCTCGCTCATGCAGACGGACGTGAACCTGCCGTTCATCACCGCGACGGCGGAAGGCCCGAAGCACATGAACATCACGCTCACACGTGCGAAGTTCGAGCAACTTGTAAATGACATTTTACAGCGTACGGTCGAGCCGTGCAAACGTGCACTCGCAAACGCGAAGGTCACGCCGAACGACATCGACGAGGTTATTCTGGTCGGTGGCTCGACACGCATTCCGAAAGTACAGGAGATCGTTCGCCAGCTCTTTGGCAAAGAGCCGCATAAGGGTGTAAATCCGGATGAAGTTGTTGCCGTTGGCGCAGCGATCCAGGGTGCGGTACTTACCGGCGAGGTCAAGGACGTTCTGCTTCTCGACGTAACGCCGCTTACGCTCTCCATCGAAACGATGGGTGGCGTTGCAACGCCGATGATCCCGGCAAACACGACGATCCCGACGCGCAAATCGGAGACGTTCTCGACGGCGAGCGATTCCCAGCCGAGTGTGGAGATCCACATTCTACAGGGCGAGCGCCCGATGGCGATCGATAATAAATCGCTCGGCAAATTCCATTTGGATGGCATTCCGCCTGCGCCGCGTGGCGTACCGCAGATCGAAGTAACATTCGATATCGACGCGAACGGCATCCTGCACGTCAGTGCAAAGGATAAAGCGACGGGCAAGGAGCAATCCATTCGTATCACATCATCATCCGGTCTTTCGAAAGAAGAGATCGAAAAGATGAAGCGCGACGCCGAGGCGCATAAAGGCGAGGACGTCAAACGTAAGGAAGAGGTCGAGACGCGCAACCAGGCCGATCATCTCGTCTTCCAGTCGAAGAAGCAATTGGAAGAGCTGAAGGATAAGATGTCGCCGGAAGCGCAGGGCAAGATCAATACTGCGATCGGCGATCTCGAGAATGCGCTGAAGGGCAGCGATTCGGCCGCGATCAAGTCGGCGGTGGAAGCGCTGAACCGCGTGTGGAGCGAAGTATCGTCGCAGATGTATCAGCAGGCCGGCGGACCGCAAGGCGCGCCGGGTCAGCCGCCTCCCAACGGCCACGACGGCCAGCAACAAGCTGGTGGCCCCAAAGTCGAGAACGCCGACTTTGAGGTGGTGGATGATGAGGGAAAGAAGTAATGTAGCACATGCTTCGGCTTGTGCTTTAAGGGGATGCGCTCATGCGCGTCCCCTTTTTGCATCTTTAGGGTGAGAGCAAGCTAAAGCATGCTCTACAATTGATGGGCACATAATAGTGTGGCGCATGCTTCAGCTTGCGCTTTTTAACAAGAAATGAGTAAGTGTTTTTGGGGTATCTTCTAATTGCTATAGAGCAAGCTAAAGCATGCGCTACATTTTTTCAGCGCAAGCTGAAGCATGCTCTACACTCGGCAAAATTTGCGGAATATGCTTTTGTTCTTGTTATTTTCGCATCACGATGATGGCGCAAGAGAAGTTCTATCGCCGCAACCTCCCGCATTTTGTACCGAATGATTCGGTCTATTTTGTAACTACGAGACTAACAGACTCGCTGCCCGTTGCGGTTGTCAATCAACTGATCCGAAATCATATCGAGCTCGCCGAACGAGGAAATGGCGATCCCGAGGTACGTCGACAGTTATCGAAGCGATATCTTGTCGAGCTGGATAAGAATCTCGATGCTTGCAAGAGTGGGCCGGTCTGGCTGGGAGAGCCTGCTATCCGTGAAATTGTGAAAACGGAGATCTTGCGTCTTCACCAAGAAGAGATCATAGACCTCTGGTGTTATTCTATCATGCCGAATCACGTGCATCTTCTCTTCACGCTTCGGTCCGAAGAGCTCAGTCGCGCGATGCAATTCCTAAAAGGTCGGTCATCGATTGCTGCGAATCGTGTGCTCGGTAGGCGCGGAGCGTTCTGGCAACATGAGAGCTACGATCATGTCGTTCGATCCAATGAATTCGAGCGTATTGTGCGATATATTTTGCTTAATCCAGTAAAGGCAGGATTGGTTGAGAACTGGCCGGATTGGCCCGGTAACTACTTACGTCCCGATTTGACGATGTTGTAGAATATACAAAAATTGTGGCGCATGCTTTAGCTTGCGCCTTTATAACAAAATGTGAGTAAGCGTATTGAGTGTTGTATTTTTTAGGTGTTGGCGCAAGCTAAAGCATGCGCTACACGGTTATACCGGTTGTTTGATTGTCGTGTCTCGTTTTATTGGTTGGGGTGGAAGTGAATCCTGAAAGAATCGCGGATCACATTCGGGTGGTATCTTTGGATGTTTCTTTGGGAGCAGCCATTCGAAGAACTTGGTGTAATCGAAATACAGAGTAATGCCTGGCTTAACCGGAACAAGAGGCGCACCCTTTTGCCAATCGCCTAAATGGAGGTCGGGTACCTGGCCGCTTTTCGGTTGATCGGGCGTGGTGGCTTGTCCCGATTGTGCACGAACGTACGGCGCTAACCAGAGCAGAGTCGCTGCAAAGAGAATGCGCCGCAGACTTCGTCGCAACACGATCATTTAGCGAGCCGACGCACTGCAAATGAACCAAGGAGCCATGCGGGAAGAGCGATGATGATGAATGGTCGAAGGGTATCGCTCGCGGAGTGCGAATGAGCGTCCAGGGTGAGGAACAACTCCACGCTGCCAACTGCAAGTACTGCGAGGATAGCAGCAATAAGGATGAGTCTGGTCGGCCGCATAGAGTTGTAAAGAAAAATTGCGATCGAGAGTTGCCTCGGAAACCTACGTCTGTATTTTCTTCTCGTTTCGTGGAAAAGCAGAGGGAATTAGAAGCGCATATAGCTGTTGCAACAAATAACGTCCTTTGTCGTATGACCAGAAAAGATTTTCTTCAGTTGTTAGTCGCATTATCAGCAATGGGCACATTATCGAGCTTCAAAAAAATTACGGATGAACTGCCGGTTCAGGGCAGTACGATGCCGGTGCTCTTTACGTCACACGGCAATCCGATGGATATTGTACGCTCGACGGACGAGCGGCCGCTCTGGCGTGCGCTAAATGAACTTGGCAGCACGTTAAAAAGCCAATACGAGATCAAAGCGGTGCTTGTTGTTTCAGCACATTGGTGTACGCAAGGTACGTTCGTTAATATTTCGCCGGAGCAGAAGCAGGTCTACGATTATTACGGCTTCCCGGATGAGTACTATAAAGTGCAGTATCACGCGCATGGCTCGCCGGAGATTGCCCACGAAGTGAAGCACATCATACCAGCGATCACTGAAACGACCGATTGGGGACTCGATCACGGTGCATGGCCGATGCTTATGCACCTCTTTCCGAAGGCCGATGTGCCTGTCTTCCAATTAAGTCTCGACTACTATGCCGATCCACATTATCATTACGAGTTAGGCAAGCAGTTGAGATCGTTGCGCGACCGGGGAGTGCTAATTATTGGTTCGGGCGCACTCGTTCACAACTTGCGCCTTGCTATGCGTCGAATGATGTCGGGGGATAATACGCTCTACGGCTGGGAGCCGGAGTACGATGCCTGGATCAAGAAGCAGATCGAAGAGCGCAATATCGATAACATCATCAATTACGAGACGAGCCATCCGCTTGGTAAGCTTGCGGCTCCCACACCGGATCATTTCGTGCCCGTCCTTTACAGCTTAGGCCTGATGGACCGGGGCGAAGACCTCAACTTCTTTTACGATCATAATGCCGAACTTCCAGCCTTTTCGGAACGGAGTTTTTTGATCGGGAAAGTGTGACCGGAGTCGCCGAGCTTTCAGCTATTGAATTGCAAAATTAAATTTCCCGTTGGTTACAACAACGGAATCGTTTGCACTCGCTTTAGCGGTGAAGTTGAATGTGCCGGCAGCGCGAGAACTAGTATAGGTCGTTAGATGCAGTATGCCCGAACGTGGAACGGCGGTGTAATCCTTTTGCCGAAGCGAATAGCTGGCGCCAATTAAACTATCGTCGACCACATAGACACCTGTATCCGTAACGAGATACGAAAACTGAAGATCGATCTCGGTTGAATCGTTAGCACCGTAAAGTCGCAAGAGGCCACCGGAGTGTCCGAAGCCGCCAAATATCGGAGACCATGTTTGCCCGTTCACCGCTGCAGAAATAGGCGCGTTAGAATTGGAATTAGGGCTGGTCGTGTGTTTACATGAGGTTTCACTCAATGCGAATACGATCAAGACCATCGCTAAGGGGACAAGCTGTTTTTTCATATAATTGGTCTTTCAAGGCTAAATGGTTACTTCTCAATAATAAAAGGTTGCATACCAACGGATCCGGCATTTACCAACCGCAGGAAATAACTGCCATTGGGAAGTGAGCCAGCATCGATGGAAAGATCATCGGAAGAGCCAGCGCCCTTACTCAATTCGATCGATCTTACTTTTTCTCCGAGCGTGTTAAGAATTTCTACCGTGATAGCTCCGGAATGTTGCTGTGGGAGCTGAATAGTCAAGACACCGGTCGAAGGATTTGGATATACTGAGAATTCATTTCGATCGATCGCCACAGACGTGACATCCGCTCCGGCTCCCTTTAAGGATGCGAAGTGAAAGCTCGGTGTATTGCCAGTACCAACGCCCTCCATCCAGCCACCGAGATAAAGATTCGAGGCATCCGTGCCCATGGCATTTACAGAGTTATTAACACCGCCGGCGACATCGAGAAATGTCTTCCCATTCCAGTGAGTGAGATTATGGACCAGAGTCGTACCAGCTAGCCCGAAATTGCCACCAATATAAACTCCGTCATTTGCTCGCGTTAAAGCAAATACGGAGTTATCGAGACCATTGCCGAGTGTGTTCCAGGCGGTGCCATCCCATGCCGCAATGTAAAAGGCTAACATTCCATCCGCGTTCAGAAAATCGCCGCCGGCATATAGCTGGCCATCTGGTCCCAAGGCAAGAGCATAGATAGTGTTGTCAACGCCACCGTTCAGGCTATTCCAAGCACCATTATAATAGGCGGCGATATTATTTACCGCTCCACCATCGGCGATATCGATCGTACCCGCTGCATATAAAGTGTCCCGTTTCCAAAGAAGTGCTTCGGGAAATCCTACGAACGGTCCGCCATATGGTATCCAGTTCGTTCCATTCCAAACGCCGATATGATTATTGTAATAGGGCGGATCTGCAGAGAAGAACACAGTAGCGTAGATCGAATCATTATGTACCGCAATAGAACTAATATTCCGAATAGAGCCGCTTCCCATCGCATGCCATTGAGCGGCATTGATATCGTAGAGCGCAATGTGTTGTGCGGGGATCGAACCGGCGTAATTAAAATCTCCGCCTACAAGTAAGGTGTCACCTTTAAGCGTGAGAGAATATACTTCTCCGTCGACGCCATTGCCAAGAGTTGTCCAGGTACGGGTCTGTTTATCCCATGCGGCAATATGATTTGCTACTTTATTATCAACGGTCGTAAAATTACCTCCGACGAATACATAGCGGCTTCCAACGGCAATAGCCGCGACACGATCAGATTCCCATCCATTATGAGGGCCCAGTCCCGAGCCAATTTTCGACCATGTCCCATTGGCAAAGGATGCTATATTATTGATAGGGGATCCACCAATTGCAGTAAAGCGTCCTCCAACCCACAATTGGTTATTGAAGAACACGCCCGATCGGGCATAACCATACATACCACCACCGAAGGATGACCAGGTATTATTGTGGTAGATGGCCATACTATTTGCAGGCACGCCTCCCATGGAAGTAAACTGCCCCAGAGCCAGCAAGGTATCACCAATAGGCAAAAGTTGAATGACCGAACCACTGGCATTTACTCCAAAAGTGGTGTCCTTTCCGTAGTTTACCCATGAGGTCCCGTTCCAGGTAGCCATGCCAAAGTAGGTAGAGCTAAGATCACGGCTGTGAAAGAAATCACCGGCTGCCCAAAGTTTGCCTTGGAAGATCGTGATAGAGAGGACGCTACCATCGAAGGCGTTACCAAAGGTTGTCCATTTGCCATTTCGCAACATTGCAATACCATCAGCAATGTAATTCGATCTATTCGTACCATTCCCCACATAGGTAAAACGTCCACCAACGAAAAGACTATCGTGTGTGGAGTAGAGAGCCTCTACGGGATAGGATACGCCACCGCCAGCTTGAGTCCAACTGAATCCATCCCACATCGCAAGGTAGCTTGCAGGATTTGAACCGGCGTTTTGAAAGTAGCCGCCTGCAAAGAGCGTATCCCCGACGAATGCGAGAGCGTACACTTCACCATCTACTCCGCCGCCGATGTCGTGCCACGATCCATTCCAGGCCGCAATGTAATTTACCGTCGTACCCCCACTACCGGCAAATTGAAAAGCTCCCCCTACATAGAGCGTCCCTTTATGCAAGGCGAGCGCATTGACCCTATTGTTAAATCCCAAATCGAGAGATTCCCATACTCCGGACTTGCGATTATAATGGACTAGAAAATCTGCCGGGACGGTATCGAACGTACGAAAATCTCCGGCGATATAAATATTGTCGCTGTCCGAGACCATGCATCGAATTGTGCCGCCATCAACGGAATGACCTTCACGTGCGATGATCGCATCCCAGGTAAATGATTGTGCCGATGCCCCTTTCGGGGATGGAGCACCCCCAGCCGTTTCTCGCTCCGATTCTTCTTTCGATGAGTTGAATAGCGGTCCGTGTAAGGACGGATCGTTTGGGATGATGTGACGAATTGCCTGCTGCTGTGCAGCGATCGTAAAGGGAACGAGCAAGATGACCAGAATGAAAGGCAGCTTATGCATAGACGAAGACAAGTTTAGGTGAGGCCTAAAATACAAAATTTTCCCGCCCAAATCAAGAACTGCCGTAGCGGAGGCCGTTCTATAAATTCGTTTTCACACACTCAAATACTGCAATTCCATATGCTACGGCCACATTTAGGGAGTGTTTAGCACCGTGCATAGGAATTTCGAGTGTAAAATCGCTGAAGGAAATAGCTTCGGGGCTAACGCCCGTAATCTCGTTACCGACGACAATTGCGAGCGGAAAATCTTCCGGGGATAGTTCAAACACCGATCGACTATTCGATGTGATCTCGAGTGATGCAATCTTTGCATTGTAGACATTTCTCGCTTCATCGATCGCTTCTTTGATGGTTGCGAAGTGACGTGTGGGGACGGTGCGAGTTGCGCCGAGTGCTGTCTTCTCGATCTCTTTGCGCGGAGGATGCGGGGTATAGCCAACAGTCCATAACGCTTCGATGTGTGCGCCATCCGACGTACGAAACATAGAGCCGACATTATAGAGGCTGCGAATATCTTCGAGTATAGCGATGACGGGCAATCGCGTTTTCGATTCGCTTGCTTCTTGTTCCGTTAGCCGCTGCTTCTGGATCTCTTCGTACGTAAGTTTGCGCATCCACTGCATAACGATGGTAGCGGCACGTTACGATTCACAAAAAAATGGAGTGAATACGGATGAATAAAGATGGAGCGAATATTTCGCTCCGAGCATTTCTTTCTCCAACTAATCGCACTGTGATCGATCGCCTTTATAAACGTCCGCGTATTGGTAGGGGGAAGCTCGGGCTCATCCCGCTCGTGATGACGATCTTCTTTTGCGTGAGCGGCGGACCCTACGGTCTCGAGCCAGTCGTGCAATCGGGGCGTGGCATGGCACTCTTACTTATTCTCGTCGTGCCGTTACTGTGGGCGTTGCCGATCGCGTTGCTTAGCGCCGAGTTGGGTTCAGCAATCCCGGAAGAAGGAGGCTATTACGAGTGGGTGAAACAGGGTGTTGGTCCGCGCGCCGGATTTTGGTGCGCCTGGCTGACCTATCTCTATAGCTGCGTCGATGTTGCTATCTATCCGCGGTTGTTTGTCGGCTATCTGGGCTCGCTGGGATTTAATACGGCGCTCGCCGATCCCATTGTCAACGCGATAGTTCGTATAGCGATGGTCGCCCCACTTACGTGGCTGAATGTCCGCGGTGCCGTAAGCGCCGGCAATGCTTCGACGATGTTCGGTGCCGCATTGCTGGGCCCGTTCGTTGTGATGATCGCCTTAGCGATCGTGCCATCGCTTCAGCATTTATCGTCGGTCGCAACGCCGCTCATTCCTGCGAACGTTACTCTCACTTCCGCTTTCGCAACCGGACTCTTCGTCATTATGTGGAATTATCTCGGATGGGATTCCATCTCGACGATCTCTCGCGAAATAAAAGATGCGCCGAGAGTTTTTCCCAAAGCACTCATGATCGGATTGCCGCTGGTCGTGCTGTTCTACTTCTTACCAGTATTCGCCGGACTTAGCGCCGTACCAGACAGCACGAAATGGACCGACGGTAGCTGGCCTTCGATCGCAGATGCGATAGGAGGGAGCGGATTGCGTCTCGCCGTTGGCCTCGGCGGATTACTCAGCGCAGCCGGATTATTCGTTGCCGGACTTCTTGCCGCATCGCGCTTGCCCTTCGTCCTCGCCGCCGATGGTTATATGCCCGCTTCGTTCACGAAGCTAAATTCCCAATATGGTACGCCTGCTCGTGCGATCGTTGCGAGCGCTGTCATTTATATTATTCTCAGCAGCTTCTCGTTCGAACAACTTGCGGAGGTCGATGTAGTATTGTATTCTTCGGCATTAGTACTCGAGTTTTGGGCGCTCGTTCGATTGCGACGCACGCAGCCGGAGCTTCATCGGCCATTTAAGATAAAAGGCGGATTTGTGGCCGTCGTTACGATTTCGCTCTTTCCGATGGTGCTTATTGTTGCCGCCGTTTTTCAGATGGCGATGTCCTCCTGGCGTGAGATGCTCGGCCTGGCGATCCTCGCCATAAGTACCGGACTCTTGCTCCAGCGATTTCGAAATCGAGCGGCGAAGCACGAAGCATAGATTTATACACCTTTTTGCAAGCTCAGCAATGATCGTACGTTGCAGCCAACCTCAATTTATGCTATGAAATAGTGGTTTGGAATGACGAATGCTGCCCGCACACCGACGAGTAGGGCAGGAACAAGCCGGTGTTATACTCTTCTATGCCGTCACCCACTTCTCATTCTACCCCAAAGGTCAATCCCCGTCATGCCAAGCTGACGGAGGGGCCAATTCTTCGCTCGCTGATCGCTATGGCCGTTCCGCTTATCCTGGCCAATGTGTTACAGGCGGCGTATCAACTGATCGACGCGTTCTGGGTTGGGCGATTGGGTGGCGACGCCGTTGCCGCCGTTTCGGTCTCGTTTCCCGTCATGTTCCTATCTATTTCGCTCGGACTCGGATTCGCGGTTGCCGGCTCGATACTCATCGCGCAATACTTCGGTGCGAAGGACCATGGAAAGGTCGATCACGTTGCGGCGCAAACGATATTGATGATCGTTATCATCTCGATCATCCTTGGGATAACGGGCTATATCCTGTCGCCGCTCTTTTTGCATACGCTCGGTGTCGCACCGGAGGTCTATGATGGTGCGCTCTCATTTATGCGCGTCTCGTTCATCGGCCTCATCTTTAATTTCTCGTTCTTCATGTTCCAGTCGATCCTGCGCGGAGTAGGGGAGACGACCGTGCCGGTCTATATCGTGCTCGGGACCGTGCTGCTCAATTTCGTACTCGATCCGCTTTTTATTTATGGCTGGGGGCCGATCCCGGCGAGCGGTGTTTCGGGCGCTGCTATTGCAACCGTCGGCACGCAAAGTATTGCCGCGATCATCGGTTTTGTCATTCTCTTTAAAGGCAAATACAGCGTCCGATTGCATTTGCACGATCTGCGACCAGACGCTGCCTATATCAAGCGTGCGTTCTTTCTCGGATTTCCCGCGTCGATCGAACAATCGGCTCGCGCACTCGGCCTGATCGTTATGACCTATCTTATCACAAGCTTCGGAACGGTCAGCATGGCTGCTTATGGCGTGGGGTCGAATGTATTGCAGGTCGTGATGATACCGGCGATGGGACTTTCAATGGCGATCGCGACGCTCGTCGGGCAGAATATCGGCGCGCGAAATATGGAACGCGCTGCGCGTATCGCCCGGCTGGGTTCGGTGGTAGGATTTATTGCGCTGGAAGCATTCGGCATTATCATCTTTTTTACGGCCGCTCCTATCGTGCAATTTTTCGTACCGAGCGATCCACAGGTTATCGACGCCGGAGCAGACTTCCTACGCATCATGGCTTTTTCCTGGGGTTTCATCGGACTCCAATTCTGCCTCACCGCCGTCTTTCGCGCTTCAGGCAATATGGTCATGACAATGATGCTGACGATCCTTTCCCAATGGGTCTTCCAGTTTCCGCTCGCGTATATACTTTCGAAACATACCTCGATGGGCATCGATGGCATTTGGTGGTCGATCCCGATATCGAATGTTGTGGTAGGAGTGATCGTCGTTCTACTATATATGAAGGGCGATTGGAAAAAGAAGCGGCTTATTGAATCGCCGCAAGAGGAAAAGCTCGCCGCGGATGTCTACCAGGAATTGATGACAGACGATCCGGCACGGAGTTGAAATCTTAAATCGGTGTACTCGCGATCTCCGGATCGCGGCTGGCGATCGGAGATCGCGGTTCGCATCGCTTAAACTCACCGACCCCACGCCGTAATGGTGTGAGGCCGTATGAGTAACTGAGTATGTTATTTTCCCTTTTCCTTAAGAGAAACCTTGAACGTGAGATGTTCCCCGATGCGACTCATTCGGGGTATACCTGAGAAGAGACGCATGAGCGACACAATCAACTACCCAAAAGTTACAAGCGCTTTTATAAATTGATGTACTCGTGTTACATCGTGTACTCGCGATCTCCGAATCGCGGCTGGCGATCCGGAGATCGACGTACACTATTGTTTTACGATCTTCACTGTCTGTGCCTCACCGTAGGCCGTTACCAAGCGCACGTAGTAGGTACCGCTGGCGAGATTATGAAGCGATAATGGGACTGCATGATCGCCCGCTTCGAATAAACTCTCAAGCGGAGGTATTTCGACACGGTTGCCGAGTACATCATAGAGTTCGAGCCTGACGTACGACTCTTTATTGATGTTAAAATGCAGGACTGTCCCTTCCAATCCCGGGTTCGGCGAAGCGATGGCAGAGGTAATAACAATAACTCCTTGTGGTCGTCTCTCAACGGCGTAAAGAAAATGCCTTGCAAGTAAAGTATCAAGACCAAGATCGTGCATGGAAGGAAGCGTGGTATCGAGAGGATAATGGATACCGATGCTGCTATCCGTTTGCCATGTTTGATACTGAGAGAGCCTACTTTGTTTATACTCTTGCCATAAAAAGGGAGTATCGCAGGAGGTATTTAGAATCTCCCACCGTAAAACCGCCAGATTGACATTTGTCTGTTTTAGAAGCGCTGAATCCGAAACAGGTTTTCCAGGATAGTACAGGAAACCACTAATCGATGCAAGACACTGACAGAAATATTCCGGATTGGTTGTATTAAGATACAATACCGATCGGAGCCAGATTTGATAGGAAGACCAAAGAGCTGTGTCTGTTCTTTCCAACTGTTGAACATCCTGACTCATGAGGTCAAATGCACGGTAGGCATCTGGAGCATTCGGACACGTTTCCACGAATTTTTTCAAAGAATCATAACTAGGAAGCCATTTCTGGTTATTACTCAGACCAAGACCCCAATAATACAATTGTTCGCAAGCCGCCTGAGAGGTGTCAAGAACGGATTGGGGTTTCGATTCCTTCGACGGTTGTGCAATATATCCAGAATTTGCAGCATCCGATGTGTTGAGGTACAGGACCGATTCCAGCCATTTAAGATACGTGTTACGATAGCTTCCCCCATCAGAGCCGTACAGACCAGCCACGGCCGTGGTGATAAAGTGAAATGTATTTGGTGCAAAAGAATTGTGCGGACACGTCTCAATAAAATAGGTTAATGTATCGAAGGCCTCCTGCCAAAGTCGGTTCTTACAAGCTAAGTATCCTGAGAAGTAAAGATCCGTACACGCTTGCGAGGTGTCGTTCTGCATTGCTTGTGGTTTATTGTCAGAGTCTTTTTCTGTTGTGCCACCCCAACCTTCGCATGAAAAAGTTAGAGGAGAAGTAAACGGCAAGCCACTCGTCTGTGCGATAATTAGACCCGAAGTGCTGATGGCTGGAAGACCGGCGAGCCACGAGATTATGATCGAGACAATTAAAGTATTAACCATTACAA
>JAJPIO010000004.1 GCA_021324735.1 Bacteroidota bacterium
GATCTATTTCACTCCCTTCTTAAGGGTTCTTTTCGCCTTTCCTTCACAGTACTTGTTCACTATCGGTCACTAGAGAGTATTTAGCCTTACGAGATGGTTCTCGCAACTTCCGACAGACTTCCACTTATTCCGTCGTACTCAGGGTACCTCCAGGAGTCAATAACATTTCGCATACGGGACGATCGCCCTCTATGGTGTCTCGTTCCAGAGACTTCTGCTATGCTATTGATTGGTAACTCCTATACGGAGGCCCTATAACCCCAAAAAGCTAGGCTCTTTGGTTTGGGCTGTTCCCGTTTCGCTCGCCACTACTCAGGGAATCACGATTGTTTTATTTTCCTCCGCCTACTTAGATGTTTCAGTTCAGCGGGTTCGCTCGGTCGTCGCTATGTATTCACGACGCCGTACACAGGCATTACCCTGTGTGGGTTGTCCCATTCGGAGATCCGGGGATCACAGGCAGCTTCCGCCTACTCCCGGCTTATCGCAGGTAACCACGTCCTTCTTCGCCTTCTAGTGCCAAGGCATCCACCATGCGCCCTTGGTAACTTCATCATAAACCTATGATACAGTGCTGCACGACTCACGTCGTGCACTTTCAGCAGGCTGCCGCGATTCACATCGCGACCTACTACTTAAGATGCATCACTACAGTGTTTGATGATCGTGTGGTGCACGCTTTAGCTTGCGCCAAAACCCGCCACATCACGAACGTGAACGGATGGCTCCGTTCACACTGATACGCTTCACAGCGCATCAGACCAACTGCATGATTCAAAACGCTTCACAGCGCTTGAACCTTAGCTCGATACTTGTGTGTAAATCTCTTGGTCATTGCTGACTTAGAGACCTACCCATTTTTTCGCATTTTGATCTTCTTGTGCGTCCTCCGTCGAGCCGTTGGGCCGAAGCTTACAGGACTCTTCATCGAACGTCACCACTCAGTTGTCATTGAACTTTTTGACTTGTGGGTCAGGCATTCCTGCCTGACGAACCAGCCTTGCAGAACAATTCGGAGTCGAACCGACATCTCGCCCGTGCGAGACGCACCGCGCTTTTGCTCTTAATAGTTTGGAAACTACCCTCGGATTCGGGCGGCCTATAACCTAAGCCCTATCTTCCGAAGTTCCAAAACGAACCGTTTTTCTTTGATTTTTCTTTTGGGCACCGCATCCTTCGGGAGGACCGTTTTCTCGGCTATTGTGCTCGTTTAATATTCATTTTTGGTTCATGAATATTAAGGGTTCCTAAGAACCCGATTGCCCAGTGAGAGCCCCTCGGACAAACCTTGGTGCCAGCTAATTACTAAACTTTAGTACGCCGGCGGCGGGGATCAGTTTCGAGTTTTCAAATGAGTTAGTGCTAACCACGTAACTCAGCGTTTTTCAATTGCGGGGCGTATAACCGAGAGAGGGCGACCGGCGTTCCAAGAATTCACAGCATTTGTTCGAATTCCCTGTTGCTGGAAGAATTAAAAATCAGCGCAACGGCATTTATTATTTTATCAAAAAAATGGAGAGTTGAAGAGCAAGCTATATGATCGAACGATGGGAAGGCATCTCTATTTTAATTTCTAAAATTCTCTAGTGAGAAAGCCGGCTTCGCCTGATTCTAAAATTCTAATGTGAAAGGAAGTGAAGTTACCAAATTAACACTTATGCCATTTTCAAATGAACCATCGGGATTATCTTCAGTCTTTTGGCCACTATATTCAATCATTAGTCCAACTGTAGGAGTAAATAATGTTTCTGTACTTAACATCGAAATACCAATTCCGGCATTTAAAAACTTCTGACTTTGCGAATCAGACCACCAATTTTCACGGAAGTAAAATAGCAATCCAACAGGAATAGTCTCGAAAGGTTGAAATAAACCGCCTAATCCTACGTTGGTCGCAGGAAATGCTTCATAAGATCCCTCCCATACCGTATTATCCGATTTGGTTTGATGAGTTCGAGTTTGTGTGGGATCTTTTGATTCACGAATAGTTGTCAATGTCTTCTTCTCTAAATCATCAATATTGTTGGTTCGATGATAGGTGACAATTAGACTCAGAAGCAAATTTATGTCCGGAATATACGCAGTTACGTAGGGCTGGATGGAACCCGACTTAAATTCTTCTTTTGTAACCTGTTCCGAAAAAGTCTGACTAAAATCGAGTAAACGATAGAGCGAGTTCTCATATTCTAAAGCAATTCCCGCTTTCAGATTGACTTCATCACGGTAGTCAAGCAATTGTTCTATTTTTTTGTCGATCTCTTTATATTTCGCTTCATATCTGGCTTTGATTTTCTTTTTTTTATCAGCATCAATTTCACTCTGTTCCTCACGTGCTTGACGCTCCTGCAAAACCACTTTTTTCTTTGTCAATTCATCAGCTTTAAATTGAACGTTACGGTTATCGTGCGTAAAATTATACGAGAGACCTAGATGGATTTTTGTACCAGGAGTTAACTCGCCCGTAGCAACAATTCCAGAAACTCCATTCGATGCTTTCCCGGTCAGCCCGAAATCCAGCGCCGCTCTTGGAAAATTAATTGAATAGCCCGCCCCTAAACTTGCGTCAGATACATTTCCTCTGACCACTCCGTCTAAAAATCCAATTAAAAAATTACCTCCTTTCGAATCCTCTGCAATAACCTGAGCATTTGCATTGACAAATATCAATGCTGTTAAGCTTACTGTCACGTAAAAACACCTTGCTACTCTCATATCTTTAAAATAATCGAATTTCAGGGATAAGGTATTCCTTTGGTCGGGGCACCGCTTGGAATCGGAATTGACACTGAATCAGCAACGATCGCCTTATTAGTACCTGCACTGAACTGTCCCTCATATTTTTGATCCTGACCATCGACAGTCACCACTAATGAGCAATTAGTAGTGGGAGTACCCGTAGCCGAAAATTGGAGATTCAAATACCCATTTTTTATGCTGTAATTGTTGTCAGTATAAACTAAAGAGCCACCAGCTGGCTGCATCAGCTTTTGGTTAGAATCAAGGTAAAGCGACGAATCAATAGGAACGGGTTTAAAACTAATCTTAACTTTTGCCATAATCTATGCAGTACACTTTTATGAGTTTGACCATCTTGCGGTATTCACATCTTGGTCAACAATAATATTTCCTGACTCGCACGCTGCAGTCAAACCATCTGACCAGCCCATGGAAATCTTGACATTCGTAATCCAGCGATCGTTACCAACAGGTTGAATTTGAAGTTCGGATTTACCGTCTGAAAACTCAACGTTAGTTGAATTGGCATTTATAATATTTAGATCGTATGGGCCGTAAGTACCAGGATCTGGGAATGGTTGTCCGGGTGCGACATTCTCATTCTGAGCTATGATTGAACCATCTTTCTTTTTAACATAGATTCTAACCCGGGTATCAAAGTCTTTATTGTCGCCTTGCGGCAATACGAAGGTCACGGCTGATTTATTTAGTTGTGCCACGATTCCTATTTTGTTTTTGCATCCTTGATCGCTTTTAACCATTCAACTATTGGATTCCAAAGTCGAGAACCACCAGCCACAAGCAGACCATAAAAGCAGACAGTCGCAACCCCATGTGTCCCCAGTCCATGCAACCCAGGCAACCCCGGCAACACGCCTCCACCCCAAGCGAGCCACGCTGTTAGAATCGAACAGATAATAGAGAGAAGGCTCACGAAGCCTTCGCGCCGCTGGTCTTTATCTTTTTCCTCCTCTGTTTTAGGCGGATTAAGTTGAGCAGAAAGCACAGGAAACAATTTTTTGATCGACTCAACGAGTCGTTCGCTTGCAGCCGCTAAGGCTGCCAGAATTGGGGCGTAATGTTGTAAAAAGTCATTCATCGAGATTACTCCTTTTGGCTCGCAGCCATTAAAGTCTGTCCAAGGTGCTGGAGTACATTATTTCGATCGCGAGAAGATAATCGAGACGATAATTCTTCTATTATCGAATCCCTAAATGTATCATTAGAGCGGCTCGACAGGGCGGTCAGTGAGTCCAATAAATTTCCCCCGGCAGCAAGATGAAATGGATCGCCAGGTCCAGAGGGAATAGGAACGACATGCCCTCCCGGAGTCAGTCCTATTCCCGGTGCATCATTGATACCACCGAATAGTATCTGAATAATAGCAGTCGTAGTCGTTGAAACAAGGCGGCGCTGAAGGGCTTCCCAACTGACCCTGACATTATCAATCCACTTGTGCCATCGCCAGAAAATCGGATCAATGGGAGAATCGAATGTTGCCATATCGCCGCCAATCGTATTATGAACGACCCCATGCCACCCCGAGTCGATTGAACCACCGAGTTCATCGAGTGAGCGGAATTGGATGAGCTTGGTGTATCCATAAACTGGATCGAGATCTATTCCCCCAGCTATTGTTGCCCAACTTGGCGTTTTACAGGCGGGTGCAACAGCATAAGGGTTATCTGTATGTCGTGCCGAATGTAAGACGTGGTCATGCGACAGCGCTGCAGGTATTTGAGTTGTGGGATCCCATCCACTTACCGGAAGGAGCCCTTTCGATTTTCGAAAGACATCGAACTTATCAATGTACTGTTGATGAAATGTAAGAAATCTTTCCCCATAATTACCCGTGCGATTTTGATTTTGAGGATCCATGTGCCAATCCATATGTTCGGCCATTCTCGGTGAATGATCGGGATCGCCTCCAAAATATTCCCAGCCAAGGTCGTCTTCAAACATACTTACATCCTCGCAAACTCAAATTTGCATAGCCTACTCTTCCACGGATTTTCGGCACATTCCGGCTCAATCAAAACAAGGCGACTGAACAAGCGCGAAATTAAGCGCCCTCGACCTATACTCACCCTCTCAAAACCCCATCATTTTTGACTCGATACAATATTAGTCAAATGTGAATCCAATCGACTGCAGCATCCCGTCTTCTTTCGAATCTTTACTCGGTAGTTCTCGACCGCCTTCTCGCTAATGCAAAGTATCTCTCCTATTCTCCAACTTGGCAGCATTGCTTTCACCAACGCGGCAACACGCAACTCCATCGGTGTCAGTTGTGGGTAGCGTTGAGCGATCTCGTCGAGATAACGCGCGTAAAGTCCGCCGCTGGCGAGTTCTGCCTGCTCCCAGGCAAGATGGCGCTTTTTGCGTTTACGGTGTTTGGGTTGCGATGAAGAATAGGGAATAAAAGATGAAGCAATCTCATCCACTTTGTTTCCACCATCATTTTTCTTCTGAAGAGCTTCTTCGAACGTTCGGTTTGTCACAGGCATCCTCAATTCATTGGTCACAAAATCGAGCAATAGCTCGCACGTCACTAATCAGGTAGCCGGCGTTGCTTTTGCACAAACACACGGCGTTAGGTCGTTGCCTTTCGGTAACGAGTCATTTATTTAGCAACCAATGATCCTGTCGCTGGGAGAAGCAGATGGATTCTCTCTCGAGAAATCTCGTGGGCACTGAGCAGTCGAGAGCGATAGTGAGACTGGAGCTCACTCAATCACTTGAGGCAAATATAATCAAAAATTTCTCGCTACAAATAATGGGCGTTACGAATTAGAGTATATAATCGAAAATTATTGCTCTATTGCCAATTTTTCCGTCCCAACGGGCTGCAACCAGCCTTCCGGCGACATATAGCTTACGCGCGCGATATATATTCCTGAATTCAATGTTGCAACAGAAGCATGTACGTGTGCCGTCGTGGCAGACGATCCTCTTTCTAATGCCGGATCTAATCGCAGAACATGCTCGCCCAGCATATCATATACATCAACATAGATATTCGATACACGCGACGGCAAATTCGATAAACGAATATCGATCGCATCCTTTGCAGGATTCGGATAAATACCATCGAACCGGATCTTCTGTCCTGCTAAATATCCTTGCAGTAATTGTTCTCCGCAACGGTAAAGATAGGTAAAGATTGCGCCTGAATCGCTGGTAGCAGCAACACAATCTGGCTCCAGCGTAGTCTTATTGCCGATCTGGACATTGGATATAATGATCGGCGTTTCGCCGGATGCAGTAAGATAAGTCGTAAACGTGAGAGTGCCAACAGTGTCCGTGGCAGGCAACGGTGCAATAGTAAAATGCTCGATACCGATATTATTTTGGAGCGAGCCTGAATCGCGGTTCAAGTTAGCACCGGTTGAATGATCGAACGTTAAAAGATCATTATTATGAGTGACATCGAAGTGAACTGCGGATACGTCTTTACGATCGCCAGTGAGAACAAGTGTAAATGTCACCACCTGTCCGGCAGATGCGCTGTCACTCGATAACAACTGTAGAGAAATATTGGCCGGATAAATGATGGAGGCAGTCATTGGTATTGCGATAGTGCTTCCGGTATCTGCATCGCTGTGTACCGTAAGAACGCCGCTGACCGAAGCGGGCTTTCCTGTGGTATCCGGAGACAGGTGGATCGTTAGTGGAATTGAATCGGATGGCAATACAATAAATGGAGTCGCTTGCCCCGATGAGAATGACGTGCTCGAAAACTTTACGCTATCGATTCGCAAGGTATCGCATCCATCATTTTTTAGCCAGATCGTCGTGTCCCGAGTTTCGCAGGTATACAATGCGCCAAAATTTCGCAGAGCGAGAACATCGCGATCGGCGATATATCGCGTACCTGGCCCTACCGGACTTGAGAAGCTGACGCTCTCTTTTAAGGAGTCGCCGGAGATAATAGTTAGATCGAGCGAGCCCGCAAACGAGCCAGTATCAGACGCAGTAAAGGATATTGGAATTGCAAGCGTGCTATCCGCAGCAATAATAATGGGCAGCGGCTGATTCGGCATCGAATAGCCAGCACCTGATAGTGATAGCTGTATGATCGTATCTGGCGAACAACCTTTATTTACAAAAGAGACGATCGTATCACCAGATCGAGAGCACTTTGTCAAGTGAGGAAGATCGATTGCTGTATCTTTGGCAAACAAGGCTGCTTGCGGAAGTGCAAGCATTTTCACTAAAATGCTTTTTGAGAAATATCCAAAGTTGGTATCCTCGCCCCATGCGTGAGGAAAGTAAAAGTAATCGTCCAGGATCGAATCGACTCCAACAAAATGTCCGATGATTCGAACACTGTCGGAAAGAGAGCCAACGGTGTCATGCGGATCGAATACAAAGAATAGGGAATCGCTTGGACCCCATCTAACAGTATCCGGCAAACTAACCCCAACACTTAACCGGGAAGATAACGAAGAAGGGATGATAACAGAATCGACTACCAACGTTTGGCAAGAATCGATCTTGAAAATAGCTGCATCGCGAGCGGTTTGACAATTGCTTGCTAAAACTGGTGGCGAACTAATATCGGCGAACGGTATCGTGGTCACATGTACCGTGCGAGTCTCAGACCAATCGGAACAGTGCCAATGGTTCTCGAATCGAAGCACAACATTGCTCGAGGCATGATGAGGACGATATGCTAACCAAACGGTATCATCATGTCCTTTGCGCAAAACTTTGAGCGATGTATCGAGAAGCACGAAATCGCCAAGACTATCATCCGCAATACTTACTTGAGTGCTAAGGCCATCCACATCGCTTAAAAGCGCTGCCGGAATAAGCATTGTCTGGCAACGTGAAGCCAATTCGAGTGGAACGTTGAAGGTATCCTGCTGCATCAGCGGCATACCGTTCGAGTCGGTCATGTTTGCACCGCCATGGAGAAAATCGTCTCCTCCAGTGCTGGTCATCCACGGCTCGGATAGGTAGCTACCACCACTTACAAAGGTCCATGGAATAACGACGTGCTCGCCCATTGGTCCGAAAACACAAAAGGGCCAATGCGGACCGCCATTGACCGTAATGAGCGATTTCCATGTCAGGCCATCGTCGGTGGAGCGGAAAAAACCAGCCTCGCTCGTAATATAGGGAGTAGTGCTTGCTCCCGCAAGATATTCTCCCCCAGTGCCCGAACCGGTGATCACCGTCTGCCAGGATGCCCCATAATCTGTTGAACGAAATGCAGTACCCCAAGAGCTCGGACAGACATAAACATGCTGGCATGGGTCTGCGAAAGCACCGATGCTGGCAGGATCTGTCGCGGTGGTAATAGTACGCCAGTTCGCTCCGCCATCTGTAGATACAAAGATGCTACCATTACCAAAAGCGACGCAATGGTTTGTATCGAGGCGTGCGAATGTCTTCATGGGCTCCATCAGGCCCCGGATGTTGCCGGATGCATCCGCGAATACATCGTTGCTATTGATCTGACCTAAGCCAGAGAACAACCACGTCTTTCCGGAATCTGCCGATACAATCACATCAGCGTTCGTGGCTCCGTAAAGCTTGCCTTGAATTAGTCGGATGTTGCGAATAATGGTGACGCCGTTCGGGACGTTCGCTGACTGCCAGTATCCCCATTTATTCGCTATATAATAAATGTGAACAATGCCGTTAAGATTTGTGGCGGTGATACCGTGCACCGGATCGAAAAAGAAAAAGGCAGTGTATTGCGCTGGATAAACTCCATGGTATCGATCACCTAAACCACCAACTTCCAGCCATTCAGGCCATGCGATATCCCCTTGCGCCCGAAGGGACGACGCCCCCAGAAGTACATAAAAAGAGAGAATAATCGCAGGAAATGAGACTCTCGGTAAGGACATAAAAATATCTGCCTCTCCCATTATAGAAGAGGCGCACCGAGTATAAGACAAATTAAACAGCAAAAGGTAACAGCCCGCTATAAAACAAAACGGGACGGTTTACACCGCCCCGTCCTATGCAACCCAAGAAAACGGATCACTTCTCCTGTTTTACATTTTCCAGAATCGATTTTTGAATGGATTCTGCGGCTAATCCGACCTGTTTCGCAGCGAGTTCTGCGATCTGTTTCCTTAGCTTAGGACTCGATGCCTTGGCATTGACTGCCATCGCAACGCCCGAGGCCAATTGCTCGATAAACGGATTCCACGGATGTGGGCCACCATCTACCATTGTCCCATAATCGACCCATTGCCAGATCGAGTAATTGCCGAGGTTGCCAATACCAGGCGGTGGCGTTGCAGAGACCGGAACCGCATAAAGTGCCAGATAATACGCCGAGCTGCCAGTGCCAACGGTCAGATCGTCTCCGCTTGTGGATTCCGTACCCGATAACGATTGCCATTCGTTAAAGTCCATTGTATTAATGTGGTCGAACGCGAATAGGTGTTCGCCGGTAACACCCTGTGTCGCTACACATCCATCGTAATTGATGGATGCGGAAAGCGACAGATTATCGACACCGTTCACTTTCACGGTCACAAAATCATCGTCGATGAACTGGCCGCTGGTGACATCGAGCGCATCCACATACAGACCAGGCCCGCCCGGACCACTTACCCCCGGCTCGAGATAAATGCTGATAACATTCACATCACCGGTCCCCACTGTTACCGCGGGCACGGCATGACCATGCTGAAGATCGTTGGAAGTATAGAACACCGGTCCGTTCGTACCACCGCCGATCGACATAAACGCGAAGTTCGCCGTATGCTGATTGTTTCCGGAGTCAAGCCACGATGCCGTTGCTGCAAGTGGCGGCAACGTGATCGAATCGCCACTCGAAACACTACTTTGCTGAGGATTATAAATATCGACATAACCACCGTTATGATGACGACGGCGTCCTGAAGCCCAGGAGAGGCTCGCTTCTCTGATCGTTAGGGTTGGCATAAATTCTCTTTCCTAAAAATTTGTGAGATAAAAACATACGGCTTGCTTAGACCGGCCAGTTACTCTTGGCCCACTTGATAAGATCGACCATCGCACTGCCACCGGCCCCGACGTTCGTGTCTTCCGTCACCCACCAAAGGAAATACTCTTTCGTACCACCACTGACGGTACCGACGACAGAGGGCCACGGCTCACCATTCCAGAATCCGAAAACGGGTCCACCCGAATCACCGGGTGTCGAATCTGCCTCATACTCGATCTCGTCGGCGCTTCCACTGCCATCATCATCGAGCATAGGAAACCACATTTGGCGTGATGGCCGATTGGCATTTGCGATCGCACCAGGATATCCTGCAAGCGTCCAGTAATCGCCGCCCTCCCAGGAGCTATCGTATGTCTTCGCACCGTAGTATCCATAGGATTGTCCGAGCGGCGTATAAAGCCGAAGTACAGCCATGTCCCATGCACTGACAGGATCGTTGTATCCTTGTGCATCAGAGACCCATGAGCTTACTCCGGGCCCAAGCGTAGAGGCACCATCATAAAAGGCAGGTACGAACTTCATTGCCCAATTACTGGAACCCCACGGGACCATATGCCCGGCCGTCAGCACAACTCGACCACCTATGAGAACACCAGAGCCAGTGAATTGTGGGTTCGGTTTGGAGAAATCACTCCACGTAAATACTTTACCAATACATATCCATGGATAACCGGATGGATAAAACACCTGACGATCGTCTGGCCCAAAAACTCCATAATACGGCTCGATCAACTTACCATTGGGCCGCATGATGTACGGCTTTGGGTTCATCGTTGTTTTTGCATGCGGAGTGTAATCGATCCATGCCGGACGATGACCGCTAAGATCAACTTTCGGATCGAGCGATTTGCGGACATGCTCGACCGAAACTCGTTTTGCTTCGCGACCTGGAAGTCCGACGTTACCACCAGCTGCCAGATCAAATTCAAAGCACTCAGGATTTTCTTTCGACCGGATAATTTCTGGCGTTGAACGGCTGCCCGTATAAATTCTGATCTTTCGCGATTGTGCCGCTTCAACAAGGTGCTTTGGCATATCGCGCTCTGCACGCAGATTATCGAGCGAAAGGAATTCGTCCGCGATCATTGGCGGATTTGCATTTCCTTTTGATTGCCTGGAGATCAGTTTCTTACTATCGCCGGGACCAGCCGCAACTCGATCGATTTTCAGGGCTTTTGTTTGTGTTGGCATATACTAAACTAAAAAAGATGATTGAAAAATGAGGCGCAAAAATATTCTAAGAATTACGACGTACAACCCCCAGAAAACACCTAATTTGAGGCAGCAATAATTTATTAACGCCTCGGATCACAACAAGTCAGGGAGTAACTCGCTATATGGGGCAAGACCAATTTTCATCCGCACGCTGCGCCGGTGATTCTCCACGGTCTTTTCCGTAATTCCTAATATCTCTGCAATACGCCAATTAGGGAATAATGCACGTACCAGAACACAAACTCGTAATTCCTGGGGAGAAAGCGTAGGATAACGATGCGAAATTTCGATCAGATTTCGCTCGAATACTCCTCCACTCGCTTGTTCCGCTTGTTCCCACAATTTATGGGGTTTCGCACGGGACCGTCGCCGCTTCAGTTTTGGCGGTGGCAAACTATCGGGGCAATAACCAACGGCCTGGACTTCCACACATCCTCCGTCTATAAAAGACCAACAGATCCAAACGATAAGATCTGCTATTTTCGATGAGCTTTCGCTCATGGCAAACACCTATGGGACAAATATACTAAAGCATATCTGCGTTGTATTTAAAACTGGTATTTAAAAAACTTTATCTGACAATTGAATGGCGTAATATTAATTGGAATCCCATGAGTTGCGAATAATCGCCAACGGTTTCGCAACTCAGCCGATGGTCCCATTGGTACAACCCGTGATACTTACATCTGCGTTATTATTCTACACGATATATAATATCGCGTATTTCAAACACTATTAACAATATTATAAGAGGAGAGCTCATAATGAGACGCATCATATATCTTATAATCTTTATGGCAGCGCTCTTACTGGCTACAACGCCAGGGACGAGCATGGCCAAACGACACGTACGACACCGTGCCCGAGCTACACGAGTAATAACTCGTACTCGAACGGTCTATACTGCACCGCGAAGTCATGGTGTTGGTGCCAATGGTAATGTTGGCGTTGGTTTAGGACCAATTCACGTTGGCGTTGGTGCTGGAGCGGGAGTTAATACTCACGTTCGACCAGCCCCGAACATGGATATTCCTATGCTAAACGGTCCAAGCGATTCATTGGCCCATCCATCGAAGCCGATCGGTGAGGCTATAAGCCCATCGGCTGCTACAATGTCTACACATATCACGAGCGCGCTCACCACGAGCGCGCCCGTGGTCTTTTATACCACTTCTTCTTCGACTATTACACCCCCGCGACCAGTTTTTGTATCGGAAGATACGAATGCCAATGTATACTACTACACGTACGTACCACCTAAAACAGTAACGGTTGGCGGGTTCTCGACAGCAGTTACGGGCAACCCAATGTATTATAGCCTATTCAAGCATCGCAATGGACAGCCGATGCCAATGCATAATCACAAAGGCGAAGATGTAACGGCAGGATTTGGAGTCAGTCCGCGTGCTTCGGATATTCCGGAAAGCATTCTTGCTCCGGCTTACAGTGCCGCGCCAATTTCAGCAGAAGAACCTATTGTCGTAGTAACTCAGACCCGATGAACGACGGCGGCAGAAGCCTGATTCGTCGGAAAGATTATTACTTCTGCGATCTGCACATGCGGAGGACGACTGGTACACCAAATAATGGTATCGGCAATATCCTCCGCTGTCAGCGCATCTAATCCACGATAGACCGATTTCGCCCGTTCTTTATCGCCATGAAATCGCACTTCAGAAAATTCCGTCTCGACAAGTCCTGGATCTATAGCGGTTACACGCAACGGCGTATCTACAACATCCAATCGCAGTCCTTGAGTAATGGCGTTGACCGCAAACTTTGAAGCATTATAAACATTGCCCTTTTGATACGCTTCGTGACCAGCAATTGAGCCGATGTTTACGATATGACCATGACCGCGTTTTATCATTCCAGGTACAATGTGGCGTGTCACGTATAACAGACCTTTTACATTCGTATCGATCATCTCGTCCCAATCATCGAGCGAGCCATCCTGCAGTTTGTCAAGGCCGCGAGAAAGTCCGGCATTATTGATAAGAATGTCGATCTGTTTCCACTCATCCGGAAGAGCATCGAGCGCTGTCGCGACTTCTTTCCGATCTCTTACATCGAGTTGAAATATATGAACGCGGGTCGACTTCTCCAGTTCGGATTTCAACTCGTTAAGCCGTTCGATTCGGCGAGCACACAGAAGAAGCTTTGCCCCTTCCTTTGCAAAAGCCACGGCAGTTGCACGGCCGATACCGCTCGAAGCACCAGTTACGAATACTACTTTATCTTTGAGATCAGTGAGATGTGCCATCCAAAAATGTTTAGAGACGCCTAAACATTCTTTCGGACGTTCTTATCCCGCATTAACTTTTAACCGCTTCCTTCTTTTCCTGCCAGCTCATCCAATAATCCTTCCACTCGACAGATTCCGCTGCGGGAGCGATCCTGAGCGGATAGCGTGCATCCAGCATCATCGCATACTCATTTGTGCGCGTGATCTTGTCGTTATTCTTCAGCGCTTTGGGGTGCGGACCGTGGTGAATTCCTTGAGGGTGCAAGGTCATCATTGCGGCCTCGATGTTATCGCGCGAAAAGAAATCGCCGTCATGATAGAAGAGCACTTCATCGTAATCGGTATTACGATGATAGAATGGCACGCGAAGCGTGTCCGGGTCTTCCTCGAGCGGGCGAGGCAGGAACGAACATATCACAAAATTTTGCGCAAGGAATGTGGTGTGCGCACTCGGTGGAAGATGAACGCGCGGAGACATCACAGGGCGGATGTCGCGCATGTTGATCTTATAGACCGTCAGGTCCCCTTTCCATCCAACAACATCGATCGGATTGAAGGGATAGAAAATGGAAGTATACTCTCCGAGCCGCTTTATACGCAGTTCGTATTCTTTCCCGTTCTTATCCGGCTTTGATTCGTATGGAATGAAATCGGGGATCGTTACAGCGGACATATCATACAGCGCGTGCATGCCGATAAGCCCCTTCTGCTCTGGCGTTGGAGGCATGATCTCGGAATGCGCTTCAACGACGACGATGAAATTATCCTTGACCTCAGGCACAAAACGATACGTCGTTGCACGTGGAATTGAAATATAATCTCCCGGCTCATAACCGATCACCCCGAAGTCGGTTTCGATCGTTCCGTGGCCGCGGTGGATAAAGAATAGCTCGTCGCCATCTGCGTTGCGACTATAATACGGCGCAGCCTCTGCACGGCGGCTGATGGAGAGGATCAGATCATCATTATAGAGGATCGGCTCGGGTGTACCACGCGAGTCGCGCATATCCGATGGCTCGACCTTATTAAGATAAAAAGCATGCGGTCGCAACTTACCTTCGATGCGCGTCCAGCCGGTCGGCGGATGAACATGATACAAGTGGGATACCCGTCCGTAAAATCCTTCGCGGCCATGCTCTTCTTCATACGTACCTTCGGGAAGTCCGACATGTGCCTGACGGGTTGCTTTACCTTTGACGATCGGCCAATTCATAGGTTTGGAATTAGGGATATAACTCTAAAATGCGACTTTCTTTCTAAACCGTAGCCGTTACGGCTACGTTCAAACGCTCATGCTTCTTGCCGACGAAATTCGATCCCTGGCAGATCCTACTGAACCGCTGATAACGGCGCTTTCAAATACGGCTGCGCTTCTATATCAGTCGCTGGAGAATATTAATTGGTGCGGGTTTTATCTATTCGATGGCAAAAAGTTAGTACTTGGCCCGTTTGGTGGTAAGCCTGCTTGTACCGTCATCCCAATGGGTAAAGGCGTCTGCGGAACGGCGGCCGCGGAGGGACAGATCATTCGCGTGCCCGACGTAAATGAATTTCCCGGCCATATTGCCTGCGACCCGGCCTCGCAATCCGAGATCGTACTGCCGCTTATTCTCAATGATGGCCGGCTCCTTGGGGTACTCGATATCGATGCTCCCATTAAAGCTCGCTTTAACGCAAGCGACGAAGCAATGCTAAAGACTGTGCGGGATACGCTAATGACAACGATAGATGCGATCGTAAAACGTGTAGGAAGGGTTGACCTTCTGGCGTAACCTACTTTTGGCCCGTCAGCACGGATTCGAGCGGTGTCTCAACTTCTACCCGAACCGTCCGGCAGTAATAGCGGCCTTCAGGGAGATGGTTATCGTATAAAAGATTCGAGGGGCCAATTCCTTTTGTGCTGGTGATGGCAACATTCGGTTTCTCTTGCAGGATCAGATCGCGAACATTGAACGCACGGTCCTCCGATAACTTTTGATTGTGTTTGAGCTCACCTAAGTTATCGGTCGATCCTGTTATGCTTGCTGTTGAGGAAGGATAGAATGACTTGCCAACGAACTTCGTGATCATTCTCCGATTCTGCATGCTTATTGCTGCCTGGTCGAAATCGAATACAATAAGAGAAAGCCGGCTAAGTTCGTAGGGATTGATGGATTTCGATGCCGGCAATGGAATGCTCTTCAGAGAATGCGTGCCGTTCGTCGACCACGCTTCTAACTGCATCGTGATCGAGTCGTTAGGTCGTAAGGATTTTGCAAGCGATTCGACTTGTCCATCGCTCGGCTTCCAATCGATCGTTGGCGGCGGATTTCCTTGTCCGGAAGTTTCGAATATTCGATCGCCATGATTCAGAACAGTAACATGCCACTCGCGAACGCCTATTGAACTCGACGCATTAAGACGCAGAGGTAATTCTTTCGGAGTAGCGGTTTCTTCTCTGAACCGTTCATGCACCAACGGACGCAACAATTGATCGTCATTCGACGATAACTCTACACGACGATTCTCCTCAAAGCCCTCTGTAAATTCTGTACTCGATGGGTTCTCGGGAACGTCACTCGTCGTGATCAGCAGTCTCTCTTTGGGGATTCCCCAAATACTCCGAAGATAATTACTTACACTCTCTGCACGCCGCTTGGCTAACTCACGACTCGCCTCCAGCGTAGGTTCCTCGTGCCCATCGGTCGTGCCGTTGATCGTGAGTGTTGTGGTTTCGCTTGCACGTAAGCGGCTGCCTATCACATTCAATATCTGATAATACGATTCGAGCGAGCGATGCGGAAGTTCACTCTCACGAAATTTGATCGCTTCTTCCGGAGTGATCTCCGCAAACCGATCCGGCACGGCGGCACTTGCACTGTCAAAAAAGATATATGGCAGCAGCGGGAAGGTCTCCGTCACTGTTGTTTCGATAATATGGAACGGTGCGCTCGCGAGCGATACGGCATCGAGTTTCGGTGCAAGCAGGTTGGGATCTTCGTGAGCCAGCACCGGCGCTTGCGGTTTAGGGGCAGGCGGCCCTTCGAAATTCGCAGGTTTGTTCCAGCGTATCGCCAGACCGGCACTGATCGAAGCGACCTTCCATCGGAAGCCGCTCACCACCGAATTGAGCGGATAGTAATAGGATATCTCCGGCGAAGCGGTAAGCATCGGTCCCAACGGCAACTCATAACCGATCGTGCTTGTAAGGCCGTAGAGAGTCCCAACGCCATCGATCGCTCCTTCTGCATCGACCAGTGTCGTACTATTTGTTTGCGGATACACCACGCCCTGAGGCGAAAGGATCGTCTCTGTTTGCTTATAGGTGGTCGAATGGCCGAGCGATAAGCCTGCGGTAAAATTAGCCGTTATATATCCTGCAAACTGAGATAATGGCTTTAACCGAAGGCCTGCACTAAGGTCAATGTATTTAAGGCTTGCTGTGTACGTGTTGAGGCGCGTTAGCTGAACGTATTGATTGGAATTGGGGTCCAAAATGGGAAGACCGCCCGTCACACTTTCACCAAATGCACCACCACGCTCCGTAAAGCCGGCTCCGAATGTCAAATTCAACCGCCGAAATGAATTGAATGGCACTTCTCCGAATAGCTCCGCATGGTAACCGCTTCCGGTGCCGTTCGAGAAATTACCGCACTCCGGACAACCAGTAACAACTTGCGCATCCGACCGATGATAATTACGCTGATAGCTCGAGCGGAGTCCGGCATGGAATGGCGATGCAAGTGTAGCGGCATCCGGCTGTGCGAATGCAGAAGCCGCACAAAACAGTATACCTATAACGACGATCGCTTTTAACATCTTATTTAATTACGACAAAGCGTTCTGTCGCTCGGTAATCGCCAGCGTGAAATTGAATATAGTAGACTCCGTCTGCCAGTTTGCGCGAATCGAATTGAACGTGATAGCGGCCACCCTTCATCGGGAGAGTACCGTCCATGAGTTTTATCACCGTTGCACCGGCACTGTTGACGATCGTTAATTCCGGGTTTGTATCTTCCACGAAGGAGAGATCGACAGCGATTATTCCTGACGTGGGATTAGGATTCGGCGGCGACATAGAATTCGCTCCGCCCGTAAATATCAGCCTTGAAATATTGCATCGTGGCCCGACACTGACGATCGACGTATCGCCTACCGGCCTGGGCTTAATAAACATGATGGAATCGCTCGTGAAGACCCCAGGGGTGAGCGTCATCGTGGATACAATACTATCCGGGACAGCAACTAAGAATTTTACTCGAGCAAATTCACCGCTATCAACATTTTGACACCCGAGGAATGCGAGCGTAAGGGTCCCGGTGTTATCCGTATCAATGGCTGTCGCGTAGGCCGATGAAACGCTCAGGAATTCAAGCGCACGAGGATTATAAGATAGCGAAAAACGGACGTCCAGAGGTGTAAGCGGGATCGATCGGTCGATCGCGATCGGCACTTCGATCGTATCCATAATGCGGCCACCAATGCTGTCTGTCGCGGCAATATCGGGAGATAGCATCATCTTAAATGGGAAAGGCGGTGCATACCCAAAGCTATGAAGATGACCGGTGTCCTCGATCGGACAGGGCTGGTTAGAGAGTGAAGAAATAGTGGTATCCCATGTACCCTCACCTAATGGGCAGAATGTCACCGTAAGTTGTAACGAATCGCCGGGTTGCAGCATAGCGGGCAACGGCTTTGTAGAAGCCGTGACACGGTGCCACTTTGGCAAACCAGAGAGTGAATCGAAACGAATCGGAAGAACGCCAGGATTTCGAACCGTCACGATCTCATCTTTGCACGTCTTGACATGGACCGTATCATATTCTGTAAGTTTAGAGACTGAGATCATTGGCTGATCGATCACGACGACACCATGATCGATCCCAGCAATGATCTTAAAAAAGACCAGCGAGTCGCTATCGAAATTAAAGCCATCTAGTGTGATCGGGAATGATGTTGGTCCGCCCGTCACCTTAAAACGTAACGTAGTGATCGACCCCGACTTAATATTGAGCCCATTTCTCAAAACGATATCGACTCCATCTGTCGTATCCGTACCAGTAATGTTGGATGAATATGGCGACGATGCATCTATAAATTTAAGCATAGACGTATCGAAGCCCAGATGGAAATACACATCCATGTATTTCTGTGGAATATCCCTGGTCGATATGATCGGCAAAACGAGTGTATCGCATGTTGTCAGCCGGATGGTGTCACGCCCGATCTTCGACGTATCGAAGGCCATTTGCAGCCCAAAAGCCGGCGCGAATCCCGATCCCATGACGAGTACGCTCGTATCGGTACTATTGCAGGGGAATGTCGTATGGATCAACATACGAGCGGTATAAAGCTTTGGAGCGCGAGGAAAGAAGTTGACCTTTATTGAAAATTTCTGACCGCGTTTTATGATCCATGGCAACGGCGCTCCTGTCGAAGCAACGGCGGAAAACACTTGCTGGTCCGGTTGGAAAGAAACATTATCGATCACGATCGAATCGCCATCCGGATTGATCGTTACATCGGGCACGGTGATCGTTACCGCCTGCGGTTGAGCTGAAGTATCTACTCGCGTTGCAGGAAACTGCACGAGCGAGACATTCGGCTGAAAATTCATTTCCCGCCGACCAGATAGTAGCGTCGTAAAGGTCGCATTCCATCCTGGGGTGTGAGCTATTATATGGATGGTGTCATTCTTAACTTGATTTGCTTTCGTTGCCGGTATGTTGGGGCAAAATGAGACAACCAACGTATCGAATGTCTGAGGAGCAAGAATTACAGGAAGCGTTTGCGTCCCCGTAGACTTCCGGATCCAATGGAATGTCGATGGCGCGAGCCGCGTCACGCCCGGCCCGTTGATCCAGATCGAGTCGAGCGTGATGGGTACAAGATTGCTATAGTTCGCAAGCGGAATCTCTCGTGTTGCACAATCGCAAGGCCGCACGAGCCCATAATTCATAAAACTGATCGGCACATCCAGCTTTACCAGGCGACCGGTACCGGTAAGTGCGCCCGAATAAACATTTACACACGGGGAATCGACCTGCACCGAGAAATTCGCGTTATAATCCGAGTCGCCTGTTGGCTTAAACTCTACTTGCAGCCACAACGAATCTCGTGGTCCAAGCACCGTTGGTAGCGGTGGATTCGAACTCACCAGGCGATAACCATACGGCAGCGTTACACTCGTAAGCTTCTCATTCACATTGCTGGCGTTCTGAATGAGTATCGAATCCTGTCGCTGCCAGCCAACTTCGACCACTCCATAGGTTGTGAGCGGCGTTACATACAAGCGTGGCGCCAGGCTCGTTGCCCGCAATAAAATGTGATAGACCTCGCCATCGGCTAACGTAATATCGATGTAAGCCTCATCCGCCCGGTCGACATTTACATCGTTCGGCGTATACGTGATCTGAAACGTATAGGTCTGCTGATCTGCAAAAGGCCCTACCGCGATCGGATTCGAGAGAGAAAACTTGCCCGTCGGATCAGTGAGCGTGCAACCTGTTATCGACTGCATTGAACCAGAAATGTTCTTCATGGTGATCGTACCATTTCCCGAGCGGCAGCCAACGATATTGGGAAGGTCAAGATACGGAGGATCGAACGAAAACGCATTGAACACTCCGGTACCTACGACCGGAATACACTTGGTCTCGTAACATCCTTCGTCGAAAATGCAAAGGGTGTCGTAGTACGTTTGTGGTTGGCGCGGTCGGAATTGCAGCGTGATCGGCTTCGTCTGACCGGGACTGATATTATAACTCTTTCCTGCTACAATAGTATAAACATCGCCTACCCTTAAATAGGAATCAATATTTCGTGGATCAACTCCACTATCGATGATCTGCGTCGATTGTTGCGCGGTCTTCCCGATCGTTACATTTCCGAACGAGATCTGTGGAGTCAGAAAATCGACATCGACCGAATAGCCGCTACCGGAAAGATCGACCGTCTTGACGATCTCACAACCATGATATGTAGCAACGACTCTTAATATACCTGTATATCGTCCAGGTTTATCGGGCTTGAATCGCGCATACGTTGGTGAAAATGCAACTTTAGGCGGCAACTTCATGGGCAATTGAAATCCGGCACCAAAGAAGTTAGCCGGACTATACAAGATCGAATCGACAAAGACCGTGTCATTCCCGAGCGAGCGATATTCAAAACTTACAGTACCACTTATGAAGCCCGGGCACACTTCACCAAACTTCATAGAGTCCAGCCGAGTCTTACCGTCTGTTTGAAGTAGCCCCAGAACATCCTGCACTCGTCCTGATAAGGGAATAACGCCACTGCCCGGGCATAGCTCATCGCTAAATATTCGAAGCGTATCGAGCAATGTTTTCGAAGAGTCCAACATGTCCATTCGGACAGTGATCGTCACACACGATCCGGGAGTAAGTGATTTTGGCAATGTAAGCCCCGGAGAAGACCAGGCAAAATGATTGCTATCCAATTGAACGTTGGTTAACTGAACGGTCCGAGGTCCGGGATTGCAGATGGTGATCGACTTTTCGGAGAATGTCGTCGTTTGGCATCCGACGTAGAGTGTATCCAGTTGGAGCCGGTCGGCGGAGTAATTAAGTTCTGTTACACGCTTGAGCGAGATAGGAATATTCAGCACCGCTCCGCAGCTATTTACATTGGCGATCGAAATACCTGCGGAGAGCAAGCCAATAAGATCGGTGTGAAATTGCACGGTAAATGACGACGGTACATTTTGAGCGAGTACGAGCGTGTTGGTCGATAAATGGAAGAGCGCTCGATCGGGACCATATAAGCTAAGGCTTACCCGATCGCCACACAGTGAGGTGTCCGTCAGTGTAAACGTAAGCGTGGTATCCTGTGTGCACGTTAACGTTGCTGATACAACAGGAGGCTGCGAGGTGTACGTAACAGGGATGGTTCGAGCACTCGAATCACAGGCTGCCCCACTGCGTAATAATCCCAACCGATCGTTACCGGTTGCATCACATAGCAATTGTGCTGACGGCAATTCGTTACATCGATAGTAGAGATCGAGTCCCGGCTCATTGCCCTGGAGCGAGATAAGGCGCTGACACGCTATTTCCTGGGCACTTAGCGCCCGGTGCCATAACCGGATCTCGTCGATCTGTCCCTTGAACGTACGATGCACCACCGTATCATCATACAAGGCGTTACAGCTTGCGATCTGTAGCGGCAGAACCTTGTTCTCCGGTTTGTGCAGATGATCGATAGGATAGAGCGGATTTGTTGCACTCGCCACAAGCCTTCCATCCAGATAGATCTTCGCCATCGTGGATTTTCCATCCCATACGGCGGCTATATGCCTCCACCCATTGCTATACAGATCGGGGACGGTCGCGATCGCGATCGTATTATCGCTATCGCCCTTATACGAATTATCCTTACTTAAAGCAAAGACGATCTTATTATCCTGGATATAGAGGACCCATTCATCGTTATTGTCCTTGTTCGGCCCCCACAGGCCCGCGATATATTGGGTCTTACCCGGCTGAAGTTGGGGTGCGATCCAAGCCTCGAAGGTTATCGCTGTATCAATGACCGCCCGCAATGCCGAATCAACATCCACATCGACGTATTGCGCGCCTTTACCGCTTGTGACCGAGATCGTTAGTGCATTGCCCACACATTCTTTATCGCCATCGCACTTAGCAGGCCATTGAGCATGGGCCGAGTTCAAAAATAAATTAAGCCCAACAAGGAGCACGACAAGCACGAGACACACTCGGCTTGACAATCTCAACGTATTCGGCGACGACAAAAAAACAGACACTACCTGATGATCTCCAACACTTGTGTAACCATTTCTCCACCTGACCGAAGTGAAAGGATATAAGCACCCGACGGTAACTCTGGAGAAAAGGGAATATCGTGACTACCGGCCGCAAGCGAACGGCCTAGTATCATTTGCACCCGCTTCCCATCCACGGAGGCGATCTCAAGTTCGGTGTATGCATCCTGGGAAAGCATAAACGCGATCCTCGATCGCGACGACACTGGATTGGGATATATCGAAAGCGAAAGATCGATCGGAGAAGCAGACGAGACTCCCGCCGGTGCTTTGAAGAGACCCGCTAACGGATTGATGCCTGCGTTCTGGTCCTGCAGCACTGTTTGTGCATCGGTCGGAGTTATTCCAAACCAGTCGGTCAAAATGGCTGCATAGACTTGCCGGAAGTCGATACTGGGAACGAGGTCGCCATTAGAATCGAGATGATCGAGATCGAATGGATCGCCGAACACTCCGCTATTGACCTGGCTTCCAAAAAGGAATTGCACGGACGCAGCGCCATGATCGGTACCCCAACTTCCATTGTCGTGAGGCCGACGACCGAACTCGCTGATCGTTAGTCCTACTACCCGATCGGAAATTTTAGGTGTTGTTTGATCCAGCATGGTCATATCATACTGGAATTGTGCAATGGCATTCGAAAGCGTTGCGAGCAAATTCGTATGCGCACCACTCGAGTGTGTAGGATCGCCTCCACTCACTTGATTCACATGAGTGTCGAAGCCGCCGAGATTCACCATGTATACCCGCGTGTCCAATCCGCCGGCAATAAGCGCAGCCACGGAGGCCATCTGCTGAGAGAATCCATCGCCAGCGTAATTCCCTTTCAACATTGCTTTGCCGGTCGTGTAAGCATCTTTTACACGCTGAGCATAGACATTCGAACGATTTGCGATATCCTGAACGAACGCATATTCAATGGCGTAGCGGGTGCCGTTAGCGTTATCATCTAATGTGTCATTAGCGGCGCTAAGGCCTCCTGCCTGCAAATTTGGATTATCGACCTCGATCCCCATACGACCTTTCTCACTCGTCAACGCGAGTGAGAATCCGCCGAAGTTGATCGCTAATGGATCGGTCGGCAATTGATTAGGGAAATTTGGATAGCGCTGTTCGAGAAATCTTCCGAGCCAGCCCGTACTTAGCGTATCGTTCGCGTTACTATCGTTAATACCGGAGAGCCAAATGTCGGTCGAGCGGAAATGCGATAGATTCGGATTAGGATATCCGATCCCTCGAAGAACGGCAAGCGTGCCAGCTTCGAACATTCCGGCGAACCCACGTTTATCGCCATACTGCAAACCGGGATTAAAATAAACACCGCCAAAATTGTAGAGTGTATTCTTCTGGATTCCAATATTCGGTCGCAACGTATAATATGTATCGTTATCAGCTGGGACGACCGTATTCAACCCATCATTGCCACCAAAGAGCTGTACCAATATCAGTATTTTATCATTCGCCACCGTATCGAGCTGGGCAAGCAGCTTCAGCGGTGACGATGGGCGCGCATAGACCGTATCGAGCAGCACCGGAGCGATCGCTGCAGAAGCAAGGGTCGACTGAAGAAATGTGCGACGTTTCATAAAAGTAACGAGCAAAGAATTACGAATAATGGCTCATGTGCCCTTTACTCGTAACTTCTGCTTCAACATAATTCAAAATCTGGCAAGGAGACGATATAGCTTAAAAGGTCCCGGACGTTACGAGCGGCAGTGGATTGGCTGCTATTCCATATCGTCGGCCACTCATAGATGGGCGCACCAGCCGTCAATTTGGATGCAAACGTCGATTGTCGTTCTGTGGAAAGCGGGCGCGGAAGAAGAAGCTGTCCTATCGCTATAACAAGCGAACTGGCGTCCGTGTAATTCGGGAATTGCTGAACGAATGCGATCGTCGAGGTATCGGTCATCGATTGGATCGCTGCCTCCGCTTCCGTCCCCCGTACGGGATACGTGTTCGTTGTGATCCAATCGTGGTAACCTGGCCAACCGGAGACGTTCGGCGGTTGGAAGAACTCCTGATCGACCGCTGTCATCTTTGCATCGATCTGCGGATTCGGAGCCAGTTGCCGCGCCATACCAATGACATACTCGGCTGGCGTTTTGATCTGGCATCCGATATTGGTATTGTCGAAGAAGTGCGCGCTCTTCAAAAGAGCACTGACCACCGGCTTGATCTCCCAATTGCTTTGAATGAAGAGATTAGCCATTGCGCTAACAACCGACTCATCTATCGAACCAGCATCGCTATACACAAAGAATCGGTAAAGCTTACGCGAAATAAAATTCGCGATGGCTGTTCCTGTCTTTTCAAAGAGTACGTCGATCAGCCGGTCGATCTCATTTTTTCGTACGAGGAATTCCGTATTCGTACTCGCATCGATCGATGGGAAATCGACGGTCAAATATGTTTTGCTTTGCGTGTCATGAGAAGCAGGATCGAAGTACGTGGCAAATATCCCGTTCGGCGCAGGGTCATCGGTATATTGCCCAACACGCCAACCCGTCAGGATACGAGCGGCGGCCTGAACGTCGGCTTCGGTATAGCCGCCGCCAAGCCCGCACGTGTAGAGCTCCATAAGCTCCCTGCCGTAATTCTCGTTCGGTTTACCGACCGTATTCTGGTTACCACCGAGATAGACCAGCATCGCTCCATCGAGCGTTACACCTTTGACCAGGTCCTGAAAGTTACCTAACGCATTCGATCGGAAGAGAGCATTCTGGCGATACAGCAGCGGCGCGATGACATACTGCGTCGCCCCCAGATCGAACTGCGTAGTAAAATGACCACTCCAGAAGAGCGTCATCTTTTCCTGGATCGATGTCGATGCATTCAGGTGAAGGTTTGCCCACCACGCTCTTAGTTGTGCTGCATCACCGGCCCACTGCCCTTCGATCTGGTATTGTACAGGCAATGCTAGCGGGTACGGATTCTCCGTCGCATCATTGGCTGCCGCCGGTGCTGTTGGCGTCGAAGTGGTATTAAGAAGCAGATCGACCGCTTTACCAGGGTCGCCCAGTTTAACCAGCGTTTGGATATCCGCCCACGTGGGTCCCATCATCGTGCGACGCAGCAAGTGTCCGGCGTGGATTTCATCCCATGGATGATTTGCGTCAGGCACGAACGGATCGAGGCCGCTCGAAAGTGTTCGCGCCGGAGCAACGGCTGGACCGGACGCTGTGGGTGTAAACTGTCGTAAAAAATTACGGCGACTCAGAAGTGCTGACATAGTGCGACACTAAAGGTAGGACAGGCAATACTAAAACGCTTCGCGTTGAAACAGGTACAAGCGGGCGTCCCGCATTGTAAGCGAAGATGCTGCTTGATAAATTCCGGCGCGTTACCTTGTCCGGATCAATAACACGGAATACTCGAGAGAGTCACGCTATGACGGAAATGGCGTGCTCCTGGATGGAAGGTTTTAGTAGGTCTCCGCGTGACCCGTGGCGCTTTCTGGATCGAGTTCGCCCAAGTATACTTCGAGCATTCGTTCGAGAAGGCGGACTTCGTTGAGTTCGAGCGCAACGTAGATCGGATCGCGTTCATGCGTCCGTTCCGCATCGCGGAGCTTCTGACTCAGTGCCATCAGGCGGTCGAGTGTTGCGATCATGCTCTCCTCACGAGCCGGGAAAGGAGATCAGCCCTTTCCGTAGGCGATTAATGATTTGGCCAAAACGGTAAGTCCTTAAAAGAGTGATTTCGCTTCGGCGAGTCTCTTCGAACGGGCTTACCTCCGGTCTGTAAAAGCTGTTCACAAGATATGCACAACCTTTACACGAACTCCGGTGGACAAATATGCAACATTTTTAGCAAAAAGTCAAGGGGTAAGAGAGAAAAAAATGCTCAAATCGCAATATTTTTATCCACAACCTCTTTTAAAGCTCCGGGTTATCCACATTCCCACACTCTTCAGCACTTTAAAGAATGTTTATGGGCGGGTGCCACATGTCTGTCCTCCCTGCTTCCACTGCCGCTATGTTCTCCTCCCTTTACATGTTCTGTAACTTCATAAACCACCACGTGTTGAGTAATCGACAATGAGACCTTATTTGAGTACTTTATGAGGTGGAGACTGAAGGAACATGAATATACGATCCTGCTCGTAATATTGGCTCTTCTTTTTTTTGCCTGTGCGCCGCGTCCTTCCATCTACTTACCTAATTCACCTACGACCCCATTACTTGCTCGAAAAGGTGAAATTAAGATCTCAGTAGCGACTAATTCAGCATTCAATCATAGTGGCGAGACGGATAATTTTGCTTCTATCGAAGCTGCATATGCTTTGACTGAAAAAATTGGCCTTATTGCGAACGCCTCTTATAGTCCCACAAATAATGATTCTAATAACGTAGGACTTATTTACGGTGAAATGGGCGCTGGATATTTCACGAAGTTTCAAAGGTATGGTAGATTCGAAGTGTATGCGGGTCTGGGCCTAGGAAATACTCAGGCAAGGCATTATGACCGTGAATATTTTAATGGGTTTTATTTCATGTCTTTTGCACCATCTTACTATAGGTCCACCGAATACACGGAGAGATCTGCTCATTATTTTATTCCGTTTATTCAGGCAAGTGTTGGCGCCGAAGGGGATGTAGCGGCCTTTGCATTTACGGTCAGAGTTTCTGCATTGAATATGAGCCGCCTACACATTGATAGCTTGTTACAGACGAACGACACACTTCATCACTTGTCAACCTTGTTCGATACCTCTTATACACTTCAACGAACTGACGTTTTTCTGGAGCCAGGATTTACGTTTCGCATTGGCCATCAGCACATCAAGTTCGATTCCAGGCTGTGGTGGTCAGTACCGATCGTAAAAGATCCGCCGTTCCTCTGGGGAGCAACGAATGTTTCGATAGGTCTTACATTCGATTTCTAAAATATTGGAATTTCGCCGATACAACTGAGGTTGCCATTATTCTGCGACCGTGTACCCTGTTGTCATCCATCGCTTCGAATAAATAGAGAATGATTTTACGACGAGTGACGAAGCTCCTTCCGTCAGTTGCCATTAGTGTACTGTTCTTTTTTTGCGCACGCGATACATTTGCACAGGCAGTTCTTTTTCAGGACGTCCGTGTATTCGATGGACTAAATGTACTTCCGTCTACCAGCGTACTGGTGGAAGGAGAGCGTATCACGAAGATCGGGCATGGTATCACTCCTCCGCCGGGTGCGGAAATAATCGACGGTACCGGCAAAACGCTGCTGCCTGGTCTTATTGATGCACACGCGCATGTATTTGGAGTTGCGTTGGAAGATGCGATCGAAGCAGGGGTAACGACGGTCCTCGATATGTTTACCGATCCGAACATGGCTGCGGCCGTACGGAAGCAACAAGAGGACGGTAAAATGCTCGATCGAGCGGATCTGTATTCAGCCGGAATACTTGTGACTGCTCCCGGCGGTCATGGCACGGAATACGGCTTCCCTATTCCTACCTTAAGCGATCCGGATTCTGCACAATCATTTGTCGACGCGCGCTTAACGGAAGGCTCCGATTATATTAAGATCGTTTATGATAATGGCCATATCTGGGGGTTAAATCTGCCCACTCTCAATAAGGCTGAACTGAAAGCGGTCATCGATGCAGCACACAAGCGCGATCGCCTCGCGGTCATCCACATTGGATCGCTCGAGGAAGCTCGTGATGCGATCGAAGCAGGTGCAGATGGGCTCATGCACGCTCCCGCTGATATCGCCGGCGATGCAGCGTTTGCGAAATTCGTGCGCGAACATCATGCGTTCGTGTGCCCGACGCTTTCTGTTATTCTAAGCGCGACCGGTGGCAGCAATGCCTCGATGATAAGCGATACCAATATTTCTGCTTATGCTTCTCCGTTTGCAATAAAGAATTTCCAACGTTCCTTTCCAACTCATCCCGGAGAAACTGCAAACTTCGCTGCAGCGCAAGCCACGACCAAAGCACTGCAACTCGCCCATGTTCCGATCCTGGCTGGCACCGATGCGCCAAACCCTGGTACAGCGTTCGGCGTCGGACTGCATCGTGAACTGGAGTTGCTGGTCGGCGCCGGCTTAACACCTCCTCACGCACTTGCCGCTGCTACCGGCAATGCCGCCGATGCCTTCCATCTTCACGATCGAGGACATATTTGTGCCGGTTGTCGAGCGGATCTCTTGTTGGTCTCGGGCGATCCCACCACCGATATTAAGGCAACGAGGAATATACTAGCGGTCTGGAAGCGAGGCCATAAGCTCGACCGTACGGCTTATTTGGCAAAGATCGCTCAGGAGCACGAAAACACACTGAAGGCTTCCGCGCCTGCTCCCACACAACCGAAAGAGTAAATTACATTTAAGGACCGTATTTCTTTAGTCCTTGCATGGTCTTTGCAAATGGACTTAAAGAAATATGTCGTTTTCTCTAAATCCACAGTATCTAAAACGCTATCGGGACATCGCCTTACTGCTTTGGAAGTATGGGCGAAGCGATATTGTTAAGCAATCGGGCCTCGGAGAGACCTTAAGCGCTCAAGAGCAGACAGCATCGGACACCTCACTTCCGGATGAGCTTGCCAACGATCTCGAAAAAATGGGGCCGTTGTATATTAAGCTTGGCCAACTTTTATCTTCCCGTCCCGATGTCTTACCACTTCCTTATATACAAGCTCTTACTCGTCTTCAGGACCGATTATCCCCTTTTAGCTTTGCGGAAGTGGAGAAGATCGTTGAAGAAGAGCTACAAGTCCGGATTTCAAAAGCATTCGAGTTTTTCGATAGTACCCCCATAGCCAGCGCGTCGTTAGGACAGGTGCACCGCGCTCGCTTGCGGGATGGACGAGAAGTAGCTGTAAAAGTACAACGGCCCGGTATTGAACAGGAGGTTGCAGAACAGCTTGCAGCATTTGAATCGATCGCAGAATTCCTGGACGACCACACAGAATTTGGTCGGCAGTATCGCTTTAAAGATATTCTCGATGAATTCCGGCGCACAATTAGTCGCGAGTTAGATTACCGGCAAGAAGCCAACAATCTGATCGTTATCGGTTCGAATCTCGCATCGTTCAACCGCATTATTGTGCCTCATCCCGTTCCGGACTATTCGACCAAGCGAGTGTTGACCATGGATTATATCCGTGGCCGCAAGATCACCTCGATCGGTCCGCTTGCACAACTCGAGATGCATGGGAGCGACCTTGCAGAACAATTATTTCAAGCGTATCTCAAACAAATTCTGGTCGATGGAATCTTCCATGCCGATCCTCATCCCGGTAATGTCTTCATCACCAACGACTATTCCGTCGCTCTCATCGACCTCGGAATGGTGGGGCATCTTTCTTCCTCGCTTCAGGAGGATCTGTTAAAGCTCCTACTTGCTGTCAGCGAAGGTCGTGGCGACCAGGCGGCCGACATTGGCCTCAAGATCGGCGAACGTATTCCTGATTCGCTCAAACCATTCGATGAAGTAGAGTATCGTCATAAAGTCGCACGCGTTATAACCGAACATCTTAGCTCCACTCTCGATCAAATTCGTAGTGGCCTTGCGATCATTGACCTAAGTCAGATTGCGGCGCAAAATGGAATTCGACTCCCAGTCGAATTTACGTTGCTCGGTAAGACATTACTTAGCCTGGAGGAAATTGGACGTATACTCGATCCAAAGTTCGATCCGCATGCGTCGATACAGCGCAATGCTTCAAAATTGCTTCGCGCTCGCATCAGAACGGCGTTTAGTCCTTCCACTCTTTTTGGTGCGGCGATCGAGTTAAAGGAATTCGCTGAAGCATTACCGCGCCGTGTCAACAGGATCCTCGATGCCGTGGCAAAGAATGAATTTAGCGTTCACGTGGATGCCATCGAGGAACAAACGCTTATCGATGGATTTCAAAAGATAGCGAACCGTGTAACAACTGGCTTGATACTCGCGGCTCTTATTGTAGGTGCTGCAATGCTGATGCGGGTTGACACTGACTTCAAACTGTTCGGTTATCCCGGGTTGGCCATGCTGTGCTTTATTGCGGCCGCCTTAGGTGGCCTATGGCTTATTGTGGAGATCGCAACCCACGACCGAAAAATTAAGAATCGTTAAAGTATATGGCTGAAATAAAATGGGAAAAATCACTCACGAAAAAGGATCTCGAAGCAGCGAAAGAATTTCTAACGTTATTATTCGAGCCGAAGGAAGTTCAAAAAGCAGTGGCAAAACTGAAAAAGCACAAAGACGATGTGATCGAATTTAAGGCAAAAGACGTCCTGCGTGCTTCTGATACGCAACTGTTGCCGGAAACGAATAAGGATGTGCGAAGCGAATTTGTGAAGATGGTTAAAGGCAAACCATTAGTGCCGGTATCGCTCGTCCGCTTGGACCGACAGCTATTTATTGCGGACGGCTATCACCGCACCTGTGCTGCCTATTATTTAGATAAAGACAGCCAGGTGCACTGCGTATTGATCGGTATCGGCGATACCACGTGAATTATCCTTATGTAAGTGCCCTGCTCGATCCGATCAATGACTGTGATGATCGTCCACGTGCCCACGTATACCACCATATACCGGGGCGGCGATCGTCGCATCCTGGTGCTTACGTCTCCTGACACTGGCGACAATGCTCGTGACGATCATAAGTACGATCGCTATTACAAGAGCAAGACTAACAACGTCTTCTAACATAGTACAATAATCTATTAAATCGCAACTACTATAAGGCTGACCAAGGCGACGGACATCCCTCTGATCACAGCCCTCTTGGCAATAACTCTTGAAAAGGTCAAAAGTTACACGGACATCAATAAATGGCCGAAAATAAGCTCATTTGGCTATATTCGAAAATATTAGAAGATCCAATAGACGCTGAGAAGGCCGGTCCACCAACCGTCATTCTTCCCATCATGGACGGGGTTTATATCATCGGTCATTGAAAAAGATGGACCGAAATTCAGGTCAATACCGATCTTCTCGAAGAGTTGATGTGAAAGGCCTGCACCACAGGTAAAGAACGGAGCAGCGTCCGAAAGTCGAGCTTCCCCAGAAGCCGCTCGCGGCACTTCAAGCACATTATAGATCACGATTCCACCGCCAAGATAAATATAGGGAAACCACTCGGGAGTAGTGAGAGGACTAAACCTGAAGCGAAGATCAGGTACGATCAATTGAGTTTTGTAATCGAACGCATTACCAGTATTATCACTGCGAAGCACGGAATAACCAATTCCAAACTCCGGGCTCACGCCTGGCACAACGCTATTGAACGCTACTGCTTCGATACGTTCCAGCGGGACAAGCGGACGAGATCGATCCTCATTGACACCAAATGCCACACCACCTCCTGCTCCTGCGATCCAGATCTGTTCTGTTTGACCGATAGCAACCTGAGACGACAGAGCGAGACCTAACAAAACCAGACAAGTATATTTGCAACTCATTCCTACAAATATACACAACTCTATAAACAATCATCGCGCCCAGCCCCTGTGGAGCTGAGCGCGATGTAGGAGTCGCTTGCGAATAGTCGTTAGAAGCCGAGAGCCGCTTCCACGACGACACCATTGAACTTACCATCCTGGCGGATATCGCCGGCCGGGAAGTTCTGGTAGGTCTGTTGAACGTATTCCGCCTTCATCATCACATTCGGTGTGAGGAACCAGCCAGCCGATGCAGCGATACGATTGACCGTGACATCGAGTGGGCTCTTGACAAGCGCACTTACTGGAAGCGTTGCGGTCACCGTGTTATACCGGCCGCCGATCCAGAAGTTTTCGTGTGAGCCGAAGCGATAGATCACGTCGGCAGCTTCCTGCGTTGCTTTGCGATTGCTCGACTCGTTGATCATACGGCCGGCGGCATTCTCGTAGGTACCGAACACTTCAAGACCACCGATCTTGACGAAGGGGTTGATCATAAACGTCGTCACTGCTTCGCTAAACGATGGGTTGAAACGGCCAGAGAAGGCATTGCCCGTCGTCGTGGCCTGTTGGTTCTCCATCACGAGGAAGTAATGCGAACCGGTACGGTCTCCGCCGAAGAGCGTGCTGCTCGAGGTGCTGTTCTCTTCATAGAACGAACCGGTAAGTCGTACGCGGAGATCATCCGTAAGCTGCTTATCGAATCCCAGTTTTCCATGATAGGCCGGATTGTAAGCATTCGGGCTCTTGGTAACGCTGTCGATCTTGTTCGATGCAACAACGGTTGGATTTAGCATACCATCCGTAGCGCCGAGCATCGCGAAGAACCCGCTCGGATCGTGGTAATAGACTTCACCGCCGATCTCTGTCGCAAATTCATCCATGATATAATTCTCGACGAACGGATTGTACATCTCGTTACCGCCATCGACACGGCGGAAGTGCTGATCGCCATAATCTACTTCGAGATCACCGACTTTGATCGTGACATACTTCATAATGTCGTTGAGGGCATCGATACCAAGGAATGGCACTTTGTCCATTTGAAGATATCCGTTCTTTACCCATGCTTCATTATGGTGCTTCGAAGAGAGATAGACGGTTACATTCGCACGTACGCCATTATCTAATTGAGCGTCCAGGTACATGTTCGCCATTGCGAGGTTGAAGCCGCCTGTAAGCGGGTCCAATAGGTACGAGGTCGAATCTGATTTAAGTACGCGTGTTGCTGTATTCTGATCGCTTAAGGACTGATAGTCCTGGGCGAAGGCTCCGCCGATCTGGAGGTGGAATCCATGGTACGCGGTCGTATCTTGTTTGCTCGTCTCGAAAACATTAAGTCCGCGTTGGTCGTAAGGCCGCCAATACTGTAAAGCGGCAGACTGTGCTTGTGCTATAGTGGTCGCGATGCACAGTAGAATGAGGGCTCTGAGTACGTTTTTCATATGCGTAGCGAAAGTTGGTTGATTTTGAACTCCTAAAGTATCGTGCTCGAATGTGCTATTGGTACTGCTCGTTATTTTACGAATAGCAAGGAATAGCTGAGCGTAAGGTCATTGCCTGTTTTCATTGCGCCGAACATGAAGGATGGGCGGTCAATGTTAAAGTCTGACATTTTAAGTGCGTAGGTACCCTGGCAGGTGACAGTCCCGTTATCGTTGACCTGTGTCTTGACTTCGAGCGTGATCGGGCGGGTTACGCCAGCGATCGTGAGGTTGCCGTTCGCGCGGATCGTATAGTTGTTGCCGCCCTTTGGCTCGACAGCAGCAGCCGTCATAATAAAGCGAATGTCCTTATACTTATCGGCCTTGAGTGCATCGTAAGCATTGTCATTCATGCCATCCTTGTCACCTTTGAGGTTATGGACCGGCAGAACGAATGTAAGGGCACCGACCGATGTCAGTTGGCCTTTATCACTCAAGGTAAATTGGGCGCTTCCGGAAAGCTGATGCGCGCTCATTTCCCAATTATGGAGCGTCGACGTTCCAAATAAATTGAGCGAGCCAGTCAGCTTCATTGCGACCTGTCCATTCAGCAGAAGCTTATAATCAGGCGTTACCGCATTACTGGCAAGGCGATCGGTTTGACTGTAAACATTTGGGTAATTTGTAGCTGTGGTAAAAGCTACTGCAGAAGCCGCTATAACCAGTGCGGCGATCATTGTTCGTGGGCTGAGGTGTCTCATATTCTACTCCTATTCGTCCGATGCTAGCATAATTGCTGTCATCGTCTATCGAATATCGCCACTTCTGGCCCAACCGCGAAATCAGTTCAAAAACGAGGTTTCGACCCTCTCCGTAAGGTAATTTAACGTAAGGATTTTTTACGGACAGGGAATTTACCTGCTTTTCTAAGTCAAAAACGAACAATTGTTAGTTAATGAAAAGTAAAAAATCATGAAATTCATTTTTGTTGACCGTTAAGTATTAGGATAAAAAAAGACCCTTCTATCGAAGGGTCTTTTTGATTCAGGTAAGATTTGGTTTATCGGAATTCGGCCATCAGACTATCCAGCGCTTTACTTCCCGGGCATAGCGTCTCATACGGGATCTGCGTCAGGGGCTCATCCGTAGTGCCAAGGATTTCGTGCATATCGCTCGAGGACTCATCGATAAACAGGATTCCAGTCGGGACTTTTCCCTCCTTCTGATGCTCTTCAAGATATGAGAAGACTTTAGCCCGGTCGCGAGGATCGTAGCCCTCCGGTGTACGGGTGAATTTAATCACACTGCCGTCATGCATCGTAACGGAGGTATGGCCGTTCACCTTAATGCTGGCGATCAGCTCGTCCATCGGGAAGATGACATTCGTATCCGTTACATGGTACTCATGCTTGCGGGTGTAGAGATAGCTTTTCGTCGAACCTTCGTGATCGTTGAACGTAACACACGGAGAGATCACGTCGATAAGCGCTAGGCCCTTATGTTTAATACCCGCTTCAATAATGGGGACCAATTGTTCTTTCTCACCAGAGAAACTTCGGGCGACGAACGTTGCACCAAGGCTTAAAGCGAACATTACTGGATCGATCGGCGAGACACGATTGACATCGCCCTTCTTGCTCTTCGTGCCAATATCCGCCGAGGCCGAGAACTGTCCCTTCGTGAGACCATACACACCATTGTTCTCGATGATATAGAGCATATTGAGGTTGCGCCGAATGGCGTGTGCCATTTGCCCAATGCCGATCGAGAGCGAGTCGCCATCACCGGAAACTCCGATCGCAATAAGTTTGCGATTGGCAGCAGCGGCACCTGTTGCGATCGCAGGCATGCGGCCGTGCGCAGAGTTAAACCCGTGGGCACCGCTAACAAAATAGGTAGGCGTCTTGGAAGAGCAGCCGATCCCAGAAAACTTGCCGATCATATGCGGATCGAGCGAGAGCTTCCACGCCGCCTTAATAATGGCAGCCGTAACGGAGTCATGTCCGCACCCCGCACAGAGTGTAGACATTGCACCCTCATACGCGCGCAGGTTCAAACCGAGCGAGTTCTTTTCGAGGCTCGGGTGAGTTACAATTGGTTTGGCGATCGATGGCACAGAGGTCGAAAATTATGAGTGATTTATTCTGCTGTAATTGCGGCGATCATTCCCCGGTAATGACTCCCGCCTTCATGTCGGGGTGCACCTGACGAGCGAGTTTATGCTGAATACCTTCCACGACGGATTTTGCAGAGAGCGGAAATCCGCCATAGATGAGTATCGACTGCAGTTTTCCTTTCAGCGCGCGAGTTTCGAGCGTCAGCAACGATTTAAGCTGGGCATCGCGATTTTGCTCGAGGATATAACAGAAGTCCTGCTCGTCAATAAAGCGTTCAACTTCGGAAGCGAATGGGAAACTGCGAATGCGCATATAGTTGACCAGTACGCCATCCGACTCCAAAATATCGATGGCTTCCCGGCATGCTAAGTCGCAGCCACCCAGTGTGATGATCCCAATCGTTGCTCCTTCTTTTCGCTCGATGATCGGAGCGGGCACATACTTCGCGGCGGCCTTGTGCTTATTCGTAAGCCGGTCCATCACCTCCTGGTATTCCGCCGGAGACTCCGTATAACCACCGAGCCGATTATGACCCGAGCCGCGGGTGAAATAGCTGCCTTTTGCATTCACGCCAGGCAGCGTTCGAGCGGCAACGAAATTCTCATCTTCCGGTGAGTACCGATAATAGGTCTTGATCTCATCCAACTCTGCGCTGGTAAGAACGCGTCCCCTATTGGGCCGATAGTTATCGTCCCATTCGAGACGGTCGACGACCCAGTCGTTCATGCCGATGTCGAGATCGGAAAGCATGAAGACAGGAGTTTGAAATTGCTCCGCCAGGTCAAACGATTTGGCCGCAAAATGGAAACATTCGTTCGGGTTTGAAGGGAAGAGCAAAATATGCTTCGTATCCCCGTGCGACGCATACGCACATTCCAGGATATCCGATTGCTGCGTGCGCGTCGGCATACCCGTCGAAGGTCCGGTGCGCTGAATATCAAAGATAACGGCGGGAATTTCCGCGTAGTATGCCAAACCGATCAGCTCGTTCATCAGTGAAATGCCAGGGCCGGCAGTCGATGTAAACGATCGGGCCCCCGCCCAGGATGCGCCAATCACCATACCGATCGCCGCCAGCTCATCCTCGGCCTGCAAAAAGGCGAAGTTGTTCTTCTTGGTGACGGGATCCACGCGGTACTTATCAGAGAACGCCTTAAAGGAATCCATCACCGATGTAGCCGGCGTAATAGGATACCAAGCTGCCACTGTTGCACCCGCCCAAATAGCTCCAAGTGCCGTGGCGGTATTACCATCGATCAAGATCTTATTGCCGTTCGCATCCATGCCCTCACAATGGAATGGAAGCGGACACGCAAGGTGCTGCTTTGCGTAATCGTAGCCCTGATGAAGTGCCTTGCGATTGACATCGAGCAATGCTTGCTTTTTGCCATACGCCTCTTTGATCAACTCCTCGATGATCTCCATATCGAGATTGAGCAAGGCCGCCAGAGATCCGGTATACATGATGTTCTTAAGCAGTATACGCGTTTTCGGCTCGGGGACGGATTCCGTCAACATCTTTGCGAGTGGTACGCCAAGAAATGTTACATCGTCGCGGTGCAATTCGGAGGGTAATGGCCATGTCGAATCATATAGCACATACCCGCCGGAGCGAACTTCCGTAATGTCACGAGCGTAGGTCGAGCCGTTCATCGCGACCATAAGGTCGTAGTCCAATGCTCGTGCACCATATCCCTGCTTACTCACCCGGATCTCATACCAGGTAGGAAGACCTTGAATGTTGGATGGAAAGAGATTTTTGCCCGCAACGGGGATGCCCATGCGAAACATCGACTGCATAAGCAGCCCATTAGCGCTTGCAGAGCCCGTCCCATTGACGTTCGCAAGCTTCAGAGCGAAATCGTTAATACCTGTCATTGACTGTTGCGATGCTAAGATGGCGACGAGTGTGATAGCGGATACACTCCGAGGAGCCAGGCGTAGCGAGGGCCATCTAACAAAACGAGAGGAAAGTTCGCTCCGATGGACCTACAATCCTTTGTTTGGGGCAAATAAGGGAATACTTATATAATAAAAGAGCAATGGCGTTTACCGCCATTGCTCTTGAAAATCAATTCTGTGTACCTCAATTAATTGAACGGCGCAGCCCTTGTAATAAGCTCTTCCAGCCCTGGCTCCTTAGGATTGCGAGGCTTGCCGGGATGGATAATTGAAACCTGGCAAACTTCTGCCGCTTCTACTAACTGACGGTATGTACCAGCATTTGCATCCGCTATATACGCCTGCTTGTCAGCATTGTAAGCGAACATCTTGTTATTCAACTGCGTACACTCGTTACAGGTAGCGCAGCGATCGGTTTCAATATACGGATCGTCGCCATGATGCTCCGCCTGGGCGGCCGGTTGGGACTCCGTTGTTAATTCGGGCGCTGGCGCCTCAGCCGGCTGCGAAACGATCTCTTTGGCTGCTGCTTCTGCAAGTTGTTGTTTTATCTGCTCGACCAGTCGCTCTGCATGGGAGTTATGTATACCACCTAACTCTTGCAGATTGCGCCACAGTGCGAGAGATCTCCGGGTCTCGGAGAGGATCTGTCTGCTTACAATTGCGCGATGCAGTGTTCCCGCACCATCTGCAACCGTTATGCTCGGTACCGTCCCGGTCCATTGCGTCCCACCTTGGAGCACTTCAGGCACGGTACGAATAATATTCATTGGATCAGCCGCTGGCAGAATTGCATACTGCTCCTTAAAGCGATTGTCCGTCAAGAGAAAATCGGCTAACGTAAAGGTCAGCTCTTCGGAGATCATCTCATGATGTTCATTCTCATATTCGAACGTCCGCACCGGCCAGGCTTCTTCTGCTTGTGGATTATCATCCAATCGACACCGACTCGCCCAATCCAATCCTGCCGTTGGATCGTAGAGGATTGTCGGAAACGCTCGGGATTCTGTCGCCGCTGCTGCAACAAGATATGTTGGAATGGAGCCGGTCTGACCGCCTGTGCCCGAGTACACACTGATGAATGCCGGAGCATTATTCGCAAGACCACGTACCACATCCTGTCGAAGCCGGAATAACTGCGAAGCACTCGCTTGAAGCACAAAAACATCTCCCAGCCGCATCGCTGTGTCGAGTACGTGTCGAGAACGCGATGCCAAAGCAATGTGACGTTCAATGCCAAGCGACACCTGACCTATCGCTGAGGGCTCAAAGAGGTCATCCGTTTGTAAGACAATCTTAAGCGGCAGACCAGATGACAGCGCATCCACGATCTGCAGCGTCTCGTCCGCATCAAGTTCGGACGTGTACTTACACAGCAGATAGTCCGGTAATTGGCTAAGCTGATTCGGTTCAAGAGTGTCGGAGCTGTAATCCCCAAAGATGGCGTCGTGCGTGGGAATGCCATTTTCACCTTCCCCTTCACGGTAAACTCCTTTTACTTCGAGTTCAGCGATCGCTAAAGCATTGATAAGCTCTTGCGCTTCCTGCTTGCGTTCTTTCATTGCCTGCAACGCTGCGGAGCATCGGAAGAAAACGAACTGATACGGTTCGATATCCGGACGAATCGGAAAGAACCGTTGTCCTTTCAGTACTTCGATCAGATGTTGAACGCGATTGCGGCGATCGTCCGAAATACGAATACCCGGCTTGGCCCTTACCAGCACGCGCGACATCGTTTCGAAATCGAAACTATCGGCGAAGGAGGTACCGATGGAAGCTTTTAATCGTTCGGGCGCGCGACCGACTTCTGAATGTGCAAGCTCGGCATCCAGAATACTTTGCAGTTTTAGGAGCAACCGTTCACACTTAGCACGAAACGCATTCGACTTTGCACGCTGAACCTGGCCCCACACGTGTTGGGCAAGTCGCGACATTAACGAAAAATCTAAGTCGGCTAATTCGCCACTGACATTAAATAAGGGCCACAGCCGTTTTGCTGAGTCTTTAACGAGTTCATCGCTCACTGCCAAACGACCGATAGCAGCTTGCCATAGCACGGAAAAATCGCCATGACGTCCCGGAAGCCCGTTGTTTGTTAGCGACGTTCGTAATTCGCGCTCCAATTCATAAGCATGCCGCGCAATGCGCGTACGATCAGGATCGTCACGTAGTATTTCAATGGCGTCATCAACCAACCCGCTGAGCGAAAGTACCGCGCGCTCTGTCCCTCCTATTGTATTGAGAACGAGCGGGAAGTCATACCGAAGCGATCTCATGTCTCGATAGCGAGCAAAGAGAGCCGGAATGCAATCCTGCCCCACTGGTCGAACGACGGAGCCGTTCACATGACCACTCAGATGAAAACTAAGCAGTTCTTGATCTTTCACTTCCATAATTATCCCGCGTTATACATGCTGAGGTGTGTGACCATCCGGCCATATGGTGAACTTATCGAATTCGCGTTCGAGACCGGTACGAATGAGCGAAGCGGTGCGCAACCGTGAATCGGCACGCGTTTCCTCATAACGTGGCACTTCGTCATTGCGGTACAGTATTCCAACCGGGATAGGATCGCTGCCGGACGCAACTTCACGAGCACGATTCAGATCAGATGGATCGTGCTCGATGACGTTCATATATCGTTTCGATAATTCGGAATCGATCTGAAGGCCATCCTCATGTTGCAATAGTACTACTCGTTGAGGATCGTGCAGATAATCATCCAGGTGCGTGGGCAACCACTCGGGGCATCGCTGAATGATCCGGATAAAGGAAAAGCCGTCGTGATGATACGCAGCCTGAAGTGTCTGATACAGCAGCTTCGGGATCCAATCGACCACCTGTGCTACGAAGGAGACGTTTGCAACACCGAGCGTAACAGTGAGTGGATTCAACGCATCGAGATACGATCCCTTCGGCGTGGTATTCGTCTTTAGTCCGATCGGTGACGTCGGTGAGGCTTGCTTCTTCGTAAGACCGTAGATGTTGTTATCATGCAGCATCGCGATCATATTCATATTGTATCGGATCGCATGGATCCAATGTGCCGCACCGATACTGCAACAATCGCCATCCCCCATATTAACGAACACTTTCAGGTCGGGCCGTGCCAGCCGGATACCTTCTGCGATGGGAAGTGCCCGACCATGAAGGCTGTGCACTCCATAGGTGTTCATATAGTGCGGCAATCGGCTCGAACATCCGATACCGGACACAAAGACCGTTTTTTCCGGCGCGAGCGCTTCATCGCGACATAAGCGCTGCACGGCGGTAAGGATCGCATTATCGCCACAGCCAGTGCACCAGCGCGGTACACCCTTCTGATAATCTTCCAGCTCGTATTGCTGCTCGTAGATCTGAAGCAGGCAATCATTCGCACTTGGAATATCTACTCCGTTCGCTATCATATCCGTCGTATTCTTCATGAGAGTGCCTCCAATGCTACGCGTCGTACTGTATTTGGCTTCAGTGGCATACCACGGCATTCGCTAAAGCAATCGACATCGACCAAATAGCGAGACCGAAGCAATGTTGCAAGCGCAGAGTATCTGCGGTTCGTCTCATCGATGATCTCATCCTGAAGCGAATCACTCCAATTATTTTCGATCGTTATGACCTTCTTAAATCCGTGAAGTATCTCCTTGATACCCGGCGCCATCGGCTGAAGGAAGGTCAGGTGCATGGAAGATACTTTCTTTCCTTCTTTACGCATTTCTTCCACCGCCTCTTCGATCGCCCCCTTTGTACTGCCCCAGCCTACAATGAGCAGATCGCCGGTGCGATCGCCAAAGACGGGTGGCGGTTTCAGCGTCTTCTGCAGCGTTGCTAATTTCAGGCTTCGAGCGCGAATAGCGCGCTGATTGATCTCGGGATCGTAGGCTACATGACTATTCTCATCATGCGCAAGGCCGGTAAGCGTATGCTGGCCACCAAGCTGACCGGGAATAAAACGTCGTGCAAGGCCCGTCTTCGGATCCCAGTCGTAGGGCTTCGCTCCTGTTGGCACAGCGCTTTGATCTATCGGTGGCGCAAGCCATGCTTCATCGAACTCCGGACGTTTGAATGGCTGCTGGGAGTTTGCGAGGTTGGCATCCGAGAGAATGACTACCACCATATTAAACATCTCCGCGATCTTTCGAGCCGTAATTACCGAATAGAAGCAATCCTCGATAGTCCCTGGCGCTATTACTACTTTAGGAGCGTCGCCGTGACTGCCGAAGATCGTCGTCATGAGATCGCCTTGCTCTGTCTTCGTTGGCTGACCTGTACTAGGACCGCCACGCTGTACATTAACTACGACGAGTGGAATTTCACCCATTACCGCAAGACCGATCGCTTCCTGCTTGAGCGAATAGCCGGGTCCGGAGGTGATCGTTACCGTGCACTTACCGGCATAGGATGCACCGATGGCGAAACAACATGCCGCTATCTCATCTTCAGCCTGGTGGACCACTCCTCCGACCTCTTCGAATGCATCGCTGAGGTAATGAGAGGCAGACGTTGCGGGAGTGATCGGATACATCGCGCAGATCTCCATACCGGAGGCGAGAACACCCAAAGCAAGAGCCGTATTGCCGTTCACAACGATTTGCGGCACCGTTGTCTTTTCAGACGGTACTTCGTACTTGAAATCGAGATTCTCTTCGGCCCATGCGTAACCGGCCTCGAGCAACGCGATGTTAGACTCGATCACTCTCGCCGATTTTTTACCGAACGTCATAACGACCTGTTCGCGGGCAACTTGTAAGTCGAGGCTGTAAAGCGCGCACAGCAAGCCAAGCGCGAACATGTTCTTGCCCTTCCGCGGATCGCTCACGATCTTCCGGCATTCCATGTCCATCGGAATCTCGTGGACTTTGTATCCCGCTGCTCTTAGCTGCTCAACCGCTTCGATGTATGATTGAGAAACACGGCGGTCGTCGCGCCACATCGATTCGAGTAGGATCGTGCAACCCGGTTTCAACTCGTTCGAACGGACTCTTCCGAGCAACACTTGTTCGTTGAACGCCACCACGAGATCGGTCTCATTACCACCGTTCGTTACACGTTTTGAGCCGATGCGAATCTTGTTACCGCTTGCACCAGCTACGCTGCGGGCGGGCGGGCGGATCTCGGCCGGAATGATCTCGACCGTCCAAACTCCCAATCCCATTCGCGCGACGATAGCACCAAACGATTGACCGCACTTCTGCGCGCCTTCGCCCGAATCGCTGATGATCTCGACGATGTGCTCGTTCAGTTTGGTCACCTTGCTTTTGGGATGCGCTTTTTGAGCAGCCGCATGACCGTTCGTTCGTTCTGTTTTTGCAATTACAACTTCTTCCATTTCCATCATGCCGCGACCCTCACTCTCATAAAGTTATGCTCCCGAGCGTCAATGCCAAAGATCGAATGGTCTCGCCGGAGCGGACCAATATCGCGAATACCGAGAAACGCTTTCATACCTTGTGCAGCCTTTCGACCTGCTCCCATCGCCATGATCACCGTCGCCGCACCGGTCACGATGTCACCGCCGGCAAAAACTCCTGCGATGGACGTCATGAGGGTCTTATCGGTCGCGATATAGCCCCACTTATTCAGCTTGAGCTTTGATGTTTGCCCGATGATGGGATTAGCATTGGTGCCTATGGCATAAACAACTTCATCCGTCTCGATCTCGAACTCGCTACCTGGAATTGTCACTGGCCGACGGCGCCCCGAATCATCCGGTTCGCCGAGTTCCATTCGTATGCAGCGAATTGCTCGGACATTGCCTTCGCCATCATCTAAGATCTCGATCGGATTCGTCAGCCAATTAAACTCAATCCCTTCCTGCTCGGCGTGATGCACCTCTTCCGCGCGCGCCGGGCATTCTACTTTCGATCGGCGGTAGACACAGGTCACCTTTTCTGCGCCCAAGCGCATACTTACTCGAAGGGCATCCATCGCGGTGTTACCAGCACCTACGACGACGACATGCTTACCCAGTGGCAGTGGAGTATCAACGTTCGGAAATTCGCGGGCACGCATCAGGTTACAGCGCGTGAGAAGTTCATTCGCGGAAAGAACGCCGTTAAGGGAATCGCCGGGGATATTAAGCATTGTTGGATATCCGGCGCCAGTACCGATAAAGACCGCGTCGAATCCCATTTCTTCGATCATCTGCTCGATCGTAAAGAGCCGCCCGACGAGCACATTGCACTCGAACCTGACTCCCAGTTCTTTCAGCTTATCGATCTCGGCATCGACCACGGTATTTGGTAAACGGAATTCCGGAATACCATAGCGAAGTACTCCACCGGCTTCGTGGAATGCTTCGAAGACCGTGACATCGCATCCCGCCTTTGCCATATCGGCCGCGCACGCCATACCCGATGGGCCGGAGCCCACAATACCGATCCTATACCGCCCACCATTACTACTGCGTGACGGTTGGATATATGGCTTATTGATCCAATTATTTTGGATGGCAAGATCACCGATAAATCGTTCGAGGCGGCCGATAGCCACCGATTCCAGCGTTTCACCTACGGTGCAGACGCCTTCACACTGGTTCTCCTGCGGACATACGCGGCCACAAACGGCCGGGAGCAGATTCGTCCCGGTGATGACCTCGTATGCACCGCGATAATCGCGCTCGCCGATCTTTTGAATAAAATTTGGAATGTCTATCGAGACGGGACAACCTTCGATGCATTTGGGGTCGGGGCAGAACAAGCATCGCTCGGATTCGCGGATCGCTTCTGCTTCCGTATATCCACAGTTAACTTCTTCAAAGTTATGGGCCCTCGTAAAAGCGTCGAGTTCTGCAACAGGCGTCCGCTCTTGGTGTATCGTACGTACCGTGCGCTTTTTTGCCATCGGCTTACTGCAAGATTCGAAATAAAAAAGTCCTGTATGCCATCCCAATGGATGGCATTCGCATTACCGTTGACGAATAGGATTACGCACTGACCGTAGCGTATTCGCTACCGACAGCAGCCGTGCTCATGCGACAAGACTCTGACCAGCGTTCCCGGGCGACTCGTTCTTCTTCTTTATAGCGACGCAGGCGGATCATAAGATCATCGAAATCGACCTCGTGCCCGTCGAAATCGGGGCCGTCGACACAGGCAAACTTGACCTTCTCGCCGACTTTAACACGACAGCCACCGCACATACCGGTGCCATCTACCATGATCGGGTTAAGACTGACCATCGTCTTAATACCGTAGGGCTTGGTCGCTTGAGCGCTTGCCTTCATCATGACGGGAGGACCGATAGCAATGACTTCCTCGGTGTCCGGATGACTCTCTAAGGCCTGACGAATACCATCCGTTACAAAGCCCCGGATACCGGCAGATCCATCATCGGTGCAAATAATAAGTTCGTCGGTGATCGCTCGAAATTTATCTTCCCAAAAGATAAGGTCCTTGGTGCGGTAGCCAAGTATGCCAATTACATAAGCTCCAGCCTCTTTGAGTGCCCGAGCTTGCGGATACACCGGCGCCACCCCAAGACCACCACCCACGCAAATGACCTTTTTCGCACTCGAAACGTGACTCGGAATACCCATCGGACCCGCCAGACCATAGAGATGAGTACCGACCTGACACATTTCCTTCATTTCCAGCGTCGATTTGCCAACGGCCTGGATAACGAGCGTGATCGTGCCTTTTTCACGCTTAAAATCAGCGATAGTAAGCGGGATCCGCTCTCCATCGCTGTGCGACATTACAATAACGAATTGTCCTGGCTGTGCAGCACGGGCCATCTGCGGATGATGGACCTCGAGCATATATGTGACATCAGAATAGTCCTCTCGGCGGAGGATTTCAAATGGTCTATTGCCAGTGAGGACCGGGGCGGAGTTATCTGAAGTAATCACTTCGTCGTAATTCCGTAAAAATCATACCGAAAGGGTTTAATCGTAAATAATTTGACCTACGGTCAAGACTTGGTAAAGTAATCTTACCGAGAGGTAAGAATTCTTTATTCATGGCCAAATTAAGTCCGATTTACATATTTAACAGCTCGGGATGTTCGCACTTACAGCATTTTTTGGCCAAAGCTCATCCCTTTGTGTGGCATACAGTGTGCTTTTCTACCTTTTGAGGCGGCGACCACTTTTTGATCACCTTACTTCCTGTGTTTGAGCCGAGGCGCAGGCTTTATCAGTAAGGTCCCAATTAACCCCAAGAAGGACTGAAGGCATTTTGTCTTCGGAAGGCGATCGTTGCCTCAATATTCAGTCGTCATCCACTTTATAGCAAGCCTAATTCCATGGAAGCCGTCGCTCATTCACGTCATAATTCAAAGCCTGCCGTTCAAAACAAATTTGTGCTTCCATTCAAAGAGGTAACCCTCGAAGACGTTGAACGAGTAGGTGGAAAGAATGCTGCATTGGGAGACATGATCCATTTTTTATCCCCGTATGGGATTGCTATCCCCCAGGGGTTCGCGATCACCACGGACGCTTTCTTCTCATTCCTCGAAGCGAACGGCTTGCAAAGTAAGATCGGTAATATTTTACAGGCACTTGACAGAGAGACGTATTCAAACTTACACGAGATTGGAGTGGAAATACGCACTGCTATCTTAAGCTGCACCATACCGAGTGAAATCCGGCGAGAAATTGAGGAAGCATATCAATGGCTTTCTGAGTACGGCGATCAACCGAGCGTTGCGATCCGGAGCAGTGCAACCGCCGAAGACACCGAGACCGCAAGTTTCGCAGGACAGCACGAAAGCTACTTAAATGTGACCGGTATCGACGACATTATTGCAGCGTGCATTCGGTGTTTCGCCTCTTTGTATACCGATCGCGCCATTGAATATCGCGAGCACAACAAGATCGATCATATATCTGTGGGGTTTTCGGTTGGCGTTCAACAAATGGTCCGGGCCGACAAAGGAGCATCCGGGGTTGCCTTTACGATCGATCCCGACACCGGCTTTGATCGTGCAATGCTGATCACCGGAACATGGGGTTTAGGTGAAAGCATCGTTCAAGGCATCGTTGTACCGGATGAGTTTATTCTTTTTAAGCCTGCTCTGGAATTGGGTAACCAAGCAGTTATTTCAAAAAAGCTTGGCTCGAAAGAACAAATGTTGGTCTATTGCGAAGACGGTCACAGTGATGAATCAACCATAAATATTCCCACGCCTCCAGCACTTCGCGATCGATTCGTTCTTTCAGCAGAAGAGCTTGAAGAGTTAGGTTCGTGGCTTCTCTCGATCGAGCGACATTATGGTCGGCCAATGGACATTGAATGGGCCAAAGATGGAGTCACCAATAAAATGTGGATCGTCCAGGCACGACCCGAAACCGTACGATCCCAGGAAACACACCTTTCGATCAGCGAATATAAGTTGGAAGAGCGCGGCGAGCTGTTAGCTAAAGGCATCAGCGTTGGGAATAAGATCATCAGTGGCCATGCCCGACTTCTCAACTCTCCTGAAGAACAGGCGTCTCTCAAAAAAGGGGATATTCTCGTCACCGATATTACCAGCCCGGATTGGGATCCTCTTTTAAAGCGCGCCGGTGCGATCGTTACCAATAAAGGAGGCCGGACCAGCCACGCCGCCATTGTTGCACGCGAATTCGGAACACCGGCCGTTGTGGGTGCTGTAAATGCAACCGCCAGAATTAAAGATGACGAAATGGTAACCGTCGTGTGCACATCCGATGGCAGCGGCGAAATATATCGCGGTGAACTGAAATTTTCGAGGCAGGATCGAGAGATCGGCAAGATCACGATGCCACAAACAAAACCGATGCTCATTCTGGGCGATCCTGACCAGGCCTTTCGGCTCTCGTTCTATCCCAATCAGGGTGTTGGGCTTCTTCGGCTCGAATTTATTATTACGAACGCCATTCAAATACATCCGATGGCGCTGGTCAATTATCCATATTTAAACGACGAAAGTGCACGCCGTCAGATCGAAGAACTGACACGAGGTTATGCCGATAAAAAAGATTATTTCGTCGAAAAGCTTTCCGAAGGCGTTGCTCGAATTGCTGCAGCCTTTTATCCGAAGGATGTCATCGTCCGCATGAGCGATTTTAAGACGAACGAATATGCGGGGCTCATCGGCGGTGCAGAGTTCGAACCGGACGAAGAGAATCCGATGCTCGGTTTCCGCGGTGCGTCGCGCTATTACGATCCACGCTATCGGCCCGGCTTCGAGCTGGAATGCAAAGCAATGAAGCGCGTGCGCGACGAAATGGGTCTGACCAACGTAAAGCTCATGATCCCCTTCTGCCGCACCGTTGCGGAAGGCCGCAAGGTCATTGAGGTAATGGAAACACAAGGGCTTCGCCGATCGCCCAATAAAGACAATGGGCTGGAAATTTACGTTATGGCGGAATTGCCAAGTAATATTATTCTCGCAAAGCAATTCGCCGAAGTATTTGACGGCTTCTCCATCGGCTCTAATGATCTGACACAACTCACGCTTGGCATCGACCGAGACTCAGCCACCGTCAGCAGCCACTTCGATGAACGCAATGAAGCGCCGATGACAATGATCTCGATGATGATCGAAAGTGCACGGGCAGCGGGTAGAAAAATCGGGCTATGCGGCCAGGCACCGAGCGATCACCCGGACTTTGCAGAATTCCTCGTGAACAAAGGGATCGACTCTATCTCGTTCAATCCCGATGCACTCTTGCAGGGGATCGAAAATATTTCCAAAGCTGAACGCAAGCATCAGGCAACGAATAGTTTGGTTAACGGCTCGCTTCGAGCGCAACGGAATGGCTCGGCAAGAGTACGTACCAATGCTTCTTAATACAGACCTATGGTAATGCTCATTCGTGAGCCAGAGAATTGATATCGCTCACTTCAAGGATCGGTTTCGGGTATCCGCGTAACGCGACACGAAGCATTGCCTGCGCAACTTCACCGAGTGTGGATACGCGATTGGGGACGACCAACCGGAGAAACGGATACATCCAGGTAATGTATTTATAGTATTTCTGAGTGTGCCTCATACCCTGCATCGGATGGATATAACCAGGACGAAAAGCGTAAACCCGCTTGAATGGTAATTTCATCAGGTCGTTCTCGGTCTTTCCCTTTACGCGCGCCCACATGTATTTCCCGTGCTCGGTGCTATCGGTCGACATTCCAGAGATGTAACAGAACGTCATATTGGGATTGCGATCGGCAAGCGTCCGCGCGAAGTTCATTGTGAGATCGTAGGTGAGATGGCGATATTCTGCTTCCTTCTTACCGACCGAGGTAACTCCGAGGCAAAATAAGCAGGCGTCGTATCCTGCCAGTTGCGATTCTATTGGTGTAAGATCGAAGAAATCGTTGTGGACAATCTCTTTCAGTTTGAGATGTGTGACACCACTCGGCTTCCGATTTACTATAAGAACGCACTCCACGTTTGGATCGCGCAGCGCTTCGTGGAGCACTCCTTCGCCCACCATGCCGGTCGCACCTGTAATAATAAGATTAAGCTTCACTCAATCAATTACAAGTAACTACAGCTATCGGATTGCCTGAACTACCTTTTAGCTCTTTTGCTGGCATGAAGGATCGTAAGACCAATAAGATCTTCCCCGGCATAGCGAAGAATAATATCCTCGTCAGTAAGTTCGCTATCCGTTGCGAGGCCAGGCTTTTTAAAGTTAATGTATAGAACGTCCGCCCCCTCGTCATAGGACGTCCAAAAGTACTGGGACGGGGCATGAAGCGCTGCCGGCAAAATGCCTAGGTAGTCCGCTAAATTTATTCCGGCCATATTTGACGTCTCCGATCTAATGATTTTCTGCGACGAGTTAAGAAAGCGGTAATAATAAAGCCATCCGATTCAAATTCTTTATAAATGACAACCATATCTTTCCCCGCTTCTATTTCTTTGACGGCAAATATCTCGCCTTCGTTCCCCTCCATAATGCGGTCTGGTGCCTCTATTGTATCAAGAACTTCTAAGCGGCGGCCGGCCAGTTCAGAATGCTCTTCTGTGATATGAGACCACCGTTCGTCCGTTAGGCGAATTGTCTTACCACTCTTGGAGGTAATAAATTCTAGCATTAAGCCAACGCCAATTCCCTCACATCGATCGCTTTGGGCACCAGCACCTCGAACTTCTGCATGTCCCATGCGAAGGTCGGGCAGCGCTCGGCACAGAGGCCGCAGTGAACGCAAATATCTTCATCCTTTACCATAATGCGACCGGTCTGCTTCAGCGGCTCCGAAGTAAATAGCGGCTCGCTCAAATTTACCGCTGGAGCCGAAAGCCGCGAACGAAGCTCTTTCTCATCGTCCGAATCGCGAGTGATGGTAAGGCACTGCACAGGGCAGATATCGATGCACGCATCGCACTCGATACACTTGGGAGCCGCGAAATAGGTCTCGACATCGCAGTTCAGGCAGCGCTGCACTTCATGCGCTGTTTGTTCGGCTGTAAAGCCAAGTTCTACTTCGACCGTCAGGTTCTTGAAGCGCTCGACCAGATCGACATGCTTCATTTTTTGGCGCTGGGCCGGATCGTAGTTATTGTGGTAACTCCATTCCGAGAGGCCCATCTTCTGGCTTATGAGATTCATGCCGTGCTTGGGTCGCTCGGTAACCGGAACGCCGCTCGCATAATTGTGAATGGAGATGGCAGCCTGATGTCCATGCTCTACCGCCCAGATAATATTCTTCGGACCAAATGCAGCATCACCGCCAAAGAAGATGCCCGGCTGAGTCGACATGAAGGTCGTTTCGTCAACCTTTGGCATATCCCACTTGCCGAACTCGATCCCGAGATCGCGTTCGATCCACGGGAAAGCATTATCCTGACCGATGGCGAGGATCACATCATCGCAAGGAATGATGACCGAATCCACCGTACGCGATTCCGTTGCGCCCTCATTCCATTCGACGCGCTCGAATTCCATTCCGACGAGTTTGCCGTCCTCGATCACGAAGCGCTTCGGCGCGTGATTAACGACTATCTCGATCCCCTCTTCTTCGGCGTCCTCCAACTCCCACGGTGAAGCCTTGAAATACTGGCGCGGACGGCGGGCCATGACCTTAATATCGGTACCACCAAGCCGGCGTGATGAACGGCAGCAATCCATGGCCGTATTACCAACGCCGATGATCAGCACGCGCTCGCCGATCTTATCGATGTGTCCGAATGCGATCGACTGCAGCCAGTCAATGCCGATGTGAATATTCTTTGCGGCTTCTTCACGACCGGGAATTTTCAGATCTTTACCACGTGGCGCACCCGAGCCAACGAATATTGCATCGTATCCTTCATCGTGAAGAGCACGCAGGCTCTTGATCGGTGAATTATACTTTACCTCAACGCCCATATTGACGATGTTGCCGATCTCTTCATCGAGCACTTCGGCTGGAAGACGAAATGACGGGATGTTCGAGCGCATGAGGCCGCCCGGTTTATCCATCGCTTCGTAGATCGTCACGCTGTACCCGAGCGGCATCAGGTCGTTCGCAACAGTAAGCGATGCCGGACCCGCGCCGATACAAGCGATGCGCTTGCCATTTTTCTGCGGCGGGATCGCTGGAAGACGATCGCTAATATCATCTTTATGATCGGCAGCAACGCGCTTTAAGCGGCAGATCGCAACCGGTTTGCCATCGACGCGTTCGCGGCGGCAAGCAGGCTCACACGGTCGGTCGCAGGTGCGGCCGAGTACACCGGGAAACACATTCGACTCCCGGTTAAGCATGTATGCATCAGAAAAGCGGCCCTGGGCGATGAGGCGAATGTATTCCGGCACGTTCGTATGTGCCGGACAGGCCCATTGGCAATCTACTACCCGGTGAAAATAATTGGGGTCTTGTTGATTAGTCGGCTTCACAGAAAATCCTTATGGCTGGCCAGAAATGGCGACGAGCGCGTCAAAAACAAGGGTGAACGGGATGTCGTTCGCCAGAGGGGGTTGTAACAATTTAGCGTGACCGAGGTTGTTTCTCCCCAGTTCTAACCTTCGATAGCCATGAAATATTTGATTGCGGTTTGTATAATTTCTTCAGCAATTAGAGTAAATGCACAGATTCGACTAGAACACTCATATAAGGGCACCTTTGAATTTGGCCTAGTTGAGGTGGATTCCGCTGAGTGGAAATTCGTTAACTTTGACGATAGCTCTTCCATTACGATCTACAACATTGACCATTCATTGGATCGAACAATCCCAATCCCCGTTACTCCTTATTCACACATTGCAATTATTGCCAGACGTCTTTTTGATTTAGATACGGAATATGAATATGCTCTATTTACAAACCGGACCATCAAGATACTGAAAGCCAATGGTGAATTGCTTTATGCCTGCGACACCTGTTATTTCGGCACATCAAGTTATGCCAACAACAGTCTATTTGAAGGTGTCTCACCACCCGCAGTCAAAGCCACAAGCTCTGGCACTAAATTATTAATTCACCATGGAAGTAATATCGAAGTTTATTCCCTCCCCGGCAGAATTCCGGGCGGTCAGGCAAAGCTTGGCATCCTCAACGACCCTTCCGTGGCTCAAACCTCTGGCTTCCTACCCACTTTGGCTTACCCGAATCCTTCGTCAGGAAGAGTCAGGATTGAATACGAATTACCACCCGGTGTTTCTAACGGCGAAATTCTTTTGCTGACGGAGGATGGTAAAGAAGTGAGGCGCTACAAAGTTACCAATGCCTTCAGTGACCTTCTCATCGATGCAACAGAATTGCCTCCCGGCGCTTACTTTTATAAACTATTGACTTATCGAGGTGAGAGCTCGGCAAAACAGATCAGCATTATGCGCTGAGCTAATGGTTGACCACGAGCTTCGCCTTCTGGAGCTCATTTCCATTCTTAACTTCGAGCCAATAGACCCCGGAAGGGATATCGGAGAGGTTTACTTTGAACGGTGATCCGGACCATTCGAATCGCTTTCGAATAAGTGCTCCAGATTCTGAGGTAATGCTTATCTCTATTGGGCTTGGAAGATCTGAATTATCAATAATAACTAAGGTGGTTGCCGGATTGGGATAGAGAGACAACTTCGATGTTTGCAATCCGTCGACTTTCGACGGTGGAAGCATTTCGGCAAGCGGACGATGCCAAATCCCGTTCTGCGGTGTGCCGGCAACAAGCTCGGTCCCGCTAATTACAAGCGAGTGAACCGCGAGACCAGGTAGTCCCTCGCTGACACTGCTCCAACTTGTGCCATGGTTCGTAGATAGGAAAATGCCTCTATCGGTTGCAGCAAAAATATTTTTGCTCGCTAGAACGATGGACCATACATTCGCTTTAGGAAGCGCACTGGCAGCACTCCAGCTCGATCCATAATCAGACGAAAGAAACACTCCCCCGCTTTCATTGCCAGCAATTAGAGTCGGCATCGACCCACTGGTATCCGCGACCAGAACATTCACCTCTTTCGCTTTTAAGCCGTTGTTGGATGGCGTCCAATTAACACCGTTAATGTTTGCATGGAACACACCGTTTTGATACGTCCCGGCAAATAGCTCCGTACCAGCGGCTGTAAAGCTATAGATATATCCGTTCGTTAAGCCATCGTTCGTAGCTTCCCACGATGCGCCGCCATCGTTCGAGCGGTAAACCCCTCCGCCGTATGTGCCCGCGAATACATATGGACCTGCAGCAGCGACCGTGGAAATCCCGTTATACTGAATCACTGGAATTCCATTGTTGACAGCTTGCCATGTTGCACCAGTGTCACTGGAGGCATACATGCCATTGCTCGTGCCGGCAAACAGCATTGCACTTACTCCAGAATTCAGAACTGCCATGGATCTGATCGCGACGCCGGGAAGGCCAGAGCCAAACGCTGCCCAGCTTTCGCCGTTATCCGTTGAAAGGAACAGGCCGTCGCGCTGAGTGCCTGCAAAAAGCCTCGATCCACATTCGCCGAAGCATTTTACATCAGTGGTAATGGTAGAATTACCAGCGACCCACTGACCCCATACATTTGACACGCCACCGAGAAGCACGAGGGCAACAACAGACAGACTCTTCATAAGCATCATGGCACGACCGTTTAATCTTGTTAGGACCCTGACCGTAACCGTGCTTTGCGGAGAAATATCCAACTGGAACAAGCGGCGCCATACCCTAAAGGTTACATCGTGTAGTTATATGCACTTATCGCGCAGTTGGAACTCCGCGATAGGTGCCCATCGGTTATTGCTTCAAGATGTCGTTCGACCGCGTGTTGAATTATTGCACGTATCGAACGTAACATAACAGCTCCGTTCATGAAATGAAAACGTAAAAAACAAAATCACAGCTACATTAACGCATACCAAAAGTAAGGCACTTGGCTGTTCGCATCCTTCTTTTGGGACAAGCTACGTTTTTCGATTGTTCTCCCCCGTTAAATGGCCAAAATTGGCCAAAATTCGATGGGAAAAATAATCACGGTTGCAAATCAAAAGGGCGGCGTTGGCAAAACGACGACTGCCGTTAATCTCGCGGCGTCACTTGCTGTCGGCGAATATAAGACGCTGCTCGTCGATATCGACGCGCAAGCGAATGCTACCAGCGGATTAGGGATCGACCCCAAGACGCTAACGAAAACGATCTATGAAGTTCTCGTCTCGGGCGAGAGTGCGGCGGACGCCATCATTACGACCACGGTACCCAACCTCGATCTTATTCCTTCCCATATTAATCTCGTTGGGGCGGAGGTCGAACTGATCGAAGCAGCGGAACGCGAACGGATCATGACGAAAGCCCTCGCACCGATTCGAGATACGTACGACATTATCATTATCGACTGCCCGCCATCGCTTAGCCTCCTGACGTTAAACGCGCTTACGGCATCGGATAGCGTTCTTATTCCGGTGCAATGTGAGTATTATGCCCTCGAGGGTTTAGGCCAGTTGCTTAATACGATCAATCTTGTCAAGCGACACCTTAACCCGAAGCTGGATATTGAAGGAGTGCTGCTGACCATGTACGATAGCCGATTGCGGTTATCCAATCAGGTGGTCGCGGAGGTGAAAAAGTATTTCGGCGAAAAGGTCTTTAATACTCTTATCGGGCGCAATGTGCGCCTTTCTGAAGCACCGAGTTTTGGTCAGCCGGTGGTGCTCTACGATGCGGCTTCCAGCGGCACCAAGAGCTATTTGGATCTGGCGGCTGAGGTGGTAAAACGGAATCCTGCCCTATTGGCAAAACAAGGCACCATTGGGGTCCAGAAAACCCCTGCCGAATAAAGGAGTTTATTCACGAGGCTGTGCGGTTCTTGTAGCGCATGTCAAAATCAAAATCGGTACTGGGAAAAGGCCTCAGCGCACTCATTCCTGGCGCTTCAGAGGAAAAATATTCGGGTATTGAATTGGCGGAGATCACGCCGGGCGTTCCTTCCAGCGCCCGTCCGGAGCCGCTTATCCGCGGGATCGAGATCGCGAAGATCGCTCCTAACCCGCAGCAACCTCGTAAAGAATTCTCTAAGCAAGGCCTCGAAGAATTAACCGAGTCCATCAAAACGCACGGACTCATCCAGCCGATCACTGTCCGCCGCGTTGGTCCGGACCGCTTTGAGCTTATCAGCGGCGAACGCCGCATTCGTGCTTCTATCGAAGCCGGTTTGACGGAAATTCCGGCCTATATACTCGATGTCGAGACCGACCGAAAAATGCTCGAGCTCGCTATTGTCGAGAACGTTCAGCGTATCGAGCTTAACCCGATCGAGGAGGCCGAAGCCTACCAACGGCTTATTGAAGATTGCGGATTAACTCAAGAAGAAGTTGCAGAAAAGATATCGAAGGACCGCTCGACCGTTTCGAATTTCATTCGCCTCCTAAAATTACCGGAGCCGATCAAGGACTCCCTGCGAGCTGGCGAATTAGGCTTGGGTCACGCTAAAGCGATCCTTTCTATCACGGATGCCGCTCGTCAGACAGCTCTTTGGAATGAAGCTGTTCGAGAGCATTATTCGGTACGCCGATTAGAAGAGCTTGCCCGGGAAAGCACGAACGGCAAGGCGTCCTTACCGCATAGAACTGGCAAATCTTCTGGCCCATCCGTAAGTGCTGAAACAGAAGAGGTCGAAGCTTCGTCAGACATCAAAGCGATCGAGGCATCGTTTCAGCAGGTGCTCGGCACACAAGTCCGTATTCGTTTAAAGCAGGATCGCACGGGCGAAATTGCAATTCAGTTTTATTCACTCGACGAATTCGAGCGAATTCAAGAATTACTCTCTACCATCAAGGAGATATAGCGATATAGTATGGAAAGCCTTCTCGAGACTATTCTTTCACCGGATGCACCACGGCCCATCGGGCCCTATTCACAAGCGGTCCGTTCACGCGATCTGCTCTTCTGCTCCGGCCAAATAGCACTGGACCCCACAACCGGTGAAATGGTGCAAAACACGATCGAAGAAGAGACGAAGCAAGTAATGCGGAATCTGCGCGCGGTGCTCGAAGCGGCGGGTGGCACGTTCGCAAATGTAGTAAAGACGACCATCTTCCTTACTAATATGGCCGACTTTGCAGCCGTTAATAAGATCTATGAAACGGGATTGGGAACGGCGCGACCGGCACGCAGCACCGTGCAAGTAGCTGCCCTCCCTAAAGGCGCACGGGTAGAGATCGAATGCATCGCTTCGTTGGTATAATTGTTCTCGTTCTCGCGATCGAAAGTTCGATCGCGAATGCCCAGGTCGTCGATACGGCGAAGGTCGTCTCCGATACGGGTGAATTTCACATGACAAAATCGCCACTGGAAGCGGTATTACTTAGTGCCGTCGTACCCGGTGCCGGACAAGTGTATCTCGGCCAGGCCTGGAAATTACCGATCCTTTACGGTCTTGCCGGCGGTTTTTTGTATGGTGCCCTCATTCAAAACTCACGATATCACCAAATGCAGGATTCGATCAATTATCGAAATGGGTTGCATACAGCACTCGATTCTGCAATTGCTAATCAGTTTGTAAGTGTCCGAGAATTTTACCGCGACGACCGTGATAAGTGGTGGATCTATCTCGGCATTACGTATATTGCAAACCTGCTGGATGCTTACATCGCCGCAAACCTTTACGATTTCGATGTCAGCAATCCCGGCGAAAGCCCGATACAATCGTATTATGATCCCATATCGAAACGGATCGAAGTACATTACACGCTTCGCTTTTAGGATGTCTATTCGGCGAGGTGTTGCTCTTTTCTTAGCTGCCTTTCTCCTATGGCATAGCTTGCCTGCATTTGCACAAAAGGCTTTCATTGTCTGGGGATCGAACCCAACAGCCGCCGTAATTCGGGACTCCGTCCTTCATTCCTTTCGCGGCGCCTCGTCGATGGCGATCGACCGTTTCCAAAATTTCTACGTTACGGAATTAGACGATAACGGTCTTCTAAAACTCTCGGCCACGGGAGACAGCCTGCGCGCGGTTATTGGTACTGGGCTGGATCACTATCAATTCAGTGGGCCAGAAAGCGTTGACGCACATCTTTCAAATGCGATCTTCGTTGCCGACCGATTTAACCATCGAATTGAGCAGTACACGAAAGAGCTTGTTTACGTCTCAACGCTCTATACCTTTGAAAGTCCAGACCCCGCGAAGCAATTCGGCTTTCCACGAGCGGTGGCAGCAGATGACGCAGGCAACATTTACGTAGCGGATGGCGAAAATAAACGAGTATTAAAATTCCGCTCCGATTTTTCATTCGAGCGTAGTATTGGAAGTTCTTCAGAATCGTCACGACCTGAAGCATTATTAACAAATCCGGTGGCCTTAGGAGTAGATGCCAACCAGCATCTACTCATACTGGACCGTAGTGGCCGCTCGCTTGTCGAATTTGATATTCTTGGCAATTTGATTCATCGTTCTGAATTTGATGGTGAGGGAAGCTCGATCTCATTCTCCAGTGACACGATTTTTGTGTTAATTCCCGATAGGCAGGAAGTGCGATTGTACAAGGAGCCGGAATTAAGCTTTGTCGGAACGTGGGATATAAATCGATTAGATGTCGATAGATCATCACTCAAAGACTTTCATGTTCGAAACGGTATCCCTTACTTGCTTACCCGGGATGCTTTGTATCGCTGCGCCCTACAACATCTTGACTTGCGCTCGAAATAGTTAAGTGAGGCAGATATCCTTTCCCATTCGTCGTCATGAGCTTTACGATCTTATCGAATCCGGTGAAGGACCGGATGTCGAGTTCAAGCGGCAATTTTCATCGCCAGAAAAGATCGCCCGAGAGATCATTGCGTTCGCGAATACAAAAGGCGGCTATCTTCTTTTTGGCGTTGATGATGACGGCACCGTAGTGGGCGTGCGAAGCGAAAAATCAGAACTCGAAGAGATAGAACATGCTGCACAATTTATGATCGAACCACCGGTCGAGATCATAACTGAGAATGTGCACGCCGGGCGAGGACTCGATATTGTACTCGTTCGTGTACCGGAAAGCAACAACAAGCCACATGTGCTTATAGAGTATGATAGCTCGGGCCGCCGAGCAAAAGAGCAACCGAAACTGGGCTTCGTTCGCTATGAGGATAAATCGGTTCAGGCGAGCCGTGAGGTGATGAATGTCATGCGCGGCGAGCGCCCGGAAGGCCCACCACTTCGCATTTCGATCGGATACAACGAGAAGGTATTATTTGAATACTTAAATCGTCATGGTAAGATCACCGTAGCGGAGTTTGCTGATCTCGTCAATATTAGCCGGCGTCGGGCCTCCAAAATTCTCGTTAATCTGGTACGGGCCGGGACGATCCTCCTTCATACTTTTGAGAAGACCGAGTTTTTTACGCTCGTTCAGTAGCCGGCTTTGTTTGCTTTGATTCCGTGCTCTTTCCGTCCACGGACTTGCCATTTATAGACTTGCCATTTATAGACTTTCCATCCATAGATTTGCCATCCATAGAATCATTAGCTGGTACGTCCGTCGTACGTTCTTCCCCGACGATGGGAGCTTCCGAATTACCTCGTTTCCGTGCCGCTTTTGCAATCTCTGAATTTACCTCTCCTCCTATAACGATCGCAAGCCCCAATAAATAGAGCCAGAACATAAGCAGCATGACGCCGCCAAGCGTGCCATAGGTTGCGCTACTATATGTATTACTGAATCGAACATACAACGAAAATGCGAAGGAAGCGATAAGGAAGATCACGACAGCCGTTGCCGACCCGGGGGTCGCCCAGTACCAGCGAGGATTCGCGACGTTGGGGCCATAGTAGTATACGAGTTCAAGCCCAAAGAACATGATAGCAAGTCCGAAGACAATACCTGCCACTGCACCGACATATTCCATAGCGTGTATGGAGGTAAGGGATTCGAGCAATTTGCCAATTTGGTCGCTGGCAACCAATAGACCGGCACCAACGATGGTAAGCAAGGAGAGAGCGATGGTTAGTCCGATAGCGATCAGTCTGCGTTTAATAAAACTGCGCTGCTCCTGTACCTCGTAAGCACGATTCAGCCCATCCATTGTGGAAACAACACCGCTGGAAGCAGACCACAAGGTGGCAACGATACCGAACGTTAAAAGCCCTTCCTTTGCCTCGTTGAGTACGTTAACCATTTCTGAACTGATCAGCTTGTAGGCCCCTTCCGGCATCGTCCGACCGAGATTGTTAAGCACGAGATCGAAAAGGTGCGGAGAACCGAACGTCGCCAGCATACTGACGAGAAAGATCAGCATCGGAATAAGGGCGAACAGGAAATAATAGCCCAGAGCAGCAGCAGAGTCATATGCATTATCCGCATTCACTGCTTTCCAGGTACGTTTTCCGAGTTCTTTAAGGTTGAGTCCGCCTAATTTCCACGGCGACGTTTGAGGACGTGACATAGAGTTTTCATCGGGTCAACTCGAATGCCAAATTAGAGACTGATGAGGGTTTGTGTAATTGTAACCACTGTTTAAGGGCAAAATAAAATCCGATTACGTTTGCCATCTCCCCGTAACTTTGACCCCGGTCAAGGGTTCTTAGAATAGAAGGAGGCAGGGAAATTGTGGCGGCCTCATTTTACAAGGAGTCAGGAAAAGCTCAACAAAATCGTCAATGCAACAACACTCTCGACATTATGAAAACATATATTACACTTATCATTTTAGGACTTGCGGTCGCAGTGGGATGCGACATGACAGGTCCGCATAAAACAGGAACATCGCAAACCACGGCCATTAAGGCTGTATCTACCCGGGGACAGGTCGTCTATCGCGATAAAGATGGTGGATTCTATGGGATCCTAACGGATAACGGCGGTCAGTATGAACCGTCTAACCTCGCGGCTCAGTATAAGAGCGATGGCTTACACGTTGTTTTTACGGGCCAATTAGATACGATGCGTTTAGGATCGCATCGTTGGGGCAACCCGGTCGAAATAGCAAGCATCGGACTGCAGAAATAAAAAAAGGTAAGCCGCTCATCACGACTTACCTTTAAGTAAGCACAGCAGCTTACATACATTCAACGGAGCACTCTCGTACAATACCATCGAGCATTCGATAGAATGCAATAGCTACCTGTTGTGCGGCAGCGATAGCGCGGTCTTCGTCCTCGCGCGAGTGGACAAGCTCACTCATGAGGTCGCGCTCGGCCTGTCGGTGCAACTCATCTGCTTTCTCATGTACACGGAAAAACGAAAGGCCACGTTCACTGGTGACATCATAGTGATTAGTCAGTCCCTCGATCTTCGTGCGTGATATCTCAGGAATTTGCGACTCATAGCCATACAAAGCAGCGACGCCCGCGAGGGTATCACCTTCATTCGTGATCTTTCGTAGTGTATCGATCAGGTGTTGGGTCTCTTCGAATGCAACGGCATTCTTTACTTCATCCCGATTGCACTCTAACGCATCCGCAAATCGCAGCCATAATTCCGGATGGTTGACATCCCCATGTTCTTCCTCCATAAGGTTTAGAAGGATCTGCTTGCGATGGGCCGCATTTTCTGTTTTGGAATGTACAGCGCTCAGGAACATCGGGAAGCGCTTCTCGAACTGGTAATACTGCCCGGCATAAACCTGCAATGTTTCACGGTCCAAAGTACCAGCGCTCCAAGCCTGGTAAAACGGGTGTTTCAGCAGTGAATATTCGGCAACTGCGGCGTCAAGACGATCGAAGAATGTTTGCATATCAATTACAAGAAAATTAGACGATATGCAAAGATACTAAGCGTTTAAGGAGCGCGCGTAACTTTCGATTTTTCGAGAACCATCATTCTCGGCTAGCCCTTATTATTCTCTCGCCATAATGTCAATTCTTCGACCAATCCTCTTTTTCGCGCTTGCTGCTTTTGCACTCTCACCATGGAGTTCACCGGCGCTTTCGCTCCTTCTTGGGCTCATCTTCGCGCTTACGCTGGGAGCGCCCTACCCCAAACAGGTAAAGAGGGCATCCAAACTCACACTGCAGGCGGCTGTCGTTGGGCTTGGCTTCGGGCTCGCCTTACAAACCATGCTGCGGGTCGGCGCGAATGGCCTTCAGATAACGCTCATTACCATTCTTATTACCTATCTCATTGGCGCTTTACTCGGTCGCATTCTGAAGGTGCATCGAAAATCTTCGCTGCTCATTGCGACCGGAACGGCTATTTGTGGCGGCAGTGCTATCGCTGCGGTCGGCCCTGTCATACATGCCTCGGACGAGGAAATGTCGGTATCGTTGGGGACGGTCTTTATCCTTAACTCGATCGCACTGTTTCTCTTCCCATGGATCGGCCATTTGCTTCAGTTACCTCAAATTGGATTCGGCGTCTGGGCGGCGCTTGGTATCCACGATACCTCCAGTGTCGTTGGGGCCGCAGCTAGCTACGGTCACGAGGCTTTGGGTATTGCAACCAGCATTAAACTCGCTCGAGCATTGTGGATCGTACCGCTTGCTCTCCTATTTGCATGGCTTGAAACGAGGCATGTAAGAAAACAAGCAGAATCCGACGCGCATCGCCCGAAGATTCAAATTCCGTGGTTTATCGGACTTTTTGTATTGGCATCTGTTTTACGATCGTTAATACCAGCGGCCACCAATAGCTTTAACGTTATTGCCGATGTCTCGCGTAATGTACTTTCACTTACGCTCTTTTTGATCGGTACCGGACTTTCCCGCTCGGCATTAAAAAGTGTTGGCGCCCGCCCATTTATCTTGGGTATAATACTGTGGGTAATTGCCGGCTCGATCGGTCTTTTGGTGTCCATGTATTCGGCAAGTGTTTTTAGCTAATGATAGATTAGCTCATCCATAATTATTCTTGTTGGAAAGATTATTGAATGCTGGTCATTAAGTCAATCTTATAGAAACGCCATGTTTGGAATCACTCCTGCACACCTACATTTACTCATCAATCACTTGCCGGTGGAGGGCAGCATTTTTTCTACCTTATTGCTGCTTTACGGAATGGCTCGAAAAAATGCGGAGCTAATTCGAACAGCCTTCATCGGATTAATCCTCGTTGGTATCTTCGCATTTGCGGCGGATACGACCGGGGACGGAGCGGCTCGCATCGTTCGTAAAATTCCGGGCACAGACCGGCATGACATCTCTACTCACGCCGAATCGGCTGATTGGGCCAAAATGGTTGGTGGAGTTACAGCAATCGTAGCGCTTGCGGGACTTATTTTCGCGTGGCGCCGTAAGGATGAAGTACAGGTGGTTACTTCAGCAAATCCGGAATCGACGAACGAATATTATGTCCGGCGTCATAAAGCACCGCATACCGGGTTTGTAATAGCCTGCCTGATCCTTGCGCTGCTCGATGTTGCTGTGATCGCCCGCACCGCATACTTAGGCGGGAAAATACGTCATCCGGAGATCGAGGTCGGCTTCACGGTGCCACTCGACACAACGAGCGGTGTACAACCTGTTCCACAAAAAGATAGCGATTGAACCTGTGCTTTCGGCCGGCCCAATCGCTAAGCAAATTCGATCTAAAACGATCTTTTAGCTCGACATCGAGCGTAAGAACTCTTTATTGTTCTTCGTACCGCGCATACGATCGAGCAGGAATTCCATTGCATCGATCGGCTGCATTTCCGCGAGCAGTTTCCGAAGTATCCAGGCGCGATTAAGATCTTCCGCGCTAAGCAGCAGCTCTTCGTGACGAGTACCCGACGCATTGACGTTGATAGCCGGGAAAATTCGGCGGTCTGAAAGTTTACGATCGAGCTGAACTTCCATATTACCCGTGCCTTTGAATTCTTCGAAGATAACTTCGTCCATTCGCGACCCCGTCTCGATAAGAGCCGTAGCGATAATGGTAAGCGAACCACCCTCTTCAATATTACGCGCCGCGCCAAAGAACCGCTTTGGGCGATGCAGCGCCATCGCATCGACACCCCCCGAAAGGATCTTACCAGAGTGCGGTACGACCGTATTGTGGGCACGCGCCAGACGTGTGATCGAATCTAATAGAATGATAACGTCCTGTTTAGCTTCGACAAGGCGCTTCGCCTTTTCGAGCGCCATTTCTGCCACCTGTACGTGACGCTCGGGTGGCTCATCGAACGTGGAGGCAACGACTTCTGCCTTAACAGAGCGCTCCATATCCGTAACTTCTTCCGGTCGTTCATCGATGAGAAGCACGATAAGCTTCGCATCGGGATAATTACGCGCGATCGAGTTGGCGATCTTCTGCAAAATAACGGTCTTACCCGATTTCGGGGGTGACACGATCAGACCGCGCTGCCCAAGACCGATCGGGCAGGCGATGTCCATAATTCGCATGGTATACTCGCCCGGCGATGTTTCGAGAATGAGCTGCCGATTCGGATACAGCGGCGTAAGATTATCGAAGAGCGGGCGGTCGCGGGCAAGCTCACTCGGAAGATAATTGATCTTATCGACCTTGAGCAGCGCGAAAAATCGCTCGCCATCTTTCGGCGGGCGAACCGTACCTTCGATCGTATCGCCAGTACGAAGATTAAACTTCTTTATTTGTGAAGGGGAGACATAAATATCATCGGGCGACGCCAGATAGTTATAATCGGCCGAACGAAGAAAGCCGTAGCCATCCGGAAGCATTTCGAGCGTGCCCATAGCAGGAGTGGAGGTCTCCTCCTCGCGAGCAGCCGCCGAGCCATTCGTAGAAACGACCTGACTCGAACGCTTGGTAGCGTCCGCTTCCAGAATGCGAAAGATGAGCTCTTGCTTTCGCATATCCGCATACCCCTCGATGCCGAGGTTCTTTGCAAGATCGTTCAGTTCAACGATCTTCTTTGTTTTTAATTCAGTTGCGCTAAGTAGTGCCATTATCTGATGATTCAAGGGTTCTAAGCCGCATGTTAGGACACGCCAGCTTTAGTGGTGCTTTGTGCTGCCCCAATGGACAGCGTTGGTGAAAAACTATTGGAAAAAAACGATGGAATAGCAGTGCTCTATTGTAAAGAGCTTTAATATCGACAAATCGCCTATAATGCGGCGGCAGTTATAACGACCAAAAACACTTCGTTGCAGTGGTGACAGATCAACGATCGGTCATCGTTCATTCGAGTATCGCAGAGGCAGTGGAGAACGGTCATCCACGTAGCGACTTCGAACGCTGCCAATGATCTTACAAGGATCAGTTACTTAGGAGCAATTGTAGGATTCAAACGGCGAGCCGGTCTCCGTGACTACATCAATGGAAAATGAGCGGTGGTTGCACGGAGGATCGTCCTCACAGGACTGATCCGGGGACCGGAAGACTTGAAGGGCTCACGACCCGGTCAAGTGGCAGCCGGAGAGCCACAAAGGCAAAAATCCGAAACTGCTCCAAAACGCAAAAAACTTAGGGAAAAGACCTGGTGGGTATGTTCCTTACAAAGGCCTTTTGCGCTCAGTGTGGGATAACCGAGCCCATTTGCTGAAAGTTCTGCAAAAACTCCCCGATTACGTAATGTGAACCAGTAATCAGAATAGTATCGCCTGGTTTTGCCAATTGCTGAGCTTTGGCAAATCCCTCCGCAGCATTTCCCCCGTCCAATGACCTCAAACCCATTTCTTCCGCACGTTTATGTAATTCGGTGCTCAGCAAGGCACGCGACGTCTGCGCCTGGACTGCAATAAACTGGGATGCAAATTGAGAGATACAACCCAGAATGGGAGCAATATCTTTATCCTTCATCAGGCCGACAACGACGATCGGTCGGTGTTCGAGCTTTAAGAAGTATTCTTTTAGTCGCTCGAACGCCGGTTCATTATGAGCGACATCGATGAGCAATTTTACTTTTTGCTCTCGCAATTCCTCATTTGATAATTCTTCAAGACGAGCATGTAATCCTACCAACGATGCCACCTTACTTACACCGGTCCGAATCGCGTTCAATGATGGCGGGTCTTGAAGTATACTCAACGTTGCGAGAACGGTCTTCAAATTTTCGCGCTGATGTTCTCCGTTGAGCGATGGTTGAATGTCTTCCCACTCGTTCAGCACCTTCCATTCTTGAACGAAGTAAAGTGGAGCGCTCACACGCTCAGCAGCAGACACAAAAACTTTGCGTAGAGGCTCCTCACAGTTTACTACCGCCGGTACTCCACTCTTGAATATGCCCCCCTTTTCACTTGCGATCGATTCCAGCGTTGGCCCCAGTTGCGCCATGTGATCGAAACCGATCGAAGTAATAACGGTAGCAAGCGGACGTTCCAGCACATTGGTCGCATCCAACCTGCCGCCTAATCCTGTCTCAATGATGGCTATATCGACGTGATGTCGGGCAAAGTGATCGAATGCCATTGCGGTGGTTACCTCGAAAAAGGTCGCTCGGAGCTCTTCTACCTTCGTCCAAATTCTTTCCAGAAATTCGGCGACGTCTTTTTCAGAGATCATCGTGCCATCAATACGAATACGCTCTCGAAAATCGACAAGATGCGGCGATGTATAAAGCCCTGTGCGTTTGCCGTCCGCTTGATAAATGGCGGCAAGGGTTGCCGCCACGCTGCCTTTGCCATTGGTCCCGGCAATATGGATGGATGGAAATTTACGTTCGGGACGCTCTAAATATTCGAGCAATGCTCGAATATTTTCGAGTCCGAGCTTCATTCCAAAGAATTCGAGCTGAAATAGCGCCTGAAGGCGCTCCGAATAGGTGCTCACAGGGCGGCTACAGTGGACTTATTAGACTTCGTGGTTTTGCGAGCCGATCTCACGTCTATATCAGCTTCCTCAATAAGGGTGCGCGCGTTATCAAGAGAGCTTTTTGAAAGAGAATCGCCGGAAATAAGTTTTGCTACTTCTTCAATGTGTTCTTCATTCGTCAATCGGCGCAATCGCGAAGATGTAACTCCTTTTTGAACGGTCTTTTCTGCAACAAAATGAGCATTACCGCAGGCAGCAATTTGCGCCAGATGAGTGATCGCGATGATCTGATGATCTTCCGCAAGTCTTTTCATTGCTCGGCCAACCCGCTGCGCAACACGACCGGAAATTCCGATATCGATCTCATCGAATACTAAAAGCGGTAGGCGGTCGGTCTTTGCCAGGACCGTCTTTAATGCGAGCATGATCCTCGAGATCTCTCCGCCAGAGGCTACTTTAGCGAGCGGTTTTGGCTCTTCTCCGGCATTCGTAGAAATGAAAAATTCAATGGTATCAATGCCGCGAGCATTGCACGCATAGCTTTTCGCTTCAACGGTCAAAGCCATCGGATCGGCTTTATCCGCAGTGGCGCGAGAATTTTCGACTTTGAATTTTGCCTGTTCGATCCCAAGCTCTTTTAGAATCTCAGCGATCTGCGGTTCGAGTTTTTTTGCAAGAGCGGCGCGTTCTTTCGAAAGCTTTCCTGCCAAGCCACTAAGCTCGTTCCGGAGTGCTGCGGATTCTTTCGTTTTCGATGCAATGATCTCATCGAACGCGCTCTCAAAGGAGAGTTTCGATTCTAATTCTGCCTTCTTCTCGAGAACTGCTGCAAGTGAACCACCAAATTTCTTTTTCAACCGCTGGATCTTTTGAGCGCGATCGCGAAGATGCTCCAATTCCTGCGGATCCAGTTCGATCCGTTCTGAATAATTGGCGATCCATTTTGAAAGCTCAGAAAGTACAGCAAGTGCCGATCTTGCTTCACGAAGCGGTTCTTCGAGAGCAGGCTCGATCGTGGCGAGCTTCGCCAACTGCTCTTTTGCAACCCCTAATTTTTCGATGGCTGAGCCTTCATCTTCATACAATATCCCGTGAATTTGCACCGCCGCATTTCGAAGCTCCTCGGCATTCTCCAGCACTCGAAGGCGAGTCTCGATCGACTCCTCTTCCCCTGCCTCAGGATTTACAGCAAGTATCTCTTGCAGTTGGAATTCAAAAAGATCGTGCTCTTCACGAAGGCGTGCTTCTCGGCTGCGAAGCTCCGCTATCTCGTTATTAAGCGCGATCCAGTCCGACCGTTTGGAAGAATATTCTTCGACCATTCCATTCAAGCCGCCGAACTCATCCAGCATTCGGATGTGATGCTTCGCGTGAAGCAGTGATTGATGTTCGTGTTGGCCATGTAAGTCAACAAGGTACTCGCTGAGGTTGGAGAGTACGTGAACGGTAGCAGGAGAATCGTTAATAAAGCCTCGGCTCGAACCGCGACGCGAAATTTCACGCCTGATAATTAAGGTGTTGCTTTCATGTTCGATCGCTTCGGCCTCTAAAAATTTCAGAAGATTGGGATTACCAGCTATATCGAATTCTGCCTCTACAACGGCTTTATCAACTCCGGCGCGAATACTGGAGGGATCCGCACGATCGCCGATGAGAAGACCGAACGCACCCAATACGATCGACTTGCCGGCGCCCGTCTCACCCGTAATAATATTCAGCCCATGCTCAAACTCGACCGAGAATTCCTCGATGAGCGCGTAGTTCTTAATAAAGAGTGAGCGGAGCAAATCTAATTACGAATTAAGAATTAACAATTAATAGCAGTCCTGCCAAAAGCAATCCCTAAAACAAAAATAGGGGTTGCAAAAGGCAACCCCTATTCTTTATTCATTCTTAATTCTTACTTAGGTGGTCTTGCGGCGAACATCCTTCGAGCCAAGTGCACGAAGATGATAGAGCTTTGCGCGGCGGACCTGACCGGCCTTCACGAAGTCGATCTTTGCAATACGTGGTGAATGGAGTGGGAAAATACGCTCGACGCCGACGCCGTTCGAGATCTTACGGACGGTAACCGTCTCATTGAGACCCGAGCCGCGGCGTCCCATGACGATACCTTCAAAATGCTGGATGCGCTCCTTATCGCCTTCGACGACGCGGACGGACACATTAACGGTGTCGCCGGCACGAAAAGCAGGGATGTCCTGACGAAGTTGGGCGCTCGTAACAGAGCGAAGAATGTGTTCCATAGTCGTTAATTTGCGTTATTGTGTCAGGATTGCAATTTTTTTCTACTTTTTCGGTGGGCGAATAACCGAGCCCGGCTTTAAGAAGTTCGCCCGTTGGCCGCTATTCGAGCGATTCGACCGGATCCTGTGAAAAATATCCGTTTTGCCAATGATTGATTGAATCGGCCAGCATTGCGGAGATCTTCTTCGCTCCAATGGGCGTAAGATGATAGTTATCCTGGAATTCGTCTGGCTGGAACAGGTTCTTCCGGTCGAAATTCCATAAAGGGATACTCATGGTCGAAGCCAAAGATAATACCGCCTTATAACTATCCATCCGATGCCTATACGGGATGTCTTCCTCACCAGATTCTCGTGGTCGCAGCGGGGCGTTATAGAGTGCGACCTGGATCCCCTCGCGCTTACAAGTAGTAACGATCTCTTTTAAGTCAGCCAGATACTGCGGGGCATACACATAATCGCTATCCCTCGGTGGTTGATTCTGCCCGAACATTATCCGGTTAAAGAGATTTAAATTCGGCACATCCCGAAAAGCATTATTTGCCGCGAAGATGTATTGGTGGAAATGATCTGCATACAGGAGTGGCGCTAATGCGGTGGGGCCATATCGAACGATGTTCCATAGCGTCTTCGCCTTCAACTTAACGGCGGAGGTATCCTTCGTCTCAAAAAACGCATGGACCGTCGACTTTCCATTCAGCTCCTGGATTCCGACTCCATAGACGACCAATGACGGCCGCAATCCTTGTTCAAGCATCGCACGAAACATCGGTAGGTTTGCTTCCGCGCAAAAGCCGCCGGTACCAGCATTCATCGTCTCATACGGTGCATGGAATGACCGGAAAACCGAGTCCATATAAAGCTCCGATACACCGCGTTCAACGACCGAGCTTCCGAGAAAAAGCACCATCTTTCGATTGATCTCCGGCAACCGCTCTCCTTCATCGACCGCCATTTGCGCTCGGAGCAAGCCATAGAATGTACGTTTATTTGCCAGCGGCAGATGCGGCACAGCAAGCACCAATCCGACGATCGTTGCATACGCCACCACGCCAATGCACAGCGCGGCTATAAACGTGTAGCGTAATTCGACTGCGTGTCTCTTAAAGAATGGCTCGTTCATCAGAATTGGAAATAGATAAATGGAAGACTATTATCCGATCCTGCAATGAGAACCAGCGCGAAGAGTATACCGAAGGCAAGCGAGCGCGTTGCCAAATTCATCCGCCCGACAACCTCCTGTCCAAAACCCGTGTACTGTAATACATCGAGAGTGAAGGAAAGCAAAATAAATGGCACGACAAAAAGTGAAGCGCCCTGATGAAGTCCTGGCACGAACGAGAACATTCGCGTTACATAGGCTCCGAACGTTGCGAAGTTCGGCGTCCGGAAGAGCAAAAGGGAGAACGAGTAAAGGTTGATCGTCATTAGTATCTTGAAGGGCGACCATATCCCCCACTTAGGCGTGCCATAGCCTTTCGGTACCGTCCGCTTCGTTACTTTAAGCCATGCCTTGTGAATAGCGAGTCCTATTCCATTCACTGCACCGAACCCAACGAACGTCCAGTTGGCGCCATGCCATAGGCCGCTCACGATCATCGTGATAAAATTATTGAAGTACGTTCGCCACTGCCCTTTTCGGCTGCCACCGAGCGGAATATAAACGTAATCGCGCAGCCAACTGGAAAGGGAGATATGCCAGCGCCTCCATAACTCGGTGATATTCTGCGAGAGAAATGGCGTAGCGAAATTGAGATGCAGTTCGATCCCGAATAACTTGCTGATGCCTCGCGCCATATCGCTGTAGCCCGCAAAGTCACCGTAGATCTGGATCGTGAAGAGCCACATACGCAGGAGTAGATCCATGCTCGTCATTGCGGTCACATCACGAAACGCCTCATCGACGTAACTCGCAATGAGATCGGCGATCAGGACTTTACGAATGAGACCCAGTAATATCAGCGCAATACCATCCCTTATTTGTTCTTTGCTGATGCTGCGAGGCTTGGTCAGTTGTGGCAATAGCTGATGCGCGCGAAGGATCGGGCCTGCCACCAAATGGGGAAAGTACGAGACGAAGAGTGCAAAGTCGAAAAAGTTATCGACCGGCTCGAATTTGCCCCAATAGACATCGATGACGTAAGCCATCGACATGAACGTGTAAAAGCTAATACCGATCGGTAAGGCCAGTTGCAATGTGATCGGATGGACGTGAAATCCTATCCGAGTAAGAACCGCTTCGAGCGATGAGATAAAGAAATTGCTATACTTGAATAACCCAAGAACCGAAAGGTTACTGATAAGCGAAATTCGTAGCCACCGAAGTTTTAGCCGCTGTGTCGCTGCTCGTTTGATCGCGTGCGATGCGTAATAATCGACTACAATAGTAAGTCCGAGCAAGCCCAGGAATCGCCAATCCCACCAGGCATAGAAGAATAAGCTCGCCACGAGTAAGAACCGGTTCTGCCCTTTGAAGGGAAGCAAATAATAACCGAGCAGAACGATCGGCAAAAAAATGGCGAATGCTAAACTGTTAAAGACCACTGGTACAGGGTTTCAGGTATGGGGAAAGGTATATGGCTTCATAATTCTATACCTTCGTGCCCTAAACCCGAGAGAGCGCTCTCTTTGTGCCGAAGATACTAAGTATTTTTTCCTGACCTATTGGTGTTGCTTTTCATGATGCACTATCGCCTCCTACTGGCCACCACTATTTGTGCTTTGCTTATTCATGCACATTCCTCTCATCATGGAACGCCGCCGTTCTATCGAATAACCAAGCCTGGCTCGGCCGATACCTCGTATGTATTCGGCACCTTACATTTGCTCGAAGGTGGCTTCGTCGATACAATGAAAACGGTGATGTCGGCATTGCGGTCATCCGATGAAGTGGTCGGTGAACTGGTACTCGATAGCTCAAGCACAAGCGACGCAATGCAGGCGATCTTTTCCGGTCCACGGCTCGACAGCTTGCTTACGGAAGAGCAGTACCATGCCGTTTCAAAAGTAGTAAAAAGCTACGTACACCTCCCATTAATGGTGCTCGATCATACCGAACCGGTCGTTATTTATACTATGATATTGGCGGGTATGTATCAGAAAGAGCATCCGGAGAACCATAAGACTGGCGTTCCGATGGACCTGTTCTTCGAGCAGGAAGCCCAACGGCTGGGCAAAAAGGTGATCGGCCTGGAAAGCGCGGAAGGTCAAGAACAATTGCTCGATTCCATCCCGATGGATGAGCAGATCGCTGATCTCATGGAATTGGTATCCAATCCGAAAAAAGCCATGAAAGACATGAATACCATGCTCGCGGATTATCGGACCGGCAATATTGAGCGAATATTGGACGATCCTTCGTTCGGCTCGCTATCGTCGAACGAACGGGGCGCTCTCATCGACGACCGGAATAAGAACTGGACCGATACCCTTCCAACTCTGATGACCGGTCACCGGCTATTTATTGCCGTCGGAGCGGGCCATTTGCCGGGAAAGAACGGACTGCTTGAAGGGCTAAAAAAAGAGGGATTTCAGGTCACTCCAGTGCCTCCAAATTGACCTTGTTTTTGTAGCGGAACTCGCGAAACTCTTTACTCCTCTTAACGTTTGCTCATCGGATAAGAAGTATTGCTAACCTCTTCGATTCCGTAAATAACGCGCCTATAGACGATTTCTACGATTTTGAAGTTACAACGCGGGTGATAGCGTCACTTGCAGCTAAGACGAAATCGTCTTAGTGGTTCGGTCAAAATCCCCCGTGACGAACGGGCGGTTAAGCGTTTGTATAAGAAGTAGAAATCGTCCACATGTCGGATTCCTTCGTTCCTATGAAGACACCGCTTTCTTCGAAGCGTAGGATGGTCTCGCCTGCTTCGAAACTCTCGATCTTTATTGCAGCGACACTCACGGTTTTAGCACATGGCACTCTTGGGGCGCAGCAGATCGGCAATGTGGTGCCAAGCTATAATGTGGTGCCGAGCTACGAAGTACTATCGTCGAAACCGGACGAGGTGGTGATCCGGATAGAACCCCGATACGAATCGCATACCGTAACTGGCACCGATGGACGTACCTACACGGAGATAACATTCCCTGGCGGCATTGTAAAAGATCTCGCCGGTACGCCGGAGCTTCCTAAGCTACTGCTTTCTTTCCTTGCACCGAGTACCCATCGTGCTGCGATCGACATCATTAGTCAAGCGCTGGAAGTATTACCGGGAGTCGATCTTGCACCGGTACCGACACGAGTAACGCGGAATGGCGAAGTCGATCGCGATTACGTCTTTAATACGGACCGATATAATACTCCACACGATATACCATTATTTGAAGCAGGTCCGGTATCGAGATTCCGCACGGCATATTCCGAGCAAGTTACGGTCGCTCCTATTCAATATGATATAGCCAGCCGCACGGTCACTCGCATTAAGTCGCTTACGCTTCGCATTCGCTTTGCCGATGCCAGGATGACCACTGCACCGAACGACTTACGTCTTACTCCCGAAGAGACGGAGTTCTTCCGTGGCAATTTCGTCAACTCGAACATTACACAGTTTTATGGCATCGCATGGAGTGATGCTCGTAGTGCTCTCGGTATATCGCGCACGGTAACGACGGCACGTTCGCTCGGTCCGGGCCAGTGGGTCCAACTGGAGACCGGCGATGAAGGCGTCTATCGTATTACGGCACAGGACCTTGCCAAGGCCGGCATCACCGGCTCGATCGACACCAGTACGATCGAGCTGTTTGGTATGGGTGGCGAAATGCTGAATGAGAAGCCCACTACGAATTCCGGTGAATGGATCGAACGGCCGGTGGAAATTCACATGAACGGGCAGAGTTTCTCCGATCTCTACTTCTACGCACCCGGCGTAAGCGTGTGGAAATATGATGCTTCCGAAGATGGCACGGAAGGACTCTTTCATACTCTGAATCCCTACAGTTCTACCGGTCATTTCCTGCTTAAGATCGGCGGCGACCGTTTGGGTGCCGATCGTCGCATTGCCAGTTCGTCAGATTCTCTCGCATCGGCGGCCATACCTTCCAACCGAGTTTTGTCCGCTCTATGCCGCGAGAACGATCGCAAGATGGAATACGGCAATGTGGGCCGCGAAATGCTCGATCAGGATATCCCTCGCTCGGACGTTGGCTCCCTACAGTTCACGATCACTCCTCCCGGCTACACGGGAGACTCCACAATAGTACGGGTGGCCTATGATGCGAGTAACGCAGCAAATTCCGATGCCGTCGTTACCGTCCAACTAAATGGGCGAACAGCCGCTACGCTGCCGGTTAGTAGCTCACAAAATCGTGTATGGGACCACACGTTTGTTGCCGATCCTTCGATCGCTTCGCCACTTAATTTCGGATTGAGCTTTTCGGCCTCTCCTACAATTGCAGTTGCGACGCTCGATTTTGTAGAGATGATCTACCGTCGCACGACCGATATCGGCTCGAAGTCCATTCCATTTCTGCTGATCGATAACGGTAATGCTTATCAGTATTCGCTGACCCATGCAACAGGCGGCGAAGTATGGGATGTGACCAATTCACTCTCCCCCTCCATGCTCGCATCGGCAAATGGCGACATTATCACCGTTTCGCTACAGGGCGAGAAGCACGCAATGCGACAGTTCATCGCGTTCTCGGCACAATCGGTACTTTCTCCGAACAGTATCTCGAGCATTGCGGTACCCAGTTTACGGTCCGGTCTCGGAACGACCGGTGCGACCGAGATCATCGTGGCACCCCCTGATTTTCTCGATCAGGCCAACGAACTGAAACAGCTTCGTCAAGAAGGAGGACAGGCGACCGAGGCCATGTCGGCGGCCGTCGTTTCGACCGATGATATCTATCGTGAGTTTGGCTATGGCAATCGCGACCTCACAGCCATACGCGATTTCATGGCTTATTTGATGCACCACGCTAATCAGCGTCCGGTCTATCTGACTTTATTAGGCGGCGGCCACTGCGATTATCAAAACCGCGAGACCAATGCTCCGAATTGGATTCCGACCTGGGAAAACGAACCAATGGATTTCCCGCCCAACTTCCGTTCGTCGATCCCCAACGAGCCATATCCGGATGATTGGTATTTCGTTCAATTAAGTCCGAATACACCAGACCAGCAGTATGACCTGTCGGTCGGAAGGGTCTCTGCACGCAGTGCCGACGAAGCGGAAAGCTATGTTCAAAAAGTACGGGAATACGAACACCATAGTGATTCCGGCTCCTGGCGAGGCCTGGCCACGTTCCTTGCAGACGATCGCTTCGACCCGGAATATGCGTACGCGAAAGATCCCTTAGACCATTTTTATGATACCGAGCATGAGTTAGTATTCGTGCAGGATCGCGTACTCATTAATAAGATCTATGAAGTATCGTATCCATCGATCATAACCTCCGGAGGTCAACGCAGGCGGCCCGCCGTGGAACAAGCTATTATCGATGCGATAAACAATGGCAGCGTTCTTTTTTCCTACATCGGCCATGGTAATCCAACTGTTTGGGCGCATGAATCAGTACTTAACGTGCCGAGCACGATCAATCGACTGAATAATTTCGATCGGTTAGCTTATCTTACTACTGGCACGTGCGATTTTAGTGAGTATGATAACTTCGCCGATTTCTCGGGCGGCGAAATGTTCTTATTATACCCGACTGGTGGCGCTATCGGTATGCTCGGGACGTCACGCTCCGTTGGCGGCGGCGAGCCGTTGCTCGATTATTTCTATCAGTATCTCTTCCAACAAGGCGGTTCGAACGGCACGGCCACGGTTGGTAAAGCGATACAGTATGCCAAACCGCATGGCAGCGATCCGCAATACTTTTACTTGCTCGGTGATCCCGCCCAACGATTATTAGTACCCAAGCTGTATGTGACCTTCGACTCGTTAAACGGTCAGACGATGGGAGAAAACCGGATCTCGCTTCCCGCCCTTTCGAGCGTACACTTAGGTGGCAGCATTCGTACCGGTACCGATGGTACGTCACCGGTCGTCTCTTCCTTCGATGGCACCGTCACCGTTAGCTTATTCGATACACCAACGCTCGAAAGCGCAACCACGACGTATGGGGATGGAACGTCAATCAAAGATACCTACTTCGTAGAGGGGCCGATTCTGTATCGTGGTACCGCAACCGTTACCAACGGGCATTTCGATGTCACCTTTATCGTACCACGCGACGTAAAACTCGATACCAGCTCCGTAAAACTTTCCGGCTATGCGTATGCGAACGATACTCGCACCGCCTTAGGTGATTCTAAAGGTATTGTTCTGAGAAGCCCGGATAGCACTGTTTCGCTCAACGATACCACCCCACCTCAACTGAAGCTTTATATCGGTAGCCGTACCTTCCAAAGTGGTGACGCCGTTTCCATGCATTCCACAGCCATCGTGGATGTAAATGCGTTGCACGGTCTTAACACATCGACGACCAGCATCGGACATACGTTCATTGTCTGGATCGATAATGCGATGGATTCCGCCATCGATATGGCAAGCACGTACATCTCGAAGCAGAACGATTACACGCAAGGGACGAGCGCCCACCCGATCGAATTGCCGGCGGGTCATCATACCTTGCATGTTCGCGCGTTCGATACGTATGATAATGCCGCTTTCGCAAGTGTGGACTTTGTCGCTAAGGACAATGTTCCGTATCATTTATACGAGCTTAGTACATCACCTAACCCGGTGATCGACCATACGACATTTTCGTTAACGCAGCCGGGCAATGCTGGCAGCCTTATCCGTGCAACGCTTCATATTTACACGATCGATGGCCGCGCCATACGGACGCTGACAACGGAGACTCGTGAAAGTGTCGTCCAAATTCCGTGGGATGGAGAGGACGCGACCGGTACGACGGTGGCGAACGGCATTTATGCGTTTACGATCGACGTCGATGACCTGGATGACGGCACATCATCCGTTGCCAGCGGTAAATGTATTGTTTCACACTAAGAACGAACGTTAAAGAGTAACGTCCACAAGAGTTTACTTCAGGAAGAGAAGAATGACACTATTACATAATAGAACACTGATACTAATAACATTAGCGGTCGTAGGATTAGCGGTTCTCCCTCGGTCCGGTTCGGCACAGATCACCTCGACGGCGGTGCCCTTTATGCTCATTGCCCCCGATGCCCGAGCCAGCGGCATGGGTGATGTAGGCACCAGCCTTCCGGAGGATGTCGGCGCGATCTATTGGAACCCGGCCGGCCTGGCATTCCAGACTGGCAAGGCCGTTTCGCTGACGCACTCCCAGTGGTTGCCACAGTTCAATCAGAACGACCTCTTTTACGATTATCTAAACTTCAAGTGGAATGACGACGAGAAATTTGGCGGTACGATCGGCGCCAGTATCGTCTTCCTGAATTTGGGTGAATTTATTTATACCACGGAGAGCTCTCCTACTCCGATCACCACATTCCATTCCTTCGAATACGCAGTAACGGCAGCGTATGCTACGAAGCTTTCAGAAGACTGGGCGTTCGGCGGTAGTTTACGATATATTCAATCGACACTTTCGACCCTGCATGTCTCCAACGAACAGCAAGGTGGCGTTGGCCGGTCAGTGTCATTCGACCTCAGTGCGTTGTGGAAGCCCGATTCCACCTATGTTGACGGCATTGGTAATGCACTCCAGGTGGGCTTCCTGCTATCCGATCTCGGACCAAAAATTCGATACGTCGATGCGTTACAAGCGGACCCGCTTCCAACGGAATTACGCGTCGGTGCTTCCTACAAGCTCTATGAAGATGAGTATAACAAGCTTACGGTCGCAACGGACGTAGGCAAACTTCTCGTCCATCGCGATTCTGGCAGCCTCATTGCCGATCCTCTTCCGAAGTCGATGATCACTGCGTGGGATGATAGCACCATGCATTCCTTCATGTGGTCCACCGGTGTGGAATATTGGTACGATCAACTCGTAGCGTTACGAGCAGGCTATTACACGGAAGGCTCACACGTCGGTGGACGCCAGTACATGACGTTTGGCGCCGGCCTTCGCTATGATGCCTACACATTTGACTTTAGCTATATCGATACGTTCGACCAGAACCATCCTCTTGCCAATACCCTGCGATTTACGCTTGGCATAAAATGGTAGCGACGCATTAAAAGCAATATTGCTATGCCGTTCGGGCGGCGATCTTTCTGTTCTCTCCTTTTCATTGTAAGTTCGATCTTCGCCCGATCGGCGATGGCTCAATTCATTGAGTCAGAAGTCCCACAGCCGTTTTCCTCTTCGACACTCGTTAATAGCTTTGCTCTTACGCAAGATATTCGAGCACAAAACGCGCCTGACCTCGGTCTTGAGAATAAAACGCATTCCTTACCAGGACATAAAAGCCCCTACCTTGCGGCGGCTCTTTCGCTCGTAATACCTGGCTTAGGCGAATACTACGTCGGCGATCATATCTGGCGAGGTATGATCTTCACAGGTTTGGAGGCCGGCTTGTGGTTGGAAATGACACATTGGAATCATCGCGGTGATGATTCCACGACGGCATTCCGCGCCTTTAGCGACGCTCACTTCAGTCCGTGCCGGTACAGCGCCTATCTTGATTCGATCCTCCGAAGCGACAGCATACCGACGCAGACCAACTGTTCGAATATTGCCTCTATTAACCACGCCGAAAATCTGCTGGATAGCCTTAGCCTTTCCCATCCAAACCTGAATGACTTTACACATCGCGTCCCCGATCCGGCGTCTGATATACAACAATATTATGAGGTGATATCAAAGTATTATCAATACCTGACGGGATGGGACGCTGCCGCAAATTTTTATTCCGCGGCAGAATCACGAGCGAACATGAATTACCAGTATCAGGTAGCGCAATACTTCCTCTGGGGTATTATCCTCAATCATGTATTATCGGCTATCGATGCAGCGTTGCTCGCTGATGACCACAACACTCGACTCACCCTCGAAGGAGCGCTCACACCGAAGACGATGCCTAATGGCACCCTGGGCTATATTCCAACGGCGAATATTCAGTACCGATTTTAGGGCTACTCTTGGGGAGCTATTTTAGGGTTGTCTTTGGAAGCTATTTCTTTTTAGCGTACTTCCAATTTCTGATCTTCCCTTCGGCCATCCACTCGATAGCTGTGGTAAGCCGTTTCTCACGCGTTTCTTCCGTCTTAGCTTCGGTGAGCCAATCCACGTAATCTCGTTTATTCGACGGACTAAATGCTTCGAAGGTCTTTCGTGCGGCTGCATTTCTTTTGAGGGCCTTCGTTAAATAATCCGGCACTGTTACCGTTATAGGTGCAGCCTTAGGCTTAGCGACCTTTTTACCTTCTTCGTTAAGCTTCATTGCCTGACGAATGAACTTCGCAAGAACCGCATCGCCCGGCAAGTCGGATAACGAGCGGATCTTACCCAAACTGCCCATGCCATCCTCTTTTAATAATCCTTTCGGATCCTCGAGCAGCGATGCTTTCCAAAAACCGAAAGCGGCATGTTCCTTAAAAGCCGCCATGCTGCACATCATTTCTCCTTTATAGTCGAAATGAGGGAAACTCCACTTCATTGTTTCTTCGCAACCGGGGCACGCTCGGTGAATGACTTCGCGAAGATGCTCGAGAATAGGACGTGCGAATGGTGCCGATCGGGCTATATACGCATCGACACGATTATCTTTTTTCGCCATAACGTTCTCTATGATGACACGATATCCGATACCGGAGAAACCTCGTTCTCAACCGGCTTTGGGGAAAGAGATCGAATATTTGCAATAACAATATATCCGACGAGAGAAAAAAAGAAGATCGAGATAAGAATTCCAAAGCTCCACTTCATCAGGTGGAATGGATAATGCGGGCTATACACATCCTCGATCACGTAACGAAGATCATTTTTCCCTAACATTGCCATGCGAACCCCGCGAGCCATGCGAAGTGGTAACGCATCGAACACGGGTGCAAGCATACTAAGCCATGTATACCGGTGCTCGTACCGCCAACGAAAATCATTGTTCGCATGGAGCATTACCTCCGGAGCCAAATAACATAGCTCGGCAAACATGTAAACATCGGGACGTGACCTCTCGATGTTCGAGTAATGAATAATGTGCAAGGATTTTGGAGCCGTTAATAACGCTCTTCTCAGGCGTAAAAAGTCTATGGGCGTTGGATCGTTACCGATGGTATAATAGCAGTGATAATAGGGGTCGAGCGCCCGCCAGGTGCGAGAGGGCTGGTCGTATATTTCCAGCATATTGTGCCCATACCCTCCGAGCACTTTGGGCCCTGACATATCCCATAAGCGAGCAGCGATATTACGCTGTGAGAGAATGGTCGCCGTGGCAATATCGACATTATAGCAATGCAGCATTTTACCGCTTTCGAGCAACCGCAAACACGAGTCGGGCTGGTCGACCGCGGGGAGTGCGTCCTGCGACTCGAGCGGATGAGAATGATCGAAATCCTGCAACACGCTAATGGCACTAGCAAAATCGCCGCCTAACTTCGTCATGAATTGAAAGCTCGCTTCCGTAGGGATAGCGGTGCTAGAGCTTATAACGTCATACGAGCCAACGATCAATCGAATTCGATGCTGAGACGATAGCAATATGACGAGCGCTATAATACTTAGGATCGTAAGTGCAGCACACCATTTTTTGAGGCGGAATAAGGGCATCTTAGCGGACTAACACTGCGAGCAAGGAAACATCACCGAGCAGGTATAACGGACGTAACGATTACACAAATACCAGCCAAGCTGTTCCTGGCCTTCTTACCCTTAGCCTACATGCAGGTAGGACTCTGCATCACGATACAGACGAAGGAATTCCTCCCGAGCGGCCCGGTTTGCAGGCATGCGAAGCTGAGGATCGACCTCGATCAGTGCTTCTGCATCGTGAAGTGATTGCTCGACGAGATCGGTATCGGTGCTAAGATTAGCAAGTCGGAGGACAACTTTCCCCGATTGTTTGATCCCCAGTATTTCGCCCGTACCTCGAATTGCCATATCCGCTTTTGCGATCTCGAATCCATCACTCGTTTGTACAAGCGTATTGAGTCGTTGCAAAGCCAGTGAGGATTGCTCGATCTCATCGCTCGTCTGCATTCCTTCTTCCGGAGCGAGCTTTTCGCTGGCTACGAGTACGCACGCGGAATCTGCGCTGCCACGTCCCACTCGTCCACGCAATTGATGGAGTTGGGCGAGGCCGAATCGCTCGGCGTGTTCGATGATCATCACCGTCGCATTCGGTATATCCACCCCAACTTCGATCACTGTTGTCGCCACCAGCACATCGAATTCTTTTTCGCGAAACCGGCGCATCACCTCTTGCTTTTCGGCAGAAGACATCTTACCATGTATCAATCCGACTCGGAAATTCTTAAAGTCATGCGACTTCAAATATTCATACGCTTTCTCGGCAGCCTCGGAATCAACCTTCTCGGATTTCTCCCGAAGGGGATACACGATAAACACTTGCTCGCCCTTCTTCTCGATACGCCGAATGGCTGCCTCATAAATCTTTGGATGATCGTGCTCGAAAAAAAGCATCGTCTTTATTGGCCTTCGACCAGCAGGCAACTCCCGGATGGTGCTGACTTCCATGTCGCCGTATAGTGTCAGCGCCAACGTGCGGGGTATCGGCGTTGCAGTCATGATAAGCACGTCCGGCGAAACGGAAACTGCTCCACTCGTTGAGCGGAACATATCGCTTGCCTCTTCGCCAGGAAGATCCTGGCTCTTCTCGATCAGAGCTTTGCGCTGCGCTACGCCGAATCGATGCTGCTCATCGGTGACCACTAATCCCAATCGCTGGAATTTTACGGTCTTCTCGATCAGCGCGTGGGTACCAATTCCGATATGTGTTTCGCCCGAGGCGATGGAATCGAGAACGCTTTTACGCTCACGCTTTCCTTGTCCACCAATAAGAAGCGCGATCCGGATCGGCGTATCCTTCAGAATATTACTGAGGGTGTAATAATGTTGCGAAGCGAGCACTTCCGTCGGCGCCATGAAGGCACACTGGTAGCCATTTTCGATCGCAACCAGCATCGCAAGCAATGCAACGATCGTTTTGCCACTCCCTACGTCGCCCTGCAAAAGCCGATTCATCGGATAATTACGTCCATCCTCTTTTGCCATATCGGCGAGGATCTCGCTCAAAGCGTTCGCCTGGTCCTTCGTAAGTTGATATGGCAATGACGTCAGGACCTGCTCGGCAATACCGGCATTGAGCATTGGCTTGCCTGCAATAGCATCCAACATTCGCGAAGCATCGAACCGAACGATCGCCTTTGCAGCCATTCGCATACGACGGCGCTCCACTGCAAGACGGAGTTGCATGAAGAAGATCTCTTCGTACTTAAGTCGCCTGCGCGCACGCTCCACACGTTCCGGATCTTGCGGCTGATGCACCTCGCGGACGGCTTCCGCCCGTTGCATAAATTGTTCGCGCTGCAACAGCGACTCTGGAAGTATCTCAGGTAAAAGCCCAATCCGTTCACCTCGTTCGACCGACGCATGGATAAGCTCTCGAAACGGCTTATCACGAAAGCCTGCCTTACGAAGCGAGGAAGAGAGATAGTACATCGGAAGCATCTGGCCTTGCACAAACTCTTCCGGCTTTTCCAAGTGCTCGATGAATGGTGGCTGAACGATCTGAACGACACTGCGATATTCTCCGATGTATCCGGCAACAAGGAATTCCTCACCAACTCGGAATTGCTTCACACGCCACTCCGGGTAATCGAAATACACAAGCTGGAGTACTCCGCCCGTGGCATCCTGCAACACTATCGCGGCGCGCGAGCGATGACGTCCCGGAATAAGCTGGGATGTCAAAACCTTCCCCCGCACACTGACCGGTTGGCGAAGATATTTGCGGAGATCGCGTAATGGCACAAGATTACGCGCATCCAGGTAGCGACCAGGAAAATGGAAGATCAGGTCTTCCAGCGACTCCAAACCAGCTTTCTGTAAGGCTTCTTCTTTCTTTGGAGTAATTCCCTTCAGGTAGCGGAGCGAGTTTACCGGCAGCGCCGGTCGCGCAGGTGCTTTTGCATCTGCGTTCGATCGCTGGACCTTCTGGAATACCTCAGCCATGCATTATGGTAACAGCCGTACTGCCGCTTTCACTCTTGTTGGTCACCGGAGTTATGGGGGCCACTTTTCGATCATTTTATAAGTTTATTTAGATGCACGGCCGTGCCGCGCCTTTCTCACCAATTAATCGCCTGCTATGGCCCTACGGGACGATCTTCTCAAGCTCTTCAATGAACATTCCGGAGAGCTCTTCAAGACCAATGAAGTATCCAAAATGGTCGGCATTAAGTCCGACTCCGATCGATATCAATCCCTTCGCGAAGAATTAGAGCGGCTCGTTCGCGATGGCGTGATCGAACGCGCGACACGCCGGCGATACGGCATTCCGAAACCAGAGCTGACAGAAGTTGAAGGCGAGCTTCGTATTCAGCCAACTGGTAATGGTATCGTTACCCCCAGCAAGGACTTCGATATTGGCGACACGGTACTTGTGCGCGCTCGAAACCTTGCGACAGCAATGGACGGGGATTTCGTCCGAGTGCATCTTTTTGCCGCAAAGAAGGGCGAACGCCCGCAAGGCGAGATACTGGCGGTTCTACAAAAATCCGCTCACAAAATTGTTGGTACGATCGAACGGACGCGGCAAGGATTTTTCGTCCGACCCGAAAGCGGCAAGATCAAGCGTGATGTATTCGTTGCGAGAAAGGACCTGCACGGCGCACACGAAGGCGACCGCGTAACGGTCGAACTTTACGAGTGGACCGACGAATACCTTCAACCCGAAGGCTTCGTATTGAACGTACTCGGAAAAACGACCAAGGGAGGATTTACAAACGATGCTATTATTTCTGAGTACAATCTTCCCGAACAATTTCCATCGGCCGTTTTAAAGGAGGCCTTGAAGCTTCCGGTTGAAATCCCTGAATCCGAGATCAAAAAGCGGCTCGATCTCCGTGGCGAAACGATCTTTACGATCGACCCGGAAGACGCAAAAGATTTTGATGATGCTGTTTCCCTCACGTCGAATGAGGATGGCACCGTCACGCTGGGCGTTCACATTGCAGACGTAAGCCATTACGTCCAGGAAGGCTCTGCACTCGATATCGAGGCGCTTTCGCGAGGAACCAGCGTGTATCTCGTTGGTGGAGTTATTCCGATGCTGCCCGAGAAGATCTCGAACGAGCTCTGCTCACTCCGACCCGATGAAGATAAACTCGCTTATTCTGTCTTTCTTAGGATCGATCCGGAATCCGGCAAGGTAAAAAAGGCAGAAATGAAGAAGACGGTGATCCGCAGTGTGATGCGCTTCACCTATGAAGAGGCGGAATCCCGCATAAAAAGTGGCCGAGGTAAACATGCGAAGCTGCTGCGGCAAATGCGAGCGCTTAGCTTAAAGATGTATGAACTTCGCCGTGAAGCGGGGTCCATCGACTTTGAATCCGACGAATTCCGGTTTCGATTCGAGAATGGCGAACCGGTAGAATCCGTACGAAAAGAGCGGCTTGGCTCCATGCGCATGATCGAGGACTTCATGCTGGCCGCAAACCGTGCCGTCGCAGAGTTCATCGCTCGCAAAGCAAAGCAAGGGAGCGAACGGCCATTCCTCTATCGCATTCATGCGGAGCCTGATCCGGCGAAAGTACGCGAGGTCGCACAGCTTGCAAAAATGTTTGGCTTTAAGCTCTCACTGGAAAAGCCAAGCCCGAAGACAGTCCAAAAGTTTTTGGAATCGCTCAAAGGCAAGCCAGAAGAGCACTTGTTAAATGAGCTGATGCTCCGCGCAATGGCAAAAGCCGTATACGCCGAGCACAACGTTGGCCATTTCGGCCTGGCGTTTCTGCACTACACGCACTTCACTTCGCCGATCCGCCGCTATCCCGATCTCATCGTGCATCGAATGCTCTTCGAGTATCAGCGGCCTGGCGGAATGAACCGTGAACGAGAGCATCACTACTACACCATCTTACCGGAAGTTGCCGATCAAACGAGTGCTCAGGAACGACGCGCAACGGAAGCGGAACGAGAATCGGTAAAGCTCGCGCAGATACATATTCTCAAGAATAAACTTGGCGAAGAGTTCGACGGCGTGATCTCCGGCGTAACACACTTTGGAATGTTCGTCGAACTCGATTCCGGTGCTGAGGGACTGGTGCACATACGCGAGCTGCCCGGCTACTATGAATTCGACGAAGCGCATTACTCCCTTATCGAGCGTCGCGGGCGATTTGGCAGCAAAGCAGAAGGACGCCGATTCCGCATCGGCGACCGAGTGCGTGTACAGCTTATCAAAGTGCTGGAAGAAAAACGAAAAGTAGATTTTCGCTTAGCGGAGTCGGCGGAGGAAAAAGCAGAAGAGAACGAATTCGGTGAAAGGCCCGAACGATCCCAAAAGCTTAAACTGCAGAAGCTGCATCACGAGCGCGCTCACGGACGGCCTCGAAAATTGCCACACCAGCGGCGACGGAGGCATTAAGAGAAGCGGTCTTGCCGAGCATAGGAATGGAAGCGAGCTTCTCACATCGTTCTCGAACGAGCCGGTGAAGCCCCTTCTCCTCGCTTCCTATAATGAGGCAGATTGGGCCTGTTAAACCCACTGTGTAAAGACTTTCAGTGGCCTCTCCTGCCAGACCAATGCACGACACCCCAAACTCTTCCTGCAATTTGCGGATCGTCTGCTCGAGATTACCGATCTTCACGATCGCCATGTGATTTGCCGCCCCGGCACTTGCTTTATAAACGGCAGGGGTTAGCACTGCACCACGCTTCGGTAATAGCACTGCCATTGCTCCGGCAGCTTCCGCCGAGCGAATGATTGCACCGATGTTATGCGGGTCCTCGATACCATCGAGTGCAACCAGCAGCGGATTGGAATTCCTCGCCAGAACATCTTCTAATTCTTCGTACTGCCGTTGAGCGACGAGTACGATCACCCCTTGCGAATCGACCTTCTGGTTCAGCCTTCGCTCCAACTCGCGAAACTTCCCGCGATCGAGCTCGCCATGCGTGACCTTATGCTTACGAACGAGTTGAAGTATCTCACCGATCTGCGGACCGTGGACGCCATGAGCCAGATAGAGCTTTTCGATCTTTTCCCGCGATGCCTCATCACGCAGAAGTTCGATCGCTGCTCGACGGCCGGCTACATATTGCTGCTCGTTCTCCATGAGTTATAAGATAGTTAATTCCGGCAAGCGCTCCTGCGGCCCCAGTAGTTGTATGAGCCGCTCCACTGCGTTATTGGGCGACTCAACACGTTCCATAAGATGGAGCCACGGTTCGAAGTGTTCTTCGTTCTCGACATACTCCACAAATGGCCGCCAGGCCTCGCCGATGAGAAGCAGTGGCTTTGACGGAAGGAAGCCTTTGGTCATATAGTCCCACGCCATTGCGACTTCGGTTAAGGTACCCGTCGAGTTTCCGATCGCGAGCCACGCATCGGGAAGATCGAGCAATTCCATTAAGCGATCGGCAGCGCTTTTTACGCGCACTTCCCGAGTAATGTACTCATTCGCTTCGCGGCCTTTTGCGAAATAAACATCAGCCGTTACGCCAACCGCCGATCCACCCTCTTCGCGAGCGCCTTTGGAAGCGGCTTCCATTACACCTTCGTAGCCACCCGTCACGACGGCAAAGCCAGCGCCCACGAGTAATTTACCAAGATGCCTCGCATCTTCATACAGCGCATCGCCAACAATGCACCGGCCCGGACCAAAGACTGCGACAAGTTTTTTCATCTGTCGATAAACTTATTCAGTCGATAAACGCCCAGACGACATCAATCCTCCAATGAAATCCATCGCGAGGATACAGCGCTACATTATAATACGGCGTGCTGAGAATATTGAGGAACGACATGCTCACCTGTGCCCGCCGATCGACTTCGGCGGAGAGTAAAAAGTCGAGAGCGACTTTGGCGGTGTGCACGCGATTATCCGGCAGCGGTCGAAGAGCTTGCGTTACGCTGTCGATCGTCATAAGCGAGTACGCCGCGCCTCGGTACACGTAGTAATCCGTGGCTGGATCGTACGACATCTGCGGATCGAGCTGACTGAGAAGCCGAGCACGTGGGCCAACCGATAGCCGCAGGTTACCTTCTCCCGCTTCGTTCTCGTAATAAAGTCCGGTGAAGCCAAAGAGGCGCTGAGTAAGATCGGTCTGCAACGCTGGGGTTTGCGTATAAGGACTTAGCGGCGTAGTGGTCGGGAAATAGGTGAACGACGAGCTCCAATGAAAGCGCGAGAAATAAGCGTCGAGAGCGACAGTGCCGGACCACGTATGCAGATCGGCGGAGGAAAATCGCGGCACCGTTCTCGTCGTGTCGTTGGGAACGTCGAACACGATTCCCTCTGGCTCGTGCCGATCGAGGACGCCGGCATGGATTGCAATGCTGTCGGTCGTCGAAAAACCGAATCGCGCATCGAGCCACGCGCCGATATTTCGCAGTTGATAGGTCGCATCCGGATTCGGGCTCAGCGTTGCGCGATCTTTTGAATAGCTATAGCTCGCCGAGAGCGATATTGCATTCGTAAGTCCGATCGAACCCGAGAACCCAGCCGATGGAAGCACCGTCGAAGCGACCGATCCCCCACCGATCGAGAGATTCGATTCGACCGCGCGCGCAAAGCCGAAAAGCGAAATACGCAACGCCGTTCGAAGCGCGAGTGAATCGCTGGCGGTTGCGGAAAGTCGTGTTTCATGGACCGGCGGTACGATCGTGAGCGTGGAGTCTTTCACGATACGCTGAACATCGCCGCGCAGTTTGGCTGCGGTTGTAAAATCGCCGATGGTAAGATCGAGCGGCTGCTCGAGCATCGCACCCAGGCGCGAGCCAAGGCTTACTTCCGGTACGAATAAGGGGAAAGTGCTATCCGGTGCAAGGATATGACGCGACTCGTACGATGCGTAACCGGCGATCTTCGTTCGCGCCGCCGCGAGTAACGGCAACTCCAGTTCTGCAACGCCATCGATGCGAACACGATGATCGAACGTGTTAACATCGTGCACGTGAGCCGTGATCTGATCGAATACGTCGCCCGAATCGATCGCGGCGACGCCGCCATTCAGTCCGCTAAACGCCGTCGTATATTGCCCCCACAATAAGAAGTCGAGCGTTTTTTGTTTTGCGCTCGGCGTCGCGAGTATCGAATCGATCTTCGCAGCAGTCATCGTGCTATCGGACGGGAGCGTGCCGAGGTATTTCGCGATCGAAAGCTGGCCGCGAGCGCTCCACATATCCGTGCGCGGATTAAACGTTGGATCATTTACATTCGGTGGCCTGCCGGACGCATGCCGGTGGATCGCGAGCGCAAAGTTCGTTGATCGCGAGACGTTGAGGCTAAAAAGCCCATCGAAGACCGAATTGCTTCGAGCGAGGTCCTGAGTATAATGGATGCGGGAGTACGGCACGGGCGCGCGAAATCGCTCGATCGTAAAATCGCTCGCATCGCTTCCCGAAAAATCGGCGCCGGTCATCGACATTCCCTCGGCGGCGCTGTTGAAACGGATCGAGCTAAAGACATCGAGCGGGAAATAATTGCCGAGCGACGTACCATTGAGGATGCTATTCATCGGAAGGACGCCATCCATAAGCGCCGAGCTAAGTCCTTCGCTCGTCCGGGGCGTCATCACGAACGATTCGCGGCCGTAGGCTTCGTCGCTGAGCAGAAGCGGAAACGCGCCGTTCGATTCTTCGAAGAGATTCGCTATGGTCGTGGGCGAGCCGTAGTAACGCAGTGCTTCGCCGCTATAGAACTGATCGCCGCCGTTACGCTCGACCTGCGGGCGCCGCCACAATTTGCCGCTTGGCTTCGGCGAATTCGCAAGCGTGGTATCGACCGACGCCTTGCTGCGGTTCGTGTCCGACTGGGCTGGTACGGGAGTGAGGGGACGAGAGGGCGTGGGCGATTGCGCTCGAACGGCGACGGCCCAAACGATGCTGATGAAAGAAAGGAATACTACGCTTCGCAAACGGTCGTAAATGTATTCAGGGCAAACGACGCTCGCACCCGCAAGTGTTCACGGTTTCTCGAGAGAGCGTAGGTCGAGCGTCGGCCCAATGGATGACAGATGTATAGCGAAGCCATTTATGGCTGGAATATTTAGGCAGTAGCTAGCGTAGAGTCCGGAGGACGAAAGAAACATGGTGTGAAGAAGTCTGTCGTCCTCCGGACTTCCGCTTTCTCTGGCTATTCGTTTCCAGGCCTGAAGGCCTTCGCTATGCATCAGGCGGCCTAACGGACGAATGGCACAGTCTTAAATGGCGACTCGCTTGGCGAGCATCACCGAAAGCTTTAGCAGAGGAAGCTACTTGTGTCTATCTCTACGGCACCACCGTCCCGATCACCGGTGAGGGCGTTGGGTTGATGGCGGTAAAGACCCACTGCTGCAAAATCGGGTCGTAGTAGTCACCGCCGGCATTGGCATAGTACGATGACGTGCCGTACGCGGCAACATAAATAGAATCACCCGATTTGAAGCCGTAATATTTTAGAGACGATGTGGGCACAGCGTAGGTGAAACGGTTCGTCGTTGTATCGACCGGATAGTTCGGATAGGTCCCGCAGATAAAACCCTCCCATCTCCAGAACGTGATGTCGTAGTGGCCGGGAACATCCGTTACATTGGATCTGTGCGATACGAATAGAACGATCGCATCGTCAAATTTGGCGTCGATCAAGGGATCCGGCGTCACCGTTCCCCGTGCGATAAGAGCATTACCGAATGAATTCTCCGCAGCCGCGGTGTCTTTGAAATCGATAGAGCCAAGCGTCACAACCAGGTTTGGTATTTTAAATAAGTATTGCGTCTGATATGGAACGGACCCCGGCGCATACGAATAAGGTCCGCCGGACCAAACGATCGGTGCATTCCCTCCGCCGGTCACCGTTGCGGACATCCATCGCACCGTTCCATATCCGGGTTTTGTAAAAGAGACGTTGTAGGTCCCGGTTGGTACACCGGTAAACGAGTAATACCCGTTGCTGTCCGAGAGGGCGGAGAAGCTCGTCCCCTCCATCTTAATCTGGACTCCATTATACGGCGGCGTAAATTGCCGGTACCCTGGTCCCAGGAGCATCACTCGACCGACGATGTTTGCCGTTTCGCTTGGTGAGGTGATGGTGCGGCAAGAATGTATCGTGAGAATAATTGCGACCGACAACACCGCTTTTGAGAAGTTTGACATGAGAGTTATCTTCCTAAGCTGAATTTGAAGAGCTGAATTTTGAAGCACACAATGCACAGGAAGAAGGCAAAGACTCGGGTAAGAATTCCGCGTAGAGCCGGCAGAAGGTAGCGCATAAGTTGAGCGTTCCTTCGAAGCACGACAGAAACGCATATGAAGAAGTCTGTCGTCCTACGGACTTTCCGCTCTCTCTGGCTATTCCTTTCCAGGCCTGAAGGCCTTCGCTATGCATCTGGTGTCCTACCGGACTAATGGTCACAAAGCATTAAGAGATAACCGCACGACGAGCATCACGGAGATTAGGTCGAGAGTCCGCCCAAAGGACGACAGATGTATAGCGAAGCCATTTATGGCTGGAATATTAGGCAGTATTTAAGGTAAAGTCCGGAGGACGACAGAAACGTCACGTGAAGAAATCTGTCGTCCTACGGACTTCTGCTCTTTTTGCCTATTCATTTCCAGGCCTGAAGGCCTTCGCTATACGTCTGGCGTCCCTTCGGCAAGCTCAGGGCAGACACTAACGGACGAAAGACCCACCTCACGTTGGTCGAACATTGGATTTAAAAAGCGCAATTTATTGGAACTATTTTCAATAATTATATGTTCTTATAATTGCGAAATTTTCCCGGCTTCTACGCTCAATCCCCTCATCAAACCGGCAAAATACTTAACGTCTCTTTCTAAGAGAATAAAACCATGAAATTACGATAGACACTCCACTATATAAAAATTCTACTTTCCTGAAATAGCCTAACCCATGAGAAATAAGTAGTGACGGAAATCCTAATAGTTGTGTACAAGAGTGAATTTCGGTCGATCGGGGTTATCCTGTGCGTTGGATCGGTGACGTAGGCGCTTTCATTAAATTACAACGCAAAACAAAATCAAAATTTTGAGTACTTCCTCGACACGCCGCATTGCCCTCTTCGGATCGACCGGCTCGATCGGCGTCAATACGCTGGACGTCATCCAACGCAATACGTCAATGGACGGCAAGCCGCTCTTTGAAGTCACCTACCTTGCGACGAACCGGAACATCGATCTGCTGGCGGCACAGATCGCGGCCTTTCATCCGAAAGCCGTTGCCGTGGCAGATGCGCATGCGGGCGGCGAACTCGTGGCGAGAGATCCGGGATGTGAAGTGCTTATTGGCGACGAAGGACTTCGAGAACTGGCTCGCCGCGGCGAGTACGATATTTTCGTCGGTGCGTTAGTCGGTTTTGCGGGACTTGCGCCGACGATCGAGGCGGTCCGTCAAGGCAAGCGGATCGCGCTTGCGAACAAGGAGACGCTCGTCGTTGCCGGCGAATTGCTCACGGCGCTCGCGAAACAGTCCGGCAGCGAGCTATTGCCGATCGACTCGGAGCATTCGGCCATTTATCAGTGCCTCATCGGTGAGTCGCACGGGAGCATTCGAAGAATTATATTGACAGCGAGCGGCGGCCCATTCCGCTCACGACCCAAGGAGTCCTTCCCATCGATCGCTGCGGCCGATGCGCTGAAGCACCCCAATTGGGTGATGGGCCGGAAGATCACGATCGACTCCGCAACGCTGATGAACAAGGGCCTGGAGACGATCGAAGCCAAATGGCTTTTCGATCTGCCGCTCGAGAAGATCGATATCATCGTGCACCCGCAGTCGATCGTTCACTCGGTGGTGGAGTTCGTGGATGGCAGCGTCAAGGCGCAGCTCGGAATGCCGGACATGCGGCTGCCGATCCAGTATGCGTTAGCGGCCCCTGACAGATTGGAACGATCGTACGACCTGCTGGACCTCATGATGACCGCCCCGCTCGAGTTCTTTCCGCCAGACTATGAGAAATTTCCTTGCCTCGGTCTTGCAAAGGAAGCGGGGATGCTTGGTGGACTCTATCCCTGTATCCTGAACGCCGCCAACGAAGTCGCCGTGGAAGCATTTTTGAACGGCGTTATCCAGTTTACGCAAATTCCCGAGCTAATCGAGGCCGCCCTGGATGCCCGTCCCGGCTCGCCGGACCTCCCGTTCAGTGCCACAAGCGACCGGGAGATCTCGAACTCGATCGATCGAATAAACACATGCGACTCCGAGACCCGGCAGTGGTGCGAGGAGTTTTTACGGTCGGCCCGGTTTTCCGCCCCCGCAAAACCGGGCCAAATACGGGAACGTAGCCCTAAAACGAAAGCGTTTAATGAGTCTTGAAATTCCACGTCTTTGCTGACTGAAAATTACGCTTTTTGTAGAAAGAAGCGTCTTTGTTTGCGTTTCCTCTGTGCTTTTAGCATGTGTGCGTTGTAGCAAAGAATTGAGCAAGAATGAGCGTTGCGTTAAATTAGCGCCGCTTGGGTCAGCGAGATAATATAAAAGGACTCCGAATCAGTGGCTAAAACAGCAGCGGCGACCAAAACCACGCGTCCGCGGACACGTAGACGTTCGAAATATATTACCGGGCTCATGCTATGCTCGGAATGTACGCGCACAGCTCGCAAAGAGATCGTTGGCGAGGCGCGTACGCAGATGGCCGGCGAGGCGCCGCAACCGATCGACCGCCAGGAAGAGGGTCCGCAGAACGAGAACTTGTGGGTCCGCTGCACGAAGTGTCACAACACGATGCTGGTGAACCTGGCCGCGCTCATGAGCGAAAAGCCGAAGACCCACACCACGCTGACCGCCGCCGAGTGCACGCCATATACGCCCAGCCGCATTTATGCCATCGGCGAAGCCATCTACCATAAGGACTGGGATGACGTCGGCACCGTTGTTGGTAAGGAAGTAACGGCCAGCGGCCGCAATGCCGTGATCGTCCATTTTGATAAGTCGGGCGAGCGAAAACTTTTAGAGAACTTTCAGCCGCAATAAGGCTGTTACGTGGCCCCATAATTTTATTAAGGAGAAGAGACAAGAGTGGTAGGAATTATCGTCCAGGAACACGAGCCGATCGATCGGGCTCTGCGCCGTTTTAAGAAGAAATACGAGCGCGCGGGCATTTTGAAAGAATACCGCCGCCGGACCTATTATGAGAAGCCTTCGGTAAAAGGCAAGATGATGCGCCAGCGTGCGGCACGACGTCAGCACCGCATCCAGGAAGAGCAAGCATAAATTGCACACTATTTTTTATAGAAAACCCGTTCGAACCTACCGAACGGGTTTTTGATTTTTATCACCTTTATTAATAAGTTAATAAAATATTCGGATTTCATTGTGTAACGGTCGAATAAGTATTATATTGTAGTCAAGATATGGCTGCTTTGTCCAAGTAGTCGTTTGGTTTGGGTTACCGTCACATTTAACGATCATGATTACCTCGAGAACGACACAGCACTTTGTTTCTTCGCGTTACTTTGCTCCCTTCTTGATACTTATTGTTAGTCTTATAGCATCGACGGCCATGGGCCAACAAGTCACGCTACTAAGCACTCAGACATTTTCATCCTCTTCGATGCCGCCCAGCGGTTGGACGTCGGGGGGAGGATTTTTCTGGTCGAGTAATGGCGATGGCGGCTCTAACGGATCGGCGGTTTGTGATATCTGGAATTACGGTGTCGGGCCACTTAGCACACCGTCCATCAATGCCAGCAAGTACGCCATTGCGGCTGATTCGGTATGGGTCGATTTCGATTTCTTCTGGGAGTATAATGGCTATGATGCCGCCGGATATGGCGATGATGAATTCATCTTCCAAGTCAATTCCGATCAATTGATCACGGGTACCCAGGCCCAGCTTTATACGTATTATGCCCCCAATGACTACAACTTCAGTCTGATTCAGACATCGACGAGTTACTGGCGGCATTATCATGTGCTCGTACCAGTAGCGGATCGCACGTCAGGCATGACGGTTTCCTTTACCGAAAGTCCGAATTGGGGCTGCTCGGATTATGCGATCGACAATGTAACGGTCACCGCCTTCGCGGTTCCTCCGGCTGAATTATCCTTGCAACCGAAATCCCTTAATTTCGGAGCGTTGCTTGTTGGTCAATCGAGCCAGATTTGCACGTTGAAGGCCTCGTCGGTCGGACAGCAGACGCTGCACATTCAAAACATCTCACTCTCCGGCTCTAACGCTTTTTCGATCGTAAGCGGACCTCCTGTTGGTACCGCGATAGCGGCTGGAAGTTCGGCTTCCTGGTGCATTCAGTTTTTACCGCTCTCACGCGGTGCGGCAACCGGAACGCTCACGGTCACTACCGACGGTGCGGATTCCGGTACTCAGGTGGTGCAACTTACAGGATACGGAGCGGCTCCAACGATTTCCTATGGCGTCACTTCGCTCTTTAATCGCGTCCATAAACGAATAGGCGATACCGCAACAACAATACGGTATATTCCCGTAACGTCGACCGGTGATGGCCCCGTCACGTTCAATAATTTCACCTTCATTGGGTTGAATGCGAACAACTACTCGATCGCCTATATGCCTCAGAACCCGCTTCCACCCGGTATGAGCGATTCGATCGGCGTACGCTTTACACCGACTATTGAAGGCAGACCGGATGCACAATTAATAATTAGTACCAATGCGACGAATAAGCCGCTCGATACGGTAATGATGCTTGGCGTCGGGACCTTACAACATTTAGTTATCACGGTCTCACCACCAGGTAGCGGCAATACGGTAATGTTCGATTCCGTCGCTATGGGCGACTCCGTGTGTCAGTCCATTACCCTGACGAATCCTGGAACCGATACTCTCCGAATTTTGCGGCAGTTAGTAACCTACGGAGATTATGATTTCTCCTTCTATCCTCTTCGTGGTGCCGACACCATGATCGTGCCCGGAGGTACAAAGGTGACGAACATCTGCTTCAAGCCGATCAAGAATGGCTTCCGAGAAGCTTCCATCCGGTTCTTCACCAATATTCCGGCGACCTTCGAAATGCCGACCCGCGATACAAGCCAGTTCGTCGTGAATATCAACGGAATTGGAGTACCATACGGTCTTCTTTCCGTGACAGGGCCAATAGTCGATTCTGCGGTTATAGGCAACACGAATTGCATTACCGATACGCTGAAGAATGTTGGCTTAGCGGATATGACGATCACTTCTGCTGTGATCACCGGTCCGACCGCTTCCCAATTTAGCGTCAGTACGCCAACACCATTTACTGTTCCGTTTGGACAGACGAAACTGGTATCGCTGTGCTTTACCGCGCATACCCGTGGCCCCGTCGGTGATACGCTTACCGTTACTGGCACCACGTCGGAGCATTCATTCACCATTGTGCTTCCGCTTACAGGATATGGCTTACAACAATGTGCAACTGCATCACCTTTGACGGCTGCCTTTGGCGCAAAAGGTATTACGCTCGTTGGTGCAACAGATGTAGATACTATCACTGTACAGAATTGCGGCGATCTCAGCGCTACGTTCACACCAAGCATTACGGCTGGTGCAACAACATATACTGTTAGCCCAAACACGGCAGTACAAGTCGCACCAGGCGCTTCTACTACATTCGTTGTCAGCTTCAAACCGACAGCAATGGGCAATGCAGCAGGTACGCTTATGGTCTCCGGAGGCCCCGCTCCGATCAACGTAACGCTGAATGGCGTTGGCGGTGGAGTCACCGCAAGCGCGACCGGCTCGCCCAATGCTCCGGTTTCGATCGGTGCATGCCAGAACTTCTCGATAACGGTAACCAATAGTGGTAACGTTGATTGGACGCCAGGAACGGCAACGATCGGCGGAGCTAATGCCAACGACTTCACCGTCGTTACGCAAGTGACGCCATCAACGATTCCTGCCGGTGAGACGGGAGTCGTAACGGTCCAGTTCTGCCCGAAGACCGTCGGTACGGAATCGATGACTCTTACATTCCCGAACGCCTCTCCGGCGCCGTTAACCTCCTTCAGTTATACGACGAACGGGGTCGGTGCTTCGAGCGGTGTCTCACTTAAGGCCGAACAAAATGGCTTTGTATTAGGACAGAGCTATCCGAACCCAATGAATGGCACCGCAGATGTGTTCGTCACGCTTCCAAAGGATGCAGCGATCCGTATCGACCTGCTCGACATGAGCGGAGCGGTTGTGAAGACAATGTTTACAGGCACGCTGGGAGCAGGCGATCATACGCTTTCGCTGGACGCTCGTACTCTCGCAAGTGGTACATACTTCTATTGCCTTACGAGCGGCGATGTGCGTCTCACTCGGGAATTCATTCTTATGAAGTAGTACTTTTTCTTACACTTCAAAATAAGCGGCCTTTGCATGTGCAAAGGCCGCTCTTGTTTTCATGCTTGTCTCACAGACGAGTAGCTTCATGATTTTATGCCAAGCCAGTTAAAAAGTTGTATCTTTGTGGAGTAAACCTCCCTTTGTGGTTTACAGCGGTCCTCCGAATCTCCCGGTCGAACGCCCTACTTACAATCATTTATTCTCTGTAGGTCCGATGAGAATCTCTAATCACTTCCAACGCATTCTTTGCGCCGTTTTGGTGCTGTTTAGTTTATCACTTATCGCTTCTAATTCATGGGCACTCCCGAAAGTGTTAGTGGTGGGAGCCGAAATAGATTCATGGGGTCAGGACGTAGCCGCTAAGCTATACAATACCGGCCAATTTGAATCGGTTGATTGGTTTAATTGCAGAAGCGAAGCACCCTCCCTTTCGACCCTTCAATCCTACAACGCGGTTCTGGCGTTCACCGATTACAATGCAGCCACAGGCACCGGTGATGCCCTCGCTTCTTATGTCGATGGCGGCGGCGGGCTCGTCCTCTGTATGTTCAGCTATAGCTCCGGTTGGACGTTCGATGGACCCCTTATGACCAGCACATATCTGGCATTGTCTGCCGACGTTAGTGTCAATTATGGGTTTGCGAGCCTCGGTGGTGTAAGCCGTCCTTCCCACCCTATTATGGCAAATGTAACGACGTTCGACGGAGGCGAAAGCAGCTACCGATGCTCCTCATCGCTCGTTGGCGATGCCTACACCATCGCTTATTGGGATGATGAAAATATTCTTGCCGCAGCACGCGATGATGTCGGGCCCAGCCACGTTCGACGAGCGGATCTCAATTTCTTTCCTGTCTCTTCCGATATTCGATCGGATTTATGGACAGCGAGTACTGACGGCGCCATCTTAATGGCCAACGCACTTACATGGGTAACGGGTCAATCAGCACCACCACCTCAACTTAGTCTGCAGCCGAAGTCACTAAATTTTGGAACAGCCGAAATAAGTGAACCTCCGGTCACGCTGTGTGTGACGGCAAGCAACGTCGGCGAGGGTACGCTTCATATTCAAAATTATAGTATTACAGGAATGCCGGACTATGCTGTAACGAGTGGTCCGCAGATCGGCGATTCTATTCTTCCTGGCAGCTCCGCTGAGTTCTGTATCAGCTTCACCCCATTTGGTGCTGGCCCCCGTACTGCAACCTTCACGTTGGGCACCGACGGAAGGGATTCCGCTTCCCAATCGGTAAGCCTCCTTGGCACTGGCGTCGCACCAGAAGTCCAATATCAGGAAACGAGCCTCTTCCATACCTCTCGTGTACGGCTACGCAGAACGACCGTAGCTTACTTACACGTCTCGTCGATCGGGACGGGGCCATTGACGATCAGGAACGCGCACTTTACAGGTACTAACCCAGATAATTATACGATCGTACACATGCCGGAAGGGCCGATCCCTGCCGGTATGACCGATTCTATTGGTATCCAATTCGGCCCGAAATTCGAAGGTCGTACCGATGCCGCGCTCGTGGTAACAACGAATGCGCTCACTCTTCCAGTATACACGCTACCACTATCTGGTATCGGTATTCTGCAACGCCTGACCATCACGACCGCCTCGGCTCTCACCGGAAATACCCTTAACTTCGATTCCGTAGCGATTGGGGATTCGCTTTGCGCTGCTCTTAGCCTATACAATCCGGGTTCTGACACACTGACGATCTCAAAGCAGATGAAGAATGGCGGTGATTATGATTTCACATTGTTCCCACTCACAGGATCGACTGTAAAATTGCTTCCTGGCGCAACCGGAATTGTCAACATCTGCTTCAAGCCGTTGCGTAATGGCACTCGTGTGGCGAACTTCTCTTTCTACACCGATATTCCGCAGACGTTCGATGCTCCGCCTCGTGATACCAGCAAGTTCACGATCTACGTAACTGGTATCGGTGTACCGTTTGGCAAACTCATCGTAACAGGACCGATAGTCGATTCGGCGTTGGTCCGTCAAACGTCCTGCATAACGGACCTGCTATCCAATATCGGTCAGGCGAACATCACGGTTTCGCGCACCTATATTACCGGGCAAACCGCACCTCAATTCACCGTTAACTCGGGTGCGCCGTTTACCCTTTCGCCAGGTCAGTCACGATCTGCGTCCTTGTGCTTTACCCCACTTGTACCCGGATTCGTGTTCGATACGTTAGTCGTATTAGGATCGACTTCCGATCATCCGATCACCCTGATGGTACCGCTTATTGGTTACGGCACACAACATTGTGCTCAGCCTTCTGCCATGAGCGTCGAGTTCGGCACAAAGGGATTAACGCTCGTAGGTTCAACATCGTATGATACGATCACGGTAAACAATTGCGGAGATTTTCCAGAGACCTACTCCGCTCAGCTTCTATCCGGAGTTACTACGTACACGGTAACACCAGCCGCTTCAGCCGTAATAGCTCCAGGAAGCGCTGCAACGTTTATCGTGAAATTCGCTCCGTTGGCTATTGGCCCAGCCGTAGGCTCCTTGCAGATCACGAGCGGTGCTACTCCGCAAGTAGTAACACTGAATGGCGTCGGAGCCGGTATTATTGCGACCGCCATGGGAGCACCCACCTCTCCGGTTCCAATTCGTGATTGCTCGAACTTCGATATTACGATCACGAACAACGGTAATACTGATTGGACATTGGGCGATGCTCTTATTACAGGGGCAGACGCTAATGATTTCTCGGTCGTTACCCAAGCTACTCCGGCAACGATTCCTGCTGATGGCTCTGCAACTATTACGATTCGGTTCTGCCCGAAAAAGATCGGCACAGAATACATGACGCTGACCTTCCCGAATTCCAGCCCGATGCCGTTGGTACCAGGATTCAGCTATACAACGTCCGGTATTGGCGCAGCCAATTCGGTATCATCCTTCGAGCAGCAGGATGGTTTCGAACTCGGTCAAACCTATCCTAATCCGACCAATAGCTCGGCTGATCTGGTAGTGACAACTCCGAGAGATGCTAATGTGCGTATCGACATACTCGATCTTACGGGCCATGTTGTACGTACCGTCTTTTCGGGATTCATGGCTGCTGGGAAGCAAGTGCTGACGATCGACGGCAAGGATCTTTCGAGCGGCACATATCTCTACACTCTTACAAGTGGCAATGTTCGGCTGGCGCGACAGTTCATGCTGATGAAGTAGTTTACGATCTACGTAAATGAAAAGCCCTTCTCTGGTGAGAAGGGCTTTTTAATATGGCTTCATTGCTTACGCCAATTCTTCCAAGCTCGCCTTTAGTTTTTCGATCTGTGCCTCATAACTCGCGTGTTTTTCTCGTTCCTTTTCGATAACATGCGCGGGGGCGCGGCCAACAAATCCTTCGTTCGAAAGCTTTGCGCTCACTTGTTCTTTCTGGGAAAGTACACGCTCTAACTCTTTCGAAAGGCGTTCTTTCTCCTGCTTACGTTCCTCGTCAGAACGCTGCTCGAGCTTAATAAGGATGCGACCGCGAGCGCCGACCAACTCTCCAGCATATTCTCGTGATGAATACTCTTTATCATCGGATTCGATCCTTAACGACGAGGCGCGGCCCAGCCGCTCCATAATATGGCGCGCCGATTCAAGTAATGTCCTATCGCTTGCTTTTCCTGCTTGCAGGACGATCTCCGCGCTTTTTGAAGGCGCTAGCTTGATCGTCGAGCGAACGAGGCGAATGGCCTCGATGGTACGTTGAACGAATGCAAAATCTGCTTCAACGTTATCGTCGATCTTCCCGTCATCGGCAGTCACATAGTCATCACGCCCGATAAGAACGTTCTCGTCATTACCGGTCAGCGCATGCCATAGCTCTTCCGTGATGAATGGCATGATCGGATGCAACAGGCGCATAATACCTTCTAATATCTCGACTGCAAGCGGCGTGGAATCCGGCTGTAGCTTTACGATCTCGAGGTACCAATCGCAGAAATCGCCCCAAATGAAATCATATAGCGTCTTGGTTGCGTCGTTGATCTGGTAGCTATCAAATGCAGCGCGAATATCGCGAGCAGCTCGATTAGCACGGGAAAGTATCCATTTATCCGCAAGCGTTGCAGGAGCTTCAAAAGGCTTTGCTGAAACAGGTCCGGCAAAAACACGAAGATTATTAGGTCCACGCTTTTCACCATTCGTGCTTATATTCTGCAATTCGGTATCTTCGCTCTCAAATTCCGTTTTTGGCTTTGAGGCCTGATATTCATCACGCTTCATCAGCACAAAGCGTGTGGCATTCCACAGTTTATTCGCGAAGTTACGGCCGATCTCACACGATTCTTCACCAAAACGTACGTCCTGCCCAAGAGGAGCAAGATACAACAGCGTAAAACGAACCGCATCAGTACCATATTTCGCGATGAGGTCTAACGGATCCGGAGAATTGCCCAGTGATTTGGACATCTTACGTCCCTCGAGATCACGCAGGACATTATGGAAATAGACGTCTCTGAATGGAATGAGGTCCGTCAACTTTGTTCGCTGCGATCCGTCCTTCAAAGGTATGCTTGGCATGAATTCAATGCCTGCCATGATCATACGCGCGACCCAGAAAAAGATGATATCCGGTGCTGTCGAAAGAAGAGAGGTGGGATAAAACTCCTGTAAATCCGGCGTAGCATCAGGCCAACCAAACGTGGCAAATGGCCATAACCAGGATGAGAACCATGTATCGAGCACATCGGAATCTTGCATCAGTGGCCCGTTATATCCACTGTGCTTTGCTTTTGCTCGCGCCTCTTCTTCGTTGCGGCCAACGAAAATTTCTCCAGTCTCTGCGTACCACGCGGGAATGCGGTGCCCCCACCACAACTGTCGCGAAATGCACCAATCGCGGATGTTCGTCATCCAATGACGATAGGTATTGAGCCATCGCTCGGGATGAAAGTGGATCAACCCTTCCTCAACCACCTGCAGTGCCGGCTCGGCCAGTGGTTTCATCTTCACAAACCACTGATCCGAAAGATAAGGCTCGACCATTTCACCGCCGCGCTCGGAGTATCCAACGGAGTGAGTGTAATTCTCGATCTTTTCAACGAGTCCGAGAAGTTGCAACTCTTCAACCACACGCTTACGCGCGTCGAAGCGATCGAGGCCGGCAAAGCGTCCACCATTTTCATTGATGACGCCATGTGTATCCATCACATTGATCTGTGCAAGCTTGTGACGAATGCCGATCTCGAAATCGTTCGGATCGTGCGCCGGTGTGATCTTTACACAGCCGGTACCGAATTCTTTATCGACGTAGCTATCCGCGATCACTGGAATCTCACGATTCACCAGCGGCAACATAAGGGTGCGGCCTACCAAGTGCTTGTACCGCTCATCGTCGGGATTTACCGCTACTGCAACGTCACCCAGCATCGTCTCAGGACGAGTGGTAGCGATCGTTATATATTCTTGCTCGCTACCTTTCGTACCAACGACAGGATATTTAAAGAAATATAACTTGCCTTCTGTGACCTTATATATTACTTCTTCATCCGAAAGCGCGGACTGTGCAAGCGGCGACCAGTTAATGATCCGTTTGCCCCGATATATAAGCCCCTTCTCGTATAATCGCACAAAGCACTCGATGACGGCATCGTAGTACGCTTCATCCATGGTAAAACGAGTACGACGCCAGTCGCACGAGCAGCCGAGTGCTCGAAGCTGACTGATGATAATATCACCATACTTCTCTTTCCATGCCCAGACTCGTTCTAAAAATTTTTCGCGTCCAAGGTCGTGACGAGTAAGCCCTTCGGCCCGTAACTCCCGCTCGATCTTGGTTTGCGTGGCAATTCCCGCATGATCGGTACCCGGCATCCAGAGCGCTTCATAGCCAAGCATACGATAAAGACGAATATAGACGTCCTGAATCGTATTGTTGAGTGCATGTCCCATATGCAGAATGCCCGTCACATTCGGTGGTGGGATGACGACTGTGAACGGCGGCTTATCGACCGCCCTGCGGCCAGTCGGATCCTGCGCATTCAGTTCAGCGCGATTCGCGTCGAACAGGTGATTTTGTTCCCATCGCTCATACCACGCTGCTTCTACCGTGTTCGGGGAATAGGCTTTTGCTAATGGCTCTGACATTCTAAGTAGGAAATTGGAGAGAAAGTAACGCACTCTGACAATCGGGCGTGCCTGCCACGGAAAAGCACTACTCCACTAGTTACTGCTTTTTTCTTCGGTCAGCGGGGTAATAACCTTCGCCGCTTTCGCCACCGCTGCTGACCGCCGGTGAGCACGGCGGTGTGATCGGTCGCGCACACGGAGCGAGATGAACCAGGGATTATTGTCAATAAACCGGTCGATCGGCTTAAGCAGAATAAGAACGCCAAGGGCAATAATACTTATCGCTATGGTAGTAATGACAAAACCAGAACCGGCCATAATACCAAGCCCCGCAGTAAAGAAGATCGTAGATGCAGTGGTAATACCTGCAATCTTACCACCACGCACTAAAATGACACCGGCACCAATAAAGCCAATACCGGTAATGATTTGGGCTGAAATACGTCCTGGTTCTCCGCCATAAACAATAGCTGTTTGGATCGAAACGATCGTGATCACACAACAACTGATCGAGACCATAAGGCAAGTACGAAGTCCTGCCGATTTGCCATAGATCTGATTCTCGAGTCCGATAATGCCGCCGCCGACAATCGCTGCGGCTAGCCTTGGCCAATACGTGCCTGCAAGATCGAGAAAACTTTGAAGACCTTCGTTTGAATTGGGTGAGAACGCCATTACCGTCTATAAATTGTTCAGCATCTCTTCGAACTTAGCGTTCCAAACCTGTTCGCTAAAATCCCGTTCGATTCGGTGCCGTGATTCAGAGCCAAAGCTTTGCCGCATGCGCTCATCGGACGCCAATTGAAGCATCGCGTTGGCGAACGCCTTGGGATCATCCTCAACAAAAAAACCGGTCTTTGAGTCAACAATAAATGTTTCGGGGCCACCGCAGCGAGAAGAAATAACTGGAAGTCCGCAGGCCATAGCTTCCATCGCAGCGATACCAAGCCCTTCCTGCTCACTTGTAACCAAAAGGGCTGTAGATGACTGATACAATTCTATTAAATTATCATCCGACACTTCAGAAAGGTGATGGATCTGAAAAGTTGGTTTTTCTTTTAAGGAAAATTCGGAGGAAACAACAGTGGCTGTGAAATCAAGTTGGGGAGCTATGGTATGAAGCTCCTTACACGCCTGTACGAATAGCTCTATCCTCTTGCGAGGATCGTTAGCACGACCGACGAATACGAAGCTGGGCTTTTGTGGTGTGTAAATCTGCCGAGCAGGCACAAAATGACTCGTATCGATAGGATAAGGCCAGACTTCAACGGTCTTCTTAGTGAGTTGCTGAACATGCCTGCGAGTATCCTCACTGACAGCAAGTACTTTGGTCGCCGCCTCAAGTACCTGCTGTTCCGCACTCAGTATTCGCTTGAGGCCGGCTTTTTCTACTATACTAGCCGGACCCCGACTGCTTTGCAATCTCTCCCGACGGTCCATTCCGACCGTCGATGAGACCCACGCGATGAACGGCTTATGTAATTCTACGAGAGCGAGTCCTGTATGAGCCGAGCCGGTTACAAGTATAAAAGCGTTGAACTGATCGAGCGTTTTCTTCCAAAGCTGATTCGCCTTAACGCGGTTACGCTCCCATTCGGGCAAACGGGCACCGAGAGCGATCGAGCGCATTCGTCGAAATTCATACTCTTTAATATTGGGAGTTAACTGTAACTCCCCTCTAGTAAGGTTAAAAAGCGAAGAGTGGAGTTCAGGATGTGATTCGAAGCGTGCATAATGAACTACCGTGGGGTCCAGACCTGCAGTCTTGCTTCTCAAGTAAATATACTCGACCAGACGCAATACTCCACCGTAATTGGCAGGGTCCTGTGTAACAATGGCAAGGCGGGTCTTACGGTTGGCCACCTGGAATAATCCGGATATTAAAAAACTCCGATTCCTTCAGTATCATATAGAAACATGGGGAATAAATTCTAAAATACTAAATAGGTTCGTATTCGCTAAAAAATCGCGTTTCTGGCTATTTTTTCGCTTCCTGCTGCGGAGCTGCCTCAGGCATAATGCTTGTAGCATGAGTCCATTACAAGCCCATGACGAACTACTCATCCATACGCCTAACTGTCGTCGTGGCGCTCTAAGTTTTACTGATCACACTATTTTTAAGCACCTATTTATAATACAACGATGGCACAAAACCAAAACAACGACTCATCACGGAATAGCAATCGGTCAAATTCGAACCCATCCAAGAGTGGCCAACAGAACCCTTCGCGTAGTGGAAATTCCGGATCGGACCGTGATATTAATCGTGGCAACACCCAGGAGCGTTCGGGCCAACAATCCGGTGGCTCTAACAGCGGATCCCGACAGGGCGGCTCGCAACAAGGTACTTCGAACCGCTAAGAATTCAGTTAACCGTCACCAAACTAAGGAGTAGAGAAACATGGCGAATACCAGCAAACGAGGATTTGCATCAATGGACGGTGAGAAACAACGGCTCATCGCTTCCAAAGGCGGAAAGGCTGCCCACGCAAAAGGAACTGCACATGAGTGGAGCTCTGAAGAAGCACGAGCAGCCGGACGCAAAGGCGGCGAAAGTCGAGGCACTCGCGGCCAGCATATGGACGAGCCCGTACCCGGCCATTCGGCGCAAGAACTGGTAAGTCATTCGAATGCGATCTCCACCAGTTTCCTGAATGACGCTGGCAGTTCGTTACGCGGTGGAAACAATTTCGCGAACGGAAATCACACGAATAGTGCGCCGGCCACAGGATCCAACCCCAATACGGGAGCGAATCACACCTATTATGCGACGACACCGGCACGACAAGAGTCGTCACATGCGGTGAATTGAGCACTTGCAAGAACTGAATATGCCTCAGAAAGATAAATCAAGTAAACGTGCAACACGCAAGGATCAAACGGAACGTAGGGATACCCCTCCGTTTCTGCAAGAGACTCGTGCGGCGAAAGAGCACGAACTTGTAATCGAGGGCGTACGGTCACTTTCTACACCGCCAGGAGAGCCATACAACGATGTGTCACTTCGACCGAAGTAACGATCGTCGAAGTCTACTGCGGCTGAAACGCCGAATGCCCGCTGGAGATCGTAGCACATGAAAGCTCGTCTTTAGCGGGTGTTTTATTTTAGATGTTTTCTCTCTCCGTTCTTTTTACATTAAGGCTTTACTCCAAACATTCCATCTTGATTTTACGGCGTGTGCTTTGCAGCATTTATCAGCACGGCTCTGCTACGGATGATGCTCATCCGCACCGTTCAAGTTGATCCACACTATTTTACTATTCAGGAGTAATTGCACATGCCTAAGCTAAATACACTGCAGGATATTTATATCAATGAGTTGCGCGACCTTTACAACATGGAAACACAACTCACGAAAACACTTCCACGGATCGCAAAGGCGATCTCGCACTCGGAATTGAAACAAGCGTTCGAAAACCATTTGGAACAAACGGAGAACCACATTGACCGCCTCGAACAAGTGTTTGAAATGTGCGGGCAGAAGGTCCGTGGCAAGAAGTGCACGGGTATGGAAGGCATTCTCGATGAAGCGCTCGAGATCTTGTCATCCGATGTAAACGACGACGCGCTCGATGCTGCGATCATCGGAGCGGCGCAAAAAGTCGAGCATTATGAGATCGCAAGCTATGGTACCGTCCGTACATGGGCAGAGCAGCTTGGCTTCGACGATCAGGCCGAACTTCTCAACCAAACCCTCTCCGAGGAAAAGCAAGCCAACGAGAAATTAACGCAACTTGCCGAGCAATTCGTGAATGAAGAAGCGAGTCATGGCGAGTCGGAATTCGAAGTGGCACATAACGGATATGATAGCCGTTCGAAGAGCAACGGACGAAGCAGTCGTCGTTCCTCGTAATCTATGCACCCTGAGGAACTTCCAGGGGGCGATCTCGATGAGTGAGTATCCAGTCGCCGTTCTCGGCTAACGCTTCGCGGCCGAGTTCGGCGACAAATCGTTGTGCATCTTCGATACGGTTTTCCTCGATCAGCTTTTCAAGGTGCATCTTTGCTCTGTTAAAGAACGCACTCATGCGGTCGTACTGACGGGTATGTTCAGAAAAAGCATTCTTATTCAGGAATTCGTGAAGTAGTGCACCTGAAAGGGAAAGCAATACGACTCCGAGTACAAGATAATGACTATAATCAAAAACGAACGCCTGTAACCCAGCAGCAAAGAGAGCGATCGCAAATAGAATACTCACCGTTCGTTCATACCAGTGAACGCGTTTGTGATCGCGATGGGCGGCCCGTGCAAAATAATTGGCCTGATCCTCGACCCAATACTTGAGAACGAGCTTCAATCGATCTTTTTCCGTTATATCCGGTCGAGTGGAAGCTTGACCAATTGTCTCGTCGGGACATGTTTCGGTCATACAGCTTCGAACGGCATTGCGTATCCAGTCAAGTTCGCTGCGTTGCTTCCGCATGTAAAAATCAGCGACGGAATCCTTCAGGCCTGCCAACTTCCAAAAGAATTGAATCCGCAACCCCTCCGCAAGTGCGCGGTAATCAAGGTATTTCGTTTGGTACCCCTGACGTTTTGCCCAACTGAAAATTCCGAACGCTATGAGCAGAATCGCCAGGTAAGCCATGAGCATCTCAGAAGCCGCGAGCGGCCCCGAATATACCTCGAAGCAAGCGACCGCAAGGAACACACATGTAAGAATCAATTTTAGAGTCGCAAACGTCCGGCGTTGAAATCGTTGCGACAATACATCGGCAATAGAATAAAAATCGAGCGTTTCGCGAAGCGGCGTTGGCATCGCGGACCGTACACTTGTCGGGAAAATATATTCCTTACTCGCACTTAAGTTCTCTTTAAGCTCTTCCGCATGCGTAACTGCATCGCGATTCAGCATTTCCATGCGTTCGTAAATATCGCGATACGCCTGCTCCGCCTCTTCCTGAGAGGCATAACCTTTAGGATAAAGACGCTTCACTTGAAAAGCATCTGCGGCGTTCGGATTCGAATACCGTGGAGTTACAATGTGATAAACGGGTCCGTTGTCTGGCGCATCAAGTTCACTGTGAGGAGCGGCATAGGGCTCCGGCACTCCTTCCAATCGAAACCTGACGACATTGGAAGTCCCACCGATTTTTTGAAGCGGCACGCCATCCCACAACGCTACAAGAATCGTACAGTGCATTGCGAGGAATGCACCACATTGCGCATATTGCCGCTCACGCCCTGGGCCATGGGCGAGAATATCTTCCTGCTCCTGACCTTCCACAAGCGGTAATTCAAAAGAATGCTCGGCCTTACTAATGATGGCGTGAAATTCTTTTCTGGATGCATCATCAAAATCGGTTTCGTATATCCCGATCGGCATAGGCAGCACTATGATGAGCCGCATACCCACTTCGATCGCAATGCGAGAACACAGCCGATCAGCACCATCCGCTAATGCTGAAAGTAGGATAAAGGACGTAGAAGGATATCGCACGCAAAGTGCCGCAAATTCGGCACGCAAAAGCTCTTCTAAACGCGGAATGTCTTCTGCACGAAGATCACGGTGGCCGGTAATACCGATTATGATAGGAAGCGGACCATGAACGGTTGTTTCTCCCGTTCGATGCAAAGAAAAACGAGTATTCCTGTTTGGTGCAGTTCGCCGTTCGAGAAACTCTTCAACGACACTTTCACCAGCACCGACAGCTACCGGTATTCCCGGAAGCTCGAGAGCCGGTTTCACAACCCGATCATCCATCAGTATACTCGTTCGTTAATGCGAAACAGCAGGCTGCTTTTGTGGCGGCGGCGGTTGCTGACCAGGATTGACACTACCCGAATTATACTGCGGTGGTTGCTGATTCGGCGTTAATCCCTGATTCAGAGCCGGATTCTGTTGGCCCGGTTGCGGGGGTTCTCCAGGTTGTTGTACGCTTTGCTGAATGGCTGGTGCTCCCGGCTGAGTTGGTTTATTCGTACCTTGTACAAGTGGTGTGGTCAGGATTTCAGATTCAATACCGAGCTTACGCGCAACGGGGATCGTAAGATCGAACTTCGAATTCGTATAAAGAAGAACGACATCTTTTGAACTGCGGTCGATCACATAATCATACTTGCCGTCTTCTGCCGCTTCCTTGATCGCATTCGTAAGCTTATCATACGCCGGTTTCATAAGCTGTGCTTGCTGAGCATACAATTCCCCTCCCGTTTGCGGATCGAATTTTTGATGCAGGTAATCATCGCGCTTCTTTCGAAGGTTCTGAAGATCGAGTTCTGCCGAAGTTCGCTCTGCATCGGTCATGATGAGTTTGCGGCGATCGTAATCTGACTGTTTACGATCGATCTCGGCCTGCATATCGGCGGCCTCCTTCTTCCAGCTATCTGTTAGCTGGTCTAGGCGTTGTTGTGCCTCCCGTGCCTCAGGCATTCGCTTCAGTAATTTGGAGGCATCGATATAAGCAACGCGCGTTTGCTGCGCAAATGACGTCGATGAAAGGAGCAACGCACCGATCGCAACGAGAAGAGATATTCGAGAGGCAATTCGCATGATCTTAAAATACAGTGATAACCGGTCCGATCGCTTACTTCTTATTAATATTCGTACACAAAAAGAAGCGTGGCTGCTTCTGTAAAAGCAGCCACGCTTAGAAAAAGTCCCATTTGTTCGCCAGTATAGTAGGCGAAAATAAAGGCCTTACTTCGAGGCCTGAGCCTTCAGGTATTCCTGGAATTTGGTCGTCAGATCGAGTGTCTCTTCAACATATACGGTCGCCGTCTTAGGGATAATGACGGAGATGTGCTCTTTCTTTGCATACGACTGAAGCGACGCCTGAAGCTTGTCGGTAATCGGCTTCATAAGCTGCTCGCGGAGCTGTGCGAGTTCGCCAGTCTGACCGAACTTCGCTTCCTGGAACTTGGAGAACTGATCCTGAAGGTTCGAAAGGTCTTCCTGCGACTTCTTTTTGAACTCGGCGCTGGCCGTCTCGCCAACCTTGGCATAAGCATCCGCCTTGGACTGGTACTGCGTGCGCATGATGGTCAGCGAATCCATATAGGCCTTGCTGAGTCCTTCGAGCTTCGCATTCGCGGTTTGATACTCCGGCATAGCAGTAACGATCGTATTAATATCAACTACGGCGATCTTCTGGGCATGGGCCGTACCGAAGAGGCCGAAGACTGCGAATGCCGCGATGGCAATTCGTTGAGCGAGTTTTGTCATGTCTATCTTCCTTTTTTTGCTTCTTAAAGTTATAAAAATTGAGGATGATCCTCATTGACGCAGCCGCCGGAATGGCTTTCGAAGCATGCTCCTACGGATGGTACCAATTAAAAGACGGGCTTCAAAAACGTGTTTTGCATGAATAATTCCGCTTTTGAATGCGATTGCACTACGTTGGAATCTTAGCGTCAGTTTCGACGGTCGAATCCTTTGTATCAAATAAAAATCTGGCTTTTAGAACGCTATTTTCTCGATTGGTGCTGTTGTTGTAATTCTTTTCTTCGCAGAGCTAATGAAACGACATTCTTTTAGAATACTAACCATCGGTAGCCTTTTGGGGATTATGGTAGGCTGCTCGTCTGAGAAGGATAAATGGGTCAAGTCCCCTGGCCTCGAGGTTTCGGTCTACAAAGAATATGAAGACGGCAAGCCCTATCTGACCGTCTTTTATGAAAACTTCGGCGAAGATACTATAGAGAAGATACGGTATCAGCTTATCTCGATCAAAGGCAACCACGCCGATACCACCTGGAGGGAGATTAATCCTCCGCGATTGCTCGAACCGAAAGATCGGCACACCGTGCCAAGGCATATCGGTGAAGATACGGTGTCGGCAGACGAGGTTCATGTTGGGCAGGTTTTAGCTGTAAAAAAAGAGGGATAATCCCTGTTTTTCGAAGCAGCCGTTTCTGCAACCGATATAAAGTTTGCGTGTTGTATGCTCTTCGGTTACGGTAAGTTTAGTCTGGCCGTAATTGTAATATTTCGCAAACTAACCCTGATTCTCATTTCCATGATAGTCACTCGTTGGAAGAGCGCGCCAGGCCATCTCGGTTTTGTCACGGTCTTCTCCCTTCTTCTATCCCTCCTCATACTTCCGTCCACCAGTAACGCTCAATCAGATGAGGCTGAGATCGCTCCGCATCCCATGGTAGCTCCCACCGATTCCGGTGCCTATTACGAGCTCAACCGGATGCCGGAACAGCTCCGCCGTTCGATGCCATTCGCTCGAGAGTTCGATGAGTATGTACATGAAGCTGGACTTTCTGGGACAGTAAGCCAAAGTGATTATCTGAAAACATTCGAGGAAGCACGCCAGGATTATTTACGCGCAAGCCGCCCGGCGATGAAGAGTGCACCGGGTCACGTTCTTTCAGGTCAATGGACCAATATCGGTCTAACGGGAGCTGATACCGTACCTTCGGCAGGCATCACGACGTCGATCGTCTTCGATCCTCAGCATCCCAATATTATGTTTGCCGGCGGTTCGGGTGGAGGCGTATGGAAATCGCTTGACACTGGCGCCAATTGGATGCCACTCACCGACGAATGGCTACCAAACCTCGCTGTCTCGTCCATTGCGATCGATCCGGCAAATACTAATACCCTATATGTTGGTACAGGTTATTGCTTTCCGGCTAATGTGAACTATGGCGGCAGCGGACTTTACAAGACCACCGATGGTGGAGCTACATTCACACGTCTTAACGTCACAACTTCAACGGGAGCTACCGGCAAAGTCGATACAGGATCGTTCGTGAAAGTTTTTGTCCATCCGACGAAATCGAACATCGTGTTTGCTTCGGCATACGATCAAAATATGGGGCTCTACCGCTCCACCGACTATGGTGCAACATGGGATACGGTCTACTCCCGCGGGAATGTGGTGTGGGATATGCTTTCGACACAAGATCAGGGCGGAGCGGTCACTCTTTATATGATCGCAGGCGGTGATGCTTATCGGGTATATGGCAATAACAATTGTGGTGTCTATAAATCGACCGATGATGGTAAGACGTGGGTGAAGACCACAACTTCCACAAACTTTTATACTCCTACTTCGATCGGTCGGGCAGCGCTCGCGTCACCCGCAAAGGCTCCGAATAAAATATTCGCTCTTCTAACGAATACATTTACGAGCGATCAGGCGATGTTGTATGAATCGACAGATGCGGGTGCAACCTGGAATTCTTACTCGCCAACCATTCCGTCCGATCTTTTTATCGTAAAGGCCTCCGGTATCACTAATCCTCAAGGGTGGTACGATCTATACCTTGCAGTTAGTCCGAACTCTGTTAATAGTGATACGATCTATGCCGGCGGAGTCGTAGCATATACGAAGCAAGGCTCCGGCTCTTGGGTCGCATTTAGCGATTACGATCCAGGCCATTCGGAAGGTAAAGGTGGGTATCCGCACGTTGACCATCATTCTTTTGCATTCAATCCGCTCAACTCGCGCATCGTCTATGATGGTAACGATGGAGGCCTCTTCGTAAATTATGCGTCCGGTTCGAACGATGTTGCTAATACCGGCGGATGGATACTCCATTCACGCTCAATGGTCACGAACCGTGTATACCACATTGGCATGCAGCCAGCGCTTGGTGATCCATCCAGCGCCTTAACGTTTGCGGGCTTGCAGGACCAGGGGATGTGGAAACTTACGAAGGGCCAGGACCCACTCTACCGCAAGAGTGGCGACGCAACACAAGTGCTTGTCGCTAGCAATAAAAACTTCGTCTATAGCCAGGGTGTGTTCGGCATGACGGTTTCGACCAAGCAAGAACCAACGGTGGATCCCAATGATGGTTGGACCGTCATCTGTAGCGACACAACGATGAATACGTCGAGCGGTTGGGTACGTGAAGCTACCGGATGGGATTCTCCATTTAAAATGTCACCAGCTAACCGTCCTCCCATTCAGGCATCAAACATTTTGTATCAAGGACGCCAATCCTTGTGGCAATCTACTAACAGCGGTACGACGTGGACAAAGCTCGATCCGAATTTCAGCTCAACCAGCGATAACGTTTATTACACGAGCGCCATCGGCTTACCTTCTTGGGATGCGAACATTATTTATGCGGCAGGGTGGCGCAGTAAATTCTATTTATCAACGCAATTTGGTGCAAAGGGCACATGGACTTTGCGCTCGAATCTTCCTTCCGGTAGCGTTGTAACATCGATCAATGCAACAGCCCAAAATCCGACGTTCATATTGGTGAGCCTTGCCGGATCGAAGAATAAGATCATGGTGTCACCGGATACTGGTAAAACGTGGACCGATGCCTCCGGCGTCGCTGGTGAGAGCCTGCCCGGCGCAGGAATTTCCACAAGTTGCAATGTAATGAGCGTTGCAATGGATTCGGTAAATCCGCTCACTACCTGGTATGCAGGTACGGACTTTGGCATGTTTGTTACCAGAGATGCAGGCCAGCACTGGAGCTTTATGGACGGTTTTCCGGGTCTCATCCCTTGCCGTGATGTACAAGTTGCACCGAACCGCAATACGCTCCGCGTAGCAACACATGGCCGTGGCATTTGGGAGTTGAATGGAATTCTTGCTGTCTCTTCCACCTCGCTTTCGGCAACAAAAACACCGAACGGTACTCAGCTTTCATGGTATGTCGACAACGAGGCCCCCGGCGCTCGTTTCTCGATCGAGCGCTCTGTTGGTGACGAGCCATTCGAACCTGTCAGTACGTTATCCGGACAAGGCGCTTCTTCAGTGCGCCACAACTATTCTTTCAGTGATGCGGCAACTACACCGGGTACATATCTCTATCAGATCCACGAAACGGATGCAGATGGCTCTGAACATTACTCCAATACCGTAGAGCTGCATTATGGCACAGATCAGATCTTTGTATATCAGCCATATCCGAATCCCTTTGTAGCTGGCGGTGGTGACGAGATGACGTTCGCTTATGAACTACCGGCGCGAGATGATGTAACGCTTTCTATCTATAACATGAGCGGCGTTCTCATTCGCACGCTGATGAACACTACACTCGATGGCGGGCCGCATTCCATCTCGTGGGATGGGCGCGATGCAACCGGCGCTTTCGTTGGACCAGGCGGATATATTCTCTCTATTCAAACCGGCCATTCAGGTCTGTTCCAGAATAAGATCATGGTAGTAAAAGAATAATTTTAAAACTGCTTAAGTGAAGAGCCCCTCTACTAGAGGGGTTTTTCGTTTCTACGATAAAAGGTAAACGCCCCGATCGAGGTCTCGCGATGATAGCGAGACCGGATAAGATCACGAAGCGAGGTCAGATCGCGCTCGAGTATTTGGTGACCGAGCAAGCCGTTCAAGTGACCCCGAGCATATTCCGGCGCATCGGCAACAACGATATAAACTGGTGGGGCCGCCGTTAACGTATCGATAAGCTCTCTTCGCCATTGCTGTTGAAATTCTGTAAGCTGTCCCCTCGAATTTCTCAGCATGATCGAATGGAATGTAATAAAGCGTGTAGCAGGCAACAGATCGGCATAATAGAGAGGGTAGGCATATTCGCCGACAAATTGCACGCGACTATTTTGACCAGCATATCTCTTTAAATAATCTGATACAGAATCTAACACGGCGAAACCAGAAGAGTCCGAAGTATCGTATTGCCAGTAGATTGGTCCCGATGGCAGTTGTCCCTTTATCGCTCTTATAGCAAGATGCTTTTGAGTTGTCCCTCGCGTCCAGAAGAAGAGTACAAACACTACGAGCGCCAGCGGCCCGAGATATCGCAAAACAGAAGAGCTTTTATAGCTTAATCGAATAAAGATATGTACCCATCCCACCGCGGCCAATATCAACAGCAGTACAAACGTCGTATCATATTGATATACATACCGCTTTTGAGGAATAAGCGTCAGAAAAGAAATTACTACTAATCCCCCGAAGAGAAGTCGATCCCGGCTCCTTAACGCATACAGACCGAATGGAACCGCGAACAACACCCACCAATATTTTCCGAATGGATAAAACATTTCTCCGATTGGGATGAACTTGGAATAGACTTCTGTATTAAAGCGAATAATAATCGTGTAGATTTCAGTGAAGTGACCGGCCAGCAAAGCGATCAGCCCAAACAAGACAAGAAAAATTTGTGCTGCGATCAAAAACATCATCCCATTGATGACACCCTTTCTGCTTCGCACAACGACTACGATCCATATTGCAAGGAAGAGAGCGTACAGCTCATTCGTTGGGCGAATAAGAATTGCGATCCCATAAAGCAAGCCGCTCCATAGGTAACGTTGAATGCCTTGATCTTTGTCATCCTGATTAAGAATATACACAGTTGCCAAAAGAACGATCGTCGCATAGCAATCCCGCTGGGCGACCATAAGATTATCGACACTGAGATAATAAATAGCAACAAGAACCGCCGCAAGCCAAGGCGCCGGTTTCACTGAACTCGCGATATGCCGGACAATCTTAAACAGAAGATACGTCCCTGCGAGGCGCCACAAAACATCCCACGCATGAAATGCAAAAGCGCTTTTGCCGAGTAATAAATATTCCGGTAAATGGACAAAGAATATTGTACCCGGAAAATTATTTTCCCATACGGAGACATACGGCCAGTAGCCCTTAACGATCAGTGCGGCCATATAGGCATGCACAGAGGAATCGATGTTGAGCGGGTACGTAAGGGTCCACGCATACAGTAAGCCACAAACAAGGAGGCCTGAAGGGAGCGAAAAAACCGGCGTTATCCAACCCGAAACCGATTTCGCTTCTTCGTGTTGCATGCTATGAACGTCCTGTGATTGATTCACGATTTGCCCGACACCTTGAATCTACGAGATAAACATTATCCGGCACTCGATGGACTGCGTGGCATCGCCGCGCTTATGATCGTTGCACATCATTCTGCATTCTCCTACTGGCTAACAAGTACATTCGATAAAGCATGGCTCCGGGCAACGAGCTTGCTCTGGGTCGGTGTCGATCTATTCTTCGTACTTTCGGGCTTTCTTATTACAAATATTCTTCTCGAGACTCGTAGTTCCCCCTCGTATTTCCGCACCTTTTACGGTCGGCGATTCGTAAGGATCTTTCCACTTTATTACGGCTTCCTCGCGATCGTCTATTTTATTATTCCACTGTTCGGGGGCGATCTTAGCCAAAGTATTCACGATTCTGAACCGTGGCTGTGGACGTATACCACGAATATCTATGCGTCCCTCATCGGCCACATGCCCGACCACAGCATTAGCCAGGCATGGACCCTTGCGATCGAAGAGCAATTTTATCTTTTGTGGCCGCTCCTGTTGCTTTACATCCCAACCCGCTACCATTTAAAATTCGTTTTGTCCTTATTCCTTGCCATGCCGCTCCTGCGAGCGTTATCGCTTGGGGTTGGAGCAACACCATTTTTTGTATGTACTATTACCTATTGCCGCCTCGATGGCCTTGCACTGGGAGCGTTACTTAGCATCCTAATGCATAACGGACTACTCGAACGACTCGAAAAGCCCGTCTGGCAGCGGATTCTAAAGAAACTTGATTGGACGATCGGCCCGCTCGTTCTGGGTTTTGTCCTGATCTTCTGTTTTATACTTCGCAACGATCAATTCCGCTTCGACGTACTGATCTGGCCGCGATGGTTACAGGTCATTGGTCTTTCACTCATCACAATCCCATTGGGATATGGAATTTTCCGCTGCGTAACACCGGGTTCAAATTTGCTCCAACGAGCTATGAGTAACCGTCCGTTGCGATGGGCTGGCAAATACAGTTACGCTCTCTATGTATTACATGCGCCGGTCGTCTATTGGGCAGGAATGCACTTACCGGTGCCACACTTCATTGCCGCACTCCCCCCCACGTGGTCGTTCGTGCAAAGCGTTTACATTATTGCGATCCAGTTTTTACTTTCGATCGGAGTTGCGGTCTTCTCCTGGCACGTGCTCGAGAAGCACTTCCTGAAACTGAAAAAATATCTGCCTTATCAGCCAGCCGAACCGAAAAAGAATTTAGAAGAGACTATTGTACTGGAAGCAGCATAAAGGAGGCTTACTTCGTAAGTATTTCTCCGCCATCCCGCCGTACTACGATCGTATGCTCGAAGTGAGCGCTGGGCTTGCCATCCGCGGTAAGTACGGTCCACTTATCTTTTGCCGTCTTGACACGAGCCGTTCCCATGTTGATCATCGGCTCGATAGCCAGCGTCATTCCTTCTTTCAATTCAAGATTGACGAATCCTTCAGAATGCTCCGGAACATAGTTCGGCACTTGCGGATCTTCGTGCAAATGACTTCCTATTCCATGACCAACTAATTCGCGGACTACACCATATCCATGCGATTCACAGTAATCCTGTATCGCTTCGGAGATATCGAATAAGCGAGCACCGGCTCGTGCACGCGCTACACCGAGCAAAAGCGATTCCCGTGTGACCTGAAGCAGTTGTTCGGTCGCTGGAGCGATTTTACCAACGGCGAACGTCCATGCTCCATCGCCGAACCAACCATCTTTTTCGACTCCAACATCGAAGGAGATAACATCACCTTCTTTGAGGGGGGTATTATTAGGGATGCCATGGACCACGGCATCGTTGAGCGAGATGCAAGCGGAGTATTGGAAGGTTTGTCGGCCGACCTTGTATCCTTTGAAGGCAGGATACGCACCGCGCTCAGTAATAAACTTCTCAGCAGCCAGGTCCAACTCGAGTGGAGTTACACCTGGCTTGATGAGCGTCTCGATATAATTCAAGCATTCCGCAACGATGTGAGAGCTTACTCGCATCTTGGCGATCTCGCTCTCACTCTTAATAAGTTTGGTAGCGTTGCGAAACATATAATTAAACCAGGATTTACTAATCTAAACCAGGATTTACTGGATTTTAAGGATTAGCAGGATTGATTTTCAAAGGATTTGATTTGAAGATCAACTTTTACATCATTAAGATTCAAATCCTTCAAAAAACCAATCTTGAAAATGTATCAAATTCTGTGAATTTTTGATTTTAAGGATTAGCAGGATTGATTTCAAAAGACTTTAATTTTTTCAAATCCTTTCAAAATCAATCCTGAAAATCTATCCAATCCTGTGAATCCCGGTTCTGATTAGTAACCCGCAATTCCGGTGCGTCCTTTAATACGGCCACCCGCCTTCATCAGGCCTTCGTAATTACGCATCGTAAGATGCGATTCGATCTGCTGCAGCGTATCGAGCGCGACGCCGACCATAATAAGAAGGCTTGTACCGCCGAAGAATTGAGCAAAATCACTCGTGACACCAAGATAGCTTACGAATGCCGGCAAAATTGCAACGATCGCGAGGAAGATAGCGCCTGGAAGAGTGATCTTCGTCAGGATATTATCAATGTAATCCGAGGTATGCTTACCTGGACGTACTCCTGGAATAAACCCGCCTTGTTTCTTCATCGTATCTGCTACGTCACGTGGATTAAACGCAATAGCCGTATAGAAATACGTGAAGAAAATGATCATAATGGCAAAGATAACCGAATATCCCATCGAGCGATAGCTGAAGAAGCTGGTCAGGAAATCGCCGAAGCCCGTGTTCGGGAAGAACTGCGCGATCGTCGTCGGAATGAACAGGATCGACTGGGCGAAAATGATCGGCATAACACCTGCGGTATTCACACGCATCGGTATATGCTGCGTAACGCCACCATAGACTTTGCGGCCAATAACGCGTTTCGCATACTGCACCGGTATCTTGCGAATACCTTGTGTAAGTAATACCACGAATGCCACGATCGCTATGAAGAACGCCCATAAGACCAGTTCGACAATGATATTGTGCTGGTTCGTCTGGACCATCTGAACTTCGGTCAGGATCGCGTTCGGGAAACGAGCAACGATGCCGATAAAGATAATAAGCGAAATTCCATTGCCAATGCCGCGCTCCGTGATCTGCTCGCCGAGCCACATCATCAACATACATCCCGCTGTTAAGCAGATGACCGTTGTAATAACAAAGAAGAATGGACTGACGCCCGCGGCAACAACATTCTCCTTCTGAAGATATACCGCCATACCCGAAGCCTGACCGATCGAAACGAGTACCGTACCGACACGGGTAAGCTGGGTGATCTTCTTACGACCATCTTCGCCCTCTTTCTGCAGTTTCTGGAAATATGGTACTACCGCTCCTAACAACTGAATAATGATCGAAGATGAAATGTAGGGCATGATACCCAGACCAAAAATGGCGGCATTCTTAAATGCCCCTCCCACGAAGAGATCGTAGAGTCCGAAGAGCGAATTGCTCGACGATGCACCCTTGTCCAGCTGCGAAAAATCGACGCCCGGAAGCGTGATATGCGCCCCAAGCCGAACGGCTATGAGGCAGAAGATCGTGAAGAGGATGCGATCCTTTAACTCCTCGATCTTGAAAATATTACGAAAGCTATCAGTTAACCTGCTCATATCAGTGGATGAGTAGCGAACAATGAGTAGCGAGAATTTTTCTCGTCTCCTGCATTACTCGATTACTCGTTACTTGTTACTTGTTTCCTGCTGTGCAAAGAGTTGCTCGGCGCTGCCGCCGGCCTTTTCGATCTTTTCGATCGCGCTTTTCGAGATCTTGTGCGCCTGAACGCTGATCTTCTGCGAGAGCTCGCCATCACCAAGGATCTTCACCGGCATACCTTGTCGGTTGATAAGGCCCGCTTCCCAAAGCATATCCGGCGTGATCGTCTGATCTAAAGGCAGACGTCCATTGCTTACGCATGCTTCGAGCGTACCGACGTTGAGAACCTGGTATTCAGTGCGGAACGGAGAGTGAAAACCGAACTTAGGAAGGCGGCGCGCTAACGGCATCTGTCCGCCCTCGAATCCGGCTTTGAACCGGTTACCGGAGCGAGAGCCTGCGCCGTTCGATCCGCGAGTAGATGTTTTGCCATGACCTGAGCCTTCGCCCCGGCCTACGCGTTTACGATTCTTATTCGACCCCGCCTGGGGACGTGGATTGCTGATTGCCATTTGTCAATTCGTTTATTGGTTACTAACGACCAGGATTTACACGATTTGAATGATTGTCAGGATTGATTACATGATTTCCAAAGGATTATACTGTAATCCTTAAAAATCATTTTGTCAATCCATCCAATCCTGCGAGGATTGTTTAGATGATTTCTAAAGAAGGATGTTGCCGTCCTTCACAAGGTTTGGGGAATTTATTAATCCCTAAATCCTTAAAAATCAATCTTGTCAATCCATCCAATCCTGCGAATCCTGGTTTGGATTTTCGCGGAGTTTTCGGTCTCCGCTCGCAAAGCGTATGGCTCATTGCTGAGGCTCATCCGCAAGTGGAGGTTGGATAACAGCCCCAAAGCCGGGGAGTTCCGAGCATTAATATTCAAAGGAGTCATTCTGAGCGCAGCGAAGAATCGCTTGGATTTAGCTCTTAAACCTGATTCTCAGAGAATAGCTTTCGATAGTGTTGTGTGCGTTTAATATTTATACTTTGTTAATGAATGGCAAACCCTTCTTGGGTCATGGGTTCAAAATTTAGCACCGTTGATTGGTGCCTTGATTTCAAAGAACGAGGATTTGCGTTAACAGTGAACAGATGGGCACCTACGGCTGGGTTCCGGGTATCAATGCGCAAAAAATTAGCTCCGGATCGACGCGAGAGACTTGCAAATAAGATGGTCTGGGATAATCGGCATTCGTTGCCAGTCTATCAGACCTCCCGAAGAGGCAACCACTGCCTGAAACAAATTGGCTGAGGCAGGAAAGAGTACCGTAGTTAGTGGCGCAAATGGAAACGGACGAGACGATAAGTTTTCGAAGCATCGATCTTCTCATCCTGTCCATACTGTTGATTCTCGTTTGATAGCACTTCAGATAAAGTTACGAAGAAACCAATTTCTGGGGAATACTCCCAATTATACTGTTCACTCATTATGAGCATCACAAACCTTCCCTTACAGAAATAATGATAGCCGAGGATAATCTTATCCAATGAAAGGTGAAGGTTGCCGACCAATTCGTTTGTATCCTTTGGAATCGCACTTGAACTCTCGTTATAAATTTGCCACGTCCCTTGAGTCGGGAAGCGGTAATCAGTATCAAATGTCCCTTGCCAACTTGTACCAGAGGAATCGAGGGATCGAATAGGTAATATTGCTTGAGTGCTATTCGCAGCAAACGGAGTATTCAATTGAGCTACCCAATTGCTATCTTGTTTCATCACAATACTCCGATAGATCTGATCGGCTTCATCTTTTCCGGTCGAGGAGAACGTTAAAGGAAGGCTTGAAACCCAAACGCTATCGAGCTTTCCAGAATCATCGACGAAGACATACGAATCCCCCACATGCCGTTCAAAGGGCGAAGTGTTTCCCATCAGCGCAATAAGGGCCAGCGTATCCTTACCAGAAAGAAGCGCCAGTGTTCCTTGATGCGGCATGACCGATTCCGGTTGATAGCGTAACGGGATCGTAACTGTAGAATCGGGTGATCGCCTCAAGCTATCATAGCGGAAGAAGTTAAGACCCGAAATGGAATCCGCTAGTGATAACGGATTGCTTGATAGCTTAAGCTTAATTACGGTATCCGCCTTCCGCCAAAGCGGCACCGTTCCAAAATCGATCGTATCTCGTATGGCAGTACTGTAATTGTGATTCGGCTGAATTGGCGGCGTGGAAGCAGTACAACCAATTATTGCGATTACCAGTAACAGGGACCAGCGATGGGACATCTTCCTCATGTCACCTCAAGGTAAATTTGAAACGGAAAAATCCGTGGGGATAGAGAAATGACCTGCAAATCACCCACAAGTCCTAATCGGTTTTCCTTCCCGCAAATCGCGGTATCCATTGGTGTGCAGGATCATTTATCTGGGCCTTGTACCAATTTAATGCTCTGCGACCCGGTACTTCAATGCTCACGTAACTTAACCATGAAGCCAACCAAGAAAACACAATTGCTCCAAGGGCAAACAGCCAGTTAAAACCCGTTATTCCATGATTTTCCGCAATAAGACTAGCACGCCCGGCCAAGTCACGAAAGAAAGGATGCCAGAGATAGAGTGAGTATGAAACAACGCCTAAATGATGCACTATACGATTACCAAACACGATGGAGGCAACCCGGCTATTGTAGTAAAGGGATAGAATCAACAATGAAAAAGATATTACTACTGCCACATCGGACTTCGGTATTATCATAAGTCCAATAACCAGCAGCATACTTCCAAGGACAGAAATATTATTCGAAAACCATCGAATGGCAAACTGATTATGCGAAAAACGGTAAGCAATAAGTCCAAGCGAAAATCCAGCAACGCAACGAATAAGAGGCAAAACATTATCCGTCATCGTGAGATCGAGCGGACCTTTTGCCCCCAGGGATGAAGCCGCAATGCACAGGAGAAGAACCACAGAACTAAGAACCTGTACAGCAAAGAAGCGAGAAAAAGCGAACGCTATCAAAAAGGGGAATACCAGGTATGCAAAAATCTCTGTGCTCACAGACCAAGAATTCCCCACGATAGATTTTGCGCCAAATCCCCATCCTTGGAGCATGAATATATTGGACAAAAAATCTATGGGCGACGACATTCCTAGCACTCGCAATCCAAAAAACAATACCATTATCAAATGAAGCGGGAAGACACGCGCTATTCGATTAAACAAGAAATTCCGATAATCGCGTCTTGTCCAATTATTTTGAAATGTCTTACTATATACGAGAGCCATGACAAAGCCACTAAGGACAAAAAACAGATCAACGCAGAGGTATCCTTTCGAAACAAAAAAGAAATTGAAAGAATGAAACGGAGGAATATGCGAAATGTGATAGAGCATTACCGCGCACGCAGCAACCCCTCGAACGCCAGTTAGTGGCTTAATCTCATTTTTCATCAGGATTCAACATTCAACGCATCTCACCATATCTAGATTGCATATTCGTATTCCTATTTTATCTTCCCCGTCCGCTGCAAGAACCCTTGAAACTTGCGCTGTTCACCTGGTATCTCCTTGTGTTCGATACTTTGAATGAGCGCGTCTTTTACTCGCACGATACTATCATATCGCAGCGAATGCCAGTAGTTATCGATGCGCACCGAGTCGGTAAAGTGTAACGTATAGGTCTCCCCATCCACCGGCTCGACTTCTGACGAGTACTTCAATTCGTCGAATGCCTTCTGGGCTTCCTTATGCATCTGACGATAAATATTGATGACCATATCACGCCCTTGATAATTACCTTCCCAATAATGGTACTGGCAGTCCTCGGCGAGAAGCTTGGCGGCTTCGTCAAAGCGGGCTTCGTCGAGCAGCGACACGAATTCTTGTGCGACCTGTAACATGTTCTATTTTGAGAGTTTAATTGCTGGCAAAGATAGTAAAGAAATACATTATGTAACCCAAATTTCTTTGTATTTTCGTTTTCTATGATATTGTCCCGCTCGCATGGGCGTAAAACTTGATATTAACGTCGTCTCACTCCTGTTGCTGTCTCATTATGAAAATAAAGAAGACTTCAGTCAAAAATAACACAACTACTTCCGAAGGCCGTCGCAAATTTTTGAAGCAAACGCTTGCATTTGCGGCGATCACTGCGACCTATTCCGTAGTATCGCTGACTCAGCTTGCATGCCATTCGGATGACGTCACGTCCGCAAACGGCATCACTTATTATTACTAAGCTGTATGAGCCGCCGGCCTCAGCGGATCATTGTCCGCCGAGTCGATAATCTGGGCGATATCGTCTTAGCGCTTCCCGTGTTTGAAGCGCTCCGCAAGAATTATCCAAAAGCGCATTTTACCTTGATGGTGAAAGAGAGTCATCAGGCACTATGCGCTCATCTTGCGGACGAGTTCGCTCCCCCGCTGCCCGTCGAGCGATTCCATGAGTTCGCACGCAAGTATGACATTGCCTTCAATATCGATTACTTCGGCAACGACCTAAAAGAGCAAAAGAAGAGCAGCGTCGTCCGCCATATCAATGGCATTAAGTGGGAGCCGCAGCGACATATTGCCACACACCTGGCCTACGGGCTGGCAATGCACGGGCTCGAATTCCCGTCGAGCCCTGTGCCACGGCTTCCTATCACGAAGGACCGTCGTACAACGGCAAAGGCGTGGCTCGAGAAGAACGGTGTGCCGGCAAAGAGATCCTTATGGATCGGGGTGCATATTGGCAGTCGAGAGGCGACGAAGCGATGGCCTACTTCCAAATATGCAAAGCTCTGCACCTGGCTTCATCAGGCATTTAATGCCCACATCTTCTTTTTCGGTTCTGAAACAGAAGCCTCTTCTATTGACATCGTGTTTCAAGCGTTGCCGGACGATGTAGCCACGCGCGTTATAGCTCAGCCACTGGACGTCGTTGCCGCAATGCTGCAGCGGATGGATATCCTCATCGGTAACGACTCTGGAATTTCACATCTTGGCGCCGCTGTAAAGACTCCAACCGTTTCTCTCTTCGGTCCAACGAACCCGACCTTATGGCGTCCTGCTGGCAACAAATCGGTACTAGTGTTACGGCCACAGCCAAAAGGCCCGATGCACCGCTCGACGAAATTGCCTGTACAAACCATCGAGCAGGTAAAGCAAGGTGTGCATCTCTGCTTGCAGAAATATGTAAAGCGTGAAAAATTTCCGGTCCTCGACACGATCTCGGTTTCAGCCGATATTCAATTCGAGCGGACCCGCAAAGGCGTAATCGTTCGCAGCGGACCCAAAGGCTCCGCCTGTCTCGTACAAGATGGCTGGCAACGAGTGAAGCGAATTCTCGCAACCGTCGATGAGCGGAAGTCCTATAAACGCACGCTTCGCCGTTTCCGCGATGCCGGTCCCCTGCTCGACCTGTTTATTTTGCATGGGATCGTGAAGTGGGGGCGAAGCTAGACACTCGATTTTAGGCCATAAGAACAAATACCCCTCCAGTCATGGAGGGGTATTTCTCATATTGAACGTAAAAATTTTTACGATGCGGATATCCAACCTATGATGTCCAATGCTGTTTTTTTTACCCCCTTTCTCAATTAGCCCTTATGGCATGAATCTTTACTATAATAATGCGGCAACGCGATAAAACAGCGCTGCCACGCCCTCCCCGGCTCGCCGTTCCGAAAGTACGGTTCAAAATGAACCTCACACTGCCATGGCACACGCACATTTCATCATCACACCCGGGAGAAATACCTTACGAGCCTTCATCGATTCCAGACACGCCGCAAGGCAAACGCTTCGGGTATATCTGCTGCTTGGCGGCATTTTATCGTCGGTGCTTTATCTTCTGATGAATATTATCGTACCGATGAGGTGGCCTGCGTATGACTCCGCGTCTCAAACGATCAGCGAGCTATCCGCTATCGGTGCCCCGACACGCACACTCTGGATGTGGCTAAGCATTCCGTACACGCTACTCGTTACCGGATTTGGTTGGGGCGTGTGGATGTCGGCACCGAATAATAAACGCCTGCGGATCGCGGGCATCTTGCTATTCGCCTATGGCGCTCTGGGTATCTTATGGCCGTTCGCGCCAATGCATGTACGTGAGACCATAGCGGCTGGCGGCTCAACCTTCAGCGATACACTGCATATAGCGCTCGGCGTAGTGACGGAAATGCTCTATCTCTTTGCGCTTTTTTTTACGGCGGCCGCACTGGGCAAGAAATTCCTGGTCTATTCCGCGCTTACGTTCATCGTGCTTCTCATCTTTGTGACTATGACGTTCCTCGATGCACCCGGCATTGCGAAGAATGAGCCCACACCGTTCATCGGCATTTGGGAGCGCATTAATATCGGCGTCTTCATGCTTTGGAGTGCTGTACTCGCGCTCGATTTGCTTCGTGGTCCTGCCGATTATATCGAAGCAAATTACGAGACCCGCGCTGCTCAACCAACGTGGCAGAGAGTTATCTTACTGTTCGTTCTTGGTTACGAGGGTTTAGGCGGACTTGCCGGAGGCAGTTTCCTGCTTGCTACGCCGAACGGCAGTTCGATGGACATGCCCGTCAGTATCCTTCACGGTTACTTTCCTGATTTTCAAATTCCGGGTTTTATTCTTCTTGGCCTGGGACTGCTAAATATTATTGCCTTCTTCTTCGTACTCCGAAAAAGTTGGATCGATTGGATCGTAGCGGGTATCGCACTGGGTGGATTTATCGCCTGGTTTGGTGTAGAGATCGCAGTTCTGCAAGAGCTTCACTGGCTCCATGCCATGTGGGGCTTACCCGTCCTGATCGGCGCACTTGCAACGCTCTCGCTGATACCAACAAAGATCTATAGTAATATATGGAACAACACCTATGAAACTGGCCTATGAGCGATTGAATCACGTTTTAGCTCGGCAAGTCTAATCTTAATGGGATTCTCAAGAGTGGTATCAGAATAGGAGCTAAAATAGAATTTTTGAAAGCCAGCATAATCGTCTTCCAACTCGGAGAGAGCGCGCGTTGCAAGATAATCCTTGTTATACTCAGCAATGATTTGCTCGTAAAGAGGAAGTCGCGTGTGGTTGCCTGCAGCGGTGAACCGCCTGGCGAGCTCATTCATCATCGACTTATTGTAAGTTACCAATCGAGCGGTCTCCCATAAGCCAAGATCCGGAATTTCAAATGCGATAATGTCAGCGGAGAGCGGATCAGGCAACTTATTAACAACATCGAGGATCACAAAATCGACGTGACGTTTTCGAAGATAGTCCTCGGTTGCATGTTTTTCGTGCCCAATACGCCCCCTCGTATCGATCGCTGAATGAGCGATTTCCGAATCTGTTAAACCGTATTCGTTAATACACGTTGCGAAGTTAGCATAGTATGCGCTCATATTATGAGCACCAGGGATCGCAACGGTCACAGATAACCCTTGAAAGAAAGGCTCAAGGTATTTTGCAATTTCCGAATAGATATCCATCGTGCCACGGTATGCACCATTGATGTAAAAGTGGTCGTAGTAGTAGACCCAGCGTTCATCGGCAATTCCTCGAGTAGAGCCTTCTCCTTTTAGATCCCAATTTTCAATACGCTGATTCGCCTCATTAAAGTGAAAAAGTACATTGTCACGCAGTGAGTTCTCGACAAGAACCCCTGCAATGATCATCGATACAATTACTATTTGATACCGCTTTAAATGATTCGGCAATCGCTCGATCGCCTCCTCCAAGACAAAAGCCATCAAGGGCACGACTGGAATAATGAAGCGAGCAAACATGAAATCGCCGCCAGTACGAGCCACAAATATTGAAAGATATACGAGACTTGCAATGCCCGCAACGACAACCGCAGAGCCTCGTTCCGGTTCAGCAGAACGCTCCCTGCGTTGGGACCGCAATAAAATTCCGACACCAATTAGAAGGCTCAATCCTTGTATGAAGTATACTCGGAAATAAAGCCATATATAATAGACGCCTTGCTCGAAGTAAGAGTAACCGGCAGACTTGGCATAGTAGGTTAACGGCAGAATATCACCATAATAATATTTCTTCCAAAGCAGATAAGGCACTCCAATTATCACAGATGGAAGTAAAATCATAAGTACCTCCTTTGCTGCGCTCTTTAATGTTCTGCTTCGTACACCTCGTGCAAAGAACAAACAGCATGCAGTAAGAGTAAAGAGTACTCCGTCGGGCCGAGTGAGTGCAACAAGCACTAGAATAAACCCTGCAATAAGAAGACGTACATTCTCCTTATATTTTGAATAAAACCAAACATAGAATGCGGCAAGAATAAGAAAAGCATACAAAGAAGTCTCAAGACCGCCACTCGCCCAAACCGCTGCATCATAACTAAGAGCTACTATTACAGCTACCACCGGAATCCAAACGCGTTTCGACGTTCCGCGCTCTTGAACAGAAATTAGAAGCAAGAGAATAAGTAATCCGGTATAGGCCGCTATTCCCAACCAGATACTTGCATCAACCGGATCGAAACCTAAATATCTTGCTCCGGAAAGCAATAATAGCCAAAGGAAATGAGTATAACCTTCAACTCGCTCACCTACATTATAGACCAGCCCTTTCCCTGCCGTAAAATTTTGTACGTAACGTGTAGTAATAAACGCGTCATCCGATATCCAGCGTAAACCGACTGCATGCCATACACCGATAATTAATACTACAATCGAAATGATCCAATTAAGGGGTGAATAGGAAAACGCAGGGCTATCTTTGCGCCACGTTTCCGATCCACGCTTCGAAGTTGACCTCTTCTTTAATGCTTTCGACATAGATCCTGTACAACTTCCAAGCTACTTCAAGAGTGGCACTTCGATATGTTTCTATCCGATCGTCATCTTGAACGGGAAAAGAATAAAGAATCGATGTTCGGGACTGATCTCGTATGCGGGCGCCGGGAAATGCCAATAGTCTAAGCTATGACGCACGAAATTCCAGATGCCGGATGACGATTCGGGAATGATCTTCGAGAAATCGTAATCGAGCGAGACGAGCCACGTGAGGAAATGAAGATCGTAAATGTCGTGTCCGGGCCGGGTATCGATCGGTCCGAGGCCAGTACCGGAAAGCCCGACCGCGAGGTTCAGCCATTTGGGCCACCAGGGATTTAGTCCGGCATCTTTCATCATCGAGTGAACGTCCGCGCTCATCCAATAGGATTGTCCCGTATAGTCCTCGATGAACGTGAGCTTCTCTCCCATCGCATCCGGCTGATTGTTGAGGTATTTATCACTCGGGAAATACGACCACTTGTATTTGAAATATTTAAAGAACGGCACGCGCTGATTGAGAAGATAAAACGCGGCACCAGCAATGTCGGACTTCGCATCACCGCGCGAAAATCCCCACCCCTGCGCAAAGCCATCTTCTAATTCCACATACAGCTCGTAGAGCGCTCCGGAGAATGCGCCAAGCAAGTTCGATTCCACGGTGTCAATACCTGCCCACCGATAAGCCTGATCGAAAAAATACGAAGTATAGTACCCTCCGAACATGTGGCCAGCCTTATCGAAATCGTGCTGGTAGTCCGCATCCTCGATCACGTGAAAGGGTCCACGCTGGTTTGCCCACCAGGCATTAAGCTGATAGATGTGCAAAGCCGTAACAGCCGCTGCAAGACTTCCCGTTACAATTCCGACGCGTCCCCAATCGGTTGTGGGGCCAAGCTGTATAGCCGAATTAGATTGCGAGCGCTGAAATGCGAGCGCAAGATCAGGTCGCTCGCCTACTACACTCCCATTCGGCGACCAACGAATACCGGCTGTTAGTCCGTAGGAGAATCCGAGATTCTGTCCGACGTACGCAAGTGGCATTGCACGCGCCGCAATTTCGAGATCGGTCGAGTGGCCGAGATCGACAAGAGCACCCAGTTGAATGGGAAAACTGGCAGAGACGTGACCACGTCCGGTGTCCTGATACACATCGAAGCCTACACCTACACCCACGAATGGGCGAACTTTCAAATTATCACCCAGAACATAGCGAAGGTTACCATGAAAGCCGTAACTTTCAAGAACAAAATCGGTGCGATCGCTACCAATCGGAAAATCGAGTGTCGAGAAATTTCGAAATGCGGCTAATACATCGTAGGATAAAAGTCCGCGTCCGGCGGGCACTTCATAATAGCCGTCGATGGCGGGACTTACTTGAGTATTACCGATACGATCTGCAACGCCTAATCGAAATCCGTAGGCCTCCGGGTGGTTTTGAACGACGCTATCTATCGTTTGGCTATGAACAGAACTGACGGACCACGCACCGAAGAGAAGACCAAGACCGGTGCAGAAGAAAAAGAAGCGAATCTGTTTCATGTATTCGCCTAAAGATTTAACATTTAGTGATAATTCCCAGAGAAGCGAGTGTTCATCGAATGAACAGCTTAGAACCAGAACCGAGCCGAGAGAATCTCATTCGTAGCGTAGACACCCTGCTCTTTTGTCGGATTCGCATAACCACCTAATTGATCGGACCCGATCGTTTGGAGCGGTGACCCATAACTATAGTGCATTAGTTGAAGCTCACCACCGATGCTAAAATGCGGCGAGAAATAATATTCGACACTCAGTGCCCCTCCTAAGTAGAAGATCGCATAATGAGTGTCGGTATCCTGAATGCTCGCTTTATCCGAATGCGTCTCATACTCGGAGGACATGATCCCGATCCGAGCTCCGAGACCAAACTCGAAATCCTTATCGGTCCGGCGAGTGTAAAAAATTCCAAACCCAGTGCGCACGATCTGGTGATCGTTATACCGCTCGTAACTTCCACCCGGAACTGTCGAATCCACCACTTGCTCCTGATTGGACTGAAGCATCAGCCCGACTTCCGGCTCGAAGCGAATGTATGGCCCGAATTGAAATGGTATGAAGAAATTAGTCATGCCCGCCGTACCAAATTTATTCTGGTCATCTCCGGCGACCGCAAACGGTGAAAAGCTCAGACCCACCCCGATCGATATTTTTTCATCTTGCTGGGCCAACACGGGACGGACGAACGAACACAAAATGATAATGGGAAGGACATATCGAAGCATTGAAGTTCAGAATTTAACAAATGGATAAGCAAGATAGAAATGGGTACCGGCACTTTTACCATCACGAGTTACGCGCCACTCCACACCCGGTGCCGGAAATTTGAAGAAGTCCAATGTTTGCCGAAACCAATTCCATCCGGGCGAGCCGTCCGGCAGTATCTTAACCAGATCGTAATCCAGCGCCAATGTGATGATGCGTGTCTCAGTCGGATACCCAAGATCGCGTGCACCATATCCAGCAGCGATGTTCAGCCAATTCGGCCAGAAGCTCCACTGGGTCAGGTCCTTGATATTAGCACTGATCCAGAAATTCCAGGCGCTGTAATCGTCGATCGGGGTCATGGAGCCGGCCTTCGGCTGCCCACCGATCCATGGTGCCCAGTAATAATTAAATTTCGGCGAAAGGTCCTGCAGCGTGCGCGAATACTGTGAAGCGGCGAAATAGATCACACCTAATGTTTGGGCATACGCTTCGTAGGGTGAAAAGGAAAAATCCGAACCGTACCCATCGAGTATCTCGACATACGTCTGGTATCCTAGTCCTGCTAACGCGCCATAGAGCGGTGCAAGTTTGTAGCTCACTCCCGAGGCGATAAGAGCCTGCTCCGATACATAGGAGACAAAGTAGCCACCTTCGAAATGTCCGCCATAATTCGCGCCGAGCGACTCATCCCAGTTATTTCGAATACGAAATGATTGCCCCGAACGCCAGAAGGTCGCTTCCTGATAATAGTGCAATGCCGCGAGAATTCCGAAATACGCACCGAGATAGGTATAAGCCGGTAACGGATCGATCTTCGTATACCGGCGCGGAGGTGTTCCCGTCAAGGTATACAGTTGATGGTCCGCCCACCGGTACTGAGACCATGGGATATATTCGGAGGTATCCTTTTGTGCCAGGGTCGAATCGAGAGTGAACGGCGCCTTGACCGTGCTATCGGAAACGATGTCTGCTCGGGCTATACCAGCTCCGAGCAGACTAATAAGTATGACTCCAACACGAGTGAGCATGAGTGGTCAAAAGAGATTAGAAGTGACTATGCCGGTAACGATAACTCCTTCTCCTCCGATACCGAATGATCTGCTTTATCTAATCGAAATAGCTTATACATAACAGGCAGGAGGATAAGGTTGATGAGTGCGGCAAGGAACATTCCACTTACGATCACGACTGCGAGCGGCTTTTGTGTTTCGGAACCGATACCGCTCGAAACCGCAGCCGGGATCAGCCCGATCATCGCCAGTACAGCGACCATAATGATCGGCCTTACGCGCTCGCTTCCGGCAAACTTCAAGAGCTCGTCGGTATTTGAAAATTCCGGTCGATGCCGTTTAACGTAGGTCAAAAACACGACCCCATTCTGAATGCTGACTCCAAAGAGTGCAATAAAGCCAATACCGGCACTGACCGAAAAGTGAAGCCCAGCGACCAGAAGGCCCAGAATACCACCGATCGTAACGAACGGTACGTTCGAAAGCGTGAGCAGAGCATATCCCCACGAATCGAACAGCGAGTATAGCAGCATAAGAATAAGCAGTAAGCTAAGCGGAACGACGATCATAAGCCGCTTCATCGCTCGCTGCTGACTTTCAAATTCGCCTCCCCATACCGCATACGAACCGGGCGGCAACTTCACGCTTTTGTTCACACGCGCCTGTGCATCGGCAACCGCGCCGCCCATATCGCGACCGCGAACGCTGAATTTAATGGCAATATATCGACTATTCGATTCACGATAAATAAATGCGGCACCCGGCTGCACGCCGATCGTTGCTACTGCGGAAAGAGGGATCTTCGCACCAGACGCAGTCGATACTTGCAGGCTGTTTACCTTATCCGCCGAGTTTCGGAATTCCGGTGCGAGGCGCAATACAACATCGAAGTGCTTCTCGCCTTCATAAAGCTGTGTTGCAACGCGTCCGCCGATCGAAGCTTCGATCAGCTCCTGAATATCGCTAACATTCACGCCATATTGTGCTGCTCGCTGCCGGTCCACCGTAACTTGCAGTACCGGCTGACCTACTTCGCTGAACACACCGACGTCTGTAATCCCCGGCGTACTATTGAGCACTTCGCGAATCTCCGCAGCTTTCTGTTCGAGAACATTTAGGTCGTCACCAAAGACTTTAACGGCCAGCTCCCCTTTTACACCGGTCACAGCTTCTTCCACGTTGTCGGAAATAGGCTGCGAGAAATTAAAGTCGATACCGGGGAATGGCGCAAAAGCGGCATTCATATCCCGAATTAGCGCCTCTTTTTCTGTATGCCCTTTCCATTCATCCGCCGGTTTTAGATCGACGAAGAACTCGGCATTGAAGAATCCGCTCGCATCTGTGCCATCATCCGGACGCCCAAGCTGCGAGACCACATCTTTGACCTCATCGAACTTCATTAGGGTGGCACGAATATGCGCCGTGGTGGTATCGGCCTCCGTCGGACTGATACTCATTGGCATCGTTGCGCGAACCCATAAGGCGCCTTCATTTAAGTGTGGCAAAAATTCCGTGCCTAAATATTGGCTCAGATAAAAACTGACCAGTAATATCGCGAGCGATATTCCCATTACCACCTTACCTTTTCGCAGGCAGACGTCAAGTAAACGATCGTATCGCTTATGTAACCACTCTACAATCGGACTCTTCTCGTGCAGGCGGCCTTTGAGCAGATCGAACGACAGCACTGGTACCAGCGTAAGACTGAGAAGCATTGCACCGATGAGCGCAAAACCCAGCGTGTACGCAAGCGGCGAGAACATGCGGCCTTCGATCTGCTGGAAGGAGAAGATCGGGATCATGGCCGCGATGATAATAAGGATCGCGAAAAAGATCGGTGTCGACACTTCGGACGCCGTCGACCGGATGATCGATTCGCGCGCATTCTGATCGGTAAGTTGCTGCGCCGCTAACGTCGCAAAGATCGCTTCCACCATAATAACGGCACCATCGATGATAACGCCGAAGTCGATAGCACCCAGTGAGAGCAGATTGGCGGACATCCCTCGCCAATACATCAGGACAAATGCGAACAGCAGCGAGAGCGGCACGATGAGCGCTGCAATAAGCGCGCTGCGAACATTGCCGAGGAAAACAAATAGGATCACGATCACCAGCAGCATACCGACTACAAGGTTATGCAGCACCGTATGCGTTGTTACCCCTACCAGCTCGGCTCGATCGTAATACGGGACGATCTTTACATCTTTGGGAAGAATTTTAGAATTCAATTCTTCTGCTTTTGCTTCGACTCGCGCAATAACTTCCGAAGCATTCTCTCCACGGCGCATATCGACAATGCCTTCGACGACATCGCCATCATACCGCTCGCCGACTTTCCCAAGGCGAACTGCGTGGCTGATCTGTACGCTGCCTACTTGGGCCACTTTGAGCGGAGTCCCATTATAGTTCGTGATAACGACATTTGCAATGTCGTCGGTATCTTTCAGCAAGCCTACACCACGAAAAACGTAACCTTGAGAGCCTTGCTCGACGATACTTCCACCCGCGTTCGCATTATTGGCGGCAAGAGCGTCCGATATCTGTTTGATCGATACACCGTAATAAGCCAGCTTATGCGGATCGATATCGATCTCATATTGCTTTGTGGGACCACCAAAAGAATTTACATCCACAACCCCGTCTACCGACTTGAATTGCCGCTCCAAGAGCCAATCCTCGATCGTTTTTAGCTCTAATGGCGATCGTGTTTTACTCTTTAATGTATAGCGGAATATTTCTCCGGTCGGCCCCATCTCCGGCGAAAGCTGAGGCGTAACGCCATCCGGCAACGTGACATTCTGTAGCTTCTCGGTGGTCTTTGTGCGTGCGAAAAAGTCATCCGCCTTATCGTCGAAGGTCAGCGTGACCACCGATAGCCCGAACAGCGAGATCGAACGAAGACTCATGAGGTGCGGCACACCGTTCATCTCCGTCTCGATGGGCACCGTGATGAATTTTTCGAGCTCTTCGGCACTTCGGCCGGGCCATTGCGTAATGATCTGAACGCGTGTATTAGTAAGATCGGGATACGCTTCGATCGGGAGCTGCGTAAACGAGTAGATGCCTGCCGCCACAATAAGTAGCGTCGTAAAATAAACGACGAGGCGCTCTCGAAGCGAGAGTTCAACCAGTTTTTTAAGCATAGTTACTTCTCGTCGCTTTTTAATTCGTCGTTCAGGAAGAGAGCGTTGTCTGCCACAATGGTATCACCGCTGGCAAGTCCGCTGGTGATCTCGATGCGTGAAGGCTCGGTTCGGCCCGTTTGGACCTCGATTTTCTCGTAGGTCCGTTCGCCACGCTTACGAAAGACGTAGACCTTACCATCTGCATCGAAAAATGCGGCGGAAGCAGGGACGTAGAGGCCAGATCCGGACCGGTGCAGTACCGTCGCCGAGACGAACATCATCGGCTTGAGTTCGCCCGTAGAATTGGGAAGCATACAGCGGACCTTCGTCGTGAAGGACGATGGGTCTACAACAGGGTTGACATACTGAATTGTCGTAGTGATCGGATGATCTTCCGAACCGGCAGCACGAATAATAGCAGAATCTCCGACGCCGATCGCCCGTAGTTGATCGGGATACGCATCCAGAGAGATCCAGAGGCTGGCGGTACTCCCGACTGTAAAAGCGGCCTGGGACCCATCGTTACGTACCTGGCTTCCTGGCTGGGCGAAGCGTTCGAGCACGACGCCAGCGATCGGAGAAGTAATTTCATACGTAGCACTGGTCGTTTTCTCATTCCCGCCGAGCAATTTCAGCGTCTTCAAACTGCGGTCATAATCGGCCTGGGCTTGGGCCTCATCACTTTCCGCTTGTTCGAGATCGCGATGGGATGCCACTTTCGATTGCAGCAACTCTTGCTCGCGGGTAAGATTCTTTTGCGCAGTTCGAAGTGCTGCTGCTGATTTTTGGAAGTCCGAAACAGCGTTCGCAATATCGCTGCTATATACTTCGGCCAGGACCTGCCCTTTATGGACAGCGTCTCCCTGATTAACCAAAATGCGATTGTAGATACCGGTGACCAGCGAATAAACGTGTGTTACAGAGTTCGGATCGAAATCGACCTTACCGGTGAGGCTCACGTGCGTATTAGCCGGTTCTATTCCAGCAGTGCTGAGCACTAATTGTGCATCCATTGATTTGCTCAGCGTGATCGCACTTCCATTGGCTTTGGATTGCTCGGCCGCAGGGCTGCTCTCACCGGCACAACCGGAAAGAGAAGCCGCAGCAAGAAGCACACTAAGCGTTATATAGATTTTTAAGCGACTCGTTATCATTAGAAAATCTCCTTTCCTACGGCACGTTCGAGGGCGATCTTATTCTTTGCTAGTTTGTAAAGCGCCGAGTAATAATTGGTTATAGCATCATTATAGACCTGCTCGGATTGGAGCAGATCGAGAAGGCCGATATGTCCGGCCGAGTAGTTCTTTGCGGCAGTATTCCGTACGTCCTCCGCTATCTGGACGACGCTGGAATCAAGGCCACTCATAACACGTCGTGAGTTTTGGTATTTGGCGTACGACGACGAGACCTCATTCCGAATTTCACTGCGAGTGCTTTCGAGGTCGTATTCCGAAGCTCGATAATTTGCCTCGCTGCGCATAATGTCGTCCTGGTTTCGGCTGAAGATCGGTATCGCGATACCGATACCGCCGCCGACCGTATTAGGAAAGTCCGGCCCTTGCCGATCGAGCTCGACCCCGACATCGAGATCAGGCACTGCATTGGCGTGCGACAAGTGTACTTGGTTCTCCGCCGCTCGCACACGGTGCTCGCTAGCCCAGAAGTCCGATCGATTTTCATACGCCGCGCTGAGCAACGAATCTCGGTCGAGCACGGGACCGTTGGTCGTGAAATCGTACGAAGTATGGAGATTAGCGGACCGGTCCAGAAACAGGGTTTGACGTAATTTGGCAAGCGCATCGAGCAAGCTTTGTTGTGCATCGCTAAGCGCGCTGCGATAGGTCAGTTCTGTCAGCTTTAACTTCGATACATCTTGTTCCGCAACGTCGCCGGCTTTCAACCGTAATTCCGATGCCCGCACCAGTTCGGCAAAGAGATCGTAATTCTCTCGAGCCAGCGTTATCTGCTTTTCCGCATACGTAGCGTCGATATAAGCATCTTTTACATCTTCTCGGACAGAAAAGACCTGGCGAACGTAATCCGCGCGGGCTGCGGCAGTGCTTTCGCGTGCCGTTGCGATCCGGTCCGATATCTTTCCACCAAGTAGGATCTGTTGATCCAGACGGTACGACGTTGTGGCGGCCGTTGCATCGATGGGCCGTTGCAAAAGGCCATAGTTCGTTGCGTTGATCGAAAGCTGAGGGTTCGGATACAGCCGAGCGCCGATCGTATCCGCTTCGGAAGCAAGCAGGCGGTATCGCGCCGCGGTAAGATCGGGACTTCGCTCTTCAGCCATTTGCATGGCGTGTTCGAGTGACAATCCGTTCTCACCGCTTTGCATAAATTCGGAAGTCTGCACCGAATCTTCCTCGACCGGTACCATCGGAAACGAAGGCTCCAGTGGGCGCTCCGAGGCTGCTTTCGATCGCTCGTCGTTCAAGGAAGTCCCTCGCTGTTGAGCAAAGGACCGTGCAGACAGAAGCACAAGGACGAGCACTAAGACCTTAGGCCCATAAATAATTTTACGATTTGGCATTGCCAATGACTCATAAAGAAGTAGGATGACACGGTGAGCAAAACAGCCCACCGAAATAGCAGTTAAATACAGTCTATCGCTTGCATTAAAGACTGCAGGCGACGAAGTGAATTAAGGGAGATACTGCTAAATCAGGAGACAGCCGTAGGTGATCGTACGGTCGAGCGTGGTGACAGCGCTTTCGCTGGAGACGTTTAGTTCAGAACAATAGTATCGGACAGAGAACGTCAGGCTGGCAGTTGTAGCACCATCCAGAACGGTTGGGCTATCGACATCCTCGAGGATCGTCGTGCCATGAAAAACAGGAGTAATATGCCGCTTAACGGTATTCGCGCCGCCATCAAACTTAGCCAGTGCGAAGTAATTGGTGTGGGGCCGGACAGCATCCGGTATGACGCTGGTCGAATCCGTTGCGGAATCGATAATAAGAGGATTATCCTGAAAGCGGACATCCCCTTTAATAGCGGCATAGAGAATATCGGCATTGATGGTATCGGCAAAAAAGACGAGTACCGTGATGAACGCTACCGTACGAGCCAAATGAGCGCCCACGCGCTCCATGCCTCGCAGATCGCGAGTACTTCCACCCAGAGCTATATGCCGTAAAGCTTGGATCATTACTGTTGCGGCAACCGAGAGAAAAGGGTCGAGGTTCCGGCGGAAACCGAAGCGCTATTCCTTCTTCGCGGCTGGGGATTCCCCCGTCGTAGCCGTAGCATCCGGCGTTTGCCGCCAATTTAGCATAAAATTCTGGTCGATCGTAAGCGGCTTATCGATCTTTGGCATCTGCAACAGGGTATCGATCGACTGAAGAAAAGTACCTTCGAGATGAAGCCAATATTTTTTTGCCGGTTTCAAAACCAAAAGATAATGTCCCGATTCGGAATTAGCTTTGCTTGCTGTGATCTCCTGAATACCACAGGTTGTTATTTCGTGGGCGGTATCTTCATCGGCTTCGCTGCCACCGGTTTCGTGAATGGATAGCCGGACCGTGGCCGGCTTACCGTCGGAAGTTAATACGCAGCCTTTCATCACGATGACGGGCCGCGAAAATTGAGCCTGAGCGGAAACGACGATGGTAAAAGTGCAAACGAGAAACAACGCGAACGGACGCATGAAGGACTTGGACATTGGAAACAGGTTGTTTATGTTAGATAACGCCGATGTAACCCTCTGGAACGCGCGCAAGTTCGATGACACAGCTGAGGTATGAATAGTCCTTCGTTGGTATCCGTTTTTGTATGCGTATTTTTGAAGACCGGCAATACACGAGGTCAGTGCCGCCGATTTCTCACCAGCTCAGATCTATTGAATCAATGAAAGCGATCATCATGGCAGGCGGATTTGGGACGCGTTTGCGGCCGCTCACCATGAACTTGCCCAAACCAATGGTCCCCATGATGAACCGGCCGATGATGGAGCACATTGTCCGTCTGCTGGCCCGCCATGGGATGACCGATCTTACTTCCCTGCTCTATTTCCACCCGGATGCGATCACCTCGCATTTTGGCGATGGCTCTGCCTTTGGCTGTACGATGGAGTACGTCCGCGCGGAAGCGGATTTCGGCACCGCCGGGAGCGTCCGCAATGCGACCGAGCAACTCGGCATTAACGAACGCATTCTCATCATCTCGGGTGATGTGCTTACGGATTTCGATCTTACAGCGGCGCTGAAATTTCACGAGAAAAAGAAAGCACAAGCCACGATCGTCCTCACTCATGCGAAGAATCCGTTGCAGTTTGGTATCGTGATGACGAACCCGGACCGGGAGATCACCCGCTTTTTGGAGAAGCCATCGTGGGGAGAGGTTTTTTCGGACACGATCAATACCGGGATCTACATTCTCGAACCGGAAGCGTATAATGAGATACCTTATAAGCGAGAGTTTGATTTCAGCAAGGACCTTTTTCCTCTCCTATTAAAACGTAAAGGGGCGCTTGCAGGACATATTGCCGAAGGCTACTGGAGAGACATTGGCAATCTTTCCGAATATCACGAAGCGCACATGGACGCACTGGCCGGCATGGTCGATATCGAGATCGAAGGCAAACGTCACAATGGAGCGATCGTTGAACAGGATTGTCAGATCGAGGGCGCTCGATTCCGCGGACAGAATGCGATCGCACGCGGTACGATCACCGAAGAAGGAGCGATGATCACGAATTCGATCGTGGGCGCCGATTGCCACATAGAAGCAGGAGCCATCGTCGAAAATTCGATCTTGTGGAATGGTACGCGCGTGGGCCGCAATGCGAGCCTCAGTCATATGGTCGCATGCTATAATGTCGTTATTGGCGACCGCGCGACGATCGACGAAAATGTATTTATTGGCGAAGGCTCACAGATCGCTGAAAACGCCAGAGTATTATCAAACGTAAAGCTGTGGCCGGGCAAGCGGGTGGAGTCCGGTGCAACCCTGCAAACAAGCTTGGTCTGGGAGGATAGGTGGAATCGTGAGCTATTTACGAACTCACGTATTTCCGGCACTTCGAATATTGAACTGATACCGGAATTCGCTGCTAAAGTTGGTGCGTCGCTCGGGGCACATGTTGGATTAGGGCAACGCGTGGTTATCAGCAGAGATAGCGACCCGGGCTCACGCGTACTTTCACGAGCGCTCGTAAGCGGCCTTATGAGTGCCGGCGTCGTCGTCGTTGACATGCAGCAGACGCCGATCCCGCTGACTCGTCATCATCTTCGCGACGCTCGCAGCTCTGGCGGCGTACATATTCGCAAAAATCCGATCGACCGCCGCCGTTCGGACATGATCTTTTTCGATTCGGGCGGATACGATCTGCCCTCGAATAAGTCAAAAGCGATCGAGAGATATTTCTTTGGCGAGGATTTCCCTCGCGCTCAATTCGATCAGGTCGGCACGATAGAATTTCCTGCTCATACGGGAGAGATCTATACCAAGCGCTTTCTAAGCGCGCTCGATACGGACCTTATTACTCGCGCGCATTTTAAGATCGCGATCGATTATGCCAATGGTATTGCCTCTACGATCTTCCCCAATATTCTGGGCGCCTTTGGGAGCGAGGTCGTTTCGATCAATGCCTATCTCGAACCATCGCGGCTAACCCGCGGCCGAGAAGAATTCGATCGTTCGACGAGACACCTGGCAAATGTCGTGCGTTCGCTCAGTTATCAGATGGGCTTCATTCTCGATGCCGGCGGAGAGCGCGTCGGCTTAGTGGATGAGAACGGGAATATATACATCAATAATAGTTTACTGACGATCCTGACCAAGCTCTTCTTTGAGAGTGAAATAAAACGCGGGCGTTCTGTAAAGAAGATCGCGGTACCTATTTCTGCGACAAGCGAAGTAGAAGAATTAGCTCAGGAGTACGGCGCTGAAATAACCTACACGAAAAACACGCACGCCGATATGATGCGCGCGGCGAGCGAGGAAGACGTATCATTCGTTGGTGGTACGCTGGGTGGCGCCATCTTCCCTGATTACTTCTTTGCCGTCGACGGCATGTTCACCGTTGCAAAGACAATGGAAATGCTGGCGGTCGTCGAAAAGAATTTGGGTGACATCGCTCACGATATGCCGCGGCATGCGCAAGCTCGCAAACAAGTATTTTGCCCCACGGATGATCTTGGCAAGGTCATGCGGCAGGCCATGGACCACTCCCGGGATATGAAAAAGGTACTGGTCGATGGCATCAAGTTCTATCCGCACGATGGTACCAACGCATGGGTGCTGGTCATTCCAGAAAAAGAGCGGCCGTATTGTACGGTGCTTACCGATGCCAGAGAAGAGCGCGAAGCCACCAAGTTAGCTGAAGAATACGCAGACCTCGTCGAAGAGTGGAAAAAGGCCGGCAATTGATGCCGATCAAGTAATCATTAGCCTTCGGCCATATACGCTTCTGGTGGAACCCATCGCCACTTTCGTGGGATGAATGGAGCAATGCTCTCTCGCCGTAACCGCTATTTACTCGCTGCACTTTCAGGCCTGCTGCTTGGCCTGGCCTTTCCGCCGACCGGACTCGCTGGTAGTCTGCTCGCGTTCATAGCTTTAGTACCATTACTCATTGCAGTAGAAGGCGGCACGCGTTTGCGCGAGGCATTCAAGCCTGCCTTCCTTGCGATGTTCGTTCTCGGTATTGTCGCGAATTATTGGGTCGGCGGCTGGAAGTCGATCGGTGAAGCCGATCCATTTCTTATGGTGGGCGGAGTCCTGCTTGCATTAGTGCATCCATTCTTCCTCATTGTACCTTGGCTACTATATGATATCGTTCGCAGGAAGTTTGGAAGGAACGCCGCACTTTATTCGCTGCCCATTTTTTACGCCGGTTTCGAATACGCACATTCGTTTGGCGACCTGGCGTATCCATGGCTTAACCTTTACAATACACAAACATATAATCTAGCCTACGACCAGTTCATCGAGTTTACCGGACCGTTCCTACTAACGATCATTATAGTGCTGGTAAATGTGGAATTGTATCAGCTTTTCCTCTCTCGTTTAAAATCACAAGGACGCTCCGGGATTTTACGGCACGCGCTGACTTTGATCTTGCTCGTCGCCCTTCCCTATATCTACGGCTTTCGAGCAATGGACCAGCATGAAGAATCGCGAGCATCACTGCGGGTGACGGTCGTACAACCGAATGTCGATCCCTGGGCTAAGTGGTATACCGATTATCAGCGAATACTCGATACGAACTTTCATGCAACGATGACCGCGCTCACTGCGGTACACAACTCGACCGATCTTATTCTCTGGCCGGAAACCGCGATCACCTTTTATATCACCACTCCAGCCAAAGGATACGAACTTGATGAACTCTATAATTTTATTCGGCAGATCCATCATCCCGTCCTAACCGGATTTCCCGACCGCAAAGATTATATCGTCGGACAAGATTCGATTCCACCGGACGCGAATCCGATTGGTGTCGACGGAATATATTATCGAAGTTGGAATGCTGCGATGCTTCTTTACCAGGGAACAGATGGGCAGATCCATCGCGAGGTCTATCATAAGCAGAAACTGGTGCCCTTGGGCGAGCATATTCCGTTCGTACAGTATTTCCCATTCTTAGGTAAGTGGTTTCAGTGGGGCGTTGGGATCGGGAGTTGGAATTACGGCCAAGGTTACGAGCCACTCGCGATGCCCGTGCAATCGCCGGACACGCTTCGCATCACACCGACCATTTGTTATGAGTCGATCTATCCGTGTTTTGTCCGCCACTTTGTAGATGAAGGCGCGAACATGCTCGCCGTGATCACGAATGATGGTTGGTATGGCAAAAGCTCCGGGCCATATCAACACGAGCAATTTGCCGTGCTGCGGGCTATAGAAAATCGCCGTTGGGTCGTTCGTAGCGCAAATACTGGTATCTCGACCATAATAGATGACCGTGGTCGATATATAAAGGAGTTACCACTCTTTACCTCCGGCTCGATAACAGAACGAGTACCACTTATCGAGAGAAAAACATTGTACGTCCGGTTAGGCGACTACATCGCAATACCGGCAACAATATATTCTGCGATCGTCTTTCTGTACGCTTTTGGATTGTGGATAGGCCTTCGGTTTAAGAAGGCAAAGTAAGCGCTCGCTCACGCGGCGGGCTGCACATAGAGCTTGAGTCCGGCTTTATGGAGAAGATACTGTACCTGCTCGACTACCGGCTTTGTAATTACAGGCATTGAAGACTCGTGTCGGGCGGCTAAGATGGCCTTTACAGCTTCTGCAATCTCTTCTGGTGTGCCATCATCCAGAATGCTATTAAGATACTGCGCAGCAAATTCCGGGTTCTTTAACCGCTCCGCCAAAAAGTCATCCAAAGGAATCGTGCTCATTTCTTAGTAGCTTTATACTCTTTCCAGAGGTCAATGGCCAGCTTAATAGTTCGCGATTGTTCCGATTTGTCGCTTCCTGCAAGAATTAAGACCAATTTATTGTCTTGCCCATAGTATATCCGAAAGCCAGGGCCTATGTGCAACCGCAACTCATAGACTCCTTCTCCAACGGCTTTAGTATCGCCCATCAAACCACTACGAATACGGCTTAATCGCTTTGCAATATCAGCCTGAATTTCCAATGTTAATGAGTCAAACCATTCATCGAAATACCACCGACCAGTAGAGCTTCGATAAATTTCAACCGTTCGCGGGATCGGCTCCATGTTTTAGCTCTCCAGCGCCTTTACACCTGGCAGTGTCTTCCCTTCCAAAAATTCGAGGCTTGCACCGCCGCCGGTGGAAACATGCGACATCTTATCGGCCAGACCCGATTGTTCCAGCGCCGCTACGCTATCACCACCGCCAACAACCGTAGTCGCTCCTTTCCCCGTCGCCTCTGCCATTGCCTTGGCGATGGCAAGCGTGCCATTCGCGTAATTTGACATCTCGAAGACACCCATCGGACCATTCCACACGATCGTCTTTGCCTTCAGGATCTCCTCTGTGAATTGCTTTATTGTCTCGGGACCAATATCAACGCCCATCCAATCGGGCGGAATATTGTTGACGCTCACGGACTTGTGTTCGGCTTCGTTCTTAAACTCGCCGGCAACAACGGTGTCGGTTGGGATCATAAGCTTGCCACCCGCTTGAGCAAGCAGCGATTGTGCGAGCTCGATCTTGTCCTCTTCCACCAGTGACTTCCCGACTTCTTTCCCCTGAGCTTTGAGGAAGGTGTAGGTCATACCGCCACCGATAAGCACTTTATCGGCGCGGCCAAGCAGATTCTGAATGACATCGATCTTACCGGATATTTTCGCTCCGCCGATGATCGCGATAAATGGATGTGCCGGATTCTGAAGAACTCCGCCGAGATATTTCAGCTCCTTATCCATTAGATAACCAGCCGCTTTGACGCTGACGTAATGCGTAATTCCTTCAATGGATGCATGAGCGCGGTGCGCGGCTCCAAACGCATCGTCGACATAAACATCGGCCAGCTTTGCGAGCTGCTGTGCGAAGGCAGGATCGTTCTTTTCTTCTTCGGGATGGAAGCGAAGATTTTCGAGAAGCAACACTTCCCCATCTTTTAAAGCATTCGCCTGCTTTTCTACTTCCGCGCCCACGCAATCGTTAGCAAAGGAAATTGCACTGCCGATCTTCTCTTGTAGATGTTCGAAGACAGGCTTCAAAGAATACTTCGCTTCCGGTGCACCCTTCGGGCGACCAAGATGGCTCGCAAGAATTACGCGCGCACCACGTTTGCGGAGCGCTTCGATCGTTGGAGAGGCCGCTTTAATGCGCGTTGCATCTGTAATACGGTATGGTGCTTCCTTGGTGAGCGGCACATTGAAATCAACGCGGAGAAAAACGCGCTTCGATTGAACGTCGATGTCGTCGATGGTCTTGTAGTGCATAGTGGTGTAGAGCATGCTTCAGCTTGCTCTAAAAATTAGATAAAAGAATTGGGGCAAGCTAAAGCATGCCCCACATTATCAAACTGCGAGAGTTCGATGCAATTCTTGCACGCTCCTCACATCGCGTTCGCCTTTGCGCAGGGAGCTAATAGCCGAGACCACACTGGCCGCCGCAGAAAGTGTGGTGATGAACGGCACTTTGTGCTCGACCGCCGCCCAGCCGATCTGGTACTCGGCAATACGAGAGATCTCGCCGCTCGGAGTATTGATGACGAGGTTCACTTCATGGTTACGAATAGCGTCCACGATATTCGGGCGTCCCTCACTCACTTTGCGGACTGCTTCCGTTGGTACTCCATGCTCGCGAAGGAATTTCGCAGTGCCTTCGGTAGCAATGATGCGGAAACCGAGATCGTAGAAACCACGAATAACCTCGACCGATCGGTTGCGCTTATCGAGATCGCGCAATGAAACGAAGAGTGTGCCTTCTGTCGGCAGCTTCATATTTGCACCGAGGTGGGATTTCAGTATCGCTTCACCGAAATCCTCGCCGACACCCATCACTTCACCCGTCGAGCGCATTTCAGGACCCAGGAACATGCGTACCCGCGGAAATTTATCGAATGGGAAGACCGACTCTTTAATAGCAACAAACGGAGTCTCTTTCTTAAAATCTTTAAGACCAAGCTCTTTAAGCGTCCTGCCGACCATCACTTTCGCAGCGACCTTGGCCAGCGGGCGACCTGTAGCCTTCGATACGAACGGCACCGTGCGGCTCGCGCGCGGATTTACTTCGAGCACATAGACCGTACTATCCTTCAATGCATACTGCACATTGATGAGCCCAACAACTTCGAGGGCATTCGCGAGCTTGCGGGTATAGTCAGCGATCTGCTTGTAATTCTCATCCGAGATATAGTATGGCGGAATGACGCTCGAAGAATCGCCGGAGTGAATGCCAGCCTCTTCAATATGCTGCATGATGCCACCAATAATGACCGTGCCTTCTTTATCGCGAATGGCATCGACATCGAACTCGAACGCATCCTCTAAAAATCGATCGATAAGAATGGGATGGCTCGGACTAACACCGCGAGCACTTGCCATGTATTCCGCCACCGCCTCCGGGCGGTAACAGATCTCCATTGCACGGCCCCCGAGAACATAGCTCGGGCGAACGAGCACGGGATATCCAACGCGCTCCGCGACGCGGATCGCCTCATCCGTTTCGAAGGCCGTACCATACGGTGGGCATTTGATCTTCAGTCTATCGATGAGCTCGCCAAAGCGTTTACGGTCCTCGGCAACATCAATTTGGTCGGGCGCCGTACCGAGGATCGGTACACCCGCGGCTTCCAATTGCTTAGCGAGCTTGAGCGGCGTTTGACCGCCAAACGTAACGATCACGCCATCCGGTTTTTCGAAATCGAAGACGTTCATCACATCCTCGAAGGTCAGTGGCTCGAAATAAAGCTTATCGCATGTGTCGTAATCCGTCGAGACCGTCTCGGGATTACAATTGATCATGATCGTCTCGTAGCCCTCCTCTTCCAGAGCGAGTGCCGCATGGACGCAGCAGTAGTCGAATTCGATCCCCTGGCCGATGCGGTTCGGTCCGCCACCCAGGATCGCCACCTTCTTTTTCGCAGAGCGTACCGATTCATTCTCCTCTTCATAGGTAGAATAGTGGTACGGCGTCTCTGCGGCAAACTCGGCCGCACACGTATCGACGGTCTTAAAGACGGGTACAATACCCATCTCGAGGCGTCGTTTACGGACGTCTTCCTCTGTAATTTTGAAAATATCGGCGATTTGGCGGTCGGAGAAGCCTGCGCGCTTAGCGCGACGAAGAAGGTCGGCGGTTATATTAAGTTGGGGCATTCGGAGGACTGCAAACAGCAGACAGGGCAAAACTTCTCCTGCCATTTTAAGGAATGGCACTTCAAATGCTCCCGCCCAGCCTATGCTGCCCCTTCTCATAGAAGGCGTTTATTACGGGTTTACCGGTATTTGGCCGATCGTCTCCATTGACTCGTTTATGAAGGTGACGGGCCCAAAGACTGATCTGTGGCTGGTCAAAACGGTCGGTGTGCTGGTATTAGCCAGTGGTGCTGCCATGATCGTAGCGTACACCCGGCATAACACGTCCCCGGATATCCTTCTTCTCGCCCTCGGCGAGGCGTTCTTTCTTTTGCTTATCGATGTGATTTACACCATTAAAAAGATAATTCGCCCTATTTATTTGGCTGATGCCATAATACAGATCGGCTTCGTAATTTGGATCGTTGCCTACCAACTGAGTTGAAGCCTTCTCGGAAGAGCTTTAGAGATGTTAGTTCTTGCTCATGACTAAAAAAGAGCATGAGTGATGAGATCGCGCGGAATGTCGATTGTCCGTCTATTTGATGAATTAATTAATCGATCGGAATGGGGTATACTCCCAGCTCTTCCGATCGGAGACAATCATCGATAATTATAGAACGATTATGGCAAGAAAAACCAATAGCGGCCGCAGCAACTCCGGCCGTAGTGGCAGTAGCCGGCGTGGCTTTGCTGCAATGGATCCGGATGAACAACGGCGCATTGCAAGCAAAGGCGGTCGTGCAGCGCACCAGCGAGGAAGCGCACATGAATGGAATTCGCGTGAGGCCTCAGAGGCCGGTCGCAAAGGCGGTCGTGAGAGCGGCGGTAACCGTCGTAATACTAGCTCGCGGAGCTCTGGAAGAGAGATGCGCGGTTAACGCGCATTTGTTCGAGTGAGGGTGCGTATGTGACTTCACGTGCCCTCATTCTTATTTTATCTCTCTGTTCACTCTTTTACTTTTTTTATTCTCTCTTTTTCGATTGGTTCGTCCTTTGCAAATAATCTCGCCAAAACAAACCAGGAGTTATTTATGCCACGTAAAAAATCAACCGATCCCGAAATGGAAAACGATCGTGCCGAAGAACTCGAAGAGCAATACGAGGACGAAGGCATGGGTGAAGACGAAGCCGAAGCTCTTGCGTTCGGTGAATCAGGCGAAAGCCAGACATCAGGCAAGCGCACGACTGTGAAGCGCTCGCGCGGCCGCTCGCGTACTGCGACGGGCAGCAAATCCAAAAGTGCACGCGGTGGTAGCGCACGAGGCCGTAGTACAAGCGGTCGGAGTGCGAGCGGAAAAACCGCAGGCGGTTCACGCGGCAGGTCGTCGTCGCGCAGCGCCAGCTCACGGAATGGATCCTCGGGTAGTCGTTCGCGGAGTGCAAGTTCACGTAGCGGATCAAGCTCCGGTACTTCGCGCGGACGTTCGTCATCGTCGCGCAGTTCTTCGGGGAGATCCAAGGCCAGCACGGGATCGCGCGGTCGTTCGAAATCGACCAGCCGCAGAAGTAAGAGCTAGATTAAGGTATCAGTGTCAGCAAATCGGAAAGACATTCGATCTTCGGACCGGTCCAATCATCCTCGGGATCGGTCCGATAGTCATTCAGTTGCCCCGAGTTGCGGATCATTACCGTTGAGATACCAAGGGCTTTCGATTGCTTAAGTTCACCGTTATCACCATCGGCCACATAGAGGCATTCGGCTGGTTGAACTCCCAACCGCGTAAGCGCGCGTTCGTAGAATTCGGGCATAGGCTTGCGAAGACCTTCATTGCAAGAGAATAACGGCTGGTCAATAATTGGAGCAAAAGCGATTTTCGGCCAGATCTCTGGCACCTCGGCAGTACAATTGGAAAGAAGCCCAATCTTGAGCCCTCGACCTTTTAACTCGGCAATAGTGCTTACAGCGTCTGAACGAGGAGTAAGCCAGGTTTTTGTAAACTCGTGGCGAATAATTACTGCTTGTTCAAGCGCCTCTTCTTTATAGATAGCGCTACATTGTTTAGCTGCGGCAGCTATTGATTTAGCGATAGAGCCATGCAGGCCGCTTGCACGATCGTGAAACGTTAGCTTCCACCCTTTAGCATATTCCTCCGGCGGAACACCTAGTACTTCTGCAATCGAAGCATGAAGAGAAAAGACTTGCTCGTTAGTAGGATTATCGACAAGAGTCCCAAAGAGATCGAAGAGAACAGCTTTCATAGTATGCGACGCGTATAGATGTAGTATGTAGGACAGGCTTTCGAGCCTGTTCGCGGGCTTTCCAGCCCGCACGCCAGCTATCGAGCCTTTAGCCTAAGTGTTTCGAGGCCATAAAAATTCGGCGAGAGATATGTACCGGGCCAGTCTCGCCAATCATCGACCAATCCCGCCTTAACAGGATTCATCAAAATGTAGTACACGACGTTGCCGAGCCGCCCATCGCGTACAACGTCATCGTAATTCTCGTCTTGCCAAAATGCCGTACCGGTCCGACCCAGCACTCGGTTTGCCTCTCGTGCGGTAAAACCTTTCAGCGATTGCATTACTTGCGACAAGGTCTTTTCACCACACAACTGCGCTACAAAATGCACATGATTTGGCATTATCGTATAGGCGATAAGATCGAGAGACCGACCATCGAGGAAGGCAAAGCTCTCTTGGCAGATCGTTCGAATCTCTGGTTGTGCTAAAAATTTTGGGCCATGCCTTGCGGCATCCAGAACGAAGTCATATTTCTGGAAATAAACAGCCTGCTCTTTCATTTCAGCATTCGATCCTGGATGGAGGAGGTGCAATCGATCTCGCTCTAATGAACTGACCGTATGGGCCAGCCGATAGGTCACGAAATATGTCGCATCGTCAGGATAAAAATGCGGGAGTTTTCTCCGTGTGGAATTCCAGGGAGTTGGATTTTCCATTATCGGATATGTTTTGTCGGACTAAAGTCCGGTGACAGGCTAAAAAGCCTGTCCTACAATTACGCGCGCTAAACGCCGGCTGCAACAGGCTCGAATGCTGGTTCTACATTCATCGCCGCCTTTGCCGCTTGCTTCAATTCGCGTTCGGTGCGTACGATCTGCCACAATTGATCTAAGAACCACGGGTCGATCTTCGTCGCCTCATAGACGGCATCGACCGACATACCGAGTTGCAACGCGTAACGAATATTGAAGATCATATCCGAGCGGCGCTGACCTAAACGCTCGCGGACGGACTCCAACGCATAGCGCTTTTCGGCTTCTGTCATATTATCGATGTCGAACTCATCTTTGCCGTCAGAGCCGAGGCCATAACGGCCTTGCTCGAGCGAGCGAAGCGCCTTCTGAACCGCTTCCTTAAAGGTGCGGCCAAACGCCATCGCTTCACCCACCGACTTCATCTGTACGCCAAGCTGGGAGGAACTTGCTTCCAAACCCTTAAACTTCTCGAAATCCCATCGCGGAATTTTGACCACGATGTAATCGATCACCGGTTCGAAGCAGGACGGCGTCTTTTTCGTAATATCGTTCGGAATTTCGTCGAGAGTGTAGCCAATAGCAAGCTTCGCTGCGATCTTCGCGATCGGGAATCCTGTCGCTTTCGAAGCCAATGCGCTCGAGCGAGAAACGCGCGGATTCATCTCGATGACCAGCAGGCGGCCATCCTTTGGATTCAGTGCGAATTGAATATTCGAGCCACCCGTCTCAACGCCGATAGCGCGAATGATTTTGATCGCAGCATCGCGCATACGCTGGTACTCTTTATCGGAAAGCGTCTGCGCCGGCGCTACCGTGATCGAATCACCCGTGTGCACACCCATCGGATCGAAATTCTCGATCGAACAAATAATGACGACATTATCTGCCGTATCGCGCATCACTTCGAGCTCGAATTCTTTCCAACCGATGACCGACTCTTCGAGCAATACTCGATGGACGGGCGAGGAATCGAGACCATGCTGGACGATCTCCTTAAACTCTTGCTTATTCCAGGCGATACCACCACCGGATCCGCCCATCGTAAAGCTGGGACGAATGATCGCCGGGAAACCGACCGTCTCGATCAGGTCCATTGCCTCTTCGACCGTCGTCACAAAGCCCCCTCGCGGCATCTCCAGCCCGATGGATTTCATCGTCTCTAAGAATTCTTCTCGGTCCTCAGCGCGCTTGATAGCATCCGGTTTCGCACCGATAAGCTCCACGCCATATTTCTTGAGAATGCCGCGCTGGTCCAGCGCCATGGCATTGTTCAAAGCGGTCTGGCCGCCCATCGTCGGAAGTATCGCGTCCGGCTTTTCCTTGGCGATGATAGCTTCTATATATTCCGGAGTGATCGGCTCGATGTACGTCGCATCGGCAAATTCCGGGTCGGTCATGATCGTCGCCGGATTCGAATTGACAAGAATAACGCGAAAGCCTTCTTCTTTCAGGACTTTACACGCTTGGGTACCGGAATAATCGAATTCGCAGGCCTGGCCGATGACAATAGGCCCGGACCCAATGATCAGGATGGATTTAAGGTCAGTTCTTCTGGGCATGTAAGCGGGGTTAACACGGCAGTGCGCCGCCGTGTGCCCTGAATAAAAGAAATGCGGGTTTATAGTGTTGGTAAGGTATACGCCGCCCGTAAAACAGTCAGCCGACCAATGTATGGCGCCCCGATAAACTCCTGATGCTTATAGTCCAGCAGGTTAGTGATGGAAAGTGTAAACAGCAGATTATTCCACTGCGCGGCATCGGGACGGTAATTTACCGTGAGGTCCAGAACATGTCGAGCACTGACATCTCCCTCATAATAATTGTCGAGCATCTTAAAACCATCGGACCACCGATCGCGCATTTCGAGCACGAGTCCGTGAGCGAGGCCGCTATACCGTGCGGAGACCGAAGCGCGATATTTCGGCATATTCAAAGAGAACGGATTTTGGAGTAATGAATCCGCACCGGGTCGCAGATCACTGGCGAACCAATAATTCTTATTGAGCCACGAACCCGCAATCGTAAAATCCCATGTATCTGACGCTTTGATCTCCGCGATAGCATCGATGCCATAAAATTCGATCGCATTATCGAGATAGCCGCGTGAGCCGATAAGCAGATCGTACGGGTGCATCTCATTTGCGGGCTGGCCATTGGGCTGAATAACACCGAGCGGAAGCTGGCCTGCGGAAGCGGCAATGGAGCCAGCAATCGTATCCGCCAATGCTGCCCCTAAGACACCACCATGCGCTTGCAGTGTATCCTTAAACGCCGGATTCGCTAAGAGATATTGCTTGAGCTGTTCCGTATTGATGAACACGTTGGGCGTAAGGGCAACGGTCGTTGCAACTACGGAAGTATAATGCGTTTGGTAACCATCCACCTCGAATTGAAATGTCTTCGAAAGGGCGCCCTGATAATCCAACTCGAGCGTTCGCTGATGCTGCGGTTGAACGCCGGAGATATCGAGTGGAGCTGCGGTCGGGAGGATCGGCATCGTCGTATTGCTCGCGCTATTCAAATTGATGTAGGCAAGATAGGTACTCACCTGCTGTGGCGTTGGTGCATTCATATTTTGCAGCACGGACTCGAGCGCCGCAACTCCGGAGGCACCGAGCAGAGTCTGCAGAGTCGCACTGGAAGCGAGTTTGCCACCGGCCAATTGGGCGAGAGCCGGCCATAACGCTCCTGCAGCTGTATTCGATCTAATAGGCGCGCCGGGACTAAATTTCGAATACATATTATAGGAACCGTCCCCATTGGCAATGAACGATGTGCCTGCCACATACGGACTCACAAATCTGGCTGTTGTTGCATATTGTAGCGGAAGCCCTTCGCTGCCAAACCCGTAGATATCCGTCGAGAAGACGATATCCGCAAACATGCGATTCTCTGATGGTAATAGATATGTCTCGTTATACATCGCACGTACGAGATTCAAGCGGTCGAGATGATAGACCGCTGCCGCACGCGGCGAAAAGATCGGCTTTTGTATTTGATCGCTCGGATCGCTCAGCTTATCGACGCGGCCAGCAAGGACGAGATCGAGGGTGGAATCCAGCAGCGACGTTTGCGACTGAAGATAGGCGCCCAAGATCGATACATTTGCGTGACCGTCTTCCGGACCATAGAGCGTTGAATCGGTATTGGGGCGGATAGCCCGAAAATCAGCCCCGTAGGTTAGCTGCTCGTTCGTCCAGGGTGTGTAATGATGCTGCAGTTGTACGCTATACGTTGTTGAATGATCGGATACCTTTGCGCCGGTTGGCAGAAAGTAAGAATCTTTCGTATCGTTGTGATTAATATCTCCCTGGACGAATAGATCTTTATAATTGAGCCGCCCCTGGACGTAATCATACATCCAATTTTTGATCTGTGCGGCACCGAAGTCTTCCGTCAGCGCAACGTCATTGGCGATATTCGTAAGACCGCCAGTTAAATTGAGCGTCATGTCATCCGAAAACACGGCGTCAGCGCGACCTTCGAACGAATAAAGCTCGAGCGTATAATCGCGACTGCCAATACGTGCAAGGCTGTCCCGCTGTGGCCCGGCCGGAGTACTTACGAGTGCGGCTTGCGCATTTTTGCGAGCCGTATCTTCTTTCGGATCGTCAGCGATGGGCCAATCATTCGCGCGCAAATAATGTCCGCTGATCTTGAATGCGAACTTATCACTCAATGCCTGCGCGTGGCGGAAGGCACCATCTATATAGCTCCGCTCTCCACCGGCAAACGAAATGTTGGTACCCTGCGAGGCGAACGGCGAACGGGAAATAAAGTGAACGACACCGGTTGCTGCATCCGGGCCGTACAATGCCGAGCCGGGACCGCGAATGACCTCTACATGATCGATATCATCCGGCACTTGGGGCATAAGAATACCGTAAAATCCGCCGATAGCCGGGACCTCCATAGAATGATAATCATTCATTGTGAGCATATCGCTGCCGAACACGCTGTGCATGCTTCGGCTGGAATAGGTCGCCATAGCTATGCCCTCACGGCTTACATCGATGCCCGGGACAGTAGCGAGAATATCGGTCGGGGTAGCAGTAACATGTTCGCGAACAACGGTCGACGGCACGACACTAATAGATGCTGGTGCATGGGTGATCTTTTCCTCGTGGCGGGAAGCCGTAATAACCACATCTTCGGAGTTGAGTGGCTGTTCCGACAGCTGAACGTTAAGCGTTGTGGACTCTGCATCCGAAACGTCCGTTTCCTTTTTGATGGATACATATCCCAGAAGTGAATACGTTACGGAATATTTACCCGGTGTGAGGTTAACGAATTTATACTTTCCTTTTGAATTGGTAAACGTATAATGGCCGAGCGACGTATCCGCCTCGGACACCACGTGAACCGTAACACCCGGAAGAGGGCTACCATCGGAAGAAGCAAGCACCGCTCCCGTCAGGATGCCACCTTTCGCTTGTACCTCATACGCGGCAAACAAGCTACAAAAAAGAATTACGATACTGAACGTGTGTTTCAGGCGAAGATTGGTCTTACTTTTTCTCATACCTTATCGGGATCGCTCCCATGCATTCCAAACCAGGGTGAACATTAATACCGTGATAGGCAGCGAACCCATCAAGGCGTTGAAGACCGTACCACAACCATAAACAAAAATAAGGATTTTTGAACTCGATCGCAAGGTTTTCTCACAACACTTTAAACACCGGATGGATATTACAGGGACGATCGGCTCGGATTGGATGAAACGCATCTCGCCAAACGGCAAGTACTCGGATGACCTTTTGCGCTCCTGGCGTGATTATCTGGAAGACGAACTTCGCTCGCGTCTCGGACTTTCGTCCGATCTTACCATCGGCACTCGAACGCAGTTTACGCTCCCTCGTGATTTCACGCACACCGCCATTGAGATCGAAGCATTCGCCCGCAAAGCGCTGGATACGTTCTTGAATAAGCAAGAACAGTGACGGGGACGATAGAAGTACAACTTAAAAGCATCTTCGCTACTTGACAAGACTCCCAAAAGCTGTTATATTTGACGATTGCGGATTGAGAACTGGGTGTCTCAAACATCAATGCTCATTTGCCCATAATCGTATATGCTATCTTTTCGAAGTATCGCATTTTTTGCTCTTGTTTGGTTAGCAGTCGTACCTGAGAGCCAGGCCCAGTCCATCTGGCATGTTCGTCGTACACCAGGAAATAAGCGCTGTTGGGACGAATACACTGCCATCAGCTGCTATAAGGGAATCTGTACGGTGGCAGGTATCGCACAAAGAGACACAGCCCCATTCAGTTGGCTCGTCTTCGAACGAAGCACTGATGAAGGACGGACATGGATGGAACAGACCCCCGCACCATTGGGAAGTTTTTGTGGCAATTGTACCTCGATTACCAAGCTCCAGCAGATTGACTCACTGCATACGGTGGCACAGGCCGATTCCAGTTGGACCACTCAGAACGGGAATACCGGGACCATTCAAACAATCAGTTATTTCATTGCTACAACCGACGGTGGGAAAACATGGTCGCGACCACATTGGCCCGACTCCTTATGGGTGATGGATTTTCACTTTTCCAGTCCCTTGACCGGTATCTTTGTCACCAATAATAGCATCTATTGTACATCCGATGGCGGCGAACGTTGGGAGAAGCAGATCGTCCCCGTTCGAGGCGGACCGGAAGCCTGCCACTCGTATGGCGACGGAATGTTTCGTGTTTGGGGTCACGCACATGGGCCGCTTTATACAACACGAGATAACTGGAGCAGCTACGATACTACTCAGCCGTGTTACGACTCGAGTGTCGATGCTGCATCTAAAACTCTCTTTGGATCGTGCAATTTTGGATCGGGCGATACAATAATGTGCTATGGAATTCACTTTTCGGCACTAAATCCGAGTATCCACTATGGCTCCCTTGCTAGAACTACGGATGGTGGAAGCAGTTGGACTCATTTTCGAATCGCAGATAGCATTAATGCACCATCTGGTAATGGAATCCTCTATACAACAAGCCTCGACCATGATACGGTGTATGCTGCCGGCGAGAGTTTTAATCATTGGATATTGCGTAGTACTGACCGCGGAGCAACATGGTCCATCGATACGCTTCTACTCGATACATCCATGAATGTACTTGAGACGGATGGCATTGCGATGACCGGCGATGGTCATCCCCTGGCCTTATTTTCTTTTAGGGATCTCTTTATAAATCCAACGTTAATTTTCCGCCGCGAGCAAGATAATTCTATTGTTACAACCACGCTATCAGCACTACATCCGTTTGCCGTTTATCCGAATCCTTCAACCGATTGGGTAAACGTGCGTTCGTCCACCCCATTACGGAGAGTAGTTATTCGCGATCTTCTTGGCAGGCCAGTTCTTTACGGTATGGCAGATGTAGGCGGAGAAGCCAGACTCGATGTTTCGAAGCTTCCCGCTGGCATGTACGAACTCGAAACCGAGGGTGAGAATAGTACGGGAAAGATTTCTATCTTACGATAGAATCATTCACCACTCTCCATTCACCATTCACCGTTATCCACCCCATCAATAATTTTTCGTACTTGCGCGGCTGCTTTGGGGCCGAGCCCATCGAGTGATTTCCTTAAGATGGGCAGGACTTTCGCTGCCGCTTGTTTACTCGTCTTCGCATAATTCGAAAGGATCTCGATCGCATTGTTGGCGAGCGTGTTCTGCGGTTCGTTAGCAAGCAGTGTATGGAGTTTCGGCAAAAGAAAGGCCATAGCCGATGGCGACACTCGCGATAGTGCTGCAAGCGTTTCGAGCGAGGCTTTACGCACGGGGCCGCTCGTCGAGTCGAGCAGCTTCGCGATCTCCTTCGCATAGGGCACGATATGCCTCGGGCGTTCTCGAACGAGCTCTGCCAAACGGTCGCGCGCTTCCACGCTACCTCGCGAAATGACCTCGAGTAAATTCGGTATCAGTTTACGCACAACAAGATCGTGACACTCAAGGAACGCGTAACGAGTAGCGTTCCGATTCCTACGCTCATCCGTAAATCCAAAAGCCTCTCCCTATTCGGAAGAGGCTTCTCTCACGTTCCTAAAAATCTTCGTTATTCTGTTCCTAAAAATTCTTCGTTACTCGATCGTGATCGTCTTCGTGACCGACACGCCATCGGCGGTGAGGCGCACAAAGTGCTGGCCAGCCGGAAGGCCCGAGAAATCGAACGACTCATCGTGGCTTCCTTTCGCTATCCACTCGTTTGCGAGCGTACGTTCCTGGCGCCCCATGACGTCATAGACCTCGATCGAAGCGTGTGCATCATCGGCAAGCGAGAACTGAATATTCGAATGTGCAACACCGGATGGTACCACACTCGGATAAATGCTCGATATCGCAACGCCCGAGTTTGCCGCCCCAGCATTTACTGCATTGTTGCCAGAAGAGATCGGTGGAAGTTGATTGATATCGATGTAGAACATACCGCGACCGTATGTACCTGCAACAAGATAGTGGCCACGCACGCGAAGTGAGGTCACCATTACGAGCGGCATACCATCCGCAACCGGATACCAGTTCTTACCACCGTCAGCCGAGCGAAGCACACCATAGTCGTTACCGATGAAGATGGTACCGGAATTACCATCATAGGCAACGCGGCGGTAGTTGAGCGCGGGAAGATTCGTGGCCGGGGCGGTCCAGGTGTGGCCCGTATCGGTCGATATGAAGAAATGCTTCGAGCCGGTGCCGGCAACCGTCATAAAGAGATGCGTCTCATCGGAAGGATCCGACGTGATCGAAGTGGGGCGAGCATTGAGGCTGGTCTTCGTACGCGTCCAGGTATGTCCCTGGTCAATACTATAATACATCGTATTGCTCGTCGTACCGATATAGATATTTTGCGGGTTCGCCTTTGCGAGATGCACGGTCGTAACAGAGCCGGAGATCGCGTTGCCAACATTACCGTTGTTCGTTACCTGCGGAAAATCATTACCGAACGTTGAACCACCGTCCGTCGAAAGAAAGAGATTCTGGTTTCCACAAACGGCAACGATATTAGCATCGTAATCGGATACATCGTACTCCATATAGAACGGTGCATGTTCGCCCTGCGTGATCGGCGTGCTCTCTAATATATTTATTGGCTGCGGGTTATCCGGCCAGTTATTTCCACCATCGCGCGAATGATAGAGCACATCGTAGACGTACGTGCCATAAATAGAGAGCCCGTTCGCATTCGGGTCGGCTGAAATAATGGTCGTACCACCATCACCGCCTACGATCGACGTATAGTACGACGAGGAACCGACGGTATACTTGCTCATGCCGTTATCCTGCGCGCCGGCGGCAAAGAACGCGACCTTGTTATTCGCATCGATGCTCGCATCGCCGCCCACGAACTGGAACGTGCCCAGCGTTGCATTCATGTTTTGCGACCACGACTGCCCATTGCTCTCGCTATGATAGACACCGCCATCCGTCAATGCAAACAGCGTCGGAGGATTGACATAGGGATCGTACTTGAGCACATGAATATCGGCATGTGTGAAGTCCGAACTCACGTTAGAACTCGTCCAGACAGTGCGCTTCTGCATGCCAATACCGGCGCGGCTCGATGTGTAGATATCGAGGCCACCGACAGCTATGATCGAAGGGTTCTGCGGATTTACCGCAACGGCATTCGCATACTGCGGTTGCTGGCCGAGATAATTCTGGTTCTGACTCGCCGTCTGCCATGTGGCGCCGCTATCGGTCGAGATCTGAAGAATGGATGTCTGACTCCACGTTCCATTACTTACATAGATCGTGTCGGACGAACTCTTCGACATTGCGATCGTCGTGAGCAGGCCGGTGCCTTGAAAACTCGTGGTGTACCACGTCTTACCAGAGTCGATCGACTTCTTTATTGTACCCGCTGCGGCTGCATAAAGCACCGCCGGATTATTCGGATCGAGCGCGAGCGATGTCGTGCCGCCCAGAGCGAGCACGGTCGTCCATGTTTGGCCGCCATCCGTCGAACGACGGACGCCGTTGGCGGCGACATAGATAATATTCGGATTACCCGCATTCACCTCGAGCTGGCTGATCGGTGCCTGTGGCGAATTCGTAAGCAATGTCCAATTAAGGCCGCCATCTACTGACTTATAGACGCCGACACCATTCGTGTTATTACCACCACCGATATCCGATAACGGAGCGCCTGTGCCGGCATAGATCGTCTTCGAATTGGTCGGATCGACCGCAACGCCGCCGATAACGAGCGTCTTCCACGAGCCATCACTGAGCGATACCCAGTTCGCGCCAAAGTCGGTCGATTTCCACAATCCGCCGGTGATCGTACCGAGGTAAAGCGTCTTCGAATTCATCGGATCGAACGCGATGCACGATGCACGCCCGCTCACACGGCCATCCTGCGATTTCGACACCTCGATCCACGCCGCGCTGCTCGACGCCTTCATCGCCGGCGTGTTATCCATATGGCGCATTTGCTCGAAGCCGTTCGCCTGGAGCGCACCATAGTTCGCCTCGCCCATCGGATTGGTAAAATTCTCATACCACAGCTTGGCGTCCTCCGCGTGGTTCTCCTCAACCTCCGGATACTTGCCTTCAGGAATATGCTTTTGTGCCACGGCCGAGCTTGAACCAAGCACCCAGCCGGCAAACATGAGCGATACAAATCCTATATATTTAATGCGCTTATTCAATGGTTTTGCGAGGAAGATAAGTACGAGTAACGTTTTGAAACTGCGGATCGCAAATGAGTATGCTCCCTAAATCCCGTGAACACACGAGTGTTGCGAGAGTTTCCGGACGAGGCGAAAATTTATCTCATGATTGACGGTCCCTGTAGTAGTGTAACCCCAAAGACACCACTTTCAAACATGTTGAAACAGAAGATTATGTAGAATTCACGAAAAAGCCCCGCTCATGACAAGCGGGGCAAAGGGATACACTAGCTCCACTGAGCGATGCTACTCTTTGACAAGCTTCACGGCTTTGCCCATAATAGAATTCTGTACCTGAACATAATAGACTCCGCTTGGAAGCTTTGAGCAATTAAAGTTGACACAGAAGCCCATATCGCCTTGAGGAGTATCGTTATATAGCAGTGCGACCTGCTCACCTGCCGCATTAACGACCGCAATGGTTGCCGGCAAGCCTTCCGGCAATTCTTCAACGCACACTGTTGCTTTGTCTCGGGCTGGATTTGGATGCGCGGTCACAGTTAACCCGTTTTGCATACTGAATTCAGTTCTATTTTTCTGCGCATTGGTTTTGGGCGCTGGGCCATCAACTGTGTCTTGTAGCCAAATGATATCTCGATTGACGCGAACTAGGTACGTATTAAGAAGGGAGTCGAATCCCATTGAGGATGGATCTTCTGGAATCGTAAGTCGCTGCAAATTCCATTGAGCATAGATTGAATCACTATATGAGTGATAGAGATATAATACACTATCGTAACAAGCTACTGCTGCGCTGATCTGTCCAAGTGTTTCATAAGCGCTTCCCTTCGCCATCCATAACCCGCTAACAAGTTCTGGTGCTACTCCAGGCTCTGCAATTACAGTGTTGTAGTCGGTAATTGCCACCTGAATATAAGCCGTTGCAGAATCGGTTAAAGTTGCAAACCATAATTCATCCGAAGCCTTTTGTAGTCTTATGTTGACATCATTAGTATCTGAACGCAGCATTCCACTTGCATTCCAGAAAATAGTTCTAAGCGTGTCGCTTCCCGATGACACCGTTGTCCAAAGAAGCAAAGATGGATAGGGATCTGCAATTGTCGGGTCACAATCAGGAGCATCGGTATGATCCTGACAATCAGTATGGCTGTGCCCGGATGGAGTTGGTACATTCTGAGGAGATCCGTATGCCGTAACCCCTTGGGTTATAGCACTTCCTCCTGGTTCAAAATCATTGAAAGAAACGTCCATGAGGTAGCTTAATCCATGATCCATATTCAAAAGATGAGTACTATTGTTTGGACCGAAATCATTATAGCCACATCTTATGACTAAATTACCGCCATGCACGCCTTTATTGCCTCCTCGAACAAGCGCCGCAGTCTTATGAGGATTCGGTGATATCGCATCAAGATGACACTTGCCGTAATCGAAGAATATGTAGTTTATGTAGTTAGAAGAGTTGTCATCCAGTTGGATCAAACTTCCAGCCCCTAAAGACCACCCACCCCATGAGCTATAACTTAAGAGCCCATTATTACGAACGAGACAATTACTATTCGACTGCGCAGTTATGCACCAGTTATCGTCGAACGAAAACGAATTGTCAAATAAGAAACCATGGGAATGGTTCACGAACATGATACCACCATTCTTACAATATGAAATATCCGAATTGCAGTACGTTGAGCGACAATTGCTATTATATATTCCATACCATTTAAGCGGGGACGGATTCCCCGATATATCCTTGCCAAAGATGTTCGAATTTCCCAGAACGCTTTGACAATAATAGCTATTGCATCCGGTCCGTGCGTTGTGGAATCGGCACTGTTCAATCATCACCTGTTGTAAATTACTACCCCAAAAACAATCGAATATGCGATTACCAAATGAATTGGTTGATTCATCGAAAAAGCGGCAATCGGTTAACCAGGCTGTGGTAACTTCTGGTAATGAATAAATCAGATTCTTTGAATAATTACAATAAAGCATTTGAGTGGAAAACCCTTGAGCGTAGAACTCTGAATTTTCCGAAAAGCAATCACCAACGAAGTGGTCTTTGGAAGCATCATACGTGAAGATACCTACGTCGCTATCATCAGTGTATTGCATACTGATAAATGCAGGGGTAGGCATGGCACCCGGTGTTTCGATAATGGGTCTTACGTCGATTCCCGCAAGCTGGTTGACTTGCCCGCATGACGTAATTCCTCCGGTTAGAATACATCGTGATGTTGGCGAACCCGCAAAAGAAATATTCCCATAACATACATTTCGAAGTGACTTATTAAGCGTCAATCTTCCACCGGAGAGACACGTGAATGCTCCTCCGTAATCAATAAGGAATTGATCAAGGCGAAGATATGCCCCCCCTTGAATCAGAACTTGACCACCAGACATAATATGTAGCTTTGCATCGATGTCAACAGGTAGGGGTCCAACTATAGTTAGATTTCCGTAAACCTTTACCTCCTTCGAAGAAGAAATAATTTTTGAACTCGCCTCCATAGTGACACTACCGTTAATAACGAAGTCCTCATTTCCATCGAGATGGATTTCCCCGCCAGGTTGAATTATCAAGTTGCTTCCGTCATCATCAGCAATGTATCCATAGTTTTGAAATTTTACCACACCATAAATTTCACCGGCATGGTAATTACCTAAATGAAGCTGTCCATGATTCATGCTGTTTGAAGAATAAAGGATAAGGTCGTCAGCCTTAATGTCACCGGTGATGCAAACATCTTGAACGTACCCTGCCACCAAAATTTTTGCAGTACCATGACCCCCATCCGCCGCGTCATTCGACGTTATATTGCCCTCGTTTCCATCTCCGGACTCCAAAAGACCGTCAATCGCAAGTATACAACCATCAGGAACTGTAAGCGTAGAACCATTTGAAACCAATGTTAGCCCTTGATTATAATGTGGCCAAATTGGTATTTGATTTGGAATCGGATTTCCACCGGCATTTATAACTAGATTTGAACAATTTGTACTGCTGGCATCTTTCCACGCACCCATGTGCATTAACCATTGGGCTTTTTCATTTCTTACTCCATTGGTAGTAAAATCAAGAGTTTGAGAAGACGAATAACTAGGATCAGCTTTTTTAGAAATGGAGTGTGCAACAGCTCTGTAGGCGTTGACCTGTCCGAAGCCCATGCGCTGACACCATGATCGGTTAAGGGGATCTACGGGCCCTTGATTTTCGTAATTCAAGTGGTAGGCGTTCCCTTGCTGATCCGTAGTGGGCTGTCTATAGTAGACACCGCCAAGCTGATATCTATCGCCTGACCATAGTTGATCGGGAATTTTGTCTGCTGTAAATGTAAGTATATCGTACGCTTTTCGATGAACGTCTGTAAGATCGGACGGCTTTGAGTCATCACAAGACAACCATCGATTAACCGAACGCATCAACGCGACTACTCCAGAAACGAGCGGCGCGGAATACGATGTTCCGGATGTGCCGACGGAGTAACCACTTGGATTCGTTGGATCTATATCCAACATGTCAACACCCGGTGCAACGAGATCCATATATGCCTCAGCTTTATCCTCTCTCCGGAAGTCCGTATTAGTAGTGGTTGAAAATTTGTTATGACCAGGAGAAAATGCCCAGCCAAACGTGAAAGGCTCGGCATCCCCAGTCCAATGATAAAGATAAGTACTAGGATCTGGTTCTTCGTCGGGATAGAGTAAGCAATTACTTTTCGTCGCTCGGGCGCAGCCAGCAATTATTCCGTCACTAGTCGAGCCAACCGCAATCGGTTTTACGTCCTGAGCAGGTGTAGCACCAAGCCAAACGTCTGAGGCTGGATATATTCTTGCAGGCCTCAATTCCGTTACCTGTTTATTGTCAAAGTCCGTAACGGGCGTTGATAATCCCCAACCTTGATCAAGGTCATTTCCAGCACATACCACTACAACCGTCCCATTCTGCATTGGCTGTCGATATCTTTGATATTCCGCGTTACGTGGATCATCGAGCGCATAGGGTGTTATATTTGGGCCAATTAGTCCCCCCCTGCTCGCATTATCCACGTCCAAGTGCGTGGTTACGTTGTTTGCAATGTGGTCAACATCAGTCGTTGCAGGGAACTCGACAGCAAGCGCGGTAGCACCATATGCGCTTCCCAGCATTACACCTCCTTGAACTGCATTATTACCTAACCCAACTGCACTTGCGGTAACAGTACAACCGTGATAAATAGGGGAAGATCCATAGGCATTGAACGCATAAGTAACAGGTCCATCTCCTTGATTTTGTGGGTCTCCAGCGACCTGATGACCCGGTGCGAGATAAAGGAAATTGCCATTTATATTAGCGGAAGTAATTGCTGAGATATCGGGCGAACTAATATTAGTTGTTGCACTCGTGCTCCAATCAACATCATCAATACCAATAAATATACCGAGTTGCCCAGAATTGACCTCATCATAGGTTTTACCGGACGTAATCTCCCAAGCCATTGGACACTTCATTTTATATAGTGCCCATTCCCATCCAAGTCTATGAAAAGCAGAGTTCCCATATCTGCAAACATCTTCAGCGGGTGCAGCAGACTCGACATCGGTAAGCTTTACACCAGGTATCAATCCTTGATCGTTTGGAAGGAATGCCGGCACCATCGGATACGGCTCTCTCCACGTCACTTTGGGAATTTGTGTTACAAACCCCATAGCAAGACCTGCCCACGTGTATGATAGAAATCGAATCTTGAAATAGACGCTCGGGCTACCTGTCGTGTCATTCGGTGTTATCTTGCGGAGAACGAACGGACCTACGCTATCATAGAGCGCCTTGAAGCCGGCGCGAACGTCAGTCAACGTTGTATCAATTGCAGTCCACGGCACTTCCAGAATCGTATCCGCAGGTGCCAGTGGTACATGAATCATTCCTGTCCGATAAAAACCAATCTGAATACCTTTCTTAATCCAAACGTTGTCATTGATGGGGCTTTTGGTTGTATCAACCATTACCGAGTCGGGATTATATAAGGCGTTTCGAAGGCTATCAGGAAAGTAAAGCCTAAGAGTTGAAGGTGGAGTCTGCGATCTTGCGGTGAACGCGAACAATAGTAGAACAACGGTGAACCATGCACCAGTCTTCATATTCGTCAATTTTAAGAACAGTGAAAAAGTATCAGCGACCAGAAGTTACAATAACTGGTTTTTGAATACCACCAACACTAAGGAAATAGACCCCATAGGGTAGTCGTGAGACATCAAACTTATAGAGTCCATCCTTCACAGTAATAACCCTAAGCTCTAAAGCATGACCCAGGAGATCGTAAAGCTTTGGATCGGCTAAGAGAGTACTATTTTCAGGTGCTTCAATTTGAGATATTGAAACAAACACCTCGCGATCTGCGGGCTGTGGGAATATCGATAAAACATCAGATGTAATTGTTTCTTTAACTCCATTATGACCAGCCGGAAGCGTTGGGAATGGATCTCTCCACGTCACTTTGGGAATTTGTGTTACAAACCCCATAGCAAGACCTGCCCATGTGTATGATAGAAATCGAATCTTGAAATAGACGCTCGGGCTACCTGTCGTGTCATTCGGTGTTATCTTGCGCAGAACAAATGGACCTACGCTATCATAGAGCGCCTTGAAACCAGCGCGAACGTCAGCCAACGTTGTATCAATTGCAGTCCACGGCACTTCCAGAATCGTATCCGCAGGTGCCAGTGGTACATGAATCATTCCTGTCCGATAAAAGCCGATCTGAATAAGCTTTAGCCATGCATTATTGTTAACGTCCTGAGGTGATTTGATGTGACAGGTATCAATCATCATCGAATCTCGGTTATAGAGCGCATTGTTGGTGGAATCTGAGAAGTAAAGGCGAAGACATGTAGTGTCAAGTTGTGGCGTTTGACACACACACACACGAGTATAGAAGCACAAAAGCGCGACTAACAGAACAATATACTTCATTTGCACAACTTCTTTAGACTAGCACTTATCGTATATAAGAACCCGCAGACCCCCTGAAGGTTACACAAAATCTTCGTAAAGTTATGAACAACTTTCTCACAACTTGGAAATCTGTTCAAATTGGACGATGGTCACTTATAAATACCTCTGAGTTGGAATCCATGTTACTTCCTGGGTTGGTAACGTATCTCCAATATCTCGTTGCGAGCAAATTATATATTTCCGGAATGCCATTCTCAATTCTCTCTAATAATTCCTGAACTTTCGGGAACTCCGTTTTATTCATGAAATTACAACGCAAAACAAAAACAAATTTTTTCGGCATGCACGTAAGAGAAGAAGCGAGAAATGGCGTGTTACTCGTCCTCGGCGCTCGTTACTGCGTAAATTTGCAGGAATGAAACGAATCGGCACCCCGCTAGACCCCAACTCTCTTCCCTACCAGTCCGCCCTCGATGCCAGCCAGAGCTCTCTGCGCAAGCTCGCGGCGCTCGCCGAAGAAACCAAGCTCGGCGGCGGCAAGAAGAATATCGAAAAACAGCACGAAAAAGGTAAGCTTACCGCCCGCGAGCGGATCGAGAAGCTGATCGATCCGGGCTCGGAGTTCGTCGAAGTCGGGCTTTTCGCGGCTCACGGGATGTACGAGGAAGAAGGCGGAGCCGTCAGTGCCGGAGTCGTGGTCGGCATTGGCCGGGTTAGCGGCCGCCTGACGGTGATCGTCGCCAACGACGCCACGGTCAAGGCCGGCGCCTGGTTTCCGATGACCGCGAAGAAGAACCTTCGCGCCCAGGAGATCTCGATCGAGAATCACCTGCCGATCATTTATCTGGTCGATAGCGCCGGAGTTTATCTGCCAATGCAGGACAAGATCTTCCCCGACAAAGAGCATTTCGGAAGGATATTTCGCAATAATGCAGTGATGTCGTCGAAAGGCATCGTACAGCTTGCAGCGATCATGGGACCGTGTGTTGCCGGCGGCGCGTATCTTCCGATCATGTCCGATGAAGCGTTGATCGTTGAAAAGACGGGACACGTCTTTTTGGCAGGAAGCGCGCTCGTCGAAGCAGCGATCGGCGAGAAGACGGATAACGAGGCGTTAGGCGGTGCGAGAGTTCACTCGGAAATTTCGGGTGTCACCGATTATAAGATGCCGAATGATGATGCCTGCCTTGCGGAGCTTCGCAGCATCATGAGCAAGTTGGGTCGCGGTACCCACGATCACTTCGATCGCATCGAGCCCGCCCAACCGCTCTATCCTGCCGACGATCTTTTGAGCGTCGTCCCGCAGGACCGCACGAAACCGTACGATATGTACGAGGTCATCGCACGGCTCGTCGATGGCTCGGAGATCGATGAATATAAAGCAGATTATGGTAAGACGATCATCACGGCCTATGCGAGGATCGATGGATGGTCGGTCGGGATCGTTGCAAATCAGCGGGCGGTCGTGAAGAATGCGAAAGGCGAGATGCAATTCGGCGGCGTGATCTATTCCGATAGCGCGGATAAAGCTGCTCGCTTTATTATGAACTGCAATCAGAAGCATATCCCGCTCGTCTTTTTGCAGGACGTGACCGGCTTTATGGTCGGTAGTCGAAGCGAGCATGGTGGTATCATCAAAGACGGTGCAAAGATGGTCAGCGCCGTTTCGAACTCGGTGGTGCCGAAGTTTACGTTTATTGTCGGCAACTCGAATGGCGCAGGCAACTATGCGATGTGTGGGAAGGCATACGATCCTCGGCTCATCTATTCGTGGCCGACGTCGCAGATATCGGTAATGGGTGGAGCGCAGGCATCGAAGACGCTGCTATCGATCAAGTTAGCGAGCATGAAGAAGACCGGCGGATCGATCTCGGACGAAGATCAGAAGAAGATGCTCGCCGAAATTCAGAAGCGATACGATGACCAGACCGGCCCTCTCTATGCAGCGTCGAGATTGTGGGTCGATGGCATCATCGATCCGCGTGAGACGAGAACGATCGTGTCGACCGGCATCGCCATGGCGGATCACGTGCCGGAGATATCGAAGTTCAATGTCGGAGTGATCCAGACCTAAGTATCACTTTTTGATCTTCGAGACATACTCGAGGGCAGCTTCCGCAAAGCCGCTCCATTTACTGGCGCTTGCCTCGGGCACCTGCACCCATTCCTTCATCGGGCGTCTACCGGCTGGATCGAAGAGCTTTGCGCCCGCGAGCGATATAGCCTTCTTATGGTCCTCGCCGGTGAGCTTAAAGACCATGGCATCCTGGTACAGTCCTGCAAATGCTTTTCCATTGATCTTCAGGGCCGGCATTCCGAACATGGCGCTCATCTGCACATCGTTATTGCTGGCGAGTTTTTGAGCGATCTCCTCATACGCTGCAGTCGCCGTAAGGCCCGAAGTCTTGCTTGTGCTTTTGGATGCCTTCGTTGATTTAACCTTGGACGCCTTCGTTGATTTAACCTTGGATGCCTTCGCTGATTTAACCATCAAAGAGAATTCTATCATTAAGGGAAATATTCTCCCACTAAACATTCCTCATCGGTAAGAATTCTTACGAGATTTGGCCCTAAAAATAGCCTATCTTTGCTATTTCAACAAAAAATCATCGATGGCATGGAACTGGTCTTATTGAGACTGAGTCTTAGTAAGTGATTCTTCAACACCAGTTCTTTATTCGTGCAGAATACTAACAACACTACATCGGAATCTCGCAGGTTAGGCCGTTTAGGCCTCTGGCTCGCCGTACTCGGCCCTGGTCTTATGGTCATGCTGGCCGATACCGACGCGGGCAGCATCATTACGGCTGCTCAATCAGGCGCGCAGTGGGGCTATACAATGATCCTTCCCCAACTGCTGCTCATTCCTATTCTCTATGTAGTCCAGGAGATCACCGTCCGGCTGGGACTGGTAACCGGTAAAGGCCATGGCGAGCTCATTCGAGAGCACTTTGGTATGGGATGGGCCATGCTTTCGGTCATCACACTTTTTATTGCTTGTGTTGGAGCGCTCGTAACGGAGTTCGCTGGTATCGCCGGTGTTGCTGAGATGTTTCATATACCACTCTGGGTGAGCGTCCCTACTGTTACAGGATTACTGGTCGCCGTAGGGCTCAGCGGGAGCTATAAGCGCGTCGAGAAGATCGGACTCGCCGTTGGCCTCCTCGAATTACTCTTCATCGTTGCCGCACTTATGGCAAAGCCGGACCTGTCGCAAATGGCGCATGGTATGGCTCGCATGCCATTCGGCGAAGGCAATTATCTCTTCCTGCTTGCTGCCAATGTCGGTGCCGTCATTATGCCGTGGATGGTCTTTTATCAACAAGGCGCCGTCATCGATAAACGTCTTGGCAGTCGAGATATGAAGCTCACGCGGTGGGATACGAAGATCGGTGCAGTAGTGACACAGCTAATTATGATCGCTGTTGTAATTGCAACGGCAGTCGGTATACATACGACACAGCCAAGTGCTACACTCAATGATGTGCAAGACGTCTCACGTGCACTCACACCGACGCTCGGCGCGACGACCGGTGTTATTCTCTTCGGACTTGGAATGGCCGGTGCCGGATTCCTCGCTGCGATCGTCGTTTCATTGGCCGGTGCGTGGGGATTAAGTGAAGCACTCGGATTTAAGCACAGCCTGAACCTTCCGTTCAAGAAAGCAAAAGGATTTTACAGCGCGTACACTCTTGCTCATCTGGGCGGAGCTGCGATCGTTCTTGCCGGCATTCCACTCGTAAGCTTGATGGTAAATGTGGAGGTGATGAATGCCGTATTGCTGCCGATAGTCCTTGGCTTCCTGATTCTCCTGGAGCGCAAAGCTCTTCCAAAAGAATATCGCATGACTGGCACTCGCAAACACATTGCGTGGTCCCTTACGGGTATTGTTATTCTCTTTGGCCTCTACACTGCCGGCTCAACGCTAATGGGTGCGTTGCAGTAATTTATGATCTGTAAGCCAGGACGGCAGGATCGGCGCGATAGTATAAAGCCCTCTCAGAACGAGAGGGCTTCTTTATTGCGGGTTGGATGGTGGCGCAAATCGGCTCTTAAAATCCTCTTTCCACTTTTCTTTATTGGCCCGCCATTCTTCCTTTGCCTGGCGACGCTCTTCCGGTGTCATTTGTTTCCAACGGTGCCACCATTCATGGCCTTCTTCTCCGCACATATAATGCTCTCTTACATAAGGCTCGTGCATCGCTTGTTTCAAACTCCATCCTCGTTTGCGCCAGGTCCATGGTGGTCCCCATTTTTTGAGGTGCCATAGAAAGGGGCGCGGGGCTCGAAACCCCGCAAGTAACCGTGTAAGAACAAGCAGTCCCACCGCCTGTAAATAGGTGAGCTCGGGTCCGTGAAAGAGATCTGGAATGAGGGCATTCCAGAGTAACTTCACAAAAAAGCCGAGCACGAACGCCGCGACTACGAAAAACATATACTACCTCGCTATCTTAATGCTGGATATTGCGCTATGCGCTGATCGTTCAGGACATGACCGAATACGTCCTATTCTTCATACAAAAATTGCAACCGTTTCCTAAGAGCGAGCACTGCATATCGCTTGCGCGCGAGCAATGTGTTGAGGTTCTCGCCGGTACGGTCCTGGATATCCTTGAATGACATGCCTTCCAGTTCGTGCATAATGAAGACGTCGCGCTGCTTATCGGGGAGGTCAGCTAAGGCATCCATAAATGCTTCCCAGATCTCGGCTTGTTCGAGGGTTGCTTCACCGTCGAATCTCGTACCAACAACCGAACGAGTGTGGTCATCGGTCAGACGTTCGGGCTTACGGCGACGGTACCAATCGATCACTCGATTTCGAGCAGCATGGTACAGCCAGGCACCCACATCCTCGATCGCCTCGGAAGCATCCACCGCCCGGACAAGCTGAAACAGCGTGTCCTGCACGATATCCTCCGCCAGATCGATATCCCGTACCTTGGAACGGACGAATTTGAGAATAGTCTCACGCCCCTCCTCGAGGAGCCTCGCCCCCCGGGCATTGGTCAGATCGTTCACGGTCAGTGCTGCGCTCATAGGATTCTGGGATTTAAGACGCATGAAGGCGATAATTATTGTTGCACCGGTTCCGAACGAGCCCTTCTACGGTCATTACAGGCCCCAGGTTGCATTCATTCCCAACCAAATATACCCAGCTTGGAACGCGAATGAAAATCCTCCGTAGACCGTTTCAAATCCGCTTTTTCCCTAACTCAACATTTACTATGCATAAATGCCTTTGCTGGCTTTGCATTTTAAGCGCAATTTTGGCTGTAGGTCTCATCACAGCCGGAAGTGCCAGTGCACAGCCTGCCCCGTATAAATCCAAAACGCTTGCGAATGGCCTCGACGTCATCGTCGTCGAGAACCATATGGTACCGCTCGCAACGGTCGAACTCGTTGCAAAGAATGGTGGCTTTACCGAACCACCAGAGTACAGCGGCCTCTCGCACCTCTATGAGCACATGTTCTTTAAGGCGAACGAGAAGTATCCCTCTCAGGAGAAATTTCTCCATGGTCTCGAAGACCTTGGTGGCTCGCTTGGCGTCAGCAATGCCGCTACGCACCAGGAGCATGTCAATTACTTTATCGTGATCCCGAAGAAGAATTTGGCGGGTGGGTTGGACTTCATGTCCGCCGCGATCCGCACCCCGCTCTTCGACACTGCGGAGCTTCGCAAGGAGCGCTACGTTGTGCTCGGCGAGTTCGATCGCAACGAAGCAGAGCCAACATTCAAACTTCGCTATGCGATGGATAGCGCCGTATGGTCACCTGAATTGTTTAGCCGTAAGGAGCAACTCGGTCTTCGTCCAACGATTCTCTCCGCGACACCAGAAATGATGCACACGATCCAGCATCGTTTCTATGTGCCGAACAACATGGCACTTATCGTTGCTGGCGATGTCGACCCGAACCAAGTGTTCGCAGAGGCGGAGAAGTACTTTGGACCAGCGATATGGCCCAAAGGACCCGCTCCATTTCCGACCTATAATCCTCCGCCATTCCCGCCGATCAAGAAACAGTTGGTCGTACGCGAAGCACCAAACCTTCCGTATACCTATATCGACTTTGAATGGCACGGACCGAGCCTCGGCAAAGATAATGCGGACACCTATGCGGCAGACGTCTTCAGCACGATCGTGAATGAGCCGAACAGCCGATTCCAAAAGGACCTGGTCGATAAGCGACTTGCCTACCAAGTACAAACCTCATACTACTCAGAAAAGAATGTGGGGCCGATCTCGATCGATGCATACGTGCCGATCCCTGCCACAAAGAAGGCTGTAAAAGCGATACAGAATGAGATCAGCCATTGGACCGATCCAGATTATTTCACTGACGAAGAACTCAATACTGCAAAGCGCATTCTCGAGGGCGATCGTATTTACGAGACAGAATCGGCTACCTCGTTTGCGACCAACTCGTTACCCTTATGGTGGGCTTCCGCCGGTCTCGATTACTTCAATCATTATCTCGATAATGTGAAGAAAGTAACTCGTGCCGATATCCAACGCTACCTCAATAAATGGATCGTGGGCAAAAATTACGTTCTTGGCGTCACAACGAATCAGACCGCACTCGATAAACTTCAACTCAAAGCGGAGGACTTGATCCAATGAAGAAATTAATTCTACTCCTTACCCTCGCGCTTGTTGGAGCTGGTGCCGCTCAAGCGCAAATCCCGAATGACGTAGAGGACTTTACCAGCCACGGTATTCACGTAATCCTTCGCTCGACAAAAGCGAATCAGGTAGTGAGCGCCATTCTTGGTTTCGAAGGCGGTTTAGCGTATGGCGAGACCGATAATGCTTCGGTAGCCGGTGGCACCGCTGGACTTATCGCAGAGAGCGGCAGCGATCGATATCCCAAAGAAGCTTACCGCGATTCACTCGCAACGCTTTCCACTTCGATCGCCGGCACAGGTAACATCTATCATATGACATTCACGCTTCGGACGATTCGTCCGAATTGGAATTCGGCCTGGGCTATTTTCAGCGACCTCCTTACACATCCGCATTACGATACACTCGAAGCCGAAAAATTACGTGAACAGTCGATCAAAGCGATCGAAGGCCGTCAGTCGGATCCCGAGAGTTACTCAGCGTTCCTCGCTGATAGTATCTGGAAGGGTTCTTCAAGGCTCAATCGTGTGCCGACCGTCGAAGAGGTCGAGAAGCTATCCGTTCCGGACTTACAGAATTACCGTAACGCTCAATTCCAGCGTTCACGTGCAGTGCTGGTTGTAGTCGGAAATGTTTCGAAGCAGGACCTCGAAGCAAAATTAGCCTCACTCGAATCACTTCCGCAAGGTAACTTCGGTTGGCCAAAAGTCGAGCATATTACGCCGGTAACGGATCAGTTTCTGTTCATCCCGAAGCCAGCCGATTTTCCGACGACGTACGTCAATATGCGTGCACCGTCGGCCAGCGTGCAGGATGAGGATTGGTGGGCCGAGCGTATTTTGTTCGAGGAAATGGATAAGCGCCTCTTCGACGAAGTTCGTACGAAGCGCAATCTTGCGTACGCTCCGGCCATTTACCCGACCGGCAATTACAGCAACTTCGCGGTCGATATTTCGCTCCAGTCCGTGCTTCCGGATTCTGCATCGAAGGTCGTCTTCAATGAGTTGCGCAAGATACAGAGCACTCCGATTCCGGAGGATCAGCTTCGTCGCGATAAAGAAGGGCGTATCACGACCTATTACTATGTCGTGCAGGAAAATCTTCGTCAGGCTCAGGCACTCTATACCGATCAGGTGGAAGCCGGCGATTGGCGTCTCTTTTTCCGAATCGTACCCGAGACAGAAAAAGTCACTTCGGCACAGGTCCAGAATGTTGCCAATAAATATTTGCATCATTTAGGCTTTGTGCTAATGGGACCCGAAGGCAAAGTGACCAGGGATGTATATCACTTTGAATGATCTTGTTTGAACGAGATTTCAAATTTCAAGGCCTGATTCTTTGAATCAGGCCTTTTTCTTTTTCTCCCACTTTTCTACACCTTGGCATTCCGATTGTTGAATATAAAAGCGCCCCAGTCTTGATCGGAATCAGAGGAGAAAATATGCGCGACCCTATTGCAGAAGATATTTTACACGAAGTATCCAAGAAAATGTATGCGTACGAACGTAAACCCAATACACCCATCGTCCCTGCGGCACGGCGCTATCCGCATTCCCTTAAACGTGTAGAACTGGAATATAGCCGCCAGCCTTGGGCTCAGCGCCAGGCTCATTACAATACGTGGCGTGCTTCTTAAATAAAGAGCCACCCACGAAAGCGACTTGCCTTAAAAAAAGACAACGGGGATGGTCGCTTTCATGAGCGGCTACTTTGTCTACTGCTGCGTTTGTCTCTCTTGGCGTCCTACTAATCTTGTGCGTAATATGCAGCTCGTGCGGTATTAAGCCGCAGTGTATAGCTCCGGTGCTCACCGGGATGCATCTCTTCTAAGAACCGGCCGGTCGAAATTCTTGCCGATCCTGCAACGAGACGGTGCCGCACCAGTTGAGGCTCCTGCGCGATCGACTCATTCAAAAACATGAGATAGCGACTAATGAGCTCGCGCTCTTCGCTAATGGCCTGAGCGATCTCTTTTGCTAACTCATCTTGCAGGAATGAGGCATGACGGGTTTTCTCTTTTGCGCGCGCGATCACGCGTTGGGCGATTTGTGTAGGGGTCATCAGTGTGTTCGATTAATGGAAGGGATACCAACACCGAGTTATTTCGGGGCAAAGCGAATCCATTAAGCGCCATGCGCTCATGAATAGGATCGTGCCAAAGAATGGTAACGGGCATTGGCAAACTATGTTGAGCATCGTGACCTCAGACGGATTTGGGCAAATGTCTGTAGCCACGGTATACTGCTTATCGCAAGCAATTACAATATAACATTTTTTTTGATGAATGCAAGAGCTTTACAATTAAAAATAGCTGAGCAGAAAGATACATCTCACTGGCTTTTACAATTGTTCTTCGGTCGCCTCTTGTAAGGGTTGCCGTACGATCAGTCCCGTTCGAAGATCGCTGCTATTCCTTGTCCGACACCAATACACATCGTCGCAACCCCGCGCTTTAAGCCTTTTCGACGCATTTCATAAAGAAGGGCGCCGACAAGACGGCCACCACTTGCACCGAGCGGATGACCGATCGCAATAGCTCCTCCATTCGGATTAACCTTCGAAGTGTCCAATCCTAACTCACGAATAACAGCTAGACTCTGGGAAGCGAACGCTTCATTAAGTTCGAAGAGATCGATATCTTTAACGTCGAGCTTTGCTTGTGCGAGCGCCTTTCGAGTTGCATATATAGGCCCGACACCCATACAACGTGGAGAGAGTCCTTCGACCCCGCTCGAAACGTATCGACCAAGCGGCTCGATACCAAGCTTCTTTACAACTCTTTCGCTCGCAACGACCACAGCACTAGCCCCATCATTCAAGCTACTGGAGTTACCAGCCGTCACCGAACCGCCTTTGCGAAAGGCGGACTTAAGCTGCGCTAACTTTTCGAGTGTGGTATCGGCACGCGGTTGTTCGTCCTGAGTTACAACTGAGGTGCCCTTGCGCGTCACAATTTCTACTTTTACGAGTTCTTCGTTATAGTCACCACGTTCTTGTGCGGCAACAGCACGCTTGTGCGATTCCAACGCAAACGCGTCCTGGTCTTCCCGAGCGATCTTCCACTGCTCGGCAACATTCTCTGCTGTCTCTCCCATCGACTCGAGGGGAAACATGGCCTCCAACTTCGCATTGGGATAGCGCCATCCAAGTGCTGTGTCATACGCGGGAATATTACCGAAGACCGCACTGCCTGATACATTCTTAGGGAGAGAATACGGCGCACGTGTCATGCTTTCTACTCCGCCTGCAACAATAATATCCGCTTCACCAAGCTTGATCGCGCGGGCCGCCTGAATAATAGCATCCATCGACGAGCCACAGAGCCGATTAAGCGTTACAGCAGGTACGCGCTCCGGGAATCCTGCGAGTAGAGCGCCCATTCGAGCCACATTACGATTATCTTCACCCGCCTGATTGGCGCACCCGAACATGACGTCATCGATCTCATTCGTATCGATACCGGCTCGCGAGGCCGCCTCTTTCATTACGAGCGCTGCCATATCGTCGGGACGAAGGTCCTTCAATGCGCCACCATATTTACCGAACGGGGTACGACAAGCAGAAATAATATAGGCTTCGGTCATCTTTTCTGGTCCTAAAAGCTGAGTAGTGCGGGCGAATAACGGAGAAATGAGAGGAGGAATTTCATCCAATAAAAAACGGGGCTGCGATTCTGCCGCCCCGTTATGTGTGATCTACACTTTTTTGACTGATTTTTAAGATGCCGTCTGCATCCGATCCGTCGATGTAGCGTGTTGCTTACCAGCGCTTACCGCCGCCACGGTTTCCACCGCCGCGATAGCCGCCACCGCCGCCGCCACGCTGCTCCATCGGACGAGCTTCATTTACCGTAAGTGTACGGCCATCAAGCTCTGCCTCGTGGAGTTCTGCGATCGCCTTTTTGGCTGCGGCATGGTCTGGCATTTCAACAAAGCCAAATCCCTTGCTACGGCCGGTATCGCGATCGGTGATGATCTTCGCGCTGGCGATCTCGCCATAGCTTGAAAACATCTGATTTAATTGAGCGTCGTTCGTCTGGTACGGAAGTCCGCCCACATAGATTTTTAACATAAGAAACTAAGAAATAAAACGAAAAAAATGCTTTTGGGATGACGGCTCTTAGGAAAGGATCGAATAAAGCAAACCGTGAGAGCGGGACGCTCATGTGGCTGGGCGCCACTGGCGTAAGGCTATTACGAATGATGCAAAATACGCAATCTTAGAAACGAAAACCGAAAGCGTGTCAGTAAACCGTAAATGAAAGCCATTGCGGCCACCACCTACAAAAGCACTAACATCGGTTTTATGGATACGTTCGATAATTATGCGTTATCGTTCTATTCTGAGTATGAACTCATCGTTAAGCAAACACTGCAGTTGTGTCTAAAACGATGAGAATTCGGCCTCAATCAAGGAATTTCAACCCTGATTCTGCATAGCGGCGAAGTAATGTCGCCACCCGATAACGCTCCGGACCATATTCTTTTGCAAGGGCATCGAGCACCGCAACAATCGCGTCTGCGCCGATCTCATCGCACCACGCCAAGGGGCCCTTCGGATAATTCGTACCGAGTTTCATTGCCGTATCAATATCTGCCGCCGTAGCAACGGATTCCTGCACAGCAAAGGTGGCTTCATTTACAATCATCGCGAGCGTTCGAGGAAATACACCTCCGATCGTATCTTTGATCTCTTCCCCGCTCTTATCTAAAGCGTCGAGCAATTGGCTAAAGGGTGCTGAAGCTTTCGATATGCCGAACGGCAACGAGTACTCCACCGTTTTTTGACGGTCGATATAATTAGGGAACACAGAAAGTCCAACCACCTCGGCAGCATTGTCGAGAGCGGCCCGCACACTCGTTGCCGAAACGGTCAGCGTGTTTGTAACGATCGGCGCCTTTTCAACGAGCGCTTGTAATGCCGCGATCTTAGCATAGGGGCTGAGGAACGCGGCATCAACGATAACATCTGGCTTCGAATCCACTAACTCGATACCGGGAGCGGATCGAAGAAGATTCGCGAAGGAATCCCGGTACTTGGTATCGGCAAGAAGAAGAACTTTCAAGCTCGTCTATCCTTCCAGTTTCGCTGCAAGTACTGCCTTCGTTTGCACCTCACGATAGGCACTCAATTTATCGCGAAGGTCAGGATTGGATGTAGCAAGGATCGCGACCGCGAGCAATGCGGCGTTCTTTGCACCGGCCTTACCGATAGCGAGCGTTCCTACTGGAATTCCGCCTGGCATTTGTACCGTCGAAAGCAACGAGTCCATTCCTTTTAACGACTGCGATTCGATCGGCACACCGAGAACGGGAAGGAGCGTCTGGGCTGCGAGAACACCCGCTAAATGGGCAGCGCCGCCAGCGGCTCCGATAATTACTTTAAGCCCACGGCCTTCTGCCCCCGAGGCATATTCAGTAACTGCGGCCGGTGCCCGATGTGCCGAAAGCACACGGTATTCATGTTCCACACCGAACTCCTCTAAAATTTTGTGGGCCTCTTTCATGGTGTCCCAATCAGAAGCGCTTCCCATAATGATTCCGACTGCTGGTCCTGGCATAGATTATTTTGGTCGAGTCCTCGTTTTAGTTAGTGACAAGCAAGTAAATAAGCGACGAATTAACAGCCTGCAGTAAATGCTGGTTCAGGCAACATTATTCGAGACACCATGAAAAAAGTAGCAGTAATTCTTTCCGGCTCCGGCTATTTAGATGGCAGTGAGATTCGGGAGGCAGTCGGTGTACTATGGGCCCTCAGTCCTCACAATGTGGAGGTGGAGTGTTTTGCACCGGATATTAAGCAGTCGGACGTTGTGCACCATATTACCGGTCAGCCGGTCAAGGAGGAGCGGAATGTATTGGTCGAATCTGCGCGAATTGCTCGCGGCAAAATTCGCCCGCTCTCCGAATTAGATCCAGGCGATTTCGATGCGCTTGTTATGCCTGGCGGATTTGGCGCTGCTAAGAATCTTTCGACGTTCGCTTTTCAAGGCTCCGGCGGCACCGTATTGCCGGAGGTCGCTCATGCGATCAAATCGATGTTAGATGCTGGTAAACCTGTAGGTGCGGCGTGTATAGCGCCAGCGGTTGTTGCCGTCGCCGCAAAAGGGAATGCTCTCGAGCTAACGGTTGGCGCACAAGGCGAAGAGGCGCAAGAAATTGAAAAGCTCGGCCACAAACATGTTGTGACCAAACCTCATGAGGTCCACATCGACCGAAATAACAATGTCGTTACTACGCCTGCTTATATGTACGACGACGCCCCTCTCCACGAGATCTTCGAAGGCATTCGAAAAATGGTGGATGAGGTGATAAAGATGACGAATGCTTCGGTGGCCGCTTAATTAGGTATAAGCAGCAATACCGGTAATATCTTCTCCAAGCACCAGGGTGTGAATATCATGCGTGCCTTCATAGGTGCGCACCGATTCCAGGTTCATCATGTGCCGCATGATCGGGTACTCGCCAAGAATGCCATTCGCTCCATGGACATCCCGGGCAATGCGCGCGATCTGAAGTGCCATATCGACATTGTTGCGCTTTGCCATCGAGACCTGTTGCGGCCTCATCTTTCCTTCATTCTTGAGAGTGCCAAGGCGATATACAAGTAATTGAGCTTTGGTGATCTCGGTCAGCATTTCTGCTAACTTAGCCTGTACTAACTGAAAGCCACCGATCGGCTTATCAAATTGAATGCGGCTTTTGGCATAATCGACCGAGCTTTCGTAGCACGCCATCGCAGCTCCTATAGCGCCCCAAGCGATGCCGTAGCGTGCTTGCGTGAGGCAGCTAAGTGGTCCCTTAAGCCCCGCAACGCCCGGCAACATATTCTCTTCCGGCAATTCCACATCCTGAAAGACCAACTCGCTTGTCACGCTTGCACGGAGTGAATACTTACCCTTCATCTCCGGAGCCGTAAATCCCTTCATTCCCCGTTCGACCAAAAATCCACGAATGCTTTTTGAAGAATCGCTATCAACCTTCGCCCAAACGACCGCAACATCCGCGATGGTACCATTGGTGATCCACATCTTCGCACCGTTCAGGATGTAGCCATTACTCGTCTTTTTTGCATTCGTGATCATTCCACCCGGATTGGATCCGAAATCCGGCTCGGTGAGCCCAAAGCAGCCGATCGCCCCACCGGAGGCAAGACGAGGCAGCCACTTCATACGTTGCTCCTCCGTACCATAAGTAAAGATCGGATACATAACGAGAGAGCTTTGCACGCTTGCGAACGAACGAACAGCCGAGTCCCCTCGCTCCAGCTCCTGCATGATGAGGCCATACGCAATATTATCGAGACCGGCACAACCGTATTGTTCGGGAAGGGTTGGCCCGAGAAGCCCGAGTGAGCCGATCTTTGGTACCAGCTCGCGCGGGAACGTCATCGCCTGATTGTGTTCCTCGATGATCGGCAAAACTTCCGATTCCACAAAATTGCGGACGGTGTCACGGATCATGTGTTGCTCTTCAGTGAGCAGCGATTCCAGATCGTAATAATCAACCAGCATGTATCAGCCCCGACAAGATATTAAATGCAAAGAGGGTATTCATACGAATACCCTCATGCAAATATACCCACTTCTGGAGGCGCCCTCCTATCTCAAAGCCCTGTCCGTTGCCCTTTGAGTCCGAGAGGAGAAGTGGGAGTTGCTTCAGCCCAACCTATTTATTCCTCCATAATCCTACTTTTGTTGGATCGACATCAACCGGTTTTCGACCATCCCATCGCCCGGCCGTTCGATATGTGAGAAGATCAGTCCCTTACCACGAGCGAACCACTGCGTGCCAGTCGTACCACTACCACCGGTGTATTGCACCATGATCACATCACTATATGACTGTCCTTCCACCTGAGCGGACACACCATACTGTAGCACATTTGCAGTGACCGTCTCGCCTTTAGATTGGAACGTCCAGTTGGCACCTTTGCTAAGCGGTGATTGAAGATCGACCCAATGATCATTATACATACCGGAGAATTCGATACCGAGATCGATCGCCTGCTTGTCGTTCAGCGAATAATACCACATGGTCGGAGTACCAAAATTATTGTAGCTCCACATGCAACCGTACACTGGCGTTCCGTTCACGTTATCCTCCTGGCCTTTCATATCCATCGTAAGCTGGCCATTACCTGGATGGTAGGCAGAACCCACAGAAGAAACCGCATACTGATATTCCATTCTCGGCGCTGCAAGCTGGATATAATATTGCCTTACGTCCGGCTCGGGCGGAGGGCTATTCTGTGGTGCAGTATCGACCGAACAGCTCGAAAGCGCCGCCATGGAGAGTAAGCTCACCAAGATCGCATATCGTTTAACTGTTATCTTTCCGCTCATAATTGTCTTCCTCTCTCCTTTTCCAGTGACGGATACAGTGCACATACCGGCGCTCGTACTAAAACTTGTACGTCAATCCATATTCGATTCGGCCATCCAGAGTTTTGTAGATCGGTCCGTTATCGTAGATGATCGCCGCATCAGACGTTTGAATATCACGCTGATGAAGATTCGTAAGCACCATCGAGAAACCTCCCAGTAAATGATCGCCGAATGGTACTTCGAAACCAACTTCGCCGGTAATTAACATACCGAGCGAATAGATACCATAGCCAGCGCCTGCCGTTACGAAGAATAATCCTTCCACTGGCTCGCGATGGCGATAAAGAATTTCACCCGAAAGACCACTTTGACTACCGAGGCTAACTTCCGTAAACCCGGCACCGCTCGTTTGCTGCAATCCCTGGAATGAACCCTCGGTGAAACGAAGGCCAACCTGATTCTTCGAATCCAGATTATAGGCAGCCCTCAACGATACGGTCGCAAATGGATTTAACTGCGGTACATTGGACGGTCGGCTAAACCCAGAAGTGATCGGTGTGGCGATGCTAAGCTCGAATTTAGAATTACCATCATTGAGAGCAATATCCTGCTGCGAACGAAGCGACGCGAGCGTTGAACCGGTGCGCGGCAATTCTACTCGGCCCACTTCTTTCGCTCTTGGTACCAATTGAATGGTGCTCGCAGTAGAGTTCTGCTCCGCATTTTGAGCCGCCACAGGAGTGACTGGTGCAGCAATTCGCGGAACAGAGTTTCTAACGACCCATGAACGATGCGGAGCAACGCCACTTGTTACAATATTTTGTATCGAAGGTACTGACATAGTGGTGGTGGCTACACTGTTTGCTGACGCTGGATTTACTGACGCGGCAACAGGAGCCACGTGCAGTTGTTTTATATCGCCTGCATTATTAGTGTGGTATTCCATACCGCCGATGAATGCCACGAGAAGAATAGCGATAGCGGCAGCGGTCATCGAGAGTCGACGAGTACTCCAGAACCCGACGGGCACTGCATCACGCTCTGCCTCTTGAAGAGACTCGATATGGGCAAAAAGATCTTCTTCAAGCTCTGGAGGAACCGAAACATTACGTGCAGCACGATACGATATATTGCGAAGCGTCACATGCTTCTCAAAGATATCTCGGATTTCCGGACTGACAGAGACTCGATGCAAAAGTTCTGCACTTTCGCTGTCCGTTAATCGACCATCCATATAGGCGATGATCGTATCTTCTATTTGAAATTCCTTCATCGTGCAAACACCTCCTCATGGGACGATTCATCGTCTCTCATGCTCTTTCCTATGTCATCCATCGAAATCGGTCTCTCAATGCTTTCAAATTCGTCATACTCTTCGCGGCTCTCTTCGATCGCGTTCAGAGGATCGGTAAGGCGGCTTTTACGACCCGAACGACTCGCCTCATATTTGTAATATGGTGCGAGCAGCATTCTCAGTTGCTTTTTCGCTCGGGTGATACGCACCTTGACATTCATCTCAGTCGTATTTGTTATCCGGGCGATCTCATCATAATCGTATCCTTCGAACTCGCGAAGCAAAAAGGCTTCACGATAGATCGGCGCCAATTTTTCCAGCGAAACTCGAAGCATGTCATCCGCGATCATGTGCTGGACCGGTTGTGCCGGTTGTTCCAAAGTCTTTCCGATCGAGTCAAAATCTTCCGCCCCGCTTATGGATACGAATTCGGGTGTGAACTTCGAACTGCGCAATAAATTAAGGCAAACGGATCGCGTGATCATGAGCACCCAGCTTTTAAGGGCCTTCGGGTCCCGAAGTTGATCGCGCCGAGTATAAACCCTGCTAAAGACCTCCTGAAACGCATCTTCTGCCAACGCCTGATCGCTCATATAATAGATGCAATAGCTCAAAACCCGCTGGCGAAATCGTGTATAGACGAACTTAAAGCCAGCCATATCACCTCGGGTGAAGGCCTGGATCAGCGTCAGTTCACGCTCGCTTAACTCTGCTTCTTTTACTCTGGACATCCGATGACTAACTGGCGACATTGCTTAGGACACAATCTGAAGGAGTGTAGTTACAACGGACTTATGCATTAACCTTGTCACAGGGACAAAATTGCTTAAAGAATCGTAGTTTAAAGACACGAAAAAAGCCGCATCACTTGCGGCTTTTCTTCAAACTGGTGCGTTCTAAGCTTTAATGCCCATAGGGAGCTGTTGCTGCTGACCCGGTAAGCATTGACTTATAACGAGCATAATTTCCCACGTTAAGCTGCGCGGCCGTTGGATTACCGATCCCCGAACTCTTGATATCACTATTAATCGCATCAATACGCTGCTGATCGACCGGATGAGTAAGGAATAACTGCTGGAAAGCCCCCGGCTGATTTGGCTGGGCTGCGAGCGATTTTTGAAGGAAGAGATTTACACCTCCCGGCCACCAGGGGCGGCCCGGCAACTGATTCAAATCGTCGAAGGAACCCTGGTCTGCTTCTCGTTCATCATCGCGGCTGAATTTAAGCACGGTAAGTTGCGAGCCGAGTGCGCCGACGATCTGTGCAATGAGCCCAGGATTGTTACCCAGCGCTAAAGCAGTGATCATCTGAAGGCCATACGCTTGTGTTAAATTGCGAGTAGCATGGCGATGATCCGCATGGGTGGTCTCATGCGCGAGCACACCCGCAAGTGCCGACTCGTCATTGATAAAATTGAGAAGGCCCGTATAAACATAGATACCACCTGCCGGTATCGTAAACGCATTGATCGTCTTCGGATCGTTGATGATCTGTACGCGATAATGGAAATCCTTATTTTGTACGTTCGGCGATGAGACAATACGATCTTCGATCGATTGTAAGTATGCCGTCAGCGTCGGATTATTTAAGATCGGATAATGAGCCGGATCCGCAGCGATCTGTTGCGCCATTTGCTGACCAAGCTGCACGTCGTCGGATTTCGAGAAAAGATTAAAACCGCTCGATGCACAACTAATGGCTATCGTTGTGACCAGCGTCATAAGCGCACCGAGCATTACATGCTGTTTGTACTTGCTAAAGTAAGCCTTAAACTTCATATTCAATTTCTCCTTACCACCCTCTCTGTTCACGAATTGCCTTCGAGAATGTTCCACAAACCAAAGTGTCCGGGATACTCGATGCCTTCGAGGACCAATCCATGCGGCGGTGCGATGTATTTCGCTCGGCGTACTTCCTGCGGCTCGTGAAGCAACCGCTCGAATTCGTCCTCCGAAAGAACATTTTGCCCAACTTGCACCATCGCTCCGACCAGCGCACGTACCATTCCGCGGACAAATCGGTTGGCCCGTATCGTGAGGGCAAGGACTGTGCCATAGAAATCCCATCGCGCTTCCGTTACGATACAGCGATAATGTTTCACATCCGATGTACGCTTGCTGAAACTCGTGAAGTCGTATTCACCGATGAGCTTTTGAGCACTACGGACGAGCTTATCGCGATCGACATTCTGCCGTAATGCCCACATATAGCGCCTATCCAGCGCAGTACGTTCGGTCTTTATCGTGTATCGATATTGGCGCGCTACAGCGCTATGACGTGCATGAAAATCATCCGCCACGTGCCGAATATCACGAATTACAATATCTTCGGGTGTCGTAGCATTGACCGCAATAGTAAGCTTTGGAATGGTGATCGAAATATCCTTGGGGAAATCGATATGTGCGACCATTCCCCGAGCATGAACGCCAGCATCCGTTCGACCAGCGCCGTGAACTGTGATCTCTCGAGAAAAAAGCTGCAGGAACGAGCGCTCGATCTCTGCCTGGACCGAGCGGCCGCGAGCTGTTTCTGCTAAGCCCTGCGTCTGCCAACCGGCAAAGTCGGTCCCATCATATTCGATCAGAAGAGCGAATTTCGACAAAGCTAATTATGAAGTATGAACGGTGAATATAGCGTACTTCATAAACGGAGAGATGAAGTGCCTTAGCTCACCAGGCTCGCCATCAACGCTTTTTCTTTCTCGCTCAAACCAGCTACATCTTCCACCTTTTCGCGTTCACGAATAAGGCGATACTCCGTACCATCCACAAGAACTTCGGCCGCTCGCGGACGAAGGTTATAATTCGAGGCAAGAGTATAGCCATACGCACCGGCACACAATACCGCGATCGCATCACCACGTTTAAGAGGCGGCATTTCGCGCGATTGTGCCAGGAAGTCGCTCGTCTCGCAGATCGGACCAACGATATCCACCCGTTGCGTCGAACCTTGATGTAACTCCAGTGGCGCCACTTGATGATAGGCTTCGTATAAGCACGGCCGAATAAGCTCGGTCATACCGGTATCGGTGATGACAAATTTCTTCAAGCTATTCGACTTCGTATAAAGCACGCTTGCAAGCAAAGCACACGCATTAGCGATAATGGCACGGCCCGGCTCGAAAATAATTTTAAGTCCTGTTTGATCGAGGATCGGGAGTACAGCACCTACAAATTCACTGAGGGATGGCACGTATTCGCCTTCCTCTCCTAATTCATCCTTTGGCAATAGAGGATGCTTGACCACATTCCTGTAGTGAATTCCCTGTCCACCACCAAAATTAAGATGCTCCAGTACAATACCCGATTTAACTCGTAGTGAGTTGACAAATTTTACAGTCGAGCGGGCAGCTTTGATGAAGGGATCGAGTGAAGTAATTTGCGAGCCGATATGTACGTGAATACCGACCACCTCGAGTGCAGGATGCTTCGACGCATAAATGAATGCTTCACGAGCATTCTCCATATCGATACCAAACTTATTCTCCTTCATGCCCGTGGAGATATAAGGATGGCTCTTCGCATCGACATCGGGATTGACGCGGATCGACACCTTGGCGCGAACGCCGAGTCTCTCCGCAATATTATTAATAACGGTTAGCTCTTCCAGGCTCTCGACATTGAAAGCATGTATATTCGCCTTCAGCGCAAGTTCGATCTCACGATCTGTTTTGCCGGTACCATCAAAAGTAATTTTATCCGGTGAAAATCCCGCGGCCAGTGCTGCCAACAATTCGCCGGCACTGACAACGTCTGCTCCAGAGCCTTCTTCTGCAAGAATTCGAAGTATCTCGATGTTCGAATTCGCCTTTACCGCATAACTAACGTAATGCTCCTTGCCCGATGCTTTCAGCGTTGCATCGAACGCGTGCAGGTTTTCGATGATTTGCCGCTTGGAATAGACATAGAGGGGTGTCGAGAACTCACGAGCGAGTTCTGAAAGTGGCACATCTTCGCAGAGCAGTTGTGGCTCTGCATCATTCGAATACCGAAATGCTTGTTGGTCTAATACGTCAGTCATAGAACGTGCCGCACAGGCTCTCGCGTGTGCTTTAATAGTAAGAAACAGGCAACATAAAAGCGCCGAGGCTCACCGTTTACACAATTTCCGTAAATGGTAAGTATGGTTGAAGCACCTCTGGAATTCGGATTGTTCCATCGGGCTGCTGAAAGGTTTCTAAGAAAGCGACCATAAGCCGCGATGTTGCGAGCCCTGAACCATTCAGTGTATGTACCAACTCTGGTTTAGCTTTCGGCTCTCTGCGAAAACGAATATTTGCTCGGCGGGCTTGAAAGTCTTCGAAATTGGAGCAACTTGAGGCCTCCAACCATTTGCCTTCGACCGGCGACCACACTTCGAGATCGTACGTCTTTGCACTGGAAAAGCTGGTATCGCCCGCACATAGTAATAATCGGCGATATGGTATTCCAATAAGCTCGAGAATGCGCTCCGCATCCGCGGTTAATTTTTCGTGCTCGTCGTACGAGGTTTCCGGCAATGTAAATTTTACCAGCTCTACTTTATTGAATTCGTGGACTCGTAAAAAACCACGCGTGTCCTTGCCATAGGAGCCCGCTTCACGACGAAAGCAGGCACTAAAGCCGCAATGAAGTACCGGTAGGGTCTCCGCCTTCATGACCTCATCACGATAGAGATTTGTGATCGGCACTTCTGCCGTTGGAATCGCATAGAGCTGATCTTCCGGCATAAAATACACCTGATCGCCGAACTTTGGAAGATTGCCCGTACCACGTAGCGATTCCGCATTCACAAAGAATGGGGGCAGTACTTCCGTATATCCATGCGAGCGTGTATGGATATCGAGCATGAAGTTGATAAAGGCACGCTCGAGTTGTGCTCCTCGGCCGGTATAGACCGGAAATCCGGCCGCAGTGATCTTTGCTCCGCGCTTAAAATCGAATAGACCGTGCTTTTCGGCAAGCGCAAGGTGATCGAGTCCTTCACGTTTTTCGAAGGCATTACTCACTCCTGCAGGTGACCAGCGTTTTACTTCCACATTCGCTGAAGCATCTTCACCAGCCGGCACACTGGAATGTGGAACATTGGGAATAGAGTCAAGAATAAGACCAAGCGCGAGTTCTTTCTCTCGAAGCTGATCGTCGAAGCGAGCGATCTCATCACCAACGGCCTTCATCTCAGCTATCCGATCCTCCGCGGATTCTTTTGCTTTCTTAAGCCGGGCAATCTCTTCAGAGACTGTGTTGCGCCGATTCTTAAGAACTTCAACTTCCTGAATGATCGCCCGCCGTTCACGATCGAGTTCTAAGGCCTGGTCGACGAGGTCATCCGTGTGCTTTGCCTTAATGGCGGCACGTACTACATCCGGATTTTCGCGTATAAGCTTAATATCTAACATCTCTAAAAGTATCGAGGGATGAGTAACGAGTAATAAGGATCAAAAGATGCGAATTACTGGTGAGAGCAACAATTGAACCTTTTGAACCGCTCGCTATTCGTACACAAACAAATCTTCTTTGCCTAAAAGCTCACGCATGGAGCGCTCCATAACACGGAGGCCATCGTCCACTTTTGAGAATCGAACGCCAAGATCCGTTTGTGCTTTGAGCGAAACAAGTCCGTTCCGTGTCGGACGATCTGCTCGCCATTTGCCGCTTTGCTTCAGTTCGGCGATCGTCGTTGGAATAATGAGCGAGGTTGGCAACCCAAATGTTTCTGCAATTCGATGGGCGAACTCAAAACGGGTGATCATTTCCGGGCCCCCAGCATGATACAGCCCAGCGCGCTTTCGCTCTGTTGCTCGGACAATAGCAAGCGCGAGATCATCTACCAGCGTTGGGGAGGAGAGCAGATCGGTCGCAGCGTATACCGGCTGACCACTCTCGAGCGACTGAGCCACCGAAAGTGCATAGTTCGCTTTTGCTCGTTCTGCAGCACCATACACGAGACACGTGCGGAATATCGCATATTCCAGGCCGGAGGTTTTGAGCACATTTTCGCTCGCAAGCTTCGTGCGACCATAATAATTTATAGGGTGTGGAGTGTCGGTTTCCGTATAGGGTGCACGTGCACCATCAAAGACAAGGTCGGACGAAACATGGACCAATCGCGCATCTACCTTTCGTGATGCTTCCGTAAGATGCTCGAGCGCCGATACATTCGTGCGCCATGCCATTTCACGGTTAACTTCTGCATCATCCACGCGTACGAACGCCGCACAGTTGACGATCACATCCGGCTTGGTCGAGCCAATAACGTCCTTGACCGAAGAACGCTGCGTAATGTCCATGGTGTGATACGCACGGACACGAGGCTCATCCGAGATCCCTACAAACAGAGATCTATTCTCTTTTCCCGTAAGGATAAGATCGCACTTGGAATCTTCCAGAAACGTCTGCACGACATGCTGCCCCAGAAAGCCGTGGCAACCTGTAATGAGTACCGTTTCCCGAGATTTACTATGTAAGATCAATGGATCGTATCTATAAGATACAAGCGAGGCCTTATCCGGGCCTCGCTTGTTCAACCACAGATTTTGTTGCTTCGTTACCGCTCGATCGCAATGCGCGCCGCGCCGACCTCACCATTGGAGCCGGTAATACGAAGGAAATAAATGCCACCCGCAAGGTCAGCCGTTGGAATTTCTACGGAGTGTTCGCCAAATGAAATAGTACCCAACGGCTGCGATCGTACTTCCCGACCCGTTACATCGAATATTTTCGCTTCAGCCACCGTGGAGTGATCCAGTTCAAATGTGACATCGACATGATCGCGTGCCGGATTTGGCCACACGTCAAACGTCAGGCTGTTAGCATTCGGAGCTACGCCTTCGTGACTAACCGGGCCATCGGTTAGCGCGATCTTTACGAGCTTTGCCGAAGCAGCACCACTTAAGATCGTGGTCCACGCCGTATTACCTGCGCCACGAGGATCGAATTCCATACCTCGAATATTTGCGACCTCCGAACCACCCTGCCGAATAGCCAATGAGTTCTTTATCTCACCGCTTGCCGGATCGACAAAGAAGATATAGCTGCCGTTCAAACTCGAACTGGCAAGCGAACCCTGGAAATCGGTATAGGCAAGAAGGAATTGGTCGAGCTTCGGATCGTAGGTCAGTCCGCGCGGGCCATAAATTGCCTCCGGCGAGCCGGTGAGCGTGATCGGATTATAATCGCCGAACGTAAGGTCTAACATCGCTGCACGAGAGATCAGATCGATATCACCCGCATTCGATCCTTGTCCCATGCGGTCGATCACGAGGAGCGTGTCACCCTTCGGCAAAATACCAGTGCCGTATTCTGCGGGCGATTGCGTTGAACGAATAATGGTGCCGTCGGTCGCAATTTCATAGACCCAGGACGACCATGTATTCGCAGAAGCGCCGTTTATTACTTGATGGACGAATAAGTGTTTTGTGCGGGGATCGTACTTAATACCCGTCAAGCCAGCCTGATTTGCGGTATTAATTGCGACGGTAACCGAACCGAGGATCGTCCCATTATCCGGATCGATCTTATATAGCTTGTTATCGCTCGCATTGAAATCCGTGCCCCACAAAACATTGTCATCCTTATCGTATCCGATATCATAGAGATAAAACGGAATTTCACCGATGGTCGCGAGTTGATCGCCCGCGCGCTGTTGCACGATCGTGAAGAGCGGCGAAATAAGAGTATGCGTACCATCGCTGATGCGCACCTGTGCGTTCTCGGAGACCTGATACGTTACGTTTGCGATCTTATAGGACGACGAAGAAAGATTGGAAGCGATATTCTGCCAGGTCTTACCGCCATCGAGCGTAAGATCGACAGTTACTGATTCTCCAAAGCCTCGCCATTGAATACTTGCTGTATCACCGATCGTCCATACCGTGCGTTGCGACGGAATTATGATACCGGTAACATCGCCCACGAGCGGCACTTCCCAAATAGATCGGCCATGCGTACCCGCACGCAAAACCCGATTCGTTTTTTGAATATCGAGAAAATCGACCGCGACATTAGGAAATCCCTGACCATACGGCATCCACTGTGCGCCGCCATTGGGCGAGAAGAACACACCAATGTCAGTACCTATATATAGAATAGAAGAATTCGTTGGATCCATCACCAACGAGTTCACAGGAATATCCGGCAGTGTCGAACTGATATTCGTCCAGTGCGCTCCATTATCGGTCGTCTTAAACACATGTCCGGCACCGAAGCCAGAAAGTGTCGCGTAGAAGGTGGTCTTTACCGTTGGATCGAACTTCACACAGGTGACCCACCGGCCCGGAAGGCCAGCCGATACATTCGTCCAGCTAAGTCCGTTGTTCGATGTCACGTACACCCGACCACCACTCGAACCCGTCAGCAGGGTTACTTTATCGCCGAAGTAATCGATCGACTGGATCGAGGTACCACTATCCGGCGCAAGCCAGGTATTTCGGCGAGTCCAAGTCGCCCCTTGATTTGAAGAAATATATAAATGATCGAGGCCGAAGTAAAGAATGTTATTCTTGCCATCCAGCACAAGTGGATTCAACCAACTGACATAATCTTTTCCGCTTGGATTGATACCGCTTGCAATCTGAGTCGTTGAGCCGTTTTCCCATTTGAGCGGCATTTGCTCCGTGATGGTATAATAGACTCGAGATGGCTTATTAGGATCGACGACGGTATAGCCACCATCACCACCCTGGAATTGCGTCCAGTCACTCGACGAAGAGCCGAAGACAAGTCCATTATCCTGTAACCCACCGTAGGTCACATCGGACTGTGACTGGTCGATACCAATACCATAAAATTCAGATACGGGAATCGGGAATGGAATGCCGCCATCGATGACATCGCCGCCATTCCCTGAATGCCACACACCGCCGTCATTTCCGAAATAAACTTCTTTATGATTCGATGGTGCGAACGCGACATCATGCTGATCGGGATGAAGCCCTTGGTAGGGAGTCCAGGACTGACCACCGTCGTGAGTACTCCATACATAGATTCCGCCTAAGATCATGTGATTAAAGTCGGAAGGATCGACACGAATATACATGTCATAGGTACCCTGAGGCGGAATGGATGGCGCTTCATAAAATGGGCCTTGGCTGGGATCTCCATTTTCGAACTGTGTTGCAATGTCAGACCAGTTATCACCGCCATCATTGGAGACCTGGATTCCCTCGAGGTCATCCTGACCGTTGCCGCCTTTTTGGCTGGTTACACTAAGTGCTACTACATTTTGCCAATTCGTCGGATCGACATCCACCGATATGCGGGCCATATCTGTAAAGGAAGGAATATTCAGAAGCCTCCACGTATCCCCGCCGTCCGTCGAACGATAAACGCCTTTACCAACGATACCCGCATAAAGAACTGCTACATCACCGTTCATCGAAAGAGCCAGATCGGATACGGATGTATTGGGTGGAAGACTATCGGCAAGCCATTGCCAGGTCAATCCACCATCTTTCGATCGTAACACTCCGCCGCCGGAGCGGCCCGCTGAAGCATAGACCAAATTCGAATGCTTCGGATTTACTATGATGCGCGAATAAGAGGCGACATTCGTCGGGCCGACGTTCGTCCATGTTTTACCACCGTCGCTCGAACGAAGAAGACCGTAACCAGTATAAGAATCACTCACAGGAAATTCACCGGTACCGGCGAATACGATATTGGTATTGTTGGGGTCGATCGCGAGCGAACCCATTGCGATGGACTGCTGATTATCAGTAAGAGGTACCCAATCACTACCAGCATCGGTGGTCTTCCAAACTCCGCCACCTGCTGCGCCGGCATAGACGATCGCCGGATTTTTCGGATCGATCGCGACCGATTCAATACGGCCGCCAATATTACTCGGACCTATGAGCTTCCACTGCGGCTGATCCGCTTGTGGCATCATACCTTTTCCCGTTTGGCGCAACGCATCGGACTCAATCCATGCCTTCTGTAACGCATTTTGGGGAATGTATCCAAGACCAAATTTTCTTTGGCCCCAAAACCACGTTTCGGCATCACGAATACCGGCATCCGCTTCGCGCGCCTCTTTAGAAGGACGCTGTAACTGCGCTGAATGCGATTCATCTGCTTTGGTAAGCCATTGGGCTTGCACATTTATGCCGAAAGCGAGCACAATTGAAATAGCGAGAACGAGAATAAACTGTCGTGTCGTAACCATAGGTCGAGTATCGAAAAAGGTGCTGATATCCTTGGGGGGACGATCAGGCGCCGAACATGGACAACGATAAATTAATCTATCGACTTAAGAAAGGCGGGGCACACTTCAAAAGTTCTGTTCGAGGCTTCGTATTCATGAGACGTTCCTCAATGGAAGTTATTCCGACAATTTCCTGTTATCTTCGCCTAAAATTGGCAAAATCTGTGTACTCTATTGGAATAGTTGGTGCGACGGGAGCCGTCGGCCAGGAGATACTGAATGTTTTGGACCGTCGTAATTTTCCGGTCGGTAACCTCCGCTTGTTTGCAAGTCAAAACTCGGCTGGCAAACTTGTCACTTTTCGGGGAAAAGAGTACACGATCGAAGCTGTCGCTCCCGATTCCTTCACCGATATCGACTTCGCACTCTTTAGCGCCGGCAGCGGCATTAGCAAGGATTGGCGAAGCCACGTCGTCTCGGCTGGTGCCGTGATGATCGACAATTCGAGCGCTTTCCGTATGGATACCGATGTGCCGCTCGTCATTCCGGAGATCAATCCGGATGACCTGAAGAATCATCACGGTGTCATCGCGGTACCGAATTGCTCGACCATCATTATGCTGATGGCAGTCGCTCCGCTTTCACAATTTGGAAAGATCAAGCGTATCGTTGTTTCGACGTATCAGGCGGTAAGCGGCGCCGGAGCAAAAGCGATGCGCGAGTTGGAAGATCAGGCAGCCCAATACATGCGCGGCGAGAAAGCTCAGCCCAGTGTTTTGCCCCATCCCATCGCATTCAATCTTTTCTGCCACAATTCCTCCGTCAATGAAGAGGGATACAATGGCGAAGAATGGAAGATGATCCACGAGACGAAAAAGATCTTGCACGACAACGACATTGCGGTTACGGCGACATGCGTTCGGGTACCGGTCTTTCGCGCTCATTCGGAAGCGATCAATATTGAGTTTGAAAAAGGTCGCCCGCCACTTGATGAGGTTTGCACTGCTCTTTCGAGCTTCCCCGGTGTCCAGCTAATGGACGACCGCGAGAGCAATCACTTCCCGATGCCGAACGAGGCGACCGGTGGATTCGATGTGCTCGTCGGACATATTCGCAATGATGTAAGCAATCCGAACGCGATCGATCTTTTCGCCAGCGGCGACCAACTCCTCAAAGGTGCGGCCCTCGATGCCGTACAGATCGCCGAAAGCATGATCGAGCAAGGACTTGTTCGAAGCAAGAGTGCTCAGGGCGTTGGATATAGCGTGTAGGTTACAGGCTTGTGGCTTCTGACTTCGGACATTCGCACTAACGGCGAAGCATCTCTCTACTGGCATCTACCTCCGGTGCTGCAACCTCACTCGTGTCATGCGTTCGCGCATGCCGCCAGCCTTGAGGAAATCTTGCTCCAGACGTCGCACGTGGCGGTCGAGTAAATAATTCGCTTGGTGGATGAGGCAGAGCGCGACGTTAGCAACAACGTCCTCGGGCTTCGTTTCTCAGATATGCTGATAGATCGAATAGCACTCCTTGCGGTCGTGCGGAAGCTTCCGTACATAGAGAGCCTCCTTCGAATTCTTGTCCCACAATTTGGCTTGCCGGACACGCAAGAAGTCTTCGTAATCGGCCAGAAGTTCTTCGAGACTCGCGCGCGCTACGTTCGTCAGCTTGATCTCCATTTCCTTGCTGGTCGCGGAAGCCTTTGCACCCTCGATAATATTTTGTTTTCCGGAACGTGCCGCCTGCACCATCTGGTCAATGGTGCGGTCACCTCGGCGAAGGAAGCGCTTGCAAAAATGGTAGGTCAGATCATAAATGATCTCTGCCTTATGGTAGGCGTATAAATCGCGGTAACCGTGAGGGTCGAGAAAACCGGGAGAGTCAGCCATGGGAGGTCCAATGATAGATTCAAGAGAATCCACTGAAACGTTGGAATCAATACAATCTATAGATTCCGTTAATTCTCTACTTTGACAGAGTGCCTTCTAATATTCGTTCTCTGGTGACTGGAAGCCACCATCCATTGTTACAGCATCCCTTCGGGATCAACACTGCATGGAAGTACAGGAAGATGTCATAGGGCTTGTTACGCCGCACACCGCGAAATATCACGCGATGTCTGCGCGCGTCGATAAGCGAAACTTCCGGCTCGGCGTCACCAATGGGGTACTCTACGGGCTCGGGACCTATTTCATATCCCGCGCAACCGTTATCCCCAGCTTTTTTTCGCATCTCACACATTCGAGCGCGCTCATCGGGTTTGTTTCGCAGTTCGAGTCGATCGGATGGTATCTGCCGCAGTTTATCGTCGCATCGTTCGTCGTGCATATGCCACGTAAGCTGCCACTCTATCGCATCGGCTGGTGGATTCGCGGCTCGGCGCTCTTTGCACTCGCTATCGTTACGCTGCTCGCACCTCGTCCGGCAATTTTACTGCCTGCCGCGATCTTGCTTTATGCACTATTCTCCACTGGTGCCGGCGTAAGCGGAGTCGTATTTCTCGATCTCGTCGCGAAGACGATCCCGGAGCGGCGTCGTGGCCGCTTCTTCGGTCTGCGACTTTCCATCGGTTCATTGCTTTCTATATCGATAGGCGCCGGTGCTATTTCGCTACTCTTGGGCCACTCTCACTTCCCCGTCAATTTCGGTTATGTCTTTCTCATCGGTGCCATCATTGTAACGATCGGACTTGGTTTTATGGCGGTCATGCGCGAGCCGCGAACGCACGATGTTCCGGACGAGCGAACGCTGATCGAACATTTCAAGGAAGGATGGAAAGTCTATAAGACTGATAAGCGGTTTGCGCAATACCTCAACGCACGCCTGTTCATGGGTACCTGGGTCATGGGTGTGCCATTCCTGGTGTTGTTTGCACACGATAAATTAGGCTTTCAAACGCGCGATCTCGGCATCTTCATCGCTGCCGATTGCCTTGGCACCGTCATCGGCAATTTCATCTGGGAGCGACTGACCGATCGCCGAAGCGCCAAAGCGTGCCTCGAATGGGCAGCCATCGTTGCGGCGGTCTTACCGATCGTTGTTCTACTCTATCTATGGCTGCCCCTTCCACGGATCCTCTTTGCATCGGTGTTCGCGCTCGCAGCAGCCTTCGATGCCGGCACCTCCATTGGCGGCATGACGTACCTCATCGAGATCAGCCCGCCTCACGACCGTGCAACTCACATGGGGCTTTTCAACTCGATGATGGCCTTTCCGTTAGTGCTCACGGCCATCGCCGGAGCGTTGCTGGATTTTGCGGGTTTTGCCCCTCTTTATGCAATCGTTCTTATCATCGCCATTTTCTCCTTTTTCGCAATGCGGCGGCTGGAAGAACGACCTCGCTTCTGAGCCCTAAGTAACCGAATGTTTCGCTTCCGGCGGCTGTTTCCCGCCCTCCATGATAGGTACTCTCTCGCGGGTATTACAGACCCTGCTCCCATTCGTGTATGCGGCACTTGTCCTATACTTCGCCCGGACATTTTTCCGCACCGTAAACCAGGAGCAGCGGCTTAAATATGCGGTCCCGGCCGCATATGTTGTGTTATTACTGCACGCGGTCTATATCGGCACGTATACCGCGACAAATCAGCATGACCTCGTCGCCACCATCTACGAGCTGTTTTCGCTCATAGCCTTTACCCTCCTCGCGGTTTATGTATTTGCAGAGCTTCGGGCATCCCACGAAACCTCCGGTACCGGCTTTTTCGTGACAGCCGTTTGCTTCCTTTTGCAATTGGTGTCTTCTATTACAGTGAGCGGCGAGACGATTCCCGAGACAAAAGCGATACTTCGAGATCCGGTTTTCAATGCCCACGTTACAACGTCGGTATTCGGCTATGCGGCGTTAATGCTTGCCGCTATTTATGGAAGTTTATACTTACTACTCTTTCGAGCCATTCGCCGCAACGAGTTCGGTGCGATATTCGAGCACATTCCGAGCCTCGAGCGCCTCGAACGATATGGCCTGCGTTCTACGGCCTTTGGCTTCGTATTCCTGACCATATCCATTGCTTTGGGCGGAATGCTTATCAAGCATGTGAACCCGGATGCGAGCGCCCTGCAGTTCATTCTCGATCCTAAGGTCCTTACCACCATGCTGGTGTGGCTCGTGTTTGGCGTTACGCTGCTCGTTCGCAGGATCGTTCACTTGGAGGGCCGACGACTCGTCCTCTTTTGGATGTCGGGCTTTGCACTCACCGTCGTTTCGATGACCATTGTCAACTGGATCGGCACTGCCTTCCATAGTTTCTTATAAATAGAAGGACGGAGCAGTGCCAGAGCGATTCGTTGCCATCAGTATTTCGCATCACCGCGCACCAGTAGAGGTACGCGAGCGCGTGCAGCTCTCCGAGCAGGAAATGCACGCACTGCTGCGAGAACTTCGCGAGCAATCGCTCGAAGAAGCACTGATCGTCTCTACCTGCAATCGCACGGAGTTATACGGTATCCCTTCTAACGCTGGATCAACTTCAGACGATCTCGTCGAGCGAATACTCATTACCAAGAGACTCGGAACGTCCGATGGTGTATCGAAAGAATCCTATAAGTCCTACTTCGAAAATTTACACTCGAGAGATGCGATCCGTCATCTCTTTGCTGTCATCGCCGGTATTGATTCACAGATCATCGGCGACCAACAGATATTCTCGCAGGTAAAAGATGCTTTCCGTGTCAGCTCGGAAGCAGAAGCGGCCGGCGGATTTTTGAATAAGCTGTCGCAGGCGGCTTTCCGCGTTGCAAAGCGTGTAAAGACAGAGACGACACTTAACGAAGGCGCTTCGACGATCTCCTACGCTGCTGTCGAATTCGCTCGCAAGATCTACGATGATCTTCGTTCGCGAACGATCCTCATTGTCGGCGCCGGTGAAACAGGTGAGTTAGCCGCCAAGCATCTGGTCGAACGCAATGCCGGCCAGATCATTGTTGCGAACCGAAGCCATGCTAATGCGGAGGCAATGATCGAGCGGATTCGCCCCGCAGACGGCACCGGAGCGTTTACTGCGATCGGCCTCGAACAACTGGATGACGCATTGCCCGCTGCAGACATCATTATTAGTGCGACCTCGGCACCGGACTACGTGATTACGGCTCCGGCCATGAAGGCGGCGTTATCGGCTCGCGCCTCGTCGTCTCCGGTGGTAATGATCGATATTGCGGTCCCGCGGGATATTGACCCAGCGGTGGGCAAGCTTTCGAATGTCTTCCTAAAAGATATTGACGACCTTCGTTCGATACTCGATCGCAATGCGGAGCGGCGCAAAAAGGAAATTCCGAAAGTGGAAGCAATCATCGAGGAAGAGGTCAACAAATTTCTCGAATCACTTTCCCAGTTGGAGGTCGGACCGACCATTAAAGAATTGCGTGAAAAATTCGAGCGCGTTCGCGCCGAAGAATTGCAGCGCAATCGCTCGAAGCTCGACGATCACTCGTTCGCCGTCATCGACGATATGACACGGCGTATGATGAACCGCTTATTGCATGGGCCAACCGTTTCGCTAAAAGAAACAAATGGCGAAGCGAACGACCGCCTCCTGCGCATTGAATTAGTACGCAAGCTTTTTGCACTCGATAAGGAATCGCCGGAACAACACGATTAGATCAGACACACAGCAATGAAGATTACGATTGGCTCGCGAGGCAGCGAACTGGCATTATGGCAGGCACATCACGTCCGCGATCTCCTTACGCAGCATCATCCCGGCATCGAGGTACGCATCGAGATCATTCACACGACTGGCGACAAGATACTCGATACATCGCTATCGATCATCGGAGGCAAAGGCGTATTCACGAAGGAGATCGAGAGTGCGCTGTTAGCGAACGAAGTTGACATCGCCGTTCATAGCTTGAAGGATCTTCCAACGATACTACCGGAGGGTCTCATGCTCGGCGCCGTTCCGGAGCGCGCCAATGTAGAAGACGCTTTCCTTTCAAAGGACAAGAACGTCCGGCTAATGGATTTGCCAGACGGAGCTACCATCGCCACTGGCAGCTTACGACGCAAGGCGCAGCTTCTAAGTAAGCGTCCCGATTTCAATATCGTAGATATTCGCGGTAACGTACCGACTCGCATTCGCAAAATGCTCGAATCAAATTGGGACGGAATGGTGCTCGCCAGCGCCGGTTTGGAACGCCTTGGACTTACGGAGCATCTGGCCCACAAAATTTCTACGGAATGGGTCTTACCGGCGGTCGGGCAAGGTGCGCTTGGCATCGAATGCCGCACCGGAGACGAGAAGACGCTCGAAATTCTCGCTCCACTCAATCATCAGCTGACGTTGTTCGCTGTTCGTGCGGAGCGTGCGCTGCTTGCTTCCTTAGGCGGTGGCTGCCAGGTCCCCATCGGAGCACACGGTGTGATCGCTCAGGATGAGCTTGAGCTTTCCGCCTGCGTCGCCGCGCTCGATGGCCGCACGGTTATTCGTGGTGTCCATACCGGATCGACGGAAGATCCAGAAGCCATTGGTAAAGAATTGGCTTCTACCTTGCTTGCCAGTGGCGGCAAAGAAATATTGGACGAAGTATTTCGTCTGGAGTCGCAAGACGCAAACGTTAGCGCACATCCCGAAGCGTAAATTCCGAGAATGGCGAAGGTATTACTCACTCGACCGCGTATGCGCTCGTCCGAACAGGACGAGCTGCACCGGCTGCTGCTGGAAGCCGGCGTTACGATCGAAGAGTTACCGATGATCGCGTTCGAATGGCCTCCGGAGCTGAATGAGCTTGATAATGCTCTTAAACGTGCATCCGAGGATGAGTTCGATGCGATCATTCTTTCCAGTCCAACGGCTGTAATTTTTTTTGAAGATCGGGCGAAAGAGTTAGGTTATTGGGACGCGCTGAAATTGAACGTGCGATTTGGCGCCGTTGGTAAAGCAACCGCTACGGAGTTAGAATCGCTTGGAATTGCATCTGCTTTCCCTATTCCGATGCGAGGCGGTAGCCACGAACTTATTGCATTGCTCGGTTCGCAAGGGTTGGCTGGCAAACGCATTCTGTTGCTTCAATCGCAGATCGGACTCGAAACTTTGGAATACGCACTCACCGAAATGGGAGCCTTGCCGGAACGCGTAACGCTTTATCATACGACGGGCCCCACGCTTGGCGATGCAGCACGTCTTCTTCGGCTAATGGAAAGCGGCACAAGACCAGACGTCATCGCTTTTTTCTCGCCATCTTCCGTTCAGTATTTTATTCAGTCGCTTGCAGAAATGGCAAGTGGAATGTTGCGCGATCTTCCGGCACTCGCAACGATCGGTGAAACCACCGCTAAGGCGGTCGAGGAAGCATTGCATCGCCGGCCCGAGATCGTCGCCCGCAAAGCCGATCAAGCCAGTCTGGCGCAGGACATCATCCTATACTTAGGACTTCGAGACCAAAAAAATTAAGGGCTCCGAAACAAGAAAAAATTAATGTCAACCAAACTTCAAAACGACCTTCTCCTTCGTGCAGCGCGCCTTGAGCCTATCGAGCGGGCACCCGTGTGGTTCATGCGTCAGGCTGGGCGCTATTTGCCGGAATACCGTGCGGTTCGCGCCAAGCACTCCTTCCTCGAAATGGTACGCACGCCTGAACTGGCGGCTGAGGTCACGATCCAGCCGGTGGACCTCGTCGGCGTGGATGCCGCTATTATTTTCTCCGACATTCTCGTCGTCCCGGAAGCCATGGGTATGCACCTGGTCGTCGAGGAAGGCAAAGGTGGTCCAAGATTTCCAGAACCGATACGGCTTTATAAGCAGATCAAAGAGCTGAACGCCGGCGACCCGCGCAAGCAATTGAGCTATGTCACAGACGCCATTAAGCTTACGAAAGAGCGACTCAATGGTCGCGTGCCGCTCATCGGATTTTCCGGCGCCCCGTGGACGCTCTTTGCCTATATGGTAGAAGGTCAGGGCTCCAAGGATTTCCACATCGCAAAGCAAATGCTCTTCACACGCAATGAAGATGCTCACTTGCTGCTGCGTAAGTTATCGGATGTTGTCGCCCAATACCTCATCGCACAGATCGAAGCTGGCGCTGACATCGTGCAAATATTCGATACGTGGGCCGGTGTCCTGGCACCCGACGATTTCAAAGAATTTTCACTCGAGTATATTGCTGAGATCGTTCGCCTGGTAAAAGAGCATACCCAAAATCGCGCACCTATTATTGTGTTCTGCAAAGGGGCCAATCATTCCTTAGGCGAACTTGCCGCCACCGGCTGCGATGTCGTGGGCCTCGATTGGACCATCGACATTGCGGAAGCCAAGGCGCTCATTGGCAATGATGTTGCATTGCAGGGCAATATGGACCCCGCAGTTCTTTATACGACCGAATCGGTGATCGCTGAAAAGGTAAATACGATCGCTGAACGTATGGAAGAGCCTCGCGGGCATATCTTTAATTTGGGCCATGGTATTACACCGGAGGTCGATCCGGCAAATGCGCGTGCGTTCGTGCGTGCAGCGAAAACGGCCTACGATAAAGTTCGTGCACCAAGATCGGTATGAGTTTAGACACCCCAGTTCAATATTCTCTTCGAACTCGCGCCGAAGAATTTTTTCGAAAACTACAGAATGAGATCACTTCCACATTGGAAGTGCTCGATGGCGGCGAGAAGTTTTTTCAGGAAACATGGCAACGGCCTGGCGGAGGTGGCGGGCGAACACGCGTGATGTCCGAGGGATCGATCTTCGAAAAAGCGGGCGTCAATTTTTCGGCGGTCCACGGCGAAGCACCCGAATCCATGGCGGGTTCGGATACAGCAGTCTCCTTCTTTGCAACCGGTGTTTCGCTGGTGCTGCATCCGCGTTCACCTAAGATACCAACAGTCCACGCGAATTTTCGGTATTTCGAGCAATCGAATAATCAGGCATGGTTCGGCGGCGGCATGGACCTTACACCCTATTACCTCGATGAGGAGGATGCCTTCCACTTCCACTCCACGATAAAAACTGCGTGCGATAAGCATGACATCAGCTATTATCCTCGCTTTAAAAAGTGGTGCGACGAATATTTCTTCATCAAGCACCGTGGTGAATCGCGCGGAATAGGCGGCATCTTTTTCGACAACCTTTCCGCCGATCATCTCCGCGAGCGCGAGAAGATCTTCGATTTTGTACAGGATGTCGGACAGTCGTTCTTACCGGCCTACGTGCCTATTGTCGAAAAACACCGGGACGAGAGATATACGGAAGAGGAAAAGCACTGGCAGCTTCTCCGGCGTGGGCGTTACGTTGAATTCAACCTCGTATACGATCGCGGCACCCGCTTTGGCCTCGAGACGAACGGCCGTATCGAAAGTATTTTGATGAGTTTACCCACGGTGGCTCGGTGGGAATACAATGTTACTCCAGCCGCAGGTTCACCCGAAGCACGCCTGGAAGCAGTATTGAAGAATCCGAGAGAGTGGGTTTAATAATATCGGAACCGCTAATGGCCGGTCTCAGTTTTGAACCCGCCGAAAAAGGGGCAAGCTAAAGCATGCCCCACATTGCGGGAGTGGCGAAATTGGCAGACGCACTACTTTGAGGTGGTAGCGCCGCGAGGCGTGGGGGTTCAAGTCCCCCCTCCCGCACGAAAAATTATGAAGTATGAATTATGAAAGTAATTTATACTTCATTTTTGGTTTAAACCGGTCGAACCCGTTTCTTGGGTACGGAGAGCGTCTTCCACTCTTCTCCCTTTCGATGCTTTCCGATATAGACGATCTGCCCAACATGCATCGAAAAATGGCTATGCGCTCGGAGCAGCGCTTCCATCACCGTATGGGAATGGCCCCGAATAAAGATCTCCTTTTGAAGATCCGATTCCTGTAACGGACGCACCGCCGCGAGGACACAATCCCAACCTTCCTGCCACATCCGGTTTAAGTCAGCGAGGGTAAGCGATTGCTCAACAAACTCTGCGTCGCGGTCGCGGGTCGGCTTTTCACCGTCAGTCGTAAGAAAGTCGGTGAAGCGAGAGATCATGTTGCCGTGCAGGTGCTGCACGATCACAGCGATTGAATTCGATTCCGAGTCAGGCGCCCAATGGACGTCTGCATCGGTGAGTTGTGCAAGGGTCTTCTCTCCTTGGGAGCGAAGCTGTTCGAAAATGGAAGATACTATCGACAAAAAAGAAGCGCTCATAACTGTATTATATCCGATAAATCGTCCGCGTAATCCCCTTCAATCCGCGTAATCCAGGTTCTAGTACCCTGCTTGCGACATTCCGCTTCGCAGTTTCTCCAAATAGGTAGGATGCACTTCCCCGTAATAGGATGAGCTCGGTTCGAGCACCAGCGTGCCGAACGTCGTCGGATTGCCCTCCTCATATCGGCTCGTGGCCTGCACCGTCACTTCGTTCGGGCGCGTTGGATCATCGACGTCATACACGAGCGCTGTAAAGCCGAGCGTCGCCGCATCTGTTATGCTGGCAGTCGATTGAAGCTCCGACGTTTCCTCATTCGTATTTCGAAAAGCAATGGGCGTCTCGTATGATTTTGCTGGGTTCGATTCAAAGCCGAGAAACGTATACGGGATACGCAGCATGAGTTTATAGCCGGTCACAATACCGTTACTGGTATCGAATGCCATCTGCGCCATTACATGATTCAGGCCGTCCTGCTGGATCAGTGTGAGCGGTTGCTTCGTACTATACGTGATCTGTGTAACTTTCCCGGGATGCGCTGGCAAGGCAAACGTAATATTCGAAACGCACGAATCGAGAACGGTGCGAAAGGTTGGGAAACCACCCTGCTTCGATAGTAAGCGCCGATCGCGGTTCAGGCGATCACCGGTGTACTTGGTATCGAACCAGAGGGATACTCGATCGTCAGCATTGACATTCGGCTGGCCGCCAACAATATAATCATCGCGCACGCGAATGGCTATATAGATATTATCGTCGTTATAGGCCGCCTGCATACCACGGATCGAAAGATCGGTGGCATCGCGTCGAAGACCGCGGCCAGTGATAATATAATCGGAGCTTGTATCAACAAGCAAATGCCCATAACCGGGATAGATCTCCCTCAAACGGCCGTAAGCCGGCAATGTATAGAACGAGGCCGATTCGAGTGCTTCCCCTGATGAACCTGTAAAGTACGATTCTCTCGTATGAAGATTTTCATAATTACGATAGACTTCATGCCCAAGCGAGCGAGTTTTCGTACCAGCGGTCAGATCTTCCTTCTCGGTTTCGAATCGGTCGACCAGCGTTACATCGCCCGATTCGATAGAATATCCATCCTGCGTCCAGTGCTGCTCTCCGTTCTTCTGAGTGATCGTCACGACCGATCCGTCGATCGTTAGTCCAACTTCAATAGGAGATTCCACGAATGGCACCTCGCGCTCGAACCGGTTAGCGAGCGTTTTTCCGTGTACGTTCTCAAATAAATAAACTCGGACCTTATTCCGGGCACGCCCCGCATCATATAGTGAGAGCGCGAGATCGGGCAGTGAGTCATTGGAAAAATCGCCAATAGCGAGCCCCCATACCCGTTCATTCTCGTAATCCGGTATCAGGTTTTTTAGCTCAGCGGCAAGGGCCGAACTGTGCAATTCGTTCGAAATGCGCGGAAGAAGACTATCGATCGTAGTGCCTTGCGCAATTGCGTGAATTGGCAAAGCAGCGGCAAGCAAGAAAAAGGTTAGAAAGGCGAAAGCTCTTATGACTATGGGTCGCAGAACGACGGACCTTACGACGTGTGTTCTCATGTCTGCAAAAATACGGAACGGTCGAATCACTTTACTGCTTCCGAATAACTCATTCTCCATCACACATATTCCACATTGTGGCCTATCCGTTTTCCGAAATCGAGCTGAAGTGGCAAGAATACTGGCGAACGCACGAGACGTTTCGCGTTGAGACCGGCTCTTCCAAACCAAAATATTATGTAATGGACATGTTCGCCTACCCATCGGGCGAAGGCCTGCACATGGGCCACGTTCATTACGCCGCCGCGGATATCATGATGCGCATGAAGCGCATGCAGGGTTTTAATGCGCTCCATCCGACCGGCTGGGATGCGTTCGGATTGCCTGCCGAGCAGTACGCCGTCCGACATAAATTGCACCCGCGTATAACGACGGAGAAGAATATCGCCAATTTCCGCCGCCAACTGGAAGCACTTGGTTTTGGCTACGATTGGAGCCGCGAGATCAATACCACCGATCCCAACTACTTCAAGTGGACCCAGTGGATCTTCCTCAAATTCTTCGATTCGTACTACGATACTAAAGAGAATCGTGCAAAGCCGATCGCCGATCTCATTTCACTGATCGAAAAGAATGGCACGCACTCGCTTCCGTGCAATGTGCACGGTCGCGACGTTCGTCATTACACGGCCGAAGAGTGGAAGGCTGCGACCAACAAGCAACGATCTGATTTCCTTGGCGCTTGCCGCCTTGCTTATCTCTCCGATGCGCCGGTAAACTGGTGCCCGGAGTTGGGTACGGTTCTCGCCAATGAAGAGGTACCGGAGCAAGAAGAGAAAGGCTTTACCGTTGTTCGGCGCAATATGCGTCAGTGGATGCTGCGAATCACCGCCTATGCCGAACGGCTGCTTCAGGATCTCGATGGCCTCGATTGGCGCGAGAGTACGCTGGAGATGCAGCGCAATTGGATCGGACGAAGCGAGGGGGCAGAGATCGACTTTGAGATCGCAGGTGCCGGCGACATCATTCGTGTTTTCACCACGCGTCCCGACACCCTCTTTGGCGCGACCTATATGGTCCTGGCGCCGGAGCATCCGCTGGTCGATAAAATAACTACCTCTTCGCAACGCGCGAAAGTCGATGAGTATTTGGAGGCGGTCAAGCGTAAAAGCGATCTGGAGCGCGCCGACCTTTCCCGCGAAAAAACCGGGGTATTTACCGGAGCATATGCAAAAAATCCGGCCAACGGCGAGCGCATTCCGATCTGGATCGCAGACTATGTACTAATGTCCTATGGCACCGGCGCAATCATGTCAGTGCCGGGCCACGACGAGCGAGATTTTGAATTTGCGGAAGCATTTGGCCTCCCAATAGTCCGCGTTGTCCAGGCACCGGGCGTGGATGGCAGCGAACCGCTTGCAAAGCCCTTCACTGATGAAGGTATTGCCGTTAACTCCGGCTTCCTGAACGGTCTCGCGACAGCACAGGCCAAAACAACAATGATCTCCTGGCTCGAGGAGCAAAAGCTGGGCAATCGATCGATCAAGTATAAACTACGCGATTGGCTCTTTTCCCGCCAGCGCTATTGGGGCGAGCCGTTCCCTATCGTTTTCGCAAATGATGGCGACGGAGAATACCCGAAAGCGCTTGGGGAAGAAAGGCTGCCCGTAATGCTTCCGGAAGTAGAGAGCTATCAACCATCCGGTACCGGCGAATCCCCACTGGCAACGATCACGGAATGGGTCAACACGACCGATCCGGAAACCGGCAAACCGGCTCGTCGCGAAACGAACACGATGCCGCAATGGGCGGGATCATCGTGGTACTACCTGCGGTATCTCGATCCAAAGAACGATAGCGAGCCGGTTTCAAAGACCGCTGAGAATTATTGGATGCCAGTCGATCTCTATATCGGCGGCACGGAGCATGCCGTAACGCACTTACTCTATTCGCGCTTCTGGCATAAGGTGCTCTACGATTATGGCATCGTCTCGACAAAGGAGCCATTCAGGAAGATGTACCATCAGGGCATCGTACTTGGTGAGAACGGCGTCAAGATGTCGAAATCGCTTGGCAATGTTGTCAATCCGGACGAATTCCTTTCGAAGTATGGGGCCGATTCGCTGCGCACCTATTACATGTTCCTGGGACCTTTCGAGGCGATGAAGCCGTGGGATTCGCAGGGTATTATGGGCGTGCACCGTTTCCTCAATCGTATTTGGCGCTTGGCTGTCCGGGAGGATGGAGTGACCGATCTTTCACGGCTGACGGCAAATGCGCCCTCCCGAAATCTGGAGCGGGCGTTGCATCAAACGATCCAAAAGGTCGGCGAAGATGTAAGCGCACTGCAATTCAACACGGCCGTAAGCGCTCTCATGATCCTTCTGAACAAAATGGAGGATGAAGAAGGTGGTGTGCCACGCACAGCATTCGAGACACTCATCAAACTGATCGCACCATTTGCACCACACATTGCAGAAGAACTGTGGCAGCGGCTCGGCAATAACGATTCGCTCTTTAATAGCGAGTGGCCTAACTACGATGAATCGAAGACCGTTGAAGATGCCGTCGTGCTCGTGCTTCAAGTGAATGGCAAAGTTCGCGACAAGCTCGAAGTACCTCGCGGACTGTCGCGCGAAGCGCTCGAAGCATTCGCGCGCGATAGTGCCAACGTCAAAAAGCATATCGACGGCAAAGAGATACGAAAGGTCATCGTCGTACCTGATAAGCTGGTCAATGTAGTAGTTGGATAATTTCACCCTTCACCAAACCCATTACTCACTGTGAAACTGTGTGTACTCTTAGGCGGACCAAGTGCCGAGCGTGAGATCTCTCTTCTTTCGGGACATGGTATGGCTCAGGCGCTCGCAAACCGTGGACACGATGTAACATTGCTCGATCCAGCGACAGGACGCGTGATGCGGTTACAGGAGTTTACCTCGAACCCACCAAGCGTAGAGCCACCCACCGCAGTCGAGCTTGGCAAGATCTCTATGGGCACTCGCATGCTCGATAGTTTAACATCCGCCGCCGTGCAGGAAGCCGATGTTATTGTGCTCGGGCTTCATGGTGTACCGGGTGAGGATGGCCTTGTACAATCGGTACTCGAGTTACTCGGCAAGCCATATACCGGGTCTGATTCCAGGACCAGCGCTATCTGCATCGATAAGCACTATACCAAGATCATTTTGAAGGATGCTGGAATTGCTGTTCCGCGTGGCCTCATTGTGCAAAAGGGCGCGCGTCCTTCGGAGCGTCATGCCGCATGGGAGTTAGCAAAGGTAGAGCTTGGAATTCCGCTCGTTATCAAACCGAACGATCAAGGCTCGACGGTAGGACTGACCATCCTTAGGGAAGAATCAGAAGAGGCATTCCTTCGTGCAATTGACCTTGCACTCGAATACAGCGGCAAAGCATTGGTCGAGGAATTTGTAGATGGCCATGAGCTGACCGTCTCGATACTTGGCCGAGAAGCATTGCCTATCATTGAGATCACGACCAAAGGCGGATTCTACGATTACTTCCATAAGTACACCGCGGGAATGAGCGAGCATATATGTCCGGCACAGCTTCCCTCTGAACTCGCCTCCGCCATTCAGGCGGATGCCTTAAAAGCATTCGAAGTGACAGGCTGCCGCGGATACGGGCGTATCGACTTTCGTCTGCGTCCTGATGGTACCTACGCTTGCCTCGAGATCAATACCCTCCCCGGCATGACTTCGACAAGCCTCATTCCGGATGCGGCAAACGCGGCTGGGATCTCGTTCGAAGAGCTTTGCGAACGAATTGTTCAGGCGGCTCTTCCGCAGTAATTCGAGATACATAGATCAGGCACGTGCACTCTTCGGAACAGGGTTACTTCGTGTGAGATTGCTTCTGGAAGCGCTTATCCGTAGGCGGACAAAAACGCATTACGTATCGCATTGCGATATTCGGAACCAGCGTCAAGAAATAGTCTGTTACCGCGTGCCCGGCACAAGGCCGGCGGCGCGACCAGGTTGCGCTTTCTAAGCCCGAGTGGTGAAATTGGTAGACACGCTGTGTTCAGGGCGCAGTAGTCGTGAGGCTGTGCGAGTTCGAGTCTCGCCTCGGGCACCAATTCGATAAAGGACGACCGAACGCTCGTTTTTTCTTCTCCGCGACGCTGGTGAATACCACGCATTCCACCGAGCCATCCAAGACGGTCTCTGCGCCACTCGATAAGATCAAGGCCGCGTGGGTTTCTCTCCTTGTCACGTTTCTTCTCCTCCTCGGTAAGCTTGTTATCGGTCTTTTGACTGGCTCGCTGGTCATTCTTTCTCTTGCAGCAGAGTCGGGTGTCGATCTGGCATCGGTGCTTATCACGCTCCTCGCGGTGCGCATTAGCTCGATACCACCGGATGAAGATCATCCCTATGGCCACGGCAAATTCGAAAGCCTTTCAGCGCTGGTAGAAGGCCTCTTGTTATTCCTTGTCACGGTGTGGATCGCCTTCCATGCGGTGCAGCATCTATTGGGCGCTGTGAGCGCCGTCGTAGTGAACGCCTGGAGCTTTGGCATTCTCATCGTTTCAGTTGGGCTCGATGCCTGGCGTGCACGGACCTTGCGACGAGCGGCAAAACGACATCACTCGAATGCACTCGATGCAAGCGCCCTCCACTTTTTCACCGATTCCTTAAGCTCGCTCGTTGCGATCGTGGCCCTGCTACTCATTCAGTTCGCTGGCTTCCGTGCCGCCGATGACATCGGAGCGTTGCTCGTCGCTGGTTTTGTGGCATACCTTAGCCTTCGGATGATCCTCCGTGCGATCCATGCCCTTACAGATCGCATCACGTCGTTCGAACAGAATGAAGCGGTACGTACGATCATAGCACAAATACCGGGCATTGAAGAGCTAACGCGGCTTCGGCTTCGTCAGGGAGGGCCGGTCCTCTTTGTTGAAGCAAGCGTTACGATCAATCGGGTGTTGCCCTACGCCGCCATTCAACGAATTATCGCCGACATTGAAACGAAGATCCTCGAGTCGTTTCCAAATGCGGACGTCACGGTACATTGGCGACCTGTCCGTTCCGAGATCGAGGCACCGTTCGAGACGATCAAGATCGTTGCCGGTGAATTTGGCCTCTTGCCACACAACATCGAGCTTTCAGAAACGAAGGAGGGACAGATCGCTCTCGATTACCATCTGGAATTCGCACCCGGCACCTCTCTTGTCGATGCCGAAGCGCTATCTCGCCGCGTTGAAGCAAGACTGCGAGAAGAACTTCCTGACGTTGGGCCGATCTTCGTTCATCTGGAAGAAGAACGCTCGGACCGTAAATTACCAAAGGTCGAAGATATCGAACCAACGGAGAAGAATAATATCGACGTGGTCAAAGCAATCGCCAGAGAGGCCGACGAGTCCGTTCAAGCGATCGAAGGGGTACACTTCTTCCGCGAGCCGGAAGAAGATCACTTGAAGTTAGTATTGACCGCTCGGGTCTCTCAGAATTTATCCCTTCGGGACGCCCATCAGATCGCGACCAATGTGGAGGCTGCACTCCGCAAGCGTTTCCCGGAGATCTCGCGGATCGTCATTCAGGCCGCGTCGATCGATTAGGGCGCATTGTTCGGCGGCGTCCCACCACCTCGTGCAACGAAAACATCTACTGATGCGCCTTCATTGACCAGGTCACCGGCCGGAGGATACTGATCGAGCACTTGATTTTCGGGCGCACCATTTTGGTAATTCACCTTTCCTAATTCGAGCTTTACACTCTTAAGCTTTTCGATCGCTTGAGAGAGAGACATGTTACTGAGGCTCGGCACTGGTACGCGCCCCATAAGCGGGCCTTCCGAAACAACAAGATTAACGAGCGTACTGGCTGTCGTTTTTGTACCGGGCGCCGGCGACTGAGTAAACACCGTACCATTCGTCGCACTATCCGAATATTGATAGCTTACGTTGCCGATCGACATATTCGATTTGAGCAGCAGCATCTTGGCATCGCGAAGCGATTTGCCGCGAAGGTCCGGCACTTGTGCCATCTCTTTGCCACCAGAGATAATGAGATACACCTTCCGCCCGGGTTTCGTCTGCTCTCCCCCTTCCGGCGTTTCGCGAATGATCGTCCCTTCCGGCGCTTTATCGTCAAAGCGAACTTCATACTGCACTGGCTCGTAACCGGCATTCTTCAGGTTTTGCATCGCCGCATCGGTCTTCATTCCGACGACCTGCGGTACCGTTGCGACTGAGCCCCGCTTGACATATAGCGGCATGACGACGTCATCGAAAAGAAGGATGAGCAGGAACAGCCCAACAATGGAGAGGATCACGATCAGCACCCACCGGCGGCGTAACGGTTTAGGCAATGAATGCTTAGCGTCGGACGGCACAGGCGCGTTGTGTTCGAGCTCTTCAGGCATGGATGGAATTCGTTCGGGAAAAGATCAGATGTTGGCGCTGAAGCATGCGACCTCAATAGGCGCTTCTATAAGGGGGCAACATTTCGTGACCTACTTTCATCCCGCTTCCGCGAACAAGGCGGCCTCGGATTCGGTTACGTTGCAAGGTCTTTTCACAATGCCGACTAAAGCATCTCAACATATTGCCTTCTTTGCCGTCTTTATTATTTCGGTACTGCTTCACCGATTTGTATATCTGAATTTGAAGCGCATACTGCTGCGCGATTATCCGAAGGCTGGCCCGCGGCTTCAACGCATCGCCCTCTGGAGCTTCGTTGCAATGGACCTGCCGTTCGCCTTTATTTTCTTTCGTGGCGCCATTACCGCTGAGCTAACACTGCTTACTCGCCTGATCCTTTATCCGTTCTCGATCTGGCAAGCGATCATGCTCCTGTGGGCCGTGATCTTAGTACCGGTCACTCTTATTCGCCGCCGCGAACAATTAGGCGTTGCGTATATTCGTCGCATAGCTCGCCGATGGAAGGAACGCAGCTTTGAAGATACTGAGGAAACGGCAGAAGACGAGCTCGTACTGGAATCGTAAGTTAGGAGAAGGACTGTAGGAAATGCAGGAAGAATTGATAGAACAGCAAAAGGACGCGGAAGAAGGTAAAGGCCCAGGCAGCATTACTCGTCGTGCGTTCTTACACACGAGTATTCTTGGCATTAGCGGCTTCGCGATGACAAGTTGCACCCGCGGTATTCTCGATAGAAACGAGATCGAGATCACGAACAAGTCGTTTGCTATTCCCAATCTTCCGCCGGCGTTCGAAGGCAAAACGATCACCTTCTTAAGCGATATCCATTCCGGTCCGTTTATGGACGTGGACGAGATGCAGCGCATCGTTCACATCGTGAATAACTTAAAGAGTGATATTATCGTCCTGCCAGGCGATTTTGTCACTTCTCATCCGAATGAGATCGGCCCTTTTGCTGAAGCGATGAACGAGCTGAAAGCACCGCTGGGCGTTTATGCCTGTACCGGCAACCACGATTATTATGCAGGCGTCGATTACGTAAGTCGCGGCATCGAAGATACCGGCATAAAGCTTTTGCGCAATGAGAATGTGCGTTTAGAGATCGGTGGCCAAAGCATGCATCTTATTGGCATCGATGACGACGATGCAAAAACCGTGTCGAAATTTGTCGAAGGCAAACATGCACCGCATATAGAAGCGGCGTTTCGAGGCGTGCCGGAAACGGCAGCAACCGTTCTTCTTTGCCATAAGCCCTACATGTTCGAAGACTTCGCTAAAACGAATGTCGGACTAATGCTCTCGGGCCATACTCATGGCGGACAGATCGTCCTTGCCCGTTTTGGTAAAAGCGTGCTTGCCTTTAGCTCGCTTGCATCGGAGTTCGTCGAAGGCACCTACTTACCCACCGAGTCAAGATCGAAAACTCAGATGTATGTCTCGCGTGGTATCGGTGTCGTTGGTCTTCCCATTCGCATCAATTGTCCGCCGGAGATCACGAAGATCACGCTCTCGGCAGCGACAGCATAATATAGGGATAGCTCCTTTAATTTTTCGTAAACAAGACCTTCCTTAAGAAGGAAGACCTCCCCTCCTTAAGAAGGAGGGGAAGGATGCACCGAAGGTGCATCCAGGGGTGGTAATTTTGCACGGTGACAGAACTCTTCAATCGTGCAGAATTAAAGCAGCGGCGCAAAGATCTGCGCAATAGATCGACCTACGCTGAAAAAATACTGTGGCAAGCTCTCCGACTTTCAAGTCTGGAAAATGTAAAATTCAGAAGACAGGCAAGCATTGGTGCTTTTGTTGTCGATTTTTATGCACCAACTCTTCGATTAGCGATCGAGCTGGACGGATCATCGCATGATAGTGAGGAAGCACGTGTTCTCGACCGTCAACGACAAAGCCTTCTCGAAGAATATGGAATTCAATTTCTTCGGTTTCGAAATGAAGAAGTGCTTTCATCTGCAGAATCTGTAGTAGACCGTATTAGATCTAAAATTCAGGAATTGAGTACACCACCCCCTCCCCCCCTCCTTGTTAAGGAGGGGGCATCAAACACTCGCCGCCCCCACATCACCATTTACACCGATGGCGCTTGCTCCGGTAATCCCGGGCCGGGCGGATATGCTGCCGTTTTACTCGACGGCGCGGGCCGGCGCCGCGAGCTCTCTGGCGGATTCCGTCACACTACAAATAATCGGATGGAATTGCTCGGCGTCATTACTGCACTCGAGGCATTAAAACGTCCCTGCGACGTAACGCTGATATCCGACTCCGAGTATATCATTAATGCCATCACAAAAGGCTGGCTTGCCAACTGGCAAAAAAAAGGATGGCGCAAGGCGGATAAAAAGCCGGTGATGAATATCGACCTATGGCAACGGCTGCTGCCGCTACTTCAAGAGCATAACGTCGAATTCAAGTGGACCAAAGGGCACGCCGGCAACCCTGAAAACGAACGCTGCGACGAACTAGCCGTCGCAGCGTCCTTACTTCCTAATTTGCCGGTCGATACTCGGGCTACACCCGAATAGCTATTACTTCTCGACCTGGAATTGCTTCGTCATCGCCTGTCGCCCATCCGTGACGCGGCAATAATACGTACCCGATGGCAACTGGTCGGTCTGCAACATCACTTCATGCGTTCCAGCCGACTGCGATACATGATTGATCGGTCGAGCCGCTTCGTTACCCATCATGTCATAGATGCTGATGGTAACGGTCGAAGTAGCCGGTAATGAATAACCGATGAGTGCCGAGGTCCGAACCGGATTTGGAACGATGTCTTCAATAGAGATCGAACCCGTGTTCAGATACGATTGCAAGGTCGCATTGCCACAGAGCGGATCGAGATTGAACGATGCACCCACCATGGAATCCGAAGTGTAGCACAGCGGATTTCCATCCTGCCCAAGCCACGTTGCTTTCGAAAGAAGGATCGGGGTCGTATCCTGCTTGGTGAGCACGACCTGAAGATTTACCGTTCCAAGATTAGTACCCGCGTTTGTAATGGGGCTCGTGCTGGCATACTTGAAGGTACGCGTCTCCATATTGGTCGTCGCGTCGTACTTCGGATTTGAGACTTGGATCGAGGACGGCGTTACCGTCGCGTACTCGAAGGCATCGCGTTTCCAACTGAGGTCGAACTGGTAGCCATACGCCTCGTTAGTACCATTATCCGGCATGTTCTGATCGATCGCCGTATCCAGTACGACCGGCACGTTGACGACCGTGTTCGCCTGCTGATGATACTGCGGGCTCGCCACAACACTGCCAACGGCAAACGTACGGTGAACGGCGGTCCCTATACCTTGTACGGGCATGTCGATCGTCCAATTCTTAATATTACCTAAGCTATCCTGGCCCGTGATCCAGAATTCGATCGCGGCCTGACGAAGACCTGTTCCGAGCGGTGTAAACACCACGGGCACTTGTACTGTCTGTCCTGCCGGAACCGTGATCGGATTACCGAACGGTTGTGTCAGCGAGAAGTCAAATGGATTATTCCATCCGTTCAGTGCAGTGAAGGTAATATTCGTAATGCTGATCGGGTACTTCGAGCCATGGTTGGTAACACTCGCGTTCTGTGTATTGGAGCGGCAACCACCCGCAAACGTTTTTGGATGGGTTGTGCCTTGCGCCGTCACACCCACACTCTGGAAGTCCGACGTCATCGCTAACTGCGCCTGGCTGCACGGCCCCACGACGCTGATCGCCGCTGACATGGTGCCCACCTGCGCGCTGGTAGAACTCACCGTTACCACCTGGCTGCCACCCGCCGGAATCGTAAACGGTGGCGCCGGCGATAGCGTGAACGCATTAGTATTCAGACCGCTCAGATTGTATGTCGTTATCGTGAGCGGAGCATTACCGGTATCACGGATCGTGAAGGTGCCGGTAAGCGTCTGGTTGATCAAGGTAGAGCCGAGATCGAGTGTGTTCGTGCTCAGCGAAACGAGCGGCGCGACCAACTGGGCCGTGATCGTTACCGATGGACCCGTACCTTCGCCTGTCACTTGTGCCAGCACGGTTACAGTCTTTGGCCTGAAATCGAATCCATTCTGTGTTGGATTGAACTTGATCTCGAACGGCACATACTGTGAACTATTGCCTGCAATTTGGATCGGATAACTTCCCGGCTGCGTCACGATCTGGAATGAGCTGGCGTCCGGTCCCAGCAGCGTTACCGACTCGATAGAAGTCGGCTTTTGCTTGTCATTATAGAGGGAGTCCTGCAATACCGTATCCTGGCAGGAGACCGTAAAGCTCTTCTGATACGAAGTCCACAGTGCGGCGGACTGCAGGGAGATACCCGTAAGCAGGGATGTGTCTTTAATAGAGTGCTGGAAGCGCGACGGATTCAAATTAAAGAATGTCACGCGTTTACTGAAGCTTCCGTACGTGTGCGGATGGAAGCAATACATGATCGTCGCCTGGCCGCCTGGCGGAATTACGATCGGGAAAGTTTGCGCCGGATCGACAGAAAAATCGGGGTCGTTCGTCAGGTCCTGCTGCCGGATCGTAAGCGGAGCTTCACCGGGATTGCGAATGACGACCGGTTTGCATGAGCTCTTGCCACTATCGACCACACCAAAATTCAGGTCCATTGCAAAAATGAGCGGCGTAATACCAGTGCCCGTAAGCGGGAAACGCCACTGTGCACAATGCGAATAAATGAGCAGCGTATCGTTCGATACTTTTCCGGTATCGGTCGAATGATAACAGATTTGAAACGTCTGGGTCTCACCGGCATGAAGCGTCGTTCCGCCAGTGGGATTAAGTGTGAAGTATCCGGCTGTCGCAATACCCATGATCGATGCCGAATCCATCCTGAAGTCGCCAGAGGTCTGAACGTTTGTCAAATTGATCGTTCGGCAGCTATCCTGCTCCTCGACGATCGTACCGAAATCATAGACCGGTGATGGCGCCATCGAAATCTTGGGGGCATAATAATGATACTGATAGACCGTATCATTACCAGCCAGATCGACTGCAAAGATGGCTGCATAGGCATCTTTCGTCGGATCGTTCACGGTAAGCGTTGCATTGGTCGCACTGTCACCGATCTCAAACCGTGGATCGGTCGTGAAAGTATAGTTGAACGAAGGAGTACTCCATCGCGGATCGTTCGCTGTCGTGATCAGTGATAGAAATGCGATCTTCGTGTCGTCGAAACTATAGCCGGTCGCTTTGGTGCGCGGTTCTGTAAATTGAATGTGGTAGGTACCGCACGAGCTGTCGAGAATGTGCATGAGCGGCGGTAACGTATCGGGGGAAATGATCCCCTGCGCCATGCCGGTTGGCCATCCATATCCTTCGTAATTCGAAAAGCCATATTGATAGGCGCCGAACGGAACCGGGCTATGCGCGATATAGCTGCGTGGATTTCCGCCCAATGTAATACGCCATGCACCCATCTGCGGGCTCGTACCGGGGAATACTGCGTGACCGACAAATGGATAGGTAGAGATCGGCGCGCCATTGATCGTTATTTTTTTGATAGAATCATCCCTGGCAATAATGGTAAGATAATTCATAAACGCCCCTTTGAGCGAAGAGGGCGTCCGAAAGATCATCGTCTTCTCGAACTGCTCCTGCGGTGTAAAAAGCACCATCCACGGATCGGACTGGCCTGGATCTCCCGCATAGCCTTGCGAATACGAATACTGCGCAACGATAAATTTTTTATGGTTCGTCGAGGTAAAGACCATTGCCTCGGTCTGCTGTGTAATGTCGGTGTACATGCCCGAGTCCAAAATGACCGGCCCATGTTCGCCGCTTTGATCGCCCGTATAGGTGATCAAATTGCCATTCTCTGCCGAGAGTATTCGAATATAGTCACCACAGACGATTTTGCCGGCCATCGGTTCATCGAAATACTGGTATCCCCACCGGTCCACGGAGGGGATCATCTCGAACAGATTGTCCGCTGAGAATCCATAGTCCGTAGGTACGGAAGAAATTTCATGGCCCGTCAGGACCGAGATCGGTTGGGTGCTGGAGATGGAGGTCCCTGTCAGATCGTTATTTCCGTAGTCCGTCCCCGGCGATTGGACAAGATATGTCTGTCCTTTATTCAGAGTGATCGTCCACGGCACGCCGGCGGTATGTCCTCCTTTAGTATTGGCGGTTGTCTTGATCGTAATCGCATTACCGTCGTAGGGCGACGTGATCAGGAATTCTCCGGGGCATTGCCCGAAGACATAATTATCCGGGAAATTGACGGTCATATAATGCCTTCCCATTGCGGTCGTAGGCAATGCGAGGAAGCCGTCAGGAGAATCGCCAATACCTTGCGGATTACCCCACGCCGAATACCCGTACACGGTAACCGGATTCGTACTCGTAATATGGATGGCATTCGTCACCGCAACTTCCGGCGTGGAAGTCATATTGCCGCTTACGTCGTAATCGTAGACCTCGCCGGCCGTGAGCGTGAGTGTTTTGCCACCAGCGTTACCAATGGAAACCGTAACCTTATTATCGACTCCCGTAGCGATAAATAATTGCTGGTGGACGCTGGAAATGCCGGGCGGCGAACCGTTCGGCATGAAGCCGAGCCAGTAATCGGTGCCGGAAGAATTTATTCCTCCGCCACCTTGAGCGTGGATAAGAGAGGCAGGGGTGAGGAGCAGAAGAAAAACTGCGAAGATACGTATCAATGTTTTCATGGACTTTCACGGACTGAAATGCCAGGGTCAACCTAGTAAAAACGCGTGAAGTACCGCGTGGTTACAAGAATATTGACATAAATTTAATATATTGCAACGCGTTACTCTTGAAAACGCTTCAAAAATGGCTTAATTAATTGCAGAGCTGAAAATAATTACAAGCCGGTTATGTTACCGTATTCTCGCCATACAGCGTAGACCCACAAAGCATCCATGCCAACCCTTAAAGCGAAGGCCCTGCGCCCCGGAGATGTTATCGGGATCATTGCCCCGGCAAGCCCCCCACGCTCTCAGGAGCGTATCGAGAAGTCCGTTCAGTATTTTGAGAAACGGGGGTATCGGGTGGAATTGGGGCAGCATTTAACGTCAGACGAGGCCAGCGGATATCTGGCGGCTTCCGATAAAAGCCGCCTTGCCGATCTTCATGCGATGTTCCGCTCGAGACACGTGCGAGCTATCTTCTACCATCGCGGAGGCTACGGGTCCATCCGCTTACTCGATAAGATCGATTACGATCTCGTTCGACGAAATCCGAAAATTGTTGTCGGGTATTCCGATGCCACCTCCCTTTTCGCCGCACTTTATAAAAAGGCCGGACTTCGTTCGTGCTTTTTCGGTCCGATGCCGGGCGTCGATCTCTGGAATACGATCGATCCATTCACCGAAGAAAATTTTTGGCGTGCTGTTACTTCCACAAAACCACTTGGCGATCTCCCTATTCCTTCGAATAGTGGTGAGATCGTTTCGAGCGCAAAGCGTACCGAAGTTGAAGGACGAATGATAGGCGGTAATCTCACCGTCTTTGCAAGTCTGCTCGGCACACCGTATCAGCCGGCCTTTAAAAATGCTATACCATTTTTAGAGGAGATCGACGAAAAGCCGCGAAAGATCGACGCTTATTTTGCCCAGCTTCGCCTCGCTGGTTTATTCGACAATGCAAAAGCGCTGTTACTCGGGAAATTTACCGGCTGCGATGTAGATGCCGATGCGCCTACTCGTTCGCTTCAAGATATATTTGAGGACTATTTCGGGAAACAGAAATTCCCGGTGATCTCTAACCTTCCCTTCGGACACGAAGCACAGATGTGGACAATAGCCTATGGTAGCAAACTCCGCGTTATTTCTAGTCCGGTGCCATCCGTTGCGGCCATCGAAAGCCCGTTGGAATAATTTCTCCTTAATGGAGAAGAGCCGGTGCGATGAGCGTGCCCCCAGGTGTGGCCTTCAGGCACGCAGGAATTCGTAGCCGTAGCCTTCAGGCTACGCAACTCCTCACGAATCTTTTGGCAACGGTACCGACGGCACCTCGACCGGGGCAGGCGTTGCAGGACTGTTGGGAATACCCGCGTCAGGATCTTTTAGTGCAACGACCATGCACAACATGGTATTAAGAATAGCCGCGATCCCGAGCGCGATACCCATACGTTTGATGGCCACCCAAAGCTTAGCGCCAAAGCCGCCTTCAATTTTCTTGAATGCTTCTATCACGAGCATCACACCGAAGACAAGTCCGATCGAGCCGATAATTTTAAAGACGCGCCACCAACCGGCCATATTCGAAAACGTAAGCACCAACCCATATAAAAGCCAGCCGATGCAAAGTAAGGCAATTATAAAGATCACAAAACCACCAATATAACGCATACTCAATTACAGTTTTAGAGGGACTTGCGCAGATTGATTCTGCAAATATAAACGACGCGGGCGATGTGTACCACGAACTCACCACCTTGTCATTCCCGCGGAGGCGGGAATCCAGCACGCGGGGACTCCGCCATTATGGATAATGGCTACGAACGGCAAACTCTGGATCCCCCGTACCCGATCAGGTCGAGGACTGGCGGTCCACGAAAATTTTATTCGCGAACCGACCTCCTGAACGCGATAGTGGAAAACGTTGTACATTTGTACTACGATTGTGTATAATTTAGGAAACCACTTTATAGGTGCCCTTATGTTCGCTTTGTGTCATGGACCTCACTATTCAGGAATCCACTTCAATCCGCCTTGCTCAGGGCGATGCTCGTAATTTGAGCTTCCTTAATGATCAAAGCATTCATTTAGTAATCACATCTCCGCCATATTGGAATCTCAAACGCTACGGCGAAGTAGAGGGCCAGATGGGGCATATTGATGATTACGATGAATTCCTTTTCGAACTTGCGCGAGTATGGGCCGAATCCTATCGCGTACTTGTACCAGGTGGTCGGTTGGTAGTGGTAGTCGGTGATGTGTGCAAGTCTCGTCGCGAGTTTGGTCGTCATGTTGTGTTTCCTTTACATGCCGATATCGCAGTTGCCTGCCGAAAAATTGGATTTGATAATTTAAATCCAATTATTTGGTATAAGATAGCAAATGCGAAGTATGAAGTGCAAGGTACTACAAGTTTTCTCGGCAAGCCTTATGAACCGAACGCGATCATCAAGAATGACATGGAGTTTATTTTGATGCAGCGAAAACCCGGCGGGTATCGGCAACCTACCGAAGAGCAACGTCGAAAAAGTATGCTTACTAAAGCCGAACAAAAAGAGTGGTTTCAACAAATCTGGAATCTGAAGGGCGCCTCTCTTAAGGACCATCCTGCTCCATTCCCTATTGAACTTGCATACCGGCTTGTTCGTATGTTCTCGTTCCATGGTGATACAGTTCTCGATCCTTTTGCCGGAATTGGCTCTACACTCATAGCGGCTCAAAAGGCAAATCGGAATGCAATTGGCGTTGAAATCGATAAAGCATATATAGAACTTGCCAAGCAGAGATTTGTTAAAGAGGGGTTGCCGCTTTTCACTAATGGGAAAGCGGTACCAGTTTAGCTCCCCTTGTTTACAAATGACTGCTCCCGAAAAACTTGCACTCCATTTCACCACGGAGGGTTATCATTCACGATCCGATAAGCATTCGAATTTCCTGTGTCGCGCCTTCATTGATGATTTGTTAGAGCGATGTCCGAAGATAGCTTTTGATGCACGAGAGGGCAATCTAGTTTACAAGATTAATTATTCAACGAAGGGTGTGTCGGGAGACTTGAATATGGATTTGGCTATCGGTCCACCGGCTGGCGAACCTGTTCAATCGGATGTAGGAATGCGCGAAGGAAATCCAGTACGCGTCCGTATTGGGGTAGAAGCGAAGAATATTATGACAGAGCACAAGAAGGCTCGTCTTAATCGAAAACGCGACTTAATCTCGCACGCCACTTATGTTCACTCTTTGGATCGCAATGCGATCGCTGCTGGCATCGTCGTTATAAATTGTTCAGACGTTTTTCAGTCGATGCTTCGAAAGGAGCTCACTAGCCATAAAACCATTGAGCATGACCTTCCAAACTTTATCTCTGAATTTCGTCAACTTCCCGAACGTCAAACGGCAACTGAACCGGATGGCATTTTGGAGGCTAGAAGCGTGATCGTTATCGATTTTGGAGGATTACGGGGACAACCGGCCAGCGTCTTAAGCAGGCTTCCGGCCCCACAGCCAGGCGATAACCTCTATTACGAAGCAATGCTGCGTGCCATCTGTGATAGCTACTCACAGCGATTTTAGGATTTAATAAATCCATGTGATAAAACCATGGAATTTACCACAACATTAAATATATGCCCAAATGTCTGAGAAACCGGAATTAGAAGGTTTAATGGACGATCTAGAAGAAGAGGACGGTGAACCCGCTGACGAAGAAGAGGAAGACCTGCCCTTGAAGGAAAAGTATAAGAAGCAAATGCGGCAAATCTTCCCGCAGAAGATTGAACTGCCCATTTCCACTTTGCCTCTTATGATCAAAGATCAAATAGAGCTTAGACCGGAATTTCAGAGAAGGGATAAGACTTTTCTTGAGAATCTGGCTTCGGCAATAAGTGAAGTACAAGAAGAGCACTTGCTGTCCTTTTGAATATTGAATCGGGTCCGCTTACTGTAATTCATATTAATTGACAAGTTTTGGAACAATTATATATTTTTTGCGGTATATTATAGGTGCAGTTAAGGGCACCCATCCTAAGCATCAATTTAGAAGGTTTTCGGTTGAATCGACGCGATTCTTCGCTCCACTCAGGATGACATTATCCTGAGGCGTCCTTTCGCTCAGGATGACGTGCCTCCGAAGCACTTCACATATAACGCAAAACGACCATGACCCTGAACCTCCGCAGCCCACGCTCCCTGGGCGTCGGCGATGTGTTCGCCGCCGAACAAGACCCGGAGAACGAATTACTGACCATCTATGACGACTCGGAGGACCACATCGAGGTCCGCTCTCATTCGACGACGATCGTTCTCAATCGGGATATTATGAAGTCGGTCGAGATCTCGAGCGCGATGTCGGTCTTCCTGGCGAAGAAATTTCCGGAGCGCCGCGTGCTATTGGTAAATAGCTATGCGAGCACGGGACTCATGCAGCGATCTCTTGCGCGAGCATTGTGGGAAACGGGCTTCAAACTTCCCCCCTCGTTCAAACAATATTTGGGCTCGCTCGCCGCAGGAGACGACTCGGATTTTTTGCCTCGCGTGGTGTCCGGCGACCCTGCCCGCGTGGTGTCCGGCGACCCTGCCGGACCGATGGACCGCGTGGTGTCCGGCGACCCTGCCGGACCGATGGACCGCGTGGTGTCCGGCGACCCTGCCGGACACGCTTGTGAACAGGATGCGCTCGCCGAAGTTGGCGGCCACCACGCGAGTGAGAGCGGCGACAGCAACGCGGTCGATGTCCCCTTCTTTCCACAAAACTTACGAGTGCTCGATTGCCCGACGGGTACACTGACGGCGCAGCGATTGGATGAAGAAGTGAGTTCGTTCGGCGCGCACGTCGTCATCCTGAACTCGCTCGAATTCACAGCCATCACCGATTGGCACCGCCGGTTGCTGGCCCACGGCCTGCTCGATGTTCGCGCTCGGCACGGACTCTCGCTCGTCATCTTCTCGCACGAACAGCGTAGCGATATTGCGTCCTATCGCGGTGCACGCGGCGCGATCGGAATCCTGAGCGCGTATGCCGATAGCGTCTGGCGCATCATGACTCCGTTCGAGCGTATCCGCTGGGAGCGGCGGTATCAGCTCGGCGAGTATGCTGCACGAGCGAACACACGCTTGCACGCTGCCGAAGAGCGGCGGATCCGGGAAGAGAACCGCGCAACGATGCGCGAGATCAAAGCGGCGTGGAACGACGACGTCGATGGGTTCACCAGCCGCGCCGCGATCAAAGAAGAAGAAGAAGAAGAAGAAGAAGCGGCGAAAGGAATAACGCGATCGGGTGCATCGCAAATGACAAAGAAAGAAACAACCAGTACGAGAGAATTGAGAACTGCGAGTGAGCCAACAATAGCGAGAGATATAATTAGAAATGAAGCGCGAGCACTCAGCGAGCGCCAAAACGATACCCTTCCTAATGTTGGCGTATTGTTACAGCATGGTGCTCTTCCGTACATCATAGAAGAGAACGAGACGGATATTCTCTACATGACGGAAGACGGCGTTGTATCCTATAATCGCAATAGTCCGGACCACCCGCCTATCGCATCAAGCGAAAACATGCTCGCCCGAAGTTCGCTTCATGAAAACAAAACTCAATTCTCGCCTCCCGATCGCAAGCACAAACGAGCGTTTATTTGAGTGATGAACAAAGAATTCGTAGCCGTGACCTTTAGGTTACGGCGAGCAGACGGCAGCGGAGAATTCGTAGCCGTGACCTTCAGGTTACGGCGAGCAGACGACAGAAGTGAATTCGTAGCCGTGACCTTCAGGTCACGGCGAGCAGATGGCAGCGGAGAATTCGTAGCCGTAACCTTTAGGTTACGGCGAGCAAACGGCAGCGGAGAATTCGTAGCCGTGACCTTCAGGTTACGGCGAGCAGACGACAGAAGTGAATTCGTAGCCGTAACCTTTAGGTTACGGCGAGCAAACGGCAGCGGAGAATTCGTAGCCGTGACCTTCAGGTTACGGCGAGCAGACGGCAGATCGCCGAACCGGCGTGACCGGCGGCGCCATTCTCGGCGTGACCGATGGCGTGACACACGGCGTGACCTAAAGGTCACGGCTACGAAGAGAATTGCGGCACCTGAGAACGGCGCAACCTGTTTCGGGGCGCGACATTTTCACATTGATGATCGGTCGAGATCGGTCATCCCAAAACTACCTCCAACACATGAGCGCAGACGCAAAAAAATTGAAGAAACCGACCGCCGGTGAAAAGATCCGAATGACCTCCAATGGCCTGGAAGTGCCGAATAATCCGATCATCCCGTTTATCGAGGGTGATGGAACGGGGCCGGATATCTGGCGGGCCAGCGTCCGAGTGTTCGATGCGGCGGTCCAGAAGGCGTACGGCGGAAAGCGCAAGATCGAGTGGTACGAAGTCTACGCCGGCGAAAAGGCGAACGAGATCTACGGTGAAAACACCTGGCTCCCGACGGAAACGCTGGACACGATCCGAGAATACCTGATCGGCATTAAGGGTCCGTTAACGACGCCGATCGGTGGCGGCATCACCTCGCTCAACGTGGCGCTTCGCCAGCAGCTCGATCTCTACGTCTGTTTACGGCCGGTCCGTTACTTCACCGGAGTCCCCTCGCCGGTAAAGCGACCGGAGCTCGTCGACATGGTGATCTTCCGCGAAAACACCGAAGATATCTACGCAGGTATCGAGTGGGCAGCGGGTACACCCGAAGCGAACAAGGTACTCGACTTTATCGAGAAGGAATTTCCGAAAGCATTCGGCAAGATCCGCTTTTCGACGAAGCAAAAAATCAGTGACTGGACGAAGCTTGCGAATGTGGAAGAGCATGCCAACCCACCGCACGTTGGGATCGGCATTAAGCCGGTGAGCATGGAAGGATCGGAGCGCCTTATCGCCGCAGCGATCGAGTACGCGTTGAAACATCAGCGCAAATCGGTGACCTTCGTACACAAAGGCAATATTATGAAGTTTACCGAAGGCGCCTTCCGGGATTGGGGCTACAAGATGGCCAAGCAGCGCTTCGGTGATAAAGTGTTTACGTGGGCCGAGTGGGAAGATCAGAAAAAAGCCTACGGCGAGCAGCAAGCGAATGAGTTGCAGAAGAAGCGGCTGGCCGAGGGTGCCCTCCTCATCAAGGATGCTATTGCCGACATCACGCTGCAGCAGGTCCTGACCCGACCGGAAGATTTTGACGTTATCGCAACGCTGAACCTGAACGGAGACTACCTCTCGGACGCTCTGGCAGCGCAAGTCGGAGGAATTGGTATCGCACCGGGCGCGAACATCAACTACGTAACGGGCGCAGCGATCTTCGAAGCAACGCACGGTACCGCACCGAAGTACGCGAACCTGGATAAAGTGAATCCGGGATCGGTGGTCCTTTCGGGTGAGATGATGCTCCGCTACTTAGGCTGGGGCGAAGCGGCAGACCTGATCATCAACGGCCTCGAGCAGGCGATCAAGTCGAAGAACGTGACGTATGACTTCGCGAGATTGATGGAAGGCGCGCACGAAGTTAAGACCAGCGAGTTCGGCGACGAGATCATCAAGCGGATGTGATCGGCAATACGGAAGGACGTGCGAAATAGTGCGTCCTTCCTAATTGAAAATTGAAAAAGCGAGCGAGGAACGGCTGAGCGAGCGAGGAACGGCTGAGCTACATGCCGAGAGTAAGTTTACTTATGGCGAGTTTTCGATCGGCCCCGAGCAGATGATTGACCGGAGGATTTTTCACCGGTGGAGTCTTCGTTCGGTTTTCCCTGCGATAATTTCGCTCCCATTAACGCAATGCCCACCGCAGCATTAGCTAGCCGCAAGCGACGCTCGAAGGAGTTATTGCCAGAAGAGCTTTCTTCGTTATATGTGGTGTCATCCATAATCATTGCAGAGAGGGTTTCGACCTTATAGTACGAGGGGCAAACCTCACTGATTCCTAATTATTTGTTACATGAGCCTTGTAATTTATTAATCCTCGCCTCATAAGTATTACTAAAATAATATGCCAATTCCTGAGCCTGGTGACAGCTTGTAGCAATAGCTTAGGTGACAAACGTTTAACTGTTATCTCTGGCGATGCAAGGCAAGCGCTGTTTCTCTCCAACCGGGACGCACAATTGCCGTAACACCACATTCAGAATTATTAGGAAGCTTTTCTACCTCGAGCACTTTACCGTGATGCAACAGAGTGGAAGAAAGCGCAGCATCGACGAACTCTACGTATTCATTTTTTAGCGCTCGCTCTACATTATGTTCGATAAGCAAATTCTCGATACCGCCTTCCCTGGCGAGGTCTACAATATCTCGAACGCTTGTAACAACAGCTCCTTTCACTTTATGCTCTTCGTATTCTTCGAGAGCCTGGTGCTCATCGGAGCGTTTACATTCGACAAGAAGATCAATGCACCCTTGCCAGAGCGTTTCAACGGACTCCCCACGTATGAGACCCAAGTGTTTATGGCTAAGGAGAGTCGGTTTGTACGTTAACAGCTTCTCTAAACGAGAAGCAAGGTCTTTGGTACCGCTGATAACGAGATAAGCGTGTTCGTTACGTAGTTTTCGGTCAATAGTTTGCGCGAGTACATCCAAATATCGCTGCTCTTCGCGCCATATCTCGTCCTGGTGGCTACCGTGCGGCACGACGATACCACGATCACTAGTATTTTTAGATAGTCGCGACGTGTGAAATGCGCGGTTAGTTATTGGCTCGGCATCACTTCGCGAAAGCACAAATTGTTCGAGTTCATCTAGCTCGATCTCCGTGGCAAAGGTAGAATGCAATCGAATAAGATGCGGAGTACCGAGTGATACTTCAAGTACCAGGAAATGGTCTGGCAGAGAGAGTAATGGCACCAGCGGAGCGATATGAAACCTCGATGAGATCCAAACTCCGCGAGGAAGGTCGATGGGAAGAGCATGCACCTGCGCAAATTTTGACGTGATAAAGATCGCGTAGGAGTTACTTCGATACTTCCAGATCGAAGGATCATTAACGATAACCTCTAATTCACGGAGGATCGCAGCGCGTTGTCGTTCGTCAATGCGAAAATCTTTTAACCGATGCTCCGCTTCCTGCGTAAGAGCTTTGAGTTCTGCCTGCCCAATAATTGCGAAGTCGGAAACATGAGGTAGTGAGAATAGGATGGTGATCTTTGGTCCCTCTGCTTTTTCTCCTTCACGAAGAACCAACAGCAATTGCTGAATATCAATGGAGGCGCTTGTTTGCATGGTGATGTTTAGGTAATGGTTGATCAGGTGATTCCGGGCGGCGGATCAGTTCTTCGCGAGCGATGGGCTGCTTCGCGCCTTTACTGGAAGTTTCAATAGATGGGCATTGAATCCCACACCAGTCCAGGACATGCCGAACGAGTTCTGCCTTAAGCTCAGGCTCGAGTGTTTTGCCCCCGTGCTGCTCGACCAGCATATGCATAGTTTTAGCAAGCGTCTGAGCCGCGATCTCGAGGTCCGCTTCAGCAAGTTCATAATCCACTAGTGCTCTTCTGGCTTCTTCGAGCAGTTCCTCACGAAGGATATTGCTTGATGGAGGTGAGTTATAGAACTGAGCGAGCGTGGCTACATCGATGTGATCAGCACTTCGTGGTTTTGAAACTTCGTTTTTCTTTGATCGATGTGAAGAGGAAACAGTTACTTGCTTTATTTTTAGTGGCTTGTTTTCATGTTTGATCATGTCAGCCTCCTTCCGGACTGTGCCGGATCGTGTATTTTTAGGGGTGGCTTCTCCGGGTTCTCCAGTGGGCTTTCGGGCATCGGGCGTGGTTCAACCGGCGGTAAATACCCTGGCTTTATCAGGGGCCTATTTTCTTCCGGCTTCGATGGGCGCTCGGGAGATGGAGGAGGCTTCTCTGGAATAGCCTCAGCCTGAATGTGCTCCATTGCAATGTCAGGGACGTTGCCCCTCAATTATCTCTTCGAGAAGTGTTATATCGTTCGCATTACGATCGGCGCTGAATTTCTCGTCCTCTCTATCTAACTCGGCATCCGCCATGGTCGCATGAATACGGCCATCTAAATGATTCGGCGGTGTATAGACCGTATAGATCTTAAGATCTTCTTTGCCGAGATTTATTATGTTATGTGCTGTGCCAGGTGTAATAACGAGTACATCACCTTCTTTAAGAGGTATGCGCTTCTCATCGTAGAATGCGAAACCGGTACCGCTTTGAATGAAAATGATCTGCTCAACGGAGTCATGGGTCTCGAGTCCGATCTCCCCATCGGGCGGAATGCTCATAACAACGAGCTGACTTTTTTCACCGGTATAGAGAACCGTTCGAAAATTTCGATTTTCGCTCGCATCGAATAGGATGTTGGTTTGGAATGACATACGTGTGTTGATTTAGAGAGAAATTACCAATGTGATGGTCTGCGTACAATTTCGACCGCAGCTCGCTGGGGATGCATGATGAGTGCGGTAGCCGTTCGACCGAGAGGATGCGAAGAAGTGGCGGATGATCGGTCAGCCCCCCCGCTAGATCGATCACCCGCCGTCCCCCCTGTTCGTTCCAGACCGTGCGCTCCAACGAGGATCGCATCGATCTCATATTCTTTGGAAAATTCAAGAATTTCTTGTGCCGGAGAACCCAAACGGATATGTGTCTCTATGTGGCGAAAATGTGGATCGAGATGCGATTCGAAATAACTGAGCATATGTCGGACCCAATCGGCACGACCTGATTCATGGAAGACCATACTCCGTTCCATCGAAAGCGTCTGTGACGGAAGAGCATTGGGCATCTCGGCAACGTGAAGCAAATAGATCTTTGTATTGTGAGAAAATTCTCTTCGCAAAGCTACATCGACCGCCTGCCCACATTCTTCGGAGCCATCTAACGCAATAAGAAGACGTAACGCCCGGTCTTCATGCTTATGGTGCTTTTGCACAACGCGAACGCTACACTGAGCATCGCGGGCGATCGAAAGAGCATCCTCCAAGCTTAATTCATCGTGTAAAGCATCGGCTGTGACGACATCGAGAAGAATAAGATCCGCACGCCACGCCCGGGCGACATCGACGACCGCTCGCGCGGTAAATTCGGGCGTGGCTTCCTGTTCCACAAACCATTGCGGGAAATGCGTAGCGATCAAACGATGCATCCGCTCAGCATTTCGGTTCGTAAAATCCAAAGGTGCCCTGGATAACTCATAAGACCACTCACTTTCGAATCGGGTATTAATGGTGGCGTGCTTCACCGCGGGCTTTTCGACATCAGCCCTGGTGAATAAGCGCGTATGCGTGTGAGCACCTAATCCTGCTAACCGAAGATCCTCAATTATTTGATCGGAGTGCTCAGAACTGCTGGATGCCACCAGAACTCTCATATTGCCTTGTTTCCTATTATCTTATCGTACAGTGGCTGTTCGTTGTTTTCACTTTTCCCGCCCCATCTGCCCAGCCATCCCGGGGTGAGAGTCATGCAGCATGCGCTACACTTTCCGGGTATGACTGGGCATTGTTCGCGGCGGACGATTAAAGCCCTCTCTTTTAGCCATCGTCCGCTGTGCTGAGCAATTCTAAATGCTTTCGCATTACTAATGCCTCGCATTATTGCTCATGCACGTGGAGAAGGGCGTACCTTCGAGCAGTGGCTACGCCTCAACCAAGGTCGATTCCTCGACCGACTTCCCCACATTCTTTCGCTGGCCATTTGGCGTACCTGTTTTTATGCCCACATTTAACGGAATCTCTCTCGAAGCCGGAGTGTGCTGTACGATCTTCGGCAAGGTGAGTTCAAGTAATCCATCCTTGAATGTCCCCAGGATGGATTTCGCATTTACATTCGTGGGCAAGGACAAGGAGCGGATAAACTCACCGAACGATCGCTCGACGCGGTGGTAATTCCGCTCCTTCTTCTCTTCCTTCCGTTCTTTCTGACCAGAAATCGTGAGGACATCGTTCTCGACGGTGACCTTCACGTCATTCTCCGTCAGGCCAGGAAGTTCGGCAAGGATGTAGAAGTTGTCCTTGTCCTCTGAAATATCGATGTTAGGGGTATACATGTCGCTGACCCGACTTAGTCGCCGCTCGATACGTGAATCTATATCGGCAAGAGTGTCGAGGAAAAATCGGTCAGCAAATGAAAATGGTCGTTCAAGCCAATTCAGCAGAGCCATGGTCGTGCCTCTTCGGAAATACGGACGCTGTCCGCGCTATGATGCTGTTACCCGTGGACCTTTCAGTCCACACACACTTATATTGACGGTTGACGGAGAATACCGGAGGAGGGGACAACTTCCATACCGTACTTTATTTTATGCAATTTAAGGGAATCACCATGAAAAAAGAATGCGAATTCGGCAATAATTCTTACAGTAGCCGTCAGAATTTCCCTGTTGGTTAATGAACGCATTTCCATGTCTGCTACAAGTTTACACATCTTATTAAGACATAAACTTAATAACAGTACTTTGTATCGAACAGCAAATATTTGAATAAAGAAAGAGCGGCCTCAATTCTCTGTGACTGCCGTCGCCAGTTTTATTCTCAAGTAGCAACGCGAGGATATACCAGACCAGCAACTATAACGAGGACGATCGTTGCAAGGGCAAGCACAATAAAATCGAACCCGACATTAAAGCCGTGGACGCCATTTTGCAGCATTAATGCTCGAAGAGCGTCGACTTCATAGGTGAGCGGATTTACCCGAGCAACGATACGAAGCCAAGCGGGCATGATCGCAATAGGATAAATTGCATTACTCGCGAAAAAAAGCGGCATTGTAAGTATTTGTCCAATGCCCATAAAGCGCTCGCGTGTCTTAACAAGACAAGCGATGATCAGTGAAAAGGTAGAAAAACAAGCAGCTCCGATCAACGCCAGAACGCATACGCCCAATAACGGAAGCGGCGAGAAATCGAGTGCGACCCCAAGAAGCCATGAGAGCAAATAAATAATTACCACTTGCGAAAGAGCGCGAATACCAGCGGAGAGTGCCTTACCTAAGACCAGAGCAGTTCTTGGTGTAGGGCTAGCAAGAAACTTGAAGACGATTCCAAGATCTCGCTCCCAAATGATAGTAATGCCAGAAAAGATCGCGATGAAAAGAACGCTCTGTGCAAGAATGCCCGGAGCCATAAAGTCCATATATCACATACCACCAGTGGGTATCGCATGAACTTGAGTAAAGACCTCACCAAATACGAGAAGCCATAATGCAGGTTGGACAGCACGAGTAAGCAATTCAGTCGGATCGTGGCGAAGCTTTCGAGCCTCCATTTCTGCGACCGCCAGAGTCTTATCAATGTAACGGATCAATGGTTTCATTGCTTAGGATAGCCTCCTCATTGCTCGTCGCGTTGCTGCTGTCTCCTTATAAGTACCGCCTGTTGCAAGGCTATCGCCAGCATAGTATGCAAACACGTCGTTCAATGTAGCATCCGGTTTTCCCACACTTGCAATAAGTTCGGAAGGTGTTCCAATCGCTGCTACGACGCCTTTATACATAATGGCGATACGAGTGCAATTGGCTTCCGCCTCTTCCATGTAATGCGTTGTAAGAAAGATGGTAATACCAAATTGCTTTCGAAGCACCGCCAGATGCTCCCACACGGCATCACGAGCAACTGGATCGAGACCGATCGTGGGTTCATCTAAAAACAAAAGCTTTGGATGATGTAGCGTCGCCTGAGCGATCTCTAACCGCCGGATCATTCCTCCGGAATAGGTAGCAACCAAGCGGTCGGCCGTATCAGCAATACCCATCAATTCCAACGCTGCCGAAAGCCGCGATTCTATTTCTTTGCGGGGAATGTCATAGAGACGTGCAAAGACGCGCAGATTTTCTCGACCCGTTAAACTTCCATCTGCTGACAAAGCCTGAGGGACATAACCAAAGATCCGTCGGACGGCTGCCGCATCCTGGTGAATATCGAAGCCACCAACACGTGCCGTACCTGACGTCGGCGGCAGGAGTGTCGTCAACATTTTAATGGCTGTGCTTTTGCCTGCCCCATTGGGGCCTAAGAGCCCAAACACTTCACCTTGCTCGACCGACAAGGTTAGCCTATTAACGGCAAGAATATTTCGAAATCGTCGAGTAAGCTCCTCTGTCTGAAGTATAATCACAAACTACGTATAAGCGACACCCATAGAACGACATAAAATTGTCCCTATGGTCTTATCGAACAATTTCAACGGACTGTTCTGCGCCCGCAACCACGCCGTGACTTACACTTCCTAATAGCACTCGCTCCATTCGAGAAAGACCCCGCGAACCGATAAAAATGCTACTAGCACCCACTCGCTTGGCCTCGGAAAGCAATTCTCTTACTGGTGTTCCAATAGGTGCTGCACTCGATACAACTTGAAAATGCTTCTTCATTTCGCATTCCAGCGAATGCAGGATGTGCTCGAGCCGAGATTCCTTTTCGTCCTGGTGAGCTTGAAGATCAGAACCAACCAGCCAAATGTAATCGAGCGATGCAAGCACGCTTACATCGATCACGGTTACAATATGAAGTTTGGTACCTAGGGGCCACGTTCGATACATTAAATGATGCACGGTTTTACGAGAACCCTCGGAACCGTCAAATGCGAGAAGGATCACCGGCGGTCCCTCATGTGTCCGGTGTTTTACGATCCGAACAGAACAGGAGGCTTCGCTCGCAACTCGCATTGAGACACTTCCAAGAAAGAGCCGACCAATGGCGGAGCGGCCATGCGAACCCATAACGATAAGATCTGGCTTCCAATCTTTGGCCACTTCCAGAATGATCGATGCCGGTGAACCGAGTCGTGCTTCGACATCGATGTCCCATTTGGGATGAGCCAGAGATACGAGCGTTTTAGCCTCCTGAGCATCTCTCTCGGCGGCTTCTATAGCATAGTTTGCGAGCTCTTGCGCTCGCTCAATACTATAGGTAACGATCGGAACGGAGGTTTCAAGGTTCAATGTGTTCTCCATCGGCGCCTGGACTTCCCCAACAGTTACAATACGTACATCCACGCCAGAACTGGGAAGACCGGCATGACTTAAGTCGTGCAATGCAGCTTTGGCGAACGTAGAAGCATCGTAGGCAAGAAGTATTTTCATGTCTTACTGAACTGACAGCCGTGTGCCACAATCTATCGCTGCTGATTTCGATAAACTATCGCTTATCGGCTAATAAAAGTGTGTAAAAACAAGGTACAGGTCGTAAGAATATCTTACGTAGCTTTTGTCTTCACCTTTCCCTATTTCTGGCGAATCTTGCCTATTTACACACAGGCATACAAATACTACCTCGTGCGGTTATGAAGCCTTTGAAAGTAATGCGCTATATCATCATTTTCGCTCTCGTTTATGCTCTTCCAGCCCAGGCGCAGAAAACCGCGCCGCCACCGAGTGACAAAGTACTGTTAGCAATTCAGCATCTTGGTCAGACCGGATACATCGTCGAAAACACCTCTAAGATCACGGCTGTCAATCGGCAGGCTATAATTGCCTTCCAGAAGGTGAATAAGCTGCCTCGCACCGGTACACTGACTGACAAACTGATTTCTATAGTTCTACAATCAAATAGACCATTCGCCCGAGATTCAACACACGAGTTACATGTCGAGGTGGACCTTAATCGCCAAGTGCTGTATGCGGTCGATGCCAACGATCATGTTGCTCGCATATTACCGGTATCAACCGGTAATGGAAAGTATTTTGAGACACCGGAGCTTGGAGGACGATATGCTCTTACACCTCGCGGCCGCTTTCGCGTGTATATGAAGGTAGGGGGGTGGCGTAAGAGCGAATTGGGACTGCTTTTCGACCCTATCTATGTGAAGAACGGTGTCGCCATTCATGGTGCTCCGAGCGTTCCTCCTGTACCCGCAAGCCATGGATGCATTCGTATTCCAATGTTCGCTGCCGATGAGATGTTCAGGCGAACTCCGATCGGAACACCGGTTATAATATTTGGCGAGAACCCGAAGTTATCGAGGGCTGCAAGCGACTTACGGTCTTCGAAAAATGTAGTAGAGGGTAAGAGCAACAGCGCTCCAAATAGCAGAAAGCGCCAACAAAATTAGCACTGGCCTGCCAAAGCTGAGCGTTCCGTTCTTCGATCGCAACCCGATAATAATCCTCTTCATTCTCGGTGATCGGGTCTCTATGATTTCCAGCCATCGGCCAACGATTGGAATATCACCAGCAACGATCAATAAACCGGCAAGTATCATCGCAATGCCTTGAATGCCTGGCAAAAACAATCCGGCAATTCCAACGAGTGTCAGAACAAATCCGATGATGATGCGTACTGCTGGATAGCGCATACAGAGCAGGGTAAGCCATTTCACCTCCTGAACAATTCTTATGCCTCTTCCTTATGGGACTAACTAGCGCAGAAGCAGCACGACTTCTAAAAGAGTTTGGTCCAAACGAATTGCCGCAGGAGCGGCGACAATCGGTTCTCTTTGTGATACTACGAGCACTAAAAGAGCCGATGATCTTATTGCTCCTCATCAGTGCGATCCTATATACAATACTTGGCGATCCAACGGAATCCGCGATGCTACTCGCTTCTGCATTGGTCGTGCTTACGATCGATGTCGTTCAGGAAATCCGCTCGGATCGCGCATTGCAAGCGCTTCGTGATCTCGCCAGTCCCAGAGCATTAGTGCTTCGTGATGGCGAGCCAAAACGTATCGCCGCTTGCGAGATCGTACCCGGTGATACCATTATTGTCAGCGAAGGCGATCGTGTTCCGGCGGATGCTGAACTAACCTCCTCATTCGGGCTTGCTGTAGATGAATCGCTTTTGAGCGGCGAATCTATGCCAGTCGAAAAATCAAAGGGAGGGATAGAAAGTGAACGAACGATCTTCAGCGGATCACTGATCGTCCGTGGCAATGGAGTCGCCGAGGTCACAAAGACAGGGGCAAGAACAGAGATCGGGAAAGTAGGTAGTGTCCTTGCTACATTACGATCTCAAAAAACACTATTAGAACGAGGCACTGCCGACTTGGTACGGCAGGCCGCGATAGCTGGCGGCATTGTATGCGTTCTCGTTATAGCGATTTACGGGCTTGCCCGTGGGAATTGGACACAAGCAAGCCTTTCTGGAATCGCTCTCGCCATTTCCCTTTTGCCAGAGGAATTTCCCGTAATACTTTCCGTATTCCTCGCATTGGGAGCACGCCGTCTCGCGGGCGCTGGCATGTTAGTACATCATATGCCCGCCGTTGAAGCGTTGGGTACGGTTACTGTACTGTGCGTTGACAAAACTGGCACTCTTACGATGAATGCCATGTCCCTTGCCTCCATTGCAACGGATGATAGGATCACACAGCTTGAAGGTCACGCTACAACGCTCAACGATCGTGACCTGCATTTGCTTGCCACCGCTCAATTCGCAACAAAGTTACCTGCCTGGGATCCGATGGATAAAGCTGTGCAAGAGGCAGCTCCGAAACTCGGCCTCCCCCCTCTTTCCACTGTGCCGATTGTCGAAGTACCCTTTTCCAGCGAATTACCGATAATGATAAATTGCTACGAACAGGATGGTGATTCGTTCGTGGCAATAAAGGGGATGCCCGAAGCTGTGCTCAAATTATGCCGAGTGTCGGGCGTTGAGGAGAGTAAGGTCTTGCAGCAAGTGACCCTCTTTGCAAGCGGTGGAATGCGTGTGCTTGCAGTAGCCGAGGCCAGGCCGTTCGAGCGTTCCAAACCGCCGGAAGAGCAAGACTTTTTCTTCCTCGGTCTTCTCGCGTTCCAGGATCCGATACGACCCGGCGTTCGAGCGGCTGTGCATCAATGTTACACTGCAGGAGTGCGGGTCATCATGATCACGGGCGATTATCCTATTACGGCGGCAAGCATCGCTAAAGAAGCAGGGATCAGAGATCCGGAACAAGTGCTCACCGGCCCCGACCTACGAACGCTTACAACGGAAGAGCTCGGGAGACGCCTTGAATCCGTGAATGTTTGTGCCCGGATCACACCCCTCGAAAAATTACGCATTGTCGAAGCATTAAAAGCTCGTGGAGAAATAGTCGCTATGACCGGCGATGGCGTAAACGATGCGCCCGCTCTGAAAGCTGCGCATATTGGCGTAGCAATGGGCGCTCGTGGAACAGACGTGGCACGCGAAGCGGCTTCTGTTATATTGACTAAAGACGATTTTCCATCGCTTGTTACAGCTATTCCTCTCGGCCGCCGAACGTACAACAATATCAAGAAGGCGATGTACTATGTACTTGCCATGCACGTGCCGATCGCCGGACTCTCCGTGTTGCCTTTAGTACTGGGACTTCCGATCATTTTTTATCCGATCCATATCGTTCTACTCGAACTCATTATCGATCCGATGTCATCGATCGTTTTTGAGGCGGATCCGGAAGATGAAGATGTCATGCAGCGCCCACCCCGAGACCCGCAGGCTCCATTGTTTACTCGGACCAATATTTGGGTTGTCCTTTTGCAAGGCGTAAGTATTTTCATCGTGGTTGCGGTCGTATATCTTGTTTCCTTTGGTCGCGCACACGACGAATTGGAATCCAGGACATTGGCCTTTGCCACGCTTTTATTGGCCAACCTTATTCTTGCGTTAGTAAATCGCTCCTGGACTCATACGCTCTTAGGAATGCTCCGAGTACGGAATAGAGCGCTATGGTGGTGTACACTCGGAGGATTAGCGCTATTACTGGCAATTACGTCCATCTCCCTTCTTTCCGCAGCCTTCCATTTCGGTCCCTTCCATATTCATGATTGGATCTTGAGCGGAGCCGCGGCTGCTGCAAGCCTTACCTGGTTCGAACTATTAAAAATCTCTAAGAAGACTCGCCTTTCAATTTAACTCCATATTCGAGATTTTGCATAAAATCGCGACAGTATTTCTTACTAAGACAGAAAATACTTTATAGTAAAAATCTGAAGTAGGAAGCTTGGTATGACCAATTCCTCGAAAAATGCACTGAAATAGTATAAAGTATACGCTACCCCTCGCTGGCATAACTTTTTTCCTTTTCTCTTGTCAAACGGTGGGTTATGAAAGTTCACCACACCGATAAAGACAGCAGTTTGACACAGTTTCTCACCATCAAACTGGACTTTGGGAGAGGAGAAAAAGTTATGACAACAACGGCACTCGAATTAGTTGAAAAAAAATCGGATAATACGCCACATACTACAGACGTCGTCGTTCCGTTTCACGCGCTTAGCATGAAGGACGTTCTTCTTGTTGGCGGAAAGAATGCCTCGTTAGGCGAGATGATGCAATCTCTTGCTCCTTTGGGTATTCGGATTCCCGACGGGTTCGCTATCACGACCAACGCATTCAGCGAATTCCTTGCCATGAACAATCTTGGTCCGCGTGTCCGCGATCTCCTCGCATCGTTAGACCATACTACCTTTGGCAACCTGCAGGAGATAGGAACGAATATCCGCAAAGAGATCATGCTTGGGCTTTTACCTCCTGCCGTCGAATCGGCAATTCTCCGATCCTATCATAGCCTTGTTGATAGTACGCCTAAGCTTACCGTAGCCGTACGAAGCAGCGCTACTTCCGAAGATCTTGCGACAGCCAGTTTTGCCGGCCAATTAGAATCGTATCTTAATATCAGCGGTGAGAAAGCGTTGCTCGAAGCAGTGCGAAAGTGCTTTGCTTCTCTTTATACCGACCGTGCGATAAAATATTGCGTGGATAACAATATCGATCACTCTAAGGTATTGGTATCGGTCGGCATTCAGAGAATGGTCCGCTCGGATAATGGCGCAGCCGGCGTCGCCTTTACGATCGATCCCGATACGGGATTCAAGAATGCGATGCTTGTTACCGGCTCGTGGGGATTAGGTGAGAACGTTGTACAGGGTATTGTTGAACCAGACGAGTTCGTGCTGTTTAAGCCATCGCTCAAGAACGGCAATCGTCCAGTAATTTCGCGTAAGCTTGGTGCAAAGGAGAAGGCGCTCGTTTATACCAATGGCATTAACACGAACATGCCAACTCCACCTGAACTTCGCGAACGCTTTGTACTGAGCGACCTCCAATTGGAAGAACTCGGCGAATGGATGCTGGACATCGAAGAGCATTACGGCTGCCCTATGGATATAGAATGGGCGCTGGATGGCCAGACCAATGAACTATGGATCGTTCAGGCCCGACCTGAGACGGTCCGATCGCAGGAAAAGAATGTTACCATTACTGAATACGAATTAAATGAAGAAGGTATCGTCTTAGCCCGAGGTACTGGCTTAGGGAATAAGATCGTCGTCGGTAACGCTCGTCTACTCTCCTCACCGAAACAAGGACACCTCCTCGAGGATGGTGAGATCCTGATCGCTGATCTTACCAGTCCGGATTGGGATCCGTTGCTGAAGCGCGCTCATGCGATTGTTACGAATAAAGGCGGGCGTACAAGTCATGCCGCGATCGTTGCCCGCGAATTAGGGACGCCGGCCATCGTAGGAGCTGAAAACGCAACCGAAACTATCAAGAATGGCGAAACCATAACGGTCGTTTGCGATGCAGGCGGTCACGGTACGGTCTATCGAGGTGCGCTTCGATATTCCGAAGCCAAGCGTGATGTCAGTAAGATCAAAATGCCTCGGACGAAACCGATGCTGATCCTTGCCGATCCGGATCAAGCGTTTCGTCTCTCCCTTTATCCCAACCAGGGTGTTGGGCTACTTCGTATCGAATTCATCATCTCGGAATACGTTCGTATTCATCCGATGGCGCTCGTCAATTTCGATCGCCTTAGCGATCTTGAAGCAAAGAAAGAAATAGAACGGATCACGCGCGGATACAAGAGTAAAGAGCGCTATTTTGTCGAGCGGTTGGCCGAAGGTGTGGCGACAATAGCGGCGGCGTTCTATCCCAAAGACGTGATCGTTCGCATGAGCGATTTCAAAACGAATGAATATGCCAACCTCATCGGAGGAGCGGAATTCGAACCCAACGAAGAAAACCCCATGCTGGGATTCCGTGGTGCGTCCCGATACAATCATCCGCGTTATCAAGCCGGATTTGCTCTCGAATGCCAGGCGATGCGGCTTGTACGCGAGGACATGGGACTTACCAATGTAAAGCTTATGATCCCCTTCTGCCGCACTATCGAAGAAGGCAAGAACGTCGTACGCACAATGAAGAAGTATGGGCTCAGCCAACACGACAATGACCTCGAAATTTATGTCATGGCCGAGATTCCAAGTAATGTAGTTTTGGCACGAGAATTTGCCGAGATATTCGACGGCTTCTCGATCGGTTCGAATGATCTGACACAACTCACACTCGGAATTGACCGCGATTCCGCCATCATAGGCAACCTCTTCGATGAGACGAACGAAGCAGCTAAAATGATGATCAGCTCGATGATCCGGCAAGCACGTGAGGCTCATCGTAAGATCGGATTATGCGGCCAGGCGCCGAGCGATTACCCAGAGTTCGCAGATTTCCTCGTTGCTAACCATATTGATAGCATCTCGTTCAATCCTGATGCTTTACTGCGTGGTATTGAAAACATCAATCGAGCAGAAGAGAGATATAGAACGCACTTCGACATTGCTTCCGAAGAAGCGCTTAAGGCTCACCTCGACCACGAAGCAGACTTTGATGCCGAGGAATAACCATGATCAACACGGAATGGCATACAGCGCATCGCATGCCTAAAAATCCAACAACTGGGCAACGGATCCATTGGCACATCGAACACGCGAAGCATTGTGATTGCAGGCCAATCCCTGAGAAGCTACTGCAAGAGATAAAAGAACAAAGAAAAACCTTACCCTCACCGAAAAGGAGTAAACGAATATGAGACGCTTTGATGGAAAAGTTGCGATCATTACAGGTGGTGCCGCTGGCATTGGTCGCAGTACAGCTCTTGCATTTGCTCGCGAGGGCGCAAGCGTCGGTATTCTTGACGTCCTTGACAAAGAAGGTGTGGAAACGGCTGCGTTGCTAAAAGCTGGTGGCGCTGAGGTGAAATTCCTGCATTGCAATGTCGCAGATGCACAAAATGTAAAAAGTGCCATCGATGAGATCGTCTCAACATTTGGCCGTTTGGATTATGCCTTTAATAATGCCGGTACGGAAGGCGTAAGCGCTCCTACTGCAGATTTTACAGAAGAGAATTGGGACCGCGTCATTGATATTAATTTAAAAGGCGTATGGCTTTCGATGAAATACGAAATTCCCTATATGCTGAAGCAAGGCGGAGGTTCTATTGTAAACAACTCTTCGGTGGCAGGCCTGGTCGGTTTCGCAGCTGGCGCTATCTATACTGCAAGCAAGCATGGAATGATCGGCTTGACCAAAGCCGCATCGTTGGATTATATCCGAAAAAATATTCGAATAAATGCTGTGTGCCCTGGCATTATTCACACAGCAATGATCGACCGTTATACGCACGGCTCGAAAGAATTGGAAAAACAATTGATCGTCGGTGAACCCATCGGTCGCATGGGCAAGCCGGAAGAAATCGCAGACGCTGTTTTATGGCTCTGTTCGGACGCAGCGTCCTTTGTGACTGGAATCGCATTACCCGTCGATGGTGGATGGGTAGCTATGTAAGAACTATGACAAACGCAACTTTAAACTCCGTGAGCGAGGACTCGCTCGATAGCATTTCACACACAACACCCCTTGTCGATGAACCTTCCGCTCAGGATCCTATCCTACTCGAGCGTGGCAAACATCCGTTAGAAGTATTCTTTCGACCGCAAACCGTCGCTGTCATTGGTGCCAGTGAACGGGAATCCAGCCCGGGTCGTACGATCTTCGAAAACCTGGCTCAGGAAAATTTCGGAGGCACCCTCTATGCGGTAAATCCGACACATAAGCAAGTATTTGGCTTCGATGCCTACTCTTCGATCACAGAAGTACCTGCGACCGTAGAACTCGCCATCATCGTCACTCCAGCGAAAACGGTGCCGGGGATCATCAGCGAATGCATAGCGGCCGGAGTTAAGGGAGCCGTTGTTATTTCAGCAGGCTTTCGGGAGCGGGGCGAAGAAGGGAAAGCGCTCGAGCAGGAGATCGCTAAGCGAATCAAGGGAACACAGCTTAGAGTCATTGGGCCGAACTGTTTGGGAGTAATGAATCCCGTTACAGGAATGAACGCCACCTTTGCGCGAAAGTTGGCACTGCCCGGTAGTGTCGGATTTATCAGCCAAAGCGGAGCTCTTTGTACTGCAATTCTTGATTGGAGCCTCGGAGAAGTTTTAGGATTTAGCTCTTTTATTTCCATCGGTTCCATGCTGGATGTCGGTTGGGGTGACCTTATCGACTACCTGGGCAGCGATCCCCATACAGAGTCGATCGTTATTTATATGGAGTCGATCGGCGATGCCCGCAGCTTTTTATCGGCAGCTCGCGAGGTTGCGCTTCGTAAGCCGATCATCGTTATTAAAGCGGGACGCACGGAAGCAGCGGCGCAGGCCGCCGCCTCCCATACCGGAGCTATGACGGGAAGCGATGACGTACTCGATGCTGCGTTCAAACGCGTTGGGGTACTTCGGGTTAACTCTGTGAGCGACCTCTTCCACATGGCGGAGGTCCTCGCGAAGCAGCCACGCCCCAAAGGCAAACGTCTTGCGATCGTTACGAACGCAGGTGGTCCGGGTGTTCTGGCAGCGGACGCCCTAATGGCGGGTGATGGCGAACTTGCAAAGCTCTCCCAGCCTACCATGGATAAATTGAATGAGCTTCTACCGCCACATTGGAGCCATGGTAACCCGATCGATGTACTTGCGGACGCAACCGAAGAGACTTACGAGCGTGCTCTTGAGCTTGCTGTTCGCGATCCCAATACGGACGGTGTTCTGGCGATCACCGCTCCCCTTGTTGCTGCTCGACCGCTTACCATGGCCAAGAGTATTGCAAAGTACGCGAAGCTTGGCAAGCCCGTAGTTGCCGCCTTTATGGGTGGCAGCGAAGTACACGACGCCGACGCACTTATGAGTCGCGGCGGAGTGCCAACGTTCGACTTTCCGGATCAGGCGGCGCGTATTTTCAACTATATGTGGAGATACAGCTATAATCTGCGTTCCCTCTATGAAACACCTTCCGATGTCCGAGTGGACCACTTATCTAATGATACCATCGGTAATGATAAGAGTGTTGCCGTATCGATCATTGAAAAGGCGCGAAAAACGAACCGTACGCTCCTCAATGAGTTTGAATCAAAACAATTATTAGCGGCCTATGGAATTCCGGTTGCGCAAACGATCGTAACCAAATCTCCGGAAGAGGCCATTACTGCAGCAAAGCAGATCGGGTATCCGGTTGTCGCAAAGCTTGTTTCGAAGACTATCACTCATAAATCGGACGTGGGCGGTGTGCAGCTCGACCTACGCTCCCCCGATGACGTTCGGCGAGCGTTCAATGAGATCAAAGAACGAGTACTTGTAGGTTTTAGCCCTGCTGATTTTGAAGGTGTTTCTATCCAGCCGATGATCCTTCGCGATGGATACGAACTTATTCTTGGCAGCAGTATCGACCCACAATTTGGTCCGGTACTTCTCTTCGGAGCCGGCGGAGTATTTGTAGAAGTGTTCAAAGATCGAGTACTGGGATTACCGCCACTTAATACGACGCTTGCACGCCGTATGATGGAGCAAACCCGTATTTGGAAGGCACTCGAAGGCGCCCGCGGTCGAAAAGGCGTCGATCGGGCAGCACTCGAAAAACTGCTCGTCGCATTTAGCCAGTTGGTCATTGAGCATCCTTCTATTAAGGAAATCGATATTAACCCGTTGCATGCTTCTGCAGAGGGACTCATCGCTCTGGATGCTCGAGTCGTGCTTCATCCTGTCACGGTTGAAGACTCAGAACTGCCAAAGCCGGCGATCAGGCCATATCCTACGCAATATGTGGAAGGCTGGAAATTGACCGACGGCGAAGAGGTGGTCATCCGACCGATACGCCCTGAAGACGAGCCGGCTATGGTCCGATTCCATCACACGCTAAGTGAGCGAAGCGTATACTACCGCTATGTACAACCGATCGAGCTAAGCCAGCGAACGGCACATGAGCGTCTTACGCGAATTTGCTTTATTGATTACGATCGTGAGATCGCCCTTGTGGCAGAAACGCAAACCTCGTCAGGACTAAAAGACATTCTGGGAGTCGGACGACTGCGCCATGTACGCCCAACATCTCAAGGTACTGCGTCCAGCGAAGCAGTATGCGCGGTCATTGTTAGCGATGCCTATCAAAATCAAGGGTTAGGCACAGAACTCTTGCGCAGGCTCCTTGATATTGCTAAAAAAGAAGGCATTCGAAAAATCCATGCACAGATGCTACCTGAGAATGAGGAGATCATTTCCATTGCGCTGAAGCAAGGATTCCACGTCGTGGAGCGCACAGAAAAAGATATCGTGCGAGCGGAATTGGATCTCGAGCTCTAAACCGAATTATAGCTCCGAAAATAAACTCCGCCAATTTGGCGGAGTTTTTTTATTGCAAAATTGGAATTTCTTCTGCTCACTTCTCTTCGGGGAGGTTTACCTTGCACTGTACCTTGGAGCAAGCTAAAGCATGCTCCACATCCTAAACGCTCTACAACCTCAATGTTCGAGTGCCCACACAACTATGTTCGTTCCGATCCGCAATCCTTCTAATCGCTTCTCTTCCGGATCACCATGGACCTCGGGGTCGTCCCAACCATCACTGGGATTGGTTTGATAGGTGTAAAAGACGCAGAGCCTGCCATTCGAGAATAGACCAAAACCTTGCGGAGGTTTACCATCATGCTCGTGAATCTTGGGAAGACCATGTGGAAAATCAAAATGGCAATGATAAATACCATGAGAGAATGGAAGCTCTTGTAGATCCTGCTCGGGAAATACTTTTTTTAACTCCCGGCGAATGGAAGTATCGAGACCATAGTCATCATCAACATAGAGAAATCCACCGGCATCACAGTAGGCTCGCAGCCGTTTTGCCTCGGTTTCCGAAAAACTGACATTACCATGCCCCGTCATAAAAAGGAATGGATAATTAAAAATGTCATCGGATGCAAGGTCAACCCACGTGTACTCCGGTGCGACATCGATATTCGTATTTTGGCGAACGAACCGGAGCAGATTCGGCTCTTCTGAGGGGCCATTATACCAGTCGCTCCCGCCAGCATATTTTAAGCGGGCAATGCGAAATTGCGAACCAGTTTTGTTTATCGTCGTTGGAAAGCCGGGAGCCGAGGAGCCAACCTCGCTCGGCTGAGCAAAAACGTCAACCGACAGCCCTGTAATAAACAGTGCCGTAATGGCAATTAATACGAATTTGGAAAATCGAGCGACCATGACCACAGAGGCTAACCCCGAGTGGAGCGTGGATAGTGCCATAGTCGAGCCTGACCGCATTGCTAATTATGAAGATTTCATTGGAAAACTAACTACTCGCCTTAGTACCGGATGGGCGGCGGCATTCTATGTGGCCTTTGGAATTCTAATCTATTGGCCAGTTCTTATTGGTAAGCGGTTCTTCTGGGAAGATTTCTTTATTCAAGAATACCCAATTCGAGAGTTTTGCTTTTACATGGTGCGCTTCCAGCACCAATTGCCTTTCTGGAATCCCTACTCGTGGGCGTGGTCGCCGTTGCTTTCGGATGCTCAAGCTGGCTTTTGGTATCCAGGCAACCTTATGGGAATCGCAGTGACGTGGTTACTCAGCCCTCACTCGATGCATCTTCCTGTGATCGTACCGGAAGTTTTCACTTTGCTTCATTTGCCGTTAGCAGCACTTGGTGTTTTTGTTTTGCTCAAAAACGAATTCCGTATTTCGCCATTGGCTGCTTTAGTAGCAGGGCTTACATGGGGTTTCGGGGTTCGAATGGTCGCCGAGCAAAATCACTCGATGCAGATCATTCAGCTTGCGCTGTTGCCGTGGGAGACGCTTCTTCTCATGCGATCCTGGCGCTCCTGGAGGCACGCGATCTGGCTCGGGTTAGTGTTCGGAATAAGCTTCCTCGCCGGCCAACCCCAGACGTTTCTTTATGTGGCGATCTTTTTATCGTCGTTTACGCTGGCCGAAGTATTACGACGTCGTAACACGGGCCACAGTGTATCGCAACCAGCAGTGAATCTAACTCTTGCGATGGTAATAGCACTTGGCATTGCTTGCATTCAGCTTTTACCGAGCATGGAGTTGGTTGGTTTATCAGCTCGAAAGCATATGGATTTCGGGGAGGCCTCGACAGGCGGTCTTCACCTTGGCCATATCATAAATATGTTTGTCCCGAAGTATTACGGAGAATACCCCGGCTTCAATATTCCGTTCAGCGATATAGTAAACGACCATTTCTGGTATTGGGAAGCAACGTTTTATTGGGGCGCCTTATCTGAAATTCTTGCGCTCTTAGCTATCGTGAGGCGATGGCGAACACGCAACAGGTTAGAGCCAGTATCCCAATTCCTTACGTTCTTCTTAGTATTTTCGGTATTGGCTCTTGCGTATGGGATGGGTAAGAACCTATATTTTCAATGGCCATTCTGGCGCTATCTCCCGTTTTTCGATTCGATTCGCGCTCCGAATCGGATGGTCTGGTTTGTCTGGTTTTTAGGTTCGATCATGACCGGTATCGGATTAAACGATCTGCTACATTTTCCGGACCTACTTACGAAACATAAGAAATTTTTTCTTTGGACTGGCGCCTTGTTCGTTCTTGCAAATGTACTTGCTATCACTGGAGTAATAGATTACCTTTTTAAGCCACACATTTTGCGACACGGACTTCTAACCTTTCTTCTTCCCTCGCTTGTAATTAGCTTATGTGTATTCTATTATCTCTTTCTGGGCACTAAGAATAAAATTGCTCGTCAACGGATTTTTTTATTCGGCGCACTTCTCATTTGCATAGACCTCTATTACAATGATTTTACCTGGCATCGTAATACTGTAAATCGTGAGAATATTGTAGCTGAAGATTCAAGCAGTACGATCGTGCAACAATTCAGGCAACTGCATGCAGATCGCTCAAAGTTGCTTCTGTTGTATAAAGGAGAGACTCGCGGCCAGAAGGCTAATCTCGGCATGTTCATACGGCTACCGATCGAATATGCGAATAATGACACCGACCTAAGTGACATCAATCCCTTACGCCTTTCTCCTTGTATCCCTTCTATAAAGGATAGTAATAAGCGAATGGCGCTAATGGGTGTTTCAACCGCTCGAGCTGCAGGTACTTCAAAAGAATACTCGAATGCACTCCCCTTCTTGATGCTTTACCATGATTGGCGAGTAGCCCATGATAAAGAAGCAGAAACGATTCTGAATGACTCAATTTTTGATTTTCGTAAGACGGTCATTCTCGAGGAGAAACCCCAACTTGCCCATGGCCAAGCAAATAGTAACGACTCAACTCAGTTGCTTGCTTATTCTGAAAATTACCTTAAAGCGCATGTTAGCTCGGCCCAACCTTCGATCCTCTTAGTCAACGACCTTTACTATCCCGCATGGGAAGCAACCGTGGATGGAAAAGAGGTAAAGATCCTTAAGGCATTTGAAAGCTTACGAGCAATCCCTCTTCCTCCGGGAAGTCACCTCGTAGAAATGCGCTATGACGATGCGGCATTCAATACGGGCTGGAAGATCACTCTTGGAACGCTTGTGCTTTCTATCCTCACACTTATTGTGACAAGAAAGCAGAAAGGCCCCGATTTCTCGGAGCCCCTCCGGGTCTAAAGTAAGGTGAGATGGAGCACTCAAAGATGCTCCGCTTACTTATAGATACTCGCGGATTGATCCGCGGTTCCGAAATCTAAACCAACTCCCCTTAGTAATTTGTGCCGTGAAAGAATGGGAGTGCTTTAAGGGCTGCTAAAACAAATGAACTGGCCATAGTAGCCACCAATTGTGATGTCGCAAATCTTCCTAACTTGATAGATTTAACGATCGACTGATGGTAGGCTTGCGCATATAATCCCAAATTGATCGCAAGTGCAAAAGCTGCGATCGATTCATACGAATTTATCGGCAGATGGAATATCCATATTCCAAGTGCAATTCCTGCAGCAATGCCCAAAATACTGGCAACGCCTCCAACCAGATTTCGAGGAAGGGTCGAAAATTCTTCGTTGAAAGCAGTTCGAACAGCCGTTGAACTTACAGCTCCATCGTCACCAGTTGTTTTTTCACCTGGGAGATATGCCATGTAATATTGATCTCTTTAGGACACGCTTCGACGCAATTGAAGATGGTGTGACAGCGCCAAACACCGTCCTGTGAATCCATTGCAGCCATATGATCTTCCGGTGCCTCATCGCGCGAATCGAACGCGAAGCGGAAACCACGAAGAATGGCTGCGGGTCCAAGGTAATTCTCGTTGGACCACAACGACGGACAGCTTGTCGTGCAGCATGCACACATGATGCACTTCGTCGGCTCCATTAGCAGCTCCGCATCTTCCGGCGACTGCAACCGCTCCATTTGCGGCGGCGGCTCGTGTGTAATGAGATACGGCTTGATCATCTCGTACTTACGGAAGAAGTCGGATTGATCGACCGTAAGGTCCTTGATGATCGGTAGGAACGGCAATGGCTCGATGACGATCGGCTTGCTCGTATTGATATCCTTCAAAAGGACCGCACACGCCAAACCATTTTTTCCATTGATACGAACTCCATCTGAGCCGCACATGCCGTGCGCGCAGGAGCGGCGGAACGTCAACGTGCCGTCAATCTTCCATTTAATTTCATGGAGAGCATCGAGGACGCGGAACGTCGGGTCGAGATCAGTTAAGGTATAATCCTTGAAGTATGGCTTTGCATCTTTCTCAGGATTGTAACGCTGAATGCGGAAGGTTGCAGTCATGCAGGTATAACATCGATCGTTCTCCGAAAGTCCCGGATTCCGGTCTGTCATCCTGAGCTCTTATTCGTGCATGTCATCCTGAGCGAAGTTTGAAGCGACTCCTTAATTAATAATTACGAATTAAGAATTAATAGTTATTGGTGTACTGGCGATCTCCGGATCGCCAGTTGCGTTTTTGCGCCCAACTCCTACCTCTTACTTTTTACTTCTTACCTGGCCTTAAAAGTCCCATCGCATAGTACACTACAACAGGACTCGATCAATTTCCAACGAACGACGGCCACCTGTGGGGAGCCCCGGGGTGGTGGGCCGGTGCATTACGGTCTCC
>JAJPIO010000010.1 GCA_021324735.1 Bacteroidota bacterium
ACCGGTGCCAGCGCGATCGGCAATTCGTCCATCACGGATAATGGTACGACGGTCAGCACCTCGGAAAATCTTCAGACGAGCGGCACGGGCACGATCACCTCGGCGGGTCTCTTAACCGGCAGCGCCGGCGAGACGATCTCGGGTGGCGCGATCAGCTTGAATGATAACGCGACCACGAACACCGTGAGCATCGGTGGTGGCACGACTACCGGCACGATCACGATCGGTGGTACGGGCACGCAGTCGATCGACGTTGGCGATGGCGCCGGCGTAAAGACGGTCGGCGTCGGAAGCTCGACCGGAGCCAGTGCGACCAACCTGCTATCGGGTTCGGGTGGATTGAACCTCAATGCCAGCAATAACCAGCCGACCAATATCAACACCGGCACGAGCACCGGCGCCGTTAACATTGCGAATGGCACGGGCGCGAACTCGGTCTTGATCGGTAATTCGAATACGACGGCGATCACGCTTACGGCGGCGGCCGGTGCAACGATCACGGCATCGCATCTCGATGCAACGCCGATTGGTGCGACCACCGCAAGCACGGGCGCCTTCACAACGCTTAGTTCAACTGCGCCAGCTGCGTCCGATGCTGTTACGATTACTGGTGTTAGTGGAAAGAATGATATTACCGCGACTAATTGGAGTATATCACATGCTGGTGCTATTACATCATCCACGGGTGCCCAGACAGCAACATTCACCTCGACCAGTACGACCGATGGTGATTTCGCAGTCAAGGGCAACGTAAGCGGTAGCGGTGCTGGTAGTCATCTATATGGTGTATACGGTTTGGCAAGTAATACGACTACGACAAACGTCAAATCTATTGGTGTTTTGGCCCAAGGTAATGCTGTAACATCCGTTGGAAATACCAACGTAGCGTTGCAAGTCGATAAGGGCGAACTTACCGTAGGTAGGACAACGGATCCAAACACTGCTGATGGTACTGGTGTAACTATTGTAAATGCCGCTGCTACTGGGGGTCCGTCAGGACAGGTAACTTTGGCGACGAGCTTCGCTTCAACTGCTACAGCTACTTCCGTTAGTCAATCGTTTACCGTTGGGAATGAATACTGCAAGACCTCAAGTATTATTTTGGTATCAGTAAACAACGATCCTGATCCAGGTAACGCTGCATTCACTGTGACCGCAACTCCTGGCGCTGGGTCATTCACGGTAGTGGTGACAGCAACAGAATTGACAGGTGCCACAACTACTGCTAACCCGACTGTCAAGGTTGGTTACCTGATAATAAATCCTAGCAAGTAAAATGTCGCATAATCGGGCACTACTTTTCAGGAGTGTCTGATAATGAAACATACTTTAAGGAAAGGCCTCGATTTCAAGTTGGAATCGAGGCTTTTCATTTTGGCATAGTATTGGTAAATAAATAGAGAGTATCTCGCTTTCTGGTAGAAGACTTCCCCACAAACGTCTTCGCATGGTTGTTCCAGAATTGACGAGCGCGGTAACGTGCCGTTAGTTGCGGGTTGCGTTTTGGTAAATTGTTCTTTCTCGGAGTCGCTGGACTCTTTCGCTTAAGGGCGCCTGGTTCTTGTGACCGGCAACAACGTGATGTCATCGGATGTCGTGTTGCCGGATGTTTTAGAACGTGTGGCTGTCTTCGATCGTCAGGGCCTGGTCTCTCCTCAATCTCTTTAAGGAAAAAAATGAAACTTCGTACGATCGCCGCTATGGCGACCATGGGCCTAATTGTGTTCGCCGGAACGGGCCGGGCACAGCAGGCTCTGACTGCCTCGCATGACGTTCCTCACCAGCTTAGCTACCAGGGTGTTCTTCTGGACGCTCAGGGCCTACCAGCTTCGGATGGAGTTCAGCATCTTACGCTTCGCCTCTATGCCGACCAAAACGGTGAGACACCGGTGTGGGAAGATTCCTTCGACGCAACGGTAAAGAGTGGTGTATTCTCCGTAATGTTGGGCAGCCAAAAGCCGCTTCCGGAAGTCACCAAACTTTCGAGCAATCTTTATCTCGGAGTGACGATCGGCGATGGCGCAGAGCTTCGCCCGCTTTCTTCACTCTCTTCAAGCCCCTACGCACTCAATGTTGCGAACGGAGCTATCACAAAAGAGAAGATGGGTACCGATTATGTTGGCTCGATCTCGATCAACGGCCAGCAGGTAACGGGCAAAGGCGGCAGCCTGAACCTCGTGACCGGTAATGGTATCGAAGCGACGTACGATGCAGCAACGAATTCACTCGCGCTTGCGAGCACGGCATCCCTTCAAAACAACACCAAAGGCGCAACTGCACAGGATGACGATGAGAACGATCCGCATGGCAACCACGAAGGCGGAGTCGGTAACTCGAACCACTGGTGGTCGCATATTTTCGTCGATAGCATATACAATGGCCTTTCGGCCGGCGTCATTCACTCGGTGGGCGCAAGCTATGCGTTCAAGAGCGGTCCGGTTGCCTTAGGCACGGAAGTATCGGGTACGCTCCCCATCGCTAACGGTGGTACCGGTGCCACGACGGCTTCGGGTGCGCTCGCTAACTTGTTGCCGTCTCAGTCGGGCAATAGCGGCAAAGTGCTCACGACGAACGGCACCACGGCCTCCTGGCAGACTCCGAGCAGCAGCTCCAGTTCTGTAGCCTTCAACAATGTGACGAACGGTACGAATGCAAATGCCCTCGTCATCGGTAGCGGCGGTTCACTCAGTGCCACCGGGACCGGTACGATCACGGCAACGAATCTCGCCGCCGGTTCAACACTTACGGCTGCACAGATCGCAACAGCCGGTACGCTTTCGAACAACACGACGGGTAACGCTGCAACGGCAACCAACGCAACGAATGCTACCAATGCGACGAACGCCACCAACGCTACCATAGCGACAACGGCGAACAATCTTGCAAGCACTGCAACGGTCAATGCCAATCAGATCGTAGGCACGCTTTCGAACAACACCACGGGTAACGCTGCAACGGCAACGACTGCGACGAATGCTACTACAGCGACGACGGCGAACAATCTGGCCAGCACCGCAACGGTTAATGCCAACCAGATCGTAGGCACACTTTCGAACAACACCACCGGTAATGCTGCAACGGCAACGAATGCAACAACGGCGGCGAACCTTACGGGTAATATCAGCGAGAGCCAGGTGAATGGTCTTTCGAGCGACCTCAGCGGCAAGCTTTCGAAGTCGCTTAATGATGGTAACATTTTCGTTGGTAACTCATCGAACGTTGCAACGGGTGTTGCAATGTCGGGTGATGCGACGATCACCGACGCCGGTGTGGTAACGGTTTCCCATGCGGCGAGCGCGAATAATGCGACCAACGCTACAAATGCTACCAATGCAACGAACGCGACCAACGCTACGCATGCTACGAACGCGGACAATGCTACGAACGCTACGCACGCCACGAATGCGGACAACGCCACGAATGCCACGAACGCCACCACGGCAACGACAGCGAATAATCTTGCCGGCACCGCGACCATCAATGCCAATCAGATCACGGGCACGCTTTCGAACAACACGACGGGTAACGCTGCAACGGCAACCAATGCCACTAATGCAACGAACGCTGCGAACCTGACCGGCACGAACCTGACGGGAGACGTGACGAATAACGGAGATGCCACGACCATCGCGAATAACTCGCAGGCCGGTCACGACATTGCGAATGCACTCACGACCTGGGGTGGTACACTGACGAATAACACCTCCGGTAACGCCGCAACGGCAACAACCGCGACGACAGCGAATAATCTTGCTTCGACCGCGACGGTGAATGCGAACCAGATCACCGGTACGCTTTCGAACAACACGACCGGTAACGCGGCGACGGCGACCACAGCCAACAGTCTTTCGAATACGGCATCGGTCCCGGCGAGCCAGATCACGGGTACCGTTTCGAATTCGCAATTAGCGAATAACTCGATCACGATCAATACAGCTTCACCGCTTTCCGGCGGCGGCACGGTTGCGCTCGGTGGCTCGCTCAGTCTTTCCCTGGGCACGGTCAGCGCGGCGAACGGAGGAACGGGGCTTAGCGCTTCGACCGGTACCCAATTCCTGCGTGGCGATGGATCGGGCGGATGGACCCAGGGCGCTATCGCTTCCGGTGATCTTCCTTCGACGATCTCCTCGAACACGACGGGTAACGCCGCTACGGCAACCACGGCGACGACGGCAAATAATCTTGCCGGTACCGCCACGATCAACGCCAACCAGATCACGGGTACGCTTTCGAACAACACGACGGGCAATGCGGCCACCGCGACGACGGCGGCGAACCTGACCGGTAACATCAGCGAAAGCCAGGTGAACAACCTGACGAGCGACCTCAATGGTAAGCTTTCCAATTCGCTCACCGATGGTGACATTTTCGTTGGTAACTCCTCGAACGTTGCAACCGGTGTTGCCATGTCCGGCGACGCTACGATCACCGACGCCGGCGTCGTGACGGTTTCACACGCAACGAATGCCGACAATTCGACGAATGCAACGAACGCGACGAGCGCTACCACGGCGGCGAACCTGACCGGTAACATCTCCGAAAGCCAGGTCAACGGACTTACGAGCGATCTCAGCTCGATCAATAGTTCGCTCACCTCGATCAATGCGAATGCCGTGTTCAAGAACGGTACGTACAACAATCCGGCCTGGATCACCTCGCTGGCTGGATCGAAAATTTCGGGTCCGGTTGCAAATGCGACCAACGCTACAAATGCAACGAACGCCACGAATGCAACGAACGCCACGAATGCGACCAACGCCACGAATGCGACCAACGCTACAAATGCGACCAACGCCACGAATGCTGCAAACCTGACGGGTACCAACCTGACGGGCGACGTGACGAATAATGGCGATGCGATGACCATTGCGAATAATTCGCAGGCCGGACAGGACATTGCGAATGCGCTCACGACCTGGGGTGGTACGCTGACGAACAATACGTCCGGCAACGCAGCTACGGCGACGACGGCTACGAACGCCACGACTGCAACGACGGCGAATAATCTCGCCTCGACCGCTACGGTGAACGCGAACCAGATCACGGGCACGCTCTCCGCGAGCAATATTCCGGATTTGGGTGGAAGCTATATCAAGAACAGCACCTCGCAACAGACGGCGAACTTTAACATCAGTGGTAATGGCACGATGGGTGGTACGCTCACGGCGGGCGGCCTGAGTGTGACCGGACCGGGTAACATCAGTGGTAATACGAGCGGTGTATTGTTAACCGTAAGCAACAGCAGCACCGGTCTGAATGCCGCGAGCGTGAAGGCGACGACCTCCAGCGGATGGGGACTCCTCGCCACCGAATCGAACGGCGGCGTTGCCATCGAAGGTGATGCCAACGGAACGGGTGGCGCGTTCGAGGCCGCCATTCTCGGCCGCTCGAGCGCTGCGCCTGCTTTCGAGGCCATGGCATCCGGAACTGCGGCGGCTATGCTCATCCATAATTCCGGAACCGGCTATGATATTTATAGCGGCCCGAATGGAAACAGCCATAATTGGTATATCACCAACACCGGAGGAGCGGACTTCGCAAACCTTACCGTGGAGGGGAACGGCGTTGTGAACGGTCAATTTTCCAATGCAACACCGACTTCGAGCACGAACGTCATCGGCAGTAACGCCGAAGGCGAGAGCGGCCAGAGCATGCAGTGGGGGGTAACCCAGCGCGGCTATGCCGTCGGCATCTGGAATGCCTACGATCCTGGAACGACCGCCGGTAATTATGGTGGCGGTATGATCGTAAAAGTAAAGAGTACCAATTCGGGTCTTCGCGCCTTCGAAGTGGCTCAGGGCAGCACGGCTTCCGGCGCCGCCACGACGCTTCTCGGCGTTCAGGCCGATGGTACGCTCCTTACAACGCTCCCGACCGGCCTCGTACATAGCACGAGCGGTGTCCTTTCGAGCGCGGCGCTTTCCGCTTCGGACGTTGCAGCGGCCGGTACGCTTTCGAACAACACAACGGGTAATGCTGCGACCGCCACCACCGCGAGCAACCTTGCGAGCAGCGCTACCGTGAATGCGAACCAGCTCACTGGTACGATCGCTTCCAGTAACCTTCCGGGTGCGGGTGGCGACCTTTCCGGCACGCTCACCAATGCTGTGGTCGCAGGAATCCAGGGAGTGGCAGTTTCTTCCACGGCGCCAACCACGAACCAGTACCTGAAGTACAACGGCTCGGCGTGGGTACCGGCAACGCTTACAGTTACCGGACTTACCAATCCGATGACCACCAAAGGGGACATGATCTACTCCTCGGATAACACGGGCACTGCGGCGCGCCTCGGTATCGGTTCGACCGGTCAGGTCCTTACCGTTGATGCGACAGGCGTTCCGGTGTGGTCCAGCAGTTTACCGGCCGTGACGAGCGTTTCAACCGGTACAATCACGGCTAATTCGGGTTCGACGCTCAATATCAATAACTCGAACACAACGGCTGGAACTACGGCAATTAACATCAATAATACCGGCACTGGCAACATCAATCTTGCTGGCGGTGGGGGTGTAGTGATGATCAATGGTGGCTTTAGCTTGCATAAGTTAGTCATTAGCAATTCGGGAAGTTCGGTCACAACCTATACTGTTGATAATAGCGGAAGCTCATTGCCAAGAGATATGTTTATTGAGGTTGATGCTTCGGCTGCCGGATCTGCGACCCACAATTCAACGTCCACGACAAATGGGGATGTTGTAGTCCAGCTTCCCTCCGCATCTTCTGTGCCAGGACGCGTTATTTTCTTGGCGGCGAAAAGCCACTTATCAACCTGGACAACGGGCAGCAGGCCTGCCGGTGCGAATTACATCTTTGTAAGCCCCGCATCTGGTGAGACTATTTCGGGTAGTACCACGACCTTAAATTCTGGTCTCTTAAATACCAATGCCGCTGGTAATACGATTACGCTTGTCAGTGATGGCACAAGCAACTGGTATATCATGGCCAGCCACTAATTAATTTTTCACACCGCGAGAGAGAGTTCACCTCGCAGCAGCCCCGGCACGAATCCCGCGCCGGGGCTTTGCATTTTAGGCGACCCGTCCGTGTACTGGCGATCTCCGGATCGCCAGCGAGTGGGGCGGGGTGGCTCCCGTGTACTGGCGATTTCCGGATCGCCAGTTCGTGCGGGTAAGTAGACTCCATCGGTTGTGCACTCTCGCGAGGTTCTCGCGATCAGAGATCGCGAGTACACACGTCCTGGTGTACTGGCGATCTCCGGATCGCCAGTTCGTGGGGGTAAGTAGACTCCACCGGTAGTGGCACCCTCGCGGGGTCTCGCGATCAGAGATCGCGAGTACACACACGTCCTCGTGTACTGGCGATCTCCGGATCGCCAGTTCGTGGGGGAGTAGACTGCACCAGTTGTGGCACCCTCACGGAGTTCTCGCGATCAGAGAGCGTGAGTACAACGCGAGACACCGGGCGTGCGCACCCCTACGCTGGTTCTTCGAAGCCGTAGTAATCGGGTGAGAGGTAGGTCCCGGGCCACTTCCGCCATTCGGTTACCAATCCAGCTTTTACCGGATTCATCAGCACATACCAAACGGCATTACCCAACCTTCCTTCGCGCACGACGTGATCGTACGTTTCCGCCTTCCAGAAATGTCCTCTTTGTTTGAGCATTCGATTAATTCGCAACGCCGTATACTTTTTATGCTCTTGCATGATACGAAACAGCGGCCTTGAATCAAGGCAATCAAAAACGGCGTGGACATGATTCGGCATAATACTATAAGCATGGATATAGATCGCACGTCCATTGAGATTAGCGAGCGACTCCATTACAATATTCCGAATTCTCTCTTCAGCCAGGTGATAGGGACCATTTCGATGCAGCACCTGCTCATACTCACGAAAATGATCGGCTTTTTCTTTTTCCGTTTTAGCGGTGCGCCACAACTCGAGCAATCGTTTCGCTTCGGATTTTGGCACGGAGCCATGCAGTCGATATGTAACGAAATACGGCGCATCCTTTGGATCGAAGTGCGGTAGTCGGTGACGATAAAAATAGTAGGGATTCGATTCCACCGAATCAATAGGGATCGAATCGGACAAAACCGAATCGGAACAGGGAGAAAGGACCATCCCCTAAAATACGAATCTCAAGATACCCTCCGGCGAACTTTGTGTACCGGTGATCTCTGATCGCCGGTCGTGGGGTGGGGCACACTCCACCCGTGTGGCACCCTCGCGGGGTTCTCGCGATCAGAGATCGCGAGTACACACGGGGTCGTGTACTGGCGATCTCCGGATCGCCAGTGCGTGGGGTGGGGTGGCTCCCGTGTACTGGTGATCTCCAGATCGCCAGTTCGTGGGGCGGAGCACACTCCACCCGTGTGGCACCCCGGCGGGTTCTCGCGATCAGAGATCGCGAGTACACACGTCCTCGTGTACTGGCGATCTCCGGATCGCCAGTTCGTGGGGACGAGCACACTCCACCGGTCGCCCTCACGAGTTCTCGCGATCAGAGATCGCGAGTACACCGGTTCGCAAATTTTTGGAGATCCGGGAACTCGGTATTATTCATGAAATTACAACGCAAAACACAAACATAATTTCTGAAATCGCTTGCTAAAAGAATAAAAATGTAGGAAGGTGCCAAATTCTTCTTATATTTGCAGTGTGGCCTGTTCTTCTCGCTTAGTTGCCTAAGTCTTAGTCCTGCTACGCGAGACCTGTTCTAGTAAAATCTCTTAAGCGCCGGTAGAAGCCCCTTCTGCCAGTTTAGGATTGTACCTGTTCACCAGACGATCGGGACAGTTATGTCGCGCTCGTCGCCTATGTCATGTGACTGAAATGAAAATCTCGAAGCTGTGTGCAGCGATCGTTGTATCGTGTGTATTGGTATCTGCGTTGGCTCGCTCCACGAGCGCGCAAACGCGTCAGACGGTAGTGAGTATCGATGATGGTACCGGCAAATTGCTGAATCTGGTTGTCGGTAGTATTACGGGTGCGAGCCAAACGCTGACGTTTCCGGGCTTGAGCGGGTCTGGTACGGCGGTCGTAAGCACGGGCGTCGTCGCGACAGGATCGATCTTGTACAAGACCAGCGGCGGGACCTACACGCCGGTCGGCGGAACGCCTGGCGTTCTGCTTGGCGGCACTACGCCGACGTTCGGGCCGGTCGACCTGACGAGTAACCTAGATGTTTCCGGACAGCTTCCGGTGGGGAATGGCGGAACGGGGACGAATTCGCTTTCGAACCTGGCGACGAATCTTAAGCCGTATGCAACGAATATCCTGCCTGCAAATGCGGCCGGCGCTCTTACGAACGATGGTGGTGGCAATCTGTCGTGGCAAGCCGCGCTGACCGATCCGATGACGACCGAAGGCGATATGATGTATCAGCACTTGGGTTCGACGAGCCGCCTGGCCGTTGGCTCGAACACTTATATCCTGGCTTCAACCGGTACCGATCCGGCTTGGACCGATCCTTCGACGATCACGGTCGGCACCGCAACGAATGCGTTGAAGGTAAATGGTAATACGATTCCTGCGAATGCGGCGGGCGTTCTTACGAATGATGGTGCGGGTAACCTTAGCTGGGGCTCTGTGCTCACCAACCCGATGACCGCGACGGGTGATATCATCTACTCGAGCAGCAATACGGGCACACCGGCACGGCTCGGGCTCGGTACGAGCGGTTACATCATGACGGCTGGGGCATCGGCTCCGCAGTATACCAATCCTTCGACGATCACGGTCGGCACCGCAACGAATGCGTTGAAGGTAAATGGTAATACGATTCCTGCGAATGCGGCTGGTGTTCTTACGAATGACGGCTCGGGTAACTTGACTTGGGGTTCTGCAGGAAGCGGCACTGTAACGAGCGTTGCACTGACCACACCTTCTTTTCTAAGCGTTGCAGGCTCACCGGTTACCACGAGCGGTACACTGGCAGTCTCGCTTGCAAGCGAAAGTGCGAACACTGTTCTGGCTTCTCCGGATGGATCAGCAGGGACGCCCTCGTTCCGCGCATTGGTCGCCAACGATATTCCCAATCTGGATGCCTCGAAGATTACGACCGGTACATTATCTGCCGCGCGAGGTGGTACCGGTAATTCCAACTTAACCTTCCCCAACGTTACAGGTACTGTTGCGGTACAAACCGGAAGTAGCGGTTATATTCTTAACACGCAAGGACTTGCGCTTTCCGGTAGTGACGTTACAAATAATACGACAACGCTTGCTAACACTGGCCTTTCGTTCTCCGTCGGAGCTAACGAAACGTGGACGTTTGAATGCATGCTACTTGTTAATGGCGGTAACAGCACTGCTAAGGCCGGAATTGAAGTCGGTGTGACTGGGACCAACAGTCCAACGATTAAAGTGGCTACTTATGGTACTGGTGCCAGTGGAGCCGGTTCATTCACTTCTGCTAGACTTGCTTCAAGCGGCATAGCAACGGCTGCTGGTTTTTGTGGTGCAAACCAAGCTGGCAATGATGGATTTATTATCATATATGGTACAATAAAGGCTGGAGCCTCGGCGAGCACAGTTAATATTCAATTTTGCGCTTCACAAAGCTCAAGCACGCCAACTGTTACAGTTCAAACCGGTTCGTACGTTAATGCACGCAAGATGTAAGCGTCTTAGCTAATAAATTTTTCAACCCCGCTAGCTTAGCGGGGTTTTTTATTTGTGAACGCCTTGAAGATATTCTACCAAACAAACGGCGTCCAGATCAACTTGCCGAGGAAGAACGGCTGCTGCGTTAGTGTCGATGCGGTAGTACTTTGTTGATTCAGGTGTAACTGAATTTCGAGCAGCATGTTGCGACTCGCATTTCCGGGCATGAACGTGTTGAACGGAATATCGGTAATAAAGGCTGCTTGCTGGCCCGTATTATTGTTGCCTACGGGTAATTCTGTTTTGAATGTGATGTTCCTGTAAGCAGCCGTGAGCTGCACTCCCTGACCGACCTGATACGTAGCAGAACGGATCGCGAACGCCGAACCGGATGAGCCGAGATAGTTACTTAAGAAATCGCTAAAGAGCTGGCTGCTTAAAGTAGAACCTGCTTGAGCAAGTACTTTTTGAGCTTGAGCGTCATTAGCCTCATTCTTAAAATATCCGCCGGTTGTAAGGAAGTAAATAGCGTCTTCCAATGCCTGATCGGAGGTTTCGGGACGCTGGACAAAATCTCCGGTCGCTCCGCTTTCGTAGACGCGAGCCGTCAGTAACGGATTTGACTTTGTACCTGTGAGTTGTAATTCGATCTTTGCCTGTTGCTGATCGTATTGGTTTGTGCCGATATAATCGGCGGTAACATTGATCTCAGGGTTACTAAAATCATTTGTAAAGCGAATTCTTCCATCCGTAATATTAAACGTTTGATAGAACCGGAAAGAAGAATTCGGACTAAGGTCGAAGCCGCCGGTTGCAGTCGTTTGCAGGTTTTCACCACGTTCTAATTGTAAGCTGCCTCCGCTTTTTAATTCGGCTTTTAGCTGTGTACCCAACACCCCAAGGGCTCCGCTGAAGGGTATTGTTATTGTCGCATCGCCTTGAGTGTTAATGCGAAGATCCATTTGAAGGCGATCAGTAAAGGAAGTGGTGTTTGCGGTACCACTGCCTGCCGGCGTTGTGCCTGTTGTATCATGCGAAAGAGCCGTCCCATCATCATTATAATAGATCTCTTTCATGTTATTAGGAAAGAGAGTGTCGTCGATCATGCTAAGGCGAATAGAGCCGGCCTCCCGTTCGAGCTTTGTGCGCTCTGTTTCTGTATAGGCCCGTCGTGCTCGCCTTAGGTTCTCGATCGAATCATTGGGCAGCGTCTCATAGATAATGTCACCACCGGTCACGTTCTGGTTTGTTCCTCCGGTTTGCGGCATGATGACATTGGCGCTGACGATATTGATGGTGCCCCTAATGATTGGGTTCTGGAATGTATTATAGAAGTGAAAATCTTCTCCATCGGTATTGATCGTGACCGGACCATAAACTGTACCGAGCGATTCGCGGGCAGCGTTCGTGAGGACCATCAGGCGATCGGAGTGAAGGCGAAGATCGAAGTTGGTTATGTTGAAGCCTTGAAAATCGAGATTACCATTCAATGTGGCCATTCCATTAGGGTCATCGGCATCCACGTTGCGAATCGTAAGGTTTTGCAGCTTGAGGGAATTGTCTGCAAATGTGAGGGGACCGGCTACCCGATACCACATGTTGGTCGATGCAAGCAGGAATGCTGCATCATTGATCGTTGCCTGACCGGTATATTGAACATTCTGGCGAGTACCGGTCACGGCAAAGTGAATATCTCCTGTCCCTTCGATCTTACTGAATGGCGGTATGAACGGCGTAGCAACATCCAGCGGAAATTGGCTGGCATTGATGCTTGCGGATAGAGGACGTACGACCGCCGCTGCACTGTCTTGTTCGTAGGTTGGGCCGCGCTTCAATGCAATGGTCATCGGGATGCTATCGATCGTAGCCCGCAATTCGCTTCCACGGATCGTGCTCCCATTTTGCGCCATGCCAGTAACATTGGCGACATGAACGATCAAGCTTCCCCTCAAGGCCTGATCGCGATAGCTAATATCGACTGCATTAGAGTCGAAACTGATCTGACCTGATTGGTCATCGCCGTAGGTTAGCGAGTCGGCAAATAGCTTGGCTGTGATCTCGGGGCGCTCGAGTGTACCACTCAAGGTGCCGCGAACGTCGCGGACCTTGCCATTGAATTTTGCAAATCCAAATGTTTTTGCGTTCGCTCGGAACGGAAGAATTCGTGGAAGTTGGTCCAACTGAAACGACGGAACTTCAACCCACGCATTTACACTGTCTCCTTGAAGAGTGCCACCCAGGCTCATACGCTGCATCGCCGAGTTGGCGCCATTCATCAGGGGATGGATAATATTAAGCGTATCGATCGTAAGGCGACCCGCTTTGGTCCATATGACATGACTTGGGTCTTCATTCATCCATATATACTGTCGTAGTCCCTCCCCCGAAGGATTATCGTATACGAACCGTAATGTATCGAAGATAAAGTCGAAGTCGCCATTGGGGAAGTGGGCAGTCCCTTTCACCTTGGCGCCGATCGAATTATTGTATTGAGTAGATACACCAAAGTTGAGCACCTGATTTTGGTACACAAATTCTGCTTTAGGATGCTCGAAAAATGCCGATCCCAAACGGACAACTGAATCCGTCATAAAATCCAGAGCAGCATCTAAATGACCGAGGACTTTTTTCGGATCGTTCGATAGATTGTGTGCCACCAATCTAAAGGTAGTTGGCGTCACATGGACTCTTGGAATTCCCTGCCCAAATTGGGGAAGAGCCATTGGGGAATGAGTTGAATCTTTACGAACGAGGCGTGCCGTATCAAAATGTGATACGGAATCACGGTGTGCAAGTACGAGGGAAGGTGTCTTGGAATTGGTATCTACAACTGTAGATATAGAGTCTGCTAATAAGTCGGAATCTGGAATAATAGCAAGAGAGCTATCGATCGAGATTCTGTTTCGCAAGATCAGACCGAGGCTATCACCATTGATGGTAATATCCATATCTCCATTAGGACAACCGCTCACCGATCCAGAAATTACTCCTTCTCCCAGGAGGAATGTTCGAGGCAGGAAATCGGCCAAAGGTCTCAAGTCCTTTATGGTGACTTTATAATTAAAGTCAGCAGAATCGGAACAAGTACGGATAACAGGATACTGTTCACCAGCTACAGGAAAGTCGCGTTGTTCAATTGCGGTAATAAGAGCATTTACATGTTCGGGAACAGCATGAATCAGATCGCCAAGGCGGAAACGATGTTGAACGGATACATCCGCCATCTGACTATTTATAGTAAGCGCATTATCACCGGATCGCGTTGGGGCGAGAGTGGCGTCAGCGATCACATCCTGCATTGGATGTCCTTTGTATTCCAGATCGAAGAGTCGGGCGTGGAGTGTGCCAGTCAAGTCCTCAAAGTTTTTCGCTGTGCCTGCGACTTTCGCGTCGAGATCGACACGCGAAGGATTCGCAGAATTTTTTCCCATCACTTCTGCTAATCGAAAGTCTTTGACGGTGCCATCGAACCGGAAGGGAATAGAAGGCGCAACCAAGTTAGCCGAGGCGCTTCGAACATGAACTTCTGGCCCACCTTGCACAACTGCATCCAAGTGATCGGTAGTAAGCGTGCCACTTTTCATTGAACCTGCCAAGTCCAAAGAATTGACGTGGTACTTTCCAAAAAAAGATGGAGCAGTTTCTTTTAAAGTTATATCGGTTGTAAGAGTCTTCCAATTGGTACCAGTACCGGCCAGTTTAGCATCGGTGCTAATAGAGCTTTCAAACTCCGGCTTTTTTATCAGTGCAGCAATATTGAAGTTCTGTGTTTTAAGGTCGGCCGTATATTTAAATTGATGATTGTGAAGGTTCAACATTACGTCCGCGGTGATATTACCTGCACCGCTCGACTTGGCGTCAAAGATCGTGTGGAAATTAAGAGGCTCGCCAGTATACGTTAGACTACCAATGTTAATATTGCCGAACCGGCTCAGGTCAGGAAGATGCAAGCCGGGGACATAGTCATTGAGGGTAGCATTAGAAAGATTGCGTCCCTGCAATTTAATATCCATCGTAAGAGAATCGGTATGATGGAGATTGCTGAGGTCACCGGCAATTAGGATGTTGCCTCGATTTTTAAAATCGAGAGCAAGACGTTTTACATGGAGCTTACCAAATTCACCGTTCGTTTCCAGATCGATTCCAGGTGACCCAGCTAAGAATCCAAGCGGCTTTGGTAGAAACTGCTTTAATTCATATGTGCTGATGACCGGTCCATTCATCGAAACTTTCACGGAGGAATGTTGAAGCGAAGTAAAGAGGCCGGTCTTTACAATGCTTGGGGGAGCAAGTTCAACGGAAAAACCAACATCCGAATGGCCTGTTGTGATCTTGGCGTCGTCCATTCGAGCCTGGATAGAATCGACGTAGCCGGAGAACTCGAGGTGCTGAACGAAGAATCCGCTCTGCTTTTCTGTAAAGCGAAGATGACTCACCCGTGCTGATTGGGCCGAAGATCCGTGTGCATAAAATCGTGAATCGAGATCGATGCCTTGAACCTGGATATCCGCCCAGTCAATGTCACTTTCTTTTACTTGAGCAGCGAATTCGTGAAGCTGCGAAGGTGCTTGCCTGCTCGGTGCAGCACCGGTTACGATGGCGGTTTGCCGTGCCGGGAAATTATAGTTACGTACATAAAGCTCGCCATTGAGGATACGGAAGCTTGCTAGGTCCAGTATCTGGGTAAATGGTGTGGGTGGCGGCTTATTCGCCGTTGGAACCGGCTTTGTAAGCAGGCTATAATTCCAAACCGTATCTCCAGCAAACTTTACAAATCGAACGACCGGATGCTCCAGGACCATGCTCGTAATTCCGAACTCGTTCTTCCGCAGCCATCTAATGAGGGAATATTTTGCGAGAATATGATCGGCATGGAGGAAGGTGACAGAGTCGTACGCGGTGTTGGTCTTTAACTTCAAGGTAACATCGTTCATCACGAAGCCTTGAAGAAGATTGCCCTTAACTTCCTTAATGATCAGAGTCCCGTTCGTACCTTTTTCAACAGCGCTAACAAGTTCGTTAATAACAAGCCGCTTAAAGACAGGAAGTTGGATGAACAGAACCCCGGCAAACCCAATAAGAATAAGAAGAAGTAAAAGCCAAGCAGCAACCTGACGAGTGCGTCTCCAAACCACGCTCTTCGTCTTTACGACGTGCGGTTTTGCATCGCCATGGACAGGCGGTGTTTGGCCGTTATCATTTGTCGATTGTGGCTCTATGTTCTCCATCCAAGAGAGAGATCCGGTGTTTTCGCGTACCGATTTTAGCGGAATAGCTGAGTTTGTCGTCGAAGCATAAAAGTGCTGCGACTAAACTGCTTAGCAATCTTTAAGCTAAGACTCGTCAGAATGACCTGCAAAAAAGCAAGTCATAAGAAAAACCGGGGGCAAAAGGGGCAAGTTCTTAAACCAACGGCTCTGAGAAAAGATTAATCCAGAACCAGGATTTACAGGATTAGATGGATTTACCGGATTGATTTTTAAAGAATTGCGGGATTTTGGAAAGGTTATTTGTAACGCTCCAGAATTTTCTCGACGATTCCGGTCGTTGAACGGCCTTCGGCAAGCGGTATGGTGGTCACACGGCCGCCGTGAGCTTCTACAACGTCCGCCCCCACGATCGTTTCTCGAGAGTAGTCTGCCCCCTTAATTAAGATATCGGGAAGCACAAACGAGATTAGATCAAGCGGTGTCTCCTCGTCGAAAATGGCAATAGCGTCGGTCGAGCGAAGAGCCCCTAATACTTGCGCTCGATCAAGTTCATCCTGGAGCGGACGCTTCGGTCCTTTGATCGCTTGTACGGAAGAATTAGAGTTGAGTCCGATAATGAGCGCATCACCGGCATTACGGGCAGCCATGAGGTACGAAACATGACCGGCATGGAGAATATCGAAAACACCGTTTGTGAATACAAGCGACTTCCCGGCGTTTCGAAGATCGTCGCGCCATCGAGCAAGTGCTTGTCGGTCGGAGTCAGTTCGAAAAGTAAAAACAGGAGCGAAAGTAACTGTCATTAGAGAGTGTTCGGAGTTGGCTCGATATCTTCGAGAAGTGCCGCGATCAGTTGATCGCGATAAATTGGTACGATGCCAAGTTCCTCGATCACAAGTCCCGCAGCTCGGTTTGCGATGACCGCCGCTTCGCGAACGCTTAGGCCACATGCCATTGTAATGGCGAGCGTCGCGATAACCGTATCACCGGCACCGGAGACGTCCGCTACTTGCCGAGCGCGTGTTGGGATCGTGAAGGGTTCTGCGCCGTCACCTTTAATATGTTCAAAAAGCATCATGCCTTTTTCGCCGAGTGTTAAAAGTACGTTGTCGGCTTTTAACGATTCGAGCAGGCGGAGTCCGGCGGCATTCGTTTCGGCATCGCTCGTTAATTTCGTACCGAGCGCATCTTCTACTTCTTTTCGATTTGGTTTGAAGACGGTGCAGTTCTGATACTCGAAAAAATTATGCATCTTGGGATCAACGAGCACCGGTACGGAGTGCTTTCGTGCGATCTCGATCGTTCGATGGATCATTGAGCGAGTAAGCACCCCTTTATTATAGTCTTCGAGGATGACTGCATCGAGCGAGCGGATATTCTCTTCGAGAATATCAAGGAGGCGATTCTCTGTTTCCTTAGAGATCTCCTTCTTTACTTCATGATCGAGCCGCAGCATTTGCTGGCTACCGGCGATCACCCGAGTCTTGACCGTTGTCGGACGGTTGCGGTCAGTCACTATCCCTTCGAGCGGAAATCCTCGGTCGGTAAAAATACCCTTGAGTAAAAGACCCGAAGTGTCGTCACCGACGACGCCGAGCATCAGCGGTGAAGCCCCGAGACCAAGAATATTGTGGCCGACGTTAGCCGCGCCGCCAAGCCGCGCTTGTTCATCCTCGATTTCCAGAACCGGTACGGGGGCTTCGGGCGAGATACGCGATACGCTGCCAAATGTATAGCGGTCGAGCATAAGGTCGCCAATGACGGCGACACGGGCCTTCCCAAAGGCGGCTGGTAGCGCTTCAATACGTGTTTGGCTTAATTGGAGCATTCGTTAGTTACCGGGCGATTACGATCGTTCAAGGAGTTAACGCAGCCGTAACAGGTCAAATTTCGAGAAAATTGCGACATGCGCTATCCTTTGGGTCATTTCTAAATCCCTTACATGAATGGGGAAGTATTTGCTGAAATGAGGCGTTAATCGGTGAATTCTCGAAACAGAAACTCCCGGACGCCCGTATTCCGGCCCAACTGATTACATGGCAACATCCATCGCGCAAGCCCCGGCTACAGCAGCAAGCGAAGTGCATTCGACGAACGGTCAGTTACCACTCACTGGTCTTGCCGGAGCCCTTGAATCCAAACTTCGTACGAAGACAGCCAAGATCGGCGTTGTAGGTTTGGGATATGTCGGCCTTCCGCTCGCGATTGAATTCGCGAAAAATGGATTTGAGACGCGAGGTATCGATCTCGATCGAACCAAGATCGATCTCCTGAAGAAAGGCGAAAACTACATTCAGGATATTTCGAATGATGTCGTTCGTGAGTGTGTGAAGAAGGGCTCGTTCACAGCGCAGAATGATTATCACAATGCCGGCGACCTCGATGTTATATACATCTGCGTTCCGACGCCTTTCACGACCAATAAGGATCCCGATATTAGTTACATCACGGGTTCTGCGGAGATGCTGGTGAAGGAATTGCGGGATGGCCAGCTTATCATTCTCAAATCGACGACATTCCCGAATACAACAGAAGGAGTGGTCCAGCCGCTTTTAGAATCGACCGGTAAAAAGGTCGGTGAAGACTTCTTTCTTGCATTTAGTCCGGAGCGTATAGATCCGGGTAATCAAAAGTGGACGACATCGAATACACCGATCGTAGTGGGAGGTGTTACTTCAGCATGTACCCGCTTAGCGGTGCTTGCAAATGAGCAGATCATTTCGAAGGTCGTCGCTGTCAGCTCGCCGAAGGTGGCGGAGATGGAAAAGCTGCTCGAGAATATTTTCCGCTCGGTAAACATTGCGTTGGTTAATGAGCTTGCGAAGCTTTGTGACCGAATGGGTGGCATTAATATGTGGGAAGTCGTCGAAGCAGCCGCTACGAAGCCCTTCGGTTTTATGCCATTTTACCCCGGACCAGGTATCGGCGGTCACTGTATTCTTATTGACCCCTTTTATCTTTCCTGGCAAGCCCGCGCATACGATTTTGAGACGAACTTCATTACGCTTGCTGCAGAGACGAATGAGTCCATGCCATTTTATGTCAAGGACCTTGTCTTTAAAGCTGTTGCGGAGCTTCCCATTCGTCTTCGCGACGCAAAGATCTTGATGGTTGGCGTAGCCTTTAAGCGTGATGTGGATGATACACGTCATTCGCCAGCGATTCGCATTATGGAGCTTCTTATCGATGACGGGGCGACCAATATTGAGTTTACCGATCCGTTTGTCGAGCATCTTTGGGTGAAAGGCCGTGATTTTGCCTCAAAACCGTTTAACGCTCAAACATTGCAAGAGGCGGATATCGTGATCATCACGACGGATCATTCACAATATGATTATGATTTCCTCGTGCGTAATGCAAAACATGTGATCGATACCAGGAATGCGACATCCAAAGTAAGTGATCCATCACTTTGTGATAAGATCGTTTTACTCGGCTCTGGTGCTCGTCATGGGCGTCCGCAATCCGTTACTTCAAAAAAAGCAAACGTCTGACGATTGAATACGAAGAAGCTGTTATTCGTCGTTGGTGCTCGTCCGAATTTTATGAAGGTCGCGCCGGTGCTGGAAGCGGTGCGCGCACTGCCTTCGAAGAAGTTCTCGACCATTCTCGTCCATACTGGTCAACATTACGATGCCAACATGTCGGATGTGTTTTTCAACGATCTCGAAATGCCGCAACCCGATCGCTTCCTGGGTGTCGGCTCCGGTTCGCATGCCGAACAGACCGCCAAGGTGATGATCGAGATGGAGAAATTGCTGGCAGAAGAAAACCCAGATCTTGTGCTTGTAGCCGGGGATGTTAACTCCACTCTTGCAACGGCGCTTGTTGCAGCCAAAGCTGGAATAAAGTTGGCGCACATCGAATCCGGACTTCGCTCGTTCGATCGCGCGATGCCAGAAGAGATCAATCGTATTGTTGCCGACGAATTTTCAGATTACTGTTTTGTGACGGAGCCAAGCGGATATAAAAACCTGGCTCATGAAGGTATCGAGGGAAATAGAGTTTTCATGGTGGGAAATACCATGATCGATTCCGTCGTAAAATATCTTCCACGCGCGAACGATCGTTTTAAGACATTAAGTAAGTCTCTTGCTATTGCGGATAAGCAGTATGTTCTCATTACTCTGCATCGGCCAAGCAATGTAGATGAGAAACGAGCTATCGAAATGTTTATAGAGCTGTTCGAGCAAGTGGGCGCGTTAAATCCAGCCTTTGACTCAAAGGGTTCACGCCGGATCGTTTTCCCGATCCACCCAAGGACGAGAAAACGTTTACAGGAGTTCGGTCTTGCTAAGCGGGCCGAGCATAATTCCAGTCTTTTACTTGTCGATCCGATGGGGTATCTCGATTTTCTATCCCTTCAGGCTCATGCTGCGTTAGTACTCACCGATTCCGGTGGAATACAGGAAGAGACAACAGCACTTGGAGTACCGTGTATTACACTTCGGGAAAACACCGAGAGGCCGGTCACAGTGGAAGAGGGCACGAATGAACTGCTTGGCTTCGATCGAACACGAATTTTAGAGTTTGTCCGTAAGGCACTCGAAGGCAAATGGAAGCATCACCAAATTCCCGCCCTTTGGGATGGACACGCAGCACAACGAATTGCAACAATATTAGAATCATCACTTTGAACAGGATCGTCAAATACTCTTCGATCGCCGGAGTCTTTCTTTTCTTGCTTGCTCGGTCGAGCCAGGCACAGTTAACATCTCCGCTTAGCGCGGGATCTTCCATCCCCAAGATGACGGCGGATAAAACGATGACCCCGCCTACATCGGTAGAAGCGCAGGCATTCCAAAGTGGGATCGACCCCAACGAATATCACATGGGGCCAGGCGATATTTTGCAGTGCCGCTTTTGGACGAGCGGTGATGCTTATTATCCGGTCGTTTCGAGCGATCAATCACTCGTCGTGCCGTTGCTCGGCTCCTTCGATGTTCGAGGGAAGACCCTGGATGCAGTTAGGCAAGAAATATTGCAAAAAGCAAGTGAGTCGTTTGCGAAAAGTAAGGTTAGTGAGCCGGTATCAATTACCTTGTACCAGCCGCGAAAGGTCTATGTTAAAGTACAGGGGGATGTATTAACACCCGGTGCGTATGTTCTTTCGGCCGCAACTCGAGCTGATATTGTCGTTGATTTGGCTAATCATAAGAATACAGAAGCTACGACGCCCCCGGATTTTCAAGCTCAGCAGCGGTATCTCGATGAGCAGCGGCAAAGCAAGCAACTGCAGTCGATTTTTGGTAATCGAGATGTCATAACCGCGAGTCAGCGATATATTCAAGTGTCCCATAATGATGGTACAACCGACCGAGTTGACATTGTACGATATAATGCACTCCACGACCCTAAGTCATCACCGCCACTGCGCGAAGGGGATGTAATCGATGTTCCATTTCGCGATGTTACGGCTGGTGTTCTTGGCGTCTATGGCGCAGTCCGTTCGCCAGGTGATTTCGAATTTGTTCAAGGTGATTCGCTCTCCTCTGCCATTAAATATGCTTTTGGACCAACAGCACAAGCGGATTTAGCGCACGTGGAAATTAGTCGATCGAATGGTAACGGGGAAGTTCAGACCAAAGTATACAATGTAGAGGCGATTCTATCCCATAGTGCTCCCGATGTTCCCCTGCAGCGAGGCGATATCATCAACGTGCCTGGTAAGCATGAGAGCATGCATTCCGCTGTTGTTGCGGTTCGGGGAGAAGTGGAGATGCCCGGCGTTTATCCGATCCGGGAGGGCGAGACTCATATTGCCGATGTTGTTAAAGAGGCAGGGGGGCTTACACCGTATGCATATCCCAAAGGAAGCCGCGTTCTTCGCCATGGCCCCAACAGCCTGCTTATGGCCGGCACAACGAATGATATTCAACGAGTTTCGAGATTAGCTAATATGACCGTCGAGGATACGGCAAGCTTTGCTCGGCAATTAGCAATGCGAGAGCCTGATATCGCTGTCGATCTCGATCGAGTTCTGACTCAGGGGGATAAATCAGCGGACGTTACTCTTGCTGATGGTGACGAGATCATCATCCAACGTCGCCCAACTACGGTCTATGTTTCCGGTTTTGTAAATCGAAGCGGATACGTTTCCTATCAGGAGGGAGCGCCGCTCCGTTATTACATCGCACAAGCGGGCGGATACGCTCCTGGTGCTGTTAAGTCCGAAACGGTAGTTATTAAAGCTGGAACGAAGGCATGGTCCGATCCAAGTGATACACGGATAGATGCCGGTGACGAAATCTTCGTCCCGAAAGAACCGGATATCCCACTTGACGTTAAGCGGAACGAGATTACTTCGTATGCAACGCTCGCGCTTGCGATCGCCAGCTTTGCTCTCACGTTATATAATACATTCCACAAGCCGTAAATGAAAAATTACGGCCACGTTTTCTTGGTTGGTGGGATTCTCGCGTTCCTCGCTGTCCGCCCAATCCCCACTTTAGCGCAAACGCTAACTTCGCGCCCTCACATTGGCGTAGAGCAGGTGCCGCTTGATGATGAGATCTATTCGTTCTTACGTCATCTTTCCGTTCAAGGTCTTATTGAAGGCTATTCCGAGGCGCAGCTTCCGTATTCGGAATTCGAAATCGCAGAATTCTTGAGGCAAGTTAAACCAATCGATCTCTCCAATTCTGAAGAAGGACTGCTTCGGAAGTATCTTCGAACATTCGCCCATGAGCCGCGGGAAGCGGTAACGGTCTTTCCGGCACACGACGCAGAGCCATTTTTTACTGGTGGTGTTTTCACTGATAAAGATAAATACATCTATCAGTGGTTTGATGACTCTACGAACTCGGATCTGTTCGTCCACGGTGTTGGAAGTTTAGAATATCGACACAAAACCTCTGATGGCTCGGTGGTGCTGGGGACTATCGGTGGCCGATTCGCTGGCACATTAAACGGTCATGTCGGATATTTTCTTCAAACGACCAATGGTGAGCGATTCGGAGATTCGGCGTTGGCATTAGAGGATCCTCTCCTTGCAAAAAATCGTAATCTTTCTCTTTTTACCCACCAGTTTTACGATTATACTTCAGCCGAGTTAACATATAACAGTGATTGGTTTACAGGGAAGATTGCTCGTGAAGCCGTTGCTATCGGTGGTGGTTATCAGGATAATATCATTCTTTCCTCGAAGGTCCCAAATTACGACTTTATAAGCTTGGGTGCTCATGTCGGTGCTGTACGATATAAAGCGATGTTCGCGTCCCTGGTTGCCGATACCTCATTCGGAACCGACTACCCCGTAAAGTATATGACCATTCATGACCTGGATTTTTTTCTTGGTCATGACTTTGAGTTAGGCTTTAGCGATATTATGGTGTTCAATAAACGTGTTGAACTCGGTTTCTTAAATCCATTTTCGTTTCTCGACGTCGTAAAGCATGGTCTTGATGACAATGACGAAGATAATTCGTTAATGGGTGCACACACGCGATGGCGCGTTACGCCCGGGTTCGAATTAAGAGGTGAAATGCTTTTGGACGATATTCTTGCCAGTGGAATTGGTAAGGGTTGGTGGGGTAATAAGTGGGCATGGCAGTTGGGCGGAATGTGGGCTGGAGCGTTCGGTATTCGCGATCTCGATTGGGCTGCCGAATGGATGCACATTGAACCGTATGTATACACGCACTGGAACACGGATATTGATCGCTATACTACTTCGCAATCTGTTCTTGGTGCGCAAATCGGGCCGAACGCGCTGAGCTATTGGTCGCAGCTACGATGGACGCCGACATCGAAATGGACGATCGATCTGGAAGGACAGTTGGTCGAAAAAGGCGAGAATATTTATGACACAACAGGTCAGCTCGTTTTTAATGCTGGTGGCGATTACAATGTCAGTCTCGGAAATCAGGGGACAGAGAGTAACACACATTTTCTGACAGGACGTCGCGTCAATATTACTACCGTTAGTCTTACACTGGAATATGAACCGTGGCGTGATATTGTGCTCTTCGCTCGCGGAACAAAGAAGAGTGTCGATTACTTAAGTGAAGCTCCTCAGACACCAGGAGTCGATCTTAGCGGCGTAGCAGTTTCTACAGCGCCGCGAGAATTCCCAGGGACACTTATTGCAATTGGCGCGCGAGCGCTATTCTAATTAATAGCTTTTATATAGATGGATACTAATCCTTCTCAAATCTCAACGTCAGTTCCACCGGATGCTGTCGCAGCAGGTGGAGTGCCGCCGGCTTCAACACTGCCTCCACTAACGCCAGCGCGCAAAGCGTGGGTGGAAAGCATAACGATTCTGCTACTTCATAAAAAGCTAATTCTAGGTGTTTCCCTCGCTGTCACAGCGATCGTGGGAGTGTATGCATTTACAATGATGCCCAATTATTATAAGGCCCGAGCGGTAGTCTTGCCTGCGCGACATGCTGGAGGTGCCTTGGATAATGTGACGTCAGGGCTTGCTTCCAGTCTTAAGGATCTTGGTATTAGTAAGCTACATGGAGGGGAAGATAGTTATAGCCCACTTTCTCTCTTGCGGAGTCGAGAATTAATGGGAAAATTAATTAAGCAGTTTAATTTTCAGAAAGTATACGAGGACAAGACTTTCGAAGATGCGATTGATGATTTTGCTACTAATCTCGATGGTGAATTAAGCGAAGAAGGAAATTTTATTATTTCCTTTGAGGATACCAGCGCGACTCGTGCTGCAGCCGTTACAAACGCCGCAGTTCAAGAGTTGAACAATGTAAACAGTCGGCTGGCGAAAGACGAGGCTGAGCATAATATTAGTTATGTCGAGGCTCGATACAAGCAGAATGAATCTGATCTCGATTCGATCGAAACGGCACTCTCCGTCTTCCAGAAGAAGTATGGAGTTTTTGCGCTAACTGAGCAAGCTAAAGCAGAATTAACTGCTGTCGCGGGGCTTGAAGAGCAAAAGAATATGGCAGAAATTCAACTCCGAAACGCTGAACTTATGTATGGTTCCAATGCCGGAGAGGTTGCCGCGTATAAAAATACGATAGCCGAACTTTCGTCCCGATTAGACCAAATGAAGTCGGGTATGGATGAAAAGGCTAGCTCCTTCGTGCCTACGAACGTTATGCCGGATGTTGCACTCGATTATCTGCGACTGACACGCGACTTCGAGATTCAAAGCAAATTGAAAGCCTTCATTCTTCCCGCATACGAACAAGCCAAGCTCGATCAAGAAAAAGACCTTTATGGCTTTGTGACGCTGGATAGCGCAACTGTTCCGGTTAAAAAATCGAGACCGCATAGGTCAATACTCTTATTAGGGGTTCTTTTCGGTAGTTTTATGCTTACTTCGATTATAGTAATTTTAACCTCTCAAATGAACAAGCTTCGCACGCAATTCTATGTTGATCAGAAGATCATTAATTGATAGATATGGCATTCGGTCCTTTTTCATATAAAGTTTTTTCTTCCTCCGAAGCAAATTTATCCTCTCTTGTTATTTCTCCTAAGCAACAGTGGATAATTGCTATTATCCTGATAGGAGTTCTGGGTGGCGGGACAATTATTTTTGGCTCGATCATCCCGATCATTGCATTGATCGCAATTGCAATTATGAGTGTTGTCGTCATAAATCCCTTTTTATCCTTATTAGGGGTTCTCGTCGTCAATGTTTTCCTTGCAGTTCGATCCCCTGTTGCTGCTGTTACGGGAGCACCGTCTGCCATTGAGCTAATAATCGGTGTACTTCTTTCCCTAATTATAGGATATTGGTTGATTCAGCTTCGAATTTTGCAATGGAAGTCTCTTAGTACTTCGGTAGGGCAACTGCTAATCGTTTTTTTTGTAGCGTGGTCAATTATGGCGACCATAATTGGTCTCTCCCAGAATCCTACATCGTTTCAGTATTCTCTGCGAGAACTTCTTAATGTAATGCCGCTACTGTTTTTGCCGATTCTTTATGAACGATATATTCCTGCATACTCTAGCAAGGAAAAACTGTTGTGGAAGATTATAGTGCTTTGTGGTATTGCGATTATTGTCGCTAGTATTTTACAAATACGAAGTCATCTCATTCAAGCGGTCTATCTTTATGAGGCGGGGCACAGCACTGCAGATGTAGTCTTTTGTAGTTTCTGGGTTTTATTTGTCGTATCAATAATGACGACGACTCAAAAGTTACGTACGTTATTGATTTCGTACGGCGCGTTGGCCTTTGGTTTCATAGGAATTTTGATCTCAATGAAGAGAAGCTTGTACATATCTACCGTGATTTGTACCTTTATTGTTGTACTGCTTGGCTCGAAAGAAGAAAGACGCCGAGGTGTTTTTCGTCTTGGGATGGCTATTGTTGCAATCGTTCTGATTTTTATGCCAGTGTATTTCTCTTCCCGTCTTACCCGACTAATGCTGGCGGCATACGTTCATCGCTTTTTAACGTCTCAGCATATTACTTCAGATCTCTCACTGCTGAACAGATATGTTGAATATGGTTACGCTTGGAAAGCTGTTTTACACTCACCCGTGTTTGGTTACGGGTTCGGAGGGCGGTTTCGCACATTTGAGATCATTGATCGAGTTCATAAGTGGGTTGGATTTACACATAATAGCTATTTGTATATAGCTGTGAAGGCGGGCATTATTGCCTCGGTTTTATTTATTGCTGCATACTTCTCTTTTATTATTAAAGGATTTAAGCTGTTACGCTCAAAAGGTACTTCTGTAATGGATAAAATGATATTAAGGGCATGTCTAGCAAGTCTTATCCTTTTCTTATTTTTTGCGTCAACAGAACCTGCCTTTGATTCAAAGACCGAGTTGGGATGGATTGCTCTAATGTGGGGATATTTTTTAGCTCTCGAACAGCAAAAAAAGACTAATAAGACGAGCGAATTTTCCTTAAGTGGTAGTTAATAGAGAGGTTATGAAGCAACTCCAAACCCAACCATTAGGAATGCGAGTACTTCGAGGCGCGGCGGCTGGCTTCTCTATAGGTATCCTTACTAATATTATTCTTTTCGGGGGACAGATACTAATTCCGAGAAGATTATCCAGGTTGGAGTACGCCGATTTTACCGTTTCCCTAAGTTTTGTTGTGTTACTTTCCTTGATTGCGGATTTTGGTATGCTTCATATGCATACACGAATGTTAGCGCGAGCAGAAGAAGAAGTCAAGGTGGGCCAGCCTGATAATCGCGGGATTATACTCGGTAATATACTTGTGTCGCGCCTAGGTCTAGGGATCTTTGTGTATGCGTTGATTATATTGTTGGGTCTTGTATTTTATCCAACAAGAATCGTGTCCTGTATGGCGATTCTAGGAATAACTCTTTTTATCTCTTCTAGGCTTCTTATAGTGCGGGCGGCTGGAGAGTCAGTGTTGCGCAGTCTTGGGAAATTTCATATCGCGGCTGGCTTTGCTTGCCTTGATGCAGTGCTATTCGCCCTTCTGCTGGCGATCCCAAGGAAGCTTTCGCTCAATTATATTTTATGGACCTATACCCTCTGCCATACACCGGGCTTTATATTGCTTTCACTCTATGTGTTCCGGTGGATTCGCCGCGAGAGAATTCGCATTGTTATCAGGCCACGGATGGTAATGATAATGTTAAAAACAGCAACGCCGCTTGCTTTATCAACGGCTTTCTTTATTGCGTATAATGAGCTTGATAAGCTTTTGCTTTATAGTTTAGGTACGCTGGAAAATGTATCCAGCTATGGAGCGATCATTCGGTTGACGGTAGGCTTGGCGCCGATTCCTTATATCTTGAGCGGCATAGTGGCACCGGAGTTAACAAGACTTTTATTTCGAGAGGATATCATTCGTGCTCAAAGATTGGTTGAGATCTCACTTCGCGGTCTTCTTATAGTTGCCGGTGGCGCCGCGTTGCTTTTTACTAGCGCAGCACATGTGGTTGTTCCTTTAATACTTGGTGCAAAGTATGCTTCGGATTCATCGAGTTTCATGTTGTTGAATTGGTTGCTACTTCCGTTGTTCATTTCAAGCTTTACAGCGGAAATGGCAATCGCTTCTGGAAGATTTTGGTTGTGTATGCGGTATATGGCCATTCTATTAGTTTGTATGCTCATAGGTGATCTTATTAGTATTGAGCGATTTGGTGTATCTGGAGCGGTTGTATCAAAAGTAATTGCCGCTACCGTTTCAACCGCGTATCTAATTTTTAGCTTGCGGGCATCATCTTTTTTGAATGTTAAAGGGGTACTAATAACAATTGCTAAAGTTATCTGTGCAATAGTTGTTGCTATAATCCCCTTTTTCTTCCTCAGAGGAAGAGGGTTAAATGATTTACTGGTAGCTACGGCCGTAGTTGTACTATATATTAGTACAATAAAGGTTCTCGGATTGTTTAACGTAACAGAACTTCTCGCGATATTAAAGCGTCTCAAAAAGAATAATGCTGGGCAACGTTTTGATAAGTTAGAAGTCATAGAAGCTTAAATCGTTCAAAGACAGATTCCTAATGACCTTCGAAGTATGAAGATTTCAATAATCATTCCGACATTCAATCGGTGTCAGATTCTTAGCCGCTTGCTTGATTTCTTATCGCATGATACTCAGTCTATAAGTTCTGTTGATTACGAAGTAATTGTGGTTGACGATTGTAGTACAGATAATACCTGGGAGGTTGTTTCTAATAATTTCCCGAATGTAAAGCTGATTAGAGGGGCTGGAAAAAACGCAGAACTTGCTAAACGGTTTGCTATTGAGGAATCTGTGGGAGATTATGTCGTAAATTTGGATGACGACTCAATGCCAGCATATGGTTGGTTGGCAAGTGTAAGGCCAGCGCTTGAAAGGGGCGAGCAAATTGTTCAGGGCAAGATTGTTTTTGTTGATCTAGGAGAAAAAAACTTACAAGATGAACGGACAAAAAAAACGTTCAGAACCGGCTTTAGATTTGATATGATGCCAGTGTCCATATTATATGGTGGGTATCGACCCCAGTACCTTAACAACTGCCACGAGTTCGGATGTTTTATTTCTCGAGATGTACTTGCGCGGGTGCCTTTGGACGATCATAACTTAATTTTCCATCATCTGGGCGAGTCGGCATCCTTCTATCTTCGTGCAACGAAAGCAGGGTATCGGGTTTGGTTTGAGCCTTCGGTTATAATTGAGCACTTAGGAGCAACTACTGGTGGCTGTGTCGAGCGAAGTAAAAAGGAGAGTCCCAAGAGGAATTGTACACCTTTTGCCATTGGCATGGTCCATAATTTTATGATTCTAGCTAGGATGTATCAGCCTCTTAGAATTCCTCTCTTGATACCTTATTATCTTTTAGGAGGTCTCTATCTATCGTTCAAGCAACGAAAAAATTGTCTCAAATATTTTGTGAAAGGACTTTATTCTGGTTTGACAAAACCATTCTCCGCTCCCTTGACATATAATTTCGAATATAATTCTGCTGAAGTCCTAAGCCGGAAATCGTAAATGCCGAACTAAGAAGGTAGAAAGCAATAAAAAGGCTTCCCTACGCGGTTGTGCGGGATCGAATGTAAAAAGTAGGCAAGCTTCTTTAATCGAAGCCGACAAGTTTATTGTGCTTTCATCGACGCAGCCTCGAAGGAATGATTGCCTAGTAATGTCGGCGTTGATCCGGGTAGATTCTCTGCGGCCTCGAACGGTTATGCCGGTTGTGTATACATTATCACCTCTCTACAGTTCATACCATGGATACTGCGCTGGAATTACCTGACGAAAGAGACTGTGATTGCGAATTGTCCATGGAGCGATAATAGCAGCACATGCTAACAGAAATTTCCGGCGATCAATTGTAAAAACGGCCTTAAGTAATTCCACGGTAAAGGGCGACTGAATTTAGTCTTGGCCGTACCAAATGCTCATTGTTATTGAAATCGTTCAGGATAGCAGGTCGGAACATTAGCGGCTTAATCATGGATTATGCCAAGCCATGAAAATCCTCCAACTAACCCCTCGAATGCCGTATCCCTTAACGGATGGAGGAAATATTGGAATTTATAACATTACTAAGCATCTTGCAGCCTTAGGACACGAGATCACACTGGTCACTTTTCCTTTAGCGTCCCTATCTGATACTGAGAAAGCAATCAAGGATATATCTCGATTTGCGGATATTCGTGTCGTATCTCGTTCTTTACCATCGCGTTGGAAAGTGCTTGCTCGTACGGTTTTTCGAGGTGCTTATCCAATTGAGCGTCGGATGACCCGAGAGATGTTTTCTTTGCTTCGGAAGATCGTTGGGACAAAAGCATATGACATTGTTCATGTCGATCATGCCCATATGGGGAGATACGGCCTCTGGCTTCAAAACGAATTTCAATTACCAGCAATATTGAGGGAGCATAACTACGAATCCCTGATATACGAACGTTTTGCTGCAACTGAACCGAATATTCTGAAAAGCCTCGTTGCGAGGGTGCACGGTAAGCGACTTAAGATCGAAGAAGCAGGATTCCTAAGTAAGTTTGATGCCGTTGCTGCTATAAGCGATGAAGATGCGAAACTCATGCGATTGATTGCTCCATCATCTAAATTGACGGTAATCCCAGCGGGAGCCGATACTTATTATTTTACGCCACTTAATCAGAAGCCGGATTCGAACAGGCTCCTTTTTGTAGGGACCTTAGCTTGGGATCCAAATTTCGATTCGCTTAGATATTTTCTGCGTGAGATTCTTCCTCTTATTCTTAAGGCTCGACCGAATACGGTTTTAGACATTGTTGGAAGCGAGGGACATAGAATTCTGCCGTATTCGAAAGATTTTGGTTCTTCGGTCATTGTTAATGGTCAAGTGCCTGATATTCGCGACTATTTGGCCCGTGCTGCCGTTGTGGTGGTTCCGCTCAGAATTGGGGGAGGAATGAGGGTAAAGCTTCTCGAATTCTTTGCGGCAGGAAAGGCAATTGTCTCCACTTCTGTAGGTGCAGAGGGCAATATCGCCGAGGATTCTAAACATTTGCTTTTACGGGACGACAGTTTAGCTTTTGCGGAAGCGGTTTTGCAATTGCTGGCCAGTCCTAATGATCGTAAGAGCTTAGGTGAGAACGCTCGAGCGCTTGCCTGTTCCGAATACAGTTGGGAAAAGATCTCGATGCGGTTCGTACAGCTCTATCAGGAGGTCCTGAGTGCTTCCGCGAATCCAAGAATGGTCTAAGAAATAAGCAATGGTATACGTTGCGGTTTTTAGTATAGCATTACTGTTATATGCTTTTTTCGGTTTTCCGATGATCATCGGATTGTTAGCCAAAGCACGTCCTCGACGTTGGAAAAGGGATGATACCTATCAGCCTCGGGTATCCATTGTTCTTCCAATCTATAATGAAGAACTGATTTTAAGGCAATGCCTTTCGGCTATTATTACTCAAAATTATCCTTCTGATAAGGTCGAAATCCTGTGCGGCTCGGACGGTTCGACCGACCAGACGAACGCAATCCTTGAAGATTTTAGCAGCCAATACTCCAATCTTCGTCCTTTCTTTTTTCCAAACCGAAGGGGAAAAATGATGGTGATGAATGATCTTGTTCGAGAGGCGCAAAATGAGATCCTTTTTTTTACGGACGCCGACGTTGTGTTAGGTCCGGATTGGATACGTTATCATGTTTCTAACTACGTCGATTCCGAAGTGGGTGGCGTAACAGGTCCCTTGCGTTTTGAAACTGAAAGAAAAGACGGTACAACCTTGTCTGAGGCTGGCTTTCTTGAAATGGAATGTCAGCTTCGTCGGAACGAAGCGTTGATCTATTCTTCAACTGGTTTTTATGGTTGTAATTGGTCGATGAGAAGAGAGAACTGGAAGGATTTGCCCAGCCAGACTACCTGTGATGATCTCTACGAGTACTTGGCTGTTATTGATAAAGGCAAGAGGTTGGTTTATGACGAGCGTGCAATTGCTACCGAGATCTATGGACGAAGCTATCAAGATGAGTTCTCTCGCAAAACTCGGTATGCCGCACGAAGCCTCGACGCTGTAAGCCACTTCCCTCAATTGTTATTTCGCTGGCCGGCCGCCGCATTTTTATGGCCTCGTAAAATGCTGCGATGGTTAACCTTTGTCCCGATTACTGTTTTAATTACTGCAATAACAATGGGGGTGTTTCGACACGAGTCATGGAGTTATGTTTTTGCTACAATTGGAATAGTGAGTCTTTCTCTTGTCTTTGTAGGTTGGCTTGGTCGCAATCTTAAACACAACATACCGATTGCGAGCCAATTATTCTGGTTTACACAGATGAATATTGCATTTCTTCGTGGTGTTTATGAATTCCTGTTTTCAAGGCAATCCGCATTGTGGCCGCAAACGACTCGATACGCTGGTTCTCCTTCGGCAGTAATTTCTGATCAGAAAACATTATCGTGACCCAGCGTAAGGAACTCCTGCTTCTCTTGCTCGGCGATTTTATCGCGTTGAACGTGGCATGGCTCGCGTTTTATTGGCTGCGCGTGGATTCAGGTTGGTTTGTCTTCCATCATGGTCCGACCGATCTCAGCCCCGATCAATTACCATCCTCTGCATTCTATCTCTATGTTTTTTGGATGGTGCTGTTCGTGTTTTTTGGTCTTTATCGTCCTTGGTATGTCCGCGCACCGTTCGATGAGATCGTTACCATCTTGAAGACGCTTGGGGTGGGTACGATTCTTATATCGCTTATTATTTGGTGGGATCCAACACATACTGGAAGTCAGGTTTCGAATGATCCGCGAGTGCTAGGGGTGACATACTGGGGGGTAACTTCCATCTTCTGTGTGGGAGTAAGATCACTTATTCGGTATGCACAGCGAAGATTGCTGGAGTCTGGTGTCGGCACCCGACCCTCCATTATTATTGGTGACCCTACTAATGCTAAGTCCTTAGCTGCTCGTGTCGTTAATTATCCGCGATTAGGATATGATGTGATCGGCTACGTAAGCCCAAACGGAGAAGCGAATATCCCAGTAAATATCACGCTTGAACAGCATAATGGTAGGGCAATGGAAGCGAAAAAAGTGATTCCTCGCCTGGGTTCTATCCACGAACTGGAGTCGGTTATCGATCAGCATCAGGTCAAGGAAGTGCTGATCACTTTGGGGTCAAATGAGCATGATAAACTCATGGAAGTGATTTCACGGGGTGCGAAGTCCAACGCTGGACTTAAAATCGTACCGGATCTCTATGATATTGTTTCCGGTCAGGCTCGAACCCGCGAAATTTATGGCTTCCCGCTTATTGATATTAATCCTGTACTTTTACGCCCGTGGGAAGAAGCTGCAAAGCGTACTCTCGACATTATCGTGAGTTTTCTCGGATTAGTACTCGGCAGCCCCTTTTGGCTGATCGTTATTCTTGCGGTGCGTTTGACATCAAAAGGACCACTGATCTATTCTCAAGAGCGCCTGGGAAAAGATGGTAAGCTCTTTCGAATTTATAAATTCCGCTCAATGTATGTTAATGCGGAAGAGCGCGGTCCGCAATGGGCCTTGAAAAATGATCCTCGGGTTACTCCTGTTGGCAGATTTATACGAAAATCGCACCTGGATGAGGTACCCCAGCTTTGGAACGTGCTGAAAGGGGATATGTCACTTGTCGGCCCCCGTCCCGAGCGAGAATTTTTTGTAAAGCAACTTATTCACGAAATTCCGTACTATACGCGTCGGCTGAAAGTACGTCCGGGAGTCACCGGATTATATCAGACTGTCGTTCATAAGTATGACGAAAACATTGACGATGTACGACAAAAAGTTAAATATGATCTCATGTACATCGAGTCAATGTCATTTCGGTTGGATCTTAAGATCTTGATCCGCACGCTATACATGATGATCCGCGGCAAAGGGCAGGCGTAATTCTTTGACTTATAAATTCACCACAGTGAGCTTAGATACTCTTTCAAAACCCATTCAAATGGTCGATGTACTCGGCCAATATTATCGCTATCAAGAGGAGATCGACAACGCGGTTCTGGAGGTCGTTCGAAGCGGTAAGTACATTAACGGTCCTTATGTACAGCGCTTTGAAAAAGCCATGCAGGACTACCTTGGAGTAAGACATGCGATCGCGTGTGCTTCAGGTACAGATGCTTTGCAGCTCACCCTTATGGCTATCGATGTTAAGCCTGGCGATGAGATCATTACAACACCGTTTACTTTCGCCGCAACGACTGAGACGATTGCATTGCTGGGAGCTACTCCAATTTATGTAGATATTGATCCCAATACATTCAATATCGATGTCGAGCAGATAGAAGAGAAAATTACATCGCGCACTCGTGCAATTTTACCAGTGCATCTTTTTGGGCAGCCGGTAAATATGACTCGCATAAACGAGATCGCAAGGAAGCATAGGCTTATTGTGATTGAAGATGCGGCGCAAGCCGTTGGGGCAAAGTGGGAAGGTAAAATGGCTTGCTCGATCGGTGATATGGCCGCTATTTCATTCTATCCTTCGAAAAATCTCGGAGCGTTTGGCGATGGTGGAATGGTCACAACAAATGACGATAAATTGGCCCATGTAATTAGAACGATTGCAAATCATGGTTCGGAGCGCGCATACTATCACGATCGGCTTGGAGTAAATTCACGGCTCGATGCAATTCAAGCTGCTATTCTGAATGTTAAATTGCCGTATTTAGACGAGTGGAATGCTACTCGTGTAGCAGCGGCAGCTACGTATTCAGAAATATTTGCTGCACATTCGGAACATATTAGTATTCCAAAAGTTGATCCTCATGCTGAACCGATCTGGCACCAATATTCAATTATATTGAAGAAGGGTCGCGAGCCCGTTATCGCATATCTGAAGGCCGCTGGAATTCCACATAATATTTATTATCCGGTACCGCTACATCTTCAGAAAGCTTACGCTCAAGGCAAAAAAGGAGATTTTCCTCACACTGAGTTTGCTGCTGAGCACATTTTGTCGTTACCAATTCACTCTGAGATAACGAGCACTGAAGCGGAGTTTATAGCAGGTCATGTATTGGAAGCATTAGGTCTGTAACCCCAATGTCCCGAGCATTAATTATTATACCGACCTATAACGAGCGAGACAATATTGTTCGGCTCGTTCATTTGATCTTCGATCAACAGACACTCTGTTCCGATACAGAGCTGCACGTCCTGGTGGTGGACGATAATTCACCAGATGGTACTTCCACAGTGGTTGCCGATCTGCAGGCGAAAGAAGATCCAGACCATAAGCGAATTCATTTGCTGACACGTCCAGGTAAAATGGGGCTGGGTACCGCTTATGTGGCCGGGTTCAAATATGGTCTCAAGGAAGGCTTTGATTATCTCTTTGAGATGGATGCGGATTTTTCTCACGATCCCAAGGAAATTTCCACTTTTCTTCGAGAGATCAAAAACTATGATCTCGTTATAGGCTCGCGATACATTCCAGGGGCTCGTGTCGATAACTGGCCCCGTCGACGCTTATTATTGTCTTATAATGCTAATGTTTATGCCCGTCTTGTGACCGGTATTCCGGTTCGCGATGCTACAGGCGGTTTTAAGTGTTTTCGACGCAACGTCTTAGAAGCGATCGATCTCGAGGATATTCGTTCGAATGGATATGCTTTCCAGATCGAGATGAATTTTCGCGCGTGGCGCAAAGGATTTCGTATTAAAGAAATTCCGATCACGTTTGTCGATCGTCATGCTGGCACAAGCAAGATGAGTAAGGCTATTGTACGGGAAGCCGTAGGAATGGTCTGGAAGTTGAAGGCTCGGGCTGTCGCGGGAGAGCTATAGCCCTTATGGACATTTCCGTCATAATCGTTAGCTATAATGTCAAGGAATTCCTTCGCGGTGCAATAGCCAGTGTGAGGCGTTCTTTTGATGTTGGCAATCTCACTGGAGAGATCCTCGTCGTCGATAATGACTCGTCTGATGGCAGTGCTGAAATGGTCGCTGCGGAATTTCCAGATGTCCGATTATTTGCTCTGAACGAGAATCTCGGTTTTGGTCGTGCTAACAATTTAGCATTGCGCGAGGCAAAAGGAGATTACTTGTTGCTGCTTAATCCCGATACGATCGTTGCGGAGGATACGCTTCGAACGATGGTGGATTTCATGCGAGATCATCCAGATGCGGGCTTGGCAGGTTGTAAGCTACTAAATGGTGACGGTACATTCCAGCGACCGTGTCGTCGCGGTTTTCCTACCCCCTGGGCGAGCTTCACCAAACTCTTTGGCTTAGCCGCTCTCTTTCCGAATTCAAAACTTTTCGCCCGCTATCATTTAACATATTTGTCGATTGACGCCACTTATGAGGTCGATGCACTTTCGGGTGCGTTTATGATGCTATCCCGAAAGGCATGGGAGAGTACACGTGGTTTCGACGAAGCCTTTTTTATGTATGGCGAGGATCTGGATCTGTGCTATCGTATAAAGGAGGCCGGATTAAAAGTCTATTATGTCCACTCGACGGCTACGGTGCACTTCCAAGGTGAATCTACGCGACGAAGCACAATCAATGAAGTAGCGGTCTTTTATGATGCCATGCACGTCTTTGTGAAGAAGCATTATCGTGCATCAATCATCTTTAGCTTGCTGCTCCGGTTAGGAATTTTCTTGCGAGGAAAGCTCGCCGTAGTTCGAAAATACCGGAGCTCGTTTGCACTTGCTGCGCTGGATTACCTTATGCTTGTTTTCAGCGTTCTTATTGGCTCATTCATATTGCTTGGTAGTTGGATGGGATTACCTGAAAAAGATTATCCGTCCGCCCTGATTTTCCCGCCGCTTGTTTCCTGTATTCTGCTCTATCTGCTCAAAGCCTATCATTCAAGCAGCCGCTGGAGTGTCCGGCCAGTGTTGATAGCCATTCCTGCTATGCTTGTCGGGCTTTCCTCCCTTACGTACTTCTTCAAAGAATTTACGGCGAGCCGTCAATTCGTCGTGGTGGTTACCGTCATTGCGGGATTTCTGCTTTTAGCAGATAGACTCTTTCTGAGAATATTACGCCGCTCGTTCGGTATCGGCTCATCAGCTTCTCCTTTTCTTCGACCTACACTTATTGTGGGCACCGATAAGGAAGCGGTTCGCATTGCAACATTGCTAAAACGGATGGAATTTTTACGCCGCTATCAGGTCGTCGGTTTTATCGATAATACTTTGGAGCGGGTTGGACTGCATTTATCGCCAGGTATTCCGATCCTGGGTGACGTTCGGACGATTGCCAAAGTAGCTCGAGACAGGAAAATCTCTGAAATAATATTCGCTAATTCATCTTTAGCGTATATCGACGTTCTTGGAATCATGCAACGAACGTCCGAAAGCCTGCCCATCCGTGTTAATTTTTCGATGGTGCCAGTTGCATCGGATATTTTGATCGGCCGTGAAAAGATCGAGTTACTTACCGATGATTCCGGTGATTCATTGGCTTTGGTTTCCGTAGAGAATAATCTGGGCCGTTTATCTCATCGTTTTTCAAAGAGAGTGTTCGATCTGGCGGTCAGCAGTGCAATGCTACCATTTGTTGCTCTCGCAGCCGCAATAATGCCGAGCAATGAACGAGTCACGCAATTAAGGCTATGGGGAAGTGTGTTTCGAGGTGAGCGGACCTTGGTGGGTGTCGAAGATGCTCGTGAACGTGAAGTTTATTACGCAAAAGAAGGGTTTACAAGCCTTGCGGCTGTTACCGCCGGCAGTGAGTGGCGTGATGAAGATATCCGCCAATTCGACCGCTACTATGCTCGCAACCATAGTTTAGGGATGGACTGCGAAATTTTATTGAAAGCCGTGTTTGTCCGTCGGAATGCCAAACGCGGACACTAATAACTTCTGGAATGGCAAAAACCGTATTAGATTTTGAAAAGCCACTCGAAGACCTCGAAAATAAATACGAGGAAATGCGGCAGCTCTCAGAGACCGTTAACTTGACGAGTGAGTTGGCGGCTTTAAGGACGCAAATTGAAGAGCTTCGCCAAGAGATATATCAGAATTTAACCCGTTGGCAGCGCGTACAATTGGCCCGTCATCCGGAGCGGCCATATTCTCTCGATTATATACAGGCTCTTTCTCCGGATTTTATCGAACTTCATGGAGATCGTTCGGTTCGAGACGATCCGGCGATCGTTGGTGGTTTTGGTACACTCGAAGGTATTGGCAGCGTCATGTGGATCGGCCATCAAAAAGGTCGTGATACGAAACAAAATGTTTATCGGAATTTCGGAATGCCGAATCCGGAAGGGTATCGCAAAGCGTTGCGGTTGATGAAGCTAGCAGAAAAATTTCGTAAACCGGTCGTTACACTTCTCGATACACCTGGCGCTTTCCCGGGTATTGAAGCTGAAGAGCGCGGACAAGCAGAAGCGATCGCACGCAATTTGTTTGAGATGGCGAGGCTGGAAGTGCCGATCGTGGTTGTTATTATTGGCGAGGGCGCTTCGGGCGGCGCCCTTGGTATAGGTGTTGGCGACCGGATCCTAATGTTGGAAAATGCCTGGTATAGCGTTATTTCACCGGAAAGTTGTTCTTCCATTTTATGGCGTAGCTGGAATTTTAAGGAACAGGCGGCCGAGGCGCTAAAACTTACAGCAACAGACTTGCTTTCGGTCGGTATTATCGATCGCATTATTCCTGAGCCACTTGGCGGTGCTCATCGCTCACCAGACGTTATGCTCAATACTCTTCGAGAAATATTGGTCGAAGAGTTAAAGTCGTTACTCGAAGTCTCAAAATTTGAGACAACGACGGCACTTGCTAGGCGCTCTGAAAAATTTTCACGTATGGGAATGTGGAGCGAGAACTCGGATAATCTTCAAGCGCAATTTATAGACGACGTGGCGGTCGTGCAAGCTGCCAAATAACGGGCCGAAGACATGCCGGTCTTTACAACTCTTCTTCTCATCTTTGTCGCATTAGCACTGCTTCCCTTGACGCTCCGTTCAAGAGAAGCAAAACGCGAAAAGCGCCGGGCGTCACAGTTAGAGGATAAATTTCGGCTGGCTGCAATGGCCTGTGAAGTGGCATTCCGAGATTCATTCAATGTCGAACTCGATCATACTCGGCAAAGCATCGCGATACTTGACAGTAAGGTGACCTCCGAATGGCTACAAGGAACCAATAGTGAGAGCCAAAGTGGGGCTTCGAAAGAAAGTGTTTTTTTGCTGGCGGCTTACATTGGAGATGTATTGGCCCGGGATCTTAATGCTGAATGGCGTCGCAAAAATGAACAGTATATTCTTATGTTTCCCTCTACCACCTTTGAAGCACTGCCGTTCGAACTCGTTCAGAAGAAACTCGTTTCTCCAGCACACGTAGATTTAACTGTAGAAGTCAACGCGATCTATGAGGCTGTGAGCCCCTCGCCGAAGCCGCAACCCCCTGAAGTGCCAACATCCAGTTTTTCAGATGAGCCAATTTCACCATAAGACGTATATCGAGCATGTTTCTCGCATGAGAGTCCGGTATGCTGATACGGACAAGATGGGTATTGTTTATTATGGTAAATACTTCGAGTATTTCGAGGTTGCACGAACGGAGCTATTGCGTGCTTGTGGACTTCCGTATCGAACCATCGAAGCGGCCGGATATGGACTTCCGGTATCGGAGGCAAGCGCTCGTTATTACCGTGGGGCCAAGTATGACGACGAGCTTTTTATCACTGCAAGAATTCCTTCTGTTGCAGGACCACGTCTGGACATAGAATATGAGGTCCGAATCAATGGTGAAGAAGAGATTATAGCGGAAGGAAAAACAACGCTCGTTTTTGTTTCGAACGAAACTGGTAAGGCTACGCGGCCACCTCAGATATATAAAGAAGCGCTGGAGCGATATCACGAGCATTCAATGGAACACGCAAAGTAAATGGAGCGACTCACCGACATCGAACGCCAAAGGATTCGTATTGCCCTCGTTGAAGATGGGGCAAGGGATGATGTTACCACTCAGGCAACGGTAGATGAAGAACGCGAAGGGACAGGGACTCTTATCGCAAAAGCAGATGGTATTGTTGCCGGTCTGGATGTATTTCGGTATTCCTTTTTGCTTTATGAGGTTCAGCAGGGGATCGTCTCAACGGTCTTCGAATTCAAGGAACGAGTGCATGATGGTGATAGAGTAAAGTACGGAGATCATCTTGCAACGGTGCGCGCCCAATTACGCACATTATTAGCGGGAGAGCGGGTTGCCCTCAATTTTCTTCAGAGAATGTCGGGTATTGCCACGCTAACGAATCAATTCGTAAAAGCCGTAGAAGGGACGGGTGCCACAATCCTGGATACTCGCAAGACAGCACCATTGCTTCGTCCCTTTGATCGGTATGCGGTTCGAGCCGGCGGTGGTACGAATCATCGTTATTCTCTTAGCGATATGATCCTCGTTAAGGATAATCATATTGCCGTAAATGATGGCGATATACAGAGGGTAATTGGAAGGATACGAGAGTATTTTTCTCAACCGAATATAAAGCGCCTGCCGGTGGAGATCGAAGTAACTTCGGTCGGGCAATTGGAGGATGTGCTTCGTTATGGCTCCGGGGTTGTTACCCGTATACTGTTTGATAATTTTGATATAAAACTACTTAAGGAAGCGGTCTCTCTCAATCATGGCATCTATGAAACAGAAGCTTCGGGCGGTGTTACAATAGACACCGTTCGCCAAGTGGCGGAAACAGGAGTAAACTTTATATCGGTTGGAGCGCTTACGCATTCGGTCCGAGCGCTCGATATTTCGCTCGAGATCGTACCGCTATAACGTAGTCGGGTATGATTCGCTGATCGTTGTTTTTTGACATCGTCAAAAAAAGGAGTTTGCATGCTGAATCGTGTTAGAATACTTTTTTTCTCACTCTTTATTGTCGTTCTATATAACCCAGCGCGTGCTCAGCAGTCGGTCGGAACGATCGAAGGGCATATAGGTGGTGTATTTGGCGAAGAAGCAGAAGCCCTTAGGGTTGTAGTCGAGGAAGTTACAACAGAAGCAGTGATCGAAGCAGCGGAAGTTGACAGCTCTGGCAATTTCGCAGTTCGCAACCTTCCTTTTGCTACCTATGATCTCTATCTGAGCCTGCAGTCTCATTCAGCGTTTATTCGTCGGGTAGTTGTTCGTTCTGCCGTTCCAGTTTCCGTTGAGATCGATTCTGTTCCAAGCTTCCAGAATGCCGAGGTAACGATTACGGACACTCATCTCGAACCAACTCAACCGACCGTTCATACTCTGTTCACAGGTCCCGTGATTCAATCACTTCCCGTTTCCAATCCTGCCAAAGGGATAGAGGCTGTGCTGCTTAATAGCCCCGGTATTGTACCCGATGAGGATGGGCGTTTGCACATGCGCGGCGAGGATGCTATGTTGCAATACGTGATCGATGGTATTCCAATAACAAGTAACCAGACGCGTATTTATGCTCCGCTTTTCGATGCTAATTTGATCGAATCAGCAGATCTTTTGCGTGGTAGCCTCGATCCTGAATATGGTGTTGCTACGAGCGGCGTTCTTAATATAACAACTCGCTCTGGGTTCGATGCTACTAACTTCGCACATGCCTTTTATAGTCTGGGGACGTTTAACAACGGTAGTGAGGGGGCTGACTTTGGTGGGCACATCGGGCAGTCCTTCGCGTATTTCGGTGCTTACGGTGACTTCCATTCCGATCGCTATCTCGATCCAGTGAGCGGATTCGATCCTAACCATACGTATGGTAATGGTAATGATTATTTCGGTAAGATCAATATTATTGCAACTGATAAATTGGATATTACTGCTCTTGGATATTATGGAGCGACCCATTTCCAAATTCCAAATAAAGATACGAATGGTAAACAGGACCAGGTTCAGGACGTAAAGTCTTTAATATTTGGTGCTCGTGCCAATTATTCGGTCACGAAGTCTTCAGTGTTAAGTTTGTTGGGATATACGCGTCGTCAGACGGCTGATCTAACGAGCAATGGACTTGACCGTATTACGAATCTAAACGATAGTTCACAATTGGCTACTGCTCTTTTAAGTGAGCGCTATTTTGTTGGTGCACATCGAAAAGATATCGAGAGCGGAGGACAGCTCGAATATTCGCTTCAGACCAAGTGGCTGGGAGATGCAGATGAGATCAAGGTTGGCGCCGGGGGTGAGGTATTCCCGCTGTCGGAATTTTTTACTTTCGCTGTAACAGACACGAACGTTTCAAGTGCCCATTTCCCAGGAGGCGATACCCGATTACAACCGTATGATCTTCGACGCGGTGGTGCGCCGTTTTTAGTTGATACCAGTGCAACTGGTAAGCGATTTTCTGCCTATGCCCAAGATCATGTAACGAATGGCGATTGGACAGTTTCTGGTGGTCTCCGTTTCGATTATTACGATTTGCTCGATCAGGAGAGCGGCCTTTCGCCGAGGCTCAATGTGATCTATCGAGCGAGCGATCGTTTAATATTGCGCGCTTCCTACAATAGGATGTTTATCGAAGCGCCCATAGAGAACGCGCTGGTATCGAGTTCATCGCAAGCGGGACAATTAACAGGTACTGAGCAAAATGGCATTCCACAGATCGTACAAAGCGAGAAATCGCATGTGATGGAAATCGGCGCAGGATACCGGTTAAATAAGTACATCAATATAGACCTGACAGGTTATGGTAAGCTGATCGATGATTTCATTGTGAAGGTTGAACTTGGTAATTCTGGCGTCATCTTCCCGGCTAATATTAAGCAGGGAATTGTGGGTGGAGGCGATCTTGAGATATTGTTACGTGATTGGAATAATTTTTCAGGCCGCCTTGCGTTTTCAACGATCGTCTCGAAAGGCAAAGTCCCTTCAGATGGTACCACTCCATTTGCTGCCGGCTTGGTGCTTGGTGAGGAAGGAGAGAATTATAGCCATCCCTTCGGAGGAGAAGATCTCTTCAATACCGAGCATAACCAGTTGTTGACCGCATCCTTTAGTATTCGCTACGATCATCCAAGCGGTTTCTTCGGGGTTATTGGTGGACGCTTCGATAGCGGTCTTCCGTTTGACTTGCTTGCGCCTACACCGGATTCCGCCCGCGCCATTCTCTTACGGCGGGGATACTCGAATGATGTTATCAATATGCTTGACCTTAGCACAGACATGCCTGGCTCACCCGACCGCTCTGTTGCCCCTCATGCCACGTTCGATGCCTCACTCGGGTATAATCTGGCTGCCTTTGGACTACCCGTTAAACTTACCGGTTCGGTGATCAACATCTTTGACACGCAATACCTGATAAAATTTGAATCGACATTCGGAGGGACCCACTTTGGTACTCCTCGCATGTTCCTGCTTAAAGCTGAACTCGTTCCGTAATGGATAATCGAGAGCGATCGATCGTAGAGCTGTCGGTCTTTGCAGCTCTCCCTGAAAGTAAGGACCAGCTTCGCGAGGCGCTATTGGCGGCGAAGAAGAATGAAATCTCACGCGAAGAGATATATGAAAGCTTTCTTCAGCTTTACCTTTTTGCTGGTTTTCCGGCTGCCTTGGAGGCGATGAGAGCATTGCAGACCGCATGGCCGGCAGAAGGGAATGTCACGGTTCGAGAGCCAGTCAGCTATCCCGATTTTTTAGATCGCGGGAATAAGCTTTTCGAGCGAATTTATGGAAAAAACGCTTCTCGAGTTCGTGATGGCATGATGAAATTGAGTCCCGAGTTAGGGCGATGGGCTATGACGGATGGATACAGCAAGACGCTTTCTCGTCCCGGCCTCGATGTTAAAACGCGAGAATTAGCGATCGTGGCAGTACTTACACAATCAGGTTGGGAGCGGCAATTAGGCTCGCATATTTTTGGTGCTTTAAATGCGGGAGCAGGGGAGCATGAGGTTCGAGAGGCCATCGCTATTGGTGCTCAAGAGAACTCTACCCGTTTTGAAGCCAGCATTAGCCTTATGGATCGCCTTCAAAAGTCATAAAGCACGCAATTCTTGCCCTGCCGTAATTGTTAGTGGCGTGTTTTTGAGCGAATTCTACACCTGTTACTTTTGATGAACATTTTCAATCAGGCCGTTTCCTGGGTCCTCCCGATAATACCCAAGTCCATCGTTAAAAAAGTAAGTGAGCGATACATAGCTGGTGCCACATTAGATGATGCCATGCGGACTGTCCGTTCGTTGAACGCGAAAGGAGCTATGGCTACGGTCGATGTACTGGGTGAATTTATCCATAATCTTAAACAGGCCTGCGATAATACCAAATACTGTTGCGAGGTCTTACGACGACAGAACAAGGAAGGGGTCAATGCAAATCTTTCCATTAAGTTAACGTCACTCGGGCTTGCGATCGATATTGCCGAATGTGAGAAGAATGTTAGAGAAATACTTATTACCGCTCGCGAGAATGGAAACCGGTTCGTCCGAATGGATATGGAAAATTCTCCCTATACACAGCAGACGATCGATCTCTATCGCAAGCTAAGAAAAGAATTTAATAATGTCGGCTTAGTTTTGCAAGCCTATTTGCGCCGCACGGAATCCGATATTGATATGCTTCTAAAGGAAGGCGCCGCCCTGCAAATTCGGACGAATATCCGGCTTTGCAAGGGTATTTACGTGGAGGCGGAAGAAATAGCATATAAAAATCGGGAAGAGATACAGCATAATTATATGCGGTGTCTCGAACGGCTCGTTTCCGGAGGTGCTTATGTGGGAATAGCAACGCACGATGACGTGCTCATTGGGGAAGCAAAAAAACTTATTAGCAAACACAATCTCACAAACGATGCCTTTGAATTCCAAATGCTACTTGGCGTACGAGATCAAGTGCGGGATCACTTGATCCGGGAGGGGTATCGCTTGCGGGTATATGTACCATTCGGGGAGGATTGGTATGGCTACTCCATCCGCAGGTTGAAGGAGAATCCTCAAATGGCGGGCTATATTACGAAGGCTCTGCTGACCGGGAAATAGAAGGTTCTTGGGTTGTGTTTTGACGGCTTTAATAAATTTGCAGCATGGAGTTCAAACATCTCTTTACTCTTGAGGAGGCGCAGTTAATGCTGCACGAAATTCGACCAAGATTGGAGCGTCTGGCCGATCTTAAACAAACATGCGATCATAAAGGCTATGACGTTTACCGTCACCAATACTTTGGCGGCATGGGGCCTAACGGTCAGAAGGCGTTTCCGCTCGAGATGGAGGAGTTGGTTGAGATTCTCACCGATTTTAATGACAAGGGGATAGAGGTAAAAGATCTCGATAAAGGGCTGATCGATTTTCCTTATCGTCGGGCGAATGGGGAGGTTGTCTATCTTTGCTATCTTTTAGGTGAACCGGCTATCGTCGCCTGGCACCGGATAGACGATGGATTTCGCGGACGGCAGAGTTTGAGCATGCTTTAGGCTGTTGTCGTATTTTCGCTCTTGAACGTTGACCACATTCAGGAAACACAATATGAATGGTACTTCAATGAACCGCACCTACGCTCTTTTATTTGGGGTCTGTTTTTTATTTGCGCTCGCTGGTTGCGAGCGGCGGGAAACAGCGGTCACCAAAGATACCACTCAGAGCGCCATCGATACTACTAAGCAAGCCGTTGTACCGCAACCAGCTAAAGCCCAAGGACCCGCGGTCATCTCTGGCGCTGCCCTCGACGGTCAAAAGATATTTTACAGCACAACCTACGGTAAAATTAAAGTTTCATGCGCCTCCTGCCATACCGATGGCCAGCCTGCGACCGTGGATACCCGTTGGCGTGTGGGACACACGCTCGTAGGAGTAACAAGCCGTACGAGTACCTGGAATGGCGCATTCAAAGGCGATGCGCTACAAAAGAATGCCTATGGAGCAACAATGTGCGCGGTAATGTACGAGCATAAAGGGGACGATATGGCAACCGTGATGCCCCAAAGCGATATTGATGGACTAAATGCTTATTTCGATGCCATTAAAAATAATCCGAACGGAATCAAGACGAATCTCAAGATACAATGGGCTACGAAGCCGGCCATTCACGAAGAGGACAAAATAGATGAAAAAGCGGCAGCCGCTGCCGCAAAAGCGATCTTAAAGTTGCCAGGCGATCCCGTTGCCGGCAAAGATATTTTTGGACATACGTGTGCTTACTGTCACTCGATGAACGAGAAGAAAGTCGGGCCATCGCTTGATAAGGCAGTGAAGGATGCTCAGATGGCTGCGAAAGTAATTCGCTGTGGTTCGGGCGCAATGCCGTTCTATGCCAAAGATATTCTCACCGATCAACAGATCGCTGATGTTGTAGCATATCTGCAGCAGCAGTTGGGCAAATAATTAGAGGCTAAGGATCACGTCCACCTTGGGCTCGATCATGGATTGAGTATGAAGGTGTCCATTATCGTCAATGGCAAAAGTCCAGCGGGAGAGTAAGGTTACGAGAATCCAGTTGAACGGTTTATAACTGGCTTCGGCGAACATAAGCGAGCGTTCGTCAAGTGCAAAGAGATCGGATACGCCGTTAATATCTTTTCTTGTATAGATCGCTTTTGCGAAGATCCGGTCAGTGATCTTCGGAAGTGCGACTTCCAATTCCATCCAATCTTTGCCGGTCAGGTTATCCAAATGCAGGTAATTACCCTGGAATTCGAACTCATCCTGAACATTTAAGAATGCTCCTGCCCGAAATCCATTGCCATTGCCGCTGGTAGTATCGGAAAGAAGCGTTAGCTTGGTGATATAATCCTGGGGCTTCGCCTGGTCATCGAATCGATCCCGTTCGTAAAACCCATTGAAATAGCTCGGCAAGAACTGATCGCGATAGAACGAACGCTCGGCACGCAGATCGAGGAGGATATTTTCAGCAGGATAAAAGCTTGTACGCGCACCGACAATAAAGCCCTGATTAAAATGTTGAAAACGAACGTAATCGGCATAAATACGACCTTGGGTCTTCTCGGTCTGCCATAACAGACTTGTAATGTCAAGGCCCAATGCAGTTAAGGGAGCTGGTATCTGAGCCGAATCACGATTGACCACAACAGAATCAAAGGTGCTGTCTGTCGCACTCTTAAAATGTGTTACCCACGGCTCATGATTAGGAATGATCTTCGTCGCATTAGTATCGAAATCGACAACGCCGGTAACGCCAATTTCAAGGTTGTGAAGAATCCAGATATCAGTAAGAAGCGGCAACAATTGGAACGGCCGAACGAAGGGTCGCACTGCTGTGAGTCCGCCGCGCCATGCTGCAATGTCGCTTGTTAGTCCTTCGGCACCGAAGAGACCCAGATCTACACGTGCAGCAGCGCCAATCTTTCGATCGTCGTAGGACGAGCCATTCCAGTAATCGCTGACAAGCGTACCATGACCGATAGAAGCATGTTCGAGACCGCCGATGCGAAGATAGAAATCGTCCTGCGGTTTGTAAAAACTAATGTAATTGATCCACCGAAGAAGCGAATAAGCATCTTTATAATCCTCCTTGCGAATATGACCTTGCTCATCGATCCGAATATTGCCGTCAAACCCAAAGCCCCATGGCCCCAGGTCGAACTGAGGTGCTGCGTGTAGTAAAAAATAGGGTTTGCCGTCAATGATCGTACTACCGCCACCAAGTGCCATTCCGCGGTATGTTTCCCACGGGGAATGTGCGATGCCAAGCCTGTCCGTAAGCGATTGTGAGCGTGCCGCTATAGAAGACAGCAACAAAAGGCAAAGAATGTAGAGACTCTTTTGGGGCATAGGGAACAGTCACTTACAAAGCGAATCTCAGGGGATCAGCCACTTGACCAGGATCACACTCATAATAAGCGCAACAACGTCGGAAAAGATGCCTGCCAATGGCGCATGCCGTGTCTTACGGACGTTCACAGAGCCAAAATAGACGGCTAAAACGTAAAACGTGGTTTCGTGGCTACCCATCATCGCCCCTGCAAGGCGACCCATGAAACTATCCGGACCGTGGGTCTTCATAATATCGGTCATGAGGCCGAGGCTCCCCGAGCCTGAGAGGTTTCGCACAATTGCAAGTGGCACGAGTTCACTGGGGAAGCCCAAGGCATTTGTAACAGGACTAATAGCGGTCGTGAGAATATCCATTGCTCCAGAGGCGCGGAACATGCCGATAGCAACGAGCATGGCTACGAGATAGGGGATGATCCGAACGGCGGTTGTAAAGCCATCCTTCGCTCCT
>JAJPIO010000017.1 GCA_021324735.1 Bacteroidota bacterium
ATAATGCTGCTCCGTTCACGACGGGCGGCACCATGACCTTTAACGGTGGCACTTCGCCGACAGCGGCAGGCACGCCAGTTATCACGATCAATAACATTCCGAACGGTTCGTTCGGCGAGCAGGTCAACGCCTCGGCAACCGCCGCGGGCGGCATCCAGGTCACAGGCGCTGGCGCCGGTACTGGTGTCGTAATTGACCCATTCCCGACGGGCATCGCGATCTCCGCTACCACGACCGGTATCTCGATCGGTAACAACGGTGCGATCGGTGTGCCGCCGGTTACCCCGGTCAATCCGACGACTGGCTTACAGGTCGTAGCGGGAACGACGGGCGCCACCCTCAATATGGCGACGGCGGGTGCTGGCACCGGCCTCGCGATCGGTGGTACAAGCGCTCCGCTCACGGGTGAGACGATCAACTCGACGGGCACGGGCCTCAACATCACTAGCGGTGCAACATCGATCCAGGCAACTGGTACGATCAACACCAGCGGTACGAGCGGCACTGGTTCGCTCTTCACTGGCTCGAGCGCTGGCACGACGACCTTAACAGTCAATAATACCAACAATACGAATGCTCCGGCATTGAATGTTGGTGGTGCCTTTACATCCTCGGGTAATTCGACGGTCGGTACGAATGCCGGCACGACGAACACGTTCGGTAATGCTGCTAACACGACCAATAACATTGGTAATGGCGGTGGCACAACGACGAATACCATCGGTTCTGGCGCGGCGACCAACGCGTTTGGTACTTCCGCAACCACGAACACGTTCGGTTCGACCGCAACGACGAACAGCTTCGGCGTTGGCGCGACGACGAACAACATTGGTACGAGCGGCACCTCGACGAACACGATCGCTGGTACGACGAACATCAATACCGCTGGTGCGTCGAACACCTCGATCGGTAATGCTGGCAGCACAACGACCGTAACGGGTCCGACGAACATCAATACGACGGGCACTTCGCTCACGACGGTTGGTGCGGGTACGGATCAGATCTGGGAGCAGATCAACGGCGTCAATACGCTCGGCGTATCGGCCCCTGTCGTTCCTGGTATCGCGAATAACCAGTACGAACTCACCATCGCCGGTGATGCTCGCTTCACGGGTACACTCGATGCCGGTAACGTATGGACATCGCTCTTAGCAGCACCGAACATCAAGTTCGATAATGCTTCGGCATACACGACCGGTGGCACGATGAGCTTCAATAGCACGGGTACCACGAACCCGACCGTAACGATCAACGGCGCGAATACTCAGTATGCATTGCAGGTCAATGGTACGGGCGCTGGTTCGGGCGGTATCAAGGTGACGGGCGCGGGCGCTGGTACTGGTATCAATGTCGATCCATTCCCGTTCGGCGTAGCTGTACAGGCGACGACAACCGGTATCACGGTTGGTTCGACCACGGCTCCAGTGACCGGTGAGACGATCATCGCGACAACGACGGGCGCAACGATCAACATGACCGCTGCCAACACGGGTACCGGTCTTACGATCGGCGCCGGAACGACCCCGGCAACTGGTGAGACGATCACTGCGGGTACGACCGCGTTGAACGTAACCGGTCCGACGGCTCTCAATGCAACTGGTATCACGAACATCAATATCAGTGGCGCAGCCGGAACGAACATCGGTAACGCCGGTAGCACGACGACGGTACTCGGACCAACCAATATCAACAATACTGGTGGTGCGACGACGAACATTGGCGCCGGTGCGATCGCGACGACCAACATCGGCTTCCCGGGTGGTGCAAACACCATCGCTGGTACGACGACTGTCAATGCAAGCGTTAACAATAACACGTCGATCAACACCGGCACGAGCACGGGTACGGTCGCGATCGGTAACTCGCTTTCGACGACCAACGTCCTCGGTGCGACGAACATCAATACCGGCGCTTCTGCTACGCCAACCAATATTGGTAATGCCCTCAGCACCACGACGGTACTCGGGCCGACCAATATCAACAACACGGGCGGTGCGACGACGAACATTGCGTCGGGTGCAGCAGCGACCACGAACATCGGTACGCTCGGTGGCACGAACACCATCGCCGGTACCACGACGGTCAATGCTAGCGTCAACGCTAACACGTCGATCAACACCGGCACGAGCACGGGTACGGTCGCGATCGGTAACTCCGCTTCGACGACCAACATGCTCGGTGTAACGAACATCAATACGAGCGGCGCTACAGCGACCAACATTGGTAATGCTGGCAGCACGACGACCGTAACGGGTCCGACGAATATCAATAATGCTGCGGCTGCAACGACGAACATTGGCTTCACGGGCGGTACCAATAATATCAATGGTACGACGGTGGTCAATGGTACGGGCGCAGGCAGCACGGCAATCAACACCGTAGCGAATCCGTGGAATGTGACGGCAGCCGGTGCGGCGAACTTCGCTTCTATTGGTTCGGTAACCCCGGGTTCGGGTGCCTTCACGACGCTTACGTCGTCGGGTAACTCGACGATCGGTACGGGCGCCGGCCTGACGAACAGCTTTGGTTCGGGCGGTACCGCAACGAACACGTTCGGTTCGAACGCAACGACGAACAGCTTCGGCGTTGGCGCAACGACGAACAATATCGGTAGCGGCGCTTCGACGAACACGGTGCTCGGTGCAACGACCATCAATACGACGGGTGCAGCGAATACCTCGATCGGTAATTCGGGTAGCACGACGACCGTAACAGGTCCGACGAACATCAACACGACGGGTACGTCAACGACGACCATCGGTAACTCGGCAAACGTTGCGTCGCTTACGGCGATCAATGGTCCGGTAACGATGACGGCGAACGGCCAGCCTTCGAACGAGCTCACGATCTCCAACACGACCGCTACCGGTGGTCAGTGGAATCTTTTGAGCAACGCAGCTCCGACAGCGGGCAATGCCCAGGGTATTTCCTCCAGCGCGACGAGCACTGCGGGTAATACAGCAATGGCGGGTCAGTTCTCGGTGAACGGCGTTGGTACAACGAACACAGCGTTGAACCTGAACTCGACAGGCGTCAGCACGACGGGTAATGTTGGTGCGAATATCGCGGTAACGGGTGCTTCACCCTCCAACCAGGGTATCGTTCTCAACACATCTGGTAGCGGTAGCTCGAATATCGGTATCAGCATGTCGGTCAGCGGTACGGGCCGTATCGGTGAGAATGTTAATATGAATGGTGCCGGAACGGGCGTTGTCGTAAACAATGGTTCGATTGGCTTCGACGTACCAGGAACGGGTGGAACACTGCCGACCACGGCAACAGCGTTCCGCGCGGTACTTGGTGCAACGGGTAGCCAGACCGGTCTCGGTGTTAATATGTCAACCGGTGCTTCGGGCGACAATGGTGTTAGCGTATCCAACGTTGGTCTCGGTACCGGCGCAAGCATCGGTGGTATCACCGGTTCGGGTACGGGCGTGAGCATCAGCGGCGTCACAGCAGGTACGGGCGTTTCGGTTTCGGGTATCACGAGCGGTATCGGCGTCAACGTAGCTTCGCCAGTCTCTGGTGAAGGCATTAAGGTGGCGGCGGACGGTTCGACGAACACCACCGCCCTCGAGGTGAACAATGGTCAAATTCGTTCGACGGGTCTTACGACACAGCAGTTTGCTGGTCGTGTAGCATACACGTCCTCGACTCAGACCATCACGAACAACCTCGTGTCGCTCGGTTCGACGATCATCGTAACGTACGAGAACATCGCAGCCAACGCGGATAACACAGTCTATACCGCATCGCTCAAGCAGGTGAATACGGGCAGCTTCGTTGTGAACTGCACGCAGAATCCGTTATTCGGCGGATTTATTTCGTACATCATCATCAATCACTAATTTGTGATCGCTCGAGAGTCACCAAGCCGGTGACTCTCGAGCACAAGTGTTAATACTAACGTCAGAGAGAGTTCACACCGGCCCCGCCATCCAATTCGGATCGGCGGGGCCAGGTGTTTTATGGAAGTGATGAATGCTGAATGGTGAACGAAGGAACGGTGAATGATGAACGTTGAGTGAGGAGTGGTTTATGGTACAGAAATCCCGCAATCATTCTCCCATTAGACGAAGCTTAGAGAATTCAGCATTCAGTATCACAACTCATCATTCACCGTTCACCATTCTCCATTCTCCGTTCACCACTTACCGTTCGAAAGTGCTTCCCAGGCTTTATCGACCTCTCCACGATCGAGGTGATGCTTCGCTTTCGAGTGACGCGCTTCGAGATTGGGGAGACCATCCGGAAGCTCTGGGATCGCTTCTAAGCTCGCTAATTGAGCCAGGTGCTTTCCGGTGAGGATGGGGCTCTCACGGATCTCCTGAGGCAGCCTATCGATGCCTACGAGCGGTTTGGAGGGCTGTGGGAGCACGAAAATGCCTTCTTTGGCCCGAGTGTAGTAGGGACCGCCTAAACGGGCCACCTGGTCGATCCGGACGGGGTCTATGCCTCCAGTTTCGGTGAGGATCTCCTCGCGTACATGAATGAGGAGGACTTCGCAGATCATTAGATTCGGGCTGCCCGGTTTACCACCAAAATCGACGTGCTGAACGAGCTTTGCCTCCATAATGAAGGGACTTTCCGCAACTCCCGGAGGCTTTACTTTTACACTCGGCCGCTTTGTCAAGCCCGATTTTACGAATTCATCGATGCCGCGCTCGTAGGGCGCCGACGCCAGCGATATCTGATGCACCATCTCGTGATTTACGATCGAGACCGTGCACTCCTTCGTCTCGTCGAGGTTCATCATGGTGTGCTTCGCAGCGCCGGTGCGGCCCGAGTATGCGGGACTAAAACAAATGATCGGTGGATTTACACCGAACGCGTTGAAGAAGCTGAATGGCGAGAGATTACTGGTACCGTCTTTATCGAGGGAAGAGACCAGCGCAATGGGCCGTGGCGCAACACCGCCGACGAGCAGCCGATGGATCTCCGTATGTGGGACTAATTCCGGATCGAATGAACGCATCATCGCATCCGAAAACCTCATTCTCGAAAGGACTGTTCGACGTAGATGCGCTACTCCAGCGCTGAAGCGCTTCGCTGTGCATCTGCCGTGCTCCGCACTCCATCCTGCCACGATCGACCGAATCCCAGTCCGTTAGGACGACCGAAGCATAGCAAAGGCCTTTAGGCCTGGAAAATATTGCGTCCCCTGAATTCAAAGTCCGGTAGGACGACAGACACGTGACGGTTGGCAAGACTCTGTCGTCCTCCGGACTCCATACGGCAAAACTTACGGCTACTCCAGCGCTAAAGCGCTTCGCTACGCATCTGCCGTGCTCCGCACTAATCGTATGGCGAGCTTTTAGTCCGTTAGGACAACCGAAGCATAGCGAAGGCCTTTAGGCCTGGAAAAAAGGCAGCCACCCCAAACGTTAAAGTCCGTCAGGACGACAGAACCTTGTTCCCGAAGACGAGGCGAAGTGATTCTCCAGTCCGATTGTTTTATCTATCGAAATCGGAACCCGGCCATAGGTGCCTATATGTTCAACTGTCGCGATTTCATGCTAACAAGTGGCCAGCATACGCCGGCATGCATTGCTGTTCGCGATCATTGAAACCTGACGGCATTTTTCGAAGGGGAGGTCCGATTAATGAACGAAATTCAAAACACAAAATCAAAATAATTTGATATATCATTAGGAGTACCTCTACTGTACAATGCGCACACGAGCTCTATTTTATATCGTCTTCGGATTCCTCATTCTGGGGGCATTGCTCGTGCTCGACCTGGTTGCACATTCGTACAGCGCGATGCACGGTGCGTTGCTCGAGCTTATTCGGGCAGGTTTGCAGGGAGCTGCAATGCTATGGTTCGCCCGTGCTGCGGAGGTCCTGTTCTTCCGTACGTCTTCCGTAAGCCGGGTAGAAGAGGTGCGGCAGGCTGCACGATGGCCGATCGTACTCGTCGAGCGGTTCTCGATCGTGCTGGGTGGAAGCGTACTGCTGGCGCTCGCGCCCTACGTTTTTACACTGTCACTTCGCCGGGTAACGACGCCCGGTCCGTTCAAGATCGAGCCCGAGCGTTTCGCGACCGTATGGTCGATCGATATTCTCGGCTTCTTGTGGCTCGTCATGCTCGTAGTACTGCTCATGAGCTTTTGGCAGATCGTCTTTGTGCGGCAATCGCCACACTTTGCCCGACGCCGGTTTATATCATGGGCGGTAGCGGCCGGATTCTTCGCGCTCTTTACATTGTGGCGCGATGAAGGTGTTATTCCGCCGGGTGCATGGTCCGGTTCGCTTATTGGTGCAGTAGCACTCGTCGTCGGAATTGCCGCGCTCTTGTTGGGCTATCGGTTGCCATGGCTTCCACACGCGACCCGAGAAGGGAAACAGAAGCTGCTGATGTTCGCAGCGATCAACACGGTCCTCGCGCTTGCGGCCCTGATCGCATTCGGTGGGGATAAGCTTCCTGCCGACGAGATATTCGAACGCTATGCACTTTTCTGGCACTCGGCGGCAGTCGCGGCTTTCGGAACATTGGCGATCTACTTTGCACTCGTCTTCTTTAGTACGCTGTTTACGTTATCGTCGACGGAACTTGTCGAGCGTAAATCGGCGGAAGTGCAATCGCTTGCACGGTTAACGCGCTTTTCTTCCGATATCTTATCGAGCGAGTTGTTGCTCGATCTTCCCAAGCTGGCCGAACAGATCACGGCACTTGCTGCCGAGGCAACCGAGTCCGATTGTGCCTGGCTTGAACTAAGGACCACGAATTCTTTCAATGTAGGCCGCAATAATGGTGAAGAGATCATACGCTCGTATGCCAGTATTGGCGAGCAGGCGGCGGAGCGGATCATGCAAGAGGCCGAGGGATTCCCCGAAGCGGGACTTCAGATACCATCACCGCGCGGTGAGCTCGAGCGATCGCGTAAGCCGTTCGTTATTCGCCGGCGGATAAGCAACCGGCAGTATCTATTTCCCAATGCCCAACAGACGACCGAGAATAGGGAGCTGCATTCGCTCGTTGCTGTTCCGCTCATCCGAAAGGATGAAGTTCGCGGTGGACTGTATGTGGCGAAAGAGCGGGAAGATGCTTTTGATGATGATGACCTCACGGTTCTCACGGCATTCAGTGATGTAGCGTCGCTTGCTTTGGAAACGGCGAAGCTGGTTCAGAATTCGATCGAGAAGCAAAAGTTCGATGGAGAATTACGTGCGGCGCGCGTAATGCAGAAGAGCCTTCTGCCCGAGCGGTTTCCCGCTATTCCCGGATTCGATATCTATGCGATCAGCATTCCTGCGTATGATGTCGGAGGTGATTATTATGACTTTTCGACGCTGTGGGATGCCTCAACGATGATCGCGATCGGCGATGTATCCGGTAAGGGTATTTCGGCTTCGCTGTATATGGCGGAGACCAAAGGTGTAGTTCAGGCGCTGGCTCCGATCATGGCGAGCATGACGGAGTTGCTGGATGGGACGAACGCCGCGCTACTCCACAACTCGCCATCGACAGCTTCGCTGCGCCGGTCCTTTGTTACGCTTGGACTGGTATCGTTTGGTAAGAAGGGCGTTCGTTTCGTTCGTGCCGGGCATACTCCGCTCTTGCATGTTTCGAAGGACGGTTCATTCCGATTCCTGCAGCCACGGGGCATGGCGGTCGGGCTGATCCATCAACCGATCTTCACCGAGGTATTGGAAGAATTACCCGTCGAAGTTTCCTCGGGAGATGTGCTCGTTCTTTTTAGCGATGGTATTACCGACGCCCGTAATCCCGAAGGCAAGGAGTTGGGCTACGATCTGCTGGCACAATTCGTCCGCCAGAATTTAGATGTGACGAACGCCCGCGATCTTACCCTGAAAGTTTTGTCTTCAGTTGCAGAGTATACACAATCGGGCAACTTTGATGATGATGCTACACTCGTTGTAATGAGGTGTCTCGAAAAATTGTAGGTCTATGGCACAAGAAACTTCTACACCATCTCGATTTCATGTTGCAGCCTTTACTCGTCCGGGCTCACCGGTTGCTGTGATCGAGTTGGGAGGGCAACTGGATGCACACACGGCGCCGGAGTTTGAGCGCTTCCTCGAACGCACCGTTCGTGACGAGGATAAGCATCAGCTCGTACTCGATTTCGAAAAGCTCGATTACATTTCGAGTGCGGGGCTGGGTGTGCTGATGGGCTTGATCGAAGAAGTGCGTGCTGGTGGCGGTGACATTAAACTTGCGAAGTTACCGGAGAAGATCTATCACGTACTTGACCTGCTCGGATTTCCTCTCGTGTTCCAGATCTTTTCGACTATCGAAGAGGCGGAATCAGCGTTTGAAAGTTAAAAGAATTTACGGTAACAATTTGCCCGTCCGGTGATTGATGTAAGAAACGAGCGTCCCCATGAAGCAAGCTGGTTTCTGCATCATTGCATTTATGCTTTTGGGCTGTCAGCAGTCCACACAGCCGCAGTCAAAAATGTTCGCTGATGCGAAGCATGCTGGTAACATCTCGACCATCTACGAAATTGGTCCTCACAACGATCCGCCTCCCGCCACCGATTTTGCCTGGCTCGATTCGACCGGCAAAGTACATTGGTTAAGCGAGTATAAAGGACGAACGGTTGTTCTTAATATATGGGCTTCGTGGTGTTCCAACTGCATCACAGAGATGCCGGGTTTACAGAACATCGCACAAAACGGTGGCGACTCTATTGTGGTCATCGGCATTTCCAATGATAACCAGCGAAGTAATACGTTCGAGACCATTCAAGCCTTCACCAAAGCATATAAGATCACGTATCAGGTCGTGATCGATTCGATGTTACTTTTGACAAGTGATTACATTGCTGCATCGAATGGGCTGTACAGCATTCCCGAAACGTTTATCATTGGTAAAGATGGAGCGATCAAGTTTCTTCTGCCTGGGGACCATCCGGAAGCCACTATTAAGAGCTACATTGACAAGGCCAACTGAGATCGAGGAGCAATCAATTAGAGCTTGGTGTTAAGCGAATCTTACCAGTTTTGGCCTCGTAGTTCAGTTGGATAGAACATCAGTTTCCTAAACTGAGTGTCGCAGGTTCGAGTCCTGCCGAGGCTACTGTGTCACCGTTAGCGTATCGAGTTGAGTGTCGAACAAAGTTGAAGCATATGAGTACAGTACGTTTTACGCTCTTCTTTTGCCTGTTTATAACGTTGGCGGGTGTTACGCATGCTCAGAACGACTCGACCAATTGGCATGCGATCGAAGAGGTCTTTGAGCGTCCCGGTACGATCCAGGATCAATATTTTAAGATCAGTTTTCCTCGAAGCGATCTATACGTTACGATCGACGGCGTGCAGATCGCGCCGGCCTTAGCGCTTACCTCGTGGTTCGGCTTTATGCCGAATGGCTCGGATGTAATGATGATGGGTGACCTTGTGCTGACAGAGAGCGAAGTGCCTGCGGTGGAATCCAAACTTGAAGAACAAGGTCTTCAAATTACTGCTCTTCACAATCACCTTATCGGTGAATCGCCTGCCGTTAAATACGTACACATTGAAGGTAGTGGCGAAGCAACGACGGTTGCCAGGAAACTACGGTCAGTGCTGGCACTTACAGGTACACCAATGACTACCACCATGCCCCCGAGCGATGGGACGGATTGGTCGATGGTAGAATCGATCATTGGTGTAAAGGGCCAGGTAAAAGGTCACGTATTACAAATGTCTCTTCCGCGTGCACAGAAAGTTACAGAGAATGAGATGGAAATTCCTCCATTTCTCGGTACGGCAACGGCTCTCAATTTTGAGATGATCGGAGATAAGACCGCCACAACCGGAGATTTCGTATTGATCGCCAGTGAAGTAAATCCTGTTGTCACGGCTTTAAGAGATAACGGTATCATTGTTACGGCGATACATAACCATATGTTCAATGAGTCGCCGCGGCTTTTTATGCTTCATTTTTGGGCGTATGGAGCTCTCACGGAAGTCGCACACGGCCTTCGCACGGCACTCGATAGAGTAGATCTAAAGTAATGCGACCGCAAAGCTCATCCTTTTGGGAAGCGATCGAGAATAATAAAAAGTGTAGCACAATACTTGATGGATGATTTGCTGGTAGCCAGTATTATTTATACCAATATATACGGCCCGCCATTTGTCAACTCTTCAGTATTGTTATTGAAGCGTTTGCCTTGCGGTTTCGACGTTTGCGCAAACGGATGAATTTTGAAGCGTGAAGATAGTGTTTGCTTGCTTTCGATAATCTTACCATATTTTGATGACCCGTGTAGTCTTTTTCTTTCTTCTTCTATCGGTGTGCTCGCAGGCGTATGCACAAAAGATCGATTCAACCGGACGACGGATCGATAGTACCACGCAGGTTCACCTGCAGGCAACATCGAAAGGCCATATCATGTGGCATGATTTCAAGGAGAGTGTCTATGATGGCGGCCAGTACATCGAGCGACCATTGCATTGGAATCTTCGAGAATGGCTCATCATCGGGACCGTCGGTGGTGTAACTGCACTTTTTACCGGCGTGGATGATAATATTGCGCGCGGGTTCTTTCAGAGAAATCAAAGTTCAGTCGGCGATGCCATAGCGACCGTCGGCAATTTTTATGGTAGTGGTATTCCTACGATCATTACCGGATTGGGACTCTATGGAATTGGTTTAGAGACTGATAACTCGAAGGTCCGAGTTATGGGTCGGCACGTTATTCAGTCCTTCGCCTATGCGGGTCTTACAACGACTGCGATCAAGATATTGATCGGCCGTGAACGACCGTTTAATGGCAGCGGTCCAGATGTATTCCATGGATTTTCGCTAAAGAATGCCTGGAATTCACTTCCATCGGGGCATGCCACGGTCGCTTGCGCTCTTTCATCGACTCTTGCTGCTGAAATAGATAATCCGTACGTAACTGCCGGGCTTTACGCCTTAGTCGGTACAACGGTGTTCGGGCGTCTTTATACCGATAACCATTGGCTAAGTGATACATTTTTAGGTGGTGTGATCGGCTCCGTTGCAGGGTACTGGGTTGCCGCGGAAGTTGAACATTACGATACCAACCAGAATAGCAAAGAAACGGGGTTTGTAATAGAACCCGGTATCGGAAATATTACTTTTGCATACCGTTGGTAGCAAAAAGGATCTCGGCCTGAGTTGAAAAATTATCTTTTTTTGATCGTTGGCGGAGCGACTGGTGTTGCACTCCGCTATGCACTTGGCGTGTGGATCTCGGAATGGAATACCTCCCTGTTCCCGTGGGCGACGCTTGCTATTAACGTTACTGGATCGCTTGCGCTCGGATTTTTAATGCGCTATCTTACCGGGACAGCATCGTCTCCTGCAATGCGCCTGATGCTAACGACGGGATTTTGTGGCGGATATACTACGATGAGTACGTTCTCGTACGAGTTAGTTACGCTGTTTACCGAACGGCAATACGGACTGGCCTTCGCATACTTGGGAGCAACGATCGTCCTTGCACCGCTTGCTACCTTACTGGGCTTTGCACTCGCTGAATTCGCGCTCTGATACAATGGAAGCATTTACAAAGAACGACCCCAATGACCCATGGCAGCTAATGCGCATCTTTATTGGAGAATCCGATAAAGCCGCTCATGGTAAATATCATGGCAAACCACTATGGGAAGCGCTGCTCAGTGATTTTCGAGAGCGAGGATTAGCGGGATGCACGGTAGTTCGAGCGATCGCCGGGTTTGGAGCGAGTGCGAAGGCGAGAAATATCTTGTCGGAATATTTATCGAGCGATTTGCCGATCATTATCGAGGTGGTTGATAAACAATCGAAGATTCGCTCGATCATGCCCGATCTCGATGAGATGCTTGATGGTGGAATGGTGACGCTGGAAAAGGTAGAGGTGGCACTCTATCGCCCCAGTACTAAGAGCTAACTGCTGGCACACGTTTGCGCAGAAGCGCAAAGGACATTGTGAAAACAATAAAGACGAGACCGGCTGGAATACAAAAGATCGCTCCATGCAAATGAGCAAATAGTGCTCCACCCACGAGCAAGCCGCAAATGCTTGCCAGGCTTCCGGCGCTGTTGCCGATACCCTGAATGTATCCCTGATTTTCTTCCCCGGCGTGGTTTGACAGCAGCGATAGAAACGATGGCCACATGAGTCCATTGCCAAGTGCATAGAGTACGGCTGCAAGATATGCCATTGCCGTATTGGGAACGAGTAAAGCCAGGTAGCTTAGCACGACAATGAACGTACCCCATATCGTGAGTGCTTCGGCCGAGACACTTTGATTGAGCCAGGAAAGGATCGGTCCTTCTGTGAGCACAATGACGATACTGAGTACCGAAAAGAACGCACCCATTTCACCGGTACTCCAGTGCAATGTTTCGGTGCCATAGAGTGGCATGGCAGCTACGAACATACTGAAAGCGAGAAAGAAGACGAAGTATATAGCGATTAAAATGGGAATGCCTTCGAGCTTGAACGCACCTTTTAGCGTCATTCGCTCAGGTTTCTCCGCTTTGTAACATTCTTTCGATGAGCGGCCGAGATTTTTACCGAGGCCCTGATCGAACGCTTCGTGGGATGGCCTCGGACGCGATTCGGGGAGTTTCCAGACGATCAGGACGAGAGCAATAATGGTCGTTGCAAGAGCGGCCACGACAGGCAACGTCAGGCCGTATACTGTTTCTGCAAGGACGCCCGCTAATGCGGGCCCAATGACAAAGCCGAGGTTTGCAGCGACGCCGAGTTTCCCGAAATCTGCTTTACGCTCTTCCTGCGTCGTAATGTCGGCAAGGTAAGCGTTTGCAACAGAGATATCGCCGGCAGTAAGTCCATCAATAGCCCGAGCAACGAAGAGTAGCGCAAGCGGCACTGTGATAATGGTCAGTCCTAAGGTATTATCGGAAAAGGAGACGAGATTTGAAACTGGGAGATAAAGGGCGATCAGGAAAAGGGTCCAACCCAGGGCGGAGCCCAGACTGCTAACAAAGAGGATCTTCTTACGGCCGTATCTATCGGAAAGCCGGCCAAGGATCGGAGAGCCCAGTAATTCGAACGCCGAATACGTCGCTCCCACGGCTCCGTATAGGAATTCGTTACCACGAAATTGATGGACCATATAGACGAGCGAGGGCAGGACGATCGAGTAGCCGAGCGTCCCAATAAAATTGACGACAAGCAGCGGTAATATGGAAATTTTCCGATTTGACGACATAATGGCTAAAACTGCTACGAAGATACTCATTTCAGCCCGTAGCGGCTTCAATCCTTCCGGCAAAATCGCTGTTGACGGCTAATGATGAAGATTTCTCATGTAGGAATTGCTGTACGCGATCTGGCTGCTGCAGAAGCGATATTCAAGAAGCTGTTAGAGGATGATCGCGTACATCATGAAGAGGTCGCAGACCAGAAGGTGCGTATCGCGTCCTTCGAACTTGGAGATAGTCGGATCGAGCTTACCCAGCCGACCGAATCCGATTCTCCAATTTCCAAATTTTTGGAGAAGCGGGGAGAGGGCATTCACCATCTTGCGTTTGAAGTGGAAGATGTTGCCGCAGAGCTTGCCAGGTTAAAAGCGAAAGGGTTCGAGCTTATTGACGAAACGCCCCGACCTGGCTCGCATCATACACGTATTGCTTTTCTTCATCCAAGATCGACGAACGGAGTTCTCATTGAATTGTGCCAGAAGGAGGACCATTGAGTTCTGGCAATTCGGTACCGATGGACGACCTGCATTCGCCCAACCATTTGGGCAATACGTCGCCTAATTCGGACGAGTTTGATTTCGTCCCATTTCACGATGACGAACTCGAACAAGAAGAAGATGCGATCGACATTGCATCGAACGGTACCCATATTCAGCTTGCCGTTACCGTCGATGATCTGACGCTCGAATCGAAGCTGGAATCCCTGCCTAAGGACCCAGGCGTATATCAATTCAAGAATGCCGCCGGTCGCGTGATCTATGTTGGTAAGGCAAAGGTATTGCGCAACCGGGTGCGCTCCTATTTTCAGAATTACCGTCGAGGAGTCGGCGATGCCAAACTTCGGGCACTGGTAACGAAGATCGCTGATGTTGAAGTAATACTTACGGATAGTGACGTCGAAGCGCTTATTCTTGAGAATACCCTCATTAAGAAATTAAAGCCTCGCTATAATGTCAATCTCAAAGACGACAAGACGTATCCTTACGTCGTAGTGACGAATGAGCCATATCCTCGAGTGTTCGCAACTCGGCGTAAGATACGAGACGGCTCAAAATATTTTGGTCCGTATACGGAAGCAGGCTACTTGCGATATTTACTAAAGACACTTCGCGATATATTTCCTATCCGTACATGCGACTATTACATCGACGAACAACTGATCTTACGTGGTAAAGTAAAAGTTTGTCTCGAATATCATATCAAAAAGTGCGAAGGACCGTGTGAAGGTTTGGTCAGCCAGGAGCATTACCGGTCGATGATCGAAAAAGTACGCAAGTTACTCTCTGGCCGCACACGCGAGGTCGAGCAATCGCTCAAGGCTGATATGCAGCGGCTTTCCGAGGAAATGCGCTTCGAAGATGCTGCCAAAGTTCGCGATCAGTTGCAGCTACTTCAGGACTATGTAAGTAAGCAAAAAGTGGTCGGGGAAGAGGAGATCGATCGCGATATTTTTGCTTTGGCTCATGAAGATGACGATGCTTGTGGTATTGTTTTTAAAGTGCGCGATGGCAAACTCATTGGCAAGCAGCATTTCTTTTTTTCGAACATCGAGGGGAAGGCAGACACAGAAATTCTCGCCGCGTTGATCGAGCAGTTTTATTCTATCACCGATTATATTCCGGAAGAGATACTGCTTCCATTAGAATTGGAAGATGAAGACACCTTATCGGCCTGGCTTGGCCGACGTGCCCGCGAGCTTTCGGTAGATGAAGAAGCGGGAGCAATGAAACCTCCCAAATTGGTCCACCCGAAGATCGGTGAAAAGGCGAAACTTATGGAGATGGTACGAGCGAATGCTCGTTTCCTACTCGGGGAGATCAAGCTTCAAAAAATGAAGGAAGCCGATCACATTCCCCACGTGCTCAAAGCATTGGAGCGAGACCTTCATCTTAAAAAGCCGCCGCGCCGCATCGAATGCTTTGATAACTCTCATTTGCAAGGTAGTGAATATGTAAGTTCGATGGTCGTTTTTGTCGATGGAAAGCCGAAGAAATCGGAATATAGGAAATATCGTATTCGCTCGGTCGAAGGCAACGATGATTTTGCTGCAATGCGGGAAGTAGTAAAGCGCCGATATGCCCGTGCGCTTAACGAAAAGACAGAATTGCCCGATCTCATCGTTATTGATGGCGGCAAGGGGCAGCTTTCCAGTGCGTATGAAGTACTTACGGAATTGCAGCTAACAGATATTCCGGCGTTTGGTCTTGCAAAACGTTTAGAGGAGTTGTATCCGGTCGGTTCTCCCGACCCACTCGTGCTTCCTCGTTCTTCGAGCAGCCTACGAGTGTTGCAGCATATCCGGGATGAGGCACATCGTTTTGCTATCACGTACCATCGCCAGCTTCGCGAAAAGCGAACAATACAAACAGAACTTACGGAGATTCCCGGCGTCGGCAAAAAAACTGCGATCAAGCTTCTCGAGCGCTTTGGCTCTGTGGAAGGAGTAAAGGTAGCATCGGAACCGGAATTAGTGACTGCGATCGGGCTAAAAGCGATGAAGGCTGTCGTAAATTATTTCAAAGACAAAGCTCTCCAGGAGTCGGCGAACGACGATGAGAATCAGGAAGCAGAGAACGATAGTGGTGTTGAGGTGATCGAGTGACAAGCGACGCGTATACTCTCGGTAATGCCACGATCCTTGGTATAGAAAGTTCGTGCGACGAAACCAGTGCCGCTATACTCCAAAATGGAGATCTCAGATCTGTGGTCGTTTCGTCTCAATTTTTTCACGATAAGTTTGGAGGCGTGGTACCGGAGCTTGCTTCCAGAGCACACGTCCGGAGCATGATGCCGATCGTACGAGAGGCTTTTTCCCGGGCTGGGATTTCAAGCAATGATTTAACGGCGGTTGCCATAACCTATGCGCCGGGGCTTATGGGGTCTCTCTTAGTAGGCCTCAATTTTGCAAAAGGGTTATCGCTCGGCCTGAATATTCCACTCATTGCGGTACATCATATCGAAGCGCATATTTTTAGTGCGCTATTGGAATCGGAAAAACCGTCTCTTCCCTTCATTGCACTTATTGTTTCGGGTGGTCACACCTTGCTGCTCTGCGTTCGCGACGTAGGCTCCTATGAATTCCTTGGTGAGACGCTCGATGATGCCGCCGGCGAAGCATTCGATAAGGTTGGCAAAATGTTAGGACTCGAATATCCGGCGGGACCTCAAATCGATGCGATGTCAAAAGAGGGAAACCCGGAGTTCGTAAAATTTCCGCGAGCTCTTCTCGGCGAATCCAATTATGATTTTAGCTTTAGTGGTATTAAAACGTCGGTACTTTATTGGCTTAAAAAGCAATCGGATGTGACCGTGGAAATGCGGCGTGACATTGCAGCCTCATTTCAACGCGCGATGGTCGATGTGCTGGTATCGAAGGCAGTGCAAGCCGCCAAGGCTCACTCGGTCCGCGATATTGTTTGTGCCGGAGGAGTTAGCGCCAATTCGGAATTGCGCGAACGATTTAAAAACGAATGTACCAGACATGGTATGCGTTTTTTCGTACCACGACCTCTTTTTTCTACCGATAATGCTGCGATGATCGCAATGCTTGGCGCTTTAAAGCTCGAGCGCGGGCATATTGCCGATCTTTCACTCACTGCCATGCCTCGCGTTCCATTAGCCGAGCGCCCAATTGTTGAATAAACATGAGCCCCCAAAGCCTATACGGTCACATAGTCGAAGTATTTTCCGAATTTCGGAAAAATCCTATCATCCCTGCGGACCTCATCATTCGCCGTTTTTTTCAGGATCGGCGGTATTTGGGCGCGAAAGATCGCCGGTTCATTGCTGACACCTATTTTGGTACGATTAAAAATTGGCGACGACTGGAAGCGCTTGTTGAAAATAGCTATGACGATAAAGTCATAACTTCCGATCGCGTAGTTGCTGCTTATGCGATCGTATTCGGGGGCCAATCGCCAGATCAGGTTGCCACTCAATTTTCAAAGTACTCCTTATCTTTGGACGCACTGAAGGTCATTGCTGATCCCTCCCAAGAAGAGGATCGCTTAAGCACCTATTCAAACTTTGAACGACTTGGAATACTCTATTCCTTTCCAACATGGTTCGTTAAGAGGATCGCGGAAGAATATGCGGAGTTGAATACGGAAAGCATACTGGAAGCCTTGAACGGCGAAGCACCGACCGCATTGCGAGCCAATACTCTTTTTACAACGCGGGAAAAGCTTCGTGAAGAGCTTGCTAAGCAAAACTGTGAAACGACGTTCTCGACGATCGCGGAAAATGCTCTTGTACTGACCAAACGCACTAATGTATTCGGATTCGACTCGTTCCGTCGCGGTGAGTTTGAGGTGCAAGATGAAGGTAGCCAACTTGTAGCTCCCTTCGCGCAGATCCATAAGACTGCAATCAAAGTATTAGACGCGTGTGCTGGTGCCGGCGGTAAAACGCTGCATTTTTCGACGTTGCTAAAGAACCGAGGAGAGATATTTGCAACCGATGCCGATGACTCAAAATTAGATGAACTCTCGAAACGACTGCGCCGCAGCGGATCGCAAAATGTTCGCATTGTCAAGAACGATGAACGGGAGAAACGCCTGGGACCTGATAAGGAAGGATGGTTCGACCTCGTCTTACTCGATGTGCCGTGCACGGGAACAGGGACGTTGCGCAGGAATCCCGGCATAAAATGGGTCCTTACCGAAAGAATGCTTGAAGAACTCGTGCATAAGCAGCGTTCGATCCTCGAGGAGAATCTCCGTTTTGTTAAACCCGGTGGCGTACTGCTCTATGCAACCTGCTCGTTGCTGAAAGAAGAAGGTGAACGGCAAATCGACTGGTTTACCGCGAAATACCTCGAATTCTTCGTAGAAGATCTTCTTCGGACTCGACCCGTAGAGCTTGCCTGTGATGGCTTTTTTGTGGCTCGATTACGCCGCAATGTGGCCAAAACGGCTTGAAACGTGGCAGAATTCTTATTGTCAGACGGGCTGTTCTTGGTATAGCCTCAAGCTTCTGTCTATGCGATTTCCCACCCAATTGACCGTTTTGCGGATCGTGCTTGCACCGGTCTTTTTACTGCTGATGGTCTATACGGATCCGCCGCAGTTCTTCTGGGCTGCGATCGTTTTTGCGGTGGCTGCCATTAGCGATTGGTGGGATGGGCATATCGCGCGCCGAATGAACCTCGTTTCTCGCCTCGGTGCTTTTCTCGACCCGCTTGCCGATAAACTGCTTACGAGTGCGGCATTTATTGCTTTCGCTTGGCTTGGTTATATTGAGTGGTGGATGGTTTTGGTTGTTTTGGCTCGTGATATCTACCTCACAGTATTTCGTATTATTGGTGATGCGCTCGATCTTCCTATCAAGACCAGTTACTCGGCGAAGGTCAAAACCTTCGTGCAAATGACATTCATCGTTATCCTGCTGGTTGCGTTGGTCTCAACGCGCGGAATGTTTGGGGATCAGTTAAAAACTATTGGATGGACGATCGTCGCTCACAATGTCCTTCTATGGGGGATGGGCGCAGTAACGCTACTGACATTCTCTTCTGCTCTTATGTATACCTACGATAACTGGTCGGTGCTCCGGGCTGCCGCTCGCCGTTATGTTTTAGGGGGTCAGGAGACCATTTAACGAAGTGCTTAATAACGAACGAAAGCCGCAACGTTTCGATTGGCTTCGAAAAGCGCGATCGCGAATTTGGTCGCCACCTCAAAATCTGCATCGTGTTCCCTGGTTTGCTCTTCTCATTGGAAGCTTCTTTTATTCGGGTCTTTCCCCGGTCGGTTCTGGCACGGTCGGCAGCTTAGTTGCCGCGGCCCTTTATTATTTCATTCCGGTTTTACAGGCTCCCGGTATCCTTGCTATTGCATCGGTGGTCGTTCTTTTTATTGGCATTTGGTCCGGCGGTATCGTGGAACGTACACTGGAGAAGCAGGATCCAGGCATTGTCGTGATCGATGAAGTACTGGGCCAATGGATGGCACTCATTTCCTGGAGCTTTATTGGCGATCTTCGCTTTACGATCGCCGCCTTCCTTTTCTTCCGACTGTTTGATGTGCTTAAACCCTGGCCAGCTCGGTATTTCGAGCGAAAACATGGAGGAACCGGCATCATGTTGGATGATGCAGTGGCGGGTATCTATGCCAATATTGCAGCTCATCTTATAATGTATTTTATTCGTTAGCATGAACGCTGAGATCATTTCGATAGGAGATGAACTGTTGATCGGCCAGGTCGTCAATACGAATGCGGCCTGGATCGGCCGGGAGCTTGGGGCGTTAGGAGTTCCTGTTACTCGAGTTAATACCATTGGCGATAATGCTAAAGAGATAATTGTAACATCTCGTCGTGCGTGGAAAGAGGCGGATGTTGTTATTGCGACTGGAGGACTTGGCCCCACGCACGATGATATTTCAAAAGCAGCGGTCGCTACATTTTTCAAGAAAAAATTAAAGCTGCATAAGCCAACGCTCGAAGCAGTGAAAGCGCGCTTTGCGAAGTTAGGCTACGATAAAATGCCGGAGTCGAACATATCCCAGGCGATGGTCCCGGAAGGTTTTCAGGTATTGAAGAACGACCGTGGCACCGCACCAGGATTGCTCTTCTATAATGCTGGTAAAACATATATCATTTTACCCGGCGTCCCACAGGAAATGGAATTTTTGATGACCGGTAGCGTCCTTCCATTCCTTAAACATAAGTATAAGAATAAGCTCGAAGCGATCAAGCACAGAACGATCATCACAGCAGGAATTGGTGAGTCATCTCTTGCTGAAAAGATAGGCGATCCCAAGACATTTTTGAAAAAGAGCACGATCCTCGCATTCCTTCCCCGAGCAGAGGGTGTTCGATTGCGCATTACAAGCCACGGTAAAAGTACTGCGACGGTAAACAAAGAGATCGATCGAGTTGAGGCTATCATCCGTGAGCGAGCGGGAAAATATGTATTAGGCACTGAAGATCAAACGCTTGCTGCAACAGTCGTTCGGCTTCTTACCGAGAGATCGAAAGTGCTCGCAACGGCGGAAAGTTGTACCGGTGGGCTTATTGCGTCGAAGATCACCGAGACTGATGGAGCCAGTACAGTCTTTTATGGTAGTATCGTTGCCTACCATAATCACGTTAAGATCAAAGAACTTGGTGTTCGGCAACTTACGCTTATCGAGCACGGAGCTGTAAGCGAAGAAACAGCGATCGAAATGGCGGAAGGAGCACTGGAAAAGCTCGGTTCCGATTTCGCCATCGCAGTAACCGGCATCGCTGGCCCCGATGGGGGGACAAAGGAAAAACCGGTCGGTACTATTTGGATCGCACTTGCCGAGCGCAATGCTCCAACGCTTACCAAAAAATTACAACAAGATTTTGGTCGAGTAGGGAATCGCGAACGGGCTGCCGCAGCAGCCTTGGAAATGCTTCGGCGCCGACTGCTTGGCAACGACGCAGCCTAAGCGATTGCAGCTTCTAATTTCTCTTCGGTTCGTTCGTGGTTGCTTTCCCGGACCCTTCTTAGTAAAAGGAGACCTCCAACGAAGAACAGGCCTACCGTGAGAATGGCCATTCGTTGACCACCCATATCTGAAAGACTCCCAAACACCAGCGGTCCGATAATACCGCTTGCCCGGCCAGCGAAACCGTCATAAAATCCAAAGAACTCGGCCGTATGCTCGGAAGGTGTGAGCAGCGCCATAAGGCTTCTCGAGCACGCCTGACTCGAGCCAAGGGAAATTCCCGCAAGTGCACCAACGACATAAAAGGTCGATTTGGTGGTAGCAAAGAATGCCAATGCTACAACGACGATCCAAATAATAAGCGTGATCTGTATGGCTCGTTTCGGGCCAATACGATCTGCGATACGACCGAAAATAAGCGAACCGATCACCGCCACGATCTGGATCATCACGAAAAAGATGGCAAGTTCGATCAATGTAAAATGCAAGGTACCTTTTGAATAGATACCGCTAAAGGCTACCACCGTCAATATGCCATCGTTATACAGAAAGAAGGCGAGCAGGAAGTTGGTGATGTTCGGATACTTGCGAATATTCTTCACCGTAGTTGCCAGTCGGCCAAACCCTTGCTTTACGAGTCCACCAAAACTGATATGAGTAAAGGTGGTTTTGCGGTGTTCTGGAACGAATAAAAAGAGTGGCAAAGTAAAGATCGCGTAATCAGCGGCCGTTAAGAGAAAGGTCTGGCTGCTGGCACCATTAAGAAATGGAATGGAAGCAAGCAGGATCACAAGTGATCCGATATAGCCGCAGGCAAAACCGAGGCCCGATATTCTTCCAAATGTTTCCGGTGTAGTTATCTCCGGAAGGAAGGCATCGTAGAAAACAAGTCCACCTTCATAGCCGGCATTGGCCAGTAAGAAGAGTATCGCAGCCGGCAATACCATTCCTGGTTTCATAAAGTAGAGCAATGCGCTACATAGTACTACCGTCCATGCAAAAATGCCGAGGTAGAGCTTCTTATTATTGAGGACATCCGCCATCGCGCCAAGCAGCGGGGTGATAAGCGCTACCAGCAGCATCGAACCGAAGACGGTGTTTCCCCAGTAAGCATCGCCGTGGCCGTTCTGCACGATGACATCGTGGAAGTATATCGGGAAGACAAAGACTACCATGACGGTCGAAAATGACCCCATCGCGAAGTCGAAGCTCGCCCACGATGCAATTACTTTCCACGAAAAAGGCTGCGACTGCTTCATTCGTTAGTCGCTATCGGTGGCTCATTCGCTTCGCCATTCATTGGCCGGTCTCCGATAAGGCCACGACCGGATTTCTTTAGCTCGCCGGTCTCACGAAGGTGCGTCATCACGGCATGTAATAAGCCATTGATAAACTTACCGCTTTCGTCCGTCGAGTAATCCTTTGCAATTTCGATCAACTCATTGATCGTTGCTTTCGGTGGGATCTCTGGGAAATAAAGCAACTCGGTGATACCGATCTGGATTAGCAGCCGGTCGATCAAAGCAACGCGTCTAATATCCCAACGTTGCAATTTGCCCGTAATGAGGTTATTGATTTCCTCGCGATGCTTCACCAGGGCGAACGTCAGATCGCGAGCGAAGGTAAGAGCACCGTTTGGCTCTTCGCCTTCGGTTACGGTTGAACTCGGCTTTCCGGATGCGGCGCGCTCATCCGCTTCGGTAAGATCTTTTTCGACCAATTCCTTAAATAATAGGTCGAGATCGCTGCCACCTAACTCATTGGCGTATAGCATCTGCATAACCCGCTCCCGGGCCAGACGCCGCTTGGGCAATTTGCGATCGCGCTTCGGATCGTTCTCGAATAGCTCTTCTGCTTCGATCCTCGGTGGCTCTAGCGCTTCAAAGTGTTCGTGCGTTGGATGAGTCACAGATCAATAAAATCCAAAACGTAACCGGTTATCAATAATATGGGCTGTAAGTTTCGCTCGTTTAAGCCACGCCTCGAACGCTCGTTCACGTTCGGATGCAGTAGCGGCATGCGGAGCGATACTTTGCATTAGCCGCTCCGTTTCCAATCGTACTTTTTCGCTTTCGATGATGATATGAACGATGCTGTCATTTCTCGGATCGTTCATAGCTTGCGACATATAGCTCGGATGAAACTCACCGGTCGAATCCGAAAACTGCCGGCGTAAAAATTCCGGCGGATGTTCTATCAGCGAGTCCTTGATCTCGGCGTCGGTCATTGCGATCCGTCGCTTGCCGATCTCTTCCTCCGTCAGGATATCGCTTACGGCGCGGTCCCAGGCAGAGTCAACGATCACGGAATAGAGGCTATCGGTCACCACATCATTATGCGAACGTTGGGTAAAGATTCTAAGATACCCTGCCATGATCGAATTAAAATCGCGATAGGTGATGATCTCACCATTAACGATCCCGACCGTATCCGTTGGCAAATGATTACGGATCGTATCGGCAGGGACTAATTTGCTGTGCGGTCTCTTCTTTTTCGTATGACCTTTCTGGGCCTGGGCGGCAAGCGGAGCCATTACTGCCAGGACAACAGCCAACCCAACTACTGTCAGAATAAAACGGGTCACAAAATTTTCAAAGAGTGTATTTAAACGATCCGTGCTTTTAGGTTTCCTGCTCAACTCCGCCCGGGCGGAATTCGTTGTCCTTGCCGCGTACTATTTTCGAATATATTTTTTTAGCTGAACAATAGCATCAATTCCCGATCACGGGGTTACCGTTGCTGTGATCGGATTCGTCTTCGCAATCTCCGCATTGTTCATCCGAATACCGAGCGTCAGGGTGATCAGTCCGGGCTGAATGTCCGGTGGTGCGGCGAATTCCAGCGTCATCCCAGCAGGGGAAAGGCCACAGCTTTCAACAAAACTGCGCCAGGTCTTACCGTTTTGCTCGAGATAAAGAAAATTACCTTCAGACAGTTTATCCCAGTCCTTCATAATACGATGATTCACGGCTGTCCATTGCTGGGCCGGTGTAAGCTTGCTGAGACCGATATTTGCTTCCAATTCTTCGCGGGCTTTTTTCTCATCGACGATACCTTCCGGTACAAATCCATCGCCGACGATCTTGAAATTGGTAAGTGGCTTGATCGTACCGCCTTCGACGGTGGTTAATTTAGTCTCAACTTTTTTCTGTACATTGAAGTAATACGGTATGCTCGGGTCGGAGCCATTGACCAAGAATAGCGTCGCTTTGCCCTCTTCGAGCGTTACCGGCGCCATAAAGGTCGCAATACAGGAATCGCCAACCGATTGATATGACCCCAGCGGCATCCAGACCTGCTTGCCGTTCTGCTCGATGCGAAGGATCGGAATATCGGATTTCACCCAGGCGATCAGCCGCTCTGCCGTGCATTTCGACTGCGATTTGGGATGCTCCGGATCGGGATTCTGAAATACGATGATACCCATTTGCCCGGCTGCAATTGTTTTTGGCAGCGAGTAGACCTTCAGTTTTTTTGCCTGAGCGATCTCGGGGCGGGTCAAAGTAGAAAGAACAACCGTGGTAAGGAGGAGCAGAGACCAGATCGTTACGTAACGTTTCATCATACCGGTTCGCAGTATATCGTCGTGGAGCGAGTCAATTGTCCAGGTAGTGCGAGTGAAGAGTAACTGTAAACAATCGTATCCATGAGTCCTGTTCGCTCCACGTGTGCGTGCGAACATAGACTATGAATCAATTTATCAAATTATTTTGATTTTGTGTTTTGAATTTCGTTCATTAATGGGGCCTTCTCTGGAAAAATGTTCGTCGCGTTTCAAGGATCGCGAACAGCAATGCGTGCCGGCGTAAGCTAGCTACTCATTGGTGTTAATAACGATAGTGAACACATAGGCACCTATGCCGGAGTTCCGGTCACGATAGGTATCTGTCGTCCTCCAGGCCTGAAGGCCTTCGCTAATCTCTGTCGTCCTAACGGACTTAAATATTTTGTGGGTTGCCGATTTTCCAGGCCTGAAGGCCTTCGCTATGCTTCGGTCGTCCTAACGGACTTCGATTCAGTTGGCTCGTGACAGGATGAAGTGCGGAGCACGACCGATGCATAGCAAAGCGCTTTAGCGCTGGGAATGAGATTCGAAAATAGAGGTAAGTCCGGAGGACGACAGAACCGTCGTGCGTAGAAATCTGTCGTCCTGCCGGACTCTAAATTCTTTCCTATTTCGATTTCCAGGCCTGAAGGCCTTCGCTATGCTTCTATCGTTCTGGCGGACTTGAATGCTTTGTGGGTTGCCGATTTTCCCAGGCCTGAAGGCCTTCGCTAATCTCTATCGTCCTAATGGACTAAAAGCTCGCCGCGCGATAAGTGCGGAGCACGACCGATGCATAGCAAAGCGCTTTAGCGCTGGAAATACGATTCGAAAATAGATATGAGTCCGGAGGACGACAGAACCTCGCCTGTTTATATCGATTGTAATTGTTTGATGTGCTCCTTTACGAACCGATCCCACTCTTCACGTGCGGTTATTTTCCTATGATGCTCCTTTTGGCGCTGGATGTAGAATTTAGCGCGTTCAACACTCGACAACCCTACGCTAAATGCTCCATACCCTTCCTGCCAATGAAATCGCTCGCGCCAATCGAAGGTCTCGTTTAACCATTTGGATGCATTTCCCTTAATGAGTTGTGATGCTTTGGATACGGATATGTCGGCTTTAAGCGAGAACAGTGCGTGAATGTGATCGTCCATGCCGTTGATCGCTATCGGTGAGCCGATCTCTTTTTTGATGATCCCTCCGATATATGGATAGAGTCGCTCTTCCACATCGGGTGGTATGCGAATATTATTTGCAGTGTGAGAAACCAGATGGATAAAAAGGGAAGTGTAGGATTGTGCCATGTTCGTAATGGGAAGACCGATACAAAAATACAACGTATCATATATTTCCCTGTCGTTTTTCCCCGGGCCTGAAGGCCTTCGCTAATCTCTATCGTCCTGGCGGACTTAAATGCTTTGTGGGTTGCCGAATTTCCAGGCCTAAAGGCCTTCGCTATGCATCGGTCGTCCTAACGGACTTCGGTTCGGTCGATCGTGGCAGGATGGAGTGCGAAGCACGCCAGAAGCTTAGCGAAGCGCTTCAGCGCTGGGAATATGATGCGAAAACAGACACAAGTCCGGAGGACGACAGAATCTTGCCAACCGTCACGTGTCTGTCGTCCTACCGGACTTTGAATTCAGGGGACGCAATATTTTCCAGGCCTGAAGGCCTTCGCTATGCTTCGGTCGTCCTAACGGACTTCGGTTCGGTCGATCGTGGCAGGATGGAGTGCGGAGCACGTCAGAGGTATAGCGAAGCGCTTTAGCGCTGGAAATGTGATTCGAAAATAGAGGTAAGTCCGGAGGACGACAGAGCGCTTATCTCGATTCTCGTTATGGTGCGATCACCACTTTCGCGTATTGCGTGCACGGGCTTTGAATGAGTTGTAACACATAGTCGCCGGCAGGGAGCGGTGGAATGTCGAGGCTGAAGCTTTCGAGGCTACCGGTAGTGCGGCGTGTTTCTTCGAATGCGACGCGGCCCAGCAGATCGATGAGGCGTACGTTCACACTGCCACTGCAAGCCGACTCCCACGTCACGACGGTATGCGAAGAACAAGGATTCGGTGCAACCGTAAGGTTGCCTTCTAACTCGGGATGCCGTTCGCGAACGATATTGAGGTTCAGGCGAACAGGTATTTTACGAGAGCCATGAATAAAACGAACCGTCCCTTTATCATCACCCGAAAGTTTGTTATCCATATTGTATCCTGGATCTCCCATCGCTACATCCTGAAGCCCATCGTTATCGAGTGTACAGGTATCGAGCGTCCCGCCAACCATGTATCCGCCAAAATACATATCGATCTTGTCGTCAATCGCATCACCCAAAACGTAGAAATTTTCATTTCCGGTCAAAAAATCTAACCCGCCGACATAGAGAACATTATTGCCAGTCCCGGTCATGTCCCCACAATCTTTTAATCCGTGCGTACCCCATTCTTCGTAGGGGAATGTGTTATGGTCATAGTATAAGGGGCTTTCAAGAGTGTATGTACTGTCCAATGTAAGTCGATGAGAGCCGAAAGAAGATGAACCTCGAAAAATTCTAATTTGTCCAGCCCCTGAATCGAGATACAAAAGAAGATCCGTCGGAGCGGTTAGATCATTCGACTTAGCGAAAGCTTTCATTGTCAAACCAATGAAACCCCAGTTACTCCCTTGGTGAATTCGCGGCTCTATTTCAGCTGAAAAGAAAGTATCCTTCATTGAGCTAGCGAATCGCTTTAAGTCAAAGGGAGGGTCATTTCTATAGTAGAATAGGTCACCATTATTATTGGTCGCAACACAATCCACTCGCCCACTGCCGCGAAAATCGGCACAATATGTATAGTCTGGAGGAGAAAAGCTATGGTTATAAGAATGTGCACTATCGAAATACACTTCGTCCTCTGGATAGACTAACTGTCCGGCTCGATCAAGAAGATTTCCACCCTTAAAGTGCGCGAAGAACAACGAGTCATGTGTGAAATCAGTGTGATAGCCGTATAAAAGGACGAGGTCCTCGACAGAGTCGCTCGTCACGTATGCGTGGTAAGGTCTTTTAGGACTTCCCGCTCCATATAGAATCTTTCGAGTAAAATTAAGTGTCTCATAACGATCGATGTCATAATTCCCAAGAGAATCCTGGAGAAAGATTTTCGGACGCCACATTGTATTCCCCAGGGAATCCGCGCAATAAATATCCCAATATCGCGGGGATCGAAAATGTCCCAGAAGCATTGTGCTTCCGCGCAAGAATCCTTTCAATGTTGTGAAGTTCATATTGTGTGGATCGAAGGATGGACCCATGTTCACAATCGAAAAGGATGTATCGGCGGACAGCCCCGTAAACATTAGCCTTCCTGGTCCGTGAGGGTCGAGAGGAGAGGGTCCAATATTTATCATTCCGCCTCCTAACTGCTGCCCCTTGTAGTCACCCATTATCGTATCGATTTCTCCGGGTGTCCCGATCGTGGGTTGGTAGCAATTCGGATCAAAAGCAAGGCTCGAGATTTGGGCAAACGCAGGTACACCGGCAAAAACCGCGATCACGAATGCGAGCAATAGTACAAATGCCTTCACTTTATTAAGACACACGAACGATCGAAAGGTTATGTCTAATATCGTACATTTTTATTTCCGAACCAACACCCACGCTCCGGCCCGAATGGGGTCGAGAGTGGTGTCGGTGTTTGAGGGAAGTCCCGAAGGACGATAACATTGATACACGTTAAATCTCGAGAGAGGTAACGAGCGGATGAACGGTGGGGTGCTTTCGGCAGAAATTTTCTCGAGGATCGGCTCTCCGGCTATATCCATTAGTCCGGATTGCATGATGAGAGCATCTCCGGTTCGTACCGTATCGCTGGTGAGGTAATTAATTGCCGGAGCGTGTGGAAGCGCATTATCGACGTCCCGAACGATGTGGGCGGAGTCACGAAATTCAAATGGGTGCAGCAGTATTCTTTTAATGCCCCATCGCCGCGCCATCGTGCGTATTTCCTGCACTCCGTAGGATGTCCACTCGTCGGAGTAAGGTATTGCCGACCATTCGAAATAATTATTGCGCGCGCATTCGCCATCCAAATTACCGCGAACAGCCCGGGAATAATGCTGCGTAAATCCGAGGTAGTAAGCGCCGACCGGCTCCGATATAAGCCAGAATCCGCGTGCTCCTCGTTGCTCTAATTGCAATACCGACCTTGCAAGTGATGTTCGATCGACATCGTTTGACAAATAATCGAAATAAGCGGTGTACGCTTGTACTGTTCCAACGATAAACAATACGGCAATAAGGGCCGATGCAATTCGCCACAGGATCTTCTCCGGCAATGCGCGTGCAACTCGCCACATTTCCAGAACGACCATCGTAAGCAGGATGCAGCCAATTGGTACGGTGATGAGTAAATATCGCTCGAAGGTCCGCCCGAGCAGAACAAGGGTAATAAAGTTAAGCACGGCGAATACGACGAGTTGCCCGATCACCCTTCCTTCCCGTCCTTTTACTCGAAATGCTATTAGTAGTGCTGCGATAAGAAGCACTTCGGTCGCCTGGAATACAACGAGATGTAATTTCGAAAAATAGTACTGTGCCGCCCAGACGATATTATACGCTCCGCCTTTATCGAGAAAGGCGCCCAGCCAGACGGGGGCATCGTACGGCCAGATAAGCAGGGTGACGATCGCTCCGGCTGTCATTGCAATAAAGCCAACGAGGGCTGCGCGAACAGTATAACGGCCCATCACCGTACCGGCAACAAGCCACAAGGCACCAGGGACGACCGCATTATACTTCATCAAAAATGCCGCAGCCCACAACAGGAAAACTTCGAGCAACCGCCACCGGATCGTTCGATCCAGTGCTAACCGATCGAATGCGATCCATCCGACGAGGATAAAGAAGACTTGAAACGTGTCGGCAAAAAGAATGCGATTGAAGGCAACGGCGAACGGGTGAAGCGCGAAGAGAAGAGCCGATACCCCTGCGATACGACGATCGAACAGGCGGAGCGCTAACCAATACACTGCCGAGATCGAAGCTATTCCGAAGAGGGCAGCTGGAAGGCGGACGAGTGCGTCATTCGACAGCCCGTGCAAACCGATAAGCTGTGCCACCATCCAGACGAACGGAGCGTTCGATATCGCATCCCACATCGGGGTGTGGTTGCGCAGTATATCGCGAGCGCCCACGGCGACGAACGACTCGTCGAGGAGTAACGAATGAGTACCAAGCGCGACAAGCCGTACGACAGCTCCGAGAATAAGAGCGAGCACGACCGGCCAGTGCGTGGCAACCGGCGATCGTAACGATGAGAGTCGCTGCTTCGTAATGATCGTAAAAGATTGTTGGGCGAGTTCGGGGTACGCCACTTAGAATGCGTCCTTCAACCAAACACAAACGTTCAACTACGTTTCATCCGTAAATTAGTAGTAAAGAGTTTCCGTTGATCCGCTTGCCCACTAATACTCGCGCTTTCCGCTACTGGCCGTATGCCTACAGTGTGGTGTTGTTCGTAGCTTCCTCGCTCTCGCATTTCGCTATTCTGAGCAACGACGTTTTTCCTCTTCGCTGGCAAGCCGAGCGGCTCTCGTTCGCTCATCCCGAAACATTCTACAACGGCTTTTTTCCGATCGGTTATCCGCTTGCGTTGCGGCTGGCCGAAGTCACCGGTAATCCGGTGCTCACCTTGCTTCTGGTGCAGATCGCTCTGGCGTCGCTGTATGCAATTCTTTCCTGGCGGCTGTTACGACAGGTCCTCCCCGAGAATGCGTCTTTGATCGCGCTTCCGTTCGTATTATTCGCGCCACAGGTTGTGCGACCCATGCTAAGCCCCACTCCCGATTTTCTGGCGGCTCTTGCGGTGCTTTGGGGTTTTGTTTTGCTACTTTCTTCGCGAGGTAATAGAGCAGTATTATTCGCCGGGGCTGCATTTGGAATTGGATATTTATTTCGGAGTCATATCGTCGTCCTGGCGTGTGCGATCCTTCTCGTTCTCTTGGGGATGGAGCGTAAAAATTTACGGACCGTATTTTCTTTTGTGCTGGGCGTTCTCCCGTTCATTCTTTTGCAAGGCTTGGTGCAGGTGTGGTCTGGCCACGGATTTTTTGAGAATGCCCAGGTCTTCAATGTATGGAAGACGATCCATGGGATGGACTGGAACAACCCGCCCGACTTGCGCGGCAAAACGGTGCTGAGCATTATTCTCGATAACCCCATCGACTTTCTGCACGCGTGCTTCAACGGACTGATCGACCGTGCGGCGTTCATTTTGCCGCTGCTTATTTTTTTGATCGTGCAGGCCAGAACAGGTCGTGGGCGAAGAACGTGGGCAATTGTCGTCGCCGGATCGTTTCTTTATCTCGTGATCACTTCCGCCGGCAGCAGTCCTCGCGACGTAGCGGTGCTCATACCAGTCGTGGCGCTGTGTGCCATGTATATTGTGCAAGTCCTGCTGGAGCGATCGAGGCTCCTTCAGCGCACGGGACTCGTACTCGCCATCATAATCCTATCCATCATGGTTGGCCTTGGTGGGTTATTCTATTTCTCGAACGTATCGAGAGGGCGCATCGAACGGTATGCTGAGTTAGAAGATCGACTTGGCGTTCATTCCGAAGCAGATGCAGAGCATATATACTCCGATGATTTCGATCTTTATTTTCCAGGATTACGCTATACAACGCCACGACAGTCCGGAGGATGGCCGGAGATCGGCCTGCCAGGGTATCTCGCTATGTATCCGCATATAAGTGATTTTCCTGCTAAAGCGGAGCATGCTGATCTCGTCCAGAATGGAATTGAGTATGCGATCTATCGCATACCTCCCTATGACGGCCGTGGTTATGCGACGGTCCGAAGTGATTCGTTGCTCTTCCGATCAATCTATCGCACTCCGCTCCACGAGGTCTATCGCGTTCAACGTTGAATTGGAACAGGCGGCTTCAAACCGCTGCCGGGCTCACTCGAACGACGCGATATTGAGGTTTCCAGATCCGCCCAATATTTACCCTTAGGATCGAGCAGAAGAAGGAGAGGGTATGGGAAAGCTTCGATCGTAGCAGCGCTCACAAATTCGCTATCGCGAGCCACGCCGTACGCATCTTCGACCAGGCTGTAATGACCGGCGCTATCGCTCCCGATCGGAAGCAGCATTAGGTCAGGATGTTCCTGGCGTACGACATCGGCTCGTTCGCTTCTGGTGCGTGCGTGTGCGATCTTCGTATCGTTCAGGCCAAAAAGATCGAGATGCCGAACTCCCGAGCGGTAGACCACATATCCGGCATCCCCATACGCAAGCGTAATAGAATCGAAATGTGGTAATGCTTTTAGTTCGATGACGATCTTATCCATGCTGGCGTCCCACACGTCCTCATGCGCTTGGAGCGATTGCCGCGTCCGCGGGCTTTCGAGCACTGTTACGATATGCAAGACAGCAAGAAACGCCGCAAGAAATGCGAACGAAGTGCGGCGAAGCCGATGAGAAAGATCGAATATCCCGACAGCACCGGTAATACACAACACCGCAAAGACCGGCCACAGAAATCGGTCGTACAGTCCCTCGAGCGGGAGCACAAAAAGATAAAATACCAGGAGGAATATTGCCCACGAAGAGGAGAGGAGCAGGACGCGATCGTATCGCAATCGGGCTCCGAGCGATGCAATAATTAGTATAATGGAGGAGGTGAAAAAAAGACGCACATATTGAAGGCCCGGGAAGTGTGCGCTCGACTCGCTTAGCACTTTGACATAAAACGCATTGGGAAGAAGCGAGCCAAAATAACTATATTTCCAAACAGCATAGAGGGCCGTGGGAACGACGAAGGCGAGAATAAACCGCAGAGTGATCCTCTTCCACTCGGTACGAACGTTCGCAACGCTTACAATAATGATAAGTAACGCTAATGCTGCCCCCTCCGGGCGAGTAAGTGTAGCGAGAAATGATGCAATAAATGCGAGCGTGATCCGTTTGTGGGCAGTGAAGAAGATCGCGAGAATGATGAACAGGACGAAGACACTCGTCTCCATGCCACTCATGGCATTGATCCACGTGAGCGGCGTGAGCCAGTAAAACAAAACGGCAAGCAGGCCAGCATACTGATTGCGGAGAGTAGCGACAATATTATAGATCAGGATCCCGCTGATCACTGTCGAGGCGAGGCCAAACGCTTGTGATGCGGCTAGAAGGTGATGAGTAAAAAAGCGCGACACCGCAAGTAATAGAACGAATAAAAAATTGGTAAAGCCTTCCGTAGGCGGACCACCAATATTCCAGACCAACCCGTCGCCAGAGGCAAGGTGCTCCGCATACCGAAATGATATGAATGTGTCATCGAACGGAAACCGCAGGCGGTATTGCCAAAGGACCGCTGCTATCGCAACCCCAGCAAGTGCAAGCCACCATTCTAATCGTTTCCAGTTCACTTCGCTCGAGGAAATTTGAATAAGAGAAGCGTGTCCTTCCAATTCGAATGGTCAAAGTAATCGCGCCCCATATCTCCACTGGTGCCAATATAAGTCGCGACCAGTTGTGATGAACGCTTTACGGCCTGGTAAAAGGGATCATCTTTCGGCCGGATCTTGGGATAAGTAGGCGAATTGTAAAGCATGATATAATTTACATGCTCCTGGGCAAAAAGCGAATCGAGCGGCTGTTCCCGGATCGGAAAAGAAATGAAGTGATCGGTCATCACTTGAATGCTGGTATCATCCGATAGGCGTGCAAGAGTGACCGGCTCCGTAACGACGCATGGTTTATCAGGGCCGCTCTCTGCGCGCAGATCAGCCTTTATCATCGCCACGCCTTCCTTATTAGATCGGTCGATGATCGAACCGCTTTCAAGGGCCGCGGAGCTATCGTGTATGGCAAAAACGAAAAAAACCGCCGAAAAAATAACGAGTGCGAATGACACCCATCGTACATGTTCGATAATACGGGTGAGGCCAATCGCAAGAGCAACAAACAGCAAGGGCAGAATGTGAATGAGATAATTGATCTCCGTACCCTGCAAAAGAAGCCAGCTTAAAAAAACAATGGCGGTCGCTATTGCAAACGTATGAGTGTTGGACGTGCGGCGCCATGCGAGCGCAACTACAACGGGGAGCAAAAAAATCACGGGCGCTTCGAGCCAGAATTCTTTTAGGCGGATTAGAATATTCGCGACCTGAACGGATCTCGAAAATGGCCGAAAGATCGGAATGGAAGTAAGAACGTCGTTAAACTGAACGTGGCCAGTGGAATGCGCGAATAGTGCAAGGTTACCGGTGGATGTATAGTAGGCGCCAATCAGTAAGGCCAATGCAACGAGAGCGCCCGAGATCGCTGACACGATCGTATTAATATGTCTCAAGCCATCCATTCGAACGAAAAAGAAGATGGCAACTGGCACAAGTAACGTGAGCAGATGAATCGAGGACGTTACCGCAAGCACGGTAACGATCACACCATAGCCAAACCACCATTTTGAGCTATGCTCTCTTTTCTTCCATGCTTCCTGCGTAAGGATACCAACGAATAGCAGTATAGTAAGACCAGCCAGAATATCAGGCCGTGCCGAGTGACTTGAAAAGAAGAAGGATCTTGTGCACGCGAGTAATAGTATGGAGGAGGCTGACAAAAAACGCGATGCACCTAATCGACGAGCGATAATAAAAAGCGCTATCAGCAAGCCCGCCGAAAAAAATGCCGTTACCATCCTTCCGACCACGACGATATTATGCCCTGCTAGCCAAACAGGAATACCGTAGAGCACGGAAGAGAGCCACGTCATGCTAAGCACCATGCCTTTGCCGTGCTGTAATACCGAGCCCAGGGCGAGGGGATATCGTACGACACCGGTAGTAATTTGTTGGCGTGCCTCGGACATAAGCCAGGTCTCATCGCCAAACCAACGGAGGGAATTTGGTTGGGGAAAAACAGCAACCGAACGTAATTGAGTGATGAACACAACGATCGTCGCCACCACGAGCGCAGAGGATAGCACTCGCTCCCATCGCCGTTCGATCCGTGGTTCAGTCATGGATGCTGTATAGCTGCAGGGTGTCGGGCGATCCTAAGTTTGCCTCGAAATACGAGCGGCCAATATCGGTGAAATAACCGGGGCGTTCCCAAAGCGGCGTACCTATGCGGTGCAATGCATCTGAGATCGGCTTCACTTCACGCATATAATCCGGCTTGATCGAACTTCGATAAATAAGAACGTATCGCACACCCTCTTTATGAAGAAGAGAGTCAACGCTCATCGAAGTATCCGGAAATTCGATAAAATGTGTCGTCATTAGGCGCACGTTGGAGTCCCGCAAAACCTCATGCACTGCCGGATTGAATGCGAGCACCAACGGCTTCGTCGAATCAGCTTGTTCGATCTCATTTAACGCTGCGCCGACCGCCTGATAATTGGAGGTCATGAGGCGATATCCACGGCCATGTGGTCCGGGCATATCAGCAAGCGAAAATGTAAATAATGCAAGTCCGCCAAGCGCCACGAGCGGAATTCTCCAATATTCGGGAATAAAACGAGCGAATACTGCAACTATTGCCAGACTCATGACCGGCAAAATATAGATCAGGTAGCTCGTCGGCGCTGAGCTTTCAAATTCAAACCATGCAAACAGCGTAGCCAGTATCAACACGGCTTTGGGACCAAGCCGTACGCTTTGCTTCCTCAATAAGGCCAAGATCGTAATGAGGGCAATGAATGCGCATGCAATGACATACCCCATTTCTAACGTCGTAATAGCCTTCCAACGCTGAATAAAGTTAGCCGTTTGTACAGAACGGGAATAGATACGCAGTGCAGGAATATCGTGGACGTTAAGGGCAAAGGCATTACTGGTGTACGTTCCAAACAGTGTAGCCTGCCCTCGAAGCGCTGTAATCGCAATGAGAACCGCAAGAAATACCAGGACACCACCAACATAGGCTCCCACAACGTTGATCTTACGACTCTCCGCCCTGTACAGAATGAACAAAATAGAAGAGATCGAAAGGGCGAGCGTTACATGGACAGTTACCAGTAACGTTGCTGCAATAAGTAACCCCAGAATAAAAGCACTCTTTGCGGTAAGGGGCCTCTCTCGTTGCAATAAAAGGTATAGACCGATAACTATTGCAAGCGCTGTGAGAATATCGTAGCGAGCCGAATGACTTGTAAAAAGAAACGAACGAGAGGTAACGAGAAGTAGCGTACCAAAGATAGCGAGAACGCGGTCGGCGGTCGATCTTCTAATAAACTCATACACGACAACGAGCACTGTGAAGGCCAGGATCGCCGTAACAGTGCGCCCGAGCAGAACGATATCCATTGCTGCCGGTGGGACGAACGCTGCAGGCACGCCGTAAAATAGCGCCGGTATCCACATGTTACCAAAGAGCAGACCGCTGCCATGGGCAAGGGATGAACCGAGCGCATAGGGATGCTGAAAAACACCGCGCAATATCTGCGTCCGAAACTCGAGCATAAGCCAGCTTTCATCCCCCCACCACAGATAGGAATCGGGAATGGGCGTCGAATAGAGCGAGCGAAGCTCCAGCATGAATGCAGCCGAAGCAAGCGTCAGCAGTGCGAAGAAGACGGCTTCTTCGCTTTTAAGCAGAATGGATCTTACTTTATCGAGCAAGGACGGGCAGCCGGTATAATATCAGGGTATCGATAGCACTCGTATCGCTATCCAAAAACGTTGCAGGATTGAAATAATCCCGGTGAACGTCGAAGAGAATCCCGCTTTTTTGAAGTATGACACTTCCAATACTATCAGCGATCGGTTTCAGGTCGTGATAATCGAGCGAATAATCCGAACGATCGCGTGCTTTATACAGCAGAAGGTATTGTACCGGAATGGATTCTAATACATCGGCGAGTGGACGTTTCGATACCGGAAAGCTCACCAGGTGAGCGGTGATAAGGCGAACATTAGGTTGATGCTCGAGGTAAGCGATGGCCGGATTCTGAGCCAGCACAGTGGGCCTGGCCCCGGAAGTGGTATCGATCGCTTGTACAACAGCGTGAAGCGCCGCCTTATTGTTGTTCTCTATAATTGTAGCCGTTGCCTTGGCGGTGACTGCATCGCTTATCGAACAGTAGCAGAGCAGTATTCCTAAGCCGGTTGCGATCCATTGAGAGAGCCTGGCTTTATTAAGCCTTGATCCCACAGCAATAGTAAAGGCGAGGATGAAAAGCGGCAACACGTGAACATAGTAATAGAGGGCAGGGCTTTGAAACAGAAGCCAGCTAATTGCTATTACGATCGCTGACCCAAAGATAAACGAAGTGCCAGAGGTTACCGGATGTTGCCTGCGCTTTGAGAAGATAATGATGACCGCCCCTATTAAGAAAATAAGAAATTGAGGAGCTTCGGACCATAACCCTTGCACACGTTCCAGAATATTTGCAACCTGTACCGAACGGGAGAACGGCCGCAAAATAGGCAAGCCGCTAATGACGCTTTGAAATTGATTGGACGCGATTGACGGACTGTATAGCGAAACAGGCGCTCCTGAAAGAGCATAGATCGTTAGCAACAGTGCAAGCACGATCACAACGCCACCCAGTGCCGCTACGATCACTATTGGATGATGTAACGCCCGAAAGCGCCAGAGGGTATAGATCGAAAGCAGTGCAAGGAGTGTGAGCAAGTGAATAGAAAGCGTTGCAAAGAGCAGCGCAATGGTACCGTAAAAGAAGAACCATCCCGCGCCTGGTATCCAACGATCCTGACGCAATAGATCATACCGCGAAGATAAATACCACACGAAAGCAAGCACGGCAACGCCAGCGGCTATATCGAGGCGTGCTGCATGGCTCGCGATAAAAAAACTCCGAGTCGTAACGAGAATAAGAATTGCCAATAACGCAAGCGCTCGCTCTACTTCGAAGCGCCGAAGGACTCGATATAATACCGCTATCAATATCAGGGATAACAGGAACGTGATGGTCCTGCCAACGGAGACAATGCTATAGGAGGATGGTACGAGCGATGCCGGAATTCCATAGATTCCGGCGGCGAGCCACGAGTTACCGCGTATCAACCCATTTGTGATCGCTACACTGGAGCCTAAAGCGGTAGGAATATGCGCATAACCATCGTGAACTTCGGCGCGTAGCTCCAGCATTTGCGGCGTTTCGTCTCCCCACCAACGGGCGCTATCTGGTTGAGGGAAAATATAGAGCGAACGAGCCTGAAATAGGAGAACGAGTGCGATCATTACTGCCAGTAATACGGCAGTGATCTCAAACTTATTTCCATATTTCTGGGACATCACTTTGCTTTATACAAGCGTAAGGTATCTAACTCATTCCACCGTGGCTCGCTATAAGTACGGGCCTGGTCCGTAAGCGTACCTATTTGTTCACCCTCGAATTCATATAGCGAGTCTGCTATCTGGCGGAATGGACTGTGCCATCGATCGGTCGAGTAAAGGAGAAGATAATCCACGCGCTTCTCGTTCAGGATCTCGGCAAGCGGCCTATTCTCTTCACCGAAGAGAAGAAGGTGATTGGTCATGAGCCGAACACCCCGCATTCCGGCTATCTCATTTTCAGCGGGTTCGTCGGTAAGTACGATCGGCGGAGAAGCGAATGATGCGATAGGACCTACAAGCGTGTGAATTGCACGTTCGTTGCTGGAGACTAGTCGTTTTCCAACTTCAGCTCGATCATTTCCCGTTATAATGGTAACGATAGCAAACGCCGTAAATGCAATACCCAGGCTCCACGAAGTAGTTTTTGGTAGCGGCTTACCGAATGCCGGAGCTACGAGAATTCCTCCAGCGACGGCCAGAACGGGTAGAACGTGGATGTTATAAAATACCGCAGGCCCTTCGAAGAGCATCCACGAAACGACGATCAAAAAAACATTTATGAGAATAAATAGCTCGAGTTTGGTAAAGGGCGTTCGTTTCCATAAACGAAGGGCGACCCCTATGACGATCAGCAGTACGACGGGCCATGCAACATCCCACACCTGAATGGCTCGATCGATCGTATTGATCTTCTGTACCTGCCACGAAAATGGATGTAATACAGGTAGCGAGTTCGCCACATTATAGTATTGATTATAGCCCTTACCCAAAAGATCGAATGAGCCCGTGGACAGCCAATAGGCAAGAACGATAATTACTACTGCCGCTACTGCTCCTGAGGCTGTCGCAACTGTATTTTGCCATTTCCTTAATGCACCGAATTTATAGGCTGAATAAAGGGCCGGCAGAGCGATCAGTGTTGGAACGTGCACATAAATAGTTAGAGATGCAACTATTATAAACCCGAATAAAAAAAATGAAGAAGGCGAAGTATTCGCAGAGTTAAATATCCTTAGAGTGAGAAATAGATACAATAGGATCGCGAAACCGGTTATTACATCGAGCCGCGCACTATGGCTTGAGAAAAAGAAGGCATCGGACGCGATCAATGCAAGAAGAGCAATACACGAGTTGCCGGATGAGGCACCGATTCGTCGAAGAAGGCGAAACACGACAACGCAGGAAAGCAGAGCGATGACGAGTGTGATCGTTCTACCGACTGCCACCGGAGTAGCCAACGCTGAAAACCAGACCGCCGGCGCACCATAGATAAGTCCGGATAGCCATATGCTACCATTAATAAGACCATTAGAATGCGAAAGCGAAGAGCCTAATGCTTCTGGTACCCTTGCTACTCCTGAGTGTGCTAAAGCCCGCACGGTGAGCATCGTCCACGATTCATCGCCGAACCACATTCCGGTATCCGGTACAGGGTAGGTATAGAGGAACCTGGTCTGATCGGCGAAGATCGCAACGATCAGGATAAGCAGGAGAATGGTGAACCCTCCGGAAGTCTTTATCACGGTATAGGACGATAAATGAACTGCGGGCGAGTGGGCGCGCTACCTATTCGAGAGAGGAAAACATTGGGCGTCACGAAGATAGCTTCCGATCTTGTGTAATGGGGGATCGAATCCCAATGAAAGACGCTGTCTTCATCCAAAATTATTGCGGCGAAACGATGTGCCGCAAGCGACGAATCGATCTCGTGCCGGTAACGCCTTGCCGTTGTATCGCCAAGATACAAGGCATCATTCATCGCCATAAAGTGAACGTGTGTCGGCTTACCAGCTAACGAGCTGATATATCCATGATATGGGATCCATACATCGCCGGACATTGAGCGCAGCTTTGCGATGAATTCATCGCCGGCATGCTTTTGCCTCTGGCTCGCAAATAACATCTTTTGGCTGAGTGGATCGTACCACAACGATAAAAAGCCGAGGAATAGCAAAACAAGCGAAAGACTTGTTGTGACGGATATCTTCTCGAATATGCGATGTAATGCAATTGGAAATACAATGGCCGTCATTGCCGCACACGGCATGATCACATTCGAATACCCGCCAGGATTTCCCAGGCTTATAGCCCCGGAGGAGATGGCAAGGACATAGCAAATACACAACGCGAAGAAAATACGGTCGAACGATACCCGCTTAATGGTAAAAAAAGCAACTACTATAATAAACGTGAATAGTCCCAACGAACCGATAACGATCTTGGGAAAGAATTCCAATGCCGTGATCCAGGAAAACTCAGAAGCGGCTTTGAGAGACGGTATGGTCATCGTATAGCGTTGAAACCAGCCGTGGGTTATTCCATTAAGCGAGACAAACGTTATAAGTAGGAGGGCAATCGATAATACTGCAAAAATAAGTGCGTCCTTTTTTTGACGAAGGAATAACAAGACTGTAATGCCTGGCCATATAAAGATCATTTGCTGTTTCGTATAATAGGCCAGAGCAATAAAAATTGCTGCTGTAACATATCCTCGCCGCAGATACAAGGCAGCATAAAGACTAAGAATAGCGAAGAGTATGGCTAGCGCATCCATGCGGACGATATCGTAAAAGAAGCCGGTCGTTTGATAAAAGGCAAGATAGAGCATTCCTGCCGAGAAGGCAAGCAACGCGGACGCCGTCTCTCTTCGAACGATCTTTCCCGCGAACCACGCGGTACACAGCGTTGAAATGATCGATACCAGTCGCCCCGCCCACAAGCCAATTGCACCGATCTTCATCAGTGCAGCCGTTACCACATAGTACAGCGGCGTATAAACAAAAGCAGAAAAATCAAGCGAGGGTGCGGTGTAAATGGATTGACCGTGAAGCACACGGATCGCATGATCGAGAATGGCTCCTTCATTCCATTCTACCTCATAGGGATAAATAAGCCTCAGTGACGCTGAAAAAAGGAACAAGGCGCCATACGCGCCACCCATGCCGTATACTGCCCACTCAAGGTATCGCCGTACTCTCATGTGCGCGTTCGATACAAAATATAGCCTCGGATTACGGTGTCCTGAACGTAATTGGCGGCAAGCAGGCTATCAAAACCCGGGATAAGATGTGCGGCGCTGTCCTCGAAGGCTTGTGCGAAGGGCCACCAGTCGTGCTGGCGCGAAAGTATAATATACCGTGGACGAACCCGGCCGATCGACTCGATATACTCTCTCTGCCACTCTCGCATATAATGGGGCAGCGGTGAAACAAGTGGCATAAGCGGCAAAACCGACGTGAACTGTGTAGCAGAAGGACGGTGCATTCGCCACCGCAGGCTTGGATAGAAGGTGGGTACTTCTACAGCGGAATTGGGTGGCACCCGTCCATCCACATAGTTAACGACTTCATTTTTTGCATCAAGCCCAAAGAGAGTATCGTCGTACACTTGCTTATAAACCGCTTCTATGGCGTGTGACGTGTTTATCGAAGATAGATACATCTTTGCAAGATGCTTCGGATAATAGAACGCAAAAAAGAGAGCGATGAACAGCATTGCGAGTGTAAGCTGCAGTTGGGGCGATCGAGCGATCGATGTTACAGCATCGAGCGCAATAGCCGCAAATGCTAGCATAATAAGGACAAATGCCTCCTGATGATAGGTGAAATACTTACCCATAACGACCGGCGAAAGGATCGCGCTTGCTATAAAGAGGTATAATAATCTGGAATGCGGTGTCCGACCAACTTGGGATCGTCTCTTAATACTAAAAATGATCCCAACCAATGCAGCAATGTAGATTACAGCTCGACCCAGAGTAAAAAACGCTCGCTCGACTCCGATCGAGGAATAGGCATCGAGATTAAACCGAATAGTAGAATAATAGAGCTGTTCGAGGCCCCGTGGCTGAAGGGAATAGAGAATAAGCAATGCAAATATCGGGACTGCAGCCCCGAAGACCATCCACGAAACCGTCTTCCATCGGTTGGGAAGAGACAGAATTACTATTGCGAAGGATAAAGCAAAAAAAGCGTAGGTCGGGCGAATAAGAATGGCAAGCCCTGAAAATATACCGATCGCAAAGGCGCTTCCCCCGGTAACGCGGCGCTGCGATCGAAAATAGAAGAGGGTGGCAACAAGGATAAACAGGATCGCATATTCATCCCGCTGTCCCGCTAACGCCCATTGAGCACCAGCATAATAAATTATGTAGATGAGTACTGCAAAAAAGCTTTGCCTCGCAGTTAACCATTGGCGCAGAACGGTGAAGTATAATCCGCAGATTAGAATATGAGCAAGGTAATCGAACAAGCGGAAACCGAGATCACTAGCTCCGAAGAGTGTGATGGAGAGGGCATGAATAAAGACAATGCCTGGGAAATTCATATCCCATGAAGCTAAATAGGGCAGGCCGTGATATGCATACAGCGTCCACCCCATCGATTCATAAACATCATTGTCGAAGCCCAGCGGAAGCAGCAGCGTTACGGGAAGCAGGACGGCTGCCGCAATTAGCGAGGCGAGTATGTAAATGTTAATTCGCCTGTGGCTTGAGATCACCTTATTGCCGATACGCTATCGTTCGAGACTACCTCATATAGCGTAAGTGTGTCGAGTTCGGTTGTCGTATCGTGGAAGTAATCGACGGAGCGATCGAGAAATGGGCCGATACGGTAGAAGATCGGCGTTGTCCTTTCAACCGCTTGCTGATACTCGAGCGACATGGGATGATTATAGTCAACAATAAAACTTACATGCTCGCGGGCGAGTGTCGAATCGATCGGCTCGCGCACCTGTGGGAAGAATAAGAACGATTCGGACATCAATCGGACGGACGTATCGCGCAGGAGTTCGTGTATGGCGGGTGCCTGCGCTAACACGAGAGGGCGGTGGGCAGTGGCCTCTCGCGTTCGGCTTTCTTCTTCGAAGGCCGCCTGAACAGCAGCCGTATTTGCTTCTTCCATGCGTCGCCCTATATAACCGGCATGAGTAAGTTCAGGTCGCCAGATGGTAATAACGATCGCGCACAGTGCGAGGCTTACGATCGCCATAGCTGGCTTTAAGATCTTGGAATGCCGCCATTCATTTACATGAAGGGCAAACGCGAGTGTGGTAAGCGGCAGAAGATGGGCAAGATAGTACGGAAGTGTACTTTGAAAAAAGATGGCGCTTAGCAGTGCAAGTAAAAGGCATACCGTCACAAATCCCGTTGCGGAATGCTGTCTGCGCAATAGGAGCAAAGCAAACTCACTGATGACGACAAGAATGAGGATAATACCGAAGGCCGGCGCTTCCTGCCATAAATAAAATCGTTTTGCCCATAGCTGATGGCTTTGTGCGGAGTATGAAAAGAATTTGAGAAATGGCAGGCGCGCAATGACCGAGCCATACTGATTATCACTTCGAATTCCACTCCACAGCGAAAGATCGTGACTACCCCAAAGATGAAGCAATACAACGATCGCTCCTGCCAGAACAACACCTCCCAGAAGACCCAACATGTGCCTCCACGAAGAGAACGCACGGGACCGCCACGCTATATATAAAGCTACCGGCGGTAATAATATCTCGAGATGCGGGCTAATGGTAAGCGCAACGATAACCGAAAAAAAACCAAGCAGGAAATAGTGGATCTTTTTCGGCGATCCTGGAGAGAACAATAATACCGCGCATACACCAACGAACCACACCAGCGCCATCCCGGTGATCATGTCGTAACGAGCAGAATGCGTGGCGAAGGTAAAGGTCCGTGTCGTTAGGAGAACAATAATGGCGACAGCGCTAATGCCAACGCCTACTTGTAATCTGCGCGTTGACCATGCGATCATGATGATGCATGCGATCCCAACAATAAAGCTAACGGTCCGGCCGATCGCTACAATATCGGTATCGAACGGAGCGAGCAATTGAGGAAGACCGTAAATGATCGCGGAAAGCCAGGGCGAACCGAGCATCAGCCCGGGCGAATGCTCCAGCGTAGAACCAAGAGCAATTGGGACACTTAAGGTGCCATGACGCAACAGGTTTTTCCAGGCGAGGAGCATCCAGGTCTCATCGCCATACCAGCGGTAACTATCGGCGACCGGAAAAACGTATAACGACTTAGCGCTCGCCCATAAATACAAGAGCGCAGCAATTACGAGGAGCAGGACCGACAGCCCCTCGAGCCGTTGTGGTATCGATAAAGTGAGAGAGGCTTTCTTCTTCAGTGATATTCTACCTTTCCACTCTCCGTGATGATGGGTACGTGCCGCATCCACAGCAGCTTTTCCCACCATCCACGGTTCTTGCTGTACCAGTTGATCGTCTCTTCCAGACCTTGCTCGAACGGTCGTCCCGGTTTGATACCGAGTACTGTCGCGGCTTTTTCGGTGGAAGAAATGTGCCGGTCTACTTGGCCGGGGCGGTTGCCAATATGCGAAATAAGATCGGCTGGTTTTTTCAGGATGTCGAGTACGAGCTTTGCGATCGCAAGCACATCCAGTTCAAAGCCGCTGCCTAAGTTGAACACTTCCCCTTTGATCTTTTCGACCGGTGCATGCATTACTTTGTCGATGCGCTCGCAGGTATCCTGCACGTAAAGCCAATCCCGGATTGCACCGCCGTTGCCGTGTACCGTGAGTGGCTCATCGAGCAAGGCACTCGTAATAAAGCGGGGAATAACCTTTTCCAGGTGCTGCTTCGGCCCGTACTGATTGAATGGCCGTACGATACAAGCAGGAATGCCGTAACTTGCAATATAGGAATACACCAGACGGTCTGCACCTGCTTTGGCACTGGCATACGGCGAAAGTGGGTTGAGCGGATGCTCTTCGGTCATCGGAGCCGAATGAGCGGTACCATACACTTCGCTCGTCGAAATATGAATGAACCGGTCTAAGTCCTTTTTTCGCACGACGGCATTTGCGACGGCTTGCGTACCGAGCACATCGGTCACATAAAAAATCTTATTATCGAAGATTGAACGAGCGACGTGGCTCTCCGCAGCAAAATGCACGACAATATCCGACCGATGGACGAGCTGGCTTACCAGATCATCGTTCGTGACGTTGCCATACCAGAATTCGAATCGCTTCGATGACTTGATGTCGTCCGGAATATTATCGGGCGAACCGGCATAGGTCAGCGCATCGAGTACAATGATATGATAATCCGGATACTTCCGATAGAGGTATTCGAGGAAATTGCTTCCGATAAATCCGGCGCCGCCGGTAATAAGAATGGTGCGGGGCATAGCCCTTCGTTATAGAATTGAATTACGACGTAACAGAGCTCGTCCAGTGAAACGTGGCGAGGTTCTCTAAAATATCACAGCCCAAATGCAGCCACGTATTGATAACACGATACGTGGAAGATTGGGTTTTAGTTAAAATTCCAGAAGCGCCGGTCGATCGGGCGTAATCGATGGCGGCAATAATAAGCGCTCGGTAAATGCCGCGACCGCGGGCTTCGGGGGCTACCGCATTCAGCGTATCCCGTAGCCAGATCTCGTTTGCGAGCGGCGCCATTGGCTCAATGGCAACATAACCGCAGGGCGAGCCATCTACCTCGGCCACCAGCACGAGGGCATGTCCTTCCGCATGACGCCGGGCCAGGTTTATGAACCACTCACGAAACACTCCCTGGGCTCGTTCCTGCGATATCGTAGGCTCCAGAAAGAACCGGTCCTGTATCATCGAGTGGTCGCTGTAGGATATTTCCGATATATGCGCTAACGGGTCCACATCCTCCGGCTGCATGGGCCGGACGAGCAAGCCATCATTAAAAATGAGGCCTCGCTCGGTGGGTTGGTAATGCGTATGCGAAAGAATGTGCTCGAATTTATGCGCTCGAGCACCAAGGGTTACCAGCAGATCGACAATATGAAACCCGGCATTTTCGAACGCGCGAGAAACGAAGAGATCCTCATTCGAAACGCGTGCGTCGATCAGGTGCAGATCGCGCTCCCTGGCGAAGGATGTTGCATCGCGAAGTGCGCTCGTGAGTGGACCGATCCGATGCATATCGACCGCTTCGCCAATGGAATTAGCGTATAAAATTCTCCCGACGGGCACTCCGAGCACTTTGGTATCCCATTCCAGCTCCGAAAGAATGCAGGCTGCCTCGATACCTCTGCTGCCTTGACTCAAAAAAACATAGGGATTACTCTTCTGCCACGATCGTAAATGGTAATCCGCTATCGTGTGTGACGTTTCGCCGGTAAAGATGCGAGCGAGCGGTAAGTGGCTGTCGCTCGAGATGATCGTAAGAAGATCTTCCTTGATATCCGGCGATAACGCGGAGAGGCGAGCCGGCGAGGCGGAATGTCGGCGCAACGGTTCTTCGCTGCCAAGATCCTTCAGCAGATAAAGCGGGCGACCTTGCGCTTCCCCGTAAATCCGGCTGATATACTCACCCATGAGTCCAATAACGATGAGTTGCAGAGCGCCGAAACCGAAGATCGCGATCATGAGCGAAGCATATCCGGGGACCGTATATGCTCCGAGCAGCTTACGAACGAATACGTAGAGGACACCCAGAACTGCAAACGCTGCTGCCGTCAAGCCTGATATGGTTGCGAGTTGCAGCGGTGCCGCACTAAAGCTGGTCGCAGTGCTCAGTGCAAGCTTAAGGAGACGCCAGAGAGAATATTTTGTCTCGCCGGCAAAGCGCTTACCATGCTCGACCGGCACACTGGTTTGGCGATACCCCAACCAGCTCACGAGCCCTGGCAGGTAGCGGGCCTTCTCCCGCATCTTACGCAGATCGCGTGCAACCGATGCTCGCATAGCACGGAAAATGCTGGAATTTAAAGATACTTCTGCGCGCGCAACGCTATTCATTATCCAAAGGAATAGCTTGCTCGAAATATTCTTATACCACTTGAACTGCCGCGTGACGCGCTCGCCCCAAACGACATCGTAACCTTCGTCCAGCTTCTCGAGTAGCTTGTGGATCTCTTCGGGCTGGTCCTGAAGGTCGGCGTCCATCATAATGATGACGTCGCCACGAGCTTGATCGAGACCAGCGGTAAGCGCAATGTGATGCCCGAAATTTCGGGTAAAGCTAAAGCTGCGGATGTGATCGGGATCTCGCTTTTCGAGGCCCATCATGATCGCTAGCGAGCCATCGCGAGAGCCGTCGTCGACGAGAATGATCTCATAGGAACGGCCAAGCGCCTCGAGCGCAGCCGTTAAGCGACGCTCTAACTCGGGAAGAACTTCTTCCTCGTTATAGACGCCGATCACAATTGATAACTCTACAGAATTCACTCTGGTCGAAACGCTCGTAAAAAACAGGACGGCAAACTTAGGGTCCTACATCCTAACTATGCAAAGATACGCATGCAACGGCAATTTTGCAAGGTATCGTTAGCGCGGGACGAATATAAATTCGGGTCGGGTCACTCCATCGGCCACACGGGTCAGATAAACGTTTGGCTCTTGCAGCATCCGGCCATCTAATAAGTAATCCTGTACCGAGTCAGTTCTAAAAATATCGCTCTCTTCCATGATGATAGCCGAAAATCGATGGTTCGCATAGGCGCTGTCAAATTCGGAATGCAACCGAGCAGCAGTTGCATCCTGCATACGGAGTACGTCGATAGCAGCAAGAAGATGGGCATGGGACGGCTTTCCCGCTTGTCGCGTAATGTATCCGTGGTATGGTATCATGACCTCGCCGGGCATCGCTGCGAGCTTATGCATGAATGCGTCTCCACCCTGCCGCTGATGAGCGCTCGCAATAAGCATCTTCTCGCTCAACGGATTGAAATACAGCGCAGCGAACTGAAATAAGATCGGCAAATACGCATAGCGAGCAAATCGTGGTTGAATGGATCGTATCTCGCTCAGAGCGATCGGTAAGAGTGGAAGTCCAAACGCCACGTATGGCATCAGGACATTCCTATACCCACCTTCATTTGCAAGACTCATTGCGCCTGCGGCTAACCCACCGAGCATAAACAATGCAATAAGGCCGGTATCGCTCGACCAGAACTGACGCTTTGCACCATTATTCAAAAACAACAACGTGAGGAAGGCAAGCGAACACACGGCGAGCGGCCCTAACGCATAATAAGGAAATACGTCGAACAAACGCAAATATTGGATATCGGCCCGTTTGGCGCCGGGGATCTTAAAAAGATAATAGGTCGACCAGCCGCCGGTCGAGCGATCGAGGATGAGCAAGGAGACTGTTGAAAGCACGATCGCCGTCATGACAAAGGCAATACCGTGTTTGCGGTCCTTAAGCCAATACCACAGCGCAAGTGCCGGCAAAAAGAAGATCGCTTGTTGCTTTGTGAGAAATGCTACCGTAAAAAGAATGGCACTTACAAAAACGCCCATCCAACCACGAATGAATATCGCCACGAATGCTAATAGTACCAGCAAAGCCGTAAAGAACGCATCATTACGGACGATATCGAAATAGAATCCGGTAAGATGATAGCTTGCGAAATAGAGCGCTGTTGTGATAAGGCCCAGCAGTAGCGACCTGGTGACATAGCGCACAACATGCCCCAACGTAAGTGCAGTGAACACCGTAGCTATGATCGATACCAATCTTCCGGCGAAAAAACTTATGCCGAATATTTTCATCGCCAAGGCAACGGCATAGTAATACAGTGGCGGATAAAGCCACGCCACAAAGTCAATAGACGGAGTGGTATAGATCGGCTTTGCCTCGAGGATGCGGACAACATGGTCCATCATGGCACCTTCCATCCATTCTACCTCGTAAGGATACAGGAGGCGCATAATGGAAAGCGCGAGGACCAGCACCACAAAAGCAGCTCCGATCAGGATCGTAAGCCACCGGGTTATTCGCTCGAACGTATCAGACTTCACTTTTTACGCAATACGCAAAACAGGGACGAGCCGAACGGTGGATGATACCACGTTCTCTCGCTCGGAGCTACAAACAGATCGAGCAGCAGTTTATTCATCCGTGGCGATGGAATACGGTCTTCTGCACGAGATTGCATTCGCAAAATTTTAGAGAGCTTCCGCACCGTAAGGATAGGGAGAAAAGCAAAAGAATTAGCATAATCGAAGTAGAGCGTATCGAACCCTGTTTTGAATGGCGCCAATACTTCGCTCATCATTCGCTTTGAGTAACGCCGATAATGTCCGAGTGAGACGTCCCAATCGCTCCAGAGGCTCATAAAGGCCGGGACATTAATGATGAGCAATCCGCCGATAGCGGTTATGCGCATGAGCTCGGAAAACGCAAGTTTATCGTCTTCGACGTGCTCTAATACATCCAGGGCGATAGTGACTTTGCTCGTATCATCATTAAGCGGCAGATTGAGGATCGAGCCCGCCAGCAAGTTCGTACCTTTGCGTTCCAGAGCCAGGCGCCGCGCCTCCTCCGAGTATTCAATGCCGATCACGGATACCCCGTGGTGCTCGTATGCACCTTTTAGCTCGCGCACTAACTCTCCGGTACCGGCGCCAGCATCTACGATCCGATCGCCGCTGGCGAGAGTGACCGCACGCTCGATCCAATGCCGAACAAGCACCCGCTTGCCTTTATAAAACCAATGCTCGCGCTCGACCTTCTCCAGCGCATCATACTCGTGGATCTGCATTCCTAAACCTTTATTCTTCGACCGATACCGACAGCACGCCTGGCGATGTTGCTATTGCGTTCGCATTCGTGCTTCGAATGATCTCGTTGACGACATAATGAGGGCGTTGCTTTACCTCATCATAGATTCGGCCTAAATATTCGCCGAGAATTCCGATCGAAATAAGCTGCACTCCTCCCAACATTAGTATTGCGACGGTGGGCGTAGTAAAACCGACGACGACGTTAATATTTAATATGCGCATGACCAGTAAGAACAGTGCATACGCAAACGAAAAAATGCTGACGATAAACCCGAAGGTCCAGATAGCACGGAGCGGTTTAAAACTAAAACTAAAGACTGCGTCGAACGCATAACGCATCAGGCGTCCGAACGTCTGCTTGGGTTCACCGGCAGCGCGTTCTTCACGATCGTAGTATACGACGCCTTGATCGTAACCGACCCACGAGCGAAGCCCAGGGAAGAACCGATTCCGCTCTCGTAACAATAATACTTCGTTGACGGCTTTGCGATCGAGCAGCCCAAAGACGCCGCTTCCGGTTTCCATTTTGAGATCGCTAACTTTAGCGAGCATTTTATGGAATGCGGCGAACATCATACCTTTTATCCCGTGCTCCGCACGCGACCGTCGCTGTGCTACGACGACCCGGCTTCCCTTCTTCCATGCTTGTACCAGTTCTGGAATGAGTTCAGGTGGGTCCTGCAGATCACCATCCATGATGACGACAGCATCGCCTGCTGCATGTTCCAGCCCTGCCTGGATAGCCGGTTGATGACCGAAGTTGCGTGATAGATCAATGATGACAAGCCGAGGATCGCTTACTGCATGCTTCGCAAGCATTTCAAGCGACCGATCTCGTGAGCCATCGTTTATGAGCACCCATTCTGACGCCAGATCAAATTCACGCTCGAGCGAATCCATGACGTGAGTAACGCGCCGAACGAGTTCGTCGATCAACGCCTCTTCGTTGTATATCGGCATTACGATGGATAAGGAGCGCATAAAAAGCAGGGAATAGGTTTAGAAGCAGGGAATAGGGATCAGGTTTTATGTATGGGCGTTATTCTAAACTATAGCTTGAAAGCGAAGGCTTCGGGTACACCCTAAACCCTAACTTCGTCGCCTGTATAAAGTAAAAGCGCCGATCTTCGTTTCAGGCTCATAATTAGAAATGAGCCACTGACCAAGTTCTGTGAAGTCCTGCCTCAGGATCTCATGCCCCAGCCGCCCTCCATAATATTGCCGAAACGCCTCAGGAGCATCACAAACAATAAAATAAAGCGGCTTTTGAGTTATCATGGCGTGAAGGTATTCTTTGCGCCACGCTTTCTGGAATGGCTGCAAGGAGTCGCCTACCCCACGCATCGTGATAGCATGGAGCGTTTGGAATCGGCTGGCTGTAAGAAGTCCTACCATATATTGGGGGTAACTATAGGGCCCAAACATTTGGACGGTATCGCCAGGATGGGTATGCGCCTTTAAATAATCACCGACCTCTGTTTGTACGCGCACTCCAAATTCGGGCGATGGTTCATACCGTTCGTAGGATCCTTCCAGAGAGTTAATCCGACCCTTTGCAATATCGAGCAGCACATGTTCGATCGTGTTTCCCCTTAGGGTTTGCAGGATAAAGAAGAATACGACGACGAACGGAAACGCTAGGCGCATTCCTTTCCAGCGAAGACTTAGCAGGTTGGTGATCTCAATCCACCCAATGGACGAGACGAGCAAGAACAGCGTCATCGCAGGATGATAATGGTATACGCTGTGGCGATACAGAACAATCAGCGAAAGAACACTCGCGGCAAAAAGCGCCAGCCATAAATAGAGAGCGGTACGCTCGTTCTTCCATAAAAACCAGATACCGATCGCTACGGCAATTATTGACACCGCATAAAAGCGAATGGGCACCCAAAAGCTAAAGGACGCACCTTCCCCACTATAGACTTTAGCGTTGAAGAGAATGACAGCATCCCAAAGATCTTTGAATCCGCCTATTGCAAGGTAGACCCCAACAAATACAGCGAGAGTAAAAAGACATCCGGCCACAAATCGTATTGTTGGCTTGAGCGATCGTGGTTTCGTTCGCCAATCGGAGATCAAATACAACACTCCAAAGACCAACGCATAAGACGCATAGGTTGGTCGGAAAAGAAAGGCCAGCGCCGAAAGAAACCCGACGGCGACCGGTCGCTTTCGATCGAGCGCCAACAACATCGCCCCGACCAGCATTATCGATACATACGTGTCGCGCTCGCCGGACATCCACAACCCTTGCTGAAGGTAATACAGGCTCGCAAGCAATGCTGCCAAGATCCCCGCTCTCAAACTATGCAACCGTTCGCCGAGGAGAATTAGCAAATAGCTTCCTAAAAGCTGAAGAACAATATCGAAAATATGAAATGCGAGCTGAGAATGGCCGCTTATGATAATTTGTGCAGCATGTATAAGAATAATACCCGGGAAATTCTGATCCCACGAGCCAATGTAAGGGAGGTGACCTTTTAATGCCAGATCGGCCATGTAGGCATACAGCGCATTATCGTTATTGAAAGGATAGGTGAGGGTGCACGCGAAGATGACCGCGCATCCCACGAGCGTCCAGAATATTTTTGTACGGCGGGTATCTTTAACGGTGATCGTTGCCATCATTCGGTTTTCGGATCACAACAGAGAGCACTACAGACACAGTAAGAATTATCAGTACAACACCGAGCGCGACCGTGTTGCTTATTTCAAAACCCGGCACAAAGGCTGGCAAGATCATCTTTATTCCGATGAACCACAATATAACGCCAACCCCTTGCTTTACAAACCGGAAAGCATCATGCGCGCGTAATAATAGAAAATAAAGGGAGCGGAGACCAAGGATCGCGAGCATGTTGGAGGAGAAGACAATGATCGGATCTCGAGTGACCGCGAGTATGGCAGGAATGCTATCGACTGCGAAGATCACATCGGTCACTTCGATCACTGCAACCACGAGAAAGAGCGGCGTTGCGACAAGGTGCCCGTTCTCACGAAAGAAAAACCGCACTCCGTGGTGTTCGTGAGATACGTGAATGAATCGCGACACGAGCTTAATGGTCCGGCTCTTCTTGGGGTCGAATTGCTTTTCACCACCAAATGCCATGACGAACCCACTGTAAAGAACGACCGCACCGAGGAGGTATAATATCCAGGCAAACCGTTCTACCAGGGCAATACCGGCAAGGATAAGAATACCACGGAGAATAAGTACGCCGATAAGCCCAAAATTGAGTACGCGCCGTTGTGCTTCACGCTTCACATTAAAGTATGTGAAGATCATGAGGAAGACGAAAAGATTATCGACCGAGAGCGCTTTTTCGAGCGTGTAACCAGTAAGGAAAGCTTCTGCCGGCGCCGGACCAAAATAGGAGTAAATTCCTACCGCGACAAGTAGCGAAAGTCCGATCCAGAAGATACTCCAGGCGAGAGCCCGCTGAAAACTCATACGTTTTCTAACAGAGATTCAACAAGAATTGTAACGGCCGTTACGGCACAGTAGCTAACAGTGCTTCACGCCTCAGCCGTACATTCTGTAATATCTTACTTGCTGTTCCTCAATAAAAATTCTCGCTCTTCTTTGGAAAGGCTATTCATGCCGCTTTTTGCGATCTTATCAAGGATGGTATCGATCTGCTGCTCGATCGTTTGAACGGATGGCTGCTGCTTTCCCGGTGAGCGCCGTGGCGTGAGGGCCGCTTCCATTCTATTAAGGAAGCCGCGGCCAAATCCATATTGCCGGTACGTGATGTGTAAATACAAGATCGCGCTAAACGCCCCGAAGAACGGGCCAAATAAATTCGATGCGCTCGTATCCAATTGCAGCCCGCTCATCGGGATAACCGAAAGAATGAAGAACGCAAGTGCAATGACCCATGCCTTAACCCAAAAGAGTCCGAAGACCGAGATCTCACGCTTCGGCCACATATAGGCAAAGCCTCCGAGCAGAAACATCGTTATCATACCGGAACCTGCGAGTGTGCCATCGGGACTTAACAGCGCGAACAGTATTCCACCGATAACGACGCTCGTAATTAGTGCAAGTGTAAGACGGCGTGTATGAACGATCGTTTCCAATTCACCGCCAAACATCGCGACGATCATGCCCGTCCAAATAAGCGAGATCGCGCCCCATAAAAGGTTATGTATCGAGATCGCAAAAAAGAATGGATAAGTAACAAGTCGCCAGATTTGCAGACCACGCAACAGTAAGGCAGGATAAAGAGGGAAAACCCATACCGCTAACGTTGGCAGGATCAACGAAAGGACTGCCGATACTACGAATCCTATAATAATGCCTCGCGAAAGCGGCGGAAGATTCTGGAACATGCGAGCTATTTTACGGTGAATCCATTTTGAATGAGATATTCTTTCACGCGCGCAACGTGATCGCCCTGTAGTTCGATAGTATCCTGAATTGCTGTGCCACCGGCGCTGAATTTTTGCTTCAGCGTCTGTGCGAGTTTATCGCGCATTTCGGTCGAAAGGCGTAGTCCTTCTATAACGGTAACGGCTTTGCCACGACGAGCCTTGCGGTCGAGCAGAACGCGCACTTCCTGACCTTCACCGATCAACCGTTTTGCCGCACGCGAAGCCTGCTCGTTAGCGAGCACTTCCTTTTGCTCGCTCGAAAGCAATCGGGAAAGTTGTGATAGATCGTTCAGCTTTGCCATTATTGTAAGACGCGGTCCAAAAAGTCGATCATCTTCGTATAGACCATAATACGATTTTCGCGCTTCGAGATACCATGGCCTTCATCCGGTAACAATATATATTCGACTGGAATGTTCTTCGCTCGAGCTGCCGCGACTATTTGCTCCGCTTCGCTCGCGGGTACGCGTGGGTCGTTCTTACCCTGATACACAAACAGAGGATGGCGAATATTATCGACGTGATTGATCGGAGAGATCTGATATAAGAATGCAGAATCTTTCACCGGATCACCATATTCCGCCATGCGGTTTCGTGCACGCCAGGCACCGGTGTTGCGGAGAAAAGAGAGAAAATTCGCAATACCGAATAGATCGATGCCGGCGGACCATATTTGCGGTTGCATGGTCATCGCCGCGAGCGACATAAACCCGCCATAACTGCCACCAAAGATAATACGCTTGTTGGAATCGATGCCGGGCTGCTTCGCGAGCCAATAGCCTGCATATTCCATATCCCGCACACTCGTCATGCGCTGTGTACCGTTATCGGCCGCCGCATAGGACTTGCCCATACCCGTCGAACCGCGAACATTCGGTAATAAAACGCTATACCCCCGCGCTACGAAATACTCCGCTAAGGAATTGAACCACGGTCGTACTTCATCTTCGGGGCCGCCATGCATCATCACAATGACGGGTGCCTTATGGGTAGTATTAGGATGAAAATAATATGATGGTATCATCGTGCCATCGAACGAAGGGTAATGGATCAGTTCGGCGGCTACAAACGTCTTCGGATCGATGCCGGCCAAAAATGGCTTCGTTACGCGCTCGGTCGTGCCTCGGTTGCGATCGAACACGTAGATCGCTCCCACCTCCGTCGGGCCGGTATAATTGAATGCAATAACACTTCCATCATTCGAGATCTGCAAATTATTTACGAAACCGATCGGCGGCAGTGTGGGACCGGATAATGGTTTGCCGGTCCTGACATCATAAACCGTGAACGAACTTGCGCCATCGATATTACGCGTCACGACCTCAATATTTCCGTCGCGTGAAAAAATGTCCTGGTCAACATCGTGAGGCACCTGCTCTCGAAATTCCACGGAAGCGTGAGGGTCCTGAAAATCGAGCTTTGCTCGATTGGTAAATTCTCGATCTTGATTCGTGAAAAAATAGAGCGTTTTCGAGTCGGGTGAGATAGTAAAGCCATTGTAGGTTGCATCGCCGCTATGAGGAGTGAGCAGACGTGGTTCGTCGGTCGGCTTATCGTGTAATAGATCTACGACGTAGACATAATCATTGGCATTGCCCGAATCGCGGTCGATAAAAAGCCAGCGTCCATCGCGGCTGATGTTGATAAGACCGTTTTGATGATCGGACTGATGCAGTAGTGTGACCTTGCGCGTTACAAAGTCCATTCGATATATATCGAAATAGGCTTCGTTGCGTTCGTTCGATTCATAGATGATAGACCGACCATCCGGCGACCATCTTCCAGCAAAGATCGCTTTATGATTTTGTGTCAGCGAATCAAGTCCCGAGCCATTGGGATGAATGATGTAAAGCTGTTGGCGCTCGTCACCGTTGACGTCTTTACGGAAGAGCAGGCATTGGCCGTCGGGCGACCACTCGGAACCGCCAATAGGATCGCCGAAAAACGTTAACTGGTCAGGCCAATACGCATCGCCATCCGGCGTAGCGCGAGCGGGGACTTTCCACAGTTGCGCTGTGCCGGAAGTGCTTGTTGTAAACACGACCCACTTACCATCCGGGCTTAACGCTGGTGCACCAACGCCATGCATGGAGAGATACGGTTCCAGAGAAACGGTATCGACCGGGGTTTGTGCGGAAAGACGACTACAAGCGAAAAGACAAACGGCGAAGACCAGCGTGAGTTTACGAGCCATTTCTCAGAAACTCAAAGACGACCCGGTTAAACTCCTGAGGTTGATCGAGATTGGAAAGATGGCCCGCATTGTCGATCTGACAATACTTCGCATTCGGAATAAGATGCGCTATTTCCATTCCCAGTGCGGGCGGGGTGATCTTATCTAAGGAGCCGGTAATGACCAGGGAAGGCGTCGTTACGCTTCGCAGTGCATCGCGAAAATCGTGACGCCAGGTTTCGCGCCAGGATAACAAGTACGTTTCAACATCCTTTGCTGCCATGCTTGCAATGCTCGCCTGCAGGGTCTCGCGGTCAATATCGGGTCGGTGAGCGGCGGGAATGCGGTCTGCCGCAAACTGCTCGAGCGATTTCGAGCGAAGCGCCTGACCCGGACGAGGAAGCAAGATGTCCGAAGAAGGGTGCTTTGCAAACGTATTACACAATACTGCATTTGCGATCGTGCTATATTTTTCTTTCATCGCTTGCATGATGACGACACCGCCCATGGAATTGCCAACCCAATGTGCATGCTGAAATCCGAGGTCGAGAATGAGCGTGTTGACGTCGGCTGCAAAATCTTGTATCGATATGGGTATTGCGATCCCCGTTTCATATCGTGCCTGTGACGCCCCAGTGCCACGGATATCGAGAGCAGCAACGGAATAGCCGAGTTGGCTAAAAAATGGGAGCTGCGGCGCCCATGAGGTACGATCGGCGCCGACGCCATGAAGAAAAACAATAAGCTCGCCTCCGGCATCGACCCACTCGAAGGCGATATCTATTCCACGAATGGTGCGGTGTTCTAACATCTTTTGGGTATAGCGTTTAGGGTTCGGATTAAATACTACCTCCTTTAACCCAGCCTGTTTAATCCGACTCGCTGGTCACAACCATTTCGACACGACGATTACGCGCACGCGCTTCTTCCGACGATCCCTTTACGAGCGGCTTTGACTTTCCGTATCCTACGGCTCGTAGCCGTGTTTTAGCAACGCCGCGGGAAACGAGATAATCTCGCACGGTATTGGCCCGTTCTTCCGAAAGTTTTTGATTGAAGGCATTGCTGCCAACGTCATCCGTATGACCGGCGACCTCAAGAGTCGCATTAGGCGATTGCTGAAGCGTTGCGACAACACGGTCCAGTTCGAGTTTACTTTCTGGCAATAGCTCGGCCTTGCCGAACTCGAACGCGATATTCTTGAACTCCATCGTTGCGCCGACATAGATCGGCTCGAGTTCAAGATCGAGTTTCGTGCGGTCGAACGGTTCATCGGCGGGCACGGTAAAGCGTTCCGAATGAGGCAAATGGCCGGGGGCGATCGCCTGAACGCCGAAGTGATGGCCGCGTTCGGCAGCAAGCACGTACTTTCCGGTTAGGCTATCCGTGTAAACGCTGAATTGATTTTTGCCGGCCGTCAGATCGTCGACAAATATCTCGCTCTTCAGTGGCTTATGGGTTTTGGCATCCGTTACCGTTCCCTGAAGGATAACGACTGGCTTTGGTGCGATCGCCGAGTCTTTCGGACTAAGAGAGACCTGATACAGCCGCGATGGACCGGTACGGTTGCTTACAAAATATGCGGTCTTACCATCGGGGCCGATCGAAAAGCCATAGTCATCGGCATTAGTGTTGAACGGCGGCCCGAGTGGAACAGGGTCGGTCCAGTGTGAACCATCGAATTGTGTGCGATAGATATCCTGTCCTCCGCTCGTCCCCGGCGGACAGGTGGTACAGGGGCGGTTGGAGGTGAAGTAGAGGGTTGCTCCGTCGGCAGCAAGGAACGGGTAGGTGTCATCATATTCGGAGTTGACATTGCCATTCAGATATTTGATCGTATCCCAATTGCCGTTGTTACTAATAAGTACAACCCACAAGTCGGACCCGCCTTCTCCGCCTAATCCGTATGCGTTCTTCTTTCCAAAATTTTCGCTGATGATCGCCTGCTTCCCATCTGGCCAGATCGTCGATTCACATCGCACTAATCCTTGAAAAAAATCGGCTGCCATTTGTGTTTTCAAATGCTTGATGAGACGCTCCTTTGCGTGAAGCTCCCAAGCATCGGGTGCGCGAAGCCGGAGATCGGAATCCGGCAGCATTTCCTGATAAACGAGCTGCCGCAGGGAATCCGCAAATTTTGCTTCCGAATTTTGCTTCGTCGCGTAAAACACGTTATTCAGCATTCCCGGTACTGGTTGGGGCTGCTGAAATTTACCGTCGACCATCTTCGCTCGCCAAAGCGTCGGCCCGGAGCCAGTAAAATAAAGCTCATCGCCGCGTGGCGATACCGTTGGGTTAAGCTGACCGCCCGAGTTGTTTACCGGCTGACCCAGATTGATCGGAACGGACCATCCACTATCCGTGAGTATACGGGTCCATAGATCGCTATCCCATTTCCAGCGAGGGTTGGGATCGGATACGCGCCAGGGGTCTTTCGAAAAGCGGCGAGAGCCAAAGTAGATGGTGCGGCCATCGAGCGTGAAGCAGGGCCGGTCGTCGGCGGAGTCCTGATCGGGAAGTTGTGCAGGAATAGCAACGAGGCCATTCGATGGTACTACGCTAACCGGTCCGCCGTTCTGAACGGATTGGCCGAGAACCACCTTGCTTGCGAAAAGCAGCAGAGAAAAAATGGTGACGAACCGAACGTACTTCAAATCGAAAAGGGAGTTGCTGTGGCTAACGCAATAGATGCCTTAAACGCAATAAAATGCTTAAAAACGCAAGTGAATACCTTAAAAAGATGCGTGAACGGTGATGAATAAGGCACGAGGCCAGTAAAACACGGCATAGAACCCAGAGGATATACGACGGAATTCCAGATAGATTCAGCCGATTCCTTATTTTTGTGGGTCTTCCGGTTACGATAGAAGCTTTAATTTTATTATATGATGAAGCGTATCACGATTCTCCTGTTGCTCCTTGTCGCCGCTCCCGCTTTTGGACAGTCCTTAAATATTCTGACCGCCCTTCATCCGCGACCGCATACTTCATTTATTCGGACCGGCGGGCGGATGTTTACTCTTTCTTCTACCACCCAGATCGTAACGAGTGATAACCCATCGGTGGGTACTCAAAAGGCAGTTCAGTATTTCCAACGGGTAATTAATGCTCAGCTTGGCACTACACTTCCGGTCGTGACCCAGTCGCAATATAATCATCAGGGGAATGCGATCCTGATCGCAGATACGAACGAGAGCCTTTCGCATACATGGCAAACGAAAGTCCAAATTCCAGGTGAGGTATTTCGTCCGGAGTCATACATTCTGGATATTAACCCGCTTACGACAGAAAATGATATTGTCATTATTGGCGCGGATTCCAGCGGTACATTTTACGGCGTGTCAACTCTTCTTCAACTGCTAAAAGAGACACGCGATACCTTGCCGTCTCTTCACATTTTCGATTGGCCCGATTACCCCATCCGTTGGGTGTTTTCCCAACACAATATGATGGTGCTCTCGCAAGTTGCTGACGTTGAAGCTATTGAGGACTCGATGGCAGCCCATAAACTCAACGGGCTCCAGCAAAACGATTTCAAGTACAGCATTCTCGACTGGTTCGATAATTACTACTATAGCCATGTCGATACCATGCACGCGCATGCAGGTATCGACAACGTCGAAGTAATTCCTGGTGTATGTTCTATCGGCTATTCCCAAGGCGAGCTCATTCACGATCCTGACGTGGCTGAAGGTATTCCAACTATCTGCACCTATCAGATCGATAGCGATACGGGCAGACTTATTGGCGATCCACAGGTTGCGTTACCGCACGGCGATTTCGAGAATGCGACGGGCGGCAAATTCCCGGGTTGGGGCTATTACGATCCAACGATCTTTGTTGATAGCACCGTCGTGCATAACGGTCGCTACAGTGCCCGATGCGAAAACTTCTCTTCCAGTGCACCAAACGGGCGGTTTATTAAGATGCTGACCTGTAAGCCACATAGTGGCTACCACATGTCAGCATGGTTCAGGACGCAGAACTTCAGCGGCGAATTCAACTTACTTGCGATCGGATTTCATGGTAATTCTTCTTCGGCTCTTACCTTTACTCAATTTCCCGTTAACTCGACCAGTACCGCTTGGCAACAGGCGAATGTCATTTTTAACACGCTGAACTACGATTCGATGTATGTCTATTGCGGTGTATGGAGTGGATCGGGCGGTACTATTTGGCTCGATGATTTTTCGATCGAAGATGCCGGCATGACGAATCTCCTAAGGAGAAGGTCCGATATGCCGCGCGTCACTTCGAATTCCGGATCGACGGTCTATAAAGAAGGCGTGGATTATGCGGTGCTTATCGATAGCACGATGGAAAAGGCGAACGGAAGTTACACGTGGCACGCATCACCAACATTCCGAGCGCTTGCAGGAGGCACCATTCATAATGGCGATCAAGTGCAGGTCCATTTCATTCGCGCTAATCCGGTGTTGAACGATCTTTCGGGCGACGGCTCGACGATGGTCTGCGTCTCCGAAGATACACTCTACTCCATCATACACGATCAGGTCCACCGCGTTGATTCATTGCTTACGCCGAAGCGCTACATGATGGGGCACGATGAAATTCGTGTGATGAACTGGGATTCCGCCTGTTCTGCTCGGCATTCATCACCAGCCGATCTGCTGGCCGATAATCTGAAAAAGTGTGATTCGGTCGTCAATGTTGTGCATTCCGGTGCCGAGCGCTTCGTCTGGAGCGATATGTTCGACTCACTTCACAACGCTCACAATAATTATTATCTGGTGAACGGCGATCTCACTGGCGATTGGAATAAGATACCAACGTCTATTACGATCGTTAATTGGAATGGCGGCAACATGGATTCGAGCCTTGCTTTTTTTGAGCGCCACGGATTTTCGCAGGTGACGTCCCCATACTATGACGTTCAAAACACAGCGAACATTCGTGCATGGCGGGATGCAATGGAGCGTCACCCACAGGGAATGCGTGGCATGATGTACACGACTTGGGCTGCCGATTACTCCTTCCTCATGCCATTCGCGGATTATGCCTGGAGCGCTGGACCGATGATCGTACATGAACCGATCGACTCAGCTTTTCTGCGAGTTCATCAAGATACGATTTCAGCCGATGTGTTTCCAGATCCTTACGATCCAACGGATTCGATTACGACAGTGACAGTTTTTGCTACCAATGGATGGGATGTGTTATCACTTGATACGTTGCATCGTACTACAGCCAATCATTTTGTTGGCAGGAGCCATATTCGACCAGTCCGCTACAGATTGACTGCTATCGATCATCAGGGTATTACACATCAAACTCCACTATACTCTACGGGTCTTCCAGTTGATGTAGTTACATTTGCGAATTCACCAAATACTGTTTCTTGTTATCCCAATCCAGCAAGAGAATCCATTTCCATTCAAGGATTAAATGGAGGCTTCGCTAATATTACGATTCGCGATCTGCTTGGCCGATCGATCCTGCACTTTAAAAATATTGGTGAGAATACACCGATAGATCTAAGTGCACTTCCAAGCGGGGCATATAATTGCTTCATTCAAGAGGGTGAGAAGACTTCTATCGTTAAGTTTATAAAGGAATAATCACTGCTGTCCCAATGAGCAAATCCAACACTATTCGAGTATTGCAAGCGAATTACCGCGCGGAACGTGAGGCGGCAGAGCAATACCGTGCGCTTGCAGAACGCGAGCGCGATGAAAAGCGGAAGCAAGTGCTCTATAAACTCGTCCAGCAGGAAGAGAAGCATGCGGCTCGATGGAAAGCTCGATTGGAAGAACTGGGTGCAAAAGTGGAAGAGCCATCGAAGGTAGCGTTGGGCTATAAGCGTATGCTGGTGAAATCCCTCGATGTCGAGACGGTCCTCCGCCGTATGGAAGCGGACGAAGATGCTGCCGAACGCAGCTACGCCAGTATGATGGCAGGCGTCACGGATCCTGAGCTAATAAAAGAGATCGAGGAAGTAAAGAAAGAAGAAGAGGTGCATGGCAAAGTGATCCGCTCGATGTATTCGGGCGATCACTACCATTCCGAGTATGAGACGCGCTCAAAGCTCGAAGGGCTGTTGCGTCGTGAGCGTTGGCATGTGAAATCGGGAAGTTGGGTCGCCGATGCGATCTACGGAGCAAATGATGGTCTTGGTGCCGTTTTTGGAATCGTGAGCGGCGTTGCCGGTGCAACGGATGTCGCGGCGGGAGCTTCGACCAACTTTGTGCTTATTTCCGGATTTGCCGGCATGATCGCGAGCGCGGTATCCATGGGATCGAGCGCATATCTTGCTTCGAAATCCGAGCGTGAAGTGTATGAGGGCGAAATGCACCGAGAGCGGCAGGAGATGGAAGAGAATCCTGAAGAGGAGATCGAGGAGCTGTCGCTCATGTATCAACTTCGCGGCTTGAGCGAAGAAGAAGCGAATGACCTTGCCAGAAAAATTTCGAAACAGCCCGAAGAGTTTTTAAAAGTAATGGGCGCTGAGGAATTGGGATTGTCCGAAATGTCATTCCCCAGTCCGTGGAGGTCGCTTGCTTCCGGCGGCCTTTCGACGCTTATTGGTGCATTCATTCCTCTCATACCATTCTTCTTTCTGGGAGGAATGAGCGCAGTCATAGCGAGCTTTGTTCTCTCACTCGTCGCTCATTTCGCTGTAGGTGCCGCGAAGAGCATTATTACCGTCCGCTCGTGGTGGAAGTCCGGAATGGAAATGATGATCGTCGGCGTCATCGTTGCCGTTGTGACGTATGGGCTGGGAACGCTATTTCATGTCAATGCTGGATAACCGGCAGCTCACTGGTTCGAGGCACCGTCCGAACCCACGTTCCAAATTGCTTGAGCTCTTCCATGCGGCAGGACCATACAAGCTTGCCATCGTATAAGGTCATGTCGGGGCATCCATCACACATGTTCTGGAATCCGCTTTCCAAAAAATCGACCGGCTGAATGATCATGATCGATTGATAGTGCAGTCCCCGCAGCATACGAGCAGGATTTCGCAAAACGGACGATGTGTAGTTTGCGGCAATACTACGAATACCTTTGTCGAGCGGAGAAAAGAGAAGCATCGAACGACCCAGGCTTGTAACCTTCGGAGAAGCGTAGGCGAGATAGCGGCCCTTCAGTGCGTGATATCCCGTTTGGTTTATCTCCATAAATTTAGGGCCGACGTAACCGTAAATCTTTTTCGTGGTCCCGATGCGGCCTGTGAGCAGCCATTTGAAGGAGTCGGGTTGCTCGGTGCCATTCAAATACGCAGATGGAGTGAATTCTGGAAAGCGCTTGCGAATTTCTCGCACAACGTCGGTCGATTTCATATCGATCTTTCGCTCTTCGGTTTCGCCGTATACAAGATCGTTCATGTCGATCTTCTTCGCACCTGCATACCAATCGAACGGAATTTGCGGTGCGGCTGCGCGATAAAGAATAAAGACCATTACTTGTACTTTATCGATATGCTTTCCCGCCCATTCTACGAGATCGGGCACGTGATGAAGTGTATCTTCATAAACCGTGGAGTTGAACGCGCACGAGAGATTGCCCGCTTCGGCGAGCATGTCTGCAAAATACAGCCGCAATTCGTTCAACTGTAATTCATCCGCTTGCTTCCATCCAGGCCGGCCTTGTTTGCTATCGATATGGAAGGTGAAGCCCATAGCACCGGCCTTCTTCAGCTCTTTCAAAAGCTCGCGCGTCAGTAACCCGCCATTTGTATTGATGACCGGCTTGATACCACGAGAAGCAACGTAACGGACGATCTCCACGATCTCGGGATGCATGAGTGGATCACCACCAGCGATGGAAATGCCATCGGAATTCCGCAAGCGAATGAATGCATCGATCTCGTCACGAACCTGCTCGAGCGGCTTGTGGCTTTTTGTTACGTTCTCTCGGTAGCAGCCATCACACGCTAAATTGCATTGAGATGTCGGCTCGAGCCAGGAGATCGCGTTATCTGCAAGATTCCATGGCAAACGATAGAGATTGCGGTGATTTACTTCTGTTTGAGTGGTGCTTGCTTTTTTATCGGATTTTTGAATAATATTGACTTCTTTGGCTAGAGAAACGGACATGAATACCTCCCTTAAATCTGGAAGACCAAAAGCTAACAGCGGACGATCGTGGCAAAATGATGCGTCCCGTTCGGACCAAAGGGGAAGGGGAATATGAACGCCCCCTTCCCGCTCTCATGAATAACACAGCGTTTCTTAGGAGCAATCCTTCATTGTTCCTACCATTTTGCCGGCCATTCCGTGACGACGATGCTTAATAGCAGCTAGGCGGTTGCTTCTACTTCGGCTTCTGCCTTTTTTACTCGAAAGATCCAGCCTCGAAGCTCGTTGTAGAAGTTTTCGAGGACCTCGAGTTGAAGCTCTGTCTTTAACTCCAGATTTTTATGCAGATTGACCTTCATTTTAAGGAGCATCTTATCAACCGCGATATGCAATTTTTCCCGCATATTCGGCTTCATGCATTCTGCGCGATCGAGTAGCTTTAAGGTCTTATGCAGTGTGCCTTCGATCTCGTCATGTATCTCTTCGGCTTTTTCGAGCGATAGGTCAAGCACCGTTTGAATATTTTCGATGCGTTGCTTGAGCCATTCCTTGGCCCGTTCCTCATACGATCTATCGGCACGGCGTCCGCGAATAAGGCGAAATGCACCGTATCCTGCTGCCAGCGCGCCAGTTGCAATAGCGACGCTTTGTACGGTCTTTTTGAGTGTCTTACGATCCTTAAGCAAGGACCGGTCGATCGGTAGTGTGGATTCAAACATGGCAATAACGTTGGTTATGTGATGAGAGAAATAGCGGCCCTGGTTGCAAGGCCGCTATTTTATTTTTTCAATTAAATCCGCATCCCCCATGATACGGACCGATTAAAGGCTTTAGTAAATCTCCTCGAGCTCGCCGACGCGAAGCTCATCTTTTACTTGTGTGACACCTGGTGCCGACCAGGCAGCGCTTTCGGCGTCTTCGCGTTCTGCCCACGAGCGAACGGGGCCGCGAAGCGTGACGATACTTCCATTCACGTCGATAGCGATCTTGTTTGCATCGACGGTCGCAGAGCGTTCAAAGGCGCGGCGAATTTTATCTTTCACATCCGCTGGTTTAACGCGCGGTTTAACCATGATGAAGTTGCTGATACCGCGAACGCCGATCAGATCTTCTAACTCATGCCGAGCTTCACTCTTTTGGTATTCCCACTCGACTTCACCCTCCAGTTTGACCCAACCATTTTCGACGCTTACCTGGATGCGATCGTCCGGCACGTTACTGCACCAGCGCAGAGCGTGCACAGCCTCTTCTGCGATCTCGGTATCTGTTTTTTGGTTGCTGGTCTGAAGGTGGACGTCGATTTCCTCAGCGACTGCTTTTACTCCGGCCACATTCTTCGCGACTCGTTCAGCAGCCAGCTTCTTCGGATAACTATCGACATAACCTGTGAGCGTAATGACACCATCGCGAGCTGTTACTCCGATATCTGAGGCATTCAGCAGTGGCTCCCACCGCAGTGCGTCCATCACATCGCGCTGTAGTTGTTCGTTTGTTTTCATATGCATTCCCGTTGATAAAAGTGTGAGCAGGTGATCGAATTTATGGGTCGTCCGGCCCCGTGGTAGTATGCTACCGTAGAAGCGATTCGTCGCTGAGGCCGGAGAATGGAAGCCATCGAAACCATGAGCGATTGCCGGACCGAGTGGCAACGATCGATCGCCACTCTCTTGGTAGGTTTTAGGACAAACGATAAGCCATGGAAGCCGCGGTGGGAGCACCTATGGAATACCGCCAATGGCGCGCAAAAAACATGATAGTAACGCTTCTTGCTAACCTGGAAAGCGGTAATTCCTTACCAGCAGAGGAAGAAGTTTATTACCGTAAAGTTTTTGAATGGTAGGCTTTGAAACAGGACTGATTAGAAAAGAGGACGTAAAACCTTTCATAAAGATGAACAAAACTGCCCCCGCTTCCATTAACAGCGTCTTACAATACGCATTTTGCAATGGCAGAGGATAAATTACCAAAACGATCGGAAGATTTTAGTGCCTGGTATAACGAGATCGTGACCCGTGCTGAACTGGCAGAGCATTCGCCCGTGCGTGGTTGCATGGTCATCCGACCGAATGGCTACGGAATTTGGGAGCTTATGCAGCAGGCCCTGGACCGCATGTTCAAGGATACTGGTCATGTCAATGCGTATTTCCCGCTTTTTATACCGCAGTCCTTTATCACTCGCGAAGCAGCGCACGTCGAAGGATTTGCGCCAGAGCTTGCTGTGGTCACACACGGAGGTGGCAAAGAACTCGAGGAGCCACTCGTTGTGCGGCCCACTTCGGAGACGATCATTTACTCGATGTACGCCAAGTGGGTACAGAGCTATCGCGACCTGCCGATCCTGATGAACCAGTGGGCGAATGTCGTTCGCTGGGAGATGCGCACGCGCCTCTTTTTGCGAACGATGGAATTCCTGTGGCAGGAAGGTCATACCGCGCATGAAACGGAACAGCAAGCAGAGGAAGAGACGCTGCGCATGCTGGGTGTTTATCGTACCTTCATGGAAGAATACCTTGCAATGCCCGCCGTTACCGGACTTAAAACGGATAGCGAACGCTTCGCCGGTGCATTACGCACGTATTCGACCGAAGTTCTCATGCAGGATAACAAGGCGTTACAGAATGGCACGAGCCATAACCTCGGGCAAAATTTTGCGAAGGTCTTTGGCCTCCAATTCCAATCGCGTGAGGGTAGTCTCGAATATGCATGGAATACTTCGTGGGGCGTCTCGACCCGTATGGTCGGTGGCCTTATCATGACGCATTCTGACGATAATGGTCTTGTGACACCTCCTCGCGTTGCACCGATCCAGCTTGTCATCGTGCCGATCTTTAAGACCGATGCCGAGAAGCTGACGGTAATGGAAGCGGCAGAGGAAGTCTTTCGCATCATCAAAGCTGCAGGCGTTCGCGTGAAGCTCGACGATCGTGACTCGATGAGTCCTGGTTCGAAATTCTACGACTGGGAGTTGAAGGGTGTACCACTTCGCATGGAGATCGGCCCCAAGGATGTAGAGAAGAATACGGTCGTTATTGTGCCTCGTGTTGAGCTTTCGCAGGAAGAAGCTCCGAAGCCTGGTAAAAAGCAAAAGCTGTTTATTAGTAGAACGGAATTGCTCGCTCGAATTCCTCAACTTCTCGACCGGTTGCAGTCGCAGCTATACGAGAACGCCAAAGCTCGTCGCGAAGCCAACAGCATTCGTAATGTTACCTCGTACGATCAAGTGAAAGAATTGGTCGCTCGCGATGCCGGGTTTATCTATGCTGGCTGGTGTGGCTCAGCCGAGTGCGAGGCAAAAGTAAAAGAAGAGACGAAAGCAACGATCCGTGTAATTCCTTTCCCGGAATTCCAAAGTGCTGAGAAGCCGTCGCACTGTGTCGTCTGCGGCGGCTCTGCAAAACACGAAGTGATCTGGTCGAAGGCGTATTAATTTATACGCCTTACATTTAGTTATTCGATCACGATGTGCTGTATGAACGTTCGACCGTTTGCCGAGGCACGAACAAGATAGCTCCCAGCCGGGAACGAGTTTGTTGCCCACTCATACGATCCATCCATGTGGAAGCGGTCAACGGTACGTCCTAACATATCGAGCACGGTCACTTCTGCCGATCCTATTCCGGTTAGCGTCAACATCGCTGATGAAGTAACAGGATTTGGATAGATCAATAACGAAACTGGCGATTCATCCGGCAAGACATCCGCCAGCGATTTTGTAAAGCAATAGTTTTGTGTTGTATTGCCCGCCGTATCGCTTACCTGAATGCAAAAATGTGCTGGTTGGCTTAGGTCCCAACGGGATGCGATCACATTGAAGGTGCTAATTCCGGGAGTTGCCAAACTAAGTGACGGGGAGAAGACGACGTTCGCACTATCGGTAACCCGTATCGAGCCCAGGCCCCGATCCCACGGGCGCTTATCCGTAAAGTGAAATTGCAACCAATTGGAAACTGTATCCCACGTAACGACTGGTGCGATCGTATCTGGAAGAGGGCAATAGTTAAAATCTGCTGTGTATACGTTCAACGCATTATTTTGAATTGCGATCGAAGCATAAGCGCTTTGGAACGAGTCGATCACGGAAAGTGCAAAGTGAACGGTATCGGCGCCGGCTACGAACGGTTTCGTGGCCAGGCGCATGTTCGAGATCGTAGTTGGCGTTATCGAGGCAATGCCGCCCGCATGCGCACCGGTATCGATGGCCAAAATACTATCTACCTTGGCGTTGCACTCACTTCCATCATAACTTCCCTTTTGAGAAACAATGGTGGTCATCGGTCGCGCATTGAGTCCATTGGAAAGAGAGCCGTCCATCAGGATAAGCTGAGCGTAAATATCTCCATTGCCATTTCGCATATCGCTCCAGGCAGCGATCGCTCCATCGCTTCGAGGTGCCAGACACACTTCGCGTGCTTGCCACGTACCAGAGCAAATAGGCATTCCCTTCGTATTGCTCTGCGATGGTGTCGGAAAATATTTTCGGCCCACACGATCGATCCTTTGCGCAAAGATGGTCGTATCATTGCCCTTTCCTGAACCGGCATACCGGGCATCATTCCATACCGCAAGTATACTTGTGTGAGTACCGGTATCTAACTTTACCGTTCGTAAATTGCTCTTTGCGTTTGGCTGCAGAGCAAAATGCCAGAAGCCCGACGTCTGAGGGTTCGGCACCTGAAAGGAGCCATCACCCAATACCCGCTCCATATCGACGGTATAGTCATTACCCGGAGGCAGCACGTCGAGAAATGGCACGAGGATACCACGCGCTCCTAAAGCACTATTGACCGAATCGTCCGAATAGATCTGCGGAGCGAATTGATCGTACGGCCAGTCGCCAGTGACCTGAACGGCAACATAGGGCATGGAGGTATACCATACTTTTGCAGTGTCGGTTGGAGAGCTGCACCGCATACGCATTGCAAGAATATTCTGATCGTTGCTATTCGGATTTATTTCCTGCCACGCAAGCAATAGCTGAGACTTATCAAGCGAAACCGAAACGTGTCCGGCGTCCGGTTCTGGCTGTGTCGGATAGTTTGGATTAGGATAGTCCTCGAATACAATGACACCGGGTCCTGCGCTCGAACCCCATAATAGCGAGCCTCCCGAACTTACATGCTGAGCACAAATGGCGGTGGGTATTTCGCCGGTGCTTTCCCATGCGATGTAGCAGCCGCCCGAGCCATCCGCGCAAATAGCAGGATTGCGTTGGATCTTTCGCCAGGTATTTACAGTAATACCGCCGCCAAATCGTACACCGCTTGAACCCAGTGCATTGGCATAAACGTGTTTTGCAGAGCTTGTCCACGCAACAAATGCTCCACCGGCCCCATCGGAGCAAATAACAGGTAGTGCGTCGGTCTGTGCTCCGGTTGCTACCAGCGCGCCGCTGGCCGGATATGCAAGAGAGCCATTCGCAAGAATATGAGTTCCGTACAGGCTTACGCCGTTCGTAACGTTACGGTAGTCCTGCCAGACGACATACGCACCACCGCTGCCATCGGAAGCAATAATGGGATACCGTTGGTCGTTGGTCGTACCGGTCGATAGGCGAACGCCATTCTGGGCCCAGGTCGTACGGCCATCCTGATTGATGTGTTGCGCGAAAATTTCATACGCCCCATTACGTGCATCTTCCCAAACAATGATAGCGCCATCGGCGCCATCCGAGCAGATCTTGGGATAATCCTGAAGACCGGTTACTACACAGACAGGGGTATTCGTTACGGAGTCGGCATGCCACTGCGCTACCGATGTGGAGGCTGCCAGCATAGTTGCCATCAGCAGCACTCCACACACAATAAACGAGCAAGCATCCGAGCGGAGAGTGGCTCGGTTGAACATAGTGCGAAGAAACAGGGGAAATTACTGTATAACGATGCGCTTTAGAATGGTATTAGTACCAATATTCGCAAGTATAACATAAGTCCCCGCAGTTAAGTCGCGTGGCTGCCACTCGAACGAGCCATCGACATGGAATTGGTCGACCGGGCGGCCAAGAACGTCCAGCACTTTCACCTCGGCTGAGGAAGCGCCATTCAGTTGAATTGTCGCTGTCTTTGAGATCGGGTTCGGGAAGATGGAGAGCGATAGCGTGGGGTTTTGGTCGATCACTCCATTGGTCGGTTGCTTCTCAAATGCAAACACCGCCGTCTTGTTGCCAGAGGCGTCCTGGGCCTGGAGGGAGAAGTGAGCTGCCTGGCCTTGCGTGTTCAGCATGACGCGCATATCAAAGCCCGAAGAACCGGCATGGACTTCACTGATTGGCGGCACGAACGATACATTGCTGCTATCCAAGACCGTGATCGATTGCAGGCCGCGATCCCACGGACGGGTTTCACGGAAGTGAAGATCGAGCCAGTTCGTAACGGTATCCCACGTCACGGCTGGCGCAAGTGTGTCAAGGATCGTGCAGTACGTAAAGGTTGCCGTTGAGGTATTAAGCGCTTCATCAACGATCTGCACCGTCGCATTGCCATCCTGCATGGAATCCGTTACGCACACAGAAAAGGCGACGGAATCGGCGCGGAAGGGAAAAGCCGGTATGGTAACTCGCATATTAGTCGCGTTTACCGTGCCGATCGAATCGATACCGAGCGCGTGCGCGCCCGTATCGATGGCGACGACATTGGTGCACTTCGCGTTGCAATCGGTGCCGTTGAAGCTGCCCGTACGCGACGCGATCTTCGAGACAGCTGGGATCGTATCGGTCGGTATTGTTGCGATACCAGTCATAGGAATGAACTGCGCGTAGATGTCGAAATTACCGTTACGATTGTCCGTCCAGGTAGCGATGGCGCCATCCGTTCTTGGTACGATCGCAACTTGCTTCGCGGTCCAGTGCTGGCCGTTTGGTCCATGACCGCTGATCGCCTGTCCCCATGACCATGGCGACCCAAAATAGTGACGGCCCGTCCGATCGACGCGTTGCGCATAGACCATCGTGTCCGTTCCACTCCAGAAGTCATTCCATACACTAATAAGCCCGGTACGTGTAGGGTCCGAAGGATCTGTTACTTTAACGGAAGCCAATCCCGTATGGCCATGTGGCTTCATTTCCATGTAGGTAAATCCCTGACCGCCCGGTGGCAGAAGGCGCCCGCCATCCCCGAACACGCGGACCATACAGGCGTCGTAATTATCGCCACCACCCGGCTCCTGATTGATGAATGGCACGAGTGCTCCACGTGTGCCGAGCACGAGGGAGTCATCGCCGAATATTTCGGGTGCTAATTGGTCATTCGGCCAATCGCTCGTTACGTCTACAGGAGAACCCCACGCAAAGGCAGTGTCCATCGGTGTATTATTGCGGAGGCGTTCGGCGTAAATCTCATAACTGCCATTATTGGCGTTATATACTTCCCATGTAAAGAGCACTTGATTGCCATCGCGGTTCAGCGTTACATTACGCGCGTTTGCCGTCGAGGTTTGTCCCTGAAAGAGCAAAAATCCTGGCTGCGGTTCGGCATCCCACAATTGCCGGCCCGTAGAATCGATGTGTGTTCCATAGATCGAGTTAGGGCTGATACCACTGCTCGTCCATGCGAGGAAACAGCCGCCATATCCGTCGCTGCAGATCGATGGCTTCGTTTGCTTACTCGTGAAGGTATCGACCGAAATCCCAATTGGCCCCGCAACGTAGTATGGAAGATTCGCCGCAGGATTCGGATACGTTGCAAATTCCATGGACGTATCGCTCGTCACTGCGGATATCGTATAGGGTTTCCACGCACCGTTCTGGTAGACTTTGATCGACAATCCAACCATGTAGGGCTTAAAATGCGCGGCCGAATCATGGAAGAACGTATAGTAATTTCCATGACCAAAATTCAGCTTTGTCACAATTCCCTGAGAACCCGACGTCGTTACCCCGAACTTGGCGCCGCCAGGCCACAACCGATTCATATAAATATCCGGTCGAGAAGAAACGACCGACGTGCGGTAATCTTCCCACGCGACATACGCACCGCCCCGGCCATCATCGCATAAGGTCGGATTAGCCACGTTATTTAATCCGATCGCGACTGGATAGGCAGTATCGGTATAGGCAAGTACACCATTAGCACGAATATGCTGCGCGAATAGCACCGTACCGAACTGCGATGCATAGCGATCGCTCGTCCAAACGACGTATGCACCGCCGCTATCATCGGTGACGGCGATCGGCGAACGTTGATTGGTAGCTCCGTTGGCGTTCGTGGCAAGCTTAATTCCATTCGGCGCCCAGGTAGCGATCCCATTCGAGTCAAGATGCTGCGCGTATACCTGGTATGTTCCGCCACGCGCATCTTCCCACACTATGATCGCACCATTGGCACCATCGGAGCAGCCTTGCGGCTGGTCCTGAATGCCTGCGGCTTTGCAGACTACGGTGTTATGCGTTGAATCTGCACGCCATTGAGCTGAAGCTGAAAGGGAAAAAAACGAGGCAATGCAGAATGGCAGAAAATGAAAAAGTAAGCGGCGATAAAAAGGGGACACCATTTGGTCAGGGTAGATTAGTGCAAGGAAGTGATTACTGAAAACTACAAGTGGCTTGGAAAGTTAAATACTGTTCCAGTCCCTTACTTTGCGTACAAAGGTTCGCACCGCATAAAACTCCAATGTTACCAACGTGTAACATGAATAGTGAAAGACGGAGCCAGCCATGCTTTTTTGAATTTGTTAAAGATAACGTAAAATTAATTTTATATCATTTTTGATAATGAATGTGAGATTCTAAATGAAAACGCGGTAAAAAGGATCAAAAAATGGGTATATCGAGTCACTATTTATGATAGGCAAAGAATTTCAGGGCTGTGCTTTGCACTATACGCCGGCTCAGAATGATTTTAAGCGGAGTGGATGTTCCTCCCTGCAATTCAAAGGAGGGGAACATGGCCGCCAATACAACAACCCGCATTCAGTCCCGCGATATTCGCACGCTCAATCTCGAGGAGGTTAGCAGTCTTCATCAGTGGTTGAATCAATACATGCGCCTGGAGTTCGATGACCCTCTGCTTACCAATAGCGACCTACTGTTTCAGGTCCTCGTTCGTTCCAGCCGCGAATACGAAAGCGATCTTGGCGTTTTCGGAGTAGAAGATTAGATCGCATACAAGGCGATCGTATATGGGCGAGCCGCTACATACGCCCGTTCTTTCAGCAGTGAGAACGTAGATGTAAGTATTCCTCGAACTTCCACGTCATCCGATCTCATAACGGAGATAAGTTTTGCGTTCGGTCGTGCATGTTCTCCAATCAGACGGAGCGCGGCTTCCAGTTCAGCAGAGGTGAGATAGTACAATACCTCCGAGCATACAAAAAGATCGAATTGCTCGCCCATCTTTAAACTTCGCAGGTCTCCTTCAATAAGGCGAATAGTGGGAATATCATGAAGCGATCGTTTCGCCAGTTCGATCGCCTGAGACGAAAAATCCAGTCCTACAACGTTGCGCCCATACGCCGCAAGATAGTGAAGCATTACACCGGTACCACAACCGATGTCGAGTATGGAGTCAAAGTGCGCGCCCTCCAAAAAGGAAATGAGATTCTCTCGTTTCTCTTGCTCATACGACGACCCGAGCACATTGAAGGGGTCCTTGTCGAGCGTATATAGTCGATCGAATTGTTTCGAAGTTCGAAACCGCTCCTTCGTGCGCCGCATACCGGGGAGTTTGCGTCGCACGCCGTGATAATACAGAAGCGAAAGAAGCCTCATGCCGATGGTTTACGAAACTGCACCGCCTTCCATTCTTTGAAGAGCGACTTGCACTTATTACGTTGATATTTTCCCGTACTGGTAACAGGAATATCGTTACCGAAAACAACCGCTTTCGGGGCCTTGGAGAATGGCAATAATTTCTGACAATAACTCAGCACTTCCGCTTCGGTCAGTGTAGCGCCTTCGATGGGCTGCACATACGCACCGACTTCCTCGCCGTAAAAATCATTTTCGAACCCGACGGCAATCCCTGCTTTCACGTTCGGACAGCGCGCTAATACTTCGTCAATTTCCAGAGGCGAGATGTTTACGCCGCCGCGGATAATAAGCTCTTTTAAGCGTCCCGTGATAAAAAAGAATTTTCTACCCGATTCGTCTAATTGGTAAAAACCTTCATCGCCAGAGCGAAACCACCCGTAGCTGAACGTCTTCTCATTCGCTTCCTCGTTCTCGTAATAGTACTTCATTACGTTCACGCCGCGGATGGAAATTTCTCCTTTTTCACTAGGCGCAAGTTCGTGACCTGCTTCATCCGCGATCATCATCTCATTCTGCGGTATCGCAACACCGATGGATGGATAACCATAATCGCGCATCCATTTTTGGTGCTCTTTAGCGCTAAGATCGATCGGCAGGAAGCACGAGTAACAGGTCGTCTCGCTGAGCCCATAACCGTGCATGATCGGGATCTTGAACATGTCTTCGAACTGTGCACCAAGCTCGACCGTCAGTGGTCCGGCGCCACAGATGATATGCCTCAGCGAGGAATGGTGAGTGGCGAGTGCGGAATATAGTGCAGGATTTTCTTTGTAATATTCGATCAGGAATGCAAGTAGCGTTGGTACAACGCTCACTACATTTACTCGCTCCTGTTCGATGCGTTCGAAGAAATGCTCGGACTGAAATTTCTGATTAAGGACAACCGTACCTCCGAAATAGAACGGCGTCACCAGCGTAACGACGGTGCCATTGACATGGTGTATAGGCAATACACACATCATCCGCTGGCTATTCGTCATTGCATGCCACTCGGTGATACCCTTCGCATCACACAAGAGATTATACTGCGTAAGCACCACACCCTTGGGGTTACCGGTCGTGCCGCTGGTGTAGACGATCAGTGCTTCGTCATGGATGGTTACTGCATCGGCACTCACAAAGAGGGGGCTGGCCATGTTAACGGCAGCCTCAAAGGATGCTTCGTTATCCGCCGCTGCTCCGCACAGCAGGACTTGAGGCGTGGTCGTAACCGATCGTAGAATAGGAAGTATGCGCTCGGAATAATCTGCTCTCACAAAGGCTAACTTAGCGTTGCTATTTTCCAGGATATACCGAATGCGGTTATCGTCTTCCGAAAGACTTACCGGGACCACGCACACCCCCATCAGCCACGAGGCGAAATACTGGATCACCGTATCCGAGTGATTGTGGCTGATCGTTGCAATGCGATCGCCGCGACGGATGCCGAGCGATTGCATAACGTTCGCGCATTGCTGCACGAGCGTGAAGAAATCCTTGTACCCATACTCCGTGCGGTTACCAGCTACATCATAATAGATAAGATACGGCTTGGTATCATAATAGCGGGACTGCTTAAACAGTAATTCGCCAAAATTCCGGTAATCGATCGCACCTACCCCGGAATTTGGAGCGGAGGTCTCGCGGGCATGGGCGATCTTTTCGAGGAGTGAATCCGATAACATGCCCAAACGAACCGCCGCGCGCCAGGAATTTACTCCCCAACGCGCGGCAATTTTCCGTACCTTGCTATAGGTTATTTCGTCGGACCTATTACTTCACGACGATCATCTCTCGGCGTAAGACCGCATTACCCTGTTGCAGCACATATTGATAGCTGCCCGCCGCAAGTTGTTTCGTGTCGATCGTGACCATATGAAAACCCGGCTCCATATCATCGTCGGCCGGAGTAAGCACGAGTTTACCGGTCGCGTCGAATACGCGAAGAATTACATGACCGGGATTCGTAAGCTCAAAATGGACCATCGACTCGTGCATCGCGGGATTTGGATAGCTCGGGTCCATCATCATTTGCATTTCGACCGGCTGATCGACGCCGGAGGCTGCGGCAGTGAACGTTCCAGTCATACCAAAGCTAAAATGGACATCACACTGATACGAGTACGATCCGGGGGCTGTGACCACATAACTAAAACTATTGCCGGTATTGTGATGCGCAAACGTTGCTGCCCCGGATGGCGATTGTGTTAGTGTAAGGGGGTGAAAGGAAAAGCTGCCGACCCACGTAATGGTATCGCCAACCGTTACATTATCCAAGCTACTCGGACTGTAGACATTACCTAATGCCCCACCAAAATTAATAGTCCAGGTTTTAGCTGAAGCTGCGGACACAAAAAAGACGAACAGGAAAAATGCGTAGCAAATACGTTTCATAGATTATCCTCCAACGGTGAGTATTGACGTTTTGGGTTGAAAATTTTAGTGAGAAGCCGTAGCTGTGAACGAGCCGACCATCCCCTCATCCTCGTGCTCATCGCAGATATAATTGTAATTACCAGCGACCGTTACGACGTAGCGAAAGCTCGATCCCTTTTCGATATGTGCGAAACCGGGCGCGCCTTTCGGTGCTGAGGTGAGGGTAAGAGGGTGCTCTTCAAAATCGCCCTGCCAGATTATTGTATCGCCCACAGCGACCGTGAGCGTTTTTGGTGTATACTTTCGACCGCCAAACTTAACGATGTGCGTGGTGGCTGATGCACTCGTTGCTGCGACGAACCCGAAAAAGACGATAAAAAGAATGCTGAAGCGATTCATGCGTCCTCCTGTCTGGTGAGCTTTCTACTATTGACACGGGAGAGAGGACCCGAATTACAAGCTCAGCAGGAATTTAGGACCTTTTTACGACCAATAAGCCGCTTGGCGAGCCTTCCACCCAATCATCAATAATTGCCCTTAAATAAGGAGCTCCGACCAATTCCTCACTCTTCATTGCGAGCAATTCTTTGGGGAGCATCCACCGGACTTCTAAAATTTCGTCGCCGGCCTGCGGCGTGCCTCGCCAGTGTTCGGCCGCAAAGGTAAATCGTATACTATGTAATGCGGGACTGATACCTTCCAGCACCCGCATTCTTTCCTGAAGCGTAACCTCGAGCGAGGTTTCTTCTTTTACTTCCCGAATAGCGGCAGTCCGAAGCTCTTCGCGCTCTTCTACATGACCGCCCGGCAAATTCCACAGCCCTCGATGGACCTCTTTTGCTTCACGAACGAACAGGATCCGGCCGTCGGGGTCCGAAATAATAGTGCTTACATGGATAAGAATAGCCATTCTGGCCATGCAACAAAGACCCCCGAAGGTGTGTTTTTTGCCACCCAACCGGGATTTCCAGGATTGGATGGATTTACTGGATCGATTTTTAAAGATTTAAGGACTATTCCTTCGAAATCCCAAAAATCAATCCTTGTCCTCCTTTTAATCCCGTAAATCATGGTCGAGGCCGGAGTGGCGAAATTGGCAGACGCGCGAGACTTAGGATCTCGTATCGCAAGATGTGCAGGTTCAAGTCCTGTCTCCGGCACCATATCAATTAAGAATTAAGAGTGAAGAATGAATAGGTTCGCGTGGGCGAACGGACACATAGCTCTTAATTCGTTATTCTTAATTCGACATTGACTACAACGATACACGAACGCTCCCAGGTCGCACGAGAGCTGGAAATTCGAGTTGACGAAGCCGAACTGCAACAGGCTTTTGATGAAGCATACAAGACGATGCGGCCACGGCTTTCACTGCCAGGATTTCGTCCGGGCAAAGCGCCGATCTCGGTCGTAAAGCGGCTGCATGGCGACGCCATCGAAGGCGACGCACTCGAAAAGCTCGCGCAGGAGAAATTCCGCGAAGCGGTAGAAGAGCAGAAGCTCGAACCGATCGGTCATCCGGTTATGGTCGATCTGCACCGTCATCCGGGTGAAGGCGCACATTTTAAGATCGCGTACGAGATCGCTCCGAAGATCGAATTGCAGGACCTTTCACAGATAGAGGTCGAGAAGCGCGTTATTCCAGTGACGGAAAAAGACATCGACAAAATGATCGAGCGCATGCGCTTCCGCCGTGCGACGCGCGAACCTGCGGATGTCATCAATGACGATCAGGTCGTCGTTCGCTTAAGCTTTGCAGAGACGAATGCTCCGGAAGGCGAAACGCCAAAGACCTCCGAAGAAGAGGCTTATCTCGGTGATCCCGATATTTTGCCAGAGCTGAAGAACGCGCTCATCGGCCACAAGGCTGGCGATGTCGTTCGCATCGAGCTTCCCACGCGCCGCAATGCAGCCGGCGAACCGGTCTCCGAAGAGAAGATGGAAGCGGCGGACGTGACCGTACTCTCGATCGAGAAAGTAACGCTCGCGGAAGTAACGGAAGAGTTTATAAAGGAAGTCTCGAATAATCGCGCTTCCACTACGGATGAGCTTCGCGATGTTGTCCGCAAAGAGCTCGACGAGGCGCGTACCAAAGCTTCGGAAGAAGACCTGGAAGAGCGCATCGTGGCGAAGCTGCTGGAGCTGCACTCGTTCGAAGTGCCTCACACGATCTCGCATGCGATCATTCAGCAGATGCTCGAAGAACGCGAGCAGGAAAACGCACGCCGAGGCTTCCCACCGCTCTACGGTATCAATGAGGAAGAATTTCACCAACAGAACCACCCGATTGCGGAAGCCCGTGGGAAATGGATTCTCTTACGCGATAAGTTAATTTCTTCCGAAGGTATCGAGGCCACCGACGAGGATTTAGAAAAGCTCGCCGAGGAAGAATCGGCGAAATACGGCCTTCCGAAGGAGAATCTCCTGAAATATTACCACAAGCACGATTCCATCCAAAATCGCATCATTAGCGATAAACTGGGTGCTTTACTTCGCCAGAAGGTAAAAGTCACGGAAAAGGTGATCGAATAATTTCGCTGGTGGGAAGAAGGGAAGGCTCGTCGGTACGAAACTGGAATAATCCAGGTGCGTAATTACGTTTAATTACAAAACGTCACAGTTTATGAACTTACCAAAAAGCCTTTCTTCTATTCCGGGTCTGGAAGCCTACTACCAGAACGTAGCACCGCAGGCCGCTCTCGTTCCGATGGTCGTCGAGCAGACGCCACGCGGTGAACGCGCGTTTGACATCTACTCACGCCTGCTCAAGGAGCGCATCGTCTTTATCGGCACGCCGATCGACGATAACGTTTCTTCCTTGCTCATCGCGCAATTGCTCTTCCTCGAATCCGAGGACCCGGACCGCGACATCAATATTTACATCAACTCGCCGGGCGGATCGGTCTCGGCTGGTCTCGCGGTGTACGATACGATGCAGTACATCAAGCCGGATTGCGCGACGATCTGCCTTGGCATGGCTGCTTCGATGGCTTCGCTGCTGCTTGCAGGCGGAGCGGCCGGTAAGCGTACTGCGCTTCCGCACTCGCGTATTATGATCCACCAGCCGCTTGGTGGCACACAGGGTCAGGCGACCGACATCGAAATTTACACGAAGGAGATGCTTCGTATTCGTAACGAGCTTTATAGCATCTACTCGTATCACACCGGCAAACCGGTCGAGCAGATCGCGAAAGACGCCGAGCGCGATAACTACATGTCGCCCGAGCAGGCGCTCGACTACAAGCTCATCGACAACATCATGACGAAGAGCGCTCTCAAAGAGCTTGGCCACGGAACGCGCATGCCGCTCACCGGAGCAGTCCAGGCCCTCAACGAGCAGGCGAACGAACGCCAGCCAGCTTCTTCTAACGGCTCGGCAGGCCCGGGAGCACGGTAATCGAGTAGCTTAGAAATTTCCAATCCCCTGAATTGGTGAATTCAGGGGGTTTTATTTTACACTGGTGTACCGGTGATCTCTGATCGCCGGTCGTGGGGAGTTGCTACCTCAATCTTTCTCGTACACGAGCAAGGTTATGTAAGTCTTCATCCATGTTTGAGGCGAGCAATACAATGATAGACTCGTACCTGTATTCTCGAATGTCTTCACGGTGCCCAATGCGTCCTCAATCGTAGCACCGGGTTCGCAATAGACCGCAGTTGAAAATATACTGTCGAGCGAAAGTGTATTAAGGTTTGTCCGGTAATATCCATGGAAGTCGTTGCATTGTGCTCGTCCCGTAAATCGCGCCGAATCCGAGAACTGCAGCCTAAAGCCAAAACGAATTTCTGGACCAGCCGAGGTATCGATCGTCTTGGGAAATCCATTCTGTATGTAGGAAACGAGGTGCCACGAAGTCCCGGCAAGGCTCGATTGCGGTGTTGGCGTGGGTCCGCCACCATTGATCGTAGAACAGCCACCAATAATGACCGCAATAACGAGAACGTAGATTTGCTTCATAGGACACCTTCCTGGGTACTTGTCCAAATAACACACGAACCTTCCCTAAGTTACATCAGGCTCTGTTTTCTTGTAATCCGGTGGTTTACGAGCATTCTTGTTGATTGCGTGTACCGGTGATCTCTGATCGCCGGTCGTGGCGAGTGCACACTTACGCGTTTGTGGCAACTTCAACGCGTCTCGCGATCGGAGATCGCGAGTACACCGGCCCAAGCGATTTCCTGAAATGAGGAAAGAATGCAATAATTGCTGACGCTTAATCCTTCTCGGGCCCAGCTTGGTAATGTTTCGCTTCATAACCGGATGAGGCTGGCAAAGGGGCTTTAGTGACGACAGGATTTTTACGCCATTTTCGGTGCCGATATTTTGTAACCGGCGTCCGTTTCTGCGTTTTACTACCATGAAAAGAGTCCTGGTCTTCCTCCTGCTTGGGTTGTTCTTCTTTCCACCAGGTAGCCGCGCGCAATGGGTGCGAACCGGCCAAGCATTCACGCCTGCTGGCGACATCTTGACAATGCTGACGCTTCACGACACCATTCTTGCAGGGACGATCACGAATGGAGTGTATGTCTCTACCAGTAACGGCAACTTCTGGAGACAAGCGTTGGGCTTTGGCGATATCGTCTCGTTCGCAAGCGTGGGCGGTGTTGTCTTTGCCGCGCAGTCTAATCAAAACCTTTATTACTCGAGCAATCTACCAGATTCGTGGATCCAGGTTAAGACCTTGCCCTATCTCGGCTACATCACGGATGTTGTGGCTGTTGACTCGACAGTATTCCTTAGCTGGTGGCGAAATATAACCGATAACACTTTCATGAGCGGTGTTAAACGCTCGAGCGACCTGGGCCAGCATTGGAGCGACGCTAACAGCGGCCTCGTAACTGATAAGCCCTTTCAGACTCTTTCAGCTTTGGATTCCTTCTTATTTGGCGGATATACCGTCTGCCGGTCCAGTGACAAAGGAGAGAGCTGGCGAGAAGTACTGCACCAAGATGGAAAGTGCTACTCAAAGGTGGGCAACGCGTACTTTGTTGTGACGTCCGCCGGACTATATCGCAGCATGGACGGGGGAGTTAATTGGAGCTTCGTAAGTCAGAGCCCTTTAGCCGGTAGCAGTATCGGTGCAATAGCTGCGCACGATTCTACGCTGATCATATCGGTCGCTCGCAGCGATACCCTGAGCGACTATGTCCGCATCTTTATTTCGACGGATCAGGGTGCGACGTGGTCGCCAAAGAGCGCGGGTCTTACACGTCAAGCCATAATATCGCTCGCTGTAAATGATTCTTTTGCGTTCGCTGGGACTACCAATGCCGGTGTTTGGCGCCGCCCTCTAACAGAGATGATCGGAATGGATGCCGTGCAAACCATGGGCGATCAAACGTCGCCGATGATTACGCAGCAAGGTTCACGAATCTTTGTCTCCGCACAACGAGAGCTGGACGTTCGAGTTATTGATGTTCTCGGAAGAGAATTATTGACAAAAGCGAGTGCTACCGCATTGGAATTCGATCTTGCGAATTTACCTCACGGCATCTATTTTATAGATGCCCGTGCCGGCGCCGCGCATGAGCTAAAACGAATTGCACAGTAGGTGTAACTTTTCACTCGTCCCGAAATTATTTACACCGTCGGAGGGATCGACTCGCGAGCGAGTTCTTCGGCAGCATGACAGACCCTTGCACCGAGCGATCGGTGCAGTGCGGAATCATGCGACCCGCCTGCTGCCGGATTATGTATATCCGTTAGGGGATATCATACGTGTTACGGCCAAATAACACCGGAGCAGGCGGCTTTTGAGTTTGTATATTGAGCTATGAAAATAATTCGGATCGTCCTATTCCTCATGCTTCCTTTGTCGGTTTCAGCCCAAACGATTACTGTCGGGCCGATCGCGAAAGCACTGTACTGTGTCGGCGACTCGCTAACGGTAGCGTATCAAACTACGGGCTCTTTCAATGCCGATAATCAGTTCAAGTATCAGGTGTCGGATGCAAACGGCTCGTTTGCAAACTTTACGAGCTTCGGCAGCGAGACTGCACTTACCGGTTCGTTTACGTTTGCATTGCATTCCGCCGGAGCGCACTATCGTGTTCGGGTCATTGCTACCGATCCGTATATTGCCTCAGCGGATAACGGAAGGGACCTCCAGGTATTTGATCTCCCTACACCCGCAGCTATTTGGCCCCCAGCCTCGGGTGCTACGGCGTACGTCGGCACGGTGGACGATACGATCACACTCGGTGATTGGAATGACCATCAATCCGGTTTGACTTATAATTGGAATTTTGGGCAAGACGCAAATATTAGCACTTCCTCCGATGCCACGCCACGCATCCGTTATTCTTCCCCAGGAATCAAGCCGGTAACACTAACGGTGACGAACGAGGCGGGATGCGCAAGTAGCGTTTCCTTTTTCATCGGAATACTCTCATGCAACCCACAAATTCCAGCGGATGCGCGTGTTGTCACTGGGACGGAAACAGGGTCATATCCAGCCGTGTGGGTAAAAGCCGGCGGCAACTTTACTGCCGCATTTCATATCCCGGCCTCCACCGTTTTTGCAGAGCCGGGCAGTTCTGTGTCGGGATTCGGGACGTTCTATATTAAGCAAGGCGCGTCATATTCAGGGGCGGATGGCATACTTGTTTTTGCAGGCGAAGGTGCTTCACGCGATTCCGTCTTTTACTGCAATGATCTACAATTTGATTATTCGCAGGTCTCTCATGCCGGAGTCTCGTCCTCCGACGCAAGTACGCTTCAAGTCGTTATGCTGCCAAATCGGGTGAGTTGCTATTCTAGCAAGAATATTTCTGCTACAGTATGTTCGCTCGTGGGAGATGAGGTTACAAGCTCTTTGGGTCAAGAAAACCTCGACATTGATCTCACATCTCTTCCTGCTGGCGTTTACTTCGCTGTTGTGGAATCAGGGGATGAACGGGTGGTGAAGCGAATTGCGGTCGTGCATTAAGATCATAGCGGTAACTATCCCAGTTATTAGCCTATTACTATGAAATCGGGGACTTCTGTTGTCTTATGGCAACACCTGTGACTCTTCCCTAAACCCTGTGTTAAGTCAGTGATGCCCATCGGAGCGCTCAGCCTTCTTAGGTCGCGGAGCGTGGATGACCACTCATCCACGGGAAGTATTCGTACTTCCAGCCGCGACGAAATGGCGCACTCCTCCAATGGCTATGCTTCTGCGGCATCTAAAGCGGAAGGCAATAAAAAAAACAAGCGCGAAGAGAAGAAAGCACGCGCAAAGGCATCGCAGGTTGACACGGAGCTTGGTCCGCAAACAGTGAATATGGTCCGACCACCGAAAGAGGTGTCGGACTACGAGCTACTTCAACGGTTTCAGTCGGGCGACGAAGACGGATATGTAGAACTTTACCTACGGCATCAGGCAGAGGTCTTCACGTTCGCTCTTCGTCTTGCCGGTGGCGATCGCGATTTTGCAAGCGATCTGTTTCAGGAGACCTTCATCAAGGTCTATCGCAAAGCACATACATTTCGTCCGGTTGCAACAGCGAGCGGCATTGAAAGCACGAACGTACTCGGTTGGCTTTACACGATCGTGCGGACGACGTATCTCAATCACAAGCGGCGCCGCACACTCGTCGGACTCGATGATTCGCATAACGATGTGCAATCGACCGACCGCTCGATGAACCCTGAATTTCGCGAAGAGCAATCGACCTTACGCGAACGCGTGGAAGCTGCGATCTTCTCGCTGCCGGTCGAGATTCGCGAACCCTTTATCTTGCGAGAGTTCGATGGTCTCTCGTATCAGGAAATTTCTGAACAACTGAACATTACCCTGGGCGCGGTGCGGCAGCGAATCTACCGCGCAAAGCTTGCCATGCGCGAGCAACTATGGGATTTAGTGAACGAGGATTCGATAGCGGCTAATGAAGAATTACGAATGACGAGTGAGGAATTGAATAGTACGAAGGAGTAGGATATGCTTGGTGCGAATCCTTAGGACTCAGCACTCAGCACTTAGCATTTACGATGATGGCAACGTTTGAAGAAAAAATATTAGCATATCTCGACGGTTCGCTTCCCAGCGAGGACCGCGAAGATGTGCTGGGCGCTGTCCATAGCTCACCAGAGCAGCGCGCGCTCTTTGAAGCACATTTGCGGCTCGAAGAGATCTACTCGCTCGTCGCAAAGCCGACGCCGGCTCCGCTCGCATTGCAGCGTGAGCTCGCTTCAAAGGTGCCGGTGCTTGCCGTCAAGCTGCCTTATCTGGCTACCGAACGCGAACGTCGTAATACCGCCGCCGTCGGATTTTTGGAAAATGCTTCCAGTTGGCTCCGCTCGCTCAAAGCTTCTACGTTAAATGCTGTCTTAATTATTGCACTTGCGCTGCTTGCGGGTGGCGTGTGGTATCTCAGTGGTAACCACAACGCACCTGTATCAGGTAATGGTGGTAGCGCCAATAGTGGCAGCGGGGCTAATGGTGGTAACGCCGTTAATGGTGGTAGTGCAACCAATGGTGCTGGTGTCACCAATGGTGGTGGCTTCTCCGGCGGCCCTTCGGGGAATGCTCCGCAGAATATTGCGCCTAACACTAGTGGGCAGTACTCCACCAAGGAAGCGGCGGGTGGCAACCGTGTGGGTCATTCGTCCCATTGGTCCCCAAAGTCCACCGGGGCTACTGGGGGTTTGGGGACTACTACGACTTTTGGGACTAATAGGACCACTAGAACCGCTACCCAAAACAACGCTGGTTCCCCCGAGAGCCACGCTACCAAAAACCTGAGTGAGAATGCTTCTAATAATAATGGCTCTGCAAAATCGAACGAACTGCCGGAATTGCCGCCGCTAGTGCTGCGATCGGTCGAGATGGCGCAATCGGGTCCAGCTACGGTTCACACTGCGAAAGCAATTCCCATCGGTTCGACGATGAGTGGGAACACCAGCAGCTTCACCCCGGTGAAATTTTTTGCGGTTGATGAGTATCGCTACTCACCGATCAAGCCACAGGCAGACCCCTCGAATTATGCACGTAATGTTACAGGTTCGCAGTGGAATAATTCGGTGCAAACGCAGGCTGTTGAAGTAGGTGCTGACTATGAAATAGATCCGTGGTTTGCCGTAGGATTGCGAGGCGGTGTCGAGAGCTTTGTGGAAGCACATGATATTTCGCATACGGAATCCTTCGCGGGTTATCCGTTGCTAACGCGTACTATTAACGAGGCAGTATTGCTAAGTCTGCAAAAGCCGTGGACGTGCGTAGCCGCGACTTATTCGCCAATGCCGGCGAATAAGTTTAGTTATTCGTTTACTGCTGGAGCCGGCGCGGCATTCGTAACCAATATTGCTCCGATGGTGCGAGGCGAAGCTGCCCTCCATTATCAACTCTCCGATGCTTTTGCATTGCGCGCTGCTGCTTCGTATGAAGCCGATTGGATATCGGCGATCAATGAGACGAACATTAACGCGAATGGCAGTTCGCCAAGCGCGAATGGAGTGACCGTTAATTCCAGTGTAACGGGTCGCTCGATGATGCAGGCGTTTGGTATTTCATTAGGCCTCTCTCTTCGCCCGTAGCATGAAGTGGTTATTGCTTCTTGCGCTTGCAGTTGTGGCAGGCAGTTGTACGCCGGATCTTACTCCGCCGCTTAACTATGGCTCGGCGAATAACATGGCCGCCTATTTTTGGTCGGCTGGTGCTTCGCTGGCGTTCGATTCCGATCAGGTCACCGTTCGAGATTCGAGCGGACTGCTTATTGCGACCGACGTTGACAAAAGCAATCGTACACACACGCTTGTTTGCAAAGCCAGTGCGGACACCGTGTATGCCAGTGGCTTTGCGCCCAACTCTATTCTCGATCTTGATGATGGCTGGTTTTTTTCAGCGCTGGATACAGTAACGATATCGCATCACGCTCTCACTACCGCGGTCGTAAATAAAGACGATGGTTTCGATGTGGGGACCGATAGTTCGTTGTATGAAGGGACAAAATCCGGTGGATTTACACCCGACAAATTTTCGCCGTTGAATATTACCACCTTAGCGGTTGTACCGAATAGCGATAGTCTGTTTGCCGTTACGGGTGGAAATGCTATCTGGCTGCGACATGCCGGTAACTGGACATCTTTTAGCACTGTCGGACTTCCAACCGGTGCGATCATAGCAATGACGGCCGATCCATCATCGCTGTATGTTGCGATCAGCGGGGCTGTCGGGATCTATCAATTTTCGCGCTCATCTACAAGTTGGAAACTCCTGCCGGGCTTTATGGCACTAAAGCATGTAACGGCGCTCAAAGCGTTCGTACATTTTGGTGTTTCAGAATACCTTATGGCTGGTGCTGACGATGGGACGGTAGGCGGTAACGCAAGCAACACCGCGAACAATTTTACAGCGAATGTCTCAGGTCGAGTGAATAGTTTTGCAGGCGACGCGAATGGTGCTATGGGTATTGCAGCAGAGGGTGGAGTCTATAAGATGAGTGGCCCAACCGTTACTCCTGTAGTGCTCGATTCTCGTCCGGCATCGTCTATTGCATTTACGAGTGGCGGATTCTTTATGATTACCGGTGGCAGTGTGTATGCCGTTGGAACGTCGCCGGGAGTGACGACCGGATATACTGGAATTCCACATACGCTATTAATGGCGTCGGGCAATGCGTTTCTCGTTACCGATAGTGCGATCTATTATTTCAGCACGACATGGAATCCACTTCCCGGATTTCCCTTCTCGTATTATCCGACCAAATATGGCGGGTTAGTATTGCTCCGCTCGAATCCTTTAGTCGATTCCTCGTGGCGTGCGGGTACGCTGGTCGATCCGAACCATCACTCGTATGCCATTACTGCGCGTACAATATCGCGCTTCGACACCGTAACCGTCGGCTCGCAGGTATATCGGGATGTTATTGTAATGCGATATGCTCATGAACTTGCCGGCTTTTCCGCCGATTCGATCAATGCACCCTATTGGGTCGTGTTTTACGAGAGAGGTCTCGGCCCTGTCATCTTCGATCGGATGAGGAAAGGCGAAGCGCTGTTACGCAGAAAATATCTCGGTCAGTAAAGTAACTTTTCGCTTTCAGAACGATTATTAGGGTAGGATTTGATGGTGTTTTACGCCATCGGAAACAGACTCCTTTGTCCTACGTAATTTTTTTCGTATTTTGAGAGCGGTTAATAACGATCCTGTCAGAATCGGCTCTATGAAACGACCCTCTCGTTCGGTCATACGGGGTGTGTGCTTATCTGCTGTTTGTATACTTGCTTTTGCGGGCGCATCGAGAGCGCAATCCTGGTCGAACGTTGCGCCGAAGCTCATCAGTGGTGCCGATCGATACGGCGCCATGCAATTCCGAAGCGGTATACTCTGGGCAGGCGCCGATCAACTATGGTCCTCGAGCGATTCAGGACGATCGTGGCAAAAAATAAAGAATTTCCCCGGCTCCGCGATATACGATATCTCTTTTTACGATCGCTCGACCGGACTGGTCGCGACCGGTAATGGCGTTTACATTACCACTAATGGCGGCGTGGCTTGGTCCAAAGCGAAGATGACCGGTGATTTTCGAAAGGTCGGTTTCGATAACATTAGTAATGGGTCAAGCCTTAGCAAACCGGTCTTTCTGGCGCTCGAGGTAGATGGCATTTTTTGCTCGAGTAGTGATGTCGGCACGACATGGTCCGCGAAGAGTATCGGTAATGAGGCTCGCTCGTTCGCTGTCGCGATAGATGGAAAGATTTATGCCCATACGGATAATCCCGGGTCGGTGCCATATATAGGCCAGATTACCATCAGTACCGATCTTGGTAATAGTTGGACGAACGGTAATTCGACCGTAGAGGGCGATTGCTTTACTATCTCGGCTGATTCGTGCGATCCCAATCGGCTGTATCTTGTAAACGAGAACCTGCTCAGTGCAAGCGATTCCATTCCAAGAATGTACCTAAGTACCGATGGTGCAGCGACGTGGCAATCGAACGCTGCGAGTATAAAGCCCTATTATTCCGGTGCGCTGTGCACCACTTACAGCGGCATCTTCGCGGCTACTGTTGATGGTTCACCGAGTACGGATGGAGTGTGCCGCTCGCTGGATAAAGGGGCGACGTGGAAAGGCATTGGAGGTCCTTCTACTCGAGAAGATACCAGAACAATAGCCGCGGTCAATAATAATATCATTGTTGCCATCGATAAAGATGGTAATATTTGGGAGACTAATAATAGTGGTGGAGATTCCGTCGCGACTCCGGTATGCTGCTCTGTTCCTTCAACGCTTACTCTTTCGACTGCTGATGAAACGTCGGATACGATCGGCGGGTCTGTCAATGTACCGATCATGCTCGCCGGACTTACTCGTTCAGAAGTTGTAGAGATAGTACTGCATTACGATCTTTCGAATATCGACTACGTTTGTACAACCGATGGTTCGGACACGAAGGTCGATATGCCGGGTGAACAATGGGCTGGCCGATCGAAATTACATTTTTCAAATGCTTCTTCCAATAGGCCGCTGGGCTACGCTCACTTTAATTTATTTGCCGATACCAGTGTAACCCCGCACGTTACGTTCGATTCGCTCCAGGTTCTCTCCGCAACAGAGCCTTGCGATTACACCCTGCCCGGCTCGGCCACCAGTACGATCACACCGATGCAGGGCTGCGCAGTGCCATTGCTTTCACACCTCATTCATTTTAGTACGCTTCCAAATTTCGAGATCGTACCCAATCCTACGAATGGTGACCTCACGATCTCTTCCTCTGTTACGATCGGTCCCGCCATCGTTGAAATTTACGATGCGTCGGGCAACCAATGCTACCATGCGGAAATAGACATAAAGAGTCATACCCCCTGCATGATCTCTCTTCCACTCTCCAGTGGAAATTATATTCTGACCGTCCATTGGGTGGGTGGCAATGAAGCGATACACATCGCGGTCGTAAAATGAAGAGAACGATATCACTCTGGTTCATAACAGTACTGCTGATTCTTTCCGGCGCACAGCAGGCTTGCGCGCAATGGAGCGTGGTATCCTCTACTCCTATCTTTGGAGCGGGAGTCGGAGCCGCAATGCATTATAAAGAAGGCATTGTGTGGGCGGGAGGACTGGGCCTGTGGAATTCGCGCGATTCCGGTCGTACGTGGAAACAATGTACGAATTTCCCGCAAGCGCTCGTAATAGATATTTGCTTTTTCGATAGCCTGACCGGGGCGGTTGCAACATCGGGCGACGTCTATTTAACGACGGACGGTGGCAACTCGTGGAAAGATGTTCTGAGTGGATTTAATTTTCGAAAGGTCATATTCCATCGCTCCCCGAAGATCATACATGCGGCAGAAGTAGGCGGCGCCGTAAGTACTTCGACGGATGGGGGATCCACCTGGGTTACGAAAGTGCTTGGCGGAGATTGCCGTTGCCTTGCAGTAAACATCAAAGGCACCCTCTACGCGATCACCGCTCATTACGACAAGTTTGGCCAGTACATGGGGATGCTTCACACGTCGACAGATCTTGGCCTTACATGGCAAGTCCTCAATCAGAGCTTTTTCGGAGATTGCTATACAATATCCGCAGACTCGTGCGATGCTAATCGGCTGTATCTTGTCAACGAGCAGATCTACATCCCGAGCGATAGTATGCCGAGAACGTATTGCAGTTCGGATGGCGGATTAACATGGGCTACGACGAGCATATTCGGCCCTTCTCATTATTCCGGCGGTATGGTCACGACGCAGTTCGGCGTGTTCGTTGGCGGAATGGAACAGAATGGCCTTAGTCGTTCGCTCGATAGTGGTGTGAACTGGAGGCTTATTCAAGGTCCGGCTTGTACGCCGGATGCTCGCGGCCTTACAGCCGTCAACCGAAATATTGTGTTCGCCATGGATACGCTGGGTAATATCTGGCGAACGCTGAATGGCGGTGGCGATTCTGTGAATGAGCCGCTCTACCCCGGCACATTCACCGTGACCCCGCACACATTGTTTGCCGGCGACACGGTGCAATGCGATTCTCTTTTGCAGACCATCACGGTCGCACGGTCGGATTGTGCTGCACCATACCTCGGGCCACTTCATATTGAAGGGCGAGATTCGAACAGCTATCGAATCACCAACTCGAACGAGTCATCCATTACCGTGAGCTTTTTCCCTACCGGGAAAGGAGTGCAGAATGCATCGCTGATCGTTCAAGCGACCGATGGCAGGCGAGACACGATCGCATTACGCGGATATGCGAAACAGGACCCGGGTACGCTTCATTTTCAGCCGACTTCTCTCTTTACTACGGATACCGTGCAATGCGATTCGCTCGAGCGATCGATCGCGATCACCCAAACGGGTTGCCGGCCACCATCTATCGTTGCCTTATCGCTTCGCGGTCAGGATTCAGCATCGTTTCGGGCCACTCGTACGGCAGACTCCATTCGAGTTCTCTTATTACTTAAGAAGCCAGGCGCACAGCAAGCATCATTGCTAGTGCAACTCTCCAATGGTAAAACGGATACGATCCCATTAGGTGGATATTGGAATACTTCCGGTCCCTTTATTACTACATCCATCGCCAGCACGAGTGACAGCGTATATCCGTGCGATCGACCGGCAACGCTTACGTTACACTTCCGTACGATCGGTTGTCCATTCCCTTTCTTTGCTTCCGAGCGAATCACGGGTACGAACGCCAGCGATTATTCGATCGTAAAAGGAATGTCACTTCCGCTTACTCCGGAGGACTCGGTCGTGCTATCCTTCCTGCCGCCGGATACCGGTTGGCGAACGGCGAGCTATGAGTTTACACTGAAATCCGGTAAGATCATAACGGTGCCGCTTTCCTGTTATGGCAGCCCGCAGCATACACTCACCTTTAGTCCTTCGAATGTATCGGTCCAAACATTAGGCGATAATCTTCGTCTGCCGATCAAGATCGATGGCCTCACCAGACCCGAAGATATTGAGCTAACGCTGTGCTACGATCCGAAGATGTTTGCGTATCAGGGATCGCAAGATGTGGCGGGTGTCAGCGTCGATGTGATAAGCGAGCAATGGGCTGGTCATTCGCGTCTTCGATTCACGAATGCTACATCCCCGCTTCTCGGCTACGCAAATTTTACCGTGTGGAACGACACGAGCGGACATGCCGAGCAAATTTCATTTGATTCACTTAGCGTACTTACAGAAATTGGTCCGTGCCAGTATGCAATTCCGTTGCATTCGTTTAGTACAGTTACCTCGCCTTCTGGCTGCGGAATGGGTCTCCTCAGCGATTGGCTACGCTTTAGCCAACCGCCGCGCTTTAGCGTAGCTCCCAATCCAACCAACGGAAATGTAGCGCTTACCTCATCGCTCGATCTCGGGCCCTCTGCGGTTGCCGTGTACGATATGTTGGGCACCGAACGTGAGCGTATTACGCTCGATCTTAAACGAAACGCTCCGCAACTACTCGAACTCCCACGAGAAAGCGGACTCTATTATGTGAAAATACTTTCGCTTACTGGCGAAAAAAGTATTGGCGTTGTGGTCAACCGGTAAGAGAACGGCCGCGCCTGTAACCGGGTTAAGCGGTCATGCGCGAAGTAGAATTATTACCGATCGAATCTTCTGTAGAAACAGGCAAGCTATATGCCTTCGATGGCAAAGTGCCGAAGGTACACGAAAGTGTATTTCTTGCCGCCGGTTCGAGAGTGATCGGCGATGTGGAGCTTGCGGAGAATGTGAGCGTGTGGTTCAACGTCGTGATCCGTGGTGATGTCGAACGCATTCGCATCGGTCGCAATACGAATATTCAGGATAACGCGACGATCCACGTTACGAATTTTACGAATCCGACCTGGGTCGGAGAGAACGTGACGGTCGGTCATGGTGCGGTGCTGCATGGCTGCACGATCAAAGATCGCGCGCTCGTTGGAATGAAGGCGGTCGTTCTCGATCGCGCTGTGGTCGGTGAGGATTCTCTCGTTGCTGCGGGTTCGGTTGTGTTAGGTGGCACGGTGATTCCGCCGCGTATGCTCGCTGCAGGCATTCCTGCGAAAGTCATTCGCCCGTTAAAGGAGAAAGAGATCGAGGAGGTCGTTCGCGCCGGCGCGCATAATTATCTCCTGTATGTAAAGCACTTCCGTGGCGAAGAACCGCCCGCCGAATGGAACGTGGGGTCGTTTGCAGGATTAGAGTAAACTCATACTCTGTCGCTGTGACTAAGAATTAACCACTCCCTGCTCATCGCTCTGTAACTTTCGGCGCGTTTCTTGGTCGAAGGTAAGTACAGTGAAAACAAATCTGTACTTACTATGAAAAAATTATTAGGACAAGTTTTAGTCGCCTGCGCGCTGGTCTTCTCATCGATGCTAATGCTCGACGTCGCACAGGCTCAGGTACCGGGCGCACTCCTCAGCGCTAGTGTACTTGGCGGACTGCAGACGTCGAACCTCGATGGTATCGGCGCTGGTAACTACTACGCACTGCGTGGCGGATTCGGAAGTTTCTTTGGTGAGCTGCGTCACGCCAATTGGGGCGGCTCGAACGCGTACGTGAATGACAACGGTTTTTTGGGCGGCATGGACTTTTCGCTGTTCGGCCTTACGCTTTCGGGCGCCGTTGGTGCAGGCACGGCGAACTACCAGGCTCCGGCTGTTGCGGGTGGCGCATTGCCAGCAGTGCAAAACTACACGTCTTTTCTTTACGAGGCGCAGGCGATGTATAACTTCAATATTGTCGGCAGCTTCATCACCGCTGGCGTTGGCGTAAACTACGTCGGTGAGGCGAATTCGGTCGCGCCGATCGCCGGCTGGGGCGGTGTGGCCTCATTGAACATCGGACTGTAAAAGTTGTAGGCATGCGGTTGTAGGTCATGCTTTAGCTTGACCTCCCCGTCGGGCTGGCGTTGCACACACTGTTTTGCTTTCGGCACTCGGGAAAGCACTCCCCCTACCATTACGGAGGGGGAGAAGGGATCATCGATTCACAATCTTCACCGTCTGCGCCTCACCGTAGGCCGTTACCAAGCGAACGTAATACGTGCCGCTGGCGAGATTGTGTAGCGAGAGCGACACTGCATGATTGCCCGCTTCGAATAAACTCTCTAACGGCGGTATCTCTACGCGATTGCCGAGAACATCATACAACTCTAACTTGACGTATGCTTCGTGATCCAAGCTAAACGTAACGAGCGTGCCTCCAGTGCTTGGGTTTGGTGATGCAATAGCGGACAGGATCGTGGGCGCAGGTTTTTCTACTGCTACAAAAAGCAGATGCTTGGCTAAGACCGTATCGAGACCGAGTTGTTGTAACGTTGCAAGGGTTGTATCGAATGGCGCTGTTGTATCCTCCCGCCACAGTTGGTATTGATAATATCTTGTCGTTCGATATTGCGTAGCAAGATTTGGAGTATCACAGGTTGTGTTTTGTATCAGCCACTGAAGTATAGTAAGTGATCGGTTCGGAGCGCGAAGATAGTAGCTTCGACCTGTATCACTTTTAGAATAGTATGTTTGCGCTATGGCTTCAACGCACGCACAGAAGTATTCTGGATTAACGGTATTCAAATAGAGAACCGATTCAAGCCACAAGCGATAATGTAACCATGCCATCGTATCTCGCGGCAAGGTCCCTTGCGCGGCAGTCGTTAACATGCTGAAGGCTCGGGGAGCATTTTCATTGAAGGGACAACTTTGAATAAATCGCTTCAGAGTGTCGAATGCCTTATGCGTATCGTTGATAAGCGGACTCTCATATTGTACTGCTTCGCTAAACATCGCATTGCAAGAATCGGAAACCGGTTGTGCCGGGTAGCGAACCTCTAAAGTTTGCCGCGTTGATATAAAAGATATCAGGACGAAGACTAATAGCGTATGGACCATAACGAGGGAAAACCTTTCAACACAAACATACGAAGGATTTGTCCTTTAGCTCTTCGTCCTGTGATGAGCTGGTGTACCCGCGATCTCTGATCGCGGGCTGGCGATCCGGAGATTGCTAGTACACTATTGTTTTACAATCTTCACCGTCTGCGCTTCACCATAAGCTGTTACCAAACGAGCATAATAAGTGCCGCTGGCGAGATTGTGTAGCGATAACGGGATAGCATGATTGCCGACCTGGAATAAACTCTCCAGTGATGGTATTTCTACACGGTTGCCTAAAACATCGTAGATCTCAAGTTTGACGTAGGCCTCCTTCGTTACGCCAAATGTGATTACACAGCCCTCCGTTGTCGGGTTTGGAGAAACGAAGATGGAGGAGATAATTTCGGGTCCACTTGTTTCATGCACACCAGCATAAAGAAAGTGCTTTGCAAATAGTGTGTCCAATCCCCAAGTAGAAATTGGATATAAGGTAGTGTCTAATTTATATGCTCCTGGATTATTCGCCCATTGCTCAAGCTGGGTCTCACGAGACCTGTCGTATCGTTGTTGCAAATAAGGGGTATCGCAAGTCGTATTAAGAATAAGCCATCGTAAGACGGAGAGTGGAATGTTCGTTTCGCGAGAGACATACCCTGCAGATGTGTCATTCGAATGAGGATTAGTTAGAGTATTGGATATCTCCTCCGCACACGCACAGAAATACTCTGGGTCGATCGTATTGAGATACAATACTGATTCTAACCAAGCTAAATACGTTGCACGATAACTGCCACCATCCGGACCATAAAGATGTGCAATACAAGTCGTTATCATGCCGAAGGCATGTGGTGAGAAAGAATTATTCGGACATGTTTCAATGTAATGAGTCAATGTATCGAAGGCCACTCGCCATTGTGCAGCACTAAAAGCGAGATAGCCGTTGATATAAGTCTGATCGCATGTCTGAGTTGTATCATTTTGCAGAGCTTGCGGCTTACTGATACTCCCTTTCTCTGTCGCCCCACCACCCCAACCTTCACATGAAAAAGTTAGAGGAGAAGTAAGCGGCAAGCCACTCGTCTGTGCGATAATTAGACCCGAAGTGCTGATGGCTGGAAGACCGGCGAGCCACGAGATTATGATCGAGACAATTAAAGTATTAACCATTACAA
>JAJPIO010000008.1 GCA_021324735.1 Bacteroidota bacterium
AAGCGTATTCTGCCGGTCGAGTTGCTACCGACGGAGATACCGACTTCCTTTCAATATGCGCTTGCCGGATTGCAGCGTGTGGCTATTTCCGATTTCGACGGTATCCTTCGGGCGCACAAGCATGGACTGGAGCGAGTGGCGGTGCGTGATACGCGCAAATCCTTAATGGTCTTGCCATTCGAAGATCTTTCGCCGGCCAGCGAAGACAATGCCTGGTTTGCTGATGGACTTACCAGCGAACTGATCAATTCTCTGTCCTGCATCAAAAGCCTCCGAATTCCAGACCGTCGTACTTCGATGGACCTCAAAGGTTTTCGAGGCAAGACGATGGAGATCGCACGTGAACTCGACATCCGATATTTTATCGAAGGCAATGTGCGAAAGTTCGGCGATCAGATCAAGATCAGCATCGAGCTGTTGGACATTGAATCGGGCGATTATCTCTGGCAGCATTCGTACAAAGGGCAGTTCAAAGATATTTTCGATATTCAGGAAGAGGTAGCACAAAAGGTCGTTCTTGGACTGAAACTGCACCTCTCAACGGAAGAACGATCTCGTATCGCCGATCGAGGAACGGAAAGTGCCGAAGCATACGAGCTATACATTAAAGCAAGAGAATTTTTGCTTCGCCAGACGAAAGAAGGATTCGAGCTTGGAATTCAATTGCTCGATCAGACCATTGCGATCGACCCCACGTTTGCCGATGCTTACCGGCAGAAGGCGAGCGCACTGGCCGCGAAATATCGGGGATACGATCGAAACCCGGCGTTGCTCGCCGAAGCAGAATCCATCGCCCAAAAGGCGTTGGAGCTTAAACCAGACCTGTATGCTGCCTATCATGCGCTTTCGCATGTGTATCTGCATCAGGGAAGATATGAGGAGGCGGAGAACGTCGCGAAAGAGTTTGTAAAGAAGGACCCGGAAAATTTTCTGAGTCATGCGACCCTTGCATTTTTTTACGGCGAAACGAGCCAGCACGAAAAAGCCATCGCTCCGATGGAAGAAACGGTTCGGCTACGGCCCGACTATATCGATAATATCCTCAACCTGGCAATGGCGTGCGACGAAGCGGGCCATAAAACGAAAGCGGCAGAGTGGGCTGCTTTTGGCCTGCCACAGTTTGAACGATATCTTAATTTATATCCGGAGGACGAAGCAAAGCGTAACGCGTATGCAGCGTTGCTCTTTTGGAGCGGCAATAAAGCAGGGGCATTAAAAGAAGCAGAGAAGCTTAAGGCGAATGCACGAGATGGTTTTTCTCTGTACGGCGCAGCGTGCCTCTTCGGTGATCTTCAAGAGGCCCGGCAGGCGATCGAGGTATGCCAGAAAGCAGTCGAAGCGGGTTACCATGATGTTCTTGCTCTCAATCACTTCTTACAAAATAATCTGTTCGACCCGCTACGTGACAGCACGGAATTTCATGAGCTGGAACGTGTTGTAAAAGAGATCGAGTCCTAATTTTTTAGGATTGATCTCTTCATTTCCTATTCGCGCTTGAAGAAAGTGACAGACTTTTTAAAAGAAGAGCGAATGGATTCAGGCACATTCTTATTCACTCATGCCACTTTCACTTTCTTTTGTCGCGATCATACTTGGTATTGTTGAGGGCCTTACCGAGTTTTTGCCGATCTCTTCCACTGGCCACCTCATTGTTTTCGACCGCGTCCTGCACTTTCAAGAGCTATTGCAAAGCCCGGATAAGGCCGAGCTGTTTGAGGTGGTCATTCAACTGGGGGCCATACTCGCTATTGGCGCACTCTACCGAAAGCAACTGATCGCAAGCTTGTTTGCGCGGACCGCAGAGTCCAAAGCCGGGCGTCTGCGCACTAATTTGATCGTAGCATTTATACCCGCCGGTATTATCGGTTTTGCGACACACCATTTTATCAAGACGTACTTATTCGGACCGCTTTCGATCGGCATCTCACTCGTGATCGGCGGCATCGCGATCATTCTCATCGAGCGTAACACTAGCGAAGAAAAGCGCACTATTACCGTGGACTCGATGACATGGAAAGATGCACTCGTTATCGGGTTCGCCCAAGTACTTTCGCTTATCCCTGGCACGTCGCGTTCTGCCGCGACGATCATGGGAGGATTGCTTCGCGGTGTTAAACGGCCTGCAGCAACGGAATTCTCCTTTCTGCTTGCATTTCCCACAATGATCGCCGCCAGTGTATATGAGATGACCAAGTATCGTAACCTGCTTACCCACGATATTCTCGGTCTTATCGGTATTGGCTTTATTACATCGTTCGTTGTAGCGCTGGCTGTTGTGGCATGGTTCATTCGGTACGTTCAGCGCCACCAGTTTACGAGTTTTGGTGTCTATCGGATCCTGTTCGGAGGTATAGTCCTGATACTGTGGGCAACGTCGTACCTGACTTAATCACGGAGAGCGAACAAGCATCATATTCATGGTCAGCTAAAGAGCGCTTCTGGCTTTGGGTCGTAGCAGCGCTCGGAGTGATCGTTTATGGTTGGCTTCTTACTCGCTCGTGGGTGGGCCGCGATCAACTCATACTTCTTCAACTCGGTGAAAATTTCGCTCGTACCGGAACACTCGATCCGGTAGCGAAAGGAATGTCGGGTGGCGGCATGATACCCGGCTCGCTGTTGCAATTGCTCATAGGGTTGCCACTCCTCGTGTGGCAGGATTACCGCGCGCCGCTTGTCCTAATTGGTATTTTTAATATCCTTGCCGCAATAGTAATATATCACGTCGCAAAGAGAGAATTGCCCAGTAGGGTAGCGGCTATTTACCTCGTCCTTTACTGGATAAGCCCCTGGCATATTTCTCATGCAGCCATGCTTTGGGAGCCGGCGTATCTTTTTCTGCTCGCTGCCCTTCATTTCTGGGCTTCGAGCAAACTTGCAACGTCCAAACATTTCCTTGCTTCCGCAAGTATTGGAATTGTACTTCTCACAACTCCTCAGTTGCACGGCTCCTTTATTTTCCTTTGGATCCTCACAGCTCTGCTCCTCTGGAAAAAGCAGCTTCATGTTCATTGGACCGGCTTCGTTGCCGGCGCTATCCTTGGCAGCCTTACCTTTATCCCGACGATCGTTGCAGCGTTTAGTGGTACGCTCCCTTCATCCCTTCCAAGCGAAGGGTTCATCGGTAAAGGCTTCCTCTATGTCTTCCCATTTCTTAAAGGGTTTCTCTATTGGCTCCGATTGCCATCGCTCGACCTCGCCATAAAAGAGACGATCTATTTACAACGCGGATGGGCTATATCAGCGGCCGATCACATTGTCGTAATATTACTGCGCATCTTGCAAGGGTTTGCTATTGCATCGATCGCGATCAGTGCGCTGGCAGTGTGGTGGTACGTTAAGCGCATGCGTGCGAAGGATGACAGACCGCACTATACGTGGGCCGAACGTTATGCGGGTTATTCGTTCATTGCGCTCATGATCTCTGCCGGGCTTTCACCGATCACACTTCAAAGCTGGCATGTGATCATCGCATTGCATGCTGCGGTAATTCCGATCGCAGTGTGGCTTGGGCGTTCGAAAGAAAAGGGAAGACTCGTGCGGTTTTATGTCCCTCGCTATGTTGGCTTATCGCTTATCTTGCTCATCGTTACTGGGCTTGGAAAGCCTTCCTTCCGTAAGACGGAATACCCTCCCGAACTCATCCACATGCCATCGGTACGACCTCTGCTGCCATCCCTTGCCGATACTTCTCGATCTCAACCTTGAGCTTGCAATCTGAAAGAGAAATTCAGTTTGAAATCAATATCACCCCTCCAGATTGCGTAAAAGCGCCATTTTTCGGGATTCGGCCGGTTGGCAATTGATTTGTGACTTAAGAAGGCATAAGAGCAACCCACTCTTTAAAATGGGTCTTTTCACATCTCATCTTGACCTCCTACAGTCACATAAAGAACAGGGCGAGAGAACAGAAAGGCGAGTACTACGAATAGTATTCGCCTTTCAATTTTTATGGGGCGGGAATGTTACGAACGTCTTCGCCATCAAGCAGCAATGAGTAAGTGAGCAACGGGCGAGAGCTCGTTGCTTTCTTATTTTAGCGTTTGGTTTAGCGCGGATCGAATTTTTTGCCCGGTGCTTTATGCTCGCCGGTTGGTTGATGCGGACCTTCGATCAGGATCTTTCCATCCATGCCTTCATGCAGGGATGCTGTATCGAGCAACACTCGTACTTTTTGATTGTAATACGCGCCAACGCGGCGATACTTCTTTGCAGGCGGTTCTTCGAACTCGTACTTCTTTCCCCACGTCGCCTTCACGTACCACAGGCCGGCTTTCGTTCGGTACATCTTACCTTTCACCGTCATAGGTGCGATGACCGCGTCGACGGGCATCCGCACCGAATCGGTACGAGCGATCACGCGAACGATTTCGCCGATCATACAAATGGACGCAGCGCCTTTAGCCGGCGCCACATGAAGTGAGACATGCTGACCCTCGTAACGAAGGGAGTTTATGAGTCCGGTATCACCGACTAGCTCATATTGCTTGCCGTTGGAGGCGGTGAGGTACCAGCAGCCGCCTTCGAGGGCCGAGTGGTGCATTATTCCCGTAAGGGTCGTTTCCTGAGCGCACGCTGCGGAAATTGCAAAAACAAGCAGAAGGGAAGCGATGATCGGTTTCATGAGAAATAGTACGTTCGTGCACTCGAAAAAGTAACAGGATAGGCCCAGCAATATTGTGGGACGTAAGGGAAGAACTGTCCGGGCTGTTTTTTCGTATCTTTAAGAATCCATGAGCAGGGAATTGTCGCATATTCCCAGCCCCTTTGTCAACGATGAGCGATCGCTATCGTCATCACGGTAGTGGCTCATCAACAGCCTTTTTATCGTCTGTACGTCGCTATGGTACCCACACAATTTGCGCGTGAATTACCTCCGATCGAAGATTGGGGAGAGCGCATCTACACACGGCCTGAACTGCAATACCCCGATGAATTGAATGCCGCCGCTGAGCTACTCGATCGCAATGTAGCAGAAGGCCGCGGCAATCGTCCGGCGGTCTACTATAAAGATCAGGTCATCACCTACGGAGAGCTGCTTGCCGTGGTAAACAAAATGGGTAACGCGCTTACGAAACTTGGCGTCAAGCCGGGCGATCGTATCATGCTGCGATTTCCAAATACCCCAACGGCTGTGGCCGCGTGGCTCGCAGTTCTTAAGGTTGGCGGCGTTGCTGTCACGATCATGACGATGCTTCGCAGCCGCGAGATCAGTTATCGCGCGAATGATGCAGAGTGCAAGTTAATACTCGCCGATGCAGTCTCCTTCGAAGAAGTTCATAAAGCGGCATCTGCGATGCCGACCGTCGAAAAAATGCTCGTCACCGATGGAAGCTATCCTGGTTACGATACTTTCGAATCGTATTGGCATGATGAGCCAACCACACTCTCTCCTGCAAAACTGTCGCGTTATGATCTGTCGCTCATTGGTTATACGTCCGGCTCGACGGGTGACGCCAAAGGTACCGTCCATTTTCAGGATGATGTGCTTGCCATCGCTGATGGTTACGCTCGCAACATCCTGAAACCAACGGAGAACGATATCTTCACCGGACATCCGCCGCTTGCATTCACGTTTGGTTTAGGCGGCCTTCTCATATTTCCATTCCGTTTCGGTGCGAGCGTCGCATTGCTCGATCAGTTCACGCCGGAGAATATGCTAAAGACGATCGTTAACTATAAGTGCACGATCTCCTTTTGCGCGCCGACCTGCTACAAGCTGATGATGCGGCTGGATGAGAATGGGGAGTACGATCTTTCGAATCTTCGCCTGGGAGTTAGTGCCGGTGAAACGCTTCCCAAGCCAACGTACGAGCAGTGGAAAGCGAAGTATGGCGTTGACTTGCTCGATGGTATCGGTTCGACGGAGATGCTGCATATCTTCGTATCGAATAAACCGGGCGATGTGCGTGGCGGCGCAACAGGCAAGCCAGTACCTGGCTATGAAGCACGCATCGTCGATGACAATGGTAACGACCTGCCGGCAAACACACCCGGACTTATTGCTATCAAAGGCCCGACAGGCTGCCGCTACTGGAAAAAGCCAGACCGCCAAAAAGGCTACGTGATGAATGGCTGGAATGTACCCGGCGACGTATTTATGATGGATGACGACGGTTACTTCTACTATCAGTGCCGTAACGATGATCTCATCATCACCGGTGGATATAATGTATCGCCACCCGAGTTGGAATCCGTGCTGAACGAGCATCCCATGGTAAAGGAATCGGCGATCGTGCCAAAACCCGACGAACTGCGCGGATCGATCGTGAAGGCGTACATTGTGCTAAAACCGGGTGAACAAGGGAGTGTCCATCTTGTCAAAGAGCTTCAGGATCATATGAAGCGCGAACTCGCGCCCTATAAGTATCCGCGAGAGATCGAATTTATCGACGCACTTCCACGGACCGATACCGGCAAAGTCCAGCGTTACGTGCTCCGCGACAGGGCAAAGAAGGAGTATGAAGAGGTGATGAGCGAAGCAGAGCTGGCGTAGCTCATCGAACGAGTAACACACTTCGGATCTGAGATCCCCGAGGTGTTTCGAGGCGAAGGTATCGAAGACCTTCGCCTCTTTCGTTATGTGCAAGATCTAATTTCACTGTAAGCTCCTGCGAAGATGATGAGGCTATAACAGGTACGTCGTTAAGTTTGCGACCGACGACATCATAGATCTCGAGCCTCGCATCATTTGCGTATCCACGAGCAATGCGAAATGTAACGTCAACACTACCAGAACTCGGATTTGGAGATACGGAGGTGAATGCTATCTGGTTGTAACCAAGAACATGCGCCAACGTTGTATCACCGCAATCACGGTCGAGCTCGAAGTTTGCGATAGTATCGATCCGTTCGCTCGAAAGACATTCCGTTGAGCTACTCAGATCGCTAAAACTTGCCTTCGATAAAATAATATTGGTTGAAAGTACCTTTGTGACGTAAGGCATACAATCGAGTTCGAAGAGTTCACCAGCAGAAATGACCGTATTCGAACCGAGCACAAGATGAATGGCGACGGTGTCCAGAGCATGATCTACGTTACAGGGATGCACCGTAACCGACTTTGTCACGGCGTTTGCAAAAGAGCCTTTATTATTAACTGATGTGGGCGACAACAGATCGGTATTGAACAACAGTGTTGCATCGAGCGTACCTACCGGTAGGGTGCTATTCTGTGCAAGTACCACAGGAACCGATACGGTTTGAAGTACCGGCGCATGCAACCTGGGTTGCGATAATCCTACGACCATCGGGGGAACGCCAATACCGGTTGCAGTGAGTGCGACGGTCGTATCGAACGTCGTATCATTTGTCTGTATCGTAATCGCTATTGCAGCAGATCGCCGAAGAGAATCCCGCGGTGTAAATAGTCCCGCAAGATCATGTCGCTCGCCGCTTCTGAGTACTATTGGCAAGGTATCGAGGAGCGCGAAATCGAGCGAGTCTTTTCCAATAACGTGAGCCGCCTTTATAAAAATGGAATCGCACAGCGTATTCGCGATCGATAGCGTGAACGGTGTGTCCTGACAGACATAAGTCGCGATAGAGGGCGTTGTGCTTAGCCCGATCGCTCCAGGATCGGATGTTACATTTACCGTTATTGGAATTCGTTTTATTCCGGCACTGGTGTTGAGAACGAGATCTTCCGTAAAGAGCCCAGCCCGATGGTGAGGAAGATAGCGAATCGTAACTACATCGGAATCGTGTGAAGTAAAAGTGGTTTTTGGAAGTTTTGCTAATGTAAAGCCGGTCGTTGTATCGAACGTGGTCGCGACCGTAACTTGAGAGCAACCTAAACTTCGAAGTGTAATGGTATCGCTCGCAGAACTACAGAACGAGACGTTGCCTAAGAAGATGGAATCCCGAGAAACCGTGAAAGATGGCTTACCGATCGATCCACTGCCGATGATTCGTAGTGTCGTGTCATAACTGGACCCTCCTTCGTAATTTACACGCAGCCTTACGGTGCCGGTATCCGGCCCCACACCACTCGGCACGAACTCGAACGGAATATTATATTTATCTCGCGGGTGAAGTGAATCGGGAGGTGTTGATGAAATAGCGTGAAGAGGTCCCGTCGCTACAATAGAATCGATCTCGAATGACTTACATGCGATATTTTGCAACGTGATCGTAAATTGCACCGAGTCACATTCCGGCGCTATCGGCGCGCCAGACGAGACGAGCGAAAGCGCCTCTCCGGAAGAATAGCCGGTGCCGAAAAGAAGTAGTGAGTCCAAAACGCCGGAGTGACGAATATATAGAACGGCACGATCGCGTCGGATGGTATCGGGTGAATATCCGATAAGAAAAGAACGCCACGTGCCCGAGCTAAGCGTAAATGGATGGAATGTCGATCCGAAATAAAATGGCAGGCTATTCGTGTAGATGGAATCGATCGAAAGATCGGTACACCCCATATTAGTGAGTGTAATTTGCCTCGATGAGCCGACACACGTACTGACCGAATCGAAATCAAGTGTGTCTTTCGCAGTCACTTGCGAAAACGCGAGCGCGCTTATCCTTGCTGGACCAGCATTTAGCTGGAGCACGATCGAAGTATCCTCTACATATCCATCGGGCTGCCGTATGGAAAGTAGAAGACGAGTGGTCCTGGTTTGTGCCCTCTTTGGTCCGAATATAATGTGAAAGGTTATTGGCCTTATTGAGGAGATATAGGACGATGGCATGGGGACATCGGTACGTAGTTCTCCTAAGGAATCGCCTACGAATACAATTTTCGATAGTTGTACCGAATCACAGAAGTGATATCCGATCGTAACGGACGCTGATACGGAGTCGCACGCCGGAGCCTTGAGCGATATCAAAGAATCACTGATGCTTAGCCCGGCTGCAACCGAAGGAGAAAGAAGGCCGTCGCCTCCATTCCGAGTCATCCATACGCCACCGCTGTCATCGAATGCGACCACAACGGCTCCGCGGCCTGTCACTGCAAAACGTTTGTCGAATAGATTATTAGGCCCACCGACGGTTAGCCAGGACGTGCCGCCGTTGGTCGAGCGAACAAGTCCATCGGGCGATTGTGCATCCGGCCGACCTTGTGCGTATATCGCCGATTGACATACGTGCGAGCCAGCAATTCCTCCTGCAAGTCCGGGATCGCCATAGGTCTTGATCCTGCTTTCGACGGCATTACTTACCGGTACTTTTACGATCGATGACCCCAACGTGAGGCGGTCATGCTCGCTGGCAAGGAAAAAGGATCGGGTGATCGGATCGCCATACACGGACCAGCATTCCGGTGTCGCATTAATGGTTTGCCAATCCAAACCGCCATCGGTCGTTATTAGGTGTGGCTCAATGACGCTGATCGCCTGCGAGACTACAAAGCCATTTTGATCGTCGATGAAATCGATGCCGAGTGCCGTTGCGCTTACTCCAACTTGTCTCCACGTCTTACCGCCGTTACTGGAATAGCTTACGCCGTTATTGATATTTCGATCGGTATAGAAGACACCACGTTTCGTTTCTCGCACACCGACAGGGAATCCTGCCTGCACAGCTCGATCCCAGGTTAACCCACCATCGGTCGTGTGATAAACGCCACTCCAGCCTTTCTCCGCAAACTCACAGATCGTTGCCCAGCCATGCAGGCGATCCCGAAAATAAAGATCTGTTACCTGACCGGCAATATTAGGATTTATAAGTCTCGAACGATGCCAGGTCACACCTCCATCATTGGTATAGTATATTCGAGCTGGTAAACCACTCTGGTAATGTCCGGTACCGATGACCCCTTCGTTGCCATTGAAGAAAAAAGCGGATGAACCGAACGTACTATCGAGCTGCAATACCTTCTTCCAGTTCTGTGCGTAGGATGAGGCATTACCGCAAACGAGTGCGGCGCAGAGAACTATCGAGAGAACAACCCAGCGCCTCATGGATGAGAAATAACTATTTGCTGCTTTACACCGCCAACATCGATAACATACACACCACTCGTAAGCCCATTGAGCAATACTTCTTCTTCGTTATGAGTGATATTCCCGTGAGCTACAGCGCGCCCCAATAGATCGTATAAGGTGTAGGTGCTTCCAATGAGAGGCGAAGAAATATACAGCACCTGCGAAGCGGGATTAGGATAGACAGTAAGGACTGGCGCGCTAACACTTGAAACAACATTCTGCGATGTATAGCCAGTACCCATCAGCGCAATGAAGCGATGCCCTGCATTAGTCCCTATTTCTAATGACTCTACAGCCTGCCCGGTATGAACTGGCGTAAATGTCATAAGAAAACTTACGCTACTATCGGAGGCAAGAACGATCGGATATGTATGATGCGAGATCGCAAATACATTTGGATCGCTCGAACGAATCGAGTCAATGCGTAACGGCGCGCATCCCGCATTTGAAACAGAAAAGACGGATTGTCTGGTCGAGTCGATATGCACGCTACCGAAAGAAATGCTGTCGGGTGACGTTAAGATAGCGGGCAACGAATAATCATACGCTAGAGCTACAATATCCTGATGCTCCGTAATAGCGCCTTCGATTCCGTGAAACCAAACGCGTAAGACGATCGAGTCGAGGCCCGCTTTGCGCGCAGCATAAAGCAGATCAAAGGTCGCGCTATCACCATTCAGCACACGAGGCGTTATGGTGGTGGTAATACGCCCGGTGGATGAACGTAGCGATATCGAATCGATCCGAACTGGTGCGCATGTTGAAGATAAAACCGATAGCGTGAGATTTGTTGGTGTGGCACAGGCGGTATCGGTGATGGTATCGCTAATAAAAGCGAGCTCGCGTATAACAGAGTCTGTCAGGATGCCATCGATACCATCGTAACTGACAGTCATGCTTCCAAAATAATCGCTCTTCCAAAAGATGGTGGATCCTCGATCGAATGCCCAAATGCTTTGACGTATGAAGGCAGGAATAGAAAGCGAGGGACCAACTTCCTCGAACGACTGTCCCTGATCGCGACTGCGATATATACTATTGACCCCTGCCACATAGATAACGCCAGTACAGTCATGGACGCCGAAGACCTGACCCGATAATGCATTGATCGGAAGTTCGGCCGGGGGTTGAATAGTCGTCCACGTCTTCCCACTATCGATACTCCGGCGAAGCTGATCTCCTCCAATATAGATCCACCCTCGTGCTCGATCGACGAACAAGCTCTTGCAGTTGGTCATGCTGGGGAAAGTAATCATCCATGTCATCCCTCCATCTGTCGAGATCAATGCGTAGTTATTACTGACAGCGACATATTGGGAAGAGCTAAGATAGTCCATCGCGACGATCTTCACACCTATATTGACCTGTATCGATGTATCTCCGGTCACAGTATAGAATAAACCGCTATCCGTTTCAAAAAATAAACCTCTTGGTGTCGCCGCTAAAAGCTGTGTGTTTTGTGGTAGTGAAAGAGCAGTCGAATCCCACTTCGTCCAACGGTTCGATCCCCGATACAACACTTGATTAAATCGATCGAAAGCCCACGCGCGATCGGAATCCTGGATCAGGACCTGATCAACATGATTTGTTGAAACGGCCTTAAACGTTGAATCGTGGAATATTTCGATCGGACCGTTGCCAAACACTACAATGCCATGGTGTTCATCGTAAAAATCAATAGCCGCGACAGGTTGAGCCTGGGCATATTGTTGCCACGAAGCGTAAACGGATTCGCTCCAGAGAAGAACGAGAAGAGTTGCGAAGAAAAGTAAGGGACGCATCACACTACCAGGCGTCACGCCTATGCTTATCCAACCGCGAAGCACTAAGTTCAGTGCTACCGAGGCAACGGACGCTATTTATCCATGAATTGTAGCGACTGGCTAAGGCCGGCCTGCGCCCGTTCCGAATTTGGGAATAGAGCCAGTGCTTTTCGAAATGCATCGGCTGCTTCCGCAAACTTACGGTATTTAAGTAGGATTTCTCCACCTAAGGTATAGGTAAGAGGGTTATTGGGCTCGTACATCGTAGCTTCGCGCATCGCCTCAGGGAATGCGCTGGCATCACCTCCAGCCAACGCTTCATATAAATATCGATGAATCGGCAAAACCTTCGGACCGGTAAATTTTGTGGAATCACTGACGGTATACACTCGCATGATCTCGCTCGCTGGGGGAGCATCGACATAAACGGTATTCTCATTCGTGATCTCATACCAATTATCGAGTAGCGCTGCGTGTGTGCATCCCTTCTCATGCAACGCATGGCCAGCACCTATAGGATCGCTCAAGTACTTGATCATGTCGGGATCGGCTAAGCCGACAAGATCGACGACGCGGCGGTTGGAGTAGTATCCGAGCGCGCCGATATCATGCGTGGCGATCACTGCTTTCGTCGGAAGATTATTTGCACACCATTGGGCAGTTTGGACCTGAAGATTATGAATATAGGAATCCTCGAACGCAAGATTTTGAGCGGCCTCACTCATACCACTAAACGCACCAACCGATGCCACAAGAAGTAAAGCGCACCCGACAATTATTGTAGAAGCACTCGATCGTTTGCCAAACCACTGAGCTAGCTTAGAGGCGCCGAAAGCGGCAAGCAACAGAATAAACGGAATAACAGGAATGAGATAGCGTCCGTCCTGATAGAGGTATGGCAGTTTCCACCGATATAGAGCTATCATTCCTATCGGATAAAGGACGGCAAGCGCATGCCCCGCTACATTATTAGTTCGCTGTTTTAATAAGCCAGTAAGCATCCATAACGTACCAATAGCAGCAAGTATAAAGGTGATCATTTTCCGGTTACCAGCCAGGAGTGGCCACAACTGCGCCCAAAATCCGGCATTGCCATTCTTATAATATGCTAACTTCGCGGAGAAGGTGTTCGGAAGTATTGTGCCGGAAAGAACGAGATTAAAGATCGCGTAGAGAACCACGAAGCCAATAACGATCAGATAGAACGGCAACGCCGGTTTCGTATTGCTGACTCGCTTTGTAAAGAAATGATCGATCGCAATAGCAATATCGAACACGATCGTATCAGGACGAGCCCAAAACCCAAGGCCAAGTGCCACAGCAAGCGTTATCCATTGCGAACGCTTATAGGCGAGTGTAGCATAAAGCAAAAGTGCAATAACTAAACTTGTCTCCATTCCCCAGTTCGAAATGACTAACAGGGAAGGAGTGGCTACAAATAAGATGGAGGCTGCCAGAGGGATCCACGGAAGCGCCGTAAATTCTCGGACGACATTATAGAATAAAAAAACACTTAATGCAAAAAATAAAATAGAGGGTATGAGTGCAGCGGCAAACTCGTTATTCGTAAAAAGAAAGATGACCGCTTCTATGAATGTAAAAAGTGGTGAGGTCGAGCCTGACGTTGCAGTGTTAAGCGGCCCGTATGCGAAACGGCCCGTTGTAGCCAATGTCTTCGCGAATGTGAGATGGATCCAGGCATCATCGACTGGGAAACTCACGTACCCATTCGTAGAAAGGATCGAATAAAATAGGTAGAGCGCGGCCGCCGCTGCGAGACACAATGCGGCTATTCCCAACTTCGCAAAGTGGCGTTGCCACAAAAGGTCGAGAAAACCAGGAGTAGAAGAAGCCGACTTTGCTTTCGGCTTCGGTGGTTGAACGCGAGACGTTTTCGAAGCGGGTTTCTTCTTTACGACCGTCTGAGCCACGATCTTATGCGGTTACATTTTCGGGAGTAGTCACAACAGGTTTTGCCATTGGTGGTTTCAGGAACGCCGGCTTTGCAATTGGCTTTGGTCCTTCCTTCGGTATTTCCACTTCGAGCGGCAACTCGGCACGTACGATGTTCGAAGAAACACTTTTATTGCCAGCTATATCGTAAGCACGGATATAATATTGATACGCGATACCCGATGCCGCAAGATGGTCGGTCCACATGGAGGTGGTGATGGAATAGATATGGCTGAACGTCGAGCCATTATCGTCGGAGCGCCACACTTCGTAACCCATGACGGCCTCATTATCCGTCGCCTGCTTCCAACTGAGGCGAATATTCCCTGAGCGCACGAGCACACTAAGCGGCTCGGCCACCGGCCATACCGGGGCGATCGTATCCTCGGAATAGGGCGCCTGAATTTCATCCTTGGGCCACAACCCGCATACAACTTGATGGAAATTCTCGTCGAGTGCTTTACAAATATTCCAGTAGATGCATTTTACGATCTTATCCGTCTCACCTAAACGTGCTTTGCGTGGAAGATCCGGATCGGCAAGGAGCGCTCGAGCCATACCGATTAGGTCGGCACGATCGTCTGTAAGAATTTCTTCTGCGAATTCGGGCGAAGGAATTTTGCCCGTTGCGATCACCGGTGTTTTAAGACCGTGGCGTTTCAACATTCGGCGCGCCGATTCGGCCATGTGAAGGTTATATCCATCGGGATATTCCATCGGTGGCATACAACGGTCGCCCGAATAACCGGTGTACGGATACAGTACTTCTCCATCCTTGTGGACAGCATCTTCGAACTTGCCGCCAGCCGAAAGAGAAATGTAATCGATGCCGGCCTGCGCAAATTTGAGAGCAATGATCGCCGATTCTTCCGTTGTGTATCCGCCCTTGATACATTCTTCGCCTAAGAATCGAACGCCCACCGTAAAGTCGTTGCCGACCATTTCACGAACGCGCTTCATCACCTGAAGTGGCAGGCGCATTCGGTTATCGAGTGACTTACCACCATAGAGGTCCGGCCGCTTATTCTTCTTCGAAAGGAAACTCGATAAGGTATAGGCATGAGCCATATGCATCTCAACGCCGTCCATGCCGCATTCGCGAGCGCGCAGCGCAGCCTGACCGTATTGCTCCACGATAAGCTGAATATCGGCGATCGAGAGGTCTTCGATCTTCTGTCGCCAGCCACTCCGTGCGATCTTTAAGAAGTGAATGATCTGCGGTACGACTTTCGAATCGCTGGTGTCGTGGATCTTGCTCGCCAGATCTTTCAGCCCTGGCTTGTACTCATCGCTCGAAATGCGGAGCAGCGGTCCCGACTTTGCCGAATGGACTGCCATCGCTTCCAGCACAATAAGTCCTACTTCGCCTTTAGCAAAACGGACGTAACGATCGGTGATATCTTTATTGACAAATCCATCTTCACCCGAAAGGCGTGTGACCATAGCCGGCAAGACGAGCCGGTTTGGAAGTGTGATGGAATTGATCCGAAAAGGCGTAAATAGGTTTGGGAACATGGATGAGATTCAACCGCAAAGGCAGCGGTAGAAATCCTCCTGTAAATCCGCCTTATAGAATGCGCTTTATCGCTTCGGCACCACGATAATGGTCACCGTATCCCGTGCGGCGCTGGCAAAAACGCCCATTCCGCCCGTGACGTGATTGAGAGAGGGTTGGTAGCCCGTCATTCCGGCATTTAGCAATTGCCGCTGATAGTCCGTCCAATTAGTATCGATGGCATAAAAGGTAATGCGATTCGGACCGTACCACGTCAGAAATCGTGGGGTAACGGCGATCGCAGGACCGGTTTGAACATTCGCAAATCGGGTGACCTGTGTCGAATCGATGCCTTCGCCGGAACGTTGATGAATACGTCCGTAGGTAGTGTCGAGGGCCGTCACACTTAGAAGATAGCGCTGATCCGGTCCGCCCGCGGGTCCGGCCGTAAGCAGAAATACAAACGCCCCTGCATTCGTCGTATCTAAAACAAATGTCTTCCCACGAATGCTATCCGCCCACGGGTCGAGATGGATCGGCATCGGTACTTGCGTGGTAGAAGATAGATGGTGCTCGCCACCCGTCTGATGATTGGGCGCAGTGACGGTCAACGTGTAGCTCTTTCCACCTTGTACAATTAAATCGGATGCCGGCAAATAATATCGGCCTTTAAGGCCCGTCGGCAGGAGGACATGTTCGACACCATCGACCGTGATAGCTACCCGCGCGCTATCGACAGCATAATCGAGATCGTCGTAATACGAGCCGAACGGCGTCGTGCGGTGAAGGACGATCGAATCGACTGGTTCGTTCGCAAAAATAAATCCTGCGACGACCACTTGTTCGTTATAGGCCGTGTCGATCGAAGGATCGCAGCCAGCAAACGTTGCGGCGACCGCAAACACCAAACTATATAGCCCGAGTCGTTTCATCATCAGAAGGTCACCGAAATTCCAAAAGTAGGAAGTATAGGCAGTAAGCGCACGAGCGTGATCGTTGCCGGATTCGTCGATTGATCGACCTGCGAGATCCACACATTCCGGTAATTGTACGCATTGAAAATATCGAAATCGAATTCGGCATTACGCTTGTCCGAGAAGAATCCGAAGCTGTAGGTCGCCGAAAGGTCCAAACGGTTATAGGCGGGTAATCGGAGTGCATTCTTATCTCCACCGATCGGGATCGTTCGATTCGGGTCTTCCGCATTCGGAGCCAGTGCCGTGATCTGCGTGTATGCTTGTCCCGTGCCATACGTAAAGGTGCCACCGATAGCCCAGCGATCGCTGAGATGGTAGGTCAGCACAAGATCGAAATCATGTCGGCGGTCGTAGGTTGGCGGAAATTCCGCACCGTTATTGATGTCGGGAAAGGTGCGCCACGTCCATGCGAGGGTATAGCCAAGCCACCCGGTAAGCCTGCCCACCTGCTTTTGCAGAAAGAACTCGACACCATAGGACTCTCCATTGCCAACGAAGAATACATCATTGAGCGTCGAGCCCGCCATAACATTCGGTCGCATCTCGACCAAGTTTTGCATCTTCTTGTAATAGCCTTCCACTTCGAAGGTATAATTTTCGAAGGGCACGGTCGAAACACCGAGCACATACTGATACGCCTTTTCGGGAGGCTCAGACGTATCGGTCGGAAGCCAGACGTCAGTGATCGGTACAAGATTATTCGTTGCCAGTTTCAGGTATTGATGATAGATACCGAAGCTGGATTTGAGCGTGATCGCCGGCGTTAAAATATAGCGCGCACTAATGCGTGGATCGACACCGACTTGTGGATTCGAGCTGATCTTATCAACACGAAGTCCTCCGGTAATGGCGAGCGGATCCTCAATATCACCAGGAATGCGAGGCTTCCATTCATCCTGTACATACCCCGCGGTATAAATGGGAGTATTACTAATATCCGCATTCGGCGGATTATTTCCACTTTGAATTTGGAGCGAGGTATGATAGTACGTCCCTTGCAATCCAGCCTTGAACGTGTTCTGCGTGTTGGGGAAATATTCCACGCTGCCCTGCGCCGTGTAATCCGTTATGCCATTGTTCCAGTGGAGCGGCTGAACGGCATTGCCGACCGTAAACTGCGACGAGAAATTACTTCCGCTGAGCATGATGTTCGAAAAAAGGTTACTTCCGAACACATGCGTCCATGTAGCGGAGCCGGTCTTATTGCCCCATCCGAGCGCCACATTGTTGACGTCCGTCGTTGCGGTAAAATTCAAATTATCCGAGCCGTAATAACCCGCCAGCGTGATCTTATCGTTAGGCGAGGGATTCTGAGTCAGCTTGAAATTCAGATCGTAAAAATAATAGTCGGGAATATTAAGCTTGGCGGTTAAGCCTGTCGCGTCCAGAAGCACATCCAGGTAGGTGCGACGGCCTGCAAGTACGAGCGCACCGGTACCAACTGGCGTTTGGATGGTCGCGCTGCTCGAGATCAGCCCCAGATCGACTTTGCCTTTCGTCTGGTTGCGGTCACCCTCGATGTCGGTCACACTAAGGACAGCCGAAAGGCGTCCGCCATACTCCGCCGGGAATCCACCTTTGATAAGCTCCACGTCCTTGATCGCATCGGGATTGAATGTCGAAAAAAACCCGAAAAAGTGGGAAGGATTGTAAAGCACGCTGCCATCCAGCAGGATGAGGTTCTGGTCGGGCGAGCCGCCGCGAATATAAAGTCCACTCGAAATTTCGCTCGAGGTCTGCACACCCGGTAGAAACTGCAGAATACGGAAAAGATCGGCCTCTCCTACTTTCGGCAAGTTCGCGACTTGCTGCGGCTGAAGCGACACGCGCGAGACCTGCGGCTCCTGGCGCTGTTTCTCCGCATTGCTCTCGACCGTTACCTCCTGATTGCTCACGCTCTGCGGCTGCAAGCTGAACGAGCGACGACGGTCCTCGCCATCGCGAAAGGTCATCTTTTCTTCAACGGTACGATACCCGAGCGAAGAGACCTCGACCGTATACGGTCCACCCGCCGGCACGCGCAGCGAGTAAAATCCACTCTTGTTCGAATTGGCGCCAATATGCAGCGCACGTATGCGTACCGTTGCCCCAATGATCGTCTCGCCGGTGGTGGAATCGCGAATAAACCCGGACAGTACTGCCGAGCTGGAATCGGCAGTAACACCAGTATTGGATGCTCTCACAGAGGACGATCCGATAAATAGGAAGCCGATACTAAAAAATAGAGAGAGTATTCGCAAGTGCTATCAGAGTAATGGCCGGTGACAGACTGATGGCCGGCGAAGCCGACGTAAGGAATGAACGCTTGTCTGTGACGTTCATCTCGTTAGTTTATTGTAATTTACAGGGCATTACGCTATGCCCTGCACATCCACATCGACGATGACCTTTACGTGAGGTGAGGCAAAGCGTTTCTGGTATTCGTCCAGGGCGCCGGTAATAAGACGCCGGATCTTCTCACCGTTCGGATCGTGTGTCTTAAAGTCTTTGATAAGCAAATGCCATCGAAATTCGCCACGAAGTTTTGCGATGGTTGGCGGTGCCGGACCAATCCGTTCGTAAAAAGAACCGCGCTCCGGAAAGAGCGTGGCAAAGCGTTCAGCGCGCTCTTTGGTGGCAGCCTCATGCAGGCCGCGAAATTCGATCAAGATAAGCCTACTGAACGGAGGATAATGCAGCGCCTCGCGATCAGCCATTTCGGAATTGAAGAACGCTTCATAATCATGTGCGACTGCCATCTCAATAGCCGCGTTCGTTGGCTGCAGTGTTTGAATGAGCACTTCTCCGGCAAGCTCTGCACTGCGGCCCGCACGACCGGAGACTTGTGTCAAAAGTTGGAACGTCCGTTCGCTCGATCGAAAGTCCGGTATGTTGAGGCTCGTATCGGCGCTTACAACACCCACTAATGTGACGCGCGGAAAATCGAGACCCTTGGCGACCATCTGTGTACCAAGAAGAATATCCGCTTCACCGCTTGCAAAAGCGGTAAGTATCTTATTGTACGATCCTTTTCGAGCGGTCGTGTCTAAGTCCATACGAACGAGCTTCGCATCCGGAAAGGCTTTCTGAATATCTTCTTCGACGCGTTGTGTACCCGTCCCCCCAAGTCGAAGTGTTTCGCTGCCGCAGGTCGAGCACGTTGTTCGCTTCGGCGCGAAATAGCCACAGTAATGGCAGCGTAGTTGGTCGCGAACGCGATGATACGTCATCGTGACCGAACAGTTCGGGCACATCTCCGGCGTGCCACAGGTGAGGCACTCCAGGTAGGTAGAAAATCCACGCCGGTTTTGAAAGAGGACAATTCCTTCCTTCCGTTCGATGCGCTGTTTCATCGCGTCTCGCAACTCTGGTGTGAGTGCCGTTTTTGCCTTGGCAAAATCGCGTCGGTTCTCTGCGCTTCGAAGATCGACGATCTTAACTTTCGGCAACGCTGCCTGCTTTGCGCGTTCCGTAAGGCGGATCAGCTCATACTTACCTTCACGCGCATTGTAATAGGATTCGATGCTGGGTGTCGCACTACCAAGAACCGCAACTGCGCCGAGCATCGACGCACGAACGACGGCTGCATCGCGAGCATGATAGCGTGGAGATTTATCATACTGCTTATAGGTAGCCTCATGCTCTTCATCGACGATGATAAGCTTAAGGCCATGCACGGGCGCAAAGACGGCGCTACGCGCGCCAATAGCAAGCTTTGTTCTTCCCAGTGTAAGAGAGCGCCACGCTGCATACCGCTCACCGATGGACATGCGGGAATGCAATACTGCAACGTCAGTATCGCTCGAAATACTAAGGCGGCGTTTAAAGCGATCGATGAGCTGTGGTGTAAGTGCAATTTCGGGCACGAGAATGAGAACGCCGTTGCCTTCGCTTAATACTTTGCGGGCAAGCGAAATATAGACCTCGGTTTTGCCCGAGCCGGTTACACCATGAAGAAGGAAATTCTTAGCGGTGTTATTATCTAACGCTTTCGAGATAGCTTCGACTGCATGTTGCTGTTCGATGGTCAATACTATCTTCGAAATGTCGTCCTCACTTATTTCTGGCGTAGCGTGCAGATCGGGTACTTGTTTTTCGCGCTGCTTTGTGACGACGTAGCCCTTCTCTTTTAGTGCTCGAAACGTACTTTGCGATGCACCGGACTTCTTCAGTAAGAGTGCCGCGGGCATTGCGCTATCCGGCGCAAGTTGTGCTTGCTGGATCAAGGCGAGCAAAATATTCGCTTGACGTGGAGCTTCCTTTTCCAGCTTATTAAGTGCTTCACCAAGTGCCTCGGAATCGAGCGACAGATCGGGAGAAAGCTCGACGACCGTTTCCTTCTTTATAGATGCTTTCTTTGTTAGCGAACGCTCGACCTGAACAAGACCTGCTTCTTCCAAGGAATGAAGACTACTATACAGACTTTTAGATACGGTCAGCTTTCCCAAACGATCGATCGATAGCCCATCGGGATGCTGCTTCAACTCCCGAAGAATTCTTTCCCGCTTTCCCGTGATCTCCTCGACACCGTTCAAAAAGCCTTCCGCTAAATAAACACGCGCTTTCGATTCCGGCTTTAACCCCTCCGGCAGCGCTGCGGCGAGCACTTCACCCCATGATGTAAGATAGTATTTGGCGATCCATTTGGTCCAGGCAAGAAAATCCTCATCGAAGACTGGCTCTGGATCGAGCACGTCTGTTATAGGACGCAGCTTAATGTTCTTGGGCTGCTCGGTCGTAATGCTTACAAGAACACCGGTCTTTTCATGCTTTCCAAGTGGCACCAATACGCGTGAGCCGACACGAGCACGACCAGCGAGATCGTTCGGTATCGAATAGGTAAGACCTTCGCTTCCGCCAGAATGGAATTTGAAGGGAAGGGAAAGCGCGACTACACCAAAACGAGTAGGACGATCGTCGGAAGAGGTTAAAACACGCGCCATGGATGTAAGAAAGAACGACAGAGGAACACGTTCATTCCTTTAGCCCTCTTTCTTTTTCTCCTCTTTTGCAACATGCTCTATAATGAGTTGCCGCATTTTTTCTTCGACCTGTTGGTGTGCCGTGCCTTTGACGATGAGCTCCAGTTGTGGGCAAAAAGCAGAATATACTTGTTCGCCCTGACGGCGAATGAGGATCTCGTACTCTTTATCTCCAACGCGCATGTGGTCTCCTACCAGTGATTGTTTAGCCTTTTGCTACTATTTCTTCCTGACCGAGCTCTTCTTTAGGTTCATCTCCAATAAGCTCTGCTGCGATCTTAATACCTTTTAGAACAAGGTCCGGATCAAAATGCGCAACCATATTGGTGCGGCCTTGAATAAGCCGGGAAAGCCCGCCCGTAGCTATAACGATCGGCTGTTCCTTATCAAAAGCAAAATGGTGAAGCCGGTCGACAAATCCTTCTATTTGTGCCAAACCCCCAAAAAGAATACCGGACTGAATACTCTCTACCGTAGTTCGCCCGATGATACTGGAAGGGAAAGAAAGCTCAATGGAAGGCAACTGTGCTGCACGTTGCCCGAGTGCTTCAGCGCCGAGTTCGAGCCCCGGAGCGATCGCTCCACCTAAGTAGGTACCGTCGGATGTCACACAATCGTACGTCGTTGCAGTACCGAGATCGACGACGATGGACGGCCTATGTTCGCGCTCACCCCACAGTTTAAAAGCGGCTAATGCACCCAACAGACGGTCGGTACCTAATTCATCCGGGTTTGGATAGTCGATCTTCATGGGCATATTGCCGCTCGTGATCACGAGAACGGTTGCACTCTCGAAGATCTCGTGAAGCACGACAATCAGTTCATCCGAGGCCCAGGGCACAACGCTGGCAATCGCGATCATTGCCGGATGCGCAATACCGGTAAGTGGAGCATCCAATGCTTCGCGGGTCAGCGCACGGTGCGTAAGCGTCCGAGTGGGTATATCGAAGCGTTTTACAAGGCTTCCACCACCATCGAACAGTCCAAGCGTCGTGGACGTGTTACCGATATCAACTGCGAGTAGCTCCATTGCGGTCTAAGCAACAACTATCAGTGCTTAACCATTCGTGAAGCGAAGAGGATCACCACGAGACCGAGCCGGAATGCGCTTCTATCAAGGAGCCATCCGGACGACGAAGGCGAAGGGAGCCGGCCTCTGTTACACCTTCGAAGTGAAGATCTGTTGCGACGACACCATCGGTGCTCGTTAGTGTAAGGGCGGGAAGCACCATCATCCAATTAAGCTCATTACGAAGGCGTTTGAGCACCGAACTCGATTCGTTGCTTTCTGAAGGAGAAAAATAGAGGCTCAGGCTCAATTCCGCAAGGATCGCATCGCGAACGGTCGTGATCTCGGTATGAATACCCCCTGCACGAAGGGACGTCGCAATATTCTCAAGCTCGGTCGGAAACAGTTGCTGTTTTACATTGACACCAATTCCAATGATCGCGCTTTTCATTTGCAAGCCATTCCACTGTGCCTCGAGCAATAAGCCCGATATTTTTTTACCTCGAAAGAATATATCATTGGGCCATTTAAGACGAAAGGCATGCTCAGGTTCTCCGGCATCCCGGGCAAGGCGCCGCAAGGCGTCCAATACGGCGATCGCGGCGCGATACTGTAGCAGATGCGCTGGCTCCGGAATATCCTTCAGAATGACACTAAAAAGGAGAGAAGCACCCGGTTCATCATTCCACACGCGCCCTGCGCCCCGACCACGTCCTGCCGTTTGATGGCGGGCCTGCACAACATCCCCATGCTCTGCAATTCCTTGCGCAAGCCGTTCGCTCGCTAAGGAATTCGTCGAGTTGACTTCATCGTATTCGATGATGTTCCACATAGTCGGTGGGGAATCCGGGAATAGATGGAAATAAACACGAAGAGGAAAAATGTGATTCACAAAAGCGGGAAAAGTAGTGTTGCATAATGACAAGAGAATAAATTCATGGTAGTGTATAAATTTGGTGGTGCCTTGGGTCGCTCGCGTCGAGGGTTAGATGCGCTGGTAAAGATCGTCCGCGAAGCAGCTCGTCGTGAAACGACGAGAATGCACCGAAGCAAGAGATCGGGAGAGATCCATGGTGTCGTATTGGTCGCCAGTGCGATCGGCCATACGACACGTCACCTCGCTCGGGCGGCAGAACTGGCGGAGGATGGAAGACTCGAAGAAGCCGAAGAACTATTAGGACGTGCCGTTGCACAGCACGAACAATTAGCAATTTCTCTTGGGCTCGGCGAAGACGATCTCTTTGAAGAGTTGGAGTCGATCTTGAGAGATGTCGCTTCGCTTTTAGAAGGCATTACGATCGTTCGCGAGGTGTCGCAGCGCACCCGCGACGCCGTGCTTGCATGTGGCGAACGGTTCGCCATTGCCCTTATTGAAGCGCTCTTAACGTATCACGATCTTCCGGTTCGTACCGTCGATGCAAAAGAAGTTATCGTTACAGACGAAAATTTTGGGTATGCCGCGCCGATCACAGAAGAGGTGTCAAAGGCAGTCCACAAAGTGATCGTCCCGCAACTTAAACGGGGGCATATTGTACTGTTACAAGGATTCGTCGGAGCAACACGCGATGGCATTACGACGACGATGGGAAGTGAAAGCTCGGATCTTACGGCAACGCTTGTTGCAAGCGTACTTCGCGCCGAAGAAGTGGTGATTTGGAAGACACTTCCGGGCCTCTACACAGCCGATCCCGAATTAGTAAAAAGTCCAAAGCTAATAAAGTCATTGAGTTTTGAAGAGGCGGAAGAAATGGGCCGTCGTGGCGCTCGCGTACTCTTTCCCGCCTTTGCGCATCCGCTCACACAGGACGAACACGAGACGATAGTACGCATCGCAACACCCTTTGGTAAATCGTCCCACCACACAGTATTACAACGCGAACCACCTCGTTCAACGGGTACTCGTAGCGGCCTTGCACTTGCGATCGAGCAGCGGTTAATCCCGATCGTCGTTCGAGAAAGTGGCAGATCGGCGGGCGCGGGCGCTCATCAGCGGGAAGCACGAGCGCAAAAAGCGCTGGCACGTGCTGCGATGACCTGGAGATCGCAAAGTGAAACACATGCGCTCATTCGAAGGGAAGACCGGCGTTCCATCGTGAGGGATCTTACAGCCGGCGGTTATTCCATCACCGAAAGCGCTCCCCAAAGTGCTCTTTCGCTTATTTTACGTAAAAGAAGTACGGAAGACGACGGCTCAACGCTAAGCGCTATCACTCGCAGCCTTCGATCGTTTCCCATACAGGCGATCGTGCCGGCGGGACGCAGCCTCATCACGCTCGTCAACGACTCCGAGGGACTATCGGCTTTAAGAAAGCTGCATCATGACTTGTTCGAGACTTAACAGCCCCTTATGGATCGCCTCTAACCACCTCGGAATTCTTTCGGGGTCGGTTTGTTCCTATGCCTCTCAAAAACAGGGAAATAGATGTTCACTTTAGTGGTAATCCTGATCGTCCTCGTCTGCATCGTGCTGACGATGGTCATTTTGTCGCAATCTTCAAAGGGCGATGGCCTGGCTGGCGCATTGGGTGCGCCGGGCTCTGTCGGGGCGGTCTTCGGTGTTCGCCGTGCCTCCGATTTCCTTCAACGGACCACGATCTGGCTGGGTGGCATCTTTGTCGTTCTCTGCATTTTTGCTAATCTTTTCTTTCTTCCGACTGGAAATAAGATCCCGAGCGCCGTTCAAGGCGGAAAAGCACCGACACCGATGACCCAACCGGCGCCGGCACCGGTCCAGCAGTCGGCTCCTGCTGCACAGCCACCTTCGGGTGCCCAACCAGGGACCGGACAGACCAATCCGGATAACTCGCCAATGCCGCCGAAAAAATAAGATTTTTTAATCGCTGGATTAAAGGGCCGATCACTTCGGTCCTTTGTGTTTTTAAAGAACGCCAGAAGCTAATTAAAGAACATCGGAAGCTAACTTTCGAAAAAGATAGTTAGCCCTATGCATTCCATAGGAATGATGCCCGCCCACACTATGAAAGTCGAATTCTATAAGCACCCGCTCGGAGAAGAGGAAATAGCCAGTCTTGCCGAAGTTCTGCACTCCACGTTCTTAACGACCGGACCAAAGACCAAGCAATTCGAAGCCGATTTTGCCCACATGATGCGGGCTAAATATGCCGTCGGCGTCACCAGTTGGACGATGGGCGGATTTATCGCGCTCAAAGCACTCGGCATCGGACCTGGCGATGAGGTCATCACTACGCCGATGACCTTTATGGCGACCGGCAACATCATCATCGAATGTGGCGCAACGCCGGTGTTCGTCGATGTCGAGCCGGAAACGGGAAATATCTCGTGTGATGAGATAGTAAAGGCAATCACACCGCGCACGAAAGCTATCTTGCCGGTCCACCTGTATGGGCAAATGTGTGATATGCGGCGAATGCAAGAGATCGCGCGAGAGTATAAGCTTTTTATTGTAGAAGACTGCGCGCATTGCGTGGAAGGTGAACGCGATGGTATCAAGCCGGGCGAAGCCTCCGACATGGCGGTCTTCAGTTTTTATGCGACGAAGAATCTTGCCTCCGGTGAAGGCGGTGCGATCACGACGAACTCCGAAGAGCTCTACGACAAATTGCTGAAGCTGCGATTGCACGGCATGAATAAATCCGCGGCCGACCGCTACACAGCCCGCTTCAAACATTACGACATGGAAGTGCTCGGTTATAAGTGCAATATGTTCGACCTGCAAGCAGCTATGCTGTTGCCACAGCTCCCGAGGCTTGAAGAACGCTTGGCACGCCGAGAATATATTTGCCGCCGATATGAAGAGGCGTTTAAGAACGTAGAAGGTATTTCGTATCCTTCGGTACTACCGAATTCGATCCATGCAAGGCATCTCTTTACGTTCTGGGTCGATCCGAGCATTCGCGATCTGGTGCTCAGCGATCTACAGGACCGGGGAATCGGTGTCGCGGTAAATTTCCGCTCGATCAACCGGCTAACCTATTACAAAGAGCATTTCAAGGTGCCGGAAGGTACCTTCCCAGTGGCAGAGCGTATCGGCGATTCAACGATCACGCTGCCGCTTTACACCAAACTTACCGATGAAGAGATCGATTATGTGATCGAGCAGACGATCGAATCGGTCCAGATGCTTTCACGAACCGAGCAGTTAAGCGCCGCATAACCTATGGATCACCCGCGTCCCGGGCATGATCTTCGAACGAGTCTCATTCTCGCCGTAGTAGCTGTTGCGCTCTTTATCTTCGAGAGCCAGCTCTTTGGCTATCCACTTGCCGTGGGTGTTGATGCATTCGTACTCGCGTTCGTAATATTCATACCTGGGTTTGCCGCTACGCGATTATTTAAGTTATCGCGTGAGATATCGCTTGGCCCCTTCGAGACGATCTCACTTTCTGGTGCGATCGGGTTTGGTTTAGCTTCGCTGTTCGCTCTCCTAAAATGGGAGTATGGCTTTCCGATCCGGTCTCTCTATATCGGCTTTGTAGTTGGAAGTGTGATAGCACTTGCCTTTCCCAAGGGTCGTAAGGTTTGGTATCCGGTTGCAGAGTCATTGCCTGTTTTATTTATATCGCTTATCGGCGTTCTTTGCCTTCTTGCGATCAGCAGTCTTCCCAATCTTCGATTCTTAAGCGATGGTGCGATCCAAACCCGTGGATTATTCGGCGTTGATATTCCATTCCTTGCGGGTGAAATTCACGGTATTCGCGATTTTCACGCATTACGTGACCTCCATCAATCGGCGCAGGCGTGGAGCTATCACGATTGGACCTATCAATTACTCGCTCTTCTTCCGCGCGAGCGAACGATAGACGACGTTGCTCTTGCCTCACCGATCGTTGGTTATACACTCCTTGCCGTTTCCATTTTTGCATTAGTATTACGGCTAACTAAGCGCAAGTACACCGCTGGTGTTTCGGTAATTGTCTGGTTCGTAGTAAGTGGATTGAATGGCGGAGAGCTTGGAAGCTACGCGCTTAGCCCCTCGTTCGTTTATGGTAGTGTTCTATTCTTAAATGCACTGCTTGTTGTAGATACTCTTCTGAAAGCGAATAAGCGCCAACAGTGGATCTATGTTGTCGTACTGGCTTTTCTACTTATAGTTCTTCTTCATACGAAGCTCACTTCATTCCTGGTGCTTCTTATTGGGCTGGGACTCCTCGGGCTTTTAGGACTTAGGCGAAGGCCTTATCAGTCGTTAGCGATCCTTGGTGCTTGTGTGATAGCGGTTCTTGTATTCGCTTTTCAAATGTCATCACCGAACAGGTTCATGCCGGGCGGCGATTTTCTCATCGGTGCGCCGCTCCTTGGTTATGCGAATCATGTTGCGGCGGCATTGCACCAGCCTGTTTCGTCATTCAACCCTGTGTCGGTCGGCCTTCACTTGAAGTGGCAGAGCATCTTGATACTACCATACTTCTTATTTTATTTTCTCCGCTTCGTCGTTCAAGAGCCGAAACTGCTCGCGGTAATTATTATCATCGCGCTTTTTGGTAAGGTGCTGTGGAAAGAATCGGGTGAGCTTGCTAAGTTGCTGCTCATCATGGTACCGCTCGGATTTTTATTGCCGGTCCTCTACTCGCCGGCATGGTATCCGCTGGCTCTTTCCTTCTATGCGCCGCTTGTTAGTTTGCAGGCGGCGGTGATTCTTCTATCCATTGCATTTGGTATCCTGAGCCAACGAGAGGTTACTCGTTTCAAAAAAGCAGGAATGGGGTTAGTCGGGATCGTTCTCGTTATCGGTTTTGGAATGAACGCTCACTCGGTGGCATCAGCCGAATCGATCAAAGCCGATATCGTACCAGCGTGCTCGGTGCAAGCAATGCACTATCTTACCTCCGTTACAAACGATTCGAGTATTATCGCGACCCACCGATTCGATCTCGATACTACAAAGGATGAATCGTTCTATTGGTATTCGGCTCTATCCGGGCGAGCGGTTATTTCGGAGGGGGCAAAATACGGTTCGCTGCTTTCAGCCGTGGCCGATACCAATTCAGAAAAGGGCCTTCATCCGATACCGGACGCCCGGCAACTGCTCCTCACCCATCGCGCGTGGCTGGATACGATCTATATTTCGAACGACCCTGAGCGGGTCCATTCTGCCCTGGCAGCCTCGAAAGTCTCCTATATTCTGCAAAATCCTTCAAAAAACGAGCATTTGGCGATCGACCTGCATTCGGTCGCAGATTCCATTTTTGCTTGTCAGGACTGCATAATCTGGCATGTCCGCAGCGCTAACCCTTAGAACTTCTTGATTTGGAGGGCTGTTAGGCGCGTCTCTTGCCCAGAAGGCGTCATTCCGGCGCAGTTCTATGGCGAGAATAAGGAAATTGGATGGAAAACGAACTTGCTACTGTGGATGAAAAGTCATCCTCCTCTCTGACAAAACTCTATGTCGGCAGCCTGCCTTATAGCTGGACGGCCGAACAACTCGAAGATATGTTCAAGCCCTTTGGCCGCGTCACCAGCGCAGCCGTTGTTGCGGATCAGCTTACCCGCCGTTCGAAAGGCTTCGGATTTGTGGAATTCGAATCGGGTGATGATGCACAGAAGGCAATGAGCGAGCTTAACGGTCGTGAGATCGAAGGCCGTAACCTTGCAGTCCGTGAAGCACGCCCGCATGTGGATCGCTCGAACGTAGATCGTGGAGCTTCCCCGCGCTTTGCGCGCGAGCAGGTCGCAACGTCGTTCGATAATAACGATTCGACCGATACCACGGGCCGCTCCTATGGTAACCGCCGCGGTTGGTGGTGAGAATGAGAATCCATAACCTGGATTTGCAGGATTAGATGGATTTTCAGGATCGATCTTAAAGGATTAATAAGAAAGGCGCTTTAAGCGCCTTTCTTATTTACGTTCTGGTTGTATTTGGGGTCCGTGATCAAAAGACGCTCGACTGGCTTACCACCAATAATGTGAGATTCCATGATCTCCGGTACATCGTCTACAGACACACCGCCATACCAAATACCCTCAGGATATACAACTACAGAAGGACCATACGAGCAGGCATCGAGGCAACCCGATTGATTCGCCCGCACTTCGCCTCGTAAGCCACGCTGTTTGATCTCGCGTTTCATCGCTTGCCGAATTTCGGCCGATCCCTTGGCTGCACAACAACCTTTCGGATCGTCTTCCGGACGAACGTTCTCACAAACGAAGATATGATGTTTGAATCGTTGCAATCGTGTATTCCTTAATCTCTGATGTCGATCACTTTCGTACTGGCTTTGGGCTTGAAAACAAAATCGGATGCTCGGAGCGTGCGGAGGCTTTCGATCTTTAATCCCTGAGTTTCCGTTGCGCCTCGTGAACTCGCTGCACGTGCCGATACGATCTTCCAACGCTTTCCTTGCTTTTTTACATCGAGTACCAACTTCTGCATGTTACCCGCGGCCTTCAGTAAAGACTGTAACTTTTGAGAAGGAGTAAGTTCTAATGTATAATGATCCCCAGGCTCTGTTTTTACTATGGTAGCTGTGTAATTATCCGCAAATCGGAACAGCGCGGATGCTTCCTTATAAGAAGAGGTCGGACCTACATTATCGACCGTGACTTGGTCGATCTTCTTGTCGTAATTCCAAACCGATCTTCCATCCGATAGGATGAGTAGGGATGGACTCTCCACCCGAATGTGGTTCGCTTTCGTATCGGCAATAATATGAATGTGTCCCTCGCTCGCAATAGTAAAGCTGAGTGAGACGCCGGGTGATGCAAGCAGTTGGTCCTGTAATTTCCGGGCGAGCGATTCGGGGGTCTCATTCGCAAAGGAAGTACCAAATAGAAATATCGAAAATAGAAAAAGTAAATAGATCCGGCGCTGCAACATTATCTCCGAAGAATACGTAGCGTTACGAGAGAGTTTCATTGTCGTCGAATATGCCTTTCGTTCCGCATCATTGCTTCCTCGCTACGTGTGTCGCTATTTTGCTTTCCGCAATGGTGCCGCAGGCCATCGCGCAGATCGATGCAACAAGCGATACATCCTTCCATCCCATTCTCCATCCAAGGCTTGAGGTGCACCGCCGAGCGGGGCCGATCGTAATTGATGGCGATCTCTCCGATTCTGCATGGCGCATGGCCGCCCACACCGATGTGTTCACCTGTTGTGCTCCCCATCCTAATACTCATCCTCCGGTACGGACTGAAGCGTTCGTCACCTATGACGATGATGCCTTATATGTCGCTATGATCGCGCACGATCCGCATCCGGAACAGATCCGAAGCTCGATGATCGGGCGAGACAATATCTTTGCTGACGATTTTATGGGTATCATTCTCGATACGTACGGCGATGCCACGCGTGCGTTCGAGATTTATTTAAATCCGCGCGGCGTCCAGGGAGACCTGTACTGGAGCGGTACCAACGAGGACATGACCTACGATCTCATTTATGAGGGGGAGTCCAAGATCACAGCCGATGGCTGGCAAATGGAGATGCGGATCCCGTTTAGAAGCCTTCGATTCCCAAATGCTTCCATACAAAATTTTCACGCTGCGTTTTGGCGGAGCTATCCCCGAGAAGTCGTTTATAAGCTTTCATCCGCGCCGATCGACTTTCGTCTGCCTTGTTGGTTCTGCCAATTTGGTACGCTCGCCGGAATTGATAATATTCCTCATTCAAACTCCTTCGCGTTCCTTCCATCACTTGCAGCATCACAATCTGCTGCGGTTACCGATGTGTTGCAGCCCTCTCCACTTATCAATGACCCCGTAACCGTTAAACCATCTCTTGGAATTAGCTACGGACTGGGTCCCGCAAGTTCGATCGAGGCGACCATCAATCCGGATTTTAGTCAGGTCGAAGCCGATGCAGCACAGGTAAGTGTCAACACCACATTCGCGCTCCTTTACCCGGAGCACCGTCCGTTTTTTCAGGATGGCAGCGATCTTTTTAACACGTACCTGAGCGCGATCTACACCCGGTCCATCGACGACCCGCTTGGGGCAGTAAAAATATTGCACCGCGATCCGACCCTCAGTATCGGATATTTAGGCGGCTACGATCGGCATACTCCTGTGATCATCCCACTGGAAGAAAAGAGCGTTGTAATACCGGATGCCGGAACAAGCTACTCGAACATTCTTCGAATTGCAAAGACGACCGGTGAGGATAGCTACTTTGGCGCTCTGGTCACGGACCGCCGCTATGACGATCGTGGATCGAACACTGTTGTGGGGCTGGACGGCCGAGTTCGACTTTTCGAAAATGTTGCGCTGTTCGGTCAAGGCCTCTGGGGCGGAACGACGGAATCTAACTCCCATACAGTTGGCTCGACCGATTTGTTTGCAAATGGACTTCATACAGTCGAATATGATGGTGAGCACTTCAATGGTACGGCATCAGACCTTGTGCTCGAACGCCTCACCACAAATCTGGACGGTCACCTCGAATATTCGGAGACCAGTCCATCGTTCCGTGCCGGGAATGGCTTCATTTTTAATAATAATCTTCAAAGCGTGCTTGCGTGGACCAAATATAAGGTCCCGCTGCTGGCGCCTCCCAGTTGGCTTGCCCGGATCGTTGAGATCGATCCGATGGTAACGGGACTGTACACGTGGAATTTTGAGGACGTCACAAAATTGCGTGCTTTACGACCGCAGATCAGTTTCGACCTCATCGGTCAGACCAGTGTACGATTCTATTATCGTTTTTATACCGAACAATTTAAGGAAGTTCTTTTTCCGGGACTGACACAATGGGACTTCTACTTCAATACCGCCTTCGATGCCCACGTCTCTTTGAATGGCGAAATAACGGCCGGTCGCTCTATAGCGCGAACGTCGGACGTTCCATTTGCCGGTACCGGTATCGATGTGACGGCATCCGCCAGCCTCAAGCCGGCCGGGAGTCTGCTCGTAGAGCCAACCTATTTGTTTTCACAACTGACACGCGATGATGGCTCGACCTATTATTCGGGTTCGATCTATCGCTCAAGAGTTACCTATCAATTCACTCGCGAACTCGATGCTCGGGTCATCTTTCAATATAACGGATTCGACCAACAACTGCAGATCGATCCGTTGGTAACATACAAGGTAAACCCCTTTACAAGTTTTTATTTGGGTTCGACTCACAATTTCGCCTCACTGACCGGAACTCCTACATCCCTTCGACCGACGGAGCGGCAATTCTTTGCGAAGGTCCAGTACCTTCTCGAAGGATGAGATCCCGTTAGGGAGCAAACTGTTGCAATAGTGCTTCTTTGCAGTCCACCCATTCTTCGAGTGTCATCGCGAAGATATGGGTATCCTGCCAAGCACCGCCGAGAAACAGCCCGCGAATTGCCGTCCCCTCAAATCGCAATCCAAGCTTCTCGGGAATTCGTAAGCTCTGTTCGTTTTCGATAGCGATCCACAACGAAATACGGTGGAGCTTCAGGAAATCGAATGCATATTCCATCGCTAGTACGACTGCTTCCGTCGCATAACCATGCTTCACATAGGGTAGTCCTATCCAGTATCCGATGAAGCACGATTGAGATACACCACGAATGATCTGAGTAAGCCCTATCTGCCCAATGATCTCGCCCGTTTCGTGTAGCGTGATGAAGAACCGGTAATCGGAGCCGTCTTCCCATTTATCCAGCGCAGCCAAAATATGTTCACGTGCTGAACGACGAGCAGCAGACTCGGAATCTTCAATTACAGTAGGCGGCGACCACGGCTCGAGATGGCCCTTATACGATGCCGAAAAAAGCTTGGAATATTCGTCAGCATCCTGCAAGCGATATTGTCGAAGAACGATCCGCTGGGATTCTATTGCTTTCGGGACGCGGTCCGGCGCGCGAAATTCTTCCAGCATAGATCGTACTTCGTTCGTCAGAGGTAATGTGCGTTAAATTTCTGACAACGCTTCCATTACTGCATCGACATGTCCCTCGACCTTGACCTTCGGGAAGATCTTCGCGATCTTTCCTTTCTCGTCGATGATGAACGTGGTACGCTCAACGCCCATATACTTTCGGCCATACATGGACTTCTCTTTCCAAACACCATACTCGTTTACGATCTCTTTATCTGGGTCCGCGACGAGGGGAAAGGTGAGATCATATTTATCCTTGAATTTTTCGTGGCTCTTTTCGGAGTCCGGGCTTACACCGAGCACCACGGCATCTTTACGCTTGATGCGAGCCAGATTATCCCGAAAGTTGCATGCTTCTTTCGTGCATCCTGATGTATCATCCTTCGGATAAAAATAGAGGACGACCTTCTTACCACGAAAATCCTTAAGCGAAATATCGTGTCCCTTATCGTCCTTCGCTTTAAAATCGGGTGCTTTATCACCTTCTTGTAACATCGTGCATTCCTTACTTGAAATTCGCTACCAAAAGCCTGAAGTTCGTTATCTAAAATTTACTTGCGATTCCCCTTTCGTCACCATCGCGACTTTCCAGGGTTTGCCCTCTTCGCGCACCATCCAGAAGAACGCCGCATCCTCACCGGCGTTCGGCGACTTCACCTTCACCATACCGGTCTCGGCAATATGATTGGTGTCCAAGAGTGCGCCTTCCAGCTCTGGTTCGAGGTTGCGATCGACATCGGCCGAAGAACTGCCTTTGAACTTCCTCTCGTGGGCATCATAAAACGTGTTGAACCACGACCGCATGTCGCTTGCGACAAATGGATTCTGAAAATACTCTTTGAATTTGTAGGTCGCGATCATCGAATCACGTCCTAACGCATTATTATGAGTTACGGCATCGGCGAATTGCCGAGCTGCGCCCACCTCCTCGGATGCGCCCCGGTCACAGCCAGTAAAAAATGGGATAACGACTACGATCACAACAACACTAAGAAAGTGCCACGGCTGTGAGGACCCGTTTGTCTTTGACATAAAGAAGATGGTCGTGACTGAGAAAAAAATTATCTGGTAGCGCTAAGGGCGTTTCTTTGGCTAAGGTTTCTTGGAAAACAACCCGTTCGCGATCAAAAACCGCAAGTTCGCTCCGTAGAACATTCTGGAGTCGTGCTTGCGCTCCTTCAGCTCGGCGGTGGTATGCGAGCACCCGATAGCTACCACGTTCGAGCGATTCGATCGCACCACGCAACTCGTCGGCGCTCGAAACCGTATCGATGAGCCGGCAAGCACTTTGAAACGGCTCGCCACTCCGAACACGCTCTGCAAAATGTGTGAACGGATCGTGCTCGTCAATAAGACCCCTGGCGATCTCTACCGGTGCCGAATCACTGCCGAAGTTGTCGATGATCGCTCCTGTATCCGGAAAAAGAGTAAGGTATTCGCGATGAGAAAATCCCTGCCGTATAGCATATACCTTACCCTCCGCTAAAAATAAATAGGCCACATCCGCATCCTGCCAACGTAGTGCGCCCGTGGTAATATCCAAGGCAATGATGCCTTTGGGCTCGGGAAGATTAGGGCTACGAAATGTTTGGACGAAGAGGGTATCCTTCGTTGCTTTTTCGATACCAAACCACCACGGCTCCGGTAGTACGGTATCGCGCCACAGGGTTACACCTGTTTTAATATTAATGGCGAAGAGCGATCCTTGCTTCGCTTCCACGTTGCGCTCTTCACCAACAAGAATACCGGCAGATGAGACGAGAAGCTTCCAAATGATCGTTTGCTCGTCCCGTGTTTCGAAGGACCATCGCGGTGTTAATTTGCGGCGCGAAAGCAGGCTCATTGCTCCGCAGCAAGCGAAACAACCGAGCACTTCGTTCCGCATAAACCGGGATGTTCTTCGGACCATAAATTCGGAACTACTTACCATAGCTTCGCTTTGACTCGAAAGCCTTTACTTTGTCTCTTTCGGGACCTTTATTTGTCTCTTTGGAGGTGTGTTATGTTGACCATGTCTCGGAGTTTCCTCGTCCTCATTCTTGCGATAGCATTTTCTTTCACGGCCTGCCAGTATCTTAGCCAGCCGACGAATTCCTCACCGTCTGGAAGTGGCAACCTTATAACGGGGCCGACGCGGCAAGTCGCACAACAAACCGTTACTCCGACAGGAGGAACGATCAATGTTTCAATGCCCGGCGATTCACTCGATGGCTTAACGCTCACAGTGCCGAACGGAGGGTACGCGGACGCGCGGTCATTCACTGTTTCGGAAGCACATATTAATAGCCACACGTTTGGCTCCGATTTCGATCCGATCTCACCGCTTATTACCATTTCGAATGGCGGCGATTATTCGTCAACGCCGATGCTGCTGCGGATACCGTGTCACATCGCTCCCGGCAAATTTGCGATGGCATTCTTTTATGACCCAAGCACGAACACATTAGAAGGCATGCCACTCATCGAGGAAGATTCTGCCGGCATTACAGTGGCAACTCGCCATTTTGAATCGCTCACCGACGCGAACCGCGCTGCGCCGGGTGGCAAACAAGTGCCGAATAATCTTACCGCGTCCGAGATCGTATGCACGCAGATCGATTCAACGCTACTCGAACAAAAGAACTCAAGTGAATTCGAACCGGGTATCGATGACTTGCAGGACACAAATTTCGGATCCTATTTGGCGCCGAACGGCCAATGCGAGGGACAATCGCAAGCAGAGATGTGGTATTACGAGCACCGCAAATCCGGCCAGGGCGCGCTCTACAATAAGTATAACGGCGGGACACCCAACTTCCAATGGGACGATCGACTTACCATGCGGCTTGCGGGCGTCCTGCAGTCGGATCGCAACTCTACGGATATTGCCGAAAACCAACTGATCCTGCTGCAGGCTAAAAAGGGCTATATTACTCCGGGCAAAATGTTTTATGCGTTCGCCTATACGATCCGACTTACGCATCAACCGCAACTATGTATCGTCGGAACGGCAAAGTTTCCTGGTACTAATAAGCCCGCCTTTCATGCAATCGTCGCCTACGCTACGGAAGGCATTTCTATTTTAGTCGCTGATCCGAATGAACCTGGAGATGACTCAAGGATGATCCAACTCAACTTTGGCTCTTGGATTCCATATTCCTTTGGAGGCAATGGCATACTTCAGCCGAGCATTCCTTTTGAGCAAGTTGCCTATTGGGGTAAGACAGCGTTTTTTAAGTGGCATTCGATCAGCTCCCGCTTTTCCGAATTCGATGCCGGTACGATCGGTAACGGCAGTTATCCGAACTACACGTTGAAGGTGCTCGATACCAACGACAATTATGTTGTTTTGCACGATGGCGACCAAGTTGATTCTGTCAGCAATTTTCTGCCCTCCTCTTCCACCAGTTTAAAGCTGAGATTGTGGGATGCGACATTCAAGCTGGTCCCAGGCGACGGTGCTCGGTTCTCGCTTCCACTTGGCAAACAAAAGTATGGATTCGAAGTGCAGGATACAGGCGGCCATTGGGTCGATTTTCAGTGGCTGACGCTCAATGTTAACGCACCCGCTCCCTCAATTGGATGTCAATTTTCAGCCTCTCAGGACGGAGTCCCACTTTCCTTCGGAGCTGGTAGTAATTTAATAAGCAACTCGATGATCCTTCCTCACGGCGTATTGAACATCGGCGCCACATGGAATGAAGACCCGACCAACTCATTCAACTATAGCAGTATTTATATTCAGACCAAGGATTCGGTTACAGGCCCGGGTACCTATGATGTTTGGTTTGGTACCAGCGTCACTCGGTACGTTCTAAACCAGGGTCATTATTATCAATCGCAGTATATCTTCACCGATGGAACGGTTACGATCACGCAATGGAGCGCTCATACGGTACAAGGTACATTCACCTTCCATGCTTCTCATTCAGGACAAACGACCGACCCGAAAATTTTGGTGACTGGAAGCTTTTCGTGCACGATGTAAAACGAGCTCGGTTCTTTCTTGCGGCCACAATTATATTTCGCGACGCGATTCTTCGTAATTTTGTAGGCCCCGGAAAGAATTACTCCTTACTCGATACTCGTTACAAGCACGATATATGCGAATCCTTGTCTTGGGCGGCGGCGCCAGAGAGCACGCCATTTGTTGGAAGCTTAAACAATCCCCTCGTGTAGCCAAAATCTTTTGCGCTCCCGGCAATGCCGGCATCGCGCAAATTGCCGAATCGGTCGAGCTGATCCCCACTGATGTTAAAGCCGTCGTCGGGTTTGCCTTGCGCGAACGGATCGATCTCGTCGTGGTCGGTCCTGAGGGGCCTCTGGCCGTGGGTGTTGCGGATGCACTGGATAAAGAACGAATTCCCGTCTTTGGTCCGCGTAAAAATGCCGCGCTACTCGAAAGCTCCAAAGCGTTTGCAAAGGAATTCATGCAGCGGCACGATATCCCGACCGCCCGCTATGCGGTGTTCTCCTTTGAAGAGCAGATCGAGTGTCGTGCGTTTTTGCGGCATGTTAACTATCCTGCGGTCATCAAGGCCGACGGGCTCGCGGCAGGAAAAGGCGTGATGATCTGCGAGACAGAAGCCGAAGCTACCCATGCGCTCGATGAGATCTTTACACACCGTATTTTTGGCGAAGCAGGACAGCGCGTTGTCATCGAAGAATTTATGGAAGGCGAAGAAGCGAGCGTCTTCGCTCTTACCGATGGTGTCGATTACGCGGTACTGGCTTCAGCGCAGGACCATAAACGTATCTTGGATGGTGACCGTGGTAAAAATACCGGCGGCATGGGTGCTTACGCACCGGCGCCGATCGTCACCGAAGACATTATCGAGCAGGTCAAGAAAGAGATCATCGAGCGTACATTAAAAGGCCTTCGCGAGGAAGGGCGCATGTATAGAGGTGTACTCTACTGCGGCCTTATGATCACGAACGGTTATGCGCGCGTCGTCGAATTCAACGTTCGTTTTGGTGACCCGGAAGCAGAAGTGGTCATACCGCTCATCGATGGAGACTTTGCCGAGATCCTTCTTGCGTGTGCCGAGGGACGGCTCTCCACCGTATTACCGATCAAGCAATTCCAAGCATCGGCTGTGACGATCGTGATGGCAAGCCAGGGCTATCCCGATAGCTACCAAACAGGTGAGGTCATTAGTGGACTGGAAGAATTCAATCAGAAGCGTGAGATCGAAGAGGGTACCGTCGTCTTTCACGGTGCTACGAAGCTGGATGATAAAAATCACTATTTAACTTCCGGCGGTCGTGTGCTTTCTGTTACAGCCGTCGGGTTTGCGGAAGATCTGCGACAAACCATCACTCAAGCCTATAATGCAGTCTCGCAGATCAGCTTTAATGGCGCCTACTATCGCAGCGATATCGGCAAAAAGGGACTGAAGGCAATGCAAACGGTGTAGCTGCTAAAACTCGTACCGTATCCCTACAATTGGTACGATTGGAAGATCGTAGTCTTCGCCAACGGTCGCGTATCCGTTACTAAACTTTACATATCGGTATACGACGTTATTCACGTCGAGAGCATTTAAGATACTCGCGTATATCGTAAGCGCCGACCGCTGCCAGTTGAAGTGAAATTCCAGGTTAATATCTAACCGTACATAGGGTGGATTACGAGCGCTATACGCATGCGCCGAATCAAGCACTTCGCGTCCGGTCGCATACGATTGTTCGAGATCGAAGGGCGTATACATGCCTCCGCCGGCGATCGTAAATTTCTCACCGAGTGTCATCATCGATGACGGACTAAGAGCGATATCGAATCCACTGACAGCATTCAGAATGTAGACGTTATCGAACGTCCCGAAATGCCATATGCCATTTGACCCGGCAAACTCCTGTCGAACAAGCGAAGCGGTACCCGTCACAAAGTAGCCCGACGAGTAATGTTTTAATACGGTAAGTTCAGCGCCGTATGTCCGCCCGGTGCCCTTATTTGTAAGGTCACTGAAGTCAATTCGGCTTGCATATCCTTCATTCAGGAGGGAATAATCATCGAGTGTTGACGCATGAATCGGAACATCGGTATAGTGCTTAAGGTATGTTTCCGCTTTAATGAGCAGGTCATCCGAGGCGCGAAATGTATAGCCAGCTACATAATGTGCGGCCTTTGTAAAGGCGAACGGCTCCGGTTGCTCGTGTATTCCAAAGGCGAGGGAAAACGTATGAGCTTCCTCCGGCGACCACGCAAGAGAAACGCGTGGTTCGAGTGTCCAGGTGGAATCGGTCACGACAAATTGAGAAGCGATCCACGGAAGATGCCAATACATATATTGGCTAAAGACGCCAGTATTTAGAACGAGTGGAGGAGCAATGCGCCAATTCCAATTCAGGAATGCGGTGTAATCGTTCGAATAAAACGAGGTATCGAATCGATAGCCATCGATATTTTGAAGCTCATAGTTACCGCGTTGTGCGGAAGCACCCGCCTCTATTGAATGAAACGCATTTGGAGTGTAAGTGAGAGTTGTCTTCGCGGTGGTGTAACCAGTATATACTTTTTCAGTCCCTGAAAAGTATCCGAGGCCTTCCTCATATCGATTGCCGGCATAATTCACATACACATGCCCAAGCAGTGCATCGGAGTATAAATGTTGCCAATCGATACCTCCGACAAGAATACCCGAACCCGAGCCCAGCTCTTCATTGGTGGTGCTTTGCACATTAACGTGAGCGGCTCCCCACAGTCCGGTCATGTTTATCTGATTCCGCTCACCGGCAGGAATGTGAAGCTTCAGCATCGCGTCGTCGAAATCGGGAAGGTCGGTATAATCTGAACTGAGAATGCCGACATTCCGTAATACTTCGATCGTGGAATGTCGGTACCCTACTAAATAGGATGCCCCCTCTAACTTTGGCAACGGACCTTCCGCAAGCGCTTCCAAACCATTCAGGCTTGCCTCAAGCCGACCCTCGGTGTTTTCGGTGTTGCCATTTCGAGTGTGAAGGTCAAATACTGCGGAGAGCCTTGTGCCATACTCGGCAGGAAATGCTCCGCTAAAGAAATCGCTATTACCGAGCATAGCACTATTGATGGCGCTTACTAATCCGCCCGTCGATCCATTCTTGCCAAAATGATTGGGATTGGGAATATCAATGCCATCTAACCGCCAGAGCAACTCCGTTGGTGAACCGCCGCGCACAACGAGATAATTGTTGGTCGAACCGCGGCCATACACACCTGCAAAATTCTCAGCCATTCGGGAAGGGTCCTGAAATGCCGCCGCATACCGGTTCACATCCTCCACACTGAATGGTGTTACACTGGAAAGCGCAAACGGATTGACCGGCGTGAGAGCGAGTGTGCCATAGACATTCAATGTATCTCCTTTTTCACTTCGCCGCTCCTGAAGACTAAAATCAAGCACTGCCTGATGCGCCGATGTGACTACTACCTCCTGGGTTTGAGATGCAAACTCATTGGACGTGACAGTGACAGAATAGTGGCCCACAGCCATATTCTGGATGCGGTACTCACCCGTGGAGTTAGTGATCCCGCCAAGCTTGGTGGTCAGCACCTTCACTCGCGCACCAATGATCGGAAGACCAGTGCTGGCCGCAGTAACGGTCCCGCGAAGCGTACTCGTCTTTCGAGCGAGCGAATCTGCTTGAGAATGCGCCTGAGAGGAAGCAAGTGTGATAAGACACACAACGAGAAGACACTTCATACGCTTTTAATCCGTAGACTGCCGGTCTACTTCCCACCCGGCAGTTTCATTTTAATATCCATGGGTCGACCATCGCGAACTATGTGGAATGTCACTTTCTCACCAACTTCATGGGCGTAAATAGCACTTTGTAAGCCATCCGTACTTCGCACTTTCTCATCATTCACTGCAACAATGAGGTCGCCAGCATGGAAACCAGCTTGCTCCGCTAAACCACCACGATAGAGTGGATCAACTACTACTCCAACATCATTCTTAATATTGAGATACTCTTTATATTCATCGGTAAGATCTTGAAATCCCATTCCCAGATTTCCGATGTTATGATTGACGGTTTCTCCAGCCCGCAACCGATCTACAACTTCCTTTATTTTATTGACTGGGATCGCAAAGCCCAGTCCGATAGAACCAGCTTGTTCGCCACCGCCTTCGGTCCTTACTACAGCGGTAGTGCGAATCGTTGCATTCATTCCAATCACTTCACCATTCGCGTTCAATAATGGACCACCCGAGTTACCGCTCGAGATAGCTGCATCCGTTTGGATCATTCCGCGGTAATTTCTTCCTTCCTCGACACCGAGGTTTACATTGGTATTGCTAATTACTCCGACTGTGACAGTGGGCTTGTCGTTGATCGAGAAGAGGCCAAATGGATTACCCATAGCAATAGCCCACTCACCCACCGCTAAATCGTCAGAGTTACCAAGCTTTAAATAGGGAAGTCCGGTCTTATCGATCTTCAATAAAGAGACATCACTGGCCCGATCTGTCCCGATAAGCTTAGCATCGTACTCAGAGCCATCGGTCGTAGTTACGATGATTTTTAAGGCATCTCCGGCAACATGATCGTTGGTAAGTACATATCCATCCGGAGAAATGATGAATCCTGAACCAAGCGCTTTTACTTTTGCTCGCTGAGTATAGGTGAAAAATGGATCCCAACCGCCAAATCCCCCCATACCCCCAAAGGGACTTACTTGCACATTCCGAATTTCGGTCACATTAATACCCACCACCGCCGGGCTTGCCTTTGCTACGGCAGCAGTGATCGCATTACGTCGCGAACCGGAAACCGTCCCATTGACAGAATCCCGATTAGGGCCATGTTGGCTTACGGTGTAAATGTTGTCCGCACCGATGTCTTTTTTACACCCGGCAGTTGGGGCTAAGAGTGAAAGAACTGTTAAAAGATGGATCAGTATGAGCATTCGTCCTTTTCCAAACATAACAAATCGAGTCAGCGGCAAAGCCGTGCTGGCATTGAACAAACGGAAATTATGGGACGGAGTTTCGGCCCGTTATGACCTAAACCTATGCTCTAAACGGTAGGCCGTTTTCTTATAAGCGAGAGAAACGGGCCAATATGCCGAGACAAAATAATAAGCGCTACGATCAGGATCGAGCGCCTGAGGTCGTCACCGCTTTCGGCCAGCCCACTCCAGGGTATCGTTGCAAGCTCGATTATCTGAGGGGGAAGAAGGAGCAGGACCAGGCCAATAAGTCCGGTCGCCACGATAGCCCCAAAATGGACGTCATCGTAAATGCGCTTTGCCAAAAGATAGAAGAGAAGCCAAAAAATAACAACGGCCGGATTCACCAAAAGTGAAGCGCCCGCCATTGTTGCCAATCCACGACCACCGTGAAACTTCAGCCAGATGGGATAACAATGCCCGAGAACCAACGCCGGCATGAGAACGAGCAGTGCGGTGGAGTATCCGGCAATCTCGAACAGAAGGACCGGCAGTAGCCCTTTTAGAATATCCGCCACCAGCACCAGCGAGCCGATCGACTTTTTGCCGGTCACTTCATAGGCGTTCATCGTGCCGATATTTCGTGAACCGTGCTCTCGAAGGTCGAGCCCAGCGTGGCGCTTAGTGATAAGGTACGCGGAGGGTATCGAACCAATAAGATATCCGATCACCCCTCCGAAGATGAGCGAGTTGGAGGAAAGACCCGTCATCGATCCGTTTTATTTTACGATCGAAAGTTTCACTACCTGCGCCTTATCTGCAAGACCAAGCTTGCAGAAATACTCACCCGCAGGAATAGGAAGCGTTAGCTCTGCTTCTCCATCTGCATTAGGGGAGAATGTGGTCCGCAACACTTCACGCCCATCGCTGGAAGTAACAATCAGGTCGATCGGACCTTGCAACAGGTTCGAGAACATTACTCTGCCGGCTGAAGGGTTAGGCCATACAGAAACCGCAATTGCTAGTCGTTCAGGATTCGAAGCTATACCATTAGAAGGCAGCGGTGGTAACGCTCGCGAGTAGATACCGCTATCCATCGTCCCCAGATAGGCGGTATTGGAATTCGATACCGTAAGATACGAGATCGTGCTCTTACCGTAGCCTGTATCCAGCACAAATGGCGATGTGCGCATCGCTTGTTGCCAAACTTGCCGCGCGGTAACAGCAAACGTTTGCCCGCCATGAAGGCCTATAAAGGTAGGCGCGATCTTCGAACCATACGCCTGCGCCGACCAAGAAACGCCTTGATCGGTCGTTCGATAGAGAAAGCTCTGAGTAGCGACGGCAAACGTATCGTTACTGATACCAATAGCGGTTATGGCCTCGGTCCGATTCGGTATGGTTATAACATTGAAGGAAATACCATCATCGGTTGAACTATACAGTGAGTCGCCAACAAACGCGTAGAGATCATTCAGCGAATCGCAAACGACAGATCGGATGCCCATTTGCAACAGGTCCTGACAACCGTGCCATCCAGTCGATGTTAAATAGTAAAGACCATTTCGCCCGCCAATAAATACTTTGCCTGACTTATCGATCACTCCGGACCCAACCGTGCCAGGATCGAAGAATTGCGGTAATGTATGCCACATTCCACCTTCATAAACGAAGGGTTCTGAAGTACTATACGCATACATCACATTGCCATGTACCAATAACGAATAAACATCATCGACGAGACTATCATTGGCAAACGTCCACGTATGGCCATCGATGGTCTTAGCAATACCCCGCGAATTGAAAGAAGCGAACAGTGTATCGCCAAACTGAGCTAACGTATGTACCGCCGCGATCGCAAAGCCTGCATCGATCGGCTGCCAATTGGACATATTGTTATTGCTGGCAAAGATACCTTCATCGGTCAGGCCAAAAACCGTCGAGCCTTGTCCCTGCAGTACTTCGAAGGGAGTTTTTCCCCACAGGCTCGCCAGATAATCGAAGTTCTGTCCATCATTTCGCGAGAAGTATGTTCCATTTCCAGTACCTGCTGTCGAGACTACAATACTGCCATCCCGCAGCTTATTAAGGTGATGAAGATTGTACGAGGGAATATCTCGAGAAAGTACTGCCCAGTGCTGACCCATATCGGTCGAGCGATAGATCGCACTGCTCTTTTGCCCGGAAATTGTCAGTACATTTCCATTGTGGTCCAGGCAAAAATCGATCGTACCATACGGTTGAATACCAGCGTCGGACTCTTGCCAGGTCACACCCGCATCCGTACTCTTATAGATATGTACGGAGGTTGCAACAAGGAATACATTGTTCGCAAGCGCGATCGCATGCGTGAAGTTCGAGTCCTTCGGCGTTGTTGTTGTCTGTATCCATCCCGTATCTTGTGTGCCGCGGTGAAACAGACGAAAACCTGCGAGCAAAACATGACCGGCACCATCTGCGGCGACAGCATTTAGATCCGGAGCAGCGCATACTTCCGAGTGCCAGGTCTGACCACGGTCCGTCGAGCGATACAATCCATGCGCTCGGATGAACGTAAGCATATCGCCAGTAGGCAGCGTAGCGAGGCACGACTGAAATGTAGTCGTAAACGTATCTACACTATACGTTTGCCAGTTGATCGCACCGAAGGAGCGGCGCCAATAGGGTCCGCCGGCCTTTGTTACAAAGAGGTCGCCGCTGGAATCGACCGCAGCAACGCCTGCCGCCTGACCTAAAAGGGAGAACCCGCCCGGCGGTTCTCCAAATCGCGACCATTGAGCGTTGCCCGAAGCGCTCAGCAATATAAAAAAGCCAACAAATAGAATTCGCACCCAATCACGGATCATAGGTTAGAGGTTGATTTTTTAACGATTATACAAACGCTGAGATTGCGAGGGGGTTCATTGTCATGCCATCAGTGTTTTCCTTCCCGATCATGACAGAACATTCTATTCAAGACTATCTCTCACTGGCAATTGAAGTGGCGCGCGAAGCGGGCGACTATGCCTATCGCGTCAATACAAACGAACTGAAGATCGCTTCCAAGTCCAACGAAATGGACCTCGTTACGGAGGTCGATGGACGCAACGAAAAAATGATCCGCGATACTGTACTATCGAAGTATTCGGACCATTCTTTTTTGGGCGAGGAATTAGGAGCAAGCGCTGAAGGAGAAGGCGAGGTTCGATGGATCATCGACCCCATTGATGGCACGGTGAATTTCGCACATGGCTTGCCGATCTGGTGCGTCTCGATCGGAGTAGAAGTAAATGGCCAGGTCGAATGCGGCGTCATTTATAATCCCAATTTGAAGGAGCTGTTTACTGTTCGACGAGGACATGGGGCGTTCTTGAATGGTAAACAGATCCATGTCTCTTCTCAAACGAATTATAAGCAAGGGCTTTTCGTCACGGGCTTCCCATACAATGTGCACGAAAATCCCGATAAAGTGATCGAGCAGTTCGTAGGCTTCCTTAGTAAAGGGTTGCTCATTCGCCGATTGGGAAGCGCTGCTCTTGACTTAGCCTACGTCGCGTGTGGCCGCTTCGATGGCTTTTGGGAAGTAGGGCTCTCACCCTGGGATACTTCGGCTGGTCAATTGATGGTCCGTGAAGCGGGTGGTCGCGCGACGCACTATGATGGCAGTGATTATAATATCTATCGTAAGTCGATCATCGCAACGAGCGGATTGCATCACGAGATGGTGATGAAGATCATTGCAGAGGTAAACGGAGCGAAGACTAACACACCCTAAGCGATCGGCAAAGAAATTTGTACAAATAAAAACCGCAGCGTGCCGAGAAAAGAAGACATCGCTGCGGAGCTCTTGTTTTGTTTGCCCTATTTAGAATACTCACGGCTGTTAGCCATGAGATTCACTATTTCAGACGCAATTTCTTAACGAACCGTTTCCGAAATTTTACAAAAAATTTACTGTATCTAAAAGTGGGGGAATGTGGCCGAAAATCACTATCTTTCCAGTGCTAATTTGAGACAAACCACAAAAAAACAGGCCCGCGACGGCCTTCGTGTAAAAATCATCGCTGATCATACGGGCAAACCGTCACGGACCCTGAGGAGGCTTCGGTATGTGCTTTTTACCTGGGGAAGAAGCTCGCAACTATGCGACTAAACGCTGCGTCTTGAACCACTCCCTTATTAAAAGCGACACTCTTATAGAGCGAATAGTTTCAAATCAAAGGCCGACAAAAAGCCTTTACTGTAGCGATTTAATTATCGCTGCGATCTGCTCCGGATTTCGCTCGATCCCTTCTCGACGAAAGACGATATGGCCTTGCTGGTCGACTACCAAAATCACATTAGAATGCGAGAAATCGCCGGTAGGCAGCTCTTTATATTTCACATCGAATAAGTTGGCAACGGTCTGGATGTCTTCCTGGCTACCATGTAATAGTTGCCAGTGATCATCCAAATGAACGGCATCAGAGTAGCTGCGCAACTGCGCCCCCGTGTCGCGCTTGCTGTCGAACGAGATAAGGGTAAATCCAACGTTATTTCGCACCGACTCTTGTAGCAGTCCCTCCGCGTGTTTAATTTCGTAGGTGATCATCGGGCACGTAGCCTGGCAATGGGTAAAGACCATTGCCATTACTTGCACTTTGCCTTTCAGTGATTGCCAGGAAATGTGCTCGCCATTCTGATCGTCGAACATCATATCGACATCGTAGATCGAGCCGGCACTTCGTGCAATTGTTGTCGGTGCATTCGGTGCATCCACTGCAGCGCTTCCCGTCCGTTCGTGGGAGCAGGAAGAGAGCGCGAACGCACAGAATGCGCAGATAAGGATCGTATACGTTTTCATTTTACACATCGGAAGCCGAGATCATCGACCACATAATTTGCTTTGAGGCTGCTTCGCATTGCGAAGCGCATGAACGTGGCGTAGTCCGTTGGATCGATCGAACCGATGGCGCCGGCACCGCAGACCGCCGGACCACCGGATGTACCGCGAGCATCGCCCGGCACGATCACGCTTGAGAAATCATCGGTCCACTCCCAAACCTGGCCAAACATATCGCGCAATCCGAATGCGTTCTCATTGACCGTCCCGGCTGGCGCGAGCGTCTTCGCCATTGGTTTCGAGTACCACGCCAGTATTAAAGATTGCTTCGCACGAGCCGTTGCGCGTACCGGCTCGACGATCGGCGCCGACGCTGCATATTCCCATTGCGCTACGGTCGGAAGATGTTTATGGCACCATGCGGCGTAGGCCCGCGCCGCGAACCACGATACATTGACGACCGGTGCATTTACGAGCGCATTATTCCCGATCTCGAAATCGCTCTGCCACGCTTTCAGGTAACCTTTCTCCGCCAGCATCGGAGAGACGCGCGACCGCGACCACTTCGGATTCGTCTTCACGAATTCCAGAAATTCGCCGTTCGTGACAGCCCTTGCATCCATGTGATACGTTGATATCCACACCGAATCGATACCCTTCACGATGTAGAACGGACGGTAATATCCACCTGGAATGCAAACCATGCCACTCACTGGTGCAAGCTCGTGCGGATGCTTTCTCTGATGCGACTGTGCGAACGCAGGATGTGCGAGCACCAGCGCAAGAGCGAACAGGAGAACGGCCTTCGGTCGAATGCGCCCGCTCATTACTGCCCCTTCTCTGGGTGCGGCGAGTAGACGGTAGAATCGAGATTGCCGGTTGCAACAATATCGGCCACCGCGCCCTGGTTGAACGCCCGGAAGATCGCGTGATCGACAATATGATAGATGCCCGGCTCTCGGACCTTGAACTCGACGATGGTTGCACCGCCCGGCGGAATAGAGGTCGTCGCAACGTTGTGGATCACGTCCGTACCACCCTGATTGTAAAGATTGTCGAAGATCTCTCCGATCACATGGAAAGAGGACGTGAGATTTGGTCCGCCGTTGCCAACGAAGAGCCGTACGGTTTCGCCGGTCTTAACATTGAGTGCTTTCGGTCCTAACGTCGAACCGACTGCGCCATTGAAGACGACGTACGTCGGTTTCTCGTCGATCGCATTCTGAATGGAGAATTCCTGGAGTCCCGTATCAGCGTATTTCCCGACGGTGTAGAGTTCACCTTGCATAAGATAGAACTCGTGATCGACGGGCGGCAGTGGATGTTCACGCGATTCCACATAGATGAGGCCATACATGCCGTTCGCGATGTGCAGCCCGACTGGCGCAGCCGCGCAGTGATACACATAGAGGCCCGGGTTCAAAGCGCGGAATGTGAAAACCGAACTATGGCCAGGCGCCGTGTACGAGGCTTCAGCGCCGCCGCCGGGCCCGCTGACAGCGTGCAGATCGATGCTGTGCGGCATCTTGCTCGAGGAAGGATTCGTAAGATGAATCTCCACCTCATCGCCTTCCATCACGCGAATGAACTTGCCAGGCACATTGCCGCCAAAGGTCCAGAACGTGTAATACGTACCGTTGGTGATCTGCTTGACGACTTCCTGCACTTCCAAATGCACGATCACCTTTTGCGGGCCATCGGTCTTTACCTGTTTCGGTACGAGGGGTGCATCGGTAAGTTCAGCGTCTCGTACACCAGTGATGGTGGAAAGATCGGACTTATTTTTCGAGCACGCAGCAAAATTGAGGAGGAGTGCTGCTAATACAGTATATTTTAGATGCGGACGGATTCGCATAAAGCTTTATTTCAAATTATTCAAGCGCAGCCGTGCTTTCGGTAGTGATAAACTACCGTGGACACAGCATACTTGGTTGGAGAGTGAAGGAGAGCGGCGCCCGCCCGTGGGCTGGGCGCCTGCTACTCCAGGGGGAGGAGAATACTTACGGTTTGTACGTCGGGCTGAGCGAGCGTACGTAGGCGATCAACTGGACGACCTGATCATCCGTTAGTTGCGGCTGGGCCGGCATCGTCGGATAACCGAACTGTGCACCACCATTCTTAATAACAAGGTAAATGTGCCGGTTCGTTAGTTTATCCATGTAGGCACCGTTCGTATGATCGCGCGGCTTCGGATTAAGCGCGGCAGCGGCCGGGCCATCGCCCTTACCACGCGGGCCGTGACACGGTGCGCAGGTCTTCTGGTACAGGTCGTTACCTTTGGCGATGTTATCCGGAGTCATCGCAACATCGAGCGGCTGCTCCGCGGGAGCGGCTGCAGTCGTTGCCTGCGGCGTACTCGCAGTTTTATCGTCACTATTCAATTTCTCGTCACCACCACACGAGGCCAAGGCGCCTACGAGTAGTAATGCTCCTAAGTATTTCATCATTGGTATGTAGAGTCCTTCCTTAAGTAAAGTTTACTGTTGTGAATCAGAACTTTCGGATCCCGTTTGTTTCGGAGCCGGTGAATCCGTGTTGCGACCATCGACGTATTGATCGGTCGATTGTAACGACCACACATAGTTCGCAAGATGCCAACGGTCGGTCTCGCTTAGGGAGGCGGCGTACGACGGCATCGGCGTACCATTTAAGCCGGTCGAGAAGATCCGAAATACGTCCAGGACGGAGTGGCTGAATTTGTAATCGGATGGATTGGTCAGGTCGGTCGGCCGAATCGGATTCTTAAAATCGTCGACTAACGACGAGGCCGAAGGTCCATTGCCTTCGCCGCCCGATCCGTGGCAATTGGCACATTGCATTTGCAAGAACAGTGTGCGGCCTCGCTCCAGACTTTGCGGGCTCGGCAGGACCTGCGTCCCGACGTTTAACACATCGAGCGGGTATTCGGTTGAGTCTGCAAATCGTGGCGACAATGTTTTGATGTACTGCACGATCGCCCAGCGGTCCTGCTGTCGCATTTGCCGGAATGATGGCATGGCCGTGTTATGCAAACCAGTCGTGATCGTTCGGAAGAGATCGTAATCGGTTGGCAGTTCGCCACTCGCGGTCGATCGATTAAGGTAGATCCCTTTTGTAAGGTCTCTTGGCTTCGATCGAAGGTTCGCTGAGATCGGGCCATTGCCCGTACCATCCGCGCCGTGGCACGGGGCACAGGAAATATTGAACATCGCCTTGCCATGCTCGAGCGTTTCCGTGCTCGGCACTGGAGTGGCTGTCGTCATCGGATCGGGCGTGGTCGATGGATCACCACCACTGAACTTCACCGTTAGACCGGCAATGCTAATCGCGGCTGCAATAGTTAAAGTTTGTAGATACATGATAGTGTCTCCTCTTAAAATCCGAAACGAAATCCGATTCCGGCCGTGCTATTCGTCTGATCGACGGTCTTGGTACCATTGGGCGTCGCGACTTCATTTGAAATCGTATAAACCCCGGTCATAAAGACGTTGGGCAACAAGTGATATTGAAAGCCGATGTCGATCTGATGCTGGTTGTCGCTTGTCTCTTTCTGATTATTGAAATCATAGCGCCCATAAATATAGAATCGCTCGGGTGCGATGATCACGTTAACCCCAACAAATCCTGCGGTGATACTATAGGATGTACCTGCGGCATCGACATTGTCGTCCGTGCCGATCATATACTGACTGTAGAGATCGATGCGCTTCGTCCAGGGATCGTAGAGTTCAAAGTTGACGCCTTCGCGAGTCATGGTGTTGTGGGCTTGAATGGGCGCTCCCGCAATCGAGTCATTGATGTTCGTTAAGTTCTCGAAGCCGGTGTATATAAAGCCGCCAATTCGAAGCGGAGCATTGCTTACATAGAATGTTTGGTTGAGTGAACCAAAGAATGCTCGCGCCTTCGTCAGGTCAATATCGCTGCCAGTGCCCCCGCTGATGCCCGCGTCCCATTTGAGACCTTCACCGATTCCTGGTATCATACCAAAGGCCGAAAATCCAAAATTCGGATCGGCGAACGATAGCGTGTTAGCCCTCGAAACACCGGCTATACTTCCGATCGGATCGTAGGAATAAACTAATGGATCGGCATTCGCCAATAAGACCTGATGCTGATAGGGAATGAAGAATCGGAATCGTCCCAATCGAAAATTGAGAGAACCCGAGCCATCATTGAGCGCGTCCGTGTACATGAGGTTTGCCGTCTCGACATCGATCGTCGCCGGTTGACCGTTGCCGATCGCCACTGGAAGTCCGGTATAAAAAGAGAAATGTGCACCGAGTGAAGCAGAACTGAATAATCCTACTTCAATACCAGAAAAGGATGTTGCCGATACTGCCGGAGCGACCGCGCCGGTCGAATCAGCTAAATTATTCTGCGACCGATTATAAAAGATCATCGGCTGCGCCACGACTCCCATTGCAAAATTGGGCTGGTCCGCCTGGGCGAACCGTTCGAGCGTCCCTGGCAACTGATATCCATTTGCCTGGAATCGAAGCCCAAAGTCATTGAGCAACGGTGGCGTCGTGTGGCATGTAAAACACGTCGTGTTATACTTGCGGGCGAAGACGGGTACCGCTTCTGCGCGGTCCACAGCCATTGCAGTGATCAGTATCGCCACCGCAATGCTTAACGAAGTAAGGATTCGAGCGTGCGGTCTCATTGCAATTCGAAGTCTACAGTGGAAGTACCATCCGCCGAAACGGTGACTTGTTGCTGCTTTACGACTGCACCGGAGAATGCAGGGCGGCCATTGGGCATGCCGGTGAGTTTCCAGCCTTCGTGCCACATGATGACGTTGTATGTTCCGGCCGGCAAACCGCCGATCGAATACGAACCATCCGCTTTGGTGACGGCAACGTATGGATTATCGCTGACCCAGATCCAGGAATTCATCCACGGGTGAATGTCGCATTCGACGCTCGTCATGCCAGCTTTGCGAAGTGGCTGCGCGGTTTGCTGTCCTTTTGTCGGTTGTCCAAAATTGAATGCCGTCGTCCGATCCGATCCGCTCTGAAAATAACCATGCACATTATGCATCATGTCATCATCATTGAAGAATGTGACGGAGCTTCCACGAGTGGCCACGGCCATATGCGGTGAGTAACGGCAGCCCTTTTGGGTGATCGTCACAGCAGGAAAGTTTGCTCGGGGTCCCGCCGGCGGATTGGAAATGTAGACGAGCGTATACTCGACCCCATTACCTTTACTGACCACCAGCCGATCGTAAGAGGCTGAAGTACCACACGCCTCCATATTGGTCTTCGCTCGTTCGAGCTTCGGGACGGCCCCGGAAAATGTGACCTTCCCGGAGATCGTACCACCGCTCGGAGCGGTACTATGATGACCAGCAGCAGGGCCGGTAGGGGCGCTCGGAAGCATCAAAAACCCAAAGCTCGTCGCAAGGAATAGGACTACGAGGAATGCGATGTCACTTTTGGAAACAAGCGGTCCATTGGAGTGGCCGCTTACATTGAAGGGATTCAGATTGTACATAATTACCTCATGCAGGATGATCTTTTATTTCGGCGTGGGCGAGAAATCGATCGGAATCATGCTTCCACGTCGTTTTACCCTTCCTCCAGGGCCCATCCGAAGCCGTCTCAAGGAAGGCGTAAAAACTTTACGTTAAAAACTTAGTGTAGAAGTATGCCAGTGATGAATTGGGACAAAAACCGTTAAAAATACTGGCGATAGTGAGAAATTAACCCTCAAGAAATTTACAGCGCTCGACTCACAGTTAAATTTCTTTACGGTTACAAACCGCCTCTCTTTTAGAGAATAATCCTTTAAAACGGGACAGGCCGCATACACTTGAGAGCTGTACATGCGGCCAAGGGTAACAATCGTAGGCTTTTAAGCGCCTATTTTAAGCTTTCCAGAAACGCGGTGAGGTAGGTCATCTCTTCGTCGGAGACTTCGACCGGATCCATATTCCCATCACGCATTTTCTGGGTTGGATTGCGAAGGACCTTTATGAGTTCATTGTGGTCAAACTTGAGACTCACTCCGATAAGCTTTGGTCCATTTTCGGTGCCCTGGGCACTCTCTCCGTGGCAACCATCGCAGGAGTTATCGGCGAAGATCTTTTTACCTTTAGTCGCCTCGGGGCTAAGCGGCGCTGCCGTTAGCGCGGGCGAACCCATTACTTCCGGCTGGAACGCAGCGCTCATAAATTTCTCGGTCTCGCCGGCTTGCTTCGCTAACTGCTTGGCAACCGCCGGGTCGCTCTTATCCTGATCACCGCTCTGCCATCCCAGGAAGACCAAGCCTAAGAAAATGATAGCGAAAGAGAACGATGCTACCGGACGCTTCCACGGACGGCGCTCGCGGCGGCGATCCATAAACGGAAGCACTACCAGCAATGCGGCAATGATACCAGGAATGACAACGATACCAATAACGGCCGTCTCGCCTTGCCAGTACTTGAGCCATTGGAAGATCGGCAGATAATACCACTCCGGACGCGGAAGGAATTGCGTATCGGATGGATTCGCTTTCGGGCCGAGATCGACCGGCGAAAAATAGGATAATAATCCGAGCGTCGCCATGATGATCGTCGCGAACACGAGATCCATAATGACCTGCCGTGGGAAGAATTGCTCCGTCTTCTGCTTTGGCTCGAACGAATCTTCACTGATGGGGCCTGCGGAGCCTGCTTTACGGAATAAGTAGATGTGCATTCCGACAAATGCGAAAATGCAAGCCGGAATGAGAAATACGTGCGCAACAAAGAAACGTGATAGCGTCAGTGTGCCCATCTCTGTGCCGCCACGCATGAGGCTCTTGATCCAATCGCCAATGAACGGCACTTCACCGGCGATGTTCGTGCCTACGGCCGTTGCAAAATAGGCTTTCTGGTCCCACGGAAGTAAGTATCCCGTGAACGCCATGCCGATCACCATCGCAAACAGGATGAGACCGGACATCCAGAGGATCTCGCGACGTCCTTTGTAGGAGCCGAAGAAGTACGTTTGTCCTAAGTGGACGAGCAGTGTTACGACCATCGCGCTCGAGCCATACGAGTGTAAGCTTCGAAGGAACGCGCCGGCCGTTACTTGCTTCGTGATGTATTCGATCGTCGTATGTGCATGGTCCGCACTGGCGACGTAATACATGGCGAGAAATACACCGGTGATGATCTGCGATAATAATATATAGAGCAGGCCCGAGCCGAAAACATAGGCCCATCGGGCGCCACCTGGTATCGGCTCATCGAGCGCTTCATGGGAAAGAGCACGAATACCCGTGCGCTTATCGAGCCATCCAATAAAGCCATTCACTTTTGCTCCGTTCATCGCTTTACGAGACTTGCCGTTCGTTTGCACTTGCGTTTCTACGAGTTCGGTGATAGTGTTTTGAGACATGATCGTATTCCTCTCGTATGATTATGCAAGAACTTCTTTTGATTTTACCAGCGGACGGAACGACTGATATTTCACCTGCAGGCGCCCATCGGTCACGCGTGTTTCGAGCTCATCGAGGTTACGCGGTGGCGGACCCGAAAGCAATTTGCCATCAGCAGCAAATGCACCATTATGGCACGGACACTTGAATTGTTTACCGTCGTCATTCCACTTTACCGAGCAGCCAAGATGCGGGCAGGAGGAGGAAAGCACCGCTAAGCTATTATCTGCCTTCTTCACAACATAGACGGCCTTTTCGCTAACGACTTTGCGCCAACCATCAATATTAGTGATATTGATCGTCCTCTTTTGTGGAATGCCCGTTTCCATGAAGTCACTGGTGGGGCCGAGATCGGTCCACGAGGTTTCCGTTGCGGCGCGTGTAAGCGGATCGAGTGCGAAACGAACGAGCGGCACGGACAAAAACCCGCCAACGCCGACCGTCCCTAATCCTAACCAGGCAAGAAAAGCCCGCCGGCCAGTGACCGGGCGGCTTTCGTTATCATCAACATGCGTGGTATGTCCTACTGAACTTCCACTGGTCTTTTGATCTTCTCGATCGTCCTTATGGTGTTGGGCCACCGTTCCTTTTTGCATCATAGATTCACTATACTGTATTATTATCCTTTCGGGTGATCCGCGGGGGACATCACCACGCATGTTGAGTGTCTATCTTAAATCGGAGTAAGCAGCTACTTCTTTATTAAATAGGAAGCAGCTTATTTCTTTTTGAGCGACGAAAGCCAGCTCGTGAGGGTCTTGAGTTCATCCGAAGAGCCACCGAACTTTTTCATGTGCTTTTTGCCGTTCATTTCTTCTTCTTTATTGAGCCACTTCTGCATCCAGTCGGATGTGTGCTTTAGTCCGACGCCGGAAAGATCGGGAGGAAGTTTGCCACCGGCCGGGGCAGAACCTTGACGCTCAATTCCCTGCGATTCGATCGAATGGCATTTGGAGCATTTGTTGTCCAGGAAGATCGCTTTGCCATCTTTCGAAGCGACGGTTCCGAGCGATCCCGCGGAGGTCAGCGCAAACGCTGCCGCCGTTAGAATAACAGGTATGGAGAGTTTCTTCATTGTTTTGTTAATTGATACTTTGTGTACACTTGAAGGAGGACCGAGTCACTAATGAAGGCTATATCAGCGCATCCATCGAAAACGAACCCCTTTCCATGGTATTACCGGGGCCAACTTCCATTCCAACCCGCCCCCTATAATAATTTTTGCGAATCCACTTCAATCTGCGATATTTTTTCGACACAACCCAAATACATTGTAAAATTATTTTAAAGCGACATACTAAGTTTTTGAACGGTCTGAGGTGATTATCTCTCAAAGCGTAAAGTTTGTTTATAAAAACAGCGACGGCAGAATGGATCAAACGTCCAGACTGCCGCCAGCCCACTATTCTATTATCTACTTTCAAATAGTTTATTGGATCCAAATCATTCGGATCGTCACACTATTGTCGTTCTGATCCGGCTTCGTAGTGCCATCACTGAAGATTCCCTTCTTCGTGAATTTGTCCTTGTATTCACCGATAAGTTGAAAACCATCGCCGAATGCGTAATTCACAAATGCTGTGATGGCATTTTGCGCGGTGAGTCCGGTGGTGCTCGCATTACCGTTCTTGTCCTTGAAGACGAAGGTCGTGGATGGCTCGAAGTAATCGTACCGGGCGCCAAAGCCAAACTGATCGAACGGCATGTACCGGCCTTCGAGGAAGTATCCGCTGCTATTGAAGTTGTCGCCGATCACATGGTTCTTCGTGTCCCAGGAAGCGTCGGTGCCAGACTGGTATCCGCCCAGAAGCAATGCTTTCTGGATCGGATAGCTCGCATAGATCGCATAGCGCAGGAAGTTGTTCGGATAAAACTTCATGTTGCCAAGCGAGTCGCGCTCGGCGGGCATTTCGTTCTGACCGCGATAAAAGTAGCCCGAGATACCGCCGCCATCATCCGTCAGCAACTGTGTGACCGTGAATTGAAGGTCGAATGTGCCGCCGAACATATCGCTGAACTTGTTGCGATTCGGCTTGATAAGAAGGCCACCTTGCGCCGGCTGACCGATCCAGCCTCGGCCATCGTCGACCGAGTCCGCGTAAATACCGTTGAAGATCGTGCCGCGAAGGAACGTGTTCTTGTACGACCATCCGAGTTCCACACCAACTTGATCGAAGCCCCACGGCTGGAATTCCGTCGAGAAATCCGCGCTCGACGTATTATTGGCCGCATTGCTCGTCTTAGGTGGCGCGCCGCCTTGAAAGATCGGACGCGAGAGGCCAAGCGGACGATCGAACGCACCGTAGCCTTCGAACGGGTGGAATATACCGGCCTTTACGGACCAATAATTCTCTTCCTCACCCCAATTGTAGCGGACGAACGCGTTCTCGATTTCCCATACGTCTTCCGGAGAATTCGAGAGCTCCACCAAGCTCGAAATGTTTTTCGTGATCGATCCGGTCAGAGGATAGAGCGTTACCTCGAAGAATTGGATGTCGTTTTGGTTGAGCGTCGTCGCCGAAGCAGTGGGTGAAGAAGTGGTCTTCGTCTGGGCGATATGCTCCGCATTGACTTGAATGCGGCCGGCAAGATAATCACCGAGATTGAACGGGATTTTCGAATCTTTCCCGATCTCTTCCGGAAGCCGGTAGCCCGCCGACCGAAATTTGAAGCCGAATTCGTTCAAACACGGAACGACTGTGTGGCACGCAGAACAGCCGAGATTATATTTACGCGCGAAGTTCGGCATCGCCGAACTTGTGCTCGAAAATGTCGCTACCAGCATGGCTGCTGCCAAAAAGCTGATGGACAGGCGTAGAGAACGCATATGTTTTATCAAATTAAGTTTAATGGGGAGATGGTTTGCGGGGATACGCTTACCATGCTCGCGAACTTCTCTGAAGCGGCCAACAATCATTCCCCTATGCTATTTGGGCAAAATTGTTAAGGATTCGCATTACGATTTGTTAATACGGTAATAATTTTTACTCTCACTCGACCAATTATTTAATTTTTGTTTCAACAGTGGTGTGTAAGATTTTTATGGTCGACATTCAACCTATTGAGCTAGGAATTTGAGAGTAAAATGGGACATAAAAATCTTCCTGAATCCGTACCGTAATCTTACGAGCGAGAAAACTAAAATCACCTTTGATATACGCTATTGGGCAATTACTTACGAAGGCACGCTATTAGCCTCTGGAGCGACACAAACGAGTCCGTATTGCGAAGATCTGATTTCATGCAGATCATTCGATTTTCCGTCAATCACTAAAAACTTAACGCCATGAAACGTTATCTCTCCCTCGCATTGAACGTGCGAATGTATGCGACTCTCGCAGTCAGCGTAGCGGTATCGGTGGTATTACTTGGTGCCGTTCCAGTATCTAATCATACAGCTAAGGATGGCAAACTGATCTTCCTCGAAAACAAGTGCTCCAATTGCCACTCGATCGCTGCCGAAAATATCAAGGGAATGCGTCCGGAGGGCGGCGCAAAGCCGAGCGATCTATCGAACGTCGGTACGAAGTTCAAAGCCGAGTGGTTCGAAAAGTGGCTGATGAAAGAAGAAACGCTCTATAACAAAAAGCACATGAAGCGCTTCACAGGAAGTTCGGAAGATCTTCACACCCTGGCGCTCTGGCTCGAATCGCTTAAGCAAAAGAAATAACTGCTCTAAATCCGCTCTATCGTGTGGCAGGAGCGCGCGCTCCTGCCGCCCTTCTTCGGAGTCCGTCCTCCGCCCGGTCTAACATCGACATGAGACGATCATAGCTTCGTCTCCTCACCACGCAAAATAAAGATGATACTCGCTCCTATCATCTCTTAAACCGAATATCTGCTATACAGAATATCTTCTTTGCGGAAGTCTGATGATAACTCCTTTAGATGCTCTCATCGCGATCATTGCAATTACCCTTGCGATCGATCTTTTCCTGGTCTTTCGACCGGCTGCCACTCACGGTTCCGGCGGGCGCCTGCTTGCATTTCTCGGTATCTTCCTCATGCCACTCCTTATCACTGGTATGGCTTTCGATACCCACATGGAGACATCGAAGCAAACGGAGTATTGCCTCTCTTGCCACACGATGCTAACGCACGGCCTAAGTTTGTATGTCGACGATAAAGAATATATCCCGGCTGTACACTTCCAGAACCATCGCGTGCCGAAAGAGAAAGCATGTTTTACATGCCATACGCAGTACACCCTCTATGGCGATTACGCTGCGAAAATGCGTGGATTGCGACACATTTATTATCAGTACATCGGTACGATACCCGACACGATAAAGCTGCACGAGCCGTACAATAATCGCGAGTGCCTGCACTGCCATGAAGGTGCGCGAAGCTTTGAGGAACAATCCATTCACACCGGTTCGCCGGGGCAGATGGATTCGATCAAGCGCAATGAGATCTCCTGCCTCTCGAGTGGATGTCATGATATCGCGCACGATGCAATGAAGCTCGATCGCGTCCAGCTATGGGAGCCGTACGATGCCCGCTACCGTCCGGCGTGGTTTCTCGATACGCTCGCGCGAAGCCTCGCACACATTCAGCCAAGCCACATTGTACGAAGTCCGGCGGAAAACAGTACACCAGCGGCATCACCAGACGCTACTTCCAATACTGAATCGAATTAAGGGAGAATACAAATGAAACGTACCCTGAACAAACTGGAGCGGCGAATTCGCAAAGCGGCCGCAATGATCGTAATAGGTTTAGCAGGCACGCTGGCTTCGCTTCTCATTTTTCATCCGCTTTCATTCATTGGGTTTATCATCGTGGGCATTGCGCTGATGCTCTTTGCGAATGTTTACTTCCTTTATGCTTTGATTCGCGGTCCAGGCAAGGAGCGGGCGATCGAACAGGCTGCGACACAGGAAGTAATTACAATGCAGCCCGAAGAAGGGGGTAAAACGGAGCCTGAAATAAAGCCAGAATTGACGCCCGAATACGTCCTGGCACCGTAACATTTCTACCAAGATTTATTGTGCAAGAGCCTCTCGTCGAGAGACTCTGTATCATCGCGTGTACCGATCATCTCTGATCGCCGGTCGTGGCAAGTTGCACACTCTCATTTTTTGTGGCAATCTCAACGAGTCTCGCGATCGGAGATCGCGAGTACACCGTGCCGATTTATTGTACAAAGAGCCTCTCGTAGATAGGCTCTTTTTTTACGCTAAGAAAGGGCGAGAATGTAAGAGATATTGCCGTATTTGCATTAAATCATAAAGAATTCGGCTCCGACTTTGGAAAATTTTTACGCATCTGATAAGAAAGCTTACGTTCAATACAGTTAAGTAATTTTACGGTCACGCCCTTTATTGCTTCTTTTTCATAGTTCTTTACCGTGGCACCTACCTTGACTTGCGCTCTCCCTGCATATTGGACCGAATTAGCCAAACTTTCGCACTGACGGAATAGAATCGGAATCGAGGCCCCTCCTTCCGATCGCAAAAAGTACTTGACTCGCTCGTCCTTTGGCAAAAGTGTATTCACTTATCTCATGTGCATTATAGCATGAAGAAACTACTCTATTATCTCCTATCCGCGGCCGGAGTAGTGTTCCTCTTCGCAGCCTTCGATGGCAGCCCGAAGCAGGCAGCACCGCCCACGCCCATTATACAATCGCATACCCAGCACTCGGCTGGCGCTTGCGCGCTCCAGGGCGGCGCAACGACCAAGAGTTCTGAGGAATGTTCCTTTGCGACGAAGAGCACACCTATCGTTAGGGTAACCAGTGCCGGTCCCAGCGCCTGCGCCGAGTGCCATGAAGATGAGGTCAACGCTTTTTATCGCACGACTCACTCGAAATCGTGGCAGAATGGCATGGCGTGCGAGCAGTGCCACGGCGACGTTTCGAAACACATCGCATCCGGCGGAGCGCAAGGTACGATCACGAACCCTGCGAACCTGACGCCACAAAAGCTCTCTGAGACGTGCTTGAAATGCCACGAACAGAAGAGTGAACAAAGTCACTGGAAGGTCAGCGAGCATGCGCGCGCTGGCGTAGCCTGCGTGACTTGCCACGATGTTCATCCCTCGAAAGAGCAAAAGACGGATATGAACGCAAAAGGCAAGAGCGCAATGATACGCGGCACACAGACCGAGCTCTGCCTCAAGTGTCATACGCAAACGGAAGCCGACTTCAACAAGCCGACACACCACCGCGTAATGGAAGGCACGATGCAGTGCACCGATTGCCACAATCCACACGGCTCCGATAAGCAGCACCAGCTACGCGCCGATACAAAGACGCTCTGCGTGAAATGCCATCAGGATAAACGTGGACCGTTCATGTACGAACACAATGCAATGTCGACCGATGGTTGCCTTGCTTGCCACGAACAGCACGGCTCCTCTGCACGCAACATGCTGAAAGTACACGACGTCCGCGAACTGTGCGAGAGCTGTCATAGCGCCGAAATGGGCGTAGGACCGCCACACGGCCGCGGTAATCTCAGTACCACGTCTGGTGGCGATTGCACACGCTGTCACGTTGCTGTTCACGGCTCCAACCGCGATAAGTACTTTATTGAATAGGAGGACTCACCCATGACACTAAGTAAAAATCTTTCTATCACGAAGAGCCTCCGCTCGCTCGTAATCCTTGTGGTGCTCCTCGTTTCGGCGACTGTTGCGAATGCGCAGGAAGCCACGACCACACCTCAGGGTATCGACGCCGGTAATTATCTCTTTAACCTGGGTCTTACCGCAGGCTATCGCAGTTCGTCGTTGACGAATGCAGATGGCTCGGTCGATCCATGGTCGGAGAGGCGCTTTAACGAAGCGTATAATCTTCAGACGGGACTCAACCTCAACTCCTTCTATTTCTACGGACAAAAGAAGGGCACGGAGGGATTCTTCGATGAGCTGTACGCAACTGCTTCCGGCATTAACGATCCGTTCACGACGGGCAGCTTACGGATGCGATCGTTCAACTCGTACGATCTGAAGATCGACTTCCGCCAGCAGAAGTACTACCTCAATCGTAACGATTCGATCCTTTCCGGTCTGCACAAATTCGACTTCGCACGTTCGACGTTCAATGCATCCCTCGATGTCAATGCATCGGATAACGTCAAAGTCAATTTGCAGTATAACCAGACGGGACGTAACGGCAATGCGACCTACACGCACAATGCAATGCTCGATGCGCTCAGCGCTCCGGGGTATTCGCAAGGACCGTTCTGGGTAAGCATTCCGCGTAACGATGAGACCAAGGACTTCCTGGCCTCGATCAACTGGAAAGCAGATCCCTCCACCGCGATCACGGTCGGTGGCGGACTTCGCTCCTATACTCAGCAGCTTAATGGCTCATTACTCGCCGATAGCTCGCTTCCGCTTACCTATATTAATCTTGGTCCTGGTGTCTACACCTACGATCCGACGAAGCAGCCTCTTATCAATGACTTCTCGGGTATGTACGGTGCGTACATCGCGCCAAGCACAAAAGCGGGTGCGTCGGTCAGTGGTACCAATCCGTTGTGGATGAATAATTACGCGTACTCGGAGAACCGCGACAGCAAGACGCCATACTTCTTCTTCGAAGGCTCTTCTCATCCGATGGATAAGCTCGACGTTACGGCGAACGTCTCGTACGAAAGCACAGACATGAAGCCGACGATCAGCTTCAATCAGGGTGGCTGGGCTGGTGGCCTGGTAAAGCAAGGCACCAACTACGTTACTTCCGATTCGTCCTATCTCTACACGATGCAGGGCAGCGGTATGGAGTTAAAGACCTCCCATTTGAACGCCTCGTTGAACCTCGTTGGACAACTGATGGACGAACTCTCCATCACCGGACGCTATCAGTACAACACAAGCAGTGAGGACGGCAACGGTTCCTACCTCTACAATGTGCAAATGTACCTGAAGAATGGCTCCGCCGGTAAGGACACGGGCACCACAGCAAGCATGCTCTCCAGCTATAAAACGACTCAGCAAGTGATCGAGGGATTCCTGAATTACTCGCCGATCGAAATGCTTGCAGTAAAAGCCGGCGTGCAATATTCGATGACGACTCCGACGGTCGCGCTTACCACGCCGATCACGGGTATTCAGGAAACGCCGGACTCACTCACCAATGCGATCCTTTCGCAGAAGATCAACAACTTCACACCGTACATTAATTTTAATTTACGGCCGTCGAAAGACTATCGTATTGATGGACGCTACAGTCATACGACCAGCACCGAGTACAATGCAGCAGGTACGCAGGTCGATCAGACCGTACGTATCGATCCGAACACGAGCGATAATTACTCGGTCGGTATCCAGGGCTCGCCGATGGACCACTTCACTGGCTCTCTGCGCTACACGGGACGCGTTGGTAAGTCAACGTTCCTGGCTACGACCGTTCAGAACGGAACGATCGGTGGCGAAGTACGCCGTCAGATCACGCTGGATGCTCGTCCGTACGATAACGAAATGTCGTCGATCGATGCATCGATCGGCTATTCGTTCTCGAAGATGTTCTCCGTCTTCGTTTCGGGCGAATATCGTAATAACAAGTACGCTATTCCGTGCACGTGGGGTACGATCGCGAACGGTGGTACTTCGCTATTCGCACAAGCGACCTATGGCGACTCCGGTACCGAAGTCATCTCGCAGAATACGATCGATCGCTTTATCGATATGACACTGCGTTTGAACCCGATCGATCCGTTGCACATCGAGGCCGGCTTCGCACTTAACTCCACGAGTGGTGGTACGAACGTAGACACCTCGATGAAGAGCCTCTACAACGCTCAGACGAACCCGACAGGTGTTTACCAGGACCGCATGCTCTATGGCGGACCGTACTCCTCCTACGATCTCCATGCGCAGATCGCCTATGACATTACGCCGAATGTAGGCATCATGGCTGATTACCAGCTTGTGCAATACAAAGAGGATAAAGTCAGTTGGGCGGATTTCTACGCGTTGAACAACTATAAAGCGAGCCTGTTACGAGGCGGATTCAGCCTGAAGTTCTAAAGTCGATTCCTAAGCTTTTCGAAGCTTACGATCTGAATAAAGAAGAGCAACCACGCCGGCAGCAATGCCGGCGTTTTTTATTTTTGTCACATAAAGAGGATTGATTTTTAAAGATTAAAAAGATATTTCTCTTACAAGATCAATGATCCTTTCAATCTTTAAAAATCAATCCAGATAATCCATCCAATCCAGTGAATCCTGGTTAAAGCAGTTTCTTCCACTCCGCGATCTTGTTCATCGCTTCAATTGGAGTGAGGTTGTTAAGATCGAGCGATCGTAACTCGCTGGCTACGGTATCAGCTTTTTCGTCTCCGAATGTTTCGCGAAGTTTAGTGAGCCGTTCTTCGCGGGTTGTACGCTCTAAAAATGGAATATCGCGCTGAATATTTGCTTCAGCGATCTTAAGCTCTGTTTCCTCGAGCGAGCGTAGTATCTCTCTCGCGCGATCGATCACATCCGGCGGAATACCAGCCATTGCGGCTACCTCGATACCGTAGGAGTGATCTGCAAATCCTGGAGCGATCTTGTGAAGAAAATGAACTTTGCCTTCGGCCTCGCGTACCTCCACTTTGAGATTGTGTATGCGCGGATTCCGGTCGGCAAGCGCGTTGAGCTCGTGATAATGCGTTGCAAAGAGCGTACGAGCACCTGGAAGATTATCATGCAGGTGTTCGGCAATTGCCCACGCGATCGAAATACCGTCAAAGGTCGATGTGCCACGACCTAACTCATCGAAGAGTAAAAGAGAATTCTTCGTGGCGTTGCTCAGGATATTCGCAGCTTCGTTCATTTCGACTAAGAATGTCGATTCGCCACTTGCTACGTTATCGCTTGCGCCAACGCGTGCGAAGATGCGATCCAGAATTGGGAAGCTTGCTTTCGTTGCCGGCACGAACGAACCAGCGTGAGCCAGATAAGCGAGAATGCCGGTCTGGCGCAGATAGACCGATTTACCGGCCATGTTTGGTCCGGTGATGATGTAGAATTCAAACTCGCCCGGCTTAAAGAGTACGCTATTGGGTGTGAAGCGCTCACCGACGGGCATTAATTTTTCAACTACCGGATGACGACCTTGTTCGATCGTGAGTTCGCCCGCATCATTGAATTCAGGCCGTATCCATTTGTGCTTTGTAGCTAATGCGGAAAATGTTGCGAGCACATCGATAAGAGCGATAAGCTCAGCATCGCGCTGCAAAACGAGCGTGTCCTGCAAAATTCGAGCACGCAGCCGATCGATCATTTCGCGTTCGATCGACATCATACGTTCTTCGGCCCCGAGGATCTTCGCTTCGTATTCCTTAAGCTCTTTTGTAATATAGCGCTCGGCGTTCGTCATGGTCTGACGACGCTCGTAGTCCTCTGGTACTTTCGCCTGATTCGCCTTCGATACTTCGATGTAATATCCAAAGACGTTATTATAATCGACCTTCAGCGATGAGATGCCCGTGCGCTCTCGCTCGCGCGTTTGGATATCAAGCAACCGATCGCGACTATTGCGGGTGAGGGAGCGAAGATCGTCCAACTCTGTATTCGCACCGTCGCGAATTACGCCAAGGTGAGCGATCGTTGCCGGAGACTCCGGCGCAATGATCTTGTCGATCTCTTCGGCAAGCGCTTGCAATGGGTCCAACTCCTTTGCAACGTGAGCAAGTACGCTGTTGCTGTTCGGTATGTCCTTTACGTCTCCCGAAAGCCTCTTTATCTCCGGCAAATGCCACAGTGAGAACTTGAGCATGAGGAAATCGCGAGGCGAAAGAATGCGCGCACTTGCAAAGCGCCCGACGAGGCGCTCCATATCACCCAATTCGCGAAGCTCCATGCGAAGTTTATCTCGGGTTTCGCGGTCGTTCGTCAGCAGTTCAATGGCATCGAGCCGTTGATTGATGCGCTCTTTGCTGCGGAGAGGGCGAGCCAGCCACCGTCGTAACAGACGCGCACCCATTGGAGTAGACGTTTCATCTAAAACGGCGAGAAGCGACGAATCTTTGGAATCGCCCTGCAACGGTGCAAAGATCTCGAGGTTACGACGTGTCGTATTATCGAGTGTCAGGAAATCCTTCGCGTCATAGAGCGAGATATGAGTGATATGGCTCAGATTCGATTGTGAACGCGTCTCTCGCAAATAATCGAGCACGGCACCAGCGGCTGTCATACCAAGCGATAGCTCTTCAATGCCAAAACCTTTAAGACTTGTCGTCTTAAAATGCTGCAAGAGAAGTTCGCGGGCCGTCTCCTGATGAAAGATCCAATCTTCACGCCTTGTGATGGAAGGCTTTCGGGAAAGAGCAATAAAATAGGGAGCAAGCTCTATCCGGCTAACATCTTTACGAGCTACCAGCAACTCTGATATACCGATCGACTCGAGATGTTCTGAAAGTTGTGACTCGGCAATTTCACCAGCGACGAACTCGCCGGTTGACACATCGGCGTAAGCGAGCCCGGCCAGTCCGTTCTGGATCAAGATAGAACCGACGTAGGTATTACGCGAGATCTCGAGCAATTTTTCACTCGTCTGAACCCCGGGTGTTACCACCTCAACGACATCGCGCTTAACGATACCTTTAGCGAGCTTTGGGTCCTCGAGTTGTTCGCAAACGGCGACGCGAAAACCTGCGCGGATCATCTTTGGCAGATACGAATCCAGTTGATGGTGCGGGAAACCGGCGAGCTCGATCTCACTGGCTGAACCGTTGCCTCGCTTCGTAAGCACAATGCCCGTTACTTTCGAGGTTGTAATAGCGTCTTCTCCAAACGTCTCGAAAAAATCGCCCATGCGGAAGAAGAGGATCGTCTCTGGATACTTTGCCTTGATGGAGTGATATTGCTTCATCAAGGGAGTCATTTTTTCCTGGGCAGATTTTGACGGGGCAGAGTTCATAGTTTTATCAACGCGCGCAGCGTAAGTTTCAGATTCGTCGAGGACCAATACAAATCTTAAAAATCAGCACCGGGCCTGTTTTTTCTTTTTACCAATGCGTCCCATCTTTTCGATCTTCGTGATATATTCCACGACGCTCGGTACTTTGCACTCGGTGCCGTCCACCTCGACCGTTACAGCGCCGATGAACTTACCGGCTTCTTTAGCGGTCGCTGTAAGACCTGGCACGTAAGCACCTGCGCCGATAAGGAAAGCGTTCATCGCATAGCGTACTTTATCGGGTGCTTTGTGAATCTCCTTCTTCACTCGATCGATCAGTTTCGAGACCGCTTTCATATCGATCTTTTCATCGGGCGTGATCGATAGATAGCTTGTTAACGTAGACCATCCCGCACCAGCGATATGTGGCTCCTTAGCATCGATCCACTTAAGGCCTAACTCCCATCCATGATCGCTTTCAGCAGCGACCCAGGGCACGGTGTACTCGGCGATGCCTGCGTAGGCAGTTTTTACCCATCCTTCCAGGTCTTTTTTCGATATCTTCTTTTCGTCGGCAATTAGGCCGGCAAGGTACATTGCATCGTAGTTGCCAGTGGAATAGAGCGCGAGGGAAAGATCGTGGTCTTTCTTCACCTTTTTGACGATATTTTTCATATCGCCCACTTTGACGCCAAAAAGCGGCTCGCAGGCCCCGTGTCGCATTAGCGTCTTTTTTGTCTGCTCGCTTCCCATCCTGGAAAGCTCCCGTAGGACTTCATTTTTTGTCATGGTGCTCATAATCAGGGCTTCTAAGATACTACTTTTACGAGTGGGTGTAGGCGGAAGTGCTACGGATGGGGCCTATTTGTATAGGAATTTGCAACTCCATCGCCAGCAAGCCGTAATTCTTCCGTATTTTCGCACTCCGCAAACCCGAACGGGGCAAACGGAAGTTCAGTAATAATGCTACTCGGACCAAAACTCATCGAACGCCTTGCCGAAACGCTGGAAGGTATAGCCATTTCCAATGCGCGTGATTTTGCGAACGACGATCGTCGTGAAGCCAGCGTCCTGATCTATCATGCCGATCGCTCAGCCGATGGACCCGTAGCAGGTGAGAGCCCATTGCTTGAGCTAAGCCTTACAGAAGCTGGCAGCGAGGCGTCACTCATGGCAAGCTCCGCACTCGGGATCGTGGAGTTGCACGGTATCGAAGAGGTACGCTTGCTCGAAGCTACGGAAGAGGCAGCGTTTTATGCACGACCAAGACCGGGTTGGCTTTCCGTCCTTACCGTTAGTTCGCGCGGCGTTATGCAGGTCTATATGAATGTTGCCGAATCCCTCATTGATGCGGAATTGACCGAGGTCTCCGATGACGATCTTCGCGCGGCCGTTGCATTAAAGATCTTTGCGGAGAATGCCGAGATCTTTAAGAGTGAAGTGGCTTCTTCCCAGGCATAGCGGCGGTTCTTATTGAGCTACTATAGTTGAAGTACTCATTCTCTCTTACTCAAACACGATCATCCCGAAAGAGCACCGTTATCTCACGGGAGCTTAGAGCAACCATGCGAGAAGCAGCGGCACGAGTTGCTTCGACCGAGCTACCAGAGCTTAAAGAGTTTACGCTTTTGGTTGTTGCAATGTCCGATGACGAACTGTTAGAGCTTAACCAAACTTCGCTCGGCCACAACTGGCTTACGGACGTGATCACGTTCGAGATCGAGCGGTCGAACGAATCCCTCGAGGCGGAGATATACATCAGTGTAGACAGGGCAAAAGAAAATGCCCAAAGGTTCAAGCAGGACTTTGAATTAGAACTCGTTCATCTCGTCGTGCATGGGGTGTTGCATCTCGCTGGTTACGACGACAAGAATGAGGCAAAAAAGAAACGAATGCGTATACGAGAGCGTTGGTATCTCGCTGAGCTTCGCCCTTCATGATATGGCTCAGCTTGGTGCGACGTCGTCAACTATTCGCCCCGTTTGGTTATGACTACGCCCAGTTCTCATTCGTGGAGCGATCGATATGAACGCTGATCAAACAATCGAAAGACTGTCCGGTATTCCTGATTCTGGAAGAGAGAGAATTATGGAAATAATTCTTTTCTTACTCTCAGAAATGCGAGAAGATAAGCAACTCATGGATATCGATCTCAAGCCTCTTTCCTCGCGCGGATTTAGCCAGACTGAAATCTCAACCGCATTCTCCTGGCTGATCGACAAATTTTCTATGGGACTGGATAGTGAAAATCCTGTCCTACTTGCGGTTCCATTCGGGAAGAAGAGCATGTTAGATCCTACCAAGAGTGCATCGGAAGTAAGTTTCCGGGTCTACCATGAAGTAGAGCGTTCGGTGATCTCTCCCGAAGCACAAGGGTTTCTGCTCCAAATGGTCGAGCTTGGTCTTATGAGCGATGCTGAAATGGAAGCACTGGTTGATCGTATTATGCTCTCCGGTGTTCCCTCGGCGTCCATTGAGGATGTTAAGCAGTTGGTCTCTGCCACCGTGTTTAACTTCGACTCGTCCATTCCACAAGGCCGTATCATGTGGGGTGGCTCCGACCGGGTACACTAAATCAGAAGAAATTATTCATTTAGGAAGCGCAGGTCTGCATTGCCTGCGCTTTTTGGCTTATTTTAGGATACTTTTTTGCTCTTCTTCGAAAGCGTGGACACTCATTCTGAGAACTGCCTTTTGTTCATCCTGTGTTTGCCGCGCTTGGTGTCGCGTTTTTATCTAAAGGAAAAGCATTGGCTAAGTCCAGTAAATCGCTCGTAATTGTCGAATCGCCAGCTAAGGCGAAAACGATCAATAAATACCTCGGGCCCGGCTATATCGTCGAGGCTTCGGTAGGTCACGTCAAGGATTTGCCCAAATCCAAACTCGGTGTCGATCTCGATAATGGCTTTGCCCCTCACTACATGACGGTGAAGGGAAAGAAGGATATTATCGATCGGCTGAAGAAATTGGCCGCAAGTTCGAAAGAGATCTTCCTCGCAACCGATCCGGACCGCGAAGGTGAGGCTATTGCCTACCATCTTGCGAATGAAGTATCACCTAAGAATGCGAACGTCAAGCGCGTCCTCTTTAGCGAGATCACGAAGACCGGTATTAAAGAAGCGATGCTCCATCCGCGCGACGTCGATCGTGCACTGTTCGATGCGCAGCAAGCTCGTCGAGTGATGGACCGCATCATCGGCTATCAGGTTTCACCGATCCTTTGGAAGGCGTTTGTTGGCAAGAGTGCGGAAGCGCTCTCGGCTGGTCGCGTACAGTCCGTAGCGTTGCGTCTTATTTGCGAGCGCGAAGAAGCGATCACCCGATTCCAACCGATCAGCTACTGGAATTTGTGGGGCGACTTTTCTACCGAATCGACCGAATTCCCGATCCATGCTCGGCTGATTTCAGTCGATGGTTCAGAGCTTCGCAATCCGGAAGGTAGCGCACAAGATCTTTCGGAAGACGAGCGCAAAAGTTTTATTGGCGACGAAGCGACCGCGCGTGGTTTCGCTACCGATGCTCGCACCAAGACGTATCATATTTCGTCGATCACCAAGCGAGAGGTAAAGAAGAACCCACCACAACCATTCATAACCAGTTCACTTCAGGCAGCGGCAAGCAGCAAGCTCCGCTTAAATCCGCGCCGCACGATGGGCTTAGCGCAGCGCTTGTACGAGGGTGTTGAACTCGGTGAAGAAGGTCTGACGGGTCTTATTACCTACATGCGTACCGATTCCACGCGCATTTCGCAGGAAGCGCGTGCGGAAGCGATCGCGTATATCGAAGCCAATCATGGTGCACGGTATGTCGGGCAAGAGCGCAAGACAAAGCAGGGTAAGAATGCTCAGGAAGCGCACGAAGCGATCCGGCCCACTTCGATGAAGAACGATCCGAAGTCTGTTCGGAAGTATCTCGAAGCAGAAGACAAAAATCTCTTCGCACTGTATGAACTTATTTGGAAGCGATTTATCGCAAGCCAGATGGCGCCTGCCGAACTGGACCAGACGACGGTCGAGATCGAATCGACGGAGAAAGAAGGTAGCCACTATCGCTTCCGCGCAAGTGGTTCGGTAATAACCTTCAACGGCTACATGCAGGTGATGGATGATGTCGATGATGCGCCGCAAGCCAAGAACGGTGAGTCAAGTGAAGCAGAAGGGCCGCGTCGACTTCCGAACGGCATTCGCGACGGTCAGATGGCGAACCTCGAGCATATCGATCTCCTTGATAGCCAGACAAAACCGCCACCACGATTTAGTGAAAGTACGCTAGTTAAGGAATTGGAGTCACTTGGTATCGGGCGACCATCAACGTATGCCTCGATCGTAACGACGATCCAGGACCGTGGCTACGTGGATCAGGAAGATCGCCGGTTGCATCCGACAACGCTTGGTCTCGATGTGAATCGCATTCTCGTCAAGAGCTTCCCCGAGATCTTTAACGTCGACTTTACGGCGCAGATGGAGGAAGAACTTGACACCATCGCGGCGCACGAACGCACCTATGAAGCGGTCATGACCGATTTTTACGTGCCGTTCAAAGGTGTGCTCGATCAGGTAGAAGAACGCCTTGCCGAGGAATTACCGACTCGTGCATGCCCACACTGCGGCTCGACGAATACGGAAGTCAAGCCAGGTTGGTGGGGTATGTATCTCGAGTGTGCCGACTGCGGCAAAAAGACCTCGCTCAAGAACGAAGGCAAGCCCGCGCCGGAGAAAACGGGAGAGGCCTGCCCCGACTGTATCGCACGCAATGACGGCGAAGTTGGTGAATTACTTGTCCGTTCGAGCCGATACGGTAAATTCATTGGCTGCAGCCGCTATCCAAAGTGCAAGTACACGCGTCAAATGCCGACAGGTATTAAGTGTCCGAAGTGCCATGTGGGTGATATTCAGGAACGGCGTGGTGGCAAAGGTAAGCGCAAGTTCTGGGGTTGCTCACGCTATCCGGACTGCGATTTCATTTCGAATGATAAACCGGTAAATACCAATTGCCCGGTATGCAACAATAACTGGATCGCAACGAAATGGACACGCGACCGTGGCGAATTCCTCAAATGCCCTAACTGTAAACGCGAGTTTACGGCTGAGATGAACGAAATAGCCTCCGAAGAAAAGGCCTAAGGGAGCTCCTGTAACCATAGGAATTATCGCCCGTAGGCCTAAGTTCGGTTTCATATACACACCATAGTTTAGTAACTTCTTCCTCTTCGTGGAACATCTCGTTGTCGCACAGTTTGGTATCGAAGGTATAGAGAGCGTCCTTCGGGCGATCCTTTATTTTGTAATCACGATCTTCGTCCTCGTAACGGTCCACGAGTTCGGTCATTTTATCGCAGGACGTATTTTCGGTATGCGCGTGCCGGTCTTTTCGGTCGGCATGGGGCGGCGTATCTTCGGCTTCAATAAGATCGACGGGTTTACGATGGGCCCGCTCAATCCGGAGACCGAACTTCATCTCGAGAACCATACGGATTACCGACTTTCGCTCCTGCCCATTGGTGGTTATGCGAAGATCGAAGGCATGATCGACGAGACGCAAACGGAGGCGTTACCAAGCGAGATACAACCGTGGGAATTTCGTGCAAAACCCTGGTGGCAAAAGTCGATCGTTATTTCGGCCGGTGTTATTCTAAATCTAATTCTTGCGTGGGTCATCTTCACGGGCCGCGATCTTGCTACCGGCCTGGACGTACCGAAGACAACAACCGTAGGTTACGTGCGGACCGGATCGATCTCCGAAAAAGCAGGCATTCGACCTGGCGATAAGATCCTCGCGGTTGCTGGTAAACCGATCTCGAATTGGATGCCGGTCGATCGTGCCCCGATCGATAACTATGGTCGCGATTTTTCGATCACCTTCGAGCATGAGGGCCATCAGTATTCGGCTCTCTATCGCGCGGACGATATGGGGAGTATCAAGGATATTTCAAAACCGTACGGTCTCGATCCCGTTGGTTTTACGCCACCGGTCTTAGATAGTGTAGTGCCTCACGAGCCGGCGTCCCGTGCCGGTCTTCTGAAGGGTGATAGCATTCTAAGTGTTAACGGCATACCGATCCCCAATGTCAGCGCGTTTATCGATCAGGTTAGCTCACATCCATCGAAACCGATCACGATCGAACTGATCCGCACTGCGGGATCGTCACACACTCCGAATGCTTCCGGTGCTCCTATTTCGATCACAGTCACTCCTGACCCGCAGGGCAAGATCGGTGTTATTCCCGCGTCAGATTTCGTTGGGCCGAAAGCACACATCAATTATGGCTTGCTCGGATCGATTTCCGATGGATGGTATAATCTTAAACTCACCACCCGTTTGACGGTTGAGACTATTCGACAGATATTCCAGGGCCGTTTGAAGGTTCAGGAGGCGCTGGGTGGCCCGATTAAGATCGCTGCGGCCGCTTCTGCAAGCGCTTCAGGAGGTTTGGATTCGTTTATTCAGTTCATGGCAATGCTTTCGATCTCGCTGGCATTGCTCAATATTTTGCCGCTTCCTGCGTTAGATGGTGGTCACCTCGTCATCATTCTCATCGAAGCCGTCGTAGGGCACGAACTCTCGCAGCGGTTCAAGCTGAACTTCCAGAAGATCGGGGTTGCCATCCTGCTCTTCCTGATGGTCTTTATGGTCTTTAACGACATCAGCGGCCTTGTAAAAGGCCTCTAAGTTAGACGCGTAAGCAGTTCTATGGGTTTTCCTGAGAAGAGGCTTCTTCCAACTCTTTCGCTTGCTTTCGCTTCTTGCGAAGGTACAGGAGGTATATCACCACCACGACCGCGCAAATACTGATCGTGATGCCTGCCCGCTTTACCCACGTTTCGAGTAATGGAAGATTCGATCCGAAGGCGTACCCTAACGAACCGTAGATCGACGCCCAGACGATACCGCCGAGCACATTATAAAGCAAGAACTGGAGGTAGTTCAAGTGGTGTGCGCCGACCAGCACCGCGATCCACGTTCGTGCGATGGATACAAAACGACCAAAGAAAACAGCCTTGCCACCGTGGCGTTTTAGATAGTCCTGCGCGCGCTGGTACCGGTCATCCGTTAGGCCAACGAACTTGCCGTACCGGCGAATAAGCCTTCTGCCTCCTTCCCGCCCGATCCAATACCCAAGACTATCGCCCGTAATGGCGCCGCCAGCGGCCGAACCGATGACACCGAAAATATTAAGTGCACCGGAGGAAGCTGCGTAAGCCGAAGCAATGAGCAGCATCGTCTCGCCTGGGAATGGCACGCCCATGCTTTCTATCATGATCGCCAGAAAGACGATCACGTAGCCATAGTCCATGAGCGCCTGCTCGAGAAAATTTATAATGGACGAGCTTATGCTGGCGATCGGATGAAAGGCTGCGAGTATCGCACTCGAAAAGAGTGGATCGTAAAAATGCCCCGTCAAGAAAATGATGGGAGAATGGGTCATTCGGGGGTCTAAAAGAGAAGCTGCGCAGCGAAGCATAGCCGCGGTTTCTTCATCATATATAGTCTAACGGTTGAGAAGAGGACTGGGGTTTCGATACGCTAAACATAATTCACATCACCACTCCGACTGCCCAATAAAAAACCGGGGCCGAAGTGGCCCCGGTTTCGTTTGCCGTTCAGCGTCGCTGCTTTTGGCTAATAATTCCTTACTGGTTCACAACGCGTACTTCGTGCGACCCCTTCGAGGAATGCGCGATGATGACGTAGGTACCTTCCGCAAGCTTGCTCGCATCGAACGAAGCGGTGTAGGTATTGCCACCGGCATTCTGTGTCGAAAGCTGAGCGATCTCACGGCCGAGCAGGTCATACGCTGCGAACGTGACGTTCGTCTCCCCGTTCGCTGCCACATACTGGACCGTCGTCATTCCATGGAATGGATTCGGGGAAGCCGTGATGCCAAGGACCGGCGCATTGCCACCATCAGAAACGCCTGAAGACGAAGCGGTCGCCTGTACTGGCACCTTGATGTTGCCTTCGGTGGAGCTTCCGATCTCGATCGAAGCAGTTTGCTGACCGGGTGTCGTTGCGTTGAAGGTGACGTTCACCGTCATTGTCCCGCCTGCGGCGAGTGTCGTTGGCAGCGCAAAGCCACCCAGTGTAAAGTTTGCCGTCGGCGGATTAACCGTGATAGCATTTACAGCGAGGCTCGCTGAACTCGTATTGGTAATGGTGATCGGTAACATCTTGCTGCCGCCGAGTTTGACCGTACCAAAATCGAGCGAGGTCGGATTTGCTGCAATGCTGACTGGTCCACTTGCCGAAAGAAGCCAGTTGATCGCACGACCCGCGATCGTATCGGCCTTCGACTGTACGGTGATACCCGAAAGATCGAATCCGAGAAATACTAAACGGCCATGCGTCGTCGCATCCTCATACCGTGAGCCGACGATATACTTTGTGTTCTTATCCGAATAATAAAGTGCTATCGAATTCGAATCGATCACATAAATGCCCGTATGGATAGGATAGCCACCAGCATTCGTTACTGAGATACCCGTCGATACAGGATCCGATGTGCCGTCGATATTATACGACTTCGGGAATGCCTGATTACCACTGATCGTATAACGGTTTGTCGAACGGGTCCAATCAATACCAAGGCGTGCAAAGAGGTTTAACACATCTTGTGTGCCGGTGCCGTTAGCCGTACCATTTGGATCGAATGCATAATACAAAGCGAAGTCCGAGTTGATGAACACCTTCTTGCCATTGTCCAAAGCATTCTGAATGTTCTGCACGACAGTGGGATTACTGTATACGCCGCCATTATCGAGGATCGGAATATTGTCGTAGATATCGACTGCCAGATTCTCCGGTGGGAAATTCCCGACGAGATCGCTTGTCAGAGGAATAACGGCTGTGTGAACCTTCAGGCTGTCAGGAATTCCGAGCGCAACTGCAGTTTCAACGCTGCCAGTTTCTGTATACAATCCGCAGACCGTATTATCCGACAAAGCATTGATCGTGACTGTCGAACCGGGGATATAAAATCCGTCCTTTGCTGGGTTGATCGTAACTGGAATTGCAACGAACGCAGACTGCTGTGGGGCAGTGACCGTCATCGTTACATTGGCACTTGAACCGGCGGCAAGAGCCGTGAGCTTTGCCGGCGTGAACTTTACAGACCAGCCAGCCGGAAGCGAAGCAGATGCGTCGACGGAAAGATTGACATCAACGGCGCTGCTGCCATTGTTCTGAATGTTCAACGTCGTGCTGGAGTCGCCATTGGCATGCGCGCTAATGTAGTTGCCGCTGCTTGGAACGACATCTACTTGGTTAGCGATCACGGGGATGGTTGTGCTCGACAGTTTTACTTCCTGCTCGTCGTATACCGTGTTCTTCGTTTTATCGGTCGCGCTAAATTGATGCACGATACCGACCAGGTGAACGTGATTCGGATTTACTACAACGGTCGGCAGCGGGAAGGTGAACGTGTAAGAATATGTAGCGCCCGCTGTAACGCTTGCAGGAATTACACCTTTCTGTCCATAAATACCACCAACTGCCTCGCGAAATACATCCATGTACTGCCAATTCGAGATCGAACCGGGCGAATTATAAAATGGATTGTTCGGAAGGTTTGCGCCAACGCTGGAGTTCGTGCTCGAATAATAATTATGCTGGTCCCACGTGGTGCCTGCTGGTCCACTGACGCTATCCTCTGTTACCATGAGATTGAGACGGAAATCGCCGGTCATGGCATTGACGAATGTGGCCGTCACCCGAGCGGTAACCATGTGTGTGTTCATGTCAAACGACACGTTATCAACTTTGCAGGTTACAGTAGCTGTCTGAGCATTGATCGCATCGACAATACCGTCTGGATATTGTGACGGATTGAGACCGAATAAGGTCGTTACGCCAGTACCCCACTGTGAAGGATCGATATTCCAACTTGTTGCCGGCGAAATAACGGAGCGGGTTGCCCAGCTATCCGGGAAGCCAGGGACTGCCTGACCGGCGGGATATCCCACCGCCTGCGTCAGAGAATCGCCCTGCGCATTGGACATTGGATCACCGTTGTGAATTGACACGATACCAACCTGACCATTTGGGTATTTCTGCTTGAGCGTCTCAATGCAATACGAACCGCGCACACAGAAGCCGCACCAGGAGCCTGTGAACTCCTCGAGGTAGGCGTGTCGGTTCTGGGCGCGAAGGCTGCCCGGAGCCGGTAAAAGAGCGAATATCGCTGTAACCAACAGCGTTACCGCTACTATAGAACTGTAACGTTTTAACATGACTGCTATCCGAAATTAGTTGTGAACTATAAGGAATAAACTTCGAACTCGAATCAAGGAATGACGGGATCGCCCCGGAGGGCGTCGCAACGTGCATTCCTTAAGCTCGTAAATATACGTAATGTCAGGGGCGGCTTACATGAAATTCGCCTGGGAGCCTTAACGAAGGGGACACCAAAATCCCTACTGAGGCCGGGCCGAGAAGTAACCGCCGATGACTTCCTTTACATTACGATAACCTAATGCCCTCAGCAATCGTGCGGCATGATGAGACCGTACGCCGAGGTCATCATAGAGGACGACCGGGTAATGTTTGTTGGGATATTTGGCAACAATTTCTTTTGCCAATTTTGGTAAGGGAATAAGTTCAGCGCCCTTTAGGTGTCCACGAGCAAACTCTTCCGGCTCGCGGATATCTATCACTTTTGGCGGTTTTGGTCCAGCAAGCGCCTTATCTAATTCCTCTATAGTGACCTGGGCAAGCATTCCGTACTCTGCCTCAAAGTCCGCGCCAGACCAGGACCAAGATTTGACCAGGATTTTCTGGATTAGAAGGATTTATAGGATTGATTAAAAAGGATTGGTTGATTTTATCGTGAGATCCAAAAATTGGAAAGGTTATTCGAATTCCTATCGCAAAGTAAATCTTTTAAAAATCAATCTTGTAAATCCTTCTAATCCAGAAAATCCTGGTCCTTATTCGAAGTCGTGCTCAAAATATGGTATCACCCGATCTCCTCGTGATACTTTCTCCCCGCCTTTTTTCAAAAGTACTTGTTCGAGCTTTGTCGCAAATTCTCTGCTCGCATCGTATCCGTAATGCTTTAGCAGATAATTAAGAGCAATGACCTCTGCAATGACCGTGATGTTCTTGCCGGTTACGATGGGCAAACGAACGTGAGGAATATCGACGCCTAATATTTGTGCTGTCGATTCATCGAGGCCGGTGCGTGTGTATTCGCCGTCGGCATGCCATTCTTCGAGCTCCACGATCACTTCAACGCGCTTCTGGAATCGGATCGCGCGAATGCCGAACATCTCGCGAACATTGATAAGGCCGAGCCCGCGAATTTCCATAAAGTGACGAACGAGGTCGGTACCGGCACCCATAAGAATGCTCTCACCTTTTTGCGTTACCATAACAACATCATCCGCAACCAGTCGGTGGCCGCGCTCGATAAGATCGAGTGCCACTTCTGATTTGCCAATACCACTACGGCCAACGAATAGCACACCGACGCCGTACACATCGACGAACGCGCCATGAATGACCGTCTGCGGATTGAACTGATCCTCTAAAAAATCGCTGAGAAAGTAAACGGCCTTTGTCGTTTCAAACTTTGTTTCGAAGACCGGTATTTTTCGTTCGTCACAGATCGCAAGTAATTCCGGGTCGAGTCCGTTACTACTCGTAACTACGATGCACGGAATCGAAAACGAAGCAAGAGTGGAGAATGCTTTGATCTTCTCTTCTAACGTAAGCGATCGCAAATAAAAGATCTCGGTATTGCCGAAGATCTGGATCCGATGATAGGTAAACAAGCCAACATATCCGGCCAGAGCGAGGCCCGGACGGTGCAGGCTTTTATCGGTGATCAGGTTTGCGAGTCCTTCGCCACCGGCAAGCAGGGTCAGCCGAAATCGCTCTCGCGTCGCATCATAAAAATGCTGCACGGTGATCGATTCGCGTTGGATCGGCTGCGTGTTACGCCAGCCCGACGGACGGTCATACTGTTTAGTCTCTTTGCCCATAAGAGCGGGGTTTATGAGAATGGATTGACAACACGCTCGTTAACGGACAAATCCCGAAAGGGATTGCAATGAAGAGCAGCACACCGCACTTCCAACTTCTAACTATTATTTAATGTCATTTCTGGAATAGAAAAGCGTCGCAGGCAAGTTGTGATACACCGAATTCTTAGCAACTTGCGATTGAAGCATCTCGCCGCCTTTACTATAACATTTCTGTTTATTTCGCTTCGTGTTTATGCACAGCAAGCTGTTATCGCAGGTTTTGTGACAGACAGCGTCACCAACGACGAAGTTGTTGGCGCGCGTGTCAGGCTCATTTCCCAGAGTGATACAACGAAGCGACTGGGGGCGATAAGCGACCGAGATGGTCGGTTTTCCTTTCAACGCGTTTCCGAAGGAACCTACGATCTTTTGGTAACCAGTGCTGGGTATCAACGCTACTCTCGTGTGCTAAGCGTTGGTAAGCATTCGACGGACTCTCTTCCACTAACAATCGTCCTGCTACCTATTAAGACGGTTGTAAGGGATGTGGTGGTTTCAGCCACACGTACCGAGCGTTCGATCGAGGATGTCCCGGTCCGTATTGAAACGGTAGCTCAGGAAGAGATTGAAGAGAAGATGATGGAGCGATCGGCGAACGTTGTCGAGCTCCTGAATGAAACCGTTGGAACGCGCGTGCAAAATACGTCGGCGGCCAGTAATTCGACGAATATACGTTTGCAAGGGCTGGATGGCCGGTACACGCAGGTGTTGGTCGATGGATTTCCGAATTACTCGGGTCTTTCTTCGACGTTCGGCCTTACACAACTTCTTCCATTAAATCTCCAGCGAGCAGAGATCATCAAAGGGGCCAGTTCGGCACTATATGGTCCCGATGCGATCGCTGGCATCGTCAATTTCATCACGAAGAATCCCCAAGAGAAACCAGAATTTTCCGCAGTCCTCAATGGGACGAATCAGCACGGCTATGATGGCTCGGCATATTATGGTGAGTTATTTGATGAGTTTGGGGTGACGCTTCTCACCGGTTTCCAAAAACAACAACTCTTCGATTCGGACAACGATAATTTCTCCGAAATTCCAGCGAACACACATTTCACGATCACGCCAAAATTCACGTACGAGATTGTCGATGGCCTTAACGGGATGACCACCGCGACTTACGTGACCGAAGACCGCCGAGGTGGAGTGATGAACGCTCCCGATTCCGCGATCGGCAAAGCGGCTCCATACATCGAAACGAATAACACCAATCGTTTCGACATTGCAACGTCATTGACCTGGAAGCAAAGCGAAAATAATACCGGGACACTACGCGCAGCCGCGACACGCCTCACACGGGATAGCTATTTTGGTGCAGTACCATTTAAAGGCACACAAAATATTCGCTTTGCCGATGCTCAGTATGTTGATAAGGTAGGCCCGCATACGCTTCAAATAGGCGCGTCGTTACAAGAAGATGCATTCGATGACCGCACTCCGAACAGGGCTCTGTCGCGGAGTTATGACTATGTGGATGTTGGCACATGGATAGAAGATGAAGCGGCGTTTGGATCCGAGTGGAGTACGGTGGCCAGCACGCGAATCGATCATCATAATGCATTAGGCACGTTCGTTACGCCACGAGCTTCGATCCTGTTCAAGCCCGAACCGATCCTGTCCCTGCGGCTCGGTGGTGGAATGGGTTTTAAAGCTCCCACGATCTTCGTGGAAGATGCCGAAGCAATCGGCTTCAGAAACACGACGCTGTTTCCAGGAATTGTCGCAGAGCGAGCACAGAGTGCTACGTTTGATGTTAATTGCCATTCGCCGCTTTTTGGAACGATCGCAGCTAAGTTCGATGCCGCTCTTTTTGTGACCGAACTCGATCATGCTTTGCTGGCAAATTCGGATTCCCTTGCTGCAGGTGCAATTCATATTCAAAATGCTTCAGGACCTACTACCTCTCGTGGATTCGAATTTACATCCGATCTCAGCCTTGATGAACTTCGATTTACTGCTTCCTACGCATATACTGACGTACAACAAACAAATAATAATAAGACCTACGAGCTTCCATTAAACCCCCGAAATTGGTTAGGCCTTACGCTCAGCTACGAAGATGAAGAAGAGGGCTTCCGCACCGGTGTAGAAGCGTACTATATCGGTGAGCAGCACGTTGAAGACGACCCTTTCCGGACGGTTACTCCCTCGTACTGGCTTATGGGAGCCTTGATCGAAAAGGCGTTTGGTCCTTTTCACCTGTATCTCAATGCCGAGAATCTCTTAAATATCCGCCAAAGCACCTATGAACCTCTCTTTCTTGGCAATCCGATGCTTGGCGATTACCGTGCTTTGCCATTATGGGCTCCGGTGGAAGGGCGTACTATTAATGGCGGTTTAAGAGTTGTCCTTTAAAGCGTACTTCAAAGCATCTCAGAAAAATTCGATTCCATAATCTCTCAGTAACAACAGGATAAAATAGGTCGGGTAAGTTTGCACGTTAGTCGCGAAGCGCACCGCCCGTAATTGTGTGCGACGGTGTCTATACGTCACTGCGCGTCCTTTTTCGATCTATCTTTATCTTTCTGTCTATGATTAAACGGTTACTGTTTTATGTGATTCTCGTAGTTGTTTCAGCGCACGGCCAAATCCACGCTCAAACCACTACGCTTATACATTATTGGAATTTTAACAAGTTAGGTGGCCCCTATAGCCGGCCCGTTCCGGCAATCAAAGCCGATTATTCCGTTATCGATACGAATAAAGCGTATCTCGAGTACTATGTTCTTCCTGGTACATCCAGCACATGGGCTCAAGGAAATAACGGCAACTGCCAGATCGATAACGTTGCTGGTGGTGACACAAGCAATCTTCGTAATGGTGCAACGGCAGGGCTTGCTCTGCGTGCGCGAAATCCTGTGGATTCCAGCGAACTTCGCTGGCATATTCCCACGACTGGTTTTACAAAGCCAGTCGTCAAATTTGTCGTCGAATCTTCAAGCACGACGAGTGGAGATTCAACTCATGTGTATTCTTACAGTACCGATGGTGGTACGACCTGGAGATCGACGGGCATGACCGTTAATGGTGCTAACGTCGATACGCTCGATGTTACCCAGCCACAATATCAAGGTAGCTCCTGGGGATTGGTCACCGTAACCTTTGGCAATGATGCCACGGTAGATAACAATCCGAATTTGATCTTCCGGATCGTATGTCGCGGTAATACCCACTTGACTGGCGGAAATAACCGTTACGATGATTTTTCGGTCGATGCAAGTGGAAGCGCTGGTCCGCCTCCTGCTATAATCACGGTATCTTCTCCGGCGGCCGGAGTAATTTTAATTCCGGGACGCCATGAGACTGTTTCATTCAAGACGCTCAATCAGGTTGGCTCCGTACGCACGATCGACTTCAGTGCCGACGGCGGCACCACCTGGACAAACGCCGGTACGGTAACCGAAGCCACAACCTATGATTGGGTCGTGCCGAATACGCCGACCGTAAAGGGCATGATCCGCGTGCGCGATTCGGCGAATGTAACCGGAACAGCGGGGTCGTTCATCATCTATTCGATAGCGCCGAGCAACAAGGTTATTCACTACTGGAATTTCAATACCCTGGGTCAAGCGTATAATAATCCGAACATACCCGATATTCCATCGGATTTTTCCGCCGATCTATCACATTCGGGATCGCTGAAGTACGTTCTTGCTCCCAATACATCGGGTCATTATGCCGGATATTTGGATCCAGTGCCAGGCGACACACTCAATGCATTGTTTGGCTCAGCCGCGGGGCAGGGTCTGCGTGTTCGAAATCCAACGGACAGCATGGAGTTACGCTTCGTAATTCCCACGAATGGATATAAATCGATCTCGATCCGCTATGCGCTCCAAACATCCGATTCTTCGCTTACCGGATCTGCACCGCATACAGAACTTTTCGATTATAGCACCAATGGTGGTACGACCTGGACCACAGCAGGTCTTACTGTCAACGGCGCAGCTTCCAATCAGTTGAATGTGCACCAAAAACAATATGGCAGTACTGCCAGTGGTGCGGGAGCGTTTGGTTCGGTCGCGATTGGTTTTGGTACCGAAACTTCGGTGGAGAACAATGCTAACCTCGTGTTCCGTATTCGTTTCGCCGATTCAACTCATGGGACGAGCGGTAATAATCGCTTCGATAATATCTCGGTCCAGGGCACAGCTTCCGCTTCGGTTGCAAGTGGCGCTCTGAATCCGCTGGAGTGCATAGTGGCTCCGAACCCAGCGTATGATCACGTTGATATTTCACTTCCGATCTCCGGAGGCAAAGATATTACGATCCTCGATATTCAAGGAAAACCAGTTCAGTCCTTTCATACCGATCGCACAACGTTCTCGACAAGCGTTTTGAATGTGGCAGCAGGTACCTATTACGTGCTGGTTCACAGTACCGAAAATGGTAAGGAATCCATCGTTCCATTCGTAAAAGAGTAGACAACAGTTACCGCGGACGGCGGTAACAAAGGCAGGATGTCCGTGATAAATGAAAGATCGCGGACATCCTTTCCTTTTTAATGATTTACTATTCTCTTTGTAAGAGAATAGTAAAATACATACCCTAAATTTGAAATTAGTAGTCATATCATATATTCTCATTTCTTGTCCATGTATCAACTCGTTCCTGTTATTATGCAAGGTTTTCGCAAGTTAAGTGCGTTGGTAATGCTCGTTTTCTGCTGTGTACCGGCAGGTTCTTTATATAGCCAAACACTCATTCACTATTGGAATTTTAACAAGCTAACGGCGGCGTATCATAATCCGAATATTCCTGCGATCAAAGCGGATTTTTCTCAGATCGACACGAATAAAGCAACGGTTGCCTATACGCTGTTTCCCGGAACATCCTCTACCTACACTGGCTATATCGACAACGTCGCCGGCGATACGATGAATAGCCGCCTCGGCGCTACCGCCGGTCAGGCATTGCGATTCAGAAATCCGAGCGATAGCGCTGAACTCCGACTCTATATTCCAACAAATAATTATAGCAACATCAGCGTCAAGTATGAGCTGCTCTCATCCAGTACGACGAGCGGGCAAAAAACGCAGCTATTCTCTTACAGCACCGATAGCGGCGTCACCTGGAAGGGGCGCGCGAACGGACTTACGGTAAATGGTGCGAACGTTGATACGCTCGATGTTACACAAAGCAAATATCAAGGAGCGAGTTGGGGGTTGGTTACGATCGGCTTTGGGGGTGATACCACGGTAAATAACAATCCGCGACTTCTTCTGAGGATCCGATTTGCCGGGAATACTTCTCTTACCAGTGGTAATAACCGCTTTGATAATTTGACGGTCGAAGGTGGTGCTGTGCCGCGAACGATCACTGTTACGAAGCCTATCATTACCGATACACTGTATTCGGGACTTCGTGGCACCATTACTTATTCATCCACCGGTAAAGTATCGCGCAATAAGTATATTTTTTTATCACTCGATTCAGGGCTGACCTGGACGAGCCTTGGATTAGATACTGCGGTGGCATATAGCTGGCTCGTACCGCAGGTGTTTAATCCGGTGCCCAATGCAATGATCGCAGTTGTAGATTCTGCTCGGGTTACCGGTTACAGTGCACCGTTCCTTATTCTTCCGTTCAAAATGCCAGCCGCACCGGTGAACCTCATTCACTACTGGCACTTCAATTCATTCACGGGCAGTTTTCAATATCCCTTTACACCAACGCTTTCATCCGACTACACAACGCCGCTTCAGGCAAGAGGAACAATTGCCTATTCTCTCACACCATCGACGCCATCGTCGTATCACGCAGGTGCCATCGAAGGTGTAACCGGTTCTTCCATGAACTCGCAGCTTTTATATCCAGCCGGGCAAGCGCTGCAGATGGATAACCCATCCGATAGTGCAGCGCTATTGCTCTATATTCCAACGATGGATCGTAAGAATATCGCAGTCACATTCGCAGCATCTGCGACCAATGGCTATAATGGTCCGTTCGTTCTTCGATATGATTATAGCCTCGATAGCGGCATTACGTGAAAAACGACCGGTCTTAAGCGAACGAAGGATTCGATCACCTCGTCTAAATTTATTGGCGGCAACTGGGGAGTTCTAACGGCCGATCTTTCTTCCGATCCACTGACGGCCAACAATTCCAAACTTGTTTTACGTATTCGCCCTGCAGGAAACAATGGCCAGGGGCCTGGTCATGTTGCTTTCGATAATGTCGCAGTCACTGGAGATGTCGGTCTTATTGCACCGCCGGGAGCGCCCGTACTTGTTCACTATTGGAATTTCAAGAACTTAAATCAAGCATACCATAATCCAAATATTCCGATGCTGAAAGCAGATTATTCGTTGATCGACACGAATGCTGCAACGATTAGCTATGTGCTCCGGGGTTCGCCGTCTTATGCCGGCTATATCGATAACGTAGCCGCCGACACCACAAATGCACAGCTTGGCATTTATACCAGGAATGCTCTGCGAGTTCGAAATCCTTCGGACAGCATGGAGTTGCGGATCAATATTCCGTCGACTGGCTATCAAACCCCGGTGGTTCGATATGCGCTCGAGTCTTCGAGCACAACGAGCGGTCAGCTTACCGAGCTGTTCGATTATAGTGTGGATGGTGGTACGACGTGGCGCACCTCGCAGCTTACGGTCAATGGGTTTGCAATCGATACGCTGGATGTGACTCAGGCGCAATATCAGGGTACAAGCTGGGGTCTCGTTCAAATCGGCTTTGGGAATGACCAGGACGTCAATAATAACCCGAAGCTCGTATTGCGTATTCGGTTTAATGGCAACACGAGTAAGACGAGCGGTAATAATCGGTTCGAGAATATTACGATGACCGGCGTTCCAGGCTCCGCACCGTCGACGCTAAAGATGTTGCATTACTGGCATTTCAATGGCCTTACCGAGAAGCCGCTCAACTCCTTGCTTGCTGCGGTAAATGCCGACTACTCATTGCCGGGTTTATACCGGGGATCGATGATCTACAAGATCGCAAAGGATACGGTCAGAACTCGGTCGTTTGGCAACGCATCCGGAGACACGACGAATGGGAGATTGCTTCAAGGTGGTGGTCTCGCATTGGTAGCGAATAATCCTAATGACAGCACGGAGATCCGATTTAGTATCCCCACCACGAATTACCGACGCCTCGTTCTGAAATTTTCACAGCATTGCACGAGCCCTTCCTCATTCCGCGAAACGTTCGACTTTAGTGTCGATGGCGGCAAGACCTGGAGGACCGATTCTGTTAGGATCAACGGCGTTCGCAACGATACTGTAAATTCTACACAGTTTACTAATGCCAACTGGGGACTTGTTACCATCACATTCGGCGGCGATACCGCAGTAAATAATAATAGTGGGTTTGTCTTTCGTATTCGCTACGGTGGCATTGGCTCAACCCTTGGTAATGTAAGCATGCTCGATAACGTGAGTGTTGATGGAGCGTTGATGCCGGGTATTATCACGGTCTCTGCGCCGCGCGCTACGGATACGTTTATCGCCGGCGCTCGTGCCCTCCTTGCTTACACAACCGTAGGGCCGGTAACGGACTCGCGTGCTATTGACTTTTCAACCAACAATGGGACATCATGGTCGACGATCGCAACCGGTGAAACACCGTTGAATTATTACTGGACGGTGCCTTCTGTTGCCACTTCCAATGCGCTCCTTCGAGTAAGAGATGCCAACGGAGTGGTGGGAATGAGCCCCGCTTTCACGATCATTCTGCCGGGTACCGTTTCGAGCATTACGCTTTCATCAATGTCGGTACTGGCAGGAAAAATAGATACGATCGGGTGGTCAGCAAGCGGATATTTAGGCGAGACGGTAGATCTCGACGTTAGTTATGATAATAAAGCGTCGTGGATACCGATCTCTCATGGGCTCCCTGTAGCCATGACCAGCTATGTGTGGACCACGCCAATGCTTGCGAAGACCGGGGCAGTGGTACGGGTACGTTATGCATCTGGTGCCACAGGATATTCCACTCCGTTCAATATTGTAGTGCCATCAAACGGAGTAATATCGGAAACACCGACTGAACCTACCGTCATTCTTTGGCCGAATCCAACGTCTAACATCGCGTACTTGCGGTACCAGTTGACCGCTGCTGCTGGTGCTCAACTCCACATTTACGATGTCACTGGACGCGAAGTTTATCACAATGAAATAGAAGGACAGCAAGCAGGTGAGCATACACTGGAGATCAATACGCTGGTTCTGCCGCAGGGTAACTACTTCTTTGTACTCGATGCTGGAGTGACTCATTACCCGGGCCACCTAACCGTCACACGTTAAAAGAAGCCATTTCATAACAGCCCGTTCTGTGACGGGCTGTTATCATTTTTTGCTGTCTATGAAAGTTTGGTCGTCCTTCGTATTTCTTTGGCTGGTTGCGATACTGGCTTCGTCGTGCTCGAAAAAAGATTTTCCTACTTCCCCGAGCAATCCACCGGATACAACGGCAAAGAAGGACACGGTTGCCCTTGCAATATATCAGACCTATCCACTTGATACCACTACATTTTACGATGGCATAACGCTTTGCCGCCTCGATCCAAATGAGCTGCCTAATGTGGCGGGTATGGCCGCGAGCCGATTACATCAAGGAATGACTTGGGTGTGTAATGATAAAGGCGGTTCGAGTTTGATCTATCTCATCGATACCACCGGTGCTATTCGTGCGCGCGTTACGGTGGCCGGTGCACCACAAAATGATTGGACCGACATGGCCGTCGGACCAGGACCTGAGTCGGGAATTCCGTACCTATATATAGCAGATATTGGTGACTCCAAGGAAGGAAGACCGTATGTCTATATATATCGCGTTCGAGAGCCTACTATGACGTTAAGCTCATCCTCGGCCGTAACCGGTAGTACAGAGACTGCCGAAAAGATCAGCTTTCAGTATCCGGATAGTCCGAGAGATGCGGAGACTCTGCTCCTTGATCCTTCAACCAAGGACTTGTATGTTGTTTCAAAGGACTTAGGGGTCAATCTCTATTGTCTTCCTTATCCGCAACGAACGGATACGATCGTTACTGCAACCAAGCTCATTCGATTCCCAACATTTCAATCTCCGAGAGCAGGATGTATTTCTCCGGATGGAAACGAAATTTTGATCAAGGAATTGACCTCCATATACTATTGGAAACGCATGAAAGGCGAAACGATACTACAGTCATTACTTCGAACGCCCTCTCTTGTTCCGCTTGCTCAGGAAGCTAAAGGTGAAGCGATGTGCTGGAGTGCGACCGGAGACGCTTACTTTACAATAAGTAAATTCGCAAATAATGTTATTCCACCGTTAAACGTCTATCGACGTAAATAAAAAGAGAGAGCAGAGTTTGCCGTAAATAATGAAGATGCGAAGCGCGTAACAATTTCGCTAAACACACGCGACAATACGGTAATGATTTAAGAATCTTGCCCCTGTAATTTTGTCCCTCGGTATTCGAAGGCATAGATACGTTGCGAATTAAGATTCGTTGTCGTAGCGCCCACGTTGCGGTTTTTACTCACGCGCCTTTAGCCCCTACATGATCGTTTTTCGTAGCACATACATCGCGTTATGCGCTTTTTTTCTTTTGGTCTCAGTTGGCTCGAGAGCCCAATCTCTCAGCGGAAAAGTGACCGATGCATTGAATGGTGAACCACTGGCCGGTGCTCGGGTCGCGATCCTGCATACCAGCAGAGGAGCCATCAGCGGCTTAGATGGTTCATACCATCTCGTTCTTCCCGAAGATGCGCACCAATTACGAGTTACGTATTCTGGTTACCGCGATACCGTTATCGATCTCAGTAGTGAAACCTCACTGAATATTCAACTTGCTCGGAATGCGACCTCCGGGAAAGAGGTCACTGTGACGGGTACAACCGAGCATGGCAGTGATGCAAGTTCGTTGCAAGCGGTCCGTAACGCGCAAAACGTGATCAATTCTGTTTCGGCGCGTACCATCGAGGTCTCGCCCGATATTTCCGTCGCCGATGCATCGCAGCGTCTTTCCGGAGTAACAATGTCTCGCACGGCTGCTACGGGTGATGCGCAATATGCGATCATCCGCGGCATGGACAAGCGCTATAATTATACGACCGTCAATGGTATCAAAATACCAAGTCCGGATAACAAAGATCGCTACGTCCCACTCGATATTTTCCCGTCTGGTTTGCTCGATAAGTTGGAGGTCACAAAAACGCTTACTCCTTCGATGGAGGGTGATGCAACGGGCGGGGTAATGGATCTCGTGATGAAGCAATCGCCCGATCATGAGGTCGTATCTGCCGAAGCGGGTTCTGGATATGACGGGTTCTTTGGCAGCGCACAAAAATTTTATACGTTCACGGATGATAATGCTCTCTCGCCTCGGGTGGTCCACGGTAGTACCTATCAGGCAACGATGGCCGATTTCCCGGTCGGGACCTGGTCGCCACGCTCGTTGAATTTTTTACCGGCTGAATATTTCTCCGCTACGCTCGGCAATCGCTTTGGTGAAGATCAGCAACTCGGTGTCATCGTAGCCGGCAGTTTCCAGAATTCCTACCGCGGGGCGAACACGCTCTTTTTTGAATCCAACATCAATCAGCTCACCGGTCTTCCGATCCTCTCCGGATTTGAAAATCGAGAATATAGCACGCTGCAAACGCGTGGTGGAGCGATGGCTAACATTGATTATCGGGCGGACGATAACAATAAGCTCAATCTTTTTACGATGTATACGAGCCTGCAGAAGCAGCAGCTTCGGAACATGTATGACACGATCAATGCAAAAGGGAGCTGGCCATTAAATCCGGAGGTCGATTGGACGATTCGAACATCCGACGAAACACAAAATATCTTTAATTCGACACTCTCAGGAGTGGACGTTCTCTTTGGAAAAGATCTCGAAGCGGATTGGCATATTGCATACTCCCGAGCAGCACTGAATTCTCCGGATGAAGCGCATCTTTCGATCATGGGCGGAGTCAATTACAAAACACAGCCACCTACGATCGATCCCTATCTTGCCGATGACAGCAAGCGCATCTGGACGAGTAGTACCGACGAAGATAAGAGCGCTTACCTGACACTCAAAAGTATCGAGGATGTATTAGGCGCCACGACCGAATTCAGTTATGGTGGAATGTATCGCACGAAAACGCGAACGGCCGGATACGATTCATACGATCTTCGGATCATCAATGGTACCCAGTATTACAACGGAGATATCTCGGTCGATACGTTCAAAGTATATAATCCGTACGGTACCGCCGCAAATCCGCTTAACTACGACGCGCATGAGGATGTCACTGCTGGATTCGTTCAGGCGAAATTCCCGGTCGGACCGGTAACCGTAGTGGGTGGTGTACGAGCGGAGCAAACAAGCTTTGGATGGACTAGCGCTGAACCGCCCTCCTTGCCGGGTAAAACAGGTTCGGTCTCCTATCTCGATCTTCTGCCATCGGTTAACCTAAAATATTCTCCGACGGATAATCAAAATTGGCGCCTTGCTTACTTCCGCTCGATCGCGCGGCCAAATTTTTACGAGGTTATCCCAAACGAAGGTATTCCGGGCGATGACTACACGGAGGTCAGCAATGACAGCTTGAATCGAACACAGATCGATAATCTCGATCTTCGGTGGGAATATTTTCCCGGTGGATTAGATCAACTTCTCGTTGGTGGATTCTACAAGCGCCTGCAAAATCCGATCGAATGGGTGATCGAATATGTGCAGGTGAACACTCAATTCCAGCCACGGAATCTGGGCGTGGCGACGAACTATGGTTTTGAACTCGACTTCCGAAAGTTCTTCTCCAACTTTGGAATTCAGGGCAACTATACATATACGAATTCCCAGATTACAACGAGCAAAGTTGCCACCCATTATGTCACCGGCACCGGAGTCGTCTTCGATACGGTCCAGCAGACACGTCCCTTGGAAGGCCAGGCCGACCATATCGGAAATCTGTCACTGCTTTACAAAAATTTCGAAACTGGTACCGATGCACAAATAAGCGCGGTCTACACCGGTACTGCAATCGTCGGCGTCTCGACATACAAGGACAACGACGTTTGGCAAAAAGGATTTTTGCAGATCGATCTTTCGGGCGAGCAGCGCCTTATCGGTAATCTCTCGATCTACCTCAAGGTAACGAACCTGCTGAATGCTGCTCGGGAAGAGGTCATTCATACTGCGTATCAGGATTCGCAATACCCGCAACCCATTGCTAATCAAGTGAACGGACAAGATCTGCTCGTTCGTCGGGAGTTGTACAATCGCAATTACGTCCTTGGTTTTCGCTTCAAGATGTAAGAAGAAAAAAGTTTTCTATTATACTCAATTCTCTTTTTTTACTATGACACTTCGATCGACATTGAATAGGACAGTAGGTGTAGCATTGCTGTCTCTCTTGCTCGCGGCCTGTTCCACGAGCACCAGCGTACAGGTTTCTCAGCCGCCGCCACAGGTGGGCGCAACGATCAGCAAAGATACATTGCGCGGAACATTAAAAGGTACCTTAGTACAGGGTCATACCTATTACATGGATAGCAACGTCGTCGTTGCTGCGGGTGATACACTGCTCATTCAGCCAGGTGTTACCGTGATCGTTCTGAACACCGGTATTTCCAATGCGGCAGGTGCTCCGGAGTTTCAGGTCTACGGTACGTTCATCAGCGCCGGTTCGAAGGACCAACCGGTTTATCTCACTGTTGCACCGAACCTGCGCAAATATACTTCGCTGACGGACGTCAATTCTGGCGCCCTTTGGGGTGGTATTCAGTGTGCGGCTCCGAAGAACGGCGCCGGTGGTTCGGGTGACCTCATCCTCAAATGGACACACGTTGAATTTGCGGGTGGTTCGGCTGGTACGAACGATCCTATCGTCACGGGTGGTGGTGCACGTTACGCGATCTGGTTTCAAAATCCGAGCGCTAACTTCATTATGGAAGATTCGTGGCTTACGGGATCGACGGACGATCCGCTGCGTGTCTCGGGCGGAAAGATCGGTATCTTCCGTAATGTCATTGAGTGTGCCGCTCCAACAAGTGGCGACTTCAACATGAAGTCCGGCACGGTAGGGGATATCGCCTATAATCTTTTCGTCGGCGTTTGCACGAATGGTCCAAAGCTTGCGAACACCGGTGGTATTAACCCAGAGTGTAACGTCAATATCTATAATAACACCATCGTTACTTGCGGCTGGCGATGCACGAAGGATGGCCGCGCAGGTTCCACCGACATTGAAGGCGGTGCACGAGGTATCGAGTACAATAACCTGATCGTGAATAGCCGTACCGGATTCCGTCTGGTTGGTGGAAGCGCTATCGCAGATACTGGCAATACCTTTTACGATTATCAATATTATTACGGCGCTGCGGACTCGGTTGTCAAAGGATTCTATCCGGTCGATGGCATTCAGGGAAAGGGTAAACACGATGTTGCCGGCACAGCAGGTCAGAACGACCCGATGTTCGTCGGATACAGCGTAACACAAGTGCCGACGAACCTCTACGTCTCGAAGGTGCCATTTTCTTCACAGCAGCCAGTCGAAAACCTGATGCGCACGATGGATGAGAAAGGCAATCAGCGTTTTAACGATCTAAGCACAAGCTTCAAGAGCGATTTTCATCTTCAGCAGAATTCGCCGTGTGTAGGTAAAGCATACACCGGCACTGTTAAAGGTGCAACCGGTTCCGCATTGCCTGTGCCGATGGCTGTTGTTCCGCAAAAGAGCGCTTCCAATCCGTTCGGTGCCGAGGGCGTCGTCGGTCTCGGTAAGGACTTTGGTGCTTACCAAATGGACGGTTCTGGCAACCAGCAATAATACGGTCAATGAGTACTCGAAATTTCGGAGCGGCCACCACTATCGTGGCCGCTCTCCTTTGTGCGACACTTGTGTCGTGTTTTAAAAAGGATAACGACACAGTTGATTATTCTTTTGTCGTTGTGGGCGGATGCCGCGTTGACAAAGCGGATACGAATACGACCCTGAACCCGAGCGGTGCGAACGTCGCCGAACTCGATCGCACACTGGAAGATGTTGCGCAGCTCGATCCGAAGCCGGCGTACGTCTTCTTCGCCGGCGATATGATCTACGGGTATGAGCCGGATACCGCAAAGCTTGGACGCATGTTTGCGGCGTGGCGCGATCACGTTCAGCAATCGCCCGTTGTGAAAGCGGGCATCAAGGTCGTTGCCGTTACCGGCAATCATGAGATGCAGGATACGGACCGAAAATCGTTTGCCGGCGCCGAAATGGCGTGGGAAAGAGAGATGTCACCATTCATTTATGGTGATAATGGTCCCCATGCAGGTGGGCTGGATAGTTTAACGACCGATCAAAGCAAGCTTACCTATTCCTTCAATTATAAGGATGCTCACTTTATCGTCCTGAATACTGATCCTGTTGGTCAGGATTCTCATATACCTGCTCATTGGGTCGCAGATGATATTACCGCCGCTCGTAAGGCCGGCGCAAAGCATATTTTCCCGATCGGCCATAAGCCGGCATTCGCTCCGGATGGCGGCACGGAAGGACTCACTTTTGGGAATAGAAGCGATCTTTGGCAATCGCTTGAAAATAACCATGTTGAAGCGATGCTTGCTTCACACGTTCACGTCTTCTGGCCGTTTCAACCGCATCATGCCAAAACCTGGATGCTTGTTGGCGGTAACGGTGGAACACAGCTCGAGAAGAATCTACCGCCGAACAAACAGTATTTTGGCTTTACACTCGTAACGGTAATGAAGAGCGGGCGCGTGATCGTAAAAAGTTATGGCCGCGATGTTCCGAAAGAAGGATATGCCGCCGTAGCTGCTTCTTCTAAATATCCGACAACCGTTCGCGATTCACTTGATGTAACCTGGAAGGATTAAGTTCGTGTCTCGAAAAGCTTCATTCGATACGTGGCTGGCTGTTGTGGTAATGGCAATCGTTGCCGCAGCAGCCAGTGCATTTATTTTCGGTTGCTCCCACGCTTCGAGTACTCCCTCGAATACTCCGACGGATACGACGAAGCATCCTACCGATACTACGCATTACCCCATCGTTGGAAGCGATACGGTACTCTTTTCCTTTGTCACATTCGGTTGCAATCGATTGGATAAGGGCGATACGGCCGGAAGCCCGAGCACTGCGAATATTATGCAGCTCGATCGCACGTTCGACGATATTATGAATCTAACGCCTCGGCCCGATATGCTCATAGCGACCGGAGACGTTATTCTCGGAAAAACTATCGATACTTCTGTTACCGGACGCCAGCTTCGCGCCTGGCTTGCCCATTATCAGTCACAACCGATCGCATCGTCAGGGATCAAACTTATCATGGTGCCCGGTAATCATGAGTTCAATGACGGAGCGCAGAGTGCGCCGCTCGAGAAACAATGGCTGCTAGTAATGGCGCCATATATCGTAGGCACTAACGGACCGAAACCGGGTGGCAACGATGCGCTCACAACGGACCAGAGTCAGCTCACCTATTCCTTCGATTATAAAGGTAGCCATTTTGTAATGATGAACAGCGATCCGGCATTGGAAGGCTCGACGATATCCGTTGGCTGGGTCTCGCAGGACTTAGTACAAGCTCGTGCCGCAGGAGCCAAACATATTTTCCTGTTTGCACACAAGCCGGCTTATAATTGGACCAACAATGGAGCGACAAGCCTTGTCGGTACTGCCAATCGGGATGCGTTGTGGTCTGCCATGGAGGCGAATCATGCAGAGGCAATGTTTTCGGCGCATAACCATATTTACCGGCGAATGCAACCGACTGGTAAAAGTTATATGATCGTTGCCGGCAATGGTGGAAGCTCGCTGGAAAACCCGGTTGGTGCCGATCGTAATTTTGGATTCACGCTCGTGCAGGTGATGACGAACGGCAAAGTGATCGAGAAGGCATACGCGCGTGAGTATGGTACTAACTATACCGATCCGTGTCCTTCGTATCAGTATCCAACGACTCTTCGCGATTCGCTGGATATTAGTTGGAAATATTGAGAGTTTCTAGCGACGTAGATATCCCACTACGGCTTTCCATTCCCAATAAAAAAATCCATTAAGTCGTTGAAACTTAATGGATTAGCTGCCTCGCCAGGACTCGAACCTGGAACCTACTGATCCAGAGTCAGCCGCCATACCATTAGGCCACGAGGCAATGTTCGCACGGCTTCCGCCGTACTCTGGGCTCGCAGTAACAGCCCACTCCTCGCGGAGGTTTCGACTATGGAGTAAACTTGAATAAAAGCGAAGTTACAAAAGCTCTTGAGGAATGCCACCCTAATCCTCTATTCCATATTTTAGCGCAAGGCTGTAAAAAATTGAGGTGATTCGCCAATGCAGCGCATTCAGATCCGTTATCGTGGAAAGCGGCACATTCCAGCTTATGGCCGGTGAGAGTTCAACAGGACCCATCGAGATATTCCAACCACAGGAAGAAAGCAAGCCGACGGCAAGCCCTCGATGGTAAGGTACCAAATTCGAATCATGATCGCCGCCTGTTGCAATAGAACTATGTAATACCGAAAGGTCGAGACCAGAAGCGAAGAATGGCCCCCAATCGAAACCGCCATCTGCTTCCACACAAAGCCGATAATATTTAGTATGCAGTCCGTCGGTGATCTGATCGCGCACACCAAAGTGCATGGAAATAGAAGAGATCGGCGAGAGACTTTGCTGAACGATCATCGACTCTATCGGGCCGATACCAGTACGTTGCGTGCTAAGATCGCCTTGCGCAATGATACGATAATCATCCGCAAGGCCATATTCCACGCCGATATAGGTCGTCGGTGACCAGCTGGAATGGGGATGGTAGCGGCCTTGCCCGAACGCCGCACTCACACACACCAGCATTGCAACGACAACCTTCATGGGAGAAACAACTTCGCACTCCCCTAAATGTTACACCCTTGTTATAATAATATTAAAGATAGCGATTCGAAACAAAACATCCGCACTCAGGTACAACGCTTGTTTAATTGCCGTCCGTGCAATTGCTCAGATCAGTGCCCATTATATCTCCTCAACGGCTTACGGTTTCGCGGCGTACGCTTCTTACGATCGCTGCATGGATCGCGCTGTGTTCGATCTGGGGATCGACGTTTGCCGCAATAAAGATCGGTCTCACATTTCTGCCGCCGTTCACGTTTGCCTCAGCTCGATTTATTGTCGCCTTCCTTGCACTTGCCTCCATTGCATGGTTTCAGAGGAGCCGGCTTCCAACGCGAACAGAACTTCAAGTTATTATAAAGACCGGCCTCCTTCAATTTACAGTGAATTACGGTCTCGTTTTTTGGGGAGAACGCTACATCTCTTCGGGGCTTACGGCTATTCTACAGGCGACGATCCCGCTCTTTGGATTTCTTATCGCGCATTATAAGCTACATAACGAGCGCCTTAGTATTAAGCGAATTGCAGGACTACTCTTAGGGCTTGCCGGAGTTGTTGCGATCTTTTCAGATCAGATCCAACTCGGCGGTAGCGATATGCTTATCGGCTCGTTTGCGATCTTGCTCGGAGCATTCTGTGCGGCTTATTCGAGTGTGCTCGTAAAAGCAAATGCACAATCGATCGATAGTCCGGTACTTATCAGTGGTCAGATCGCTGTGGGCGTTATTCCCCTTATCGGATATTCTTTTATTGCGGAGGGCGGCTTCTTCTCCGTTCATTGGACATGGAATGCGGTGACTGCTGTTGGGTACCTTGCTATTATCGGTACGGTTGTGGCCTTTACAATATTTTATTGGCTTATCAAACACACGCCAGTTACCAGTTCTCAGCTTACGTCGCTTGTAATTCCAGTTGCTGCTGTGTTGGTCGGCGTCATTTTTTTAGGTGAGACGGTATCGCAGAAGGTGATCGTAGGCGGTGTCTCGATCCTTGTGGGCCTTTCGATCATATTATGGCCGTCAGCAAGTAATCGTGGTGTTGTAGATTCCAACTTACAGCCAGCGAGCATTCAGGAAGCGTAAAACAGGGCATTCGCTAAAATCGTACTTCGATCGATCCGTAGATCGTCGTGATCTTCCAGTTCGTTGCTTGCTCGATGCTGAGATCGTTCATTGGCACATCGGCAGTGAGAATGGGTGCTACCTGAATGCCACCAAGATTGAATTCGTAGCCGGCAGAAAACTTTGTCGCATAGCGTGCGGAGCGAACATTGATCGCCGTGTCCGGATTGAAGGCGGAATCCGTTTCACTCTCCGAGCCTGCAATGTGGTGGAATGCACTGGAAGTAAGAAGTCCGAGGCTAGGCGCGGCCTGCACAAAGAGTCCCGTGCCTGGCACGGTAAACCGAATATATGGATCGAGATTGAGGTAGAGTAATTTTATCTCTTCCTGATCACCATTCGCAAGGCGTGCAACGCCTGTGGTATCGGACTCTGCCGACGTAAATTGATTAAAGGAGACTCCCGGCCGAAGACCGATCTTAAAACCCGCAAAAGAAATAAGGTCGTACGAAAGACCACCCATGAGTTGATAGCCGCTGCCAAACGCGAATGTACAGCCACAGGGAGCGATATAATGTCCCGATTGATTCGTAGCGCCGCCGCCTATTTCGATACCCATTTGAGCGTTGACACGATGGGCAAACATGAAAGAGATAACAGCAATGATCGCAAGCGTCTTTTTCATTTTTAAAATTGTAAGGATGAGTTGAGAAGCAGCCCCAAGTACCTTAGGCTGCCTTGCGCTCGGAGTTAATGACCAACGGTTCGCCGCCACTGACGGTGTCGCGGGTAATGATCACCTTTTCTGCACGGTCGTTATCAGGAAGAGTGAACATGACATCCATTAATGTTTGCTCCATGATCGAACGGAGTGAACGCGCACCGGAGCCACGCTCGAGGGCTTTATCGATCACCAATTCGAGAGCTGGTCGTTCAAATTCCAGTTCGACACCTTCCATCGCAAAGAGTTTACGGTACTGCTTGACGAGTGCGTTACGAGGTTCGGTAAGAACACGCAACATCGCTTCGCGCGAAAGCCCGTTGAGCGGAGCGAGCACAGGAAAACGTCCGATAAGTTCAGGTATGAATCCGAACTTCAATAGATCTTCTGCTTCGACATACTGGAAAATATCGACGGCCTTCTCATCGATACGGGAAGGAAATTTCGCGCCAAAGCCAATCGGATTTTGATGAAGACGCTTCAAAATGATCTTATCGAGACCATCGAATGCGCCGCCAGCAATGAACAAAATATGCTTCGTATTTACATGAATGAGTGGCTGTTCCGGATGCTTGCGTCCGCCTTTCGGTGGTACACCGGCGATCGTACCTTCGAGTAATTTCAACAGGCCTTGCTGAACACCTTCGCCGGAAACATCACGCGTGATCGAGGCGCTATCCGATTTGCGAGCGATCTTATCGACTTCGTCTAAATAAATGATGCCGCGCTCCGCCCGTGTAAGATCGTAATCCGCGGCCTGCAATAATGAACTGAGAATGGACTCGACATCATCACCGACATAACCGGCCTCAGTAAGTGTCGTCGCATCAGCAATAGCGAACGGCACATCGAGAATTTTGGCGAGCGTTTGTGCGAGCAGTGTTTTACCCGTGCCGGTCGGACCGAGCAGCAGAATATTCGCTTTCTCGATCTCAGTGTCTTCAAATCCTTCGACGCCTACTAACGTCTCTGCATCGATACGCTTATAATGGTTGTATACCGAAACGGCGAGAATCTTTTTTGCACGCTCCTGCTCGATCACAAATTCGCTCAGAGCGTGCTCGATCGATCGAGGAGTGAACGACGCAAGGCCACTGCGGCGTGCAGCCTTTTGCTTTGTAAACTGAGGCAAATGCGCCCGAAGCAGATCGACGTGATTTGCAGTGCAAATGTCGCAAATAAGAGCACTGGAAAATGGCGCACTGATGAGCGTTTGTACTTCTTCGGCCGAACGACCACAAAAAGTGCAATAGACCGGCCGATCACCGTTGAATTCGTTGCCACCGTTGTGGCGAGTAGTATTTGTCTCTTTAGGAGGCATGGTGGTGGAACACCGCATTGGGCCGCCTTGTTCGGGGCCACGTTATGCTAACCACTATTCAAAACCTCCCCGATAACTCGCGTATCTGGATCTTTCCAGCTGATAGAAAACTCTCCCCGGCTGAATCCAGTGAATTGCTGGCGTTGCTCGACTCCTATCTTACAGGATGGGAAGCTCATCATGTGCCGGTCAGTGCTAGTCGCGAGCTTAAGTATGACCAGTTCGTCATCATAGCGGCCGATCCCCAGGTGACAGCACCGAGCGGTTGTTCGATCGATGACATGACGCGCGCTATTAAATCGCTCTCACAAAAATTCGGTGTCGATTTCTTTAACCCGATGAAGGTCTTCTATCGCGTGAGAGGCGAGGTGAACGTCGTCAGTCGTGCCGAGTTTAAAACGTTAGCTGCGAACAGCGAGGTCGATGCCTCGACTATCGTGTTCGATAACTCGCTCGTCACATTAGGCAGTTATCGTTCGGGCAAATGGGAAATAGCCGCTGGTCAGTCGTGGCATAAAGCGTTGCTGCCGCAGGCGGTCGTTGTTTGATCGATTGGCGCAAGCTAAAGCATGCGCTACACTCAGCGGAATCGGAAGTTCGGCCAGTTCGGTTAGCCGCTTTATGGAAATCGAACAAGTTTATCGTATCGCCTACGACGCGTTCTCGCGTGCTCTCGATCAAAAGCTTACTACTCCGGAAACGGATGTCTCTATCGCCCCGAAGTTCTATCATGGTACGATGGAGCTAAAGCCGAAAGACCCATCTCTTCAATCCAAAGAGGTTGACCTCGAAGTCTTTTTTAAGAAGATCGTTTCGGTTCGTAACAATCTTCGTGTGCTCGAGCAGAAGATCAACAGCAGCGCTTTAGAGGAAGGAGCTAAGCTCGAGTTAGAAGGTTACATTACTCGCTGTTATGGAAGCCTCACGACGTTCAATGTTCTGTTCCAGGACCCCGCAGACCGATTTGTAGGATCTTCCAAAGACTAAACAGTCAGTTGGTATTTCTCCGTCGTAATAAGATCACTTAATTTGTAATTCTTTCGTCCTTCCGCCGTTCGCCTTCATCCCTTCTAAACTGAGGCTTGCTTTTTGTACAACATCATATTGTATAATTAAGCAAGCTCATCTATGGCACAAACTGCAGGGGATATTTTAGTCGAATGCCTCATCGATTGGGGCGTCAAAGTAGTATTTGGATTACCGGGCGATGGTATCAATGGAATTATGGAGGCGCTTCGCCAGCGCCGGGACGAGATCAATTTTATTCAGGTCCGTCACGAAGAGGCTGCGGCCTTCATGGCCTGTGGATATGCAAAATATACTGGTAAGCTCGGCGTTTGTATTGCCACATCAGGGCCGGGGGGCATCCATTTGTTAAACGGTCTTTACGATGCCAAGCTCGACGGTGTACCCGTACTGGCCATTACCGGACTACAATATCATGATCTGCTCGATACCTTTTCTCAACAGGATGTAGCGCTCGACCGACTATATATCGATGTTGCGAAATATAACGCACGCATCATGGGGCCGGAGCATGTCCGCAATGTTGTCGATCTCGCAATTCGAACGTCGCTAACGTACCGTGGAGTATCACATGTTACGATCCCGTCGGATACGCAAACAAAGGAAGCCGAGTCGCGAAGCGAGCGGAATGTTCCGCATCACACTTCTGAAGTATTTGCGTTTGGCGATCGCATGCCGGACCCGCGTGACGTGGAGCGGGCAGCAAAGGTCATCAATGCTGGCGAGAAGGTCGCGATACTTGCCGGTGCCGGCGCACTAAATGCAACCGATGAGTTGGAAGCGCTTGCTGAAAAGGTCGGTGGTCCGATCATCAAGGCGTTGCTTGGTAAAGGCTGTGTACCGGATACAAGTCCTTTCACAACCGGAGGAATAGGTCTTCTCGGGACGAAACCATCGCAAGAAGCACTCGAAGACTGCGATACTCTGATCCTCGTTGGATCGACTTTTCCGTACATAGAATTTTACCCTAAGCCCAATCAGGCACGAGCGGTGCAGATCGAGCTCGATGCCATGCGCATCGGATTGCGATATCCGGTCGAAGTGGGCCTGGTTGGTGATGCGAAGCGTTCGCTTCGCGAGTTGCTACCACTCATTGAAACGAAAAAGGATCGCTCCTTCCTCAAAAAAGCGCAGGAGGGCATGCGCGATTGGATGGACCTGCTCGAAGACCAGGCAACCTATCACGGTTTGCCGATGAAGCCGCAAGTGGTTGCATGGGAGCTAAGCAAACGCTTAAGTGATGATGCGATCATTTCTGCCGATTCCGGTACGATCGCAACATGGGCAGCGCGCTTTATTCAACTGAAGCGAGGACAAAAATTTTCTCTCTCCGGAAATCTTGCCACGATGGCGAACGGCCTTCCGTATACGATCGCCGCTCAGATAGCATATCCCGATCGCGAGTGTGTGGCATTCGTTGGCGATGGCGGTTTCTCGATGCTGATGGCAGAGCTTGCTACGTGCGTAAAATATAAGCTGCCGATTCGTATTGTTATTATCAAGAACAATGCGCTGGGCATGATAAAATGGGAGCAACTTGTCTTTCTTGGAAATCCCGAATATGAGATCGATCTTCAACCGATCGACTTCGCTGCATATGCGCGCGCCTGTGGTGCTTCCGCTATTACCATCGAAGACCCACGGACCTGTGGCGAACAGTTAGATGAAGCGCTTGCGATGCCTGGGCCGGTAGTGATAGAAGCGATCGTCGATCCGTACGAGCCACCCTATCCGCCGAAAGCGACGATCAAACAAGCCGCGCATCTTGCCGAAGCCTTACTCAAAGGCGAGCCGAACGGTGCGAAGATCGCGCTGACGGTGGCGAGTGATAAAGTACGCGAGATGGTATAAGGTAGCTGAGAGCTAATAGATAAGAAGTAAGAGGTAATTTAAACCCCTCGGCTTCTTGTCGTCTTAATGATGGCGCTTACTATCGTAGTCCTTCGAGTACGACTTCCAACTCCGCATCATTTTCGCAGAGTACTTGCCGTGCCTTTGAACCATCGAAGGCACCGACGATGGCAGCGGCTTCGAGTTCATCCATGATGCGAGCGGCGCGCGAGTAACCGATCTTTAATCGGCGTTGAAGGAGGGAGACACTCCCTTGCTGGTGACGAACGATCGTTCGTGCGGCTTCTTCAAAGAGGTCATCACGGGCGTCTTCTTCATCGAAGCCGGAACCGCCACGCGATTCTTTGTCACGCAGTGAGGGAAGATACCACGGTCGGGAATAACTAAGCTTGTCGCCATCCTGCATTGCGATCGCATCGATCATTGCTTCGACCTCATCGGTCGAGATATAGGGCGACTGCAGTCGGATAGGCTTCGGTGTACCGCTCGGCTGATAGAGCATGTCGCCGTTGCCGAGAAGCTGCTCGGCGCCCATCGTGTCGAGGATGGTGCGGGAATCGACACGAGTAGCTACTTGATATGCGATACGTGCGGGGAAGTTCGCTTTGATGACGCCTGTGATGACGTCCACCGACGGACGCTGCGTCGCAAGAATAAGATGAATGCCGACGGCACGGGCCATCTGTGCGATACGGCAGATCGGTTCTTCGATCTCACGTGCGGCGGTGATCATAAGGTCCGCCAACTCATCGATGATGACGACGATGTACGGAAGGTGATAATGTTGTTCTTCCTGCGTCGAGCGGAGTTTACCTTGAGCGACTTTAATATTATAATCCGCGAGGGAGCGCACCGCAGCCTTCGCCAGTTTATCGTAGCGGCGTTCCATTTCAACTTCCACCGCCTTGAGTGTAACGACAGCCATTTGCGGCGTCGTTACAATATCTTCTCCCGCTTCCGGTGAAACGATAAGATAATGCTTGCGAAGTTTTTTGTACAATGAAAGCTCGATCTTTTTTGGATCGACGATCACGAACTTTACATCGCGCGGTGATTTAGCATAGAGAAGGCTCGCAATAATGCCGTTGACGCCGACCGATTTTCCGGAACCGGTGGCACCGGCAATAAGCAAGTGCGGCATCTTATTGAGATCATCCACATACACATCGCCGGAGATGGTCTTGCCGAGTGCGAGCGGAAGGTTCATCTTCGTATGGCGGAAACTGTCGCTTTCAAAAAGCGACCGAATGCGGACCATCTTCGCGGTATCGTTCGGTATTTCTACACCGATCGTACCACGGCCAGGAATTGGTGCGATGATACGAATGCCACGCGCTTTCATTGCGAGGGCAATGTCATCGGTAAGATTTTCAACGCGCGATACTTTAATACCCTCTGCCGGTGTGAATTCGTAAAGGGTGACGACGGGACCAGGCGTAACGGTGATATTCTCGATCTCTACGCCGAACGTCGCGAGTTTATCGCGGAGCAAGCGGCCTTTCTTTGCCAACTCTTCGTCGTTAGCATCGAGCGCATCTTTCGGATCGGCAGGAGTGAGAATATCGAGGCTCGGACTGCGATACTTTAATAAAATTTCCTGATACGGATTTTCCGGTACGAACGGCTTCTTCCCTTCTTCAAAGAAGAGATCGGACGATTCTTCGTCCGCTTCCTGTGCCGGTTTTGTATCGGTCATTCGCACGAGTGGACGAACGATCGATACCTCCTCAGAGACCGAGTGTGGCAGCGCCTCGTTCGAGAGTGCCTTCTCATCGCCCACCGTAACGGGCGGAAGAGTCATTGCTGTAGGCGTTGCACGCTTTGACTCTTTTACTTTCGGCTTCAGGGGATCGATGACGTCTTCGGTCGTATCAACATTCGAGATCTCACTGGCAGAAATTTCCACCGTTGGCTCAGCCGGCGCTTCTGCTTTAGCAGGTATCTTGTCTTTTGTGATGGCAAGTAACCCGTCGACTACCGAACTGGCGACGACTGGTTTAGCTACTGAAGCAGCTCCATTAAGTGCCGCAGCAGAAAGTTCTTCCGCCGGTTTTTCGGGCTCGTCCGAAAGAGCACCGTTTGTCAATCGGCTAAAATGTACCGAGTGTGAACCCAGGCGATCTTTACTATTCCGAGTGAGACGCGGAATAGGAGTCGCTCCTTCATGCTTTTGCGCCGGTCGAACTTTAAGTAACGGTTGTCCCGGCTGAGGCGTAGGGTGTTTGGGAAGTGGATTTACAGCTTGTGGTTCAGCCGCGGCAACAGTAGGAGCTATTGCCTCGGCGACCGGCACCGATGCTTCGGCTGCCTTTACCACAGCTTTTTCGCGCACTGGTAGTGCCTGCGGTTTTGTAGCAACGGGCGCTTCGCTTTTTGCAGAGCGAATGCTTATCTTAACATCCTCAACTGGTTCTTCGGTAGGAAGAGCTTCCTTCGCAACGATAGGCTCGGCAACTTCACTTGCTATCGCGATCTCGCCTCCTGCTTGGATGGCTTCAACCTTAGCTGCTTCCAGTGCAGCTTCTTCGGCCTCTTCGCGTGCACGCTCTTCTTCCCGCGCTGCTTGTCGTGCTTCTCGTTTTTCCCAGAACTCGATGATCTTACGGCGCGACCACATAACGAGCGCCGTCCACCAGGTTCGAAGCCGCAAAAAGGTCTTCTCGATATCGAGATCGATCGAGAAGATCAGCATTACAATAAAGGCGGCGGCATAGAGAATAAAGGCGCCGGCGCCACCGATGGCACGCGCGAAAGCAAGGCCGAGGAATTGGCCTACCGAGCCAAACCACTCGCGCGGCAGGTTAATAAAATTAGCGGCCGTCCCCATCGTAGCACTGAAGAGAATGGCCGTTAGGAGAAAGAAGGTCGTTGCTAAGGTAAGACGCCGGCGTTGCTTATAGGTAAAGCGGAAAAATGCGAGGGACCACCATCCGAAAAAGATGGGATAGATGATGGCAGCGTAACCGATCGTCTTATTGATCAGAAAATTGGCGAGCATCGCGCCGATGAGTCCGAGCCAGTTCTTCGCTTGGTCGGCACTGGCACGTACTGCTTCTCGGACGGGATCCGGAACGTCTCCGGGCGACGACGGAAGAAAGAGTGCCGGTAGATCGCTGATGCGCGTTTCGGCACGCGAAGCATCATCCGGCGAATAACTGATGATGGCAAGCAATACTAATATTGCAGCAACGATACAGCTAAAGCCCAGCACGTGCCGTTGCTTCACCATTGAGTCGGGCTTTTCGCGCTGAGGCTTCAGCGGGAGAGCCATTTGTTCAGCATCCTCCGGCGGAGGTACTACTGCCGCGGCTTTCTTCTTAGAAGTACGCTTCCGTGGTTTCTTCTCTGGTGATGCTTCAGCTTCCGCCTCTTCGATCTGAGCGCGGCGTGCTCGTTCTGCGGCTTCACGAGCTTCCTCCGAAAGCCGTTTCGGCATTGGACGCGTGCCGCGAGCCGGACGCACGGCGATCTCTTCATCATCCACATCCTGCACACCACTAATGCGCGTGCGGGGCGCACCGGCAGCGATGTCGGTTACCGAACCGTTACGGGAAATACGAATGTAGGGAGTTTCGTCGAACGCAGAGCGGTCGATCGAAGAACGGTCGTCCTCGAATGAGGTTGGGTCGTCTAACTCAAATTTTCCGGGCAATGTCGTATCAGGACAAATGGGCGTCCATGTCCTCCTCCGCAGTGGGTATAAAGGGGGAAAAGTGGGAGAAGGGTTCCGTTTTTACGGTTACTTCTTAAGAGAGATCATGGAAATACTTAAAGTATCTTCTCGATCCGCTCGGTCACTTCCTCGATAGAAGCCAGGCCATCGACCTGCTTTACGCCGCGGGTCTTTTCGTAGTATTCCTTGACGGGCGAAGTTTGCTTGTAATAGACCTCGAGGCGATGCCGAATGGTATCGACATTATCATCGGCGCGGCCTTGCTCCAGGCCTCGGCGGACCATCCGGTCGGTAAGCTCGCGGTCCGGCGCCGTGATCATAACGATCTGGACGTCGGAGATTCCGAGTTCTCGGAAGAGGTTATCGAGCGCGCGAGCCTGCTCCAGCGTGCGAGGGAAGCCATCGAGCAGGAAGCCTTTGGCGGAGTCCTTCGCTTCCAAAACTTCACGGACGAGCCCGATAATGATGTCATCGGGGACCAACCCGCCGGACTCCACAAAGCTTTTGGCAACATTGCCAAGCGGAGTGCCCTCGGCGATCGCAGTGCGAAGGATATCGCCGGTCGATACATGGAGAAGATTATGGGCGGCCGCGAGACGAACAGCCTGGGTACCTTTGCCAACGCCGGGGGGGCCAAAGAGGATCAAATTCATGGAATACGTAAATTGACGGCGCGGAAACGAATTCGCAAAAAAGAAAACTCCGTTACTTTGCGCCATAAATCGCAACCGAACGCCCCCCGATTTCATTTGAATGAATTCCAGCGCTTAAACCGAACTGGAAAAGCCTAAGTCGGTCTTGAAATCAGTACTTATTCGGACTTGAAAATCACCACTTATATCGTCCTCTTACTCATGGTCTTCCTCATACCGGCTGGGGAAGGCATAGCCCAACCGTTGAAAGGTCCTCTTGCTTCGAATGTAACGGCCACGCCGGACTCCCTCAACTTTGGCCAGGTTGTGATTTCAAAATCGAGGACGCTTACGTTTGTGCTTCAAAATACAGGAACGTCGTCGATACAAGTTACGACGTTCGGTGTCAGCAATCCGATCGAATTCAATGTTGTAGGCGCCACGAATTATTCATTGCAGCCGGGCAGTACCCAAGCCTATACCGTCACGTTCGCGCCCCAAGCGACCCAGAACGTTCACACCGGATTGGCTCGCTTTACCTTTGGTGATCTCTCTACCGAAACAGTATACTTTATTGGCTACGATCATCCTCCTACTGCAAGTATCGATACACTCGCGGTCCGCAAGGATTATCTGGCGTATAGTGGATCGACCGTTACCATTTCGCAAGAGCTTCGATCCGATCTTCAGGATTCGATCTATAATTTCACAGAAAATATTCTTTACGATCCTACGGTCCTTGACTTCATAGGGGCGAACAACGGAGCGATAACGCTGGCACCAGATTGGTCCATCCGCTCGACGCTCGGCACACCCGGTAACGCCGCGATACGGGCCGGCTCGGTGGGGTATGCATTGAAAGGTCCCGGCGAATTATTGCAGCTTGTTTTTCACGTCCGGAATGAGTGTCAGGTGTATGCAACTTCCCCGATCTGGGATTCAGCAGCAATATTTGGTTTGGGTGTTGCGAAGTTCTTTTGTGATAGCGGTTCCATTCATATCGTGGGACAGTGCACGCCGATCATGGGGCCATCAGGATTTAAAACGCACATATTCGATGCCGTACCGAATCCGGCAAACGACCGAACGACGATCACTTATTCGGTTCGCCGCAATGAGAATGGCGAAGTACCTCAGGTTTACCTTAGAATATTCAATGCAGTGGGTGAGCCGATCCGGACGATCCATGAAAGTCCTGAAACAGAAGGAACGTACAACGTAGAGATCAAAACCGGCGGACTTTCACCCGGTGTATATTATTATGAGTTCGAGGCAGACGCGGTCCATACCATACGGCGGCTTTTCGTGCTTCATTAGGCATGAAATTTCCGTAATACGGCAAAAGAAACGGATCACGTAAACCCCCAGTTGAATTTCTTGTCGCGAGCAGGATATGGTCAATCGCTCACTCCATCGATATACGATCGCTTTTCTCGGAATATTGCTGTGTGCAATTGCGAGCGGTCGCGCTATTGCTCAGGAACCGGATGAGCCGCGCAATGCCCCACGGATGAGCCCTGCGGAATACACGCAAAAACTTCAGTTGGCAGAAGCCTACGAAGAAAAGCGCGATGCCCAAAGCGCTGCTCGAATATACGGTGAGCTGTACACCCTTAACCCTTCGGATGAGACCGTCTTTGAAGGATATACTCGTACGCTCTTCATCTTAAAACAGTACGATGATGCGGAGCGCATTGTGAACGAGCGATTGAAGCACGATGCTTCGCTCGATGTCCTCCTTCTTTCGGCACGTTTGGAAGCGCGCATGAATAAGCGTCCGCAGGCGCTTGATGCATTCCAAAAAGCGGAGCGCGCGGTGAATGCAAAGGATTGTGCTTCGCTCTTTCCGATCGTCTATGCGATGATGGACGTCTCCTACAATCAGGATGCGCTCCAACTGTTGGACGAGATGAGAAAGATGTCGAGCGACGATGAGGATGTGTGTTCGAGCCAGATCGCCGGCCTCTATCTTCGCCTGGGTGATTTCGATCGTGCGGCGAAAGAATTTATTGCGATCTTAAAATCGGGCGAAGGAAACGTGGGTATGGTCGAACAGCGGCTCGCGCAGTATATCACCGATTCGCTGTCTCGTACAACGATCCTTTCCTCGGTCGAACGCGAAGTGAATGCGGTGCCGCCCACACGCGCCAATCTTCGCCTGCTTGCCTGGCTGTACGGTGAAAAGAAAGATTATCGCAAAGCACTGGAGACGATCATCAAGCTGGATAATGTTGCGGCGGATGAATCGGGAGCAAAGAATAACGAAGGTCCGGAATTACTGCAGTTTGCCGATCGTGCTCGAAGCGAAGGAGCGTTGGATGTTGCGGCACGGGCATACACCGAAGCAATAACAAGGCTTAAATCAAGCGATTATCGCGGGCAGGTCTATTATATCGCTCAGGCGGAATTAGGCGCGCTCAAAACATGGGAAAAATATTATCTCACGGCCGGATTGAAAGATTCGCTGCCTGCTTTGATCTCGAAGTACGAGGCCTTTGCGCAGAATGCACCAGCCAACGAATTTGTGCTCGACGCTTTGGTACATGCCGCGAACCTTAGCTTTAACGAGCTATTCGATCTTCCGCGCGCAACGAAAGATTTTGAAACGGCCCTCGCTCGGGCGAGCGGATTAAGTGATGTCTCTTCGCAGGCTATGTTCGGCCTCGTCGACATAGCGTATGCGAGCCGTGATTTTAACCAGGCGCAGGCACGTATTGCTCAGATCGAAAAAATGCTTTCTCGATATCGTTCGGTAAACGAGCGAGAGATCCGAAACCATATTACGTTCGAGCGTGCGCTCGGCCAGTATTACCAGATGAATTTCGATTCTGCTCAAGTGTTGCTGCAAACAGTGGCAGCGGACTCCGCGAGCGATTATGCGAACGATGCGATACAACTCTCGGGCATTATCCAGGAAAGTAATAATCCACGCGGCCTTCCGTCGTTAAAATTGTTCGCGCACGGTGCGCTGGCAGAAACGGCGCATAAGTTCGAGGAAGCCGAACGCGACTATCGAACGATCGTTGATTCGGAGACAAATGCCCCGCTTGCCGATGACGCCGTGCTGCGGCAGGCCGCAATGCTGGTAAAGCTTGGGAAGCCGGAAGATGCAGTTCGTGCACTCGACGCGATGCAGGAGAAGATGCTGACGAGTCCGTTATTGGACGTTGCCGGAATTCGTGAAGCGGAGATCGTCGAGCGTAACATTCACGATAAAGCGCGTGCGCAAAAGATGTACGAGGATTTCCTGGCGCGCTATCCCAATTCAAATTTCGTCGATGAAGCTCGCGATCGCGCCCGCAAATTGCGCGGCGACGCGTTTTAGGTTCGTAGCCGTATGCTTTAGCTTACGCCGTAAGCTAAAGCATACGGCTATAATTGTAGTGTTGTAAATCACAGATCAAGCTTTACCATGTCAGAACTTCACACCATTCACTATCCGAACGAGTCCCGCGAATATCGAGAGGCGCGAAATCGATTGCTCGAAGCCGAGATCGAACTGCGCCGGCAAACCGAACGTGTTGCCGAGATGCGGCGCGAACTTCCCATCGGCGGGAAGCTGAAAGAAGATTACATCTTTGAAGAATTAAAGGACGGTAAATCAGTGAAGGCGCACTTTTCCGAGTTATTCGAGCCGGGAAAAGACACGCTCGTTCTTTATAGCTTCATGTTCCATCCCGAGGACGAAAACCCATGCCCGATGTGCAGTGCAATGCTCGATGCTCTCAACGGACAAGTACGACATCTCGAACAGCGGATCAATCTGGCCGTCGTTGCCAAGGCGCCCATCGAGAAGTTGCGGCGATGGACGGACAAGCGCGGATGGAACCGTTTGCATCTGCTCTCCTCGTATCATACGACCTACAACCACGATTATCATGGTGAAGATGAGGGAGGCGATCAGTTACCGAACCTGAATGTGTATCAAAAGCGCGCGGATGGCATTTACCATACCTATAGCACCGAGGCACTCTTCGCGCCCACCGACCCCGGACAAGACGCGCGGCATATCGATCCTATCTGGCCGCTCTGGAATGTACTCGACCTCACACCCGAAGGCCGAGGTACCAACTGGTATCCGAAACACGAGTACAATATTAAGCCGGTGATGATCGAGTTGGGATGATCTCGTAGCCTTTGTAGCCGTACCCTTCAGGGTACGGCGAATTGCGGAGTGCTTTTCTTTCGCTTAGAAGGAGTATGAAAACAAAACTCAATTCTCTCTTCAGCTTCAAAATAAAGCGCGACATTTTGGGTCAAGTTAGCAAGAATTCACTTCTTGCCGGTTCGAGGTAGGCAATGGAATTCCGCAAAGCCGGGTTGTGAGAATATGGTCAAACGAATGCTCGCATGTATCCTTTTTCTCGTTATCGGCAGTTTTAGTGCCTTTGCGCAGTCCAAGATCCTCATCCCGATGGACCTGGACCAGAACGATCACCTCAAGGCGTATGGCATTACCTATTATGCATTGAAGCAGGGCATTGCTATCGACTGGCTGCTGAACTATCGCGGTGGCAGCTTCATGGCCGACGCGAACGACCTTCTTATTGCCGAGTGCCGCATTCGCGGTGTGACGTTCGAAAAGCTCGATGCCAGTTCGGCTAATTCGATCTATAATCTGGTGCAATCGCCGGATAAGAATATGGATGTGGTAAAGCTCGAGAAGGCGCCGAAGATCGCGGTCTACGTACCACCGGGATTCCAACCGTGGGACGATGCGGTGACGCTCGCGCTCGAATACGCCGAAGTGCCGTACGATAAAGTTTGGGACGACGAAGTGCTCGGCGATAAACTGAAGCAGTACGATTGGCTGCACCTTCATCACGAAGATTTTACCGGACAGTATGGTAAGTTCTACGGCAATTACAGTTCTGCGCCGTGGTATCAGGCGCAAGTGCGAATGCTGGAAGCGGAAGCACATAAGCTCGGCTTCACCAAAGTAAGCGAAGAGAAGAAAGCGGTCGCGCGAAAGATAAAAGAATTCGTCGCGAACGGTGGCTTTATGTTCGCAATGTGCTCGGCCACCGATACCTATGACATAGCGCTTGCCGCAGAGAACGATGATATCTGCGATCAGGTCTTCGATGGCGATCCGACCGATCCCAATTATCAGCAGAAGCTCGATTACTCGAAGTGTTTTGCATTCGAGAATTTCAAGGTCGATCCAAATCCATTTGTGTACGAGTATAGCGACATTGATGTGCAGCCGAATGAGGTAGGGAGCAAGGATAACGATTACTTCACGTTGTTCGACTTCTCGGCTAAATACGATCCGGTACCGACGATGCTCACGCAGGACCATACCAATGTGATCAAAGGATTCATGGGACAGACCACGGCCTTTCACAAGAACCTGATCAAGAAGAGCGTTACGATTCTTGCCGAGCGTGAAGGGAGCGACCAGGTGAAGTACTTATATTCCACGTATGGTCGGGGGTTCTTCGCATTTTATGGCGGCCACGATCCGGAGGACTACCAACATCAGGTCGGCGATCCTCCGACCGATTTGAAATTGCATAAGAATTCGCCGGGTTATCGGCTCATTCTGAATAATGTGCTCTTCCCGGCGGCGAAGAAGAAAAAGCTTAAGACATAGTCGATTAGGAAATCGGCGCAGTCGGTAAACCGGGCGCTCCTATATCGCGATCGATATCGTGCGACTCTTCGTGGAGCGGACGCCGCTTATGGCTTTTCTTATGGTCTTCGAGTTCGCTTAAGCTATCGAATTCTTCGCCGCAGAGATCGCAGCGGAATTCCTCGGGTTCTGAATCGATATGTTGTGCCATAGCTCATGAAAAGGCCAAATCCATGCCGGATGGGTTTGAGCCAAACGATGAACTAAAACAGGCCGGTGCGGCGTTAGCGCACGTCCACAAAACAGGAAAATTTAGATAAATGCCACAACACGCAGGAGCAGTACGTCGGGCCCGTCTTTCGGAAAAGCGCCGCACGGCCAATAAAGGCAAAAAAGTTGATTTACGCAAGATGTTGAAGGAATTTGACGCTTCGGCGGCAACTTCTGCCGATGACGTCAAGAAGCTTCAGAGCAAGCTCGATAAGCTCGCTTCGAAGGGGCTTATTCACAAGAATTACGCATCTAACAAGAAGTCTCAGCTCGCGAAGCGCTCGAAAGCTAAAGCGTAATTGGCGAGGTAAAGGGAATGCCAAACATTACCATTTACCAAAAGCCAACCTGTTCGAAGTGCCGCGAGACCATGAAGCTCCTTGAATCTCGTGGTGTCGCGTTCGACGCGATCAATTACTTTATCGATCCTATCCCAGCCGAGACGCTTCGCGATCTCATCCACAAGCTCGGCATTCGTCCGATCGATCTCTTCCGTAAAAAAGAAGACCGCTTCCGCAACTTAGACATTGCCTCGAAAACTCTTTCGGATGAAGAGTTAATCCAGATCCTCGCCGATAATCCTGAACTTATCGAACGACCCATCGTGGTGCGTGGGGAAAAAGCAGTATTGGGAAGACCGCCGGAGAATGTGCTGCAGTTGTTTTAGAAGTTCAGACCTCTTGCGCCCCTAATTTCTCCATCAGGGCTACTTCAAGTTCGGAGCGCTCTTGCACTTTTGGCTTTACGATTTCCTGAACCACTTCGGGGTTAATAACAACCGGTGATCCGGCCTTAACGCGCATATCATTCTTCGGCCCCGCTTCGAAGGAAAGCGACGAACCGTAAAATTCGCGAAGAGCGAGATTCATCTCATCCTTCATCGTTGTTAGCATATCCTTCTCGATCTTTCCCGGCGTACCAAGATAGATCGTCGAATGCCGAACGCCGCAGAATTCGATGTCGGGAAGAATGGAGTGGAGCGGACGCGATTTCGTTTTTAAGAATTCGCCGAACGATGACCAGCGAGAGGCCACTACTTCGGGATCTGGTGCTGGTGTTCGGGAATCCGACTCAGCAGCGCGGGGCTTTGCCGAAGCAGGTTCAGGTGTTGAAGAACGTTTGCCGTTCTTAGGGGCAGAGCTTTTTACTTCTTCAACTCCTGAGGAGCGAGGGGCAGGTTGTTGCTCCGAGTGTGGTGGTGGTGCAGTTACCGGTTCGTCAAGAGTTTTTTTTTCCTGTGCTACCCCGTTTCCAGAACTGCGACCTCCAGTTTTGAGTCCACGAACTTCTTCTAGTAACTGGGAGACTTCGATCGCCCGTTCGAGAAGCATCATCTCGACCAACGCTACTTCCAATACGATGCGTGGTTCATGCGAGGCGCGGAGACGCTCGAAAGCATTTTGCCCCAGACGCACTAAGCGAAGTAAGTCTGCTTCGGAAAATTTCTTTGCCGTTTCGGTATAATGCTCTTGATGTACTTTCGAAACTTCAAGAAGCTTTGTCGAACCGGTTACACAAACGGTGAGAATATTTCGGAAATGCTCGAGTAATCCAGAAAAGAATTCTTCAATATCGTAACCGCGAGACGTGATCTCCCCGGCCAGTTCAAAGGCTCGTTTCGGATCGCGAGCTGCAATTGCATCGCTTACCTCAAAGAAGAAATCGAGATCAATAAGGTTAAGCGCTTCGCGGAGTCGAGAGGTCTCGACCTGCATGCCAGAAAATGCTACCGCCTGATCGAATATCGATTCGGCATCGCGGGCAGAGCCATCGGCCTTCTTTGCGATGAGAAGCAGTGCCTCGTCATCGATCTTTATTCCATCTGCATCTGCGATCTTACGAAGCAATGCGACGATAACATCGACTTGAATTCTACGAAAATCGTAACGCTGCGTTCGAGAGAGAATCGTTGGTAGTACCTTCTGAACTTCCGTCGTTGCGAAAACGAAGACCAGATGTTTCGGCGGTTCTTCGAGCGTCTTTAGCAACGCGTTGAACGCGCTTGTCGAGAGCATGTGCACTTCATCGATGATGATGACTTTGTACTCTCCTTGCAGCGGCGGGTATTTTACATTATCTCGCAGCATACGCACGTCATCGACACCGTTGTTGGAAGCGCCGTCAATTTCGGCAACGTCCATTGAGCGGCCCTCCGTTATCGAGAGGCAGATATCGCACGTATTGCACGGCTCGTAACCGTTCTTTGCGGCATTCGGACAATTGATCGCTTTGGCCAGGATACGAGCTACGGTTGTCTTGCCGCAGCCACGCTGGCCTGTAAAAAGGTAGGCATGGGCAAGCCTACCTGATGCGATCGCATTTTTTAGCGTGCGGGTTATGTGCTCCTGACCGGCGACGTCCTCGAAGCGCATCGGCCGCCACTTGCGAGCCGTTACTTGAAATGTCTCAGACATGCGCGTACAACCCGTGTAAGTGCACTACTCGTTCTCCTATACAGCTTCTATACAGCTTTCACCGCTTCTTCATTTTTCGAGCGAACGAATATGCCAATAATTAGCGCCATAATGGTAGAGCCGATAATCGCACCGAACAGAGACCACAATACCATAATGGCAGGAGAGGACATTGTACGAGTCATCGCCTGAGCGTTCTGGATCTCCTGAGCGGTCATCCCTCGGTCACGCATTGTCTGCATCTGTTGGGCCACCATCTGATTAATAAAGTCCGGATTGATCACCGTGTAATAGACGTACATGAAGATCGCGGTGATAATGCCAGAAAAAACGCCGACCCAAAATCCAGTGCCGACACACTGGCCGTAGGTGATGGTCCCGCCGAAATCTTCCCGTTTACGCTCGCGCATTGCGAGGACGAGAATAATGATATAGAATGGAACAGCCAGCCAATTGAACCAGTAGATTGTCGAATACTGCATACCTGTAAAGTATTCGATCAATGTGAAAATGATGGCTACGACAGCACAATAAACTCCGTATAGAATTGTAGTTACCATATTCGTTAGGCGAGATGATTTTTTCAACATCACATCTCGAGATCAAAAATACGAAGGTTAAATTACGCTCTCATTAAAATCCGAAGCCGCGGCTTTGGGCCACGGCTTCCAAAACAGATTCAAATGTGCGAACGCCTCGGATCGTTAGATCTTCGGTCCGGCCTTTTTGATCGCATCGCTCGTTCCATCCGCGAATTTCTTGAAATTCTCGGTGAAACGGTTCGCGAGGTCAGCAGCCTGCTTATCGTAAGCCGCTTTATCAGTCCAGGTGTTACGCGGGTTCAGCACCTCATCGGGTACGCCTGGTACATGCTGCGGAATTTCGACGCCAAAGATCGGGTCCTTCACGGTTTCGACATTATCGAGCGCGCCGGCTAATGCTTGCTCGACCATCGCGCGGGTGTAAGGAAGGTGCATGCGCTTTCCGACACCGTACGGACCGCCCGTCCATCCGGTATTTACCAGCCAACAGCGGACGTTGTGCTCTTCAACCTTCTTGCCGAGAAGATCAGCATATACGTGTGGATGGTGCACCATGAACGGCGCTCCGAAACAGGTCGAGAAATTTGGCTCGGGCTCGGTCACACCGCGCTCGGTACCAGCGACCTTCGCCGTATAACCGGAGATGAAGTGGTACATCGCCTGCTCCTTCGTGAGCTTCGAGATCGGAGGGAGAACTCCGAAAGCATCCGCCGTAAGGAAGATGATATTCTTCGGGTGGCCGCCGACCGACGGCTCGACCGCATTCTCGATAAAGCTCAGCGGGTAGCCTACTCGTGTATTCTCCGTTTTCGAGGTATCGTTATAATCCGGAACACCTTTCTCGTCCATTACCACATTCTCGAGGACCGCTCCGCGTCTGATGGCATTCCAGATCTGCGGCTCGTGCTCTTTCGAAAGTTTGATCACCTTCGCATAGCAGCCGCCCTCGAAATTGAACACTCCGTTATCCGACCAGCCATGCTCGTCATCGCCAATAAGGCGGCGCTGCGGATCGGCGGAAAGCGTTGTTTTTCCGGTACCGGAAAGTCCGAAAAAGAGAGCGGTGTCGCCTTTGGGTCCGATGTTCGCCGAGCAGTGCATCGGCATGACACCTTTAAGCGGCAGGAGATAATTAAGCGTGGTGAAGATCGACTTTTTGATCTCGCCGGCATACTCGGTACCACCGATAAGCAGCAAGCCACGCTCGAGGTTCAGTACAATAAACGTTTCGGAGTTGGTGCCATCCGTTTTCGGATCCGCCTTCACGCTCGGAAGATCGATGACCGTGAACTGCGGGCGGTGCTCTGCTAATTCGGCTTGCGTCGGACGAATGAATAGATTACGGCAGAACAGATTGTGCCATGCGTACTCATTAATGACGCGGAGCGGAAGCTGATACTCTTTATCGGCGCCGGCGAAGAGATCGGCAACGAACAGCTCTTTCTGATTCATTGCGGCGACCATTTTCTGGTACAGCTTCTCGAAATTCTCCGGGCTGATCGACCGGTTTACCGTGCCCCACCAGACGTGCTTCGAGCTCTCCGGATTCTCGACGATAAACTTGTCCTTCGGCGACCGTCCCGTGAACTTGCCGGTGGAGACGACGAGCGCCTCGTTGGCGGCTAATTGTCCCTCGCCCCGCGACAGCGCTTCGGCGTAGAGTTCTTCCGGTGTCAGGTTGAAGTAGATCTGGCCATGAGAGATGCCATGATCGTGGAGGTTACGTTCGAGAATAGAAGGCGCGTGGGGTTCTGAATTATTCATTTTCTTTCAAATTTCGCTTATTTCGAGCCATTCTGAGGCCAAAGTGACGCTGGCTCGGCTTGGGAGTACCAATTATCGCAATTCAGAAGCCTTTAATTCCGCAATTTTGCTGCCCGATCCCGGATCCCGAGCCCCGGGCGGACCGAGCAAAAAGTCCCATCGCATAGTACACTACAACAGGACTCGATCAATTTCCAACGAACGACGGCCACCTGTGGGGAGCCCCGGGGTGGTGGGCCGGTGCATTACGGTCTCC